>NZ_OZ242364.1:0-3662822 GCF_965208925.1 Candidatus Poriferisodalis sp. | reverse complement strand
GTAACCGGCTGTGGTGGTTCTCATCGGATGTGGGCGACGGTGGCGGTGGTTTCGGTGGTCCACGGCGACGATGACACCTTGCCCTGCACGTCGTGGAAGCGTGCGCGGGTTTGCACCTTGTAGGTGGCGCCTTCGTCGAGGCCGGTGAGCGTCACCGAGGTGGCGTCGCCTGTTGGCCACAGGTTGCCCCTGTTGGTCTCGTCGGGCTGCCAGTACGACAGATAGTCCAGGTCGTCGCGGGCCCACATCACCCGGTACCCGTACGGCGCCAGCCGCGGCGCCTCCCACGACACTGTCAGCTCGCCGGGCGCTTCGCTCGACAGCGTCACCGCGCCGATCTCGTTCCCGGCCCGCGCCTCGGGCGCCTGCTGCTCGGGCGCCTGCTGCTCGCCGTCCTGCTGCTCGCCGTCCTGCTGCTCGCCGTCGGCGTCGCTGGCTTCCGATCCGCTGCTGCCCTCGGCACCGTCGCCGCTGTCGTCGCTGGTGTCGGGCCCTTCGATGAAGACCTGGGCCGCTTGCGACACCGGCCGCCCATCAGCGGTGCACACCGCATGCTCGCCGTCACAGCCGGAGCCCTTGAACACCGTCACCGACAGCCTGCGATCATCGCCGACCCTGATGGTGATGTCCCACAGATCGCTGCGACCCTCGACCCGCTTGGCCTTGACCACCCGATGCGGGGACTGCACGAACACCGCACCGCCGTCGCGCATCGTCACATAGCTCACCGCCAACGGCTCGCTGAACCGCGCCCGCACCACCAGATCAGTGCCCGCACCCGAATGCGCATCGGGCAGTTCCTCGAAACTCGCCGTCAACGCCGGCAACCCCGACCCGTCAGACCCGTCAGACTCAGACCCCGACTCGGACCGCTGCTCAGCAGCCACCAACTCCTCAGCCTCTTCCTGCTGCAGCGAAACCGGCCCCTCGCCGTCGCTCTCGCCGCCCACAGCCTCGTCGCTGTCGTCGTTCCCCTCACCGTCGCTCTCGCCGCCCACAGCCTCATCGCTGTCGGTGCTGTCGTCGCTGGTGCCGGCGGGGCGGGTCAGCAGCACCGTGTAGGTGCGCATCACCTCGCCCACGACCACCGTGACGGTCACCACGTTCGCGCCCACCGACAGGCTCACCTGATGCGCATCGGCAACCGGATCGGCGTCTGCGGGCAGCACCGTCACCGACGCCCGCTCATCAGCAGCCACAGCCGACACCGTCACGCTCTCGACATCCGCAGCCACCTCGGCTGCATAGGTCAGGCGATCCGCCGAGAAGGTCAGCTCGACACCGCTCACCGCCAGCGACGACAGCTCCGTGCCCAACGGCGGCGGAAGCGGAGGCGGAGGAGCCCCTGCGTCGATTCGCAGCGTGTAGGTGCGCGTGTCGTCGCCGTTCACCGACGTCACCACCACCGTGTTCAGCCCCTCCACCAAGTCCACCTGCACGCCGCCCACGTCCGAGTCGGCGTCCGCCACAGAGAACGACACCTCCGAATCGGAGAACGCCGCCGCAGCCGACAGCGTCACCCGCGACACCCCCAGCGGCACCTGCACCGAGTACTCGAACCGGTCCGCAGCAAACGGGACGTGCGCGTCGCTGACATCGAGCCATGACAGCAGCCCGCTCTGCGGCATGTTGAACGCCCAGATCTGGGTGCCCCAGCGGCCCTCAGCGGCCCACATCGTCGCACCGTCAGACCAGATGCCCGTCGTGCGCCACATGTAGTCCAGCTCGCCGAAGCCCAGCTCCGGCACACGCTCGCCAGACTCCAGGTCATAGGCGCGGATCTCGCCGTACTCGGCCTCGCCGAACGGACCCCTGCTGGCGGTCACCCAGATGGTCTTGCCGTCGGACCACAGGCCCGCAGCGTGGTCGATGTCGCCCAGGTCGATGTCAGAGTCATGGCGGCGCTCGCCGTCTTCGAGACCGATCGCGAGCAGGTCCTGGCTGTCCTTTTCCACAACCCACATCGTTTCGCCGTCGGACCACAGTCCCCGAAGCTGCGGCTCGCAGCACAGACCGGTGTCGAGGTCTGCGTCCCCTGTGCGCTTGCCCGTCCCCAGCTCGTGGGCGATGACCTCGGAGAAGTGATGCCCGGGCGACGCCCACATCGTGGTCCCGTCGGACCACAGCCCGTTGATCATGTCCCTGGGCATGCCCGCCACGGGGTAGTGAAGGTCGCCCTGAGCCAAGCCGGACTCGAGGTCATATGCGAGCAGATGACGACCGTCGCTCATCCACAGCGTCGTTCCCTCGCCCCAGAGCATCCCCGTGAACGGGCCACCACCCTCGCTCCAGTCGTAGTCGGGATTGGTCGTGAATTCTTCGCTGCCGTAGGCGTATGCGATGTCCTTGTCGGTGTTGCGGGTCATCGCCGGCCCCGGGTCTCGCACCACCACCACCGTGTACTGCTGCGCGACGGTGGCGTCCGCTGAGCCGACGCTCACCCGCACCCAGTTGCGGCCCGGCGCCAAGCTCACCTGATGCCCGTCAGTGTCGGCGTCGGCGTCGGTGGGAAGGATCGATACCTCAGCAGACGAATTGGTCGCCGTCGCAGTCACCGTCGTCGCCGACACATCACCCGCCACGTTCGCCGCGTACACCAGCACCTCCCCCGAGAAGCCGCCGAAGTCCACACCCGACAGGCTCAACGAGCTCAACGACGCATCATCAGCCGCCGGGGGATCGGTGCTCTGCGCCCCCGCAGGAACCGCACCAGCCGCCAGCACCACCGCCGCCGCCAGCGCACCCCAACGAGCCAAAGCGCCCCGCCGCACACGGGCATCCGGCACCGCCGCGCCGCTGTCCCCGCCGCCTGAAACCGCCCAATCGTTCACAGCACACCCCTTCCGTGCCCGGCGAGCCGAACCCGCCCCAAGCCGCGCCCACCATTAGCACACCCGTACCGACACTTACGAACCAGCACCGACACAGCGCTGCCGCAGGCGTCGGCGCTGACACAGAAATTCCGAGTGTCACTGTTGGGTTTGCCGGGGCTCTCTGCCAGGGGGTTACGGTCCGGTCCTGCGCTCGGCAGCATGGGTGGCGTCGAATCGGTTCGCGTGTGACATGCCGGTTCTGACATGCTTGGCTCATGCGGTTTGTGCGTGGGTGGTTGTCGGCGGTCGTGGTGGCGGTGTTGGCGGCGGGCGTGGTGCCGTCGGCGGGGGCGCAGTCGGCGGGTTCTGGCGGTGTGGTGTTGGTGGTGGTGAATGGTTCGTCGTCGGCTGATGTGGGTGTGGCGGCGGGGTTGGTGGCTGGTGGAGTGGGTGATGTGGTGGTGGCGGCGGAATCCGCTGGGGGTTTAGGCGAAGCGGCAGTGGATGTGGTTCGGGGTGCGGGAGCGGTGTCGAGTGTGGTGCTGGTGGGCGGTGCCGCGGTGCTGGGCGAGGCTGTGGTGGGGGAGTTGGAGCTATTGGCGCCGGGTGTCGCGGTGGAGCGTGTGAGCGGCTCGGATCGGGTGGGCACGGCTGCTGCGGCGGCGCGTCGGGTGCTGGCGGGCCGCTCTGGGGGGTCCGGCGGTGTGGGGGTGGTGTTGGCGGATGGGTGGTCGTTGGCTGATGTGGGTGTGGCGGCTGCGGTGGTGGCCGCGGGCGGCGCGGACGTGGTGCTGTACTCGGGTTCGGGTTCGCTGCCAGGCCCGACCCAGCAGGTGCTCGCCGATGCGGCGGTCAGCGGGATCGTGGTGGTGGGCGGCGCTGCGGCGGTGCCTGACTCGGTTGTCGCTGCGGCGGCCGAGGCGGCCGGCGGCGCCGGGACAGAGCGTGTGGGCGGCAAGGACCGGGTCGCGACAGCGGCGAGGGCGGCTCGCCGGTGGGCGCCCGATTGCGCGGAGGCCGCTGTGGTGGCGAACGGCTGGTCACAGGCCGACGTCGGCACTGCTGCGGCACTGGCGGCGGCGCTGGACGCCAGCGTGGTGCTCTACACGGCGAGCGCGGACGGGCTGGGCAGCGACACCCGCTCGGCGCTGGGACGCATCCGCCCCCAGCTCGCGATACTCGTGGGCAGCACCGAAACGCTCAGCGATGACATCGCCGCCGAGCTCGCCGAGCTCGGCCACCCCGCCGTGCGCGTCACCGACGCTGCTGCTGCTGCCCGCTACGCACTCGACAACGAACTCCGCAACTGCCGCACCGGCGGATCAGGCGGCCGCAGCAGCGGCGGATCAGGCGGCGGCAGCGGCGGCGGATCAGGCGGCGGCAGCAGCGGCGGCGGGGGCAGCGGCAACGACGGCGGCGGCAGCGGGGGCAGCGGCAACGGCGGCGGCGGCGGCGGCGGATCAGGCGGCGGCAGCGGCGGCGGATCAGGCGGCGGCAGCAGCGGCGGCGGGGGCAGCGGCAACGACGGCGGCGGCGGCGGGGGCAGCGGCAACGACGGCGGCGGCAGTGGGGGCAGCGGCAACGGCGGCGGCGGCGGATCAGGCGGCGGCAGCAGCGACAGCAACGACACGCCCAGCGTGGCCGTCAGCTTCGCGGCTTCGCACTACCGGGTCATCGAGGGCGGCGCACCGGTGACGGTCACCGTGGAGCTGTACGAGTTGCCCCAGCGGCAGGTATCGGTGCCGCTGAAGGTCGCGTTGAGCGGCGAGGGCCGCCAGTACTCGCTGTCGCGCACGACGTTGACGTTCGCAGCGGACCAGACCAGCGCGACGTTCACCGTGACCGTGCCCGACGACAGCATCAACAACGACGGCCACCGGCTGACCCTGAGTTTCGGCGACCTGCCGCCGGGGTTCCATGCGGCAGTTCGGACCACCGCGCTCGTCGAGATCGTCGACGACGACATCGAAGTGAGACTGGAGAGGGCGCGCCGGTACGCGGACGAGTGCTTTGCGCAGAGTTACCAAGCGTTGTGCCGGGCGAGGGTGCTCGCGAACGACTACGCGTACGAGGGCGGCGACGCTGTGCAGGTCCGGTTGCGTCTCGACAGCCCGCCTGAAGAGGCGGTCACGGTTCCGCTGACAGCGGCGCTGCGGGGAGGTGCCCTCGCCGACGACGTCAGCTATTCCGTCGAGGGCTTCAGCTTCGATTTCGGTGTCGGCGAGACCGTCAAGATCTTCACGGTGACCGCCGTCGACGACACCGACCACGACGACGGCGAGCATGTGGTCTTCGCCTTGGGAGACCTGCCCCCCAGCTTCGTCAGCACCACCGCAGCGTCGGTCACCGTCCACCTCATCGACGACGACGCGCCGTTCTCGCGTCGGCACAGCAAGGACTTCGACTGGCCGATTTCCGGGGAGTCCCCGGACGATCTGTGGTCCGACGGGACCACTCTGTGGATGCTGGGCGATTACGACATCTTCGCGCTCGACCTGAACACCCTGGAAAGGCGGCCCGACGACGACATCACCGCGCCTAGGAAGGACGGGACGAACCTGATCGACGGGACGTACCTGGTCAGCGGGCTGTGGTCCGACGGCGAGACCATGTGGCTGGCGAACGACGTCGGCCGCCACGGGAACGTTGTCGCTGTCGACGTCGACACCGGCAACCGGGTGCCCGACAGGGACTTCGCCCTGGTCCGGTCTGTGGCGGAACACCCGCCCGATCCCGAATCGGTGTGGTCTGACGGCGACCTCATGTGGGTGCTCGACCAAGCATTCCGGCGCGTGCATGCCTACGACTTCGACAGTGGCGACCATGTGAGCTCCCGCACCATCAGTCTCGAATCTGAGTTCTCGCGCAACTTCGACGCCAAAGGCATCTGGTCGGACGGGATCACCATGTGGGTCTCGCACATCGTCGACAAGAAGCTCTACGCGTACGACCTCGCCACCGGCGTCCGCCGCAGTCATCTGGACTTCGTCAATCTCGGGAGAACGGGGAACCTCTGGCCGTCGGGCATCTGGTCTGACGGGCGCATCATGTGGGTGACCGACATCAGGGCCGACTGGTTCTACGCCTACAACATGCCGACTTCGGCGGCGCTGAAATCGCTGTCGATCTCCGACGTGGACTTCGGGGTGTTCCAGACGGGCATCTTCTCCTATGAGGGCACCGCAGCGGCGGGCACGACGTCGGCGACGGTGACCGCGGCAGCGGCGTTCGCGGACGACGTGACAGTGACGGTCGCGTGGGAGGCCGCCGACGGCACGACCGGCACGGGGGCCTCGGCGACGCTGTCGGAGGGCGACAACACGATCACGGTGACGTCGTCCTATGACGCCGACGGCGACTCCGACACCGACAACGCCGACGTCCGCACCTACACGGTGACCGTGACCGTGCCCCCCGCAGCCGACGACAACAGCTAGCAGCGTCGTCGGAGGGCGGTGCAGCGGCGGGTCTTGCCGTGTGTGCTGCGAGGTCCGCTATTGGTAGACGGGGTCCATGTGGGTGTAGCCGTCTCGGGGCTGGAAGACCCGGATGTAGTCGATGCGGAGCTTGGTCGCGATGGTGCGCAGGTGTTGGCTGATGTGTCGCCATGCGCCGAAGGTGATGTCCATCGGTCGGTGGGAGATGCCCAGCTGGGTGAGGACGCTGTCGGGGTCGCCGTCGTGGAGGTGCTCGAAGTAGTTGTCGCGGGCGTCTGCTGGGAGCGTCTGCCAGTCGTCGGAGAACTTGAAGGTGCCGTCGCCGGCGAAGATCGTCGGCTTCCAGCGGAACCAGATGTTCTGGGGCCCGAGCACGACGAAGTCGTCGTGGTAGCCGTCGAGCTTGTAGAAGAAGCGGTACCCGCGTGGGGTCCATTCGAGTCCTTGGGTCATGGTGTGCTCGGCGTCGCCGTTGCAGAAGTCCTCGGTGAGCAGCACCAGTCTCACGGGGTCATCTGGGTCGCGGCAGTAGTGGATGCGCACCATGGTGCGTAACGGCGGCGTTTCGGGGTGTCTGCTCCATCCGTAGGGATTGGTCCAGGTGGCGCTCACCGTGCGGCGGCCCTTGGGGAGGTACTCGAACAGGTTCACCACCCCGCCGATCGCGCGAAGGACGGTCTCGTAGTTGCCCGCGTGGTGCCCGTAGTAGTCCAAGAACGTGCCGCGTGACGTCTGCGCGGGCAGCCCGAGCGATAACGACAGGTTGACGTCCTCGTCGAGCGCGTCGTAGTTGAAGCTGTACTTGACCTCCATGTAGCCGTACTTGAAGTTCATCCTGCCCGCAGTGCTCATCCGGGCGTCGCACACAGAGCTGCGGGCCATGTAGAAGCTGCCGTCGGCGATGTCGAAGCACGGCACCCCCCTGGCATCGACATCGTCGCACGGATCGGTGTCGAAGTTCCACGCGGCGAAGCCCTGGTTCAAGTTGTTCATCCGGTTGCGGCACCGGCCGGTGGCGTTCTCGGAGGCCGTGTAGTCGAACTCCTCAGCGAACACCAGCGAGTAGTTCTCCTTCGACTGGACCAACGTGTCGGGCAGTGCCGCCCGTATCCCCGCAGTGGTGGCGGGAGGCGTCGGTGGCAGGTGCTCCCTGCCGAACAGGCACTGGTGCCGGATGGGGTTGCGCTCTGGGTAGTCGCTGCAATCGGGTGCCCGCGGCGAGGGCCGCACCATGACCTCGCGGTACACCTTGAGCGACGTGCCGGGATCGGTCACCGAGAGCTCCACCCGCTGCGGCGGGAAGTCGATCACGTACACATCATCCGCCCAATGAGTGCTCGAGCTGAGATCGAACGCCTGAGAATGGAGAAACATCTCCCCGGTTGCGGCTGAGACACCGACCGCTGTATCGGTGCAGTTGTCGTGCCCAACACAACGCGGGTTCGGCGCCTGGTACGACCCCACGTCGGGCAGTTCCTCGACCGCAAACCGGAGCGCGCCCGCACTTCCTGAACGCCGGGTCACCTCGACCCTGCCGAAGATTCGGTTGCCCTCAATCTGGTTCCTGTCACCGATCCCCTCAGCAGCCCTTGCCGAGGAGGGCCAGATCCTGATCCGAGTGGACATGAAGAACTCATCGTCCGCAAAGGCCAACTCCGGCACGGCGTCACTTGAGTCCTTGGCATGGCCGACGTTCACGTCGCTCACGACGTCTCCGCCATCTGTGGGGGCGGCGCGGGTGCTGGCGTGCACGGTGCGGCCGACGTCTTGGCGTGAGCGGGCGACGGTGGCTCGGCGCAGCGTCGAGCGGGTGCTGGCGTGCACGGTGCGGCCGACGTCTTGGCCGCTCAGGATCCTTCTGGCGGCCGCCGCCGCGGTGTGGGTTCGGGTCGCGCCGGTGACCCGCTGTACCTGTGCGTTTGGCGCTGCTGCGACGACGGCGGCACGGACACTGTCGGAGACAGCCACACGGCCGCCGATGATGACCACAGAAGAAGGCCGGTAGCTCGCGATCAACGCCGGGACAGACCCAGCCAGAGCGTCCGCCTCGGTGTACAGGACAGCCGACCGCTGCGTGCGCGCCGCGGTGGCAGCCGCAGCACCGATGTCAGGCGGCGACCAGCCGTTCGCCAGCACCAGCACCGCCGAGCCGGCCGCGCCCGCGGGATCGCCCAGGATGCTTCGCGCCGCCTGCGCTGCTGTCTCGATGCGATCCGCTCCGGTCACCCGCGAGACCCGGGCATCGGGCACCGCCGCCCCGATGCCAGCCTCCACCTCGCCCGAGACCGCAGCCGGGCCGCCGATGATGACCACACGAGCAGGCCGATACTCGCGCAGCAGCGCTCTGACAGCCTCGGGCAGAGCCCCAGACCGGGTGTACACGACCGCAGAGCGCGGCGTGCGCGCAGCAAGCGCAGCCGCCGTGCCGATGTCGGGCGGCGACCAGCCGCTCGCGACGATCAGCGTGACCGCCGACCCGCCGCTCGACGGGGCGCCCAGGATGCGCCGCGCCGCCTGAACCGACGTGTCGACGCGGTCAGTGCCCGCGACCCGCCCGGTCGCGGTCTGCGGCGTCGCGGCACGAATCTGACTGCGTGTCTCGCGTGACACTGCGGCAATGCCGCCCACGATGACCACCTCCGCCGGCAATGCCTCGCGCAACAGCTCACGCGTGGGCTCAGACAGCGTGTCACGCTCGGTGTACACCACCACGGCGTTCGGCATACGCGCCGCGAGCACCGACCCAACCCCCACATCGGGCGGACTCCACCCGTTTGCCACCACCAGCACCGATGTGCCCACATCGAACTCAGCAGAACCGCCGCCGTTGCCGCCTGAACTGCCGTCGTTCGAACCGCCGCCGTTGCCGCCTGAACTGTCGTCGTTCGAACCGCCGCCGTTGCCGCCTGAACTGTCGTCGTTCGAACCGCCGCCGTTGCCGCCTGAACTGTCGTCGTTCGAACCGCCGCCGTTGCCGTTCGAACTGTCGTCGTTCGAACCGCCGCCGTTGCCGCCTGAACTGTCGTCGTTCGAACCGCCGCCGTTGCCGCCTGAACTGTCGTCGTTCGAACCGCCGTTGTTGTCGTTCGAACTGTCGTCGTTCGAACCGCCGTTGTTGTCGTTCGAACTGTCGTCGTTCGAACCGCCGTTGTTGTCGCCTGAACTGTCGTCGTTCGAACCGCCGTTGTTGTCGCCTGAACTGCCGTCGTTCGTATTGTCGTTGTCTTCGTCTGCGTCGTCGGCGTCGTCTTCGTCTGTGTCTGTGTCTGTGTCTGTGTCTGGGTCGGTGTCGGTGTCGGTGTCGGTGTCGGTGTCGGTGTCGGTGTCGGTGTCGGACTCAGAGCGGAGCAGGATCCGCGCTGTGTTGTCAACAAGCCCCGAAAGCCCGCTGTAATCGCTGGGGGCCAGAGCGATGTAGAAGTGTTCCGTCGCGCCGGCCTCGTCCGCTGAGGCGGGGTTGTCGTGGAGTTCGATGCGGACAATCCGCTGAGCGCCGGCGGCCGCTCTGCCGCTCCAGTCGAACTTCTCGTAGCCCCAGGTGCGATACAGGCTGCGTGATCCCCCTGAGAACAGTTCCCCGTAGCCGAAGTTGAAGCCATCCCTCGTCGGCTGCTGCTCGCCGAGAGAAAGATCCTTGCTGAACGCAGCGTCTGTGCTGGTGACCACCGGATCGCCGGCCACGAACGCACGCGAGCCGTCCAGCGTGCTGTGCAGCACCGCAACCACCGGCCACGGCTGATTCGTCGATGAGGCATTGGACAGCGTGCACTCCATGACCGTGCCCTCGTCCGCCTCAGCCGGGCACGACAATGTGAACTCGCTGGTGGAGACGGACACCGAGGAGGCATCGCCGAGCGCCGCCCGCACGATGTCGACCCGACGCACACCGGTCATGCCGTCCTCTGCGGTGACGGTGAGCGTCACCGACGTCGTGCCGACGCTCAGCGGCACAGAAGGACTCTCCTCGCCGCTGGACAGCTCGACGCTGGTGACACCCCCGCGAGCCAGCGCCACGTCGGCGCCGCTGTGGGTTGCGGCCATGCTCACGGACGCACGCTGATACGAGACCTCCGCAGTGAGCGTCGCCTCGGTCACCTCATAGGCGACGTCGATCGACTGGGAGACATCGCTCGCCGACAGCGTGCGGTCGCTGCCGCCTGCGGAGGCCGTGAGACTGGTCAGCGACACATCCGAGCTCTCGGGGTCGTCATCGGTGACCGTCACGCTCTGCCTGTTGTTGTACAGAAGACCGACACCGTCGCTGCCGTCGGGTCCCAGCGCCACGTAGAACTGCTCGCTGCCTTCGGCGGCTGCGTCTTCATTGACCGTGATGTTCACCGTCCGGGAGTGTTCGGGGGGAACGAGCGCAGTCTGGGGGGGGGGGGGGATCCGCGGGGGTGCCGTCCGCCTCGCCGTCCCAGTCGAAGCGCGAGTAGCCGACCAATGTCTCGCCGATCCACCAGACGCTGCTGTCGAGCTCGACAGCCGGGCTGAGCGACCCAAATGCCACATCGACAGGGCTGCCCACCACCAGCGCCCTGTCCTCGTCGGCGGACAGATGCAGCAGCGCGACAACCGGCCACGGCTGGGCATCTGCCGACGTGTTCGTCAAGGTGCACGCCATCGTCTCGCCCTCAACCGCCTCGGCATCACACCTCAGCGTGAAGCCGTCCTGGGTGACCGTGACAGTGTCATCCGAGCCCGCCGCACGAGACAGAACCGCCAGGATCAGCCCGGCAACGCACACAAGAGCCAACACCCCCACCATCCGAGCCCGCACACGCCGTCCGGACGGCCCGAAGCGATCCGGCTGCACGTCCAAGTCAAGCGTCATAGCTGTGGACCGCTCGAGTGGTGGGTGTCAGCTGCGTTGACGGAGGATGCTGCGGGCGGCTTGGGCTGCGGTGTGGGTGCGGGTGGAGCCGGTGATGCGACGGATCTCGGCATCGGCCGGCAACAGTTCGGCGGCGGCGGTGCGCACTGTGTCCGCGACTGCTGCTCGGCCGCCGATGATGACCACCCGGGCGGGTCGGTAGTCGCGAATGAGCGCGGCGGTCGCCTCGGGCAGCGAACCAGACGAGGTGTATGCGACAGCGGCGTTGTCGGTGGCCGCCGCGTACGCCGCGGCCACGCCCACATCGGGCGACGACCAGCCGTTCGCCAGCACCAAGGTGATACCCCTGGCTGCCCCGGCGGGGTTTCCTAGCACCCGACGCGCCGCTGTCGCGGCGGTCTCGACGCGGTCGGCACCCGTGAGTCGGGTGACGGAGGCGCTGCCGGCCGCGGCGGCGACTTGCTCCTCGGCCGGCGCGCTGATCGCCGCCGTGCCTCCCACCAGCATCACCCGTGCCACGTCATAGTCGCGCAGCACCGCAGCCGACGCCTCAGGCAGAGAGTCCCTCTGCACATACAGCACCGCCGAGCGGTGGCTGGCTGCCGCCAGCGCAGCCGCGACGCCGACATCAGGCGGTGACCACCCGTTGGCCACCACCAGCGTCACCCGCCCTGCCGTCGAAGGATCTCCCAGAATGCGCCGAGCCGCCGCCGCCGCAGTCTCGGAGCGACCCGTCCCGGTGACACGATTGATGCCGGAATCCGGCGACGCCGCCCGGATCTGGGTGCGGACGTCGTGGGACACGGCCGCGAGGCCGCCCACAATGACCACCTGCGCGGGCAACGCCTCGCGCAGCAGCATCGCGGTATGAGCCGACAGCTCATCACCAGCGGTGTACACCGCCACCCAGCCGTCAGTACGCGCCGCGAGCACTGACGCCACGCCCACATCGGCCGGACTCCACCCATTGGCCACCACGAACGACGCAACGCCGACGTCAAGATCGCCGCCGCCGCCACCACCGCCGCCGCCACCGCCGCCGCCGGATCCGCCAAAGCCGCCAAAGCCGCCAAAGCCGCCACCAGCGGAACTTGCGGCGGTGCGCCCGTCGTTGTCGCGGATGGTGCCGGTCGCGGTGCCCGCGGACAGGCTGACCCGTGCGCCGGTGGCGTCGGACAGGCTCACCACGAAGGTCTCGACGCCCTCGAGGTCGGTGTCGTCTGCGAGAGTGACAGAGATGGTCGCTCGGGTCTGCCCGGCGGGAATCGTGACGGTGCCCGACCCGGCGGCGTAGTCGCCGGGGGAGACGGCGGTGCGGTCCGCGGTCTGCCACCGCACTGTCACCGGCGAGCCCGACATGGGAGCGAGGGTGACGGTGAAGGTCATCTCGGCGGCGGACTCTGCCGCGGAGGCGTTCGCGATGGTGATCAGCGGCAGGTCGTCGTTGTCGTCGATGGTCACCGTGGACGACACCGAGCTGCCGAGGTCGGCGTTTCGGGGGCTGGCCAGTGTCACGGTGAAGGTCTCGTCGGCTTCGAGCGTTTCGTCGTCGATGATGCTCACCGGGAACACGACGCTGGTCACCCCCGGCGGGATGCTCACCGTTGCTGTCACGGCCTCGTAGTCGGCGCCCGCCACAGCAGTGCCGTCCGCCGTCCGCAACCGCACCGAGACGTCACGGTCGCTGACCGCGGACAGCGTCACCGTCAGCGTCGCCGACGCCGACGACTCGCCGCGCGTCAGCGCCGGGGGCGACAGCGTCACCGTCGGCAGCGGGCTCGTGTCGGTGATCGTGACCACTCCCGACGCCGATTGGGCAGTCTCGAGAGTGGTCGTGGTGCACGACACCACGAACGTCTCGTCGACCTCGGACGCCGCGTCTTCGGCGATGGCAACGGTCACCGTCGCGCTGCGCGACGCCGCCACAGCAGGATCGAAGCTGATCGTCTGCGCCGACACCGAGGTGTAGTCGCCCGGCGCGACCGCGGTCTGGTCGACGGTCGAGCACTCCGCCGTGAACGCCGGCCGCGTCGCCTCCACCGAGGCCGGCAGCGACACCGTCACCGTCACGCTCGACGCGTCCTCGCGCACTGTCACATCGGCGACTTCCATGAGCCGGTCCCGGTCGTCGTCGCGGACCTCGAGCACGATCTGCAGCGTGCCGTCGGCCGTCGAGCCCGGCTTCTGGCCGTCGGCGCCGGGCCCTGCGGGGTCGCCGTCGTAGCCGGCCAGCACCGCATGCTCAGCGCCGTGCAGCTCCACCACGAACAGCTCCTCGAACTGGCTCTCCGCCTGCGTGTCGTCGACCAGCGTCAGCTCGAACCGGCCATCGGTCCGGCCCGGCGGTATCACCCACACCCCGTCGTTGCCGCTTCCGGGAACCGTCTCGAAATCGGCGTTGGGCGTCGCCCGGAACACGCTCAGCGTGCCGTCGCCCAGCCCCTTGGGCCTCGTGCGCGGCGCCAAAGTACGCACCCCCAGCGACGCCGAACGCCCCGAGACCTCCGACAGCCGCCCCGACACGAACAGCGACCCCTCCGACTCCACGCCCACACCCGACAGCTGCAGCCCCGCCTGGGTCAGCTCGTACGAGGTCTCTCTCTCGGAGCGGTCGCCGCGGTCGCTGGCCAGAATCGACCACGTCGGCGGGTCGTCGTCGTCGACGATGCGCACAATCGGCACCGCCGCCGGGGCAGTGGCATTGGTCGGGTCGACGGCGATGCCGAACGCCTCGTCCCACTCGTCAAGCGCGTCGGCGAGCACCGTCACTGTCACCGACTGCGCTGCCACCGCCGACGCCGGGTCATCGACAGCCGCAAACGACAGCGTCCCCGAGGCCGGCGTGTAGTCCGCATCAGGCGTCGCGGCGTGCTCGCGGATCCGAATGCAGCCAAGCGGCAGCGGCGACGCCCCGAAGTCCGCGCACGTCAGCCCCGCCGCCAGAGCGGCCAAGATGTCGTCGGGCAGATCCTGGGTCTCCCAGCCCACCGTCACCGGCCGCCCCGACGGCGCCGACAGGCCGATCTGCGCCATGACCGCGGCCGCGCTCTCCGCGATGCCGCCGGCCATCGTGACCCCGTCGCTCAGGGTCACATCGGGCACGCTTACCTCCACCGTGGGCGGGTCGTCGTCGTCGGTGATCGTGATCGTCGCCGGCTCATCCGAGACGCGCGCGTTCGTCGCCGTCAACAGCGCCAGCTCGATCACCTCGTCCCATTCGTACAGCGAGTCAGGTTCCACGGTCACGTCGAAGCCCGCCAGGCGCATCATGTCCGCGGTCACCGACTCCGGGCTTGGGACCGGCGCAATCGTCAATGTGCCCGACGCCGCCTGATAGTCGTGCACCTGCGTCGCAGCGTGCTGCGGCGACTCCAGCGACGTGAGCACCGCACCGCGAGGGTCGGCGGTCTCATAGCCCACCGTGATCGGCTTCTCCGACGCCAGCGAGTCCTCCGCGTCCTCCTCCAGCGTCACGATTTCCACCGACACCGTGCCGACGCTCTCGTCCACCGTCGAAGACACCAGCCCCAGCCGCAGCAACGGATCATCATCCACAATCGTGCCCACCGCAGAACCCGCCGACGGCGACACCGCGGCTGTGTCGCCTGTCTGGGCTCCGTAGTTGTCTTCGGTACCCGTCAGCGTCACCGTGAAGGTCTGGTCGAACTCGTCGATACGGTCCGCGACCGACCCGATCGACAGCGTCGCCTCGGTCTCGCCCGGAGCGATCAACGTCTCCGGGCACGACGAGACGAAATCGGCCGCCTGCGCCGGATGCGAACCGGTCGCGTCCAGACCCGTCCGGCACTGCACCGCCACCCAACGCCCCGAAGCCTCGCTCAGCGTCATCACGAAGTTCACCGCGTCGCCCTCGGCACCTGACCCCGCCGCAATCGAGACCAACGGCCGAGGGTCGTCGTCGGTGACAACGATCACGTTCACAGGTTCGCTAGGAATCTGGGCTACCGCGACCCCGTCGGCGTCGAGTGCGCTCGTGATGTACAGACCGAACGTCTCGGCCCATTCGTCGAGGCTGTCACCGATGATACTGAACACGGCACTGGCATTCGTATCGCCAGCAGGAATTGTCACCGACCGTTCTTCGGCGACGAAATCCTCGCCAGCGCGTGCAAAAGGAGGCACTGTCGAATCGAT
The DNA here is from genome assembly GCF_965208925.1 of Candidatus Poriferisodalis sp. Taxonomy (GTDB): domain Bacteria; phylum Actinomycetota; class Acidimicrobiia; order Acidimicrobiales; family Poriferisodalaceae; genus Poriferisodalis. Next base: position 3,647,583 of record NZ_OZ242364.1, on the reverse strand, counting down.
TGTCGGCTCGACCGCCGTTGGCAGCTCGCCGGTGCGGTACTGAATGACCACATCGCGACCCGACACCGCGGACAGGCGAAAGGCGGCTCGCTCAAATGGGTTGACCTGACTCTCAAAAATTGCGGCGCTCAGGGACCCCGCGTTAAACATGACGGTCGGCAGGGGGTCGTTGTCGGTGATGGCGCCGGTGGCTGTGGCTGCTGTGGGGCTGATGGTGCCGGTGTCGGCGTTGTGGGCGGCGTCGTGGGCGCCGTCGAGGACCACGGTGAAGGTCTCGTCGTACTCGTCGAGCGCGTCCTGGAGCGACGCGACGGTCAGCGTCACGCTGGTCGATCCTTCCGGCACGGTGACGCTGGCGGCGTCGGCGGGCAGAACCGCGGCGGCGACCGGGGTGTAGTCGGCGTCGGCTGTGGCCTGGCGCGCCCCGGCGGCGGTGTCGGCCTCGGTGTGGTACTGCACCACCACGTCGCGTCCTGAGACCGCGCTGAGGGTCACCTCGAAGCTGATCGGGCCGCCTTCTGTGCCGGTGCCCGCCGCGATCGACACCTCCGGCGGGTCGTCGTCGTCGACGACGGTCACCTCGGCCCTGATCGTCGTGCTGACGTTGCCCATATCGTCGGCCAGCGCCGCGGTCCCCGTCGGGTTCGACAGCACCACCTCGAAGGCCTCGTCGTGCTCGTCGAGCGAGTCGTCGGTGATCGCCACCGACAGCGTGCTCGACATCTGGCCCGCGGCGATCTGCACCGTTCCCGCGGACACCCCGGTGAAGTCGGTGCCCGACACCGCCCGCCCGGTCGCGTCGGTCCTCCACTGCACCGACACGTCCTCATACCAGGTGCGCTCCAGCGTCACCGTCACCACCGCGTCGCCGCCGGGAGCGTCCTCGTCGACGGTCGCATCGCCGACCGTCACTTGCACGCGGTCGTCGTTGAGAATCGTGCCCGTCGCACCCGACAGGCCCACGCTCAGCGTGGTGCTGTCGCTTCGGGCGAGCTGGGTGGGGGTCATCGCGAAGCGCTCGTGGAACTCGGCATCGGAGTCCTCTGTGGTGTTCACCGTCACGAACCCCGCGGTGCTGCCTGGTTGGATCGTCAATGTGCCGAGGCTGACCGCGGTGAAGTCGGCGGCGGCGGCGCGTGTGGCCGCGTCGCCGTCGCTGACCAGCCCTGTGCTCCACCGAATCAGCAGGGCCACCTGCGACTCACGGCTCAGCGTGACCTCGAAGATCATCCTGTCGCCCTCCTCGGCCTCGCTGTCGGCCACCGACACATCGGGCGGGTCGTCGTCGCTCTGGATCGCCACCGTCACCGAGTCGTGGTCGTCCCTCGGCGAGCCCCCGAAGTACGCGTTCGCCGACAGGTTCCTCAGCCGCACCACGAAGCCCTCGTCGAACGGCTCGTACACGTCGTCGTCGAGGATCGCCACAGTGAACGACTTCGTCTGCTCGCCCGCAGCGAACGTCAGCGTGCCCGAACCCGACGTGAAGTCCGTGCCCGCTGAGGCCTGCCTGCCGCCGTCGGAACGAGCAGCCGTCGTCCACCCCACCGACACCTGCGACGTCGCCGCCTGCGACAACGACACAGTCAAGGTCACCGTGCCGGCGTCCTCGCTCACCGAGCGCAGCCCATCCGACGAAGACGCCTCGATCGCTATCCGCGGCTCGTTGTCGGTGATCAGGCCCAGCACCGGGTCGGGCAGCATCGGCGTCTCACCGGCCGCGTAGGCCGCCCCCCGCAGGTCGTCCACCCTGAACTCGAAATACTCGTCGGGCTCGCCCACGTTGTCATCAGTCGTCGCGACCGACACATTCACCGACGTCTGCCCCGCAGCCAGCGTCGCCTCGCCGCTGGTCACTACCGCCACGTCGCCGCTCGAAGCCACCGCCGTCACGGGCGCATAGATCCCGCTGCCGCCGATCCGGCTCGAACTGATCAGCGCGGCGTCGTAGACCACCGTGCGTTCGTGGTCCGCAGCACGGTCGACCGACACCGTGAACACAGCAGCAGAGCCCTCTTCGACGGTCACGTTCCCCGTCAGGCTGACCTGCGCAGCCGGCTCGTCATCGACGATCCACACCGTCACCTCGCCCATCGACGAGCGTCCGGGCGACTGAGCAGCGGGCACGTCGGCCAGCAGCGCATTCGACGACAGATCGCTCAGCCTCACCACGAAACTCTGGCGCGATGCCTCCTTGAGGTTGTCATTGACGATCGGCACCACGATCGTCGCCTGCGTCTGCCCGGCGGCGATGGTGACGTCATTGCCCGAGCTGGTGGTGTAGTCGTCGCCCACCGTCGCAGGCGAGCCCTGCGTCGATGCCGCAGTCGTCCAGTCGAAGGTCACATCGGCGCCCGCAGCACCGTCCAGCACCACCGACAGGCTCACCGTGCCGCCCGAGACGTCCTCGTTGACGTCCACCGAAGCACTGGTCGGGCTGATCGAAATGCGCCGCTCGTCGTCGTCGAGGATCGTCACCGTACGCGTCAACGGCTCTCCCGTGGCGTAGTCCGCCTCCGACACCACCACGTTGAAGCGCTCATCGCTCTCGGCAACAGCATCCTCCACCGTGGCCACCGGCAGCGACGCGGTGAGCATGCCCGCGGGGATGGTCGCCGTCGCGTCGGTCACCGCAGTGAAGTCGGTCTGCGCCGCACGCGTCTGCGCCGTGCCGTCGGTCGCCAGCGCCGTGCCCCACGTCACCGTCACGTCCCTGCCCGACACAGCGCCCAACTGCGCCGTCAACGCCACCGAATCGCCCTCGGAGACCTCCGGATCAGCAGGCGACAGCGACAGCGACGGCTCCGCATCGTCGTCGGTGATCGTCACCACCGTCGACGACGCCGAAGTGTCCAGCGTGGCGCCGCCGGTGACGTTCGTGATCTCCACCACGAACACCTCATCGTGCTCGTCAAGCGCATCACCGTTGAGACCTACGAAAACAGAGACTGATGTTGTTGATGCACTTGCGGTTACCGAGCCGCCGGCAGCGGAGGTGTAGTCGCGGCCCGCGTCACCTGAGCCGCCGCCTGTCGCGTCGTGGGTGTCTGCATCGCTGTCCGACCTCGTGATCCAAGTGACAGTCACCGGCGATGACGACGCCGGGGTGACCGTGATCGGAATGCCGATCTCAGTGGCCGACTCTGACACCGTCAGGGTCTCCGGCACCGACACGACCGACATCGACTGCGCGCCGGCCTCGTCGTCAGTGATCAACAGCGGCACCAGCGCCAGCAGAGCTGCGGTGATGGGCAGAAGCGTCCACAGTGCGTGGTGCCGAGCTTTTCTCATGCGGCAGATTATGACCTAAACGTGCTGACGCGATCAGCCATTTCAGGTCGGCACGGCCAGTTGGCACTGCCGGCTTGGCCCTGTTGGCTCATGCGGCGCGGACACCGGTTGTGTCTGCTGGCCGGGGTGTCAGGGGCGTGCTCGTGCCCAGCCCGAGAGGTGCTCGACGCCGACGGTGCCGCCAGATCGCGTGCATCAGTCGAATGGCAGCATATTGGTCTGTGTTGACTAGCCTGTCGATGTCATTCAGTGCGGGGAATCAGCCAATGCATGTCAAACGGCGGACACAACGATGGGCTGCCGCCCGGCGAGCCGGCGTGGCGAGCGGACGAGCTGCCGCCGCAGCAAACGCGTCGCTGTGGTGAGTCGCCGTACGGGCACCTGGCGGAGACCTCCCATCGCGGCATGAGGGCTGTCCGCATCCTGCTTGCGTGCGTGTTGGCGGCGACATCGCTGAGCCTCGTCGGCAGCCGGGCGGCGAGCGCCGCGAACACCGCAGGCGAGCTGTTCGTCGATCCCGATGATGGGCAGACGACGCTCGGGGCGGGCGGAGTTCGCCTGCTGGCGGGCCGTGACCGCTACGACACCTCGGTGCTGGCAGCGTGGCGATTCGCGCGCCAGCGCGGCGGCCTCGGGGCGGTCTCCGCGGTGGTGCTGGCTTCGGGAGCATCGATAGCGGACACGTTCGCGGCGGCGGGCCTCGCGGGCTACCACAAGGCGCCGGTCATGCTCACCCAACCGGATCGGCTGCCGTCGGCGGTTGCCGAGTTCATCGACGCCCACGACGTCTCGACAGTCATTGTCATGGGCGGCCCCGCCGCGGTCAGCGAGCGGGTGGTCGCCGAGGTGGCGTCGCTCGAGGCGGAGCCGACCGTGCGGCGGGTGGCTGGTGCGGATCGGTATGGCACGGCCGCGGCGGCGGCCAGGGAACTTCCCGGTGACACCGCCTGGTGCGGTGCTGAGGGTTCCGCTGCGCTGCTGGTCAACGGCGATGACAAGCGTCTCGCCGAGGCTGTGGGGCTGGGATCGGTGGCGTTCGCCCGTGAGCTGCCGATTCTGCTGACCCGTCGTGACGAGCTGCCCGATGCCGCTGCCGGGTACCTGCGGCAGGCGGGCATCGAACGGGTGGTCATCGTCGGCGGCACCTCAGCGGTGTCCGGGGCGGTCGTCTCGCCGCTGCTGGCCGAAGGAGTCGACGAGGTCAACCGAGTGGCGGGCGGCTCGACAACGATCGGCGCAGCCGCGGCGGCGCAGATGCTGACGGCGACGTGCCGCGACGAGCTCATGCCGTCGCAGAGCGTGGTTGCGCTGGCTGATCCCCGCTCGCCGATCGAGGCGGCAGCGGCCGCGCCGCTGCTCGCAGTGGGAATCGACGACTCCGGTCCGGTGCCGCTGCTGCTCGCCGGCGGCCCGCTGCCGGCCTCGGTCCGCAGCTTCCTGGCCAGGACCCCGCGCGACGTCGGGGACCGCAGGAACCACCTGCTGGTAGCGGCCATCGGCGAGGTCGACGACGAGACGATGGCCGAGGCGATCGCTGCGGCGGCATCGGCTCGGCCGCTGAGCGCCCAGATCCGCGTCACCCCAGGCGACGACACGCTGCGGATCAACTTCAGCGAGAGTCTCGAGGTCGACGGCTCGCGCTTTAGAGGCAGGGTGCGCGATCTGCTGTATGTGAACGGAGCCCCCGCCTGGATCGAGGAAATCGAGCTGCTTCCGCGCGTCAGCAGCGATCCGTGCGGTCTGTTCTCGTCAGTCAAGGTGACCGTTCATGACCCCTTCGAAGCCGGCGACCTGATCGTGCTGGAGACGGCCGAGGGCTGGCACAGCACCAACGACGACCGGCGCTCGATCGGCGGCGACATAGAGGTCGTGCAGCCGCCCCGCAGCGTGTCGGGCCGGCCGTCGATCACGGCGATCGCGCTCGTCGGCCAGACCGACCTCTGGGTTTCGGTGCAGGCGCCACAGTTCCGCGAGCCCGCCACCGGCGACGATGACGGCATCACCGTCAACTCCGGGCGCATCCGGGTGATCACCGACAGCGGCGCCCCGGTCGGCGTCGAATCGCCGACGATGGTGAGTCTGGACCGATTCTTGGGGACAGCGCTGTACTCGTTCCCGCTGCGCTTCGAAGGCGGCGCCTACGCGCTCGCGCCCGGCGACCGGGTCGTGCTGCGCAGCGGCGTGGCCATCAACGAATCCCGCCAGCGCAGCGCGAGCCGCGGCGCCTCCGTCACTGCGCCCACAGCGCGCCTTGCGGTGGAGTCGGTGCTCGTCGGCGCGCCCAATCCCGGCGTCGACGACAGCGAGCAGACCACGCGCCCCGACGAGATCGAGCACATCAGCCGACGGGCGCAGGCATCGCTTGGCGAGTCCGTGGACATCGTGGCCAAGTGGTCCGGTGAGGCGGCGGGCGCAGCAGGCAACGGGTGGCAGATCCGCAGCGAGAGGTCCGATCGAACATTCGGGGTCGTCGGCGACGACCCGCCGGCGACGCAGGTGTGGGTGGACTCCAGCAGCCAGTTCATCACCATCCGCCACATCGAAGCTCCCGGCGATGAGCCGCGCAGCCAGACCTATGGGGAACTCGTGCAGCTGCTCAACAGCAACCGGGACTTCTCCCAGCATTTTGCGGCTGAGCTGCGAGACCCCTGCGAAGGCGACGACGAGATCGTGGACCTCCACGAGACAGGCTTCACCGGCGACATCGATTTCGAGGGCGGGATCAGCTCGGTCAGCTTCCTTGTCACCTTCAGCGACTGGGTCACCGAGTATCTGGGTGCCGGCGAGAGCCTCGGTGAGATTCCGGATGCGTTGATCAGCGACATCCTCGAGGGGCTGCTGCCGGCGGGCGCAGCGTGGAGCCCTGACCAGCTGGAGATCGCGGCCCCGTTGCCCGGCAGGCAGGTCGTGTTCCGGTTCACCACCGAGGATCCCGACCACACCATCGCCCAGGCGATCAACGTCAGCCGCAAGGTGATCGATCTGCGCGAGGGACTCGCGCGGGGCTCCGGCATCGACGACGATCCGGACACCGACGACACCGACGAGAGCGTCAGCGCCGGGCGACGCCTGTTCGTCGATTCCAGCCGGGACCCTCGGCTGCACCGTGACTGGCCCCGCGCAGCGAACAGCAGCCCCTGAGACCGGCCCGCTCAGGCAGCTCACAACCGGGTGACGACACGCATGTTTCAGGCACGGTATGACCCCTCCCTGCTAATACGGGCGTGGGGTAGGGTGCCGGCGGCGTTCGTAGCCGGTTTTCTTGGACGGATTGCCGGCTTGAATGCGGGAGGACCCGTCCCGCCGGCCGGGGTGGGTCCTCTCTCGTTGGGCGTGCTCGAGTTCTTGATGTCACACCCATCGACCAGTATGCGAATCCCGCGATGTGGGGCGATGCATTGCCAGAAAGGAGACACGAATGGCTGAGTTGACCTACAAGATGCTGCAGGACGCCGTGGCAGGCGGAGCGGTCGCTCTGCGCTCAATCATGAGCTTGCAGCCTGCGGACGGCGAGGGCGGCAAGGTGTTCCCGCCGACCTACGCGGTCCCAGGCAATGCCCAGCACAGATATGCCGTCGAGGAACGCCAGATCGGCGACCGTGTGTCCACGACGGTGTTGCTGGACTCGGTGGCGTCGCAGGCGAATCGGGCGGAGCTGGCGCTCTTGGAGGGCTGGGAGACCGACGAGCTGCGCTTCCCGGTGCCGTTCGTGGATTTCTCGGGCGAGCCCGATGTGAGCGACATCGGCCGGTTGACGGTGCTCGAAGCGCCGCACCGCCTCGCCGATGCGATCTTCCGCGACAGCCTGCTCGAGGGCACGCTGTTCCGGCTGACCGATGTCGGCCGGGCGATCACCGACGCTCAGCCGCGCAACGCGGGCGCGATGTTCAAGTACGCGCCGACGGCGTTGCTGTTCGGCCAGTGGGATTCGACGGGGCCGAAGGGCGGCTTGGGCGCCAAATTCCAGCGGGCGTACGTCTCGGAGGTTGTCGGGCTGGACGCGAGGGTCGGATCGAAGGTCGGCAGCCGGATCGATCCGCTGCAGATCGAGAAGCTGCCGGCCGATCAGGCCGCGTACAACCACGCCGACCCTGAGCAGGTGTGGACGCTCGATCCCGACGAGGCGGCCAAGGACCGCAACGGCAAGCCCGAGCGGGCGTCGCGGGGGAGCGAGAGCGGCGAGGCTGGCCAGCCCTCGAAGATCAATCACGGCAATATCGCGCCCTCGATCGACGGCCTGGCGGGAGGCGTCACCGTCTCGTCGGCACGCCAGACCACGGTGATCTCGCTGGCGGCGCTTCGCCGCCTGAAGTTCGCCGGAGCGAGCCGAGAGGCGGCCGTCGCGGCCCGCACTGCGGTGGCTGCACTGGGGGTCGCGGCTGTCGCCTACGGCTACGAGATGGACATGGATCTCCGTTCGCGCTGTCTGTTGGTGCCCGAGCATCCTCCGTCGGTGGAGCTCGTGGGGCGCGACGGGTCCACTCCCGAGACGGTCGAGATCGACCGAGAGTCGAGCGCGGCGCTCCTGCAGGAGGCCTCGTACTGGGCCGAGACCGTCGGCACCGGCTGGGAGGCCGGCGAGATCAGGCTGGTGCCTGCGCCCAAGCTGGTGGAGCTGCTGCGGCGCAGTCGGGAGGTGTCCGTTCGGGCGGGAGCGGCGGACGGCTCGTGATCGCGGTCGAGGTGACGCTGCTGACCGGGCGCTATGTCGCGACCGCTCATCACGACCGCCGCGAGCACGAGTGGCCGCCGCACCCGGCTCGGCTGTTCTCAGCGCTCGTGGCGACGTGGGCAGACGCCGACGAGCCCGATCCGGCACAGCGAGCGGCGCTGGAATGGCTCGAGCGCCAAGACCCGCCCGAGATAGCAGCCTCCCAGGACGGCAACGTGGCGGTCAGGCGCGCAGTCAGCGTCTTCGTGCCGGTCAATGACGCCCGGCTCCGCACGGGAAAAGGCGCTGTGAAATCGGCGCTGGAATTGCTTCCCGACGGTCGCATCAAGCAGGAGCGCCACTTCCCGTCGGTCACGCCCGCCGACCCTCGCGTGGTCTACCGGTGGGATGCCGCACCGGATGCGAGCACCCGAGCGGCACTGGGCGGCCTGCTCGCCGGGGTGACGAGAATCGGTCATTCATCTTCGCTGGTCTCGTGCCGATTGGTCGACGATGTGCCCGAACCGACACTGCGCCCGGGCGTCGGGCCGCTGGTGCTCCGTTGTGCCCAGCGCGGCCAGCTCGCAGCGCTGGAGGCCGCTCACCGACGCCATGAGGGAGTGCGTCCGCGGGCACTGCCGTTCGTCGGGGTCCGCTACGCCGAACCGGCCGAGGCGGATCACGGCCCGTCGTCGGCGCGGCCTGACAATGCGGGTGAGCTCGTCGTGTTCGAGATGCCGGTCGACCAGCGCCGCTTCCTGGCGATCCGAACGGTCGAACTGGCCGAGGCGCTGCGCGGCGCGGTCTTTCGTCACGCAGACGACCCGCCGCCGGAGGGCTTGAGCGGCCACCTGCCCGACGGCAGCCCGAGCCGGCACCCCCATGTCGCCTTTCTGGCGCTGCCCAATGTCGGCCACGACTACGCGGACGGCCGCATCATGGGCCTCGCGGCAATGATGCCAGTGGCGCTCGACAGCGGTGACGCCCACGCGGCATATCGCGCCATCGGCACCTGGGAGCACGCTGAGCCTGTGGGCCGATGCCGTCTCACGCTCGGCGGCGGCCAGGTCATCGACTTGCAGCGCAGGCAGCCGCCGTTCGAGCTCAGCAGCCTGCGTGCCGGCACATGGTCGAGGCCGTCGTCGGAGTGGATCAGCGCAATGCCGGTAGCGCTCCCGAAGAATCCCGGCCGGCTCGCCAGCGGCTCGCCGGCCGCTCGGGCGAAGGCATGGGCGGCCGCGGAGGAGCAGGTGCGCCGGTCGTGCATCCATGTCGGGCTGCCCGAGCCGGCCGCAGTGGCCGTGTCGCTGGACCCGCTAATCCCCGGAGCGCAACCCGCAGCTCACTATCCGGCCTTTGTGCAGGGCACCCGGCGCGGCGACGGCGTGCGTCGCCGCCTGGTGCACGCCGCGGTGCGGTTCGACCACGCCGTCAGGGGGCCGCTCGTTCTGGGTTCGGGCAGGTTTCTCGGCCTCGGCCTCATGCGGCCTGCGACGCAGCGTCTCCCGCTCGCCGAGCGCAGCAGCCGGGGAAGCAGCGATGAGCACTGACCGGCTCGATGCAGCGCTCTTCGGGGAGTACTTCCGATCGGTCCACGGGCATGACCCCTATCCGTGGCAAGTGCGCCTGGCAGACCGGGTGCTCTGCGAGGAGCGATGGCCGGACGTGATCGATCTGCCGACCGGTGCGGGCAAGACAGCCGTGCTCGACACAGCGGTCTTCGCGCTCGCCGCCCGCCCCGAGGTATTCCCGAGGCGCATCGTCTTTGTCATCGACCGGCGCATCGTCGTCGACCAGGTCTGCAAGCGAGCCCGGCTGATCAGCGATTCCATCCGCGCCGCAGACAGCGGGGTGCTCGCCAGCGTGCGCGACGCGCTCAGCGAGGTCGCTGGCGACGCCGATGCACCGGTCGGCGTCTCGGCGCTGCGCGGCGGCATTCCGCTCGACAACGCCTGGGCGACACAGCCCGACCAGCCGTGGGTGATGGTCTCCACCGTGGATCAGTTCGGCTCGAAGCTGCTGTTCCGCGGCTACGGCATCAGCGAAGCGATGCGTCCGATCCACGCCGGGCTCGCGGGCAATGACTGCCTGGTCATCCTCGACGAGGTCCACCTGAGCAAGCCGTTCGCCGCCACGCTGCGAGACGTGCGCAGCGAGCCGTCAGCGAACTCCTTCAACGGCTCGCTGCTGCCCCGGCGGGGCGGGATCGTCGAGATGTCGGCCACGCCTGCGATCGATGGCGGAGACCGGTTCGAGCTGCAGCCCGACCTCGATCTCGAGGGCAGCAGCGAGGCCGCGGCACGGCTGCGACGCATCGCTCGGTCCGCCAAGCGCGCCCGCTTGGTCGAGGTAGCAGGCCGCAGCGCGCATTCGGCGCTGCCCACGGCGGTCGTGCGCACCATCCAGAACGACCTGAGCGGCGCTGAGCGAAGCATCGGCGTCATCGTGAATCGGGTGCGCACGGCACGCGAGGTGCAGCGCGCGCTGTCCGAAGCCGGCGTCACGGCGCATCTGCTCACCGGTCGCATGCGACCGCTGGACCGTCAGCGACGACTCCGCGAGATCGAAGCGCTGGTCGACCCCGACAGCCGCGACCCCGATGCCGAGCGCACCGTCGTCGTGGCGACACAGGCCATCGAGGTCGGCGCCGACTTCAGCTTCGACGCGCTCGTCACCGAGGCAAGCCCGCTCGACAGCCTCCGCCAACGCGTCGGCCGTCTCGACCGCCGCGGCACCTTGGCCGAGCGCACCGGCGAGCCCGCACGCTGCTGGGTGCTCGGCCTCAAGACTGAGCTCAATGGCAAGCGGCCCGACCCGATCTACGGCGAAGCCGTTCGGGTGACGTGGAACGAGCTGTCGGCCCGCGCCGACGACGGCCAGATCGACATCGGTCCTGCGAGCACCCAACTCCACGGCTTCCCCCACGAGGCGGCCGCGCCAACCCGAAGGTCCCCCCTGCTGCTGTGCACCCACATGGACGCATGGACACAGACAAGCCCCGAGCCGCTGGTACAGCCTGAGATCGGTGACTTCCTGCACGGCTTCGACGACAACCCGCCCGAACCCGAGGTGGCCATCGTGTGGCGCTGGGACCGCAGCCCAGATGCGCTGCGGCTAGTGCCGCCGCGTCCGGCAGAACAGCTGCCGGTGCCGCTCTCTGCCGCCAAGGCATGGCTGCGAGGCGGCGAAGAGACACTCGTCGCCGATGTCGCCTGCGCCGCCAGCGCGCGAAGAAGCCCCGGCGATGCGCCGGGTGCCGGGGAGTCGACAACGGTCCGGTGCTACGTCGGTGGCAACGACGTCGTGCGGGAGATCGCCGTCGAGGACATCGGGCCCGGCGACGTGCTGCTCGCCCATCCCGGCGTCGGAGGCCTCAGCGACGGCACGTGGAATCCTCTGCCGCGCGGAGAGGCCGCCGCTCCAGACACAGCCGCGAGCGAAACGGCCCCAAGCGACGTGGCTGTGCATGATCTCGGCGACGAGGCACAGTGGGCGGGCCGGCGGCGTCGGACCGTTCGACTCGACGAGCAGTTGGACCGTCAGTTGCGGGCGTGGCTGGGCGACGAGACTCCGAGGCTGCCGAGGCCCCTCAGCGACGATCTCTCGCCTGGCGATGTTGACGTCGAGATCGACGACGGCGGATCGCGGTCGCCCAAGCTCCGGATCCTGCTATGGATAGACGAGCTGTACGAGCTGATGGATCGACGGCTCACAGCAGTGCCGCAGCATTTGCGGTGGCTGTTCGGCGACGAGTCCGCCGCCGACGAGGACGGCATCGGGGTCTTGGAGCACCTCGGCGATGGCGCCGACTTTGACGTCGAGCTGATCGCACACGCCGGCGGCGGAGCCGAGGGGCCGGCCCGACAGCGGGATCTGCCGAACTACTACGTGATCGTCGAGCGATCTGTCGACATGACGGGGACGGGCGGCGACGATGAGCCGTCGCTCACGGGAACAGCGATACGGCTCGGCGACCATCTCGCCGGCGTGGGCGAGCGCGCAGCAGATTTCGCCGAACGTCTCGGGCTCTCCGCCGAGTTGGCGAACGACATGCGGCTCGCCGGCGAACTGCACGATCTGGGCAAGGTCGACCCCAGGTTTCAGGCGCAGATGGTCGGTCACGATCGGGTTGCATTGGCGATGCTGCGCGAGCCTCTCGCCAAGTCGCTTCCTGGGGCTCGCACCCGTCCGCACGCGTGGCCGCCCGCCCGTCACGAGTTCGCGAGCGTGGCGCTGGCACAGTCGGCGCCCGAAGCCCTGGGCGGGGCCCATGACCCCGATCTCGTGCTGCACCTGCTGGCCACCCATCACGGCAATGCCCGGCCGCTCGCAGCGATCCTGCCCGACGCGTGCCCCCAAGATCTCACCTATGGGCTCAACGGCAGCCTGCTGAACACGCGGACCGACTTCAGCGAGACCTCGTTGGCGCTGGACATGGCCGACCGGTTCTGGCGGCTCTGTGCCAGATACGGGCACCACGGCCTCGCCTGGCTGGAAGCGATCCTCCGCTTGGCAGACCACCGGCAGAGCGAGGCCGAAGCGCACGGATTTCGCCGCACCTCCCCAGAGGTCCGGTGATGGCGGAGCTGGAGCTGCCTGGACTGTCCGGCAACAATCCCCTCGGATTCCTGGCCGCGCTCGGTGTCCAGGTCGCGTTCGCAGGCACCCCATTCCAGCCGCTCGTCCGGTGGAGCGACGGGGTCGTCCCAGTTCCACGAGTCACGGCTGATCTCGACCATGACGGGATCGTCGCCAGAGTTCTTGAAGTGGCGACGCAGTGGCGAGCTGAGCCAGCCCTGTGTCCGGTTCCCGAGGCCACGGATGTGAAGTTCCCTGCCGCCGGCATTCGCACGTACCTCTCCGAGGCGCGACATCACCGCAGCGGCGCCTTGGCGGCTTCGCTCGTGGCGGAAGGAAGCCTCGACGCCGTGACGGGCAAGAAGGCCAAGCCCACGGACTTCCACTTCACTGCCGGTCAGATGAAGTTCTTGGCTATGGCTCGCAAGATTCTCGCAAGCACAACGTCAGACGACCTTATCGAGGCTCTTGTCGGGCCGTGGCAGTACACGAGCAAGCTCCCATCGCTGCGGTGGGACATCGCCGACGACCGCGCATACGCGCTCTCAGCGTTCGACCCAACCGACAACACCAACAATCCGAAGCTGACAGTCCCGGGTGCCGAGTGCTTGGCCATTCTCGGGCTCAGCATGTTCCCCGTCTTCCCCGGCCACAGGAAGACGGCGACGACGGGCTGCCGGGGCACGTGGCGAGACGGGTCGTTCTCTTGGCCCTTGTGGAATCGTCCGGCAACTCTGAACGTCGCCCGCACCTTGGTCGCACACGCGAACGCCGGATGCCTCGGAAACGGCTCGCTCGAGAGAGCCCTGCCTTCCCTCGGCGTGTTCCGCATCTTGGAATCGTCGATCCGGCGGAACGATCGCGCCATGGGCCTGGCCAATTTCGGACCGCCCGAGGTGGTCTGGTGGCGTGACTGAGGTTCCTGATCTTGTTCCGGCTCGGATGGTGAATGAGTTCGTGTACTGCCCGCGGCTGTTCTACCTGGAGTGGGTCCAGAGCCGGTTCGAGGACAGTTCGGACACTGTTCATGGGCGTTACGTGCATCGTCGTGTGGATGAGGGCGGCGGCCGAATGGGCGGGTCGTCGGAGGACGATCCGGTGAGCAATGCGCGCTCTGTGCTGGTCAGTTCGGAGCGGCTGGGGCTCATTGCCAAGACCGACATCGTGGAGGGTTTCGACGGGAGGGTTGTGCCGGTGGAGGTCAAGCGCGGTCGTCCGCCTAAGCATGGTCCGGCTTGGGAGCCGGAGCTGCAGCAGTTGGCTGCGATCGGGCTGATCCTGCGTGACAGCGGTTATGACTGCGATGAGGGTCAGTTCTATTTCGCGGCGTCCCGCGAACGCACCACCGTCGAGTTCGACGACCGCCTGCTGGGCAAGACGCTCGACACCGTCGAGCGGCTGCGTCGTGTCGCGGCTGCCGATGATGCGCCGCCGCCGCTGGTGGACAGCCCGAAGTGTCCGCGCTGCTCGCTGGTGGGCATCTGCCTGCCCGATGAGACCAACTTCCACACCGGGCGCGTGGAGGGCACGCCGAGGCGATTGACGCCACGCGATTCGGAGGCACGGCCGCTGTATGTGACCGAACAGGGCGCTCGGCTGGGGATCAGCCAGCGGCGGGTGGAAGTGAAGGTCAATCGTGAGGTGGTGCGCAGCGATCGCCTGATCGACATCTCGCAGATCAATCTCAGCGGGAACGTCCAGGTGTCGACTCAGCTGCTCCAAGCGGCGTTCCGGGAGGACATCCCGGTGTGCTGGTTCAGCTACGGAGGCTGGTTCCAGGGGATCGCTCACGGCCTGCCGTCCAAGCATGTGGAGCTGCGCCGGCGCCAGGTCGCAGTGGCGGCCCAGGCGGGTCTGCCGCTGGCGCGTCAGATGATCGTCGGCAAGATCCGCAACTCCCGCACCCTGCTGATGCGCAACTCGCGCGAACCGGTGGACGCCGCGGTCGGGCAGCTGAAAGAACTCGCGACGAAAGCGGCGGAGGTCGATTCGGTCGAGTCGCTGCTGGGCACCGAGGGAGCGGCTGCCCGCTCGTACTTCGGCAGCTTCGCATCGATGCTGAAGGACGACCGGCTGGGCACGTTCGACTTCGCGGGACGCAACCGGCGCCCGCCGCGAGACCCGGTCAATTGCTTGCTGTCGTTCCTGTATGCGTTGCTCGTCAAGGACCTGACCGCCGTCGTGTACTCCATCGGCTTCGACCCGTACTTGGGCGTGTACCACCGGCCGAGGTTCGGACGGCCGGCTCTCGCTCTCGATCTGGCGGAGGAATTCCGGCCGATCATCGCCGAGTCGGTGGTGATCAACGCAGTGAACAACGGCGAGGTGGCCGAGAACGGTTTCATCGTCCGCGCTGGGGGAGTGGCGCTCGAGCAGGCGGCCCGCCGGGCCGTCATCGCGTCGTACGAACGCCGCCTCGATCACGAGATCACTCATCCCACCTACGGCTACAAGATCACCTACCGGCGTGTGCTCGAAGTGCAGGCTCGGATGCTCGCAGCCGCCATGCTCGGTGAGATTCCCGAGTACGTGCCGTTCACCACGAGGTAGGTTCGTGAGCGGTCGCCGTCGGTATCTCGTGTCCTACGACATCAGAGACCCGAAGCGCCTCCGGAAAGTACACAAAGCCATGAAGGCATACGGATGGCCGATGCACTACAGCGTGTTCATCAGCGACCTGGACAGCATCGAGTTGATCAATCTCAAGACCGAGCTCGGCGAAGTCATCCATCACGGCGAGGACACGATCGCCTTCGTCGACCTCGGAATGCCTGCCGAACGAGGCAGAGACTGCTTCGACTTCCTCGGCAATGCACCACCACTACCCAGCTCCGGACCGGTCATCGTCTGATGCGAGCGGTCCGGTCAGGCCCCAACTCCCGGGCAGCGCTCGCAGCCCTGAAGTACGGACTTCATCTGCACCTTGACAACCGAAAAAGTTGCTTCCCGAGCGCCTCTACGCATAGAGCACTCGCAACTGCTCCCGAAACCGCTGGTCAACCCCAGTAGATTTCGAGAGCGGTTTGGCCGAAGAATTCTTCGGCCCTTCATTGAAGCGCGTTGCGCCCGGTCACACGTCGCCGATCATCTGGTGGGTCCTCAGCAGCGGGTTTGGCCGAAGAATTCTTCGGCCCTTCATTGAAGCACGATGGTCGGGAACGTTCGCCCGAAGAATTCTTCGGCCCTTCATTGAAGCCAGCCAACGTGCCGGCCGACCGTCATTGGAGCTCCACCACTCGTTTGGCCGAAGAATTCTTCGGCCCTTCATTGAAGCTCGGCCATGCGACGGCCGCACCCGGCCGTGGCGGTTTGGCCGAAGAATTCTTCGGCCCTTCATTGAAGCCGGCCGGCCGTGCCTGGCCGCTCGCCGACGCCGCCGTTTGGCCGAAGAATTCTTCGGCCCTTCATTGAAGCGCGCGACGCGCCGGAGTCGCACGCCCGAGGCCCTCGGGTGCAGGCGTTTGGCCGAAGAATTCTTCGGCCCTTCATTGAAGCGACGCGATCGCGTGCCGGTCGTCCACCGCCGACAGCCCAGCCGTTTGGCCGAAGAATTCTTCGGCCCTTCATTGAAGCTCGACCATGCGGTGTGGCCGTCGGGCCGTGGCGGGGTTTGGCCGAAGAATTCTTCGGCCCTTCATTGAAGCGCCGAGCCGGCTCGCCCTGACCCGCGGCGACGCCGGAGTTTGGCCGAAGAATTCTTCGGCCCTTCATTGAAGCGCGGCGATTGAACGATGCCGGCGGTGGTCAGCATCTGTCGCCGCGGTTTGGCCGAAGAATTCTTCGGCCCTTCATTGAAGCGCTGCTGGTGTGCAGCGCGGTGTGACTGTCGGGGTTTGGCCGAAGAATTCTTCGGCCCTTCATTGAAGCGGCATGCGCTTGCACATCGGCGACCAACGCGGCCCGAGTGTTTGGCCGAAGAATTCTTCGGCCCTTCATTGAAGCGAGCGATGCGTGCACCCTGTCCACTCGGGACCTGCGCCAGCGTTTGGCCGAAGAATTCTTCGGCCCTTCATTGAAGCTCGATGCGGTGCTCGCCTCGGTGCGGGTGCCGTGAGGTTTGGCCGAAGAATTCTTCGGCCCTTCATTGAAGCGCCGCACGGCCGTCTGCTCGATAGTCCAACGATGTGCTTTGTTTGGCCGAAGAATTCTTCGGCCCTTCATTGAAGCGCGTAGAGCGCGCCGGGTCGCCGGGCGGTCGGGGTTTGGCCGAAGAATTCTTCGGCCCTTCATTGAAGCGCGAATTCAGGGCTGGCCTCAAACGACGATCGTTGTTTTGGCCGAAGAATTCTTCGGCCCTTCATTGAAGCGACGCCTCGGCGGAGCGCCGAGCGGCCCTTCACCGAGGCGGCCGCGTTTGGCCGAAGAATTCTTCGGCCCTTCATTGAAGGGGGATGCCCGCAGCGATCGCAGCGCACAGGCCGGCGGCGTTTGGCCGAAGAATTCTTCGGCCCTTCATTGAAGCGGTGACGGTCTCGCCGCCGCCGGCGGGCGGCAGGTTTGGCCGAAGAATTCTTCGGCCCTTCATTGAAGCTCGAGGCGTTCGCTGGCGCCGCCGAGCAGTTCCTCGGCGAGGTTTGGCCGAAGAATTCTTCGGCCCTTCATTGAAGCGGCTTGCGGAGAGGCTGGGCAGGACAGTCGGAGCAGTTTGGCCGAAGAATTCTTCGGCCCTTCATTGAAGCGGTCAGCAGGTCGGCTCAGCTGACGGGCCAGACGAGAGTTTGGCCGAAGAATTCTTCGGCCCTTCATTGAAGCAGCCGAGGGACGGCTGATCTTCCCGTCGGCAAGGTCAGTTTGGCCGAAGAATTCTTCGGCCCTTCATTGAAGGGGAGCAGACCTGACGGGCCTTCCACCATGACATCGCGCAGTTTGGCCGAAGAATTCTTCGGCCCTTCATTGAAGCATGAGCGCTGCTCCCCGCCGACGACGAGTTCGGCCATGAGGTTTGGCCGAAGAATTCTTCGGCCCTTCATTGAAGCAGCCGAGATCGGCGACCGCTGTGCAGATCCCCTTTTTCGTTTGGCCGAAGAATTCTTCGGCCCTTCATTGAAGCGCGGTGCAGGCTCAGCAGATGCTCCATGGCGGCCTTGTTTGGCCGAAGAATTCTTCGGCCCTTCATTGAAGCTGCCGTCGATCGAGATGTGGCGGCCGTTGGCGGCCGGGTCGGGTTTGGCCGAAGAATTCTTCGGCCCTTCATTGAAGCATGCTCGATGTGGCCGGCCTTGACGAGCGCTCCGATGTCGTTTGGCCGAAGAATTCTTCGGCCCTTCATTGAAGCGGGCGCGGATGCGCAGCTTGGTGCAGTACGTCCTCAGGTTTGGCCGAAGAATTCTTCGGCCCTTCATTGAAGCAAGTTCCTGTCGGCGACGGTGCCCTTCTTGGTCAAGTTTGGCCGAAGAATTCTTCGGCCCTTCATTGAAGCCCGCAGCCTGCATCATGCGGGCGACGAGCTGCCCCCGCTGAGTGTTTGGCCGAAGAATTCTTCGGCCCTTCATTGAAGGCTGCCAGCGTCAGTCCGAGCCTCGACCGCCCCCGGCAGGTTTGGCCGAAGAATTCTTCGGCCCTTCATTGAAGGAGTCTGATGATGGTTCGGCGTGGCGCCGACGATGATACGCGTTTGGCCGAAGAATTCTTCGGCCCTTCATTGAAGGCCCGGTGCCCGCCTGCCGAGTGTCGGCGAGCGGTCGTTTGGCCGAAGAATTCTTCGGCCCTTCATTGAAGGCTGAGGTGCTGCCGGGCGGTGGCCGGGAAGAATTCTTCGGCCCTTCATTGAAGGCTGCCAGCGTCAGTCCGGCCTGTGGCCCCTGGGTCGGTTTGGCCGAAGAATTCTTCGGCCCTTCATTGAAGGTTCCTGGTCCCCCTGATAGGCTCCTCCGGGGCCTCGTGTTTGGCCGAAGAATTCTTCGGCCCTTCATTGAAGGACGGGCTTGACGTATCCGTGGGCGCATGGGTCGTTGCACGTTTGGCCGAAGAATTCTTCGGCCCTTCATTGAAGGTCGGAGTCGAGCACCTCAGCCGCCCGCCTCATGCCGGTTTGGCCGAAGAATTCTTCGGCCCTTCATTGAAGGTCTCTCTCTGTCGCTCATCCCTTTCCATTCCTCTCTCTGTTTGGCCGAAGAATTCTTCGGCCCTTCATTGAAGGTTTATCTCCCCATTGATGCACCGTGCGCACGATGGGCAGGGGTTTGGCCGAAGAATTCTTCGGCCCTTCATTGAAGCGAGGGTCGCCCCCGGCGACAACGTGCTGGACTCCCTGTTTGGCCGAAGAATTCTTCGGCCCTTCATTGAAGGCCCGTGGAGCGGGCAAACAGCTCAATGCGCCGCGCTCTGGTTTGGCCGAAGAATTCTTCGGCCCTTCATTGAAGGCGCTCTACCCGGCGTCCAGGTGTGGGGAGTAGCCTCGGCGTTTGGCCGAAGAATTCTTCGGCCCTTCATTGAAGGGTGGAATCCACCTTGATCGTGGCGTCGGGCACCGGGTTTGGCCGAAGAATTCTTCGGCCCTTCATTGAAGCCTGTGCCGATAGCTGAGCTAGTGCCCGCACGGCATGTTTGGCCGAAGAATTCTTCGGCCCTTCATTGAAGGTCGAACTCGGCCCGCTGCCGCAGCATCCGGCGCTGGTTTGGCCGAAGAATTCTTCGGCCCTTCATTGAAGGAGGCACGACCGCCAGCCGATGAGCAGGTGGTCGTCTTGTTTGGCCGAAGAATTCTTCGGCCCTTCATTGAAGGGCGTCGGCGAGGGTCACCAGCTGCCCCGGTACTCGTCGTTTGGCCGAAGAATTCTTCGGCCCTTCATTGAAGGCTCTTGCACGCTTCGGCGTGGCTCGATGACGAGCCAGTTTGGCCGAAGAATTCTTCGGCCCTTCATTGAAGGCCGCTACCCGTCATGCACTCGGCCGAGCGCCCAGGGTTTGGCCGAAGAATTCTTCGGCCCTTCATTGAAGGGGTGAAGCGGCGATGGAGGCGCCGTGGGCGAGCCAGCCTGGTTTGGCCGAAGAATTCTTCGGCCCTTCATTGAAGCATTTCTTGAAAGATCGTCGACGGGGCGCTGTGCATCGAGCGGGTCGCCTTGGGCTGTTCGGTTCGCTTGATCTCGAAGCCCAGGGTTCGGCCGCCGACCGTCGCACGGAGATCGAGCTCGGCGCCGCTGTGGGTGGACCAGAACGCCGCAGTTGCGCGGGCCGAGTCGTCGAGCAGGGCGCGCAACGGCGGAGCGCAGCGCCCGCTCGTCAGCCGGCCCCGGGGACAAACTCGACAGTCGATCACTCTTGCCTCGAAAATCAGGCAGCGGACAGCAGATTTTCAGGGAAAATGCACAGAGGCCCCGCTCCGTCGGCCGCTATTCGTCCGCTCCGAACCAGCCGTCATGCAGGCGGTCGTAGATGCCGGATTCGACAAGCTCCAGCAGCGCCAGATTGAGGCGCTCGCGCAGCTCCGCGTTGCCCTCGCCGACCATCACGCCGTAGCGGACTCGCTGGAAGACTGATCCGACCGTGATGACGTCGCCGCCGGCGCGGTGAGCTGCGTAGTAGCGCAGCACCGGGGCGTCGTACACGACTGCTTCGACGTCGCCGTTGTCGAGCAGCTCGTAGGTCTCATTCACGTCATCGACGATCACCGATCCCACGCCGATCGACGGCAGAAAGGTCTCGCCGGCAGAGTGCTTGACGGTGGCGACCCGGCGTCCGGACAGATCAGCAGGGCCGGAGATGCCTGACCGCAGCTCGCTGACCGCCAGCGACGAGGCGATCGCGGCGGTGAAGCTCGCGAACACCAAGGTGCCCAGGGCGATCCAGAACAGCGCCAGCACTCGGCCCCGGTTGCCGCGCGCCACCTTGTCTCCGTAGCCGACCGTGCTCATCGTCACCACTGACCAGTAGAAGGAGTCCCAGATTCCCTTGCGGTACGGCTCGGCGAAGTCGGGGTTGTGCCGGCGTTCGAGCAGCCAGATCAGGTGAGCGGCGACGAGCACGGCGACGGCGAATACCGCCAGCAGCCACGGCAGGTCTGATGACGCGATGGCCCGTGAGAACGCGGCGATGCGGTCCGCGATGCCTCGGGACTCTCCTGCGGTCGTGAGGATGCTGAGACCCGAGTCGAGCACCGGCACGGTGAAGTCGACGTCGTGCTCGCGATGGCTCGTGACCGACGTGCCGCCGAGGCCGACATCCGCGATGCCGCGGCGGATGTCGTCGATCTGCTTGGCCACGGTGTCGACCGTGTAGATCCTCGCTTCCATTCCCAGGTCGGCCGCCAGCAGCTTGATCAGCTCCACCTCGAAGCCGCTGTAGGCGCCGTTGGAGTAGATCACGAACGGCGGCAGGGCGCGGGCTGCGACCGTGAGGGTCCCGCCTGAGGGGGTGTCGGCGCCGCCAGGCGCCAGCGCGACTGCGCCGGGATCAGCAGCGCGGATCCACTCCTGCACCGTTGCCGAGTTGGCCTGAATCCACTCGTCGGCGTGGCGGCGGATGTCCGCGGGGTCGCCCCCTTCGCTGATCATGCGGGCGTTCTGCGCCGAGATGTCCTCCAGCGGGATGACAATCTGCTCCAGCAGCGTGCGGACGGCCGGGTTCGCCTTGAGGAAATCCGAATTGGCGACGGCTCGGATGTCGTTGGGGGGCCAGCCGGTCTGGCACGGGTCGTCGGCGCATCCGGGAATCCCGGCGACAAGCGTGCGGCCGACGGAGGCCGTCTGGTCTCGGGGCAGCGACGGGAACGGCGTCTGCAGCCACACCACGTCGACGCCGGGCACGAGCTCGCCGAATGTCCAGTTCGGTGTCCACGAGTAGTAGAGCACCGGCTGGCCTGCCCGGTGGCGGGCGACAGTCTCGGCGATGAGCGGCGAGTAGTCGCCTTGGATGTGCTCCACGGTGCCCTCGAGCCCGTAGGCATCGAGATGATGGTCGATGGTGTCCGCGCACGACCAGCCAGCGGTGCAGCCCACCAGGTCGGCCCGTCCGTCGCCGTCACGGTCGAACAGAGCCGCCACCGATGCATCGGCGAGGTCGCCCAGGTTGGCGATGCCGTGGGCCTCAGCGGTGCTGACATCGACGAAGTAGCCCTGCAGCGCCCCGTCGCCGACGGCCGTGCCGACCGCTTCCACAGCAGCACCGGACCCGATGTAGACATCGTGGAGCGGGAACCAGCCGTTCGCCCACAGGTCGACCTCGCCTGCAGCGACCGCCTCGTAGAACTCCGCGTTCTCCATGGTCACCGGGCCTTCGACCCGATAGCCGAGCTGCTGGAGCAGCAGCCGGTAGATCTCAGCCTGGAACCAGCCCGTGTCCCAGGTGGGACGCGCCAAGCGCACCGGGGCTTCCGGCGCCGCGTCCTGTGCTGCTGCGCCGCCGAGCGGCACGAGGACGGCGAACATCACCACCACGGCGCTCACGGCGCCGCGCAGGCGCCGCGGCGGCGTCACCGCCGGCGTCCCTTCGCGTCGCCCCCGACCCGGGTCATGACACAGTTTGCACGGATAGGTCAGCACCAAGTGCCACCCGGCTCTCACCAGATGGTCAATGCATGTCAGAAGCGCTTTGGCAGGCTGACTAATGTGTCAGGACCGGGCGGCGTGTCGCCCGAGTGCGCACGTCGACTTCCGGCACGAGCGACTCGGAGGTCCGCTGTGGACGACGCGCAAACGGAGGCTGAGGGGGATCCGCGGATCCATCGCAGTCCCGACGACACGGACATCAATCTGACCGAGGCGACGCTTGCGTTGCACGATTGGGAGGAAGAGGAGGAGCGCCGGCGCGACGAGGCGATTCACGACCGCAAGCCGCTGCAGGGTCTGCAGATCGATCCGGACATCGACTTCTACCCAGAGGTGGCTGACCGGGAGCCGGGCGATCGCAATATCGTGCGTGCCGGCTTCGACATCCATCCGCAGGTGACGTTCTGGTCGTCGGGCATCCTGCTGGCCTTTATCCTGCTGTCGATCTTCGTCGACGGCACCCAGGATGTGTTCAGCTCAATTCTCGATTTCATCAACGAGAAGCTCGGCTGGTTCTACATCCTCGACTTCAACATCTTCTTGCTCGTGGCGGTCTATTTCGCGTTCAGCAGGTACGGGAAGATCAAGCTAGGCGGCCCGTTCGCCCTGCCCGAGTTCTCCACGGTCTCGTGGTATGCGATGTTGCTGTCGGCGGGCTTGGGCATCGGGCTGATGTTCTGGGGGGTTGCGGAGCCGATCTTCCATTTCATGTCGCCGTCCCCGTTCTTCGAAGGCGTCGAGGCCGGAAGCGGAGCGGCAGGCCAGGCGGCGCTGGCGACCACCTACCTTCACTGGGGGATTCATGGCTGGGCGCTGTATGGGCTGGTCGCGTTGGCTCTGGGCTTCTTCGCCTACAACCGGGGCCTGCCGCTGACGTTCCGTTCGATCTTCTTCCCGATTCTGGGCAAGAAGATCTACGGCACGTGGGGCAACGTCATCGACATCCTGACGGTCATGGCCACGCTGTTCGGGTTGGCCACATCGCTCGGCTTCGGTGCGAGCCAGGCCTCGGCGGGTTTGAACAAGCTGTTCGGGCTTCCCGACGAGCAATGGTTCCAGGTGCTCCTGATCGTCGGCATCACGTTCTTGGCGACCATCTCGGTGGTTGCTGGGCTCGACGCCGGCGTGAAGCGGCTCAGCGAGCTGAACATCTGGCTGGCAGGCGCGTTCTTGGTCTTCGTGCTGCTGGTCGGCCCGACGCTGTTCATCCTGTCGCTGTTCACCCAGAGTGTGGGCAACTACATCCAGGTCCTGCCCGAGTTCGCATTCTGGAATGCGGCCTTCAGCGAAACGCAATGGCAGGCGTGGTGGACCATCTTCTACTGGGGATGGTGGATCTCGTGGTCGCCGTTCGTCGGGATGTTCATCGCCCGCATCTCCAAGGGCCGCTCGGTGCGCGAGCTGCTCTTGGGCGTCATCGTCCTGCCGTCGATCCTGTGCTTCCTGTGGATGGCGGTCTTCGGAGGATCTGCCATCCACCTGCAGCAGAGCGGGGAACGCGACGTGGCGACAGCGGTGAACGACAACGTGGCGACCGCTCTGTTCGACATGCTGGAGTCGTTCCCGCTCACCGGCCTCGTCTCGTTCGTCGGGGTGCTGCTGTTGGTGTCGTTCTTCGTGACGTCGTCGGACTCGGGTTCGCTGGTCGTGGACCATCTCACCTCCGGAGGCAAGCTGGACTCGCCGAAGCCTCAGCGGGTCTTCTGGGCATGCATGGAGGGCGCGGTGGCGATTGCGCTGCTGATCGGCGGCGGATTGAGCGCTCTGCAGACGGCGGCCGTTTCGATCGGATTGCCGTTCGCGCTGATCCTGCTGATCATGTGCTGGAGCTGCAAGAAGGCGTTCGACGAGGAACTCGACCTGCTCGAGAGCCATTACGACGAGCAGATCTTCCGATCCCAGCACAGCGGTTTGATTGCCACGGTCAAAGATCGTCTTCAGCACGGACCGTCGAAGTGACCGGCCGCACACAGCAGCCAGGAGACAAGAAATGAACAAGCAACGACGCAGAAGTCTGATCTTGGTCGGCGCCTTGGTTGCGTTGGTCGTCGTCGCACTCGTGGTGATCTTCTCGAGCGAGGAGGAAGACGGCACGGTGCGGATGGCTCGCGCCAACTGGGACAGCGGCTATGCACAAGCGGAGATCTACGCCGCGCTCATCGAAGAGCTGGGCTACGAGGTCACCGACCCGTCGGAGCACGAGCTCGGACCGCTCAACTTCTATCCCGCGTTGAGGACTGGCCAATACGACCTGTGGGCCAACGGCTGGTTCCCCAACCACGAGATCTTTCTCGACTTCGAGACCGCCGCAGGGCTCTCGACAGAAGGCGAGATCGAACCGGTCGGGACCCAAGTGGGCGGCGGAGGCCGGGAGGGCTACCTGGTCGACAAAGCCACCGCCGACCGACTGGGCCTGGCTTCGATGAGCCAGCTGTCCAACCGGTCGATAGCCGCCGAGTTCGACATCGACGGTGACGGCACCGCCGACCTGTACGGATGCAACGAGGACTGGGGATGTGCCCAGATCATCAACGGCCACATCGCCGACAGCGACTGGGGCGCCAACGTCGAGCAGGACTCAGGCAACTACAACGACCTCATCGGCGAGGTTCGTGCCCGTGTCGATGCGGGCCAGCCGGTGCTGTTCTACGGCTGGACCCCGAACTGGACCTACACAATCCTCACCCCCGGCGACAACGTGGTGTGGCTGGACTCTGCGTTCGAAGTGAACGACATCCGGGCAGTCGCCAACGCCGATTTCCTGGACAGCCATCCAGACATTCGCAGCCTGCTTGAACAGGTCAAGATCGATCTGGCGTGGATTGCGACACAGAACGAGCGGATGGCGGCCGGCGGCTACACCCAAGAGCACATCCGTGCAGATGCATCTCAGTGGATCGAGGAGAACCGGGCGAGGGTCAACGGCTGGCTCGACAACGCACGCGCAGCCTCCTAGGCGTTCTGGGCATCGACGCACGCTGCTTGGCGGCCCGTCACGTCGGCGGCGCTGTCCGGCAGGCGGACGCGAGGCACATAGCGATTCCTGGGGCACGGATGTAGCGGTTTAGTTGTGTCGGTTTAGGTGTGCTGTACGGTGTGGGCTTGTTGCCGGCAGGTCGGTGTCGGCTGTTTTGTGGAGGCTGGTGCGATGAGCGATTCGGTGCGGTTCGGTGCGGCTGCGGGTGTTGGGCGCGTGGCGGGTGCGCGAGGTGACGGCTGGTCGCCTGTCGTAATCCCCCCCCCCCCCAAGAAGCGGTCGCGGGGTGAGGCGCTGGGCGGCGGCGTTTGCGGTGTTGGCGCTGTGCGCGTCGCAGGCGGTGCCGGTGGGTGCCAGCGAGTCGGTGCCGGAGCTGGCCGAGGTGGCGGTTGCGAGTGATGCTGCGGGTGAGCTGAGGGTTTCGTGGGAGGCGCCTGAGCTGGCGCCGTTTGAGTATCGGGTGCGGTGGGCGCGCGACGATTTGGAGTATCTGTCGTGGCGACAGCCCGATGAGGCCGGTCGGGGCAATGCGTGGCCGGCTGGGGACGCGACGTCGATGACGCTGAGCGGTCTGGCTGAGGGCGTCGGCTACAAGGTGCAGATACGGGCGCGGTTCCGCACCGCTGAGGGCAAGGTGATGGCGTCGCCGTGGAGCGATGAGCTCACCGTCACCGTCGCTGCCGCGCTCGCGCCCGTCCAACAGCAGCAGCAGCAGGCCCAGCAGGACGAGCAGGCCCAGCAGGAGGCCCAGCGGGACGAGCAGTCCCAGCAGCAGGCCCAGCAGAAGTCTGACCCGCAGCAGGATGAGGAGTCGTCGCAGGGCGAGGCCCAGCAGTCCGAGCAGGAGCAGGAGGGGTCTGGGCTGGGCTGGGGCGAGGTCGGCGGGTTTGTGGTGTCGAGCGGTGCGCCGGGGGAGTTGACGATTTCGTGGTCGACGCCTGATCCGGTGCCGGATGATTATCGGGTGATGTGGGCGCAGGAGGATCTGGGGTGGCTGACCTATCGGCGGCCGGGCGATGGGAAGACCCGCGGGAATCTGTACCCGGCGGGCGATGTGACGTCGTTCACGCTGCGGAACCTGCCTGTGGGCGTGTCCTACAAGGTGCAGATGCGCGCCCGCTACGGCGTCACCGGTTCGGGGCCGTTCGCTCGCACCGAGCGCAGCGGCCCGCTCACCGATCTGGCCACCGTCGAGATCGCCGACACGGTGCCGCTGCCGGGCGCGCCGCGGCTGATGGGCACTGCGCTGGGCCCGTTCGGGGCGGTGACGCTGTCGTGGGCCGCGCCTGCCGAGGGCGGCCCCGTCGAGGGCTATCGGGTGTGGCGCGGCCCACGGCCTGACGAGCTGGCGGTGATCGCGGACGGCCTCGCCGCTGAGGTGACCACTTACACCGACACGACCACGCCGCCGGGCCAGACGCTGCACTACGCGGTGCAGGCCTACAACGGCACCGGCGAGGGGCCCGCCTCTGGCGCCCTCAGCGCTGCCACGCCCGCGCTGCCCCAAGCACGCGCCGAGCCGGTGCTGATCGAGCCGGTGCTGGTCGAGTTCGTCGATCCCGAGCCGCTCATCGCCGCCCAGCAGAACGCAGAGACCCCGCTGGTCACCAACTTCGCCCGTCCGCAGACGCAAACCATTACGCGATCGGTGGCGACGCGATTCCACGCAGGCAACACTGGAACCTGGCGGCTCAACGCGATCGAGCTGCAGATGGCCCGCACCGACCCCTCCCTTCGCAACGCGGCGACTGTGGGGGTGCATGCCAACCACAACGGCCGGCCCGGCGAGCTCCTGTGGGAGCTGACCCCGCCGTCGGACTACCTCACAGACGCCGACGACGACTTCCGCACCTACCGGTTCAGCGCGCCCGAAGGCGCCATCCTCGAAAGAAACACCTTTTATTGGGTCGTCTCGACCGATGAATCCACTGGTGCCGCGGGCTACATCCCCGCTTACCGGGTCGCCATCGGCGGCGCGGAGGAGGGCACCGGGTTCAGCATCGCCAACGGGAGTTTCAGCGGATTGAATCTCACGACCATTTTGTCGTTCCCGCTGAAGATGGCGGTCTGGGGCGCCCAGTTCGATGAGCCCCACGATGAGGCGTCGCGCAGTGTGGTGGCTGCGGGTGGTTCGGTGGGGGGTGCGTTTCATCGGTCGCGTGATGTGGACTGGTTCAAGATGACGGGTCTGGAGGCGGGCCAGGTGTATGTGGTCGATGTGCTGGGCGAGCAGCATGGGGGCGGCAGCGCCCGGCGTGCGGCGATCGTGGGCATCTACGACGCCGACTCGACGCGGCTCGACAACGACGGCAGCGGTGGCGACGACGATTATCAGTTGCACGAGGTGGGGGGCTTTGCGCGTCGTCGCGCGTATTTGTCGCCGCCGTCGGATGGGGATTACTTCGTGGCGGTGGAGCTGCCGCATCTGTCGGGTGGGGTGTGGGCGTTCTACAGCGATGTGGTGTCGGATCCGGCGTCGGCGCCGGCTGGTGCGCTGGTGGATCGCTGCCACAGATGCGGGCTCCGGGAGGCGTATGTGGTGCTGTCCACCTATACGGTGGCGGTCACCGACCTGCGCAGCACTGATGTGACGCATAATCTCGGTTCCAATGTCGCTGCCGACATTGCCACGGTGGCGGTGGGGTCGAGCGTCGAGGGGTTCTTGCACGACAGCTTCACGCTCGGCGCGCTCACGACCGGCGCGGGCGCGCATCTGGTGCGGGTGGAGGGGCTCGAGGCGGGCCGCCGCAACCAGTTCACGCTCAGGATGCACGACATCGGCGGGTCGCTGCTCAACGACGTCAGGCCGCAGGTGAACCTTTTCACCCTCGACGGCTCCGATCCCGAGGGGCTGAGAGGCCTTGTCAACTTCGGGGTTTCGGGGGGCTTTTCACGCGCCCGCGGCTCCTGGGAGCACTATTTCAACCGGACCCCCGGGGATTATGTGCGCACGGCGGCCAATTTCGAGAACGAGGGGCTCGTCATAAGCGCCGTAAACGGCTCCGGCGGGGAGCCGCCGGCCAAGTATTTGGGGTCGCGTTACACGCTGTATGCGTGGGGCGAGGCCGAGGATCCCGTAGGGGAGGCCCCGGGCGAGGACCTGCCCGGCACCGACGGGTGGCGCTGGCAGCTGCGCCGGCATCTGTTCACGCCGGGGTTCGTGAGCGCCGACGCCGGAGAGGCGGCGGTGTCGGCGACGGTGGACCGTGACGGTGACAACGACTGGTTCCGGGCGTGGATGAGCATGCACGACTACAACACCGTGACGGTCACCCAGACCGCGTCGGCGGGCTGTCTGCGGGTGCGCATGTACCAGTCCCCCAGGCTCATCGACGTGGAGGTTCCGTGGGTCCGCGGCGAGAGCGAGTGGTCGAACGCGACGCGCATCACCGCCGCCTGGGACCCCTACTACGACCACGGCGGGCTGCGCGAGCAGTTCACCTTCGAGGGCATCCACTACATCAGCGTCGAGGCCGGCCCGCTGTACACCCACAACACCGACAGCACCACCCGCTGCACCCTGTCGGGCCTGACCAACACCCAACGAGCCGACTACACCCGATCGAACCCCCGCACCGAATACACCGTGTCATTCAGCAGCCGATAACCGCACCCCGCTCGGCCGCGACGCCGGTTCAGCGGGCGGTGGCGCGTTTCTCAGACTGCGCGAGGTGCGATGTCGGCAGCAGGTATCTCGCACCCCGCCGCTCGCCGACCATCGCCAGCACGCCGTCGTCTCGCAGTCTTCGCAGGAGCCGGCCTGCTTGCGCAGGCGAGAGCTGGCATAGCTCGGAGGCTTCTCGTCGGCTGATCGAGCCGTGGCGCTCGACGAAGGTGTGGATCATCTCGCGCTGCTGGATCTCGTCGAATCCCTTGGTGCGCACGTACTGCGCAGGCTCGCCCAGCTGGCGGTAGAGCGCCGCGGCCATGTGGTAGGTGCGGGCCTTGCGCTCGCCGCGGGACTCCAGCAGGCCGCGCTCGACCAGCGAGTTGAGGGTCGCCCGTGCTGAGGCGTGATCGACTTGGAACAGCTCTGCGGCTCGTTCTGTGGTGATTCTGCGCTCGGCCCGCACTTCGTGGAGCGTGATCAGGTCTTCGAGGCCGAGTTCGTGTCCCGATCGCCGAGACTGGGCGATGTAGCCCGCCAGCTCGGCATCAGCGGGCCCTGATCGAACCCGCGCCACTACAGAACGGCTGTTGCTGGCGGTGTAGTCAGGGGCAGGCCGGCCCAAAGACAGCTGGTGCTCGAAGACCCGGTTGATGCCGCGCCCGATCCGATCGACGAGCCCCGACCGCTTGAAGGCGTCAGCGATCGCTGGATTGCGAGGGCGCGGCATCGTCGTCAAGAGATTGTCGATGGTGACGCCGCGGGGGAAACCGCCGGGGTTGGAGATCGCCAGGACACCACCGTCGACTTGCACCAGCGTGGGTCCAAGCTCGGTGTAGTCGCGATGCACCAAGGCGTTGGCCACGAGTTCCCGAATGGTGAGCTTCGCATAGCGGGGAAGCGCCACCCGAAAGAGCCCGACCTCCACATCCTCCTCGGGATTGCGTGCCTCCACCCGGTCGACCAGCTGCTCCATCGCCCGCAGCAATGGCGCCCTGCTGATCTCATTGGACTTGATCTCGGTGCCGGCAAGCTCCTGAAAGCCCACTTCATATCCCGGCAGATACCTGGTGATGGCGGCGGTCGTCCCGAACAGCAGGAGCGCGCCGATCGTCAAACGGCCGCTGGGCTCCATGAGGTTGAGGGCCCGGACCAGATCGGCATCGGACAGCGACGCAAGCGCGTCGTCGCCGCCTTGACGAGCGAGTCCCCGCATGCGGGCAAGCTCGCCGCCGTCGAGATCGTCCGCAGAGAGCCCATCCACTGCTCGTCGCGAATGGTCGATGGCGCCGCTGGCTCGTGCCAACACCTCATGGGGCGCCATCGGCAGACACTGGGGTTCGCCGTTGACATCGATGGTTCGCCGCAGATAGCGCCCCTTGCTCGTGGCATGCACAGCGTCGGTCGACGGGACTTCTATGACGGCAACCGTCTGGCCGCCGAGCGCGACCATCTCGACGCCGGTCAAGATCGCGGGCTCAGTGCGGTTGGCAATGACGGCCGCGAGCCGGTGACGGTCGGCGTAGTCTCGCTTGTCGGGATCGATGCCGACCACCTCGCCGTCATCGGAAACTCCCAGCAGCAGGCGGCCGCCGTCGCTGTTGGCCAGACAGACAACCGCCGCAGCCAAGTCGTCTCGGTCGATGCCTCCGGGCTTGAATTCCACCGTGAGGGTCTCGCCAAGAGCAATAGTCTCGCTCAAAGCAGCAGCGTCCACCCCGACAGCGTACATAAGTTATGCGCTTTTTGAAATGCTTAGTGCGAGCTGCCCGAAATATGCATAACGCACATTGAAGCCGCCCTCGGCGGCGCTGGCGTCGCCATGGGAACCGGCTGGGGGAGCGGGCCGGCTGCTTGTCGGGCCTGAGCAACACCCAGCGAGCCGACTACACCGAATCGAACCCCCGCACCGAATACACCGTCTCCTTCACCAACAACTAGCCGCCGTCGCGTCGAGCGGGGGAGCAGGTGCGGGGAGCCCGACAGCGTCTCCTGGAGGACCGGAGGGCTCCCGGCCCCCCGCACCTGGGTGCCCTCTCGGCAGCGGTGGCGCCGCCGAGGGGCGGCTCAGGTGAACAGCAGCAGCAACAGCGAGATGGCTGCGAAGCCGCCGATCACGATGGTCAGCGCCCCGGGGATGCCTGCAGGCAGCCGTCTGCGCCGCAGCAGGAACCGGACCGGGGCGAACAGCGTGCTTTTCACTCAGAGGCGTTCCCGTCCCCGCCTTGGGAGTCGCTTACGTCCACGGTGAACGACACCGAGGTGACCGTGCTGCCCGACTCGGAAGCCTCGTCGTCGTCGGAGGGCTCCGAGAAGGTGACGGTCACGGACTCGTCATCGAAGTCGTCGTCGGCGAGGGCCTCGATGCTGATCGACCCGCGGGTGGTGCGGGTGCCGTCGACGGTGGTGCCCTCAGACACGGTGACGCTGACCGCGGAAGTGTCGGAGACGTCCACGACCCAGTCGGTGAGCGCCGGGTCGCCGCTGCACCAATAGTGGGTGTAGTCGATGCTGCCGGTCGATCCCTCCGCCAGGCTCACTGAAGCGGGGCTGAAGCTGAGGCTGACTCGGCAGTTCGCCGACGTGGCGGCCAGCGCCATCGGCACGGCAATCGCTGCGGCACCGGTTGCGATGACGGCTGTGAGAATCAGCAGCGGCCGCCGCCTGCTCTTTCGGGTGCCGTGTCGGGAGGAATGAGGTCGTGATGGCATCAGCCTGCTGCACCAAACTCTCATCTAGTAGTCGGGTATCAATTTATCGGCACATCTGAGCCGATCTGTCAATGTTGTAGCAGATCCAACAGTGCTGGCCTCGCACTGCTCCGGAGGTGGCCTGCAGGGGATGTCCTGCTCGTTGAGCCATGTCGTCGGCCCAGTTCCGTTCCCGCTTTCGCTGAACATAGAGTTCTGAAGGACCTCAGCGAAGTCAGACGAGGCAGTCCGGAATCTTGGCGTGAGCCTGACCTGTCGCGTGCCCGGGCTCGAACAGGGCGGGCGGGCCGTCTGCAGCGTGAAGCTGTGTATGTCGTTGGTGCAGAACGTGGTCCGTCCCGTGGTCGCGGCGGAGTGGTCGACGACCAGACCGTCCTCGTCGCTCATCTCGAAGTCGAGGAAGAACGGGAACGGCACGTCGCACACCAAAGGACGTGCAACATAGGCGGTGCGGGCGAACTCGGCCACGGACCACACCGCCTGCCCGGCGGCCACATTGCGCGTCTGCGGGGCCCCATCGATTGTCCTGACACCGTTCTGCCAAACTAACCGATCAAACCAGGTCAGCAGATCGCGGCCGGCGCATGGCCGCTTTGTGCGCGACCTCGACGCGATCCAGTCCAACACCGAAGGACTCTGCGTGGTCTCGGCGCCGAATCGGTCGAATAGGAGGAACAGCATTGAACCTCGAAGATTGGCTTACCGTTGCCTCCGCACTGGCGGCGGTTCAATTCGCTTCATCAGGCATCAAGGAATTCAAGACAGCGAGGCGCCTGGAGCCGATCGCAGGCCTGACCCCGAGCGGTGTCGAAGAACTCGGAACCGTGCCGCTGCGCTTCACGGGCGCGGGATCCCTGCCCGCCCGCGTCTTCTTGTGGTGGTACTCGCGGTTGTGGCTTGGGCGCAAGTTCGCCAAGAGCGCGTTCCTTTGCGACACAGCATTCGTGGTCGACAAGGACTACCTCCGAAGGCCGAACGATGACTTCGAAATCGGCGACAAGCTGGTTGCACGGGTCGCTGTCTCGGAGGTGGCCGCTCACGCTTACCGATCATCGAAGCGGACAAGCCGCGGCAACGAAGCGACGGTTGTCCTTGCGCGACCGTCACATCAACCCGGAGACGATCATTACGAGATTCGCTTGATACCCGTCAGGGCGCGCGCGAGAGGCATTCCGTTCGACGAGGTAGACAAGCCCGAGCCCAACCGATGGCTTGAATGGATGATCATCTCTCCAACCAGGCCTCTTACAGATCCAAGCGGTCCTGGCGACTATCTGGATGTGCCGTCATCCGCATTCTGGCTCTTCGCCCGCGCCGACCCCCAAGCAGACATTGCGGCTTCGACTCGGAAGGGTTGGCTCAAGATTCCCGGGATGCGGCTCGCACATGCGTATGGATCGACGGTCGGCAAGGGACTGGCGTCGCTGGTCTTGAAGCTCCTCGTGCTTGCATCATTCGTTATCCCCCTTCGCAATGTCGATATCCCCAAGGCGCCTTCGTTGAGCACGGCGGACCTGGGGCAATTCATGGTCGAGACATTCCAATTTGTCGCCGCCTTGATCGTCACTGCGCTCATGTTCAAGGCGCTCTCGGCGGCAGTCTCACGGCGGTACAGGATCGAGCCGCCATTCGCCAAGGTTCCTGTGAGGCACAAGTGGATCGCCGAGGGAGCGATGGTGACCAAAGAGCTCTTGTGGCCGGGGTCCACCCGGCGCGCGCTCGCACTAGGTAATCGCCTTCGAGGAGTCGACTACTGGCGACAGTTCGTATTCGACACGCTGGAGCCGTTGAAGTTCTCAGTGAAGAACGCATTCGTCCGGGCTTGGAACGACTTTCGGCGGGCCTTGAGGTTCTGAACTCTGAGGCATCCAGCTCGGAAGTCTTTCGCCTCCCGTCTCGCGCAATCAGTGCTGCGCCCACCTCGCCCGGCAGACGCAGCCTCGATACGGCGGACCGACTCCAACCGGCAGATCGATTTCAGGATCACGCGTACGCCAGACACAGGGACTCCCAGAGTGACCGGCAGAACCGGCGCTTCCCCCGTTGGGGCTGGTGCTGGTGGAGCGGATCTGCTGGCAGTGGCGCCCGACCAATAGAGGCCCGACTGTCGGCCTGGCCGCGTTCGGGCATCCACTCCGACGGTGTGACGGCTGCCGAGTCCACAGTGCGAGATTGGCGACGGCCGTCCGCAACGTCGAACCACGCATCTCATTCAGCGTGACGCTGCGAACGGGTGGCTGCGGACCCCAACAGCGGACTCGGCGATCGCCGGCCTCTCAGTCTGATCGTCGCTGGCGAGCCCGCGAGGGTGAACGGGTTTCCGATTCGACCAAACTGACGTTGGTGTCCCGTCGACCTAGCCGCAAATCCTTGCTCGGCGAGGTCCGCTTGAGCGAGGATCCTCGGCCCCTGCGGAGCGGAGATCGGTCTGATGCCCAAGTGGAAGCCTTTTCGATTCACAACTGAGCAGGGGTGGGATGACGTCGAGCGTCTGCGCTCCGAAGCCGTCAACCGCACCCAGCCGCAAATCGTGCTGCACGGACACTGGCACCGAGCCAACCGCGAACATGTCAGCCAGCGCACCGAAATCATCGGCCTCACCAACGACGGACGGCATGACCACACGGCACTGCTCACGCTCAGCGACCCGCCCCGAGCGGACTACCTGTGATGAGCACCGAGTCGTACACGAACTCTGTCGGCGCGACGACCGTGGCGTGGATCAGCGACATCGGTCTGCGCGACGAACAACAGGACCGTGCCGTCGCCCACGTCCTAGTTGACCGATCTTGGCTGATCGCTGTCGCCGACGGTTTGGGCGGTCAGCCGAGGGGCGCGGAGGCATCTGCAGCGGCGATCAGCGTCCTGCCGGAGCGGGTTGCCAGTAAGGATGAGATGACCGCGACCTTCCATGCTGCGCAACAAATGGTGTTCGACCTCGCACCGGAGCAAGCGCGCTACAGGTTCGGCATGATCCGTCGCTGCCCCGCCAGCACGCTGTGCGTCGCTGCGTGGACTCCCGACGCGGGGCTGATCGTCGGTGCCGCCGGGGACACGGTGGCGGTGGTGCTGTGGCAGGAGGACGAGGCGTGGTGCGGACGCAGCATCTTCTTGCCGCATCGCAGCAACGGGATGATCGGCAACATCACTAGGTATCTCGGCACTCCGATTGGCAGAAAACGCGGGCTCGTGACCGACGCGGAACTGCCTGCTGTGCCATGCGCAGTGGCGATCCTCAGCGACGGAGCATGGGAACCGATCGTCACCGGGAGATACCTCGGCGAGTCGCCGCCGTCTGATCCGATCGCCGGCGCGGTCGTTGAGGCCCTCACCCCCGACGACACCGATGCCGACGCCATCGCTGCGCGGATCATCACACGAGCGCAGACAGCAGAACTCGACGACAACGCAACCTTGGCGGTCGTTCATGTCGCGCCAGCCGAGACGCGTCTGCAGCGCATGAGATCGCTGGCTCTCGATGACGCCGAGCGCAGGCTCGGACGGCTGCCTGCGGCGTTCATTTCCGCAGAAACTGCAGGGGAATGTCTCGGCATCAGCGTCGATGCTGCTCGAAGCCTGATGGCGGACATGGAGCGCAGCCGCCAATCGGTGCGTGTGTGCCGCGACGGCTGGGTGCTGACACTGCGCCAAAGAGAAGAACCGGAGCCGCCGTCACTGACCGCCTACCTGCACGACATGATGGAATACCTCGGTGTCGGCTACTACATCAGCTACCCCGCAGCCGCCGAGATACACGGATCGTCACACCATCCGGTCTTTCGGCAGCGAGTGAACGTCGAGGTCAACGACCTCGACAGCCTCGACAGCTTGGAACTCCGCTGCGACGAAGGTCCTGCTGATATGGCGATCACGTACCACCAGATCGACCCCGACCACGGCAGACGAGCGACGCTGCTCGACATCCAAGCCTGGTGTCCGACCGGCGACGGTCGCGGCAAACGCGAGACGTGCACCGCGCGCGTCGCCACCATCGAGACCGCCCTCTTCGACATGGTCGAGCATCCTGATCGGTGCAGCGGAATGGACCATGCCGCCACCATCGCCAGAAAGGCTCTGTACAAAGAGCTGCTCGACGCGGTCCTGCTTGCTGAAGCCTCCGACCGATACGAGCCGCAAGTCGCGCGGCGCGTCGGGTCGCTGCTGCAACATCTCCGCGGCTATCAGCACAGATTCGATCTGCGTCCGCTGCTGCGCCGTGTCCGCACCGGATCAATCGGACCCCCAATAGAGCTCTGCAACGCTGAAGTTGACCGGACCCGCAAGCCCGACCGGTGGGGCGTGACACACGCCCGCAAGCTCGACCCGGACTGCTGACTGCGATGACCGCTGACCGTCAAGCGCCGAAACCCGATACCGCTCCAGCGGGAACGTCCCGGGTCGATCGCGGCGTCGCAGACGGACTACGGCGTTTGGGTATCCAGGTGGACTCGGACTCTCTGATCGACCAGTTCGACTTAGAGCTTCTCGATCTCGACGCGTGGGCCGCTGATCCGAGGCTCCCGGATTCGATACGAAATTCCGACATTGAGACGGTCGCGGTGCCGTTGTCGCCCACAATCGAGGTGGCACAGGTGCAGGGCTGCACGGTGGAGCTGCGCCGCTGGCGGCACTGGAGCGTCTCAGCAGACGAACTGCGATCGAGCACGCACGCTGTGGTGCGAGTTCACGACACGCTCGCGTTCAGCTCGTCGATTTGCTGGCGGGTTGGTTCGATCTCCTGGGTGACGACGCCCTTCGCGCCGCGCTGGTGAGCCTTCTGGATTCACAGGCTCATGCGGAGAGCGGTGAGGTCGCCGACGCTCTGCTGTGCGCCCACGACGGCCTCGTAGCTGCGTCCTGGCTGCTGAGACACGCTTTGCTCCAGGCACTCGGCATCCCGGACGCTCCATCGACAGATACTGTTGTTCGTATGTCGGATGGTCAAGAGCCGCTGGACCCTGAACAAGCAGGAAGTGCCGACGGCCCGCAAAGCTCGATTCGGAGACTTCCTCCGTTGGAGGCATCGCCTTATCAGATTCTCCCCGGCTGAAGCTATTGACTATCGACACATAGGACGCATACCCGAGCAGCTGGACATTGCCCGACCGGGGCGCGCTGCTCGCGTCAACCTCTTGCACATGAGCCTGACTCGGTCCAGTTCGCCGAAAGCATGTTGTGCAGCGCCATCCTTCGAAGTCCGGAACCCGCAGGATGCGTTGAATGAACCAGGTTCACCTAGGTTCACCAAGTGTCGGAAGGTATGAGACGGCGAGCTTCGCGCTGAAAATCAATCTGTTGCCGAGCGAGCGGCTTGAGCATTTTCTGCATTCTTTCCGCCATCGATGCAAGCCGGTCGCTTGCCGAGTGGTCATTTGCAACACGTTTCCGTTCCGCATCGTGCGGAATGCCTACATGTTCTTGCTGGCGGCCATGGCAGCGTTCTCGAGTGTCCTCTTCTTCGCGTTCCGAGACCTAGGCACTGCGAGCTGGTCCGGAATCGTTGGCTCGGTCGCCTCCGCAGCCGTCGATGCCCTAGAGATCGCAGCAGCAACCGCAGCAGGATCCTGCACGATGCTCCTGCTGCTGATCGCGGCCAAGAACATGCACGCGTACTTCTACAGGGAGCGCCGCTATCACCGCGTCGCGAACCTCGGCGTGCCGTGGACAGCGACGGCGACTCGGTGTTTGGCCGACGGCAACCACATCCGTCACGGCTGGACCGTCCACGGATGGGATGTCCTCGGTGCATGGGCAAAGACTCGCCCGAAATAGGACGGGACCAGCCGCTCCCTCGATCGGGATCATGCACAGCGAATCGTGACGACGGTCAACCCCCCCGTACAAGCCTGGCTGAGTGTGTTCATCCGCACTCGCCCCGGTTGCCGCATTTGTAGTATCAGAACATTAATTGCACGGTGGCTCGTGTACGGCTGAAGGGATGCGCAGATGGACATCGACGTTCGCAGCGGCTCCGGTTTGCGTGAACGCACAGTCGAAGCCATCGGACTCGGGATCGTCGACGGCACCTATCCGCCCGGCCACCGGTTCGCCAACCAGGAAGACCTGTCGGCGCAACTGGGGGTCTCGCGCAATGTGCTGCGGGAGGCATTCGGCTCTCTTCGCGACAAGGGCCTGATCGAGGCTCGCCCCAAGGCCGGCACCATCGTGGCGGACACGGCTGCCTGGGCGATGTCCGATCCCGATGTTCTGCGCTGGAGCGCTGCCTCCCGCTCGGCGCCGACGACGCTGCACCACGTCGCCGAGGCGTGTCTGATCATCGAGCCGGCCGCGGCGCGACTGGCGGCGCTTCGGCGAAGCAACGCAGAGTCAGAGGAGATAGTTCGTCTGGGCGAGGCACTGGCGGAGTGCGCCGACGACGATCCCAAGCGCATCGAGACTGAACTGGCCTTGCGCCAGGCCGTTTTCCGCGCTGCAGCCAACCCAATTGTCGCTCACCTTGCAGAGACCATCAGAGGAGCGCTCGTGGGAAGCCCGGGGATGACCGATTCGGTGACCGGTGGTGCTGCGAACCCAATCGGCCTTTATTGCCGCGTGGCCGAAGCGATTCGCGACGGCGACGGCCCCGAAGCAGCTCGCGTCATGGCTGAACTGGTCGAAGCCTCAGCCGCCGACGTGCTGGACCAGCGCTGAGCATCAGATTTCTCGTTGGCGCGTAGGCGCCGCCGCAGCCAACCTCGGCGGACACCCCCAGGGTCGAGAAACTTCGGGGCTCGCAGGGACGGTCCCGTGGCGGATGTTGAGTTCCCGGCGCATCACGAAAGCAAATAATAGTATTATATGACAATATATGTGAATGGCAACTACTCTCAACCAGCTGATCGCCCTGTCCCGGGAAGCGTGGCGGGCAAGCGCAGCCTGCAAAGACGTCGATACGAACATCTTCTTCATCGGACCAGGCAAGTCGCCCGACGCCGCCCTCGCAATATGCAACCGATGCGAAGTCAAAGACGAATGTTTGCAATTCGCGCTCGACAACGAAGAAGACTTCGGAATCTGGGGCGGACTCAACGCCGACCAACGCAAACAGCTGCGTAAACGCGGCGACGCCAAAGAACCACCTCCGCTCGACACATCGAGAGCCCAAGAAAGCACTATCCCACCAGAACCGACCGCACTGCTGACCGCAAGCAAAACCCATTCCGCCGCATGAGGCTCACGGAAGCACCCGGGCGTTCGGGTTCCGCTTCAGACGCCGACGCTTGGCGGTCGCCGTTCGCAACCGGCGCATCTCGAGCGGTGTCGGTCTGGACCGGCGCGGCACCGGTTGTCAGCAGTGGCTGCACGGTCCTGGTTCCGTCGCGGATGCGCATGCTGGACACGGATTGGGAAAGGGACGAGCTGCGCCTTTCGGCAGCTCGCGCATCACTGCCGAGATGTCACGTCCGTGTTGGGAGAGCAGTGACAAGGCACGCTGTGCCGCGTCCAAGTGCGTCGGTCTCGCGCAGAGCAGCTGAACGGCTAGCTGCTCGATGCTGTCGAGTATTCTTGGAATGTCTTCTTCTCGATTCCCGGCGACGCAAAGCTCAAGTGCGCGTGTCGCACCGTCGACACGGTCAGACGGATCGAGGCGCCGCATCAGCGGGAAGTCGCCGTAACTCCCAATAGCGCTGAAGCAATGCAGGTCGAAGTTCCCGTGTTGTCTGATCCACAACAAGTCATGGAGACGTGCATGCAGAAGCACCTCCAGGTTCATGCTGGTGCACTCTTCCCAGATTTCCAGAGTCTCAGCGGGCACGTCTTCCAGCGCCATCGGGTAGCTGCACACGCCTTTCGATGAGCACCCCACAAGCCGTGGCGCATACGGACTCGGCAATGATTCAGCACCGAAACGACGTGGGTAAAGCTCGTATGAAAACGCAAGGGCCAAAGCTCGATACGCAGACTTCGCGGACGCATCACGACCGAACGCGCTGATCGCATCGAACAGATCACCGACTTTGAACGGCCGCGAAGCCGGCGTCAAGAGGTGAAACAAGCAGTAATCACCGACCCAGCTGAGCATGTTTCTCAAGTCTGTACGCCGGTTGTCTTGCTCACAGACTGGACAATCGCTCGCGCATTCGGGCTCCGAGCCACAATCGTCATCGTCAACAATGTGTTCTTCATTCATGAGACTGAGTATGAACACATTTTCAGCCGCAGGGTCGGAATTAGGTTCGATGGCGTATCGGGACAGTGCCTCGGAGCGAAACTGTCACATTTTCGCTTCTTCATCAACCCAACAACCCACCGACCAAATGCGAACCATTTTGCTGAGCAGTAGATCACTGAGAAAGACGAAACCCCAGCGATGCGCCTGCCAAAAGTTTCGCGGAGCAGACGCATCGCCGGAGTTTCAAGGAGTCACAACACTCACTGCATCCAGTATACCGCCGACAAGCAACCCTAGGGCCGCATTGCGCCGGGAACTCGAATACCACGCATCGACTCTGTGACATTGACTGTATGCGATGCCAATAGAGCGAACAAGGCACGCGCAAGCACATTTTGTACACCATTTGCTCTGGATTGATGTCGAATTAACCCAATGGAGCTTTGCTCTGTATCTGCCATAGGTGCAGATCACAGCGATATTCGTGTCGCCATTCAGTGGTTTGCGGTCAGTATGGCCAAGAGTTATCGCGGAAACCCTTGGCAAAATTCATCATTATGTACTATAATGACGGGCCTCTCATTTGAGCAATCTTCGCGGGTTGCTCATCTGAGATACGACAAACAACCTACACAACATTCACTATGTCCACCGACAACGGCTCGGCCGTATCCGATCAAAGCAGGCTCGCAGCAGCTCTCGGATCTGACGCGATCCGTTTCAAAACAGACACGATGTCTGTCAGCGAGCTTGAAATCGGATCGGGAAACGAAACGCTGCGGCCGTCTACAACGCTTGAGACGACAATTGATCAAATTGCGGTGCAACTGAGCCTTCGCTATTCGAACTCGGAGGAATCCCGCAAGACCTACCTGGGCCGCGCTCAGCGAATCTGCGCCGGCTTGGGTCTTGATGGTTATGTCTCATGGAACGAAATGCCGTCCGACTCGCTGCCCGAATGGTGCAACCGAGACGTCAGCGGGCACTTCGGCAAGCCGCAGCGCGCTCCGGCGAAGAAGACAGTGTCGGACAAGCGAAGCGCTGCGCGTGCCACCGTTCAGGCGGCATTCGACGCCGGGCTGATGAGCGAAACGCAGCGCGACCAGCTGCTCAACGCCCTAGTGCGCCGACAGCCCACAACGAATGCTGCAGGCCCATCTGGGAACGCGACGCGCAACCCGGTGATCCTGAAGGGTCCGCTCGCCAGCCGCAGTCAGGTCACCGAGGCTGAGCTGCAGCAGGTCATCGACACGATCCGCGCCACCTACCGCAACCAGCCAGGAGCACTTGCGGACCGAGAGCGACGAGCCCGAGTGTTCATGCGTTGGGCATTCGGCCACATTGTGAGCTCCTGGGACGAATTCAGAGACACGTTCGACGCAGATCTGGTCACTCGCTACTGGGAAGGACGCATCACCCCAGCGGTCGGCATCAGGCAGCCAAGTCGCGAATCGCCGACAGCGGCGAACAGCCGCCGACGCGGAGTAGCCGCGGCGATGGATGCCTTCGTCGAACTCGGCCATCTGGAACCGGACCATGAAGCTGTT
Source organism: Candidatus Poriferisodalis sp. (assembly GCF_965208925.1). Taxonomy (GTDB): domain Bacteria; phylum Actinomycetota; class Acidimicrobiia; order Acidimicrobiales; family Poriferisodalaceae; genus Poriferisodalis. The sequence goes on along the minus strand of NZ_OZ242364.1, from coordinate 3,606,623 downwards.
CTGGCAGCACACCCGGATCGTCGCGGTCGCCTCGCCCCTGACGCTGCAGACAGCCAGTCCATCGAATCGGCTGTGGCTGCATGGCATCCCAAAGGATGGTCGAAGGACGAACTGAGGATGCTGCCCAAGATCCTGCCGACGGTACGCACCTGGGTGCTCGCCGCTCAACCGACATCCGTCAAATCAGCTCGCGTCTTCATGAGCACGGTTGCAGAGCACACGCTGTTCATCTACCGCCGCGACGACACGCTCGACAGCGAGCACGTCTTGCATCCAGACAACATCAACTATCGAATTCAGAAAAAGCTCCAAGGCTTCGCGAGGTCCACGGTCCGCACGATCCGGTCACGGCTGCTGCACGTCGGCAGAATCGTGGCGCCCTTGGTGTCACCGTCACCGCTGCCGCCGCTCAAGACTTCCGATGGCCAGCAGATCTACAGCGACGCGGAACAGGACGCCTTTCGCCAAGCCGCCGAGCTGGACTGGCCCACGAACCCGGCGGCCCGCATGTTTCTGGTCGGCGTCACCTGCGGCGCCGGGCTCAAAGGCACCGAAGCGGAACTGCTCGGCCCCGGCGACATCCACCCTGTGGACGGCCGTCGGCTCATGGTGCAGGTGACCGGGCCGAACCCCCGACTGGTTCCGATTCGGGCCGCATACACGGACCTGGTCCGCAAAGCAGTCGAGTCCGCAGACGGGCAACGGTTCATTCCATCTGCGGTGTACGGCACCGCTTCGAATCCCGCGAGACAGATCACCGTGCAAGGCGTCGGGGCGCTGTCGCTGCCCCGTGCGCGAGCCACCTGGATCGCTGATCTGCTGCGAGCGGACGTGTCGCTGCGAGTGCTGCGCAAGATCTGCGGTCCTCTTCACAAGGACACCCTCGATCGGCTGCTGGAACAGGTCGCGGGCGACATGGACGCGCAGGAAGCTGTGCTCAAGGGGCTGAGCGCATGATGGCCCTCGCCGCGTTCGACGCATGGCGACGTCAGATCGCCGACGCGGACCACAGTGTTCTGGACTTCGCCGAATGCTGGCGCCGCGAAATCCGAGCCGAACTGCCGCACGACCATCCGGACCCGTCCAACGGCTTGATCAAGCCGACGCACGAAGACATCCGCGACGCCGAAGCGGCAGTCGACCGTTTCCGGATCGCCGCACCGATCGAAAGGGCGTTCGCTTCGACACCTGGGCCGTCATCAAGACTTACCGTCCGAGCAATGCTCGTCGGCATCGTGCTCGGCGCGCTCTGCGGCCGCAGCTACAGCGTCGCGGACATCTGCTCAGCGCTCGCCGGCATGCCGGCCGATGCGGCGGTGCGCCTCGGAGTCCAGCCATCGGACCGGATGCTGCAGCCGATCTCCTACAACACCGTTCGCAAACAGCTCAAACGGCTTGAGAGGCTCCTCGATAAGGGCTTCACTGTCGACGGGAAGGACTATGACATCTACTGGTTCGCCGGATGCCTCGCGCTCGCCCCAGTGCCGCCTGAACTCGTTGACGACATCACTGCGATCGCCATCGACTCCACCGACTACGAAACGAACGCAAGATCGCGGGACTTCCGCAAGGAACGAGACGTCAAGAAGGACAAGTCAACCCATCCCGATGTCGCTGCCGGCAAACGGCTCCGCGACAAGGACATCAAGAAGCTCCGCAAAGCGGCGCCCGACCCGCTGGTCGAGCATCGTCTCGACTCGCTTCTGGAATCCGGGCTCGACGAACCCGATCTCAAGGAACTGCTGCCCGAAGAAGCCGTGTTCGGCACGAAGATCGGGAACTTCGGACCCGACTATCGGCTGATCCGCAGCTATGACATCGACGCGCGACCCGGACACAAGAGCGCCAAGGGCAAGTCCAAAGCAGGATTCTTCCTCGGCTACGACCTGCACCTCGCAGTTGCAGTGCGCGACTTCACGTTCCGAGGCGACCGGGCCAAAGCCAAACTCGGACCCGAAGTGCTGCCATTCATCCTGGGCGTCAGCGTCAAGCCAGCAGCAACGAATCCGGCCGTCGCCGGTCTGGAAGTCGCCGCAATGGCTCGCGGAATCGCACCGCAGATCCGTGATGTGATCGCCGACCGGGCCTACACCAACAAGGCGGACACCTTCAATCGGGCACTTCACTCGCTGGGCATCGACGTGGTCACGGACTACACCAAGGAGGAGCGGATCAGGGACCGGGTCGTCACGATCAACAGAACCCACCAGATTCGGTTCCACTGCGGGACGTTTCTGCATCCCTGGACGCCGCAGAGCCTGCGATCTCCTCCCGCCAAGTTCAAAGGCGAAGCGCTTGCCGACTGGTACAGGCAGCGCAACAGGTACTACCGATACACGCAGAACCAGAGCTACGACGACGGACGCAAACGGATGACATGCCCCGTGCATGACAAGCGAGCCAAGATCGCCGCCACCGCGAACTTCAACAACCGCCATGACGCTCCGCTTCTTCCGACGCCCAAAGGCAAGAAGCTCTGCTGCGAAGGGCACGTCACCATCAGCCTCGAGCTGCTCGACAAGTACCAGGACACCCCCTACGGGACCGCCGCATGGTTCCTCAGCTACGGACGACGCAACCAGGTCGAGAACGCGAACAAGGAACTGCGGCGCACCAGCGGACTCCACGACGAGTCATGCGTCAAGTTCGGGCTCGTCGCGCACATCATCGCTTCGGCCGCAGCCGTGTGCGCCTACAACATTCGCCAAGCCCGCAAACACCGAAAACAGCAAGAAAAGGCAGCGGCTGAGGCTGATGACCAAACAGCGGACACTCCAGCCAAGTCCACGGGCGCCGTGGCCGCCGAACACGACATCGTGCTCTTGACGCCGGCCGAGACCCGCCGCAACGGGCAACAAGACGAGTTTGAACCCGCAGCCGGCAACCTCGGACATGGCTACGGCGACCCGACCAGCCACCCACCGCCGACCTAGCTGCGTCACACTCACAGAAAACTGACGCAGACGGCTCAAGCCGTCTGCCTCAACGCGCCCGATCTCAGATGACCAGAGCCATCCCGGCCGAAACGACGTCGCGCAGCGTCACCCAGACCATCTAGAATGACGCCGGGAGCCAACAGTCAGCACCGAAAACAGCCAAAAATCGCTGTAACTGGCCGGAATAAGCGCACCTAACACGCCTAGAGCCCGCGGTGGAGGTGGCGGGAATCGAACCCGCGTCCTTCAACGTTTCGGTGAGTCTTCTCCGAGCGCAGTCGCTGGGGGATTGTCGGGCGATGGCGGGCAGCGACACCCTGCCAATCGCCGTAGCCGTCTGTGCGTGTCCCCGGCGCCCCGTCGGCACGGGCGGCGGGCGAGCCCTGCAGATGATGGCACCGACGCCCGCAGGACTGGGGCTATCGGGCCGAACTCACAACCTGAGATCAGGCTGCGAGCACCAGATCGTCTTGATCGACGTTGGCGTTTGTATTTTTTTCCGGCTCTTTTTCGTGGATCCGGAGACCACGGCTCGCTTCTCTCACTTCAACCGTCAAAGTCGAAACCGATCACCCCCAAGGCGGTTGCGAAGGCCACGCCGTGCGGCCTCCCTCGGCGGGTTACCACCCTAGCGATGGGCTGTGACGGGCCGAACGCGGCGTCATGACGGTCTGATGGCGAGAATGCAGGGGTGAGCGATCCGCCGCCGGTTGCGCTGTGGGGTGACGAGCGCTACGGCGGTGCATGCCTCGTGCTCGCCGACGATGTCGTGTTGGGGACGGCTGACGGCGGCGGGCTGCCAGATCGTGGCCTGCCCACCCCGTTGATGCCGGAGCAGCTGGCGGCAGCGGCGTTGGCGGTGGCGCACGAATGGCTGGGGCGGGGCCGCTGGGTGAGCCGGATTCGGGTGACTGACGACCGTTCCGCTCGAAGACTGGTGGCAGAGCTGCGCGCCGGCGGTCACGCCGTCGTGCTGGGACCGCCCGACGAGGCGCACGCTGTGGGCTGGCGGAACCGCAACCGTGCGGTGCCGGTCGGCGGGAAGCTGGCCGTTTGCTTCCCCTGGGCAGACGCCGACGCTCCCGCAGTGGTCGAGGTCGACCCAGGCGAGGCGTTCGGAGCAGGCACCCACCCGTCCACCCGGCTCCTCGCCGAGTGGCTCGCTGAGCGCATCACCGGTGGCGAGCGAGTGCTCGACGTGGGGTGCGGCAGTGGGGTACTGGCGCTGATAGCGGCTCGGCTGGGAGCTGCCGAGGCGGTGGGCATCGATATCGAGCCTGCAGCGATCTCGGCAGCCGAGGCCAATGCTCGCCGCAATGGCTTGGACAGGGTGTCCAGCTTCGGCACCTTCCCAGTCGGCCACGCCGAACTTGGCACATTCGACGTGGTTGTCGCCAACATCACCGCCGACGTGCTGATTGCCCTAGCCGGTGACATCGCCGCCCGCGTGGCGCCTGGAGGCCGGCTTGCCGTCAGTGGCATCTCAGCGGGGCAGGCTTCGTCCGTCGCCGCTGCCTATCGCCCCCATGGCATCGAACTGACCGATCCCGTCAGGCTCGACGATTGGGTCTCGGTCGATGGGCGGAGGACCCGAAGCGGAGAGATCCGAGGTGTCTAGGAGTTGGAAGCGGGGTAGTTGGCCCAGGCGGTGACGCCCTGGTAGCCGCCGTCGACCGTGATGGTCTGGCCGGTGACGTAGCGGGCTTCGTCGCTGGCCAGGAAGGCCACCACGTCGGCGATCTCTTCTGGCACTCCCCACCGGCCCAGAGCGATATGGCGCTCGAGGCCGTCGGCGAGGCCGGGGATCTCACGCCCCGCTGCCCACATCTCGGTGATGATGAGCCCTGGCGCCACAGCATTGACCCGGATGCCGAACCGGCCGTAGGTGGCAGCCTGCGAGCGGGTGAGCGAATCCAGCGCAGCTTTGGTCGCTCCGTACGTGGGCAGCTCGCTCACGCCGACCGAGCCGGCGATCGACGACATGTGGATCACCGAGCCGTGCCCGCGCTCGCCCATCTGGCGGGCCAGCGCCCGCGTGGTCTCCAGCGGTGCCAGGTAGTTGAGCTGCAGGACGGCCTGATCGCCGCCGGGTTCGCGCAGCTCACCTCGGCCTGCGTTGTCCACCAAGATGTCGACCCCGCCGAGTTCGCCGACAGCAGCGGCGGCCAGATCAGCGCCTGCTCCGGCTTCGGCGAGATCGCTCTGGATCACCACCGGGTCATGCGGCAGCTCGGCCGCTATCCGGTCCAGATCGTCGGTGGTCCTCGCAGCCAGCGCCACCCGCGCACCGTCCCGGGCCAATGCCCGGGCGCAATGCTCGCCGATGCCCCGGCTTGCGCCCGTCACCAACGCCGTCCGTCCGCTCAGCCTTGACGTCATTCCCAGTCCTTCCCTTCGCGAGGCATCAGTCTGCGTCAAGAAACCTGTTCAGGCAGGCGTCACCGAGTGCGTAGCGTCGTGCACATGGCAGACGGGCGAGGCGGCGGGACGCTTCGGATCACGGGTGCTCACGTTGACTTCGACGGCTTCAGAGCGCTGGACGGGGTGGATCTCGCCGTCGGCGACGGCGAGCTGGTGGTGCTGCTCGGGCCGTCGGGCTGCGGCAAGACCACGCTGCTGCGGGCCGCCTCGGGGCTGCAGCCGCTGGACGCCGGCCAGATCGAGCTCGACGGGCGTGACCTGACCGGTCAGCGACCCGACCAGCGCGGCATCGGCCTGATGTTCCAGGACGAGGTGCTGTTTCCCCACTTCGACGTGGAGGGCAACGTGGCGTTCGGGCTGCGCATGGCCAGAGTGCCCTTCGCCGAGCGGCGTCGGCGAGTGGCGGAAGTGCTCGAGCTGGTGGGCTTGGCGGGCTTCGAGGGCCGTGACGTGGCCACGCTGTCGGGCGGCGAGGCGCAACGGGTCTCGCTGGCTCGGGCGCTGGCTCCCGAGCCCCGGGTGCTGCTGCTCGACGAGCCGTTCGGCTCGCTGGACCGGCTGCTGCGGGAGCGGCTCATCAACGAGCTGCGCCCCGTGCTCGACCAGGTCGGCGTCACTGCCGTTCACGTCACCCACGACCATCACGAGGCGTTTGCCTTGGCCGATCGAATTGCGGTGATGGCGTCCGGCCGCCTGCTGCGGATCGGCACGCCCGAGCAGGTGTGGACCGATCCCCGCACCGCGCAGGTGGCCCGATTCTTGGGCCACACGAATGTGTTCGACTCAGAAGTGCCACCGGCGCTTGCCAGCGCCGCTGGCCGCTCGGACAGCTTCGTCCTGCGGGCCGATCGCATCGAGGTGGAAGCTGCTGACGATGACGGCACAGAAGTCACGGGCGACGAGACGGCGAAGCTGCCCGCCACGGTGGTCCGGCGTCGCTTCCGCGGCGACCGTTACGAGTTGCGGCTGGAAGCAGACATCGGCGGAGTCGCCACCACCCTGGACGCCATCATCCCCCAAGGCCCGGCAGTGGGCGCCAGCGTCAAGCTGCACATCAGCCCAAGCGCCGTACTCGCGCTCGATTCCTAGATGCCGAGGTTTTTGAGGTTGTAGTCCTTGATGGCCTCGCGGGCCGCGTCGTCCCAGACGAACTCGTGCTCACGCCCCGTGTTGGGCTGGTACACGAACGGTGTCTCATCGCTGAAACGCTTGGAACGGGCATCGATTGCCCAGCCGATCACCCGAGATCGCTCGGCGATGTAGGCCTCGTCGTACAGCGAGATCGGATTGTGGACGCCGCCGCTGCGCACGCCCAGCACCGAGCGGCGACGGTGGAAGCCGAAATTGATGGTGACCCGCGGCCGCTCCGACGTGTTCGCGAATGAGCCGTGGATGGCCTGGCGGCTGGTGATCGCAACATCACCGGGTCCACAGATGAGCGGCACCGCATCGGGCAGCCGGTCCGAGCCTGCTGCCTGGCACATCGCCTTGATGTCCACCTTGCCCATGCGATGCGAACCGGGCACCACCCACAGACCGTTGGTGGCATCGCAGCCATAGAGCTGAGCCATGAAATTGAAGCCGTGGGTGCCCTCGTCAAGCTCGGGATGGTCCCAGTGCGTCCAGCCGTCCTGGTGCCAGGCCACCGAGCCGCCGAGGCCTGGGTGCTTGATCCACACCACCTCATTGAACGGCGTGAAGTCAGCACCGTTCAGCGCTTGGGCGACACCCAGCAGGCCAGGGTGCGCGTACACCCGCAGGCAGGCCTCGGAGTACTGCAGCGAGCCGCTGATGACCTGCACCACCCACTCCGGTGCGCCGTCGGGGGCTGCGGGCTCGAACATCTTGAACGGATGGCGTCCGTGGGCGACATCGGTGCCGCCATAGGGATCAGACAGCGGGCGGACGAACGAGATGGCCTTGCCCGCGCGGCCGGCGTCGAGTGCCGGTCGGCCATGCCGGTCGATGTCGGAATCCGGACCGGTGGGGCAGCGGTCGAGCAGGCCGATGACGTCGGCCTCGATGTCGGCCAGCTCGGCGGCGCTGAGCACGCCGGTGAAGACGTAGAAGCCGCAGCGAGAGTAGGCCTCGGCAATGTCGGGATGAAGGCTGCCGTCGGACGTGAAGCGGATGGGGCCGCGGTTGCCGAGCGTCATCGCACGCTCGGTGCCGGCTGCGCGGTAAGCGACCATGTCGTCTTCGACATCGCCGTATTCGACGATGGGCACCTCGGTGAGTCCCAGCGTTGCTGCGTTCGCGGTCATGACCCCATTGTGGTCAGTCGGCAGCCGGTTCGCTGGATTGCACTTCGGAATCTGCCGGGCGCAAGTCGCGCTCACGGCCGTGCTCGGAGGGTTCCCAGTAGACGTTGTCTGCCACCTCGTCGGGCCGGTACTGCTGGGGCACCCAGCCGCTCGGGTCGTCATGCGGGTACAGGTAGCCCTCGCCGTGGCCAAGCGATGCGGCGCCCCGGTAGTGGGCATCTCGCAGGTGGATCGGCACCTCGCCCGCGCCGGCGGCGCGGGCATCGGCGTTGGCCCGGCCAAGCGCCACGGTCACCCGGTTGGACTTGGGAGCGGTGGCCAGCCGCACCACCGCATGCGCCAGGTTCAGCCCGGCTTCGGGCAGTCCCACATACTCGACGGCCCGCGCCGCAGCCTCAGCCACCAGCAGGGCCGAGCTGTCGGCCATGCCGATGTCCTCTGAGGCCAGGATCACCATGCGGCGGGCGATGAAGCGAGGGTCCTCGCCGGCGTCGAGCATGCGGGCCAGCCAGTACAGGCCGGCGTCGGCATCCGAGCCCCGCAGCGACTTGATGAACGCGCTGATCGTGTCGTAGTGGCCGTCGGCGCCGTAGCGAACCGCCTTGGCGTCCACCGCGTGCTCGGCGTCGACCAGTGTGACGTGCGTCCTCCCCGCAGCCGTGTCGAGCGCTGCATGGGCCGCGCCGCTGATCTCGATGGCTTCGAGCGCCTCTACCTCCTGACGGCGTGCGGCGAGCGCCACCGCCACCTCGGTGCTGGTGAGAGCGTGACGGCCGTCGCCGCCGCTGCGGGCAGCAATGTGCTCGATGGCATCACCGTCGGCGGACGCGTCCTCGGCGTCGAGCGCCCGGTCGATGAGCGTGCGCAGCGCGCCGTCGTCGAGCGGCACCAGGCGGAACAGCGTCGAGCGCGACAGCAGTGGCGGGTTCACCTCGAAATGCGGGTTCTCAGTGGTGGCGCCGATCAGCACGATCAGGCCGTCCTCGACTGCCGGCAGCAGCGCATCCTGCTGCGCCTTGTTGAAGCGGTGCACTTCGTCGAGGAACAGGATCGTGCCCCTGCTGTGCTCGCCGAGCCGCAGCCGGGCGTCCGCGATGACCTCTCGGACGTCCTTCACGGTGGCGCTCACCGCCGACAGTTCGCAGAACTCCTTGGCGGTGGATGCGGCGACCACCCGAGCCAAGGTCGTCTTGCCGGTGCCGGGCGGCCCCCACAGGATCACCGACGACAGGCGGTCGGCCTCGATCAGCTCCCGCAGCGGCTGTCCGGGGGCGAGCAGATGGTCCTGGCCGACGATCTCGTCAAGCGTCTGGGGCCGCAGCCGCGCTGCCAGCGGGGCCTGGCGGGCCAAGCGCTCAGCACCCGCAGCTTCGAACAGCCCCTCGCTCACGCCCCGACGGTACGCGCTCGTCGTGTCGGCGGGATCACAGCTCGGGGTGATCCACCTCGTAGGCGCGGATGCGCTTGGCGAAGCTCAGGTCGTGCCCGGCGGGATCGAAGATCGGGAACATGCGCTCACCCCAGGGCGCATCTCGCGGCGCAGCCTGCGGGGTCAGGCCCGCGTCGATTGCCTGCTGATACAGCGCATCCACGTCGTCGACATGAAAGATCACCCGGCCCCAACCGGTCTCGGCCTGGGCAGAATCATCCACGGCGATGAGGTTGACGAAGCACTCGCCGCTGCGCAGCGTGCTGAACGGCGCCTCGTCCCCGCCGTAGGTGAGCCGGAATCCCAGCGCCTCGTAGAACCGCACCGATGCCGCCATGTCGGCGGTCCGCAACGTGATCGCATTGATTGACTCGACGCCAGCCACCCACACATTCTCGCGGGAGCAGAGGGTTCTGCCGCCTCGCCAGCGGGCGCACCTACTCGCGCAGCTCCGTAGCATGAAGCAATGAGCAACTACGCCCACGTGGAGTTGCTTCCCACGGGCCCCGCCGATGTGACCAATCGGCACGTCAGGTCGCGGCGATGAGCAAGTACGCCCACGTAGAACTGCTGCCTACGGGTCCCGCAGACGTCACCTACCGGCACCTCACGTCCGACCATGTCTCAACTGTCACCGCCGCGGGCCGGCGCTTCCTGCAGGTCGAGCCCGAGGGGCTGCGGTTGCTCACTGCTGAGGCCATGCGAGACATCTCGCACCTGTTCCGCACCGGCCATCTGGCCTCGATCGCTGCAATCCTGGACGATCCCGAAGCTTCGGCCAACGACCGGTTCGTCGCCTTGGAACTGCTCAAGAACGCCAACATCGCCGCCGGGGGAGTGCTGCCGAGCTGCCAGGACACCGGCACGGCGATCATCTGGGGCCACAAGGGCGAGCGGGTGCTCACCGGCACCGCAGACGAGCCCGACTTCGAGGACGCCGCAGCCATCTCCCAGGGAGTTGCCGACACCTTTCTCACGTCGAACCTGCGCTACTCGCAGATGGCTCCGCTCGACATGTTCACCGAGCGCAACACCGGCAACAACCTGCCCGCCCAGATCGAGATCTACGCCTCGCCGGGCGACGAGTACGAGCTGGTCTTCATGGCAAAAGGGGGCGGCTCGGCCAACAAGAGCTTCCTGTTCCAGGAGACCAAGGCACTGCTGAACCCCGACAGCCTCACCCGGTTCCTCGACGAGAAGCTGCGCACGCTGGGCACTTCCGCTTGCCCGCCGTACCACTTGGCAGTGGTGATCGGCGGCACTTCGGCCGAATTCGCCGTGAAGGTGGCCAAGTACGCGTCGGCCAAGTACCTCGACACGCTGCCGACCGCCGGCGACGAGGCCGGCCACGGCTTCCGTGACCTCGAATGGGAAGGCCGCATCCTGGAGCTCACCCGCGAGTTCGGCATCGGCGCGCAGTTCGGCGGCAAGTACTTCTGCCACGACGTGCGGGTGGTGCGCTTGCCCCGTCACGGCGCCAGCTGCCCCGTTGGCATCGCCGTGTCGTGCTCGGCCGACCGCCAGGCACTCGGGCGCATCACCGCCGACGGCATCTTCCTCGAACAGCTCGAGACCGACCCCGCCCGCTTCCTGCCTGAGACGGAGGAGCAGGAGTTGTCAACCGGGGTCGTGCCCATCGACGTGGACCAGCCGATGGACGCCATCCGCAACCAGCTCACCCAGCACCCCGTCAAGACCCGCTTGTCGCTCACCGGCACGCTGGTAGTGGCCCGCGACATCGCCCACGCCAAGCTCAAGGAACGCCTCGACGCCGGCGAGGGGCTGCCCGACTACCTGCGCGAGCGGCCCGTGTATTACGCCGGTCCTGCCAAGACGCCGGAGGGCTACGCCTCGGGCTCGTTCGGCCCCACGACGGCGGGGCGCATGGATTCCTACGTGGAGCAGTTCCAGGCCGCCGGGGGCAGCCTCGTGATGCTCGCCAAGGGCAACCGGTCTCGCCAGGTCATCGAGGCGTGCGCTCGCTACGGCGGCTTCTACCTGGGCTCCATCGGCGGCCCGGCGGCGCGGCTGGCCAAGGACTCGATCCGCAAGGTCGAAGTGCTCGAGTATCCCGAGCTGGGCATGGAAGCCGTCTGGCAGATCGAGGTGGAGGATTTCCCGGCCTTCATCGTGGTGGACGACAAGGGCAACGACTTCTTCAGCGAAGTTTCGACCCCCGTGCTGATTTCTGCGAGCGAAGGGGCTTCGCCCCCGCTCGCGACATAAGGAACTGAGGGCCTTGCCCTCAGTTCCGCCAGAACAGGATCACGTCGAGCGGATTGATGTCGCCGACCGTGAACCAGATGGAGGCGGCGATGCCCGCCGCGGCCAGCAGGACCATCGTTGCGATGGTCGAGCGGGGCAGCCTGCCGTCGGCGTCGGACGGCAGTCGCTCGCGCACTTTGCGCAATAGGCGATCGGCCCAAGCAGCATCCCTCGCCAGGATCGCCAGGCCCACGGCGACAACCAGCATCCCCGGACCGGGCAGCGGCATCATGATGATGCCGAGCACCACCACGCTGAATCCGAAGCCCATCCGCACCAGCCGGAGCATCGAGCTGCGCCACGCCTTCTGACGCGTCGGTTCGCGCTCACCGGTCTCCAGCTCGGCCGCGATGGCAGCTTCGCGGAACCGCTCGCTGCGGGTCGGATCGCTCGGATCAGGCGTGTGTCGGTTGGGTTCGTTCATGGCTCCGCACGGCAGGGGTCGGCAAGGCGGCAATAGTGTGGCGCGTCGCAGGTGCTGCGCAACATCACCCCGTCGTACCGATGGGGATCAGCGCTGCGCTCCCGCCCCGCAACGAGGAGTTCCAACGATGCCGACCGTCGAGAAGTCCGCGCCGATCACCTGGACGGTGGGTGATGTCCGCATCACCCGCATCTCCGAGCTGGAGGTGCATTGGCCCTTCGCGGTCCTGCTGCCGGGGGCGGAAGATCTCATCGACGACTATGACTGGCTGCGACCCGATTTCGTCACCGACGACGGCCGCATGCGCCTGTCCATGCACTCGCTGGTGGTCGAGTCAGCGGGCATGCGCATCGTCGTCGATACCTGCGTGGGCAACGACAAGTCTCGCCCGGGCGCTCCGCCGTTCGAGCAGCTGTCCACGCCTTTCCTCGAAGACCTCACTGCCGCCGGATTCGCCCCCGAGACCATCGACGCCGTGGCCTGCACCCACCTGCACGTGGATCACGTCGGCTGGAACACGCGCCTCGTCGACGGCGAATGGGTGCCCACGTTCGGCAACGCCCGCTACCTGTTCGTGAAGAACGAGTTCGACTACTGGCGCGCCGAGCCGCAGGACTATGGCCCCGTATTCGAGGACTCGGTGGAGCCGGTCATGGACGCCGGCCTCGGCGACCTGGTGGCTGCCGATCACCGCATCAATGAGGAGGTCTGGTTCGAATCGACTCCTGGGCACACGCCCGGCCATGTCAGCGTGATCATCGAATCGGCGGGCGAGCGGGCCGTGATCACTGGCGACATGACCCACCACCCTCTCCAGTTCGCGCATCCCGACCTCGCGTCCTCCGCCGACTACAGCCGCGACGGCAGCTCCACCGCGACCCGCCTTGAGGCCTACCCCCGATGGGCCGACGGCCGCCTCATCATCGGCACCCATTTCGCTGGCCGCACCGCAGGCCGCATCGTCGCGACCGAGACGCCGAGCACCTGGCGCTTCGACCCCTGATTCGCCGCCCAGAGGCTGAGCCGGTAGGCGAAGCCGTGGCCCGAGCGGCCCGTGAGCCCGTTTCCAATGAGAATCGGGAACAAGAGCGGGAAACAGCAGCCGCTAGCCGCGAGGCTCGCGGGGCAACCGCAGGATCCGCTCGCCGATGATGTTGCGCAGGATCTGCGTGGTACCGCCCATGATCGTGTAGGCGGGCGAGTACACCACGTTGCGCGACACCCGGTTGGCGAGCATGGTCTCGGCTCCCGCCACGTCGCCCACGAAGCGGGCGACCTCCTGCTCGAACTCGGTGCACCACGTCTTGGTCACCGCTGAGTACTGCGGGAACGGCGTCTGGCGCAGCACGTTGCGCAGCACCATGTCGCGGCCGATCCGGTAGCCGGTCTCGATGCGGGCCATCCGCTGCCGGACGAGCGGGTCGGAGGTGTCGGCCCGGCCCTTCATGTCCAGGTAGAGCCGTTGGTTCGACGCCAGCCGGTCGATGCCGCCCCGCTCGTGCTCGAGCTGGCGCATCGTCTGGGAGAAGCTGTTGTTGAGCTCGCCCACCAGATGGGAGACGGGCACCTCCACGTCGTCGAAGTACACCTCGTTGAAGTGGGCGTCGCCCGAGGCATCTTGGATCGGCCGCACCTCGATGCCGGGTGTGTCCATCGACACGATCAGCTCGCTCATTCCCTTGTGCGGCGGAGCGGCAGGGTCGGTGCGGCAGATGAGATAGCACCAGTTCGCCGTGGCGGCGCCGCTGGTCCAGATCTTCTGGCCGTTCACGATGAAGCGGTCGCCGTCTCGCACGGCCGTCGTGCCGATCGCGGCTACGTCCGAGCCCGCGTCAGGCTCCGACATGCCGATGCACCAGCGGGACCTGCCCGCACGCATCTCGGGCAGAAACCGGGCTTGCTGTTCGGGCGTGCCGTAGGTGAGCAGCACCGGGCCGATCTGGCGATCCGGGAAGAACGAGCTGGCCATCGGAGCGCCCCCGAGCAGCAGCTGCTCGGTGACCACGAACCGCTCGACCTCGGGCCGCCCGTCGCCGCCGGCCTCGACGGGCCAGCACATGCCGATCCAGCCGCGCTCTCCCAGACGCAGCGTGAATTCCTCCGAGTAGCCCACCAGCCAGCTGTCGTCGATCGTGAACAGGTCGGCAGTGGCCTCGCGCACCCACCCGGCTGCTTCGTCGGCCAAGTCGGTCAGTTCCTGGGGCCAGCGGTAATCCATCGCCGAGACCCTACGGCGCACTAGCCAGACGATTCATGAGACCGCGTCTGCCGACCGGCAAGGTTCCACTGAGTCGCCGGGGACGAGCTGTACTCTCCGCGATCGTTCCCTCGCCTCACGAATCCCACGCAAGGACGTGCACATGACCCGAGCCCGTCGCGCCATCTCGGTCCGAGTGTTTGCCGTGCTGCTTGCCACCGCACTCACCTTGCAGCTGGTGGCCCCGGCTGCCGCCAGCGAACACGATGAAGAACCATCGGACCGCCAAGCGCTCGAGGAGCTGTTTGCGGCTACCGGTGGGGACAGCTGGAGCCGCAGCGACCTCTGGGGTTCCGATGCGCCGCTGGGCCAGTGGCACGGCGTCACCACCGACGACGAGGGGCGGGTGGTGCGACTCGACCTGGCCTCCAATGGTCTGTCGGGCGAGCTTCCGGAAGCGATCGGGCAGCTCACTCGCCTGCAGCGTCTCGATCTGGGTGACAACGGCATCCATGGCGAGATTCCTCGGGCCATCGGCGAACTCATCAATCTTCGGGTGCTCGACCTGCAGAACAACCGGCTCTACCGCCAGATTCCCGCTGAGATCGGCGAGCTCACCAACCTGTGGCTGCTCGACGTCAAGCACAATGCCCTCTGGGGCAGGAATCCCGCCGAACTGTGGCAACTCGAGAATCTGCGCGTCCTCGACATGCGGGGCAATCGCATGTCGGGCCCGCTGCCCCCGGAGCTGGGGAACATGTCCCGGCTCTCGCGACTGGTGATCAGCGACAACCTGTTCTGGGGCGAGATTCCCGCCGAGGTCGGCCAGCTCGGCAACCTGGAGTGGCTGGATGTCAGCAACAACAGCCTCTCAGGCGCGATTCCGGTCGAGATCGGCAACCTTGCCAGCCTGACCTGGCTCGACGGGAGCAACAACACGCTGTCGGGCGAGATTCCCGCCGAGTTGGGCAAGCTGTCGCGGCTCATCGCGCTCGATCTGCATGGCAACCAGATGACGGGGCCTCTCCCCGCAGCGCTGGGCGATCTCGGCGAACTCGAGTATCTCGTCATCAGCAAGAACCGCCTGTCCGGGGAGATTCCCGCCGACATGGGCCGGCTCGCCGAACTCAGGCATCTGCGCTTGGGGCACAATCAACTCGCTGGCGCGATCCCCCCGGCGTTAGGCGATCTGGACGAACTGCTCTACCTGCGGTTGAACGACAACCAGTTGACGGGTCAGATTCCCTCCGAAGTGGGCAAGCTCACGAGTCTCAGAGAACTCCGGTTGGAGCGCAACCAGCTCGAAGGCGCCATCCCGAGCGAGCTCGGCGAGCTCGGCAAGCTCCAACTCCTGAACCTGAGCGACAACCAGCTCTCAGGTGCCATTCCTGCCACGCTTGCGGGCGCAGGGCACCTCGTCGAACTCCGTCTCGACCGCAACCTGCTGTCAGGACGCATTCCGAGCGCGCTAGGTGCTCTCACGCGGCTGCAGCACCTCGACCTCAGCGACAACGTTCTCTACGGGCAGATTCCCTATGCGCTGTGGAACCTGACCGAGCTGCGCGAGCTGCGGCTGAATGACAACGAGCTGTCCGGCCCGCTGAAGACGGCAGTGGTCTATCTCACCAAGCTCGCCGAGCTCGACCTGAGCAACAACCGCCTCTCCGGCGAGATCCCCGTCACCATCACCCGCCTCGCGAGGCTGCGCGGCTTGCACATGGCCAACAACCGGTTGAGCGGGTCCATTCCCTCACAGCTCGGCAACCTCAGCCAGCTCGAGAGCCTCGATCTCAGCCGAAACTCGCTGACAGGGGCGTTGCCGGCAGGCCTGGCTCGGCTGACGACGCTCCAGCAACTCGTCGTACACGACAACCAGTTGTCCGGCGAGATCCCAGCGGTACTGGCGAACCTGGATCAGCTGATCAACCTCGACCTGTCCAGGAATGCCCTGACTGGCCACATCCCGCCCGAACTCGGCGGCATGGCCAATCTCCAGCGCATCTCGCTCAGCTTCAACGACCTCGACGGTCCCATCCCCGCCGAATTCGGCAACTTGACGAACCTGCGCATCCTCTTCCTGCGATACAACCGGCTGAGCGGCGAGATTCCGGCTGAGCTCGGCAATCTCAGCCTGCTGTTGCGGCTCAACCTGTGGCACAACGAGCTGACCGGCCCCATCCCGGTCGAACTCGGCAACCTGGTCAACCTCACCCGGCTCGACCTCGACGACAACCAGCTGAGCGGCGAGATCCCAGCAGAGCTCGGCAATCTCGTCGAGCTGACCGAGGTGTGGCTGCGGGGCAACGAGTTGACCGGTGGGATTCCCGCTGAAGTTGGCAACCTCACCAAGCTGCGACGGCTCTACCTCGACGGCAATCAGCTCAGCGGTGCCATCCCGGCCGAATTCGGCGCGCTCAGCAGCCTCAGGCGGCTCTGGCTCCAAGGCAACCAGCTCACCGGTCCCATCCCGGCAGGTCTCGCGGCTCTCCCGGGTCTTGAACAGATCATGCTCGGCGGCACCAACAAGCTGAGCGGCTGCATCCCCGCCGAATGGCGCGAGTTCGACTTCCTGGCCGACGATCTCGACAGCGTCGGGCTCTCCTTCTGCCTTTCCGACGCAATCTCGACGACGCACGAGATCGTGGACGAGCTGCGTCGCAATGCCGATGCCTTTTCCTACGAGATCGGCACCCGCGGCGGCGCGCTCACGCTGGCCACGATCTCTGAGCCGCTGACGTTCAACTTGGCGCTGTCCAATGACGCCGGCTCGTCGAACGTCTTGGGCTACCTCTTCGAGGGCCTCACCGAGACGTCGTGGCTGGACGATGAGGTCGAGCCGCTGCTGGCCGAGTCGTGGGAACGGTCTGACGACGGGCTGCGCTGGGTGTTCCGCCTGCGTGACGATGTGACGTGGCACGACGGCACGCCCTTCACAGCGCACGACGTGGACTTCACCTTCAACCGGGTCATCTACAACGACGACTTCAACGCGTCGAGCCGTGCCACCTTCGAGTTCCGTTATCTCAACGATGACGGAGAGTGGGAGACATCGAAGATGACGGTGGCAGCGCTCGACGATCACACCGTCGAGTTCGTGCTGCCCCAGCCGTTCGCACCGTTCCTGCGTTCGATGGGCACGTCCATCTACCCCAAGCACATCTTTGAAGGGCCCATCACCGCAGGCACCTTCACCGAGTTCTGGAGCATCGACACCGACCCATCCGAGATCGTCGGGACCGGGCCATTCACCATCGGCGAGTACACGCCCGGCGAACGGATCGTCTTCGAGCGCAATCCGCACTACTGGCAGACCGACGCCAAAGGCCAGCAGCTTCCGTACCTCGACCAGGTGGTGCACATAGTGGTGCCGGATCTGGCGTCTGAACTGGCGCTGTTCCGCGACGGCACAGCCGATTTCCACGGTGTGCTGGGCGAGGAGTACGCACTGCTGAAGCCGTTGCAGGAAGACGAGAACTTCACCCTGCACCGCCGGGGTCCCGGCTTCGGCACGACGTTCCTGACGTTCAACCAGAATCCAGGCTCGAACGACGCCGGTGAGCCGTTCGTGGACTCGACCAAGCTGCACTGGTTCAGCAATGTGAACTTCCGGCAGGCGGTCGCCCACACGCTCGACAAGACGGCCATGATCGACGGCGTCCAGCACGGGCGGGGCTACGCGCAGTGGTCGTCGGTGAGCCCGGCCGCCGGCGACTTCCACAACCCCGATGTGCGTCGCTACCCGTACGACATCGACAGGGCGAACGATCTCCTTGACGATCTGGGGTGGATCGACACCGACGGCGACGGCATCCGCGAGGACGACCTGGGCAATCCGATCTCGTTCACGCTGGTGACCAACGACGGCAACGCCGTGCGCCAGGCAGTCACCGAGATCATCCGTGACGGCATGGCTGCGGCGGGTCTCGACGTCACCTTCGAGGTGATCGGCTTCGGAGACTTGGTGTCGCAGCTCACCACCACCTACGACTGGGAGGCCATGGTCATCGGCTTCACCGGCGGCCCTGATCCCTACAGCGGCATCGGTCTGTGGCACAGCTCCCAGTCGTTGCATCTGTGGCATCCGTTCCAGGACGAACCTGCGACCGACTGGGAAGCCGAGATTGACCGGCTCTACATCGAGGCCAGCCAAGAACTCGATCACGACAAGCGAGTCCAGCTCTATCGCGAGGCGCAGGCCATCGCCGCGACCCACGTGCCGTTGATCTACACCACGCTCAGCGAGCGACTGGGCGCCGTGCGCAACGTGTTCCGCAACGCCACGCCGACGCTGTACGGCTACTGGGACATCCGCTACCTGTACCGCACTGATCTGTAGCCGACTCTGCGGGCGGCGCCGTGGGTGACGCTCGTCTCACGCACTCTCAGATCAGCAGGTTCGCTCGCAGCATCTCCAAGGACGCAGCGTCGAGACCGTGCGCGAGCAGGTATCCCTCGGCACCCGTCGCCGTGCGGCCGTTGGACTGGCGCCCGTAGCGGTCATCGAGCTCTGCCAGCACCGTTGCCATCACCCCGCGCGGCGCGCTGAGGATGGCCCGCACGTCGTCGATGTCGATGCCGATCTTGGCGAATTCCGGCGTCAGCTCGGCGATGCGCTGGTGCGAACGCAGCTCGTTCGACAAGCAGTAGTCGTCCAGCACCGCCTCACGGTCCACGCCGAGTGCTTCCAGCAGGAGCGCCGACGCGATCCCGCTGCGGTCCTTGCCGGCCGTGCAGTGGAACAGCATCGGCAGATGATCGACATCGGCGGCAATGGCCACGAGCTGAGCGAACCGCTCGCCGTAGGTGCTGATCATCTGCAGGTACAGCCCAGCCATGTCGTCTTCGCTGACCGACCGCAGCCGCCCCTCGAAGATCTGTTCCACCATGCTGATATCGCCGTCCACGGTGTCGCCCACCGGCAGCGAGATGTGCGAGGCCACGCCGGGCCACAGGCGGGAGCGATCCCGCTCGATCTCGGGCCCGGCACGAAAGTCGATCACCGTGCGGATGCCCCGGCTGCCCAATTCCTCGAGATCGTCGAGGGTCAGCGTGCTCAGCCGATCGGAACGGAACAGCGCTCCCATCCGCACATGGCGGCCTCGCTCGGCGGGGTAGCCGCCGAGGTCACGGCAGTTCCTCGCGCCCTCCAAGGTGACTACCGCATCTTGACGAGCATCCCGACGCACGGGCTCGCAGGGTAATCACTTCCCTACTACCGTCGCCGCTCATGCGCGCAGTGGTGATACCCGAATACGGCGGCGTCGACGTCCTGCGGGTGCAGGACGTGCCAGACCCGGTGCCAGGACCTGATGAAGTGCTCGTCGACGTGGCCTGTTCGGCGATGAACCGCGCCGACCTGCTCCAGCGGATGGGCCTGTACCCAGCACCCGGCCCCAAGCCCGAGTTCGAGATCCCGGGACTCGAGTTCGCGGGCACCATCGCCGCGCTGGGCGAGCGTGTCACCGGCTGGTCGGTGGGCGACGAGGTCATGGGCATCGTGTCGGGCGGGGCGAAGGCCGAGCAGGTCGTGACCCACGAGCGCATGCTGCAGCGCATCCCCTCAGGCGTTGATCTGCGCGACGCCGCAGCCATCCCGGAGGTGTTCATGACTGCCCACGATGCGCTGGTGACCCAGGGCGGGCTGGCCTCGGGCGGCACGGCGCTGGTGCACGCCGGTGCATCGGGCGTCGGCACCGCCGCCATCCAGATCGCCAATGCCATCGGCGCCCGCATCGCGGTCACCTGCTCGACATCCAAGGTTGCAGCCTGCACCGATCTCGGCGCCGACCTCGTCATCGACTACACGCAGGCTGACTTCGCCGACGAGATCGCGGCATGGACGGGCCGCCAGGGCGTCGACGTGGTGCTGGACGTGATCGGCGGCGACTACCTCGCCCGCAACATCGCCTCGGTACGCGTCCAGGGACGCATCATCCAAGTCGGCGTCATGGGCGAGCCGAAAGCAACCTTCGCGCTCGGCGCCCTGCTGCCCAAGCGGGCGTCGCTCATCGGCACCGTGCTGCGTTCACGGCCCATCGAGCAGAAGATCGACGCCAACCAGCGATTCTGTGCCGAGCTGCTCCCGCGCTTCGACGACGGATCGCTGCGACCGATCATCGATTCGCGCTTCGCCCTCGACGACATCGCCGAGGCGCACAACTACATGGCCACCAACGCGAACGTCGGCAAGATCCTGCTGGACGTGAGCTAGCAACCTGAGCCGGCGCCGCTCTCAATGCATGCGGCGGCGCAGAGGCGGCTAGCGGTGCTCGATCGGCACGTAGTCGCGCTGGTCAGGTCCCGTGTACTTCTGGCGTGGGCGGTAGATCTTCTGCTCGGGGTCGCCGAGCATCTCCACCCAGTGCGCGAGCCAGCCCGGCGTCCGCCCGATGGCGAACAGCACGGTGAACATGTCGAGCGGGAAGCCCATCGCCTCGTAGATCAGGCCTGAGTAGAAGTCCACATTGGGGTACAGGCGCCGGTCCTTGAAGTAGGAGTCGCTCAGCGCCACCTCTTCGAGCTTCATGGCGATGTCGAGCAACGGGTTGAGGCCGGTCACCTTGAACACCGCATCGGCGGTCTCCTTGATGATCTTGGCCCGCGGGTCGTAGTTCTTGTACACCCGGTGCCCGAAGCCCTGCAGCAGCACATCGCCGGACTTGGCCCGTTCCACGTACGCAGCCACATTGTCGAAGCTGCCGATCTCGTGCAGCATCCGGATGACCTGCTCGTTGGCGCCCCCGTGCAGCGGCCCGTACAGCCCGCAGGTGGCCGCCGCCACCGCCGAGTACGGATCGGCCCGGCTGGACCCGACCGTGCGCATCGTGGTGGTCGAGCAGTTCTGCTCGTGGTCGGCGTGCAGGATGAACAGCACGTCCAGCGCCCGTGTCAGCGTCGGATCGGGCTCGTAGTCGGGATCGGCCACGTTCCACATCATCCGCAGGAAATTGCCGGTGTAGGTGAGGTGGTTGACCGGGTACTCGTACGGCAGGCCCATCCGATTGCGGTAGGTGAACGCCGCCATCGTGGGCATCTTGGCCATCAGCCGGATGATCTGGACCAGCCGCGTGTAGGGATCGTCGATGTCCTTGGCTTCGGGGTAGAAGGTGGACAGCGCGGCGATGGTGGAGACCAGCGTGCCCATCGGGTGGGCGTCGTAGCGGAAGCCCTTGATGAAGCGCGTGATGTCCTCGTGCACGTAGGTGTGGAACGTGATGTGGTGGATCCACTCGGCCGCCTCGGCCTCGGTGGGCAGCTCACCATGGATGAGCAGGTAGGCGACCTCGAGGAAGCTGGACTGCTCGGCGAGTTGTTCGATGGGGTAACCGCGGTAGCGCAGGATCCCCTCGTCGCCGTCGATCTCGGTGATCTTTGAATCGCAGTTGGCTGTGGAGAGGTAGGCAGGGTCGTAGAACCACAGGCCTCGGTCCAGCTCGCGCAGTGCGGCCGCGGAGATCGTGCCGTCGACCACGGGAACGGTCACCGACTCTCCTGTGCGGTTGTCGGTGATCGTGAAGCTGTCCTGCGCCATCAGTCCCCCTTGTTCGCGCCGCCGAATGTACCCAATATGTCGCTCGGCCGCGAATTGGGCCCGCTATTGGCGGGCGTTTCAGTCAGAGGGGAGTGTTGTCGTGCCGGCGCTGGCGCAAACGCTCGCGCTTGGTCGAGAGCATGTCGAGCGTGTCGATGAGCTTGCGCCTGGTGTCGGCAGGGTCGATCACACTGTCCACATAGCCGCGTTCGGCGGCGACGTAGGGATTCAGGTACGTGTCCTCGTAGTCGGTGACGTAATCGGCGATCTCGTCCTCATCGGCGCCGCGGCGCAGGATCTGGGCCGCCTGGGATGCACCCATCACCGCCAGTTCGGCGCTGGGCCACGCCAGGTACACGTCGTTGCCCATCGTCTTGGAGTCCATGACGATGTAGGCGCCGCCATAGGACTTGCGCAGCACCACGGCCACCCGCGGCACCGTGGCGCGGGCATAGGCAAAGGCCAGCTGGGCGCCGTGGCGGATCATCCCGCGCCATTCGAGATCCTTGCCGGGGTAGAAGCCGGGCGTGTCCACCAGCGTGACCAGCGGCAGGCCGAAGGCATCGCAGAAATTGACGAAACGAGCGCCCTTCTGGCTGGCGGCGATGTCGAGTGTGCCGGCGATGCTCATCGGCTGGTTCGCCAGCACGCCCACTGAGTAGCCGCCCAGCGTGGCGAAGCCCGTGACGAGGTTCGGTGCCCACCCCGCCCGAAGCTCGGTGAGGCAGCCCTCGTCGACAAGCTCCGCGATGATGTCGCGCACGTCGTAGGCACCCGTCGGCACCGACGGCAGCATCTCGCCCGCAGCAGGGGTCAGGCGCTCACGCGGATCGTCGGTTTCGATGCGTGGCGGCAGTTCGTCGCAGTGCGGCGGCAGATAGCTCAGGATCTCGGTGAGCATGTCGAGCACACCCTCGGTGGATGTCACCGCAGACGCAGTTCCCGAGGCGCTGGCATGAATCGGGGCGCCGCCAAGTTCGTCTGGCCCGATGGCCACACCGGTCATCTCGCGCACCGGCACGGGGCCGCTTACGAAGGCGTACGCGTCGTCGGACATCACGACGACATCAGACAACCCGATCAGCAGGGCGATGCCCGAGATGGCTTGTCCTGTCACGCCGGCCAGGACCGGGACCACTCCCGAGCACCGCACGAGTACCCGCGCAGCTTCTCCCCAGCCGTGCAGCGCGGCGACGCCATAGTGCGCGTCGGCGCCGCTGGACGACAGCATGAGCACCACCGGCAGGCGCTTGGCGAGCGCCGTCTGCAGGCCGGCGACGATGGTCTCGCTGTCGGCGGGCGCAAGCGCGCCGCGCCGGTGGGGGCTGTCGGCGGAGATGAGCATGGCCGTCCGCTCGCCGAGCGTGGCGATGCCGGCCGTGACATGTCCACTTGCACCGGCGCGCAGCTGCAGGTCCACTGGCGCGAGGTTATGTGGCCGTGACACCGGGGATACGGCGGGACACGCTGCGTATCACCGAGCGAAGCATGTCGCGGGCCGCCGCCGCCGGCGCCGAGAGCATCCCGCGGCGACGGATGGCCAGTGCCACCTGTCGAGGCGGCAGATCGGCAACCGTCAGCACGCTCCAGTCGCCCCGGTCGGTCCAGACCGGTATGGAGGTGATGGGCACGATGGCCGGCCCGTAACCCTGGAATGCCAGGGTGGCAGTGAGCCGGATGCCGTCGAGCTGTGCCATCGTCCGCAACGACACGCCGCGCCGCGCCGCAGCCGAGTCGATGAGCATGCGCATCACCGAGCCAGGCGGCCCGAGCAGCAGCTCGTGCTGCTCGAGTTCGGCGAAGCTCACTTCTCGATCACCGAGCGCCGCAAGCGCGTGCCCGGTCGGGGCGATGACCACGAACTCTTCAGCGAACAGCGGCGTAGCCACCAGTTCCTCGTGGTCGAGTGGGGCGTTCACCACAGCCAGATCGAGTTCGCCGCCCTCGAGCAGGCGGGTGAGCGCCAAGGTCGTGGCATCGACCACCGTGGCATCGACATCCGGGTGGTGCCGGCGCAGCTCGTCGAGGAAGGGCGGCAGCAGCCAGCGTCCGGGAGTGCCGATGATGCCCAGATGCACGTCGCCGGTGACATGCGACGTCATCGACGCCACATCAGCCCGCATGGCTGCGATCTCGCCGTTGATGCGCTTGGTGCGAGCGAGCACGACCTCGCCCTCGGGGGTCAACGATCCCGCGGCGCGATCCACGAGCACAGCACCCAGCTCGTCCTCCAGTTTTGCGACGTGGCTGGATACGTTCGACTGCACGGTGTGCAGCGCTCGTGCCGCTGCCGAGAACCGGCCGTGTGCAGCTACCGCAGCCAGCGCATCGAGGTATTTCAGATCCATGCCGCCACGCTAGCGCCCGGATGCGGGCCATCTCCAAAAGAGATTGAAACTATCTGCGCTAACTGCTGGCCCGATAACAGGCGCCGGGGTAATTTGCTCCTGAGCGGTTACCCCACACCGCTTCACATATCGCACCGCCGCACGGTGTCCCCCCACCCAGGCGGGCGAGTGCCGGATCGGAGCCCCCGCTCCGACCGGCAACAGGTCGAAGCGTCCCCCACGCCCAGCGACCTCAGCGAAGAAGCCGGCCCTCCCCCCGGGCCGGCTTCCTCGCGTTGTGCTGCCCGCTCTAGCTCGCTGCGCTCGCGGGCCGCTCGGGCCCCGGGGCTCGCTCAGAGCGAGGCGCGGATGATGTTGAGTGCTGAGCCTGCCTTGAACCACTCGACCTGGTCGTCGCTGAACGTGTGGTTGGCCTGGAACGAGAACGTATCGCCCGATGGCTTGCGCACCTCGACGGTGACGGGGCGGCCCGGTGCCAGATCGGCGAGCCCCACCACCGAGATCCGGTCGTCCTCTTCGATGCGGTCATAGTCGGCGGGGTCGGCGAACGTGAGCGGCAGCATGCCCTGTTTCTTCAGGTTGGTCTCGTGGATGCGGGCAAAGCTGCGGCACAGCGCCACGAGGCCACCCCGGAAGCGCGGCTCCATGGCGGCGTGTTCGCGGCTCGAGCCCTCGCCCATGTTCTGGTCGCCGACCACCACCCAGTTCACGCCAGCGGAGTGGTACGCCTTCGCGATCTCCGGGTACGGCTGCGTCTCGCCGGTCAACTGGTTCTTGCCGTGCCCTACGTCGTAACCGTCGAAGGCATTCACTGCGCCGAGGTACAGGTTCCCCGAGATGTTCTCAAGGTGACCCCGGTAGCGAAGCCACGGGCCAGCCATGGAGATGTGGTCGGTGGTGAACTTGCCCTTGGCCTTGACCAGCACCGGGAGATCTGCGTAATCGCTGCCGTCCCACGCCGCGAACGGCTCGAGCACCTGCAAGCGGTCTGACGTCGGTGAGACCCGCACCTCGACACCGCCGCGGTCAGCCGGCGGGGCCACGAAACCGCTCTCGCCGGGATCGAAACCGGCCGGCGGCAGCTCGACGCCCACAGGCGTCGGCAGCGTGACCGGTTCCCCGGCATCGGTGTGCAGCACGCCATCCACGGGATCGAAGTCGAGCGTTCCCGCCAGCGACAGTGCCATGACGGTCTCGGGCGAAGTGACGAAGGCCAGCGTGGCGGCATCGCCGTCGTTTCGCTTGGGGAAATTGCGGTTGTAGGACGTGACGATCACGTTCGCCTGGCCGGGCACGTAGTTCTCGTCGCCGGACCGGTCCCACTGGCCGATGCAGGGTCCGCAGGCGTTGGCGAGCACGGTCGCGCCCAGGGCTTCGAAGTCGGCGAGCAGCCCGTCACGCTCGATGGTGGCTCGCACCTGTTCCGAACCGGGTGTCACGAGCAGCTGAGTCCGTGCCCGCAGCCCCTTGGCGGCGGCGTCCCGAGCGATCGAGGCGGCCCGGGTGATGTCCTCGTAGCTGGAGTTCGTGCAGCTGCCGATCAGCGCTGCGCTGATCTGAAGCGGCCAGCCCTCGGTCTGGGCCTCCGCGCCCAGAGCGGACACCTCGCGGGCGAGGTCGGGCGTGTGGGGACCGTTGATGTGGGGCCGCAGCTGCGACAGGTCGATCTCGATGACCTGGTCGTAGTGGGCGGCAGGGTCGGCCATCGCTTCGTCGTCCGGGCGCAGATGCTCGGCGACTGCGTCGGCAGCTGCGGCGACGTCTGCTCGGCCCGTCGCGGTCAGGTAGCGGGCCATGGCGGCGTCGTAGCCGAACAGCGACGTGGTGGCACCGATCTCGGCACCCATGTTGCAGATCGTTCCCTTGCCGGTGGCGCTCAGCGACTCGGCGCCGGGCCCGAAGTACTCCACGATTGCCCCGGTGCCGCCCGAAACGGTCAGGATCTCGGCGACCTTCAGGATCACGTCCTTGGGCGCGCTCCAGCCCGACAGCTCGCCGGTCAGGTGCACGCCGATGACCTTTGGCCATCGCACGTTCCAGGCGAAGCCGGTCATGACGTCGACGGCGTCGGCACCGCCGACACCGACTGCCACCATGCCCAGCCCGCCGGCATTGGGCGTGTGGCTGTCGGTGCCGATCATCATGCCGCCGGGAAAGGCGTACTGCTCGAGCACGACCTGGTGGATGATGCCGCTGCCCGGTTTCCAGAAGCCTGCGCCGTAGCGGGCGCACACGCTCTCGAGAAAGTCGTAGACCTCCTCGTTGTTCTCCGACGCGGCGAGCAGATCGCGCTTGCCGTCTTCGCGAGCTTGGATGAGATGGTCGCAATGGGTCGTGGTGGGCACCGCCACCTGGTCCAGCCCGGCGGTCATGAACTGCAGCCAGGCCATCTGTGCAGTGGCGTCCTGCATGGCGACACGGTCGGGAGCCAGGTCGACGTAGGAGACACCCCGTTCGAGCTCCTGTTCACGGTGGGACAGGTGCGCGATCAGGATCTTCTCCGACAGCGTGAGCGCTCGGCCCAACCGCTCACGCCCGAATGCCACGGCGTCGGCGAGTCCGGCGTACACCCCTTCGATCAGCTCGATCGGAGTACTCGCATAAACAGCCATGAACGTCTCCCGGTTGCTGGCGACGCCGTCGGCAGGTGGTCGCCACTGCAGCGGCAGCTCGGCTCCGAACGGCGGGGTTCTCAATCTAGAGGTTCACCCCGTGCTCACTCCCGGAGCCAGGCCGCGCAGCGCGGGACTCTCAGCCAAGCTTGTGGATAGTCATTGTTACTAAGGTCATTGCGTGACTGCGGGTGGTGCCCCGCTGGCACCGACGTACGAACCGGATGAGATTCCGACCGGACGGATAGCCGCGGGCATCGCCGGCCAGCTGTCTCTGCTGATGGTGGTGCCGCTGGCGATCCTGCCGGCGCTCGTCGCCCAGCTCGCTGGCGAGACCGATGCGGTGGCAGCGCGCGCGGTCGTGGCCTCGATGGTCGTGTGCGGTGGCACCACCCTGCTGCTGACCATGCGACTCGGGCGGCTCCGCAGCGAGAGTCTCTACGTGGCGACGGTGGACCTCGTCAGCCTGCCGTTCTGCATCCTGGCGCTGGCCAGCGGGGGCCCGGCCACGCTGGCGGCACTCGTCGTGGTCTCAGGGCTGTTCCAGATCGTCATCGGCCTGCGGCTCTCGTACCTGCGCCGCGTGGTGACGCCGCAGGTGAGGGGCACGGTGCTGATCCTGGCGTTCGCATCGCTGGTGCCGGTGCTCGCCGACGCAGGCACCTCGCTGGAAACCCGTCTCGACTGGTTCGTGCCCATCAGCGTGCTGGTGACCGTGGCAATCATCGTGGTCATCGCCCTGTGGGCACCGAGATCGTGGCGCATCTGGGCCCCGGCGGCGGGGGTGGGAGCGGGCCTGGTCGGGGCCATTGCTGTGGGTGCTTACGACTTCGACCTCGTGGCTGACGCTGCCTGGGTGGGCCTGGCCGACATCGGCAGCAGCCCGGGCATCGACATCCACTACCAGACCTTTGTGACGATGCTGCCCTCGTTCCTGATCGTCTCGTTCGCGATCCTCGTCCGCTCCCAAGGCGTCTCGTCGAACACCCGGCTGGTGTCGTGGCGGACGCCACGAGCCCTGGACTTCCGGGAGCTGCAGCGCGCCAACTGGCGCACCGGCGTCGGCACCATCCTGTCGGGTGCCGCGGGCTCCCTGCCGGTGACCATTGCCGGCGTGGGACCTGCGTTCATCAACCAGACCCGGTGCGCATCGCGCCGCGTGGGCATCGTCGCCGGCTGCTTCTTCCTGGTCGCCGCCTTCGTGCCCAAGCTGTGGGCGATTGCGGTCGCGATTCCGCGGCCGATCTTGGCCGCCTATGTCATCGTGGCCCTGGTGCCCCTGGTGGTGCGCGTCGTCATCAGCTCGGTGCAGCGGCTGCGCAGCGTACGTGACGCTGTGCTCATCGTGGCGCCGCTCGCCGTCGGGTTGAGCGTGGAGTTCGGGGTGCTCTCGCTCCCGCAGGGTGCGGTGTGGGAGGCCATCTCGCAGAACGGGTTGACCGCGGGAAGCCTGATTCTGGTCATCGCTGCCGTGGCGAACAGCTTGATGGACCGGCGGGCAAGCATCGAAATCGAGCTCACCGCTGCGAGCACCGCCGAGCTGCGGCAGTTCGTGACGGCATTCGCACAGCGACGCGGGTGCAACGCCCGCAGCGTCGAGCGACTGGAGGCCGTCGCGGAGGAGGCGCTCGCGGTGATCAGCGAGCAGTCCCCGTCCGCGCTTGCCGGCCTGCGGCGCTGGGCGCAGGTGACGCTCGGCATCAACGGGTCGCGGGCCACGCTGGAGTTCGTGTGCGCTCCGAGCGGCGGCCAGAACTTGGAAGAGCGCATCGCACTGCTGGCCGAACCGGAAGCCGAGACTGTCGAGACCGCGATCGAGCGGGACGCCGCGGTGCGGCTGCTGCGGCACTACGCCAGCGACGTCGGCCACCGCCAGTACCTCGAGGCGGAGATCCTCACGGCTGTCGTGGCGGTTCGCGGGTCGCGCCACCGGCAGTGGCTCTTGGAGCGTCAGGGGCGGACTTCGTAATAGAGGTTCGCGGCGTCGTTGAAGTCGTGCTCGGTGAAGCGTGTGAATCCTGCGGCTGCAGTCATCTCCCGGGCTTTGTCGGGGTAGAGGCCGAGGGTGCCCAATCCCATGCCGCCAGGTTCGCTCAGCGCCGATTGCAGGCAGCTCGTGATGGAGAAGCCGTAGAACATGGCCAGCATTGGGTTGCGCTGATCGAGGTTGAAGTCGCCCTTGGAGCGGATGTCCTTGATGAGCAGCGTGCCGTCGGCGTCGAGTGCGGCCCGGATGGCATCCAGCGCGATGTCGGGACGGGGCATGTCGTGGAGGCAGTCGAACGTGAGCGCTAGATCGAAGTCGCCTGTGGCGGGCACGTCGGCAGCGCCGGCCTCGATGAACGTCGTGTTCTCCAGACCCGCGTCCTCCGCACGTTCGGTCGCCTGCTGTACGGCGATGGCCGACGGATCGAAGCCGACGACCTCGGAATTGGGCCACTTCTCTGCGATCAAGCAGGCCGACACGCCCGCTCCGCAGCCGACGTCCAGCACCTTGGCGCCGCGTTCCAGCTTGTCCACGACGCCGTCGAGACCGTTCAGGATGACCGAGGTGAGATTCTGGCGGCTGAATGGCCCGGTGGTGCGGGCAAGGCCGGCTGCCGCCCGGGGACCTTGCTGCTCGTAGGTCATGCCGATGCCGGTGCGGAACGAGTCGAGGATCAGATCCAGGACCTGGTCGCCGAGTCCTCCGCGAAAGGCGCCCATGGCGAAGTGCAGCGAGCCCTCTTCGTCGACGAGCAGTGCCTCGGCCTCGGCCGACAGCGAAAAGGCGCCATCGTCGTGATCGACGAGGCCGGCCGCTGCCACGCCATAGAGCCACTCGCGCACCAGCCTCTCTGCCAGACCGGTCGCCTCAGCCAGGTCATGGCTCGTGGCGGGCTGGGTCTCCGAGAGGGCGGTGAACAGCCCCAGTTGGTCGCCGATGTGCAGCATCGCCGACACCATCTCGCCCTTCTTGTACGTCCACACCTGGAAGGCGAGCTTCTTCAGGAGGTCGGGATCGATATCACGCCGCTCGGTTGCAGTCTCAGCCATCCGCTAGAAGCTACTCGCCACGTTGCCGCCGCTCCCTGGCCGGGAGTTCAGTTGCTGCAGAGGGGATCGTCGCCGGCGGGGGGCTGGTGGAAGCACAAGATCGCCTCGACGCCGACGTAGGTGAACTCCCACGGCTCGGGCACCGGGCCTTGCCGGCCGCCGTCAGGCGGGTAGCTGGGAATCCAGCCGTGCTTCTTGGCATTGGCGAAGTTGTCGGCCGATATCCACCTGTAGGCGGGGGACGAGCCGAAGTGACGGTGACCTGCTTGGCCGATGTCGATCGCGTATCCCGTGTGGTGCTTGGAGTATCCCGGCGGCGCTGACATCTTCAGCCGCTCTGCCAGATCGTCCAACTCGTACGGCGTTTCGAGCGGCCGAAGGAATATCTCTCGCTGATACCGGTGCCCCCGGTAGGCGGACTTCAGCTCCAACTCGAAACCGTGGTCGGCAGCGTCCTGCTGCAGAGCCAGCCATGCAGCAGCGGCAGGCCGCTGCAGCGCTAGCCCGTCATCGATGAGGCGCATCAACGCGTAGTTCGCGGGGAGCGGCCGGCGCTGGTAGCCGCGCTCGACGGCCTCAGCACGAATGTGCTCGTCCATCTCCGCCGACTCGGTGATCGCCGGCGTGGCCGAGATCGACGACAGGTTCGGCAGCGCAGCCATCCGGAACAGCTCGTTGAACTCCTGCCCAGTGAAGTGCGGGAAGGACAGGGAGTCGACGCCGGCGGGCGCGGGCTCGCGCCAGCGGGACTTGGGCTCGTCGATGAGCGTCGGGGGTGCCCACGGTCCGGTGATCGGTTCGTCGACCCGCGCGTGCGTCTCGGCGACGACGGCCCCGAGAGCCGGCGGCGCCATGAGAGATGCCAGACCGAAGGTGAGCGCTGCGACGACCCACCGGCAGCGTCGCCAGCACGGGGACGGGACGTCAGACAACACCAGCGGGTTCATCCGTGCCCACGAGCGTGCGGTACAGGTCGGCGTAGAGGCCATGTGCGGCGAGCAGATCGTGATGGCGTCCCTGCTCGACGAGGCGGCCGCGATCGAGCACCAGGATCTGATCGGCGTCGGTGATCGTCGAGAGCCGGTGCGCGATGACCACCGCCGTCCGGCCGGCGAGCGCAGTTGCGAGCGCGCTCTGCACTAACGCCTCGTTCTCGCTGTCCAGGTGGCTCGTGGCCTCGTCGAGCACCATGATCGCCGGACGCTTCAACAGCACCCGCGCAATAGCGAGACGCTGTTTCTCGCCGCCTGAGAGCCGGTAGCCGCGTTCGCCCACCACGGTGTCCCAGCCGTCGGGCATGCTCTCGATCAGCTCGTCGATGTGCGCCGCCCTGCAGGCCTCGGCGAGTTCTTCGTCAGTGGCGCCAGGCCGGGCATAGCGCAGGTTCGCCGCAATGGTGTCGTGGAACAGATGCGGATCCTGGGAGACGACACCGATGCAGCCGCGCAACGAACCTTGCGTGACATCGCGCACGTCGTGCCCGTCGACGGACACCGAGCCGCTGTCGACGTCGTATAGGCGGGCAACGAGCGCGGCGAGCGTCGTCTTGCCGGCACCCGAAGGCCCGACGAGCGCAACCGTCTGGCCGGGCTCGATGACTGCAGACACCCCGTCGAGTACCGGACCGGTCGCAGCGTCGCTGTGCTGTCCGGGCGTCGCCGGCGCGTCGCTGTGCTGTCCGGGCGTCGCTGGCGCGTCGCTGTGCTGTCCGGGCGTCGCTGGCGCGCCGCCCAACTCGAGCAGCATCTCATCGTCGGCAGTGGGGTAGCTGAAGGTCACGTCCTGCAGTTCGATACGACCGTCCACGGCGCCGAGTTCGATGGCATCTGAGCGGTCCGCAATCGGGTTCGGCAGGTCGAGCACTGCGAACACGCGCTCGAACGAGACCAGCGCCGTCATCACGTCGACTCGGGCGTTCGTCAGGCTGGTCAGCGGCGTGTAGATCCGCACCACCATCAGCCCCATGGCCACCAGCGTCCCGACGGTCAGCGCGCCCGAGATCACCAGGTGCGCGCCGACCCAATACAGCATCGCAGCGCCGACCGCCCCCACGAGGCTCAGGCCGATGAAGAACGCTCGCCCGTAGAGCGCGCTGCGCACGCCGATATCGCGCACGGTTCGCGCAGTGCGGCTGAACCCGGCCCGCTCGACGTCATGTTGCCCGAACAGCTTGACGAGCAGCGCGCCGGCCACGTTGAGGCGCTCGGTCATCACCGTATTCATCGTGGCGTTGTGCTCCATGCCCTGGCGAGTCAGCGCTTGGAGGCGCCGGCCCACTCGCTTGGTCGGCGCAATGAACACCGGCAGCAGCGCTAGTGCGAGCAGCGTCAGACGCCACTCCAGCGCCAGCATCGCCACCAGCGTCGTGGCGAGCACGATCGTGTTGGACACCACCGAGCTGAGCGTGCCCGTGAACGCCCGCTGGGCGCCGATGACGTCGTTGTTCATGCGGCTGATCAGCGACCCTGTCTGCACATGTGTGAAGAAGGCGACCGGCATTCGCTGCACGTGGTCGTACAGGCTGACTCGCAGGTCGAAGATCAGGCCCTCGCCGATGCGTGCCGACCACCAGCGCTCGATGAACGACAGCCCGGCCTCGCAGAACGCCGCCGCCACGATGATCGCAGCCAGCACGTTCAGCTGCGACCGGTCTCCCGCCGGGATGGCCTCGTCGATGATGCGCCCGAACAGGATCGGCGGTACCAGGAACGCCAGCGCGCCGAGCAGTTGCGCCGTGAGGAATCCCGACAGCATCGCCCGGTACGGCCGCGCCAACGCTGCTGCCCGGCGGACCGTGCCCGGCGCTATGTGGCGTCCCTCGACGCCGGCTGGGTCGTGGCCCATCGCGCCGTGGGCAGATGCCATCGATCGCATGCATCGAACGATACGAGCCGCTCCGCGAACCGCAGCGGCAGCGCGGCCCAGGCAGGTCTAGACGTAGGGCCAGCGACGTTTTGAAGCGGGCGTCTCGGCCGAGGCGCCGTCGGGCGGTGTCGGCTCAGTGAGCGCCCAGCGGCGGCGCCACGCCGATGCCGTGGGCCCCTCGAGGCCGGGGCTGTCTGCGCTGTGCAGGCGCCGGCGGGCTGCGAACCAGTTTCCCGTGGCGGTCTCGTCGGCGAGCCCCTCCACCGCGGCCTGCAGCCGCCGCGTGAAGCGGCGGTTGTTCTCGCCCTCACCGAAGTTCAGCGGGCGCCCGAAATTGATCACGGATCGGGCACGCCTGGGCCACGCACGCCCCTTGCGCAGGATGTCGAAGGTGCCCCGGATGTGCACGGGCACCACCGGCACCCCGGCCTGCTTGGCCAGGAATGCCGCGCCGGGTCGGAACTGCTGACCCCAGCCGTCACGGGAACGGCCACCCTCGGGGTAGATCACCAGGCTCCAGCCGTTGCGCAGCAGCGTCACCGCTTTGTCGATGGTGCGACGGTTGAGCGCGGTCCGCTCGATGGGGATGGCGCCGACGAACAGTGCAGAGATCGCCGACGACGCGCGGTTGCCGAAGAAGTAGTCGGCCGCAGCCCCGACCACCAGCCGGTTGCACCACGGCTCGGGAACAGAGGTGGCGATCACCGCTGTATCGACATGACTCTGGTGATTGGCAGCGAACACCGCCGGCCCGTCGAGTTCGCTGAGCCGGTCCACTCCCTTGATCGTCGGCTGGGCGTAGTAGCGCACCAACCCGCGCACGATGGTGTCACGCGCCACCCGCCGGGCAACCCGCGCGGGGAAGCGTCGAGCCCAGTCGGTGTCGTAATTCGCACCCACGTTGACCGGCAGGGGTGTCTGCCCCTGCGGGGTCGCGGCGGCTCGCAGCGGGAACTCGGCGCCGCGCATGATGCGCGTCACCGATGCTTTGGTGCGCTGGGCTCGCTTGGCCCCGAGGTGGGAGACGCCCGGCTTCTCAGACGACATCGGCCATCAGCATTGGCGGATTGTGAAAGTGCGTGATCGACGGGTCGCGTCCGACCACGTCGGTGGCCATCTCCAGCGCATCATTCAGCGTCGAAGCAGATCGGAAGCCCATGCGCTGGACGGCGGCCTTGTCGCCGCCGACGATGATCACCCCACCGAGGTGCTCAAGAGCATGCGCGCACCAGTACCACATGTAGAACGGATGCACGCCGTGGTATGCGTACGACGTCCGGTACAGGTGCCGGTACCACTCGTCTTCGGCATAGCGCTTCTCGTACCGATGCTCGATGATCGCCGGATCGGTGGTGTCGGCCAGCACCTCTTCGAAGAAGTCGATGTAGCTGGGATGGTGCACCGGGTGGAACTCCCACGGCGTGGGGTGCGTCATGATCACCACGCCGCCTTGGCGGACGAGCGGTTTGCCCCGGTACAGATTGAAGAAGTATCCGAGTCCCAGGCACGCCACCAGGATCGGGTTCATGATCGAGTTGACGTTGTAGGGGCAGATGTAGGGCAGCCCCATCGTCATCACGTCGGTCTGGCCCTCCACCCGCACCAGGTGCTGGCGGTAGACGTTCTCCAGCGTCTGGCGGTGGACGGCCTCGACCTCGCCGGCCTGCACCGACGTCAGCCCGTACGGCGCCCGGATCCCTTGGAAGATGCGCCGGGCCTGCCGGCGGGACATCAGGTCCAGCGCCGTCTTGGTGCCCATCAGCATCATGCGGTCTCGCGGCGTCATCTCCCACTCGCGCCGCTTCAGGAAGTCGTACGGCGACGGGAACTCGTTGTTGTTGAGCGTCGTCTCGATCTGGAACACCTTCACGCCGGCTTCTGCCAGCAGGCGTCCCTGGCGCCAGTTGCGGGTGTGCAGCTCGGAGTTCTCGGGGTCCATGAACGATGTCGAGTGCAGCATCGTGTGCACGTTGTGGTGGTGGCGCAGCGCCGTGTAGGGCGACAGGCCGGTGGCCACGCTCTTGTGGCCGCCGTCCATCGACACCAGGTTGATGTTGACGTACACCAGCAGGTCCGATTCAACCGCCCGCGTGGAGATCACCACCTCTTCGCCGGCCTCGGTAGTCCCCAAGTGGGTGAGCGCGTCAGGGTCCTCGGCGTCGAAGTTGTAGAGCTGGCCGTGGGGCGCGAAGGCGTCGTACACGCGGTCGCCGACTGCGTGCCGCAGCTCCGCTTCAGTCATGCGGCGATGCAGCGCGAGCGCGGCGATGAGTTCGACGTCATCGACGCCGGCAGAGGCCGCCATGTCGAGTACCTGCTCGATGATCCGGCCGCGGATGTCGGGGGCGGCCATCGGGGGCAGCGGCAGTGAGAGGTCGTCGAAGGCGATGGTCAGCTTCATTCCCGGCTGCATGTAGGCGGCGAGCGGATCGCGATCGCCCAGCGGATTGGCCAAGGCTTCGGCGATGGCGCGCTCGGGATCGCGCACCGGGTCCAGCGGTTCGTTGGGATACACGACCCGGCTGCCGACGGGCAGCTTCTCCAAGCGGAGTCCCTCGCCGTGGTGGAACAGGATCGGCGGAGTCGTCCGGTCCACCTCGAGGACGAGGCCCTTGCGCGCCGTCACCGTCGAGATCCTTCAGCCCGGACCCGGCGGGACCGATGCGTGCGGTCGAGGCGGTCGGTGTTGGCGCGTACCCGGAACGGCGGCGCGATGGGCAGCAGGGGCCGGGGGCCGCCGGGGGAGCGTTCCCAGTTCTCGCACAGCCATCCCCGTTTGTCGGCGATGGTCACGAGCCGGGTCTCGGGATTGACGGCCACCGGGTAGCCCACGGCCTCCAGCATGGGCATGTCCGAGGCTGCGTCGGCGTACGCCACGCCCTGTGCCAAGTCGAGTCCCTCCTCCGCTGCCCAGTCCACCATCATCTGGGCTCGCACTTCGCCGGTGGGCGGCACATCGATCATCTCGCCGGTATAGCGCCCCTCGCGGCTGTCAATGCGCGCTGCGATGATGTGGTCGAACAGCGGCGCCAGCGGCTGGACCGCCAATTCGAGGGCACCGGTGATGAGCACCGTGCGATGCCCGGCGGCCCGATGCTCGCGCACCCGTCGCAGGCCCGCCGGGAATGCCTTCGTCAGGAACAGGTGGCTGAGCATTTCGGCCGCATCGGCGTCGAGCTGACCCACCGATGCACCCCGGTAGCGCCGGTAGAAGTAGCGCAGGAAATCGGTGCGGTCGCGGCGGTCCCGTCGCCACAGCCCGGGAGTCTCCGCGAGGGTGCGCAGGGCGAAGCGCACTCGCTGGGGAGTGTCCAGCCGCCGGGTGGCGAGCCACGCGTAGGTCTCGACCACGTTGCTGGCGATCAGCGTGTTCTCGAGGTCGAATGCCGCGAAGTGGCGCGCCGGGTCCAGCACTGCAGCTCGCAGGCGCTCATTGCGGCTCGGCCCGGTGCGGGGTTGGGGAGTGGTCTTGACGCGTGCCTGGGCAATGACCGTGGGCAGGTGCACATCGGCGATGTAGGCGGCCCAGTCGATGACCCGCGGATCAAAACCGAACCTGTCGCGGT
This sequence comes from Candidatus Poriferisodalis sp., assembly GCF_965208925.1. Taxonomy (GTDB): domain Bacteria; phylum Actinomycetota; class Acidimicrobiia; order Acidimicrobiales; family Poriferisodalaceae; genus Poriferisodalis. The sequence continues at coordinate 3,570,729 of NZ_OZ242364.1, read as the reverse complement.
CGGCCGGAGTCAGCGACTCCCACAGCTCGGTGGTGCGGTCGATCTCGTACAGCGCCTCGCACTTGCCGTAAGCGCCGTACAGCAGGACGTAGTCACGGATCTGCTCGAGCCCGGCCCGCCGCTGAGCAAGCCGGACGGTGAAGTCATTGCGGCCGCGCATCGGGAGGTGATTGACGATCTTCTCCGCGGTGTTGAAGACCGTCATGGCTCGGTCGAGCTGCTCTTCGAGGCCGCTCGCTCCCGCGTAGCGCCACTGGGTGCTGGCCGTGGGATGACCCTTGGAGTCATAGACAGGATGATCCTGGAACCACTGCATGGTCGTCTCGGTCAGCACCTTGAAGCGAAGCGGGTTGACGGCGCCTGAGGCCACTTGGAAGATCTCCGGCTCGGACGCCGGTCCGCGCGCAGCCACGGCGATGATCGCGGCAGCGACCATGTCGACCGGGATGACGTCGATGATGCCCTCGGGGTAGCCCGGGAAGGTATCGAGCTCGCCCTTCGCGAACGAAACGAACAGTGGCTCGGCCATGCGGAAGCCACGGATCCAGCCCGGCGACGGCTCCGCGAAGGCCGATTCGATGATGGACGGGCGAACGATCGAGATCGGCACGTCGCCTTGCAGCTCCACCAGCGCCTGCTCGCCGAGCGCTTTGGAATACGTATAGACGTCGGGCCATCCCAGCGAGGTCGCACGGCTGCGGCCGGCCAGGACCATCTCGTCGTCCACCCATTCCCGCCTCAGCTGTTCGGTCTTGGCCGCCAGCATCGGCAGGCCAGCGGGGCCGAGTTCTTCGCGCGCGTCGCGATGGAATCGGCGCAGGCGCTCGGGGGAGCGGCTGGCGGCGTCGAGATCGGCGCGGGTCCGGCGGGCGGCGGACACCTCGGCCCGCCAGTCGACGTCCATCGAGAACGGCGTGTCGGCCAGGAAGACCTCGGCCGCCGAGCCCCGCCGGTTCCCGGCGACGTAGCACGTCGACACGGCAATGAAGTGAGGAGTCGTGCCCTGGGACTGGCAGGCCTCGAGCAGGCGGTTCGGGCCGAGCAGGTTCGTCTCGATCGATGCGTCGAGCGGGCTGTCGAAGCTGACGGTGGCGGCCGAATGGATGATGACGTCGCAGCTGCAGAACAGCTCGAGGTCCTCTGGGGACAGGCCGAGGCCGTCGACGCTGACGTCGCCGGACACCGTCGTGATGCGCCGGCTGCAGATCTCATCGAAGTCGCTGCCCCACGCAGTGCGAAGGCGCTCGAAGGCATCGTTGCGCAGAATCTCGCGCTGCACGCGCCGGTTGACGTCGGTGCGGCGTCCCGGCCGCACCAGCAGCACGAGCTCGCAGTCGGGCACCGAGCGCAGCAGCCGCTCGACAAGCGCCGTGCCCAAGAAACCGGTTGCACCGGTGATGGCGATGCGCTTTGCGGCCAACGCGTCGGCGATCACGACGTGTTGTTTAGCCCCAATGGGCGCCGGATACGCGCACGACCACCCGATTCAGCCTTCGGCAAGCTCGGCGAAGAGCCGGGCGCACGCCCTGACGGCCCGCCAGCCGCATGACAGGGCGTACCGCTCGTAGTCGCTTCCGGGGGGCCCGAACGTGGCCAGGTCGCGGCATGCCGGTGCGTCGGCAGCGCCGCAGCGCTCCCACAGCTGATCCAGGTAGTCGTCGTGGCCGGGCGGCGCATCCTGGGGCGACCGGCCGGCGAGAGCCGGCGGAGCGCCGTCGTCACCCACCAGCAACACGCAGTCTCGTGTTGTGCGTCCGCCGCAGGTCCAGCCGAAACTGGCGTACGCCGATCCGCCTGGCGCAGACAGCACCAACTGCGAGCAGGCACGGCTGCTGCCGTCGCCGCATGCCGCCCACCAGCCGTCCAATTCGGGAATGTTCCCTGGCGCCGGAAACTCAGGATCGAACTCGATGCCCAGCAGGCCCGCATCGGCGCCTGGCTCGCCGAGCAGCACGCTGCAGTGCAGGTTCTCGCGCCCCCCGCAGCTGAACGCGAAGGCTTCATAGTCGCTGCCCGCGGGCGACTCGTACAGCAGGGCGTTGCAGGCGCTGGCCGAGCCCTGCCCGCACACCACCCAGAGTTCGTCGAGCGCTGGATCGTCGCCAGGCGGGCTGTCGTCTGGATCGAAAAGCGCAGGCGCACGCACGAGCGCTGCGGGCAAGGCCGCGTCGCGCTGCTGCGCAGGGGAGCGCTTCGCGGTGTCCGGCGGTGTGGTGGATCGTGGAGTGCCGGTGTCGAGCGAGCAGATATCGCGGGCGATGTCGGCGAGCGGCTCATCGGCTGGGTCGAGCGGCAACGACAGCTCCGCCGCGTCGTACAGGCCGAGGGCAGCGGCCAGGCGCTCACGCTCGCATGCGGTGAGGTCATCGCCGCCGCTCGACTCGCTGCCGCTCGATGCCGGTCCGGTACCGCTGCACGCCGCAGACAGCACCACCGCTGCAGCACACACAGCGAGCGCCCGGCGCAGTGTCACGCCAGCTTCGCGACTGTGCTTCTGAACCGCTGCGCTGGCGGTGCGGCAGATCATTGGCGCTGTGTCACGCCAGCTTCGCGGCGATGGACCCCACCGAGCGCAGGGCAGTGCCGTCGGCACCTTGCGTCATGAAGCGACGTGTGGGCCCCGCCAGCGCCTCGGCGATGAGGTCGTCGAGCAGCTCGATGAGGCTGTCGCCCTCGTGAGACCAGAAGTACCAGCTCAGCGATCCGGGGATCGGATTGATCTCGTTCACCCACAAGCCGGCCGGGTCATCGCCGCCGTCCCACAGGAAGTCGATGCGCATGACGGATCTAGCCATGACGAGATGGCTCACTTCGGTTGCCGCGGCGCGCAGCGCTGTCTCGATCGGTTCTGGGAGCACCGCCGGCAGCTCGCGTGGCGCCGTCGCCATGCCGCCTCCGCCGGTGAGGTATTTCTCGGCGTAGGTGTAGATCGTGCTGTCGCTGCGCAGCGGCCGTTCCACGGCGCTCAGCCGCAGCTCCGGCCAGGTCCGCACCGAGATGTTCAGATCGATGATGTCGTCGAGGTAGTGCTGCACGACGGCGCCGTCTCGCAACAGCGGCGACGACCGTGCCAGCGCCTGGGCTGTGGCGAGGTCGTCGACGATCTCGATGCCGATCGACGATCCCCCGAAACGCGGCTTCACGATGAGCGGCCCGTCAGTCAGCTCCGCGGCTGCATCTTCGCCGGGCAACTCCTCGGTGAGCAGCCAGAGGGGCAGCGTGGGCAGGCCGGCGGCTTCGGTGGCCCCGCTGAACGCCAGTTTGTCCATGCAGATGGCGGCGCTGCGCTGCCCGGGACCGGTGTAGGCCAGTCCCGTGAGGTCCAGCAGGGCCGGCAAGCCGCCGTCCTCGCCGGGGCCGCCATGACAGCAGTTGACCACCACGTCAACCGGAACCGGTCGGCGACGCCGGTCAGCCCGCACGAATCCCCCGCTGGGATGGGCTGCCAGCTCCACTCCGGACGCCGAGCGCGGCAGACCTTCGGCGAAGGCCGACGCCTCGATATCGGGCGGCACTTCGTGCCATGTGCCGACCGGCGACCAGTACAGCGCCACCGGGCTGCGTCCGGCATCGGCGAGCGCGTGCACCGCCTGCAAACCCGTCAGGATCGAGATGTCATGTTCAGGCGACGGTCCGCCGAAGCAGACGCCGGCGCGGGTCATGGGCACACCAGCGAGGTTCTTCGGCACTCCGCCATGTGCGCCATGTTCTCATGGACGGGAGGCGCTCAGGGGTAGTGGTCCGGGAGGTCGTTCTCGTAAAGGACGGCATCGCCGGGACCGAGATGCGCGCGCACCCACTTCACCGCTTCCTCTCGGTCTGCCATGCAGCGAACTGTGGCGCGATCGTCGGTGCGGTCGTGGATCAAGCTGCGTGCGCCGCGACCGCGCGTCGCTCGGCGCGCGGTGCTTCGGTCCCAGCCGGCAGCACCGCCCACCAGCGCAGTCCGGTTGGTCCGGCCCACGATGAGCACGTCGTCGGCAATCTCCGCGGCATGCTCGCCGAGCTGACGGTTCTCATGTGCCTGACTGCGGCCGAGCTCGACCATGCCTGGCGTGACCACCGCGCGCCGGCCCGCATCGGTATTCGCCAGCATGGACAGGGCAGCGCGGGCCCCGGCGGGATTGGAGTTGTAGGTGTCGTCGATGACCATGACCCCCCCGGGACTGCGCCCGGCAGTACGGCGGTGGTCGGGTGTCGGCAGGTCGCCCAAGCGGCTGGCGATGTCTGCGTCGGAGACTCCCAGGACCGATGCCGCAGCCACGGCGCAAGCGACATTCGCCGGCGCTGCGCCGCCGAGCGGTCCGACGGCGATCTCCCTGCCGAACAATGTGATGCGACGCGAGACGGCAGCCTCGTTGACGAATGCGCCGGCTGGCGCAGGGCTAGGCGCATTGACGGGCAGCACCGTCACATCAGCGCTCGGATCCTGCGTGGAGCATCGGATGACTCGCAGGCCCGAGGCGGCCAACCGGTCGGCCTCTGCGCTCAATCCGTAGGCGTCGATGTTGAGAATTGCGGTGCGACTCGTTGCGAAGATCTCTGCCTTGGCCGCCACAATGCGGTCGAGGCTGCCAAAGCGCTCGAGATGGACCGGGCCGATTGAGGCCAGTATCGACACTGACGGGCGCACCCAGCGAGTCATAGCGGCGATCTCGCCTGCGCCGAAGGTGCCCATCTCAGCGACGAATACTTCGGTGCCGGGCACCAGGTGCTCATTGACGCTGCGACATATCCCTGCGGTGTTGTTGAAGCTGGCCGGCGTCGCCACCACCGCTCGGGACCCCTCGACCAACTGGCGGAGGTAGCCCTTGATGGTGGTCTTGCCGTAGGAGCCGGTCACCGCCACCCGCACGGGATCGACGTCGTCGAGGCGCTGCTGGGCGCGGTGCACCCAGCGGCGAGACAGCACGGCTTCCAGCGGTGTCAGGATTGCCATCGAGACGTCAACCCACAGCGGCATGCCGAACAGCAGCACCGCCACCACCGGTTCGGCCAGCCCCACCAGCAGACCGATGCCCACCAGCACCGCCCACAGCAACGTCAGCGTTGTGGCGACCGTGAAGAGCCGGCGTGTCCATGCCAGCGGGCTGGACCGCCCGCGAATGTCGAGGCCTTGGGGTCCGACGGCGACGGCGGCCGCGGTGATCGCCGGTGCCCACCAGAACGTGCCGCTCAGCACCACGCCCACGGCCGCGGCGAGCGCCAGCACACGGTTGTTCCTGTCGAGCAGCCACCAGCGCCGCGCGAAACGCGACGTTCGCCCCACGCCGTAGTGCTCACGCTGGGCGACTCGCAGCCAGCGGCTGGCCGAGATCATGCCGGCGACCACCGACGTCCAGAGCAGGATCTGGTTCATGCGAGCGACTCACACCGACGATTGATTGCCGCAGACAGGGCCGCTGGCGCCTCGGTCGGCACGAAGTGATCGGCACCGTCGAGCACCGTCAGACGTGCGACTGCCAGCATCCTCGCTGCTCGTTCGGCGACCTCGGGTGGCACTTCATCATCATTGCGGCCCCACAGCAACTCCACTGGCTGGGAGATGGCGTCGAGCTGCGTTTCGTAGGTCTCGTTCACGGCGGCAACGAGCACGTCGCGCATCACGCCGGAGGCGTTCCGGTAGTCGGCGCTGCCGAATCGCTGCCGCATGCGCTCCATAGCGGCCTCGCCGAGCAGGCCGCGGCGGTGCAGCCCGCGGGCGAGTCGATACCGCAGCGCCGGCTTCGTTGCCGGGCGGTCTGCGCGGCGCAGCAGCGGCACGCCGCACAGCACCAGCGACGCGACGCGTTCGGGCCGGCGAACTGCGAGCTCGACAGCAATCCGTCCGCCGAAGCTGTGGCCCACCACGACCATGCGGGCCGCGCAGTCGTCGAGCACCGGTTCGATCAGATCGGCATACGCAGCAGCGCCGCCCGCGGCCGGCGGCGCAGGGCTGGCACCGAAACCCGGCAGGTCGAGGGCGACAGCACCGATGTCCGCACGTGATTGGACGAGATCGGCCAGGGCCGTGTCGAAGTCGGCGTGGCTGCGGCCCCAGCCGTGCAGGGCCAGCACATCGGCCGGTTGATCACCGAGGCGACTGCCGAACAGGGCGCCGCCGGCAAAGCTGGCGAGTGGGCTCAGCGCGCGAGCACCCCGGAATCGGGCTCAGGGTGCGAGCGGTTGATGGCTGACAGCAGCGCTCGGAAGCTGGCCGTGACGATGTTCGGGTGCAGCGCGGCGCCCCAGTACACGTCTCGCGACGGGGTCTCGATCTCCACGTACGCCGCGGCGGTGGCGTCTGCGCCTGCCCCCACGGCGTGCTCGTGGTAGTCGACCAGGCTGACCTCGATGCCGAGCGCGTCGGCCAGTGCGGTCTTGAACGCAGAGAGCGGGCCGTTGCCGCGCCCCTTCGCCCGCACCTCTCCGTCGGGCCCCTTGATGGTCGCTTCCACCTCGGACTCGTCGGACGACTCGGAGTCGAAGTAGCTGCGGTGGCCGAGGTAGGTGTACGGCGATTCGGCATGCAGGTAGGTCTCGTCGAAGGTCTTCTTGATGGCCTCCGGCAGAATCTCGCCGCCCTCGTCGGTGATCGCCTGGATGACGCTGCTGAACTCGATCTGCAGCCGCCGCGGCAGGTCGAGGCCGAAGCTGTTCTTCATCACGTAGGCCACGCCACCCTTGCCCGACTGGCTGTTCACGCGGATCACGTCCTGATAGGTGCGTCCCACATGCGCTGGATCGATCGGCAGGTAGGGCACCTCCCAGAAGTCGTAGTCGTCCGCCAGCGCTTCGAAGCCCTTCTTGATGGCGTCCTGGTGGCTGCCGCTGAACGCCGTGTACACCAGGTCGCCGCCGTAGGGGTGGCGCGGATGCACCGGGAGCTGGTTGCAGTACTCGGCGATGCGGCGCAGGTGGTCGATGTGGCTGATGTCCAGCTCGGGGTCGACGCCCTGGCTGAACAGGTTCATCGCCAGCGTGATGATGTCGACATTGCCGGTGCGCTCGCCGTTGCCGAACAGCGTGCCCTCGACCCGGTCTGCTCCTGCCATCACGCCGAACTCTGCGGCCGCCACGCCGCAGCCGCGGTCGTTGTGGGGGTGCAGCGACAGCACGACAGCATCGCGGTTGTCTACGTTTCGGTGGAAGTACTCGATGAGGTCGCCGTAGGTGTTCGGGGTCGCCATCTCGACGGTGGCCGGCAGGTTCAAGATGATCGGGTCCTCGGCGGTGGCGCCCCACTCGGCGCTGACCGCATTGCACACCTCGAGCGCGTAGTCGATCTCGGTCCCCGTGAACGACTCAGGCGAGTACTCGAAGCGAATCTCGCCGCCCTCGTGCTGTTGCGCCAGCTCCTTGCACAGCCGTGTGCCCGAGATGGCGATGTCGGAGATGCCCTCGGTGTCCAGCCGGTACACCACCCTGCGCTGCAGCTCCGAGGTCGGGTTGTACAGGTGCACGATTGCCTTCTTGGCTCCGGCGATCGATTCATAGGTCCGCTCGATCAGCTCGGGCCGGCTCTGCGTGAGCACCTGGATCCAAACGTCGTCGGGTACCAGGTCTTCCTCGACCAGCATGCGGCAGAACTCGAAGTCGGGTGCGGAGGCTGACGGGAACCCCACCTCGATCTCCTTGAACCCCATCTCGACGAGCACCTCGAACATCTGGCGCTTGCGGGGGACATCCATCGGGTCGATCAGGGCCTGGTTGCCGTCGCGCAGGTCCACCGAGCACCACAGCGGTGCCTCGGCGATGATCTTGTCGGGCCAGGTGCGGTCCGGCAGATGCGCGGGATATGCATAGGTGCCATAGAGGTGGAACGGCATCGAGCTCGGTTGCTGGGCGCTGATGCGCTTGACGTCTGCCATGGGGATCTCCTGCGGTTGGGGCGGTCGTTCGGGTTCTGGTGAATCAGATCGGTCGGGTTCGGGTCACGAAAAAACCCCCTGGCCCGGAGGCGCAGGAGGTTGGGCGAGGACCTGTGCGGTCCTCGCCTAGGTAAGAAGGAGCAGTCCGGTAGCGGAATGCGGTGCGGTGTGAGTCGAGACGCGAATCACGCAGAACATGCTACCAGTGACGGCTAGCGGCGGCGGTCGGCGTGGAGGGCCAGCATCAGCTGGTGGAGATCGGCACCGCAGTGCTTGGTCCATTCGCCGTCGCTGCCGAGCTCCCAGCGTGCGATGCCGTCGTCGAGGTACATGTCGGTGAGCTCGCTGAGCTCGGTCACGAGCGCAGGTGCCTCCACGGGCGCCAGCGCCTCGACGCGGTAGCGCAGGTTCCGCGGCATGGCGTCCGCCGAGCCCAGCAAAATCGTGTAGCCCCGGTCCGGTTTCCCGAACCTGTACACCCGGCTGTGCTCCAAGAAGCGGCCCACGATGCTGCGCACCGAGATGCTCTCGCTCATGCCCTCGACGCCCGGCACCAGGCAGCAGATGCCGCGCACCACGAGGTCGATGCGGCAGCCCTGTTGCGATGCCTCGTAGAGCGCGTCGATCACCTCGTTGTCGACGATGGCGTTCATCTTCATGAAGATGTGGCCGTCGGGTTCGGCGGCTTCGGCTGCGATGTGCTTGACCAGGGATTGGCCGAGAGAGTGCGGTGCGACGGCCAGCTTGCGGTAGTCGGTCTTGCGGCTGTAGCCGGTGAGCGAGTTGAACAGTGCAGCCACGTCGGCTGCGAAATCCCTGTCCGCGGTGAGCAGTCCGAAGTCCTCGTAGATGCGGGCGGTGTCGGCGTTGAAGTTGCCGGTGCCGACGAAGCAGTAATGCGCGATGCCTCGGGACTCACGCCGCACCACCATGGCCAGCTTGCAGTGGGTCTTCAGACCCACGACGCCGTAGGCGACATGCACGCCGGCGCGTTCAAGCAGCCGCGCCCATTCGATGTTGGCGTGCTCATCGAAGCGTGCCTTCAGCTCGACCACGACGACCACCTGCTTGCCGCGCTCCGCAGCCCGTATGAGCGAGTTGACGAGGCGAGTCCGCTCTGAGGTCCGGTACATCGTCAGCTTGATGGCGAGCACATCGGGGTCGTCGGCGGCCTGGCGGATGAACGCGTCGAGACTGGTCGTGAACGACTCGTAGGGCAGATGCACCAGGATGTCCTGCCGCCTGAGGACATCGAAGACGTCGACGCCCGTCTCGGATTCCTCCGCGGTTGTGCGCTGGCCTCCGGTGCCGCCGGCCAGCAGCGCACTGGCTTCGGTAGTCGCGCGCAGCGGCAGCGGCGTCCTCGGGTTGTGGGGCGGCGTCTTGAGATCGTCGCGGTCGATGTCGTACAGCTCGAACAGGTCCGACAGGCCGAGCAGTCCCTTCGAGGTGTAGACGTCGTCGTGGGTCAGCTTCAGCTCGCGGGTCAGCATGTCCAGCGCATCGCTGCCCAGGTCGGGCGCAGCCTCCAGGCGTACGGCGCCGCCGAAGCGCCGCTGGCGCAGCTCGAGCTCCATGTGCTTGAGCAGGTCGTCGGTCTCGGTGTCGTCGATGTCGAGATCCGCATCGCGGGTGACCCGGAACGTGCTGTGGCTGAGCAGTTTCACGCCCGGGAACAAATCGCCCAAGTGTCCGGCGATGACCGATTCAAGCGTGATGAAGCGGTTCTCGTCAGGCAGGGCCAAAAAGCGCGGCAGGATCGGCGGCACTTTCACACGTGCGAATGACGGCCCGCTTCGGGAATGCTCGACGAACACGGCGAGGTTCAGCGACAGGTCCGAGATGTAGGGAAAGGGATGAGCCGGATCGACGGCAAGCGGGGTCAGCACCGGAAAGACCTGCTCGCTGAAGAGCTCAGCCACCCATGCGCGGCCGGTGGCATCGAGATCGTCAGGCTCCACGAAGCAGATTCCCTCGGCGGCCAGCGCTGGCCGCAGTTCCTCTTCGAACAGCGATGAAGCGTCGTGGAGCTGCTGGGCCGCTGCCGCCCGGATCGCCTCGAGCTGCGCCCGTGGGGTCAGGCCGTCAGCGCCGGCTTGGCGCACCCCGGCCTCGATGGAATCGAGCACCGTGGGCACCCGCACCTGGAAGAACTCGTCGAGGTTCGACGCGTGGATGGCGACGAACTTGATGCGCTCGAGGAGCGGCAGTTCCCGATCATGCGCAAGCGCCAGGACACGATGATTGAAGTCCAGCCAAGACAGTTCTCGGTTGAGGTAGCGCTTGGGTGATCGGGCCCCGTTGGCGGCGGACATGACGGCTCAAGCCCCTGTGCGGTTGGCGCAAGGCGCCGTGGGGCGAAGCACCCTGCGCTCGTGAGAGTACGCAATCGGCATCGCTGTCCACAAGTGGCGGAGAGTCCCTGTGGACAACCGCCGGAACAGCCGCAGGTCACATCGGCGCGAACTCGAACGCGTCGCGGACCACGACGTCGGTGCCGATGAACTCGGTTTGCGTCATCTCGACCATGAGTTCGGGGTCAGTGCTGCGGGCCCACTGCCGCCCGTTCGGCGTTCGCACCGCTGCCAGGGCCACTTCGGGAGCCTCCCGGCCGTGCATGACGGTGTATGCCTCGATGGCGGCATCGCCGGTGTAGTCGGCATCGAGATCGACGGACGGGAACTGGTCGATCTCGTCCTGGCAGTTCTGATGGCGGAACCCGCCCTCTGGCGGGGTCGTGGAGTAGATGCCGAAAGCGTGCTTGGTGAGATAGCCGCCGTTCGCCGAGCACAGCCCGACGCTGCCGGGTTCTTCCCGGAGCTGGCCCGCCATCGTGGCGATCGAATGGCCGACGTAGTTGTTGAGCGGACCACCGGCGAAGGTGAGGCCCCCGGTCAGTGTCAGGTCGCGGTCGAGATCGAGGCCCAGCTCGGTGGCCGAAATCTGTACCGCCGAGGGGAAGCACGAGTACAGGTCGACGTAGTCGATGTCGTCGACGCCGACACCGGCTAGCTCCATGACGCGGCGACCGGCCACACGGATGGCAGGCGAGCCGTGCAGGTCGCCTCGATTGGACACGAAATCGGTGTCGCGCCCGTCGGTGCCCGCGTGCGGGAACAGCCACCGATCACGTGGGACACCTGCCGAGGCGGCCGCCTCGGCGGAGCACACGATGAGCGCTGCAGCGAGGTCGAGGTCCCAGTTGGAGTTCATGCACTTCGTGTAGGGAAAACCGATGAACCGGTTCGACGGGCTCGGTTCGCGGATCTCCTCTGCCGTCATCGGCGTGCGGACCCAGGCGTACGGGTTGGCGACGGCGGCCCGGTTGAACTTCTCCCACATCGCCGCAACGCGGTCGCGATGCTGGTCGTGGGTCTCGCCGCGTGAGGCCCTGAAGGCCGACTCGAACATCGGGTACAGGTTGATGGGGTCCCGCAGGCCCCGCTCGACCTCGACCTTGTTGTTCATCACGACGTCGACGCCCAGCACTTCGTCGGGCACCTTGTCGGTCTGGGCGGTGTAGGGGATGCGTTGGTCTGCCCGGCGCGCACGCCGGCGGCTCCAGATCCCTTCGGCCCCGGCGATCAGCACGACATCGGCCTCGCCGGCGGCAATGCGGCTGCACGCCATGTTCACCAGGGACTGCGGGACGTTGCCGCCGTCGGTGGAGAGGCCGGTCTTGCCGGAGGCCCCGAAGCGTTCGTTGAGCAGCGCGGCTGGGTCCGAGTACGGCCAGGCGCCCTTCACGACCCATGTGTGCGTGGCCCGGCTGGTCAAGCCCGGGGCGCCTGCGTCGTGCGCGGCCGCGGCCAGCGCCTCGGCCATCATCGCGACCGGTTCGAGCGCCTCGACAGGAACCTCAGGGCGCTGCTTGAACTGTCCTGCACCGACGAGGACCGGGGTGCGAGGATCGATCTGGCTGTCTGTCATGGCGATGCGGCCTCGTGGTCGGGAACTGCGGGGTGAACGGGACGCGACGTTAGCGAACGGCGTTCTGGCGGGGCCGGGCTGGGTGTCCCGGTCACCTGTGCGGCGCAGCGGCATTGCACTTGACGGGCGGCAGTAGCGTCGCGGGCGGGAGGCCGCCGGTGGCCAAGTTGCCCGATCACTACGCAGCGCTTGGTGTACGCCCCGACGCGGATGCGGCAGAGATACGTCGCGCATGGATCCGGGCGGCCCGTGCCAATCATCCCGATCAGCGCGGCGATGTCAACCAGGAGCAGACGGAGCGCTCGGATCGGCGCATGCGGGCGGTCAACGAGGCGTGGCGGGTGCTGGGGCGAGCGGAGTCGCGCCGCTCCTACGACGAGGAACGCGCAGCTGCAGCGCCGCGACCGCCTCAGCCGTCATCGCCTGCGGGACCGAGCCCGCCTACGGGCAGCGCTGGCACCGGTCAGAGTGCGGCCGATGACCCGTGGTTCGACGACGCCCCGACTGTGGAGCCTGGCGGGCCGGGCGGCTTCGTGGTGCGTCATCGCAGCGCGGCGCTGGTGGTGCGGGTGCTGCCCTGGCTGGCGATCGCCGTCGTCGGCGTGGTGATCTTCGTGGCCAGCGCGTACATGACCGCCGACACCAACCAGGATCCCTCCAGGGTCGCGGCGCTGGAGGTCGGGGAGTGCTTCTGGCAGGCACCCAACGGCGCGCTGCGCACGGTCGACTGCGAGCGGGCGCAGTCCGACGGCGTGCTGGATCAGATCATCACGATGTCGCCTGGGGACCGGTGTCGCCATCCCGATGCCGTGATTCACCCGGCACCGATCGCGGGCCGCCGGCTCTGCCTGGTGCCGGTCGATCGCTGGGAGCCGCGCGTCGCGGAGTAACCGCCGTCAGCCGTGTTCGGTGAGCAGGAGGCGTACGCCCAGATTGTGCTCGGGCGGCACGATGAACATCGCGTCCTGCGGCTCGCCGCCCCCGCACACGCCCACCCGCTGTGCGCCGGGCACGAGGCCGGGATCGTCGATCTGGAAGTGCAGCAGTTGCAGGCGGCCGGAGCGGTTGCCCATCCAGTGGGCCAAGTTGGCCTCGGTCGGCTGGATGAGCTTCAGGTTCCACGGGCCTGACTGCAGATCCACGCCGGCGCCGACGTTGGGGTCCTTCCACTCGTCGGTCCGCTCCATGCCGAGCGGTCCTTCGAACATGGCGGCGGTGGCCTGCACGTCAGCCGTCAGGTGAACGACCGTTGCGATCCTCGTGGTGCTCGCGTGACGGGTGGGCGGCAGCGGCGGGGCGTCGTCCCAGCCCCCGCCTCCGTCCCACGCGACCTGGATCACGATGCCCCAGCTCTGCTTGGGATGCAGGAATGCCTCTTTCCAATCTGGATTCGACTCGTTGACGCCGATCACCTCGTAGCCGGCGGCGCGCAGCGCACCGACGGTGTCGTCGAAGTCCGGCGTCTTGAAGGTGAAGTGGTGCGGCCCCGGACCGTTGCGTGCCAGGAAGCGGCGCAGGAAGTCGCTGCCGGGGTGCTCGATCGGCTCGAGTATCTCGATCCTGGCCCCGCCGTCGAAGCTCACTTGGCAGAAGTAGAAGTCGTCGCCGGCTTGCGATGCCGGGTCGTTGTCCGGGCCGCCGATCCAACGACCGCCCAGGTCGCGGCTGTAGCGGATCACGTTGTCCCAGGCGCGTTCGCTGACCACGGCCACGTGGTCCATGGCGAGCTTGTCGGTCGGCATGGCGGGTGAGGCTACGCAGACCGCTCAGGCGGTGCTCACGGGCATGCCGCGTGCGATGTCGTCGGCTTCCATCATGGCGGCGGCCAGTCGCTCGTACATCTCGGCTCGCCGGGCCGGGTCGCTGCGGCCGAGGGGAGCGATCTCGCTCGGATCGCCCGCAGTGTCGAACAGCTGCTCAGCGCCGTCGCTGTGCCGGGTCAGCCGCAGGTCTGAGGTGACCAGCGTGCGGGTCTTGACCGGCGTCAGCACCTTCATGGACAGCGCGCCCGGGAAGTCGTCCTCGATGAGCACCTCGTCGCGCACGGTTGCCGACGGGTCGTCCAGCACCGGCACGAGGCTTCTGCCCCCGATGCCCTCGTAGGAGGGCACCCCGGCCAGGTCCATCAGCGTGGGGCCGAGGTCGATGCTGCCGGCCAGCGATTCGGTGCGACCCGGCGAACGGCGGGGGTCGACGATCACGTACGGCACCGCGAGCGTGCCGCGGTAGTGCAGGAAGCCCTTCAGCATCAGCCCGTGGTCGCCCATCATGTCGCCGTGGTCGCTGGTGAACACGATGATCGTGTTGTCCGCCTGGCCGAGCCTGCCGAGGGCAGCCAGGATCTGGCCAATGCCTTCGTCGATCATCTCGATCATGCCGTAGGTGGCGGCTGTCGCTTCTCGCAGCATCTGCCGGTCGCCGGCCACCCCGCAGGGCGTCACCCAGTGACGCTGGCTGGCCGGGTGGAGCCGGCTGATGGCCTGCACGTAGCGGGGGGCTCCGTCCAGCGGGTCGTCGACGCTGGACGGCAGCTCCATGTCATCGGGGCTGTGGCGGTCGAACCACTTGCCCGGAGGAGACATGGGGTGGTGCGGGTCTGGGTATGAGGCCCACGCCAGCCACGGCTGGGCCCGGCTGGCGGCATCTTCGATGAAGGCGATGGTCCGCTCGGTCACAAATGTCGTGGAATGGAACTCGGGGCCGTAGGGCGGTTGGTAGATCTGCCACCAGCGATCCGATCGCCGCCGGGCGGGCGACTCCGCGGTCATGGGCACCATGAGATCTTCGAGCCGTCCGCCCCGGTCCAGCGCCCACAGCAGGTGGTGGCCGCTGACACGTGCGCCGTGGTCGATGGACAGCTCGACCTGGGAGAACCCGTAGAAGCTGTCGGGAAACTCCGGCGCGCTGTCGAGGTAGCGCTCGGCGTGCTCCAACGTGTCCCAGCCTGAAGGCCAGTAGTCATCGATGGCGGGTTCGGACAGGCCAGACGGGAACACTGCATTGCGGGACATGCCGTGCTGCAGGTGGGACTTGCCGATGAGCGCTGTGCGGTAACCCGCCTGGCGGAACTGGCGGACGTGGGTATTGGCGCCGGGCTCCAGCGACCGGTCGTTGAAGACCACGCCGTGAGCGCTGGGCATGCGCCCCGTCATGATCGTGGAGCGGTTGGGCATGCAGACCGGGTTCGCCACCCAGGCGTTGTCGAACACCATCCCCCGCGCTGCGAGCGCGTCGAGGTTGGGCGTGCGGACGACTTCGTTGCCGCCGAAGCCGGTGTGATCGGCCCGCTGCTGGTCGGTGATGATGAACAGCACATTGGGCTGCGATGCAGCGCCGTTTGCGCGAGCGGTCATGGCGAATTCCCGTCGATGGTGTGGCGAAGAGGTGTGGCTGGGGATGTTCGGATCGGCTCAGCCGAAGTTCATGGCTGCCGGGTTGCCGCCGTCCACTACCACGGTCTGGCCGGTGATGGACTCGGCCTCGCACAGCATCACGGTGGCGTTGGCGATGTCGATCGGGCTGCCCACCTGGCCGAGCAACGCGCCTCGGCGAGCTCCTTCGGAGATCTCGTCGGGCAGGCGCGCCGCCATGCGGGTGCCTTCCACCAGTCCCGGTGCCACGCAGTTGACGGTGACCGCCGGGGACATTGCCACGGCCAGGCAGTGGGTGAGGTGGATGAGTGCCGCTTTCGAGCAGCTGTAGGCGATGCTGCTGGAGCCGGGGAACAGCCCGCCGACCGAGGCGATGTTCACGACCCGGCCGCCGCCGTCGGCCTGCAGCAGCTCCGCCAGTGCCCGGGTCAGCAGGTACGGCCCCCGCAGGTTGGTCTCCTGCACACGATCCCACGTGGCCGAGTCCAGCGTTTCGAGGTTGCGGAACGGGATGCCGATGTTCCACGCGGCGTTGTTGACCAGCACGTCGCAGCGGCCCCCTTCAGCCACGACCGCCGCGGCGGCGTCGATGGAGGCCTCGTCGCGTTGATCGAGCTGCAGCACATCGGCAGCACGGCCCGCCGCGCGCACCAGATCGGCACTCGTATTCGCGCGCTCGAGGTCGCCCACGTAGGTCACGATCACGTCGGCGCCGGCCGCGGCCAGCGCTTCGCATATGGCGCGCCCGATGTCGCCGGAACCACCGGTGACAACGGCCAGCTTTCCTGTCAGGTCCATGTTCGACTGCCTTTCGATCAGCGCCGCGTGCTGTTCAGTGCCCTGGACTGTTGCACCCGCTCAGTTGGCGACCAGTTCGGCCATGGCCGCGAGCAGCGTCGGCGGGCCTGAGAGCTGCAGCACCGTCACCACCGTGTCGTCCCAGCGCCGCAGGTCTGCCGCGATCTTGTCCATCGGGCCGATGAGCGCGACTTCCTCGACCAGCTCGATGGGGATGGTCCCGGCAGCTTCCTGCTTGTGGCCGGTGAGGTACATGTCCTGCACCTCGTCTGCGATGTGCTGGTAGCCCATCCGGCAGAAGACGTCGTAGTGGAAGTTGGCGTCGCGGGCGCCCATCCCGCCCATGTACAGCGCCAGCATCGGGCGGATCCGGTTCGCGGCGCGCTCGATGTCATCGTCGGGCACGACGCTCATCGGGCAAACCACCTCGAAATCGGCATCGGCAGGGATCCGGCCATCGTCGCCGATCAGCGGCTTGCCTGCGGCCGCGAAGCCGGCGTTCAGCGCATCCACGTAGAACTGGTTGTCCTTGGGGGCGAAGAACAGCGGCAGCCAGCCTTCGCACAGCTCGGCTGCGAGGGCCACGTTGCGAGGCCCTTCGGCGCCGAGGTAGATGGGCACGTCGGCGCGCAATGGATGCACAGTGGACTTCAGCGGCTTGCCGAGGCCCATGCCGCCCGGGTAGGGCATCTGGTAGTGGTCGCCGCTGAAGCTGACGGGCTTGTCGCGCTCGAGGATGGCCCGGACGATCTCGATGTACTCGCGGGTGCGGGCCAGCGGGCGGGGGTAGGGCTGGCCGTACCAGCCCTCGACCACCTGGGGGCCGCTGACGCCGAGGCCCAGGATGAACCTGCCGCCGCTGAGGTGGTCCATCGTGATCGCCGCCATGCCCACTGCGGCCGGCGTGCGCGCGGAGATCTGGATGATGCCGGTGCCGAGGCCGATGCGCTCGGTGTGGCTGCCCCACCACGCCAGCGGCGTCAGCGCGTCCGAGCCGTAGGCCTCCGCGGTCCAGAACGAGTGAAAGCCGAGCTGCTCGGCGAGCTGCAGCGTCTCCAACGCATCGGGCGGCGGACCAGCCGCCCAGTAGCCGACTCCGGTTGCAAGCTTCATGTCACGCCGCCTTGTGGTTTCTCATACTGCAGGAGTGCCCAGTATGGGCGCTCAGCCCGAGGCGTACCTGACTCGGCGCGCCGGTGGGAGAAAATCAAATAGACTGAAATTCATTTAAATCCTACATTTGCTCCAATGCCGACTGTGCGACAGGCGATACGAATCATCACCGCCGATGGTTGGCGTCTCAAGAACATCCGTGGCAGCCATCGTCAATTCGTGCATCCCAGCAGGCCCGGTAAGGTGACAATCGCGGGCCACTTCGGAGACGAGGTTTCGCCGGGCACCTGGAAGAGCATCTTGAGACAAGCTGGCATCGGAGGGAGACCCACAGCATGAGCGACACCGTCACGTCCGAAGCCCTGAACTACACGGTGATCTTGGAGCGGTCCCGGACGGGCTATGGCGCGTACGCGCCTGATCTACCCGGTTGCGTTGCCGTCGGCAGTACCCGTGAGGAAACCGTGGAGACGATGCGCGAAGCGATGGAGTTTCACCTTGAGTCGATGATCAAGGACGGCGACGAGATTCCTGAGCTGACCTCTTCGGCAGTCGAAATCGAGGTGCGCGTCGGCTGAGGCCTCGCCGTCGGGCCCAATGCGGGGGCTGGCAGTCCCGCAGCGAGCGATTCCTTGCGTGCTGATGCGGGGCGGGACGTCGCGGGGACCGTTTTTCGCCGCTCAGGACCTGCCTGGCGATCCGGCGCAGCGCGATGCCGTGCTGACCGCAGTCATGGGCAGCCCGACGGGTCGCCAGATCGACGGGTTGGGCGGCGGCACGACCGTCACCAGCAAGGTGGCCGTGGTGGGGCCATCGTCGCATCCCGATGCTGACGTGGACTACCTGTTCGCCCAGATCGACCCGGTCTGGGGCACGGTGGACACAACACCCACCTGCGGGAACATGCTGGTCGGCGTCGGCCCGTTCGCAATCGAGCACGGACTGATCCCCGCAGGCGATCCGACCACCTCGCTGGTGGTGCGCAACGTCAACACCGGCAGCTTCATCGATGTGGTCTGCTGCACGCCCGGCGGCGAGATGACCTATGACGGCGACTGCGAGATCGACGGCGTCGACGGCGCGGCGGCGCCCATCGAGTTGCGGTTCCGCGGCATCGAGGGCTCGGTGACCGGCTCGATGCTGCCGACCGGTTTCGCCAGCGAGAAGATCCGAGCAGGCGGCGCCGACGTTGAGGTCACCCTGATCGACGTGGCCATGCCGATGGTGATGGTGCGAGCAGCGGATCTGGGCAAGTCGGGGCACGAGGCCCCGGCCGACCTCGAAGCCGATGCCGGGTTCATGGCCGCTATGGAAGCCATCCGCCGCGAAGCCGGCCAGCGCATGGGCCTCGGCGACGTGTCCCGCAGCGTGGTGCCCAAGTTCGGCCTGCTGTCGGCTGCCCGCCACGGCGGCACGATCGCGTCTCGCTACTTCACGCCCACCCAGTGCCATCTGGCCCACGCGGTCTCGGGCGGCATCTGCGTGGCGGCAGCCGTAGCCGTGCCGGGCACGGTCGCGGCGGCGTTGAGCGGCTCATCGGCCGAAGATGCGGCTGGTCGTGAAGTCGGCAATGCTGCCGATGGAACCGAGCTGATCGACCTGCAGATCGAGCACCCGAGCGGGTCGCTGGCGGTTGCGCTGGCCATCGAGCACGCGCGCGGTGACGTACGCATCGTCTCAGGCGGCGTCACCCGCACCGCGCGCAAGATCATGTCCGGCACCGTCCATGTGCCTGCCGAGGTGTGGTCGGGCTGACCCGTTGGTCGGCCTGCCCGTCGCCGGGCTGCTCAGTCCCAGTCCAGCCAGAGTTCCTCGGGGCCCCGGAAGGTGATGTTCGGGAATGTCTGGTATTCCTGCGGCGGCAGCCGCAGCGACGGCACCACCTGAGTCAGGATCTCGAGGGCGATCCGGGCCTCCATGCGAGCAAGGTTGGCCCCCAGGCAGAAGTGGATGCCCTTGCCGAAACTGATGTGGCGATGCGGGTCGGGCCGGGTGAAGTCGTAGTCGTCGACGTCGTACTGCTCGGTGTCAGCGAACGCGCAGGGCTCCCGGTTCGCTGCTGCGAAGTTCAGGAACACCCGCGTTCCCTTCGGCAGGTGCATCCCAGCAAGCTCGGTGTCTCGGGTGGTGACGCGGCGCCAGGCCACCTGGCTGGAGTCGAATCGCAGGGTTTCCTCGACTGCTGTGGGGATGAGCGACGGGTCGGCGCACAGGGCGTCCCACTGGTCGCGCCGCGGCAGCAGGCAGCGCAGCGTGTTGCACAGCAGGTTCGTGACCGGGTCGTGACCGGCGAACGAGATCCCGTAGATGATCGACTCCACCTCGCGGTAGCTGAGGCCGGTGCCGCCGTCGGGGTCGGGGTCGGCATCGTGCGCATCGAGCAGTTCCGAGCAGAAGTCGTCGGTGCGGTTGCGGTGGCGTTCGGCCACGAACTCCCGGCAGTAGCGCCAGTACGCCAGCATTCCCTCGGCCATGTGGGCTTGCTCGGCGGCCGTGGGCTTGCCCCAGGCGAACGCCTTGCGGTTCACGCACCACGACTTGAGCATGAGGTCGTCGTCGGCCGGGAACCCGATGAAGCGGAACACGATCTCCGCCGGCAGTGGGAACGCCACCGCCTTCACGTATTCGGCCGGGGCCGGCCCCGCCAGCATCTCGTCGATCAGCTCGGTGGCCCGCGAGCGCATGTAGTCCTCGAGCGTCCGCAAGCGCCGCACCGAGAAACCGGCCCGGGTGTGGACCCGGATGCGCCCGTGATCGGGCTCGGCACGGTTCGACATGACAGCCTGGGGGTCGTAGTCGGCTGCCGACAGCACGTCTGCTGCCTCGGGCGCCAGGGGGAAGATCGGGTCCTGCACGTTGGATGAGGCATACGTGTCGGGATCCATGAACACCGTCTCGATGTCGGCCATGCGCGTCACCACGACGTGGCCCATCTCGGCGGCATAGAAGACCGGGTGGTCCTCGCGCAGGCGTGCGGCGATGGGGTACGGATCGGCCAGGTACTCCTCGCTCAGCGGTGACCAGCTCTCGTGCACCGGGCACCCAGGAGGCGGCGGAGCCAGCCGATCCGGTGCGGTGTGGTACGAGTCTGTGCTCACTGGGCTTTCCCCCTGCGAAGGCCGAGCGCCCGCCGGCTCCGGCAACGCCTATCATCGTCGGCCCGCGGGCGATTGGCTCAGATGGTTAGAGCGCTGCCTTCACACGGCAGAGGTCACTGGTTCGAGTCCAGTATCGCCCACGTCGCCGGTGCCGGCGGAAACGCGCAGGATCAGCCGTGCTGCGCGAGGTGGGCGAGCAGCAGCTCGGTGAAGACGCCCGGCGCCTCGTCGGTGACGAAGTGGTTCACGCCCGGCAATTCGGCGAACTGGTACGGGCCGGTCACATAGTCCGCAGTGTTCTCGGCTGCCATGCGGCCGACGGTGGCGTCCTCGTTGCCCCACACGAACATCGTCGGCACGTCGATCGCCGGCGTGCTGCTGGACTGGATGCTCGACTGACCCATCGCCCGGTACCAGTTGACCGCGGCATCGAGTGCCTCGTGGCTGCTGAGCGCCGCCAGGTAGGTGTCGATGTCGGCATCCGGAACCGCATTGCGAGCCATCGCACGTCGTAGTGCGCCGGCATTGTCGACCAGCAGCGCGTCGGTTGCCTCGGGACGCTGGAACGCCGGGTGGTGGCGGGAGCGGTGCGGCTGGTCGGGGTCGTCCCGCATGGCGGCCATGAACGCGGCCGGGTGGGGCCTCGAGATGACGCTCAGCGAGATGACTCGCTCGGCGTGATGCGCTGCGAGGAACCACGCCAGGGCACCGCCCCAGTCGTGCCCGACGATGTGAAATCGACTCGCGCCCAGGCTGTCGGCGATGCCCAGTGCGTCGGCCATCAGCAGCTCGACCCGGTAGTCGGCGATGCCGTCCGGGCGTGCACCCTCGGAGTAACCGCGCTGATCAGGGGCGCAGGCCCGGTACCCGGCGTCGGCGAGCGCCGCCAGTTCGGCTCGCCAGGTGTGGCGGGTCTGCGGGAAACCGTGCAGCAGCAGGACGGCCGCACCGTCGTCGGGACCTGCCACGTCCGCGGTGAAGCGCAGCCCGTTTGCCTCGATCACGGCGGTGGCAACGCCGTTCGCACTCGTCATCGTCACAGCCCTTCAGCGGAATGAGATGGCGCACAGCATGCCGCATCAGTTGGACGCGTTGCCGGGGTGGGCGAATTTGGTCGCGTCCCAAAGCCAGCGCGGCGACCGCCGCCGGAGTTGACAGGCTCTCGCGCGCGCCTGCTCAGAACTCCATTGCGTCGAGATCGTCGCACACGATGAGCTGGCCTTCGTAACCGCCTTGACGGATTTCGGCCTCGAACTGCCGCTTCTCATCGAGGTTTCGGGGTGCCGGGACGAGGTGGGTCAGCATGAGGACCCCCGGGTCAGCTCGCTTCGCCATGGCACCCAAGGCGAAGGTATCGCTGTGGTAGTCGCCGATCGTCCGCGCGGTCGGATCGTTCGACCGTTCTACGAATGCATCAACGCGGAACACCTCATGCACGAGCACGTCGCATCCGCGTGCGAAGTCCTCGACTTCATCGCAGACCCTGGTATCGCCGGAGATGACCACGGCCCCGTCCGGGGTCTCGACCCGGTAGGCCACGGCAGGGTCGACGGGATGGTGGTGAACGGTTCGGGAGAGCACGCGGACATCGTCTCGTTCCCAGACGGCAGTGGGCGCTGCGGTTGCGTCGAACCCGATGATCTTCGGTGCCGGATAGGCCCTGCCGCTGTGGTGGACTCGAACGGCAAGGTCCTCGTCATAGGGCTCCAGCATGCGGTCGAGAAAGCGAATGCACGGCCCGTTGGGGGCCACGCAGGTCAGGTTCACCGAGTCCGGACGGTTGAGCCAGGCGCTGAAGATCACGTCGACGACCCCGGTGATGTGGTCGCTGTGATGATGGGTGAGAAAGAGCCCGCTGAGTCGGGCAGGATGTGAACCTGCCTCCGCGATCCGCAGTGCGGTGGCCCGGCCCGCATCGAACTGCAGCACAGTGTCGCCGTGCTCGACCAAGACGCCGGCGCCGGCGCGATGCGGAACCACAGGCGGGCTTCCGGTGCCGGTAATCGTGACTCGCGTCGGCATGTCCGAACCTCAGTGCTTGATCAGGCCGAGAATCTCGGCGCGAATCTGGTTGTATCGCGGCAGGCCCTTGGTGACGATCTGGTCACGAGGTTTCGGCAGGTCGTTGCGGATCTCGTCGTTGACGGTCGCCGGACGGGCGGTGAGCACCACGATCCGATCCGACAGGTAAGCGGCCTCGTCGACGTCGTGCGTCACGAACAAGATGGCCTTGCCCGACGTGGCATGAAGATCGAGGATGAAGTCTTGAAGCTCTGCTCGAGTCTGGGCGTCGACCGCAGCAAAGGGCTCGTCCATGATCATGAGAGGGGCGTCGTAGGCAAGCGCGCGCGCAATGGCGACGCGCTGCTGCATGCCGCCCGACAGCTGCCATGGGTAGGACGTCTCGAACCCGGCGAGTCCTACGGAGGCCAAGGCTTCGTGAGCCTTCTGCTTCTGGGTGGCCCGGTTATGGGACCTCCGCAGCGGCAGCATGACGTTGTCTTCGACGGTCTGCCAAGCGAGCAGCGATCTCGAATAGTCCTGGAACACGAATGCCATGTGTTCGGGCGGTTCGGTGACCTCGACTCCTTCGAGTCGCACGGAACCCGAGGTGGCCAGATCGAGCCCGCTTACAGCACGCAGCAGCGTCGTCTTTCCGGCGCCCGACGGGCCGAGCAGGCAAACGAACTCGCCCGGACCGACTCTGAAGTCGAGCTGGTCGAGCACATGCAGCGGCCCCTTGTCGGTCTGGAAGATCTTGTCGACCTTGGACACCGTGAGGAGTTCATGGCGGGATTCGTCGCCGGTCATCAAACATCCGTCCCTTTTGCATAGAACCAGTGGAGAATGCGCTTCTCGAACTGGGTGACGATGACGTTCAGCAGGTATCCGAGCGCACCCAGCATCGTGGCTGCGGCGAACATGTTGTCGAACTTGAAAGCCTCGTTCTCGGCGCGGAGATGGAAACCGATGCCGCGTGCCTCTCCCACCGATTGCACCACCACGAGCAGGATCACGCCGATCGACACCGATGTCCGCAATCCGGCGAAGATGTTCGGCGCAGCGGCTGGCAGGATCATCTTTGCGTAGCGGTCCCGGCGGCTGATCCGGTAGGACCTTGCGAGGTCGTGTACGGCTGGACTCACCCCAGCGACGCCGTCCATGGCGCCGAGCAGCAGCGGCCACAGCGCGCCGGACATGATCACGATGACGCTCGTGGTCGCGCCACTGCCGGCGAGGGCCACAATCGGCGTGATCAGCAGGATCTTCGGGATGCTGCGGATGAAGTCGAGCAGCGGCCGAGTCGTGGCGCTTGCTCGGCGGCTCGAGCCGATGAGCACCCCGAATGCGATTCCCAGCACCAGGGTCACGCCGATGCCGAGCGCAATCGTCCACAGCGTCGGGAGGATGTCGGAGCCGAACCGCTCGAACCACCAGAACCCCGTCAGGGACTGCCACACCTCATAAGCCGGGGGCAGCCAGGTGCGGTCGCGGTTCGGCCACGGCCAGCTGAGGGCGCCGATCCAGTAGGCCACGAACAGCGTCGCCGGAACCCACGTCTTCAATGCCGCGTTGGC
Source organism: Candidatus Poriferisodalis sp. (assembly GCF_965208925.1). Classification (GTDB taxonomy): domain Bacteria; phylum Actinomycetota; class Acidimicrobiia; order Acidimicrobiales; family Poriferisodalaceae; genus Poriferisodalis. The sequence continues at coordinate 3,546,991 of NZ_OZ242364.1, read as the reverse complement.
TACTCGCTCGTGGACACCAGCAGGGCCGAAGTCCTCGCTCGGGCCGACAACACCCCGATCGACGGGCACTGTCCTGGCGGCGCGGTCGTGGATGCTCAAGAACCCGATGGTCGCCTGGCCGGCGCTGCTTGCGGCCAGACGCCAGATTCCCAGACAGAACAACAGGCTCGCGCCCGCCACCGCGACCACCATCAGCAAGCCGTCGAGTGCGCCGTCGATCGCCCCGCCAACGATTCGCAACACAATGACGACGACGGCCAGCGCAGCGGCTCTCAGCGGCAGCGACAGCACCTCACGGACAGCAGCCCTCGCTAGGCCCACCGTTGCACCCGTCGTTGAGTCCAGAATCAGGATTTCCGCCTGATCCTGTCCGAGCGAGCACCCGCGACGGCCGACCAGAAGTACCCGGTTGTACACGTGTACGGCTACTGCTGCTATCGACGCCAGCATCATCCCCGATGTCGGAACGTCGACGTCGAACAGTCTCCCGGCGGCGAGGCCGATGAAACCGCCGACGAGGCCACACAACAGGACGACCGCGTAGTCCAGCAACAGTGCGGCGACGAGCCGTTGGGGTGTGCGAACTGGGATCAGCGCGTCGTTGACGCTCGCCGGACCGGTGCGGGCTTCCACGGCCGTCATGACTCCACCGGACGATTGCTGGGATGCCACGCCAGGGTGGTGCGGTCAAGCCAGCCGACGAATTGATTCAGCAGGACGCCGAGAACGCCCGCCGCGAGAATCAAGGCGTACACCTCTGCGTACAGGTCGTCCCCGCGCGCGATCACCACTTCACGGCCGATTCCCGGCGCTGATCCCCAGTACTCGGCTGCCACGTTGACGGTCAGGGCGATCGAAGCCGCGAGCCGGATGCCCGTGATGATGAATGGCATCGCCGACGGCAAGGCCAGCTTGAACAGGCGGTCGCGGGGGCCGATGCGGTACGCGGTCGCAAAGTCGCGCAGTGTCGCGCTCATCGCCCGTGCGCCGTAGACCGACTGGATCATCACCGGAAATCCGGCCGCCGTGGCAACCAGGCCGTACTTCATTCGCACCGCCGAGCCGAACAGGCCCACGAAGATGAAGATGAGCGCCACCCCCGGGATCGACCGCAGGAAGTCCAAGAAACCCAGCGTTGAGTCGGCAAGAAACGACGATCGTCCGATGGCGAGCCCGATGGACACGCCGAGCACGATCGCCAGCGCGAGACCGATCGCCCAGCCCAGCGCTGTGGCCCGGACTGCATGCCAGAAACTGCCGTCCTGAACGAGACGGCCGAGCGCCGCAACAGCATCGGTGAACGAGGGGAAGGTTTCCTTGTTGACGATGCCTGACCCCACGCTCCATGCCGCAGCGACCGCCACGAAGACGAGGATCTGGGGCGTCCGCGTTCGGACGCCAGCGATCAGCGTCGACATCTCGTCGTCATCTCGTCACCGACCATGGCGATGCGACCTCGGGCACGCAACAACCATTGATGATGGCCCGGGCTCATGGTCCGGGCCATCATCAATGGTCAGTTCATCAGTCGAAGACGTTCTCCACATCGACTGGGCCGTCGGTGAGCCCGAGCGCTTCGACAGTGGCGAAGATCGGGCCGAAGTCCCAATCCTCGACAGGGCCGCCGCCCACATTGAGCGACAGAATCGATGTCGCTGCCTGCTCAGGCTTCATGGACGTGATGTCTGGGAGCAGCGCCCGCCAGCGCGCCTCGTCCTCATTGGCGTACGCAGCCGATGCCCGCATCGCTGCATTCCAATGTTCGACAAGATCTGCGTTCTCGGCGGCGAACCCGTCGCTGACGGCAGTCACGCCCACCGGGATCCCGCCGGGGTAGGCGGACAGCGTCGACCCGATGATGACAGCATCGTCCCCGACGACACCGCCGGCAAAGGGATAGGTGAAGCAGGTCGCATCGATGTCGCCGGCGAACAGCTTCTCTTTGAGGTCGCCGTTTGATTCGCCCTGGACATAGGTGGCCGCAGAGTTCGGATCGCCGATCCCGGCATTGATCATCGCCTGCTTGATGACGACTGTGCACAGCGAGCCTGGAGAGCGGATGCCGATGTTCTTGCCGGCGAAGTCGGCCGGGCTGGAGATGCCCGATGCCGGATTGGCGATGAGTACCAGGAAGTCGTTGCCCTCCACGGCGGCGGTACGGACCGAGGCGATCTGGATCGGCTGGGCGGCGTTGGTAACTGACGTCGCCACAGGCACTGCCGCAACGAGGCCGAAATCAATCTCGCCGGCAGCGAGTCCGGTCACGATTCCCGGCCCGTTCAGACCTTCGGCCAGAGTCACGTTCAGGCACTCGGCTTCGAAGAGCCCGTTCTGGAGCGCATAGTTCAGCAAGTCGTTCGGATTCACCGTGGCTGCGACGACATCGTGCATCTCGGAGCACGCCATGTCGTCCATGTCGTCCTCCACCGCCTCGTCCGACATGTCATCCGTGTCGTCTGCGGCCGATTCGTCTGCCGCAGCGTCTTCTGCCGGATCCTCGTCCATGCCGTCATCGGAGTCGACGTCGCTCGCCGTGTCGTCCATGGCGTCGTCATCGGCCGTCTCGATGGGGTCTGCGGCAGCGGTGTCAGCCGCGGCTGTTCCCGTGTCGCTCGTGTCGGCGTCGTCCCCGCAGGCCGAGGCGACGAGAGCGGCCGCGAGGAGCAGGGCGAGCAGTCGCCAGAGTCGAGTGTGCATGATTCCCTCCCAGAACTCGTGAGCCCCGAATGGACCCGTCGGGCGCTCCGACACAGAAGGCGGGCCCTATCGGCGAACGCGGCCTGCGGCATTGAGTTCCCGCAGATGACCGTATGTCGGCCGCTTCATCAGCAAAGGAAGTCTCTAATTATGTCGTGATAGTTTTTGCTTATGGCCCGTGGCCGCCTCGGCCTGCTTGATGTCCGCTGCTTCGATGCCGTCGTGCGCGAGGGGTCGTTCCGGAGGGCCGCATCCGCGCTGCATCTGTCACAGCCGGCGGTGTCAGTGCACGTCAAGAAGCTCGAACAAAGCCTCGGGACCCAACTGCTCCGGCGGACGACGCGTGGCTCAACGCTGACAGATGCCGGGACGGCGATGCTGCCGCACCTCAGGAGTCTCCTTCGCGCAGAAGAATCCACTCAGCAGCACGCCGCTGCGGTCGCCGGAAAACGGTTCGGAAGGGTTCGAGTTGCGGCCGTGAATTCGGCCCTGACCGGGCTCCTGCCCGAAGCCGTGCGGATGGTCCAATCCGATCATTCCGCTTTCGATGTGGAAGTCGCAGAACTGACCTCAAAGGCAGTTGCTGACGGTGTGCATGACGGTACGTTCGACATTGGCGTCGCAGCTCACCCGGTCGATGCTTCGCCTCAATTGCGTGTCGAGACTTTGGCGCGCAGCGGATTGATGCTGGTTGCGCACGAGGATCACCCGTTGCTGCATGGACCGGCGGTCACCCGGGAGATAGTGGCCTCCGAGCCGTTCGTCACGCTGCAGCCCGGCTACACCCTGCGGGACCTCGCCACCGAGTACCTGCGTCCGTACCCGCTCAGAATCGCTGGCGAAGCACTCAATCACGACACAGTTCGACGTCTCGTTGCAGCGCGGCTCGGCGTGACGATCATGCCGAACATGACCTTCGAGATCGTGGGGAAGGGCCAGGGCCTCGGCGCTGTGCCTCTCGCTGACAGCGACGAGATCATCCAGCTCAGCATGCTGCATCCGGGAGATCTCGCCGCTCCAGCAACTCGCGCCGTGTCCAGTGCCATACGCCGCGTCGCTCGACGGAGATTCGGCAGCACCGCGACGACGAGAGTCCACCAACCACTCGGAGAGCATTCTCAGCCGCAGCGAGAGCGGCCCGGCTAGTGGATGGCGGTGTCGGGGTAGGAGACGTGGACCGAGACAAGGGCCTGGCGGCCTGAGCGGCAGACGTCGATGGCTCGTTCAAGCGCTGGTCGCAGCTCATCTGGCTCGTCGACATGCTGTCCGTGGCCGCCGTAGGCCTCGACCAGCTTCGGGTAATCGGGCACTGGCTCAAGGGAGCTGAGCGGCATCCTTGCGACCCGCGCGGCGGCACCCTCGGGGTACACCGCCAGCGTTGAGCGGCGAACGGCGTTCCAGACTCGATTGTCGGCGATGACGGTCAGCAATCCGAGCCCGAGCGATGCCGCGCCATGGTGCACAGCGAGCGGATTGGAGAACACATACGAGCCGTCGCCCGTGGCCCAGATCACCAGCCTCTCAGGATCGGCGAGCTTGGCGCCCAGAGCAGCGCCGCCGCCCCATCCCAGACCACCCGAGATTGCCGGACCGAAGAAGCTGCGCGGACCCGTGAACGACATCACTGCCGGGGCCAAGCCGAGTTCGTTCACGACCGTTGCGTCGCTGCCGATGATTTCGCTCAGCGTGCCGCTCATGAATTCAGGCGACATCGGTTGGCCGCCCGGATCGTGCCCCGCTGCAACCTCCCGATCCCGGCGCGAACGCAGCTGCGCGACAAGTGACGCGCGCCTGCGCTGGGTCGGATCGGCGTCCGCGAACCCGATGCGGTCGAGTTCGGCGGCCAGCGCCTCCAGACCGGCCGAGGCCGTAGAGGTGATGGTTACATCGCTGCGGAACGATCGCACTGGCGTGCCGGAGAACAGCGGATCGGGGCCGATCTGGATGAGGCGGGCATCAGGACGGGGCCGCGTGGCGTGGGGCACCCACGGCACCATCGAGTCGATCACGACGACGCAGTCCGATTTGCCGAGCAGTTCGGCTGGGTTCTCGCCCGCGTACATCGGATGTTCGGTGGAGATCGCCACGCTCGTCCGCCAGAACTGAACGACTGGCAGCGCAAAGCGGTCTGCAGCCGGTCCAAGCGCGTCGAAGAGATCAGGCCCGCCTCCCGACGTGATGACGAGCGGCGCTTCAGCCTTGGCCAGCAGGCGAGCCGCGGCCTCGACCGCTGCCGGGTCGGGATGCGGCGGCGCCGGTGACTCCACGCTGCGCTCGCCCAGCGTGAATCCCTCGGGCAGCGCATCGGCCAGCACTTCCCGGGGCAGGCTCAAGTACACCGGGCCGGCGGGCTGGGCCTGTGCAATCGCCAGCGCCCTGTCAACCTGGTCCACCACCTGTTCGCCGGCGCGTAGCTCGTAGTCCCACTTCACGAATTCGCGGACGACGCCTCCCTGGTCGAACATCTCCTGGCCCCAGTGGATGGGAGCGTTGCGGCTCCCCAGCCGGCCCTGCTCGGTGATGGGCGTGCGGCCCGAGGCAAACAGGATCGGCACCCGGCCCCGTGAGGCGTTCATCAGCCCCATCAAGGAATTGGCCACGCCCACGTTCACATGAACCATCACGCACTGGGGCCGTCCGGTCATCAGCCAGTAACCGTGCGCCATTGAGGTCGCGACGGTTTCGTGAAGAACCTCGACCGTTCGAGGCATGGACAGCGGACCGTCGGCGTTCGCAGCAAGCGCTTCGATGACCGGGGCAAAGTCCGTTCCCGCGTTGCCGAAGATCCACTCCACGCCGCGATCGGCGAGCACAGTCAGAAAGGCTTCAGAGACTGTGCGGGGATGGGCGGGCACGGGAGCACTCATAGCCGGCACAGCATGGCAGATCGGCAATCGCGGCGATCGCGGTTGTCGTGGCTGCCTGATCGGTGGCGTTCCCGAGACGCGAGTTGGATCAGTTGTCGCGACTCAGCGAATATGGTCGCCTCCGGAATCCAGCAGGGCGAGCGCCGCGAGTGCGCCGGCGTGACCAGTCCGGGAATTCTCAGTCGGGGGAGGCTGCCGTGATCATCGACTGCCACGGCCACTACACCACGGCCCCGCCGCAGCTCGGCGAGTACCGCGACTCGCAGCGCGCCGCGCTCGAGGCCAATGCGGATCATGTCGGCGCCAAGGGCTTGCTCGACATCAGCGACGACGAGATCCGCGACAGCATCGAGCAGAACCAGCTTCGCCTGCAGCGCGAGCGCGGCTCAGACCTGACGATCTTCTCGCCGCGGGCGTCGTGGATGGGCCACCACGAGGGCAACGAGCACACCTCCCGCTTCTGGTCAGAGCACTGCAACGACCTCATCCGCTGGGTCTGCGACCTCTTTCCGGGGAACTTCGTGCCGGTCTGCCAGCTCCCGCAGTCGCCCGGAGTGCCCATCGACAGCTCGGTGCGGGAGCTGCGCCGCTGCGTCACCGAGATGGGCTTCGTCGGCTGCAATGTCAACCCCGACCCCTCTGGCGGGTACTGGACCGGCCCGCCGCTGAACGATCCCTACTGGTGGCCGCTGTGGGAAACCATGTCCGAGCTGGACGTGCCCGGGATGATCCACGTCAGCGATACCTGCAATCCGAACTTTCACGCCACCAGCTCGCACTACCTCGGCGCTGACACCACGGCGTTCGTGCAGATGATGATGAGCGATCTGTTCGCCGATCATCCCGGGCTGCGGTTCGTGATCCCCCATGGCGGGGGAGCGGTGCCCTACCACTGGGGTCGGTTCCGGGGCATGGCCCAGGACATGGGCCTGCGGCCCCTCGACGAGTCGCTGCTGGGCAACGTGTACTTCGACACCTGCGTGTACCACCAGCCCGGCATCGACACGCTGGTCGAGGTGATCCCGCCGCAGAACATCCTGTTCGCGTCGGAGATGGTCGGCGCGGTGCGGGGCATCGACCCCACCACGGGCTTCAACTACGACGACACCAAGCGTTACATCGACGCCGCCGACATCAGCGACGATGCCCGCCGCATGATCTTCAGCGAGAATGCCCTGCGGGTGTACCCGCGCCTGGCTGGGGCCCTGGAAGCCCAGAAGAGCGCCGCAGCGGCGGCAGACCGGGAGGGATGATGGCGGCCCGACACATCGTGAAGCGCACTATCGAGCGAGCCGACAGCGAGGTCATCGCAGGCCTGGGCGACGCCGGCACCGCCACCGTTCACGAAGCCATCGGGCGCCGCGGCTATCTCGGCCCCGATCTGCGACCCATCCAGCAGGGCACCAAGGTCGGCGGGTCCGCGGTCACCGTGCTCTCGCATCCCGGCGACAACATCATGATCCACGCCGCTGTGGAGGTCTGCCAGCCCGGCGACCTGCTGGTTGTCACCAACACGGCGCCGTCCACGCACGGCATGTTCGGCGACCTGCTGGCATCGTCGCTCATGGCACGCGGCGTCGTGGGCTTGGTGATGGACGCAGGGGTCCGCGACACCCTGGACCTTCGAGCGATGGGCTTCGCGGCCTGGTCCCGTCACGTGTCCTGCGAGGGCACGGTCAAGAACACCCCCGGCTCGGTGAACGTGCCCATCAGCATCAACGGCGTCATCATCGAGCCGGGCGATGTCATCTGCGCCGACGATGACGGCGTGGTGGCGGTGCCCCGCAGCGAAGCCGCCTGGGCGCTCGAGCAGTCCAACGCCCGGCTCGCCAATGAGCAGGACAGTCGGGCCCGGCTGCAGGCCGGTGAGCTGGGGCTGGACATGTACGGGCTGCGCCAGAAGCTGGCCGATCTCGGCGTGAAGTGGGTCGACTAGGCATGCGGCGTCGAGGCGGGGCGCGTCCATGACTACCGAGGTCATCATCACCGGCACGGGTTCGCCGGTCCCTGACGCCGACCGTGCTGGGCCTGGGGTGCTGGTGCGCTCTGGCGACCTGGCGCTGCAGTTCGATGCCGGTCGCTCCACCGTGCAGCGGTTGGCTGCGGTGGGCATGTGGAATCTGCAGCTCACCGCCGTCTTCGCCACGCATCATCACAGCGACCACCTGACTGGTCTGGCCGATCTCGTGCTGAGCCACTGGGTGATGGCGCGCGGCGACGACTTCACCCCCATCCAGATCGTGGTGCCGGCCGGACCGGCAGAGGACTACGTGAGCGAGATGCTGCACCCATGGCGGCACGACCTCGCCGTGCGTGCCGAGCACTCCCGCCGTTCCAGGACGGTCGAGATGGAGCTGACGGCGTTCGAGGTGCCCGAATCGCCCACCGAGGTGTGGCGCTCGGGTGACGTGGCAGTGAGCGCCGGGCAGGTGCGCCACGAGCCGGTCTTCCCCGCAGTCGGCTATCGCGTCTCGACCCCCGACGGCGATGTGGTCATCACCGGCGACACGCTGGTCTGCGACGAAGTGGCAGAGCTGGCGGCAGGCGCCGACGTGCTCGTCTACGAGGCGATGCTGTTTCCCCAGGTGGAGCAAGGGCCACCGATTCGCCACTTCATCCTCGACTACCACGCCGACACGCGCCTGATCGGGCCCCAAGCGGCCGAGCTGGGCATGCCGACCCTGGTGCTCACACACCTCATTCCGGCCCCGGCCGCAGCCTCGGGGCCATTGCAGAGGCCCGGCGCTGCCGTCTCCGAGCATGATTTCGAGAACCCGATCCGGGAGGGCGGCTACACAGGCGATCTGCTGGTGGCCCGAGACCTCGACAAGGTGGTGCTCGAAGCCGGCGTTCCTCCGCGCATCGAGCGCCGAGACTGAAGCCGCCAGATGATCCCGGGCATCCGCTGCATGGTGATGCGGGGCGGCACCTCCAAAGGCGCCTACTTCGTAGCCGATGAGCTGCCCGACGAACCCGCCGAACGGGACGCGCTGCTCGCCCGGGCCATGGGCTCGCCCGATCCGCGCCAGATCGACGGGATCGGCGGCGCGCATCCGCTGACATCCAAGGTGGCGGTGGTCTCGCCGTCGGCCGATGCCGATGTTGACGTGGAGTACCTGTTCCTGCAGGTCGGCGTAGACGAGGCCTCGGTCAGCGATCGGCAGAACTGCGGAAACCTGCTGGCCGCTGTGGGCCAGTTCGCCGTCGAGCGCGGGCTGGTCACGGCCGGTGGGGAACATGCACGGGTGCGCATCCGCATGGTGAACAGCGGCTCAGTCGCGACGGCCACCTTCCCGCTCGACGCAGGCTGGCCGACCTACGACGGGACGACGGCCATATCCGGCGTGCCGGGCACTGCCGCCGAAGTCCGGCTCGACTTCGAGCACACTGCGGGCTCGTCCTGCGGGACGCTGCTGCCGACTGGTTCGGTGAGCGACGTGATCGAGGGCGTCGAAGCGACCTGCATCGACAACGGCATGCCCACAGTGGTGCTGCGGGCCGCTGATCTGGGCATCGTCGGTGATGAGACGCCGGCGGAGTTGGAAGCAGATCAGCCCTTCACCGAACGGCTGGAGACCATCCGCCTGCACGCCGGCAAGCTGATGAGGCTCGGTGATGTCAGTGCCACGACGGTGCCCAAGATGACGCTGGTGTCCGCGCCTCGAGCCGGCGGCAGCATCTGCACTCGCACGTTCATCCCGCACCGTTGCCACGACGCAATCGGCGTGCTGGGCGCTGTCACCATCGCCACCGCCGTGCGGCTGCCGGGGGGCGTCGGCGCAGAGCTTCTGCAGCCCGGAAACGATCCCGACCTTGTCGACATCGAGCACCCCACGGGCACCTTCGCCGCTCGAGTGGAGATCGAAGACGGCCCCCACGGTCCGACGGTCGGTCGCTCGGGCATTGTCCGCACCGCTCGCAAACTCTTCGACGGCATCGTCTTTCCCAGGAGCGCCCCATCGGGCGACGGCGCATGACAGCACGCACGATCCTGCCGCCGCACCCCTCGCCGCACGCGCCGACTGCGTTCACCCCACCCGCCAACGCAACCGACGCCCACTGTCACATCTTCGGCCCTGCACACAGGTTCCCGTTTGCTCCCGAAGCCACCTACACGCCGCCCGACTCGGGCATCGACGAATTCGAGGTGCTGCAGCAGCGCCTCGGACTGTCTCGCGCCGTGTTCGTGCAGGCCAGCTGCCATGGCACCGACAACGCCGCCATGGTGGACGCGCTCGTGCGGGGCAACGGCCGCTATGCCGGTGTCGCCATGATCGACGAGTCGTTCAGCGAAGCCGACATCGGCGACCTGCACGACGCCGGGGTGCGCGGCACCCGCTTCAACTTCGTGGCGCACCTCGGCGGCGCGCCTGACCTCGACGTGTTCTGGCGATTGGTGGACCGTGTCCAGCCGTTCGGCTGGCACATCGTGCTGCACTTCGATGCGAAGGATCTCCCGACCTACGCAGGGATGCTCGACCGTATGCCGTGCCCGTACGTGATCGATCACATGGCCCGCGTGGACGCCGCTGCCGGACTCGATCAGGAGCCATTCGGAGCGCTGCTCGATCTGATGGGCGACGCACGAGCGTGGGTGAAGGTGTCAGGCGCCGAGCGGCTCACCGCCGACGGATCGCTGCCGTATGACGACGTGGTGCCCTACGCGCAGGCGCTCATCGCCGCGGCACCCGACCGGATTCTCTGGGGTTCTGACTGGCCCCATCCCAACGTCCGCCACATGCCCGACGACGGTGACCTTCTCGATGCGCTGGCGGCGTTCGCGCCCGACGAAGCAACCCGCAACCAGATCCTGGTCGCCAATCCCGCGACGCTCTACGACTTCAGTTGACTCGTGGGCGCGCCAGTGTGCCGGTCACCAAGAAGAATGCTGCTTCGTATCGGTTGAGTCCGTGTGCGGCACTAACTTCCGCCGAACGGACCAGGTCGGCCGATTGCGAGGAACATCATGCAGATCGAGGGCAGCAAGATCGTCGTCACCGGCGGTGCGTCGGGCATCGGCAAGGGAATGTGCGAGCGCTTCGCGGCGCTCGGCGCCGGCGTCGTGGTGGCCGATCTGGATGGCGACGGGGCGCAGGCTGTCGCTGAGGCCATCGGAGGCACGGCCGTGGGGTGTGACGTTGCCGATCAGGAGTCGGTCACTGCGCTCGTGGAGTCGGCGATCGCGGCGATGGGCCACATCGATCTGTTCTGCGCCAATGCCGGCGTCGGCGTGGGCGGCGGGCTCGGCACGCCGCTCGAGCACTGGGACCTCAACTTGGCCGTCAACGTCATGGGTCCTGTGCATGCGGCGCGCGCGGTCATACCGCACATGACTCAGCGGGGCGGCGGGTCGTTCATGGTCACGGCCTCGGGGGCAGGGCTCATCACCGGGCCGGTGTCGTTCAACTACGCGGTGTCCAAACACGCTGCGGTGGGCGTGGCGGAGTGGCTGGCTATCAACCACGGCCCGCAGATCAAGGTGAGCTGCCTGTGCCCGACCATCGTCGATACGCCCATGATCGATCACTTCGGCGCGGGCATGGTGGAGCCGCTGACGGTCGATGAGGTGGTCGACTCGGTGGTGGACGGACTCGCGGATGAGCGATTCCTGATCGTGCCGTCCCCCCAGCCACTGGGCATGTTCCAGATGAAGGCGCAGGACTACGACGGGTTCATCGCCGGGGTGCAGCAGCGGCTGGCGGCGATGCGGGGCTGAGCGTCCGCGCCGGCGGCAGCCAGTGGAGAATTCGGCAATGGTCGTCGTACGGCGGGCGCAGTGGTGAAGATGCAGGGATGAAGACACAGGTCGTGATCGTGGGCGCCGGCCCGGCGGGGACGCTGCTGTCGCACCTGCTCGGCCGAGCAGGCGTCTCCCATGTCGTGCTGGAGCAGCAGTCACGGGACTATGTCCTGGCTCGCATCCGCGCCGGCGTCCTGGAATGGGGTTCGGTGGAGATCCTGCGGGAAGCCGGGCTGGCCGAGCGCATGGACCGCGAGGGTCAGGTCCACGACACCATCAACATCGCGTGGCGCGGTTCGGAGATGCTGTCGATCGACTCGAACGAGCTGCTCGGGCGCCGGATGATGGCGTACGGCCAGACCAACATCCAAGAGGATCTCTACGAGGCAGCAGAAGCTGCAGGCAGCACGATCATCTTCGAGGCAGCCGACGTGGCCATCGGCAACCCCACCGGTCGGCCGTACGTGACCTTCAGCGCCAACGGCGTGCGCGAGCGCATCGACTGCGAGTTCGTCGCCGGCTGCGACGGCTTCCACGGCGTTAGCCGCACGGCCATTCCGGCCTCGGTGCGCACCGAGTTCGAGAAGATCTATCCCTTCGGCTGGCTCGGCATCCTGTCGGAGACGCCGCCGCTCCCGCACCTGATGTACGCGAACCACGAACGGGGTTTCGCGCTATGCAGCATGCGCAACCCGATGCTGAGCCGGTACTACGTGCAGTGCCCGCTCACCGACACCATCGACGAATGGCCCGACGACCGCTTCTGGACCGAGCTGCTCGCACGCATCCCCGCGGATAAGGCGGCGCTCATCGAGACCGGTCCGTCGATCGAGAAGTCGATCGCTCCGCTGCGCAGCTTCGCCGCCGAGCCGATGCGCTACGGCAGCCTTTTCCTGGCCGGTGATGCAGCGCACATCGTGCCGCCGACCGGCGCCAAGGGCCTGAATCTGGCGATCTCCGATGTGCACTACCTGGCACGGGCCTTCGTCGAGCACTACCAGCGGGGCGACGACGGCTATCTCGACAGCTATTCAGACATGGCGCTGCGCCGGGTGTGGGGCGCCATGCGCTTCAGCTGGTCGCTCACGATGCTGCTGCATCGCTTTCCCGACATGAGCGACTTCGACCAGCGTGCGCAGGAGCAGGAGCTGTACCACCTGTCCACATCGCAGCCGGCGCAGATCGCGTTTGCCGAGCAATACGTCGGCCTGCCGCTCGAGCAATAGCGGCACGGAGTGGATCAGCCTGGTTCAGCCGGTTGCGTTCTGCAGGATCAGCAGGCCGTTGCCGGTGTTCGATGTGGGCACGTGATGCATGCGGAAGACCTCGTCCACGTCGTCGTCGAGCACACCACGCATAACGAACCACATCACCAGCTCGATGCCCTCTGAGCCCGCCTCGCGTATGTAGGTGGTGTGGGAGCGAAGGCAGCCCGTATCGGGCTCGGCGACCAGTTCGTCCATGAACGCCAGATCGAACTCGGCATTGACCAAGCCGGCCCGCTCGCCCTGGAGCTGGTGCGACATGCCACCGGTGCCGAAGACGACAACCTTGAGCGAATCGGCATCGGAACCGGCGTAGCTGTCGAGCGCTCGCCGGATCGCCCGCCCGAGACTGAGGCATCGCTTGCCTGACGGCGGCGGGTACTGGATGACGTTGACGCAGATCGGGATGACCCGGCACGGCCAAGCGTCGGGCTCGCCGAACATGACCGACAGCGGCACAGTGAGGCCGTGGTCGACGTCCATCTCGTTGGCGATGGTGATGTCGAACTCGTCGCCGATGAGCGACTCCGCGAGGTGCCAGGCCAGCTCGGGATGTCCCTGCACCGTCGGGACCTGTCGGGGTCCGTAGCCCTCATCCGCTGGTTGGAACTCGGCCGCTACGCCGAGAGCGAAGGTCGGGATGAGCTGCAGCGAGAACGCCGACGCGTGATCGTTGTAGACGACAATGCAAACATCAGGCTGTTGTGCGGCCATCCACTCGCGGGCGGGCTGGATTTTGTCGAAGTACGGGCGCCAGTAGGGCTCGTCCTGCTTGCCGTGGTCGATTGCAGCCCCGACTGCGGGGACGTGTGAAGTGCCGATGCCGCCGACGACGGTGGTCATGACGTGTGCTCTCCCACACCAGGTGTCTCTGCAGGGGAGTCTGCCGATTCGCCAATGCGACGGTTGCCCTCGACCGGGCGACCACCGTCGATCATCATCTGTGTGAACTCCTCACGGCTGATGCCCGACATCGCTCCGCCGACGTCCTGCATGGACAATCCGTCGAAGATCGCAAGCTTGAACGTGTAGTAGATGTTCCCCCCGAGCTGCAGCAGGCTGAGCCAGTCGCGCTCCAACACCGCTCGGCGCTGGGACGGCGAGAGATCGAAACCGTCGAGGTACGCCACTTCGTCTGCCCGGAAGCGCTCTCGGTTGGACTCGGCATTGAGGCTCATACAGAACATGTTCAGGTGGTAGCCCTGCTGCGACCGCCGGCCATCGAAGACGTACGTCCCCGGGATGTCGTCGTAGTCGCGTGTCGTCGCCATGGCGCCCCCTCGGCCAACCGAGGCTATTGACTTCAGATTCTGCCCGGTAAGTCTGTTCGCGCCGAGCGATCAAATCGGAAGCGTCACAAGGTCCGCCTAGGGTCGGGGCCGCCAGCGGACAGGGGAGTGCGGTGAAGATCATCCTTGCCGGAGAGGGCGCCATCGGGCGCAAGCACATCGCTGCGCTGCAGCGGATTGACGATGTCGAGGTGGTCGCCATAGTGGGCGGCCTCGCCGACGACACTGAGGCGTTCGCACACGAGTTCGGCGTCGAGCGATGGACGACCGACCTGAGCGAGGCGCTGGCGCTCGACGCCGATGCGGCGATCCTCGCAACCCCGACGCAGATGCACGCGGCCCAGGCCATCGAGACCATGCGGGCGGGCAAGCACGTGCTGGTCGAGATACCGATGGCCGACAATCTCGCCGACAGCGAAGAGCTGGTGCGGACCCAGCAGGAGACCGGCGTCACCGCAATGGTCTGTCACACCCGCCGCTTCAACCCGAGCCACCAGTGGGTGCACGACCGCATCAGCCGCGGCGGCCTGACGCTGCAGCATCTCGTCGTCGAGACCTACTTCTTCCGGCGCGAGAACCGCAATGCCATGGGCAAGCCCCGCACGTGGACCGACCACCTGCTGTGGCACCACTCGTGCCACACCGTCGATCTCTTCGGCTACCAGACGGGCGAACCGATCACCGCCGGCTGGGCGCAGCAGGGGCCGACGCACCCCGAGCTGGGCATCGCCATGGATATGACCATCGGCATGAGCGTGCCGTCGGGGGCGCTGTGCACGCTGTCACTGTCGTTCAACAACAACGGGCCGCTCGGCACGTTCTTCCGCTATATCTGCGACAACGGCACCTACATCGCCCGATATGACGACCTGGTGGACGGGTACGACAATCCGGTCGACCTGACGGGCGTGGCCATCTCGAATGACGGCATTGAATTGCAGGACCGGGAGTTCATCTCGGCGATCGCCGAGGGACGTGAGCCCAATGCGTCGGTCAACCAGGCGCTCGGTGCGATGGAGACGATCGACATGCTGGAGAAGACGCTCATTGAACGCTGAGGCATCATCACAAGCAGATCCGATGGACACACCGGCGTCGGCCGAGCTGCGGTCCATCGAGCATCTGTTTGCAGAGCAGTTCATTCAGCTCACCGAGCGCGTGTTCGTGGCGGTGGGCTATGGCGTCTCCACGTTCTCCTTCGTGCTGGGCGACACCGGCGTGGTGGCTGTCGACGGCGGCAGCATCCCCGAGCGAACCTCCCATGCGATCGCGGAACTGCGGCGCCGCACCGATCTGCCGATCGTGGCGCTCGTGTACACCCACGGCCATCCCGATCACACCGGCGGTGCCCCCGCGCTGATCGACGAGAACCCCGACATCGAGATCTGGGGAGTGCAGCACTTCGGCGACGAGGCGCGGCGATTCGCCCGCAACGGCGTGTCGATCGCGGGCGCCCGCGGACTGCGCCAGGCCGGATTCAAGCTGCCGCCCGACAAGCGCATCAACAACGGCATCGCACCGGCGGTGTACCCGAAGGCGGGCGCGCTGGCGGGCGGTCCCGGCGGGGGCCCCGACCCGCGCACCTTCCCGACCAGGCGGTTCGAGGGCTCGGCGATCATCGAGATCGGCGGTGTTCGGCTGGAGGTCTCGCACAACCCGGGCGAGACCGAAGACCAGATCATGACGTGGTTCGCGGACGAGCGGGTCGTGTTCGCCGGCGACAACATGTACCGCTCGTTCCCCAACCTGTATGCGATCCGGGGCACGCAGTACCGCGACGTGCGCGACTGGTGCGAATCGGTCGACCGGATCCGTGCCATGGAGGCGGATCATCTGGTGTTGGGCCATACCACGCCGTTCTCCGGCGCAGCCGAGGTCGACGCCGCGCTCGAGACCTACAGCCGCGGCCTGTGGCACATCTACAACGAGACGATCGCCGGCATGAACGCTGGCAAGACACCCGACGAACTGGCACACGAGGTCACGCTGCCGCACGACCTCGCGGATCATCCGCTGCTGGGCCAGTACTACGGCAACGTGGCGTGGTCGGTGCGGGCGATCTTCAACGGCATCCTGGGATGGTTCGACGGCAATCCGGCCCAGATGAACCCGCTGCATCCCGCCGACCGGGCTCGGCGGCTGGCGGCGCTAGCCGGCGGCCCAGAGGCGCTTGTGGCGTCTGCACGGGAGGCGCTCGCCGATGGCGAGGCGCAGTGGTGCGCAGAGCTGTGCGACCTGGTGCTCGCGCTCGACCACGAATCCGATGCCATGACCCGCCTCAAGGCCGACGCGCTCGATGCGCTCGCCTACAACCTGGTGACTGCAACCGGCCGGAACTACCTGCACACCTGCGCGCAAGAGCTGCGGGAATCGCTCGACACCTGAAGGCCTGAGCCCCCGGGCTTGAGCGGCCCGCGAGCGATGCGATCGATATCGCGCCGTGTGCTGTGCAGGATCAGCGGAGGTGGTCGGGAACCTCGACGCCGAGTTCGGTGCCGATGTCGTAGAAGCGCTTGTTGACGGGCACGCCGACGGCGTCGACGATGCGGTTGATGCCTTCGAAGCTGGCGCAGACGGCAGCGGCCCGGGTAGCGGCACCGCTGCCCCCGGCGGCGATGAGGTCGGCTCGGGCTATAGGCAGCTCGTCGAAGTCGAGCAGGGCGATGGCATCGGTGAAGGCGAGGAGTTCGTCGCCGAGGGGGAGCTGCGCGCCGAGCAGGGGCCGGGTGACGGCTGGCACGTTGATCGGCTGGCCTTGGGCGTTGGCGCTCTCACGGAGCATCCAGGTGTGGCCGAACAGTCAGAAGAAGCACTCGTTGAGCCACGACGTTCGGGCGGCCACGAGTTCCATCTGCGGTCGCGTGAGCTCCCTGCCGGGTTCGACGTCGTATTGGTGGATGACCTTGTCGGTGATGTACCACGCCGCGCCCAGGGCCGCCTTGGTGGCCTTCTCGCGCGGGAGGGCCGATAGTGCGGTGGGGGCGAGGGCGACGCCTACGGTCGGGACCCAGGCGTTGACGATGGCCGCCCCATCTGCCACTTCGGGCGCAGGCGCTCCGTCGACGGCGCCGGGCAGCACGTCAAGCTCGACATCGAGGCCGATGCGGTAGGAGTCGATGCTGGCGGTCTGGGCCACAACCGAGACCAATTCGACATAGGCCAAGATGTCCCGGCCGCTGTCCACCCACGCTTGGACGTGGGATTTCCGGCTCGTCATCGCGGCCGCTGCCACGCGGGCCACCGCCTCGGCGACGACGGGGTCGAGGTCAGGTCCTGTCTCGGCCAGACCTCGTGCTACCCGAGCCTGTGCCGCCATGGCCAGCCGCTCGGCCCCGGTGAAGAACGAGCCAGGCGCAGAGATCGCAGCGAGAGCGGACTCGATGGCACCCTCGGCGTCTGGATCGCGAAGCGGTGCCGTTGTGGTCTCTGTGACTGCAGCCATCCGGCGAGCGTAGTCATGACGGCCCCGCCATCAGGCGAGTCAGCCTCTAGCGGACGGTCCCTGCAGCGCTGTGACGGGCGACGATGGCACCGGCACTTGGGCTGACGCGCTATCAAATGGGCCATGGCGGAACTGCGGAAGCCCGACGCCGAGTTCCCTGCCTACGACGAGGCGTTTGACCGTGACGGCTCCGTCCGCCCGCTCTACGCGGCCATCGTCGAGCGTTTTTCCAACTTCGACACGGCTGAGCTGCGGCGCCGCGAGGGCATCATCGAAGAGGAATTCCGCCGCCAGGGCATCACCTTCACCGTCTATGGCGACTCGCAGGGCACCGAGCGGACCTGGCCGATGGACCTGTTCCCCCGGCTGATCGCCGCAACCGAGTGGCAGGAGATCGAGCGGGGTCTGGCCCAGCGCGTCACCGCACTGAACCGATTCCTGGCCGACGTCTACACCGGCGAGGGCGCAGCCATGGCCGACGGCGTGGTGCCTGCGTGGCTGGTGCAGTCGTCGGACGGCTTCGAGCGCAATGCCTTCGGCGTCAGCGTGCCACACGACGCGCACTGCGTCATCGCAGGCATCGATCTGGTGCGCGATGCCGAGGGCCAGTACCGGGTGCTCGAGGACAACCTGCGCAACCCGAGCGGGATCAGCTACGTCATCGAGAACCGGGCGGCGATGACCAAGGCGTTCCCCCGCGTGTGGGAGGACCACACCGTCGAACCGGTCAGCCAGTACGGCCGGATGCTGCGCACGGCGCTCGAATCGGTGGCGCCCACTGGGTCCGGCGACAAGCCGCTCATCGTGATCCTGACCCCGGGCATCTACAACTCGGCCTACTTCGAGCATGCGTTCCTCGCCCGGGAGATGGGCGTGGAGCTGGTCGAGGGCCCCGACCTCGTCGTCGATGAGCATGTCGTGTACCTGCGCACCATCGAGGGCCTGGTGCCGGTCGACGTGATCTACCGGCGCATCGACGACTCCTTCCTCGACCCGGTGTCGTTCCGACCGGACTCGACGCTGGGTGTGCCGGGGCTGCTCGGCGCCATGCGTGCGGGCACGGTGACGGTGTGCAACTCGATCGGCAACGGCGTGGCGGACGACAAGGCCATCCATCCCTACGTCACCGACCTGATTCGCTACTACCTGGGCGAGCAGCCGATCCTGCCCAACGTCGAGACCTATGTGATGTGGGAGCCCGACCAGCGCGAAGCGGCATTCGAGCGGCTCGACGAGCTGGTCATCAAGCCAGTGGGCGAGTCTGGGGGATACGGCATCGTCATCGGCCGTGACGCATCCGACGAGGAGCTGGCGGATGCACGGGCTGAGATCGAACGGGATCCGCGCAACTGGGTGGTGCAGGAGGTGGTGGAGCTGTCCACGCTGGCCTCGTTGTGCGATGACGTGCTCGAACCGCGCCACCTTGACTTGCGTCCGTTCGTGATCACCGGCGAGCGGACGCAGGTGTTCCCCGGCGGCCTGACGCGGGTGGCGATGAGGAAGGGCTCGCTGATCGTGAATTCGTCCCAGGGCGGCGGCTCCAAGGACACCTGGGTGCTGGCCGACGGTGCCCACTCGAACGGTGCCTCGGCACAGGAGCCCGCCCGATGATCCTGGCGCGTCATGCCGATTCGCTGTTGTGGGCCGGCCGTTACCTGGAGCGGGCCGACACCATCGCCCGCTGCGTGTCCGTGGAGACCAACGCCGTGATGCACCGCCAGGCCACCGAGGCCCGGCTGGCCTCGCGCCGGCTGGTGCAGGCGTTGGGATTACAGGACGAGTTCGTGGCCGCGCAGGTCGGCACCGGCCCCTATGCCGTCATGGATTTCCTGGTCTCAGACGATTCGCATCCCGGTTCGGTGGTGTCGTCGGTGCAAGCCGTACGCGAGAACCTGCGCATCGTGCGCGATCGCATCCCGGTCGAGCTGTGGGAGGAGGCCAACAGCCTGCACATCCTGATGCAGAGCGCCAAGTCCGTCGGTGCTGCTGCGCGGGAGCAGACCGGCGGCGAGGTGTCGCGCATGTCGGTCATCACCGCCCGGCGGGGGTGCCGCTCGCTCAGCGGCGTGATGACCGAGTCGATGAGCCGCGACGAGGGCTACGCGTTCATGGAGGCGGGCCGGCTGCTCGAACGCTCGATCCTGACGGTGGAGCTCCTGAAGTCGGGTCTGGGCACCGGGAGCGACGTCTTTGACGGCAACCGCCTGCTGGCGTTCACACACTCGCTGCAGGCCGCACGGCGCGAGCTGGGGCACTCGCCGCAGTGGCATGCAGTCGCGAAGTTCCTCCTGCAGCACGAGCAAATGCCCCGCTCGGTGCTGTGGTGTCTCGGACGGGTCGAGCTGCGCTTGGATGACCTTGCCGCGGCAGCGGGCGCGGTGGCCACTCCCCGCCGGCGCGCCGGGGCACTGCGGGCGCACTTGGAGTACGGCGAGCTCGACGAGCTGCTGGCCGAACCCGAGGCCGAGCTGGCCTACTTGGGCTCGGCGCTGGCTGAGCTTGCCGCCGATGTGCACGCCAGCACGGTGGCGAGATCGAGCTTCGCCGAAGTTCATGCGCAGTTCGTGCGGCCCGGTGACGGGAACGGCAGGCCGCAATGAGACTCGACATCGCCTACCGGCTGCACTTCACCTACGCAGAGCCCGTCTCGGAGTCGCAGAACGAGATCCGGGTACGGCCCCGCGACGACCTGCGCCAGCAGGTGCTGTCGTACCGGCTGACGACAACACCGGCGACCCGGGTGCTGCAGACGCGCGATTACTTCGGCACCACCGTCGACCACCTCGGCATGCGAGCGCCGCATGACGATCTGCTGGTGGTAGCCGAGGCATCGGTAGAGACCACGCCGACCGACGGCGCCCCGGCGCCTGTGAGCTGCGAGCGGCTGAGTGATCAGCAGTTCGTCAACGAGCACGTCGAATACCTCGCGCCGTCCCAGCATGTGCAATGGGGCGAACTGGTCAACGAAGTGGCCTCGTGGGCGGTCCGCGGCGCTGCCGACGACGTGTGCGAGCGCGTGCTGGCCGTTGCCCAGGCAGTGCCCACGGTGCTCGCCTACGAGCGCGGCTCCACCTCCATCGGTGTGACGCTGGAAGAGCTGATCGACGGCGGGCGGGGGGTCTGCCAAGACTTCGCTCACCTCGCTGTGGGCATGCTGCGGTGCATCGGAATCCCGGCGCGCTACGTCTCTGGGTACCTGTTTGCGCTCGACGAAACGAGACCCGACCAGGGTGCTGATGCCCAACCCGCTGACGATGCCAGCCATGGTCTCGTCGGCGAGGACGTGTTCGCTCCGGAGCGTCCCGTCGCGGCCGACCCGACGGCGATCTCCGTGCAGACGCACGCATGGATCGAGGCAGCGGTGCCCGGCTACGGATGGCATGCGCTCGACCCCACCAATGGCGGGCTCGTCGGCGAACGGCACGTCGTGATCGGCTACGGACGTGACTACAACGACGTCCCGCCGGTGCGCGGCGTGTTCAACGGCACGGCTGACGCCAAGGTGGACGCCGAGGTGATCATCGCCCTGCCGACGGCGCCGGTCTCGATGGTCACCGAGCCGATCCGCCGCCAGGCCCGTGTTGCGGTGAGTCCTCCGATTGATGCGGCGGCGCAGCAGCAGGCCGCACAGCAACAGCAGCAGTAGCGAGAGGCTGAGCCGGCTACCAGGGATCGATGGGGTGCTTGCGCCCCTCACGCGGCGCCGGTGCGGGGAACGTCGCCAGCAGGCGGGCGATCAGGTCTCGCGTCTCGGCCGGATCGATGATGTCGTCCAGCAGGAACGACCGGGCGAACTCCAGGCCGGTATTGCGCTCCTTCCACTCGGCGACGCGCCGGTCCCGGATCTCGCGCTGGGTCGCGTCGTCGGGCGCAGCCTCAAGTTCGTCGCGGTACACGATGTTCACCGCGCCCTCGAGGCCCATGCCGCCGAATTCGGCAGTCGGCCAGCCGACATACAGGTCGGGGTCCAGCGCGTCGGAGCCCATGGCGTAGTAGCCGAGGCCATACGCCTTGCGCAGGATCACGCCCAGGATCGGCACGTCGGCAGCACTGACCGCCACCAGGGTGCGGGCGCTGTGGCGCACGATCGCAGATTTCTCCGCAGCCGTCCCGATCATGAAGCCGGGCGTGTCGCACAGGAACAGCAGCGGCAGGTCGTACGCATTGCACAGCTCGACGAAGCGTGAGAACTTGGCCGAGCCTTCGGAATCGATGGCTCCCGCCCCGAACATGGGGTTGTTCGCCAGCACGCCGATGCGGTGCCCCTCGATACGGCACAGCGATGTCGACAGGCATCGCCCGAAAAGCGGGCGCAGCTCCATCACCGAGCCTTCGTCGGCCAGGATCTCCACGATCTTGCGCACGTCATAGGCGCGCCGGGGGTTCTCGGGCACCATCGTGCGCAACGGGGTCTGGTCGTGGGCAACCGGCGGCGGGGGAGCCGCCACGTCGGTGAAGTACGACAGGTACCTGCGGGCTGTCTGCAGGGCCGCTGTCTCGTCGTCGACCACCAGATCGACAGCACCGGTTCGTTCATGCAGCGACATGGGGCCGAGTTCTTCGGGGGTCAAGTCCTCGCCGGTCGCCGAGCGCACCAGCGGCGGCCCCGAGAGTCCCATCGTCGAGTCCTTCGTGGCAATCACCACGTCGGAGGTGCCGGCGATGTTGGCCTGGCCGGCAAAGCTCGGCCCCGACAGGATCGTGACGATCGGCACCAGGCCCGAGAGCCGTGCGAGCTGGATGAAGGTGGTCGCCGTGCCGCTCTCGTAGAACAGCTCGGTGGCGCGTGCTCCGGCGCCTTCTGACCAGAAGATGACGGGCCAGCGGTTGCGCTCGGCCACTTCCATCATCCGGTCCGCCTTGCGATGGTTGGTCGGGCTCTGGCTGCCGCCCATCACGGTGTAGTCGTAGGTGAAGGCGCACACCGAGACGCCGTCGACCTGCCCAACGCCCATGACGAGGCCGTCGGCCGGCCCATCGCCCAGCGAGCGGATCTGGGGCTGTGCGAGCTGGCCGTACTCGACGAACGTGTCCGGGTCGAACAGCGCGGCGATCCGCTCCCGGGCGGTCCAGCGGCCTCGTGCGTGCTGGCGGGCCACTGCCTCGGGACGGGTCTCGTCCAGCGTCGCCTCCCTCGCCGCCATGGCCTTTGCCAGCAGCGGTGGCATCTCGGGTTCAGGGACAGCTTCGTCACTCACGCGCCAAGAACTTAGGGATCGCGCGGGCGGGCCGCAGCGACGGCGTTAGGGTGCGCGGCGTGAAGCCGACTGACGAGGCGTTGGCCGAGCGGCGGGCGCGGGTCGCGAAGCGCTGGGAGCTGACCGACGAGGTGGTGCTGCTGCGGGCGGGCCAACCGGCGGGCTGGTCGGGAACTGATCAGCACTTCGCCTTCCTGCCGCACCCAGATGTGGCCTACCTGACCGCCGTGGGTTCGCCGGGCACGACGCTCGCCTACGACGCCACGGCAGACGGATGGGAGCTGTTCGGACCCCGCTTCACCCCGGAACGGCTGGTGTGGGAGCAACCGCCGACACCCGTCGGACGGCCTCTCGACGAGCTGGAGGAGTGGCTGGCGCAACGCAGTGACCGCACGCTGATCGAGCTGGGCGCCGGCGCCGCGATGCCCGAGGTACTGCCCGCCCCAGCAGAGTCGGTCGACGAATCAGCGCCTGATGGCGCAGCAGGCGAAACCCCCGAGCCGACACCCGAAGCGACTGTGCTCCGGCTGAGTGCTGCGGTCGCGCTTGAGCGCATGACCAAGGACGAGGCCGAGCTGGATGACATCCGGCGCGCTGCGGCTGCCAGCACGGCCGGATTCGAGTGGGTGTACGCCCACGCGGCGCCGGGCATGACCGAACGCGAGATCCAGATCGGCATGGAGGCGCAGTTCTACGCCGCGGGTGCCCCTCGGGTGGCCTACGACAGCATCGTGGCCTCGGGCGCTCACGGCGCGTACCTGCACTACGTGTATGCGGGCGACGACCCGTTGCGACCCGCCACCCGGGCGATCGAGGCCGGCGACCTGCTGCTCATCGACGCCGGCGCGCAGTTCGGCGGCTACGCCAGCGACGTCACCCGCACGATGGTCGTCGGCGCCGACCCCACCGACGAGCAGCAGTTCCTCTGGAACGTCGTGCTGAGCGCCCAGCAGCAGACCATCGACATGTGCCGGCCGGGGGCCGTCTGGAAAGAGGTGCACCTGGCCGCTGCACGCATCTTGGGCGCCGGCCTGGTCGAGATGGGGCTGCTGCGCGGCGATCCAACTGAGTTGGTGACCGAGGGCGTCGTGGCGCTGTTCTTCCCCCACGGGCTCGGCCACCTGCTGGGCCTGTCGGTGCATGACATCACCAGCGTCCCCTACAGCCGTGAGCCCAGCGACGATCCGGTGCTGGCGAAGCTGGGGCCGAACCGAGTCCTCGAGCCCGGCATGGTCACCACCGTCGAGCCGGGCATCTACTTCATCGACGCGCTGCTGGGCGACCCAGCCCGGCGGGAGAAGTTCGCCGAGAGCGTCGTGTGGGAGCGAGTGGACGAGCTGCGCGGGTTCGGCGGCATCCGCATCGAAGACGACGTGCTGGTGACCGACGGCGATCCCGAGGTGCTCACCGCCGCAATCGCCAAGCCGATCCGCATCGGCTGAAGCTGGAAGCGCCCACGACGTGCTTGCAGGAATGTGCGACGGCAAGAAGTACAGGTTGGCTAGGGCATGAGCTACGACGCCATCGTTATCGGCGCAGGTGTCATCGGCACAGCGGTCACCTACGAGCTGGCCCAGCGCGGCTGGCGGGTGGTGGGCGTCGATCGCAACCCTGGCGCCGGCCAGGGTTCCACCAGCTCGTCGTCGGCCATCGTGCGGTTCACCTATTCCACGCGTGCGGGCGTGGCGATGTCCTACGAGGGCTTGCAGTACTGGCTGAACTGGCCGCAGCACATCGGCGACTGCGACGAGGCCGGCTACACCACGTTCACCAAGTGCGGGATGCTGACGCTGATCAGCGGCGACGGTCCGCACCTGCTGCCCGTGCCGCACTTCGAGGCGCTCGGCGTGCCCTATGAGGTCTGGAATCGTGACGAGGCGGTCGCGCGGCTCGGCCACTTCGACCTGTCGCGCTTCGGTCCGCCTCGACAGATCGCAGACCCTGACTTCTGGGCCGAGCCCACCTCGCAGCTCGACGGCGCGCTGTGGACGCCGGAAGCGGGCTACATCGGCGACCCGCAGCTCGCAGCCCACAATCTGCGGCTGGCGGCCGAAGCCGCAGGGGCCGAATTCCGTTTCGGCGAGACCGTCGTGGGGATCGCCGGTTCGGGCCGAGCCGAGGGCGTCGTGCTGGCCGACGGCGCTGTGCTGTCAGCGCCGGTCGTGGTGAATGTGGCCGGCCCGCACAGCAGTGCCATCAACGAGCTGGCAGGGGTGCTCGATGGCATGACAGTCAGCACCCGGCCGCAGCGCAAAGAGGTGTACCACGTGCCCTCGCCGGCAGGTGTCGACTTCGAGCGCGTGGGTGCGGCGATGGCCGACGACGACTGCGGTTGCTACGTGCGACCCGAGGTGGGCAACAACATCCTCATCGGCTCGCTCGAGCTCGACATGGACGACTTGGAATGGCTCAGCACCGACCAGATCGACGGCTGCTCGCAGGACCTCTCTCGCGAGCAGTGGGAGACCCACGTGCTGCGGTTCGCCCGCCGCATGCCCGAATTGGGCCTGCCGCACCAGCCGAGGGGCGTCGTGGGTGTGTACGACGTCACTGACGACTGGATCCCGATCTACGACCGCACGTCGCTCGACGGCTTCTACGTGGCCATCGGCACCAGCGGCAACCAGTTCAAGAACGCGGCGGTGGCTGGCCACTGCATGGCGGAGCTGATCGGCGCTGTAGAAGCCGGCCACGACCACGACGCCGACCCGCTCGTGGTCACGGGCAAGCACACCGGTTTCGACATAGACATGGGCACGTTCTCTCGCAAGCGCGACCTGCACGGCTCGTCGATGTCCGTGCTCGGCTAGGTGGCCCTCAAGCTGCCGCCTCCGCAGCTATAGCACCTGTGTCAACCGGCTAGCGCCAGGCGCTGTGCTTGATGGTTCGCCTGGCTAACGCCATGCGAACACGGGCTGCTCCAGCTCGTCGACACGGGTGTTGAGGCCGTCGTAGGCGACGGCTCGGAACTGGTAGAGCACGGCCCCGGTGGGTGCGTGGATGAGATCGCCGCCGATGGGGACCTGCACGACGGGACGGTCGCTCTCTGGGATGCTCACAAACCGCGGCGAGTCGGGCCGGACCAGCTCGCGCAGCGAGACGCGGTGCACTGATGCGACTTCGGCGGGATTCGCGACCGGCTCCCGGTCGTCGGAGAGCCAGAACACGAACGGGCTGATGACGTAGCCAGAGCGTGTCGGGTAGTCGTCGAGCTGTCCGAGCAGGTCATCGCCGGTCAGCTCCAGCCCGACTTCCTCAGAGCACTCCCGGATGGCTGCTTGCAGCGCCGTCTCACCGTCATCGAGCCGCCCACCTGGCAGCGCCCACTGCCGTGGGTGCCCGCGCAAGTTCGAGCCCCGCCTCGTCAGCAGCACGGCTGCTCCGCCGGCGGTTCCTTCGACATGGCCGGTGAGCGTCGGGTCATCGGCCGCGCCGGGAACCTCGGCCAGCATGTCGCGTCGCTGGGTGGCATCCAGACCGGTGAATTCTGGGTCCGCTCCGTGCAGATCCGCGTGGCTGTCCAGCACGATGACGGCGACCGAGGCGCGCTTGCGGCCCAGTTCCGGATGCCGGCGCACATCGTGGCGGGCCAGGTTCGCCCCAAGTCGTTCCCGCAACGCCTCGTCGTGGGCGATGTCGGCGGTCTGCGGGCCAGGGGGCATAGCCGTCGAGTCTGGCACTTGGCTGTCCCGGCCCGCCGGTGAGCGCGACTCTCTACCATCGCTGGTCGTGAACGCTCAGCGTCAGATCGTGCTGGTGGGCTTCTTGCAGGCGCAGAACTGCACCACCATTCCGGCCGCGTGGCGGCATCCCGATGCCCGTCACGACGTCACCACCTTCGACTACTACCGCCACATCGGCCAAGTGCTCGAGGCCGGCTGCTTCGATCTGGGCTTCTTCGACGACCGCCTGGCGATGCCCGACATGTATGGCGGCGATCACCGGCACACGGTCGAGGCGGGCATCCGCTGCGTCAAGCTCGATCCGGTCACGGTGCTGACCGCCATGGGCATGACGACCAGCCGGCTCGGTCTGGGCGCCACCTACTCGACGACCTACTACGAGCCATTTCACGTGGCCCGTGTGTTCGCCACGCTCGACCACCTCACCGGCGGGCGGGCGGCGTGGAACGTTGTCACGTCGGTGAATGACAACGAGGCCCGCAACATGGGCCTGGCCCAGGCGCCCGCCCACGACGTGCGTTACGACCGGGCGGACGAGTTCATGGAGGTGGTGCACGGCCACTGGGACACGTGGGAGGCCGATGCGATAGCGGCCGACCGCGATGCGGGGCTGTACGCGCACGGCGACCGGGTGCATCGGCTCGACCACCAGGGGCAGTGGTTCTCGTCACGAGGGCCGTTTACCGTGCCGCGCACACCCCAGGGCCATCCGGTGGTGATCCAGGCCGGCCAGAGCGGGCGCGGTACCACCTTCGCTGCCCGCTGGGGCGAGCTGCTGTTCGTGAGCCAGGTCCGTCTCGACAGTGCTGTCGAGCACTACGCCGCCGTGAAGTCGCAGATCGAGGCGCTCGGCCGCGACCCCGACCAGGTGAAGATCACCAACCTGACGTTCCCCGTGGTGGGCCGCACTATGGCCGAAGCCGAGGACCGCCGGGCCGCGTACGACGAGCTGCCGACCTTGGTCGACGACCTGTCGCTGCTGTCAGAGGGGCTGAACTTCGATTTCGCCAGCCGCGACCTCGACGAGCCGCTGTCCGACGACGACCTCGATGCCATGACCGGCATCCAGGGCATTCGCAACCAGGTGCTGCAGATCACCGGACGGGCCAATCCCACCGTCCGCGACTTCGTGCAGGTGTCGGGCCGTGGCCGGCTGGCGCACCCGACCGTGGGCGGCCCGGTCGAGCTGGCCGACTACTTCGAGGAATGGTTCACCGAGCGTGCCGTCGACGGCTTCGTGATCGCGGGCACGCACATGCCGGGGGCGTTCGACGACTTCGTCGAGCTCGTCGTTCCCGAACTGCAACGTCGAGGCCTGTTCCGCACCGAGTACTCCGGCACAACGCTGCGTGACCACCTCGGCCTGCCGGTCCCCGATCCGGGAGCCTGGCGCTTGGCTTAGCTGGCCGTCTGCACAGCAGCGTCAGGACTTCCAGGGGCAGCGTCAGGCGAGTTGCCGTGACCGGCTGGCTCAGCGCAGCGTCGAACGCGCGTGGGCAGCCAATTCGCTGGCGGTGGCGGTGTGGATATTGCCGAGCGCCGTCACTTCGGCGAGCGCTGCGTCGAGGGTCGGCATGCGGAACGGCTGGCCTGCCAGCCACGGCCGCAGCGTCAGCATGAGCAGGCGGCTTCCGGCGGGATGCTCGGTGCCGTCGCGGTGCATGCGGGCTGCGGCGCCGGTGATGATCTCGCGCCAGCCATCCAGCGGCACCCGCCGGTGCCACAGCGCGAACTCGTCGTCGGCTTCGAGGAACAGCGGCGCTGACACCATCGGCGGCGTGCCGAGGGGCCGGTTCACGCCAGCCAGCACGCCCTCGGTTGTCATGAGAACGGGCTGCTCGTCGTTGGGCCAGTCGAGCACGGTGTCAATCCCGGCCTCCGCCAGCAGGGCCGGGGTACGGAACGACTCGACCCCCTCGGCGGAGAACCAGGTGGTCGGGCGGATGCCCGTGGCGGACTCGATGGCGTCGAGGCTTCGAGCGATGGCGTCCCGCTCGTCAGCTTCAGAATTCTTGGACGTGATGAGTTGGGTCGCCGCAATGCCTCGCCCGGCGATCTCGCATCCGCGCTCAACCAGGTGCGAGGCCAGCCACCCGTAGTGCTCAGCAGTCAGCGCATCGACGGCGACGGTGACGGCGATGCCATGGCGATCCAGCAGGTCGAGCAGGCGGAAGATGCCGACCCGGTGGCCGTACTCGCGGATCGTGAGCTGGGGGTAGTCAGGCGCGGGCAGGCGTGCCAGACCGCCGCTTCGACGGCGCAGCGAGTAAGCGTCGGCCGGCGGCTCCCACTCGACGTGCTCGAGAACGACCACAGCGCTGACGGCGAGCGGGCTGCGTCCCGGCCACTCGAAACGGCCGCGGCCCGGCAGCGGGGACCACTCGTAGTAGGGGTGGTCCATGCCGTGCTGGTGCTGGGCCGGGCCGAACTCGTAGCCCCCGGTTCGGCCTGCCGCAGTGCTGTCCCCCGCGGCACGGTTTGCAACGTCGGAATCGGCAGCAGCGGTGCCGATCGCTGACGCACCGGCAGTTGTTGCGCTCGGACGATCAGGCCGCGGTTCAATCTGATCGCCTGCGGTGTCCGGCCTCGGTGGCGTCGAAGCCGGCTCGGGTTCGTGGGCGACGAAGTTGTCGTAGTGATGTTCGAGATAGTGCTCGGCGATACGGCTGGCCGTGGTCTGCCACACGTCGTCGTGGCTCATCAGGTAGTCGAGCATCGCTGCGAGCCCGTCGACCCGGTGCGGCATGCCCATCAGGTAGGGATGCAGCGCCACGCACATCACCCGACCGCCGGCGCCGTCGTCGGCTTCGCGTCGCAGCACGTCGAGCTGCGCCTTCGCCATCGCCACGAATTCGGCGGTGTCGAAGTGCTGCGTGAACACCGGCACGTCGTTGAGTTCCATCGAGTAGGGCACCGACACCAACCGCTGCCCGCTGCGGGTTGCCAGCGGCACGGGCTGGTCGTCGTGGAACCAGTCGGCGTGGTAGATCAGCCCCGCTTCGGCCATGAGATCCGGAGTCAGAACGGTGTTGGAGACCGCCGGGCCGAGCATGCCGCGTAGCTGTTGTCCGGTGTGGCTGCGCAGCGCTTCGATGCACTCGATGTAGAACGCTCGCTCGGCGGTCTCGTCGATCGACGAGATATAGCGGGTGTTGTAGATCCCGTGGGACATGATCTCCCAGCCGCGCTCCACCATGGCAGCGCCCACTTCGGGGTAGTGGTCGAAGACGGCGAGATTGGTGGAGGCCGTGGCGACAATGCCGAACTGGTCCAGCACGTCTGCCATGCGCCAGAAACCCACCCGGTTGCCGTAGTCGCGGTAGCCGTAACCCTGCACATCGGGGTGCGGCGAGCGCACCCAGGTGTTGCGCTGCGGATCCCGTGGCGGCAGGAACTCGTAGTGCTCCACGTTCGGAGCGATCCATAACGCCACCCGTGCATCGTTCGGCCACCGGACCCGCGGCCGATCCACCATCGGCAGGTACCTCACCCGGTGCGGCGGCAAGCTGCCGGGCAGCGGTGCAACCAGCCCAGTTGCCGTGTCATTCATAGGTGGCTCCTCTACCGGTCGCTGATGCGAGCGATCCCGTCGGGGCGGTGGGTTGGGCGCGTGTGACGTTACGCCGACATGCAACTTGAAGTCGCTTGACACCGCACAAGTAGCATCGAACCGTGACCGACGATCAGGACGCGTCCGGCATCAGACCGGTACCGGGCGACAAGCGGCCCCGACCGGCGCTTCCGCCACCCGGGTCAAGCCCCGCACGGCCACGGCGGTACGTCCCCCGGCAGCGGCCCGGTGACCTGCGCCGGATCCCGCAGCTCTTCGGAGACACCTTCTCGCTCCTCGGAAGGCGGTGGCGCCCGCTCGGCGAGTACGCGGTCGTCGGCGCGGCCGGTTACCTCGTGGCGTTCGTGATGCTGTTCCTCGGCCTGAACGCCATGTTCGACGGTCAGTTCTTCGCCAAGCTGGACGAATTGAGCGATCCCAGGGGCGATGCACCGGCGGACTTCGGCGCTTGGCTGGAGTCGTTCGACGTCACGCCCACCGCGACGGCCATCACGCTGCTCGTTTTCTTCATGGTCGCGAGCATGCTCGGCTATTACGTGCAGGACATCGCCACCACCTGGGCAGCGTTCGACGACGTGAACGGGCGGCCGATCAACGACGGCTCGAACTTGGCCACGGCGTTCCGGCGCATGCCGAAGATCGTGCTCCTCGCTGGCGTCATGTGCATGGCTGCGTGCGGGCCATGCCTGCTCTTGACCTTCTTCACGCCGCCAGGGATCTTCGTTCCCTTCCTGATGCTGTGGGCGCTGGCGGCGATCGTGTTCGGCCCCTTGTTCGCCGTCTACTTCGTGATGGCATACCTCGAGCCGGGACTTCCTTCGCCCCGACGCTGGTGGCGCCTGGTGCAGGGTCGCAAGGCCGCCATTTGGGGTCGCATGGTTCTGCTCACGTTGGCATTCGGCGTCGTCGGGTTCGTGGCCTCGTCGATCCTGGGCTTGCTGCCGCTGCCGGACCTGTACGGAGACCTCATCGCCAACGTCATCATCTCGCCGCTGATCGTCGCTGTGCTCGCCGTGGCGAACTTGCTGGTCTACGCAGATCTCGCTGCGGGCGAACAGCCCGCAGACCCGCAAACGGAGGTTGAGCCGCTGGGCTGATGTCGGCAAGTCCGGCTTGACTCGGCACAGTCCTTCCGCTCTCCGAGGGGTTCGCTAGTTTCGCTGCGTGCCCGTCGGCCGACCGCCGCAGCAGGAAACACCGCAGATCGTTCGTCAGATTCCGCGAGCGGCGCCTCTCGGCCCGATCGAAGCATCTGGAGAGCCGCCGAACGACCCGCCTGTTCCGTTCTTCTGGGCTCCTCCCTCCGAGCCTGAACTCCAACCTGAACCCGGACGGCTCCGGCCGATCCCTGCGCTCATCGGCGACACGTTCCGCTTCATCGTCCGCCAATGGCGCCCGCTGCTGGCTACCGCAGCGCCGGCTGCCGCCGCCGTCGTCGCGCAGTGGCTGGCGCTGCAGTGGGCGTACGAGCAGGTCTTCGATGACATCCCCCAAAACACCTCAGGACTCCGGCTCGCGCTCGGCACAGCCCTATCGATGCTGGCGTTCGCGCTCGGCACTCATTTCTTCAGCATCGCGGCAGCCAGCCTCGTCGTGCAGCGTGCCCGCAACGATCCAGCTCATGGCATGGCTGCGGCTCGCATGGCGATGCGCAAGCTTCCGAGGGTCACTGTCATCAACCTCTTGTTCGGGCTCGCACTCGCCGTGGTCTACGTGCCGCTCCAGTTACTCATCTACTCGACGCTCCTCGACTCCGAATTCGGATTCCTCGCGACGTGGCTTCCCTTGGTCGTCGGCATCCTCGCCTACAGCGTCCCGCAGATCAACGTCTACTTCACGGCGATCATGCTGGAGGATCCTCGACCGAAGTTCCGCCGCGCCCGGTATCTCGTGCGCGGCCGACGAGGCCTCGTCCTCGGACGGGCGCTGTTGTGCCAGATCGTGGTGGTCGCGCTTCATGCGGTCTGGCAAGCCGTGGGACCTGAGTTCGACTCTGTTGCTTGGGCCGTCGCTCGCATCTTCTTCACCGTTACCGAGCTGACCATCCTCACGACCGCCCTCACGCTCCTCTATGTGGACTTGGCAGGGGTTTCTGCCGACGAGGCGGCCATGGACCAAGGGGAGGCTCTGTGCGATGGTCTTGAGGGCGTGGGTAGCGAGTTCTCGCAGCGGCCGACTTAGCTTTCCGCCGTGGTTGACGACAGGCGACACCGGCCCATTCCTGACCTCATCGGGGACACGTTCGGCATCGTGGGCCGGCGCTTTCGCGAGATTGCGGTGATCGCCATCGTCGCAGCCGCCGTTGCGGTCGTCTCGGTCGCAGCGTTCACGTCGGCCTTCGACATCGTCAACGACGAGGTCTTCGAGAACCCCAGGTTCGAAGAGTTCTTGGACCTGACAACAAATGAATTCGCCGGGAGCGAAGAAGTTGAAGCGTCGCTAGAAGCCTGGCTCGACTCCATCGACAGAAATCGTCTGGTCAATGCGGGGCTGCTGTTCGCAGTCAGCGTGCTGGTCTGGCTGCTGGGCTGGGCCACGACCATCGCCTTCTCGTTGGTCGCTCTCGACGATGTTGAAGGCCGCCCTTCGGCAATCGGACCCGCACTGGCAACCGGGCTTGCGCGGGTACCGAAGGCGATCCTGCTGTCGATCATCTACCTCGCCCTCTTGCTGGTGCTGGTGGTCGCACTGGGGATTGTCTTGTTCGTGCTGTCCTTCATGCACCCGTATCTGGGCATCGCCGTTTTCGTGATTGGGATCGTGGGCGCTGTCGCATACTTCGTGCCGCTGATCCAGATGCACTACGTCATCGCGTATCTGGAGCCGGGTTTCCCGTCCTTTCGGAGGTGGTGGCGGCTGCTCACCGGGAACAAGGCGGCGACATGGGGGCTGTCAGCGCTGATCGCGCTGGCGAACATCGCAGCGGGGTTAGTCCTGTGGCTTGGCCTGCTCGCGCTGCCGAGTCCCTACGGAGACTTCATCTCCAACGCGATTGCGGGACCCGTCCTCGGCGCGCTGTCGGCCATTGCCTATGCGTTGATGTACGCGGACTTGTCGGGTCGGTCTGCGTGCTGAAATGTGCCCATGAGTGGCGAAATGAACACCGACGCATCCGGAGTGCTGTCCGACTACCGCGTGATTGATCTGACCGATGAGCGCGGCCACTTGGCTGGCGCCATCTGGGCCCAGATGGGCGCCGATGTGATCGCGGTCGAAGCGCCCGAGGGTTCACCGGCGCGACGGCTGGCCCCTTTTGCAGGGGACATCGAGGATCCCGAGCGCTCGCTGCATCACTGGGCCTACAACCGGGGCAAGCGCAGCGTCGTGCTTGACCTCGGCACTCCCGAGGGCGTCGAGCACGCCAAAGCACTCATCGCCGGGGCGGACGTCGTATTCGAATCGTTCGATCCCGGCGAAGCGGAAGCGCTGGGCCTCGGCCGCGAGGTGCTGGCTGAGCTCAACCCTGCGCTCATCCATGTCTCGATCACGCCGTTCGGCAGCGACGGACCGAAGGCCAACTGGGCTGTTTCGGACTTGGCGCTGCAGGCCTCGGCGGTCAACATGGCCGTCACCGGCGACAAGGACCGGGCACCGTTGCGGGCGGGGGGCACGCTTCCGCAGGCCATGCACAATGCGGCCTCCGAAGGGGCTGGCGCGGCGCTCATCGCGCTGTGGGAACGACAGACCCGATCTGGTCTGGGCCAGCACATCGACATGTCCGCCCAGCAGTCGATGAGCCAGGCATCGATGTCGTCCACGCTCAATACGTCCTTGAATGCCACCGTCACCCAGCGGATCGCCGGCGGCGCCAGCCTGCAGGGCATCGACATCCAGTTGATGTGGGCATGTGCCGACGGGCACGCCTCGGTGACGTTCCTGTTCGGGCCAGGGTTCCGGGCGTTCACCCAGAACCTCATGGACTGGGTGCACGAAGAGGGCTTCTGCGACGAGGCCACCCGGGACAAGGACTGGGTGGAGTACGCCATGATGCTGCTCGACGGCCGAGAGCCGGTCTCCGAATACGAGCGGCTCAAGCAGATTCTCACCGAGTTCTTCGCCACCAAGACCAAGGCCGATTTGCTCGATGCGGCCATGACCCGCCGGCTGCTCATCACGCCGGTGTCGACAACGGGCGAGGTCGTCGATTCCGAACAGCTCGCGACCCGTGGGTATTGGGAGGATGTCGACCACAGCGACGCTGTCGCCGGCGCCGGCGCGTTCGATCCCGCCGCGGTGCGCTATCCCGGCGCGTTCGCAAAGTTCACCGATTCCCCATTGGTCAACCTCGGCCGTGCTCCGACGCTGGGCGAGCACACAGCGGACGTCCTGGCTGAGCTGGACGCGGGGGAGCGCTTGCCCGCAGTACCGGCGTCCATCGCCCCGATGGCGCACACGTCGCCGCCGCTCGAAGGCGTCAAGGTGCTCGACTTCATGTGGGCGATGGCCGGGCCGGCAGCGTCCCGGGTACTGGCCGACTACGGCGCCGAGATCATCCGCGTCGAATCGGCCAACAAGCTGGACGCGGTGCGCTCCATCCAGCCATTCCACGACGATGTCGGCGACCCCGACGGCTCGGGCCTGTTCAGCAACCTGAACGCCGGCAAGCGCGGCTTGGCGCTCGACATGTCCAAGCCCGAAGCGTTGGAGGTCATCTGGGACCTCATCGACTGGGCGGATGTGATCCTGGAGTCGTTCTCGCCCAAGGCCATGACCGGTTGGGGCATGGGCTGGGAGCAGGTGCGCGAGCGCCGACCTGATGTCGTGATGGCGTCGAGCTGCCTGATGGGACAGACCGGCCCGCTGGCGATGCTCGCAGGCTTCGGCACGATGGCTGCGGCGATCTCGGGGTTCTTCTACCCGGTGGGATGGCCCGACCGGGCGCCCTCCGGGCCATTCACCGCGTACACCGATTACACCTCTCCCCGCTGGCTGGTGGCCGCCGTGATGGGGGCGCTGGAACACAAGCGCCAGACCGGCAGGGGCCAGTACGTGGATCTGTCCCAGTCCGAGGCGGCGCTGCACCTGATGGCACCGGCGCTGCTTGAGCGCACCACCAACGGGCGCATTTGGGAGGCAGCGAGCAATCGGGACCTGGTGTTCGCGCCCCAGGGTGCGTATCAGACGGCGGCCGGCAGTTCGCCCGGTGAGGACCACGACGACAACTGGATCGCGATCTCCTGCGTCGACGACGATCAGTGGGTTGCGCTGGCGAGTGCGCTCGGTCGCGACGACCTGGCCTCGCTGAGCACGGCCGAGCGCCACTCACGTCATGACGAGCTGGACGAGATCATCTCGGCGTGGACTCGCGGCCGCAACGGCAACGAGCTGATGGCCGAGTTGCAGGCGGCGGGTGTGGCCGCCCACATCGTGCAGAATTCGCCGGAGTTCACCATCGATCCCCAAGTCCTGCATCGCCAGCACCTCATCGAGGTGCCCCACGGCAAGCAGGGCACGACAATCGTCGAGAACACAAGGTTTGTGATGTCGCGCACGCCGGCGTCAGTCACTTATGGGGGTCCCACGCTCGGCGAGCACAGCTTCGAGGTGCTGACCGAGACGCTGGCCTACGACGGTGACCGCATCGCCGAGCTGGCCGTCGCCGAACTGCTGGAGTAGCCGCAGGTCACGTCGACATCGGTCGTGCCGGATCGGGCACTGCCGCCCGCCCGGATCGTGAACAATCGGGCTCGGTCGTGCTGAAATGTGCGGATGCCTGACGCCCAGATCGATTCTGAGTCTCCGTCCACGTCGATGCTGAGCCCGTTCCGGGTGCTGGACCTCACCGACGAGCGAGGCCACCTGTGCGGGGCGATCCTCGCCCAGATGGGCGCCGACGTCATAGCAGTGGAACCGCCGGAAGGATCGTCGGCGCGGCAGCTGGGGCCTTTTGCTGGCGACATCGAAGATCCCGAGCGGTCGCTGCACCACTGGGCCTACAACCGGGGCAAGCGCAGCGTGGTGCTGGACCTGGCAAGCGATGAGGGCGCTGCCAAGCTGCGAGAGCTGGCCGCGGCCGCCGACATCCTGATCGAATCAGCCGGCCCTGGCCGGATGGACGCGCTGGGGCTGGGCTACAGCGCTCTGGCGGAGATCAATCCCGAGCTGGTGTACGTGTCGATCTCGCCGTTCGGCTCCGACGGACCCAAGGCCGAGTGGTCAGTTTCGGACCTGACGCTGCAGGCCGCCGCGGTGAACATGGCGATGACCGGCGATTCCGACCGGGCGCCGCTGCGCACCGGGGGCCTGTTCCCGCAGGCCTTCCACAACGCTGCCTCCGAAGCTGCGGGCGCCGCGCTGATCGCCCTCTGGGAGCGGCAGACGGTCTCGGGCCTCGGCCAGCACGTGGACATGTCGGCGCAGCAGAGCATGAACCAGGCCTGCCAGTCGTACGCGCTGTCCACGCCGCTGGGTGCGACCCCGCCGACCCGTCATGCCGGCGGAGTGCTGGTGGAGGGCTTGCATGTCCAGCTGATGTGGCCGTGCAAGGACGGGCACGCGTCGGTGACGTTCCTGTTCGGGCCCGGCTTTCGGGCGTTCACGCAGAGCCTCATGAACTGGGTTCACGAGGAAGGCTTCTGCGACGAGACCACCCGGGACAAGAACTGGACCGAGTACGCCATGATGCTGCTCGACGGCCGCGAGCCGATCTCGGAGTACGAGCGGCTGAAGCAGGTGCTGGCTGACTTCTTCGCCACCAAGACCAAGGCCGAGTTGCTGGATGCGGCCATGAGCCGCCGGGTGCTGATCACCCCGGTATGGACGGCCGACGAAGTCGTCGACTCGCACCAGCTCGCAGCCCGCG
This sequence comes from Candidatus Poriferisodalis sp., assembly GCF_965208925.1. GTDB lineage: Bacteria > Actinomycetota > Acidimicrobiia > Acidimicrobiales > Poriferisodalaceae > Poriferisodalis. The sequence goes on along the minus strand of NZ_OZ242364.1, from coordinate 3,510,437 downwards.
AGTACTGGGAGACGGTCACCCAGACGGCGGGCGCCGCGCAGGACGCCACCCGGGCTGCCGACGTGGAGGGCGCCGACGCCGGGGCGGCTGGTCAGGCAGGCGCCGAGGTGCTGGAGGTGACCTATCCCGGCCGCTATGCCCGCTTCAGTGCCACGCCGATGCGTCCGCTGGGTCCGCCGCCCAAGCTCGGCGAGCACACAGCCGAAGTCTTGGCCGAGCTGGACGCACAGTCCGAAGGTGAGGCAATCCGGGCGAGACCCCGCATCGAGGTCACCGGTGCCGACGTGAGCGCTCAGACAGCCTCGACTGCCCGGCCGCTCGAGAACGTCAAGGTGCTCGACTTCATGTGGGCGATGGCGGGGCCCGCTGCGGCGCGGGTGCTGGCCGACTACGGGGCGGACATCATCCGGGTTGAGTCCGAGACTCGCCTCGAGGTGGCACGTTCGCTCCAGCCATTCCGTGACGACATCGGCGACCCCGAGTACTCAGCGCTCTACAACAACATGAACGCTGGCAAGCGGGGCATCTGCCTGGACATGTCCAAGCCGGCCGCGCTGGATGTCATCTGGGATCTCATCGACTGGGCCGACGTGATCGTGGAGTCGTTCTCGCCCAAGGGCATGGCCGGCTTCGGGATGGGCTGGGAGCAAGTGCACGCTCGGCGGCCCGACGTGATCATGGCGTCGAGCTGCCTGATGGGCCAGACCGGCCCCTTGGCGATGCTCGCGGGCTTCGGCACGATGGCCGCGGCGATCTCCGGATTCTTCTACCCGGTCGGATGGCCGGATCGAGCACCCTGCGGGCCGTTCGGCGCCTACACCGATTACACCTCGCCCCGCTGGCTGGTGGCGGCGGTGATGGGAGCGCTGGAGCACCGGCGCCGCACCGGCGAGGGCCAGTACATCGACATGTCCCAGGCAGAGTCGGCGCTGCACCTGATGGCCCCGGCGGTGCTGGACCGCACGGTGAACGGCCGGGTGGCGCACCGGGTGGGCAACCGTGACCGCCACATCGCTCCCCAGGGCGTCTACCAGACGGCGGCCAGCGAGCAGTTTCCTGCCGTGGTGCCTGACGATGACTGGATCGCGATCTCGTGCGTCGACGAGGGCCAGTGGCAGTCGTTGGCGGCCCTGATGGGGCGTGGCGACATGGGTGATCTGACCCTGGCTGAGCGCCAAGAGCGCCACGACGAGCTCGATGAGGTCATCTCGGCGTGGACCCGTTCCCAGGACGGTGTCGCGCTGATGCATCGCTTGCAGGACGTGGGGGTGGCGGCGCACATCGTGCAGAACTCCCCGGAGTACACCGCCGACCCGCAGATCATCCACCGCGGCCAGCAGGTCGAGGTGCCCCACGCCAAGCAGGGCACCACCATCGTGGACGCCTCCCGCTTCCAGCTCTCGCGCACTCCCGCAGACGTCACCTACGGCGGCCCGACACTCGGCGAGCACTCCTTCGACATCCTCACCGGGGTGCTCGGCTACGACAGCGACCGCATAGCCGAACTCGCCGTCGCCGAACTCCTCGCCTGACTCGGGCGGCCACCCCGCTCAGAGAGCGATCGGCGGGTGCGCTACCAGGTGTCGACCATGGGGCGTTTCTTGCCGGTGCGTGGGGGCGGTTTGGGGGCGGACAGCAGCGCCATGCGGATCCAATCGCGGCTTTCCGCGGGGTCGATCACGTCGTCGATCTCGAAGAACGTGGCGGTGTTGACGGCTTTGCCCTGCTCGTACAGCCGGGCCACCCGCTTCTCGTATTCCGCGATGCGCTCTTCGGGATCTTCGATGGCCTCAAGCTCTCGCCGGTAGCCCAGCTTGACGAAGCCTTCGAGGCCCATGCCGCCGAACTCGCCGGTGGGCCACGACACGGTGAAGATGGGTGCCTTGAAGCTGCCGCCGGCCATGGCCTGTGCGCCCAGCCCGTAGCCCTTGCGCAGCACGATGGTCATGAAGGGCACCGTCACGTTGGCCGCCGTCACGAACATGCGGGCGGCGTGGCGCACCGTGGCCTCGTACTCGGCCTGGGGACCCACCATGATCCCGGGCGTGTCGCACAGGAACAGCAGCGGGATGTCGTGAGCGTCGCAGAGCTGGATGAAGCGGGCGGCCTTGTCGCCGGTGTCAGCGTCGACGGCGCCGCCGAGATGGTGATTGTTGTTGGCGACCACACCGATGGGACGCCCTTCGATGCGCGCCAACGCCGTCACGCAGCCTGGTCCCCAGCCCCTGCGGAGTTCCATCACCGAGTCGACATCGCAGAGCTTGTCGATGATCTCGCGTACGTCGTAAGCCCGCAGCCGGTTCTCGGGCACGAGGTGGCGCAGCTCGCGTTGGTCATGGCATTCCCACTCGTCGATAGCGCCCTGGAAGTACGACAGGTACCGCTTCGCCGCCTCGATCGCCTCGGCCTCGTCGGCCACCAGAACGTCGATGACGCCGTTGGGCCACTGCACGTCCACCGGGCCGACTTCCTCGGGGCGGAACACGCCGAGGCCGCCGCCTTCGATCATGGCCGGGCCGCCGACACCGATGTTCGAGCCTTCGGTCGCGATGATCACGTCGCAGCAGCCCAGCAGCACGGCGTTGCCCGCGAAGCAGCGGCCGTTGGTGACGCCCACTATCGGCACCAGGCCGCTGAGCTGTGCGAAGAACGTGAACGCCCAGCAGTCCAGACCGGAGCCGCCGATGCCGTCGGTGTCACCCGGTCGGCCGCCGCCGCCCTCGGCCAGCAGCACCACCGGCAGGCGGTTGTGCTCGGCGATCTCGAACATGCGGTCCTTCTTGCGGTGGTTGTTCCCGCCCTGGGTGCCCGCGAGCACCATGTAGTCGTAGGACATCACCATCGCCTGTGACTTCTCCGGGCCGAAGAGGTCGCCGTTGACGCTGGCCACGCCTGCCACCATGCCGTCGCCTTGGGTGTTGGCGATCAGGTCCTCCATGGAGCGGCGGCGACGCTGCGCGGCAACCATCAGCGGGCTGTATTCGACGAACGTGCCGGGATCGACCAGGTCGGCCATGTTCTCCCGCGCCGTGCGGTGCCCTCGGCCGTGACGCTTCGCAACCGCGTCGGGCTTGTTCTCGTCGAGGCCGAAGCCGCGGCGCTCGAGAACCTCGGCCAGATCGGGCCGGATGTAGTCGAGATCGACTGAAGATGCTGCTTCGGTCAGCTCGACGTCCACCTCTGCTTCCTCGACGAACAGCAGCGAGTGGCCCTCGTACACGGTGTCGCCGAGCGATACGCCAAGCATGCGCACGATGCCGGTGACCGTGGAGGTCACGACGTGCTCCATCTTCATCGCTTCCATCACGGCGACCTGCTGGCCTTCGGCCACCGGGTCGCCTTCTGCTACGGCGAGCGAGACGATCGTGCCCTGCAGCGGTGCCGCCACGGCAATGCTCCCGTCAGGACCGGTCACCGTGGCCACGGGTACGCCATGAAGTGACGCCGTGCCTGCTGACATCGCCTGTGCCCGCACGGCATCGGAGGCGGCCCGGTCGGCCGGAGCATCGTCGATGTCACCGTGGTGCAGGACTGCCAGCGGGTCGCTGCCGACCACGGCTCCCGCTCGGCCTCCTTCTGGAACGTCGGCCGACGGCGCGGCAGGCGCCCAGACTGACGCCGCCTGCGCGGCGGCCGTGCACAGCGCTTCGGCGTGATCGGCCACGAAGCTGGTGGTGAGCTCGTTGCTGACGACCTCGGGACGGTCGAGCAGCGCCGCGAGAAAGCCCAAGTTCGTGGCGACGCCGTCGATGCGGAACTCGCCTAGGGCTCGGCGTGCCCGGCGCACCGCATCGGTGTAGTCACGGCTGGGGCAGTAGGCGATGACCTTGGCGAGCAGCGAATCGAAGCTGGGGTTGGTGCCGTAACCCACGTAGCCGTAGGTGTCGGTGCGGATGCCAGGGCCGGTGGGCGGTTCGAAGGCGCCGAGCACGCCACCGCTAGGACGCGAGGTGCCGTCAGGCTGCATGGTCTCGGTATTGACGCGGCACTGGATCGCGTACCCCCGCGGCGACGGCACGTCTCGTTGCGCCAGCCCCACGTCGGCCAGGCGGGCGCCGCCCGCGATCCGCAGCTGAGCGGCCACGAGATCGACGCCGGTGACTTCCTCGGTGACGGTGTGCTCGACCTGGATGCGGGCGTTGACCTCGCAGAAGGCGACGTTGGAGGGATCGTCGGCGTCGACGAGGAACTCCCACGTGCCCAGGCTGCGGTAGCCCACCGCCTTGGCCATCTCCACTGCCGCGTCGCAGACGGCGTCGCGGGTCTCGGGCCGCAGCGTGGGCGAGGGCGCGATCTCGACGATCTTCTGGTTCTGCCGCTGCAGCGTGCATTCGCGCTCGCCGAGGTGGGCGACCGACTCGCCGTCGCCGACGATCTGCACCTCGATGTGGCGGGCACGCTCGATGAGGCGCTCCACGTAGAGGTCGCCGTTGCCGAAGGCAGCGGCAGCTTCGCTCGCGCAGCGCTCGTAGGCAGCCTCGAGCTCGTCGATCGCACGCACCACGCGCATGCCGCGCCCGCCGCCCCCGGCGAGGGCCTTGATCATCATCGGCCCGTGCTCGGCGAAGAAGGCCCGTGCGGCCTGGACTGACGTCGGCTCGGAGGTGGCGGGAAGCAGCGGCACATGGTGCTGCTGCGCGAGCGCCCGCGCAGCCAGCTTGTCGCCGAACAGCTCCAGCTGCAGCGCGCTGGGGCCCACGAAGGTGATGTCAGCGGCCTTGCAGGCCAGCGCGAGGGCAGGGTTCTCAGCGAGGAACCCGTAGCCGGGATGGATCGCATCGCAGCCGGCACTCGCCGCGGCGCTGACCACCTGATCGACGTCGAGGTAGGGCGCGACGCCGCGGCCGTCCAAGGACACCGACTCATCGGCGACCCGGGTGTGCAATGAGGCAGCGTCGTCGTCCCCCGCGATCGCAACGGTGCCGATGCCGAGCTCGCTGGCCGCCCGCGCCACCCGCACGGCAATCTCGCCACGGTTGGCAATCAGCAGCTTCTTCAGGCCCATCGATTCTCGTCCCCCTGAGTCACAGCGGCTCATCACGCAACGCTGGCTGCGTCACGATCCGCCGACTAACGCTAGATGTGAAGGCGGCTCGATGCCCACGACGCCGTCGGTCGGCGTCCGCTAGACAGCGGGGCAGCGCAAGGGAGGGGAGTGCGATGCCAGTGGACGCCAGGGTTGTTGTCATCCCGCAGGAGGCCGGTGCCGGACTTGAGGTGCTGGACGTGGCGCTGCCCGATCCGAGCGGGCACGAGGTGGTGGTGAAGCAGTACGCGTCGGGCATCTGCCACAGCCAGCTCCACACCATTCACAACCCGCGGGGGGCGCCGCAGGTGTTGGGCCATGAATCCACCGGTGAGGTGGTTGCGGTGGGCCCCGACGTGACCGGCCTGGCGCCGGGCGACACGGTGATGGTCACCTGGGTGCCGAAGGACCAGGCGAGCGCACGCCGCCCGGGCGGACCCCTGCGGCTCGAACTCGGCGACGGACGCACTGCGACCTCCATCAACGTGTTCACGTGGGCCACCCACACCATCGCGGATGAGATGTTCGTGGTGAAGGTACCCGAGGGCATCGACGTCGAAGCCACGTGCATCATCGGTTGCGCGGTCATCACCGGCGCCGGTGCCGTGCTTCACACCGCAGGCGTGAAGGCAGCGGACAGCGTGGCCGTCTTCGGTGTGGGAGGCGTCGGCCTGGCCGCTGTGGCCGCGGCGAGGTTCGTCGGCGCCGACCCGATCATCGCCGTGGACCTCTCGGAAGAGAAGCTGGCATTCGCGAAGCGTTTCGGGGCCACCCACGGCGTCAACGCCTCCAACAGCGACCCTGTGGAACAGATCAGGGCGCTCACCACCGACGAGCAACGCTTCGACATCCTGCGTCAGCCGCTTCGCGGCGTGGACTTCGCCTTCGACTGCATCGGGCACCAAAGCACGATGGAGCAGATCCACCAGGCCACTCATGCAGGCGAGTTCGGCCAGAGCCGCGGCGGCACGGCGGTGCTCGTCGGCGTACCCCAGCGCAACCTCGAACTCGACACCTTGCATCTGTTCATCGGTGAGCGGGCGTTCATCTCCAGCCTGGGCGGCAGCTGCGAACCGGCGGTCGATTTCCCCCGCTTCCTGCAGTGGCACGCCGACGGCGACCTCGACCTCGATGCGCTGGTGACGCAGCAGTACGCGATTGACGACATCGGCCAAGCAGTCGACGACCTCGAAAACGGACGGATCGCGGGCCGATCGATCCTGGTCTTCGACTGACCGGCGGCTACCAGCCGTTCATGTGGACGAAATCGTCGAACGGCTTGCGGCGTCCGGGTTTGAAATCGGTGCCGATGGTGTGGGCCACGGGCAGCAGTGCCACCTGTTGCACGTCGTCGTAGGGGATGCCCAGGATCTCGGCGACTTCCTGCTCACGGGCTAGGTGCACGGTGGTCCAGCAGGTGCCGAGGCCCCGGTTGCGAGCGGCCAGGCAGAAGCTCCACGCTGCTTGGATGACCGATCCCCAACGCAGCGCCTGCAAGCCTGCGGGTGCGCCGTCGAGCCGGCCTTCGATGCATGGCACGAAGATCGCCGGAGCGCGGGGGAAGTTCTCGGCCAGGTAGCGGGCCGAGTCCATCATGCGCAGCCAGTCGGCACGGGCCGTCGGGTCGGTCTCGGCTGCTGCGGCCTTGGCCAGGTAGTTGTCGTCGATGCGGCCCAGCCAGATCTCCTGGTAGATCGCCCCGACGGCCTGGCACTGCTCTGGGTCAGTCGACACCACGAAATGCCAGTCCTGGCGCAGTGATCCGGTGGGCGCCTGCAGCGCAAGCTCCAGGCATTCCTGCAGGAGCACCTCGTCCACGGGACGGTCGAAGTCGAGCCGGCGCCTGACAGCTCGCGTGGTGGCGAGCGCCTCGTCGACGCTCAGCGACAGTGTCACCCCGCAGCCCTAGCCGGTGAGGGCGGCTTCGATGGCTGCGACACCGTCGGCCAGCGCCTGAGCCTCAGCGTCGTCGAGCACGCCGTAGATCGGGGCAACGAGATCGTCGGTGAGGGCCTCGGCGGCTTCCCACTTCGCACGATGCTCGTCGGTGACTTCGGCGTCGTTGGTCCAGCCGAACATCTCGACGTCGTCGGGACGGCGCACACGGTGAGCCATCTCGGTCTGCAGGCCCGAAGCCACGATGGCCACGAGGTGCAGGCTCCCGCGCAGCTCCCGCAGGATTGCGACATTCTGAAACGCCCGGGCGGCGGCCTCGTCACTGCGGGGCTCGGACGCGATCCCCGCGAAGAGCGCCTGTGCGGAACTGTCGACGAGCCCGGCGTCGATCACCTTGTCGGCCGCGGCATTGAAGGCGTCGAGGTCTGCGACATCGCTGAGCTTGGCGGCGCCGAAAGCGGCTGCGCACTCCATGTAGAGCCGGCCTGCGTCACGCGGTGCCATGACCTCCTTGGCCGAGTTCCAGATCTTCGCGATCAGATCGGGATTGAAGTAGCCGAAGGCGCTGTGCACCACCGTGGCCTCGACATCGCCGAGCACGCCGCCGCGGCCCAGCGCGTAGAGGCGGAAGCCGTCGAGGCCGGCTTCCTTCCCGCGCGCCAGCGTTGCGGGGTCGAAGTAGAACATCGAGCCCATCGTGGCGATGGGCGGGCATACCTTCTGGACAAGTTCACGTGTTTCCATGGGGCGACAGTGTGGCACTGCGCCCCAGCGCCCGCCCGGCTAGTGCAGGCGGCGGGCGAACATGTCCAGCAGCAGTTCCCAGTGGCGCTCAGCCGCTGGCTTGTCGTACACCTCCCGCTGGGGGAAGACGAAGCCGTGATGGGTGCCGTCCACCCAATAGGTCTGCGCGTCGGTGCCGGCATCGGCGAATGCCTTGCACAGGCGGTCGTAGTGCGCCCGGTCGACGTAGTCGTCGTGCTCGGCGGACATCACCAGCACTTCGCCGCCGATGTCGGGCGCCCGCAGGTGCGGCGAGTCGCTCGCATCGACGGCCAGCCGCACCCCGTGGATTGACGCAGCGGCGGTGATCTGGTCGGGATAGTCGGCGGCGAGCCAGATCGCCATGGGGCCAGTCATGCAGTAGCCCGTGGTGCCGACCCGCTCAGTGCTCGCGGCCGGGTCGGCATCGGCATAGCGAAGCAGCGCCGCGGCATCGCGAGAGACCATCGCATTGGACAGGTTGGTCATCAGCTCGAACATGAACTTCCGGCTGGCCGGATCGTCACGCTGCACGATGAAGCCCGGAATGTCGCGGTAGTAGAGGTTCGGCAGCAGCACGTAGTACCCGACGGTGGCGATTCGCCGGGCCATGTCGTGCAGCTCTTCGCGCTTGCCGGGCGCATCCATCAGGAACAGCACGGTCGGGAACGGTCCCGGCCGGCGCTCGCTGGGTTCGGGATGGGTGACGAAGGTGCTCATTTCGCCCTCGCCGGTGTCGATCGATACGTGGTCTTCGAACATCGCTGCCTCCTTGGGTGCGGCCGTGCACTTCCACGGCCTGCCGCCAGCCCTCTGGCATACCATCCCGGCCATGCAGGCACTCGACTTCGAACCGCAGTACTTCGTCTACGAGGAGATCCGGCCCCGGGTGGCCCGCATCACCATCAACCGGCCCGAGGTCCGCAACGCCATCAACACACCTGCCCACAAGGAGTGGTCGGACATCTTGGATCACGCGGCAGCCGACGACGACATCTGGCTGATGGTCATCACCGGCGTGGGCCGGCAGGCGTTCTGCGCCGGGCGTGACCTCAAACACCTGTCGATGGTGCGGCACGCCGACGAGGCCACCCAAGCTGCCGACCGGCAGCTGATGAGCCAGGTCACCCGCCTGATCGAGCGCTTCGATTATCCCAAGCCGCTGATCGCCCAGGTGAACGGCGTGGCGCTCGGTGGCGGCTTCGAGGTGGCCATGGCCTGCGACCTCGTGGTGGCCGCCGACCACGCCCAGTTCGGGCTGACCGAGCCGTTGCGGGGACTGTACGCCGGCGGCGGGGGAGTGCACCGCCTGCCCCGGCAGATCCCGCTGAAGCTGGCGATGGAATACTTGCTGACGGCCCGCACCATGAGCGCGCAGCGAGCGCTGGAGCTGGGCATCGTCAACGACGTGGTGCCCTACGACGAGCTCGAAGCAGCCACCGACCGGCTCATCGACGACATCATGCGGTGCGCGCCGCTGTCCATCCAGGCCACCAAGCAGGCGGCGATGCGCGGGCTCGACATGCCGCTCGGCGAAGCCTTCCACCACCCCTACCCGGCCGTCGCCCGACTGATGGCCAGCGAAGACGTCAAGGAAGGCCCCCGAGCCTTCGCCGAAAAGCGCGAACCCAACTGGCAAGGCCGCTAGCGGGCCGCTGCGCGAGACTGCGCCGTTGACGGCGTGGCTGCGGGCTGGCAAAGCGAGCGGCCGACTCACGGCGACAGGGGCGAAGATGAATGATGCGACGGCGCTGGCAGCACGTGTGCGAGCCGGGGAGACTGCAGCCTCGACAACAGTCGAGGAGGCCATTGCCCGCTGCGAGCGGGTGAATCCGACCATCAACGCGATCGTCGAGGACACGTTCGGCTCCGCTCGGGCGCAGGCCGCTGAACAAGTCGGCGGCGGTCATGGGGACGGCCTGCTGGCCGGGGTGCCGATCGCACTGAAGGACCTGTTCTGCCCGGTGGACGGCGAGCCTGCGTACCAGGGCAACCGTCGATTGGCCGAGCTCGACCACCGTTACACCGAAACCGGGGCTGTGGCGCGCCGATGGGCTGAGGCCGGCGCGATCAGCATCGGCCATTCGCACAGCCCCGAACTCGGCGGCGGGCAGTGCCCGGGCGCGGCCGAGACCATGTTGTATGGGCCCACCCGCAACCCCTGGAACACCGATCACACGGTCCTTGGCTCCAGCGGAGGCGCGGCGGCTGCGGTGGCAGCAGGCATCGTGCCGATCGCGCACGCCAGCGACGGCGGCGGCTCCATCCGCATTCCTGCCAGCGCCAACGGGCTCGTCGGCCTCAAACCGTCACGCGGCCGGATCTCGAGCGCCCCTGCCGGCGAGGGCTGGGGAGGCGGCACCACCGACGGCGCTGTTGCACTGTCCGTGCGCGACGCGGCGCTGGCGCTCGACGTGCTCGCGGGACCCGAACCAGGGGATCCTTACGTGCCCGCCCACCCGGCGCCCTCAGGTGGCTATGTCTCCGAGGTCGGCCAGGACCCGGGCCAGCTGCGCATCGGCGTCAGCTCGACGATCCCGTTCGAGGACACTGATCCGTCCTGCACCCAGGCCGCCGAAGCCGCCGCCGGCCTGCTTGACGGCCTCGGCCACCGGGTCGAGCCAGCACTCCCCGAAGCCATGGCGACCAACGACTACATGTACGACTACGTCCGCATCATGCGCGCCAGCGCCACGGCGACGATGCGTTCCTTCGAGAGCGTGCTGGGGCGTCCGTGGGGCGAAGACGACATGGAGCCGGTCGCGTGGATCAACTACCAGCGCGGCACGAAGATCAGCGGGGCTGACATCCTGGCGAGCCGGGAGCGACTGCACCAATTCACCCGCCGCCTCGTGCAGTGGTGGAACCCTCAACCTGGCCACGGCGACGGCTTCGACCTGCTGCTGACTCCCACACTGGGCGTGGTGCCGCCGCCGGTCGGCTACCTAGTGGAGGGCGACGAGCGCACGCTGGTGCGGCGCTTGGCCAAAGTGACGCCGTACCTGCCGCAGTTCAACGTCAGCGGCCAGCCCGCCATCTCCGTGCCCCTGGGCACACCCGAGGGGGTGTCGCCGGAGGGGCTCCCCATCGGCATCCAGCTCGTGGCAGCGCCTGGCCGCGAAGACGTGCTGCTGCGTGTCGCTGCCCAGATGGAACAGGCGGCGCCGTGGTCGGGCCGCCGCCCGGCGATCCACGCAGCCGACTGAACAAGCGCCCGGCTGCGACCGGCGACGTCTGCTCGCCGTCAGCTCTAGGTCAACTTCGTGCGGGATTGATCGAGCACGACTGCTGCGAGGGCGAACATCACCACCATCATCCCGACGAACTGCCACAGCGACACCTGATCGCCCAGGAACGCCCAGGCCATCAGCGTGCTGGTGACGGGGATGGCCAGCGTCATCACCGAGCCCAGCCACGACGGAATGCGCACCAGCGACCAGTTCATCAGCATGTGGCTAGCGACCCCGGGCCCGACGGCCATGATCCCCAGCCACAGCCACGCACCCGCTGACGGCCAGTCGAAGACCTGCCCCGATGCGAGCGCAAACGGCGTGGCCACCAGCGAGCACACCAGCGCGCTGCCGGCCGTGTACTGCGCCGCGGCAATCTTCTGGGTGCTGAGCTTGGAGAACACGAAGTAGCCCGTCCAGGCGAACAGCGCGCCGAACGCCAGCAGATCGCCGAGCACGCTCCACTCGGGGATGCCGGCCGAGCCGAACACGACGATGGCGATCCCGCCGATCGCCACCAGCGCCATGCCCCAGTGACGCCGGCCCGGCTGCTCGCCGAAGATGCGTGGCGCCAGGAAGAGCATCAGCAGCGGCTGCAATGACGCCACCACCGTGGCGTTGGCGACCGTGGTCATCCGCAGTGCGACGAAGAACAGCATGATGTCGAACGCCAGCGAGAAGCCGCCCCAGAACGAGACCTTGATCGACGACAGCCGCAGCGGCGTCCGATTCGCCCACAGGAACAGAGCGACCAGCCCGGTGTAGAGCCACATCCGCCAGAACACGACCGCCAGCGGCCCGAGTTCGGAGATGCCCTTGGCGATGACGCCTGAAGCGGCCCAGCCCACCATGGCCACGGCTGCAGCGGGCACGCCGAGCGCGCGCTCGGACATCGCGGGTGCGCCGCGCCCCCCGTACGGCGCTCCCGGCGCCGTGCCCGGTCCGCTGTCGGCCATGTGCCTGCTCCGCCCCGCCGTTCCAGCCTGCAAGTCGCGGCCGCGGGCAAGCCGAGCCGATACCCGAAGACTATGCCTCAGCGCCGCCGGGAACCTGTTGCGCAGTCGCCGCTATGGCGTTGTGGCTCTGTCGATGACGTCGCGGGACTCGGCAGCTGCGGCGCTGAAGATGCCGATCGACATCAGCGACTGCTCGGCCGCCCGCCGGGCCTCGTAGATCTCGGCGCGCACGCCATGCAAGCTCGCCGAGCCCGGATCTGCCGCCACTGCCAGCTCGATCAGGTGGCATGCCAGCTTGAGGTCGCCGGCCTCCACCAGCTCCTGCGCCCGCTGCGCGAACGCCTCGGCGCCACCACCCAATCGCACCAGCTCGCCGGCGAGCTCGGCCTTTGGTGAGGGCTTGAGGTATGCCGGGTCGAGATCCCACCATCCCCCGTACAGCCGCCAGATGTTGCGGATCACAAACTCCGGCTCGTCGTACACCGGTCGCATCCACGGGCGTTCCAGCCACTCGGCCGGCAGCGACACGCTCTGGAGAATCTCATCCAGCGACGCTCCCTCGTTCATCAGGTCGAGTGTCTGGCTGACCAGCGTCTCCAGCGATTCGGCCAACGTCAGCAGCACCGTGGCGATCCGCTCGCGGCCCCGCACCGGCGGGCCGTGCGCCGGGACCAGCAGCTCAGGCTCCAATGCGTCCATGCGCCGCAGCGCCCGGGCCCATTCGAGCGGGTAGCGCTGCACCTTCTGCGGGTTACCGGCGTTGGGGAACACCCACACGACCAGATCGCCGGGGCAGATCGCCCGGTGCGAGGGCACCCACGCCCAGGTGTGATCGTCGGTCTCGCCCTTGTCGTGATGCAGCTCGAAATCGAGCCCGCCCACCGACAGCGAATCGTTCTCGCTGTAGGTGCGCGTCGGCCAGAGCGTGTCGCCGGGGAGGAAGCTCGGCTCGTCGCCGGTGATGCCGACACCACGCCGCCGCAGCGACGCACCGAACTGCCGGCGGTTGATGATGAGGTTGTAGCCGTTGGTGGCGTTGTACCGCTCGAAGCGCGGGATCACGTTGTCGTGGCCCACCACGAGCGGCGCCGGCTGGCCACGTTCAGCCGCGTCGGCAGCCAAAGCACCGCTGCCGCCCACATGATCGATATGGCCGTGGGTGTACAGCAGTGCGTTGATGCGATCGCCGGACCAGCCTCGCAGCGAGTCCACCACCGCCGTGCCGTTGAGCGGTCCGCTGGCGTCGAAGCACACCAATCCGTCGTCGGTGCCGAACGCCACCATGTTGCTGAACGCCTCGATCACCGCCACGTTGTCGTCGATCTCGCTCAGCGTGTTGTCCACCCGCACGATGCGCTCGTCGGCCACGCCCGTGTCGATCAGCCTGCTGGACAGTTCGATGGGGTCGACGGTCTTGGTCGGCGCCACAACCCGTCCTTTCGAGAATACGGATTCTGGTTCGACGGACAACCGACGCTGCGGTTGCGAGCCGCCCGCGTCGCCGCCAGCCACCAACGCCTCAGTCCTGGAGCAGGTAGGCCGAGTGCAACACCTCGGGCTCGTTGATCAGCTCGGTGGCGCTCCCGTCGTACCGGATGCGGCCGCCTTCGAGCACGTACGCCTTGGTGGCCATCGCCAGCGCCACCTGGGCGAACTGCTCGATGAGCAGCACGGCCACCCCGCTGTCGGCCACCTCGGCCAGCACCGGCGTGAGGCGTTTCACCACAATGGGCGCCAAGCCCAGCGAGAGCTCGTCCACCACGAGCACCTTGGGTCGCGACACGAGCGCCTGGGCCAGCACCACCATCTGCTGCTCGCCGCCCGACAGCAGGCGCCCGAAATTCTCCCAGCGGCGCTCCAGCTCGGGGAACAGCGACCGTGTGTAGTTGATCCCGTCTTCGGCGGCCTGCTCGTCGAGCGAGTAGGTGGCGACGCGCATGTTGTCGGCGACTGTCAGATCGGTCAACAGCCGACGGCCCTCCGGCACAACCGACACCCCCGCGTGACGCACCCGCTCTGGTCGCCAGCTCGTGATGTCATCGCTGCCCAACGTGACCCTTCCCGAGCGCACACGGGCGAGACCTGCGATCGCGGCCGCAAGGCTGGACTTGCCGGCACCGTTGGGTCCCAGCAGGGTGGTGATCTCGCCCGGCGGCACCTCCAGCGAGACATCGTGGACCACGGGCCGCCCGCCGCGGTCCACGGTCAGGTCGCTGAGCACCAGGTTCGACATCTCGGCGCCACTGGTAGCGACGGCAGCAACGTTGCCGTCGGCGGAAGCGTCGGCGGTTGGTGCGGCGTTGGCCACGGTTACGTCTCCTCGTCACCGACGTAGGCGGCGAGCACTCGCTCGTCGTGCAGCACCTCGGCGGTCGGCCCCGCGGCCACCAGCCGGCCGAAGTCGAGCACGGCGGTCCAGTCGCAGCATGCCTGCACCAGTGACATGTCGTGATCCACCAGGATCACCGTGGCACCGGTGCGTTCGGGCACGCTTCGAATGATCTGTGCCAGATGATCGGTTTCCTCCTCGGGCAGCCCAGCAGCCGGCTCATCGAGCAGCACCACCCTTGGTGTGCCCACGATGGCCCGCGCCACCTCGATGAATCGACGGTCACGCTGGGACAGCGTGCGGACCACCTTGTCGCGGACGTCGCTCAGCCCGACAAATGCCAGCACGTCGTCGACTGAGTCCTGCCGCTCGGCGCGAGAGCCTTCGGCAGCATGTTCGTGGACCGTCCGCACGTTCTCGTACACCGTCAGGCTCTCGATGGTCTGCACCGTCTGGAACGTTCTGCGGACCCCCCAGCGAGCCCGCCGGTAGTCGGCCATGTCCAGGAGGTCGACATCGTCGATGACGATGCGGCCGGCTACTGGGGTCACGAAGCCCGACATCACGTTGAACAGCGTGGTCTTGCCGGCACCGTTGGGGCCGATCAGGCCGCAGTTGCCGCCCGGGAACGTGAGGGTCACCTCGTCGAGCGAGCGGACACCGCCGAACTGCACGCTCAGGTCGGTGATCTCGATCATTCGAGCAGACCCTTCTTCTCCATGGCCTTGGTGGTCTGGATGAGGTTGATCATCAAGCCGATGCCGAAGATGGTCAATGCGAAGTCGTTCCAGAACTGGTGACCGATGACGTTCTGGGTCAAGAAGGGCAGCATGATCGTGGCGAAGAAGGCCGCCAGCAGTGCGCCCCACAGCGAACCGATGCCGCCCATCAGCACGACCGCGATCAGGAACAGCGCTGCCTGCCGGTTGAACTGGTCGACGCCGATCGACCATTGCACATGGGCGCCGTAGAGCCCGCCCGCCACGCCGGCCATGAATGCGGCGAGTCCGAAAGCCATCAGCTTGTAGCGCGTGACGCTGATGCCCGAGGCCAGGGCCGACGGCTCACTCTGGTGCACCGAAGCCCACGCACGCCCGGGCTTGGCTGCGAGGAACGCCACCGCCAGCATGAAGATGACGAACGCCACGATCACGACGAACCGGAAGTACGCAATGTCCCCTTCGGCGAAGGTGGGCCGCGGCACGGGGGCCCGATCGCTCATCGTCAACGCGAGCCCGTTGAAGCCGGGGCCGCCATTCGCGAACTTCAGCCGGAACAGGATGACCTCGACCCCCACGGCGAGCATGAGCGTCACGAGCGCCAGGTAGAGACCGCTGACCCGCAGCGCCGGCAGGCCGATGAGCACGCCGATGACAGCAGCCACGCCGCCGCCGATGACCAGCAGCACCGGGTAGGGGATGTCAGTGGCGAACGCCAGGCGGATCGTCACCCAGGCACCGATGCCGTAGGGCGCAACCTGGCCAAGCGAGACAAGACCGACCCTGCCGTACAGCATTCCGACGCTGGCGGCGACCATCGAGTAGAGCGCCATCTGGGTGAAGTTGAAGATCCACGTGGCGTCGAAGATCGACGGCATGGCGAAGAGCGCAAAGACCATCAGCCCGCCGACCATCGTCGGCTGGAACGCCCGGTGGCCCAACACGCCGCGCACCATCAGGTCATCTCCCGGCCGGCAAGCACGACAGTTCGCCGGCGCGAGATCCACAGGATCGCGACGACTGCGACCACGACGGGAGTCAACCGGCGGAGCTCGGAGAGGAACTTCAGATTGCCGCTGAACGGCGTCAGCAGCGACTCCACCACCCCGATGAGCAGGCTGGCGCCGAAGGTGACCCACAGCGAGCGCAGCTGGCCGACGATGGCGCCCGCCAATGCCGGGATGACGAACCACGTCATCGTGGCCTGATCCATGCTCTTGAAGAGCGAGGGCAGCAGCAGGAACACGCAGCCGCACAACAGGCCGGCACCGAACCACGCGGTGGCCTCGACCCGTTGAACCGGAACGCCCAGCAGACCCGAGGTCTCCCGGTTGTTCGCAATCGCACGCATTGCGGTGCCGGTGTCGGTGCGCTTGAGGTACTGCCCGACGCCGATGACAACGACCAGTGCAAACACCAGCGCCAGGATCTGGTTGGTGGACACGACGGTTCCGCCGACGGTGAAGGTCTCCTTGGGAAAGTGCAGCGAGCGGGGCTTCGATGTGTCCCAGCGCTGCTTCATGATGCCCATCAGAATGAGCGTCAGCGCCACGGTTCCCAACGACTTCACCAGGGCATCACGCTTGTCCAAGATCGGTGCGAAGACTCGCCCATAGATCAGGAACATGAGCGCGCAGATCGCCACCAGCGCCGGGTACAGCAGGATGCTGAGACCCGACACCTGGGGCTCGGGCACCATGATCGAGCCGCCCATGAGCGACCAGACGATGTGGACCCCCATCGACCCGATGGCGCCGAACGCCAGGTTCACCACGCCGGTGGTGCGGAACAGGACGACGATGCTCGTCCCGGTCACCGCATACATCGCCCCGAATGCCAAGCCTTGAATCAGGAATGGCAGCAGTATCGAGCTGTCAGGCATCCGAAGCGAAGTATGCGGTGTGTATCGGGTGTTGCGCTACTCGGATCAGCCGCCCGAGCCCAGGCCGCCCTTCCAGTTGTTCGGCTCGTCCGAGGTCAGGCCGCCGGCGGCCTCAGCCTCGCGCACAGCGACCAGGATCGGATCGATGGCGGCGATCTCGAAGCAGCCGGACTCGTCGATCATGCGATCGACGCCGTCAGGCACCACGTTGTAGTCCCAGTTGTTCGGAACGTTCCCTTGCGGCAGGCCGCCGAAGTACCACGGCTTGCAGAGGTGGTCCGACTGGAAGTTCTTGACCGCTCCGATCGCGGCATTGACCGCAACCGGGTCGTCAAGATCGGCCGGGTCCATGCTGAGCAACGCGTGCACGATGATCCGTCCGGCCACGAATCCCATCTGCTGGAAGCTGCCGAGCGGTGATTCGGGCCAGTATTCGGCGGACACCTGCCGGTACAGCTCCACGTCCGGGCGGGGATCGTCCAGCAGGCTGAACTCGGCGTTGACGTTGACCTTGCCTTCCCAGGCCGCTCCAAGCGCCACGACCACCGAGCTGTCATTCAACGGCGTGGAAGCGCCCCAGATGACCCGGTCGATCAAGCCCTGCTCTTCGGCCGCCTTGAGGATCTTCAATCCCTCGGGCGGGGTGTAGTTGAGCAGCACGCCGCCACCGTCGCCGGCACGGCTCACCAGGTCGAGCGCCACGGAAGTGGCGTCCTGGATCGGCAGCTCGTACTGCACGTCCTCCCACTCGAGGCCGGACTGCTGGATGAACAGCCCGGCGAGCGAGTTGGCGTACTCGGCGGCGGGTGAGACGCCGGTCGTGGTCACGACCTTGTTCACCGGGCCTTTCGCGATGACCGCCTGTGCGGCACCCAGCAGCGAGTAGGCCGGTCCCATATTGGTGGCCGCGATGTTCGGCGAGCTGAAGCACTCGCCGGGCACGCCGGCCAGAACCACGTTGTAGCCCTTCTCCTCGTAGTACGCCGCGTTCACGGGGCAGTCCAGAATCGAGAAGCCGCCGCCGATGGCGACGAGCTGATCAGTCTCGATCAGCTTGCGCGCTGCGGCCGCCGCATCCTCGGGCGTGGCGTTGTCGTTCTCCCAGACCATCTGGATCGGGCGGCCGTGGATGCCGCCGTTGTCGTTGACGCAGTCGAAGTACGCCTGCATCATCAGCGGGCCGCTCGAGAAATCGATGCCCGGTACCGACGTTGTCACGTTGCCGATGACAATGGGCTCGCCAGTCGCCGGCTCCCCGGTGCCCATGCCGCAGAAGTCGCCGGCCTGATCCATGGCCATGTCGTCGGCCATGTCGTCATCGGCCATGTCATCGTCGGCCGGTGCAGGTGCCTCGGTGGCGGCCGGTGCCTCGGTCGCAGCCGGTGCTTCTGTATCCGCGGTGTCAGAGTCGTCGTCACTGGCGCAAGCGGCGGCGACAAGCACGAATACGAATGCGATTGCAGTCAATTTGCGAAGCATGTGGTTCCCCCTCCTTGTGGTGCCCAGGCTCTCGCTGGGCGGGGACGAGCACATGCAGAGCCCTGGTCCCCAGCGATCGTGATCTACGACCGTTCCCGACGGCGAGCATAATCCGAACACAAGAACTGAGCGCACTCAAACTGAGCGCGCTCAGGCCGAGTGCTGATTACATTGCGGCAAGCACAGCACGTGTACGCGTCCATCGAAATCAGGCGGACCGCGCAGAACAAGGGGGATCCCATGGCCGACTCAGAACACCGCCCGGTGCTGCTCACCGATGACATGCGCATGAAGTTCAACGCGGTGTCCACCGCGACGCTGGCCGGCCAGATGCAGCGACGAGGGATGCAGAACAGCTTCCTCAACGGCCTGCGGCCGCTGAACGAGGGTCAGCGGATGCTCGGCTACGCCCACACGCTGCGCTTCGTGCCCAAGCGTGAGGACTTCGAGCGCCGTCTGGAGGGTCAGAACGCCCAGCGCCGTGCCGTTGAGTCCATCGAGCCAGAAGAGGTGCTGATCGTGGAGGCTCGCGGCGAGCCGCACGCCGGCACGATCGGTGACATCTTCACGATGCGGATCAAATCGCTCGGCGCGTCGGGCTTCATTACCGACGGCGCGTTGCGTGACACGCCTGCGGTGGCCGATGTGGGTCTGCCCGTGTACCACCAGTCATCGCATGCTGCGACGCTCGGCCGGCTGCACACGCCGCTTGACCACCAGGTGCCGATTGCGTGCGCCGGCGTGACGGTGCTGCCTGGAGACATCATCGTGGGCGACGCTGAAGGCGCCGTGGTGATCCCGGCGCTGCTCGCCGAAGAGGTGGCCAACGACTCCTACACCCAGGAGATCGAAGAGGAATGGGCCATCGAGCGGGTCGCCGCGGGAGAAAGCTCGATCGGCACGTTCCCGATCGCCAAGGACCGCCGCGCCGAGTTCGAGGAGTGGCTGGCGAATCGCCAGAGCTGACCCGATTGTCAGGGCTGACCCGACAGTTCTGCTCGGAGAGCCCGGGATGACCGGGCAGATGCAGGGAGACCAGCTAGCCGGCGACGGCGTCGGCCCCTGCCTGGGCCACCTCGGTGTCCTGGTCGGCTGAGCCGCCCGACACGCCGATGGCGCCCACCAGATCGCCGTCTACGAAGATCGGTACGCCGCCGCCGAACACGATCAGCCTCGGTGTATGGGTGATGCCGTGCACCAGCGACGGTTCGTCCTTGATGAGGTCCCACCAGTTGCCGCTGGGCATGCCGCCGAAGCCGCACACGGTGAAGGCCTTGTTGAGTGCGATGCCGGCCGACAGTCGCGGCGCGCCGTCCATGCGAGCGGTGGCAACCGGCTCGCCAGAGGAGTCGGTCACGGCAATGCAGAATCGCAAGCCCATGTCCTCGGCCTTCGCCAGTGCGGCGTCGAGCGCCTTGCGGGCTCCGGCAAGCGTCAGCGAGCGTCCTGTGGCGGTATCGGTGTCGTCAGCCATGGCAATCTCCGTCTGTAGCTGGCTTGGAGCGGGCAATCGCGCCGAGGCTACGCTCCGGCTCGCGGGCACGCCGCAGGGCCCCGCTCGGCCGATTCAACCGGTGATGGCACGAGGCGGTGCATCCCCGCAGGGGGAGTGAATCATGGATGTCGGCATCATCATCGGGGAGGCAACGCCGCTCGGCTGGGAACGGTGGCGCCATGTCTGCCAGCTCATCGAGCGGCTGGGGTTCAACTCGCTGTTCAGGTCTGATCACTATTTCAACGGCAAGCAGAAGGACGCCATCGACGTCTACCTGTCGTTCGTCATGGCAGCCGAAGAGACCGAGCGCATCCGCTTCGGCCCGCTGGTCACGCCGGTGACGTTCCGGGAACCGGTCAACGTGGGACGAATGGCCCAGCAGCTCGATGCGCTCGCGCCCGGTCGCTTCATCATGGGTCTCGGCGCCGGCTGGTACCCCGACGAGCACGAGATCTACGGCATTCACTTCCCGGCCGGACCCGAGCGCTACGACCGCCTCGAAGAGGCGATCGCGCTCATGAAGGAGCTCTGGTACTCAGAGTCCGGCAGCTTCGAGGGCGAGTACTACCGCATCAGCGGGACGAACTCGAAGCCTCACCCGCCAGCCGGTCGGCCGCCGATCCTCATCGGGGGCAGCGGGCCGCGCCGGACGCTGCGCATCGTTGCCGAGCACGCCTATGAGTGGAACACCACCCCGCTCGATATCGAGGGCTTCCGAGCTGCGAACGAAGCGCTGGCCCGCCATTGCGACGACGTGGGCCGAGACCCGGCCGACATTCGCAAATCGATGCTGATCTTCGCCACGATCGGGCCCGACGACCACCAAGAGGACATCGTGCTGCAGCGCTTCCTGGACATGATGGCCCCCGAGGGCTCGGGCATCAGCCTCGAGGACGCCATCGCCGCGGGGCACGGTCCATGGCGGGGTTCGATCGAACAGCTCGTGGACCATTGCGGGCAACTGCGCGATCTCGGCCTCGACGAGGTGGTGTTCGAGCACTTCTGCCACGAAGACGACACCGTCCCCGAATGGATGGCCGCCGAGGTCAAGCCCCTGATCGAAGCACTCTGACCTGCAGAGCGCGATAGCTGAGCGCAGTCAGAATTTTCGCGGCATCGGGAGTTGTGACTATGCTCAGCGTCAGAGCAAGCAATCGGAACCAGGCATCGGTTACGACGCTCGTAGGCAGGAATCACAGGGGAAGCCCATGACCGACACCATTGCCAAGCGCACGACGGCTGTGACGCCACGGGGCGTCAACCACCTCGTGCTCAATGTCCGCAACATGGAGGAATCTCATCACTTCTGGAGCGACCTGCTGGGCTTCAAGCAGGTCGGCGCATTGGATGCCGACAGGTACAACGTTCCGCCCTACAAGATGCAGTTCTACAGCGGTGTCATCGACGACGTGAACCACCACGATGTCGCCTTGGTGGAGATGCCCCAGCTGCCCGAACCGCCAGAGCAGTGGGACATGTTCTCGGGCGCCTGCGCCGTGAATCACATCGCCATCACCTACCCCGACCGCGAATCCTGGCTGGAGCAGGTGCAGTTCCTCAAGGACAACGGCGTCAAGATGAACCTGCGGGTCGACCACGGCATGACCCACAGCGTGTACATCAACGACCCCAACGGCTACGGCGTCGAGGTGCTCTACGAGCTGCCGGCCGAGATTTGGGACCACGACATCAACGGCGCGCTCAACTACGCCAAGATCCTGCCCGAAGAGGACCTGCTGGTCGACACCACCGACTACGAGACCGACTTCGACAACGGCTGATTTCGCACCCGAGGGAGTTGAATCAGCCGGAGCTGCATCGGCCGTTCAGCTTCGTCAACGACGCGACTGCCGTGGCGGACGTCCGCGACGCGCCCAGAGGAGAGTGCCATGCACGCGATCCAGGTAACTGAGCCCGGAGGACCCGAGGCCCTCGTGTGGACCGAAGTCGACGACCCGGTCGCCGCGGCCGGGTCGCTCGTGGTCGACGTCGAGGCTGCGGGCGTCAACTACATCGACACCTACCACCGCAGCGGCTTGTACCCGATGCCGCTGCCGTTCATCTCGGGTGTGGAAGGCGCCGGCACCGTCGCCGAGGTCGGCGACGGCGTCGACGGATTCGCCGTCGGCGACAAGGTGGCGTGGACCGGGCACCCCGGCACGTACGCACAGAAGGCCCAGGTCCCCGCCCGCGTCGCGATCGTGCTGCCCGAGGGCGCCAGCACCGAGTTGGGTGCCGCCACGATGCTCCAGGGCATGACTGCCCATTTCCTGGCCTGCTCGACGTTCCCGCTCGAGCCCGGCCACCGCTGCCTCATCCATGCGGGTGCGGGCGGGGTGGGACTGCTGCTCATCCAGATGGCCAAGATGCGCGGCGCGGAGGTGTTCACGACCGTCGGCACGGCGGACAAGGCCGAGCTGGCAGCCGGGGCTGGGGCTGATCACGTCATCAACTACCGGGACGAGGACTTCGGCGACGCCGTCGAGCGGCTCGCCGGCGCCCGACCGCTGGACGTGATCTACGACGGTGTCGGCGCCGACACGTTCGAGCGCGGCCTGGAAGTGCTGCGGCCGCGGGGGATGATGGTCACCTTCGGCAACGCCTCAGGGCCAGTGCCGCCGATGCCGCCGCTGCGACTGTCCGCCGGCGGGTCGCTGTATCTCACCCGGCCGACGCTCGGCGACCACACCGCGACCCGCGCTGAGCTCGAATGGCGGGCCGACGAACTATTCGGCTGGATTGCCGACGGCCGCCTCGACGTGCGCATCGGCGCCCGCTTCCCGATGGCCGATGCACGCGCCGCCCATGAGGCACTCCAGGGCCGCGCAACGACCGGCAAGGTCCTGCTGATTCCCTGAGTTCACCGCGCCGGAGCAAAACTCTGAGCGTGCTCATTCCGATTTCACCTGCGTTAGTGTCTGAGCCGAATCCCGGGCACAACACAGGGGGGAAGCCGAGATGAGCGAGTCGACTGAGACGTGGTCGCCGATGACCGGTGACGAGTACATCGAGAGCCTGCGAGACGGCCGCACGGTGTACTTCCAGGGGGACAAGGTGCGTGACGTCACCACGCACCCCGCGTTCCGCAACAGCGTGCGCTCCATCGCCCGGCTGTACGACGCCCTGCACGATCCCGCCCAGCAGGACGTGCTGATGTGCGACACCGACACGGGCTCGGGCGGCAAGACCCACAAGTTCTTCCGCGTACCCCACAGTGCTGACGACCTCGTCGGCGCCCGCGACGCCATCGCCGGCTGGCAGCGCCTGACCTACGGGTGGATGGGCCGCAGCCCCGACTACAAGGCCTCGTTCCTGGGCACGCTGGGCGCTTTCCCCGAGTTCTACGGCGACTACCACGACAACGCCCTCTACTGGTATCGCCGCAGCCAGGAAGAGGTGTCGTACTGGAACCACGCCATCGTGCACCCGCCGGTCGACCGCCACCTCGGCGCAGACCAGGTGTCTGACGTGTGCATGCACGTGGAGCGCGAGACCGACAACGGCTTGATCCTGTCGGGCGCCAAGGTTGTCGCGACCGGTTCGGCGCTGACCCACTACAACTTCATCGCCCACTTCGGCCCGGTGCCGCTGCAGGACCCGGCCTACGCCATCGTGTGCACGACGCCGATGGACTCGCCGGGCGTCAAGCTCATCTGCCGCAACTCCTACGAGCTGCAGGCCGCGGCCACCGGCAGCGTCTTCGACTACCCGCTGTCGAGCCGGCTCGACGAGAACGACTCGATCCTCGTGTTCGACGAGGTGCTGATCCCGTGGGAGAACGTATTCCTCTACGGCGACCTCGAGAACGCCAACAACTTCTTCCCCGCATCCGGCTTCATCCCTCGCTTCACCTTCCACGGGCTCGCCCGGCTGTGCGTGAAGCTGGACTTCATCGCCGGTCTGCTGTCCAAGGCGCTGCGAGCCACCGGCACCCGTGAATTCCGGGGCGTACAGGCCAAGCTCGGCGAGGTGATCGCCATCCGCAACCTGATGTGGGGCCTGAGCGACGCCATGGCCAAGAGCCCCGACCCGTGGGAGAACGGCGCAGTGCAGCCGTCGCTGCTGTACGGCATGGCCTACCGCACCTTCACGCCGATCCTCTATCCCCGCATCAAGGACATCGTGGAATCGGTGGTCGGCTCGGGACTGATCTACGTCAACTCGAACGCCCGGGACTTCAAGTCCGACGAGATCCGCCCGTACCTCGAGCGGTACGTGCGAGGCTCGAACGGCATCCCGGCCCTGGAACGCATGAAGATCATGAAGCTGCTGTGGGATGCCATGGGCAGCGAGTTCGGCGGCCGTCACGAGCTGTACGAGCGCAACTACGCCGGCAACGACGAGCAGATCCGCTACGAGAACTTGGATGTTGCCGACTTCGAGATCCCCGGCATGGGTTCGATGACCCAGATGCTCGAAGGCTTCGCCGAGCAATGCATGGCCGAGTATGACCTCGACGGCTGGACGATCCCGGGCTTTTTCAATCCCGACGACATCTCGATCGTGGGCCGCGACCTGGGCTGAGCGCCCCCACGAGTGCCAGCCAGTACGCACAGACGCCATAGCTGCGGCGGCGGCAGGAAACTCTGCGACGTTGCGACCAGCCGGATCGCGGGAGCAGGGGATCCTGCCGCCGCCGCAGCGGGCGCAACGTTCCTCGCAGACGCAGAGTCGAACGCGGAGTAGATTTTCTGCCGAGCCGCAAGGAGCACATCGTGAAGTCGATCTTCTTCCACCTGATGCCCTACCCGGAGCTCCCGCCGGATTTTCCGGAGCAGCACCGTTCGGTCTGGGTCGACATCGACCCGAAGCTCTACGACCCCACCGTCGGTCACGAGACCTACAACACATACCTCGACCAGCTTGAGTTCGCGGCCCAGTGCGGGTTCGACGCCGTTGGCATCAACGAGCACCACTCCAACGGCTACGGGCTGATGCCCAGCCCAAACATCATCGCGGCCGCCCTGTCCAGGAACTGCCCCGACACCAACATCGTGGTGCTGGGCGACTCCGTGGCGCTGTACAACCCGCCGCTGCGGGTGGCCGAGGAGATCGCGATGCTGGACGGGATCACCGGCGGGCGCATGATCGCCGGCTTTCCGGTGGGCTCGCCGATGGACACCATCTACGCGTACGGCCAGAACCCGGCCACGCTGCGCGAGCGCTACCACGAGGGCGTCGACCTCATCCGCCAGGCATGGACCACCGATGAGGTGTTCAGCTTCAACGGCAACTACAACAAGCTGCGCTACGTCAACGTGTGGCCCCGGCCGGTGCAGCAGCCGCACCCGCCGATCTGGATTCCCGGCGGCGGCTCAGTGGACACCTGGGACTGGTGCGCCGCCGAAGACCTTGTGTACTGCTACCTGAGCTATTTCGGCTACAAGGCCGGGCTGCGCACCATGCAGGGCTTCTGGAAGAAGGTGCAGGAGCTCGGCAAGGAGACCAACCCGTTCCAGGGCGGCTTCGCCCAGTTCATTGCCGTGGCCGACACGGAGGCCGAGGCGTGGGACCTGTACCGCGAACCCGCTGAGTACTTCTTCAACACGTGCCTGCATGTGTACGCCGGCTACGCCGACCCGCCTGGCTACAAGACGCCGAACACGGTGCGGGCCGGGGTGGAGGGCATGGTGGAGCGAGCCGCCCGCGAGGCCACGGCCCGGCGCGAAGCCAGCGCTGCCGATGCCGCCAAGGCTGGATCTGCCAAGCCCTCGTACGGCTCGAAGAAGCTGAGCTTCGAGGACATGGTGGAGAAGGGCTACATCATCTTGGGCGATCCCACCCAAGTCACGGAGCAGGTGCACGAGCTGGCCACCACCATGAACGTCGGCCACCTCATGGTGTTCAGCCACTTCGGCAACATGGAGCCCGAGCTGGTGAAGATGAACACCGAGATGTACGCCACCAAGGTGATGCCAGAGGTAGCGGGCCTGTTCGAGGACGACTACGAGGACCACTGGTGGCCGAAGACCGACCACCAGCTCGAGCCCGTGGGAAGCCGCGCCCGATGAGTGCAGGCACACCGCTGGCTGGTCACTTCGCACCCGGCACGCTGCCGCTTCGAGACGGGCACATCGGCGTCGTCGAACTCGGCGAGGGTCCTACCGTGGGCTACCTGCACGGAATGCTCGGCAATCCCGGCGTGCACGCAGTGCTCGAGGAGCTTGCCGCAGCGGGACACCGTGTGGTGGCGCCGAGCCTTCCGGGTTTCACCGGCTCCAGCGAACCTGAGGGGTTGCGAACCCTGCACGACTGGGTGGTCGCGACGAGCGAGGTCGTCGATCTGGCCGGACTCGCCGGTGCGCCGCTGGTGGCTTCCAGCGTGGGCGCGATGTTGGCGCTTGAGCTGGCGGCGATCCGGCCCGAGGCGTTCGGCTCGATGGTGCTCGTCGCGCCGTTCGGCCTCTGGGATGATGGCGACCCGGTGGCCGACCCGTTCGGCACGACGCTGAGCGTGCAGCGGGCGATGCTGACCGAGGACACCGAGGCGTCGGCGGCCTTCTTCGACGACCCGACCGACTTGCCAGCCGACATGGTGGTCGAGCACGGCGTGCACCGCTATCTCACGCGCACGGCTGCTGCGCAGCTGATCTGGCCGTTGCCCGAATGGGGATTGGCAGAACGACTGCACCGGGTGGCCAACCCAGTCACACTGGTGCACGGTGCCAAGGACCGCATCATCCCGGCGTCGTACCTGGACCGTTGGGCCGAGGCGCTGCCGAACGTTGCCGGTACGCACCTGCTCGACGACGCCGGCCACCAAGCAGATTTCGACCAGCCCGCTCAAGTTGCACAGATCGCCACAGCGGCCTTTGCCTAGGCAGACACTGATCCCATAGCGGCGGAGGCGGCAGCGAATTCTGCGACGTTGCGACCTGCCGGATCGCTGGTCGCAGAATTCGCTGCCGCCTCCGCCGCGGGCGCGCGGCTGCTAGACGGACCGATCGCGCAGCGCCCGGCGGGCCTCGCGATCGGTCTCTCGCTTGCGGATGGCCTGCCGCTTGTCGTACAGGCGGCGACCCCGGGCGAGCGCGAGTTCCAGCTTGGCCCGCCCATCGCGGAAGTAGATCTCGAGCGGGATGAGCTGCAGGCGGTCCTGCTCAGTGCGGGCCCGCAGCCGGTTGATCTCGGCACGGTGCATGAGCAGCTTGCGAGGGCGTTCCACCTCATGACCCAGATTCGGCGACGCATGGGTCCACGGGGCGATGTGCAGGCCCATCAACCACATCTCGTCATCGCGCACCCGAGCGTACGCATCGCCCATCTGCGCCCCGCCGGCGCGCAGCGACTTCACCTCGGTGCCGCGCAGGACCATGCCGCACTCGAAGGTGTCGAGCACCTCGTAGTTGCGGCGCGCACGGCGATTTGACGCCACGACGGTCCGGTCGCTCACCATCAGCCTGAGGGTACGGCTGGCGCGGCCCGTAGAATCTTGAGTTAGCAGGTCAGGAATTGCCGCGGCGGCGTGCACGTTTCTGGCCGCCAATCGCCCAGCCGCCGAACCGGGAGCTCCGATGGCTGTCACCGTCCGCCTGCCGACCGTCCTGCGCCCCCACGCCAACGGGCAGTCGCGGGTTGCCGCCGAAGGCAGCACCGTGGCCGAGGCCGTGTCGTGGCTGGTCGGCGAGTTTCCGGGCATTGCCCCCAACCTGCTCGCTGAAGACGGCAGCCTGCACCGATTTGTGAACGTCTATGTCAACGACGAAGACGTGCGCTACCTCTCCCAGATGGACACTGCGCTGTCCGATGGCGACGAGCTGTCCATCCTGCCGGCCGTCGCCGGTGGCTGAGCCCGTCCGGCCGCGCACCAGTACGCACGGCTGAGCCGCACGTGGCCGTCTATCGCTCTGTTGACGAGCTGATCGGCGCCACGCCCACCCTTGACGTCAGTCGTCTCAGCCCCAACCCGTCGGTCGAGCTGTACGCCAAGCTGGAAGGCCAGAACCCCACCGGCTCGGTCAAAGATCGGGTTGCGCTGGCGATGCTGGACAGCGCTGAAGCCGACGACCGCCTGGCACCCGGTTCGGTGATCATCGAGCCCTCCTCCGGCAACACCGGCATCGCTCTGGCCATGCTCGGGCAGCGCCGCGGCTACCGGGTCAAGATCGTGCTGCCGGGCAACGTCACCGCCGAACGGCGGCAGATGCTTGAGATCTTCGACGCCGAGATCATCGACAGCCCAGCCGAACAGGGTTCGAATGGCGCGGTGCGGCTCGCAATGGAATTGGCCGAGGCCAACTCCGACTGGACGATGCTCTACCAGTACGGGAACGAGGCCAATCCCGAAGTGCATTACCGCACCACCGGTCCCGAGATCGTCGCCGACGTTCCCGACATCACGCACTTCGTCGCGGGGCTGGGCACGAGCGGCACGCTGCTGGGCGTCGGCCGCTACCTCAAGGAGCACTCGCCGACGGTGCAAGTGTGGGCGGTCGAACCGCCGGCGGGCGAGCAAGTGGAGGGCCTGCGCAGCCTCGAAGACGGGTACGTGCCGCCCATCTTCGAGCAGTGGGGCGGCGTCGATCTGCTCGACCGCAAGATGATCGTGCGCCCGCGGGAGTCGATCGAGGCGACGCGGATGCTGGCAGCCGAAGGCGTGTTCTCGGGCATCTCTGGCGGCGCGGCGCTGGCCGGTGCACGCAAGGCAGCTGCCCGCATTGACGAAGGTGTCATCGTGTTCGTCGTGAGCGACCACGGCTGGAAGTACTTGTCGGTCGGCGCGTGGACGGACGACCTGGACGCTGCGGTTGCCCAAGCCGAGAACGTCATCTACTTCTGACCGTCTCCGCCGCCTCTTCGGCTGTTGATGGCTTGAGAGGCTGTCGTACCGTTGCCGGCATGAGGGGCGCCAGATCCCGTTGCAGACCAGCGGTGATGGCCATAGTGCTGGTAGTGGCTGCGGGCGCCTGCACGGGTCCGCCGCTGCGGGTTGCTCCCACTCCGCCATCCACCATCGCCCTGTCTCTCGACGTCACCGCGACGACGCTGCTGCCCTCGCAAACATCATCTGAGCGTGCCGCTGCAGTGCTGGTGACGGCTCCAGCGGGAAGCGACGTGGGCACGTCTACCGACGCCGCGGCAACGACAACGGCACCACTGCGGCTGGGGGCGGCGGCGGTGCCTCGTCCCGAAGGCGTGGTGCTCGCGAGCGACGGCCTCGGTCTGGTGCCATTCGGCACCGACGCGCAGGCTGCTTTGGATGTCCTCACCGGCGCGCTCGGCCAGCCGGTTGCCGACAGCGGCTGGACCGACACGTTCTCGATCTACGGGGACTGTCCCGGCAGCCGGTTGCGA
The DNA here is from genome assembly GCF_965208925.1 of Candidatus Poriferisodalis sp. Classification (GTDB taxonomy): domain Bacteria; phylum Actinomycetota; class Acidimicrobiia; order Acidimicrobiales; family Poriferisodalaceae; genus Poriferisodalis. Next base: position 3,481,369 of record NZ_OZ242364.1, on the reverse strand, counting down.
GCAGTGGAATGGCCAGGTTTCCTGGCCCTGTTCGGGAATGCCGACGACGGCTACCAGCACCGAGACGCCGGCGATGAGCACTTCATGACCTGGCGCCTGGGAGCGTTCGGACCCGACCCGTACATGCTGCAGACTGCCGAAGGGATCGGCGTCGGCGTCGGCCGTGCCGAGGTCGCCGAGGCATACCCAGCGGCCACGTTCCACCCGGCAACCGCCGGCGAGCCGGCCTGGGTATCGCTCGCAACCAGCGGCCGGCTCGTCGGCGCATTCGACGAAGCAGGTGTCCTCCGAACGCTCGAAGCAGGAACGCGCTGCCCGATCGGCTGAAGTTCTGCTGGGGCGGGCACGATGTGAGAAGCCCCGCCTACCTGCGTAGTATCGGCCTCCGTGAGCAAGCTCTCGGTGACGGTGCTGGGTTGTTCGGGCAGCTACGCCGCCGCCGGCGAGTCGTGCAGCGGGTACCTCGTGCGCAGCGAAGCCACGACTCTGTGGGTGGACTGCGGACCGGGCACTTTCGCCAACCTGCAATCCCATGTGCCGCTGGAAACGGTGGATGCGCTGCTGGTGAGCCATCACCACCCTGATCACTGCGCGGAGCTGCCGGTGATCTACAACGCAGCGAAGTGGTACATGGGCATCGAGCACATGCGGGTGCTCGCCACCGAAGGCGTGCGTGAGGTCACTGAGGTGTACGGCGACAGCTCGGATCTCTTCGGCTGGGAGATGGTGAAGGATTCGTCGGAGGCACGCATCGGCGACATCGAGGTGCTGTTCTCCCGCACCGATCATCCGGTGGAGACGCTGGCGATGCGCTTCGAGTGCGACGGCAAGTCGATCGTCTATACGTCCGACACCGGTCGCGGCTGGGCACTCTCTGCGCTCAGCCGCGATGTTGGGCGGCCGTCGCCGGATCTCGTGGTGGGTGAGGGCACGCTGCTGCACGCAACCGACAGCCCCGAGATCCCGCATGTGAGCGCCGCTTGGCTGGCGGCTGACGCCAACGACGTCGGTGCGCGCCAGCTCGTGGTGACGCATGTACCGCCCGGATCGGATCCGCAGGATCATCTGACCGAGGCGGGCGAGGTGTTCAACGGCGACGTGGCAGTCGCACGCACAGGCGCAACGTTCTGGGCGTGAACACTGTGCTGGTCGTGATCGCCGGGACCCGGTCGTGACGCGCGCCGACGGTCGGACGCCGGGCGAACTGCGGCCGGTCACGTTCGAACGCGACTTCACCGACCAGACACCGGGCTCGGTGCTGGTGTCCTTCGGGCGAACCAGAGTGATGTGCACCGTGTCTATCGACGACGACGTGCCGCGCTGGATGCGCGGCCGGGGGACCGGTTGGGTGACTGCCGAGTATGCGATGCTGCCCGGCTCGAGTCCCGAGCGCGTCGGCCGGGAGTCCAAGCGAGGCAAGCAGAAGGGTCGCACGCTTGAGATCGAGCGGCTGATCGGGCGGGCCCTGCGGGCCGTGTGCGACATGGCGGCGCTGGGTGAGCGCGAGGTCACGGTCGACTGCGATGTGCTGCAGGCCGACGGGGGAACCCGTACCGCTTCGATCTGCGGCGGCTATGTGGCGTTGCATGACGCATGCAGCCGTCTGGTCAGCAGCGGAGCCATCAGCCGGCATCCGCTCATCGACGAGTGCGCGGCCATCTCGGTGGGGATTGTGGACGGCGAGGCTCGCCTCGATCTGCCCTACGAGGAGGACTCGCGGGCAGAGGTCGACATGAACGTCGTGATGACCGGCCAGGGGCGATTCGTGGAAGTGCAGGGCACTGCCGAAGGCGATCCGTTCGACGACGCACAGCTCGGCGCGATGCTGGAACTGGCCCGTTCGGGCATCAGCGAGATCGTCGACCTGCAGCGAGCCGCGCTGGCCACACCGCCGACGTGATGCTGCGCACGCACGCGAATCGCTGAGTCGGCAGAACCCGATGCGCGTTGCTGGGGGAGCTTGAGCCCATGCGACTCGTGATGGCCTCCGCCAATCCGCACAAGGCAATCGAAATCGCCGAAGTGCTGCAGGCGGTGATGCCCGATGTCGAGATCGTGCCGCGGCCGCCCGGACTGGGTGATGTGGTCGAGGATGGCGAGACGCTCGAGGCCAACGCGCTGATCAAGGCACGATTCGTGTGCGCGGCGGCTGGTGAGCCGGCCATCGCCGACGACACCGGACTGGAAGTCGACGCGCTGGACGGAGCCCCCGGAGTGCACAGCGCTCGCTACGCCGGGCCTCGACAGGACGCCGCCGCGAACGTGGCCAAGCTCTTGGCGGGCCTACGAGATGTGCCTGCGCACGAGCGCACTGCGCGATTCCGCACCGTGGTAACCGTCGTGTTCTCCGATGGCTCCGAAGTGCTGGCCGACGGAGTTGTCGAGGGGTCGATCGCGACGGAGCCACGTGGTGAGGGCGGGTTCGGCTACGACCCTGTGTTCGTCCCCGGCGAGACGGCTCCGCTCACCTTCGCCGAGATGTCGGCCGAGGCGAAGAACCGGATCAGCCACCGAGGTCGCGCCTTGCGGGCCTTGGCCGAGCGACTCTGAGCTTGGCCGCGGTACCTGTGGCTGCAGCTGGCCCGAGCGGCTGCACGGCGAGGAGGCTCACCCGTCGACGCGGCCGCTCATCGATCAGGCTGGGCTCGAAAGCCCCGTCGGTAGCCTGCGGCGCATGACCGATCTTCCCTCCATCCAGCACTCGAGCCCAGCGTCGGAGCGAGCGTTCGACGCCAGCGGCGTCTCCGGCTGGACCCAGATCTCGAACCGGCTGCTGGATGACCGCATCGTGTTCCTGGGCGACGAGGTGGACGATCAGCTGGCCAACGTCGTCTGCGCGCAGATGCTGTACCTGGAGGGTCAGGATCGGGGCCGTGACATCTCCCTGTACATCAACAGCCCCGGCGGCTCTGTCACCGCTGGCATGGCCATCTACGACACGATGCAGTTCGTGGCCTGCGACGTGGCCACCGTCTGCTTGGGGCTGGGCGCCTCGATGGGGCAGTTCCTGCTGACCGCGGGGGCGCCGGGCAAGCGCTATTGCCTGCCCCACGCCCGGGTGATGATGCACCAGCCGTCGGGCGGCGTCCGGGGCCAGGCATCGGACATTGCCATCCAGGCCGAGCAGATGGCCTACGTCAAGCGCCTGATGGCCGAGCGCACGGCCCTGCACAGCGGTCAGGACGTGGAGCAGATCCTGCTCGACTCCGAGCGGGATCGCTGGTTCACCGCAGAGGAAGCGAAGGCCTACGGCTTGTGCGATCACGTGATCGTCAAGCGCGGCGAGATGATCTAGGAGGGCGCAGCAATGCTCGTGCGCGCGGTTCAGCCAGGCGCAGCGATGCAATTGCGCGTGACGTAGTCCACGACCCGCTGGGTGGCGGCATCCTGCGTTTCGAGGAACGGATCCTGTGCTGCTATCACGGCAGCGGCGCGGTCGAAGGTCTCGCGTGAAGCGGTCTCGGCGACGGCGTTCGAGAGTGCGGCAGTGAGGTCGGCCAGCAGAGCCATGTCGGGGCGGATCTCCGCTGGCGCCGCTGCGGCAGCATCCGCGAACTGCCGGGCAGTGCGATCCATTGCTTCACGGGTGCTCGTGTCGTCGTTGGGGTTGACCGTCAGGCTGAGCTGATCCACGACCAACAAGTGGGCGAATTCAGCGCAGAACTCCTCGACAGAAGGTTCGCCACTGTCGCGCCACAGCGTCAGTCGCAGAGCAAGAGCGAGCGCTACGACGGCGGCGGCGATGAGGAGCCAGCGCCGGCGAGCGGCCACGGTCATTCCGCTCGGAACGCAGCCTCCGCACGGCAGCGCAGGTCCGCGACGCCGTGCGCGAGTCCCTCCTCGTAGCGGTACAGCGCGCTGCCCGATACGAGAACGTTGGCACCGGCCGCAGCAGCACCGCCGATGGTCTCGGCCGAAATGCCGCCGTCCACCTCGATGTCGATACCCGCACCAGACGCCCCGGCCGATCCGTTCACCGAGATGAGCTGCTGCAGGGCAGCGATCTTGGGCTCCATCGTTGCGATATAGGCCTGCCCGCCGAATCCCGGGTTGACGGTCATGACGAGCACCATGTCGACGAGGTCGAGCACGTGCGCCACCGCGTCGATCGGCGTCGAGGGATTGATGGCCACCGCCGCTTGGGCGCCCAGCTCGGCAACCCGGCTGAGCGTCCGATGCAGGTGCGTGATCGACTCGGCGTGGATGATCAGCATCTCGCAGCCGGCACCGACGTAGGCGTCGAGCATGGGGTCGGGGTCGGCGACCATGAGATGCGCTTCGAACATCACGCTGGCGTGTGGCCGGCAGGCAGCGATGACATCGGGGCCGAATGTCAGGTTCGGCACGAAGACGCCATCCATGACATCCCACTGGATCCGGTCGACACCTGCCGCTTCCAAGGCAGCACATTCCTCGCCGAGGCGCGCGAAGTCAGCAGGAAGGACGGACGGCACGATCTGGATGGACCGCGGTGCCGTCGGCGATGACGTATTCACGCGGCCAGTGTTGCCGACGCGCCGCCCTGAAGCGCGGCAGTTACCGGCTCAGCCGCTGGCTTGGGACAGCGATCTAGTTGAGGCGCTCCACGATCATGGCCATGCCCTGACCGCCGCCGACGCACATCGACTCGAGCCCGAAGGTCTTGTCGCGGTCGCCGAGGCCGTTGAGCAGCGTGGTCATGATGCGGGCGCCGGTCATGCCGAATGGGTGGCCCAAGGCAATGGCACCGCCGTTGAGGTTCAGCTGATCGACGATGTCGATGCCCAGCTCGTCGGCAGACGGGATCACCTGGGCGGCGAAGGCCTCGTTGATCTCGACCATGTCGATGTCGCTCATCGTCATGCCAGCGCGCGCCAGCGCCTTCTTGCAGGCCTCGATCGGGCCGAGGCCCATGATCTCGGGGTTCAGCGCCGACACTGCCGACGAGATGATGCGCGCGAGCGGCGTGATGCCCAGTTCCTCGGCGCGCTTGCGGCTCATCACCATGACGGCGGCAGCGCCGTCGTTCAGCGGGCAGGCATTGCCGGCAGTCACCCGGCCGTCAGGGCGGAATGCGGGCTTCAGCTGCGAGACGGCCTCGTAGGTGACGCCCGCACGCGGACCGTCGTCGGTGCTGACCACACTGCCGTCAGGCAGTTCCAGCGGGGTGATGTCCATCTCAAAAAAGCCGCGCCCGATGGCGTCCTCGGCCTTGTTCTGGCTCATCACGCCGTACTCGTCCATGGCCTGGCGGCTCACGCCCTTGTGCTCGGCCACGTTCTCGGCGGTGAAGCCCATGGCGATGTACAGGTCAGGCAGGCCGACCGGCGGTGTCCAGTCGCCGTGACCGCCTTCGCCGCGCACCTTGGTGCGCTCGCCTGCGGCTTTGAACTTGGGATTGGTGGTGCCGGGCAGGCTGTCGGAGTTGCCCTTGTCGTAGCGGCTGACGCACTCGACGCCGGCGGCAATGAAGGCGTCTCCCTCGCCGGCACGGATGGCGTGTGCCGCCATGCGGATGGTCTGCAGCGAGGACGAGCAGTAGCGGTTGACCGTGGTGCCAGGCACGTCGTCGAGCCCGGCCAAAATCGCCGAGGCACGTGCGATGTTGAAGCCGGCCTCGCCGCCGGGCTGCCCGCAGCCCAGCATCAGATCCTCGATCTCGCCATGGGGCAGCTCGGGCACCTTGTCGAGCAGCTTGGTGACGATCTGCGCCGTCATGTCGTCGGGCCGCATCTCGGTCAGCGAACCCTTGAAGGCTCGCCCGATCGGGCTGCGGGTGGTTGCAACGATGACCGGGTCGGTCGCTGCATCAGTACTCATGTGGTGTCCCCTCGCAGGGCGCGCCGGACCCGTCTGCAGAGCCGGTCACGCTGGGTGTGCGAGCACAGAGGCTAGGTCATTGCCCGGCGCTTCGTCCGGGAAGGCGCGCCACTCCGTGTGGGCGGGAAATCGGGTGCCGCGCGGGCTCAGGCGTTCTGCAGTGCCCGCCAGACATTCTGCGGGCTGCATGGCATGTCGATGTGGCCGATGCCCAGGTGGGCTACCGCATCGCACACCGCGTTGTGCACCGCCGGCGTGGAGCCGATGGTGCCCGACTCGCCGATGCCCTTGGCGCCCAGCGGGTTGCGCGGGCTGGCGGTTTCGGTGTTGGACACCTCAAAGCTCGGCAGTTCCGCCGCCGAGGGCACCAAGTAGTCGCCGAGGCTCGGGTTGCGGGGCTGGCCGTCGCCGTCGTACTCGACGTGCTCGTACAGCGCTTGGGCGATGCCTTGGGCAATGCCGCCGTGCTGCTGGCCGTTCACGATCAGCGGGTTCATGATGGTGCCGCAGTCGTCGACGGCGACGTGGCGCACCAGCTCGACCTCGCCGGTGTCGCGGTCGACCTCGACGACGGCCACATGAGAGCCGAACGGGAACGTGGAATCGGTGCCGTCGAAGTTCTCCTCGGCCATCAGGCCTGCCTCGAGACCGGACGGGCGGGCGCTGTCGTCGTTGGCCAGCTGCGCGATGTCGGCCCAGCTCACCGAGCTGGTCGGCACGCCGGCAACGGCGAGCCCGCCTTCGGCCACCACGATGTCTTCAGCAGATGCCTCGAGCAGGTGTGCGGCGAGCTGCTTGCCCTTCTCCAGCACTGCCTGGCTCGACAGGTACACCGCCGAGCCGGCCGTCTGCAGCGAGCGCGAGCCCAGTGTGCCCGCACCCGAGGGCACCTCGGCGGTGTCGGCGTCGAGGTGGGTGACCTGATCCATGGGAATGCCCAGCACTCCCTCGACGATCTGGCTGAACGCCGTGTCGTGGCCCTGACCGTGGCTGGACGTACCCACCCGGATGGTGGCCGTGCCGTCTTCGTGCACCTCAGTGCTGCCGTATTCCACGTGCAGGCCCACGGGAGCGGTGATCTCCACATAGGACGACACGCCGATGCCCAGCAGCTTCGAGTCACCGGAGTCGCGCCGGGCCTGCTGCTCGGCTCGCAGATCGGCATAGCCGGAGGCTTCGAGCACGGCGTCGAGGGCTCGCTCGTACTCGCCCGAGTCGTAGCTCACGCCCGTCTGCAGGGCGGTCGGGAAGGCATCGGGCTGCAGGTAGTTCTTGCGCCGGATCTCGGCAGGGTCCATGCCGATCGCGGCAGCCGCCTTGTCCAGGATGCGCTCCACCATCTGGGTTGCCTCAGGACGCCCGGCGCCTCGGTACGCACCGATTGGCGTGGTGTTGGTGATGACCGTCTGCGAGACGAAGTCGATCACCGGGATGTCGTACACGGCCTGGCTGAGCATGCCGGTCAGCATCGGCAGGATCGCGCCGATGATGGGGTACGCGCCGGCGTCGGCAATCACGTTCGCCTTCAGGCCCACGATGCTGCCGTCGTTGCGCACGCCCATTTCGACGTTCATCACCATGGCGCGCCCCTGCACCATCGACAGCATGTTCTCGGTGCGGTTCTCGGTCCACCTGGCGGGGCGGCCCAGCGCCTGGGCAGCCTTGCCCACCACGATGTACTCGGGGTACACCGCAGCCTTCGGGCCGAAGCCGCCGCCCACCCACGGTGCGGTCACGCGCAGCTGGTCGGGCTCGAGGCCGAGCGCCGGGGCGAGCGCCTCATGCTGGGAGTGGGCATTCTGCACCGACAGGTGCATGGTCATGCTGCCGTCATCGCCGGGGACGGCCACGCAGCCGTTGGCCTCCATCGGGGCGCCGGCCAATCGCTGGGTGACGATGCGCTCCGAGACGACTTGGTCGGCGCCTGCGAGCGCATCAACTCCCGGCCGCTCGCCGGTCTCCTCATCTGGGCCCGGTATGGCGAACGGGAAGCACACGTTGGACGGCTGCCCGTCCCACACCACAGGCGAGTCGGGATCTGCAGCTCGCTCGAAGTCCGAGACAACCGGCAGCGGGCTGTAGTCGACGTACACGGCCTCGGCGGCGTCATTGGCCTGCGCCTGGGTCTCCGCCACTACGGCGGCCACCATGTCGCCGACGAAGCGCACCCGGCCTGCTGCCAATGGCGGCCGGTTGAAATCCGGCGGCATCATCGGGAAGCCTTGGAAGGCATCCATCGGCAGGCTCTCCGCGGTGTACACCGCCACGACGCCCGGCATGGACGAGGCGTCGGAGGTGTCGATGGAGGTGATCTCGGCGTGGGCCTCCGGCGACCGCACGAAGGCGACCCGCGCCGCGTTGACGTCGAGGTCGTCCACGTAGTGATTCGCCCCGGTCAGCAGCCCCGGATCTTCCTTGCGCTGAACAGGATTCCCCAGGATCGAACCCGATGCGGCCATCGCTTGCCCCCTTGTGGCGGGCACCCCGCGCAGGGTGCCGGATTGCGTTCAGAACGGCGTGCCCGGCCGCGGTCGGCCCGGCATCAGCCGCGACAGTAGCCCAATGCTCGGCAGGCGCTGTGCGCTGCAAGACGTGCTGCAGGACTGTTCGATCAGGCTCTGGCTGACGCCGCCGCAGTTCTGTCGAGCGATGCCAGCCAGCTCGCCACAGTGTGCGCTGCGAGGCCCGGGTTCTCGCACATCCACCAATGGCCGACGTCGAGCAGCTCGGTGACTCTGGCGCCGGCACGGGTGGCGATGCGGCGGTGCATGACGCCGCCGCCGGTGAAGTGGTCGCCGGCCGCCAGAATGCACAGGCCGGGCCGCTGGCCGGCTGCGGCGATGTTGAAGCCGAGGTCGGCCATGGCGGGCTGGGCCGCGTCGCGGTACAGCGCCAGGATGCACCGGCCCATGTCAGCGTTGATGTGCGGCACGACGGATTGGGCCACCTCGGGTCCCATGCCGAGGCCGGCGTAGAACGCGATTCGCTCGGGGTCGGGACGGCTGATCATGCGTGCGATGGATGCGTCGCCCTCCGGCGTTTGCCAGAGCTGCGCCGCGTCGTGCCAGACGTAGTCCGCGTCGAACAGGCCGATGACGTCGGTGCACCACGACCGGATCAGATCCGGTCGCTCCATGGCGATGCGCATGACATGACCGCCGCCCCAGTCGTGCCCCAGCAGGTCCACGTGCTCGGTGCCTGCCGCGAGCAGCCCCTCCAGCTCAGCCGCGAGCCAGTCCCGGTACTCGTTCATGGTGGCGCCGAAGCCGTCGGGTGACGGCACGCCGAAGCCGGGGGGCGACAGCGCCACGACATCGTCGGGACCAATGCCGTGGCGCTCGAGGGCGCCGCGCATCGGGTCCCAGATGGCGGTCGTCTCGGGGTTGCCGTGAACGAGCACGAGCGTCATGGACAGCGTCTCCCTGTTCGGGTCTCGGGCGGGGGTTCAGCCGGTCGGCGCAGCGGTTCGGTCGGCTGCGCGCAGCCGGGAGGTCGCTTCGAAGTCGACGGATCGACCGTCGTCGCCGATGACTACGCCGTAGTCGCGGCGGGCGCCCTCGACGCTGACGACGTCGTCCATCACGTCTCGCAGCACGGCGTCGGGCTCGCGCTCGAACGCGTCGCCCCAGCCGCCCCCGCCGGGCGTGTCGGCGATCATGCGTGCGGGACCCATCCGCTTCACGCCGTACTTGGGCGGCACGAACGTCGGGCCGTCGTGCTCCGCGTCGACGGGGACGATCCACTCCAAGCCGACGCCACCAGTGCCGCCGCCGCGCACACCGTGCCCGGTCGGCGTGTCCAGCCCCTCGGCCCGGAATGACCAGATGGCGGGCTCCAGAATGTCGGCCTCGTACCGCACGCCGGTGCCGCCGCGCCGCTGCCCCGGGCCGGCGTTGTCGCAGCGCTGCTCGTGGCGGACATACCGGACGGGGTACATCTGCTCGTGGAACTCCAGGTTCGGCAGGTCGAGGCCGCCGAGCGTGATGAGGTGGCCCATCTGCGGGAAGCCGTCACGTTCGGCAGTTGCGCCGGGGGTGGCCATCGCATGCCACTGGTACATCACCCAGGTGGTGCCGTCGTCGCGGCGGCCGGCGACATGGCCGTGCATGGTCTTGGACCATGCGGCGCAGGCCCGGTCGGGGTCGGCGTGCGCGAGCGCCTGCCATACGGCGATCACGATCTCGTGGGCCACGAAGACCGTGTTCATCGTCATCGGCGCCGGCGGCAGGGCGTTCACGATGCTGCCCTCGGGGGCGATGATCGTCAGCGGCCGGTAGGTGCCCTCGTTGCGCGGGATCGATGTGTCGAAGAATGACGACACGGCCAGGAACACCGAGGAGTAGGTGTTGGCCAGCGAGCTGTTCTTGAAGCCGTCGATCTGCGGATCGGTGCCGGTGAAGTCGAGCGTCATCTCGTCGCCCTCGACGCTCAGGTGCACGCGCACGGCGATGTCTGCCGGACCGAAGCAGTCGTTGTCGGTGCGATCCTCGCCGTAGTAGGCGCCGTCGGGCAGCTCGGTGATGGCTGCGCGCATGCGTCGCTCGCCGTGGGTGAGCACGCCGTCGAGGTAGGCCAGGTAGGGCTCGACGCCCAGTTCGGCCACCAGGCCGAGGACCCGCTCGGCACCGATGCGTGTGGAGCCCAGCATCGCCAGCAGATCGCCGTCGAGCAGCTCGGGCGTCCGGCAGTTGATGAGCAGCAGCTCCCACAGGTCGTCGCGGACCTTGCCGGCCTCGATCAGCTTCATGACCGGCAGCCGGATGCCCTCCTGCCAGATCTCGGTCGCCTCGGGGTTGTAGGTGCCGGCGAGCCCGCCGCCGATGTCGGACTGGTGGGCACGATTGCAGCAGAAGCCGACGAGCGTGGGCTCCCGGCCCCCCTCTTCAGTGAAGACCGGCCTGGCGATGACCCAGTCGGGCAGGTGGTTGCCGCCCGCCACGTAGGGGTCCGACAGCAGGAAGACATCCTCCGGGTTGATGCGTCCTTCGTAGCGCTTCAACAACGCGCGCACGGCAAATCCGCCGCCGCCGGTGTGGATGGGGATGCCGTCGGCATTGGCCACCAGCGTCCCGTCGGGCGTCGTCACATAGCACGAGAAATCGTGGCTCTGGCTGAAGATCGTGCTGCGCGCGGTACGCGTCATCACCCAGCCCATGTGCTTGCTGATCTGGTCGAGTCGGTTCTGCATGACCGCGAGCACGATCGGGTCCAACTCGACTCCGTCCGGTGCCGCCGCAACGCCGTTCGTCTCGCTGCGCGCGCGGCCCGATTGGACGCTGCGGGAAACGGCCGCATCCCCCGTCCCCGCCGCACGCTCGGCTTCGTCGGCTGGTGTCAAGTCGATGAACAGGTCGCCGTTCGCGTCTACCCACAGCCGGTCGCCCGGTCGTGCCACAACCGTCGTGGTCAGTTCCTCGACGAGCGCCGGCCCCGTGATCGTGTGGCCGCGCCGCAGCATCTCGCCGTCGAACACCGGTGTGTCGCACCAGCCGAACGGGCCATGCCAGACCGAGCGCGTCTCGATGGGCTCTGGATCACCCTCAGCGGGCGCGGTCTCGGATGTGGCGACGTCGCCCGTGCTCGCCCGCGCCACCAGGCGAAGTGAAGCGACCATGATCGTGCCGTCCTGCTGGACATGGCCGTACAGCCGCTGATACTCAGTTTCGAAGGCGCCGCGCACTGCTGCCGCGTCGATCGTGGACAGGTCGTCGCCGTAGGCGGGTACGCGGATCGTCCACAGCTGGCCCGGGTGGTGCAGCTCCAGTTCGCAATCGAGCGCCACCTGGTCGGCTGCGAAGCCCTCCCCGTCCATCACGTCGAGGGCTTGTGTGCGCAGGGCTTCGAATCCTGCGTCGATATGGACTGGATCCAGCTCGTCGAGCGAGCCCATCAGGAAGCGCGTGAAGTCCTGGCGGACGTCGGAGTGCAGCATCCCGATGGCGCACAGCGCGCCGGCGTCGCGGGGCACATAGACGCGCTCGCAACCGAGTCCGGCAGCCACTGATGCGCCGTGCATCGGACCGGCGCCGCCTGCGGCGACCATCGTGAAGCGCCGGGGAGAGTGGCCCCGTTCGATCGAGATGTGCTCGGTGGCGCTGAGCAGGTGCTGCTCGACGACCTCGACGATGCCGGCAGCTGCCTCTTCGATGGTCATGCCGAGCGGTTCGGCGACGTGGGTGAGGATCGCTTCGCGGGCGGCGTCGATGTCGAGATCCAAGGTGCCGCCGGCCGACTTGCCCGGTCGCAAACGGCCGAGCACAAGCTGGGCATCGGTGACCGTCGGCAGCGTGCCGCCGTGGCCGTAGCAGGCGGGGCCGGGGTCGGCCCCCGCGCCCTGCGGCCCCACGTAGAGCAGGCCGGCCTCGTCGACTCCCGCAATGGTGCCGCCGCCGGCGCCGATCGTGTGAATGTCGATGGCCGGGGTGGAGACGTGGTAGCCGGCGATCATGATGTCGTCGCGGGTGTCCACCTCGCCGCCCGACATGAGCAGCACGTCGCAGGAGGTGCCGCCGATTTCCATGGAGATCAGGTTCCCGGCGACCGCCGAGGTGTACTCGTCGGTCACGAGCGCTGCGTCCGTGGCGTCGCGGTACAGGTTCAGTGCGCCCACGGCGGCAGCCGGGCCGCTGAGCAGCAGGTTGACGGGCCGCTCGGACACCTGGTCGACCGACGCCGCGCCACCGTTCGACTGGACCAGCAGGATCGAGTGGCGCAGCCCGGCGCCGGCAAGTTGGTCGTTGAGCGTGTGCAGGTACGACACGATCTTCGGCGACAGCGAAGCGTTGACGACGGCGGTGGAGGTGCGCTCGTATTCGCCCATGAGCGGCGACACGGCGGCTGATGTGGTGACCCACGCGCCGTCCCACCGCTCCCTCACCGCCTCAGCAGCGGTGCGCTCGTGTGCATCGCTCACGAACGAGTTCATGAACGCGACAGCGATGGCCTCGACGTCGTGGCTCTCGAAGTTCTCCAGCACTGCGCCGAGGCCGTCGAGGTCGAGCGGGGCGTGCTCGGTGCCGTCGGCGTCGATGCGCCCGCCCAGCGTGGCTCTCAGATAGCGGGGCACGAGCACCGGCGCAAACGGAGCACGGTGATTCCACTGGTCCTCGCGCAGGCCGCGGCGGATCTCCAGAGCATCACGGAAACCCTCGGTGGCGATCAGCCCGACGGTCGCTCCCGTGCCTTCGAGCATCGTGTTGGTGGCGACGGTGGAGCCGTGCACGAACAGCGCGCAGCCTGCGAGCACCTCACCCAGCGGCATGCCGACGTCCACCGCCACGCGAGCTAGCGCCGCGTGCACGCCCCGGCTCGGATCCGCAGGCACCGAGGGAACCTTGGCCACCCAGGTCGCGCCCTGCGCATCGGCCAGCACCAGGTCGGTGAACGTGCCCCCGACGTCCACGCCGATGCGCCACGGCGCGGCGGGCCGCCCCGGCGCGCTGTCCCCGCCGGCTGTGCCGTTGGGGGCAGGCATCGCTGTGGACTCGCTCATGGGCCCAGTCTCGCACCCAGCTCTGCAATCTGCTGCGGTGGCATGTATGGTCTGCTCCCGTGTGTAGGGTTCCACCACATTCAAGATCGATATGATGATATCTACAGATCGAAGAGTCGGACAAATGGCCAACGCCGCGGAATAGTCAAGTTGGTTGACGATAGCACGCGGCCGGATCGCACAAGTTTACCTGAGATTGCAACCACCGCTGAGGAATTAGGCGCCCGCACCAACAAGACCGATGCGAACGAAATGAGGCTTTGAACTATTGTGACCAGACAAAAGAGGCCAGTCAAAGTGGCCGCGATTATGACTGTATCTGCGACAGTCCTAATGGCCGCTCTAGCAGGGATTGCCGGTAGTGCTCCGTCACTTGAAGCGCAGGTTGCCCAACATGCGAAAGAGTTATCGAAGCCGGAATGTAGCAAGGCTATAGACGCATATAGGTACCATGGTCAGATATTGGCACCAAAAGACCCGCTGTTGGTTAAGCTGCAGCGAATACTCGATGAATTGGCAACGCTCGAGTCGATAAAGTCCGATAAGTTCATTTCGAAAGAAATTCGATCGGGCACTGTTGACGCAGTTTGGGCTTTGGCCAACGCATGTAGCAAGGAAGCACTGCCGCGGCTCAGCTCTCCAGGCATCCTTATTGGCAACGACGTCGTCGAGCAGCTGGATGGCCGTGTAGCTCTTGACGACACGACGCTTGGCGCGGTGCGTGCCACGATTTTTGAAGATGTCGAACGTCAGAAGGATTGTGTCCATATTCGATCGCTACATGGCTTCGGAGGTGGCGCCTGCAGTGATGAAAACATGGTGGTGGCCCAGCTCCAACTTTGGTTCTGCGAAACAAGTCGCGCGGAAGACGCCGAGGATGATGTATTTGAATCGCAAGGGTGCCACTCTGCAATTCCGACTACGGCTGATATGGCTGCCCCGGCGATGGTTGTAGTCGGATCGACGGATGAATCAGAATTGTCATTGACGCTTACTGACGGACGGGTACTACGCACGGAGACCCACACTGTGCAAGGCACTGACAAGAGATTCTTCGCAATACCGATACCTGGAACACGCAGTGCGTCAGTCGACTCGATCGACGGTACACCTAAAGCAAGAACACTTGAAAATCAGAAGGTAGATAGGTCCACGTTGCTGCCGTTCCCGGGCATAGGGGAATAACTCTGATGAAGCATAGAGTAATTTTCATAGTTAGTGCATTGCTGCTCTCTGCGCTAGTTTGGTTACCAAGCGCCGGTGCCGATCACCTGCCTTCTCGAAGCGGATACTGGTACCCTTATTGTGCGACTGAGTGGCGGGATCACTGGCCAACTGGGCAGATGCGCGTCTATTTCGATGCTAACGCCAATCAGCTCAAGTGGTGGAGATACCGCATGTACAATTACCCAGTTCACAAGAACAAGAATGACTTGTTGATCCAAGAGTTCTGGGGATGGGGTGGAACGTGGCATTGGGCTAAAGATAATCTCAGGAACTCGCAGTCGGCTGGCATATACCGTCGCGTACCTGAGGTCTACAGTGAGCCAGCGTATGCAGGCCACATGAGTCATACTGATGAAGACTGGATCTATCGCACAAAATTTGTGTTTGATGTTCCTGGGAACGACCCGGAGTGCTATACGCTGACGTATCCTCCGCTACGCTGACGACTCTTTCCCGAAGTTCATTCGTGGGCGCGTGCCATTGCTTGGCCTAGAGTTGCGCATCAATGCCCTGACGGTGCTGTTCGCCGGGCTCGCTATTGCTGCGGCGTGCAGTGGACCAGTCGAGGCCGATGTGACAGTGGCGACTCGAATTCACGGAGTTCTGGAGAGTCGCGCGGAGCGTTTGGAAGACTCTGCAGAGGTCAGATTGACGCGCGACGGCGATCAGCATTGCGTAGATCTCCACTTGGCCGCGCCGACTGGTTGGGAGGAATCCACGAGGGCTGACGAGGCGTTCACGGGTGGGGCGTTCTGTGGTGAGTGGTTCTCGGAAGCGGACGTGCTGGTAGGCGGTTCAGGCCGTGACTACGTGCCGCCGTCATATGGAGGCCTTGAGGCCGAAGGAGACTCGATCTGGGGCGATTTGATCTACGGCGTCGGCCGACCGGGTGTAGATGCTGTAGTGGTGACGAGAGACGGCGTCGATGTTGTGGTACGTACCGACGAATCCGCTGGCGTAGCGGCATTTGTCGTCTGGTGGCGGGGTTCAGGGAATCCGGGCGATCCGGTGCCGATGGTGAGTGTTCGGCCCGCGCGTTGAACTGGCGCCAGGCCGCTGCCGCAACTGGGCTTGAGGTCGCTGATAATCCGAGCGCTGTTTGCGAGACTGAGCCGACGCCACGACGACCTTGGTCGCACGAGGGGGCCGAAATGCGGGAGCAAGATTGGAGCGCACCGCAGTCTGCAGCGCTGTACGAGCGAGCACAGCGCTCGATTCCTGACGGCTCGTCGAGGTCGATGCTGCTGCGGCGCCCGCACCCCATTTATGTCGACCACGCCTCCGGTGCCTGGGTCACCGACGTGGACGGCAATCGCTATCTCGACTGCAACAACAACTTCGCCTCGATCATCATCGGCCACGCCGACCCGGGCATTTCAGCCGCTGTGGCGGAGCGGATGGCACGCGGCTCAGCCTTCTCGCTTGCCAACGACGTCGAGATCGAGCTGGCCGAGCTGCTCTGCGAGCGCGTCGAGAGCTTCGACCTGATCCGCTTCTGCAACTCCGGCACCGAGGCGGTGATGGCCGCGTTGAAGGCCGCTCGGGCGTATACGGGACGTCCAAACGTGATCAAGGTGGAAGGCTCATATCACGGCACCTACGACCACGCCGAGGCCAGCCTCGGAGCCGATCCCACCAACTGGGGAGACGCTGGGGCCCCCCGGACGGTGACCTACGCATTCGGCACACCGACATCGGTTGCCGAAGAGGTCGGCATCATCGCGTACAACGACGCTGAAGGTGCCCGCGCCGCCATCCAGCGCGCCGGGGATCAGCTCGCCGCCGTGCTGGTTGACCCGATGCCGAATCGGGTCGGGATGCCCGACCTCGAGCCTGAGTTCATCACGGCAATCCGGGAAGCCACGCGCAAAGTCGGCGCCCTGGTGGTGCTCGACGAGGTGATCACGTTCCGGCTGGGCCACGGGGGCATGCAGACGCTGGCAGGCATCGATCCGGACTTGACGACGCTCGGCAAGATCATCGGCGGGGGATTCCCGGTAGGCGCGATCGCCGGGCGCACGGGTCCGATGGAGACGTTCGTGCGGATCGACGGCGACCGGGCCAAGGTGCCGTCGGGCGGCACGTTCTCGGCCAACCCGATCACGATGGCGGCAGGCCTCGAGACGATGACTCGCCTCGACCATGCGGCGTTCGCCCGGCTGGACGAAGCGGGAGCAGCGGTGCGCTCGGGTCTGCGGGAGCTCTTCGACCGGGAAGGTCTGGGCTGGCAGGTGACCGGCCGGGGCAGCCTGTTCCGGGTGCACCCCCACCAGCGCCACATCCGCAACTACCGCGACTCCTACCAGTCCAGCGACGAGAAGGCGGTCATCGAACAGTTCGGGTTGCGCATGCAGGCCAACGGCGTGTACTTCATCGGCGACAGCCTCGGATCGCTGAACTTGGCGACCAGCGATGGCGACATCGAGCACTTCCTGATGGCCGCTGCGGCCTCGATGCCGGGGGATAATGCGGGGTGATGCTCGAGACGCAGCTCACGGCACAGACTGAACACGAGGCACCGGTCAGCATCGCTGCGGGCTTCGACCCCGACCCTGCCAAGTCGCTGTCATTGCGTGCAGATGCGTACATCGATCCCCGATGGCACGACATCGAGCAGCGTGAGGTGTTCGCCCGAAGCTGGCAGTGGGTGTGCCATGTCGAGTCGCTGCGCAACCCGGGTGACTACGTGGCGCTGCCGGTCGCCGGAATGCCCATCGCGCTGGTGCGCGGCAATGACGGCGCACTGAGGGCCTTCTACAACGTCTGCCAGCATCGGGCGCACCACCTGCTCGCCGGCGCCGGCAACACCGGCAGCATCGTGTGCCCCTACCACGGCTGGGCCTACGACCTGTCCGGGCAGCTCCATCGGGCCCGCGAGACCGACCATGTGCGGGGATTCGACCCCTCGCAGATCTGTCTCCAGCCGGTGCAAGCAGAGGAATTCGGCGGGTTCATCTACGTCAATCTGGACTCGTCGGCTAAGTCGCTGGCCGCCCAATCCGGCGAGCTCGGCGCCGAGATCGCTCGCTGGGCGCCGGATGTCAACGACCTCACGCACGTTCGCCGCTTCTCCTACGAGATCGCCTCGAATTGGAAGAACGTCGTGGACAACTTCCTCGAGTGCTACCACTGCCACATCGCCCACCCCGACTTCGTGACGCTGGTGGAGATGGACACCTACCGCGTCACCACCCACGGCATCTACTCCAGTCACATGGCCCGTGCCGGCCACTCGGACAATTCGGCCTACGACGTCGAAGGCTCCAGCGTGAAGGATCTCGCCGTGTGGTGGCTGTGGCCCAACACCTGCTTGATGCGCTACCCCGGTCGCGGCAACTTCAGCATCATGCAGATGGTGCCCACCGGGCCCGAGACCACGCATGAGACCATCGACTACTACTTCGAGTCCCCGGAGCTGAGCGAGGCTGACGTCGAGTCGATGCGCTACATCGACGAGATCCTGCAACCCGAGGACATCGGCATTGTCGAGAGCGTGCAGCGCGGCATGCGCACGCCGGCGTTCAGCCAAGGCCGCATCGTGTGCGATCCGGGCGGCTCGGGCCTCTCCGAGCACGGCGTGCATCATTTCCATGGGCTCGTGCTTGATGCCTACCGCCGGGCGGGCGCCGCCTAGTCCCTGCAGCAGGCCATCAATCGGACCTCAGTCCGTCAGCCGGTGCGGCGGCTCTGCGACACTGAGCCGATGGCGGAACGGATCGGGTCATCGGCGAGCAGCGGGCGCTCAGAATCGCAATCGGCTGCGCTGTACGCCAAGGCGCACCAGTGGATTCCCGACGGCGTGTCGCGGGCGACGCTGCTGCGGCGGCCGAACCCGATCTATGTGGATCACGGCAACGGTGCGTGGGTCACCGACGTCGACGGCAACCGCTACCTGGACTGCAACAACAACTTCACCTCGATCATCGTGGGGCACGCCAATCCAGCGGTGACCCAGGCCGTCAGCGCACAGATGGCACGCGGCACCGCATTCGCGATGGCCAGCAACGTCGAGATCGAACTGGCATCGCTGCTGTGCGAGCGGGTGGAGAGCTTCGAGCTCATCCGATTCTGCAATTCGGGAACCGAGGCCGTCATGGGAGCGCTGAAGGCAGCCCGGGCGTTCACCGGTCGGCCGAATGTCATCAAGGTGGAAGGCGCCTATCACGGCACCTACGACCACGCCGAAGCCTCTCTGGCGTCGAGCCCCGCCAACTGGGGCGATGCGGCGGCACCGGTGACGGTGCCGTACTCGTTCGGCACGCCGCACTCGGTGACCGAAGAGGTCAGTGTGATCCACTTCAACGATGCCGAGGGGGCTCGGGCGGCCATTCGCAGCCAGGGCGACCGTCTGGCGGCAGTGCTGCTCGACGTGATGCCGAGCCAGGTCGGTCTGCCGGCCATCGAGCACGACTTCATCGACGCAGTCCGCGAGACCACCCGTGAGGTGGGTGCGCTGCTGGTGCTCGACGAGGTGATCTCGCTCCGGCTGGGCTACGGCGGGGCGCAGACACTGCTCGGCATCGACCCTGACCTCACCGCCGTGGCCAAGATCATCGGCGGCGGGTTCCCGGTCGGCGGGGTCGCGGGACGCGAAGGGCCGATGTCGACGTTCGCCCGGGCCGGCAGCGCCCGTGCCAAGGTGCCGTCGGGCGGCACGTTCACGGCCAATCCCGTCACGATGGCCGCCGGGCATGCAGCCATGAACCTGCTCGACCGCGACGCCTTCGCCCGGCTGGATGAGCTGGGCGAGGCGGTGCGCACCGGCCTGCGCTCGGCGATCGATGCCGCTGGCGTGGACTGGCAGGTGACCGGCCGGGGGAGCCTCTTCAAGGTCCATCCCCACACGAGGCACATCCGCAACTACCGCGACGCGCATCTCAGCAGCGACGAGGCAGTCGAGCTGGAGCGATTCGAGCACGCGATCCAGTCGGCTGGCGTCTATCTGTCCGGTGGGGGATTCGGCAGTCTCAGCCTGGCGACTACCGACGATGACGTCGCCTTTCTCCTGGAGGCCGCTGCAGTCGCGTTCGAAGGCTGACTCTCGGCGACGACACCGGCTTTGGCCACAGACCTGCGTCCGGACGTGGCCGCCGGCTGGCTCCTAGTCTCAGCGCGATGACAGGCGAAACGAAGACAGACCCGAACCTCTTGCCCGCAGTCGAGTTGGCCTCGCTGATCCGGCAGGGGCGTGTGTCGGCAGCTGAAGCACTGGAGGGTGCGATCAGCCGCTACGAGCGCCTCAACCCAGCGGTGAATGCGGTGATACTGACCCGGATCGACGACGCACGCGAGCGGGCCGCTGAGGCCGACGCGGCGCTGGCCGCCGGGGAGTGCTGGGGGCCGCTGCACGGCGTGCCGATGACCATCAAGGAGGCGTTCGACTGGGCGGGCACGCCCTCGACCTGGGGCAACCCCGCATGGGCCGACAACGTGGCCGACAGCGATGCCGTCGCGGTCACCCGGTACACCGACGCAGGGGCGGTCATCTGGGGCAAGACCAACGTGCCGCTCATGCTGGGCGACTGGCAGAGCTTCAACGACATCTACGGCTGCACCAACAACCCGTGGGACCTGACACGTGTTCCCGGCGGTTCCTCCGGTGGCTCGGCTGTCTCACTCGCTACCGGCATGGCATCGCTGGAGTTGGGCTCCGACATCGGTGCGTCCATCCGCAATCCTGCGCACTACTGCGGCGTGTTCGGCCACAAGCCGACGTACGGGTTGGTGCCGGACGGGGGTCACGCGGTACCCGGCGCGCTGGTCAGCAGCGACATCGCCGTGTGCGGCCCGCTGGCGCGCAGCGCCGCCGACCTGGACTTGGCACTGGATGTGCTCGCCGGACCCGATGGCTTCGATGCCGGCGGCTACTCCGTGGCGCTCCAGCCGGAGCATCGCGACACGCTGGGTGCCTTCCGGGTGGGCGTCATGCTCGACACGCCGGTCATCCGCAACTCGACAGCGATGATCGACACGCTGCAGCGAGCAGTAGATGCGTTGGCGGCAGCGGGTGCCGACGTGAGCGAAGCCACCCCTGATATCAACCAGCACGAGTTCAACGAGAACTATCTCATGCTGCTGCGCGCCGCCACCGGCGCGCTGGCTGACGACGCGATGTGGAACGAGGCCCAGTCCCGTGCCCACCGGTACCACGACGGCGAGGGCGACTACCAGTCGCTGGTCGATTACGCCATGACGATGAACCACCGCGAGTGGTTCGCTCACCACAACAAGCGCGAGGGCTACCGGCAGGCGTGGGCCCGATTCTTCGACGACTACGACCTGCTGCTGTGCCCGATCGCTGCCTCGGCGGCATTCGTCCACGACCACACCGGCACTCGGCCCACGCGCACTATCGACATCGACGGCCGCCAGGAGCTCGGCGTGGATCAGCTCTTCTGGGCGGGCTGGAGCTGCAGCGTCTATCTGCCGGGCACGGTCGCACCGGTCGGGATGACCGATGACGGGCTGAATCTGCCGGTCGGCATCCAGATCGTGGCGCCGCATTTGGCAGACCGCCGCGGCATCCGGTACGCCGCCCTCATCGAGCGAACGCTCGGCGGGTTCGTCTCCCCGCCCGGCTACGAGTAACCGCGCCCACGGGTGCCGTTTGCGGGCTGACTCCCGGCGCCGACGACAGCTCGTGCAGCTGATCGGGCCTGCGTGCTGCGCCGTCTGCTAATCAACTAGGCCGTGACAGACACATCCGGGACCGACACCGATGCGGCCGTTGATGCGGCTTTGGACGAACTGCTGGACCAGCTCGACCTGCAGCAGAGCGACGACGGATCGGACACGTTCCGAGGCAAGGGCTCTGGCTTCGACGAGTTCGGCCTGTACGGCGGGCACGTCCTGGCCCAGGCCGTCGTAGCGGCGCAGCGGACCGTCGACGACGACCGGCCGATGAGCTCGGTGCACGCCGTGTTCCTGCGGGGCGGCGATGGCTTGGCGGAAGTCGACTACCAGGTGGAGCGCGTGCGCGACGGGCGGGCATTCTGCACCCGCCGCTCGCAGGCCTTCCAATCCGACCGCCTGATCTTCGAGCTCACGGCCACGTTCCACGTCCCCGAGACGGGCAAGGTCGACATTCAGACCCCGTTGCCCGACGATGCGCCGCCGCCGACCTCAGTTCCCACCTACCAGGAGTGCATTGCGCAGGTGGGCCCCATCTTCGGTGAGCAGTGGTCGTACATGACCCGGCCGGTCGAATACCGGCTCGTGCATGCTCCATGGGCGCCGACGGGGCCGTCACCACGCGGCGGCATCGACTACTGGTTCCGTGCGCCGCGCCGGCTGCCGGACGATCCGGCGATTCACGAAGCGATCATCGCTTACATGAGCGACGACTGTCTCGCCGACAACGTGATCGTGCCCTACGGGGTCACCTGGCTCGACCCCAGCGCGCAGGTGGTCAGCCTGGATCACGCCATGTGGTTCCATGAGCCCGCCCGCGCCGACGAGTGGATCTACTGCCAGCAGCGACCGCTGATGGCCGGCGGCAACCGCGGCACCTCCGAAGCCCGTTTCTGGCAGAATGGCCGGCTGGTGGCCACCGCCATCCAGGAAGCGCTCGCCCGCCTCTGACGTACCCCTCCGGACCGTCAGTCTCCC
Organism: Candidatus Poriferisodalis sp.; assembly: GCF_965208925.1. Taxonomy (GTDB): domain Bacteria; phylum Actinomycetota; class Acidimicrobiia; order Acidimicrobiales; family Poriferisodalaceae; genus Poriferisodalis. The sequence goes on along the minus strand of NZ_OZ242364.1, from coordinate 3,459,243 downwards.
GCCTCGCACGGCGGGACCGGCAGTGGGGCGCTCAGCCGACGATGCCGTCGGCGCGAAGCTCGGCGATCTCGGCGGGGGAGCGGCCCAGCTCCGTCAGCACCTCATCGGTGTGCTCGCCCTTGGCCGGGGCCAAGCGCTCAAGCTCGGTGGGCGTCTTGCTGAACCGGGCCGGGAAGCGTGTGGTGCGGATCTGGCCCACGTCGGTGTGATGATGAGTGAGCACCGTCTGATTGTGCTTCACCTGGGGGTCATCAAAAACTTCGCTGATGTCGAGCACCGGCGCGCAGGGAACGTCAGCGGCCTCGAGTGCGGTGAGCGCCTCGGCCGTCGTGAACTCGCCGAGCAGTTTGGCGAACACATCCTGGTGCTCATTCGAGTTCCGTATCCGGGCCTGGCGGGTGGCGAAGCGAGAATCCTCGATCAGATGCGGCACACCCAGCTTCACGCACACGCGGGCGTACTGATCGTCCGCCGGCCAGATCGCTCCCACCCAGCCGTCGGTGGTCTTCCACGGGCTGTACCACTCGCTGTAAGAGGGCGTCGGTATGGCGTCGGGCACCGACTCGTTCCAGAAGTAGTCGAGCCACATCCATGACAGCGTCGAATCGAGCAGGTTGACCTCGACATGCTGGCCGCCGGCGCCGTTCGATCTGGCCAGCAAAGCCCCGAGGACAGCATTGGCACCTGTCATCGCCGTGGTCTTGTCCGCAGTGGCGGACTTGACGAAGTCACCGCCCTGCGCCTCGGTCATGCCCGTCAGCGACTGGATGATCGGGTCATAGACCGGTTGGTGCGCATACGGGCCGTCAGGGCCGAAACCCGACACTGACAGGTAGACGAGATCGGGGTTGACGGCGCTGAGATCGTCGTAGCCGATGCGCAGTCGCTCGGCCACGCCGGGTCGGAAGTTCTGGACGAACACGTCGGCGCGCTCGACGAGCTGCAGCAGTACTTCGCGCCCGCGCTCGTCGCGGATGTCGAGGTCCATGCCGCGCTTGTTGCGGTGCATCTGGACCCAGCAGCCCGATTGGTCGCCGACGATCGCGCCGGTCAGGCGCATCACGTCGGAGGCGCCCACCTTCTCGATCATCACCACATCGGCACCCATCTCGGCAAGGTGGGACGACACCCATGCGCCTGCCACCGCGCTGGAGACGTCGATCACCGTGATGCCTTCGAGCGGTCCTGTCCCCATGGATGCCTCCTCTAATGGGCGTGCGGTGTGTGGGCGTGTTGCCGGATGAATCTGGTGACGGCGGCGTTCCATCCTGCGGGGTCTTGGGCGTTCACCGCGTGCGAGGCCGGCAGATCGGCTATCTGCAGGTCGGGGATCTGCCTCGCCCTCGGAAGGAGATGCTGAAAGCGGCCTTCCTCGGTGCCGTTGGTGAGCAGTACGGGCACGGCTACATCCGCCAGGCGTTCCCCGAGCGGGATCCCCGTGTTGGTGAGGCGGAACGAGTTGGCCAGCCCAGCGGCATCGTGCTCGGAGAACTCGCCTGCCAGCTTGGCTCGTACCGCTGGCGAGATGCGCTTCGAGCGGCCTGGGTTGATCCAGCTGTCGCGCAGTACTTCGATGCCGTGCGCCTCGACTTCGAGCGCCCGCTCTTCCACCAGAGTCTCGGTGCGCTCGGCCCACACGGCGGGCTCGCTGAAGGCCGATGACGAGTTGGTGAGCACGGCGCCGATGACGTGAGCGGGGTGCGCGAGCACGTAGTGCAAGGCGAGCGCCGCTCCCAGCGACTGCCCGATCATCCAGATCCGTTCGGCGTCGAGCTCCACTCGAAGCCGCTCGAATTCGGTCACATAGCTGTGCGGCCGGTATCGCTCAGGTTCGACGGGGCCAGGCGATCGGCCGTGTCCCCACAGCTCCATCACCACTGGGCGGCAGACCGTCTGCAGCGCTCCGATGTTGTCGTCCCAGTACGAGCGACTGCCCAGTGCACCATGCACCAGCAGTGCCACTGGGCCGTCACCGTCGTGGACAACTGCGTGAAGCCGTTCTTCGTCTGCGGTCATGGCGCGTCGCAACGGGCTCGCAAGTGGTTCCGACTCTTGGTTGGAGAACGAGCGCTGCGTTGCTCAGAAGCCCGCCGGTCGCTGGAACCCGCCGAGCGCCTCGTTGAGGAAGCGGCCTACGGCCAGCGTCGTTCGGTCTTCCAGGAATGGTCCCGCGATCTGCACCCCGACCGGCAAGTCACCACCGGCCGCGGGCACTGTGCCCACTGGTACGACCGTGGCGGGCAGCCACGACACGCCCGTGGGCCCCATCCACTTGATGATGTCGAAGTAGGGGCGGCTCTCGCCGTTCACGGTGATCCGGCGATTTGTGGCAGGACGGCTGTGGTCGTGACGGACCGCAGCGGTCGGTGTCACCGGCAGCAGCACGACATCCCAATCGGAAAAGAACTCTTCCCATCGCCTGCGCTGCTGCAGCCGGCGCTCGTGCCAGCTCAGCCATTCCCGGTGACGCATTGCTGCGTACCAGATGCCGAGATCCCCCTGAGGCTCTTCGTTCCCCGAGGCGATCTCTTCCAGCTGGGCGAGCGTCCAGGTCCCGGCCTCGGCGGCCGAGAGCAGGTGCAGGAAGGTGTCGACGGCTTTCTCGAACGTGAACGACGGCCGGGCCTCGGTGTCCACGCGGGCCCCAGCCTGCTCCAGCGCGCTGGCTGCTCCTAGGAGCAGCTCCCGGTACTGGCTGTCGATCGGGCACAGCTCCTCGTCCAGCCAGACGGCTACGCGGAAATCAGCGATATCGCCGTGGCGCGCCGGCGGCAGGTCGAGCGAGTACGCCTTGGAGTTCCAGGCATCGGGCCCGGCCAGAATGTCGAGTGCCATCTCGAGGTCGTCGACGTCACGGGCCATCGGGCCCGCCACGGCGATGTCAGCCTGGCTGAGCGTTCCCGGCATGCCGGGGATCTGGCCCAGCGCCGAGACGATGCCGTAGCTGGGCTTGTGCCCGGTGACGCCCGACCAGTGCGATGGGATCCGGATGGAGCCGCCGATGTCGGAGCCGAGTTCGAGCGGGGTATAGCCGGCAGCCAGCGCCGCCCCTGATCCGCCCGAGGAGCCGCCGGGCGTGTGCTCGACGTTGTACGGATTGGCGGTGGTGCCGTACACCTCGTTGTAGGACTGCGCGTCGCCAGCAAACAGCGGCAGGTTGGTCTTGGCGAACACGACCGCTCCGGCGGCCTTGTAGCGAGCGACGGGATCGGCGTCGCGCTCAGGCACGAAATCGGCGAGCGCGGGGGCACCCGAGGTCGTGACGAGTCCCTCGGTCTGGAACGAGTCCTTGATGGTGACGGGAACGCCGTGCAGCGGTCCCAGATCGTCTCCGCGAGCCACTGCTGCATCGGCGTCGTCTGCGGCGGCTCGTGCCCGCTCGGCGTCGAGCGCGACGACGGCGTTGATCGGACCGTCGAGACGTTCCACCCGCGCGAGCGCCGCCTCAAGCAGCTCACGGGACGAAACGTCCCCCGCGGCAACGGCAGCGGCGGTTTCGATGGTCGTGGCGTAAGCGAAATCATCCGCGGCCATGGGCCGAACCTCCTGGACTGACAAGTTGGTGGTGGCCGGACTCGTCCTGGCCACGTTCGTGTTGAACGGTGCAGGCAACCTAGTTCGCCGCATCCGGCCGCTGCCTGCCTGCGCCGGCACCTCGAAACTCGCTTGCCTGCGATGTGCAGCGGCACGACGGTAGGTGCATGCGAAATATCATGAAATTCATCATCCTCGGTACGAGCCTGAGTCTGGTGAGCCTCCACTTGGCGCCAGCAGCATCGGCTGGGCCCGCCTTCACGCTGCGAGGCGGCAGTTCGAGCCTTTCCGTCGGAACACAGGCCGAGCGACCCTCAGCACGCGATCCGGCTCTGGGAGACCTGCACATTGAGGTGGACAGCCGGGATCCTGCCCACAAGGCGGAGCGCGTCGGCGAAGCCGCCAACTTGGGCCTGTCGTCGCTGTCGTTCCCGCGCCCGGTGCCGCTGTTCGCACCCCCGGCGCAGCGGGTCCGCACGCTGGTCGGCATCGACACGTGGTTCTGGGTGCCCGCGGCGAGCTGGCGGCCCATCGTGCGCGTCGTCGCTGCCGGCAGTGTCGTGGTGACCCTCGTCGCCACGCCGGTGACGCTGCAGCTGATGCCCGGCGACGGGTCGCTCTTGGTGTCGTGCCCGGGCCCGGGCCTGCCGTGGCTCGTGCCCGGCACTCGCTCGCTGTGCAGTCACGTCTTCCAGCGTGCCTCTACTGCAGGGCTGACCGGCCGTTTTCGCGGCACAGTCCAGTCCGTCTGGACGGTGCGATGGACTTCGAGCACCGGATTGTCAGGGATCGCCGGTCCGGTAGTCGTTCCCACTCCGGTCTCGCTGCGAGTCGTCGAGGCGCAGCCTGTGTTGGAGCGTTGATCAGAGCCCTCCCGCAGCCGAAGTAGGTTCTGCGCGCAACCAACGGGAAGGGCATCATCGTGCTGGGCTGTCGAGTACTGGATCTGTCGGATCATCGAGGCCAGATGGCGGGAGCGCTGCTTGCCGATCTCGGCGCGGACGTTGTGCTGGTGGAACCGCCGGGTGGCTCCGCCGCGCGCGCCGTCGGCCCGTTCGTCGCCGGGCGCGAGAGCGACCCCGAAGCGTCGCTGTGGTTCTGGTCCTACAACCGCGGCAAGCGCAGCGTCGTGCTCGATCTCGACGATGCGAACGACCAGCAGCAGCTCCGGGATCTCGCGGCCACCGCAGACGTGCTCATCGAGTCGGATGCACCTGGTGCGATGGCTGCCCGCGGTCTGGGGCCCCAGGACCTGGCCGAGGTCAATCCCGGGCTCGTCTATACGTCGGTGACGGCATTCGGCCAATCCGGGCCGAAGGCGGACTGGGCGGCCACCGACCTCATCGTCTCTGCGGCGAGCATGCTGTCCAACGTGGTCGGCGACGAGGATCGACCGCCGCTGCGCATCCCGCTCGACCAGTGCTTCCTGCACGCGTCCGCCGAAGCGGCGGTCGGTTCGCTGATCGCGCTGCGTGAGCGCCAGCGCAGCGGCCTCGGGCAGCACGTCGACGTCAGCGCCCAGCAGGCAGTCACCCAGGCCACGCAGTCAGCGACGCTGTGCCACCTGTACAACTCGCCGGAGCTGCTGCGCATGAGCGGCGGTGCGCGACTCGGTCCGTTCCGGGTGCGGCTGCGCTCGCCTGCCGCCGACGGTTTCGTGTCGGCGACGATCCTGTTCGGGGAGTCCATCGGGCCATTTGGGGCGCGCCTGTTCGAATGGATGCATTCCGAGGGCGGCTGTGCCGACAGCGACTTGGAAATCGACTGGATCAACTTCGTCGAGGGCGTCATCACCGGACGCATCCCGCCCACCGAGTACGAGCGCATCCAGCAGGTCGCAGCGGACTTCACTGCCACGCGCACCAAGGCTGAGCTGCTCGAGGTGGCGTTGGACAAGCGCCTGCTCATCGTGCCGATCACCACGGTGGCGGACGTCGTCGAATCGCCGCAGTACTCCGAGCGTGGCTTCTGGCGCGACATCCCCACCGGCGGCCGCGATTCGGTGCGCTACCCGGGACCGTGCGCGCAGTTCAGCGCGACACCTCTCGACATCTCGACTCCGCCGCCTTCGGTGGGTCAGCACACTGACGAAGTGCTCGCCGAAGCGAGCGCCCCGGTGTCGGTTGCAGTGTCTGAGCGCTCAGTGGCGGCAGCGGCAGCGGGTCACCGCGATCCGGCGCTGCCGCTTGCGGACGTCAAGATCCTGGACTTCATGTGGGTCATGGCTGGGCCGGGTTCCACCCGTGAACTCGCTGACTGGGGTGCCACGGTGGTGCGTGTCGAGTCCACTCACAAGGTGGAAGCCGCCCGCACGATCCAGCCGTTCCTCAACGATGAGGCCGGTGCGGAGAACGGCGGGCTCTACCAGAACATGAACGCCAGCAAGCTCGGCATCACCATCGACATCTCCAAGCCAGAGAGCCGCGATCTCATCCTCGACCTGGTGCGCTGGGCCGACATCGTGACAGAGTCGTTCTCGCCCCACGCGCTGGCCGACCTCAACCTGGCCTACGAGGACCTGCGAGCAGTCAAGCCCGACATCATCATGGCGTCGAGCTGCCTGTTCGGACAGAGCGGACCGCTGTCGTCGCTGGCCGGCTTCGGCACGATGGGCGCGTCCATGTCGGGCTTCTACGAGATGACCGGCTGGCCCGACCGCGACCCCGCTGGCGTCTTCGGCGCATACACCGACTACGTGTCGCCCAAGTTCCTGAGTGCCGCACTGCTGGCCGCCCTGGACCATCGGGACCGTACCGGCGAGGGCCAGTACATCGACCTGTCGCAGGCCGAGTCGTCGATGACCTTCCTGGCGCCCGCAGTGCTCGACTACGACGTGAACGGGCACCTTCCCGACAAGATGGGCAACGACCATCCGACGATGTCGCCCCATGGGGTGTTCGCATCGGCGGGCGATGACCGTTGGATCGCCGTGGCATGTGAGCACGACGACCAGTGGGCTGCCCTCTGCGGTGTGATCGGTGCCGATGACATGGCCGGCCTGGCTGCCGGGGAGCGGCGTGAACGCGCTGGCGAGATCGCCGACCGGATCACTGCGTGGACCTCGCAGCGAGACAACGTCGAAGCGCACGTCGAGCTCCAGGCTGCTGGCGTGCCGGCCCACGCAGTCGCCAATTCCGAAGTGATGACGAACGATCCGCAACTCGCTCACCGCAACCACTTCCGCAACGTGCCGCACGGCTCCAACGGGACGATGTGGGTGGAGGGAGCGCGATTCTCCATGTCACGCAGCTCAGACGGCATCGATCACGCGGGCCCGACCTATGGCGAGCACACCTTCACGGTGCTGGAGGAGTTGCTGGGCTACGACCAGGATCGGATCTCTGAGTTGGCCGTGGCCGGGGTGCTGGAGTAGCTCGGCGCCGGCTCAGCCTCCGGCTGTCAGCTCTCGAACTTGCCGACCTTGGTGCCGGTGACGTTCTCGTAGTTCCGGTTCAGGAACCAGCGCTGGTAGTCGCCGTAGGTGATCGGCTCGTGACGGGCTGGTTGCTCGGCGCTGACCGTCGTGGACACCGGGTCCACGACGGCGTCATCTCGGGCTCCGTAGAAGAACGGCACCGCGTACCGGTCGCCGGCCGACAGGTTGCGTGCCCGGTGCGCTGTCGACAGGTAGACGTTGTTCGTCCAGCGCTTCAGCATGTCGCCGCTGTTGACGAGGTACGAACCGGCCATCTGGGGCGGAGCGATCCAGTCATAGCCCGCTGGTCGGATCTCCAGCCCCGGAACGTCGTTGGCGGGCAGGAACGTGAAGACCGAGCTGTCGGTATGTGGCGCGAGGCCCCACTCGTTGTCGTCGTAGTCCATCGGCGGGTAGTGCGACATGCGCAGCGACACGCTGGGTTCGTCGAAGTGGGGAATGAAGTAGTCCGGGGGCAGGTCCAGCGACAGGGCCAGGATCGGCAGCATCCGTGAGCCCAGCGCGATGAGCTGGTCGATGTACATCTCGCAGCTCTCGGCGAACCCGTCGAGCGGGGGGAACTGATTCTGCGTGTGATAGCCGTACCGGTGGCAGAAGAACGCCTCGTTCTGGTTGGGCTTGCGCACCGGTCCGGCGATGTCCGATGCGTAGGAGGTGCCGCCGCCCATCCCGAGGTAGCCGCCGACCACCTTGCCCATCGGAATCGAGTCCTTGACTGCCTGGGGCAGCGCATGAATCCGCCGGGCCTCGTCGAACATGTGCTCGATCGTGCTGGCAGCTACGCCGTGGTTGACGATGAAGAAGAAGCCCACCTCGGTGAGCGCATCCCGCAGCTCCGCCGCGAGGGTGGCTTGGGCTGCGACATCGGGCACCGGCTCATTCAGCGCAGCCAGATCGAGCACTGGGATGACGTCCGCCGAGCCGTCGGTCTGCCGTGTGACATCGCGGTCGTGTGTCGTGAGCGCCACGTTTCCCCCTTTGCGTCATCCTGAGCGTACGCGCCTGGCTGTCCTGGCGTCCCGGAATGAGGTGACGTGTCGTTGCTACGGTGCAGCCGTCTCGGCCGGGTTCAGTGAGCCGGGCCGAGTGCGCAGGCGATCGAGTCAGGGAGCACCGATGAAGGCGTGGCGACTGAACGAGTTGGGCTACCCGTGGGATGTGCTGGAGCTGGGTGAGTACGACTCTCCCGAGCCCGGGCCGGGCCAGGCACGGATCACGGTGGAAGCCACCGACCTCAACTTCGCGGACATCCTGCACTGCCAGGGCACCTATCAGGAGCGGTGGGATCCCCCCTTCACTCCTGGGATGGGAGCGTCGGGCACGGTCGTTGCCGTGGGTCCCGATTGCGACCTGAAGGTCGGCGACCGCGTGATCGGCTCGGGTGCCGGCGGTTGGGGCGGTTACGCCAGCGAGGCTCTCATCAGGGGCCGTACGGCACGGCACGTGCCTGACGATGTGTCGATCCCGGCTGCCTGCGCCGCGAACGTGATCTACGGCACCGCATGGTTCTCGCTGTACCGGCGGGGCCAGATGCAAGCCGGCGAGACGGTGCTGGTGCTCGCCGCAGCCGGCGGCGTCGGTTCTGCCGCGGTGCAGATGGCGAAGGCGGCGGGCTGCACCGTGCTTGCTGCTGCAGGCGGGGCCGCCAAGGTGGAGACCTGCCGCCAGCTCGGCGCCGACATCGTCATCGACTACGACAACGACGACCTGTACCAGTCGGTCATGGATGCCACGGGCGGCCGGGGCTGCGACATCATCTACGACCCCGTCGGCGGCAAGTACTTCGACGTCGCGCGGCGGCTGGTGGCGTGGGAAGGCCGGCTGCTGGTGGTGGGATTCGCCAGCGGCACGATTCCGCAGGCACCGGCCAACCACCTGCTGGTCAAGAACTACTCAGTTGTCGGCGTGCACATGGGCGGCTACCGCGGCCGCAAAGACGAGGTGCTTGACGAGTGCTACGCCGAGATCTGGCCGCAGGTTGCGGACGGCAGCCTGGATCCGCTGGTCAGCCAAGAGCTGCCGCTCGAAGGTCTGATCGACGGCCTGCGCGACCTGCAAGAACGTCGCACCACCGGCAGGGTCTTGCTTCGTCCCGATCTGTAGGCGCTCAGCCGCGGGCCGCTGTGCTTGCTGGTGCCCGCTCAGCCGCGGGCCGCTGTATTTGCTAGTGCCCGCTCAGCCGCGGGCCACTCTGTAACCGACTGACTCCCGGTCCCACAGGTCCGGGGTGACACCGGCGTCGCGGATGGCCTGCTTGCGGATCTTGCCTGAGGCGGTCTTGTCGAGTTCGGTGACGAAGTGCAGGAAACGCGGCACGCTGTGGCGGGGCATGCGCGGCACGCACCAGTCCAGGAAGTGGACCGGATCGGGCGCCGGCCCGCTGACGGCGACAACCGCCAGCACCTCGTCCTCCCCGCCGGCACCTTCGACGCGCAAGCCGACAACGGCGCTCTCGATCACGCGGTCGTAGCCGTTGATGACCGTTTCCACCTCGTAGCTGGAGATGTTCTCGCCGCGCCGGCGGATGCGGTCGTTCAGCCGGTCCACGAAGTGCAGCCGCCCGGCCTCGTCGAGCTTGCCTGCATCGCCGGTGTGAAACCACAGGTTCCGCCACGCGGCCACAGTGCGCTCGGGCATGCGGTGATAGCCCACGTTGAAGCAGAACGGCACCCTGGGGCGCACCAAGATCTCGCCGGTCTCATTGGGCGCGATCGGCTGGTCGGTCTCGGGGTCGGCCACGATCACGTCGAAGTAGTCGGCCAGCGGCCGCCCGGCGCAGCCCGACATCACCGGGTCGTCGAAGCTGGTGTAGGCAACCATGTTGACCTCGGTCATGCCGTAGCCCTGCATGATCCGCACGCCGAACCGCTCTTCGAATGCGGCGGCCCATTCCGCCGCCACGGGCAGAGCGATGACGGCCCGGAGCAGATGGTCGCGATCGCGGTCGGTCGGGGGGCTGCGCCAGATGAACTCGGGCATAACGCCAAGGGCGTTGGTCAGTGTGATGTGGTGCTGCCGCACGGTGTTGAGCCACTTGCCGGCGCTGAACCGCTTCTCCACGTACACCGAAGCTCCGGCGTGGAGCGACGCAAAGACCTGCATGAACAGGCCGTTCGCATGGAACAGCGGCATGCAGCAGTAGAAGCGATCGTCCGGTGTGATCTGGAGGCTGCGCGCGGTGCCGAGACCGAACAGATAGCAGTGCGCCTGTGGCATCAGCACGCCCTTGGCGGGTCCGGTCGTGCCCGACGTGTACATGATCGTGCAGACGTCGCGCGGCTCGGCCTGCAGCACCGCTTCGGGCCGCACGTCGGCATCCAGCAGCTCCTCGATCGAGACCTCCTCCGAACCCATGAGCACGCCGCCGGCACCGGCGCCGTAGTCGCCGTCGTCAACCAGGATCGTGGCCTGAATATCGGTCTCGGTCGGGGTGAGGGAGCCCGGCTCGATGTCATCGAAGCGTTCCAGCAGCCCGTGGTCGACCGCCACGATGCGCGGCTCTGAGTTGTTGACCTGGTGCTCCAGGAAGGTGCCGCGCAAATCGGTGTTGATCGGCACGAAGATCGCGCGGCGCTTGTGGGTGGCGATCATGAGCAGCATGAACTCGAGGCTGTTGGTGAGCAATCCCAGCAGCCGGTCGCCTGGCCGCAGCCCGAGGTCGGCAAGGGCGGTGGCGAGCCGATCGGTTTGCTCGTCGAGCTGGGCGAAACTGAGCGTGCGGCCGTCCTCGAAAGAGAGAAACTCGCGGTCGCCGTGAGCAGTGGCTGCCTGGTGCACGAGCGCTGGCAAGGTCCAGCCGTCGGTGGCAACGCCGCTGGCGTCTGCGATGCGGGTGTTGGTCCCTTGGTCACGGGTGCCCATCGGCGGAATCGTAGACTTCGCCCGGGCTTCGTCGGCCCGAACGGGTGCGCCCCCTCAGCGGGCGCTTGGGGGAGTTGGGCGCCTGCTTGGGAGGTGACCGCATGCTGATCGGACTGCCTCGTGAGCTGAAGGCGGGCGAGCAACGCGTCGGGCTGACGCCGCACGCTGTGCGCGAGCTAGTGCTGCACGACCACCAGGTCCTCGTCGAGTCCGGTGCTGGCGCAGGCATACGCGTGTCCGACGCCGAGTATGAGGCTGCCGGTGCGCTCATCGGCAGCTGCAGCGAGGTGTGGGAGAAATCCGAGCTGGTGGTCAAGGTCAAGGAGCCGCAGGCGTCCGAACGCAAGATGCTCGGCGCGGGCCAGATTCTCTTCGCCTACCTGCACCTTGCTCCCGACCCCGAACAGACATCGGATCTCGTGGATTCAGGCGCGGCTTGCGTCGCGTACGAGACGGTGACCGACTCGCGCGGCGGTCTGCCGCTGCTGGCCCCGATGTCCCGGGTCGCTGGCCGGCTCGCCGTACAGGCGGGTGCCTGGGCTTTGGAAACGGCCCACGGGGGCATCGGTCTGCTGATCGGCGGCGTGCCGGGCGTGCCGCCTGCCCGGGTCGCGATCATCGGCGGGGGCGTGGTCGGCGAGAACGCTGCTGAGATCGCCATCGGCATGGGTGCCGATGTGCGAGTCCTCGACATCGATCCCGCCGCCCTGGATCATCTCGAGCAGCGCTTCGGTGCCTCGGTGGTCACGGTCACCTCCACCCGGGCGACCGTCGAAACCGAGGTGCTGGGCGCCGATTTGGTCATCGGCGCCGTGCTGGTGACCGGTGCCCGGGCGCCGAAGCTCGTGACGGCCGACTTGATTGAGCAGATGCGTCCCGGCTCGGTGGTGGTGGATGTTGCCATCGACCAGGGCGGCTGCTTCGAGACGTCCAAGCCCACGACCCACGCCGACCCGACCTTCGTGGTCGACGATGTCGTCCACTACTGCGTTGCGAACATGCCCGGCGCCGTGCCGGTCACCTCGACCCGTGCGCTCAGCGATGCCACCCTGCCGAGGGTGCTGGCCATCGCCGAGAACGGCCTCGACGCCCTGCGCACCGATCCCCACCTGCGAGCCGGCCTCAACGTCTACAAGGGCCACGTCACCGAACCCCACGTAGCCGCCGCCCTCGACCTCCCCTACACCGACCCCCTCACCGCCCTCGGCTTCTGACCAAGCTCGGTAGTCGAGCTCCCAGCGTCAGGATTCAGCACGGTGGCTGGCGCGGGCGCGGATGAGTTGCTCGATCTGGGCGGCGGCTTCGTCGGGTGGTTCGTGTTCCCAGATGCGTATGGCGGTCCAGCCGGCGGCGGTGAGGCGGGCGTCGGTATCGGCGTCGCGGGCGCGGTTGCGGGCGATCTTGGTCTCCCAGTACTCGGCGTTGCGCTGAGGCTTCGTGCCGTGTTCGGGACAGCCGTGCCAGAAGCAGCCATCCACGAAGATCGCCACCCGCAGGCGGGGGAACACCACGTCGGCTTCGCGCCGCACGTCAGGCAAGGGTCGGCGGTGCACGAAGTAACGCAGGCCGCGCCGGTGCAGCGCTGAGCGGATCAGACGTTCCGGTCCCGTGTCGCGGGACCGCTGCTTGGACATTCGCTCTGACGCGGGACCCGGCAGCGCCTTTGGCTCCACCCGGCCGGTTCTAGCAGCCGGCTACGGGTAGCTGGGAGTGCGCGGACGACGGGCAGGCACCACCAGTATGAAGAGCGAGAGCGTGTTGTATGGCATTCCTGCACATACGCTGCCGGCCGGTTGCGGACAGGAACCCTCAGCAGACCGGAGACTTGAACATGACTCGAGCTCAATTCGGTACTCCGTGGCGCCGTCGAGCGCAAACTGCGGCAGCGTTGGCTGCGGCCGTGTTGCTGGCGGCGGCCTGCACCGGGGGTGACGCCGGCGACGGCGCTGATGACGGCTTCGACGGCACGGTCCGCATCGGCGCGGCGCTGAGCGAAACGGGCCGGTTCGCTGCCGAGGGCAGGGCCGTCCGTCAGGGTTACGACACTTGGCTGCGCTGGGTGAATGAGGAACACGGCGGCATTCGCGTCGGCGACGGCCGCTACCGGGCCGAGATCGTCTATCGCGACGATGAGTCTGACCCCGACCGGATCGGCGCTCTCATCGAGCAGCTCATCGACGAAGACGAAGTCGACTTCCTGCTCGGCCCGTACTCCAGCACGCTGACCGGACCTGCCAGCGCCGCCGCCGAGGCGCGTGGCGTGATCATGGTGGAAGGCAACGGCGCCTCCGACGGTCTCTTCGAGCGGGGCTACCGCAACCTGTTTTACATCGGCGTGATCGCCTCCGACTACACACGTTCGAGCATCGAGTTGCTCGCCGAACGCGGTGCGCGCACCGCAGTGGTGGCGCATGAAGACACGCCGTTCGCCGCGTCGGTTGCGGAGGGCGCGCAACGCCACCTTGAGGCCAACGGCGTCGAGGTGCTGGCGATGAGGCAGTACCCGGTCGGCGTCGACAACGTCGACGATCTCATGACCGAGCTTGCGGCACTCGAACCGGACATCTTTGTGGGCGGCGGCCACTACGACGACGCCGTGCTGTTCTTGCGCGCGGCACAGGCACAGGGCTTCGGTCCCGACGCCATGCTCATCACTGTCGGCCCCGCCAACCCGCAGCTGCTTGCTGATGTCGGCAGCGGCGCCGACGGGGTGCTCGGGCCCACGCCGTGGGAGCCAGTGATGGCCTACGAGGACGAGAGCTTCGGCTCAGCGAGTGCCTACGCAGACACCTACGAGGACCTCTGGGGCGAAGCGCCCATCTACCAGGCGGCCGGATCGACCACCGCCGCGCTTGCGCTGCACCTAGCCATCGAGGCTGCTGGCAGCCTCGACACCGATGCCGTGCGTGATGCGTTGCGAGATCTCGATATCGACACCTTCTACGGCCCGATCCGCTTCGACGAGCGAGGCGTCAATGTGGCCAAGCCGATGGGCACCGTCCAAGTGCAAGACGGCACCATCGTGGTGGTCGCACCCGCCGCAGCGGCTGAGGGCGAGCTCGTGTACCCGGCTCGCTAGCGACCCATTGTGAAGAACTCGTCGTTGGGTCGCATCGACGTCAGGTGGGCCATCCGGTTCGACAGGGCGAACAGGCCGGTGATGGCGCCGATGTCCCAGATGTCGTCGTCGCTGAACCCATGAGCCCGCAGCTCGTCGTGATCGTCGGTTGAGGCCGACCACGGCTCGCTGCACATCTTCAGGGCGAAATCGATCATCGCTCGCTGCCGATCGGTGAGATCAGCCTTGGAGGGGTCGACGGCCAGTTGATCGGCCAGCAGCGGGTCCTTGGCGCGGATGCGCAGGATCGCCCCGTGCGCCACCACGCAGTACAGGCAGTTGTTGGCCCCGCTGGTGGCCACCACGATCATCTCCCGCTCGGCATTCGTCAGCCCGCTGGGGCCCTCCATCAACGCGTCGTGGTACGCCATGAATGCGCGCATCTCGTCGGGCCGATGGGCCAGTGCGAGGAACACGTTGGGCACGAAGCCGGTCTTGGACTGGATGAGCTCGATCCGCTCGCGCAGGTCGTCGGGCATGTCCGCGATGTCGGGCACGGGGAACGTCGAGATGGCTGGCTCGGTCATGACCGCAGCCTAAGCAAGCGCTCCGGTGAATGACCGATGCAGCTTCTCCTACATTTGCGGGACCGACGAGAGGACTGCCTGCTGATGCACTTGCCACGACCGACCACGCCACGACTCGAGCCGATCCCGAAGGTGGCCGAGCGAGCCCGCGAGGCCATGGCGGACTCGTTCGCCAACGCTGTCAACGTCATTGCGACCATCGCGCACAGCCGCCCCATCTCCAAGGCGTTCGGCGAGTACGCCATGGCGATCCTGTACAGGGGCGACCTGTCACGTCGAAATGTGGAGATCGCTGTGCTGCGCATGGGCTGGAACTGCCAATCCGTGTACGAGTTCGGCCAGCACACGCTGATCGCCCAGGCCGAGGGCATGACCGACCAAGAGCTCTACCTCGTCACCCGGCCCATCGCCGAGGGCAACTGGGCGCCGGCCGAGGCGGCGCTGCTGCAGGTGGTGGACGACCTGTACTCCGACGACTGCGTCTCCGACGCCACCTGGGCCGAGGCGGTATCGCACTTCAGCGAAGCCGAGATGGTGCACCTCATCGCAGCCTCGGGCTGCTACCGGATGGTGAGCGGGCTGCTCAACAGCACCGGCGTGCAGCGCGACGAAGGCGTGCCCGGCTGGCCCACGGCGCCGGCCGCTACAAGCTGACCGTTCTCACACGGCTAGCCGACCGCAGGCACCTCGTCGAGCAGGCCGGTGTCGACGTCGTAGATGAAGCCGCGGACTGCGGTGTCGTGCTCAATGAACGGTGAGGCTCGCAGCGTTGCGATGGCGGCGCGCACGTCGTCGGCGGGGTCCGCGAACGAACAGATGGGCCAGCTGGGCCGGGCGCCCAGGCGCTGGCCGAGGTCGTCGCTGAACGCTGCTTCGTCGAGTCCGCACATGCCGCACTTCGTGTGGTGTATGACCAATATTTCCCGCGTGCCGAGCAGCTGCTGCGAAATGCACAGCGACCGGATGACGTCGTCGGTCACCACCCCCCCTGCGTTGCGCATGACGTGCGCTTCGCCCACCGTCAAGCCCATCTCCGCCAGCGGATCGATCCGGGCATCCATGCAGGTGACGATCGCCACGTGACGGCTGGGTGGCGCCGCCATGCCGGGCGTCTTGACGGCGTCCGCCGCCTGCCGGTTGTGCTCGACCAACTCGTCGGCTGACGGTCGGAACTCAGATGCCGTCGGTTCGCTGGCTTCGCTGTCGTGGCCCATCAGACGACCTCATCAGTGCATACGCCGGGGCGCTCCGGCGAGCCTGTGGTACGCCCCCTGGGACTTGAACCCAGAACCTGCGGATTAAGAGTCCGTTGCTCTGCCAAATTGAGCTAGAGGCGCATGGTGCCCGGCAAGGCTAACGACGCCCTCCCGGCACATGCGGCGGGCAGGGGTGTCGGGCGGATCGAGGGGATTCGAACCCCCGGCCTCCAGTGCCACAAACTGGCGCTCTAACCAACTGAGCTACGACCCGCATGGGGTGGTCAAGGATGCCACGGGCACCGCGGGCTCGCTACTGGATTCGGCGCGGAGCTGACGCCTGCGGGGCCCGGAGTCGAACCGACAACACGGCCGTCCCAGTGGCGGTCTTCAGCCGGGCGCGGCCCGGACGGCGTACCGTATGAACGTGAGCGCGCAGACAACGCAGTCCGGCGGGGCCCGGCAGCCGCCTGTCACCTACATCCCCAGGATCACGGCCCAGTACATCGGGCTGGGATACGGCGAGTACCGCTGGGTGCACAGCGACACGCCGCCGCCATGGACATCGCTGACCAAGCCGATCTCAGAGTGCCGCGTCGGGTTGATCGCCACCGGCGGCATCTATGTCACCGGTCAGACGGCGTTCCACTATCGCGACGACACGACGTACCGGGCGATCCCCACCGACGTCGACACCGCCGATCTGCGGGCCACGCACTTCGCCTACGACTTGACCGATGCGCGTTCGGACATCAACTGCGTGTTCCCGATCGAGGCGCTGCGCACGCTGCGCGACAACGGCGAGATCGGCGAGCTGGGGCCGAATGCCTACACCCTGATGGGTGGCATCTACAGCACTCGCCGGGTCCATGAGGAGCTGATTCCGGAGCTGGCGAAGCGCTGCGTGGCCGACGAGCTCGACGTGGTGCTGCTGGTGCCGGTGTGACCTGTCTGCCATCAGACCGGGGGTCTGATTGCGAGGGCCATCGAGGCCGAGGGCATCCCGACGTTGTCGATGACGAGTGCCCGTGACATCACCCGTGCGGCTTGGCCGCCCCGTTCCGTCTATCTGGACTATCCGCTGGGCCACACCTCGGGCAAGCCGCACGAGCCCGAGCTGAATCTGCAGATCCTGCGCGACACGTTCGCCGCCTTTGAGCACCTGGGCGTCCCCGGTTCGATGGCTCACCTGCCGTATCGCTGGTCGGAGACGGACCGCTGGAAGGACAAGGTGTTCGCGCCGTCCACCAAGGCGGCCGATCTGCCTGAGTGCGCAACTCCCGGCGGCGATGGCGCTCAGCAGGACGCAACCGGCGGTGACTACGAAGACGATCGAGTAGAGCGGCACCCGACGCCGCAACATCAGACCGAAGACGACGCTGCCGCGGCTCGGCTGAGCCACGACGGCGAGGACTGCCTGGTCTGCGCAGGCATCGACTACTGAGTCGCTCGACCGGCCACTCGATCGCGTGTTGACGGAATTGTCGGACCGCCGGTGACTGAAACGCCTGACGGAGCCCCCGAGCGCCGCGCCTCGGTCGGCGCGTTGTCGCCGGGGGCTGGCGGCGACTACGACCCCGCCTCCATCCCGGTACGTGACGCAGCGACGGTGATGATTTTGACCGACGAGCACGATCCCCATGTGCTCATGCTCAAGCGCAATTCCCGTTCGGTCTTCGTGGGTGACATGTGGGTGTATCCCGGCGGTGCCGTCGATCCCGAGGACGCCACGCAGGTCGCGGATGAGACCGTTTCGGGTCTGACGGATGACGAGGCCTCGTTTCAGATCGGCATCGAGCGCGGCGGCATCGCCTTCTGGGTCGCGGCCCTGCGGGAAACGTTCGAGGAAGCTGGCATCTTGCTGGCGCATCACGACCATCCGGTCGGCGTGGAGGATCCCCGGGACCTGCCCTCGGGCATCATCGATCTGTCGCCACCCGATGTGGCCGAGCGGTTCTCTCAGTACCGGGACGAGGTCAATGCCGGCGAGCGGGACTTCATCGAAACGGTGCGCGGCGAGGACCTGCTGCTCGACGGCGACAACGTCTACTTCATCGGCCGCTGGGTGACGCCGATGGGCTCGCCGCGCCGCTACGACACACGGTTCTTCTTGACGGCGATGCCTGATGGCCAGATGCCGTTGCCCGATCACGACGAGGCCGTCGAGCACCAATGGGTTCGCCCGGCGGACGCCATTCGGCGCAACGAGACCGGCGACATGGTGATGATGACGCCGACGATCGGGATGCTGCAGCGCCTTGCCAGCTTCGCGACGATCACCGAAGCCGTCGCGGCAGCGCAGCGCGGCGTTCCGGCCGACGATGAGCACGTGCGGATCCGCTACGACAACGAGGGGCCGCACCGGATCGCCTTCCCTGCAGATCTCGACTATCTGGAGGCGGACGGCAGCACCGAGGTGGGCATCCTGCGCTGGCCGCTCGGCTAGCGCGTCACTCGGGTTGCCGGGCTCCGACAACCTGCGTGAGGCCCGCCTGTCAACTTGCGAGTTCGCGGTCCTGCTCTATGAAGGACTCGATGGTGTTCTCCGCCAGGACGCTGTGGTCGGAGTCGAGCACCTCGAACATCCGCCCGGAGGGCTCGTGCATGGAGAACAGCACCAGTGAGCCTTCGGGGCCGCCGCGCTCCATGTGGACGTCGCCGCCGGGACCGCTGCAGTAGGTGCCGGCAGGCCGTATGTCGTGGTGCACCTCGTTGCCGTCATTATCGATGTCGATGACGTGGTGCTCTCCCTCAAGCACCAGCGAAGTCGTCGTCGCCACGTGACGGTGGAAGTGGCAGTAGGCGTCGGGGGCCCAGCGGATCAGCAGGTCCAGTCGCCCGAGATCCTCATCGTGGCCGAGCACGGCGATGTCGTAGTCGATCGGGTAGCCGAACCGTGGACTGCCGTCGTAGTGGATCCACCGGAGATCGTTCGTATCGAAGCGGAAGCCAGAGTCCTTCTCGGTCACGATCGGTCTCCTTCGAGAGTCAGGTGCCTGCGCAGGCTTGACGCCCGAATGTACTGAGCAGGCCGCCACTGCGCGGTTGAACCCTTGGACCGGCACCGCTTCGGTGGCAGGATGGCCCTTGGGCCCTCGTGGCCAGAGCCCCCGTGGCGCAACTGGACAGCGCAGCGGGCTTCTATCCCGCCGGTTGCAGGTTCGAGTCCTGCCGGGGGCGCATCACGTGGCCCGACTGCGCAGCACCTAAGGGCGCGGCATTCAAATTGGAGATGGTGTCGCCGGGGAACGCGGGTAGGTTCACCGGATGCCGCAGGGCTCAGTTTCTGACACGAGCACTGATTCCGCACTCGACATCGCTGGCGAGACTACGTCGGTCGCCGGGACGTCGATTGCCGAAACGAACGGCGCCGTGACCGACCAGAAGGTGGACACCGACCGCATCGAGAAGGCGGTGAGGGAGATCCTGCTGGCCATCGGGGAGGATCCCGACCGTGATGGCCTGCAGAAGACGCCCAAGCGTGTGGCCCGCATGTACGCCGAAGTGTTTGCCGGGCTGCAGGAAGACCCCGAGCATCACCTGCAGGTGCAGTTCGAGACCGGCCATGACGAGATGGTCATGGTGCGAGACATCCCCTTCTATTCGATGTGCGAGCACCACCTGATGCCGTTCGTGGGCCGTGCCCACGTCGCCTACATCCCCGGTGAGCGGGGCATGATCACCGGTCTGTCGAAACTGGCGAGACTGGTGGAGGCCTACGCCCGCCGCCCCCAGGTGCAGGAACGCCTCACCACCCAGGTGGCCGACAAGCTGATGGAGGTGCTCGAGCCACGGGGGACCCTCGTGGTGGTCGAGGCCGAGCACCAGTGCATGTCGATGCGGGGGGTGCAGAAGCCTGGTTCGCTCACCATCACCTCGGCGGTGCGCGGTCAGTTCCGCAACACGGCCACCCGTGCGGAGGCGATGCACCTCATCGGCGTCGGCCGCTAGCGACTCGTTCGTCTGGCTGCGCCGGAATGGACCCCAGCTCGCTCGCGGGCCCACCCGAGCTGGGGCGCAGCGTGCTGGTGCGCCGGGGCGATCCGGTGCCGGCCGCATGGGCCGATGGTGAATCTCTTCGTGTCAGCACCGGTGAATTCAGTGCAGAGGTCGGACGTCGACTGCGTGATGCATGGCTGACACGCACCCGGCTGGTCATCGAACTCGACGGCGAGTTGCCTGACCCGGCTGCTGTCTGGCATGCCCCGTGGTGGGAGTTGCAGCCTGGCTTGACGCTGCGATCTGAGGTGCTGCTGCATTTGTTGACGGCAAATGCCGTAGATGCTCGTGACCCTGCGTGGGCGCGCTTCGCGCCCGTCGAGGCGGCGCTGCGGCTCGGGGCGACGCGAGCTGGGGGTGCGGGCGATGTGGTCACGGACTCGGGGCCGGTGTGGTGTGACGGCGGGCCGCTGGATGCGTTCGAGCTGCCGTTGGCGGTCGTCCCTGCGGCCAATCTCGCGGCGCTGAGCCTGCGGGGCTTGCGGCTGACGAATCCCGATGCCGATCTGGCGACCGACCAACGCGACGCCGTCGGTCACCTGGGCGGGGCGGCGTGCATCGTGGCGCCGGCAGGATCGGGCAAGACCCGTGTGCTCACCGAGCGAGCCCGGTATCTCGTGCGGGATGTGGGCATCGCCGCCGGAGCCGTGTGCCTCGTGGCGTTCAACGTGCGGGCTCGCCGGGAGATGGAAGAACGCACCCGTGACCTGCCGGGTCTGCAGGTGCGCACGCTGAACAGCCTTGCTCTGGCGATCTGCAACGGCACGGGGCCGTTCGCCCGGCCAGCGCAGCACGGCCGTGTCGAGGTGATCGGCGAGATCGACATCCGTGAGCGCCTCGATGGTTACGTCAAGCGGCGCCGCCGGGCCATGACCGATCAGCTCGCTCCCTGGCTGGAGGCACTGAGTGCCACCCGTCTCGGCCTACGTGACCTCGCCGACGTTGAACGCGACTTCCAGCCCGATGTGCCCGACTTCGCCGAGATCGCACCGCGCTATGTCGCTGATCTCGAGGCCGATGGTCTCGTCGACTTCGATCAGCAGATCATCCGGGCGATCGACATCCTGCTGCGCGACCCTGCGGCTCGGGCCTCGGCCCGCCGCATCTGCGGAGTGCTGCTCGTCGATGAGTTCCAAGATCTGACACCCGCCCATCTGCTGATGATCCGGCTGCTGGCCGGACCGCGAGCCGATGTGTTCGGTGTCGGAGACGACGACCAGACCATCTACGGCTATGCGGGCGCGTCCCCGCAGTGGCTCATTGACTTTGACCGGTACTTCCCCGGTGCGCAACGACATCACCTGCATGTCAACTACCGCTGCCCGCCGCCAGTGGTCGGCGCGGCCGTCAACCTGCTGTCTCACAACCACCTGCGCATCGACAAGCAGATCACGGCAGACAGAGGCCCCGAGGATGCGGATGCTGCGGAAGCCAACGCTGCTGGGGGAGTGGTCACGGTGGCAGACGCTTCGGATACGGCCACCGCTCTGCGGGACACGGTCTCACGCTTGATCGAGGGTGGTGCGCGGCCGTCGAGTATCGCTGTGCTCACCAGGGTCAACAGCACGTTGCTCGTACCGCAGGTCGTGCTGGGGGATATGGGTGTCGCTGCCGATGCTCCCCTTGGACGGGGCTTCCTCGAGCGCACTGGCGTGGCTGCCGCGCTGGCGTGGCTGAAGCTGGCGACCGCTCCGCGTCATTCATTGCCCAGCAGTGCGCTGTCGGATGCGGCACGGCGCCCGCCGCGGGGCATCTCGCCCCGGGTCATCGAGTGGATCGGCGAGCAGCGCAGCCTGGGCGATCTGCGGGCGCTGGCGGGACGTCTCAGCGACGAGCGGACCTCGACCAAGATCACCGAGCTCGCAGACGATCTGGACCTCCTTTGCCAGCGCACCGCCAACGAGCAGCTCACCACGAGGCAGATCTTGGAGGCCGTGCGAGACGAGCTCGGGCTCGGCAGCAGCCTCGACAACCGGCTGGATGCCTCGCGGCGCTCGGTGGACCGCTCGGCGCACGGTGATGATCTGCGGGCACTCATCTCGGTAGCGCATCTGCACCCCGACCCGGCCGGCTTCCCCGGCTGGCTGGCGAGTCGGCTCAATGGCGCAGGCGGGGATGGCCGGGGCCGTGACAGCCGTGACGCGGTGGGATTCGGCACCGACGAGGGCACGGGTCCTCCGCGGCAACCGGGCGGCAGGGCGAGCCCTGGCGGGGCGGGCAGTGGCAGCGATCGTGTGCGGCTGGCAACCGTGCACCGGGTAAAGGGTCTCGAATGGCCCCATGTCATCGTGTACGAGGCTTCGGCGGGCCTGATGCCGCACCGTCTGTCGCACGATGTTGAGGAAGAACGCCGCGTGTTCCATGTCGCCCTGACTCGCTGTTCTGAGTCTGTGACGTTGATCTGCGGCGACGAACCGTCGCCGTTCCTGCCGGAGCTGAGCGAACTGGCCCCACCGCGTCGTGACCCCGCGCTGAACGGGCCGACCGAGCCGAGCCGGTCCGAGCGGTCTCAATCCGATGACTCTGGAGGGTTGTTCTCGGGGTCTTCCGACCCGGAGGCGGGATCGTCGGCGCCCACCGGCAATGCGTCGGGTGCGCGGGCGCGCAAGCCTCGGCCGGAACCGCCGAGCGACCCGCGCGATGCAGCGCTGTTCGAGGCACTACGCAATTGGCGCCGTGAGCGCAGCAAAGCCGACGGTGTACCCGCCTACGTCGTGTTCCCCGACGCGGTGCTGATAGCCCTCGCCACGCAGCGACCTCGCACCGACGCCGAACTCCTCGCCGTGCCCGGCATCGGCCCCGCCAAGCTCGCGTCCTACGGCACCGACGCGCTTGCCATCATCACTGGGCATGCCTGACTGGTCCGCGCCGCGACCATCGCCGGCCACCGTGGGCGGGGCGAACGGAACTAGACGGCGAGGGGGCGCTGGTCGGCGAGGAAGCGCTGGGCCATCACCATCAGCACCACCCAGTACTCGGCGCTGGGCACGAGGTCGCCGAGCGTTACCTCGGTCGTCACCTCGCGTGCGTCGAGATGGCCAGCGGCGGCAACGCCATGCACGGAAATCGGCGGTCCGCCGTTGAGCAGCGCCAGGAGGTCGGCGATCGGCACGTCGAGCACCGCCTCGACTTCGTCGAGTGCCAGCACGTAGTCGGCAAGCGGGCGGTCATCGCGCAGCAGGTACACGCTGGTCAGCTCGCAGTTCAGCGTGCCTTCGCCGCTGTCATCGGCCAGCCTGCGGACGCCGAGCGGCACCAGCTCGGTGCCGGCGGGGGCTATGCCGAGTTCTTCTTCCAGCTCACGCACGCCATCCAGCGGTGTCTCGCCGGCAGCCAAGTGCCCGGCCGCGCTGATATCGATCAGTCCCGGAAAGGCAGCCTTGGAGGGCGAGCGTTGCTGCAGCACGGCCGTCGGCACGCCGTCGCGCAGCGTGACGATCTGGCAGTGGAAGACGCGGTGCCACTCGCCGCGCTCGTGCACCTCGTCCCTGGGGGCGGTCCGTAGGTAACGCCCCACCTCATCGACGACGTCGAGATGCTCGACGCCTGGCGCGCTGTCAGTCACCGCCACATTGTTCCCGCTGGCGTGGCCAGCAGCGTGCAACCCGCGGGTCCGAAGCCGGCGGTGGCTCGGAAGCTGCTACAGCAGCGCCGCGTAGTTGTCGAGAATCGGGAGCACTGTGTCGGCATCTGCCGGCGGCAGGCCGAGCACGACCCGGGTGCAGCCGATCTCGGCGAGGCTCTCGATGATCTCCGGCTTGGGAGGAGTTCCGAACTGCCCGATCTCGATTTCATCGGGGTCGCGGCCGGCCTCGATCGCAGACTCACGGATCTGCTTGACCGGCACCGCAAGGTCGTAGCGACCGGAAATCGGCATCCAGCCGTCGCAGAACTCGACGATGTCGGCAATGGTCTTCGGTCCTGCCGCACCGCCCAGGATCACCTTCGGCCCGCCTTCCTGGATGGGCTTCGGCCATGCCCACGACGAGTCGAAGTTCACCCAGTCGCCGTGGAATTCGGCCTCGTCGTTGGTCCACAGCTCGCGCACCGCCAGCATCATCTCGCGGGTGATGGAGCGCCGGTCGGTGTACTTCACTCCGTGGTTGGCCAGCTCTTCCTTGTTCCAGCCGTAGCCGATGCCCAAGATGAACCGACCGTTCGAGATCCGATCCACAGTGGCGGCCTCCTTGGCCAGCCAGATCGGGTCACGCTGAGCCACAAGCGTGATGCCGGTGCCAAGCATGATGTTCTCGGTGACTGCTGCTGCGGCGCCCAGCGACACGAACTGGTCGTGTGTGCGCCAGTACTCCTCGGGCAGCGGCGGTGCGCCCTCACGACCGCCCCACGGCGTCTCGCGGCTCGTGGGAATGTGGCTGTGCTCGGGGAACCACAGCGACTCGAAGCCACGTTCCTCGGTGGCCTTCGCCAACTCGACCGGCCCGATGGCCTTGTCGGTGGGGAACATCATCACGCCGATCTTCACTGTGGTCCTCCTGATGGGCACGAGTTCGTGGCGGGTACGGCCGGGGTCGGCCGCCGCAGAGAGTAACGGCCATTGATTGATGCTGCCCGCCTGGGCTGCTGGTGAGCAACGCCTCGTCGCGGCCCCGCTGGCTGGCCCATGCGTGCTGCGGTGAGTCACCGAAGATCAGCTTGATGGCGTAGACAGCGGTGGCGCGAGGCGTAGCGTGGTGCCGGCACACAGGGCGAGGGCCCCCGGGCTTGCAGGCACGCTGTGGCCCGACGACTTGGAGGCAGTGTGAAGATCACCATCGATGTCGAGAAATGCATCGGCAGCGGATCGTGCGAGATGATCGCCCCGGGCATCTTCGAGGTGGGCAATGACGGTCTCGTCCAGCTGCTTGAGGACAGTCCCAGCGCCGAGCATCACGCAGTCGTGCGCACGGCTGCAGCGAGCTGTCCCACACAGGTCATCTCCGTAGACGACTGAGCCCGGCCGACCCGGGCCGCTCGACAACCCGCCGGTACCCTCAAACCCGAGAGCTGACCCGTCGGCCAGCATGATCCGGCTGTTCAGGATCAGTTCTTCGAACTCGGGAAGTGGCGCAGCCTGGTAGCGCACCTGCTTTGGGAGCAGGGGGTCGTGGGTTCAAATCCCGCCTTCCCGACTGAGGCTCAGCGAGCTGTGGGGAATCCCAGGTCGACGCCGCGGTCGGCCGGGTCCGGCCAGTGCTCGGTGACGGCCTTGAGCCTCGTATAGAAGCGGATGCCTTCGGGGCCGTGCATGTGGTGGTCGCCGAACAGCGAATCCTTCCAGCCGCCGAACGAGTGGTACGCCATCGGCACCGGGATCGCCACATTCACGCCCACCATCCCCACGGGGGCCTCACGGCGGAACCGTCGGGCCGCTCCGCCGTCCCGGGTGAACAGCGCCACGCCGTTGCCGAACTGGTTGTTCTCGATGAGCTCCATGGCTTCTTCGAATGACTCCACCCGCACCAGGCACAGAACTGGGCCGAAGATCTCGTCCTCATAGACCTTCATCTCCGCGGTGACGTCATCCAGCAGGGTCGGTCCGACCCAGTAGCCATCCGGGTGGCCGTCGACCACCAGGTCACGGCCGTCACGCTGCACCACGGCACCTTCGGATTCGCCCAAGTCGATGTAGCTCAGCACCCGGTCACGGTGCTCGGCTGTCACGAGCGGTCCCATGTCGACGGCTTCGGCGCCGAGCCCGTTGCCGATGCGCAGCCCATCGATCCGCTCGCAGATCGCGTTGGACAGATCATCGGCGATGGCTCCCACGGCCACCACCACTGAGATGGCCATGCAGCGCTCTCCAGCCGACCCGTAACCGGCCGATACCGCCGCGTCGGCCGCCTGGCCGATGTCGGCATCGGGCAGCACGATCATGTGGTTCTTGGCGCCGCCGAGCGCCTGCACCCGCTTGCCGGCCATCGACGCCGTTCGGTGCACATGACGAGCGATGGGCGTCGAACCCACGAAGCTGACGGCGTCGACGCCGGGATGCTCGCACAGTGCGTTCACGGCGTCGGCGTCGCCGTGGAGCACGTTGAACACTCCGTCGGGCAGCCCGGCCTCGGCGAACAGCTCGCCGATGCGCACAGCCACCGACGGGTCCTTCTCGGACGGCTTGAGCACGAAGCAGTTGCCGCAGGCAATGGCCACCGGGTACATCCACATCGGCACCATCGCGGGGAAGTTGAACGGCGTGATGCCGGCCACCACGCCCACCGGCTGACGGACCGTGTAGGCGTCGTGCTCGGTGCTGATGTCGTCGGTGCGCTCGCCCTTGAGCAGCTGGCCGACGCCGCAGGCGAACTCGACCACCTCGATCCCGCGCCGCATCTCGCCGAGGGCATCGGCTCGCACCTTGCCATGCTCGGCCGAGACCATCTCGGCCAACTCCAGGCGGTGCTCCTCGAGCAGCTCGCGGAACGCGAACATGACTGCAGCACGCGACGACAGCGAGGCCTCCCGCCACCCCTCCCAAGCGGTGCGTGCTGCACTCACGGCGGCGTCCACGTCGCCGGGCGAGGCCATCGGAACCGTGGCGACCACGCTGCCGGCGACCGGGTCCGTCACCTCGAACATCGTCTTTGGCGAGCCCGGTGTGCGCTGACCGCCGATCCAGTGGTCGACTTGCCTCATGTGAGTCCTCCTTGCCGGCAGCGTCCGACGTCGAAGCCAGAGCCGGGCGAACGCGCCGAATGCCGATATCTATGAACCTTGATTCTCGCAGCCTTGCGAGGGTGAATCGGAACGCTCGGCCGACGGCGCTGCCAACAGCGGGGCATGGCTAGAGTCCGCGCCCATGAGCGAGGTCAATCCCATTCCCCCGGACCGGCCATTTGTCGTGCCCTACATGACCATCGGCGCCCGCACCGACGGCTCTCCCGGCGGGGCGGCCGATGCCATCGAGTGGTACACGGCCGCCTTCGGTGCCCGCGAAACCAACCGTCAAATGGCACCAGGGGGCGACAAGCTGATGCACGCCGAACTGGTGCTCGGCGACGGTTTGATCTTCCTCGCCGACGACTTCCCGGAATGGGGCGGCGAAGCCTCGGCGCCAGCGGCGCTGGCCGGCTCGACCGTCACGATGCACCGCTATGTGGCCGACTGCGACGCAACCATCGACAAGGCGGTGGCCATGGGCGCCGAGGTGCTCATGCCGCCGGCGGACATGTTCTGGGGTGACCGCTTCGGCAGCATCCGCGACCCGTTCGGGCACAAGTGGTCGATCGCAACCCACGTGCGGGATGTGACTCCTGAGGAGATGGAGGCCGCAGCGGCGGCAATGTTCGCCGAGGGACCCGACCAACAACAATCAGAGGGTTGAGCCATGGCCGTAACTGATCTTGCGGGACGCATTGCCGTCGTGACCGGCGGCGGCACGGGCATGGGCCGCGAACTGGTGCGCCAGCTCGCCGCTGCCGGATGCCATGTCGCTGCGTGCGACCTGAACGCGGAAGAACTCACCCGAACTGCCGAGCTGGCGACCAGCGGCTCCAGCGGTGTGCGAATCACGACGCACGATTGCGATGTCACCGATGCCGATGCCGTCTCGGCCTTTGCCGCCGAGGTGGCCGCATCGCATGAGACCGACCACATCAACCTGCTGTTCAACAACGCTGGCGTCGGAGGCGGCGGCAGCTTTGTGATCGACGATCAGCGTGCCGCGTGGGACACGACCTTCGCGGTGTGCTGGGACGGCGTGCTCAATTGCGCTCGCGCCTTCATGGACATGCTCGTCCGCTCCGATGGCGCAGCGATGGTCAACACCAGCAGCATCAACGGCTTCTGGGCGACCGTCGGTCCCGGCGCCCCGCACACGTCGTACTGCGCAGCCAAATTCGCTGTGAAGGGATTCACCGAGGCGCTGATGCAAGACCTGGAGATGCACGCAGCTCACGTCAGTGCTCACGTCGTGATGCCCGGACACATCGGCACCTCGATTGCACTGAACAGCTTCTCGGTTCACGGCGTTGACGTGCCCCTCATCCGCAAGAACATGGCAGCACGCGGCGTCGATCTCGATGCGTTCAGCGACGAGGATGTCGAAGCGCTTGTCCGGGACCGCAACACCCGATTCCGCGACGACGCGCCGACCTCAGCGGCGCAGGCAGCCGAGATCATCCTCTCGGATGTGCTGGCGGGCCAATGGCGGATCCTGGTCGGCGATGATGCATACCGCATCGACGAGAGGGTGCGAGCCGATCCCGAATCGGCGTACACGCTGGAGTTCTTCGAAGCATTTCGCGACGAAGGCCACCTGCAGGCCTTCCCTCCCCGCTAGCCGGCCTCGCTTCTCCTAGTCACGGAGCTGCGACTCTCCGATGAGGCCAACCAGGTGGAATTGATCGTCGGTCCACGGACCAGAGTCACGCCGTTCACCGAACGCGCGGTGGCGGCGGGCATGACGAAGGCGATGGTGTACAACCACACCCTCCTGCCGATCAGCACCGACGACCCGGTGGCGGAATACCGGGCGCTGACGGAGGCTGCGGCAATCTGGGACGTCGGCTGCGAACGGCAGGTGCAGATCGCCGGACCGGATGCCCACCGGTTGATGACCTATCTCTGCGCCCGTGATCTGCGTGACCTGCGGGTGGGCATGGCTCGCTACGCGCCGATGTGCGACTACCGGGGCCGGCTCGTCAACGACCCGATGGCGCTGCGCATCGACGAGACGACCTTCTGGCTCTCGATCGCCGACAGCGACGTGCTGCTGTGGGCACGAGCCGTCGCGGGCGAAGGCGGGTACGACGTCGAGATAAGTGAACCCGACGTCTGGCCGCTGGCGATCCAAGGCCCCCGTGCCGCCGATGTGGTCGCCGCCGCTCTGGGGGATTGGGTACGCGAACTGCGCTTCTTCCGCTTCGCCCCTCATGATCATGACAACATTCCGATGGTGGTGTGCCGTTCGGGCTGGTCGGGTCAGGGCGGGTTCGAACTCTTCTTGATGGACGGCGCCAAGGGCGAGCAGCTCTGGGACCTGCTGTGGGAGGCAGGCCGGCCCTTCGGTCTTGGCGTCGGCGCGCCGAACAACCCCGAGCGCATCGAGAGCTTCCTGCTGTCGTTCGGGGGCGACACCGATCCCGAGACCGACCCCGACGAGGCGGGCATCGGTCGCTTCGTCAGCTTGAGGGATGACCATGACGGCCCGGCAGGCTCGGTGAGTCACGACTTCATCGGCAAGGAGGCGCTGCGCGCCCGGCGGGCATCGGGCAGCCAGCGACGCTTGGTCGGGCTGGTGATCGACGGCGATCCGCCGTTGCCCCTGCGATCGCCGCGCTCGGTTCAGAGCCCCGACGGCCACCCGGTTGGCACGCTGCGAGCCCTCGCACGCTCGCCGCGCTTCGACGCCAACATCGGCCTTGCGCTGCTGGACCCGCGGTGGTTCGAGCCCGGCACCGAGCTCCAGGTCAGCCTCGATGGCACCAACCGAGCCGCCACCACCACGTCACTGCCCTTCGACCTCGACTGACGGCAGTACAGGCCGGTCCAGCGCGCGCCGCTACCCTCGGCCGTTGCCGCGGACGTAGTTCAATGGCCAGAACCTCAGCCTTCCAAGCTGATGATGCGGGTTCGATTCCCGTCGTCCGCTCGCCAGGGCGTATGAGCGCAGAGGCACAGATGCCATAGCTGCGGAGGCAGCAGGTGAACTCTGCGAGGTTGGAACCTGCTGGATTCCCGGAGCAGAGGGCGCCTGCTGCCTCCGCAGCGGGCACACCCTTCCGCGCAGTCAACTAGGCGGCGCGGATCGGGCCGTCCTCCAGCACCTGGCGGTTCGCGATCACCTCGTCGATGATCCCGTACTCCTTGGCAGCCTCGGCATCCATGATGAAGTCGCGTTCGGTGTCGGTGTGGATGCGCTCGAGGTCCTGACCGGTGTGGTGCGCAATGATCCGCTCGAGCCGCTCGCGCATCCGGTCGATCTCACGGGCCGCCAGCTCGATGTCGGTCGCCTGACCCATCGCCTGCCCGTAGGGCTGGTGCAGCAGCACCCGCGCATTGGGCAGCGCCATCCGCTTGCCCGGCGTGCCCGCCGCCAGCAGCACTGCCGCCGCCGACGCTGCCTGTCCCAGGCAGATCGTGGTGATGTCGTTGCGGATGTACTGGCTGGTGTCGTAGATGGCGAACAGCGAGCTGATGTCGCCGCCCGGCGAGTTGATGTAGATGTTGATGTCCTTGTCGGGATTCTCCGACTCGAGGTGGATCATCTGCGCGCACACCAGGTTGGCCACGACGTCATCGATGGGCGTGCCCAAGAAGATGATGTTCTCCTTCAGCAGGCGGGAGTACAGGTCGTAGGCGCGCTCGCCGCGATTGGTCTGCTCCACAACGGTGGGCACCAGGTAGTTGCGGGCGCGGTATCGCTCGCTGCTGTGATCGCCACCTGGGTGAGCGTCGCGCGAACTTGCGGAGAACTCGGCTATCACGGTGTATCCCCTCTGTCGTCAGAATCAGTGTGATCAAGATTGCTGTCAGTGTCGCCTTCGGCGTCGCTGTCGTCGGCACCTCCAGCATCGCCTGTCGTGGGCAGTTCGAGCGCCGAACGCTCGATGGTGTCGCCGTCCGGTCCGATGAGTGTGGCGGCTTCTATGGCCCATTGCAGCGCCTTGCTCTTGCAAATTGCTGAGGTCAAGTGAGCAAGCCCGTCGGTCTCGGCGATGACCTCGCGTAGCTGGGCGGCGCTGCGGCCGTCAGTCGCTGCCATGCGCTCGAGCTCTCCGTCGATGTCATCGTCGTCGGCTTCCAGGGATTCGGCCACTGCCACAGCACGCAGCGCCAAGTCGAGACGGACGCCTCGTTCGGCGTCGTCTCGCAGCTCCCCGATGAACGACGCCGGCTCCTGACCGGTTGCCTCCAGCCACTCCTCGATCGTCATGTTCCGCTGCTGCAGCCCGCTGCCCAGTTCCTGCATGCGATCCGCGATGGCCCCGCTGACCATGGCGTCGGGAACCGGTCCCTCCACGAGGTCCGCAATCTGTTTCTGCGCCTCATCGCGCAGCACCATGTTGGCCTGCATGATGCGGCCGAAGCTCAGCTGTCGGGTGGTGACGTCGCGCAATTCGGCAACGCTGTCGTGCTCGGTATTCTCGTCGACCCAGTCGTCGGTGAGTTCGGGCAGCACCAACTCCGACACGAGATTGACGGTGATCTCGAAGTCGATCTCCATCTCCGGCTGGACCGGATGCGGCGCGCTGAATGACAGGTCGGCGCCGGCCTCGCAGCCAGTCAGGTGCTCATCGACCTCGGGGACGATGCCGCCGCTGCCGACCTCGTAGAGATAGTCCTGCGCTGAGAGCCCGGGGAGTGGTTCCCCCTCCACGGATCCTTCGATGTCGATCGTGACGCGATCGCCTTGCGCAGCGGCACGATCCACCTGGGCGATATCGGCGAACTGGCGGCGCGTCTCGTCAATACGGGCGTCGATCTCCTCGTCTGAGGGCTCAGGGCTGGGAATCTCGATCTGCAGGTCTTCGTAGCCCGCCACGGACACCACCGGCCGGACCTCGACGGTCGCTTCGAATGCGACCGGTCCGTCGCTGCCGTCGAGGGTGAGCTCCAGTTCTGGCTGGTTCACCACGTCTACGCGGTTGTCGCGCACCGCTTCGGCGTAATAGCGGGGCACCGCCTCTTCGAGCGCCTGAGCGCGGCCGATCTCGGATCCGAAATGCGACTCCAGCACGCGCCGCGGTGCCCGGCCCGGTCGGAATCCGGGAATGCGCACTTCGCGGGCAAGCTTGCGGAATGCAGCTTCGATGTCGGCATCGAATGTCTCGGCGTCGACCTCGACGGTCAGCTTGACGCGAGGTCCGATGAACCTCTCGTTCGCGGCCTCGCTATCGCCTGAGCTGCTGCCGTCCGGACTGCCGTCACCGGCCGAGACGTCAGAATCCTCGGCGTTCGCGCTCCCGGCGTCGTCGCCCTGCGAGGTGTCATCGGGCTGGGAGGGATCGGGTTCAGTAACTGGCGCGGGCCCGATGAAATCCGCTGGATCGAGCGGCGTCAGCGTCGTCTTCACGAAGCGCGGAGCCTACCGGCGCGCCGACGGAGCACCGTTCTGCGCCAGTCGCAGCGTCGCTTTGCCACGTCTCGTGCGGCCGCCCCAGCAGCCCGACAGATCACGTGTAGTCGCGCATGCTGTGCCATCCTTGGCGGACGGCTCGTGTGACACCCCGGTGTTGCACGGCTGTGCAAGAGTCGGCAAGCTCATCCGCAGGAGGGAGGTGCAACGTGGCGAAGTTCGGCGAGGGCGGCGAACTGCTCAAGTGCTCGTTCTGCGGCAAGTCCCAGAAGCAGGTTCGCAAGCTCATCGCGGGCCCGGGCGTCTACATCTGCGACGAGTGCATCGACCTGTGCAACGAGATCATCGACGACGAGATCGAGACGACGACCGAAACGCCGTTCGAAGCGGTGCCCAAGCCCCGCGAGATCTTCGCGTTCCTCGACGACTACATCATCGATCAGGACAGGACCAAGACGATTCTCTCGGTAGCTGTCTACAACCACTACAAGCGCATGCGCCTCGAGCCCTCTGGACCAGGCGCCGCTGAAGACGTTGAGATCGCCAAGTCGAACATCCTGCTGATCGGCCCCACCGGCTGCGGCAAGACGATGATGGCGCAGACGCTGGCGCGCATGCTGAATGTGCCGTTCGCCATCGCCGACGCCACGGCGCTCACCGAGGCCGGCTATGTGGGCGAGGACGTCGAGAACATCTTGCTCAAGCTGTTGCAGGCAGCGGACTTCGACGTGAAGCGTGCCGAGACCGGGATCGTCTATATCGACGAGATCGACAAGATCGCCCGCAAAGCCGAGAACGCATCGATCACCCGCGATGTCTCAGGCGAGGGTGTCCAGCAGGCCTTGCTCAAGATCCTGGAGGGCACCGTGGCGTCGGTTCCCCCGCAGGGCGGCCGCAAGCACCCGCACCAGGAGTTCTTGCAGATCGATACCAGCAACGTGCTGTTCATCTGCGGCGGCGCATTCGACGGGCTCGAGCGCCTCATCGCCGACCGTGTCGGCGAGCGCGGTGTCGGCTTCGGGGCCACACTGCGCAACGCCGCGGACAGCTCAGCGCTCGACATCCTGCCGGACGTGCTGCCCGAAGATCTGCGGCACTTCGGCCTGATACCCGAGTTCATCGGCAGGCTCCCGGTGGTGGGCGTCGTCGATCCGCTGGGCCCCGATGCATTGCGGCGCATCCTCACCGAGCCGAAGAACGCCCTGGTCCGCCAGTACCGTCGGATGTTCGAACTCGACGACGTTGAGCTCGAATTCACCTCCGATGCACTCGAGGCGATCGTGGATCAGGCGATGCTGCGCAACACAGGAGCTCGGGGGCTTCGAGCGATCCTTGAAGAGGTGCTGCTGGGGCTGATGTACGACCTGCCGAGCCGTGACGACGTCGCTCGCTGCATCGTCGACCGCGACGTGGTGCTGGACAAGGTGAACCCGACGCTGGTGCCCCGTACCACCGTGACGCGCCGCGCATCTTGAACCCTGGGCCGCCGAACACCGGGCCGCCAGCATCAGCGTCTGGCCCGTTGCTCGACTACGAGGCCGCCGTCGACTGGCTGGATTCCCACATCGACCTAGAGCGTTTGCTCGGCGGTCCCGAGGCGACACCGCCCACGCTGGACCGCATGTGGACGCTCATGGGTGTCCTGGGCGACCCGCAGGACAGCGTGCCGGCGATTCACATCACCGGAACGAACGGCAAGGGCAGCACGGCCCGGCTGTCAGCAGCACTGCTCGGGGCGTGCGGCCTCGCTGCGGGCAGCTACACGTCACCGCACATCGATCGTGTCAACGACAGGATCGCAGTGGCCAACGAGCCGCTCGACGACGACGCGTTCACGATGGCCATCAGCGAGGTCGCCGTCTTCGAACCGATGGTGACCGAGCGCTTCGGCGAGCGGCCGAACTACTTCGAGGTGATGGCCGCCGCCGCGTACAACTGGTTTGCCTCCGCGGCGCATGTCAACGTGATCGAAGTGGGTATGGGCGGACGCTGGGACGCGACCAACGTGGTGGATGCCGCAGTGGCGGTGATCACCAATGTGGGCGCCGATCATCTCGAGATCATCGGGCCGACGCTGGCAGACGTGGCCCAGGAGAAGGCCGGGATCATCTCCGCTGGGGCGACCGTCGTCTGCGGCGAAACCACACCTGAGCTCAGCGACATCGTGGCCGCAGCGGCCACGCAGGCGGGAGCCGAGCTGTGGCGGCGCGGCGTCGACTGGGACGTTCTGGACCGCCGTCTGGCAGTAGGCGGCCAGCAGGTGACGGTGCGCACGCCGTTCGGCGAGCACGCCGAGCTCTTTGTGCCGCTGCACGGCGCCCATCAGGCAACGAATGTCGCCACCGCCATCAGCTCCGTCGAAGCGTTCTTCGGTCGGAGTCTGGACGACGATGTCATTGCGGCTGCGCTGGATGATGTCTCGCTGCCAGCGCGCTTCGAGATCGTTGCCCGCCGGCCGACGGTGGTCATCGATGGTGCGCACAATCCCGCAGGTGCCGTGGCGTTGCGCGACACGCTGGCGGAGTCGCTGCTGGTCGATGCCGACAGGGCCGACAGCCCCAGGGTGCTGGTCATCGGGGCGAACAGGCCGCACGATCCCGCCGCGTTCTGCGAGGCGCTCGGCCTCGGCTCGTTCGACGCAGTCATCGCCACCGCAGCGCAGTGGCCGCGAGCGCTGCCGCCTGCTGAGATCGCAGCGGCCGTGGAAGCTGCTTGGGGTGCCGACAGGGAGACGACCGGCAGCCGACGCCCGCTCGAGATCATCAACACAGGCAGTGTCTCGGAAGCTGTGCACGCTGCCCGTGAATGGGCCGGTTCCGACGGGATCGCGGTGGTGAGCGGCTCGCTGTACGTGGCCGCTGAAGCGCGGCGACTTCTGGGGGTTGACCCGCATTAGCCTCGGACGCGCAGCCGACGGCGCATCGCGCCACGAAGCGAGCCAGGCCGAGGGAGACAGCGATGCGGCAAACGCTGGTGATCTGCAAGCCCGACGCTGTCGAGCGCGGCCTCGTCGGCGAGATACTGAGCAGGTTCGAGCGCAAGGGGCTTGCCATCGCGGCCTTGGAGCACGGCGTCATTGAGCGCGACACGGCCGAGCAGCACTACGCCGAACACGCCGGCAAGAGCTTCTATGCGCCGTTGCTGGAGTTCATCACGCGCTCGCCGTCGGTGGTCATGGTGCTCGAGGGTCCCGCCGACGCAGGCGACGACGTGTTCGCCGTGGTGCGCACCCTCATGGGTGCCACCAATCCCGCCACGGCGGCGCCCGGCACGATCCGGGGCGACTATGGACTGTCCCCGACGGAGAATCTCGTGCACGGCTCCGACAGCGATGCCTCCGCCCAGCGGGAGATCGCCCTGTTCTTCCCGTCGCTCGCACAAGCAAGCAACACACCGCACAATGGCGCAGCCGAGAGCGCTGCGTCGATCAGTGAGGTGAGCGGCTGATGGCGTCGAACGGGTCATCTCGGCCGCGCCGGCGCGGATCGGTCTTCGGCGGCCGGGACATTGCGGTGGATCTCGGAACTGCGAACACGATCGTGTTCGTGCGCGGCAGGGGAATCGTGCTCAATGAGCCCTCGGTGGTCGCTGTCGACTCCATGACCGGCAACTCGCTGGCGGTCGGCCTCGAGGCCAAGCGGATGATCGGTCGGACGCCGGGCAACATCACTGCGATCAGCCCCCTCAAGGACGGCGTGATCGCCGACTTCGACATCTGCGAGAAGATGCTGCGGCACTTCATCAATGAGGTCAGCCAGACGCGCTGGCCTAAGCCGCGCATGGTGATCTGCGTGCCATCGGGGATCACCGGTGTGGAGCAGCGCGCGGTGCAGGAAGCCGCCGAATACGCGGGCGCCCGCCGCGCCTACATCATCGAGGAGCCGATGGCCGCGGCGATCGGCGCCGGGCTGCCGGTGCAATCGGCGCAGGGAAGCATGATTGTCGACATCGGCGGTGGCACCACGGAAGTGGCCGTGATCTCGCTTGGCGGCATAGTGACGGCCCGCTCGGCTCGCATCGGCGGCAACATGATCGACGCGTCGATCAGCGCTCACGTCAAGAAGGAACACGGCCTCGTCGTGGGCGAGCGGACCGCGGAGGAGATCAAGCTCGCACTCGGATCGGCGTGGCCGCTGCAGCAGGAGATCTATGCCGAGGTCCGCGGCCGCGACATGGTCAGCGGGCTGCCCGAGTCGGTCAGCGTCGACAGCCAGGAGATACGCGAAGCGATCGCGGGGCCGGTCAGCGCCATTGTCGATTCGGTGAAGGCGACGCTCGATGACACAGCGCCAGAGTTGGCTGCCGATGTCATGGACTACGGCATCACGCTCGCAGGCGGCGGGGCGATGCTGCGCGGCCTGCCGGACCGACTGCGCTCGGAGACAGGCGTTGCAGTCCA
Source organism: Candidatus Poriferisodalis sp. (assembly GCF_965208925.1). Taxonomy (GTDB): domain Bacteria; phylum Actinomycetota; class Acidimicrobiia; order Acidimicrobiales; family Poriferisodalaceae; genus Poriferisodalis. The sequence goes on along the minus strand of NZ_OZ242364.1, from coordinate 3,423,157 downwards.
CATCGCGGAGGACCCGCTGTTTGCCGTCGTGCGCGGTTCAGGCCAGACGCTCGAAGAGTTCGACGTCCTCCACGGAGTGCTGTACTCCTCCACCGAGGGGCGCTGACGCCCCCGGTTGTGGCCCGCCGCGCCGGCATTCGGAGACGCACCTGGCTCCGTTTGGCCCTGCTCGTCGTGACGGCAATTGCATTGCTCACGCTTGACGCACGCGGTTCGGGCGGTGTGCTGGACACCGCCCGCGGCGCGACCTTGGACTTGCTGGGACCGGTGCGAACATTCGGCGACTGGGTGGCCGAACCGTTTCGCAACGCGTGGCGCGGGATCGTCAGCTACGACGACTTGGAGGCTGAGAACGCGGAACTGCGCGGCGAGCTGGCTGAAGCAGAGGCATCGGTACTGCGTGTCGGCGAGCTGGAACGGGACCGCCAGGAGCTGCTTGCGCTGGTGGGCGCCCGCGACGCTGCTCCGGCGATTCCCCGCGTCACGGCGCGGGTCATCGACGCACCGGTGTCGAATTTCGAACGCACGATCGAGCTTGCGAAGGGTCGCCGCGACGGCATCCGGGAGGGCATGCCAGTGGAGAGCGGTGACGGACTGGTCGGGCGGGTGGTGCAGGCGAGCACCACACGTTCGCGCGTGGAGCTGCTGACCGACCCGAATTTCGACGCCGGCGTGCGCATCGTCCGGTCCGGGGATGATGGCTTGGCTTCAGGACGGGGGCCGGGTCGTGACCTGGAGGTGAGCTATATCGAGCTGGAGACCGTCGTCATCCCTGGTGAGACCGTGGTGACAAGCGGTTTTGCGGGCAGCACGTTCCCTGCAGGGTTGCTGGTGGGCACAGTCACCGATGTCGAGCCGGATGCTGTGCGGGGCGCGCAGCGGGTCACCGTGCACCCTGCTGCGGATCTTGAGCGCCTTCGCTGGGTGCAGGTGCTGCTGTATGAACCCAACGTCCCCGAGCCGGTGATCGTGGATCGTGAGCCCGACGACGGAACGGCCGATGCGGGCACTGCAGGCGGCCCGTCATGATGGATGACCGATGACGGAGGCCCGATGACGGGGCGCGGGCGATGATGGCCGGCGCCGGGCCGCTGGCCCGGTCGTTGTTGGTGCTGGCCGTTGCCGTTGTCGTTCATGTGGGCCTGCTGGCTCATGTCACCCCGGCGGGAGTCATTGTCGATCCGCTGGTCTTGCTGGCCGTCGCGGGCGGGATGATGGGCGGCCGCAGTACGGGGGCGTCGTTTGGCGGAGGCTGCGGGCTTGCGTCCGACCTCATCCTTCACACACCGTTCGGCATGTCGTTGCTCGTGCTGACACTGGTGGGTTATCTGTCGGGTGCCATCACTGAGCAGATCCCCTCGGCCGGCAGGCTCGTTCGCGCCGCGATTGCGTCACTGCTGGCTGCAGGCGGGATCGGCCTCTTTGCGGGCGCCGGCTGGCTGATGGATCTCGTCTATGTGACAGAGGCACCGATCATTCGCATTGCCATCGTGACCGGCGTCGCGTCGCTGCTGACCAATCCGCTGCTCGAGCGAGCGACTCGCTGGGCGCTCATCATCCGTCCGCGCGTGACGGCCAGTCCGGAAAGCACGGCGCGCGGTGGATGAGCGCGTCCGGCGGCGGATGGCCTTTATCGGCATCGTGATGGTGGGCCTGTTCGGAGCGCTGTTCACCCGCCTGTGGTACCTGCAGGTACTCGAGACTGAGCAGTTCGCAGTGGCTGCGGAGTCGAATCAGGTCCGCATCATCATCACGCCGCCGACCCGCGGCCGCATCCTCGACCGTCACGGTGTGGTGCTCGCCGACAACGTCCGCACCGGCGTGGTGACTTACGACCATTCGAGATACAGCGAGAAGCACACCGAAGCGGTGCTGACCGAGCTGGCTGATCTGCTCGATGTGCCTGCAGAGCGGCTGCGCCTGGGTTTTGCAGACCAGCGCACGCACCCGCTCGCTCCGAAGGTGGTCGCGACGGGTCTCGACGAAGACGGGCTGCTCAGGGTGGCGGAGCGCTCGATCGCCGGAGTGGAGGCGAGGTGGGACTGGGTGCGGGTGTACCCGCAGAACGAGGTGGGCGCGCACATCGTGGGCTACGTCGGGGCGATGTCGGAGCGCCAGCACCGCGAGCTGATCGATGACGGTTACCTGCCCTATGAGCGGGTCGGCAGGGCGGGCATCGAGGGTCTCTTCGAGGCCGAGCTCCATGGGGAGCCGGGGCGCACCAAACTCGAGGTTGACCGGCAGGACCGTGTGCAGCGGATCCTGGCCGATGTCCCTCCCGAGCCGGGACACGACATCGTGCTGTCCATCGATGTCGAATTGCAGGCCGCCGCCGAGTCATACCTGCGGCAGGGGTTGATCGCGGCGCGCAAGACAGTGAGCGAGGACTCCGGTTTCTTCTACCCGGCGCTCACCGGGGCTGCTGTCGTGATGGACGTGCGCAACGGTGACGTGCTGGCCATGGTGTCGCACCCGACCTATGACCCCACGTGGATGGTCGAGGGACTGTCGTTGGCGGAGTACCGGTCGGTGTTCGAGAATCCCTACGCACCCGGCGCGCTCAACAACCTCGCCGTGCAAGGCACCTATTCGCCCGGTTCGGTGTTCAAGCCGGTGACGGCGCTCGCCGGTCTGGACGCAGGGCTCATCTCGCCGCGCGCCGCCTTCCACGACGTGGGCTACTACAGGATCCCCGATGCGCGGGGCTGCACCGGCCGCTGCACCTTCTTCAATGCCGATCGGGCTGCCCTCGGCACTTTGGACCTGTCCGGCGCATTGACCCGCTCGAGCGACGCATACTTCTACAAGGTGTCCGACGATCTGTACTGGATCGACGGACCCGAGCAATGGGCGATCCAGGACATGGCCCGCTCGCTCGGATTCGGGTCTCCGACCGGCGTGCAACTGCCGTTCGAGAAATCGGGCCGGGTGCCCGACAGCGATGTGAAGCGAACCCTCTTCGAGTTGAGCCCTGAGGCCTACAACCCCTACGACGAGCCGGCACGTTGGTTCCCTGGCGACAACATCAACACCGGCATCGGCCAGGGATTCGTGGCCGTGACTCCCATGCAGCTCGCCAACGCCTACGCCACGATGGCCAACGGTGGCACGCTCTTCTCGCCGAACATCGTCGAAGCGGTGGTGTCGCGGCGTGCCGAAGCGTTCGGCGAGCCGGTACTGACCTTCGAACCCCGGGTGCTCGATGTGGTCGACTTCCCCGAAGGGAGTTCGGTCGTGCGGGAAGGGTTGAGCAACGTCACGAACTCCCGGTTGCGAGGAACCGCCGCGAAGGCATTCGAGGGTTATGACCACGAGGGCTACCCGGTGTCAGGCAAAACCGGCACGGCCCAGGCACAGGGTCTGAACGCGGTGCTGCGGCGCAAGAAGGAGGACACGGCGGTGTTCGTTGCATGGGCACCCTCGCACGATCCTCGCTATGCCGTCGCCGTCGTCATGGAAGAGGCCGGCTACGGCGGCGAGGCGGCTGCACCTGTGGCTCGGCGGATCCTGGAGGCAGTGCGGGCGTACGAGCAGCGCTGGCCTGAACCTCAGATCGCGTTCTCGCCGCCCCAACCCGAGTGCCCCGAGGTGCCAGAAGCGCTGCGAGGCGATCCGGCGTTCCTGGGCTACGTGCCCGAAGGCTGCCCGTGGGGCATCCAGCTGCCGCGGGCGAACACGCCGTCGGATGCGGACGGTGACGGCATCCCCGATGTCGACCAGATCGAGGGAGCAGCGTCATGATCGCACGACTGCTGAATCGTTCGCAGACGCGGCGCGAGCTGCAATCTCCCGCGTGGTTCGCCGACTACTCATTGGCGCTGGCTGCGATAGCGATAGCGCTGCTCGGCATCGCGATGAACTACTCCTCCACCTGGCGAAGCCTGTCCTTCGAAGGCGGCGACCCGTGGACCGTGGCGCGACGCCAAGCGATCTTCGTGAGCATCGGCATCGTGGTGATGATCATCGCAGCCGTCGTCGACTACCGGGTGCTGCGTTTCTACGCGACCCCTGCGTACCTGCTGGCGCTCGGAGCGCTGGGGGCGCTGCTGTTCTGGGGGCCCGAGATTCGCAATGCACGGTCATGGTTCGTGCTGCCCGGCGTCGGGTTCCAGGTGCAGCCCTCGGAGTTCGCCAAGCTCGTAGTGATCGTGTCGCTGGCGGCGTTCGTGGCCAGTCACGAGGGATACCTGCGCTTCGACACGCTGTTCAACGCGGGTCTGCTGCTGGTGGTGCCCATGAGCCTGATCTACCTGCAGCCCGACCTGGGCACGATGCTGGTCTTCGTGGCCGTCGCCATGGGCATGCTGTTGGTCGCAGGCGCGCAGCTTCGCCACATCGTCGTCATCACGCTGACCGGAATCCTGGCGCTCGTGCTGGTGTTCAGCATCGACGCGTTCCAAGGCCCCCGCTTGCTCAGTGAGACACAGCGAAACCGCTTGACGGCATTTCTGGATCAAGAGTTCGAGCCGCTGGAAGCCTCGTACAACCTACGTCAGAGCCAGATTGCCATCGGTGCCGGCGGCATCTGGGGCCAAGGCTGGAAGCAAGGCACCCAAACCAATCTGGACTTGGTTCCCGAACAGCACAACGACTTCATCTTCACGGCGCTGGGGGAGGAATTCGGCCTCGTCGGCGGCACGCTCCTGCTCGCGCTGTATGCCTACATGTCCGTGCGCATATGGCAGATCGCACGCGTCGCCAGCGACCCGTTCGGGCGATTACTCACCGTCGGGATCCTCTCCATGTTGCTGTTCCAGGTGTTTCAGAACATCGGCATGACCATCGGCATCATGCCCATCACCGGTATCCCCTTGCCGCTCATGAGCCATGGCGGTTCGGGCACGGTCACCGCTTTCGCGGCGGTAGGCATCGTCATCAGCGTCGGAGCGCGGCGCTACACGCTCTAACGCTTCACTGTCGGGCCGGGCCGGTAGCGTTGAGGTTGCAATGACAACGCTGTGGCCCCGGCTCGAGCCCTTGCTGCCACGTGTCTCCAAGCCGGCGAGGTACATCGGCTGCGAGGACGGGATGCAACGACCGGACGCCGGCCCGCACCTCACGTCGTGGCTTCTGGCCTATCCCGATACCTACGAGATCGGCTTGCCCAACCAGGGCTTGCAGATCCTCTATGAGCTGCTGAACGAGCGCCCGGACGCCAGCGCCGAGCGCACCTACGCACCGTGGATCGACCTCGAGGCCGAGATGCGGGCTGTGGGGCTGCCGCTGTTTTCCGTGGACACGCATCGAGCCGCGGGTGACTTCGACATCATCGCCTTCAACCTCTCGGCTGAGCTCGTGTACACCAACGTGCTCAACTGCATCGATCTGGCGGGGTTGGAGGTACGTTCGGCTCAGCGCGATGATGCCGACCCGCTCATCGGTGCTGGCGGTCATTGTGCATACAACCCCGAGCCCCTGGCGGACTTCGTGGACTTCTTCGTCATCGGAGACGGCGAGGAGGTGGTCTCCGAGATCACCGAAGCAGTCGGTGCCTGGAAGCAAAGCGGCAAGCGCCCGGGCACGCGTGCCACGATCCTGCGGGACCTCGCGGGCATCGAAGGCGTGTACGTGCCGGCGATGTACGACGTCGCCTACGACGGGCCGGCGCTGGCCGCCGTCACGCCGAAACACCCGGACGTGCCAGAGCTGGTTGCCAAGCGCACGGTCGCCGATCTTGCCGAATGGCCGTATCCGCGCCGGCAGCTGGTGCCGGTGACCGAGGTCGTCCATGACCGGCTCTCCGTGGAGGTGTTCCGGGGGTGCACCCGGGGGTGCCGCTTCTGCCAGGCGGGAATGATCACCCGCCCGGTTCGTGAGCGCCCTGCCGCCCAAGTACGCGAGATGGTGACTGCGGGCCTCGAGCGCAGCGGCTACGACGAAGTCAGCCTGATGTCGCTGTCCACGGCCGACTACAGCGGAATCGCCGAGCTCGTGCGCGACACGGTCACCGCCGGCGGAGCCAGCGGCAACGACACAGCCGGCGGAGCCAGCGGCAACGACACAGCCGGCGGAGCCGGTGCATCGGACACAGCTGGCGCCGATGCCAACCGGATCAGCGTTTCGCTGCCCAGCATGCGTGTCGACGCCTTCACCGTCGATGTGGCGGCCCAGGTGTCACGCGCTCGCCGCACGGGGCTCACCTTTGCCCCCGAGGCGGGGTCGTGGCGGTTGCGCCAGATCATCAACAAGCTCATTACCGAGGAGGACCTGTACGGGGCGGTGCGCTCGGCCTACAGCCAGGGTTGGCATCGCATGAAGCTGTACTTCCTCACGGGCTTGCCGTCGGAGATGGACCCCGACACCGAGGCCATCGCACACTTGGCCGATGCCTGCACCCGGATCGGGCAGGAATACACCAAGCGTGCATCGGTGACGGTGTCGCTGGGGGGCTTCGTGCCCAAACCGCATACGCCGTTCCAGTGGTTCGGGCAGAACCCGCCCGAAGAGCTGGCGCGCAAGGTGCGGTTGGTGCGCTCGGCACTGGGTCGCAACCGGCGAGTGCAGCTCAAGTGGCACGACCCGGCCGCTTCGACCGCAGAGGGCATCGCCAGCCGTGGCGACCGACGAGTGGGCGCGGTCATCGAATACGTCTGGCGCAAAGGCGGCACGTTTCAGGAATGGAGCGAACGCTTCGATCTGGGCTTGTGGGAAGAGGCCATGGCAGCGTGCGGCCTCAGCCTCGACTGGTACGTGCATCGCCATCGAGACGAGCACGAGGTGCTGCCCTGGGACCATATTGGCGCCGGGCTGCACCGCGATTTTCTCTGGCATGACTGGCAGGACGCCTTGGCTGGGCATGGCCTGCCTGACTGCCGATGGACCCCGTGCTACGACTGCGGGGCCTGTACTGAATATGGGATCGAGCACATGGTCGCGTCCCCCGTCGCCCCCAATGGCGGCAGTCAGGGGACGGGACAGGATCTCGCGACCGGCCATCTGGTGCCGGTTGAGCTGCGTCCTCGCCAGTTGGCGGGCGCAGGCGCACCGACCGGGGGTGGCGCATGATGCGCCGGGCCCTGTCGCTGGTGCCGAGCTGCAGTGCCGCTCCCACCCTCGTGGGTGGGAGATGGCATTGAGGCTGCGCGTCCGCTTTTCCAAGGTCGGCAAGATCCGGTTCATCGGCCACCGCGACGTGGCCCGTGTGATCGAGCGTGCCGTGCGCAAGGTCGGGTTGCCGGTGTCCTACAGCCAGGGCTTCTCGCCCCGGATGAAGCTGAGCTTCGGCCTGGCGCTGCCCACCGGATACGAGTCGGAGGCCGAATTCGTGGAGCTGCCACTGGTTACCGATGCAGTGCTCGACGCGGGACCGGCGATCGTCTGCCGGAACGGCGCTCACGCACCTTGCGAGCACGAGCCTGCCGCGGCCGGCCCGAGCTACTGCACCATTGCCGGGGCGCTCAGCGAGGCGCTGCCGGTAGGCATGGAGGTGTCCGCTGCGATGCTGACCGACGGCCGAGGCACGTCGCTGCAAGCGGCGGTTCATTCGTGCGGCTGGCAGTTCGAGATCGTGGGCCTCGATGCGACCCCAGCGGCGAAAGCGGTTGCAGACTTCCTCGCCGCCGGTACCGTCGTAACTGAACGGGTGCACAAAGGCGAGACCGTGAGTTCGAATGTTCGACCCAGCGTTGAGGTGCTGCAGGTGGTCGGATGCTCGGATCGAGGGGCGGTGCTGAGCGCCGAGCTGTCAGCAACGCCCCGGGTAGTGCGCCCCGGCGAACTGGTGCCAGCGCTCGCGCCGGCACACGAGATGGGCATAGCCCGGAGAACACATCAATGGACGAGCGGCGCCGCGGGACGAGCCGAACCGGCCGTGCCCGCCATGTGCGCCCAGAGACACAAGGAAACCATCAGTGGATGAATCAACACTGAACGACCCGACACCCGCCGTGCGCAAGCGGCGGCTGGTCGTGCCCCCTACGCAGAACGAATCTGACCAGGACAAACCGGAATCCAAGGCAAAACCCAAGCCCAAGGCGAAGTCGGTACCCAAGGCCAAGTCCAAAGCAGGATCTGGACCCGACCAGAAGTCGAAGGCCGATCCCCCTCAATCCGAGCCTGAGTCTGCGAAACCGCCGGTTCCGCCGGTTCCGCCGCCGTCCCGCAAGCCCAAGATCGGCGACAGCCGCCCGGCGCCGGCTCAACCAGCACCCGATGGTGAGGGTTCCGGTGGGCGCCGCCGTCGCAGGCGGGGCGGCCGGGGACGCGGCGGACGGGGCCGATCCAACGAGGCCGCTACGACGACCGCGGAGACTCGCAACGGCTCCCATGCGCCTGTCGAGGCCATCCTGGCCGACCAGCGGCCGCTGGAGCTCGACGATGAACAGCTCACCGAGCGCCGCGGCAAGTACCGCAACGGCAAGCCGCTGGGTCGGTACCGGATGTGCGTTCATGTTTCTGAGGGAGCGACGCACATCGCCGTGCTCGAAGGCCGGTCACTGATCGAGTACTACGTGAGCCGCCCTTCCGACGATGTCGCCGAGATCTACGGCAATCTCTACCTCGGTCGGGTGCGGCGTGTGCTTCCGGGCATGGAAGCGGCGTTCGTCGACATCGGCACGCCCAAGCAGGCCGTGCTCTATCGAGGCGATCTGACCGTTGCCTCCGACGAGAGCGATGACGACGGCGGATCGGAGCGCAAGCGGGCAGGCGGGCGCCGCGGGCGCTCCGTGGCAGGACCGGCGATCGGCGAGCTGATCAAGAACGGCCAGACGGTCATGTGCCAGGTCATCAAGAACCCGATCGGTCACAAGGGCGCCCGCCTGACCACGGAGGTGTCGCTGCCTGGCCGCTTCGTGGTGCTCATCCCGAACAGCAGCGTGATGGGAATCTCGCGCCGCTTGCCCAGCCGCGAGCGACGTCGGTTGCGCAGCCTGCTGGGCAAGGAGATCCCCGAGGGCTTCGGCGTGATCCTGCGCACGGCGGCGGAGAACGTCACAGCGGCTGAGATCCGCCGTGACATCGAACGGCTCACGCAGCAGTGGACCAAGATCTCCGAGCTGGCGGAACGCTCCGATGCGCCGGTGCTGCTGTTCCGGGAACCCGAGTTGGCCGTGCGCATCATCCGGGAGCAGTTCACCGCCGACTTCCGCGAAGTGGTGATCGATGACCCTGCGCTGTTCGAACAGGTCAAGGGCTATATGGAGGCGGTGGCGGCACCGCTGGTGGATCGCATTCGGTACTACGACCCGGTCGCTGAACGTTTGCCGCTGTTCGAGCGGGTGCACGTGGCTGAACAAGTGCGAAAGGCCACCGATCGCAAGGTCTGGCTGCCATCTGGCGGCTCGCTCATCATCGAGCACACCGAAGCGTTGACGGTGATCGACGTGAACACCGGGCGCAACGTGGGCAAGTCCAGCCTGAACGAGACGCTGTTCCAGAACAACCTGGAGGCCGCTACCGAGATTGCGAAGCAGCTGCGGCTGCGGGACATCGGCGGGATCATCATCGTCGACTTCGTGGACATGGACGACAAGCAACAGCGGGAACAGCTCATGTCGACGCTGAACGAGGCGCTGGCCCGCGACAAGACCCGTACGGCCACAGAACCGATTTCGGACATGGGCATTGTGCAGATGACCCGGATGCGCACCGGTGAGGGGTTGCTGGAGTCGATGTCAGACCCGTGCAATGAGTGCGAGGGCCGCGGCATCCAGTTGCGCGAGTCGCTGTTTGCTTGATTCTGGGCTGCTTGATTCTGGGCCGCAAATTCACTCGCCAATCCGGGAGCCTCATCGGTATCCTCTCCAACCGATGTACGCAGTCATCGCTACCGGCGGCAAGCAGCGCCGCGTCGAGGCCGGCCAGCGGCTCGATGTTGAGCTGCTCGCGGTGCCGCCCGGCGAAGAAGTCACCTTCACGCCCGTTCTGGTGGTGGATGACGGTGCCGTGCTGGCGACGCCCGACGAGCTGGTCGGAGCTTCGGTGACCGGCCGGGTCGTCGGCGAGGTCAAGGGGCCCAAGATCGACGGCTTCACCTACAAGAACGCCACGACCAACCGGCGCAGGTGGGGACACCGGCAGCGCTACAGCACGGTCGAGATCACTCAGATCGCCACCGCCTAGGGGCATCCCAGCAGGCACGCGAGACCGGACAAGAGGGACAGCACCATGTCGAAGACCAAGGGCGGAGGCTCCACTCGCAACGGGCGCGACTCTGTGGCAAAGCGCCTTGGCGTCAAGGTCTATTCGGGGCAGACCATCGACGCCGGCGGCATCATCGTGCGCCAGCGTGGCACCAAGTTCCATCCGGGGCGCAATGTGGGCCGCGGCAAGGACGACACGCTGTTCGCGACAGCTCCCGGCATCGTGCGTTTCGGCTATCGCCGCGGGCGCCGGCTTGTTGACGTCGTCCCGTCGTAGTTCCTCCGTACTTCATCCCGAGACCCGAAAGCGTCTGCGAGGACGCTGATGAGCGACTTTGTCGACGAGTGCCAGCTGCACGCGAAGGGCGGTGACGGCGGGGCGGGCTGCGTGTCCTTCCGTCGCGAGTCTCACGTGCCGCGCGGTGGCCCCGATGGCGGCGACGGCGGGCACGGCGGCGATGTGTGGGTCGTCGCGGATCGCAACGTGGCATCGCTGCTGGCGTTTCGAGACTTCCCGTTCCGGCGTGCGACAGATGGCGGTCATGGCCAGGGGCGCAAACGGCATGGCCGCAACGGTGCCGACGAGCTCGTACGCGTGCCCGAGGGCACGATCGTCCGCGACCGCGACGGCGCTGTGCTGGCGGATCTCGTGCATGCGGGGGATCGCTGGCTGGCGGCTCAGGGCGGGCGCGGCGGCCGGGGCAATGTCCGCTTCGCTTCGAATCGGATGCGCGCGCCCCATTTCGCCGAGCAGGCGGAGTCGGGCGAGGAGCGCTGGCTCGGCCTCGAGCTGAAGCTCATGGCCGATGTCGCTCTGGTGGGATTCCCGAACGCAGGCAAGAGCACCTTCATCAGCGCCGTGTCGGCAGCGCGGCCGAAGGTCGCTTCGTACCCATTCACGACGCTCACGCCCAGCCTCGGAGTGGTCCGGCTCGACGACGGCTCCGGAACCGACGCCGACAGCTTCGAGATGGTGATCGCGGATGTGCCCGGGCTGATCGAGGGTGCCGCGCAGGGCAAGGGCCTCGGGCACCAGTTCCTGCGACATGTCGAGCGAGCCCGGGTGCTGCTGATCATGGCCGATCTGGCGGAAGTCGCCGGCCGTGATCCCCATGAACAGGTCGACGTGCTGCTCGGCGAGCTAGAGCTGCATGACTCAGCGCTCGCAGCGCGGCGGCGGCTGGTGGTGGGTACCAAGGCCGACGTGGCCCACCTGCGCTGGGACGGACCGCGGCTCAGCGCTGTGACCGGTGAAGGCGTGGCCCCGGTATTGGGTCAGCTACGTGATCTGGTGTCTGAAGCCAGGCACGCCGACGAGGCTCCTGCCCAATACGTGGTGCATCGCCCCGAACCCACCGGCATCACGGTCCTGCGCCTCGGCGACGGGGTGTTCGAGATCGAGGGCCGCCAAGCCCGTCGCGCCGTCGCTCTGTCGGATCTCACCGATCCCGCTGCGCTGGCATGGGCGCAGCGGCGCTTGGAGAAGCTTGGCGTGTCGCGGGCCTTGGCTCGCAACGGCGCCCAGTCGGGCGACTTGGTGCGCATCGGTGACTTCGAATTCACCTACGAGCCGGATACATGAACGTGAGACGCGGCAAACCGCACGCGAGAAAACACCTGGCGTGTCGCCCGGAACATCTTCGAGCCGGGTACATGACTCAGGTGACTGCGTTGAGAACCGGAAGACGGCAGGATTGACGTCGATGCCTGCCTCACTGCGGTTGATTGCCAAGATCGGGACGTCGTCGATCACGACATCGGACGGGCGAGTTGATCTCGATGCCGTCGCCAAGCTGGCATCGGACGTCGCTGTAGTGCGCGCGGCCGGCCACGAAGTGATCGTCGTCACTTCCGGCGCGATCACCGCAGGCGTGCAGCGGCTGAGCGTCGATCGACCCGCTGAGCCTGAAAGACTCCAAGCATTGTCAGCCGTCGGTCAGATCGACCTCATGGCCTCCTACCGGGAGCTGTTCGCCGCGGAGGGCATGGTCGTCGGCCAAGTGCTGATCGCCCCGCACGACTTCCGCGATCGCGATCAGTACCTTCACGCCCGAGCCACGTTTCATCATCTGCTCGATCTCGGCGTTGTACCGGTCGTCAACGAGAACGATGCGATCGCCGATGATGCCATCCGCTACGGCGACAACGATCGGATTGCTGCCCTCGTCGCCAACCTGGTGCGCGCTGACGTGCTGATCCTGCTGACCGATATGCCGGGTGTCCTGACTGCCGACCCGAACATCGACCCGCAAGCCTCGCTCATCTCAGAAATCTTGGAGGTGAGCCCGTCGCTGCAGGCGGCGGCGGGCTCTGCGAATGCCGTGGGCAGCGGCGGCATGGCCTCGAAGCTGGCAGCAGCCCGTATGGCCTCGTGGAGCGGTGTGCGCACGGTGATCGCCTCAGCCCGCCGCCCAGACGTGGTTGCCGACGCAGCTGTAGGCCGGCCGGGTGTCGGCACCACCGTGCCTGCACGAGATGCACGGGTCTCCGCTCGCAAGCTCTGGATCGGCTTCGCCGTGGCCGCGAGGGGATCGGTGACCGTTGACGGCGGCGCCCGCCGCGCCGTGTCAGCAGGGGGCAAGTCGCTGCTTGCGGCTGGCGTCGTCGGGCACGAGGGCTCCTTCGCCGCCGGCGAAGCCGTGGACATCGTCGACCCCCAGGGAGAGACGTTCGCCAAGGGCCTCGCGGCCATTGACGCCGAGGGCCTGCGAGCCACCGCTGGCTTGCGCAGCGACCAGTTGCCCGAGGGATTGCACCCGTTGGTCGTGCACCGCGACGATCTCGTCGTTCTGGGGTGATCCGGGGTGATGCCACTAGCCTGCTCGGGTGCCTGACGTGGAGATGCCAGTCGCACCGTCGATGACAGTGCTCGGCGAGCGTGCGAAGGCCGCGGCGACCGTCCTGGCACAAGCACCCGGTGCCGTACGTGACGAGGCCCTGCTGTCGGCTGCAGATCTGCTGGCAGCCGCATGCGACAGCGTGCTCGCAGCCAACCGCGATGACGTGGCCAACGCCGAAGCTGCCGGCACGTCGGCGACGCTCATCGACCGGCTGCGGCTCGACCCCGGTCGTATCTCGGCCATGGCGGCGGGCTTGCGCAACGTGGCGGCCCTTCCTGACCCAGTCGGCCAGGTAGTCGACGGGTGGGTGCGGCCGAACGGTCTGGCGGTGGAGCGGGTCCGGGTACCGCTGGGTGTGGTGGCGATCATTTATGAGAGCCGGCCCAACGTCACCTCGGACGCTTTCGGGTTGTGCCTGAAGTCGGGCAACACTGCGTTCCTGCGAGGCTCCGGGGCTGCACTGAACTCCAACATGGCGATCGCCGACGCGCTGCGCGAAGGCTTGGTCAAAGCCGGCTTGCCCGCAGACGCGCTGGTGTTGGTGACCGATACGCGCCACAGCGCAGCCACTGAGTTCATGCAGTTGCGCGACCACATTGACTGTCTTATCCCTAGGGGCGGACCGGCGCTCATCGCCTCGGTGCTCGCCAATGCCACCGTGCCCTATGTCATAGACGGCGACGGCAACTGCCACGTGTATGTCGATGCAGCGGCAGATCTGGACATGGCGGCCGACATCGTCGCCAACGCGAAGCTCAGCCGCCCCTCGGTGTGCAACGCTGCAGAGTCGCTCTTGGTGCACGGCGACGTGGCTGAGGCGTTCCTGCCCCGCATCGTCGACGACTTGGACGGCGTGGAGCTCGTGGGCGACGCAGCGGCACAGGTCATCGCGCCCCAAATCGGTCCGGCCGGCCCCGACGACTTCTCGACAGAATTCCTCGCGCTCAAGATGAGCGTTGCGGTCGTCGATGACCTCGACACGGCAATCGACCACGTCAACCGGCACGGCACGGGCCACAGCGAGGCCATCGTGACCGGAGATCTCGCCGCCGCCCAGGAATTCACTCGTCGGGTGGATGCCGCCGCCGTGCTCGTCAACGCTTCGACACGCTTCGTGGACGGCGAGGAATTCGGATTCGGCGCAGAGATCGGCATCAGCACCCAGAAGCTGCATGCCCGTGGCCCCATGGGCCTTGAACAGCTCACGACCACCAAGTTCGTGGTGACGGGAACGGGTCACACAAGGGGTTAGCCGTGCCGAGAGGTAGCCGCGGCTGCCACACTGTCTGACCGGTTCGGTTTGCCGGCGGCCCGGTACCCACTCTGACATCCACAGGGGAGACACCCAGAATGAACGAGACAATGTTCGGAGACCTCTCGGGTGTCCGTGAAGGCTTGGCGAAAGTCGAATACCTCGCCGACGACGGCATCGCCAGTGTGGTGTTCCTGGCCGAGCGTCTCGGCAAACCAGTCCTCATCGAGGGACCAGCGGGAACCGGCAAGACCGAGCTGGCCAAGTCGGTGGCTGCGATGAGCGGAGCCCGGCTGATTCGCCTCCAGTGCTACGAGGGGCTCGACGAGGCCAAGGCGCTGTACGAGTGGAACTACAAGAAGCAGCTCTTGCGCATCCAGGCCGACCGGGGCGTCGACGCCGAGCACGAGGACTGGGTGGAGCTGCAGGACGACATCTTCCAGGACGAATTCCTGCTCACCCGTCCGCTGCTCGAAGCCATCAGCGCGCAGGACAAGGTGGTGCTGCTCATCGACGAGGTGGACCGGGTCGAGATCGAGACCGAGGCGCTGCTGCTCGAGATCCTGTCGGACTACCAAGTCTCGATTCCCGAGCTCGGCACGATCATGGCAAGCCAGATCCCTCTGGTGTTCCTGACGTCCAACAACACCCGCGAGCTGTCCGAGGCACTCAAGCGGCGCTGCCTGTTCCTGCACATCGACTATCCCGATCTCGAACGCGAGAAGCAGATCGTTCTGACCAAGGTTGCCGGCATCAGCGAGAACTTGGCCGAGCAGATCGCACGCGTCGTGCGCTCCATCCGCCAGCTCGAGCTGAAGAAGGCACCGTCGGTGTCGGAGACCTTGGACTGGGCCCGCACGTTGGTGCTGCTGGGCATCGAGAACATCGATGTCGAGCAGGCGAAGGAAACGCTTCACATCCTGCTCAAGTACCAGTCTGATATCGAGAAGGCCGCCAAAGAGCTGACGGTCGAGGCCTAGACAGCGCTCGGCGGGGACGGAGACCGGCCATGTTGGATCTGCTCAGCGGCTTCGTCGGAGAGCTGCGCAACGCCGGCCTGCCGGTCTCGTTGACGGAGAACCTCGACGCCATGGAGGCCGTCAAGCACATTCCCATCGAAGACCGCGACGCCTTCAAGTACGCGCTTGCGGCCACGCTCGTCAAGAACGAGCAACATTGGCGGGCGTTCGAGACGGTCTTTGAGGTGTATTTCTCGTTGCGCGGGCCGGAGTACAACGTCGGCGACGAGGACGGCAACGGGGAGTTCGATCCAGACAATCTCGAAGAGTGGACGTCCCAGCAGATGCAGGGCATGGGCGGCCGCGGCGGCGGGCAGGACATGTCGCCGGAGGAGATCGCCGAGATGCTCTTCCGGGCGCTGCTCAACGCCGACGAAGCGATGATGGCGGCCATGGCCCGAGCTGCGGTGACGCAGTTCGCGGGCATGGAGCCGGGGCGGCCCGTCGGCGGCACCTACTACCTGTACCGCACGCTGCGCAACCTAGATCTGGACGGGATGCTGGATCGGCTGATCGAGGAGTCTTCGCAGCGCTACGACGGCGAGATGACACCGTTGGCGGAACGGCTCGAACGCGAAGAATTCGAGAACCGCATCGAGCAGTTGAAGCGTGAAATCGAGGCGGAGATCCGGCGTCGCCTCGTGGCCGACCGCGGCGTCGAGGCAATGGCCAAGACGCTGCGCAAGCCCCTGCCCGAAGACGTCGACTTCATGCACGCCAGCCGTGAGGAGATGGCGAACATCCGCAAGGCCATCCAGCCGCTGACCCGCAAGCTGGCAGCGCGCCTGGCGCGCAAGCGCAAGCACAAGCGGCGCGGCCCGCTCGATTTTCGAGCAACAGTGCGGCGTTCGCTCAGCTACGGCGGCGTGCCCGCAGAGCCGCGCTTCCGCCATCCCCGGCCGAACAAGCCTGAGCTCATCGTGGTCGCAGACATCTCGGGTTCGGTGGCAGCCTTCGCCAGGTTCACGCTGCACCTGGTGTACGCGCTGCAGAATCAGTTCTCCAAGGTGCGCTCGTTCGTCTTCATCGACGGCATCGACGAGGTCACCCACATGTTCCAGAACGAGGAGGACATCACCAACGCAGTGCACCGGGTGAACACCGAAGCCGATGTCGTCTGGGTCGACGGCCATTCCGACTACGGCCATGCCTTCGGCGTGTTCTGGGAGAACTTCGGCAAGGATGTGAACGCCAAGTCGACGATGATGTTCCTGGGCGACGCTCGCAACAACTACCACTCGACGAACGCATGGGTGCTCAAGGAGTGCCAGAAGCGGGCTCGTTCGGTGTTCTGGCTGAACCCAGAGCCCCGGTCGTATTGGGACACGGGCGACTCGGTGATCACCGAGTACTCGACCTATACCGACGGCGTGTTCGAGTGCCGCAACCTGCGCCAGCTCGAGGGTTTCGTCGACAACCTGGCCTAGCCGGTTGACCTAGCCGGCTCCATTTCTGGCCGAGGCCAGCAGGTCGGAGGCCAGGAAGGCCAAGTCGAGTGATTGGCGGCCGTTCAGACGAGGGTCGCACATGGTCTCGTAGCGGTCGCCGAGCTGGTGCTGAGCCAGTTCGTCGCTGCCGCCGATGCACTCGGTGACCGCATCGCCGGTGATTTCGAGATGGATGCCGCCGGGCCATGTCCCGGCCGTGGCGTGAGCGGCAAAATACTGGCGGATCTCGGCCAGGATGGCGTCGAAATGGCGAGTCTTGACCCCGTCGGGGGTGCTGAACGTATTGCCGTGCATGGGGTCGCACTGCCATACCACCGGGTGGCCGGCGTCGGTGACTGCTCGCAGGATGGGTTCGTAGCACGCCACGACGTTGCCGGCCCCCATGCGGCTGATCAGGGTCAACCGGCCCGGGATCCGGTGCGGGTTCAGCGTCTCGCACAACGCCAGTGCCTCGTCGGGCGTAGCGGTGGGGCCCAGCTTCGCCCCGATCGGATTGTGCACACCCCGAAGGAATTCGACATGGGCGCCGTCGAGCTCGCGGGTGCGTTCGCCGACCCACAGCATGTGCGCCGAGCAGTCGTACCAGTCGCCGGTGATGCTGTCGGTGCGGGTAAGCGCTTCCTCGTAGCCCAGCAGCAGTGCCTCGTGGCTGGTGTACAGCTCCACCTGACGCATGGCGCTGTCGTCGGTGTCGAGCCCGCAGGCGTTCATGAACCGCAGAGCTGCATCGATGCCGCTCGCCAGCACTTCATAGCGCTGGCCGGCTGGGCTGGAGGCCACGAACTCCTGATTCCAGTCGTGCACCTGCCGCAGGTCGGCGTAGCCGCCCCGCGTGAACGCCCGCAACAAGTTGAGCGTCGCCGCAGAAGTGCTGTATGCCTCCAGCAGGCGGGACGGGTCGGGCGTGCGGGCCTCAGGTTCGAACGCGATGTCGTTGACAATGTGGCCGCGGAAGATGGGCAGCGTCAGGCCGTCGCGGGTCTCGGTGGCCGAGCTGCGCGGCTTGGCGAACTGACCGGCGATGCGGCCCACCTTCACGATGGGCAGCCCGGCGGAGTACTGCATCACCACGGCCATCTGCAGGATCACCTTGAGGCGGTCGCGTATCTGATCTGCAGTCGAAAGCTCGAACGACTCAGCGCAGTCGCCGGCTTGCAGCACAAAAGCCTTCCCGGCGCAGACGTGCCCGAGCAGCTCAGTCAGCCGCCTGGCCTCGCCTGCAAAAACCAGCGGCGGACGCCGACGCAACTCGGCCAGCGATGCTGCCAGAGCGTCAGCGTCGGGCCAGTCGGGTTGCTGGCCGGCGGGCCGTTCGGCCCACGAGCCGGGATGCCAGTCTGGA
The DNA here is from genome assembly GCF_965208925.1 of Candidatus Poriferisodalis sp. GTDB lineage: Bacteria > Actinomycetota > Acidimicrobiia > Acidimicrobiales > Poriferisodalaceae > Poriferisodalis. Next base: position 3,405,174 of record NZ_OZ242364.1, on the reverse strand, counting down.
GCGTGCTGCAGAGATCCGGCGGGGCTGGGCGCGCCGGACGGTGAGGCTGCGTCGTCAGACAGCGTCTGCGTCGGCATCGATGTCTACAAACTCGCCGTCGGCGGCGAGGCTCTGCAGCTCATCGACGGCGCGCTTGACCAGGCGGCGTGCCGCCTCGGCCGTCACACCCAGCTCTTCGCCGATTTCGCGGTAGCTGCGCTGCTCGCCGTCAATGAGGCCGTTGCGTCGCTTGACGGCATATTGCGCCCGCTCGTCGAGGCGGCCGAGCATGGAATGCACCATGGTCTTGCGAGCCGACTCGATGGCGTAATGCTCCGGACCGGGCGCATCGTCACCGATGAGGTCGATGAGGGCGCTGTCACCGTCGTCACCGACCGTCTTGTCGAGCGAGGTGGGCGTGCTGATCCGCTGCAGCCACGCGTTCTCGTCGTCGAGCGAGTCGCTGTCGCCCCCGTTGTGCCGCAGCGCGGCCCGCAACGTGGCAGAACGGTCCGAAGGCAGGCGGATGAGGCTGCCCTTCTGATCGAGCGCGCGCCCGATCGACTGCCGGATCCAGAACGTCGCGTAGGTGGAGAACTTGAAGCCGCGCCGCCAGTCGAACTTCTCGACGGCATGCTCCAGGCCGAGGTTGCCTTCCTGGATCAGGTCGAGCAGTTCCAGCGTCGGAGGCAGCGGATAACGGCGCGCGATGGACACGACCAGGCGGAGATTCGCCCGGATGAAGCGGTCGCGCGCGGCGGCGGCAGTCTGCACGGCCTTGCGCAGTTCGCGCCGCTCGGCCACGGACAGTTCCTCGTCGCTGTCGAGACGCGTCCTGGCATCGCGTCCTGCTTCGATCTGCTGGGAGAGCATCCGCTCGTCTTCTGCGGTGAGCAGCGCCACCGCGCCGATCTCGTTCAGGTACTGGCCAACTGAATCCATGACATTCGCTCCAACCGGCAGGGGGCAGCCGGTTCTTCGTCTTCGGTTGCATGCCGCCCTGGCATGCCACCCGGCGGGGGGCACCGGGTATGTTCAGCCCTCGCAGGACTGCGGCAGTCCTCACTCAGGCGTGGCACCGCCGTGGTGGCGGGGCCGATCTTGCTTGTACGCCCGCATGCGATGCCAGGCCCGAGAACCCGGACCTTGCGCAGCACTGCGTTGGGCGGACAGTCAAAAATAGCACATGGCGCGTGACGCGCGCAAACAGCCGCTACCGGGGCTTGCTGATCGATGCAGTGGTACCCCGGTGAGCGCTGCAGAAATGATGTGTGGCGTGACTCTACACTGCTGCGGTGCCGCCGCGACAAGCGATCTTCGGGGGCACGTTCGACCCTCCCCACGCCGGTCATGTTGCCGCCGCGATCTGCGCGCGAACCCAGCTCGACATCGAGCTGCTCCACATCGTTGTGGCGAACGATCCGTGGCAGAAATCGGCCGAGCGTCTCGTCACGCCTGCGCATCACCGGTTCGCCATGGCCCTGCTGGCCTTTCGCGACTTCGACGGCATGGTCGTGAGCGATCTGGAGCTCCGGCGAGGCGGACCGACCTACACCATTGACACGGTCTCGGAGCTCGAGCAGCCTGGCACCGAAATGCTGCTGGTGATGGGCCCCGCCGCAGCGCGCGGTGTCTCGACTTGGCACCGTGCCGCCGAGCTCGCTGAGCGTGTGAGCCTGGCTGTACTGCAACCGCGTGGCGCGCCGTCCGTCCATGTCGAAGGCTGGCGTTCCGAGACTGTGCTCATGGAACCGGTCGAGGCGTCAGCCACGTTCGTGCGCGAGTTGTTGAGTCATCGTTCCGCTCAGGAGATCCCCCCTCAGGCAGCTCAGCTCGTACCGCCGGCCGTCATGAGCTACATCGTCGAGCACAGGCTCTATTCTCCGTGAACGTGGCATCGGTTCCGCAGGCGTCCCCGGCCTCTTCCGGGGTTCACGCCCTCCAGCGGGATCCGATCAACTCAGGCGCCGGTGTGCCGCCGCTGGTGCAGGCCGCGGCAGTCGGCGCCGCGGAGATGTCCGCCGAGCGCATCGTGGCACTCGATGTGGGCGATGTACTCGCCATCACCGATTGGTTCATCATCGCGAGCGCTCCCAATGCGCGACGCGTGCGGCGCATCGCCGAGCTGATGGAAGTGCACGTCAAGGCGGCCGGAGGGCCCGGACCGATCCGCACCGAGGGGCTCGACGAGGCGCAATGGGTGCTGCTCGACTTCGGTGAATTCGTGGCGCACGTCTTCCACGAGCCCAGTCGCGAGTACTACGACCTCGAGCGACTGTGGTCGGACGTGCCGCGCCACGAGTTCGACTGATCGACGGGTTGGGCCGACCGGCTCAGGGGGCGATTTCCGCCGTTCCGGCTCTTGCGAGCGAGATCCACGTGCGCCCGGGTGTCAGCGGCACGATGAGGGCGTTGTCGGAACGGAACACCGTGACATCGAGTTCCGACAGGCGCTCCCAGGTGCCTCGAACCAGCATGCCGTCGCTGAAGATCCAAGCCTCACCGCTGCCAGTCAGCACCGGCTCCGGGGTGGCAGCGTTCGCTGGGCTCTGGCGATACCGCACGAACTGCACGATGACGTTCTCTGGTGCGATGCGCACGCCGTCGAAGTCGGTGTGGTCTTTGCCGTTCTGCGTGCGAGCCCATCCGTCAGCGGCTGCATCCCAGCGGTATGACGCCTTGATCTGCCCGTAGTCAATATCCACGCCGCTGACCGCCGTGCCCCGCGACAACGGTTCGCCCTCAGCGCGGAACCGGAAGTACTTCGGCGGCGTCCTGCCTTCGGCTGCACCTGCTGCGTAGATGCGAGCGGTATCGGTGACGAGATTGTGAGGGGCGTTCTTCTCCGGCGAGCGTTCGAACACGCCCTTGGCGATGGCGGCCCCGTCGATGATGGCGATGGCGTCGACTCGGCGCAGGGCTCGCGCGGTGTAATCGTTGGCTCCCGAGTTCACGAAGATGGGCCGGTTGAGGTTCGACAGCAGTGCAAAGTCGCCGGTGCGAGCCGATCGGACAGGGCCGACTATGTCGGCATTGGTGGAATGGAAGATCGCTGCGAATCGCGTGAGACGGGCTTCGACGAGTTCCTCGTAGACGACATCGGCATGGTTGATGCCCCACTGCGGCAAAGCGCGGGGGTGATTGTCGATCTTGACGACTGCGGCGGGCCGGAGAATCTCGGTGGGTGTCGGCAAGCCGGTGAACGGGGCTGTGAATTGCGGCGCTGTGGTCGTGATGGGGGCAGCTGTCTCTGTGACGGCCACCGAGGTGACTGGCGCCGTGGTGGCCGGCGGCACTGTGCCGGCGGATGGCGCAGCGCTGGTCTGCGGTGTGATGGTCGGTGCCGGACCGGCAGTCGGTGCGGGCTCGGCCTCGTGCGTTTCCGGCGGCACCGTGATCTGCGAGCACGCAGTCAGCATCAGTGCTGCGAGCCAGGCCGCCCGGCGCAGGGGTCGACGTGTCATGCCGGCGAAGACGCTGGTACGGCGGCACGTCCCGGCCGCGCCCGGATGGCCTTCGGCGAACGGTTCGCGGACGTGCTCCAAAGATCTGCTCCTTGACATGTGCAGCAGGGCCACCGCGGCCATCCGACCGAACATTCACCATACCGGTCGCCTGTTGCGGGAGGGTGGCACACTGCCCCCATGACCACACTGGTGACCGGCGGGGCCGGGTATGTGGGAAGTCATACCGTCGTGGCACTCTGCGCCGCCGGGCGGGAGGTGGTGATTCTCGACGATTTCTCGAATGCCAAGCACGGAGTCGTCGATGCGCTTCGCGCCTTGACCGGAACACAGCTCGACGTTGTCGAAGCCGACGCGGCCGACCGGGGCGCCATCGAGCAGATCTGTCGTTCTCGCGACATCGATTCGATCATTCACTTCGCAGCGCACAAGAGCGTCCCTGAGTCGGTTCTCGAGCCGCTGCGGTACTACCGGAACAATCTTGCATCGACGCTGACGCTGGCCGAAGCTGCACTTGAGCGAGGCATTCCGCGATTCGTGCTGAGTTCATCCGCTGTCGTGTACGGGGGGGCCGCCGAACTGCCGGTGACCGAGACGTCTCCGCTGGCACCTGAGAGCCCCTATGGAGCGACTAAGCAGATGTGCGAGCGCATTCTTGCTGACGCCTCCGCCGACTCGCGAATGCGGTCGGTCTTGTTGAGATACTTCAACCCCGTCGGCGCACACCCGTCGGGGGACATCGGTGAGATCCCGCTCAGCGAACCGCAAAACCTGGTGCCGGTGGTGATGGAGGTTGCGTTGGGCACGCGCGCCAAGCTCCAGATCTTCGGAGATGACTACGACACTCCTGATGGCACCACTATCCGCGACTACATCCATGTCATGGACCTTGCCGAGGGACACGTTGCCGCTCTTGAAGCCGACTTGGGCTCCTGCACCAGCCGCGCTTTCAACCTAGGCACCGGCGTCGGCACGTCAGTGCACGAGGTCGTGCGAGCGGCCTCGGAGGTGACGCAGCGGGAGATTCCCTTCGATGTCATTGGGAGGCGGCCAGGCGATCTGGCTGAATCGTGGGCTGACTGCCGCCGGGCGGCAACGGAGCTCGGATGGAGCGCCCAGCGGGAACTCAAGCAGATGCTTGGGGACCATTGGCGGTTCCTACGCAGGCACTCGAGCGGTACGTCCTGAAGCGCGCGACAGCATTCAGGGCGCTGCGCGACAGCATTCAGGCTGCTGATGGTGTCAGAGCCCGGCGAACGCGAGATCACGCCCGTCGCGGATTTCCTGTGCTTGCTCTTCGAAGTAAGCGTCGTCGACACCCCAGGTATGCGAGTCCCCATGTCGCACCAGCACATATCCCTTGCCGTGGGTTCGGTAGAGGCGACGCCCGCTCGCGGCAACGTCGTCGATCAACGCCTTGTCGACCCCTGATGGAATGTCCTGCCAGCCGAGGACAGAGTCGAGGTCGCTGCGGGAGATCATCATTGCGCCGCCGGCCAGGCTGAGTTCGGAGCTCAGGCGCTCAGCGCCGCCCCGGAAGCGCTGGATCGTGCGGTTGCTGCGTTCGAGATAGACGTACTCGGCGGCCTTGCCGACGAGGCATGCCCCTGAGAATTCGTGGGCGAGCACGAGATCCCACAAGTGCTCTGGACCGTACAAGTCATCGTCGTCGAACTTCGTGATCAGATCCCCCGATGACGCCGCAACCGCCTCGTTGAGCACGGTGCCGAGCGGAGCGGAACGCGGTACGGGCACTGTCTTGCTCGAGAAGGGGAGGCGCTGGCGAAGCACGTCGATCTCGTCGTGGTCGAAACCTTCGCCGTGCAGGGCCAATACCAGCTCGACATGTGGGTATGTCTGGATCGCCACGCTCGTGATTGCTGTGTCGACCAGCGATGGTCGGCAGGTTGCCAGCAAGACCGAGACCATCGGCAGCGGGGGCGCCTCAAGCTCTGCCACCGCCAGCACTTGGCGGGCACGCGCCCGCAGCGAGTGCTTCCGCAATGCCTCGCGTCGCATAGCGATGCTGTGGGACTCTCGTTGCTGCTCGCTGAATTCTGGGACTGCAGGATCTCTCATCAACGCATAGAGATCGGGTCCCAGCATTTCTCGGAGACTCGGATCCTCATCGATCATGTGAACCACCACGCCGCATGCTGCGAGAGTGGCCAAGGATGCTGCGCGGCGACGAGTGCTCTCATGGAATGCCGCAGTGTCGACGACGTGGTGGAACCGTCGGCAGGCCAGAATCTTGTCGGGGTTCGCGGTCTTGCGGATGTCCAATTCATTCGGCAAGAGCCGCGCGGGACCAAGCGCCGCCGACGTCTTTCGGCAGTCCATCGTCCAATTCACCGGATTGACCTGCTCCGCGTCGAAGGCTGGTACCTGCGAGGCGGGCTCCAAGTCAGCCATCTTGATGATTCGCAACTCGACGTCATCGGCTTGGGGAGGCCGATCGTGCTCGCCGTCAATGAGCAGGACTCGCGCTGCAGGTCCGAGTTCGTCATCTACCCGGCTTGACGCTTCGAAGAGCTGGCTCGCCGTCGGTCCGCGCGCCACGAGGTGCGGTCCCAGCCGGTACGCGGCGGGTCGGATCCCAAGTGTCGACGGGCCGAGTGCTCGGCGCGTTCTCCACATGGTGCGCCGGGATGCGCGCCTGGCCCAGCTCTGTGCACGCAGGGTTTTCCACATAGTGCGTCTCGAAGCGCGTCGAGCCCAACTGTGTGCACGCAGGGTCTTCCACATAGTGCGTCGGGAAGCACGCCGAACCCAACTCTGCGCGCGCAGGGTTCTCCACATGATCCATCTCGCGGCTTGACGGTGCTTCCAAGCGATCCAGCGCACACGCCATGCGAGCGCCGCGCCGACCCAGGTCCCGACGGCCTGGGCAAGCCGCATCGCGTCCCCCGAGCTCCGAACCTGCAGCGCCTGCCGAGACAGGCTTCGGGACATCTCGCGAACCCTGTCGAGTCGCGCTGCGGCGGAAGGCCGAGCGATTCTTCTTGCTGCGGCGGCCTGACGACGATCAGCCCGTGCACTGGATGCGGCTGCGCGCTGTCGGTGTGGCGTCACACGGGCCGCTGGGCTGGGCTGCGCTCTGCCGATCAGGGGTGCCTGCTCGACTCTCAGCTGCTCGGCGGTGGCGTCGCTGCCTTGATCGCAGGGCATGCCCGTGCGCGCGGCTCGATGCACGAGACGCGCTCGGGTCAACGAGATCGACGTGCCGTCCGAGAGATCCAATTGGGTTCGGGAGGCCGACTTGAGCGACCGAGCCATTCGCATCAGATCGTCCGGGGCCAAGTCGGCACCCGCAGGCACGGCGATGTGAAAGGCGGCAGCGGCGAACGCCTCCGCAGCGCCGCCTTCGGGCCCCAAACGCACACGCGCGTCGCCGGCGACGAGCCGACGGAATCGCTCATATCCCGCGCTGTCACCCCGGCACCGCTGAGGGGATTCGTCAACCCAGACGATGAGGTCGTGCAGCGTGCTGCCCAGTATGCGCTCGACCGTCTCGAGCAATGTCTCGGGGTCGGCGTCACCGGGCACCACGGTCACCAGATACTGCGGCACCGAAAAGCTCCGACCGGGCTTTGCCTGCCGGAAGCCGTGGTGCGCGATCAGCTGCGAAATCTTGGCGCGTTGCAATTCCAAGCTGGCCTTCTCGCCGCTGCTCGGCGCTGCGCCCGGACCTTGATGCCAGCACATCGCGTCACGTGCTGGGACGAGCACACCACCGCGTGTGAAAGCGCGGTAGCCGAACTCGGTGTCCTCGCACCCCCACTGGGTGAATGTCTCGTCGTAACCGCCCACCAGTTCGAAGAACGAGCGGGACACGCCCAGATTGCCCCCCGTGACGACACGGAAGAGGTCATCAGCGTCAGACGTGAGATCATCGGTGCGCGCCATGTGGAACTCGATCCATTCCGGCCGGTCGACGGCGCGACCCTTGAACAGCTCCGACAGAGATCCTTTCCGGTTCCTGACGCCGCCTGCGTCGATTCCGGCAACGTCGACGTGCGCTCGAAAACCGAGAGTCAGGACGTCGCTGGCGGCATGGTGCCAACGCGCATGTTCAGCCAGCCAACCGGCTTCGGGCATCATGTCGCAGTCCAAGAACACGATGATGTCGTGCGAGGCGGCCCGGACACCGGTGTTGCGTGCGCGTGCAAGGCCGAAGCCCAGGTCTTCCTGATGCACGACGCGGATTTCGAGCGGGGTTGGCGACGGCGCCTTCAACGGCTCACGTGAGCCGTCGTCGACGATGACAATCTCGAACAGATCCCGGGGGTATGTCTGCGTCTCGAGCGCCGCAAGCGTGAGTGCAAGGGCGTCAAGCGCCTCGAAATACGTGATCACCACGCTGACTGGGCGTTCAGGAACGAAGGCATCCGCTGGGGGCACAGGGAGCGAACGCCAATCGTTGCCTCGTACGTCGGCGGGCGGCACAGGCTGGTTCACTTCGCCAACTCAGCAGCAGTGATCAGCGTGTAGGACTCGCCGACGGCCAGCGCTCGCGCAATGGCGCTGTCGGGCACGAAATCAGGAATGCGGTCGTTGCGGAGAAGTATGAGATCGGATGCGACGACTTCGTCAAGTTTGCTCTCGTCCAGCGACCACACGGGGAGATCAAGATAGTACGACGCCCAGCGGGCTGTCGATAGGCCCGACGTGATCCACACCAAGTCGGCATCGGTGATGTCGGGAGCGGTCGCAAGAGCTTCCTCGACTACAGCACCGGCGTCGGCTGGGTCCGTCAGGTAGAAGTCCCTCGTCGGCCCGGCCACGACGAGTACCAATGTTGCGATCGGGAACACGGCCGCCGCGAGGCCGAGTGGCCAACGCAACTTGGCAGCAGGTCCCCGGAGCGTTCTCCGAGCGGCATCGATGAGCGCAGCCAACCCGATGATCGTGGGAGCCAGCCAGGGAAAATTCCAGAGACGATGGATCCACGCGCCCTGCTGGAAGACAAAGGTCAGCGACGCGGCGACAGCGAGCGTGATCAGAGCAGGGCCACGGGTGCGACGGTCGACGAATGCGGCCACCAGCGCCGGGAGCAGCAGCAGCCTCAGCCACCAAGAGGTCATGAGTTCGTGGCTCGCGAAGCGCCACTGACGCGCCAGGAACTCCCCGAGGCTGAAGTTCCGTTGCTCAATGGCCGTCGAGACGTCGGTTCCCGTGCGGAACGCGACTCGTTCACTGAGTTCGGATACATCGGTGGCGTTGAGCAGCCACGCTGCTGTGAGCAGTCCGCCGGCGACTGCCCCGGCCAAGATCGCGCTCAGCGCCGGTGACCAGCCGAGACGTACCAACTGGCCAAGGCTCCGTATGGGCTGAGAACCCAGTTCGCTCTCTTTTCGGCGTCGTTGGATCGTGCCCACGAACAGCCACGGCACCAGCAATCCCAGCGACGCGATGGCTATCCACGAATGCAGTGCGGTGAGCGCAGCGAGCGCAGCGGCGCCCGCCAGTGCCCAGCGCGGCGGTTTTTCGATCTGGCGCAATCTCGCCACCGTGGCGGTGACGGCGAGGAGCAACGAGAAGCTGATGCCGTGCCGCGCGAAGACATAGAAGAAGCCTGTGCTTGCCATGACCATCACGGCCAGCAACGCCGGTCCCCAGCTCACTCCGACCACGCGCAGCAGCGCTGCCATGAGCGCCACTGTGGCTGCGCCGATCAGAAAATCGGTGATGCGCAGCGCCGGGAGATTGTCGCCGAGGACACCGATGGAGGCGATGGTGATGAACAGCCTGAGCGGCGGATGGTGCGCATAGGTAACGGCGTCCAACGGCGGTTCCGAGCGAGGTGGGACATCGAACTCGGCGCGGATGTACGGATCCATGATCGCGCCGAATCGGGATTCCATTGGTCCCAGCTCCCAGAAATTGCGAGCCTGGAGCCCCGCCCGACCGAAGATGCGGCCATCGTCGCTGTTGCCGAGCGGCAAGTCGAGGTCTGGAGCCCACAGGGCCAGCACAGCGAGACAGATGATGATCACCGCGGTCCAACCTGAGAACAGGCGTCTCAGGAGTTTCTGCCGTGTCGTCATTGCTGGCCCCTGGATCCGGGTCGGCCCGGTCGGGGAAGAACGATCGAGCGGACCGCAGCCTGCCGCAACGAGCGGCCGAGAGAGCGCAGCGTAGCCTTGGTGCCGCGTTCGCCATCGGGAGGTTCATGCGCATCGGCCCCATTCCGGAAACTGCCGAAGGAGACCGGCGCGACGTTCGGGGTACTGGGCCCGCGCCGGCCGGATCGGCGCGTGGCAATGGCGCAGGCGACCGGGCGGCGCCGGTGAGCCTCAGGGCTCGCGATCACGCCGAAATGCCTGTCGAACGTGCGTACGCCGCGAAGTCAGGTGCGCCGCAGTCGTACCAGTCGAGCCGATTCCGATTCCGGGCTCTGTATGTCGTGGACGCCGTGACGTTGTTCGCCTTGATGGTGGCCATCACCGTGGTGCGTTTCGGCCTCGACTGGCCGACATACCCGCGGATGCACTACCTAATCGGATTCGGGGTCGCCACCTTCCTGCACATGACCGTCTACTACTTCGGCGGCCTCTACGAATTCGAGCAACGTCTGGGGCATCGGCCATGGCTGCCGCGCGCCATGCTCCTGACCTTCATGGCGGTGGGCGGCGACGCTACGGTCACGTTGCTGACAGGCCGCTACCTGATGCCCAGGGCGAACCTGGTCGTGCTGGCAGTGGCGGGCGCCGTGCTGATCTCGTTCAATCGCTGGGGTGCACGTCGCGTGCGCCTGCTGCGGTTCGGCAGGCCCCGGATGCTGCTGGTGGGTTCGGCTGCTGACATCGAGTCCGCTGCCGAGCACCTTGCTGATGCCGAGGCCGACGCAGTGGTTGCGGGCAGCCTGACGGACCCTGCGCTGATCATCCCCGAGGCAGATCGGCTCGACGTCACCGAGCTGCTGCTCCTCTCAGGCCAACCACTCGAGTCCATCTATCCCGAGCCGCTCGGCGAACTGGAACTGCGCAATGTCGCCGTGTTCCGGCGGATCACGCCGGCGGACACATTGCTCGGACTGCAGCGCAGCCGCCAGATCGGGGGCATGCCATTCGTCGCGCTCCGAACCCACGCGCTGCCAGCGTGCCGCCTGCGCTTCAAGCGGCTCCTGGATCTGGCGTACCTGGCGCTGCTCGCCCCGTTCGCACTGCCGCTCACTGCCGCAGTGGCCGTCTACGTCAGGATTGTGGGCGGTCGGGGAGTGCTGTACCGGCAGGAACGAGTAGGTCGCGGCGGGGCGCCGTTCGTGCTGCTGAAGTTCCGCACGATGGCGCGTGATGCCGAGTCTGACGGCCCGGTGCTGGCAGCCTCGAACGATCCTCGTGTGATGAGCGGAATGGGTTGGCTGCGCCGCACCCGTCTCGACGAGTTGCCGCAGCTGTGGAACGTGCTGACCGGCACGATGTCACTGGTGGGGCCCCGGCCCGAACGTCCGCAATTCGTCGCACGGCTCGAGAGCGAGATCGCCGGGTACGGCCGGCGACACGACGTGCCGCCCGGCATCACGGGGCTCGCGCAGACGCAGGGTCATTACCAGACCGATCCCGGCTACAAGCTCGGCCACGATCTGCAGTACGTCGTCAACTGGTCGCCGGTGCTCGACTGGGAGATCATGGCGAAGAGCTTCGTGGTCATGGCTCGGCGCAACGCCAGGTGAGCAGCAACGGCGATCTGCCCCTGGTCTCGGTGGTGATTCCAGCGCGTCAGTGCGCTGCAGAGGTGCCCGGCTGTCTCGATGCGGTCAGCGCGCAGACGTATCCCGGGCCGATGGAGGTGATCGTGGCGACGGCACCCAGCACGGATGACACTGAGGCCGTGGCGCGGCGCCGGGCGCACACCACGGGCTCGGATGTTCGGCCGGTGCGGCCCATCCGAGTGGTCTCGAACCCGGCCGGTACCACGTCGTCAGGTCTCAATCTCGCGATCAGTGCGGCAGACGGCGAGATCATTGTGCGAGTCGACGCCCAAGCGAGACTCCCAGCCGACTACGTGGAGCGAGCAGTGGCGACGCTGCAGCGCACTGGCGCAGCGAACGTCGGCGGTGTGCAGCGGCCGGTGGGCCAGGGTGACCTGAGCCGAGTCATCGCCGCAGCGCTGTCGTCGCCTCTTGGGGGAGGTCCGGCCGCTTTCCGGCGGGGAAGCGATGAAGGACCCGTCGACACGGTGTACCTGGGCGTATTCGATGCTGCCGCGCTCGCTTCTGTCGGCGGGTTCGACGAGACGCTGGAACGCAACCAGGACTACGAGCTGAACTGGCGCTTGCGAGAGCAGGGCCACGTGGTGTGGCTGGACCCGAGCTTGGTGGTGGAGTACCAGCCGCGGTCGAACTGGGCAGGCTTGGCGCGCCAGTACTTCGAGTATGGCGCTTGGAAGCGTGTGGTGATCAGCCGCCACCCGCGCTCGATGCGGCCGCGGCAGCTCGCGGCGCCCGCACTGGTTGTGGGCCTGGCGGTGTCGGTGTTCGAGCTGGCGCGTGGTCGCCTGCGCGGCGGCATCTTGCCGGCCGCGTACCTCGGTGCGTGCACGCTCGCCGCGGCCCGGCTGCGTCAGCGTCTTCCTTCGGCCGGTGATCGATTGCGCGCAGCTTGTGCCTTCGCCGTCATGCACCTCTCGTGGGGCGCTGGTTTCTTGCGCAGCGGGCGAGGCAGCCGGGCCCGGTAGCACCGTCGCACCACTCAGTACGCTCACTGCCATGGCTGACGTCGTGATCCGCAACGGGACTGTCGTTGACGGGAGCGGCGGCCCGCCTCGTACCGCCGATGTCGCCATGGACAACGGGATCGTCGCCGACGTCGGCGAGGTGACCGGCCGGGGTCGCCGTGAGATCGACGCCGAGGGCCACCTCGTGGTGCCCGGCTGGGTGGACATTCACACCCACTACGACGGGCAGGCCACCTGGGATCCCGAGATGACGCCGTCGTCGTGGCACGGGGTGACCACCGCGATCTTCGGCAACTGCGGCGTCGGCTTCGCCCCGGTGAAACCGGGCACCGAGGACTACCTCATCAACCTGATGGAAGGCGTTGAGGACATTCCGGGCACTGTCCTCGCCGACGGCATCGATTTCTGCTGGACCAGCTACCCCGAGTACCTCGACGCGCTCGATGCGACACCGAGGGTCATGGATGTCGGCAGCCAGCTGCCCCATGGCGCGCTGCGGTTCTTCGTGATGGGCGAGCGCGGTGCCGATCATGCCGAGACGCCGTCGACCGAAGAGCTCGAGCAGATCACCGAGTTGGTCATCGAAGCATTCGAGGCGGGAGCACTCGGGTTCACCACCAGTCGAACCACCAAGCACAAGGCCGCGGACGGCCGTCTCACGCCGTCGCTGTCGGCAGGCGATCCAGAGCTCGCCGCAGTCGCCACCGCGATGAAGCGGGCCGGAGCCGGGGTGCTGCAGGTGAACTCCGACTTCGGGCCCGGTGAGTTCGCAACACTGCGGGCCGCAGCCGAGTTGTCAGGCCGACCGCTGTCGGTGCTGCTGCTGCAGGTCGACAACGCACCGGAGCTCTGGCGGGAGACCCTGTCTGAGATCCACGCCGCGAACGCAGACGGTGTTGCAGCGAACGGGCAAGTGGGCTGCCGCCCGATCAGCGTGCTGCTGGGGCTCGACGTGTCGGTCAATCCCTTCGGCAATCACCCGGCCTACCGCGAGATCGCTCACCTGCCGACAGCGCAGCGAGCAGCCCGCATGCGCAACGACGAGACGCTGCGGCGGTCACTGGTGGAGGACCGTCCGGCTGACGGCTTCAGCAAGTGGATGGACTACGCCCTCACCCGTGCCTTCGAGCTGGGCGACGTTCCCGACTACGAGCCTGAACCGGGTGCCTCGGTGGCGGCCCGGGCGGCCGATCTCGGCGTCAGCCCGTGGCAGCTGGCACTGGACCTGCTCTCGGACGGTGACGGCGACGCCTTGCTCCTGTATCCCTTCGAGAACTACACGGGCGGCAGCCTCGAGGTGATCCGCGAGATGCTGGCGGACCCCTACACGATCTGCGGGATCGGTGACGCCGGCGCCCATGTGGGCACGATCTGCGACGCGTCATACCCCACGTACCTGCTGACTCACTGGGCTCGCGATCGCACCCGGGGCGAAGGCCTGCCCTTGGAGTTTCTCGTGCACAAGCAGACCCGCGCCAACGCGCTCGCCTACGGGCTGGCCGATCGCGGTTTGCTTGCACCCGGCTATCGAGCCGACATCAACGTTGTCGACTTCGACGCACTGGGCGTGGGTCGGCCCGAGTTGGTGTACGACCTGCCGAGCGGCGGCAAGCGCCTCATCCAGAGATCGATCGGTTACCGCCACACCTTCGTGGCCGGGACCGAGGTGTCGGCCGACGGTGAGTTCACCGGCGCCCGTCCCGGGCGGCTCGTGCGCGGTGCCCAAACGGACCCGGCGACTCACTGAGCCGGTGGGCGCTGAGCCAACGAGTGCTGGGCCAGTGAGTGCTGAGCCGGTCAGCACAGTGCCGACGCCTGGAGCGGATCCAGCTGCTCAAGCGCTTCCGCTCGCGGGCATCGTCGTACTCGATCTGACGATTGCGCGTGCGGGGCCCACCGCTGTCCGCCAGCTCGCAGACTGGGGTGCTGACGTCATACGGGTGGATGCACCTATCGACGGGTTCGAGGAAGGCCGCGAGATATCGCCCGACCACCTGAACATCCATCGCAACAAGCGCTCTGTGGTCATCGACCTGAAGCACCCATCGGGCCAGGAGCTGCTTCATCGGCTTGTCCGCTCGGCCGACGTGCTGATCGAGAACCTGCGACCGACGGTCAAGTACCGGCTGGGCTTCGACTGGGACACCCTGCACGCCGTGAACCCGACCCTCGTGATGGGCTCCATCTCGGGATTCGGCCAAGACGGTCCGTATGCCACACGGGGCGGCGTGGATCAGATCGCCCAAGGTCTCGGCGGGATGATGGCGGTCACGGGGCTGCCCGGCCACGGCCCGGTCCGTGCGGGCGTGGCGATCAGCGACGTGACTGCTGGCCTTCAGCTCGCAATCGGCGTGCTCGTGGCGCTCATCGAGCGATCACGCACCGGCGAGGGTCGCTGGGTGCACACGTCGCTCCTTGAGTCCATGATCGGCATGCTCGACTTTCAAGCGGCTCGCTGGACGGTGGCGGGGGAGGACCCACCTCAGGCCGGCAACGACCATCCCACGATGATCCCGATGGGCACCTACGAGGCGGCCGACGGGCACATCAACATCGCAGCGCCCGGTGGGCGGCTGTGGCGGGCGTTCTGTGCCGAGATCGGCAGGTCCGATCTGCCCGATGACGAGCGTTTCTCATCGACCAAGCTGCGTTCGGCCAACCGGAATGAGCTGAACAAGCTCATCAGCGAACGGCTCGCCACCGCAAGCAGCGACGAATGGGTGGAGCGTCTCAATGCCGCAGGCATCCCATGCGGGCGCGTCAACAGCGTGGCCGAAGCCTTTGCCGATCCGCAGGTTCAGCATCTGGGCATGGCCGCGCCCGTGCATCACCCGGTGATGGGCGACATCCGCATCGTGCGCAATGCCACCCAGATCGACGGGGTGCCCGGTGACATCCGGCGGCCCAGCCCCGCGCAGGGCGAGCACACCGACGAAATCCTGACCCAATTCGGTCTGGAGCCCGCCGAGATCGCCGCCCTGCGCGACGCTGGCGCCGTCCGCTAGCGATGGCGGCCGGCAGTGCTCGCCGGCCGCAGTGGGCGTTGAGCCCTAGATGCTGGCTGCCGCCTCGAAGCCGATGTCGAGATCGGCGATGATGTCGTCGATCGTCTCGATGCCGACCGAGAGCCGGACCAGGTTCGGCTCGACGCCGGTGTCCGACTGCTCCTGAGGAGTCAGCTGGCTGTGCGTCGTGCTCGCCGGGTGGATCGCCAGGCTGCGCACATCGCCGATGTTGGCGACGTGGCTGTGCAGCCGCAGGCTCTCCACGAACTTCTGACCGGCCTTGATGCCGCCGTCGATGCCGAAGGCCAGCACCGATCCCGCGCCATTGGGCAGGTACTTGCGTGCACGCTCGTTGTACGGGCTCGACTCCAGCCCCGCATAGAGCACCCACTCGACCTGCGGATGACCCTCGAGATAGTCGGCCACCGCCACGGCGTTGGCCACGTGCCGCTCCATGCGCAGCGACAGCGTCTCGATTCCCTGCAGGAACAGGAAGGCATTCATCGGCGAGACAGCAGCGCCGATGTCCCGCAGCAGCTGCACCCGAGCCTTCAGGATGAAGGACCCTGCGCCGAGAGCGGGCCAGTAGGCCAGCCCGTGGTAGCTGGGATCGGGCTCGGTGAACATCGGGTGCCGACCCGAAGCGCCGAAGTCGAACGTGCCGCCGTCCACGATGAGGCCGCCGATCGACGTGCCGTGACCGCCGATGAACTTCGTCGCCGAATGGACCACGATGTCGGCCCCGTGTGCCAGGGGCTGGCACAGGTAGGGCGAGGGCACCGTGTTGTCCACGATCAGCGGGACATTCGCGCTGTGCGCTGCGTCCGCGACTCCCTCGAAGTCCAAGATGTCGTTCTTGGGATTGCCGATGGTCTCGCCGTAGAAGGCCTTCGTGTTGTCGCGCACCGCGCCACGCCAGGAGTCGATGTCGTCGGGGTCCTCCACGAAGGTGACCTCGATGCCCATCTTCGGCAGCGTGTAGTGGAACAGGTTGTAGGTGCCCCCGTACAGCGATGGGCTCGCGACGATGTGGTCGCCTGCCTCCGCCAGATTGAGGACCGACAAGGTCTCGGCCGCTTGGCCCGAAGCCACTGCCAGCGCCCCCGGAAGCCCGACCGCCGTGCGCACGCCGCCCTCGAGCGCGCTGATGCGCTCCTCGAGCACGTGCTGGGTCGGATTCATGATCCGGGTGTAGATGTTGCCGATCTCCGCCAGCCCGAACAGGTTCTGAGCATGTTCGGAACTGTCGAAGGTGAACGACGTGGTCTGGTAAATGGGCACCGCGCGGGCGTTGGTGGCGCTGTCAGGCGCTTGGCCCGCGTGGATCATTCGTGTCTCGAATCCCAGCTCGGTGAGTGGGTCTGTGGGTGTTTCGCTCATGTTGAGCTCCATTTCGTACGCCCCATAAGGCGGGCTATGCCTGACCCGGCGGGATTGCCGAGCGCGCAGCACTGTACCGGTAAAACCCGACCTGTCCAGTCGGATTTTCTGTGACAGGTCCGTGTCGGATTTTGAGTGGGTTTCGGGAGGGTCAGAATCCGGTCTGCTTGTCCACGACGCCTTCGAGCGGGCGGCCCTCTCGCAGGGCGACGAGATTGCGGCAGAAGCGCTCCAGGTTGCGCCGTGCGCGGTGCTGGCTCGCCCCGGCGGTATGCGGGGTCATGACGCAGTTGTCGAACGCCCACAGGGGGCTGTCCGGCGGCAATGGTTCCACCGGTGCGACATCGAGAGCGGCCCCGCCGATCCTGCCCTCAGCCAGGGCACGCTCCAGCGACGGACCGTCAATGATCTCGCCACGGGTCACGTTCAGCAGGATGGCGCCGTCGGGCATCGACGCGAACATCTCGTCGTCGAACATGCCCTTGGTCTCGGCGGTAAGGGGAAGTCCCACGGCCAGCACGTCGCTGGTGGCCACGATGTCACCCAGCGACTCAGGCCCGCCGACGGCTTCGACGCCCTCGCCGGGCGGCACCGGGTACAGGTCCATGGCCTGCACATGCATGCCGAACGCGGCGGCACGGCGGGCGATGTGCCGGCCCGTGCCGCCGAATCCCAAGATGCCCATGGTGAGACCTTCAAGTTCCAGCTCGCTGTAGCGCATCTGTTCCCGGAGGTCGTTGTCCCACCCATCCGGGCCGAGTTTGACCGCCGTCGCGATGCGCCTGACCAGCGCCAGCAGCAGACCGAACGCGTGGTCGGCCAGATGGCTGCCGACGAGGCCCTTCTCGCCGGTCAGCACGACGTCGCTGTCGAGGAACTTGGGGTACATGAACATGTCGACACCTGATGCAGTCGCGTGGATCCAGCGCAGCTTCGGGGCGGCATCGAACAGCCACTCGGGCACGATGCCGAGGATGACCTGTGCGTCGGCGGCCAGCGGAACCCCGTCCCGCAGCCGGTCCACGATGTTCACGACCGCGCCCGGCCCTGCGGCCTCGCGGATGGCGGCCTCATCGTCGGGACTGACATCGGGCAGCGTGAGTGTCTTGGTGACCAGCACGTTGAGCGGCCCGTCAGGCACCTCGAGAACGGTCGGGCCGGGGAGCCCAGAGTTCGTAGGAGTGGCGCTCATGAGATGACGGCTTCCACGTCGCCGATCTGGCTGTAGCTGGTCATCCAGCGTTGGCCGGGCTCGACACGAAAGCGTGCGTACGCGCCCGTGATGACGCATTGACCCGGCTCGAGTGCCATACCGTGCCGGTGCAATGTGGCCGCTAGCCGGGCAATCGACAGGTAGGGGTTGTCGACCTCGTCCGCGGCGGTGCAGCTGAAGCGCTCCTCGCCGTCGCAGGAAACCGTCACCACGCAGCGGTCGAGTTCTGCAGCAGGCGGGGCCTCGACGCCCGAGCCCCGCACGATGGCCCAGTTGGTCAGGTTGTCGGCCACGAGCATGGCGAGATTGCCCCCGACGGCGACCCGCGCCTCGTTCACCTCGTAGCCGGCGCATACCTGCGAGATGCGGGCGGGCACTGAGGCCGGATCGACATCATCGCCGGCGATGCGCTCACCGATCACGAAGCACATCTCGGGCTCGATGCTCACCTTGCTGATCTCCGCCGACGGGATGCCAGCGGGTGATGCGAGTACCCGGTTGACGTGCCCGAACGGCCGGTCGTCGATGCCCACCGTCGTACGGGCCCGATCCGACGTGAGCCCGACCTTCCAGCCGGCATGCACAGCGCCGTTCGAGACCGCCCGGCGCTGCATCTCGCACTGGATGGCCAGTCCGTCCTCAAAGCCCAGATCTGCAAATGCTGCGGTGGGCGCATCGCCGCCTGTCGCGTAGTAGTTCGACAGCGCCTCGGCCGCGGCCAGCTGTGCCGGACTGAGTTGCAAGGGGCTTGGTTGTCCGGTGGCACTCACAGCGGCGCACCCTAGGGCTTCGTGTCCGCCGATTGCAGCGGCACGATGTGTCCGGGATCGTCCTTTGCGGTGCTGGATGGTCGCCGTAGTGTGGCCCTCATGAGGTTGCAGCTGGCACTCAATGTGGACGACATCGACGAGGCAGTCGACTACTACTCGCGGCTCTTCGGTGCCGAACCGGCCAAGCGGCGTGAGGGCTATGCCAATTTCGCGATCGACGAGCCGCCGCTGAAGCTGGTGCTGTTCGAGAATCCCGGCAACGGGGGCACCATCAACCATCTCGGGGTCGAAACCGAATCCGCCAGCGAGGTGGAGCAGGCGCATGCCCGCATGGTTTCCGCTGGCCTGACCACCTCCACCATCGACGAGACCATGTGCTGCTACGCCGAGAAGGTGGAGACCTGGGCCACCGATCCGCACGGCATCGACTGGGAGTGGTACGTGAAGCAGGGCGACGTCGAGGTGATGAACAACGTGGTGCTGTCACGACGCGGCGAAGGCACCGAGCGAGCGAGCCACTCCGACGAGACTTGCTGCGCATAGCTGCGGCGAGAGCCAAGCGACTTGGTGCAGCCGCTGCCTGCTGCTGCGCGGCTGCGGGCTGAGCCCCGAGCCGGCAGTCGCTAGTGCTGGGGTCGGCGCTCCCGCAGCAGCACTTCTTGCGCGATCGTTGCCACGTGGCTGCCGTCAGGAGCGAACAAGTTGCCCACCGTGATGCCCCGGGCGCTCGTGAGACCGTGGCAGTCGAACTGGTACAGGTGCCACTCGTCGGCTCGCATCGGGCGGTGGAACCACATCGCGTGATCCAGCGATGCGCCCATGAAGGTCTCCTGGTAGCGCTCGTGCGGAACCTGCAATGGGTGCAGCGAGCGGGCAGCGTTGAATTGGATCGCGTCTGACGTGAACGCCAGCCCGCAGATGTGCAGACGCGGGTCGTCGTCAATCGGGTCGACGATGCGCACCCAGCCCATCGACTGGCCTGCCCCCGGGTGGCTCGGCAGCGGGCGGCGCTCCATGATCCACGGCCAACGCTCCTCGTCAGCCGCCGGGCAATCCTCGGGATTCGGCGCGAGGGGGATGCGTGCTGTTTGCATCTCGGCGTCCTGCTCGGCCACGTGGAACGAGCAAGAGAGGTTCAGGATTGCGCCGCCGCTCTGGCGGGCCACGACTGCCCGGGTGCAGAACGAGCGGCCGTTGCGCAGGCGGTCCACCTCGTAACGGACCGGCTCGTCGAGAGTCCCGCCCCGGATGAAGTAGGCGTGTACCGAGTGGGGCACGAACCGCTCGTCGACGGTTTGGAACGCGGCCCACAGGCCCTGAGCAATGACTTGCCCGCCGTAGATCCGGCCCCACATGTACTCGGGGCTGACTCCGACGTAGGTATCGGGGCCGTGCTGCTCAAGGAACATCACCTCGCCGTACGTCGTCGGCGGTTTGATGCCGCTGGTCACAGCAATCCCTTTCGGGATTCGCGCCAAGGCACATCGCGGTCGAGGCGCGGCTCGCCGGGAAGGCCGAGCACGCGTTCGCCGAGGATGTTGCGCTGGATCTCGTCGGTGCCGCCGCGGATCGACATCGACGGTGCTGTCACCGTCTCGATGTAGCCGTGGCCGTTTTCGAGCATGCCCGCAGCTCCAGCAGAGCGATTCGCCAGGTAGGCGCGTCGTTTGTACGACGACACTGTCCTCAGCTTCGCACCGCTGCCGGCCGGTCCAGGACTGCCGCCCGAACGGGCTTCGTCTGCGGCCCGTTGCGCAGTCCAGCGCGACGCCATGTCGGCGGCATAGATCGACATGGCCTCATCCCTTCGTATTTTGTCATCGAGCGCGCCGAGGGCAGCCAGATCGGCAATCCACGTGGGAACCCGGGCTCCACGCATGGCACCGTCGCCCCCGCCGCGGCTGCCGGCGCCTGCTCGCTCGTGCGAGAGGATCGTCATCGCCACGCGCCAGCCCTCGCCGACATCGCCCACGCGCCACTCATCGGGCACCTCGGCGCCATCGATGAACACTTCGCTGAAGTGGGCGTCGTTGTTCATCTGCCGCAACGGCCGCACGTCGACGCCGGGTGCGTCCATGGCGACCACGAACATCGTGAGCCCTTTGTGCTTGGGCTGAGCCGGATCGGTGCGTGCGAGGCAGATGCCCCACTCGGCCCACATGGCGCGGCTGGTCCAGGTCTTCTGGCCGCCGAGACGCCACTCATCACCGTCCCGTTCGGCGCTCAGCGCCACATTGGCGAGGTCTGAGCCTGCCTCAGGCTCGGAGAACATCTGGCACCAAACTTCAGCTCCCGACGCGATCGGTCGCAGCCAGCGCTGCTGCTGTTGCGCTGTGCCGTGTGCCAGCAAGGCGGGACCGACCATGCCGAGCCCGATGGCGAACGGGTACAGGTCGGGCACTACGTACTCGCGCAGCACCGAGCCGATGAGTTGATTCTCGGCCGCCGACGCGTCGCGACCGCCATGGTCGGCGGGCCACGTCGGCACATGCCAGCCACCCTCGACCGTGGCCGCCAGGTATGCCCGGCCATCGTCCAGATCGTCGCTTCCGGCCCCCATTGAAGTCAGCCGTGTCTGGTCGGTGCGGCGCTCGAGCAAGCCGTCCAGCGCCGCCCGCACGTCGTCAGGCCTCAGCACTGTCCTCCTCCCGACGAAGGAGCGGCCATCGGTCGCAGGTGGACCCGTGCACGTGGAAGCGGCCCGGCCGTGCCAGACCCGGAGATCGCGAGGCAACAAGCGGCCGTGGGCGTTCGGGCGAAACCGGCCATCAGCTGCGGGCAGGCGCCGACATACAGGTGCGACCCAGCATCAGCTGCGGGTGAAGTTGGGCGTGCGGCGCTCGTTCATGGCGTTGACACCCTCGCGCCAGTCGTTGGTGGTGCGCAGCCGGTCTTGCTCGGCTTTCTCGTTATCGGTGGCGACCTTGATGGCATCGGCGAGGTGGCCGCGCATCGTGTACCGGATGGACTCGACGGCCAGCGGAGCCGAGCCCGCTATCTCGCAAGCGACGTCATAGGCCGCCTGGCGCAGCTCGTCGAGCGGCACCAGCTTGTCGGCCAGGCCGATCTCGACAGCCTCGTCGCCCTTGACGCGCCGGCCGGTGTAGAGCAGGTCCAGGGCTTGCTGGTTGCCGACGAGCAGGGGGAGCGTGACCGTCAACCCGAAACCGTGGTGGAAGCCCAATCGGGCGAAATTGGCGGTGAAGCGGGCCTCGGGGGCAGCGATGCGGAAATCCGGGAAGCAGGCCACGCCTAAACCGCCGCCGACGGCCGCACCCTGGATGGCGCCGACCACCGGCTTGCGCTTGGAGAACAGGTCGAAGGCTGCGTCGTAGAGATGTCGGGGGCTGCCGTCGGCGTTGGTGGCGGTGATCTCGCCGCCTCGGCGACCATCGTTGCCGAACTGCGCCCCGGCGCAGAAGTTCTTGCCCTCCGAGCACAGCACGCTGGCGCGGCAGCCGTCCTCCTCGTCGAGATCGCCGAATGCGGTCACCAGGCCGTCGATCAGCTCGAGGTCGAAGAAGTTGTTGGGCGGCCGGTGAATCTCCACGACCGCCACGTGGTCGTCGCCCAGCTTCACCGATACGTCGCCGTACTGGCCGTAGTCGTCGAGGTTGCTCTCGTTCATGCGGCGAGCGTAGATGCGCCCACCCCGATGCGCTCAGCTCAGCCGAGGGCGGCGGTGCCCGACGTGATGAGGGGGTAGAGGCCGTCGGGGCCGACGCGGGTCGCCATGGTTCCCAGCACGCCGGCCCAATGGGCATCGGAACCGTACTCCTTGCGCCAGCTCCACAGCCGGCGGCTGAAGTGGTGCAGCGGGTACTCCTGGGTCATGCCCATGGCGCCGTGGGCCTGGTGGCAGGCCTTGGTGGCTCGGGCGGCCGCCTGGTTGGCGATGAGCTTGGCTGCGGCGATCTCGAAGGGAGCATCTTCCCGGGTGGCTTCCCGTGCTGCCACCTCAGCGGCCATGCGTACCAGCGCCGCATCCTGCGCGGCCCAGACCAGGTGCTGCTGGACGGCCTGGAAGCGGGCCACCGGGCGGCCGAACTGCACTCGCTCGTTGGTGTAGCTGACCGTGAGCTGGCACATCTTCTCGATGGCGCCTGCCATCAGCGCCACCCGGGACAGCGCACCGCGCTGCGCCAAGGCCTCGGCATCGACGCCGTCGGGGGCAGGCGCTGCGTGTCCTGTTGCGCCATCGAAGCGGACCGTGTCGCGGGGCTCGCCTGCCATGTTGGGCAGTGGCGTGATCTCACATTCCGACGCCGGCACAGCAACGACGGTCGTCTGGCCGTCGCATTCGCAGACGCACACGATCGCCTCGGCATGTCGCGCCCACGGCACCCGGTGTGCCTCGCCGGTCAGCGTCGCGGTGCCGTCACCAGCGATCTCGACCGAGCACGCTCCGCCGCCGGACCAGCTGCCTTCATCCGCCCGAGGCGGGACGACCGTGACCAGACCGTCGGGGCGTTCGAGGCCGGCTTCGGCCAGCAGCCAGCCGCCGAGGATGCCGTTCTCGGCCGCCGGGATCGGTGCTGAGTGGTAGCCGACCAGGCGCAGCACCTCGATGGCCTCCGCGAGGGTGCCGCCCGAGCCGCCGGCCTCCTCGGGTACAGCGATGAGGTCGAATCCGGTCTCGCAGAACGCATCCCAGATGTCGGGCGCGCCGCCCGCTTCTTCGGCGGCCTGCACTGCCTCATGGGTGCACAGCTCGCCGAACAACCGGTCAGCCGTCTCGGTGATCAGCTCGTCGACCACGACTGGCTCGGACGCCGTCGTCACGGTCATGCCGGCAGGCGGGTTCGATAGTGCTGCCGTCATGCCGGCAACCCCTGCAAACCCTTCGAGGCCACCGAGCGCAGGATCTCGATGGTGCCGCCACGGATCGTGTTGCCCGGGAAGGTCACCACGCACTGCGCCAGCAACCGCTCGAACAGCGACTCGGACTCGGGTGAATACTCCTCGTCGATGAGCTGCACCAGCTTCTCGACGACTTCCTGCTCGTAGCGGGTGCCCATCTCCTTCACCAGCGCCGACTCCACCGACGGGGCCTCGCCCTCGTCGATCAGCCGCGCCACCGACAGCGACAGGTTCCGGATGCCCCACCAGCGAGCCGCCAGCTCGCCGAACAGGTCCGACACAGCGGCTTCCATCGGCGTGCTGGCAGCCTCGCGCAGCAGCTGCTCCACCGTCGAGAACGGTGACAGCCAACGGTCGGGCCCGCCCCGCTCGTACGCCATCTCGGTGGTGTTCTGGTGCCAGCCCATGCCCGGCTGGCCCACCACGTTGGCGTCCGGCACGAACACGTCGTGGAACGTCACCTCGTTGAAGTGATGGCTGCCGTCGAGGAACGGGATCGGGCTGATCTCGAGGCCCGGCGAGCGCAGGTCGATCAGGAACTGCGACAGCCCGGCGTGTTTGTTGCCGTCTTCCATGGGCGCCGTGCGCAGCAGGCAGATGAACCAGTCGTTCATGTGCGCGTTCGACGTCCAGATCTTGGTGCCATTCACGACCCACCCATCGTCGGCACGCTCCGCACGAGTCGTCACCGAGGCCAAGTCAGACCCGCTGTCGGGCTCGCTCATGCCGATCGAGAAGCCCAGCTCGCCTCGGCAGATGGGCGGCAGGAAGCGCTCGCGCTGCTCGTCTGAGCCGAACTTCAGAATCACGTTGCCGGTCTGACGATCAGCCACCCAGTGATGACCCACAGGGGCGCCCCAGCGCAGCATTTCCTCGACCACGATGAAGCGCTGCACGGCCGTGCGGTCCGACCCGCCCCAGCGGGACGGCAGCGCCATGCCCACCCAGCCCCGGGCGGCCATCTTGGCGGAGAACTCCCGGTCGTGATCCGCCGCCATGCCCAGGCACGGCTCGTGAGTGCCGGGCGGCAGCTCGGCGGCCAGGAATTCGCGCACCTCCGCCTGGAGGTCAAGTTCGGGGCCGGTCAACTCGGTCGGCGTGAATCTCATCTGCAACCTTCGGGACGGTCCGGGCTCTGGGTCGATCAGGCTCTGGGTCGATCAGGCGAGGACAAACCCGCGGTAGTTGTCCGACGCCACGTCCTCGCAGATCTCAACGTAGGGCGGGAAGCCCGGCAGCGGCATGAAGACCCGGGTTTTGCCCGGGATGTTCGCCCCCAGGTACCACGAGTTGCAGGTGGGAAACAGCGTCAGATCGGCCACGGCGTTGACGTAATCGACCCAGTAGGCCTCGGCATCGGGCTCGGGCTCGATCGTGGCGGCGCCCCGTTCGCGCAGGTCCACCAGGCACCGGGCGATCCAGTCGACGTGCTGCTCGATGGACGGGATCATGTTGGTCAGCACCGACGGGCTGCCGGGACCCGACACGGTGAACATGTTCGGGAAGCCGGTCACACCCAGTCCGAGATAGGTGCGCGGCCCGGCGTCCCAATGATCGGCCAGTCGAGCGCCGTCACGCCCGGTGATGTTCATCCGCAGCAGGGTTCCGGTCATGGCGTCGAAGCCCGTGGCGAACACGATTGCGTCCACCGGGTACTCCTCGCCGCCGACCACAACGCCGGCTGGCGAGATTCGCTCGATCGGCGTCTCGGACACATCCACCAGGCGAACGTGCGGCAGGTTGAAGGTCTCGTAGTAGTTCGTGTCGAGGCACGGGCGCTTGCACGCAATGGTGTTGTGCGGGGTGAGCTTGGCTGCGGTCTCGGGATCGTCGACGATCTCGGCGATCTTGCCGCGGACGAACTCCGCCACCCGGCCGTTCGATTCGGCGTCGAGGCCGATGTCCCCGTAGGCCCGGTAGAAGGTGAAGCCGCCCACCTCCCACCGCTCCTGCATGCGCTCGCCGAACTCGTCGGCAGTCGCTTCCTTCGCGGGTTCTTCGCCATCGGGCAGTCGCTGCACCATCGCCGCTTGCTGGGTGAGCATCCTGGCCCGCCGCTCGCGGTAGTTGGCCTTCCAGTCAGCCTGATCGGCTGCATCCAATGGCTCGTTGCGGGCGGGCACCGAGTAGTTCGGCGTGCGCTGGAAGACCGTCAGCTCACGGCACTCGGCAGCGATGACGGGAATCGCCTGGATCGCCGACGACCCCGTGCCGATCACGCCCACCGACAGCCCGGAGAAGTCGACGCCTTCGTGCGGCCATCGACCCGTGTGGTACGTGGGCCCCTCGAAGCACTCGACGCCGTCGAAGTGCGGGACATTGGCCGTCGACAGGCAGCCGGTTGCCATGACGACGAAGCGCGACCGGAACTCGCCGCGGTCCGTCTGCAGGCGCCACTGGTTGTCGGCGTCGTGCCAGTCGACCCCGGTGACCGTCGTCTCGAAGCGGATGTCGCGGCGCAGGTCGTAGCGGTCGGCGACATGGTTGGCGTAGCGGAGGATCTCGGGCTGGCCGGAGTAGCGCTCGGTCCACTCCCATTCCTGCTCGAGTTCGGGATCGAAGGAGTACGAGTACTGCATCGATTCGACATCGCAGCGGGCACCCGGGTAGCGATTCCAGTACCACGTGCCGCCGACGCCGCTGGCTCGCTCCACCACCGCCACGTCGAAGCCGAGCCCGCGCAGCTTGTGCAGCATGTACATGCCGGCGAAACCGGCGCCGACCACGACGACGTCATGGACGCTCGGCTCACCGCCGTTCATGCTCACTCCATCGGGGCTGCTCATCGCCGCAGAGACTAGCGATGCGTCGGAGGCTGAGCCCCGGGTCTGAGCGGCCCGCGAGCCCGCATCGAGTGGAAACTGGGAGCCTGAGCGGCAGGCACAGCCTGAACACGCGGCCTGAAGTGTGGCGATGTGGCACGCTCCGGAAGATGGCTCAACCGTGCGACCTTGACGCGACTCGTGCGATAGCGCTGCTGGAAGCTGGCGAGCTGTCTGCCACAGAGCTGCTGGAGTCGTGTCTGGCGCGGGTAGATGCCGTCGACCCCGCGGTGAACGCCCTCGTCATCCGCGATGACGATGCGGCGCGTGCGACAGCCCGGCAGATCGACCGTGCCCGTGCGCAGGGCGAACCGCTGGCGTCGTTGGCAGGACTGCCGGTGGCGATCAAGGACATCCAGGCCACTGCCGGGCTGACCACCACCTACGGAGCTGCGCCCTTCGCCGACAACGTGCCGGCCGACGACGACGGGATCGTGGCGCGAGTGCGGGCAGCCGGCGCCGTCATCATCGGCAAGACGAACACGCCGGAGCTCAGCATCGGCGCCAACACGGTGAATCGCCTCTTCGGCGCCACCGGCAACCCGTTCGATCCGTCGCTGACCTGCGGGGGCAGCTCCGGCGGTTCCGCTGTGGCGCTGGCATGCGGGATGGCACCGCTTGCTACCGGGTCCGATCACGGCGGCAGCCTGCGCATACCTGCCTCGTACTGCGGGGTCGTCGCCCACCGGTCCACGCCCGGCACCGTCGCTCACCATGAGCGCACGATCGGGCGGACCAACTACAGCGTGCAGGGACCGATGGCCCGCACGGTCGCCGACGCGGCGCTGCTGCTGTCGGTCGTCGCCGGTCGCGATCGCGCCGCCCGTCGCGATCCCATGGCGTTCCCGCTCGACGCAGCCGCGTTGGCTGACCTGCCGGACGTCGACGTGACGTCGTTGCGGGTCGGCGTCAGTGCTGACCTCGGCGGATTGCTCGTCTCTGGAGCTGTCAAGACAGCCTTCGCTGACCGTGTCGAACGACTGGCAGGCATCGTCGGTTCGGTGGAGGAGGCTGACATCGACCTCAGCGACGCGCTGGAGGTGGACTGGCAGCTCCGATCGGACATCTTCGCCACCAACTATCACCGCAGCATCCACAGGTTCGATCCCGACACGGCGGGACCTGACGGCGGCTTCAACCCCAACATCCGCGCCACCTACGACGAGGCGCTGAACACCACGGTGCTGGACATTGCCAAGGCCCGGCGCCGCCAGGTGGAGCTGTACCGGGCGACCGACGCGCTGTTCGACACGTTCGACGTCGTGATCTGCCCCGGAGTGAGCGTGCCGCCATTCGACTGGCACCAGCTCTACCCCGCCGAGATCGACGGGCAGTCAGTGCGCAACTACATGGCATGGCTCGGCCTGTCGGCGGCGCTCACGGTGGTGGGCCATCCGGTGACGGCGTTGCCGTGCGGTCTCGACGGCCAGGGCACCCCGTTCGGTCTGCAGCTCGTCGGCCCGAGCTACAGCGACCGCCGGCTGCTGGGTATCGCAGCGGCGCTGGAAGCTGCCTGTGCAGACGACCCGACCATGGCGCGGCCCGCGCCCGATCTGGACTGGCTGGAGAATGTGGAGACCACCTGCCGGACCGAAGGCAAGCTCGTCCACGCTGCCTCGCCGCCCCAGCAAGGAGCGGCCGCAACGTCAGGCCAGTGAGGGGCGGCCGGCGGCGGTGACCCGCAGTGTCGCCTCGACGAAGAGCTCGCGGCCGTTGCTGGGGGCGGTGCGAGTCTGGAAGTCGACGGTGATTTCGGGATCGAGCGCACCCGCCTCGGTCGCCTCGGTTCTCGCAGCCTCGACTGCCTGCACTGTTGCCCACTCCCGGGCCTCGGAGAGGCTGTGCCAGATCGGCGGATCCTCGCCCCAGTGCGCCCGGTAGCTGCCGCGACGGGGAGCCGTGACCGTGACGTGCTTGGTGATCCGTATGCGCGCCACCGCTGCGCCGACGGCGTTGGCAACCTCGGCGTGAGGGGGGACCACCGAGTCCGTGCCCAGTAGGTCCGCGATCAGGGGTGCATAGGTCACGGCAGGCGCGCCGATGACCACGATCGGGACGGCCGCGCCGGCGTCGATGCGCGCGAGCGGCATCGGATCGGACTGCTCCGACACGACTTCGCCGGCCACGGGCACACCCGCGGACTCGCCGACGTCAATCAGGCCCCAGAGCGGACTCGGGCCGCTGCGTGCTGCATCGCCGGGCGCTGCATCGCCGAGCGGCACCTCGTCGGACGCTGCGCCATCAAACGCTGCACTCTCGGACGCTGTGGCGTCGGACCCAGGCGCGGCTGGACGACCCAGGGTGCGCTGGCGGCGGTCGAGAGCTGCCTGGGCGAGGGGCCGCCGGGTCTCGGTGGGGACAATGCCGTCAGCACCGAGCGCCACGCCCAGCAGTGCCTCCGCGGCATCGCGCAGCACTACCTGCAGCACCCGGCGGGACAACTCGACGGCTCCCGTGCCGATGTCGACGCCGTACCGGTCGCGCTGGCGGCTGAACAGCTCACTGCCCAACCGCGCTGCCTCTGCGTCGCCTACCTCGTCTGCGTCGACCAAGCCGAGCACGACGCATGCATCGGTCGGCGTCAGCGCAGCGCGCCGCAGAGCGCCGCTGCGTTCGAGCCGTCCCAGCGCACCACGCCAGCGGGCTGATCGCTTCAGGTCGGCCAACTGGAGTGCCCCGCCTGCCGCCTGCACCAGCCGCATGACCTCGCCATCGATGCTGCCAGCGCCGCCACTGTCGCCTGCGCCGCCGTCGGTGCCCTCGGGCCTCGCGTCGAGCAGAACCTGTCCGAATTCGGCCAACGAGGTGTCTGCGGCGAGCTGCTGGCGCAGCATTCCCAGTACGACATCGGGATGCCGCCGGGCGGCGACGCACAGCGGAATGACCCGGCGCGGCCCGATGGCCAGCTCGCCGCTGGCGCCATCGGCGGGTATC
The DNA here is from genome assembly GCF_965208925.1 of Candidatus Poriferisodalis sp. GTDB lineage: Bacteria > Actinomycetota > Acidimicrobiia > Acidimicrobiales > Poriferisodalaceae > Poriferisodalis. The sequence continues at coordinate 3,376,068 of NZ_OZ242364.1, read as the reverse complement.
CAGATCTCGCTGTCTCCGCCCAGCCCGACGGTCGTCGTGGGAAGCGCCGTCACCATCGTGGCGTGACCGGCCACGACGGCCGTGTCGTCTTCGTCGGACGACCCCGCCACGGCGACGCCGTCGCGGATCGCGGCGATGTCCGTCGTCGTGCCGCCGATGTCCGCGATGAGGCAGGCCGCGTCGATGTCGGGCCCACTCTCTGGGGCCGACGTCGCAAGGTGGCGGGCCCCGATCACGCTCGCCGCAGGTCCAGAGAGCACCGTCTCGATAGGGCGCAGCGTCACGAAGTCAGCCCCCACCAGCGAGCCGTCGCCGCGTACGACCATGAGCGGCGCGGTGAGTCCGAGCGATGCCATGGCTGCGCGGATCGCGTCGGTGAACTGCGCCGTGACCGAGATGAGCTGGGCGTTGAGCAGCGTCGTCACCGCGCGACGCGGGCCGCCGAGCCGCGGCGACAGCTCATGACTGCAGGTCACCGGTTTGCCGGTAAGCCGGCGAATGGCGTCACGCGCCGCCAACTCGTGGGAGTTGTTGCGGACGCTGAACTGGGCCGCCACCGCGTACGCATCGACAGCTCCGTCAATGCGTTCCGTGGCCCGATGCAGTTCGTCCAAGTCCAGGGGGGCACGCATGTCGCCTTGGGCGGTGTGGCCGCCGCCGACCAGCACCACCGGCGCCGACGCGAGATTCCCGCTCGCGCGCTCGGGATCGGGGCCGCTGACCCGGTCACCGGACGGGGAGCCCGCCCGCGTGCTGCCTCGCCGTGCGTTGCCCACTCCCAGGCCGACGCGAGCCAGCGCTTCGGGCTCGAAGCCGATGGCGACCAAGCCTGCGGGACGTCCCGCGCCCTCCACGAGCGCGTTCGTCGCCAGCGTCGTCGAGACCGCCACCAGCCCGATGTCGGCTGCACTCGGGACGTCGTCTGCTGGGGCTGTTGGGTCTGCTGGATCGTCTGATTCGATGCCTCCCGCGAGCACGCGCGTCATGGCCTCGACCACGCAGCCGTAGAGGTCGTCGTGCCTCGTCGGGGTCTTGGCAGCCGCCACCACGCGGGCGGCGGCTCCATCGGCGCCGAATGCGTACACGACGGCGTCGGTAAACGTGCCGCCGGTGTCGATGCCCAAACAGAAGCGGCCTGGCGCCGGCCCGAGCGGTGTCGTCACCGCAGAAAGTGTGCCAGCGAGAAGCCCGCGGGCGCGGCGACCTGCGGGTCGAGTGGACTCGAATGCTCGCGTCGGTGAGACTGCGGGCACGGTGGCAGGCTGGCCGCCGGAACAAGCGCTGCTAGGAGGAACCGATGGGCGTCAAGTCAGTGAACGAGATGGTTGCGGAGGCCAAGACCCGCATCGACAACATCTCACCGGCCGAGGCGCACCGGCGTGTCACCGAGGAGAACGCGTTGATCGTGGACATCCGCGATGTCCGTGAACTCCAGCGAGACGGCGCCATCGTGGGCTCTACGCACGCACCGCGCGGCATGCTCGAGTTCTGGGTTTCGCCCGATTCGCCGTACACCAAGGCAGAGTTCCAAGAAGGCCGCGAGCTGATCTTGAGCTGCGCGGCCGGTGGCCGGTCCGCCCTGTCTGCTGACACGCTGCAGGACATGGGAGTGAACAAGGTCAGCCATATCGAGACCGGTTTCGCCGGCTGGAGAGCTGACGGGTTCGCAGTCACCGACTACGAGTCGTTCCGGTCGCAGCGCTGATCACCGCAGGATTGCCTGCCCACCGGAGGTCACAGCGGTGACGGACACTGACGCGCCCGAGGCCAAACGAGTCACCGGCTATTGCGAGCCGTGGTCGCTGCGCGCCGGCGAGCCGATCCGGTTGATGGCATCGTCGCATCAGCCAGGCCCGGCTCAAGTCGACATCACACAGATCGTCTGCGGAGACCCCACCCGTTATGGCCCCGGTTTCGACGAGCGGCCGGTGTCCGCGGCCGGAACCTGGTCGGTCGAGCTCGACGAACAGCCGCTCACCCCTGGCTCGTACGGCGTCGCATCCCTCGACGGCCTTCCGGGCGGAGGACGGGTGGCCCTGCAGGCATGGGTGATGCCGACACTGCCTGATCGGACGGCGCGCATCGCGACGCTCACGGCACGGCCCGCAGAGGCACCGCAGGCATCGGCAAGCATCGACATCCTGCGGCTCGAGCTCGACGGCGGTCGAGCGGTGGCGGTGAGCTCGGCAGCCGGGCCACAGGCTCGCGTCGTCATCGACGAGGTGCCGCTCACCCGCAACCGGTGGTACCTGATCGCAGCCGAACTCGACCTTGAGGCGGCGACGCTGAGCGCCGTGCTGGTGACGCCACGCTCGGACTCGCCTGGTCGAGACGCCGTCGAAGGAGACCGGCTCAGCGACAGATCTGCAAGCGACCTGTCGTCGGGTTGGGCCACACACGCCGACCACGGCGTGCGAGCAGCGACAACCTTGGGTTCGACGGCTCCCGCTGCGGGGTTCGCTCCCGATGAGCTGTGGCTGGCTGCCGGCCGCGGCGGCGAACGATTCGACGGCCGCATCGCGAGACCGGTGCTGCAGTGCGGCGAAACCACCGCTCGCTGGGATCTCAGCACCGACATGACCGGTCGCACGGTGCCGGCCAGCGAAGGGGCCGCCGGGCCGCTCGTGCTGCACCAGCTGCCGACCCGTGGCATCACCGGGCCCGCATGGGACGGCTCTGCTCACCGGTGGTCCGACAATCCAGCGCACTACGACGCCGTCCACTTCCACCACGACGACCAGTACGACGCCGGCTGGGAGACCACCGTCGAGGCGTCGCTGCCGGCGGATCTTCCGAGCGGGATCTACGCCTTCCGGCTGCGGGGCGACGCCGGCGACGACCGAGTGCCGTTCTTCGTGCGCCCCGCCGCGGGCGCACGCACTGCCGACGTGGCCCTGCTGATGCCGACGGCCACGTACATGGCCTACGCCAACCACCGGATGCTGGTCGACGGTGCCGACTTCATGTCCACGCGCACCAAGCTGCGGCCGGAGCACGCCTATGTCCGGGATCATCCCGAGCTCGGCCTCAGCCACTACGAGAAACACCCTGACCGCAGCGGCGTCATGTTCAGCTCGCGCCGCCGGCCGGTCCTGAACCTGCGCCCCGGGGCGGACGGCTGGAACTTCACGCCCGACACCGACATCAACGCGTTCCTCGAGCACCTCGAAGTCGGCCACGACATCGTGACCGACGAGGACCTGCACGCCGACGGCGTGGCCGCAATCGCGCCCTACCGGGTGCTGGTGACCGGCAGCCACCCTGAGTACTGGTCCACAGACATGCTGGACGCGCTCGCCGATTGGCAGCGAAACGGCGGGCGGCTGATGTACCTGGGCGGCAACGGTTTCTACTGGCGGGTGGCGTTCAGCGACGCCTGGCCGGGTGCCATCGAGCTGCGCCGGGCAGAGGACGGTGTGCGCAACTGGCAGACCGGGCCGGGGGAGAGCTACCACGCCTGGGGCGGCGAGTACGGGGGGCTGTGGCGCCGCCAGGGCCGTGCCCCCAACGAGATCTGCGGCATCGGTTTTGCGGCGCAGGGCTTCGAGAAGGCCACCTACTTCGTCCGCGATCCCGGAGCAGACAGCTCGCGGGCTGCGTGGATCCTCGATGGCGTGCCGGCGGAGCGCATCGGCACGTCCGGGCTGGGCGGCGGCGCAGCCGGTCAGGAGGTGGACCGCTACGACGTGCGGCTGGGATCACCGGGCCACGCTGTGGTGCTGGCTTCCGCGACGACGTTCGGCCCCGACATGCTGCGCACGAAGGAAGAGTTCGAAGGCTCGGTGCACTTCCCGACGCCCGACCCCATGGTGCGCGCTGACATGGTGTTCTACGAGACGCCGAACGGTGGGGCGGTGTTCTCGGTGGGCTCGATCTCGTGGTTCGGCGCGCTGGCCCGCGATGGCTACGACAACGACATCGCGCGCATCACGGCCAATGTGGTGCGACGCTTCGCCGACCCTGAGCCTTTCCCGACGCCAGCCGCTTGAGGGCGTGAGACAGCCGGTCAGCCGTCCTTGCGGGCCTCGGAGATGAGCTCGCTCACCCGGTTCGCCGCCGGTGCGTAGTCGGGATTGACCTCAGGGCCCGGTACGAACTCCGGCACTTCGACGCGTTCTGGACCAGACGGCGGCGCTGAACGCGCTGGCGCGGCTGCAGGTGGCGGTGCCGCCGCAGCGGGTTCGTCTGCGGGCGCCGGTGTCGGATCGGCAGCTGAGCTCTCTGCGTCGTTGGCCGAACTCTCCGCGGCCGAGGCCGGACTGCTCTCGGGGGCCGGGACACCGGTTGCCTCGCGTGCAGACTTGGAACGGGCGAGAATCGCGGCGAGTCGGGGATCAGCATCGCTGTCATCAGCGGGCGGCTCCGCGGGCGCAGTCGTATCCGCCTCCGGCGCCGTGGCTGCTGCCGCCGGCTCGTCGGTGCTCGCTGCTGGCAGGCCACGCGACTCAGCAGCCGCAGCACGGGCTTCGGCTATGCGAGCTCGTTCCTGGGCGGCCTCGATCTCGTTTCGCGCCCTGCGGGCCAGGAACTGCGGCCACTCATCTTCGGGCACCAGCTTGCTGTGGGCCACCGAGATGACTTCGACGTCGTTGTCGAAGCGCACGCGGTAGCGCTTGATGGCGAAGCCGAGGCCCCGGCCGCACTTGCCGGGCGTGCCTTCGGGGACGCCGGGGAGGTCTTCGTTGACTACGACCCGGGTGCCGCGCTTGTATTCGCTCATGACCCGGTTCCGCTGACGCTCGCGCTCATCGTTGCGGGAGCGTACCGGCGAATAGGGCTCGCTTCACTGGTACCCCTTCACTGGCACCCCCCGTAGATTCGGAAGTCGTGAGCGAGCGAACGGCGTTGGTCGTGGGCGGCACCGGTCCGACTGGGCCCCACGTGGTGAAGGGCTTGCTGGAGCGCGGCTACCGGGTGACGATCCTGCACACCGGACGCCATGAGGTCGATGAGATCACCGATCTCGTGGAGCACATCCACACTGATCCATTCGACGCTGCCCGGTTCGCCGCGGCCATCGGATCGGCCACGTACGACCTGTCGGTGGTCATGTACGGCCGGCTGCGCGAGATCGCCCGGGTGCTGGCCGGCCGCGTGTCCAAGTTCGTGAGCATCGGCGGCTTCCCCGTCTACAGCGGCTGGGGTGACGCCGATGCACTTTGGCCGGCCGGCATGCGGGTGCCGACGCGCGAGCACGATCGTCTGGTTTCCGACGAGCCGCCCGAGTTCCGCGTCAACAACAAGGTGCGCCAGGTCGCCAACACGGAGCTCGTCGTGTTCGGTGAGCACCCCACGGCCTCGCACCTGCGCTACCCGTGGATCTACGGCCCTGGCCAGATCAGCCCGCGCGAGTGGAAGATCGTGCGCCGCGTGCTCGATGGCCGCACGCGCATCGTGCTGCCCGACGGCGGTGTGACGTTGCAGGCGTCTGCCGATGCCCGCAATGCGGCGGCGATGGTGCTGGCGACGGTCGACGCCGGCGCACGGTCATCCGGCGAGGCGTACAACGTGTCTGACGAGTGGACGCCCACGCTGCTGCAGTGGGTCGAGATCATCGCTGCGGCACTGGATCACAACTTCGAGATTGTGTCGATCCCCTGGGAACATGCAGCCGTGTCGCACCATCTCACCCAGCGCAGCACACCCCATCACCGCGTCATCAACTGCGACAAGGCGATCCACCAGCTCGGGTACCGCGACGTCGTGGATCCGGTGCAGGGTTTGACGGACACCGCGCGCTGGCTCGCTCGTGAAGAGAACCACCCGGAGCCCGGCGGTGCCATGGAGCGCTCGATCGTGGACCGCTTCGACTACGAGGCCGAGGATCGGCTGATGGACGCTTGGCAGGCGGCTATCACCCGCGACGACATCGCTGCAGCTGCGGCCGCGGCCGACCCGGGCTTCTTCGATCGCTACGCCGCCGAATACGACGACCGCCCCGGCGTCGGCAAGGGATGGACCTCCGTCAGCCGTTCCGGCTGAGCCATTTCACATTGGATTTGCTGGCAGGACTGGCGTCGGGGAAATGGCCCTAGACATAGATGTTTGCCTATATGAAGTTGACATATGAGCAAACAGCTATGTATGGACTACGCTGCGCAGATGCTAAAGAAGTTGCTATCTGTTCTCGTTTCGGCCCTGTTGATCGGTACGACGGTTGTGGTGATCACCGCAGCTCCAGCTGCGGCCGAGCCAAAACTCAAGAGCGGCGTATGCGGCACCTACGAGGCCAATACCTCACAGGACGGCGCGGCCTGCAACAATGCGAATGACCCATCACCGAACCCAATCCCACCGCAGCATGAGCACCCGACGCCAGCACCAGACTTCGTGCCGACGGTGCTCCAAGCTGTCATCTGTTTTGTTGTAGTCAAGTACATCATGCGGAAGGTGCCGGGAACAGATGGAGTGGAGCGATGGGTGCGGACGCAACTGTTGAGGACGGTGTGCAAGGCGCGGCCGGCCTAGGCGGTGATGTTCGGTGATGTCGTGGCGCTGAGTCGGTTCTGGCGCCGAGCTAGGCGCCGAGTGGCTGACGTGCTCGGGGACATCTGGCATTTCTGGTCGGGCTTGGGCGGCTAGCGATTTACTGCACATCAACGACCATCGATGTGTGGGGACGCGGTGGCGGCAAACCGTTTCTTGCGACGATTCGGACGCCGGATGGCGGATCTGCTCCACGACATCTGGTATTTCTGGTCAGGTTTCAGTGGCTAGCGAGGGGCAACGCGACTCCGACCGAGGCCGAGAGGATCGGAGTCCCCGAATCGCCGCGGCGTGGCACTTCGCGAGAGGTAGCGACGATTGGTGATGTTGTGGCATCGAACCGGTTCTGGCGACGAATAGGTCGCCGATTCGCAAAGTGGCTCAGCGACATTTGGGACGCAGTGACGGCATTCGGCCCCTAGCGGTGAGCGGCATGGCGGAGTTGCCGGTTGCCGCGACAAGGCCTTAGTCGCGGCTGTCGGGGGCCAGTTCGACCTCGGTGGCTTTGACCGACGCCCACAAAGTAGTGCCGGGCCGGATCAATAGCTCGTGCGCCGCCCCTGGCGTAATATCCGCGGTGAGCGGCAGGGGAGCGCCGAGGAGCACACGGGTGATGTCGCCCAGCGGCTCGACAGCGTCGACCGTCGTGCGCCACACATTGCGCGGGCTGCCGCTCGGACGTTCACGGTGCAATGCGATCGCCCGTGGGTGAATCGTGGCCACGACCGCCCCGAACATTGACGTGTCGGCGGCGTGCAGCACCACAGCCGAGCGGCGGGCGGCGGGCTGCGGCGTTGCGTCGGCGGTCGTCACCGTGATCTCGCCGTCGCGTGCGGTGCCGCGCACCAGGTTGATGCCCGACAGATCGGCGGCATACGCGGTTGCCGGCGCCCGTCGCAGTTCGTCGGGTGTTCCCGACTGGGTGAGTCGCCCGTCCTCGAGGATGTGCACACGATCGGCCAGCACGAACGCGTCGGTCGGATCGTGTGTGATCAACAGGCGAGGCACGTCGGGGGTGCCGTGCGGCGGTACTGGCGCAGTAGTGCCGCCGCCGTTGCGTCCGCTGGAGAGATGGGCGGCCAGGTTGCGCCGGAGTCGGTTGCGAGCGGTGACGTCCAATGATCCGAGCGGTTCGTCGGCGAGCAACAGATCGGGACTGCAGGCGAGTGCCCGGGCGAGGGCCACCCGCTGGCGCTGGCCGCCCGACAGCGCCCGGGGCCGCCGGTGACCGAGATCGCCGAGATCCATCGCATCAAGCCAGGTCTGCGCATGCTCGTGAGCCTCGGAGCGGCGCATGCCCCGGGCGGTCAAGCCGAAGGCGACGTTGTCGAGCGCGCTGAGATGCCGGAACAGGACCTGGTCCTGGAACACCACGCCGATGCGACGGTGTTCGGGTGCGATGAAGACGCCGGCGTGGGGATCGTCCAGGACCCTGCCGCCGAGCCGGACCATGCCGCCGTCCAGCGGCAGCAGCCCGGCGATTGCCGCAACGATCGTGGATTTGCCCGCACCGTTGGGGCCGAGCAGTGCCGCGGTCTCGCCTGCGGCTACCTGCAGCGACACGTCCAGCTCGAAATCGCCCCGCACTAGCCGGATGTCGGCCTCCAGCCCGCCGGCGTGCTTTTCGGTGATGTCGGTACTCATCGGCTCGGCCACCAGCGATCCCGCAGAGCGATCAACAGACCGAGGGACAGCGCGACCAGCACGAGGCTGATGGCAACCGCAGCGTCCCGGTCCGACTCCAGGGCCACAAAGACGGCAAGCGGCAGTGTCTGAGTTCGCCCGCCGAGATTGCCGGCAAACGTGACCGTGGCGCCGAACTCTCCCAGCGCGCGAGCCCATGCCACCACCGTCGCCACGCCGAGCGCCGGCCCGATCATCGGCAGCGTGACTCGCCACAGCACCCGCAGCCGCGACGCGCCCAGCGTGGCGGCTGCATTCTCGTAGCGCCGGTCGAGGTTCCGCAGGGCGCCCTCCACAGTCAGGATCACCAGCGGCGTGGCAACGAACGCATTCGCCAGGATGACACCCCAGATCGAGTACGGCAGCAGCAGACCGGTGGCATCGTGCAGCGGCCCGCCGACGACACCGCGCCTGCCGAGTGCGAACAGCAGCGCCGCCCCGCCCACGACCGGCGGCAGCACCATCGGCAGCGTCACGAGCGCTCGCACCGCCGAGCGACCCCGGAAGGGCACCCTTGCCAGCACCCATGCGAGCGGCACGCCGACGATCGCGGCTACCGCGGCCGCTGCGACCGACGACACCACCGAAAGCACGGCGGCATCCACCACGAAGCGGCTCGACAGGTGCGTCCAGAGCCCGGTCCACGGGGCGCGCGCGGCGAGCCCGACGAGCGGGAGGGCGAACAGCACGACGCCGAGACCGGCGAGCAGCGCGACCGGCCACGGCGGCAGCTCCCGCGCCGCCCGGCGGACCGGTTGTTCGCCCGATTCGGATGCACTCAGAGATGTCGTGCCCGTCATGGTGCCCGAAACCCGTGGTCCTCGAAAGCGTCTCGGGCTGTCGCTGACAGCAAGAACTCCACGAAAGCCGCCGCGGCCCCTGGGTTGAGTGCATCGGTGAGCACTACGGCTTGGTAGGTCGTCTCGGGCGCTGCGCCGGCCGGCCAGCCCAGGTCCTCAATGTCCTCGACGGAAGCGGCATCGCTGGCATAGACCACCGCGGCGTCGAGTTCGCCGGCGGCGAGCTTGGTGACCAGTGAGCGGACGTTCGGCTCGTCGGTGTCTGGCACCGGTTCGATCCCGGCCTGTGCGAGTCCTTTCCGGGCTAGCGCGCCGCAGGGGACCTCGGCCGCGCAGAGCCCGATCAGCAGTTCCGGCCGGGCCAGGTCGGCCAGCGAAGTCACACCGGCCTCGTTGCTCGCCGGCACGGCCAGCACTACCGAGTTACGAGCCACGACAACCGGCGCACCTGCCAGCCCGATCTCGTCACGGACTGCGTCCAGATGGATCGGATCTGCGGGAACGAACACATCGGCCGGCGAGCCGGCGAGCACCTGCTCACGCAGCGCCGAGCTGCCCGCACCGGCGACCTGCACCTCCATGCCGGGATGGAGCAGTTCAAAGCCATCCGCCAGCGCTTCGGCAACCGGCAGCAGCGAGGCGGCGACAAGAACCTGAAGGTCGCCGCTGAGTTCGCCGCCGCCTTGAACTGCGCCGTCGTCACGTGCCGACGTACAGCCGGCCACCAGCGCCAGCGCTGTCAGCCACGGCAGCACGAGCGCCGCACAGAATCGGACCGCAGCCCGGCAGTTCCCCCCGCGGCAGCCACCCATAGTCGCGCCAGTGTGCCCGGTGCCGGCGGCGGTCCAAATTGGACGCGTCGTCCTGGATCAGCCGTTCTATGGTGTGCCCATGGCCGCCGGCTCCCTCGCAGCGACGTCGATCGTGGTCGAAGCGTGGGTCGTGCTTGTGGCGGCGGCAAGCATCGTGGTGGCTTTCGTCGGCACCGGCTTGACGATCACGTACCACCTTGCCGGTCGCATCGACCATCAAGGTGCACTGCTCGGGGGTCGCATCGATCATGTCGCCGGCGAACTCGTGTTGGTAAGGGAGCGCGTGGCGCGCTTGGAGGTTTTGTTCTTCGATCGGGGACAACCCTCGGACCCCTCAGCTGAGCCGCCGCTAGCGGGCGCGTAGGTCGCGGGCTATGGCAACGACGCTCGACTGGTACGGATGCGCGACGTTCCGGTTGCGCTCGGCTGGCCTCACGATCTTTCTCGACGCCTACATCGACCGGGCGGACAACGCCGTCGGCCCGGGCCTGTCGGCCGACGATGTCACCGAGGCGGACTGGGTGCTCGTCGGCCACTCCCACTTCGATCACCTCTATGGGGCCGAGCGCATTGTGGCCAACACCGACGCCACACTGATCGCGTCCTACGAGTCGGTGCGGGTGATGGCAGAGGCCGGAGTCCCCGAAGAACGGATGATCTGCGTGGCCGGCGGCGAGACGGTGGACCTCAGCCGCGGGGACCGGGGCGCCGGCGTGCAGGTGTCGGTGTATCCCAGCCAGCACTCCTGCGTGTGGTCGCATACCGAGATGGACCAGCCCGACCACGTCTGCCTGGGCGATCTCGGCGTGACGTGGCAGGAGCAGCAGCAGAAGTTCGCGGAGCTGATGAAGTACTTGGCGACCGAGGTCGATGTCGCCACCAGCTCCCACATCGCTGCTTCGGCGGCTGGCCACAGCGACCGGGGTGACGGGGGAGCGCTGCTGTTCCTGATCGAGGCGCCGGATGGCTCGGTGCTGTTCCAGGACACCTCGGGGCACTGGTCGGGAGTGATGCGTGACCTGCGCCCCGACGTGGCGATCCTCGCGGCGGCGGGCCGCGGCAACATCGACGGCGAACCCATCCAGGGCTCGCTGGCGCAGTTCATCGGGCGCCAAGCCGACCTGCTGCGGCCCCGCAAGGTCATTCTCGGCCACCACGACAACTGGCTGCCCGGGTTTTCGGTGCCCACCGACACCTCGTCGATCGCGGCGGAGCTGGCCCGCGTCACGCCCGGCGTCGAATTCCTGGAGCCCGGCTACATGGAGGCGACGCCGATCCTGCCCTAGCCGGGTCTGCTCACTCAGGTCGCGCCACTGCCAAGAGCTCCGAGACCGCTCCTTCGATCTCGCTGCCGATTTCGTCGGCTGCCAAGCTCGCGCGAATCCGCCGTCGAATCGCGCCGTGTGCCTTCATCGCTGGGATTTCGAGATCGGCCACGAATTTCTCGGCTTGGGCGCCGAGCGCCGCGAGTCGGCGATGCAGTTGGTCCCTCTCGTCGTAGATGGGGATGGGCAGTTTCCACAGATGAGGCCCGATGTGACGGCCGCCGCCCTTTCCAGACACCATGTATGGCTCTACTGCCGTGGTCACCAAAGCGCTGTTGAGAACGGCGCAGAGGTACGTTCCTTCTCTCGCTGAATTCACTGGCGCCCAATCGAGTTGATGCTCGACCAGTGCATCGTCATCGAGTACTCGACAGGCAGTGACGTGCATGCCGGAAACTGCACATACGACTCGCGCTGGTGCGAGAGGGAACTGCGAGGTGAGCTTGCCGTAGTGGTCGAGCGACTCCTGTAGGGCGCGAGGCTCGCTGCCATGTTCGGACCAGAGCGCTCTGGCCTGCTGCCACCAGCGCGCCAGGCCGTCGAAGGTGTCGATTTCGGTGTCGGCCAACATCTTGACGCCATCGAACGGAATCAACGCCTCCACAGGTGAGCGTTGCAAGAAGGGAAGTACCGACTCGCCCAGCAGCATTGGGTATACGAACTCGTTCTCTACGACTCCACGCAAGTCCGGCAGTTCCTTCCAATCGCCTTTTGCATAGACCCCTCGGTCTGAGCGCACTGCACGCCGTCCCGATCCGGCACCCAATGGCGGCTCTTGATCCGGCTTGACTGTCGTCAAGAGCCGTGGGTAGACATTGGCCCCGTTCCTGAAGAGCGCCTTGTACGGGGATGTCCAACTGGGCGCCTCACCCGAGTCGTTGCTTGCGCGAGTTCGCGTCAGGTTGGGCGCTATGGCGCTCCAAGACTGGCTCGGGTCTCGGAGCGTTCCGGACCACCGCTCGACTTGGGTCGGCATCGGCAGGCATTCGGTCGATCGAGTCCCGAATGCGACACATGCAGTGCGGGGAAAGAACGTGTGGCTGATCGGCGAGAGATCCCAGGGAGTGTCCCACTTGACGTGGACGTTGTCGCCCTGTCCGAGCGGGAACTTGCCGGAGCGCAGACCGCTTGACTGAGCCCTTGTGAGGACGCCAGCCGGCATGACGAAGGCAAGTCGGCCGCCGGGAGCCAGGTATTGCTCGACGGCCCTGGCGACGAACAGGTCCGACAGATCCTGATGCGTCGCGACGTGTCTGCCCGACCAAAGGCCTCGCGTCCTTGCCATCTCACGAAAGGTGGACTTCATTGCGTCTGTCATGTGCCGGTACGCCAGCCAAGGCGGGTTGCCAACGAGTACATGGCAGCGGTTGTCAGGAATCGCCAGCCAGGCCGGGCGCGCAAGGTTTCGCACGTAGTAGCCCCAGATGTGATCGCGGCGTTCGTCATGCAGGCGGCACATGGTTTCGAAGGTGGCGCGCACCGTGGCAGCGTGCCGGTCGTCGAGATCGTGTTTGGCCGAGATGGATGCGAAGACCGCAGGTCGAGAACTCGGCTCCCTGGTTGCGGCCATCTCGGCGAGGTCGGCGACGAGGGCATCGAACCTCTCAGCGTCGTTCAGCAACGCTTGGGGGAATCGCAGTTGATCGGCGAAGAGGTGTGCGCCGTCGCCGGTGCTGACGTTGAGGGTTTCCGAGGCGAAAATATCGCCTCGCTGCCCCCATTGAAGGGAATCGCCGAGAAACACGGGAATTCGAAGCGGACCCCGGTCGGACGCGGCGAGGCGCTCGGTTCCGATGGCCAGCAGATAGGTGACGCGTGCGAGTGTCACGGCGACTGGGTGCACATCGATGCCGTAGACCATCTTGGCGACGCCTGCAATAGCTTCGCCGTTCGCGATGCCCTCCGAGTCTGCGGCGGCGAGGTATCGCCGAATCGCGTGGAAGAGGAAGGTGCCAGAACCACAGCTGGGGTCCAACACCGACATCTCAAGCGGGTGAGTGATGGTTTCCTCGACAATCGACTCCGCCAGGAAGTCCGGCGTGTAGTACTCACCGAGCCGTCGACGCGTTTCGACGCCGATGATCGACTCATAGATGGTCTTCATGACGTCGTGGCTGACACTTGACCAGTCGAACTGATGCAGACGTCGTGCGAGCGCCGAGACCCAGATGGCGCCGGCGTCACCGCAGTCCAAGGGCCAGTCGAAGAAGTCATGGTCGACGACGCCGTGAATCTGCGACTGCTGTGCGAATAGCTCTCCGCGCAGCAAATGAGTCGGCTCGAGATGGGTGATGGAGTAGTTGAGTGCAGCGTGCGCGACGCACTCGGCAGTCGCCACCAACAGCGTGTGTTCGACGAAGAGATCGTCCTCGTCCGAACCGAACTGCGTTCCCAGTGCGGTGGTCAGGAGCTTGGCCCAGAGTTCGCGCTTGACCTGGACTTCCGGATTGTTGCGGTTTGCGTCGTAGATCGTGCGCAGGGTTGCCCGTTCGAGCTGGTGCCCGGGACTGTCTGCGCCCAGCCGGCTAGAGATCGCCTGCCGTGTCGGAGCGACCTGTTGCTGTGTGACCAGCACGGCGGCGAGCCACGCAATCAGTGGCCCGGGTTCTGGGGCAGCGGGATCCACTCGGTACGTGGAGATCGGTTTGAGGCCGTCTTCGACTGAGTGGAAGAGGTGCCAGTCGCGCCCGTCCGTGACGACTCCGACGTAGCGCTGGCTGAGTTGACGGCCGCGCTCGGCCACGTAGCCGCTGAGTTGGGCAGTCGCGTCATCGAGTGATGCTCCGCTCGCTAGCGACTTCTTGACCTCCATGACGGTGCGCCCGATCTCGATGTCGATCCTTCGACGGTCGCCAAGGGGGGCTTCCAACGTCACATCGAGAATGTCGTTGTCGGAGATGTTGAGTCCCGAGGCGATCAGCAGGAGACGGATGTCAGATTGGACGGTGGCTTCCGTCCGCCCCGGCGTTCTTCGATCGCACAGCCGACGCACGACAGCCTTCAAGTCGACCGCGGCCTGCGACATCACCCGTTCGACTGTAACGGCGCCGTGTCAAGGCCCTCTTGCAATTTGATCGGTTGAAGCCCTGCCGATTTGGGCTCAAAGCGCCAGCTAGCGGGCGCGCAGTGGCTGCCAGCGGCGATAGGTGGCACAGCGCCACAGCCATTCGACCGGGCCGAAGCCGAACCGGTCCAGCCACGCCTTCGACCACCAGAGCTGCAGCACCCATACGGCCACCACGAACACCGCGATCGAAGTGCGACTCAACTCCACATCGTCCAGCAGCGCGCCGAGCACGATCAGGCCCAGTGCGGTTTGGGTGAGGTAGTTCGTGAGTGCCATGCGGCCGAGTGCACGTACGCGCCGCCGCATGCTTCCGGCACGTGCTGAGTTCGACCTGCTGCTGGCACTGCGCGCGTTCCAGAGGATGATCAGACTCAGGTAACCCAGGCAGATCGGCACAGTGGCGACGGTGTTGGGGATAGTGCCTGCGACGGCCCAATCGATGTCGAAGTCGGTTGCCGCCATGAGGGCCAAACCCGCACTTGACAGCGGCATCCCGATGCCGAGGCCCCATGCCGCCATGCGCCGGTAGAACGTCGGCGCCCGATCGCCGACGATGACGCCCGTCCGATAGAGCGCCACTCCGAGGAGCATCGCGCCGAGGGCTCTCCCGAAGTAGTCCATGAAGAACCACGTCTCTATGACGCCGTAGTAGTCGCCGTAGTGCCAGAAGTCGATGAGCACGCTGGAGAAACTGCGCAGCGACGACTGGACGAACCACGAAGCGACGGCGACAGCGGCGTAGCACGCGCTGCCCAGCCAGAAGAGAGCCTTGGGCGGCAGTCGCCGCAGCGTCAGCACGACGGGCGCGCACAGCGCATAGACGGTGAGGACGTCGCCGTCCCAGAACAGCAAGTGCACAATGCCGATGACCAGCAGCAGGGCGTTGCGCCACAAGCTCAGCAGCACGCTGCGCCGACCCTTCGCTGCAGCCCGGTCGGCGAACAGCACGATGCCCGCGCCGAACAGCATCGAGAACAGGCCGAGAAACTTCTGATCGGCGAAGATCTCCCCGCCGCCGCCGATGATCCAGTCCAGGAACGATCGCGATCCGCCGGCGTCGAGGTTGGTGTAGGCGCCCGCCGGCAGTCCGAACGCGATGGCGTTCATGGCCAGGATGCCCAAGACCGCTACGCCGCGGACGGCGTCGAGCGTCGTGTTGCGTTCCGTCCACAGCGTGACGGGGTTGTCAGCTGACACCGGTGTCCGGCGGGCTCGTGAGACCCCTAGCCCGCTGTTGGTTCAGTCGAAGGTGATGACGGTGCGGGTGGCCTCGCCGGCCTTCATCCAGCCGTAGCCCTCGTTGATCTGGTCGAGGTCGATGCGTGCCGAGATCATCTCGTCGAGCATGAGGCGCCCGTCGAGATACAGGTCGATCATCATCGGAATATCGCTGCGGA
This sequence comes from Candidatus Poriferisodalis sp., assembly GCF_965208925.1. Classification (GTDB taxonomy): domain Bacteria; phylum Actinomycetota; class Acidimicrobiia; order Acidimicrobiales; family Poriferisodalaceae; genus Poriferisodalis. The sequence goes on along the minus strand of NZ_OZ242364.1, from coordinate 3,360,498 downwards.
ACTGGTTGGAGCCCATCATCGAACCCTGCAGCTTCTTCTCCGACAGGAAGTCGATGCCGCGCAGCTCCACCTTGGTCTTCGACGGCACCATGCCGATCACGGTGGCGGTGCCGCCGATGTCGAGCATGTTGAACGCTTGCTGCACCGTGGTGGCCAGGCCGATGGCTTCAAAGCTGTATTCCACGCCGCCTTTGGTCATGTCCTTCACCGCGGTGACCACGTCGTCCACCTCCGCGGCGTTGACGGTATCGGTGGCACCCATCTGGCGAGCGGTCTCGAGCTTCGCTTCGGTCATGTCGACGGCGATGATGCGTCCGGCGCCGGCAACCCGGGCGCCCTGCACGGCGGACAGCCCGATGCCGCCGCAGCCGATCACGCAGACCACGCTGCCCACGCCGACGCCCGCAGTGTTCACCGCGGCGCCGAAACCGGTCGTGACGCCGCATCCAATGAGGCAGGCCCGGTCGAGCGGCATGTCTGGCCGCACCTTCACCACGGCGTTCTGGTGTACGAGCATCTGCTCGCCAAAGCCGCCCAGCCGCGCCATCTGGTCGACCGAGGTGCCGTCGTCGCGGCTCAGACGGGCCTCCGCATCCCTGGCCCGAGACGTGGCCCGAATGTTCGTGCAGCGGTGCGGGTTGCCCGACAGGCAGCGGTGGCATTGGCCGCAGAAAATCGACAGGCACGCCACCACGTGGTCGCCGGGTGCCACGTAGCTCACATCGGATCCGACGGCTTCCACCACGCCGGCCGATTCGTGGCCCATCACCATCGGAAGCGGCGTCCGGAACAGGCCCTCCATGAAGTGGAGGTCGCTGTGGCACAGGCCAGCTCCCTTGGTCTGGATGAGCACCTCGTTCGGCCCTGGCGCATCGATGCGCAAGTCCTCGATCTCCAGATCGCCCGGCTGTTCGCAAAGCACAGCAGCCTTCATCTCACGCCCCCTTGCGTCGATCAGTCGTGTCCCACGACCGTATTCGCCTCCCGCTGAGACTACGCGCGCTGGCTGAACCCTGTTCGGGCCATGCGCGGCGACAGTGCACTCGATAATGCGGCGGTCCTGAGCGGCCCATCGGTTTGAATGGGGCCTTCATGCTGGTTTCGCTGACCTCGACGACGCCCGATGCCCGAGATCTGGGATTCCTGCTGCACAAGCATCCCGACCGGGTGCGGTCGGTGGATGTGGGGTTCGGGCATGCCCATGTCTTCTATCCCGAGGCGACGCCGCACAGATGCACGGCGACGACCTTCGTAGAGGTCGATCCGGTCGGACTGGCCCAGAGCCAGCGCCGGCACCGGCCCGGAGGCCTGGAGCCGTACGTGAACGACCGGCCGTATGCGGCGTCGTCGATGCTCAGCGTGGCGCTCGCTCGGCTGTTCCGCACGGCGATGAGTGGCACATGCGATGCCCGTCCCGAATTGGTCGAGCAGTCGCTGGATCTCGAAGTGGAGTTGCCGGTGGTGCCCGTGCGGGGTGGCTCCGACGTGCTCCGGCGGTTGTTCGAGCCACTCGGCTACGAGGTGGAGGCCCGGCCCATCGCGCTGGACACGCACTTCCCGTCGTGGGGCGACAGCCCGTACTTCGCTGTGCGCATGAGCGGTCGGCTCACCGTTCGGCGCGTGCTCGAACACCTCTACGTCCTGCTGCCCGTACTGGATGACCGCAAGCACTACTGGATCGGGGAGGACGAGATCGACAAGCTGCTGCGACGGGGCGGTGATTGGGTCAAGTCGCATCCCGAGACGCGAATGATCTCCCGGCGGTACCTGCGCTTTGGCGGCTATGCCCGCGAGGCGCTGTTGCGCCTGGCGGAGGTCGGCGAGGACTGCGATGCGGTGTCCGAGCATCAAGAAGGCCGTGAGCAGGCGATCGAACGCCCGCTCAAGCTGAGCGAGCAGCGGCTGGAGGCAGTCGCCGGCGCTGTGCGCGCGCTCGGAGGTGGCCGGGTAGTGGACTTGGGATGCGGTGAAGGCCGCCTGCTGGAGCGACTCGTCGCCGAGCCCGCAGTCACCGAAGTGCTGGGCATCGATGTGTCCATTGGGGCGCTGCAGCGAGCGCAGCGACGCTTGGGTCTGGACGAGTTGTCGGAGCGGCGCAGGGAGCGGATCTGGCTCCGGCAGGGAGCGCTCACCTACACGGACCAGCGCGCCCGCGGCTTCGACATCGCGACGATGGTGGAGGTGATCGAGCACGTCGACGTCGAACGGCTCGATGTGCTCGCCGAGGTCGTCTTCGGTGATGCCGCGCCGGGCGCAGTGGTGCTGACGACGCCGAACCGGGAGTACAACACGAAGTTCGAGCACCTCAGTCCAGCCGGCCTGCGGCACGGCGATCATCGCTTCGAGTGGACCCGCGACGAATTCGCGGCGTGGGCCCGAAGCGTGTCGGACCGGTTCGGCTACCGCTTTGAGCTCAGCGGCATCGGCCCATTGAATCCTGACTGCGGATCGCCGACCCAGATGGCGATCTTCCGGCGATGAGCGCAGGTCGATGAGACAGCCCCTCACCAGCATCAAGATCCCCGAACTCGGCCTCGTCGTGCTCTGCGGCGCATCGGGCTCTGGCAAGTCGACGTTTGCGCGCCGGCACTTCGGCGAGACCGAAGTCGTGTCGAGTGATCAATGCCGAGCGTTGGTGAGCGACGACGAGACCGATCAATCGGTGACTCCGGCCGCCTTCGAACTGCTCCACACGATTGTCGACAAGCGACTCGAGCTGGGGCGACTCACCGTTGTCGACGCCACCAACGTCAAGCCCGAAGACCGAAAGTCACTGGTCGAATTGGCACGCCGCAACGACGTGCTCGCAACGGCGGTCGTGTTCGACCTTCCGCTCGCGCTGTGTTTGGAACACAACGGCGAGCGCCGGGATCGCCAAACCCCGGAGCACGCAATCAGGCGCCAGCACGCGACGCTGCGCCGCACGGCCAAGCGCCTGCGCAAAGAGGGCTTCACGCGGGTGTACACCGTCGGATCGGCGTCCGAGCTGGACTCGGTCGAGATCGTCCGCACCAAGCTCTGGAACGACCGTCGGGACGATGCGGGGCCGTTTGACATCATCGGCGATGTCCATGGCTGTCACGCCGAGCTCGTGGAGCTGCTCGGCGAACTGGGCTACGACACGTCGGCCGAGCCCATCGCGCACCCCGAGGGCCGCAAGGCGGTTTTTCTGGGCGATCTCGTCGATCGCGGCCCCGCGGTGACCGAGGTACTGGATGTGGCGATGTCGATGGTCGCCGCAGGAACGGCGTTGTGCATCCTCGGCAATCATGAGAACAAGCTGCGCCGCGCCCTGGCCGGGCGCAACGTCCAGGTGTCCCATGGGCTCGCTGAATCGCTCGCACAGCTCGAGGCGCGCGACCCTGAGTTCTCCGAGCAGGTCGCCGGGTTCATCGACAGCCTGGTCAGCCACTACGTGCTCGACGGCGGCCGCCTCGTCGTCGCCCATGCAGGGCTGCCCGAGCGCTACCACGGGCGCTCGTCACGCCGCGTCCGCACGCTCGCGCTGTACGGCGACACCGACGGTGAGACCGATGAGTTCGGCCTGCCGGTGCGGTACGAGTGGGCCTCCGACTATCGCGGCGATGCCGCGGTTGTGTACGGCCACACGCCCGTGCCGGCGCCGGGTTGGATCAACAACACCATCTGCCTCGACACCGGGGCGGTGTTCGGCGGCGAGCTGACCGCGCTTCGCTGGCCGGAGCGGGAACTGGTCTCGGTCGCCGCAGCGCGTGAGCACTATGCGCCGATCCGGCCCGCTGCGAGCGATGCACCCCGGCACTCGACGCGTCACCTGAGTCTCGACGACGTCCTCGGCAAGCATCACGTCGACACCGGATTGGCGGGGCGCGTCACCATTGACGCCGAGCGTTCGAGTGCCGCTCTGGAAGTCATGAGCCGGTTCGCCACCGATCCGCGATGGCTCGTGTACCTGCCGCCGACGATGGCACCCGCTGCCGCCAGCAAGCGTGAGGACTTTCTGGAGCATCCCGATGAAGCGTTCTCGCTGTTCCGCAAGGCCGGCGTCAATGACCTCATCTGCCAGGAAAAGCACATGGGATCGCGCGCCGTGCTCATCGTCGCCCGCAACGCCGACGCAGCGCAGTCCCGTTTCGGCATCGCGAACGATGACGCAGGCGTGATCGTGACCCGCACCGGCAGACCGTTCTTCGGTGAGCCCGGTGCGGCTCGGGTACTGCTCGATCGCCTGCGGACTGCGGCTGAGGCGGCCGGCACCTGGGACCAGCTCGGTACCGACTGGCTCGTCGTGGATGCTGAGATGCTCCCGTGGTCGGCGAAATCGGCCGGGCTGGTGCAAGACCTCTACGCCGCTGCCGGAGCAGCGGGTGCCAACGTGCTCGGGGCCGCTTCGCATCTGCTGTCCGGCGCTCGAGGCCGGGGGATAGAGCTGGATGCCCTGGCGGAGCGAACCCGCAAGCGCGCCGAACACGTCGAGCACTATGTCGATGCGTACCGGCGCTATTGCTGGGAGGTCGAAGGCGCCGAAGGGGTCGAGCTGGCGCCGTTCCAACTGCTTGCCGCAGAGGGCGAGGTCTTGGCCCGTCGCCCGCATAGCTGGCATCTCGAACAGATCGACGCATGGATCTCGGCAAGTTCCGACGGACTGCGCCGGACCGATCGTCGCTCTGTCGATCTCGATTCCGATGTCTCCGTGGCTCAGGCGACGGACTGGTGGTTGTCAATGACCGAGGCCGGCGGCGAGGGAATGGTCGTCAAGCCGGCGTCATCGATCGTTCGCACCGGCGGCAACCTCGTGCTGCCAGGTGTCAAGTGCCGGGGACGCTCCTATCTGCGGCTGATCTACGGGCCGGAATACCTCGAACCGGCGAATCTCGAACGGCTTCGCGGCCGGTCGCTCGGCCGCAAGGCGTCGCTGGCACGACGCGAATTCGCGCTCGGGATCGAGGCACTCGACCGGTTTGTCGCCAACGAGCACCTGTCCAGGATCCACGAGTGCGTCTTCGGCGTGCTCGCGCTGGAGAGCGAGCCGGTCGATCCGCGGCTCTAGCCCGGTCATCTTGCGCTGCAAGCGCTGCGTACGCCGCCCTGCGGTAGCGTCGTTTCCAGCGAGCCACGGCCGTCGAGGGGGAGTCATGGCGAATCAGCACGGCTACTTGCCGAAGGTGACCGAGCTGGACGACAAGCAGCAACGTCGCTTGGACACGTGGTATGCGAAGGCCTACACCGACGACAACCTGTTCCGGACGCTGGCTGCGGACGAGACCACCATCGACCTGTTCCTCGGCTGGGTCGGAGCCGTGTACGGCGGCCATCCTGACGAGGACCCCGGTGCGCTCGACCGGCACATGATCGAGCTGTGCCGCATCCGGATGGCCAACCGGAACGAGTGCTTCCACTGAAGCCTCGTCAAGAGCGCATCGTTGGTGCGCACCGGACTGACCGATGAGGTCATCGCCCAGCTCGCCGACTACGAGGCATCGGACTTGCCCGAGTCGTGGAAGGCCGCGCTCGCCCTGTGCGATCGGCTCTCGGGCTACGAGCACAAGGGCGTCATCCCGCCCGAGCTGTACGAGCGGCTTGCGGATCACTTCAACGAGCAACAGATTCTGCGTTTGGGTGCGCTGCTTGCCTCCGCGAGCGGGTGGCACCGGATGATCGAAGCGTTCGGCATCCGGCCCGACCACTACCGGGCCGACCGGGACGCTCCCTGGGCCGCTGCTGCAGATTGACCTCGCGAGCCGTCGCCTAGCTTCGATCTGGTGAGCGAACCGGCAACGGACGTCGAGCCGCTGTCGCCGGGCGACCGGCTCGCGGACGTCGTCGACTTCTTCGGCCTGCAGGCCACCGGTGACGAGCTGCGCTGGCACCTGCCCATCTCGCCCCACGTCGCCAACTATCTCGGCGTGATGCATGGCGGCTGCGCCCTTGCTGCAGTCACCGCTGCCGCCGAGACATGGAGCGGGCGGCCGCTCGCAGCGGCTTCGGCACAGTTCATGGCCCGTGTCCCGCTCGGCGGCAGCGCTGAGGTCACCTTCGACATCGGTTCGGCCGGCAAGCGAATGACGCAGGTGCTCGCACAGGTCACCGATGCAGCCGACGGCCGTGTGCTGATGCGAGCGCTGCTGGCACTGGGCGGTCGCCGGCTCGGCATCGACCAGGACTGGGGGCAGCCGCCCGACGTCCCGGGTCCAGATGAATGGCAACGTCGAACTGTGCCGGACAACGCCGTTGCGTCGTTCAGCACCGACGCCGACATCCGGTTCGGTCCGCACAGCGCCGGCGATCGGCGGATCCTCTGCTGGGCACGGCTCGCCGGCACGCTGGCCTCCACGCGTCAGGGCCTGATAGCGCTGGCAGACACGCTCGCGACGGGGATGCACCGCAGCCTTGGCCTGAAGTGGCGTGGCGGCAGCATCGACAACACCGTGCGTATCGCTGGCGACGCCGAATGCGAGTGGGTCCTGCTTGATATCGAGACCGACGGATTCCACAACGCCGTCGGCCACGGCGTCGTGCGGATATACACGCCCGACGGCGGGTTGCTGGCCACCGGGAACCAGTCGTTCGCTGTCGCGCGGGTGTCCGGGCCGGCAGAGGGCTTCCGGACGTAGTCAGCACTAGCTTTCGGCTGCGTGAGCGCCGAAGCTGCCACGAGCGACGCTGCGCCGCAGGACCCGCACGTCGGCGAGGTGATCGAGTTCTTCGGCCTCCAGTCGACGGCCGAACAACTGCGCTGGCTGCTGCCGGTCACCTACGACGTGGCGGGCGCCACCGGCACGCTGCACGGCGGGTGCGCGCTCGCAGCCGCCGTGGCAGCCCTCGAGAGCGTCACGGGCCGGCCGATGGCCGCTGCCTCGGCCCAGTACTTGGCGCGGCTGCCGGTCGGGGGCTGTGCGGCCATCGCCCTCGACATCGGGGCCAGCGGCAACCGGATGACCCAGGCATCCGCTGAGATCACCGATGCTGCCGATGGCCGGGTCATTCTGCGTGCGCTCGTTTCCCTCGGCGGTCGGCAGCTGGGAATCGACCAGACATGGACGACCGCTCCGGACGTGCCGTCGCCGGAGTCATGCGAGCTCCGCGGCCCGACGTCGATCGAAGGCCGCTCGTTCACCGACCATGCAGACATCCGGCTCGCCGGTCAGCAGCCGGGCGAGCGCCACGTGCGGTACTGGGCGCGACTCGACGGCACACTCGCATCGACCGGGCCGGGCTTGACGGCGCTGGCCGACCTGCTGCCGAGCGGGATGCGTGTCAGCCTCGATGCCGGGTTCAGGGGGTCCAGCCTCGACAACACGGTGCGGATCTCTGGCGAGGCCGAGAGCGAGTGGGTGCTCTTGGACATCGAGTCGGACGCTGTCCACAACGCGATCGGCAACGGCATCGTTCGCATCTATGCGTCCGACGGGGGACTGCTGGCGACCGGAACCCAATCGTTCGCGATCACCCGCATCACGGGTCCGCTGGGCTCGTCGCAGCAATGACGGGTGTGCGCACGTGGCTGGCCGGAGCACGGCCTCGCACCTGGCCGGCGTCGCTGGTGCCGCCGTTCGTGGGCACGGCAGCGTCCGACGCCGCGGCTGACGGCGGCATCGTGTGGTGGCGTGCCGCCTTTGCGCTGATCGTGTCGTTGTGCATCCAGATTGCTGTCAACTACGCCAACGACTACAGCGACGGAGTGCGGGGCACCGACGTGGCCCGGGTGGGCCCGCAGCGCTTGGTGGCCTCGGGAGCGGCGTCGCCGACCGCAGTGCGGAATGCGGCGTTCGCAGCCTTCGGAGCGGCTGCCGCGTTCGGCCTCGTGGTGGCCGCGGCGGTGTCGTGGTGGCTCGTCGTGGCCGGCGGGGCCTCGATGCTCGCAGCGTGGTACTACACCGGCGGTCGGCGTCCATACGGCTACCGGGGTCTCGGCGAGCTGTTCGTGTTCATCTTCTTCGGTTTGGTGGCGACGGCCGGATCGGCGTTCGTGCAGGACGCCCGCCTCACCATGCTGGGCATCGCTGCGTCGGTCCCGGTGGGGCTGGGGTCAGTGGCACTGCTCATCTCGAACAATCTGCGCGACCTGCCGACCGACGCGCAGGCAGGCAAGCGCACGCTGGCGGTGCGGCTGGGTGATGGACCCACCCGCGCGATGTACGCAGTGGTCGTGGTGCTGATGGTGTTCTCGCCGATGTATCTGTCGCTGCTGCGGCCCTGGACGATGCTGGGGCTCGCGGCCGTCGCGTTCGCCGTCGCGCCCGTGCGCATGGTGGTCAGCGGAGCCAGCGGCGCTGCGCTGGTGACCGTGCTCGCAGCGACTGGCCGCTTGCAGATCGTCGTGGGCGCTCTGCTGACGGTCGGCTTGGCCCTCGGGCCGTGACGCCGGCGACCCCCCTGCTGCGACCCGTGGCTTTGCCCGTGCGATCCGCAAGGATGTCGCGATGAGCTCAGAGGCAATTTCGGGGGCAGTGCTGGATCATATCGCTGCGCTGGGCGTGGCGTACGAGGTGGTGGAGTGCGATCCCGATTTCGCCGACACGGCGCAATTCTGCGAGCGCTACGGCTTTTCGATGGATGCGTCGGCGAATGCCATCTGCGTGGTGGGCAAGTCGGCCGAGCGGCCGATGGCGTGCTGCGTGGTGCTGGCATCGACACGGCTCGATGTGAACGGTGTCGTGCGGCGGCGGCTGGGCACGCGCAAGGCATCCTTCGCCGATGCCGACGAGACCATTGCACGCACCGGGATGATGATCGGCGGCGTGACACCGTTCGGGCTGCCCGCTGACATCCCGGTCTGGATCGACAGCCGGGTGATGGACTGCACCGAAGTCATCGTGGGCGGCGGCTCCCGGGACTGCAAGATCCTGTGCCCGCCGGTCTCGCTCGCCGAGCTCCCCGCAGCCGAGATCGTCACCGATCTGGCCAAGACGATCTCGTTGCCGTGATAAGCTGGGCGATGCCGCCGTTCAGCAGTTTCCTGTCGACCGCGCGGAATCCGGCATCTGCGAGCTGGGCCAGCAGCACCGGCGCCTCCGGCAGGTACGCCACCGACTCGGGCAGGTAGCGGTAGGCAGCTCTGCTGGAGAGCAGGCTGCCGACCGCCGGCACAACTTTGCCGAAGTACATCTGGTGACCGGCCCGCAGCAGCGGGTTGGCCGGCTCGGAGACCTCGAGCAGTGCGATCCGGGCACCAGGCCGGAGCACCCGGGCCAGCTCCGCGAAGAACGGTTCGAGGCTCGTGAAGTTCCGCAGGGCGAAACCGCATGTCGCGCCGTCGAGCGATGCGTCGCGCACGCCGAGCCTGAGCGCATCTGAACGAACCAAGGGGGCCTGCGTAGTGGCGGCCGCGAGCATGCCTGCGGAGAAGTCGACGCCCACGGGCCGCAGGCCTGCCGATTCGAGCTCATTGCACAGGTCGCCGGTGCCGCAGGCCACGTCGATCACGGTTTCGCCGGGAGTCAGGCCGAGGGCTGCCACGGCGCAGCGACGCCAGCGAGTGTCGAGGCGGAACGTCAGCAGCCGGTTCAGCAGGTCGTAGCGAGGTGCGATCTCGTCGAACATCTCTTCGACGGCCTGGGCTTTGTCCTGCGGGCGCGGCAGCCCGGGGGCGCGCCGCCGGCGAGACTTCACGTGAACCAGACGCGGCGGTGATTGCGGCTCATCGGGTGATACAGCAGCACAAGCAGCAGCGCGTCGAACATGAGACGCATGATGATGCCCAGTTCGAAGCTCGTGCGGGCGCCCCACCACAGCGTCGCGATGGCCGCGTAGATGGCCGCGGCGGAGCACAGCCAATGGCCCCAACGACGCTCGTTTGCGGTACCGGCGCCGCCTGCGACGTACGCGCCGACGAGCAGGACGGTGACGGCCGGCGGGATGATGCTGTCTCCCAGATCAGCCGCTGTGCGATCGCTGGCGAACAGCGAGACGATTCCCTCGAAGATGTCGCGCGCCAGTTGCGAGTCGATGCGAGTTCCGAACAACAGCAGCACCGCGGAGAAATAGCAGAGCAGCACTGCGCTGAAAAGCGTTTGGGGCTGGCTGCGGTTGAGCCACCGCATCTGGTTCACCGGGCAAGTGTGGCACCTGTACCTGGACGATCCCATCCAGGAGGCCGACGGGCAGCATTAGCCTGCCCCCGGTGAGTGCCGCAGCGAGTGCCGATCCCGTGATCTCGATCGGTGCCGACCAGCATGGAACTGTCGCGGAGGCCAATGCCGCACACTGGCCGCCCGGAGCACTGGTTGCGGCATTGCGCCTGCAGCTCCGCGACGTCTCAGGGCCCATGTCGGTGTGGATCGATCACCCTGACTTCGGCGAAGCGGACCGGGGCGAGCTTGCGCCGACCGAGACTGAGCTCGGGCGAGGGCTCGCCGAGCTCGGCCTGACGTTCGAGCGCGATCTCTACCGCATGGAGCGATCCCTGCCCATGGATCAGCCCAGCGGAATCGAGACCCGTTCGTTCGTGGTCGGCCAGGACGAGCAAGCCTGGGTGGAGGTCAACAACCGTGCGTTCTCCTGGCACCGCGAGCAGGGCGGCTGGACGCTGGACCAGGTTGCCGAGCGTCAAGCCGAGCCGTGGTTCGACGCCGAGGGCTTTCGTGTGTACGACATCGACGGCCATATCGCCGCCTACTGCTGGACCAAGGTGCACGCCGGCGAAGACCCGCCGGTCGGAGAGGTGTACGTCATCGCGGTGGATCCGCGTTACCACGGCCGCGGTCTCGGCCGGGCGCTGACGCTGGCCGGCTACGAGCATCTCGCCGATGCAGGCCTGAGGAGAGCGATGCTCTACGTCGACGCCGACAACACCCCCGCCGTCACGCTGTACCTCGACCTCGGCTTGGAGGTGGCTGTCGTGCGGCGGCTGTTCACCGGCACCGGTCCGCTGGCGTCGTAGCGGGCGGAACGGCCGTGACAACCCCCGGCGCCGATCCCTCGCTCTGTGATCTGGGTCGGGCAGAGCTGGGGGAACTGCTCGACGGCGAGCCCGCCTACCGGCTGGACCAAGTGTGGGAGGGCCTGTACCGGCAGCGCCGCACGCTCGCTGAACTCACCAACGTTCCCAAGAGCCTGCGCCAGGCCATCGGCGAGTTGCTGCCGCCCGCGCTGACGCTCGTCCGCACGCAGTCGGCGGACCGGGGCACCACCACCAAGCACCTGTGGTCGCTGCGTGACGGCCACCTGGTGGAGTCGGTGCTGATGCGCTACCGGAACCGGACGACGCTGTGCATCAGCAGCCAGGCCGGCTGCGCGATGGCGTGCAGTTTCTGTGCGACAGGCCAGGTGGGCTTCGACCGCAACCTGAGTGTGGGCGAGATTGTCGAGCAAGTGCTGGGCACGCTGCGGGAGGCAGGCTCAGACGAACGAGCCGTCAATGTCGTATTCATGGGCATGGGCGAGCCGCTCGCCAACTACGAGGCAGTGTGGGCAGCGGTGGAGCGGTTTCAGGGCGACATGGGCATCGGCGCCAGACACATCACCGTGTCGACCGTCGGTGTCATTCCCGGCATTGCGCGCCTTGCGGCGGAGGCATTGCCGGTCAACCTGGCGGTGTCGCTGCATGCCGCCAATGACCGTCTGCGCAACCGCATAGCGCCCATCAATCGCACGTATCCGTTGCGCGACCTGGCGCGCTCGCTGGCCGACTATCGCCGCGCCAAGCGACGGCGCATCAGTTTCGAGTGGGCGATGATCGGCGGCATCAACGACACCGACCGTGATGCGGCCGAGCTTGCGGCGTACGCACGGCCGCTGGCAGCCCATGTCAACCTCATTCCGCTGAATCCCACCCCGGGATACGGCCACCAGCCCTCGCCGGCCGGGCGAATTGAGCAGTTCGCCGCCGAGCTGTCGTCCCATGGCGTGAACGCCACCGTGCGCCAGAATCGCGGCACGTCGATCGATGCCGCATGCGGCCAGCTGCGCGCCGACAAGCTCGTTGCGGTTCGCAAGGGCGGTCGCGGCGCACGCTCGCAGGCAGAGCGCTAGACACTCGCCATGGCCAAGCCGCGATCGCCCAAGGGGCGCGCCCAGCGAACTCATGAGCGACTCAAGGATGAGTACGAGGCCGTCTGCGAGTTGGACCATCGCAACCCGTTCGAGCTGCTGGTGGCGACGATCCTGTCTGCACAGTGCACCGATGCCCGTGTCAATGCCACGGTTCCGGCAGTGTTCGCGAAGTATCCCGACGCCGAAGCACTGGCGTCCGCCGATCTCGACGACCTCGAAGAACTGGTGCATCCCACCGGTTTCTTCCGCAGCAAGGCGCGCAACCTGCAGGGAATGGCCCGCCGGCTGCTGGCCGACTACGGCGGCGAGGTACCGACCGGCTTGGCTGACTTGGTGAAGCTGCCGGGAGTCGGCCGCAAGACCGCCAACGTCATTCGCTCGGTGGCGTTCGATTTGCCGGGGCTGCCGGTGGACACCCATGTCGGCCGCTTGGTACGGCGTCTCGGTATCACTGCCGAGGAGGATCCGGTCAAGGTGGAGCTGGCCTTGAATCCGATGATCCCCCAGTACGAGCGGGGCGACTTCAGCTTGCGGCTGATCTTGCACGGCAGGCGCGTCTGCTCGTCTCGCAAGCCTGCGTGCGATGACTGCGTGCTCAACGACTTCTGCCCGAGTGCCTTTGCGGCCTGACGCGGCACCGACGCTGGCTGCGATGTGAGCTTGAAACCGAGGAGATTTGACCGAATGACTGAGCCTGCGAATCCCGGCAGCGGCACGGTGCGCAGGTCGTCGCACTTTGTGCCCGGTGCGAATGAACGCATGCTGGAGAAGTCGATCGCGACCGATGCCGACAGCCTCGTGCTGGATCTCGAGGACGCTGTCACCCCCGACAACAAGGACAGTGCCCGCGCCACGGTTGCGGGCTGGCTCGCCGATGTCGACTTCGGCGCCAAGGAGCGGGTGGTGCGCATCAATCCGCTCGACAGCCCGTGGTGCGCCGCCGACATCGCCGAGACGATGGTCTCGGCGCCCGACGCCTACCTGGTGCCGAAGGTGAACAATGCAGCAGAGGTCGTCGAGCTGGACAGCATGATCGCCCGCTGGGAGGCCGAGCACGGCCACCCGCCCGGCGGCGTGATGCTGCTGGTGCTGGGTACCGAGACGCCGCAGGGGTTGCTGAACATCGGCGAACTGGCCCGCCACGACAGGGTGGATGCGCTGAGCTGGGGTGCAGAGGATCTCTCCGCGGCCATGGGTTCGAAGGCCAACCGGGACGCTGCTGGCGCTTACCTGCCGGTCTTCGAGTACGCCCGGGTGATGTGCCTGGTGGGGGCCACGGCGTGGGGCAAGCAGCCGCTCGACACAGTGTTCGTGGACTTCCGGGACAACGAGGGGTTGGCCGCCGAGTGCGCGACGTCAGCCGCGATGGGCTTCACCGGCAAGATCACCATCCATCCTGCTCAGATCGACATCGTCAACGCCGCGTTCACGCCGAGCGATGCCGAGATGGCCGACGCTCGCGAGCTGCTCGAAGCGTTTGCCGAGGCTGAGGCCGCCGGTCTCATGGCATTCGCCCACAAGGGCCAGATGGTGGACGTTCCGCACCTCACCCGGGCCCGCAAGATCGTCGCTACCGCCGGGGCGATTGCGGCGCGGTCCTGACCGCATCGCGGGTTCCGCCTGCAACGGCCACAGACCCGACGCTCAGCGCAGGGCTTCGGTGGCTTGGGCCAAGCGGCGGCGAGCCATGCGCAATGAGCGCTCCACCTCGTAGAGCTCCACGCCGACATCCTCGTGCGGCGTGCCCATCAGCTCATCGGCAGCTTGCGCCACGCGGTTGCCCAATTCGCCCACAGCCGTCTCGATCGACGATAGCTCCGCAGCACTGATCACCCGCGGCACGCTAGCGATGCAGGTTCCCTTCGGGCTTCACGCCGGCGGGATTCGTGCCACGACGAGCGGCCGCTGCGGAACAACCTTGCCATCGTGGAGGTGGTAGGCGATGAAACGGCCGTCGGGCGACCATTGCGGCGCACCGAGGTCAAAGGCCTGGAAGATGTTGCCCGTATAGCGGACCACGGTCGTGACCTCATCGGTCTCGAGATTGAGCACCTTGATGGAGCTCTCGTATTGACCGCCCCCCAATGAGACTTTGCTGACCATCAGTGCGATCCGGCAGCCATCGGGTGACCATGCGTACTCGCCGAACTTGATGCGGCTCAGAGTGACCGCCCAAACCGGCATCCAATCGGATCCATCGTCGCGCACCGTCGCAACGCCTCCGCCGTCCTTGATGGAGATGCGTTCGCCGTCATGGGTCCAATAGTGGGCCTGCCCGAAGAATGCTCGAGACTCCAGATTGACTTCATTGGTGCCGTCGGCATCGATGATCGCGAGGTGTCGTTTGGCGAAGAATTCCTCTGGCTCTTGCCACAGGTCGATCCGCCGGAACAAGATCCGTCGGCCGTCTGGAGACCACCGTGGTGCATAGTCCTGCGAGATCGAATGGGTGAGTTGGACTTCGCCAGTTCCATCAGAGTTGATGACGTGGAGGTGGGCAACCACCTCCCGGTACAGCTCCTGACCAGTGAAGCGGGCAAACGCAATGCGCGTGCCGTCAGGCGACCACGCCGGGGACGAACCGCGCGTGAGCTTGACTCGATTGCCGCCGTCGACATCTGCTGTCCAGATCTCCCGGTTGTGCTCGTAGGCGAAGCGACGGCAATCGGGTGACCAAACAGGAAGGATCGCATCGATATCGTCGATGACCGTCTTGGGTTCGCCGCCGACGTCGAGGTCGCACTCAACGCCAGTGGTGGTTCCGCTGGCGAGATAGTTGTCGATGGCGGTGCCCGAGACCGCTGCGTTGCCGCCGAAGACATGCACAGCCAGCTTGTCGCCAGTGAACGCGCCAATTTCGGTGCGTGCCTGGTGGAGGTACTCGGCGGTTGCTGCGGGGATCCGGTCGGGATCTGCAAGCAGCAGGGGGGTGCACAGGCGGGCCAGCAGCGGGGCGGCGCTGAATGAGTCGAATGGCACTCGGGCGCGCGCGAGGCCGACACGGCGGTCCGTGAAGCATGTGGGGTCGTAGCGACGGATGATGAGCTCGGCGGCTTCCGTGGCGGTGTCGTACCGGGTAGCCCCTGCCACTCGCGTGACCTTGAGGCCCATCGCCGACAACGCATCCTCTACGTCTTGGTGAAGCGCTCCGGGACCCCCCATCAGCACGACGTGCTCGATATCCGCGCTCGTGAGGTAGCTCGCCACGCCTCCGTGAAGGTTCGCTCGAGGATTGAGCAGAATGGGATGGGAGCCGCGTGCAGCAAATGCGCCAGCGACCAATGCGTCCGCGAACACCTCGCCGTTGGCGATCACGGCGGTGCGCCCGAGGGTCCCCATGCTTCCAGGCTGGCCAATTCTCCGGGCGGCGACGATCCCAGTTGCGTACTGATCGGCTCGTGTGACCCGTTCGGTGCTGATGCCAAGCGATTCGAGTGCTGCGACGACTGTCGGACCAACGCCATCGGTGTCGCTGTCGGCGCCGACAACAACTGCATTGGAGACACCCGCGCTCTTCAGGAAGCCGGACGCATCGGCGCGCAACTCGCCGGACGGAGTCGCCAATACCGGCGCGCTGAGTGCCCCGGCTATCGGTGCAGCCACCACTGCGTCGGTCCAGCTGTCGCCTGGAACGATCACAACCCAGTCGAGGCGTCCTCCCGCGTTCGCGGCAACCGCCTGAGCAACCCGCAGCGAAGTTGCGTAGCGGTCCGCGCCTCCGTAGCGAATGACATCGATCTCGGACAGGTTCGTCACTGCTCCCAACGGTGAGACCGGAAGCAGCACTGCGGCGAGGGTCGCAGCGACGATGGTTGCGATTGCGGTGCCCCACGCCCGACCTGACCTCCCGCGAGCGCGCCGACCGGCGCTCAGTCCACGGCACCGCGGCACAAGTCGGCGCCAGCCAAATCGAGTCGGTCGGTCCAGCGCGATGGCTGCATCCTCGGGGGCCTCAGAATTCGGGAGTGGGGACCACATACGTCCGTGCCTCGCTGCCATTTCGATTGTTGAGTTCGTAGATGATGCTGCGGCCGTCGGGCGACCATTGCGGTCGACGGATGATGTTGAGCCTGAGGCGCGTGACGCTGCTTTCGAGTGGACTGATGTAACGGACCACCTCGACAGTCTTGGCGGCGTCGAGGGTGGTGATGCGCAGCGATCGATCGAATCGCTTGCCCGCGCGATACGTCTCGTCGGTCACGAACTCCCCCACGGTGTACGTGAGCGCGTCGCTGGCGGGTGACCAAGAGTGTCCGTTGGGCGAGTAGTCCCGCGCGATCTCGCGCTGGTTGCGTCCTTCGATGTCCATGACCCAGAGGCTCTGATTGTTGTCATAGGCAATCCACTTCCCGTCTGGCGACCACGCAGGAAAGTGATCTGCCGCAGCGCCGCGAGTGAGCGCTCGCACATCACTGCCGTCGGCGTTCATCACGGCGATGTACACGTCGTCGTAATTCTGGTATCGATGTTTGTTCCAGAGGTGCTCTCGTGAGAACGCGATGCGCTTGCCGTCCGGGGACCAGCTTGGCGTTCTGTCGCTGAAGTCTCCGGAGGTGAGCTGTTGCTCATCCGAACCATCGGCGTTCACAACGAAGATGTGGGTGACAGGATCGCCGTTCACGAGTCGACCGGCGTAGCGCTCGAACGCGAACCTGGTGCCGTCAGGTGACCAGGCTGGCGAAGCGACGCCGCGTGTCGGCAGCTGCACGGGATTGGCGCCATTGGGGCCTGCGACAAAGAAGCCCCATACGTGCCGCTCCGTCCCACCGACGTAGGCAATTCGGCCACAATCCGATGACCAAGCGGTGTGCTGTGAATAGACGTTCTCCAGCAGCGGAGCTGGTTCAGTGCCGAGTTCCGCGACACATGGTTGCTGCGGCCACCGCCGGCCACCCTCAGTCCCGAGCGGGTCAGCGCGATAGTTGTTGATGGCGAAGCTGGAGACTGCGGCACTGCCGCCAAATACATGCAAATTCACACTCTTGCCTGTGGCGGCAGTCGGGAGACCACGGGCGCGATTGAGCATGGCAGCAGTTGACCGGGGAATGGCGTGAGGATCTGCGAGCAGCAATGGTGCGCAGAGGCGGCCGAGTAGAGGTGCGGCGCTGAAGGAGTCGAACGGCACCCGGGCGCGAGCGACGCCGAAGCGCCCTGCCGTGAAACACGAGTTTCCGTACTTGCCCACGACAAGCTCGGCAGCGGCAATCGCCGTGTCGTATCGAGTTGTGCCAGAGAGCCTGGTCACCCTGATGTCGAGCGACTTGATGGCATCCTCAACGTGGACGTGGAGCGCGGCGCCGCCGCCCATGAGCACGACGTGCTCGATCTGGGCGCGGTTCAGATAGTCGGCGACGCCCGGATGCAGGCGGCTCGGCGGGGTCAGCAGCACCGGGTGCAGGCCGCGGGCTGCGAACGCACCGGCAACCAGTGCGTCCGCGAACACCGTGCCACTGGCCACGATGGCCGTACGGCCCAGCGCACCCATGTCCCCCGGTGTGCCGAGTCGATTGGCGACAGCAATGCTGGTCGCGTATTGGTCGGATCGCGAGACGCGTTCAACGCGAATGTCGAGTCCCTCAAGCGCAGCGACTACGCCAGGACCAACTCCGTGGGTATCGCTCTCGGCGCCCACGATCAACGCATTCGACACTTCGGTGCGCTTGAGGAAAGCGTCCGCGTCTGAGCGCAATTCGTCCGAAGGAGTGGTCAGCACTGGGGCGTTGAGCAACCCGGCCAATGGCGCTGCGACCACTGCGTCGGTCCAGCTGCGACCCGAAACCAGCACCACCCACTCGAGTGAGCCTCCTGCATCGGCTGCCACGGCCTCGCCGATGAGGAGCGATGTCGCGTACCGATCGGCACCTCCGTAGCGAGACACGTGAACGTCTTCGCTGCCCGCCGCGGCCGTCGCAGCGGAGAGCGGCACCGCTAGGCCACCGATGACGGCAAGCAGCACCGCAGAGACGCGCAGGAACCGTTGCATTGCCAAACCGTGGTCCGTCGTGGCTTCGCTGTAGCGACGGTGTGCAGGTGACTCGAATTCACAGCAGTGGTGATCAGGGGTGAAGGTACCCTCGGCGCCGTGCTGGAGCGGTTGGACCTGCGGGGCCTCGGCGATGAGTCGGGCGATGATCTTGCCAGTCTCTTGCCGCGCCCGCAGCCGGGTGACGCGGTGTCGCAGGACGCCGTCCTCCAGCTGATTGCCCAGGTCAAAATGGACGGCGACGCGGCTGTTCGGGCGCTCACGGCTCGCTTCGATGGCGTCGATATCGCCGACACGCTCGTGCCGGTCTCGGAACTTTCAGAAGCGTGGGAGCGCCTGTCACTTGGCCTGCGCTCGGCGATGGAGACCGCCCACCGGCGCATTCTGGAGTTTCACCGAGCCGAAGCCGCATCGGGTCACACGTACGAGCGCGACGGCGTCACTGTGCGGTCGGTCAGCCAGCCAGTCGACCGGGCGGGCGTGTATGTGCCTGGTGGCTTGGCTGCCTACCCGTCCACCGTGCTGATGACCGTGCTGGTTGCTCGCGCCGCTGGGGTGGACGACATCGTGCTGTGCTCGCCACCCGGACCCGACGGCGGCCTGCCTGCGACCGTGCTCGCGGCGGCGCACCTGTGCGGTGTGACCGAAGTTCACAGGGTGGGCGGTGTGCAGGCAGTTGCGGCGCTCGCTTATGGGACGGAATCGATTCGGCCAGCCGATGTTGTGGCCGGGCCCGGAAATGCCTGGGTCGCCACCGCCAAGCAGCTTGTGGCCGGCGATGTGGGCGTTGCTGCTGCGTTCGCGGGACCGTCGGAGATCGTTGTCATTGCTGACGCAAGCTGCCCGCCGGCAGCCGCAGCGACTGACGTCGTCTTGCAGGCCGAGCATGGCCCCGGCGGGCGCGCCTGGCTTGTCACTTGGGATCCCGGTTGCGCCGATGCCGTCTGCGAAGCCATCAGCCAGATCGTCGAGCTCTCGCCCCGCCGCGAGGAGACGCTGGCCACGCTGGAGGCCGACGGGTTCGTGTGTCTCGTGGACGGGCCGGCGCAGGCTGCCCTCGTCGCCAACTTCGTTGCGCCCGAGCACCTCCAGCTCATGTGTGAGGGCGCCGAAGAGCTCGTGGGCAGCATCCGCCATGCGGGCGCTGTGTTCATCGGGCCGTGGGCACCAGCATCAGTCGGCGACTACGTCGCGGGGCCCTCGCACGTGCTTCCCACTGCCGGCACGGCACGTTTCGCCGGAGCGCTCACCACCGACGATTTCGCCAAGCGCATGCACATTGTCGACGTGAGCGAAGCCGGCTTCGACCAGCTTGCGCCGGCGGTGGCCGAGCTGGCCGAGGCCGAAGGCCTGTGGGCGCACGCTGCCTCGGTGTCGCGCCGCAAGGAGTGGGCCGCATCGGGGGTACGGCCATGAAGCCGGCAGTGCGGGACGACCTGCGCCTGCTCGACGGCTACCACTCGCCGCAGATCGACGTGGAAGTGCGCCTCAACACCAACGAGGCGCCGGTCGGGCCGCCGCCGGAGTTTGCCGAGGCGCTCGCCGCCGAGCTGCGCAGCGTTGACTGGCATCGTTACCCCGACCGCACGGCCGCCGCGCTGCGAGCCGACCTGGCGGCGCTGCACGGCACCGGTCCTGACCGGATCTTCGTGGCCAACGGGTCCAACGAGGTGCTGCAAACGCTGTGCCTGACCTATGGGGGAGCGGGCCGCAGCGTCGCCACCTTCGAGCCCACCTATGCGATGTACGGCCAGATCGCACGCAGCACCCAATGCGCTGTCGTCGAAAGCGAGCGCCATGCCGATGGCAGCGTCAGCGTGTACGAGCTCGAGCGAGTCATCGAGCGGCACCAGCCGTCGATCGTGTTCCTGTGCTCGCCCAACAATCCCACCGGCACGCCCGAGCGGCTCGAGGTGCTCGAACGGGCGCTGGAGATCGCCTCGGGCCTCGTCGTGGTCGACGAGGCCTACGGGCAGTTCGCCGACTGGAGCGCCATCGACCTGTGCGACGCCGCCGGCGGACCCGGCAACCTCGTCGTCACGCGCACCTACTCCAAGACGTGGGCGATGGCCGGAGCACGCCTGGGCTACGCGGTCGTCCCCGCCGGCATGACCGCCGAGTTCGAGAAGGTGGTGCTGCCGTACCACGTGGACGCCTTCAAGCAGATTGCCGGACGGGTGGCGCTGCGGTTCGCCGACCAGATGGAACAGCGCGTGGCAGCCATCGTCTCGGAGCGTCAGCGAATCGAGCATTCGCTGACGCGACTGGGCCTCGACGTCTGGCCCTCGCAGTCCAACTTCATCCTCTTTCGCACCACGCCCAGCGGGCACGGCGGCGACGATGTGTGGCAGGCGCTCGTGGATCGCTCGGTGCTGGTGAGAAACTGCTCGGGCTGGCCCCGGCTGGCCGACTGCCTGCGGGTCACGGTGGGAACGCCGCCCGAGAACGATCGCTTTCTCGAGGCGCTGTCGGAAGTTGTCTCGCGATAATGAGGTTCCCATGACTGCTCGTACTGCAACTGTGCAGCGCAACACCAAAGAGACCCAGATCGACCTGACGCTGAGCCTGGACGGCAGCGGTCAGACCGACATCTCCACCGGGCTGCCGTTCTTCGACCACATGCTCGCCCAGCTCGCCAAGCACGCCCGCTTCGACCTGCAACTGCGTACGGTCGGCGACCTGGAGATCGACGCCCACCACACCGTGGAGGACACCGGCATCGCGCTCGGTGAGGCGATGCGACAGGCCTGGGGCGACAAGGCCGGGGTGCGCCGTTTCGCCTCCTACGTGGTGCCGCTCGACGAGGCCGCGGTCGAGGTCGTGCTGGATCTGTCCGGCCGGCCATTCCTGCACTACGACATCGAGCCGCCCGGCGAGAAGATCCTGGGCGACCCGCCCTTCGACCCGCAGCTCTGCGAGGAGTTCTGGCGCGGCCTGGTCATGTCGGCCGGCATCACCCTGCACCTGGTGATGCTGCGCGGCCGCAACACCCACCACATCATCGAGGCCAGCTTCAAGGGCGCAGCGCGGGCCTTCTACGACGCCATCCGCGTCGCCGACGACGTGCTGCCCTCCACCAAAGGCGTCCTGTGACCGACGCACTGACGGGCCGTCGGTGACCGGCAACAGCGCCCCGCCGCTGATCGCGGTACTCGATTACGGCATCGGCAACCTGCGCTCGGCTCAGAAGGCGCTCGAACGGGTGGGCGCCGATGCTCACCTGACTGCCGATGCCGGCCTCATCGGCGACGCCGACGGGGTGGTGCTGCCCGGCGTCGGACACTTCGGGACCTGCATGGCGCAGCTGCGCGCTACGGGCTTGGAGCAGCCGGCGCTTGCGGCCATCGAGAGCGGGCGCCCGTTCCTGGGCATCTGCGTGGGCATGCAGATGCTGTTCGAGGCCTCCGAGGAGGCATCTGGCGTGAAGGGCCTCGGCGTGATGCCCGGCACCGTGCGGCTCCTGCCCGACGGCGTGGTGCGACCGCAGATGCAGTGGAACCGCCTCGATGTGCGCCGACCCGAGTGCCCGTTGTTGGCCGGGCTGACCGGCGGCGCCTGGATGTACTTCGTCCACAGCTACGCGCCCGACACCGACGACGGCTTCGTGGTTGCGACATGCGACTACCCCACGCCGATCACCGCCGTCACCGAGCGCGGCCGGGTGTGGGCCACCCAGTTCCACCCTGAGAAATCCGGCGATGCCGGCAAGCGGCTGGCACAGAACTTTCTTGCCGCAGTGAGGGCCGACCGGTGCCGCCGGTGAGCTTCGACCTGTATCCCGCCATCGACCTGCGCGGCGGGCGCTGCGTGCGCCTGCTGCAGGGTGACTACGACCGTGAGGTGCGCTACGACGCCAACCCGGTGGAAGTTGCGCACGAGTTCGCAGAGGCGGGCACCCGCTGGATCCACATGGTCGATCTCGACGCTGCCCGCACTGGTGAGCCGCAGCCGCAGAACCGGGCCGTGATCCGGTCTGTGGTGGCCGCCGTGGGAGACGTCGGCGTCCGCGTGCAGGTAGGAGGAGGCGTGCGCAGCCGCGCGAACGCCGCAGAGCTGTTCGACGCGGGAGTCGCTCGATGCGTGGTCGGCACGGCCGCGGTCGAGAATCCGGACCTCGTTGGGGAACTGACCTCCGCCGGTCACAGTGTCGCGGTCGGTCTCGATGTGCGGGGAACCGAGGTGGCCACCCGCGGCTGGGAACATCAGAGTGGGGTCAGCCTCGGCGATGCCCTCGCCCGACTCGCCGGCAGCGGCGCCGAAGCGGTGATCGTGACGCAGATCGCCCACGACGGCATGGGCGGCGGCAGCGACCTGGCCGGGCTGCGGGACGTGCTGGATGCGCCTCAGCGGCCCCTGGCGATGTCGGTGATCGCCAGCGGTGGGGTGGGCTGCCTGGCCGACATCGCCGACCTGCGAGACCTGCGCTCACCGCATGGGCACACGCTCGCCGGGGCCATCGTGGGCAAGGCACTCCACGACGGCGCGATCTCGCCCGTCGCTGCGGTGGTGGTGGCGCGCGGCAGCGCCGCAGTGGATGCTCCCGACCCCGGGCCAGCCCAGTGACGGAGGCATCCAGATGAGGTCGCCCAGATGAAGACCGTGCGGGTCATCCCGTGCCTCGACGTCGACGACGGCCGGGTCGTCAAGGGGGTCAACTTCGTCGGACTGCGCGATGCCGGCGATCCCGTCGAACTGGCGGCTGCGTACGACCGCCAAGGTGCCGACGAGATCGTCTTCTACGACATCACGGCCTCCGCGCACGACCGCGGCACGATCATCGAGCTGGCCCGTCACACCGCCGAAGAGGTCTTCGTCCCGTTCACGATCGGCGGGGGCATCCGCTCGGTCGACGACGCCCGGGCACTGCTGCGCGCAGGGGCCGACAAGGTGTCGGTGAACTCGGCGGCAGTCGTGCGACCCGAGCTGGTGAGCGAGATTGCCGATGAGTTCGGCAGCCAGTGCGTCGTGGTTTCTGTGGACGCCAAGGCCAACGATGTCGGCGGCGGCGAGACCACGTCGTGGAACGTCTATGTCAAGGGCGGCAGGGAGAACACCGGCATCGACGCGCTCGGCTGGGTGGGCCGGGTGGCTGAGCTCGGCGCCGGCGAGATCGTGCTGAATTCCATGGATGCCGACGGCACCAAGACCGGCTTCGATCTCCAGCTCACCCGGGCCGTCGTCGACGCGGTGGGGATTCCCGTCGTGGCCAGCGGCGGCGTGGGCACGCTGAAGCACCTGGTGGACGGCGCCCTCGTCGCCAACGCCGACGCTGTGCTCGCGGCCTCGATCTTCCATTTCGGCGAGCACACGATCGCCGACGCCAAGCAGGCGCTCATGGACGCAGGAGTAGCCGTCCGGCCCCCGTCCGCATGAGGGGCACCCGCTAGCTTCCTCGCCATGAGCTACCCCGGCGCGCATGCAGCGAACCATCCCGACCGTCCAGCAGTGATCATGGCCCGCGACGGCCAGACCCGGACGTTCGGCGAGCTCGAAGCGCGCAGCTGCCAGTTCGCCCAGCTCATGTGGGCCGCCGGCTTGCGCCGCGGTGACCACGTGGCGATCTTCGCCGACAACAACATCGGCTATTTCGACGCCTACTGGGCCGCAATGCGCAGCGGCCTCTACTTCACCACGGTCAACCGGTATCTGACCGCAGAGGAAGCCGCCTACATCGTGAACGACTGCGGCGCACGGGTGCTGGTTGCCTCGCCGGCTGTCGCCGAAGCGGCAACGGAGATGCTGCCGCTCATCGGCGACTGCGACGTGCGGCTCATGCTGGGCGAGGCCACTGCCAGTCATGATGTTGCCGGGTTCGACTCCTTCGACGATGCAATTGCGGCCTATCCCGCGGAACCGCTCGACGAACAGCCCAGGGGAGCACCCATGCTCTACAGCTCGGGCACGACCGGACGCCCGAAGGGCATCATGCGGCCGCTCGACGGCACGTCGATCACCGACCCGGATCTTGTCGGCGTCGGGATGATCGCGGGCATCTTCGGCATCGGGGAGGGCAGCATGTACCTGTCGCCCGCGCCGCTGTACCACTCGGCGCCGCTGGCGTTCACCACCGGCACCCAGTCGATGGGCGGCACTGCGGTGGTGATGGACCGGTTCGACGCCGCGGAGTCGCTGGCGTACATCGAGCAGTACGGCATCACGCACAGCCAGTGGGTGCCCACCATGTTCAGCCGCATGCTGAAGCTGCCCGAGGAGGCCCGAGCGGCGCACGACCTGTCCAGCCATCAGGTCGCCGTGCATGCGGCGGCACCGTGCCCGGTCGAGGTGAAGCAACAGATGATCGACTGGTGGGGGCCGATCCTGCACGAGTACTACGCGGGCACCGAGCTGAACGGCTTCTGCTACGTGACCTCGGGTGAATGGCTCGAGCGCCCGGGCACTGTCGGCAAGCCGCTCATCGGGGTCATCCACATCTGCGACGACGAGGGCAACGAGCTGCCGACCGGCGAGTCGGGGACCATCTACTTCGAGCGTGAGGTCCCGGCATTCGAGTACCACAACGACCCGGCCAAGACTGCCGAGTCTCGCCACGACCGGCACGAGCTGTGGTCGACGCTGGGCGATGTGGGCCGTGTCGACGAGGACGGCTACCTGTTCCTGACCGACCGCAAGGCGTTCATGATCATCTCGGGCGGAGTCAACATCTACCCCCAGGAGATCGAAGACCGTCTCGTGATGCATCCCAAGGTGGGCGATGTCGCCGTGTTCGGCGTGCCCAACGAGGATTTCGGCGAGGAGGTGAAGGCGGTGGTCGAGCCGGTGGCCGGCGTCGAGGCAGACGACGCCCTGGCAACCGAGCTGCTGGCGTATGCCCGGGAGCATCTGGCCAACTACAAGGTGCCCCGCTCCCTCGACTTCCGGGACGAACTGCCCCGCCTTCCCACCGGCAAGCTCTACAAGCGCGTCCTGCGCGACGAATACTGGAGCGAGCGCAGCTCAAGCATCGTGTGACCGCGCTGGCTCCAGGCGACGGGTGTCAGCGCGACAGATCAGCGACGAATCCCGAGATCTGGTCGGCGACGGCGCGTGCGTGACCCATCAGGAAGTGATCGCCGCCGGCGATCACCTCGATTCGGGTATTCGTCCAGCCCGATGCAATGTCGGTTGCTTCGGCGGGGGAGCGGAACTGGTCGTGCTCGGGCACCAGGAGCAGCTTGGGCCGAGGATCGGCTGCGGCGCGCATCGATGCCGGGTCGACGATCCGCAACGGCGCGGCAATCCCGATCCAAGCCGACAAGCCGTCGTGGTTGGCCGCCAGCGAGACATCGCCGCCGAATGACCAGCCGGCAGAGACGACCGGCGACGCGGCATCGGCCTGCGACCGGTCTGCTGCGAGGCGCACGGCTGCGTCGAACGCCGCCAGGGCGTCGAGCTGTTCGGCGTTCCCGTCGTCGTGGCGTCCGCCCGAACGTCCGGTGCCCCGAAAGTTGTAGCGAAGCGTCGCGATGCCGCTCGCGGGCAGGGCCCTGAAGAGGTGATCGACGAGCGGGTTCCACATGTCGCCGCCGTAGAGCGGGTGCGGATGGGACAGCACCGCCACCGCTGCGGCTGTGCCGACGGAACTGCCGCCATCGATGCCTGATCCCTTAGGCCCGGTCGCGCCGGGCCAGGCAGCTTCGGCCTCGAGCTCGATGCCATCGGAGGACACCGCCTCAACTGCGAACGCCTCGACCTCAAATGGCGGGCCAGGAGCGGGCGGCCGCTGCGAATTCGCTGCGTCATTCACGGCGGTGAACGGTACCGTGCGGGCGGTGAGCGCTCCTGAGACCAACAACGAGCACAGCGCCGCGTCGGCGACGAAACCCGCTCGTCCCTCGAAGAGCTCGAAGCCCGGCGACCGCCCGAGGCCCGCTGCCGGCAAGCCGAAGCCGTCCGCCCCGCCCGACTCCGATGGCGAGCGCCGGCCCATCAAGATGCTCCACGATCGGCTGCTCGTGCGGCTGCCCAACGACGGCTCAGAACGGCGCACCAGCGGCGGGATCCTGATCCCGGCGACCGCCCAGCAGAACAAGCGCCTCGTATGGGGCGAAGTGATCGGTGCAGGGCCGAACGTCCGGACCGCCCAGGAAGGCGACCGGGTGCTGTTCAGCCCCGAGGATCGCCACGAAGTCGAGGTGCACGGCGACGATTTCCTTATCTTGCGCGAGCGCGACGTGCACGCCATCGCAGCGCCCCGCATCGAGCCCGGCAGCACTGGCCTGTACCTGTGATCGTGCGGCCCTGAGCCTGCACTGCGACCTTGGTCCCAGGAGTCCCGTCCCATGAGCCCTGATCACACGGATACGGGCGGGACGCAGTTCCAGACCGGCGGGGGCATCACAGTCTCGCTCGCTGCGTCGACGGTCGACGGCAACGCCGAGATCGAAGACCTCGTCGACCGGCTGGACGAGGCCCGCGGCGTGCTGCTGTCGTCGAGCTACGAATACCCGGGCCGCTACACCCGCTGGGACATGGGCTTCGCCGACCCGCCGCTGGCCGTCACCAGCCGGGCGCAGGACATCTGGGTGAGCGCTTTGAACGAGCGGGGCACGGTGCTGCTGGAGCCGGTCCATGAGGCGCTGGCAGCGCTGGGAAGCACTGCCGGCATCGTGGATCTTCGCCACGAGCCCGGCGATGGCTCGGGCGCCGTGGTCTGCCGTGTGGAGCGGGCCGACCGGCGTTTCGAGGAGGAAGAGCGCAGCCGTCAGCCGTCCACGTTCACCGTCGTGCGTGCGCTGGTGAACCTGTTCTCCTGCGACGACCCGCACCTAGGCCTGTATGGGGCGTTCGGCTACGACCTTGCGTTCCAGTTCGAGCCCATAGCGCTGACGCTGCCCCGCCCCCCCCAGCAGCGCGACCTGGTGCTGTACCTGCCCGACGACCTGCTCATCGTGGACCACGAGGGCGGCGTCGCGCAGCGCTTCCGGTACGAGTTCGCCGTGAACGGCCGCAGCACTGCTGGACTGGCCGGCGGCGGCGCACGCGTGCCGTATGAGCCCGATTTCGAGCTGGAGGCGAGCTGCGACCATGAGCCCGGCGGTTATGCGGCGGGGGTGCGGGCCGCTCACGAGTACTTCGCCCGGGGCGACCTCTTCGAAGTGGTCACGAGCCAGATGTTCTCTGAGCCCTGCATCGAGTCCCCGGCGGAGCTGTTCCGCCGGCTCAAGGAGCAGAACCCCGCGCCGTACGGGTTCCTGATCAATCTCGGCCCGGCGTCAGCCGGGCGTAGTGAGCACGGCCCGGCTGGTGACAGCGGGGAGTGGTTGGTCGGCGCGTCGCCTGAGATGTACGTGCGCGTCGAGGGCGAGCGGGTCGAGACGTGCCCGATCTCGGGAACCATCGCCCGGGGCCAAGACCCCATCGACGACGCATCGCAGATTTTGGCGCTGCTCAACTCGGCCAAGGACGAGTCCGAGCTGACGATGTGCACCGATGTCGACCGCAACGACAAGAGCCGCATCTGCGTCCCTGGGTCGGTCAAGGTGATCGGCCGCCGCCAGATCGAGATGTACTCGCGTCTCATCCACACCGTCGATCACGTCGAAGGACGCCTTCGGCCCGGATTCGATGCGCTCGACGCCTTCCTGTCGCACACCTGGGCGGTGACGGTGACCGGTGCGCCGAAGACGGCGGCGATGATGTTCCTGGAACAGCACGAGCGCACCGCCCGGGCGTGGTACGGCGGTGCAGTGGGCAAGGTGGGCTTCGACGGCAGCCTGAACACCGGGCTCACGCTGCGCACGATCCGCGTCGCCGATGGGCACGCGGAGGTTCGGGTCGGCGCGACGCTGCTGTGGGACTCCGACCCCGACGAAGAGGAATCGGAGACCGAGCTCAAGGCATCGGCATTCCTCGATGCGATTCGCCGGCCGCGTTCGGCGCCTTCGACGGGGGCCACGGCATCGTCGCCCAGCGAGCGGCGGGTGCTGCTGATCGACCACTTGGATTCATTCGTGCACACACTGGCGAACTACCTGCGCCAGACCGGTGCCACGGTGGTGACCCGCCGAGCGGGGTTCCCCACCGACGAGATCAGCGCTGACGACTTCGACCTCATCGTGCTGTCGCCGGGCCCGGGCCGGCCCGACGACTTCAGCATCGGCCCGGTGGTGCGCGCCACGCTCGATGCCGGGCTGCCGTTGTTCGGGGTGTGCCTGGGGTTGCAGGGCATCGTGGAGTACTTCGGCGGCGAGCTGGGCCAGCTTGCGACGCCGATGCACGGCAAGCCCTCGGCTATCCGCATCGTCGGCGGACAACTGCTCGACGGGCTGCCCAAAGAGTTCCGGGCAGGTCGCTACCACTCGCTGTTCGCCCGCCGCCCCCAGGTGCCTGACCAACTGGAAGTCACCGCCGTCAGCCTCGACGACGACATCGTGATGGCCGTCGAGCACCGTGAGCTGCCCGTCGCAGCAGTTCAGTTCCATCCCGAGTCGATCATGTCGCTCGACGACGGCGTCGGGCTGGCGCTCATTCGCAATGCCGTGGATCGGCTGGTGCCGGGATGGAGGGGCGGGTGAACGCCCTGGCTTCGCTCGATCGGTTGGTCGTCGCGGCGGTTCCGCGCGATGTGCTCGTGGTGACGGGACCCGAAGCCGAGACCTACCTGCAGGGCCAGATCTCCGCGGACGTGGAGGCCATGGAGGTCGGCCAGAGCACGCTGTCGTTCCTGCTGGAGCCGCGGGGCCGCGTCGAGGCCTTGTTCGTCATCAGCCGCGTCGGCCCCGAGACGTTCGTCGCCGACACGGACGCAGGATTCGGCGACGCCATGACCACCTCGCTGGAACGCTTCAAGCTGCGAACCAAGGCGGAGTTCTCGCTGCAGCAGTGGACGATGCATGCCGTGCGCGGCCCGACATCGGCCGCGGAGCCGACCATCGCGGCCGCAGCGGCCGGCCCTGCCGATGCGCCCGAACACGTCATGCGCCCGACGCACTGGCCCCTCGCCGGAGGTCACGACCTGCTGGCGAGCCCCGGCAGCACCGTCGGCAGCTTCGGCCAAGGTGCCGAGCACGTCTCTGCCGGCGAGTTCGAGGCGCTGCGCATGGCCTATGGCCTGCCCGCCATGGGCACCGAGATCCAGCCCGGCGACATTCCGAACGAGACCGGCCTCGTCGAGCAGGCAGCGTCGTTCACCAAGGGCTGCTACCGCGGCCAGGAACTGGTGGAACGGATCGACTCGCGTGCCGGGGGGCGCCGCGGCATCCGGCGCTTCCGGGCCGGCGGCAGTGTGACCGCCGGCGAGGAGCTGCGCGACGCTGACGGTGCCGGCATCGGCGCTGTGCTCAGTGCGGCATTGCTAGACGGTGCCACCGTCGGATTCGCCTCGGTGCGCCGGGATGCCGCTGACGATGCGAGCAGTGACGGCGACCAGTCCGTCGTGCTTGCCGACCTGTTCTGAAGTCGTCGCAGGGTCCGCTACAGGTACCCTCGCAAGCTGTCGCTGAGTCAAACGGATCGCAGGGAGCAACGACATGGCAAAGACGGCACTCTTGGCCAAGCTGACCGCAAAGGAAGGCATGCGCGACGAGCTGCTCGCGGTGATTGCCGACATCGGCATGAGCAATGTCGCGGGCGAGCCGGGCACCGAGGTGTACGCCGCCCACAAGGATCAGAACGATGCCGACGTGGTGTGGTTCTACGAGCTGTACAGCGACCAGGATGCGCTCGCAGCCCATGGCGGCTCCGAGCAGATGAAGGTATTCGGACAGGCGACGCGCGAGTTCATGGCAGCCCGCCCCGAGCTCATCTTCCTGGACCCGGCCGTGGCCAAGGGCCTCGACTTCTGACCCTGGCGCCTCCCAAGGCCCGCCGCGGCGCAAGGGGTCGGCTGGCATGCCGGTAGTGACATGTTCGTAAAGATCTGTGGCGTCACCAACGAAGAGGACGCGCTCGTCGCCGTCGGCATGGGCGCCGACGCCGTCGGCTTCAACTTCGTGCCCGGATCGCCGCGGCAGATCTCCCCGCGGCTGGCGCGCGACATCGTTCGCCGGCTGCCGGGCGGGGTTGTCACCGTCGGCGTGTTCCGCAACGAACTGCCCGAGCGAGTCGTGCAGATCATGGACGGCGCGGGCTTGCGGCTGGCCCAGCTGCACGGCAACGAGACCACGGCCGACAGCCGCTGGATCGCCGAGCGGGTGCCCGGGCTCATCAAGGCGTTCGTCGCCGGCGATCCCAATGTGGAACGCGTGCGCGACTACGGCGCCTCGGTGCTCATGCTGGACGGTTCCGAACCCGGCAGCGGCCGTGTGTTCGACTGGCGCCAGCTCGAAGGCAGGGATCGCGGCATGAGGCTGCTGCTCGCAGGCGGGCTGCGCGCTTCGAACGTGGCGCAGGCCATCGAGGTGGTGCGGCCGTGGGGCGTGGACGTGGCGTCGGGTGTCGAATCCGAACCAGGCCGCAAGGACGTGCTCGCCATGCGTGAGTTCGTCGCTGCAGCCAAGGAGGCCGGTGCCCTCTACGAGGACACCGGCGAGCCGACCGAGCCGGGACCTGAGGCGCCGTACGACTGGCGAGACGACTGAGCGAAGGACGACATGGCAGCAGAGATGGACGGGCCCGCGTCGAGCACCCGATCGGCTAAGGGCGAGCCCACGGCGATTTCCCGGTCGGTCATGGGCGAGCCCACGACTGACGGCCGCTTTGGCGACTTCGGCGGCCGGTTCGTTCCCGAAACGTTGGTGGCAGCCTGCGAGGAGCTCGAAGCAGCTTTCCGCGAGGCGTGGGCCGATCCGTCGTTTGTGGCCGAATTCGAGACCACGCTGCGCGACTACGGGGGCCGGCCCTCGCCCCTGACTGAGTGCCGCAACCTGTCGCGCCAGCTCGGCCTGCGCCTGCTGGTCAAGCGGGAGGATCTCAATCACACCGGCTCGCACAAGATCAACAACGTCATCGGGCAGGCGCTGCTGGCCCAGCGCATGGGCAAGACGCGGCTCGTGGCCGAGACGGGCGCCGGCCAGCACGGCGTCGCCACGGCCACCGCCGCGGCGCTGCTGGGGATGGAGTGCAAGGTCTACATGGGCGCCGTCGACGTCGATCGGCAAGCTCTCAATGTGTTCCGCATGCGACTGCTGGGATCCGAGGTGGAATCGGTGCAGTCCGGCAGCCGCACGCTGAAGGACGCCGTCAACGAGGCGCTGCGGGACTGGGTGGCCACCGTCGAGAACACGCATTACTGCCTCGGCTCGGTGATGGGCCCCCATCCCTACCCGTGGATGGTGCGCACCTTCCACCACATCCTCGGCGACGAGGCCGCTGCGCAGTGCAAGGACCTGACCGGCGGCGCCCCTGACGTGGTGGTGGCGTGCGTCGGCGGGGGCAGCAACGCCGCTGGGATCTTCTCGGGATTCGCCGACGGCGACGCACGGCTCGTGGGCGTCGAGCCTGCGGGCGGCGCCGCGGTCGGGCGCGGCGTGCCCGGCGTGGTGCACGGCATGACCAGCTACCTCATGCAGGACGAAGTGGGCCAGGTGATGGAAGCCGAGTCGATCTCGGCCGGGCTGGATTACCCCGGCGTCGGGCCCGAGCACGCCTATCTCGCGGCGATCGGCCGTGCCGAATACCCGAGCGTGACCGACGACGAGGTGGTGGAGGCGTTCACGCTGATGAGCAGGGCCGAGGGCATCATCCCGGCGCTGGAGTGCGCTCATGCGCTCGCATGGATCGTGCGCGCAGCCCCGGAGATCCAGGGCCAGACGGTGCTGATGAACCTATCGGGACGGGGCGACAAGGACGTCGACCAGATGATGGACGTGCTCGGCATGCATGGGTTGAGCGAGTGAGGTCGCACTCGTGACCGACGTATCCGGACCCGCCGGGGCCGAAGGGTTCGGTGCGCTCGAGACGCATTTGCGAGCTCGGCGTCAGGCTGGCGCGAAGCTGCTCATCCCCTACGTCACGGGTGGCTACCAGGGTTGGCAACGCGCCGTGGAAGCAGCCGCGGCGGCAGGCGCGGATGCCATCGAGATCGGTATCCCCTTCTCCGACCCGGTGATCGACGGGCCGGTCATCCAGCAGGCGTCAACCGCTGCCCTGGCCGAAGGGGCGACTCCGGCTTCGGTGCTGGAAGAGGCGCGTGCCCTCGACACCGGCATTCCCCACGCAGTCATGACCTACTACAACCTCTGTCACCACCAGGGTCACGAGCGATTCGCCTCTGCGCTCGTCGAAGCGGGTGTGTCGGGGGCGATTCTTCCTGACCTTCCTTACGTCGAGGCAGGATCGTGGCTCGCAGATTCCGCTGCGATCGGCATCGAGGCGATCCTGCTGGCGGCCCCCACCACGCCCGACCACCGTCTTGCGGACTTGTGCGGAGCGTCTCGCGGTTTCGTCTATGCCGTCGGGCTGCTCGGCGTCACCGGGGAACGTTCCGCGCTGGCAAGCACTGCCACCCAGATCGCGGCGCGGTGCCAGGCCGTCACTGATCGGCCGGTCCTCACCGGCGTCGGCATCGGCTCGCCCGCCCAGGCCGTGGAGGCCTGCCAGGTGTCCGATGGGGCGGTCATCGGCTCGGCCGTCGTCCGCACGCTGATGTCCGACGGACCCGAGGCAGTCGGCGAACTGGTGGCGACCTACCGGGCAGCACTCGATCGCGGGTAGTGATCGCGGTGAGACGGTGAGTCACGCCAATCCGGATCCCGCCGAGTCGTCCCCGACAGATCCCGCGGCGCACGACCCCGATTGCGAGTTGTGCGAGGCCGCCCGGTTCACGCACTGGTACTTCGAGGACGAGCTGTGCTGGGTGGCGGACTGCGAAGTGTGCGCGACCCCGATGGTGGTTTGGAAGCATCACGGCACCGAGCCGCCCCCCGAGGAGTTGGCCGCGATGTTGGCTCGACTGGTCGAAGCGGGTGAACAGAGATTCGGGCCCGAAGGTGGGAGGGTGGATCAGGTGATGCGCCAGATCCCCGACCACTTTCACGCTCACTACCGCGATGCCGACTGGATGTCCCGCCGCTGGAACGAGCCGCCGAGCCGTTACACCGGCGTCGGCACGCCACGGGTGACCCGATGAGGCCGGCGGTCCCGCGCCGGCCCGCCAATGCGCGACGTGCCCGCTGGCTGACGGCCGCGGCGGCGCTGGTCGCTGCGCTCAGCCTCGCCGGCTGCGGCGGCGCAGATGCGAGCGAAGCCGACCTCGACAGGTTGGAGCAGGCATTCGCCAGCGCCGACGTGGTGCTCGGGAGCGAGGTCTTCGACGACAGCTGCTCGGTCTGTCACGGCAGCGACGGCAGTGGCGGCGTCGGCGCCGCACTCGGCGGTGTCGACGAGCGCTTGAGCGTTCGCAACCACCTGTCGGTGGTGTGGACCGGTCGAGGCTCGATGCCCCCATTCGGCGGCATTCTCACCGACGCCGAGATCGCCGCAGTAGTCGCCTACCAGCGCAGCACCTTCGGCGCCGAGTGATCCGCAGTTCCTAGCTGGCTCGCTAGCTTCGCACCGGTGACTGACTCCGAGAGCGAGTTCCCGCGACCCGACGAGCTGCTGCCGCACCGGGCACCGTTCCTGCTGGTCGACGAGATCGTCGAACTCCAGCCCGGCGAACGCTGCGTCGCGCTGTGGCACCTGACCGGCGACGAGGAGTTCTTCGCCGGTCACTTCCCGGGCCGCCCAACGCTGCCCGGGGTCTTGATGGTCGAGGCCCTGGCCCAGACCGCCGGCCTCGCCGCAGCTTCGGCGTCGTCGCTCGACGGCAAGCTGGCGCTGTTCGGCGGCATCGACAAGGCCCGCTTCCGCCGCCAGGTCGTCCCAGGCGACACGCTGCGCCTCGAAGCCACGATCGACCGCCTGTCGGCCCGAGCCGGCCGTGCCTCCGGAACCGCCAGCGTCAACGGCCAGGCCGCCTGCGAAGCCTCGATGATGTTCCTCATTGCCAACGCCACCGACTGACCGGCGAGCCCGTCGCTGGCTAGCGGAGGTGGGCGGGGCGGGGGTCGGCTAGGCGGCCTAGGGGCGACTGCGCTCGCAAGCCGCCGTCCACGACGATGGCTTCGCCGGTTATGAATGACGATTCGTCGCTGGCCAGC
Organism: Candidatus Poriferisodalis sp.; assembly: GCF_965208925.1. Classification (GTDB taxonomy): domain Bacteria; phylum Actinomycetota; class Acidimicrobiia; order Acidimicrobiales; family Poriferisodalaceae; genus Poriferisodalis. Next base: position 3,326,523 of record NZ_OZ242364.1, on the reverse strand, counting down.
CAGGCGGCGACGCTCGCGATCTCTTCGGGATGGCCGAGGCGGCGCAGTGCGTGGGCCGCCAGGTTGCGTTCGAGTGCCACAGGGTCCTGCATCATCCGTTGCACGGGCGGCGTTTGGATGGTGCCGGGGCAGATGGCGTTGACGCGTACACCGTCGGGGGCGTGATCGGTGGACAGCGCCCGCGTCAGGTTGATGACAGCTGCCTTGGAGGCGGCGTACACCACCGAACCGCCGTCGCCGTGCAAGCCGCTGATCGACGCCGTGTTGATGATCGAACCGCCGCCGCGAGCCTCCATGGCCGGCACTGCGTACTTGGCGCCTAGGTACACCGACCGGACATTGACGTTCATCACGAGGTCCCAGTCACGAGGCTCCAGCTCCACGGCGGTACCTGGGCGAATCGTGCCCGCATTGCTATAGAGCACGTCGAGGCCGCCCCAGCGGTCGACGGCCGCGGCCACCATTGCCTCGACATCATCCGGTTCGGCAACGTTGGCACCGAATCCGTGTGCTTCGCCTCCGGCCTGTGCGATGGCTTCGGCTACGGTCTCGGCCCGCTCTCGACGGATGTCGACCACCAGCACCGACGCACCCTCGGAAGCGAAGCGCTTCGCGCTGGCTTCGCCGATGCCCGATGCCCCTCCCGTCACGATTGCGATCTTGTTCTCGAGCAGCATGGGTGGCCTCCCTCGTCGGATTCCGGCCGTGCCGGCACCCCTCACCGACGCGGCGCATCGACACTACGACTCCACGTCGGGCCTCGTCTTGCCAACGTGGCTACGTTGTGGCGGCCGATCAGATCGTCCCGATGCGGGCCGACACAGGGGAGGGCTCGATGGCAAGCGAAGCGTTCTACAGAATCCGCGAGATCATTGCGTCGCAGGACATGTCTGCCGACATCGATGCCATGCGCAAGGGCATCGAGCTCACCGCTCGTCCGCTGCCGGCCGGCGTCACCGGCGAGATGGTGGACGCCAACGGCGTTCCGTGCGAGATGCAGACGCCCGACGAGACCACCGGCGACGCCATCGTGCAGTACGTGCACGGCGGCGGCTATGTCGCCGGATCCATCGGCTCGCACCGGAACCTCACCGGCAGCTTGGCCCTCAAGCTGGGCTGCCCAGTGCTTTCGGTCGACTACCGCTTGGCGCCCGAGCATCCCCACCCGGCGCCGGTGGAGGACTCGGTTGCGGTGTATCGCTGGCTGCTCGACAGAGGCCACTCCGCCGACAAGATCGCCATCGCGGGCGATTCCGCAGGCGGCGGGCTGACCATGTCAACGCTCATGAAGCTGCGCGACCTCGGGCTGCCGCTGCCGGCCGCAGCCGTACCCATCTCGCCGTGGGTGGACATGTCGGGCACTGGCGAGAGCGCGGTCACCCGCTCGGACCGCGACCCGATGGTGACCGCCGACGATCTCACCCGGATCGCAGGAGCCTTCCTCGGCCCCGACGGCAACGCCACCGATCCCTACGCGTCGCCGCTTGAAGGCGACCTCTCGGGCTTGCCGCCGCTGCTGATCCACTGCGGCGACGACGAGGTGCTGCTGAGCGACAGCGAACGCCTGGCACACAAGGCCCGCACCTCCGGCGTCGACGTGACGCTGGAGGTATGGCCCGAAATGATCCACGTCTGGCATTCGATGGCGGGGCTCTTCCCCGAAGCCGACGAGGGTGTGGCACGGGTGGCCGAATATCTCAGCGAGCGCCTCGCAGTCTGAGATATCAGTCAATCGACGCGATAGGCGGCAGTGCGACCGTTGTGATGGACGCGCTGTAGGAATCCTTACCGGGTGATCGTCGAACCGACTCCGTAGCCGGGAATGGCTGCTGCCCGCGCTACGCCCCCGCCCAAGCGTGCCGCTAATGCTGTGTGTTCCAGAAGGCGGCCCAAAGCTTGCCGGCTTCACTCGCATCGACGCCCCTTCCCGAGGCTTGGACCGGTGCTCTGAAGGTGAGGGGTGCCAGCCTCTTGAGTTCGTCGCGCGTCAGGCGTGCGTCCAGCGGCACCCACTTAGTCCAGCGGACTTCGATCCACCACTGCGAGTTCGTCGCTTCATCGATCTCCTTGCCGAACTCGTCACGCGGGTAGGGGTCGTCGGCGACGACGCCGCATGCGACAACGCCGCCATCATCGCCGTGTCGATACAGCAGTACATGGTCGCCAGATCGGATTCTCCGGAAGTTCGTACCGAGGGAGTAGCCGTTGATGAAGCCACAGGTGTCGCGAGTAATCACGACTCGCGCGTCGTACTCCGGTTGCTCAAGATCCCATGCCTTCGGTTGCCAAGTCAGCAGGTAGGTCGGTGTGAACTCGTCGTGTATGACCACCTGGCCACGCTAGCGATACGTTGACAGAGCGAACGGGGCAAATCGAAGTCAGTGTTGGCTGGTCAGCGAGCGGCAAGGTGCCCTCACGGCGTGTTGGCGCTCACGTTGGGAGTCTCGTTCTCGCAGGTCAGCAGGCCGCGACGTGCCCAGACCTAACCCAGGGAACACTGCGTGCCGATACCTCGAGGTGGTGTGGGCCTGGTTGCAGCACTTGGATCAGCCGGTGTCATCGTTGCTTGCAACTGTTTCGGGCGTCCGCATTCTTTTGTCGCCATCCGCAGAGGGCAAGCGGTCCGAGCGAATTCCGCGGACAAGTCGAGCGAACCCGCCGGCCTGTAGCGGTGGGCTTCCGTCTTCGCAAGTGCCCTTCCAAGCCCGCCCTGCGCCCACTCCGCTGCGGACTGCGTCGCCTGCGTCATTTCCCGGGTCAAATCGAAGGGCGTGGCCTTCGCCAGTGCCATTTCGCCACGCGTCACCTCGACCGCCATATCGAAATGCGTGACCGTCGCCGTTGCCGTCGCGCCACGCATCACCGAGTTCGACGCCTTCGCGAATTGCATGACCGTGTCCCGTGCCGTCTCGCCAAGCATCGCCGGGGCCTGAGCCGGCACGAATGGCGTGGCCGTCGCCGCTGCCGTCCCGGGCGGCATAGCCCTCGCCCTCGCCGTTGCGCTCTGCGTTGCCGTTGCCGTTGCCGTCGCGCCACGCATATCCGCGTCCTTCGTCGTAGCGGTAAGCATGTCCGTCGCCGCTGCCGTCTCGGACTGCGTTGCCTTCACCACTTCCGTAGCGCCATGCGTGCCCGTGGCCGCGCCCGTCGCGACGGGCGTTCCCGTGTCCGTTGCCGAGTCGCCTGGCGTCACCTTGACCGCCGCCGTCTCGCGCTGCGTAGCCGATGCCCTCGCCCTGTCGCACGGCGTCGCCGTCGCCGTCGCCTTCCCGGGCAGCGGCTCCATCGCCGAGGCCATACCTGCGAGCGTCTCCGTCGCCGGATCCTTCGCGTATCGCTCGGCCGGCCCCGCTCCCGTCTCGAATGGCATGTCCTTCGCCACGCCCAAGACGAATCGCGTCGCCCGAGCCATCATCGCCCCGTTGAGCGTTCCCGTCACCGATCCCACCGCGAGTTGCATCCCCCTCGCCCTCGCCGAGGCGCGTCGCATTGCCGTCTCCGTAGCCCTCACGATTGGCGTCACCGTTTCCGCTGCCGTGCCGGGCAGCATCTCCATCTCCATCGCCGAGGCGGTTGGCGTCGCCATCGCCACTTCCGTAGCGGATGGCATCGCCATGGCCAGGGCCAGCCCGGAGCACGTTCACTGCGAATTCAGTCCCAACGGCCAGCGTCTCGTCGGTGGCGGAGACGAGAGTCAGCGTTTGGGTGCCAGCGTTCCAGGTGACGTTCTGAGGAACACCCGCTGCAGGCTCGAAACCCGGCGCCAATTGGCTCGGCACGAATTCAACTTCGATCACATCCACGTCATCGTCTCCTGATGGCCATAGTTCGTTGCGTCTCCCGAGCGCCTCGCTGGCCACGCATGCCCGTGAACACATGTCAATGTCTACGCGAGCGGTGTGACATCGAAGGGTCCACTTGGGTCGGTTTGCGGCTCGGGAGGATGCGTTCGCCGAGACGGTGACGGTAGGCGGATAGCCTCCCGGCCATGGGCGCGGAGTCAGAGTTCGCCCGCCTGGAAGCGGTCAGGGCGACGGGCGAATTTCGCATTTGGCTGCGGTTCGCCGACGGCGTCGAAGGTGAGGTCGACCTGTCGGACCTCGCCGGTCACGGCGTGTTTGAGGCATGGCGTGACCGGGCGTTCTTTGAGTCGGTTCGCATCGACGAGACGCGGGCGATTGCCTGGGGTGACACCGTCGATCTGTGTGCCGATGCGCTCTACTTGCGCCTCACCGGCATGCAGCCTGAGCAGTACTTGCCCGGGCTTCAGGTCGAAGCTGCGCGTGCCTGAACTCTGCCGCTTCTACGGAATCATCATCCGAATGCACTACGGCGACCATGCGCCGCCTCATTTCCATGCGACATACGGTGACCAAGAAGCACTCGTCAGCATCGACAATCTGGCGATCCTGAAAGGACGGCTACCGCCTCGGGCGAGAGGTCTCGTGGTCGAATGGGCGGCCTTGCATCAGTCCGAACTTCGTGAGGCGTGGGACCGAGCCGCGCGCCGCGAAGAACTCGTCAGACTTGAGCCGTTGCGGTAGAAGCCGAGCTTGCTCTCGGACCTACGACGTCGCTACGTCGTCGAGGAACCAGTCGACCAGTTCGAAGCAGTTGCGGCGGTTGGCTGTCTCGTTGCGCGCCACCTCGGCCAGGATCTCCTCGCGCACGATGCCGACCGATGCCAGGTAGTCGTCGCTGGCCGCATAGAGCCACTCGCTGGCAAGCTCCACGCTGATCTCGGGATGGAACTGCGTGCCCACGCTGCGGTCCATCCGGAACAGCTGCGGGCAGATCTCGGTGCTGGCGAGCAACTCGGCGCCGGGGGGCAGGTGGAAGCGATCGTGATGCCACTCCATCCACGGGCCAGCCGATATGGGCAGGTCGACACCGTTCGGCGCTGAGATCCGGTACCAGCCGATCTCGGTCTCGGGGGAGCGATCCACCGACCCGCCCAGCGCCGCCGCCAGCGCCTGACCGCCGAAGCAGATGCCCAGCACCGGGGTACCGCTGTCATGCGCACGCCGGATGAGATCCAGCTCGGCACCGATCCACGGCTTGATCGCGTCCTCGTACACCGAGAAGTACGAGCCCGTGACGACGAGCACATCGAAGTCATCACCAGGCAGCGGATGGAAATCGGCCGGCTGCGAGGTGTCGGGCACCATCACGTGGACGTGCAGATCGATACCCCGCTCGATCAGACGATCACCGACGAAACCGGGCCGCGACGTTTCCTCGTGTGTGACGACCAGCGCCTTCATGCAGCCAGCTCGACCACGCGTACGGGCAGTTGCTTGATGCCGGAGATGAAGTTGGACCGCAGCCGCTCGACGGGTCCGTCCTGTTCGATGCGCACCACCCGCCGCAGCAGCTCCTCGAACACCACCTTGATCTCCATGCGGGCCAGCCACGCTCCCAGGCACAGGTGCGGACCGTTGCGGCCGAACGCCATGTGCTCATTGTCGGCACGCGCCAGATCAAACCTGTACGGGTGCGGGAAACGATCCTCGTCGTGGTCCGCGCTGATGTAGTACAGCACCACCTTGTCGCCCGCCCGCACCTTGGTGCCACGGATCTCGGTGTCGCACGTCGCCGTGCGGCGGAAGTGCGTCGTGACCGAGCTGGCGCGCAGCACCTCTTCGACCGCAGCAGCGGTCAGGGCTTCGTCACCGGCCAGCACCGCGGCCCTCCACGTGTCGAACAGGTGCGGGTGCGCCATCAGCACCCACAGCCCGTGGGTCATCGTGTAGCGGGTGGTGTCGTTGCCCGCGGCGATGATGAGCGTGAAGAAGTTCTTGAACTCTTGATCGGAGAGCGGTGCGCCGTCGGTGGTCGGCGCCAGGAGCTGGCTGATGACGTCGTCTGTCGGATGCGCCCGGCGCTTGGCCGCCTGCTCTGCTGCGTAGTTGAAGATGTCGATGGTGACCGGGCTGCGGAACGGCATCAGCCGGAACTCGTCGGTGTCCACCAATCCCACGGGATAGTCGGTGAAGTCGGGATCGGTGTTGCCGAGCAGCGCATCGCCCCACTCCACGAGCTGGTGGCCATCGGCATCGCTGGTCCCCAGCATGCGCCCCAGCATCCGCATGGGCAGCTCGGTGGCGACCTCGGTCACGAAGTCGAAGCGCTCGTCGCGCAGGGCCCGGTCCAGCACCTCGCAGGCCAGGGCACGGATCGCAGCTTCGTAGGTGTTCACGACGCGCGGCGTGAATCCCCGGCTCACCAACCGCCGGTAGCGGGTGTGCTCGGGCGGGTCCTGTTCCATCATCGTCTTGCGGGCTTCGAGCTCGTCGGGAGCCATGTCCTCGAGGCGGATGCCCTTCGACGAGGTGAAGGTCTGCACGTCGCGGCTGATGCGGAAGGCGTCGTCGTACTTGGTGATCGCCCAATAACCGCGGCCGTCGACCTCGTCGATCCACGCCACCGGTTCTTCCCGGCGCAGCCGGGCGAACGTGGCATGAGGCACGCCGTGGGTCCACACGTCGTGATCGGAGATGTTGGCGTCGTCAGGTCCCAGGTCGTCCAGGTAGGGCTCGGCCCAGGTGCTCACGGCGTCAGACTCTCACAGCGGGTGCCGAAACGTCGACGGTGACATCCACAGAAGCGACGCCGTGCACGAAGTTGGACGGGATCCGCACCAGGTTCTCGGCGCTTGCCGGGCGGATGCCGCGGTCCAGCATCGCTTCGAGCAGCACGGTCAGCTCCATGCGGGCCAGATAGGCGCCGAGACAGAAATGCGGCCCGCCGCCGCCGAAGGCGATCTGCGCGTTGTCGGCCCGGCCGATGTCGAACTCGTTGGGCCGCTCGAACACTGCCTCGTCGCGGTTGGCTGACGGGTACCACATCACCACCTTGTCGCCTGCCGAGATCGGGGTGCCGGACAGCTCGGTGTCCACCGCGGCGGTGCGGCGCATGTGCAGGATCGGCGATGCCCAGCGGATGACCTCCTCGACGGCGCTGGGCAGCAGCTCGCGGTCTGCCACCAGCCGGTCCCACTGCTCTGGATGATCGGCGAACGCCATCGTGCCGTGAGTGATCGCGGTACGGGTGGTCTCGTTGCCGCCGAACACCAGCACTTGGAAGAAGTTCCGGAACTCGGTGGCCGTCAAACGGTCGCCGCCCACCTCGGCGTGCACCAGGTGGCTCACGACATCGTCAGTGGGGTGCTCCAGGCGCTGGTCGCCCAGCTTCGCCCCGTACTCATACAGCCCCCACGCGGCCGGGCTGCCGAAAGGAAGCAGGCGCAGCGGCGTGGTGTTCCCGTAAGCGTCAGGCGGCAGCGACTGGCTCTCGGTGGTTCCCTCCACCAAGTGGTTCGACAGCTCCACCATGTAGTCGGCGTCCTGGGGAGGCACGCCGAGGATCGCGATGATCACCCGGATCGGCAGCGGCGCAGCGACGAGATCCACCCAGTCGCCGCCGCCCTGCCGAACGACGGCGTCGAGCAGCTCGTCGGCGATCTCACGGGTGCGTTCGTTGTACCGGCGCATCTGGCGCGGCGTGAATGCCTTGGACACCACCCGACGCAGCCGGGTGTGCGCCGGCGGGTCGTGCTCGAGGATCGATCGGCGTGCCTCGAGCGCGTCGGCCTCGAGGTCCCACAGGTTGACGTGCCCGATCGCCGACGAGAAGCGTTCGGGATGTCGCGACACCTCGCAGACATCGGCATGCCGGGTCACCGCCCAGAAGCCCCCGTCCGCATTCGGCTCAGCCTCGTAGCGATTCCAGTGCAGCCCCGGACGCCGACGCAGCGTCCCGAAGTCGTCCCAGGGAATGCCGTGGGCATACCTGCGGGCATCGGCGATATCGATGCCGGCCGTCTCATCGGTCAACGCCGAATCGTCTGTCAGGGTGTCGGTCGCGGCCGGAGAGGTTTCGGGAGGCACAGCCGAATGGTAAGTCTGTGCCCGCCCGAAAGCCGACCAGCCGCGTTCAGCGCACCCAGACACCACCCAGGAGTGAACCCATGACCGACCTTGCCGAGATCGAGAGCGCCCTGCGTGCGGCTGCCACACACACCGTGGAGGTCGCCATCGTCGACACCTACGGACACCTGCGCGGCAAGCGGTTTCCCGTCGATCACTTCTTGCGGTCTGTTGCCGAGGGCGGCTGCCACATCGCAGACGCCATCTACATCTTCGACCTGCACAACGACCTCGTGGACAGCCCCTACATCAACATGGGGCTGGGCTTCCTGGACACGCACCTCGTGCCCGATCTCGGCACGCTGCGCACCTTCGGCCACCGGCCCGGTTATGCGTTGGTGTTCTCGGACAGTCTCGATCCGTCCCACCAGCTTCACCCGATTGCCCCGCGCACTGTTCTGGCCCGCCAGATCGCGCGCTGCGAGGGCCTGGGCTACAGCCCGATAGTCGCCACCGAGATGGAGTTCTACCTGTGCGAGGCCGACTGGTCGCATGTGCAGAGCCACATCCAGTACTCCTCGCTGACCGACCGGGGCGACCTCGAGGATGTGCTGTGGGAGATGCGCACCGCCATGGTCGAGGCCGGCATCCCGGTGGAGTCCTCCAATCCCGAGTACGGACCGGGGCAGATCGAGATCAACGTGGCCTACAGCGACGCCATGACGGCTGCGGACAACACCGCCCTCTACAAGAGCATTGTCAAGGAGATCGCCGCTGCATCCGGGCTGCGGGCCACTTTCATGCCCAAGCCGTGGACCGAGCCGTCAGGCAGCGGCATGCACGTGCACACCAGCCTGTCCGCTGGTGGCGAGAACGTGTTCGCGTCCTCGCAGGACGGGCCGAACGAGGTCATGTCGCAGTGGCTCGGCGGCCAGCTCGACAATGCCGGCGCGCTCTCGCTGCTGGGCAGCCCGGTTCCGAATGGCTACAAGCGCGTGCGCCCGTACACGTTCGCGCCCACCCATGTGCACTGGGGGCTCGACAACCGATCGGTGATGTGCCGCTTGACCGTGGGCGCCGGCAGCGCGAACCGGGTGGAGTACCGGGCGCCTGGTTCCGATGCGAACCCGTACCTGATGATCGCCGGCCTTTTGGCAGCAGGCGCCGACGGCCTTGAGCGGGGCGCCGACCCGGGCCCGATGAGCGTCGGCGACAAGTACGACGACCCCGGCGACGCCGCGCCGCTGCCCGCCAACGCCCACGATGGCATCGCGGCCTACGAGGGCAGCGCGCTCGCCGCCGCACTGGGCGAGGAGTTCTCGACCAATTTCGTGCTGATGGCCAAGGCCGAGCTGGAGAAGTTCGCCGACGCCGGGTGCGATCCGGTGGGTGACGACGTCAGCGACTGGGAGCGCGATCGCTACATCGAGTTCACCTGACGAGCAATTCGCCCCACCGACATTTGCCCGCTGGGCGGGATCCCCCTTAGTGGTAGGGGAGGTACTCGTTGATCTCCCACTCGCTGATGTCGTCGGAGGGTTCGCCGACGGCGGTCATGTAGCGCTCCCACTCGGCGTCTTTGATGGCGAGGAAGTTGTCGACGAGATCGCTGCTCACGGCTTCGGCGAGCGAAGTGTCGGCACGCAGATGATCCAAGGCGTCGGTCAGGTTGAGCGCCGAGGTGACCTCGGTGTTCCACGCTTCCATGCCGTCGTTGGTCTCCGGATCGGGGCAGGGCAGCCCATCGACCACGCCGAGGCGCGCCGCCTGCAGTACTGCGGCGATGGCCGTGTGAACGTTGCAGGCGCCGTCGGCGAGTCGCGACTCGATGCGTGTGCGTTCGCCTCGCTCGGGCGGCACCCGGGTGCCGACCACACGGTGGTCGTAGCCCCAGTTCGCCCGCCGGCCGCTGAACGTGAAGGGCCGCAGGCGCCGGTAGGCGTTGACGGTGGGGGCGCACAATGGCGTGAGCCCTTGATGATGGGCGCACAGCCCGGCCAAGCAGCTCCTGGCCAGCTCCGAAAGGCCGTCCTCGGCACTGGTATCGGCAAGGGCGTTGTTGCCGTCGGCGTCGACGAGCGAGAAGTTCACGTGGACGCCGTTGCCCTCCAGCTCCGCATACGGCTTGCCGAGGAATGTGAGCCGGCGGCCATGATCCATGGCGCATTCACGGGCCAGCACCTTGAACAGGAATGCGTCGTCGGCAGCGCGCAGCGCATCGGCGTAGCGAAGCGTCAGCTCGAACTGGCCTGAGTCGAACTCGGCATTGACCGACTCCAGCACGATCTCGCTGCTGGCGGCGAGATCGGTGATGTCGTCGATCAGACCGACCGGGTCCACGAAACGGCCGGTTCCGTACACGTACGACTCGGGTGTGTCCCACCGCTGCCAGCCGTGTTCGTCGGTGTATTCGAGCACGTAGGCCTCGAACTCGATGCCCACCATCGGGCGGTAGCCCAACGCCTCCCAGTCGGCGATGGCCTTGCGCAGGGCATACCTGGCCGAGAAGCGGAACGGTTCACCTCGCTGCGACAGGTCGCAGACAGCCACCTGGGTCCGATCGTCATCCCAGCCGGGGCGCAGGTCGGCCTCGTCGAAGGTGGCGTGCATGTCGGGAAAGCCGTCGAGCACACCCGAGCCCGGCGCAGCGATGAACGAGCGGTCGTAGGCCAGGCTGAACACGGCGGCTGCATGGCCGGTGCCGCCTTGGGCGAAAGCGGTCGGCACGTACTTGCCTCGCGCCAGACCGAGATGATCCGGCCACAGCATGCGGACACGTTCATTGGCCATGGCTGTTCCTCATCGCTGTCTGGGCCGGGACGATCAGCAGAAGCTATACGAGCCTTTCCCGGCGGAGGGCTAGCATCGGCTCGATCCACGGGAGGGGCCCATCATGAAACGACGCGTCTTGGCTTTGCTGGCCGCTGTTGCGCTGCTCGGCGCTGCTTGCGGCAGCGACGACGACACGACTGAGGCAGAGCCAGCGGCCACTGAGGCGCCGGCTGCAACCGAAGCACCCGCTGCCACTGGGGCACCGGCTGCCGTCACGATGTCCAGCATCGACATCGACCACATCCTGAGCGCCGATCTCGGCAACTGCGAAGAGGCGCCGACCGGCGACCCGATCCGCGTCGGCATGGCGATGGACTTCAGCGATGTCGTCGGCTTCGTCGACATTCCGGGCTCCAAGCTGGTGCCCTATATCGCAGAGCTCGCGAACTGCCGTGGCGGTTTCAACGGTCGGCCAGTCGAGGTGCGGGTCGCTGAGGTCGGCGATGACGCCGCGCTCGCTACCGAGGACCTTCTGGACTGGGGTGCGCACTTCCTGATCGGCCCGCCGTTCGCCGACTTCGCCCTCCCGATCTTGCAGACCACGGGCGGCACCGTCCCGCTGTTCGTGGCGGCATCCACCGAGCCGACCCTGGCAGACGCGTCCATCAACTCGTACCTGGTCACCTTCGACGATCACCAGATGTCGGGTGCGGCCGCCCAGTGGGCGCTCGACCAGGGCATCACCCGGGCCATCGTGTTCACCGAGGGTGAGGGCATCCCCTACACCGGCGTCAACCCCGATGCGTTCATCGCTGCATTCGAAGCCGGCGGCGGCGAGGTGGTGAGCGTGCAGACCTATGTCTGGTTCGTCGACACCGACTTCTCCTCGCAGGTGAACGAGATCGCCCAGATCTCCGAGAACAACGAAGTCGTCTTCTCGGCGGCATTGGGATTCCAGGTCACCGCGCTGCGGGGCCAGCTCGAAGGCCAAGGCCTCGACAATCTCACCTACGTCGGTACCGACGCACTCGACGCCACCGGCATCCAGGTGGAGGCCAACAACGAGGGCATCGCCCACACGCCGCACACCAGCATCACTGCGGGTGACCGGATCGACTCGATGCTCGCTGCGTTCGAGGCCGAGAAGGGCGAGGCGCTCGAGAGCCGTGGCTTCATGGCGCTGTATGTCGACTCGATGTTCATCGGCATCCAGGGCATGCTCGACTGCGGCTGCGACGACACCGCCCAGATCGGCGAGGCCGTCCAGCAGCTCTCCGGATTCCAGGGGCTGTCGGGCGAGATCACCTACGAAGGCACCAACGGCATCCCGCCGAAGGCGGTGCCGATCAATCGCATCGTGAACGGCGAGGACGTGCTCGTCGACACCATCACGATCAAGTAAGCGCACGATCAAGCAGGTCCGTTCCGGCACTGCCGCAGCGGACCCGAGCGCCCAGCGGACATGGGCAGCAGATTGCGAGTTCGATGCTCGAAGTCGAAGGCCTCACCGCTCGGTACGGCTCCATAGCCGCACTGCGCGGCGCGGCCCTCAGCGTCGGGTCCGGTGAGGTGGTCGGCCTCATCGGGCCCAACGGCGCGGGCAAGACCACCTTGCTGTCGTCCATAGCCGGGCTGCTGTCGCCGGCCGAGGGCCGCATCGCCTTCGAGGGCCACGACATCACCGGCCGCTCGCCGGAACAGCTGCTGCGCTCGGGCATCGCGCTCGTGCCCGAGCACCGTCGCATCTTTGCCGACCTCACCGTGGCGGAGAACCTGCGGATCGGCGGCGTGACCGTGCCGGCCGCCAAGCGCGCCGAGCTGCTCGACGAGATGGCCGAGCGCTTCGTGGTGCTCAAGGAGAAGTGGGACGTCCCAGCCGGCTACCTGTCGGGCGGCGAGGCGCAGCAGCTCGCTATCGGGCGAGCGCTGATGTCGGCACCCCGCCTGCTGATGATGGACGAGCCCTCGCTGGGCCTCGCCCCGGTGCTCGTGGACCTGGTGTTCGAGCTGATCGGCACGCTGCGCGATCAGGGCCGTACGTTGCTCGTCGTGGAGCAGAATGCCGCGCGGATGCTCGAAGTGTCCGACCGTGCCTACGTGCTGCGCAGCGGCGAGGTGGTGGCCTCGGGCACGGGCCGGGAACTGAGCCAGCGGGACGACCTGTTCGACACCTTCGTCGGATCGGTCGTAGCGCCCGACGAAGGTCTGCCCGCCGCAGGCACGACCGTGGCGAACGGCGCGGGAGGCGGCACGGCGTGACTGAGCTCGCGCAGAACCTCATCGACGGCCTCGGCCGGGGCAGCATCTATGCGCTGCTGGCTCTGGGCGTAGCGGTCGTTTTCGGCGTCATGCACCTGCTGAACTTCGCCCACGGCGAGCTCATCACCGTCGGCGGCTACGTCGCGCTGTGGACCCTCGGCGCGGGCTGGTCCTGGTACATCGTGACACCGCTCATCGTGCTGAGCGCGGTGCTGACGTCACTGGCCATCGAGCGGGTCGCCTTCTCGCGAGTGCGGGGCAGCTCCGACTTCACGCTGCTGCTCACGTCGTTCGGCGTCCACTTCGTGATCTCCGCCATCTTCCTGCTGTACGTGTCGGCGTCCGTCAAGCCGTTCGACCGGCCGTCGTGGGTCACCAACACCTACTCGGTCGGCCCGCTGAACATCGAGGTGTACGACACCGTCGTCATCGTCGTGACGGTCCTCACGCTCATCGGCACGACGCTGTTGCTGCAACGGACCATGTTCGGGCTGTCATTGCGGGCGGCTGCCGCCGATTTCGACACTGCCCGGCTGATGGGTGTGCGTTCCGACACCGTGATTCGCGGGGCGTTCGCCCTGTCGGGTCTGCTGGCGGGCATCGCCGGAGTGTTCTGGCTGATGCGAGCCGGCAGCATCAGTCCCAGCGCCGGCATCACACCCATGCTCAAAGGCGTCCTGGCGGCGCTGATCGGCGGTCTCGGCAGCCTCCGGGGAGCGGTGATCGGCGGGCTGGTGCTGGGGCTTGCGGAAGTGCTGCTGCGCTCACGCCTGCCCGACAGCATCGCCAGCCTCACCGAAGGCGTGGTGTTCCTGCTGATCGCCCTGCTGTTCATCTTCAGGCCGCAGGGCCTGGTCACCGTCAAGCACGCCGTGCGGGTGTGATCGAGCCGATCTGATGTTCCCGCGCCCCGGACGTGACGTCGGCTTCCCCATAGCCGGATGCGCCCTGCTCTTCGCCGTCTTTCTGGCCGGCGGCCTCATCTACGAGAGCTTCCAAGGCCGGGCCGCCGAGCGCCTGGTGACGGTGATGCTGATCGACGCCATCATCGTGCTCGGCATCCAGATCTACGTCGGCAACACCGGTGTGCTGTCGTTCGGCCACATCGGCTTCGGTGCGATCGCCGGCTACGCCTTCGCGGTCTTCGCCATCAGCCCTGAAGAGAAGCTCAAGCGGATCCCCGACGCACCGTTCGGCTTGAACGATGTGCTGCTGAACCCGGCGCTGGCCGTTGCTGTGGCCATCGGGGTGACCGTACTGGTGGCGCTCGTGGTGGGCATCGGATTGGCGCGCTCGGGTGCGGAGTCGGGCGCCGTGGCGGCCACCGTCATCACCCTGGCACTGCTGTTCGTCACCCATGAGGTGGCGCGCAACTGGCCGGACCTGACCGGCGGCAACCGTGCAGGTCTCACCTTCAAGGTGGGGGCCGCGCTCGACAGCAGGCTCCCGATCTACCTGTGTCTGCTGGGCGCATTGATCCTGGCAAGGCTCTTCGCCCAGAGCCGCAGCGGCAAGCTGGCCGTTGCCGCTCGTGAAGACAATCTGGCCGCACGCGCCATGGGTGTGAACCCGCTCGTTCAGCAGACCGCCGCACTGCTCATCTCCGTAGTAGTGGTGAGCGTCGGTTCGTCACTGCGCGTGTACGAGAACGGCTCGATCCTGCCCGACGATTTCTTCTTCAACTACACGCTGCTCACGCTGGCCATGCTGATCGTAGGCGGCCGCAACAGCGTCACCGGTGCGCTCGTCGGCGTCGCAGTGATGACGGTCGGGCGCGAATTGGCCCGCCGCCTCGGGCAGGACGGTTTCGAGGTGTTCGGGCTCGGTCTCGATGCGGCGCCGCTCGACTGGGTCTTCCGCGAGAACCTGCAGACCGTCTTCCTGGGCCTGGCGATGCTCGGTTTCATGATCTTCCGCTCCGACGGGCTGCTGGGGGATTGGGAGCTGGACGGCTGGCTGTGGCGTCTGTGGCATCGCCGTAAATCCGAAGAGCGACCCGAGCCGCTGGCGGAAGTAGCGCCCGTGGGCTTGCACGCCGACGTGGAGCGCGAGGGTGCAGCCCTCGAGGTGCACGATCTCGCTGTCGACTTCGGCGGCTTCCGGGCGCTCGACGGAGCGGGGCTCTCCGTTGCGCACGACGAGGTGGTGGGCTTGATCGGCCCCAACGGCGCCGGCAAGACGACGCTGGTCAACGTGATCACCGGCATCGTCGAGCCATCAGCAGGCTGGTTCAAACTGGGCGAGCGAGAGCTGACCGGTGCGCCGAGCCACGACATCGCCCGCGCCGGCCTGCTGCGTACGTTCCAGAACCTGCGGTTGTTCGGCGCATTGACCGTGCGCCAGAACGTGGAGCTTGCTGCTCGAGTCGCCGCCCAGCACCGACCGGGAAGCCACCCCCCGGTCGATGCGCTCGTCGCTGAAGCCGGACTCTGGGACGTGCGCGATCGCCGCGCCCGCGAGCTCGACTACGGCAGTGCGCGGAGACTGGAGCTGGCCCGAGCGGCCGCCATGGCGCCGGCCTACCTGCTGCTGGACGAACCCACCAGCGGCATGAGCGACGCCGAGTCGGCAGAGATGATCGGGCGCATCCGGCATATGGCCGCTGCGGTGGATGCGGGCGTGCTGGTGATCGACCACGATCTCAACTTCATCACTGGCATCAGCGATCGCATCTACGTGCTCGATCAGGGCCAGGTGATCAGTGTCGGCACGCCCGACGAGGTGCAGGCCGACCCCGCCGTGCGGGCTGCGTATCTCGGAGCCGAGAGCGACGCTGAGAGGCCTGGCTGAGTACTCTCGGAAGCACTATGAGCACCACAACGCTGGAACGGACCTCAGTGTCGCAGCGGATCTGGAACGAGGGTGACGCCGACATTCCCGCCGAGTTCCATGAGCTGCTCGTGCGGATGCTGAGCTATCACGTCGAGAACAGCGCGAACCCGCACTACACCGACCTGCTCACCAAGCTGTGGGACCGCTGCCTGCGCTTCGCGCCCGACGAAGCCACCAAGGGGCTGCTGGTCAAGCTCATGCAGCAGGAAGTGGAGCACGGGATCATCAATGCCCAGATCCTGGCCGGCTTGGGTGTCGACCATGTCGACCGTCCGATCGAGCAGTACGCGTTCCGGCACCCGATGGAGACATTCTGCGACCTGTCGTACTTCCATGCGCTCATCGACCGGGTGGGCGTCTATATCGGCGAGACCTGGGACGGCGTGCCCTACAAACCCCTGCTCGACATCGCAACGCGGGTGCACAAGGAGGAGCTGTTCCACTGCACGCTCGGTCTGCGGAACCTGCGGCTGATCTGCAAGACCCCCGAGGGGCTCGCCGAGGCGAACGAGAAGATCCACTTCTGGTGGCCGGCGGCGCTGGACATGTTCGGCCGGTCCGACTCCGACTTCGGCGACGCGTACGTGCGATGGGGCTTGCGGAAGAAGAACAACGCCGACCTCCGCCGGCAGTACATCGCCGACACGAGGCCGTTGCTCGACGAGCTCGGGATCGAGGTGCCGCCGAACCGGTTGAACCGCCGGTTCCTCTAGCCGGCCAAGAGGCGAAGCCGTGGCCCGAGCGGCCCGTGAGCGAAGCGAACAAGAGCGGGAAACAAGTGGTGCGACAGCGAGAAGGTTCACCTGCCGACGCGTCCTCTATGGATCCTGCAGCCGCGGGCGGACTTGCTGTCCGGGTGACGCGGCCCGCGCCGGAGGTGGCATTCATCGAGACGTCCTCGTCTGCGCACTGGGAGTGCTTCTGGGTGGCAGAGGGAGAGCACACGCTCGTCATCGGCGCGTTCGACCGGGGCGACAAATCGACGCCAGAGCCGCGCATCCACGTGATCAACAAGCCCTACGGCTGGGACATGCGACCGGCATCCGATCCGCCGTCAGCCGGCGACGACCAGGACCTGCTCGTGGCGGTCTGGCAGCTGCTGAGCTCGAACTGAGCGTGTCGAGCGGGACCGCGTGTAGCGAGGTGTCGGGGTGAACCTGGAGACACTGGGCCAAGTGCTGGTCGAAACCGAGGTGGTGGTGGAACCCGAGTCAGTGGCGATGCTGGTCGATGCGCTGGGTACGCCTGACGCCACCGAAGTGGCGCTGCGGCTGCCGTTCTTCGGGCCGACGGTGGGCGGCGGCGACTCGGTGGTCGGGCCCATCGATCTCAGCCTTGAGCGGGGTCTGGCCGGTGGCCAGTCGTTCGAATGGCACCGCTCGTTCCGCCCGGGCGAACGGGTCTCAGTGGTGGTGTCGGTGGAGGACATCATCGACAAAGGCACGCTGCACCTGGCGACGGTGCTGTCGGAGTATCGAGGCGCTGATGGCGAGCTGATCCAGCGGCAGCGGACGGTGTTCGTGGAGCGAAAGCCGCCCGCGGAGCCGGCGCAGCCTGCGGCCACTAGCGACGACGCCGAGTCGGGGGAGTCTGCGTCATGACTGAGCTGGATTTGACGCCGACGACCGCGCCCGTCATGACGAGGGAGGCCATGCGCAGCTTCGTCGACGGCGTGAGTGACCCCAACCCGGTGCACACCGACCCCGAGTTCGCGGCCAAGGCCGGGCTGCCCGATGTGGTGGTGCAGGCCTCGCACACCACCGCAATCGCGCTCAACGCCCTCATCGCGCAGTTCGGTGCCGATGCGATCCTGAATCTCGACATCCGGCTGCGCGGACCGGTCTTCCCCGGCGACGAGGTGACGGTGTCGCCCGTGAGTTTCGGAGAGCTGGACCGGGGCGTGGAGCTGCGCAACCAGCGGGGCGACGTGGTCGCCACCGGCATCGTGGTGATGCGCGGCGACCCCGACGAGTGACCCCCACGACAAGGGAGAGCCCATGAGCTACGAGCACTTGCTGAGCGAAGACCGCGACGGTGTCCGGATCCTGACGCTGAACCGGCCCCAGAAGTTCAATGCGTGGAATGCCGCCATGCGAGCCGAGATGCGAGACGCCGTGGAGGACACGGCGATGGCGAGCGATGTCCGGGCGCTCATCATCACGGGCGCTGGCAGGGCGTTCTCTGCCGGCGAAGACGTCTCAGAGATGGGCGATTTGACCGAAATGGGGACCCGGGGCTTCCGCGCGGTGGCTCGTGGCATTCACTCGGTGTTCGACCTGATCGAGGCGCTCGAAGTGCCCGTCATCGCCGCAGTGAATGGCGTTGCAGCGGGTGGCGGGTTCGAGCTGGCGCTGTCGTGTGACTTCCGGGTGGTTGCCGAGAATGCCCGTTTCGTCATGCCCGAAGCCAAGGTGGGGCTTATTCCCGGCTCGGGCGGTTGCTCCCGCCTGGTGCATTACGTGGGCTTGGGCCGGGCCAAGGAGCTCGTCATGCTGTCGCGCAACGTGGGCGCCGATGACGCCAAGGCGATGGGCCTCGCCACCGAAGTGGCACCTGAGGGCGGAGCCGTGGACGTGGCGCTGGAGCTCGCTTCGGAGATGGAGGCCTTCGCGCCGCTGGCACTCGGCATGGCCAAGACCGTGCTGAACACCTGCACCGACGTCGACCACGAGACCGGTCGGCGCCTAGAGCGTCTCGGTCAGAGCGTCCTCAAGACCACCGCCGACCACGCCGAGGGCGCCAGCGCCTTTCTCGAACGTCGCACACCCGACTGGCAAGCCCGCTGAGGCGGACGCGCAGCTATGGCGACGTTCGAAGACGTACGCAGGCTCGGGATGGAGCTGCCTGATGTCGTGGAGTCGACGTCCTACGGGACGCCAGCGCTCAAGGTCCGCAAGAAGGGCTTCTGCCGGATGTGGGGCGAGCGCGAGCATCGCCGCGATCAGGTCTTCGACACCGAGGTGCTGGTGCTGTTCTGCGACCTCGAGATGAAGGCAGTGCTGCTCGAGAACCATCCCGAGGTGCTGTTCACGGTGCCGCACTACGACGGCTATGGCAGCGTGCTCGTCCGGCTGGCGGATGTGGATCTCGACGACCTCGCCGAATGGCTGGAGGAGAGCTACCGCACCAAAGCACCCCCGACCCTCCTTCGCCAACTCGACGGCGACTGAGACAGCGGGCGTCTGGGGAGGACTGCTACTCGCTGGCGAGGCGGGCGGGAAAGCCGCCTTTGGAGATTGGCCCCCAGCTCTCGATGTGCAGGCGCAGCAGCACCTTGTCCTGACGGGTCATCGCTTCGCGGTACTCGTCCCAATCGGCATGCTCGCCGCTGATCACCCGGAAGTACTCGACGAGGCCGTCCATTGCGTCGGGCAGGTCCTCGACCTCGCCGCGGCACTCGAGCTGGACCCACTCGCCGTTCCACGCGTCTGACATGACGATCACCCATGCCTGGGCGTTGCGTCGCAGGTTGAGCGACTTGGCCCGGTCGGGGTAGCTGCTGACGAGTACCGCATCGCCGGCCTCGTCGAGTCCCATGGTGACCAGCGATGCCTGCGGGCGACCGTCCCGCCGCAGCGTCAGCAGCACGCCGTGATGCCGTTCCCGCACGAACTCCTGCAGCTCTGCACGCTCCACAATGCGGTCGGTCGCGATCGACACCATCCGGTCCTCCCTGCCTCGGCCCAACAGCTCCGGCAGTCTCGCCGAAGTTCTGTTGTTCGGCACTGCGTCGCACGTTCTCAGAGCGCGTCGGTTCGCATGGCATGCGCGTACAGGGAAGAATCAGCCCCACGCCGTGCGTCGAGCCGGCGCAGATGAGGGGTGAAGTTCGAGATGTTGCAGCACTACCGGGTCTTGGATCTCTGCGAGGGCATCAGCCAATTCGCGGGCTACCTGCTGACCAGCCTGGGCGCGGAGGTGATCGCCGTCGAACCTCCCGGCGGGGTCGACAGCCGCCACGCCGGCCCGTTTGTCGACGACGAGCCGGATCCCGAGCACTCACTGGCCCACTGGGCTTACAACCAGGGCAAACAGAGCGTCACCGCCGATCTGACCACGGCGGAAGGGCGGCAGCGGCTGCTGGAGCTCGTGGCGGGCGCCGATGCGCTCATCGAGGACGCGCAAGTCGGCCGCATGGCGTCGCTGGGCCTCGCATACAGCGAGCTCGCCGCCGTCAATCCCGCCATCGTGCATGCCTCGATCACGCCGTACGGCTCGACCGGGCCTCGCAGCACGTGGACCGGCTCAGATCTGACAGCGGTGGCCGGCAGCGGTTTCCTGCACGCCAGCGGTGACAAGGACCGTGCCCCGGTGCGTGTTGCGGCCGTACCCCAGAGCTTCCTGCAGGCTGCGGCCGATGCGGCAGCCGCCACGCTCATCGCGCTGCGGGAAGCGCAGCGCAGCGGCCGCGGCCAGCACGTCGACATCTCGGCGATGGAATCCATGACGCACGGCCAACCCGCGAATCTGTCGAGCCGTGTCAATGCCAATTCGGTGGATCGACTCGCTGGCGGCCTCAGCCTCGGCGGCGTCGACGTCCCGATGCTGTTCCCGTGCGCGGACGGCAACACGATCTGCGTGGCGCTGATGGGGGCTGCCTTCGCTCCCTTCACCGAGAGGCTCGTGGCGTGGGAGGCCGAGGAGGGCTTCGCCGACGAGGAGCTGCAGGCCGTCGACTGGGAGACCGTCGCGACCGAGGTGCTCAGCGGCCAGCGTTCACCGGACATCATCGCCAAGTCGTTCATGACCCACGCCCGCTTCCTGGCCACCAAGACCACCGAAGAGTTGTGGGCGGCAGCTTTCGAGCGGAACATCCTCATCACACCTTCCGCATTGGTCAGCGATCTGCTGACCAACCCTCACTTCGCCGATCGCGACTTCTGGCGTGACGTCGAACTCGACGGCGGGCGCAGCGCTCGCTTCTGCGGTCCGCTGGTGCACTTCAGCGCCGACGCTCCCGAGCGCACGCTGGTGGTGCCCACGCTGGGCAGCGACAACGGCAGCCTCGACACCAACCGGCAGCCCTACGCGGCGACCGCAGTTGCCGCAGGTGACGGCCCTGCCTCGGACGGCGCCGAGCTGCCGCTCGCGGGCCTGAAGGTGGTGGAGTTCTCGTGGGTCATCGCCACGCCGTCGGCGGTGCGCATCCTGGCCGACTACGGCGCCACGGTGGTCAAGGTCGAGACCGAGAGCCGGCCCGACACGATGCGCACGGTCAACCCGTTCGTTGACGAGGAAGCCCATCCTGACAACAGCGTCGGCTACGGCGTGTACAACGCGGGCAAGCGCAGCCTCAGCCTGGACCTCAGCAAGCCCGAATCGCGCCAAGTAGTCGAGGATCTGATCCGCTGGGCCGACATCACCACCGAGTCCTGGGCGCCGGGCGCCGCAGCACGCATGGGCTTTGGCTACGACGATTTCTCGGCGATCAACCCGCAGATCATCATGCTGTCGAGCTCGCTGCTGGGCCAGAGCGGGCCGTACTCGAGCCTCGCTGGCTACGGGTTCATGGCCGCCGCCATCGCCGGCTTCTACGAGATCACTGGTTGGCCGGACCGCGGCCCCGCAGGCCCGTACGGCCCCTACACCGACTTCTTGGCGCCCCGCGTGATCGTGGCGTCATTGATGGCGGCGCTGGAGCGGCGCGACCGCACCGGGGACGGCTGCTACATCGACATCTCCCAGACTGAGGCGGCGCTGCACTACCTAGCGCCGGCGATCCTGGACGCCTCGATCAATGGCCGAGATCCGCAGCGGTGCGGCAACGAGGACCCGCACATGAGCCCCCACGGCGTGTACCCGAGCGCGGGCGAGGATCAGTGGGTGGCGATTGCTTGCACCGACAACCGCTGGCCGGCATTGGCCGGAGCGGTGGGGCTGAACGGCAACGGCGCGGCCGGCTGGAATCAGCCAGCCCGGCGGGAGAGGTCCGGCGAGATCGACGACGCCATCTCGGCGTGGACATCGGAACGCTCCAATGTCGAGGCCGCCGAAGCGCTGCAGGCCCATGGCATCGACGCCTACCCGGTCAACAACTCGCAGGGATGCTGCGATGACAAGCAACTCACCGCCAGGGAGCACCACATCAACGTGCCCCAGAGCCACCGCGGCACCATGTGGACCCAGAACTGCCGGACCCGCATGTCCCGAACGCCGCCGGTGGTCTGGCGAGGCGGACCGTGCCTCGGCGAGGACAATTTCGAAGTCCTCACTGAGTTTCTCGGCTACAACACAGACCAGATCGCCAACCTGGCCGCAGCTGAAGTACTCGGCTGATCCCCTCACCCGTCGCTCGGGTGGCCTTCGGCTTCAGCCTCATCCTCAGCCTCGGTTTCGGGTTCGGTCTTTGCCGTCGGCGCAGCGGTGGTCGGAGGTGGTTGGTGCTGGGCGCAGTCACCCGAGACGATGTCGTTGATCCGGTCGACCCTGGCGCCTTCAGAAGCGGGCACCGGCGCGCCGTTGAGGTCGAGCAGATGGGGATGGAACGACCAGCCCAGCATCTCGTCGCCGTCGAAGTCGACCTGCAAGACCCCGGTCTCGCCGGTGATGCCTGACCGGTAGTGCCACACGAAGTTGCCAAGCGAGTAGGCCACGAGCCTGCCGTCGTCGAACACCACCGGCTGCAGCACGTGCGGGTGGTGGCCGATGACCGCATCTGCGCCGTTGTGCAGCAGTTCGAAGGCGAAGTCTCGCTGCCGGCCCTCCGGGCAGGTCATGCGCTCGACGCCCCAATGCACCGTGACAATCACGACATCGGCGTCCTGCGCAGCAGTGCGGACATTCGCGAGCACCCGGTCACGCTGGTACGCCGACGCGATGCCCGGGCGCGTCTGGGTGGCAGGAAAACCGAGCGGCACGACCATCGAGGCACCGACGAATGCGACGCGCACGCCGGGACGCACTTCGATGACGCGGTGCCGGTAGGCGTCGGGGCTGGTTGTGCCCGCTCCAAGCGCGATCACTCCCTGGGCCTCGAGGAGATCGACGGTGTCGACCAGCGCGTCAGGTCCGTAGTCCATGGCGTGGTTGTTGGCCAGGTTGGCCACGTCCACGCCGGCCGCGGCGATCCGCTCGGCTGCCGAGGGCGGCGCCCGGAACACGTACTGCTTGTCGGCAGGCTCACCGCGCTCGCTGATGACCATCTCCACGTTCACGACGGCGATGTCTGCGGAGCCAAGCGCGGGCTGAATGCCGGCGAACGGGTCGACGCCGGCATCTTCGCTGCGATCCATCAGCACGTCGCCACCGGCCAGCAGCGTCCACGTCAGATCCGGCTGTGTCGTCGTGGGAATGACAGCAGTCGTGGAGGTTGTTGCCGATCTCGTTGCCGCAGCCGAAGTGACAGGTGCCGTCAGGGGAGCGGCAGTGTTGTCGGTCACGCGTGGCTCAGCGTCGGCCGCTGCAGGCTGAGCGACTGCCGGCACTTCCGTTGCTGTGGGTGGGGGAGGCACGACTCGCACAGGGCTGGTGCTGCACGCCACCGCCAGCAGGGCAGTGCAGACCGAGGCGAGCGCGGCGGTGTACCGCGGCCGAGACAGCATGGCGTGGAGCGTATGGCAGGCGTCCTGCGCCTTTGGGCTGCCAACTAGCGTCGCGCTCGCAGGGCCGGAGTACGGCCTGCGCAGTGATGCGTCCAGCCGAACAGGAGGCCTGATATGTCGCTCGGAGACACAGTTCAAGGGATTCTCGACCGGGGCGTCGCCGACGGCGATGTCGTGGGCGCGGTGGCCAAGGTCATCAGTGCCGATGGGGAGATCTGCTCGGCAGCAGCCGGCACCCGCGGCGCCGACAGCGACGTTGCCATGTCGAATGACACCGTGTGCTGGATTGCCTCGATGACCAAGGCCGTCACCGGCACGGCGGCGATACAGCTTGTGGAGCAGGGCAAGCTCTCGCTCGATGGCCCAGCGGCGGATGTGCTGCCGCTGGTCGGCGAGCTGGACGTGCTCACGGGCTTCGACGACGACGGAAACCCGGTCACCCGCCCGCGCAATGGCGACATCACCCTGCGTCATCTGCTGACGCACACTGCGGGCATGGGGTACGACATCTGGAGCGCCGAGCTCGGCCAGTACATGGAGGCCACGGGCACGCCAGGCGTCATCGAGTGCCAGAAGGCCACGCTCACCATTCCGCTGCTGTCTGATCCCGGCGACCGCTGGTTCTACGGCACCGGCATCGACTACGCCGGCCAGATGGTGGAAGCGGCCTCGGGCATGACGTTGGGCGAGTACATGGCGGCGAACATCTTCGAGCCGCTGGGCATGTCTGACACCGCATTCAAGATCACCGACGGCATGCGCGCCCGCCAGTCGGCGATGCACACCCGTGACGAGAACGGCTCGCTGTTCGAGATGCCGTTCGAGATCCCCCAGGAGCCGGAGTTCGAGATGGGCGGCGGCGGGCTGTACTCCACCGCCGACGACTACTGCCGCTTCCTGGCCATGATGCTGAACGGCGGCAGTCTCGACGGCAGCCAGATCGTGTCAGCCGACACCCATGCGCAGATGGTCACCAACTCGATGGGCGACCTGCGAGTCACGATGCTCCCGACGGCCGCCCCGCCGTTCTCGTTCGACGCCGAGTTCTTCCCCGGCGTCGAGAAGTCGTGGGGGCTGACGTTCCAGATCAACGAGGAGCCGGCACCGACCGGACGTCCCGCGGGCGGGCTCATGTGGGCCGGGCTGGCCAACTCGTACTTCTGGATCGACCTGCAGAACCAAGTGGCCGGCTGCTACATCAGCCAGCAGGTGCCGTTCGCAGATCCGCGTTCGTACGGGCTGTACGAAGCCATCGAGACCGCCACCTATGACAGCCTCTAAGGCTGTTCACGGCCTCAGGCGGGGCCGAGCACGATGCAGCCGTTGTGGCCGCCGAAGCCGAACGAGTTGCTGATCGAGGGACCTGGCTCCCAATCGACCGCCTGACCGGTCACCAAGCGGAAGTCCGCGAGCTCGGGATCGGGAGTTGTCCAGCCGGCCGTAGCCGGAATCTTGCGGTGGCGCATCGACAGCAGCACGGCAATGGCCTCCAGCGCGCCTGCTGCGCCGAGCGCATGCCCGGTGACGCCCTTGGTGGAAGTCACGAGCGGGCCGTTCGGCCCGAACAGCTTGTTGAGCGCTTCCGCTTCGGCTGCGTCGTTCAGCGGGGTCGACGTGCCGTGTGCGTTGACGTGGACGATGTCGTCGGGCGTGAGGCCGGCGTCGTCGATGGCGAGTTGCATGCAGCGCAGCGCGCCAGCGCCGCCGGGCGCCGGCGCGGTGATGTGGTGAGCATCGGCGTTCGAGGCGGTGCCGAGCACCTCGCCCCAGATCGTGGCGCCCCGCGCGACTGCCGAGTCCCATTCCTCGAGCACCAGGGTGGCGGCGCCCTCGGTCATCATGAAGCCGTCGCGGTTCTTGTCGAACGGCATCGAGATGCCGCTGTTCGACAGGGCAGTCATGTTGACGAAGCCAGCGGTGCCCACCGGCGTCATCACCGACTCGCAGCCGCCGGCCACGATCACGTCGGCAACGCCGAGGCGGATGAGCCGCGCCGCGTACCCGATCGAGTGCGTCCCCGCCGCGCATGCGGTCGTGAGCACCTCGCAGGGTCCGGCCAGCCCGTACCGCATCGAAATGGCGGCTCCGGGAGCGTTGGGCATCATCATCGGGACCATGAATGGCGATACCCGGCGTGCGCCCTTGCGATCAAGCACGAGCACCTGGTCTTCGAATGTCTGCAGGCCGCCGACGCCCGTGCCGTAGATCACGCCGCAGCGATCCGGGTCCGACGCGAGTTCTCCGGCGCTGGCCATGGCCTCAGCGGCCGCTGCCATGCCGAGCTGCGTTGACCGATCGGCCCGCCGAGCCTCCTTAGGATTGTCGTAAAACGGCGCCGGATCGAAGTCGACGACGCGCCGTTCTCCCTCCGGCGGTTCGGAGTTCAACCCGTTCCAGAAGTCGTCGACGCCGGTTCCGGCGCACGAGACGACACCGAGGCCGACCACAGCTACCCGACGCCCGTCAGTCATTGGATTCCCGCTCGCTGCCCATGACTCAGCAGGACAGGGCTCACAGTTTCGATTCGACCAGCTGGATCGCGTGGGCGACGGTGGTGACGTCTTCCAGTTCTTCCTCGTCCACGCTGATGTCGAACTCCTCCTCCAGGGCCATCACCAGCTCGACGAGGTCCAGGCTGTCGGCATCGAGGTCGTCCGCGAAGCTGGCCTCGGGCGTGACTTGCTCAGGATCCACGGCCAGCACCTCGACGGCGCAGTCACGGAATCGATCCAACGTGTCACTCATGCTGATCCCCTCATGTGTGGGCGGTCTCCGCACGAGCCCACCGAGGCCGTGCGAACGCGAAGTGTAGGTGCCGCAGCGCTACGGCCCTGCACGGATTGGGCGGCGCTCAATGGCCCATTCCTAGACCGCCGTCGACAGGTATCACAGCGCCGGTGATGTACGCGCCCTCGTCGGATGCCAGAAACGCCACCGCAGCCGCAATCTCGGACGGTTCTGCTACCCGTCCCAGCGGCACCGCACCGGTGATGGCGGTTTGCTGCTCGTCGTTCAATGCGCCGAACATCTCGGTGGCGACCGGACCGGGCGCGACGACATTCGCAGTGATGCCGCGTGAACCGAGTTCTCGGGCCAGTGATCGGGCCATGCCCACGAGGCCCGCCTTGGACGCCGCGTAGTTGACCTGTCCGGCCGAGCCCAGCAGCCCGACCACCGACGACACGAAGATCAACCGCCCCCAGCGCGCGCGCAGCATCGGGCGGGCCGCCCGCTTGGCCATCCTGTACGCGCCAGTCAAGTTCGTGTCGACGACGGCTGCGAAATCGTCGTCGGCCATGCGCAGCACGAGCTGATCGCGGGTGATGCCGGCATTTGCCACCAGGATCTCCACCGAGCCGAGCTCAGCCTCGATCGACCCGTAGGCAGCATCCACCGCGTCGCTGTCGGCTTGGTCGCACGCCACCCACAGCAGCCGGCTGTCGTCTGGCGCCTCGGTGCGGCTGGTCACGGCCACGCGGTGGCCTGCATCGGCGAACAACTGGGCCGTGGCCAAGCCGATGCCGCGGCTGCCGCCGGTAACGAGGACGGTGCGTGCTGTCGCGGGGCGCGCTTCGGGCTGATTCATCGTGAGACGTGTATGTGACGCTGGGACGCGATCAGCAGGCTCGGGCGGGAGCGCCCGACCAGCGCAGCAGTGCTGACGCAGAGGTCATGCCGGCGCCGAAGCCGACGAGCAGCACATTGTCGCCCTCGTTGATCCGGCCGCTGCGCACGGCGTCGTCGAGTGCGAGGGGAATGGAGGCCGACGACGTATTGCCGGTGCGCTCGATCACCATGGCTGCTTTCTCATAGGGGATGCGCAGCCGCTTGCAGGCCGTCTCGACGATGCGCACGTTGGCCTGATGGGGCACCACCACGTCGATGTCGTCGGCGGTCAGCCCTGCCTGTTTCATCGACTGGCGCGCCGATTCCTCCATCACCAGCACGGCCTTCTTGAATACCGCCTGGCCCGCCATCTGGATGTAGCCGTCGTGCTCGCAGTACAGCTGCTCTTCCATGGAGCCGTCGCTCGCGACGTGCCAGCCCAGCAGGTCGGAGCCCTGCTCGCTGCGCTCGAGCACGGCGGCGCCGGAGCCGTCGGCGAACAGGATGCAGGTGGCCCGATCGGTCCAGTCGGTGATCCGCGAGAGCACTTCGGCGCCGATGACGAGAACTCGCTCGTGACCCATCGCGATCATGCCGTGACCGGCCACCAGCGAGTACACGAATCCTGAGCAGGCGGCGTTCACGTCCATGGCGCCGCAGTCGAGGCCGAGTGCCTCTTGCACCCGCGACGACGATGCCGGAACGCAGCGATCCGGTGTGGTGGTGGCCAGGATGAGCATGTCGATGCTCGACGGATCGACGCCGGCGACCTCCATGGCGGCCGTTCCGGCCCGTGCGGCGAGCCCGGCGGTGGTGCCTCCGATGTTCCGCTGCCTGATGCCGGTGCGCTCGATGATCCACTCGTCGGAGGTGTCGACCATCTCGGCCAGTTCATCGTTGGTGAGAACGCGCTCGCCGAGCGCCGTCCCGATGCCGACAATGCGCGCGCTTGATGCGTTTCCCACGCTGAGCGTCATCTGTGGCTTCCCCTTGCTGGTGCCGGCGGTTCAACTGCCGGCTGGCGTCCGCAGCCACGCAACGGGCTGCCGTGCGGTGACCCGTTCGCCTTCTACGGCCATGATCCCCATGACAGTACCCGCGAACGCAGAGCGCACTTCCTCCCCGGCCACATGACCGATGACATCGCCCACTGCGACCTGCTGGCCGTCGCCGACACCGGAGCCGAGCGTGAAGATGCCGGCGCACGGGCTCACGATGAGGCGTTCGGTGACGTACAGGTTCTCGCCGCCGAGCACGGTCGGTGCCGACGGCGCGTCGGTAGCCAGCGTCTCCATCAGCGTGTCGATCTCGGCCGGCGTGCCGACCGACATCGATGTCGCACCTCGATGTGTCCGCTTGGTCATGCCGGTCAACACCTTGCCCGGGCCGAGCTCGGTGAAGGTCGTGACGCCGGCGTCGGCCAGCGCATGGAGGCTGGCGCGCCAGAGCACCGGGCTGGTGAGCTGCTGGGCCAGCAGCGTGCGCCACTCGTCGGCGTCGGCACGCGGCCGGGCATCGACATTGGCCACCACCGGCACGCTCGGGGCCCGGATCTCGACTTCGGCCAGCGCTTTGCGCAGCCGATCCCTGGCCGGCTGCATGAACGGCGTGTGGAATGCGCCGCCCACGGGCAACTGCATGAGCCGCTTCGCGCCCGCCGCCTTCGCTTCGTCGCCGGCGACGGCAACGGCATCCGGTGCGCCTGCAATGACGACTTGGCCGGGCGCGTTGTAGTTGGCAACCCAGACGTCGCCGGGCGTTGCGTCGCACGCCTCTGCCACGAGGTTGTCATCGAGACCCAGCACGGCCGCCATGGTCCCTTCCTGCTCGTCAGCAGCCACCTGCATGGCCTCGCCGCGCTCGGCAACGAGCCGCACAGCGTCGTCGTAGGCCAGGGCTCCGGTTGCGGTCAGTGCGCTGTATTCGCCCAGTGAGTGCCCGGCAGCACACGAGAACGTGGCGCCGGTGCGCTCGACCGCATCGAGCACCACCATCGACAGCACGAACGTCGACAACTGCGAATTGCGCGTATGTCGCAGCTCGTCGGCATCTGCCTCCAGCAGCAGCGCGGCAACATCACGCCCGCAGGCGTCGGAGGCCTCGGTGACCAGCTCCCATGAGTCGTGCGCCGTCCATGGCTCGCCCATGCCTTGCTGCTGCGAGCCCTGGCCCGGGAATGTGAATGCGAGCACTCGGCCTCCTACGCAGCGCCTAGGCGGGAGACCGGGTCGGTGCTCGAACCGCAGCGCAGTGAACGCACAAATGGGGATTAGGGCAAAAGGGTAGGTGGCGGCCCAGGCCGAGAGCGACCTTTCCGGCGACAGATGCCGCACCGTTGATGGTCACCTCTCGGCGCCGCCCCTAGGTACGCTGAGCCGCTCCAAGGCCCGGGTGGTGAAACGGCAGACACGGGGGACTCAAAATCCTCTGCCCTCACGGGCGTGCGGGTTCAACTCCCGCCCCGGGCACCCGAAGCCTGCATGAATTGCTGAGAGGCACGACAACCCGACCGGTAGGCTGACCGATCCGCACGAGCCCGGCAGGAGCTGCCTGCCGAGCGAACCCGTCCCGCGAGGGGAGCGCGTGTGTCGAAGCGAGTCGTGATCGCAGAGGACGAGGCCATCATCCGCCTCGATCTGCGCGAGATGCTCGAAGACGAGGGCTACGTCGTGGTGGCGGAGACGGGTCGCGGCGATGAAGCCGTGGAGCTCGCACGCGAGCACCGGCCCGAGGTATGCATCTTCGACATCCAGATGCCGGGCCGCGATGGCCTCGATGCGGCACGAGAGGTCGCCGGCGACCGCACTTCCGCTGTGCTCATCCTCACCGCGTTCAGCAAGCGCCATCTCATCGCCGAAGCCCGCGACGCCGGCGTGCTCTCGTACCTGGTGAAGCCGTTCCAGCGGGAAGAACTGGTTTCGGCCATCGAGGTGGCGTGGGGCCGATTCACCGAGATGCGGGAGCTCGAGGACACAGTGGAGAGCCTCGAGGAGAAGCTGGAGACGCGCAAGGCGGTGGAACGCGCGAAGGGCCTGCTCATGGACGATTTCCAGCTCTCCGAGCGGGACGCCTTCGAGTTCATCCGGAGTACGGCGATGGCCAACCGTGCGAGAATGCGGGACATCGCCCAGCAGATCGTCGATGGACTGCTGACCCCCTGAGCCCGCCCTTCGACATCTGCGGTTGGCAGGCTTCCGCAACCATCATCCGGCACCGTTGGGAGAGTTCCCATGTCGAAGCTCCTCCTGCTCGACGGGAATTCGCTCACGTACCGGGCCTTCTTTGCCGTGCCCGAAGACATGGCCACCCGCTCGGGGCAGCCCACCGGTGCCGTTTTCGGGTTCACGTCCATGCTCATCAATTTGGTGCGCGACCACCGGCCTGACGCGATCGCGGTGTGCTTCGATCGCCGGGAGCCGACATTCCGCCACACTGCAGCTCCCGAATACAAGGCTCATCGCGACGAAACGCCCGCAACGCTCATCGATCAGCTCGGCCTCGTGCGCCAGGTGCTTGAGTCGCTGAGCATCCCGGCGTTCGACTGCCCCGGCTTCGAGGCCGACGACCTGCTGGCGACGCTGGCCTCCCAAGCGGAACGGCGCGGCGATGATGTGCTCATCGTCAGCGGCGATCGCGACGTGTACCAACTCGTGCACGACCCCAAGATCCAGGTGCTCTACAACCGCCGGGGCGTCACCGACTACGCGCTCTACGACGAGGCGGGCATCGCCGAGCGCACCGGCGTCACGCCGGAGCTGTACGTGCAATACGCCGCACTTCGCGGCGACCCGTCCGACAACCTGCCGGGGGTGCCCGGCGTGGGGGAGAAGACGGCCGCCAAGCTCCTCAACAAGTACGGCAGCGTCGAGGCGCTGCTGGCTGCGGCCGCCGAGCAGACCCCGAAGCTGGCCGAGAACCTTGCGGCCCACGGCGACAACGTGCGGCGCAACGTCGACTTGATGACCCTGCGGAGCGACGTGCCGATCGATGCCACGGTCGACGACCTCCAATGGGGCAGCTTCGACGCCGACCTCGTGACCCGCACATTCGAGTTCCTGGAGTTCGGCACGCTGCACGCTCGGCTGCGCGACGCCTTGGCGGGAACATCGCTCGACGGCCTGCTGGTGCCGAGCGCGAGTTCCCCCGAGACGGCCCAGCTCGCAGAGGTGCAGCTGCTGCCGGTGGACGCTGAGGGGGGCGCCCGTGGCGGCCATGCCGCGGTGCTGCTGAGCGAGCTGTCGCGCCGCGACGATCCGGTCGCGCTCGGGTTCACCTTGGAGGCCGACGGCGCCCTGGGTGTGCTGGCGATCGCTGAGGATCCTCTGCAGGGCACGGTGCTCGCGCTCGGTCCCGATGATCTCGCTGTGCCCGAGATCGCAGCGGAATGCGCCCGCCTGTTGGGAGCTGACGGACCGGGCGTCCACACCCACCAGGCCAAGGAGCTGATGCGTGCGCTTGGCCGCCTGCCGGGCGCTCAGGATGCCGGCGCGGCGCTGGCCGGGCTGGCCGTCGATACCTCGATCGCCGCCTATCTCATCCATCCGTCGGAAGGCCGTGACGAGCTGAGCGCGCTGCTCGCCCGGTATTGCAGCACGGAGCTTGCCGGTGGCGACACCGAGGGCCAGCTGGGATTCGACGACCTCGACGCCGACGGGCCGACGGAGGGTGTCGTGGCCGGTCGCGATGCCCTTGCAGTGGCGATGCTGGCGCCGATGCTCGATCAGCAGCTCGACAGCTTGGGCATGTCCGGCCTGTACCGGGATGTGGAGCGTCCGCTCATCAGCGTTCTGGCTCGCATGGAAGCGGCCGGCATCGGTGTCGACCGCGGCGAGCTGGAATCGTTGCGTGACCATCTCACCGGCGAGGTGTTCGCGCTGGAAGCCGAGGTGCGCGCATTGGCCGGTCGTGACGATCTCAACGTCAACTCGCCCAAGCAGCTTGCCGAGGTGCTCTTCGAGGACCTGGGGCTGACCCCCCAGCGCAAGACAAAGACCGGCTACTCCACGAGCGCAGCGGCGCTGGAATCGCTGCGAGGCGAGCATCGCATCGTGGACCGGCTGCTGGCATTCCGGGAAGTGGAGAAGCTGCGCTCCACCTACGGCGTCAGCCTGCTCGAATGCGTTGAGCCCGACGGCCGTATCCACGCCACCTTCAACCAGACGGTGGCACGCACCGGCAGGCTCAGCTCGGAGGACCCGAACCTGCACAACATCCCGGTGCGGACCGAACAGGGCCGGCTGTTCCGGCGTGCGTTCGTGCCGGCCGATGGCTTCGAGCTTCTGATAGCCGACTACAACCAGATCGAGCTGCGGGTGATCGCCCACCTGTCCGGCGATCCGGGTCTCGTGGGCGCCTTCGAGGCGGGCCACGACATCCACAGCGCCACTGCCGCATCCCTGTTCGGCATCAGACCCTCCGACGTCGACCCGCAGCAGCGGTCCGTGGCGAAGATGGTGAGCTACGGCTTGGCCTACGGGATGGAGGCGTACGGTCTCGGCCAGCGCCTCGGCGTGCCCACTGGCGAGGCGGCGGAGATCCTGGATGCCTACTTCGAAGCGTTTCCCAAGGTGCGCTCATTCATGGACGGGGTGGTGGAGCAGAGCCGCGAGCGCGGCTACACCGAGACGGCATTCGGCCGGCGCCGCCCGCTGCCCGAGTTGACGTCGCGCAACTTCCGGGTGCGCCAGGCCGCCGAGCGGCAGGCCATGAATGCCCCCATACAGGGGCTCGCAGCCGACATCTTCAAGGTGGCGCTCATCCGGCTGGACGAGGCTCTGCAGGCGCGGTCGGCAGCCAGCCGGCTGGTGCTGCAGGTTCACGACGAGGTGATCTTGGAAGTTCCGCCTGATGAGGCCGCCGAGGTGACCGAGCTGACGGTCGACGTGATGCGCAGTGCCGCAGATCTGGCGGTGCCGCTGGAAGTCCATGTTGCCGCCGGCGCCACCTGGGCAGACGCCAAGGGCTGACAAGTCGGTAGCCTTTCCGTGCGCTGTGTGCGGCATGCTCAGCCGCCTGCGCCCGTATTCCCGACCTGAGCGTTCCCCGTGACCGACGCAATTGCCCCCGCTCCAGACCTTGAAGACCCAGCACTCGCCGAGTCCCCGCCACCCGATGACTCCCCGGCCACTGCGCCCGAGGTGCCAGGCAGCGAGAGCGCAAGCGACGAGAGCGGCAACGGAGCCTCGACGGGCGATTTCGGCACGTTCACCGATGCGGGTGACTACGTGCCGCGGACCGTCACCATGGACGATCTCGGCGACACGTCCTTCGAAGATGCCATCGCGCAGACCATTGTCGAATTCGATGACGGCGACATCGTGGCAGGCACCATCGTGCGGGTCGACCGCGACGAGGTGCTGCTGGACATCGGCTTCAAGTCCGAGGGCGTCATCCCGTCCCGCGAGCTCTCCATCCGTCACGACATCGATCCATCGGAGGTTGTGGAGGTCGGCGACCAGATCGAGGCGCTCGTCCTCCAGAAGGAAGATCCCGACGGCCGCCTGGTGCTCTCCAAGAAGCGGGCCCAGTACGAACGAGCTTGGGGCCGCATCGAGGAGATCCGCGAGTCCAACGGCGTCGTCAAGGGCCCCGTCATCGAGGTGGTGAAGGGCGGGTTGATCGTCGACATCGGCCTGCGCGGCTTCCTGCCGGCGTCGCTGGTGGAGCTCCGGCGGGTCCGCGACCTTGCCCCCTATGTCGGCCGTGAGCTTGAGGCGAAGATCATCGAGCTCGACAAGAACCGCAACAACGTGGTGCTCAGCCGGCGAGCCTGGCTGGAAGAGAGCCTCAAAGAGGAGCGGGAAGGCTTCCTGCGGGATCTCCAGCGCGGCGAGCGGCGGACCGGCCGGGTCTCGTCGGTGGTCAGCTTCGGCGCATTCGTCGACCTCGGCGGCATGGACGGCCTCATTCATGTCTCGGAGCTGTCCTGGAAGCACGTCGATCACCCCAGCTCGGTGGTCAGCATCGGCGATGAGGTCACGGTGGAGGTGCTCGAGATCGACCGTGAGCGCGAGCGCATCTCGCTCTCGCTCAAGGCGACGCAGCAGGACCCGTGGGAAGCGTTCGCGAACTCCCACCGGGTCGAGGAGCTGGTGTACGGCCGGGTCACCAAGCTCGTGCCGTTCGGTGCCTTCGTGCAGGTCGGCGACGGCATCGAGGGCCTGGTGCACATCTCGGAGATGTCCGCCCACCACGTCGAGCTGCCCGAGCAGGTGGTGACGCCCGGCGAGGAGCTCTGGGTGAAGATCATCGACCTCGACCTGCAGCGCCGACGCATCAGCCTGTCGATCAAGCAGGCAGCCGAAGGCGGGGTGGTCGCGGAGGAATACCGCGAGGCGTTCGGCGATCACGCCTACGACGAGGAAGGCAACTTCATCGGCGAGTTCAGCTACGAGACGCCTGCCGACGGCGAGGAATCGGAAGCCGAGCGCGCGTGGCGTGAGTACTACGAGGAGCACGGCGAGGAGGCCTACCGTCAGGCCCTCGCGCACTACGAGAACCAAGGGGCCGACGGCGAGTCCGCCCCGGCCGCCCCGGAAGGGGACGGCTAGCCCGCCAGCTCCCTGCCGAGCCTGAACCTGCCGCCATCGAGCCCCATTCGGTTGACTGTGGCCTGATGATCACGGTCGGGCTCACCGGTGGCATCGGCAGCGGCAAGAGCACGGTCGCCTCGGGCTTTGCCCGCCGCGGGGCGGCACTGATCGACGCCGACGCCATCGTCCGCGAGCAGCAAGCACCGGGCAGTCCCGTCTTCACGGAGATGGTGGAGCGTTTCGGGGATCACATCGTGGCTCCCGACGGCACGCTCGACCGTGGTTCGGTGGCGGCCATCGTGTTCAACGATCCCGACGCCCTCGCCGATCTGAACGCGATCACCCATCCGCCGGTCGGTCAGGAGATCCGTCGCCGGCTGGGCGAGCTGGAAGGCACGGATCGCATGGTGGTGCTCGACATCCCGCTGCTCGCCGAGGGGCTGGCCAAGGGTCGGCGGCCGCGCTACCAGTCCAGCGGGATCCTGGTGGTGGACACGCCGGCTGAGCTTGCCGTGGAGCGCCTGGTGACCTTGCGGGGGTTCTCCGCCGATGACGCACGTGCGCGCATCTCCGCGCAGTTGTCGCGCGACAAGCGACTGGCCATTGCCGACCGGGTCATCGACAACTCCGGCGGCCTCGAGGAACTCGAAGCTGCGATCGAAGCAGCTTTCAACTGGGCCAGCGCCCTGCCGCACCTGCCGCTCTGAGCAGTCAGTAGGCGATCGGCGTACCGCAGTGAGGGCAGCTCGGCTCTGGTGAGCGGGTGTCGAACTGGGATGGCTTGACCAGCAAGAAGCAACCTTCGCAGAGGATCTCGTCTTCCTGCTTGGACGCTGAACGTGAACCGCTGACGATCCCGATCTCGTCGTCGTCCTCGTCCTCGTCCTCGTCCTCAGACGCCAATCGCTCCTTGAGGATCTCGCCGAGATCCGCCTCGAGCTCCTCGTCGTCATCGTCGTCGTCTTCGTCGTCGGAGGGGCGCACTCCGGCGGGCACTTCGCGACGAGGCCCGCTGTCATCGTCTGCCGATGCTGTCTCGTCAGCGTCTAACCCGCCAGATTCCAAGTCGTCAGAATCCAAGTCGTCGACATCGTCGATGTCATCGTCGAGCTCGGCCACGCCCAGCTCTTCGGCCTCGAGATCATCGGGGACCGGCTCGAAGTCGTCGCCGAGCAGGTCAGGGTCATCCATGGCGTCGTCGTCGGACTCAGATGCGTCTGGTTCGTCGCGGCTCATGGGCGGTCTCGGGTCGTGAGGGAATCGGGTTCCGGCAGGTCGGCGGTCAGCGCGGCAGGATAACCACCCGGCCGGGTGCACGGGGGCACCGCGCCTGTGGTGTCGTTCCCAATGAGCGCGAGCGGTCGATTGCTGCCGGAATCGCGTGGCACCGCCGCCGTAGCCTCTCTCGCATGGCATCCGTCTCGACTGCGCCATCGCAGCAGGACGCAGACGCGGTCGAGCCCGGCCGAGCCCGCCCTTGGCTGCCCGAACCGACAGCTGCCCACCCGTTCCGGGTCAGCGCAGGCTTCGAGCCGGCGGGCGACCAGCCACGCGCCGTGGCCCAGCTTGCGGGCGGCGTCGTCCGCGGCGACCGGTTCCAGACGCTGCTGGGGATCACTGGTTCGGGCAAGAGCGCCACGATCGCGTGGACGATCGAGCGAGCGCAGCGCCCGACGCTGGTGCTCGCTCCCAACAAGTCGTTGGCAGCACAGCTTGCGAACGAGTTCCGTGAGTTCTTTCCCGACAATCGTGTGGAGTACTTCGTCTCCTACTACGACTACTACCAGCCCGAGGCCTACATGCCGGCCTCGGATACCTACATCGAGAAGGACTCCAGCATCAACGACGAGATCGACCGGCTGCGGCACTCGGCCACGGCGGCCCTGCTGACCCGCCGGGACGTGATCGTGGTGGCATCGGTCTCGGCCATCTACGGGCTCGGCGCACCTGAGGAATACCTGCGCCAGATGCTGTACCTGCGCGTGGGCGAGGTGGTCGACCAGCGTGCTGTGCTGCGCCGGCTCGTCGATATGCAGTACGAGCGCAACGACACGAACCTGGTCCGGGGTCGGTTCCGGGTGCGCGGCGACACGCTCGAAGTGCACCCGGCCTACGAGGAGTTCCTGGTGCGGGTGGAGCTGTTCGGAGACGAGATCGACCGCATCAGCCGCATTGACACGGTGACCGGCGAGCGTCTCGGCGAACTCGAAGAGGTCACCGTCTTCCCGGCGTCGCACTACGTCACCGGCGAGGACAAGATGCGGGCGGCGATCGCCAAGATCGAGGCAGAGCTCGCCGAGCGGCTGCAGTACTTCGAGAAGGAGAACAAGCTGCTCGAGGCGCAGCGGTTGCGGATGCGCACCGAATACGACCTCGAGATGCTGGCCGAGTTGGGCTACTGCAACGGCGTCGAGAATTACTCGATGCATCTCGACGGCCGGGTGTACGACGAGCCGCCGTACACCCTGCTCGACTTCTTCCCAGACGACTACTTGCTGGTCATCGACGAGAGCCATGTTGCCGTTCCCCAGCTGCACGGGCAGTTCGCCGGCGACCGGCGGCGCAAGGACACCCTGGTGGAGCACGGCTTCCGGCTGCCCTCGGCGCGCGACAACCGGCCCCTGCGCTTCGACGAGGTGATGGAGCGGCTGAACCAGGTGGTGTTCCTGTCAGCCACGCCGGGGGACTATGAGCTGCGGACAAGCTCGGCGGTGGTTGAGCAGATTGTCCGCCCGACCGGTCTGGTGGATCCCGAGATCGTGGTGCGTCCCACCCAGGGCCAGATCGACGACCTGATGGGCGAGATCGAGCGGGTCACCGAACAGGGCCAGCGGGTGCTCGTGACGACGCTCACCAAGAAGATGGCCGAGGATCTCACCGACTACCTGCTGGAGCTGGGCGTGCGGGTGCGCTACCTGCACAGCGAGATCGACACCATCGAGCGCATCGAGATCCTGCGCGACCTGCGGCTCGGCCACTTCGACGTGCTGGTCGGCATCAACCTGCTGCGAGAAGGCCTTGACCTGCCCGAGGTGAGCCTGGTGGCGATCCTGGACGCCGACAAGGAGGGGTTCCTGCGCAGCGAGACGTCGCTGATCCAGACGATCGGGCGCGCGGCACGCAATGTCGACGGCCAGGTCGTGATGTACGCCGACGAGTTCACGCCGTCGATGCATCGCGCTGTCTCCGAGACCAATCGCCGCCGAGGCCTGCAGCAGGCGTACAACGCCGAGCACGGCATCGACCCCCAGACGATCCGCAAGGCCGTCACCGACATTCTCGAGGTGCTGCGAGGCCCAGCAGAGACGGCACCGGTGCCCGAGAAGCTGGTGTCAGGCCGCGTGAACGCTGAGCGGATGAAGGCCGCTTACGGCGATCTGCCGGCCGACGATCTGACGCGTCTCATCGCCTCGCTGGAGGAGGAGATGGCCGAAGCAGCCGCTGACCTCAGATTCGAGTACGCAGCCCGCCTGCGAGACGAGCTCAGGGAGCTGCGCCGAGACTTGCGCGACGCCAGCGCCTAGAGCATCACGACGGAGCGCAGCACCTCGCCGTGCTCCATCTTCTCGAAGGCTTCCTCGACACCCGCAATCCCGATTGTCTCGCTGACGAACTTGTCGAGCGGCAGTCGGTTCTGCAGGTGCAGGTCGATGAGCATGGGGAAGTCACGGCTGGGCAGGCAGTCGCCGTACCACGAGCTCTTGAGCGAGCCGCCGCGGCCGAACACCTCGATCATGGGCAGCTCGATCTTCATGGCCGGATTCGGCACCCCCACCAGCACCACGGTGCCTGCCAGGTCGCGGGCATAGAAGGCCTGCTCGTAGGTCTGGGGCAAGCCCACGGCCTCGATGGCCACATCCACGCCGTTGCCGTCGGTCAGCTCGCGGATCGCCTCCACGACCTCGTTGTTGCTGAGACCTGCGGAGTTGACGGTGTGGGTAGCGCCGAACTCGCGGGCCCAGTCGAGCTTACGGCCGTCGATGTCGACGCCGATGATCGTGTGCGCTCCGGCGAGGCGCGCACCGCAGATGGCGGCATCTCCTACGCCGCCGCAGCCGAACACGGCCACGCTGTCGCCGCGGCCGACACCGCCGGTGTTCATCGCGGCACCCAAGCCGGCCATGACGCCGCAGCCGATGAGACCGGCTACTTGGGGCGACGCGGCAGAATCCACCTTGGTGGCCTGTCCTGCGGCAACCAGGGTCTTCTCGGCAAACGCCCCGATGCCCAGTGCGGGCGACAGCTCGACACCGTCAAGAGTCATCTTCTGTGACGCGTTGTGCGTGGCGAAGCAGTACCACGGGCGGCCGCGGTCGCACGACCGGCAGTTGCCGCAGACGGCCCGCCAATTCAGGATCACGAAATCGCCGACGGCCACATTGGTGACGCCGTCGCCGATTTCCGACACCACGCCTGCAGCTTCATGCCCCAGCAGGAACGGGAACTCATCATTGATGGCGCCCTCGCGGTAGTGCAGGTCGGTGTGGCACACGCCGCACGCTTGGACGTCGACGATCACTTCGCCCGGACCGGGGTCGGGGACCACGATCGTCTCGACCGTGACCGGCTCGCCGACCGCTGCGGCTACGACACCTTGTACTTCATGTGGCATGACGCGACCCTACTTCTGCCGGTCACAGCCACAGGTTCCCTGGACTTGCAACGGTGCACGAACTTGTGTTTGCGTCCGGGATGACCGGCGGGCGCACAGGTAGGCTCGGCCCGAATGGGCGGGCGACAGGATGGGTGAGCGGCTGATCGTCCGCGGAGCGCGGGAGCACAACCTGCGCAATGTCGATGTCGAGCTGCCCCGCGACCGCATGATCGTGTTCACCGGGCTGTCAGGCAGCGGCAAGTCGTCGCTGGCCTTCGACACCATCTACGCAGAGGGGCAGCGGCGCTACGTCGAGTCGCTGTCGGCATATGCACGCCAGTTCCTCGGCCAGATGGACAAGCCCGACGTGGACTTCCTCGAAGGGTTGTCGCCGGCCATCTCCATCGACCAGAAGAGCGCCAGCCGCAACCCGCGTTCCACCGTCGGAACCATCACCGAGGTGTACGACTACCTGCGGCTGCTGTACGCCCGTATCGGCATCCAGCACGACCCGCAGACGGGCGAGATCGTCGAGCGGCAGACGGCGCAGCAGATCGTGGACCGGATCACCGAGCTTGCCGAAGGCTCTCGTTTCGAGGTGCTCGCCCCGGTGGTTCGAGGCCGCAAGGGCGACTATCACACCCAACTCGGCGACTTCGCCCGGCAGGGCTACGCCCGTGTGCGTGTCGATGGCGAAGTGCTGGATCTCGGCAACGTCGACGAGATCGAGCGGCTCGACCGCTATGTCAATCATGACATCGAGGTCATCGTCGACCGGCTCGTCATGCGCGGCGACATCGAGCAGCGATTGACCGAATCAGTCGAGGCAGCGCTCGGGCTGGCCGATGGGCACGTGTGGATCCACTCGGTTCCCGGCAGCGCTGGTTCTTTGAATGGAGACAGTGCGCCGGACGACGCGCCCGACATGCTGACGTTCAGCCAGCACCTGTTCTCGCCGGGCACCGGCCGCTCCTTCGAAGAGCTGGCGCCTCGTAACTTCTCGTTCAACTCACCGTACGGGGCGTGCCAGACCTGCGACGGCCTCGGCACCCGGTACGAGGTCGATCCCGAACTCGTCGTGCCGAACACTGAGCTGTCGGTGGCGGCGGGGGCACTGGCCCCATGGGCCGGGGCAACCGGCAAGTGGTTCACCCGACTGCTCGAGGCGGTGGGCGAGCAGCACAGCATCCCGCTCGATGTGCCCTGGGCCGAGCTTGAGGCCGGACAGCGGAAGCTGCTCCTCGAGGGTGCCCCGGCAGGCGAGCAGATCACTGTGCGCTATCGCAATCGCTATGGCAGGTCGCGCAGCTACACCACCCGCTACGAGGGCGTCATCCCGTTCCTGCGGCGCCGCCATGCCGATACCGAGAGCGACTGGTCGCGCAACCGCATCGAGGGCTACATGCGTGAGGTGCCGTGCGGGACATGCCACGGCGCGCGGCTCAACGAGGTGTCGCTGGCCGTGCGGGTCGCCGGCCGGAACATTTTCGAGCTCTGCTCGGCATCGATCGGCGAGGCGGCGAAGATCATCGACGGTCTGGATCTCACCGAGCGGCAGCGCATCATCGCAGCACCGATCATCAAGGAAATAGACGCGCGGCTGAACTTCCTGCTCGATGTCGGTCTGGACTACCTGACGCTGAACCGCTCGGCGGCGACGCTGGCCGGCGGCGAGGCTCAGCGCATCCGGCTGGCGAGCCAGATCGGCAGCGGCTTGGAAGGCGTGCTGTACGTGCTCGACGAGCCTTCCATCGGGCTGCACCAGCGCGACAACCGCCGCTTGATCGACACGCTGCTGCACCTGCGCGATCTCGGCAACACCGTGCTGGTGGTGGAGCACGATCTCGAGACGATCTCGGTGTCGGACTGGGTGGTCGACATCGGCCCCGGCGCCGGCGAGCACGGAGGCCAGATCGTCTACAGCGGACCGGTGAAGGGGCTGGCGGCCGCACCGGGCTCGGTGACGGGGGAGTACCTGTCCGGCATCCGGGAGATCCCGATCCCGCCCCAGCGCCGGCCCCGTGGCGACGACCGCCTCACTGTTCGGGGCGCACGCGAGCACAACCTGCGCAAGATCGACGTCGAGTTCCCCCTGGGCTGCTTCATATGCGTGACCGGCGTGTCGGGCTCAGGCAAGAGCACGCTGGTGAACGAGATCCTCTACAAGGCGCTGATGCAGCGGATCTACTCGTCCAAGCAGGTGCCCGGCCTGCACACGGCGATCGAAGGCGTCGAGGCGCTCGACAAGGTCATCGACATCGACCAGTCGCCGATCGGCCGCACGCCCCGGTCGAATCCGGCCACCTACACCGGCGTCTTCGACCACATTCGCAAGCTCTACGCGGCCACGAACGAGGCGAAGGTGCGGGGCTACCTGCCGGGCCGGTTCAGTTTCAACGTGAAGGGCGGGCGTTGCGAGGCCTGCTCGGGTGACGGGACCATCAAGATCGAGATGCACTTCCTGCCCGATGTGTACGTGCCCTGCGAGGTGTGCAAGGGTGCTCGGTACAACCGCGAGACGCTCGAAATCCGGTTCAAGAGCATGACGATCGCGGACGTGCTGAACATGCCGTGCGAGGACGCGCTCGAGTTCTTCTCGGCCCAGCCGCCGATCCGCCGCCACATGCAGACGCTCGTCGATGTGGGTTTGGGCTACATCCGGCTGGGGCAGCCCGCCACGACCCTTTCCGGCGGCGAAGCGCAGCGGGTCAAGCTCGCCAGCGAGCTGTCGAAACGCTCGACGGGACACACGATCTACATCCTCGATGAGCCCACCACCGGCCTGCACTTCGAGGACATCCGGCGCCTGCTGGGCGTGCTCGACCGACTCGTGTCGGGCGGCAACACCGTGGTGGTCATCGAGCACAATCTCGATGTGATCAAGACCGCCGATTGGATCGTCGACATGGGTCCCGAAGGCGGCATCGGCGGCGGCACCGTTGTGGCTGCTGGCACGCCTGAACAGGTCGCAGCGACGCCGGAATCCCATACCGGCCGGTACTTGGCGCCGCTGGTCGGCTGAGCGACCCCGGAATGAGTTTCTGAGCGAGAGAGGTCCCAGATGAGACTGCCCGAGATCACGCCCGAAGAACTGACCGGCGGCGGGCGCGAGGTGTACGACGCCTTGCGCAGCGGCCCGCGCAGCGCGGCGACATCCGACTTGAACGTCAAGAGCATCGTCGGCCCCTATGGCGTCTGGGTGCGAGCACCTGCCATCGGGGGCCCGACCCAGGCCTTGGGCGCTGCGGTCCGGTTTGCGGGCGGCCTCCCCGAGCCGGTCAAGGAAGCGGCCATCTGCACGGTCGGGGCCCACTACCGGTCAAAGTTCGAATTCGCCGCCCATGAGCGCCTCGCTCAGATGGCCGGCATCGAGCAGCGCCACCTCGATGCGCTCCGGGAGGGCAGGCCCGCAGAGTTCACCGGCCAGGAGGCCATCGCTCACCGGGTAGCGGCAGAGCTGCTCTCATCGCACGCCATGAGCGATGAGACCTACGCCGCTGCCGTCGAGGAGTTCGGAACCGAAGGGGTCATCGAGCTGGTGACCACGGTGGGCTACTACTGCTTGATCTCGCTGACGCTGAACGCCTTCGAGATCCCGCTGCCTCCCGACTGGGAGGACCCCTTCTCGGATTAGGTCGCTGCTGGGGCGTCGGTTGCCTCGACCGCCTCGACGGGCGCCGAGCGCTCGAGCGGCAGCTCTACCGTGAACTCGGTGTACACACCGGGTTCGCTGTCCACCGAGATCTGGCCGCCGTGACCTCGCACAATGTCGTTCGACATTGCCAAGCCCAGCCCCGTGCCCTCGTTGGTGGGCTTGGTGGTGAAGAACGGTTCGAAAATCCGCTGAACGACATCCGGCGGGATGCCGGTGCCGTTGTCGCGCACCTTGATCACGGCCGACTCGTCGGTGCGCTGGGTGCTCAGCCAGATAGTCGGGAAGTAGGGCGTGTCGTCGCCGTCGCCCAAGGAGACCATCTTGCCCGGCACGCCGCCGAGGTCCCGCCAGCGCTCGTTCGCCGCATAACCGGCATTGGTGACCAGGTTGAGGAACACCCGGCCCATGTCCTGCGGAATGACCTCAAGCTCGCCCACGTCGGGGTCGAAGTCGCGCTCGATGGTCACGTTGAAATCGGCATCCTGCGCTCGTGCGCTGTGGTACGAGAGCATGGCGTGCTCGTCGAGGAGCGCGTTGATCTCCACCGGACGGGACTCGCCGCCGCCCCGGCCCATCATGAGCATGCTCTCCACGATGCGATTGGCCCGGTCGCCGTGCCCGCGGATGCGGGTCAGGTTCTCCTTGAGGTCGCCCGTGATCTCAGCGATGTAGTCGGTCTGATCGTCGGCCGGCTCGGGGTCTGCGATCGCCTCCAGCAGTTCCTCGAGCAGCTCGTCGGACGACTCGGCGAAGTTCTTCACGAAGTTCAGCGGGTTCCGGATCTCGTGGGCGACACCAGCGGTCACCTCACCGAGGGCTGCCAGCTTCTCGTTCGCCACGATCTGGTCCTGTGCACGGTCCAGATCGGCGAGCGTCTGGGAGAGCTGCTCGTTGCGCTCGCTGAGCTGGCCGGCGAGCTCTTCGACCAGGTTGAGACGCTGCACCTCGAGCGCGGCTTGACGGAACTGCTCCAGCGCATCCGCCATCTCGGCCACCTCATCCCGGCCTCCGGTCTCGACGGGAGTCTCGAGGTCACCGCCTGCCAGGGCCCGCATGCGGTTCGAGAGCTGGCCGACGCGTCGCAGGATTCGCTTGCCGACGAACAGCCAGCTGATGAGCAGCGCGCCGAGAACGCCGACGACGCTGATGACGACCAGCAGCAGACGCCCAGTGCTCACGGCCTGCGCCGAGGCCTCGGTGGCCACGTCCACATCGGTTTCCACGGCGCCGACGAGCGACTCGATCTCGCCGACCAGGGCCACGC
This sequence comes from Candidatus Poriferisodalis sp., assembly GCF_965208925.1. Lineage (GTDB taxonomy): Bacteria > Actinomycetota > Acidimicrobiia > Acidimicrobiales > Poriferisodalaceae > Poriferisodalis. Next base: position 3,282,600 of record NZ_OZ242364.1, on the reverse strand, counting down.
CCAAGTCCTGGTTCTCGGTGAGCAGCCGGCGCTGAGATTCCTCGATCTGCAGGCGCCGCTGCGTGACGTCGAACACGCTGCCCTCGTCGAGCCCGAGCGCAAAGAGCTGGTCGACTGCAGGCCGGAAGTCGGGGCCGGCTGCGTCGTCAAGTGTCGCGACGCTGATCTCGATGCGATCTCGCGCCGATTCGAAGCTCTCTCGCAACGGCTCGATCAATGCTGATTCGGACGCGCTGAACGCGCTGGCAAGCAGCGCGGCGGTCTGCGACACGTCTCCGTCCAATGCAGACCAGTGGCGGTACAGCCGCACTTCTTCGTCGGACCGGTGCACAGATTCCGCCACCGGTGCTGTGCTGAGCTCCCGCTGCCCGGCCACGAGATAGAACAGCTGGTCGTCGAGTGCGGGCACGATCTGACGCTCGAGTTCCCGCACAGCCGAATCCACCTCGGCCCTGAGATGATCCGCCTCCAGCCCGAGCGCGAAGAACTCGGGCATCTCGGCTTCGATGGCGGCGATGTTCGAGTTGAGCTGTGCTGCGTAGCCGCGCATCTCGCCGAGCCACATGGCGCCGGTGCCGCGATTCCACAGCAAATCCAGGTCGGTCTCGAACTCCAACCGCGCAGCCGCGATTCCCTCGACGACAGCGTCGAAATCCTCCGGCGTCGAGGACACGAGCGCCGGCCCGCCGGCCACCAGCCGGTTGCTGGACTCGGCGACGCCGAACGCAGCGCTCAGCTCCGGAATCGACCCCTCGTTGACCTCCTTCTCGGCCTCGCCGACGCGTGTGAACGAGATCCAGGCGACGAGGCTGGCTGCCAGTGTCAGCAGCAGCGGCGCGGCGATGCCCGCATACATCTGCGTCGAGATCCGGTGATGTATCGCCGGTTTGCGGCCCTCACGCACCCTGTCGGCCCGCGAGACGGTCTCGTCCGTCACGTCTGCAGCCTGAGTCGCCTCGGTCGCTGTGTCGGTCATTGGTCTGTGCTCGTCAGCGTGTCGAGTGAGCGGTAGTTGCCGTCGGGATCGATCTGGGTGACGAAGACTGCATCGGAGCCTTGGTTGTCCTCGGTGACCGTCTCGCCGTCGCCGAAGTTCATCGGGAAGCCATCGATATCAAGGTTGTCGGCCCCCAGGATGGCCTCCAGGAAGCACTGACGCGTCACTGAGTTGCCGCATTCCTCCAGCCCTGCAATAGCGAGCCTGCCCGCGATGTAGCCCTCGAGCGAGACGAAGCCCGGCACTGCTCCGGGATCGACCTCGCGCAGGGCAGCTTGGTAGGAGGCCACGATCGGGGTGGATTGGTCAAACGGGAACGGCACGACTTGGGTGACGAGCACCCCTTCGCCCTCAGCGCCGAGCTGATCAGCCAGCGCGTTGGCGCCCACGAATGACAGCGTGATGAATACCGGGTCGAATCCGGTGTTTCGCGCCCAGGAGATCAGTGTGCCCACGGGCTCGTATGCGCCGACCATGATGACTGCCTCAGGGTTGCCTGCCCTCAAGTCCAGCAGGGCGGACTTGATGGCCGTGGTGTTGCGGGGGTAGAAGCCGATCGCAACCGGTTCCATGTCGCGCCGCTCCAGTGCCGCTAGGGCTCCGAAGTAGCCCGCCCGGCCGAACGAGTCGTCCTGGAAGAGGACACCGATGCGGTCGATGCCGAGGTCGGTGGTGAGCCGCTCCACCATCTCCTCTGTCTCCTGGGCGTAGGAGGCACGCAGGTTGATGATGTTGGTCCAGTCGTCGTTGCGCAGGAATCCGGCCCCGGTGAAGGGCGCTACATACGGAACCTCAGCCGCGGCGGCAACCGGCGTCGCGGAGCGGGATGTCGGCGTGCCGACGGCGCCGATGAGGGCGAACACCTCCTGCTCCTCAATCAGCGTGCGCGTGTTGGCGATGGCCGCCTCGGGTTCGTACTTGTCGTCGAGTGACACCAGGTCGAGCTGCCGACCGTTCACGCCGCCGGCACGGTTGGCCTCCTCGAAAGCCGCCAGTATCCCCAGCTGCATGCCGAGGCCGAGTTCGGCTGCTGCACCGCCGAGGGCAGCCGACTGCCCGAACACGACCCGATCTGCGTACACACCGGTCTCGTCGCTGAGATTGTCGGGGACGGTCGGGCGGGTTGGCGCTGCGATGGTGTTGTCGGGGCCGTTGCCACCGGAGCCCGGGCCGTCGCCGGGGTCGCTGCAGGCGCTGAGCAAAGCGGCGGCGGCAATGGCAAGGACTGCCGCCGCGGCGCCTGCGCGCCGTCGCGAGGGCAGGCGCAGGCGCATGAGCGAGCCGTCAGGCACCAGCCCGTGCGACCAGCGTCAGGTGGTTCTTGCCGTCGGCGTGCTTGTACGAGAGGTCTTCGGCCATCGTGCGCACGAGGTGCAAACCCAGGCCGCCGATCGACCGCTCCTGCAGGGGCAGATCGGTGTCGGGAGACGGTTCGTCATGCAAGGGATCGAAGGCGGCGCCGTCGTCGACCAAGGTGATCGTGACCGAGTTCTCGCCGCTCTCCAGCGTGATCTCGATATCGCTGAGCCCGGTGGTGCGCCCGTGCGTGAGCGTGTTCAGGATGAGCTCCTCGAGGATGAGATTGGACCTGAGGACCAAATCGGGCGCCCAATCGTCCAGCTCGGCCATCTCCTCGACGAACGCCACGATGCGCGGGAGCGCCTCAGCCGCAGCAGCGCCCGGCACTGGTGTGATGTTCAACGAACGTCTCATGAGGCATTCCGGTGCAGTGCCAGGCAGGTGATGTCATCGGAGGCAGGGGCTTCCCCGGCGAAGCCATGAACGGCATCGAACACGGCGGTCATCGCTTCGTCGGCGCTCGTCGGCGGCTTGCCCGCGAAGAGCTCGAGGAGTCGGGCGGTGCCGAATTCCTCGTGCTCGGTGTTCATGGCCTCGCTGACGCCGTCGGTGTAGAGCAGGAGGGTCTCGCCGGGTTCGAGCGTGAACGTGTGCTCCTTCAGGTTCATCTGAAAGACCCCCTCGGGCGCCACGCCCAAGGCGATCCCGCCCATGGCGGGCAACTGCTCAGCACTGCCGTCGACACGAACGACGACCGGAGGATCGTGGCCTGCGCTCGAGTAGGTGACCTCGCCGTTGTGAGGGTCGTACACCGCCATGATCACCGTGACGAACATGAGCGTCGGGTTGTCGGCCTGCAGGACCCGGTTTGCCTCGATCAGCGCCTCCCGCGGCGAGCCGGTGCCGATGGCAGCGCCCTTGAGCGCCGTCCGGCTCGACATCATGAACAGGGCAGCAGGGATGCCCTTGTCGGAAACGTCAGCAACGGTCGCGAACATCCGATCGGTGGGAACGCCGACGTAGTCGTAGAAGTCGCCGCCGACATTGCGCGCCGGCACCATGTTGGCGTTGATCTCGTACCTCGCCGTCATCGGGAAGTCGGTAGGCAGGATCGACTGCTGAACGTTCGTAGCGATATCGAGTTCGTTCTGCAGTGTCACCAGCTTGTCGCGCGAGGCCGTTGCCTCCCGCCACTGCCGCAGGTGCTCGACGGTGCGATCGATGGTGATCTGGAGATCGTCGAAGTCGACGGGTTTGGTGACGAAGTCGAACGCGCCACGGTTCATGGCCGTGCGGATGTTGCCCATGTCGCCGTAGGCCGAGATGATCACCGCCCGCAGGTCAGAGTCGAGCGAGCTGAGCTGCGACAGCAGCGTCAGCCCGTCCATCTGCGGCATGTTGATGTCCGAGAGCACCAGGTCGATGGTGTCGTCGGCCCGCAGCTTCTCGAGCGCTTCCAAGCCGTTTCCGGCGAATTCGAATTGGTATTTGCCGCTGCGGATCTGTCTCCGCATCCGCTGCAGGACGAGCGGTTCGAGATCGGGCTCGTCGTCGACGACGAGGATGCGCCAGGGCTGGGACATGGGCGTGACTACGCCAGCTGTGTCTTCGCCTCGTCGAGCGTTCCGAACACCGTGATGATCTGATTGAAACCGCTGATGCGGAACACTTCGTCGACCGAGGCTGCAAGCGAGCAGACGGCGAACGGCGTCGAGCTGCCGCCCAGATGCTGAGCGAGCAGCAGCAGGACGCGCAGGCCGGCGCTGCTGATGTAGTCGATGCCGCCCATGTCGAGGATGACGCGGCTGTCATCGCCCGAAAGCGCAGCCATCAGCGACTCGTGAAATTCGGCGGAGTTGGATCCGTCCACCCGGCCCGCGGGACTGATCACGTTCGTGCCTGCGTCCCGCTCCTGTGCGAGTTCCATATTGTGCAGCCTCCTGCGCAGCTACGAGATGCGGTAGGACCGCATCATGCCAGCCCTGGGGCAGGCCACAGACGGCTCCCCAAGATCAAGCTTCCGACGGCGAAACCTACTACACACCTTCGCGGTCTCCACCGCTTCGGCCCAGCCTCTTAACCTGCGAGTGTGGGTCTGCGTCCTGAAGGGGGATCAGTACCGGATGCGCCGGGCAGCTACCAGTTCTTGGACGCGGACGGGCGGATCATCTATGTGGGCAAGGCGAAGAGCCTCCGGTCCCGCCTGAACAGCTACTTCGGCGATCCCGCCGGTTTGCACCCCCGTACCGCGCAGATGGTTGCCTCGGCCGCCTCGGTCGAGTGGATCGAGGTGTCCACCGAGGTCGAGGCGCTCATGCTCGAGTACAGCCTCATCCAGCGGCACCAGCCACGCTTCAATGTCAGGCTGCGCGACGACAAGTCGTACCCGTTCCTGGCGGTGACGCTGCTCGACGAATGGCCTCGCGCCATGGTCATGCGCGGGCGGCGCAAGCGCGGCAACAGATACTTCGGCCCGTACGGGCATGCCTACGCCATCCGCGAGACGCTCGACCTGCTGCTGCGGACATTCCCGATCCGCACCTGCAGCGACAACAAGCTGGCCACGCACCAGCGGCTCGGTCGGCCGTGCCTGCTGTATCACATCGAGCAGTGCGCAGGGCCATGCGTGGGCGAGATCGGGCGCGAGGAGTACGACCGGCTGGTCAGGGAGCTGGTGCGCTTTCTCGAAGGCGATACCGATGCGATCGTCAACGATCTCGAACAGCGCATGGCCGACGCATCCACAGAGCTCGAGTTCGAGCTGGCCGCTCGGTTGCGAGACCGCCTTGCCAGCGTCCGGCGTGCGATCGAGAAACAGCAGCTTGCCGGGACGCGCAATGAGGACTTCGACGTGATCGGCATCAGCGACGACGAGCTGGAGGCGGCCGTGCAGCTGTTCTTCGTGCGCAAAGGACGTGTGATGGGCCAGCGGGGGTTCGTCGTGGACAAGGTGGAGGCGCTCGACGGTCCCCGGCTTGTCTCCCGCGTGCTCTCGGGGCTGTATCACGAGGAGAACCCGCTGGGCTGGCCCAAGCTCGTGCTGGTACCGGAGCTGCCCTCGGACCCGGCACTGTACGAGCAATGGCTGAGCCGCCAGCGCGGCTCCCGGGTGACGTTGCGCGTCCCGCAACGGGGCGACAAGCGCGCCCTGATGGTCACGGCGCAGCACAACGCGCGCGAGTCGCTCGCACGGCATCGGATGCGTCGCGGCAGCGACCACAACAGCCGGGCCCGGGCGCTGAATGAGCTGGCGGAGCACTTGGAACTGCCCCGGCCGCCGCTGCGCATCGAGTGCTACGACATGAGCCACCTGCAGGGAACCAACTACGTCGGCTCGATGGTGGTGCTCGAGGACGGCCTGCCGCGCCGCAGCGAGTACCGGCACTTCCGGCTTCGCAACGTCGAGGGCAACGACGACTACGCAGCCATGGACGAGGTGCTGCGTCGCCGACTGCGGAACTATCTGGCCGAGCGCGACCTGCCGGCGTCCGAGCAGGGCCGCTTCGCCTACCCGCCACAGCTGCTGGTGGTGGACGGCGGCAAGGGGCAGCTCGGTGTGGCGGCTGCGGTGCTCGACGAGCTGGGGCTCCGTGAGCAGATCCCGGTGTGCGCCCTCGCCAAGCAGTTCGAGGAGGTGTTCGTGCCGGGCCGTCCGGAGGCGGTGCGCATCCCTCGCCAGTCCGAAGCGCTGTACCTGCTGCAGCGGGTGCGGGACGAGAGCCACCGCTTTGCCGTGTCGTACCACCGCAGGTTGCGCAGCAAGGCCATGAAGCGTGGCGTGCTCGACGGCATCACCGGTCTGGGGGACAAGCGGCGAGCGCGTCTCGTGCGCGAGCTCGGCAGCGTCGGGGCGGTCAAGTCGGCCTCGCTGGACGATTTGCGCGCGCTGAGCTGGCTGCCCGATGCTGTGGCCGAGGCCGTGTACGCGGCAACCCACCCGGCCGAGGCGCTGACGGCTTCCTGAGCTCCGGAGCGGCTGAGCCCCCGTACGCTCGTCGCATGGCTGGGGGGCCGGAGTTCGTCATCGTGGCCGGCTCGTCAGGCGCGGGCCGCTCCACGGCCGCAAACGCACTCGAGGACGTGGGCTGGTTTGTCATCGACAACCTGCCGCCCCATTTGATCGGCGATGTGGCGGACATGGTGGCTCGCCCCGGCGCTCGCCTGCGCCGCGTGGCGCTGGTGGCCGGCACCCGCGAATACCGGGAAGACCTGGTGACGGCGATCACCCAGCTGCGTGAGCGCAATGCGTCGGTGCGAGTCGTGTACCTCGATGCGCCGACCGATGTGCTGGTGCGGCGCTATGACGACACCCGGCGCCGCCACCCGTTGCACACGGGCGATCAGCCTGCGGCGACCCCAACCGGGCAGCCGTCCGGCGCAGAGCCGGTGGCGGAGTCGGTCATCGATGCCATCGAGCTGGAACGGCAGCTGCTGGCCGATGTGCGTGACACGGCCGACGTCGTCATCGACACCGGCGATCTGAATGTCCATGAGCTGCGCGACCGGGTGCGTGACGAGTTCGGAGCTCCGGGCGACGATCCCCAGATGCGAACGGCGGTCATGTCCTTCGGCTACAAGCACGGCGTGCCCACCGAGGCCGACCTGGTGTTCGACTGCCGCTTCCTGCCGAACCCGCACTGGGTGCCCGAACTGAGGCCCTACACCGGGCTCCACCCCGGCGTGCGCGACTGGGTACTGGGGCAGCCGGCCACCAGCACCTTCCTCGAGCACCTCATGCCGCTGCTCCAAGCGCTGCTGCCCTCCTATCGCGCCGAAGGCAAGTCGTATCTGACGATCGCGCTGGGCTGCACCGGCGGGCGGCACCGCAGCGTGGCCATCGCGGAGCAGGTGACACAGTTGCTCGCCGAGGTGGGCCACGATCTGCACTGCCGTCATCGCGACATCGCCCGCTGAGGCCCATTTGCCCGCTAGACAGCTAGCGACGGAACGGGCCGGGGCACAGGCAGCTCGCCGGGCTCGCAGAGCGAAGAGGACAGCAGCAGATGAGCGTGCGCGTGGGCGTCAACGGCTTCGGCCGGATCGGGCGCAACTTCTACCGGGCGGCCGACCGCCCCGACTGCGACATCGAGATCGTGGCGGTGAACGATCTCGGCGACACCGCCACCATGGCCCACCTGCTCAAGTACGACTCGGTGCTCGGCAACCTGCCGCACGACATCGCTGCTGTCGAGGGCGGCATCTCGATCGACGGCACGGTGCTGCCGGTGCTGTCAGAGCGCAGCCCGGCCGACCTGCCCTGGGGTGACTACGGCGTCGATGTCGTTGTGGAGTCCACCGGCATCTTCACATCCCGTGACAAGGCGGCGATGCATCTTGACGCCGGCGCGCCGCTCGTGATCGTCTCGGCTCCGGCATCAGGCGCCGACGCCACGTTCGTGGTGGGTGTCAACGACGCCGACTTCGACCCCGAAGCGCACAAGGTGGTCTCCAACGCGAGCTGCACGACGAATTGCTTCGTGCCGATGGTGCAGGTGCTCGACCAGGCCTTCGGTGTCCAGCAGGGCCTCATGACCACCATCCACGCCTACACCGGCGACCAGTCGTTGGTGGACGGGCCCCACGGCGACTTGCGCCGCGCCCGCGCGGCCGCAGTGAACATCATCCCCACCTCGACCGGCGCTGCCCGGGCGACGGGGCTGGTGTTGCAAGCAATGGACGGCAAGCTCGACGGCACCTCGCTGCGCGTGCCGATCCCCGATGGCTCGATCACCGACTTCACGGCCACGCTGAACGCCAGCCCCAGCGTCGACGAGGTGAATGAGGCCTTCGCTGCCGCCGCAGCCAGCGGCCCGCTGGCCGGCGTTCTGGACTACTCCGAGGACCCGCTCGTCAGCAGCGACATCGTGGGCAACCCAGCGAGCTGCGTGTTCGACGCCGGTTTGACCATGGCCATGGGCAGCATGGTCAAGGTGCTCGGCTGGTACGACAACGAGTGGGGCTACTCGAACCGGCTGGTGGATCTCGTGGACATCACCTGCAATCGATGAGCCCAATGACGGGCGGTGTCGGCAGTCTGCCGACGCTGGAGGACCTTGAGCAGCGGCTCGGCAGTCTCGACGGTCGGCGCATCCTGGTTCGCTGCGACTTCAACGTGCCCTTGCGTGATGGCGGGGACGGTCGCCAAGAGATCGCCGACGACTTGCGCATCCGGGCGGCACTGCCGACCTTGCGCTGGCTGACTGAGCGAGGAGCTGCCGTCACTGCGTGCTCGCATCTGGGTCGGCCGTCGGGCGTCCTAGATGAGCGCTACTCGCTGGCCCCGGTGGCGGAACGCCTAGCGGAGCTGGCGCCCGGCGTGACGCTGGCAGAGAACCTCCGCTTCAGCCCGGGAGAAACAGCCAACGACCCGACCTTCGTGGATGCGCTCGTCAGCGGCAGCCTCCCTGTCCCGTTCGGCGATTCGTCGCCGGGTGAGGAGCTGGCTGCCTTCGACGGCTACGTGAACGACGCCTTCGGTGCGAGCCATCGGGCGCACGCCTCCGTCGTGGGGCCGCCGCAGCGGCTGCCGAGCGCGGCGGGCCGTCTGCTGCTTCGGGAAGCCGAGGCGCTCGGCGGCTTGCGAACCGATGCTCAGCGACCATTTGTGGCAGTGCTGGGCGGGGCCAAGATCAGCGACAAGCTGGGCGTCGTCGAGGCGCTGCTGTCGGTGGTCGACACGCTGGTCATCGGGGGCGGCATGTGTTTCACCTTCCTCGCCGCACTGGGCCACCCGATCGGCGACTCACTGTGCGAACCCGACTTCATCGAGACCTGCGAGCGACTGCTGCAAGCCAGTGCCCAGCGAGACAGTGCCGACATCGTGCTCCCCAATGACATCACGGCTCTGGATGCCGGAGACACGGTGCGCCAGATGGGCCGCAGCCTGCCCGACGGCTGCCGCGGCCTTGACATCGGCCCCGGCTCGGCGGCCGAGTTCGATGATGTGATCGCTGCAGCCCGGACGGTGTTCTGGAACGGCCCGATGGGCCTGTTCGAGGACGAGCGATTCGCCGCGGGAACCCGCGCCGTGGCGCAGTCGATGGCGGATTCCCGCGCATTCACCGTGGTCGGCGGCGGCGACAGTGCTGCCGCCGTAGCCCAGTTCGGGCTCGTGCCGTACATGGATCACATCTCGACCGGGGGAGGGGCGGGCCTCGAGCTCATCGAGCGCGGGGATCTGCCGGGGCTCGCTGCCCTGCGAGACTCGCCGCAGCAGTGAGCGAGGCAGGGAGCGCCACGATGGGTCGAACGCCACTGGTATCCGGGAACTGGAAGATGCACCTCAATCACCTTGAGGCCATCCAGCTCTGCCAGAAGCTCAGCTACGAACTGGCCCGCCACCGCTACGACCAGGTGGAGGTCAGCCTGCACCCGCCCTTCGTCGATCTGCGGAGCTGCCAGACCGTCATCGACGCAGACCGCCTGGAGTTCAAGCTGGGTGCGCAGAACTGCCACGATCAGAGCCAGGGCGCCTTCACCGGCGAAGTGTCGCCAGCGATGCTGGCCAAGCTCGACGTGAGCTACGTCATCGTCGGCCACAGCGAGCGCCGGGCGCTGTTCGGAGAGGTTGATGAGTTCATCGCCGCCAAGGCAGCAGCGGTGGCCAAAGCTGGCATGACGCCGATCGTTTGCGTAGGAGAGACGCTCGCCGAACGCGAATCCGGACAAGCCGTCGATGTCGTCAGCACGCAACTGCGAGGCAGCCTCGCCAAGCTCACCAAAGCCCAATTCGAGACCCTGGTGGTGGCCTACGAGCCCGTCTGGGCCATCGGCACGGGTCGCAACGCTTCGCCCGACGACGCGCAGGAGATGTGCGCAGCCGTCCGGCGTGTGGTTGACGACATGCGCCGGGGAGCCGGCGAGCACGTCCGCATCCAGTACGGCGGCTCAGTCAAGCCCGCCAACGCTCCGGAGCTGCTGGCACAGCCCGACATCGACGGCGCTCTCGTCGGCGGCGCCTCGCTCGACGCGGTGCAGTTCGCCCGCATAGTCCATTCGGCAGCGCATCCCTAGGTTGCAAGTTGTTCCCGCAGTGGGTACTATTTCTAACAGTGCCGGTGACCCCCGCCGGCACTTCCCCCTTTTTCAGGAGCACGTCAACATGGCCGTTCTCGATTCCATCCGCGACATGCAGGACCGCACCCTCGAGCAGATGAAGACTGCCCAAGAGCAGTTCGTCTCGATGAACGAGCGCGTCGCTGAGGCATGGCTGTCGGCCGTGCCGGCGGTTTCGTCGCCGTTCGCGGAGTACCTGCCCAAGCCCACCGAGATGATCGACACCTACTTCAGCTTCTGGAGCCAGGTGCACGAGGCCAACAAGGACTGCGCCGCCCGCATCGCTGCAGCCTGGGAGCAGGCCAGCGAGGACGCCCAGGCCTGATGGTCGCTTCCGACCCTGACGCCGCAGAAGCGGACGATCAGCGGTCGGCGAACCCGTTTCCCGGCTTCGACCAGCTCGGCGACTTCATACGGGCCCAGCGCGAGCTGATGGAGCTGAGCCAGCGACAGCTGGCCAAGATGGCTCGCCTGTCGAACCCATACCTCAGCCAGATCGAGCGCGGCCTGCACGAGCCGTCGGTGCGTGTGCTCAAGGCGCTGGCCGAAGCGCTGAACGTGCGCGCAGCCACGCTGCTCTCCTATGCCGGCCTGATGGACCGCGACGACGTGCCCACGGTGGTGGAGGCGGTGCAGGCTGATCCGAACCTCTCCGACGAGCAGAAGGCAGCGCTGCTGGGCGTGTACCGCAGCTTCGACACCGGCGGAGACTGACGCTCTGTGCCCGGGCCGACGATCGCCGGCGACAGCATGTGGAACGTCGCGTTGCGCATGGGAGCTGCCGATGCAGCTCTCGGTTCGGCGCGCTGGTGGGCGTCGGTGCAATGGGGCCTCGGCACCGCTGCTGCTGTGACGGCGGCGGCACTGCGGTTCGGGGGTCGCAGCGCGATCGTGGACGACGCCGGTTCGGTGGACTATCGCACGCTCGACCGCGGGGCATCGAGCGTGGCAGCTCGACTGCGCTCCGATTCGGCCCGGGTCGATGGCAGCCTGGGCGCCGTAGGCATCCTCTGCCGCAACCACCGGTGGTTTGTGGCGGCCCTTGTGGCCGCCGAGCGCGCCGGCTGCGACACCGTGCTGCTCTCGACGGCGCTGCCCGCATCGAATCTCGCGGAGGTGTGCGAACGCGACGGCATCGCTGTGATCGTCGCCGATGAGGAATTCGCTGAGGTCGTGGCCCAGTCGGGCACGAAGGCCACGGTGCTCGTTGCCGACGGGAGCGGCCCGGACGCGCTTGCTCACATCGCAGCGGAAGGCTCGCCGTGCTCGCCGCCGTCGCGCCGGCCCAAGCTCGTCTTGCTGACGTCCGGGACGACGGGCGTACCGAAGAGCGCCGTGAGGACACTGAAGACGACTCGCGTGGGCGGCGTCGGCATGCTGCGGCGCGTCCCGTACCGCCTGGGCGACCGGTACTTCATCGCCTCGCCGCTCTTTCACGCTTGGGGTCTGAGCCAGCTCGTCGTCGGTCTGGCCACCGCCAGCACCCTCGAGATGAGGCGACAGTTCCAGGCGGCCGAGCTGAGCCAGCTGATGTGCGAGCGGCGCTACGACGCCCTCGTGGTCGTCCCGCTGATGCTGCGCCGCATGCTCGACCTGCCGATCGAGCCCGGCGCAGTGCGCCGACCGCGCATGGTGCTCAGCAGCGGCAACGTCCTGTCGGGTGACCTCGCCGGGGAATGGATGGACCGCTTCGGAGACCGCCTGTACAACGTGTACGGCTCCACCGAGACCGCGATCGGCACCATTGCCGATCCAGTCGATCTGCGCGCTGCGCCCGGCACCGTGGGCCGCCCGCCCGACGGGGTGACGCTCACGATCCTCGACGATGACGGCATGCCGTCGCTCAACGGCAGTGCCGGCTGGGTTCACCTCGCCAGCACAGCGCAATTCCTCGGCTACACCGACGGGAGCGACGGCGACCGAGCAGGCACGCTCATGGCCACCGGTGACATCGGCCGCCTTGACGCCGACGGCCGGCTTCATATCTCAGGGCGTGCCAACGACATGATCGTGACTGGCGGCGAGAACGTCTTCCCCTCTGGCGTCGAGGAAGTGCTGGGGCGCCATCCCAGCGTCGAGATCGCTGCGGTCGTCGGCGTGGATGATCCCGAGTTCGGCCAGCGTGTGGCCGCGTTCGTGGTTCCGCGCCCGCGGCGCCGCGTCGATGCCGACCAGCTCCGCGCTTGGGTCGGCGAGAACCTTCCGAGCTTCATGGTGCCGCGCGACGTTCACTTCGTGGATGCCCTGCCCATGACGACGACCGGAAAGGTCGTGCGGCACCGCCTCGCGGTTCTGGGGCATCCCGACCGCGTGTAGCGGCGCTCAGCGCGGCGCCGGCGGCTGCTGGCCGAACGTCTCGACAGCGGCCCGGTCGACGTAGCGGGCGACTTCGCGCTCGAACGGGTAGGACAGGTGCGAGCCTTGGTACCAGAGCATGTCGGGACGTTCCCAGTGCTCCCAGAGCGCCTTGACGTTGCCCGGCCGGACCCAGCGGTCGAGCAGCCCGGCGAAGATGTAGCGCCGCTCCTGCGGCACCTTGCAGGGGAGCGACAGCGGTGACACCACCGAGAGGATCTGCTCGTAGGGCTCCCATGACAGCCCCCACTGCTCGTAGAAGGGCGGGAGCAGCGGTTCGACCTGCCGGCGGGTGCCGCGCGCGAGGTCGCTCTCGGGGACACCGGCGATGACTGCAGCCAGGTCGTCTTCCAGCGCCGCGGTCATGGCGGCCATGTAGCCGCCGAGCGAGATGCCCGACACGGCAACGGCAGGCGCCTCCTGCTGGTGGCGCACCCATCCGATCACCCTGCGGATGTCCCAGGCGCCTTGCGCCACGGTGAACACCGTGTTCATTGCGCCTGCGTGGATCACACGCGAACCGCTGACGCCGATGGCCCGGGGACCGTGCAGCGGGAGCACTACGGCAATCACGTTGAGCCCCCAACGCCGGTGCAGTCGGTGCGCGTACAGCATCCACATGTCCGTCTCGGGCTCGCCGGTGCGGTAGCCGTTGACGGCCACGACCCAGGGCCGGGGCCGGTCGGGGTGCTGCAGCATCCACGCGTGGGTGGTGCGCACCGGCCGGTAGCTCATCCAGCGGTCACGCCCAGGCTCGCCGGGCCACGGCTCGAATTCGCTGGCGAAGCGGACGTGCCAGAAGTCGGCGTCGCCCGCAGAGGTTGCGCTGATCTGCACCCCGCCGTCGAGCGGCGGGGGAGTGCGGTGGTAGGCGGCCGGATCCTCGAGCCAGCCGCATTCGGCATACAGGCTTCGGGCCTCGGCCAGCTCGGAGCGAAGGCGCTGGCGGAATGGCCCGTCGGGGATCCTCATACGAGCGGACGCCAGCTCCAACTGGATCGACCATTCGTCGATCATCCACTTCCAAGCAGCCGCCGGCGTCTGGCGAACCGCAGGCAGATCGTCCTCGTTGTGCCCGCGGATCCACTCGGCCACCGAGCCTGCGGCCCGGCAGCCGGCTCGCAGCGGCGGCCTAGGCCCACCCGAGGCCGGTCGGCGGCTCGTGGAAGCGTCTGCGGGGACGGCGGTCATCGGCGGTCGGGTCCTCTCGGATCGGTTGGTCCCGCTCTACAGCGCCCGCGCATCGAGCCGGGCGAGCGCGGCGTCAGTCGACACCAGCATGCGTTCCAGCAAGTCTGCAAGAAGTTCGCGCTCGCTGGTGTCGAAGACGGTGAAGATCTCCTCGTAGATGCGGTAGGCGCGGTCGACGAAGTACTGGTGGCGGGCCGCGCCGAGATCGGTCAGCTCGACCAGTACCTCCCGATGGTCGCGGTCGGCCCGTCGCTTGGAGACGAGCCCGTCGGTCTCGAGCCGGACGACGGCGCGTGTGACCGTGCTGGGTTCGACGTCCATGATGTCGGCGAGCGCCCGGATGGAGACAGGGCCGTGACCTGCCACCGCGTCGAGCGCTCGGAACTGGCCGGGCTCGATCGCCTGGGACCCGCCCCCGAGCACGTGTCGGCGCAGCCGTTCGACGGTCGGCCCCAGCCGCGCGGCGCGCCACAGGGCGGCGACCTTATGATCGAGATCCCACTCGTCGCCCCAGTCGGCGGACTCGGGCGCCCAGGATTGCTGCGCGTCACGAACTCGTGGCAGCCCGAGCGTACGACGAGTGCCGCTGCCCGTGGACTGCGCCGGGTCTCCCGCGCCCTGCTGGTCCGCATCGATCAAGTTCATCGGCTGTCTTCATAATCTAGCCGATCCACTGCCTCTCTGCCAGTAGATCGTTGCAGCGTGTCACACAATTTCCGGTAGCGAAATGCTCTTGTGACCTCGCTGTAACCTAGATATGATTGCATAGCGTCATGCAATTGATGGACGACGAAATCGGTCCCATCAGTTCATTCATTCGCTCCGGCAGGCGTCGAGTACGCCGCCGGGATTCGTGACACCACACCGGACACCCCCTGTATTCCGGAGGAACCAGACATGGCCAAGCAATGGCGTGAGATCTACGACGAGTGGGAGAAGGCCGTAGCGCCTGGTCTCCAGCAGTTCACCGCCTCGGACGGCTTCCGAGACTTCATGGCCGCCAGCGCCAAGGTCACCAGTGCCTTCACGGCTGAGTTCGAGCGTGCCAGCCGGCGCTGGCTGCACTTCTGGAACCTGCCTGCCGCCACCGATGTGCGCAAGCTGCGCCAGCAGGTGGCCGCCGTGGACCGTGAGCTGAAGGGTCTCAAGAACCTCGTGTTCGACGTGGTCACTGCCGAAGGTGCCGATGCCGGATCGGCGATGAACGGCCATTCGAAGACCGCTGCCAAGGCGGACCCCAAGAAGAACGCCGCGAAGAAGCCGGCTGCGCGCAAGACCGCTGCTGCTGCCGAATCGTCCTGACCGACCGCGATTGAACCCAAGGAACAGCAATGTCTGCAAGCACGCTGATCAAGCCCAAGAATGGCGCTGACCCCAAGGGCCAATCGCCCGAGCACGACGCAGAGGCGCCCAACCTGTTCGCTCCGTTCGGCCCCGTCGCCGAGATGTGGGAGACCGGCATGCGGCGCTGGTGGAACCTGACCCGCCACGTCATGGGCATCGACCGTGCCCCGGTCGGCCAGACTCCCCGTGACGCCGTGTGGAGCAACGGCAAGGCCGTGCTCTACCGCTACCGCAGCGAGAACCCGACCGTGCGCCCGCCGCTCCTGCTGGTGATGAGCCTGGTCAGCCGATCGTTCATCTTGGACCTGCAGCCCGGCAACAGCTTCATCGAACGGCTCGTGGCCGAGGGCTTCGACGTCTTTCTGCTCGACTGGGGCGTGCCCGACGAGGAGGAGGCCAACAACACCCTCGAGACCTACTGCGACGAGTTGCTGCCCCAGGCAGTGGTCAAGGTCAACCAGATGGGCGGCGAGGTCGGTGTCACCGTGTTCGGCTACTGCTACGGCGGCCTGCTGTCGCTGCTGTATGCGGCCGGCCACCCGGACGATCCGATTCGCAACCTGGTGGTGATGGCCACCCCGGTGGACTTCACCGAGATGCCCACGGTCATGACCGGCGTCGGCAAGGGCGGCATCGATCCCGAACACCTGATGGACCACACGGGCAACGTGCCCGCCGAGGCCGTTCGGGCCTCGTTCACGCTGCTCACGCCCACTTCAGACCTCAGCACGGTCATGGACTTCTGGGAGCACCTCGACGATGACAAGTTCCTGAGTTCGTACCAGGCGATGACGTCGTGGACCCGCAGCCACATCCCGTTCCCAGGGGCCACGATGATCCAGACCGTCGAGATGTTCATCGAGGGCAACGGCTTCGTCACCGGCGATCTGATGCTGGGCGGCCGCAAGCTGGACCTCGGCGACATCAAGGCGCCGTTCCTGAATGTGATCGCCGAGCGCGACCACATCGTGCCTCCCGAATCCACCTTCGGCCTCGGCGAGATGATCGGCTCCGACGACGCCACCGAGATGCGGCTGCCCGCCGGCCACGTCGGGCTGATCGTGGGCAACGGCGCCCGCAAGCGCTCGATCCCGTCGATGATCGGCTGGATGCTCGAGCACAGCGACGTCGCGGCCTAGCCGGAGTCGTTCAGAGCCGGACCGCTCGAAATCGCATGAGCGAGACAGCGACGCCCGGACCGGCCGGGTCGATTCGCAGCGTGGCGCTGGTGATGGGCTCCGGCGGCATCGTCGGCGGGGCGTTCCATGCTGGCGTGCTCAAGGCGCTCGAGGACGCTTGGGCGATCGACGCCCGGGAGGTCGACCTGATCGTCGGCACGTCGGCCGGGTCGATCTCGGGAGCGCTGGTGGCTGCCGGGCTCAGTCCCAGCGATCTGTTCCGGCGCGAGACTCGTCAACCGCTGAGCCCCTGCGGCGAGCGACTGCTCGGCGCGGCACGGGCCCGGCGCGGCCCGAAGCGCCAGGCCACTGCCAGCTTCGGGGCGCCGATGGCACCCCACATCTGGATGCTCGCGGCGGCGATGCCGGGTCAGGTGGCACCAGGCACCGCGCTGGCATCGCTGCTGCCACGTGGCAGAGTGCCGACATCGCACGTGGCCCACATGGTGCGCGGGCTCTTCGAGGGGGAGTGGCCGACAGGACCCCGACTGCGTGTGCCGGTGGTGGATCTCGATACCGGCCAGCGGGTGGTCTTCGATGCCGACGGTCCGGCGACGCCCGCGGAGGCTGTCGCGGCGTCGTGTGCCGTGCCCGCGGTATTCGAGCCGGTCGAGATCGACGGCACTTCGTACATCGATGCCGGCGTGCACTCGTCCGACAACCTCGATGTGCTGCGGGATGAGTCCTACGACCTGGTCGTGGTGAGCTCCCCGATGGGCATTGCCGAGTTGCCGTCTGCGGCACAGCCGTGGGCCATGCCGATTGCCGCGGCGATGGACTTCGGCGCGACAACACTCGGCTGGAGCGCATTGCGGGTTGCCAGCCGGATGGCCACCGAATGCGAACGACTGAGCTTGACGGAGTGTGAGCGTGTGGAAATCGTCATGCCGGCATCGGCCGATCTCGATGCCATGGGCAGCAACCTGCTCGACCCGCGCCGCCGGCCGGCTGTGGCCCTGCAGGCCTACGCCGCGGCGAGCGAGCAGTTCACGGCACACCCCCTGTAGCGGATCGCTGGCGCGTCGGCGCCGACCGGGAGGCCGCGGCTAGCGCCCCAGATCTAGAGTCGCGGCGTGCCTGCTGAAGAACGCTCCACCGCCGCTGAGCTGCCGGGCCTCGTCGATGGCCTCGTGGCGTTCGTGAAACGCGATTGCCCGACGTGCCGCGATGTCGAGCCGGTACTCGCCGAACTCGCCGATCACGCCGTGCGCAGCGGCACTCGCCTGACGGTGTTCACGCAGGACGACCCCGAGTTCATGGCTGTGCTCAATGGACCACACGCGAATGTCGTGCACGACCACGACCTGGCTGTGTCGTGGCACCACGAGATCGAGACCGTGCCGACGCTCATGGCCGTGATGGACGGTCGTGAGATGGCGCGCACCGTGGGGTGGGACCGCATGAGCTGGGAGGCGCTGAGCGGCGCCGACGATCTGGGCTCCGAGCTGCCGGACATGCGACCGGGCTGCGGCTCGATGTCAGTGGACCCATTGCTGGCCGACGAGCTGGCATTGCGTTTCGGCGCCACAGCCTTCGCAAGTCGCAAGGTGGAGCTGGCGTCGGCGGAAGATCCGGTCGAGGCGGCATACGACCGCGGCTGGTCCGACGGGCTGCCGGTCGTGCCGCCCACCGAGGCGCGTGTCGCAGCAATGCTGGCGGGAACCTCGCGGGCGCCCGACGAGATCGTTGCTGTGGTGCCGCCCACGCTGGCCCCCTGCACCGTCGAGAAGGTGGCAGTCAACGCGGTGATGGCCGGCTGCAAGCCCGAGTACTTGCCCGTGGTGCTGGCCGCAGTCGAAGCAGCCTGCACCGACACCTTCAACATGCACGGGCTGCTGTGCACACTGTGGTTCTCAGGGCCGATCGTGATCGTGAACGGCCCGATCCGGCGCCGCATCGGCATGAACACCGACAAGAACGCGCTGGGCCAAGGCAACCGGGCCAACTCCACCATCGGCCGGGCGCTGCAACTGGTGATCCGCAATGTCGGTGGCGGCAAGCCGGGCATCGGCGGTATCGACCGCTCGGCGCTCGGCTCGCCCTCGAAGGTGGGCTGGTGCTTCGCCGAAGACGAGGAAGGCCTGCCCGAAGGATGGGCGCCGCTGTCGGTCAGCCGGGGCTTCGAGCCAGGTCAGGACACCGTGACGCTGTTCGCAGGGCACGGCCCGATCGGCTGCATCGACCAGGTGTCGCGGACGCCGGACTCGCTGATCCGCACCATCGCCCAGCAGTTGATGTGCGTGGGCAATCGCAAGCTGCCCACCGAGGCGATGCTGGTGATGACGCCTGAGCACATGTCGACGTTCGCGGACTCGGGCTGGACTCGGGAGCGCTTCTACGAAGAACTCGAGCCGCTGTTACAGATGGATTTGGACTTCGCAGTGAGCGGCGCCGGCGGCATTTCCGAGGGGCTGCCCGAGGGCTTCGTGCAGCAACTCTTGGGCACTGAGGTCGCCGGCAACCAGAGCGGCTCGGTCGACGGCGGGCACGTGTTCGGCTCGGCCGAAGGCGTCGCCCGCGGGGGCCTGCGCAAGCTGCCGCCGTGGTCGCCCATGGTGGTGCGTGCCGGCGGGGGAGCGGGCGGCTTCAGCGCCATCATCGAAGGCTGGGTGCCCGGGGCGAAGGGCAGTACCCCGATCACTCATCCGATCGTTGCATAACCGCTCGCCTGCGCCGGGAGCGCACTCGGGGGCTGAGCCGGGTGCCGGTAGCCTCAAGCCCCGTGATGGTGTGGATCGTCGGAGCGATACACCTGCTGTCGGCCTTCGGACTGATCGGTCTCGTGCTGCTGCACAGCGGCCGTGGCGGCGGGGTATCTGACATGTTCGGCGGCACGGTGGGATCCACTGCTGCGGGCTCGACCGTCGCCGAGAAGAACCTCAGCCGCATCACGGTGGTGGTGGCCGTCTCGTTCGGCTTCACCACGCTGATCCTGGGTTTGCTGCTCGCCTGACGGCCCGGGCTTGTTGCTCGCTTGACGGCGACGGGCTTGCTGCTCGCCTGATCCCAGATCTCTCAGGAGCGCCTGATGGCCCGACCGGGCCGTGCGCCGGTGCTGGCGCCGTCACGCCAGACCGTCCTGCCATTGACCATGACGAGTTCGATGCCGTTCGCCGGCTGAGCCGGCCGCTCGAAGGTTGCGGTATCGATCACGGTCTCAGGGTTGAACAGCACCAGATCAGCCATCGCACCGACTTGGAGCACGCCCCGGTCGGCCAAGCCGAAGTTCCGGGCCGGAAGGCCCGTCATCTTGTGCACTGCGTCTTCCAGCGAGAAGAGCCCAACCTCGCGCGCATAGTGCCCGAGCACTCTCGGGAACGTTCCCCACAGGCGCGGATGCGGGAACTCGTCATGCGGCAGGCCGTCCGAGCCGATCATCGTGCCGGGGTAGGCCAGGATCCGGCGCACGTCCGCCTCGTCCATCATGAAGAAGATCCCGCCGGCGGGCATCAACGCTTCGACGGTTGCCTCGAGGTCGAGACCCATCTCGGCTGCGATATCCGTGAGATCCATGCCGGCCGCTTCTGGCCACGCCTCAGACCACGTCACCAGCACTCTGCTGGCGCCGAGATGCCTGGCTGAGGCCAACGTGGTGGAGCTGGCGACGTAGGGGTAGGCGTCGAGGCTCACTGGCTGGTGCTGCCGGGCCCGCTCGATCTGCGCCAGCGTGTCTGTCGAGCGCCCGAAGTTGGCCTGCCCGGCGCACTTGTGGTGCGAGATCACCACCGGAATGCTGGCCTCGCGGCCGATGGTGAACGTCTCCTCCAATGACTCGCTGACGTAGTCGCCTTCATCGCGCATGTGAGTCGTGTGGATGCCGCCGGCGAGTTGGACGGCCTTCGCCAGCTCGATGATCTCCGCGGTCGGAGCGGCAGCCGCCGGGGCATAGAACAGTCCCGTTGACAGGCCGATGGCGCCGGCCTCCATCGCCTGGTCCAAGCGCTGGCGCATGGCTGCGATCTCGGCTGGGGTTGCTGGACGGTCCAGGGAGTTCATGGCTTCCACTCGCAAGGAGGCATGGCCGACGAGGCACGTTGCATTGACGGCCGCAGGCTCGGCGTCCAGAGCAGCGAGGTACTCGCCGAAGTCACCGAAGAAACCCTCGGCATCGGGACACACGAGATCCAGTGGTGTCGGCGGGCGTCCGCTGGCACGCAGCGGCGCCAGACTGACCCCGCAATTGCCGGTGACGACCGTCGTCACGCCTTGGCTGACCTTGGGCTCCATCAGCGGGTCGATCAGCAGCGCCCGGTCGTCGTGGGTGTGCACGTCGATGAACCCGGGTGCCACTGCTCTGCCGCCGGCGTCGATCTCGAGTGCTCCCTCGGTGGGGCTGAGATCGCCGAGGCCGGCGATCCGGTCGTCGGTGACGGCGATGTCACCGCGGACCGACGGGCCGCCGGTACCGTCGATCAGGCGGGCGTTGCGGATGATCAGCTCCGGTGGGTCGATCACTTCGGCGAGCTCCTTTGCATGCCGGCCGACGCCGCGAGTCCACCACAGAACCGACTCCTGTTGGCCGTCGTCGCTCCGGCGAGACACGACGCGTAGCGTTCGAGACGCCTGCGACGAAGGAGCCCCGATGGGACGCCACGCGATCAAGACCCCGCCGCACCACGCCACCTGGCCGGAGTTCCTCTCCCTGTGGCAGCTTGCCGACGAGATGGAGGTCATCGAGTCGGTGTGGAACTGGGACCACTTCTACCCGCTGGCGCCGCCGTACGACGGTCCCAACCTCGAGGGCTGGACGATGCTGGCAGCGCTCGCCCAGGCGACCGAGCGCGTCCGCATCGGTGCCATGGTCAACGGCATGCATCACCGTCACCCGGCAGTGACCGCCAACATGGCGGCCACGCTGGACCACATCTCCAATGGCCGCTTCGAGCTGGGGATGGGTGCTGGCTGGAACTTCATGGAGAGCGATGCCTACGGCATCGACCTCGGCACGCTGCGGGACCGCTCGGACCGCCTCGAGGAGGGCATGGAGGTGATCGTCAGCCTGCTGGCCAACAAGACGACGACGCACAAGGGCCGCTTCTACGAGCTGACCGACGCGTGGTGCGAGCCGAAGCCGGTGCAGGACCGCATCCCGATCGTCATCGGCGGGTCGGGCCGGGTGCGGACGCTGCGCACCGTGGCGAAGTACGCCGATCAGTGGGACATGCTCTTCCCGGACGATGTCGCAGCGTGGCAGGAGCTCGACGGGGTGCTGCGGGCGCACTGCGAGCGTGTCGGCCGCGACGAGGCAGAGATCGACCGATCCATCCACCTGAGCCTTGAGCCGGGGGAGGCGGGCAGGGCAGTGGCCACGGCGCAGGAGTTCTTCGACGCCGGCGTCGACATCGTCGTGTGGTCGTGGCGCGGCGAGCTCGACCCGGCCCGCCTGGACGCGCTCGCGACCGCCATCGACGAGGCCTGATTCCCACCGGACGATTGGGGTGGCAGCGCTATGCTGATGCGCCCCGAAATGGCTGGGCAGACGGCTGTTTCGGGGGCCTCAGTCGGAGTGGCGGAATTGGCAGACGCGCTAGATTAAGGATCTAGTGCCCGAAAGGGTGTGGGGGTTCAAGTCCCCCCTCCGACACCCACCATCAGCGCTCGGCCAGAGCGTCAGCGTCGACACCGAGCCGGAGTCAGGTCGCCATGAGAGTCGGTGCGATTCTTTCCCAAGCCGACGCAGGCACGGATCCGACGAAGATCAGACGGTACGCCCGCGAACTCGAGGAGGCGGGCTACGAGCACCTGATGGCCTACGACCACGTGCTCGGCGCATCGCCGGAGCGGCTCGGTGCGGGGCCCTTTGGCGGGTTCCCCGAGCCCCCGTACACCAGCGAGCACACCTTCCACGAGATCCTCGTTCTGTTCAGTCACTTGGCCGCGGTCACCTCGACCATGGAGTTCGTGACGAGCGTGGTTGTCCTGCCGCAACGCCAGGCGCCCGTCGTTGCCAAGCAAGTAGCGACGATGGACCTGCTCAGCGAGGGGCGCCTTCGGCTTGCGGTGGGGGCCGGCTGGAACGCTGCGGAGTACATGGCACTCGGTGCCGACTTCGACCATCGCACGGCGGTGCTCGAAGAGCAGATCGAGGTCATGCGCAAGCTGTGGACCGAGCGGATCGTCACCTTTGACGGGCGCTTCCACCAGTTGGACCGGGTCGGGATCAACCCGCTTCCCGAGCGGCCGATCCCCGTGATGATGGGGACCCGCATAGCTGATGCAGCGATGCGACGAGTTGCGCGCGTCGCGGATGGCTGGATGCCGCTCGCTCTCCCGGGCATTGATCGGGGCACCCTGGCCGAAGGGGTGCGGCGTATGCGGGAGATCTGCGAGAGCCAGGGCCGAGACCCCGATTCCCTGCCCGTCTTCGCGAGGGTCTACTTCGGCCCGGGATGGCAGGCCGAGACCGAGACGGCCCTTCGCTGCGGGTGCGCCGACTTCTCGGTCGGGGTCAACCGGTTCGAGAACCCCGACATGACCTTGGAGGACCACCTTCGCATCCTCGTCGAGACGAAGCCCGAGATCGACAGCCTGGTGGGTTGACGCCTATCAGTGCGCAGCTACAGCGTCGGGGCTCGTTCGGGCGGACGCTCGGCACCCTGGTAGAGGAGTTCGCGGAGTGCCACGCCGGCTCGCTGGTGGAACTCGACGGCGACCGGATCGAAGTCACTCTGTGGTCGCGGGGTCAGCTCGAAGTTTCCGTAGCTGTCGGTCCCGCGGACAAGGGTGGCGAAGTCCCAGTCGACGAGGAGCTGTTTGGTCCGGGTCGGCATGTACTGCAGCGAGATGCCGATGCGACGGTCGTCGGTCGTGTTCGGTCCCGATCCGTGTGCGAGCCGCACGTTGTGCATGGACATCTGGCCCGGCTCGAGTGCCATCGAGGCGACCTCTCGCTCGGAGACGTCGATCTTGAGCTCCTGGCCCCGCGTCAGCATGTTGTCCGCGTGGTAGGTCTCGTCGTGGGAGAGGAGTTCCCGGTGGCTTCCGGGGAGCACCGACATCGCACCGGCTGCCTCGGAGGCAGGTGAGAGTGCGATCCACGCGCTGACGAGTTCGCCGTTGTCGAGTCCCCAGTACTCGAGGTCCTGGTGCCAGCCGACGTAGCTAGGCGAATTCGCCTCCTTGATCCAGAAGATCGAGTTCCAGCACAGGATGTCCGGGCCGATCAGATCCTCGACCGCGTCGAGCAAGGTCTCGTGGCGCATGAGCTCATCGATCCACGGCCACAGCAGATGACCGCCGGCACGCTGAGCGCCGCCGAGCGGGCCGCCGCTTTCGGCCTCGTAGGCCTCGAGCTTCGCCCGCGCCTCGACCGCCTCGCTGGCGGTCAGAAGATCGAGCGGCGCGATGTAGCCCCGGTCGCGGTAGTGGTCAACCTGGGCGTCGGTCAGGTGCTTCGGCATCGCGTCCCTTTCTTGGCCTGCCGTGGCTGGTCGGTCTGGTTCGTCGCCGAAACTACTACTCGGGTCCAGACTCACCTCTAGCATCGCCTGCTAGACGACGGTGAGTCCTCGCATTGCACGACCGGGGGGAGGCTCGCATGGTCAGTGCCGATGAGAACCGACTCTTGACCGAGAGCGGGCCGGGGACGCCGGGCGGTGACGTGCTTCGCCGGTACTGGCAGCCGGCGGCGCTCGCCGAGGAACTCGACAGTGACCGGCCGGTGGTCCCGGTTCGCCTGTTGGGCGAGGACCTCGTGCTGTTCCGCGACGACCAGGGCCGGCTGGGCATGATCGGGCGCCGTTGCCCTCACCGCGGCGTTGACCTGTCCTATGGCCGGGTGGAGGACGGCGGACTGCGCTGCCCGTTTCATGGGTGGCTCTTCGATGTGAACGGTGCGTGTCTCGAGACACCGGCAGAGCCGCCGACCTCGACGTTCCACACCAGGGTGTGCCAGGTCCACTACCCGGTCACCGAGCGCAATGGCATCGTGTGGGCATACCTGGGCGAGGGCGATCCGCCGGTGCTTCCCGGGTTGGACTGTTTCGTGGCGCCGGGCCCGCAGGTGTTCGCGTTCAAGGGCATGTGGGGGTGCAACTGGCTGCAGGCTCACGAGGTCGGGATAGACCCGGCGCATGCGGCGTTCTTGCATCGCTTCCTCGGCGCGGAGGACGGCACCTACGGGCTGCAGTTCCGCGACACCATCGCGGCCACCGACGTGACCGTCGCCGAGCTGATGCGGGAGGCCTCCGCGCCCGATATCACCATCGAGACCACCCCGTTCGGCTTCCGGTTCCGGACGCTGCGCCGGTACCGGGACGAGTTCACCCATGTCCGGATCTCGAACTGCATCTTCCCCAATGCGATCACGATCGCGATGAGCCGGGAGATGAGCATCTTCCAGTGGCACGTGCCCATCGACGACCACCGCTGCTACTGGTACTCGATGTTCGTCAGCTACGGCGAACCCGTCGACGCCGAGGTGATGCGAGCCCAGCGCATCAGCCAGGTCACCCTGCCGGACTACCGCCCGATCGCCGACAGATCGAACAACTGGGGGTTCGATCCGGTCGAGCAGCGCGAGCGGACCTACACCGGCATGGGCGCCGACATCAATGTCCACGACCAGTGGGCGGTCGAGTCGCCCGGCCCGATCTTCGACCGTACGACCGAGCACCTCAGCCCGAGCGACGCCGGCATCCGCACCCATCGCCGCATGTTCTTGGCCGCTCTGCGCCAGCCTGACGCGGACACGCTCATCGGCGCGGCCGACCCTGGGGTGCTCCGCGGTCCCGGCGCCATCGACGGCGTCACCACCGGCGACGACTTCGATACTGCGTGGCGCGACCTCGAGACCAAGCGACGCGAGGCCTCCGGCTGGGCTCCCGCGCTGGCGGACTGACCGATGCCTGACACCTCGAAGCCCGAAGACCGCTGGGACGCGGACTGGGCCGACGCCGCGGCGGCAGTCGAGGACCAGGTCCGCGACAAGGGGCTGCGAAGCGTTCGGGTCTCGTTCGCCGACCAGCACGGGCGGTTGCACGGCAAGGTGCTCGACGCGGCGCAGATTCCCGACGCGCTGCGCAACGGCGTCTCGTTCCCGGGTTCGTTGCTCACCAAGGACACCGGCCAGCACTACGCGTTCAAGATCTGGGAGCCTGACGGCGGCCCGACGCTTGCCTCGGTCATGGGGGCGCGCGACATGGTCATGGTGCCGGACCCCACCACGTTCCGCGTGCTGCCGTGGCTCGACGGGACCGGGTGGCTGCTGAGCGACCTGTACAGCGTCGAGGGTGCTCTGATCGAGCTGTCGACGCGTCGAATCTGCGCCCAGGCGCACCAGCGGTTGGCCGATCGCGGGCTACGGCTCCGGGCCGGCCTCGAGATGGAGTTCCATCTCTACCGCGTCGACGAGTCCTCCGGAGACCACCAGCTCACCCACCGGGGCTGGGACCTGTTGGCTGAGAACTTCTCCGATCAGGTCGAACCGCTGCTCGAGCCGATCCAGCGCAACCTCACGGCGTTGGGCCTGCCGCCGAGAACCATCGAGGTCGAGCACGGACCCAGCCAGGTCGAGCTCACCTTCCCTCCCGCCGACGGCATCGAACTGGCAGATCAGGCGGTCCTGATCCGCGCCGCCGTCAAGCAGATCGCGAGGCGGCACGGCCTGCATGCGACGTTCATGGCCAGGCCGGCGCTTGGCGACGCCTTCCCGAGCGGCTGGCACCTCCATCAGTCGCTCATCGGCATCGACGACGGCCGCAACCGGTTCGCGCCCACGGTCCCCGGCGAGACGCTCTCGGCGACGGCGCGGCACTACCTCGCCGGGCTCCTCGACCACGCTGCCGAGTCCTGCCTGCTCACCACGCCGACCGTCACCGGCTACAAGCGCTACCGGCCCCACAGCATCGCCCCCGACCGGATCGTGTGGAGCCGCCAGCACCGCGGCGCCATGCTGCGAGTCATCGACGAGCCCCCGGGTTCCGCGACCAGGATCGAGAACCGCGCCGGCGACCCCGCGGCGAACCCCTACCTCTACCTCGCCTCCCAGATCCTCTCGGGGCTCGACGGCATCGAAGCGAAGTTCGAGGCGCCGCCCCCCAGCGAGACGCCCTACGAGGCCGAGGCCGGGCCGCTGCTGCCGCGTACCCTCGGCGAGGCCATCGACGCGTTCGACCAAAGCGCCTTCTACCGCAACGCGCTCGGCGACGAGATCGTCGACTACCTCGTCACCCTCAAGCGGTCCGAGTGGTCACGATTCGGTGCGGCCGTGACCGACTGGGAACAACGCGAGTACTACGACACCTTCTAGCTGCAGCGAGACTGCACGGAGGAGGCAGCCGATGGAGTTCGAATTCCCGGCCGAAGCCGAGCAGTTTCGAGAAGAGCTGCGCGCGTTCATGGATGCAGAGCTGCCTGACTGGTGGAACGGACTGTTTCACGACGACGACCGCATCTATCCGTTCACCCGAGAGTTCTGCATGAAGCTGGCGGAGCGGGATTGGCTGACGATGTCGTGGCCGGTCGAACACGGTGGCGTGGACGCCGACGTGTGGAGTCAGATGGTGGTGCGCGAGGAGATGTGGGCGGCCGGTGAGCCCCGCGGCCCGCAGTACATGAGCCTCAACTACATCGGCCCGATGCTCATGGAGTTCGGGACCGCCGACCAGCAGGAGCGGTTCCTGAGGCCGATGGCCGCGGGCGAGGTCATGTGGTGTCAGGGATTCTCCGAGCCAGAGGCCGGCTCCGATCTCGCAGCGCTGTCCACGAGGGCGACCGACGCTGACGGGTGTTTCCTGGTGAACGGTCAGAAGATCTGGACCAGCTACGCGACTGCCGCGGACTGGTGCTTGTTGTTGTGCCGGACCGATCCGGGCGAGCGGAAGCACCAGGGCTTGTCGATGCTGCTGGTCGACATGAACACTCCGGGGATCACGGTCCGGCCGATCGACTCGATGGGCGGCCCCCAGGAGTTCAACGAGGTTTTCTTCGACGACGTCGAGGTGCCCTATGACTGCCTGCTGGGTCCGCGAGGCGACGGCTGGCGGGTCGCGATGTCGACGCTGGCCCATGAGCGGGTCGGGGCTGCGCTCCACGCGCGGGTGAAGGTGCTGCTCGACGCGCTGATCGAATACGCGACCACCACGAGGGACGAGAACGGCCAACCGCTGGCCATGCGGCCGTTGGTGCGGGCTGGGTTGGTGCGACTTCAGGCCCGCTACCGAGCCGCGAGGCTGTTGTGCTACCGGGTCGTGTCGGCCATGGCGGCGGGCGACGCCAACGTCGTCGACCCCGCAGTGAGCAAGGTCTTCTCGTCTGAGCTCAACATCCTGATCGGCAACATCGGTCTCGACATCGTGGGCGCCAGGGGACAGCTCCGCACCGGTGACGGCCTCGCCCCGCTCGACGGGCTCATGAACGATCACTGGGTCCACAGCATCCCGC
Source organism: Candidatus Poriferisodalis sp. (assembly GCF_965208925.1). Lineage (GTDB taxonomy): Bacteria > Actinomycetota > Acidimicrobiia > Acidimicrobiales > Poriferisodalaceae > Poriferisodalis. The sequence goes on along the minus strand of NZ_OZ242364.1, from coordinate 3,254,799 downwards.
AGCCGATCGCCATGGGCACGAACGAGATCCAGCGGAACATCATCAGCCAGCGCGGCCTCGGCCTCCCCCGATAGGAGCGACCGCCATGGACCTCATGCTCAACGACACGCAAGAGATGATCCGAGACGGCGCGCGGCGCTTTCTGGCCGACTCGCTCGATGCCGACACGGTGCGAGAGGTCGAGGCGAGTAGCGACGGCGTCAACTCTGAGATCTGGGCTCAGATGGCCGAGCTCGGCTGGACCGCGCTTGCGCTGCCCAGCGACATCGGCGGAGGCGGTGCCGGACTCGCCGACCTGTGCGTTCTGGCCGAGGAGCTCGGACGGGCTGCCGCATCGACGCCCCTCGTCGCCACGGCTGGCTTCGCGGCGACCTTCCTCGGAGCCGTCGAGCCGACGGCGGTGACCCGCGACATGTTGAGCACGCTCGCGACTAGCGGCGCAGTGATCACGCCCGCACTTCTCGACGCGGCCGGGCGCGACGAACGATCCGCCTCGTCGACCGTCCTGACCGAGACAGGCGCTGGTGCCACGATCTTCGGCGCAAAGGCGATGGTGCCGTACGCGTCGGCGGCGCAGGCGCTGCTCGTGTCGCTGACGACACCAGACGGCGAATCAGCGGTCGTCGCTGTCGACCGCGACGCCGCAGGCGTCGAGTGGACTCGCCATCGCGCCACGGGTGGAGACCCGCTATTCCACGTCGAGTTCTACAACGTTCCCGTGTTCGCCGGCGGTGTCCTGGCTCGCGGCCGCGCCGCGGAGCGGGCCATCGACGCCGGATTGGACGCAGCCACCGTCCTCGCCACCGCTGAAGCGGTCGGCTGCTGCGAAGGGATGATCCGGCTCGCGTCGGAGCACGCATCGAGCCGTCAGCAGTTCGGAAAGGTGATCGGCAGCTACCAGGCGGTATCCCACCGGTTGGCCGACATGCGCATCAACACCGACGCCTGCCGGCTCCTCGTCGCAGAGTCCGCCTGGATGCTCGACCAAGGGCACGACGCGACCCTCGAGGTCGCCGGGACCAAGGTCTTCGCGAACGAGGTGATCGTCGACATGGTCCATGCCGCCCACACCGTTCACGGGGCGATCGGCTACACGACCGAATACGACCTGCAGCTCTACACCAGGCGCGCCAGGGCGTTCTGCCTGAGCCACGGCGACACCGACACCCAGACCGAGCGCGCCGCTGTCGCGCTCGGCCTCTAGCCGAGGCGGCGTCAGCCGCCGGCTTCTCGGATGAGACGAGACAGCAGCGCGGGCCGCAGCGGTTTGGTGTTGACGTTGACGTCGAGGTCGGCCAGGGCGTCGGCGACTGCGTTGACGATCGAGGGCACTGCTCCGATCAGACCGCCTTCTCCTACGCCTTTGAACCCGCCGACGGTGTCGATCGACGGCGACTCGATGTGGGCGATCTGGAAGTTGGGAACGTCTACCGAGCTGGGCAGCAAGTAGTCCATCAGCGTTGCCGTGCGGACCTGGCCGTCGGAGTCGTACACGAACTCCTCCATGAGTGCCTCGCCGATGCCTTGGGCCACGCCGCCCATCACCTGGCCGTCGACGATCATCGGGTTGATGACACGGCCGCAGTCGTGAACGACGACGTAGCCCTCGATGTCGACCGTCCCGTCTGCCGCATCGACCGCCACCTGTGCGATGTGGGTGGCGTTCGCCATGGTGACCAGCGGCGGGTCGTAGAAGTCGGTCTCCTCGATGCCGAAGCTCTCGCCTTCGGGCAGGTCGACGGTGTTCATCGCATACGCCGTCTCGGCGACCTCCGCAAACGAGAGCGCCCGGCTCGGCACGCCGGCGACATGCATCTGGCCGTCGGAGACCACGATGTCTTCGGGGGTGGACTCGAGCATGTATGCGGCGATCCGTGCCAGCTTCAGCCGGGCTTTCTCCGACGCCCGTATCAGCGCCCCGCCGCCGGTGACTGCGCTGCGGCTGGCGAAGGTGTTGGTGCCGTAGGGCCCCGCCGCGGTGTCGCCCTCGACGACCGTCACGTCCTCCAAGCGAGCCCCGAGCTCGTCGGCGACGACCTGAGCGAAGGTCGTGAAGTGGCCTTGCCCTGAATGCGCGTGGCTCACGAAGGCGGTCACCTTGCCGGTGGGCTCGACCTTCACCGTTCCGCTGTCGAAGCCGGGCAGGCGGCTCAGTCCGCGGGCACGCCAGCCGGGGGCGCCCGTCCCGCTCACCTCGGTGAAGCTGCAGATGCCGATGCCTCGGTACTTGCCGTCGATTAGCCGTCCCGCCGCCTGGCGGGAGCGAAACTCGTCATATCCCGCCATCTCCATCGCCATCTCGAGCGACTCGACGAAGCTGCCTGTGTCGTAGCGGACGCCGACGACGTTGTTCCACGGAAGTTCCGCGGTGGGCACCATGTTCCTCAACCGAACCTCGGCAGGGTCGAGCTCGAGCCGGCGGGCGATCCGGTCCATCATGCCCTCGATCGCCATGAAGCAGACCGGCTGTGCGACACCCCGATAGGCCAGCACCGGCGCGGTATGGGTGGCGACGGCGGTGGCCGTGTACTCATACTCGGTGATGCGGTACGGCCCGACGATCATGCGGGCGCCGCCGGTGGTCTCCAGCGTGCAGCCGAACGGCACCGCCGAGTAGGCGCCGCCGTTGGTGAGGATCTCGGCCCTCAGCGCCGTGACGATGCCGTCATCATCGACAGCGGCCTCCACTCGATAGTGGTTGTCACGGGCGTGGACGTCGGTGAGCAGGGCGCCGTACCGGTCCTGGACCCACTTGACGGGCCGGCGCAGACGCAGGGCGAGCGCAGCGCAGACGAATTCCTCGGGGTAGAGGGCCGCCTTGATGCCGAATCCGCCGCCGACGTCGGGAACAACGACCCGCAGGGTTGACTCGGCGACGTCCAGGAACTCGGCCAGCGCCGTCCGCAGCAGGTGGTGGATCTGGGTCGAGGAGTAGAAGACCAGATTGGCCGGCTGTTCGGGCACGGCGAGGCAGCCTCGGGGCTCGATCGGCACGGCGGTCACACGGTTGGAGTGGAACTCCTCGGAGATGACGTGGGCCGCCGCTTCGAAACCAGCGTCCACGTTCTCGGTCGCGAATCGGCCCTCGAAGTAGACGTTGCCTGGCACCGTCGGATTGACCTGCGGAGCGGCGGGATCGGTGGCTTCGTGAATGTCGGTGACCACAGGAAGCGGCTCGTAGTCGACCTGGACCAGTTCCATGCCGTCTTCGGCGATGTACTGGCTCTCGGCCACCACCACGGCCACCGCCTCGCCTGCGAACCGCACCTCGTCGATCGCCAGCACGTCGCGGGTGTTGGGGCTGTAGCCGGGCAGCTCGATCTGGGCGGCGATCGGCTTCACCATGGCGGCGAGATCGGCACCGGTGAACACGTCGACCACGCCGTCGAGCGCAAGGGCCTCGCTCGCGTCGATCGAGGCGATCCGGGCGTGGGCGTAGGGGCTGAGCACGAAGGCCAGGTGCAGCGTGTTGATCGGCGTGGGCAGGTCGTCGACGAAGCGTCCCTGGCCCCGCAGGAGGTAGTCGTCCTCTCGCCGCAAAACGCTCTGCCCGACAGCGCCTTGGAGGTCGCTGCTCATCACTGGTGCCCCCGTCGCAGCTCCACCGCGGCCTCAGTGATCGCGTCCACGATGTTTGCGTAGCCGGTGCAACGACAGACGTTGTTCATCAGCGCCTCCCGGATGGCGGCCTCGTCGGGGTCGGGACTGCTCTCAAGCAGCTCGACCGCTGTGAGGAGGAATCCCGGCGTGCAGAACCCGCACTGGAGCGCATGCTTCTGGTGGAACATCTCCTGGATCGGATGCAGCTCGTCGAGTCCCGCGAGATCTTCCACGGTGCGGATGTCAGATCCGTCGACCGCCACAGCGAAGTGCAGGCAGCTGCGGGCAGTGCGGCCATCGAGCAGCACCGTGCACGCACCGCACACCCCCTGCTCGCAGCCGATGTGGGTGCCGGTCAGGCCGAGATCGTGGCGCAGGTAGTCGACCAGCAGCCGCCGGGGCTCCACCCGGGATCGGCGGCTGCGCCCGTTGACGGTGACGGTCACCTCGTGTTCACCCGTCATGGACCTTCCCCTTCCAGCAGGCCGCGCTCCAGCAGCACGCCCACGAGGTGTCGCCGGTACTCGGCGTCGGCGTGCATGTCACCGGTCGGATTGACGACATTGCGGGCGGCTGCGACGGAGGCTGCGATTGCGGTGGGGCCCAGATCGGTGCCGACCAGCGCGTCCTCGGCGTCGACCAGACGCTGGGCCACCGACCCCACGCCGAACGCCGCGATGCGTGCCATGGCGCAGGTGCCGCCTGCGCTGGCCCACCGCAATGCGACCCCGCCCACCGGGAACACGTTGCCCCCGTTCGAGACCTCCAGCAGCGCGCTTCGCTCGCTCGGGTCCTGGCGTTCGAATGCGACCGCCGAGACGATCTCGCCTGGCTCGATGCAGGTGGTCATGTCCGCAACGAAGAAGTCGTGGGCCGCAACCCGGCGTTCGCCGGCGGCACTGGTCAGCACCAGATCGGCCTCCAACGCGAGCGCCACGGCCGGCAGCTCGGCGAGCGGATCGCAGTGGGCCAAGCTGCCGCAGACGGTGCCGCGGTTGCGCGTGGCGGGCAGTCCGACGTGCCGCAGCGCCTTGGCCAGCAGCGGGCACTCGGCTTGGACCAGCGGGCTGGTCTCGGCGTCGATCTGACGCACGAGCGCACCGACGACGAGGCGGTCGTCGGAGAGCCGGATGTAGTCGAGCTCACCGCAGCGGTTGATCGACACGAGCACCTCGGGTCGGGCCAGCCGAAGATTCATGAGGGGAACGAGGCTCTGGCCGCCGGCGAGGATCCGGGCGTCTTCGCCGTGGGCGGCCAGGGCTGCGACCACCTCGTCGAGCGTCTCGGGAGCAACGAACGAGAACGGCGCAGGTTTCATGGCGGCTCAGCCGGCGAGGGGTTGCAGATCGGCTGCGAGCGCCGCCAACGGCTCAGGACTCACGATGGCGCCGTCTTCGACGACACGCTGACCGTCGATGTCGATCGTGTGCATGAACAAGACGGCGTCGGGATGGTTCTCGCCGCCGCCGGGATCCCACCACGGCATGCCCATTCCGATCGCGTTGTTGCCAATCGCACGCGTGTCCTCGACGAACGAGCCGCCGGTGACCCGGGCCGTGGGATGGATGCCGTGGGTGAAGTGGATGACGTAGCCGTATTCGCCGTCCTTGCCGGCCCGCCGCAGCGCCCGGTCGGCGACGGTCCGCTCGTTGCCTCCGCCGGAAATGGCCCTGATGCGGCCATCGATTTCGAGGGTGATGGGTGACGGAAGTCGGGTGTAGTACTCGTGAAACATGGCGCCGACGTCGATGTGGCCCTTCACGGATTCGACTTCAGGGAACAGCGTGCATTGCCCCGGAATCAGGACCGTCCCCGGCTTGTCGGCGCGTCGAGGTTTCTCGAACCCGCGCTGCGCCAAAACGAAGCTCACGTCGGTGCCGGCGCCATCGGTGATGCGCACGCTCTTGCCGACGGCATCGTTCACCAGCGCGTCAAACCCATGGTGCACCGCGAAGTAGCGGTCGAGATCGACTCGCCCGAACAGTCGCAACAGGCCCCCGGCGCTGAGGTCGGCACCCAGCAGGTAGCGGATGCGGTCGGTCTCCATGGCGTGATCGTGCAGTTCCGAACCGGCGAGGTAGGGGAACGTGAAGTCGATCCACACATCTGCGGCCAGCGCTGCGGCCCCTAGCGCCGGAGTCACGTAGGGATCGGCGAGGCGTCCCTGATACGGCAGCGGCGGGATCAGGTGGACCGAGGCATTGGCGCCGGCGAGCAGCGACGCCCGCAGTACCGCCTGCCAGACCACCTCGTCGCTGTCGGTGTCGGCGGTGATCAGGACGGTCTCGCCCGGCTCCAACGCCATGTAGTCGCGCATCAGCACGTCCGCCGCGCTCGAGACGGTGGGGGTCATGGGGTGGCTCCGTCGAGGACACGGTCCAGGTAGCCGTTGAGGAAGTTGTGAACGCCCTTCTCGTGCGTGCTCATCCGCCCCGGCCGGTAGGCGGGGGAGCTCATCGCCTGCTGCATCGACTCGATCATCACCCGGTCCTCTTCGAGCACCAGGATCTGGTAGTCGTAGTAGATCTTCAGCGTCTCGTCGAAGTCGGGCCGCTCGAAGAACTCCTCGGGGAACAGGTGGTAGATGACCACCTTGGTGTGGCCCTCGTCGATCGGCCAGGCGATCATCGGCCGGATGCAGTCGATGCGGCCGAAGAACGTCATGTTGGGCGCCTTGTACGCGGTGCAGGCAAAGCTGTGCGGGCGGTCCTCCATCCACGGCATCTTGCCGAGCAGCGGTTCGGCGCCCGGCGTGGGCGGGCCGGCGTCGTAGAAGATCGACAGTCCGCCGCCGGGCTTGATGTCGATGTGGTCGGGCTCGAACTTGAAGTTGGCGCCGAAGCTTCCCGCGTGCAGCACCCCCACGTGGTAGAAGTCCATCAGGTTCTCGTGCACGAACTTCCAGTTGCACGCGAGGTCGATCTCGAGCTTGTTGCCGAGACGGCACTTCTCCCACCCGAGGAATGAGAACTCCTCGTCGATCACCGCCATCGCGTCGGCCAGCGGTTCGGCTTCGGGATCGAAGTTGATGAAGATGTTGCCCCGCCACACGTCGAGCCGCAGCGGTGTCAAGGCGCAATCGGCGACGTCGAATCCCTCGGACTCGGCCATGTAGGCGGCGCCCTTGAGCTGGCCGTCGAGGCCGTACACCCAGCCGTGGTACGGGCAGCTGAAGGCTTTGAGGTTGCCCGCTCCGTACGCGACCTCGACGCCACGGTGGACGCACATGTTGTAGTTGGCGTGCAGCTGCCCGTCACGATCGCGTGAGAGCAGCACGGGCTCGCCGACCAAGCGCAGCGCCATGAAGTCACCCGGTTCGGCCAGCTCTTCGACACGCCCGACATACAGCCATTCGCGCTTGAAGTACTCGTCGACCTCGCGACGGAAGATTTCCGGGCTGGCATAGATCGCGCCTGGTGCATGGCTGGCCTGGTCCAGAGCGGCCCGGGTCTCCCTCGGATCTATCTGCAACGAACCAGGCTCCAACGAATCTGGCATCACGTCCCCCCATTCCCCACGGCTCCGCCCCATGGAACCGCATTGCGAGACTCGATTCGCTCTCCGTTGCATAGCAGGGCATCAGCCCCTCCGCCAAGGCGACCGTCACTGACGAGAACTCGAGTCCTCGATTAGAAGGGCTATGCGCTTATGCAGGCCTGTGCTGATGGGGGAGCCTGATCGCCTACGGTGCCGCAGCGAGGATTCGGCCGCTGTCGTCTGCGGACAGGTACCCAAAGCTCTGGGGCGGTCGGAAGCCGTCGACCAGTCGGCGAAGTTGCGCCAGGCTGACCGGCGTTTCGGCGCGTTGCGCATCGCTGAGGTGCAGAGCGATGCCTTCGCTCAGACCAGAGAAGTACTCGTGAAACTCGCGCCTTGAGATCCCAGCTCGGCTTGATGCCAGGCACCAGAGGTCTCGCAGCGACTGCGACTCGATTGAGTCAACACGGCACGTCCCGACGAGTGACATCACCGGTCTCGTCGAGTAGATCAATGCGAGCGTGGGGGTCGCAATGCGGGGGCGTGTCCGCCGCAGTTCGATGGTCTTCGCACCCGAAACGATTGCACTGGCGTACCTCGGCTTCAGGGACAGCACGAGAACGTGCCCCAGGCCACTTCTCGCCTTGTCGGCTGCTTCGTCGCGAACATTCATGCGAACTTATGTTTGTTTTTGTTGCTCCTGGTTCTCAAGCTGCCCGTCCGAATCGACGGAGCGTGGAGCGGCATATATTCTGGGTGACATTGATGCTCAACCTGGGGATGGGAAGGCTCCCGGACTTCGATGTCACACCGAACGCATATCGTTGATGCTTGTAGAGCGTTGTCGGAAAGAAGGTTCGGGTGACCGGGACGACGACTGATCTGATCCGAAGTATCGACAGAGGGTTCGATTTCGCTGCGTCGACGAGGATCTCAACCAGCCGGTCCGGCCTTTCGAAACGAAGGTCGCTCGCGGCGCTTCAGCTCGTCACGCCTGCGGTAGCTGGCAACTATGCGTGCGGGTCGCAGTGGCTTGAACGTGTCGCCGACCAGCTTGACGCTGCGGGTGGGCCCTTGGTTGTTGCGGCAACCCATGACGACCAGTTCGCTGGAGTCGCGGTGCTACGTCCGAAAGGAGTGCGCCGCCTGAAAATCGCCACGTTCTTCGTGGCATCCCACTGGCGGGGACGTGGTGTGGCAACGATGCTGGCACGTCAGGTGACCGCCGGAGCGTTCGACGTCGGATACGAAGAGGTCGCACTTACGTGCCCGGATCAAATGCGCCATCAGTTTGACCGGGTGCTGGCCCCGAGCGGGTTCCAGCATGTAGATCGCCTGGTGGACCGCTACGGAGAGCGGGCCGAGAGCGTGTTCTGCGCTGCGGCCTGAAGCGGCCTTGGGGGCGATGGAGCGATGGGCACGCTTGCGGTAATTTCTCGAACTCCGATTAAGTTGTACCAGCTGCATGTGAATCTGTGGATCCTGCCGGGCCTTGGACGCGAGGTTCGGTTTCTAGATGTCGGATTTCGTTTTGAGGTGCTGGGCGGAGTAGAGGCGCCGGGTGGTGTAGTTGAATTCCTCGACTTGGCGATTCCGGGTTCGGGGCTGCGAAAGCCAGCAGATCTGTCCCAGTGGATCACATCGGAGTCGGGCAGCCTGATCTTCGGGATGCCGATCGTCCGCGGTCCGATGGACCAGATCTCTCCGGTCCAGACGATTGTTCCAGACCACGTATCGGCAACGCTCGTCGAGTTGTCAGAGTTTGAGCCGATGATGACGGAAGATCTCAAGGCCGGCGTCAGCCTCTGGCGATGTCATCTTGCAGAGCCATGGAACTCCGCGGCCGGGATTGGCTACTGCCGCATCAGATTCTTCGTTCTAGATCCCGGCAGAATGTGGACCCGCCCAGGGGTGTCACCGGTTGACGGTAGGTCTTTCTTCGACATAAGGGTCCTCGACGTACGGGAGTACGCCACGTCGCCGGTCGCGCCGAGAATACGAAAGTTCGGGACGGCAGTACTGGAGACGGTGAACACTCACCTAATTCTGCCGGAGGAGTTCGAAGTCCTTGACGCCGCCGAGAATCATAAGTACGTCAGGCTGTTGGAAACGGCGGCTTGGCGGGCCTACCTGGGGCGTCGCGCGAATCTGCCGATAAGACGTCCAAAGATGTTGGCGGTGTCATGGGAAACGCAGGGCAGCGGAGGCCGTCCCGCAGCAGATTTGACGCGGCCAGCGCGCTTTGCGTGCATGCTGAGGAAGCACTCGGTGACACTTGCGCTTGCGAGGTTGCTCGTGGCCGTCATCGTCGCAGGATTGATGGTGTGGTTCTTTGTCGGTTCAGATGCGTTCCGAGGAGGTACTGCCAACGACGTGATCGGCTGGTGGAACGAAGAGGTGCGGGCAGAAGACTCGAGTTTGCCTGTGGCCGATGGGATCTCTGAGGATCTGCTGGATTTCCTGCTTCCCGTGACCGCCGTGGGCACCCTGGCGGGGGTCGTGGCGCTGGTTCGTTGGTCGAACGCGCGACAGCTTGTCGGCAGAATGAAGCTCATTGGACGAATCAGGAGTGGCGTCGAGGCGTGGCTTGTCAACGCTGACGACCACGGGCGCTACTGAGCAGTCCATAGAGAGCTTGTCGCTGCGCTCGTCCTCGCTGCGTCTACGACCTGCTCGCTGCCGGGTGATGCGCGCGCCGATCAACTCGGCCCCATTCTGGACGGCGTTCGCAAAGCCTGACCCTCACGGTGGGCCTCACAGCAGTGCGAGGAATGGCATCCTGCGCAGTCAACCGTCCCGTCGAGGGTTTACTGCCGCATCGAGTTCGGCGAAAGCCGACGTGCCCGGGCACATCTATGTGTCGGACGGCGCAGTCTGAGTCGGCGCGGCTGCGGCTGATCCGGGTCCCTCCCACTAGGGCCGTCACGGCCGCCGTGACACCGGGGGCAGGCACCGAGCGGGGGGCGCCGTGGCACCAGCGGTCTCAACACCTGACGTCGACGAGATCGTTGTATCCGCCATTCGAGTCGCCCGACTGGGTGAGGCCGATCTGCGGAATTGGTGGGGGTCTCGCTCATTCGGCGCGGCGGGTCGCGTTGTCCTGAAGCAGCGGCTTCCGCGTACGTGGCGTATGGCGGCAGTTGAGCTCGACTTGGCGTCGGCGGCGAACCGGCACAACGACATCATCGACCGGCCGAACGCTGTCCACCTGTTCAGCGACCGCTGGCCAGTACGACGCTGGACAGCAGCGTGGGTTTCCGAGCAGAAGACCGAAGACGAGCCGTCAGCGATATTCGAGTTCCTCGAGACTGCGACGCTCGATGCGATTGAAGATTCTCTACGTGCCGGAAAGAGGCCGCGAATCGAATCCCTCGGCGATGCGTTGAGGGCCGGTTCAATCGAGCGCTCGGTGCTGGAAGACCCTGCCGCGGTTGCCGATGCTGTCCAGACGCTTGCTGCTGTGTATGTCGGTCGCGCGACCTTCGCCGCGCCATTCCTCGAGGTGACCGATTGACGGTGATGAGCTCGAACATCTCGAAGCGTGGCGCCCTGCTCGATGACACACGGCAGTTCGTCTCGTTGTGGGACGACACCTTGTCAAGCGCAGCGAATCTGTCGCTCATCAACGAGCAGAACCTGCTTGGGTTGCCTTCGCAGTCGAGGGCATCCGATGTCACCATGTACGCCCTCCGCCCTCGCTTTGTCGACCCGGGCGAGGACTTGGTCCGGGCTCTCCGCATTCTCTGCGGCAACCCCGCTGCTTTCTCTGACGCTTGCTACTACGAGGCTTCCAGAGCCGACCAGCTTCTCGGGGCTTTCGCCGAGGGACCGCTCGCTGGCTGGTACGACGAAGGCCGGCTCGGAGTTAACGCGGATCTGGCCGAGCAATGGCTGACCGAGCTCGAAATGGCCGAGAGTGTCCCAGCCTGGTCACCATCGCTGAAACGACGGGTTGCCCAAGGGCTGCTGGCCACCCTGCGCGACTTTGGACGTCTCGAAGGCGCGACGAAGTCACCCAACAAGGAGATCACTGGCCCTTCGATCTCGGATGGTGGATTCGCCTACGTCGCCTACCGACTCCATCAGGGCGGTGAGTCGAGCCGCGGGCTCTTGACAGCGCCGGTGTGGAAGCGATGGCTGCTCGACGGACCTCGGATCGATCAACACATGCACCGCCTCGCCGCAGAAGGGCTCGTGTACTACGACCGTGCCGGCTCGAGCTTTCGGATCGACTGGCGTGTCGAGAGTCTGGTGGAGGTCGCTCGTGCCGTTGCCTGAGCCCGTCGCCAACATCGCCGAACGGATCGTCAGCTACTACGAGACGCAGGCAACCGTGCCCTTCTTCATCTACCAGTACGAGCCGCAGGACGAGTACGCCGTGAGGCGGGAGCTGAATGATCTCCGCATGTGGCTCGAAGCCGACCCGCGGAACATCGAATGCGACACCGTCTCGCTCGCCGACGTCTTCTGGAAGACCCTGGAGGAGGGTGGCCAACTCGACGAGATCATCAACCTCGAACGGGCCGGTGCCTACGAGGAAGCGCAGCTCGCTGTTCGGCAGGTGCTGAGCGCACGCCCCACATTCGCCGACCGCGTCGTCGACCGGGTTCAAGCTAGGCAGACCGATCGCTCGGCAATCTTCCTGTACCGCGCTGGCGCGCTCTATCCGGCCCACCGCACGAGCACGCTGCTCGACGAACTCAAGGCTCGCATCGACAGCCCGGTCACGCTGCTCTACCCAGGCAGCATCTCGGGCGACTACGGCCTCCGGTTCATGGGCAAGACCGAGCCGACATACGGCTACCGAGCCCTCATCATCCCCCGAGGTGAATCGTGAGAATCGAAGAACTGTTCAGCCGGCCGATTGACCGCAAGATCGAAGAGGTCATCAAGGTCGACGACGAGTCCACGATCCTCACCGAGGTCGAGGAGTACATCCCGACCGACCACATTGCGTCCGAGCTCACTGACGTGCTCGACAGGTTCCAGGAGATGATCCTGAACCCGAGCGAGACGGTCAATATCTGGGTGTCCGGCTTCTTTGGGTCAGGCAAGTCTTCGTTTGCCAAGGTGCTCGGGTATCTCATCGCCAACCCGGAGATCGGCGGCCGGCGAGTTGCCGAGCGATTTTTTGAGCTCAATGAGATCCCGCGCGCCAGCCAACTGCTCCGCACCGTCCACTCGCAAATCGAGGCCGAGGTCGTACTTCTCGATCTCGCCACCAGCCCCAACGTGTTGCGCGAGGGCGAGGCAGTGGTGCTGCCGGTATACCGAACGTTGCTCGAGCAGCTCGGCTACAGCCGCGACGTCACGCTGGCCGAACTCGAGTACGCACTCGAGGGACCCGATGAGACGATCGGCCTCGGGCAGTTCCTCTCGACGTACGAGTCGGTGAATGACCGGTCGTGGAATGACGACCGCAACGTCATCACAGCCAAGAATCGGGCCAGCCGGGTGCTGCACGAACTCGACCCCGACACCTACCCCTCAGCAGACTCTTGGTCGAACGCCGCCAGCCCGCCGGAGATCAACGCCAACTGGTTCGCTGACCGTGCGCTGGAGATGCTCGCAAGGCGCCGAAGCGGGACCACGCGCCTCGTGTTCATCGTCGACGAGGCGGGTCAGTACGTCGCTCGCTCTGTCGACCGGATGCTCGGCCTTCAGGGTCTCGCTGAGGCCTGCCAGAAGAAGAAAGGTGCGCTCTGGCTGCTCGCCACGTCGCAGGAGAAGCTCACCGACGTGGTTGACAGCCTCGAAGGCAAGCAGACCGAACTTGCCAAGGCCGTTGACCGGTTTCCGATTCGCGTCGACCTGCTGCCTTCCGATATTGACGAGGTCACCGGGCGGCGCGTCCTTGACAAGAGCGCCGACGGCTCTTCGGCTGTTCGTGCCGCTCTCGACACGGATCGCAACAAGCTCGCCACGTCCGTCGCCTTGCAGTCAGACCGCTACGAGCCATTCGGCGAAGAGGACTTCGTTCGCCTGTATCCCTTGGTGCCGTACCAGCTGCAGGTCCTGATCGACGCTGTCTCGGCCCGACGCGCTCAGGGTGGTGCGCCACAGACGTTGGGCGGGTCAAACCGCACGATCATCAAGCACACGCAGCAGTTGATCACCAACCCGGCAGTCGGGCTTCACGGCGATGACGTCGGAGCGCTCGTGACACTGGATCGCTCCTACACCCTCCTTGAAGAAGTGATCCCGACTGCGTGGCGCCACGAAGTCGAACAGGTCGCCAGTGCACATGGTGACGACAGCCTCCACGCCAAGATCATGCGGGTTGTGGCGCTGTGTACCGACGTTCCCGGAGTACCGCTCTCTCCGCGGAACTTGGCGGTGCTCCTGCACCCGAGTACGCACGCAGACCCCCTCGAATCGGAGGTCCGCGACGCGCTCGCGGACCTTGTGAGGGAGGACCGTCTGCGCGAGGGTGATGACGGCTATCGGCTGCAGACCCCGGAACAGAAGAACTGGGAGAAGGAACGCAGGCAGATCGACATCGGCGAGCGCCACAAGAGGATCCGCAAGACGTTGTTACGTGACCGTCTCGGATCACTCACTGTCAAGAAGGGCCGAACTTTCAGGCTTGAGCTGACCGTCGAGCGCGAGAAGCTCACCGACGGCGACATCAGTCTCGACATTCGAGAAACCGATGATCTCGACGCCCTGCGATTCACCTCACGGGCAGAAGACAACGACAGTCGCATCTACTGGGCGTACGAGACTCAGAACGACACCTTCGAGGCGCTGGTCGAGCTCTATCGCAGCGAGGAGATGATCGACCGTCACAAGAACGATCAAGGGGAAGCCGAGCGATTCCTGCTCCAGGAAGAACGCAAGCGGGCGGACCGTCACGGGCAAACGGCCAGTCAGCTGCTGGCCCGAGACATGATCGGCGGGACGGTTGTCTTCGGCGGAACCTCACAGGCGGCACCCGAGGGCGAGCTGCAACCGGCCGCTCAGAAGGTCATCACTGACCACCTCGACAAGATCTATCCACGGCTCGAGGAGTTCACGGCGACGGTCAGGCGAACCGACCCTGTGCAGGTCTTGAAGGCGGACTCCCTGGCAGGGCTTCCAGACTGTTGCGGCGCGGACGGACTGAACGTTGTGACGATCACGAGCAGCGGGCACGAACTCGTGATCGGCAGCGGGCCGATCGAGACCGTTGTCGGCCACATCGGTGCCCGCAAGCAGTACAACGAGGATCAGAGCGGCCAGCAGCTCGAGCGGCACTTCGGGAGCCCGCCCTTTGGTTGTTCGCCCGAGGCGCTGCAGGTGGTTCTGGCCACCGCTATTCGGGCCGGGCTCCTCGAAGTCGTCTCTCAGGCATCTCGGATCACGTCGTACACGGACCACCGTCTGGAGCCGATCTTCGCCAAGCTGCCAACATTTCGGGCCGCTTCGTTTCGGCCTGCCGAGGAAAGCGGACCCGATCTCGATGTGCGCGGCAAGGTCACCGAGTGGCTGCACGAGTTGACCGGAGAGCCGGTCGGCATCGACGTCGGATCGCTCGCGCATCGTGGCCGGTCGGTGTTCGATGGCTTTCGTCAGCCCTGCACGGAAGCCATGTCGACATTCCGAGGCGCTGGCCTCGACGTGCCTGAGCAGCTCGATGTCATGCATGAACTCCTCGAGCGTCTGTCAGGCGACGACGATGACCTGGTCGTTGAAACTATGCATGAACGCCGGATCGATCTCGCTGACGGACGAACGGTGGTGACTGCACTCGCCTCGGTTGCTGAACACGAGATGCCGACATTGCGCTCTGCCGTTGCGGCGAGCCGCGATGGCCTCCAGCTTGGCGATCCCGACATCGTGGAGGAGGCCACAGCACTCGGCGAACTCTTGGCCCGTGCGCGCTACGGCGATGATCTGGCGAAGATCAAGAGCCATACCACCAAGATCGAACAGGCCAAGGCCAACGCTTTGGCTTCGCTCCAAGACGCCGTCGCCGAGAAGGTGGCGGAAGCCACCTTGGCGCTCCGATCTCGATATCCGTCTGTCGATGACGATGTCTTCGACGAGGCGATCGCTCCGCTGGCCCGCCTCGCCGACACCGCCGAGATCCCGTTGCTACGGGCAAACATCCAGAGTGTCGACGGTGCAGTCGGCTCGGTGTCGGACGCGTTGGATGCTCTGGTGGCAACTCGCGAGGTCCGCCATGTGCGCGCCGCCGAAGTCTGGAGCGCACCTATCACTTCCGAGACCGAGCTGGATGCGGCGCTCGGCCGGTTGCGAGAGGCAGTCCTGAGCGAACTTAGCGAAGACACTGAGGTCCGGCTCCGGTGACCGTGGCACTGGACGGTGCTCAGCGGACAGCTCTTGGCAACCTCATCCAGAAGGCGCGGTCGCTACTTGAGATCGACTTGGCATCGACGTTGGAAGGCGAATTCGGTATCCACCGCAGCGACGGACGGATCGAAGATGCCGAGGCCCTGCCGCTCGATGCGTCTGAGGCGGCGGTCAGACTTGACCTACTCGACGTCATCGCTTACTTGCGCAGCGAAGGCGAGACAGAATCCTCGGCAGTCGAGCGTCTCATCCGCGAGGCCGCCTTCACTCACGTCAACCGGCTTGTCACCCTGCGGGTGGCGGAAGGACTCGGCGTGCTGCCCGAAGCGATCGGCAACGGACTCGTCTCGCAAGGATTCCGCGACTTCGCCGAGATAGCGCCCGCCAGCGCGAATGAGGAATGGGAACGCTTCCGCCTCCTCGTGCGGATCTGTGCTGATGAACTCTCGGCCGATGTCCCCGCGCTCTTCGACCCTCGCAACCCACTGCTCGAACTTGAGCCGTCGACGGCAGCGTTCTCGGAATTGATCGAGCTTTTCGTCGCTGTCGACGAGTCGATCTGGTCGGCACCCGATGCGCTTGGTTGGTCCTACCAGTTCTTCAACTCGTCCGATGAACGAAAGGAGATGCGGCAGTCTTCAGCTCCCCGAAACTCAAGGGAACTTGCAGTACGGAACCAGTTCTTCACGCCCTCGTACGTCGTTGAGTTCCTTGTTCAGAACGGCCTCGGCGTGCACCTCGCCGCGTCGTTCCCGGCGCTTGCGGGCGAATTGCCGATGCTCGTCGAGGTGCCTGAGCCCGCCGCGGAGCCGATCGACCTCCGCGAGGTGAGCGCGCTCGACCCGGCTTGCGGGTCCGGTCACTTCCTGCTCGGTGCTTATGACGTGCTGGAGGCCGCTTGGCGGCACGCTGGCGTCGAACCTGGAGACGCGGCGCCTGACATCGTCCGGTCGCTGTGGGGCATCGACATCGATCCTCGCGCTACCCAGATTGCGCAGGCCGCTGTGATCCTTCGTGCACGGCGTCATTGCCGCACGCCACTGCCGAAACCGAACGTGATCTGCGCCCGCTCACTGCCAGACACTCCAGAGGCAGACGAACTAATCGCCACCCTGCCGCCGCACGTCGGCCGGGTCGTGCAAGCGATAGCCGAGGAACTCATCATGGCTCCGGTGCTCGGTCCGCTGCTCAAGATCGAAGAGAGGCTCGACCGGGAGGCGCGTGATGTGTTCGGGACCGGCCACCTTGAGGGAACTCTTTCCGAAGGGTGGTCTGGCGGTAATGCCGTGAACGTCGAGTCTGTTGTCTTGGAGACGCTGGAGACGATTGCTGACCAGACGACGTCGACCGTGGCACAGAGACTCTTCGCTGCCGAAGCACACGACGCCGTTCGCTTCATCGAAGCCATGAGCCGCCGGTACACGGCGTGTTTGATGAATCCACCCTTCGGCGAGCCTGTCTTTGCGTCCAAGACTTACCTGAAGGCGGCCTACCCGTGGATTCCGAATAAGGACTACAACCTTCTCGCGGCGTTTGTCGGACGCGGGCTTGAACTCGCTGAGGAGCGGGTCGGCACATGCGCAGCGATCACGTCACGTGGAGGTCTGATTACCAGGACCTTCGAAAAGTGGCGAAGGGAGGTGCTGCTTGCGAATCGCTTCGTCGTCCTCGCTGACCTCGGTGAACGGGTGATGGAAGACGCTCGGGTCGAGGCTGCGGCGTACGTGCTGGCTCGGGCAGAGCCGGAGGGTGAAGGCGTGTTCCTGCGCGTTAACTCTGAGGTGGATCGAAGCAAGGCTCTGAGGGAAACGAGCGGCGCACACCGCGTCGGCAACGATGACCACCGCGTATACGTGGTCGAGCTTTCCGAGTTTGGAGCAGTGCCGGGCTGGCCCGTCTCGTATTGGATGAGCCAAGCGATGAGGGATCAGTTCCGCTCTCGGCCTGCGTTCGCAGCATGCGCGGAGGTGAGGCAGGGACTGGCAACAGGTGATGATTTTCGGTTCGTACGAGCAGCATGGGAGGTCAACCCCGAAAGAGTCGGATTCTCGACAAGTGACACTCGACATGGTTGCCGCTGGGTGCCGTTCGCGAAGGGTGGCGCATACAGCCCCTTTTGGGGGGACATCCACCTCCTCGTGGACTGGGAAAACGACGGGGAGCGCATCCGCGCTTGCAGCGGCAGCCGGGCCCAGAACACGCAGTACTACTTTCGGCGCGGGCTTACCTGGCCACGACGAACGGTGAAGGGCTTCAACCCCCGAGTGATGCCGGATGGAGCGGTCTTTGCCGACAAGGGAAGTGGTGTGTTTATTGATGGTGACGGTGAAGAGGCGCTTCTATGCGCCCTCGGTTATCTGCTCTCCCGAGCCGGACAGATGTTCCTGGGCTACTTGACGACGTTCGGATCTTGGGAAGTTGGTGCTGTCAAGAGGCTTCCGGAGGTTCCGGCATTTTGGGACAGCGGTGCAGTCGCCGCAGCGGTTGCGAGGATCGTCGACTGGAAGGCCGCCAATGACACTTGGGACGAGACGACAGGTCGGTTCCTCGCTCCCTACGGTCGGGTCGAGCCGGCCGCGACGCCGTTCGCCGAGCTAGCGGCTGTGGATGAAGCGGTGCTGGACGCCATGGGGTTCGATGAATCCGATCGCCGGATGCTGAGCGAGGAATTCGGAGCCCTGCCGACGAGCTACTCACAAGGAGGGCACCAAGGAAGCGTCCCGCCAGTTTGGTGGCTGGACGAGGACTTGGAGGAGCGTGTCCACGAATTGGCGCAGGGCCACGTTGGACCTTATCGAGCGCCACCGACGGGCGAGAAGCAGCTCGCTGATCTGGTCTCCTACGCCGTCGGTTGTGCTTTCGGTCGATGGGATATCGAAATCGGCCGAGATCCCTCGAATGTGACAAGTTCGACTCACCCCTGGGAGCCGCGCCGCCCCCTACCTCCAGGGGCACTTCGAGCGGCACGTGCGAGTTACCCAATCGAGGTTGCTTCCGATGCTGTCATGCCGGATGATCCAGGCGAAGACCGCGACGTAAGCCGTCGCGTAGCGTTGGCGCTCGAGTACATCACAGGCTGTTCGGTAGAGGATCTCAGCGCCTCGCTCGTCGGCGCACCGATGCAGCTGAGCCGCTACATCCGCACGAAGTTCTTCTCTCAACACCTCGTCCAGTACTCGATGAGCAGTCGTAAGGCTCCGATCTACTGGCAGCTCCAGGTTCCTTCGAAGGCATGGGGTGTCTGGCTGTACATGCCTCGCCTATCTCGCGAGATGCTGTTCGCCACCGTTCGAGAGGCTGAGCAGCGCCAACGATTGGCGGAACGACGGATCGCCACGCTGCAGCGGGAGTACGAGGACGGTGGTGCTGGCCGACCTATCGCTGCTGTCTCGAAAGAGCTTGGCGCTGAGCAGAAGCTCGCCGTCGAGCTTGTTGCCTTCAGGGACGAAGCGGATCGGATTGCCAACTTTGGATGGGAGCCTGACCTCGACGATGGGGCGGTGCTTAACGCCGCGCCGTTGGCGTCGCTGTTTCCGGCATGGAAGGACGCTGCGAAGTACCGCGCTGAGCTGAGGCAAGGCAAGTACGCATGGTCGACGGTCTCGAAGTACGCGGATCAGTTGTGACGCCAGTACGAGACCACTTGGCAAGGGAGCTTGCTAGCAAGCTCCAGCGGTACGGCGTCGTTATCTGGGATGACCGAGAGCAGTCCTATGGCGCGGTCGCCGGTGAGATCGCTCCGGAAGGCGTATCCGTCGCTACGTTCGATGGAAGCTGGTTTGCACTCCGACGGGACATCGAAGCGCAACTCGCTGGAGCGACATCACCCAACCTGCTTGTTTACGTTTCAGCTCCGGCGCCCGAGAACGACCCACTTGAGGAGTTGCGGTCGGTCGGATTCTCGCATCGCAGCTTGCTTCCCACCGTCATCCGCAATTCGCTCCGGGGCCAGCTGACCGATCAGCGGCTTGAGGAGTTGGGCAAGCAGTGCCAAACCCTGGCGGAGGTGGAGGCGGCACTGGACGCCGGTGCCAGCGAGGCGGATGCGCGACTGATGACGCTGGTGGGTGAGTCAGGAACAGCAGCTATCGCCCGGGCTCTGCTCTCGGGCTCGTACGACGAGCAGCTGACGGAACCTGTGCTCCTCGATGCCGCCCATGCCTTTTTTGCGAAGTCGACCGGTGCCAAGGCCGACGTCGCCAACGGGGCAGCTCTCCGCTCAGAAGTGTTTCGCCACTTCGTACTCACAGTGCTCCACGAGGCGACGGGGATGCTGCCCGACGATTTCACCGGGGCATTCGCGTCGGTCACGGCGCCACAGCGCAAAACCGTCAACGACACGTGGGGCCTCCTCCGGGCACTGTCCGAGAGCTCGGCCGCCATCGTTGAACTCGCCAACGAGGCTGACAGCGCGTTGCACACAGCCGCTGTCATGACTTGGCGGGAGGGGATGAGCAGCATTGATCTCACCCCAGGCATTGAGGAGCTTGCGCTGCTTGAAGCCAGACGCCTTCTCGGCGAACGCGATTGGCATGCTGCGAGCGAACTGGCCGAGGAGCGCTTGCAGTCGAGCTGGTGGGCGCAACCGAACCGGCTGGAGGGTCACGACTTTCATGCTCGGTGGCGTGCAGTTGCCGCCATCGCTGGTCTGAACGCTGCTCTGGAGAGCGAACTGCCCGCGGCCGCGTCGTTGGCATCCGTTGTCGACTGGTACTCGTCGACCGGCTGGGAGGTCGACAGCGCCTACCGCCGCATGGAGCTACTGAGAGTCAGCGCCGGCACCGATCTGCATGAGTTGGACGATGCGTTCCGGCTCGGCCGCCAACGCTACGAACAGTGGCTTGACCAAGTGCTGCGGCGGACGGCGGAGGCGATTTCCAGCGATGCGAACGTCCCCGATCACGAGCAGCAGCGCCGCATTCACCATGCAGAGGTGCGCGGCCGGACTCGCACGGCATATGTGCTCGTAGATGCTCTGCGGTACGAACTCGGCCGGGACCTCGCTACCAGGCTTGGGCGACTGAATGCGACCGTCGACGTGCGCGCAGTGGCAGCTGCTGCTCCGACGATCACGCCGATAGGCATGGCCGCAGTCACGCCTGGTGCGGAGGAACGATTCGACATTGATCTGAATGCGGATTCGCGCCTCGCGGTGCATATCCAGGGAAGGACCGTCCGAACGGTTTCTGACCGAGTCAATCGGTTCGAGAAGGTTCACGGCAAGGTGGCCGATATACCGCTCGACAAACTGGCGCAGTACACCAATCGCGAACTCAAGAAGCACATCGAGGGAGCGTCCCTCGTGCTCGTTAGGTCGACCGAGATCGACGCAGACGGCGAGACCGACCAGCTCGCTGCAAGCTGGGGCTCGTTCGATTCCACGCTCGATGTGCTCCAAACCGCAGTCGCTCGTTTGCTCCACGCCGGCATCCGGCGCGTCGTTCTCACAGCCGACCACGGATTCCTCGCCGTCCGCGAGCTAGGGGAGAAGCTGCGGGTCGACAAGCCGCCAACCGGCAGGGGAGAGCCGCATCGACGGGCTTGGATCGGCACCGGCGGCACCGCGACGGACTCGACCGTGAAGGTGCCGCTGTCCGACTTCGGTATCGGCGGCGGTCTCGACATCATCGCCCCGCGGGGGCTCGGCGTGTTTGTGGCCAGCGGTGGTCTGCAGTTCTTCCACGGCGGACTGTCTCCGCAAGAACTCGTCGTGCCCGTTATCACGGTGGTGTCGGACGAGCCGACAGCCGAGCCGAAGTATGAGATCGAGTTGTCTGTGGCGGGCGGACGAATCACCACCGGTGTCGTCGCCGTCACGATTCAGATGACCGGCGACTTGTTCACCAGTGAGAGCCCTGTACGGGTCGTCCTCTCGCAGAATGGAAAGCGCATCGCTCGAGTCGTCGGTGGCGACGGTTTCGACCCGGTCACTGGCACCATTGACGCGGCAGTGGACAAGAGCCAGGTGATCACCATGCGAATCTCGGAGAATCTCACCGCCGGTTCTGTGGCCATCCTCGAAGTGCTCGATGCTTCGACCGGAATTCGCCTCGGCGATGCTGTTGATATCGAGGTGGCGGCTCACGTGATGGTCCAGGAAGAGTTGTGACGGAGCGCGAACACGACCGCCTCGACGAGCTAGCCAACCGGTTCTTCCCTGGCCGAGTCGTGCGTAAAGATCTGGTGCGTCAGGTCAAGGTCGGCGCGTCAGTGCCCGTTTATGTGCTCGAGTTCCTCCTTGGCAAGTACTGCGCCTCATCCGACCCGTTCGAGATCGAGGCTGGCCTCACCGTCGTCAATCAGGTGCTCGCCGACAACTTCATCCGACCTGACGAGTCCGAGCAGGCGAAGGCTGAACTGAAGAAGAAGGGCAAGCACCGCCTGATCGACAAGGTCGATGTCCGTTTCGTTGAGTCCGACAAGAAGTTCTGGGCGACGTTGGCGAACTTCGGGTCGAAGTTCATCAACATCCCTGAGGAGACCGTTTACAAGTACGAGCGTCTCCTCGGCGGCGGTGCCTGGTCGCAGATCGACCTCGTCTACAACGACCTAGAGGACAAGGCGCAGAAGACACCCTTCTACATCGCTGGACTGAAGCCCATCCAGGTCGCTGCCTTCGACCTCCCCGCCTATGTCGATGCCAGGCGGGAGTTCAGCCGTGACGACTGGCTCGACCTTGTCGTGCGGACCATCGGTCTCGAGCCAACCGAGTACGACCATCGCGGCAAGCTGCTGGCACTCACGCGCCTGCTCCCGATGGTGGAACGGAACTACAACCTCATCGAGCTCGGGCCGTGGGGTACCGGGAAGTCCTTCGTTTACCGTGAGTCCAATCCGAACGCGATCCTCATATCAGGCGGCAAGGTCACCGTCGCTCAGCTGTTCGTGAACATGTCGAGCGGCCGAGTCGGTCTGCTCGGCACGTGGGACGTCGTCGCCTTCGATGAGGTCGCCGGCCTCCAGATGGGGGATTCGACCGTCGTCAACATGCTGAAGGACTTCATGGAGTCCGGGTCATTTGCTCGCGGCAAGGAAGAGATCCCGGCCGAGGCGTCGGTCGTGTTCATCGGGAACACCTCGAAGCCCCATGAAGAGCTGGTTCGTACGGCACACCTCTTCGCCGATCTTCCGCCGCAGATGATCGATCCGGCGTTCCTTGATCGGCTGCACTACTCCCTGCCTGGCTGGGAAGCTCCGAAGCTCGAAGCGAGGCTCTTCACTGATCACTTCGGATTCGTGTCTGACTACTTCGCCGAGGCGATGCGCCAACTCCGCAAGAGCAGCCAGGTGCGGGCGATCGACGCTGACTTCGGGCTTGGCTCGCATCTGTCGGCCCGAGACGAGCGCGCTGTGCGCAAGACCGTGTCGGGTTTGGTGAAGATCCTGCATCCGCACGGTGAGTGGGGCCACGGTGAACTGCGGGAGTACCTCGAGTTCGCCATGGAGGGTCGACGCCGGGTCAAGGAGCAGCTGAAGAAGCTGGCGTTCCACGACTATGCCAAGACGGCGTTCTCGTACCTGGAAGAGGACACCGGGCGCGAGATCTGGGTCGAGGTTCCAGAGCAACCGGATGAACTTGAGACCGAGCCCGACCTCGATGTGGCTGAGGTCGAGCACGAGCAGCGCCGCTCGACGGCAGAGCTGATCGAGGCAGGCGAGAGCAAGACCGTCGAATACAAGCAGACGGCGCGCTTCAACCCCTACACCGGCAAGGCCGACAAGAAGCTTGAGCACAGCGTCCTGAAGTCCGTCGCTGGATTCATGAACGCTGGCGGGGGCGTCCTGCTGATCGGCGTGCACGACAGGCAGAACCCGACCGGATTGGCGGATGACTACTCAACGACGGGCAACAACGGTCGGGACGGTTTCGAAAACTGGCTGATCACGCGGCTCGACCGAGAGATCGGGAAGTCGCCGACGGCCACCCTCATTGATGTGACATTCGAGGAGTTCCCGGAAGGCGACGTCTGCAGGCTCGACATCCGACCGAGCCCGAAGCCGGTCTACCTGAGCGACGACGCCGAGTTCTACGTGCGGATGGGCAATTCGACGCGGCTCTACAACACGAAGGACGCACTGGAGTACATCCGCTCCCGCTGGTAGACGTCGCCGAGCGACCCTGGCGCACGGCACGAGGGGGTCACCCCAGCGCCATCACTGCCGTGCGGTCCCGAGGCTCGATGTGCAAGACCGGAACCCGAGCCTTTGTGATGCAGCCTCAGAACGGCTCTTCTTCCGGATTGGGCCGCTGCTCGAGTTCTGCCCAGACCTGGGGCTTGACGTAGAGATCGTCGATTAGTTGATCGATCGCGACGAACAGCCATTTCACATTGGCGTCGGCCGTCTCGGCGCTGATCCCATAGATGTCGTGCGAGGCCTCGTTGCCTTGGACCCGGATTGCACTAAGTCCGCTCTTGAGTAGTGACGAAAGATCGAGCTCTTGTTCAGCCAGCTCGATCAGCTTGAACAGCGTCTTGTTGTTAATCGAGTGCCCGGCATCAGCAAGGTGACGCTTGAGCAGCGACTCCAGGAGGAGTCTGAGAAGCGCGCAGGCGGAACGAGGCGAGAGTCCAGCTACCGCGGCAGCCTCCCGGTAGAGATCCACTTCTTCGCCATTCAGGCCTTGATCCGGTGCCTGACGGATATCCCGGTGGAAGGCGGCGAACCGCTCATCTGACCATCCGTCGAATGAGTGCTCCGATGGGGTTCGCAACCAGTAGGCCAGAGTTGAGCAGTCAGCCCGCGCACAGCGGGCCAACCAGATACTGCTGCCGGCGGTGTCCAGACGAGGTGACTCTGACACTTCGTCCAAGATTTCGTTGAGCGTTGTCTCGACAATTCCCAGCCAGACCCGTTGGTCGGTGATCCGGCAGGCGGGACACTTGACGGCCATCTCCTACTACTCCGATGTGCTTCCGCGATCATTGCGTGACGATTGGCTTGAGCGCGGCAGTTGGCCGCGCCAGGAATGAACCCAGTCGCGCAGTGTCTCGAATTCTGGATCGGTGATCGGGAACGCTTGACGTGGATGGTGGTCGAACACGCTGAGGGCGTCGCGCAGCTGTTCGAGGCTGAAACCTTGATCCTTGTCGGCGGCGAAGTCGCAAAGGTCTATGACGTCGAATCGGGCGGAGAGCGCGTAGACGTCGATGAAGTCGCGTGGCTCGGCACGACCGAAGAGAGCCAGCAGTTTGTCACCGGCGAGGTCTTCAGCAGCGAGGACCCGACCCTGCGCGGTGGACACTGGAGGAAACGCACGGCCGGAGATTCCGATGTCGATACTCAGCTCGTCGTTGCCGTCTCTGACGAGGAGACGCACGAATTCAGCACTCGATCTCTCCATGGCGACGCCGAGACCTTCTTGCTCGAGAGCGGAGCACGTCGCCTCAGCGAAAATGCGTACATCAACGTCAGTGGGCGAGAAGAAATCCAGGTCCGTAGTGGCCCGGTCGACGATGCCGTGAACAATGAGCGCACCGCCGCCAGCCAGAGCCACTGTGTCGGCCTCGGGCAACCCCGCGATGATGCTGCGCACACGTTGCTGCAGCGACGTCAGCACAGTGCTAGGCAATCAGCTCGCGGTCGCGCAACCAGTCGTCCCAGCGTTGTCGCACGTGCGGTGAGAGCCACATGTCGGACCACATCTCCACGAGCAGCTTGAGGTCGATATAGCGGCGTACGTCGTCGCACGTGCCTTCGGTCATCACCAATTGATACACGTACATGCGGTCGCGACGGTCGTCGAGATCGAACTCGCCCTGACCGCTCCATGCGAGGCGGCTCGGGAGCTTCACACGCCCGCGTTCAGGCGCGAGCGTGTGCTCCGCGAGATCGTCCGGTATCTCGACAGGTCGGGAAAAGCGCGTCGTTGCCACTGCACTCAAGTCTAAGAACCGCACGAGAAAGCCCGATGACAAGCCCCAGACGTCCTTCGCCGTCAAAGGCGACGCTGGCTCCATGGTGGCGTCTTCCTGCAGCCGCGTCCGCGAAAACGACACGGGCCACGCTGTGCTGGTTCGGTACGGTCGGATTGAGGATGCAGATGGGAGTGGTGGGATGTCCGAGAGTTCTGCAGTGAGCATCACGGCAGAGTTGACGACGCGGGCTGAGGTTGGGCCGCGGGATCGGCAGGAGGACCGCGTCCGGACGGTCGTCAACGCTGACGGCTCGTGGGTGATGGCGGTGGCCGATGGGCTGGGCGGTCATCCGTTCGGGGACGAGGCTGCCCAGGCCGCAGTGGATGCGCTGCCCGAACGCATTACCAGCCAGGCAGATATGGCCGCAGCGTTCGACGCAGCGAACGCGGTCGCGTGGGGCTTGCATCCCGAGATGCGCAGCGCCGACGAGGGCGTGTCGTCGGTGATCGCGCTCACGACGCTGGTGGTTGCCGCGTGGACACCCGAAGGCCGCCTGCTGGTGTCGTGGGCAGGGGACTCGATGGCATTCTTGGTGCCGATCGCCGCCGGGCCGGGTTGGCACAGCACGCCTCATGGCGGGCCGATGGGATTCGTCAGCCGTGGCGTCGGCATGTTCCGGGCCAGCACGGGCAGCACCTACGAGCTGCCGGCGGGCCACCTCGAGAACCTCAGCGAGGACGTGCCGGCAGCCCGTGTCCAAGGCTGGATCAGCGATCAGGGCCTGCTGGTCGTGCTGGCCACCGACGGGCTGTTCGACCCGGTATTGATGACGCATGATCGGGGCTGGTTCGGCGACGATCCAGACGATCTGAGCCTCGGCTTCGCTCTGCCGCCCGAACGGCGGGAATCGGCCGACACAGTTGCCGACACGCTGATGGACACCGCCCGCTTCGCCGGCCTCATCGACAACACCACCATCGCGGTCGCCCGTCTCGCGCCGGGCTGAGATCGTACGCAGATAGAAAACGTACGTGCCGAACAGGATCATCAGCGTGCCGGACGACGTGGTGCCGATCATCGACAGCCTGGACGTGCCGTTCTCGAGGTGGGTCACCGGGCAGCTCCGGCGCCATGCAGTCCAGTCGACCATGTCATTCGCCGATCAGCTCGTGGCCGATGCAGCATTGGCCGCGCCCGGCGGACTGACTCGCGAAGACGCCGCGGCGATCGGAGGGCGGATGGCCTCGGGCACTGGTCGATGCCATCGATGACGGACTGCGAGCCGTCCTGAGTCTGTGACCGTTGGCCTGAAGCCCCCGAACTCGGACGACGACACTCGGTAATCAAGAGAGGACATGTATGACATCGCCCCTGCACGATCCTGCGCTCGAGGCACTGCTCGATCGGCTGCACGCCGAGAGCGACGCGCAGGCCGCCGAGACGTCGGCGTTCTTCTCCGAGGCGCGGCGGGAGAGCGGCCGAGATCGGACCCAGCGCGGCTTCGACGACGACATGCGCCAGTACCTCGCCGACAAGCTCGTTGCGCTCGATCGCGACAAGGCGATGTTCTGCTATCAGGTCTGCCGCGCTCTGGGCGCTCGGCGTGTGGTCGAGGCCGGGACGTCCCACGGGGTGTCCACCCTGTACCTGGCCGCCGCCGTGCGGGACAACGGTCATGACGACGGCGTGGTGATCGCTACCGAGTACGAGCCGGACAAGGCCGCCGTCGCCCGGGCCAACTTCGAAGAGGCAGGCCTGGCGAGCTGGATCGAGCTGCGGGAGGGCGATCTGCGCGAGACGCTGGTCGACTGCGGGGGACCGATCGACTTCCTGCTCGTCGACATCTGGCATGTCGCTCTCGACGCTCTCGAACTGGTCGCCCCCGCCCTGCGCCCCGGCGCGGTCGTCGTCACCGACAACACCATCTCGTCCGCCGAGGGCTACCAGCCGTACTTCGAGTTCCTCAACGACCCCGCCAACAAGCTCCGCACGATGACCCTGCCGTTCACCGGAGGACTCGAGTTCACCGTCCGCGTCGCCGAGTAGCGGGCGGCAGGCGCCACATCGTTCGGCTGTCGACTGTTCCACCCTCGCCGCCGCCATTGTGCGGCGCTACGGGTGGCTGAATCGGTATCGAGTCACTTCTTCGACGGCGCGATAGCCCAACGACCGGTACAGCATGTTGGAGGTCGAGTTCGCGAGGTCTGTGTAGAGCATCGGGCGGAGTCCGTCATCCAGGATGGCGGTGGTGATGGCCGCAACCACGTTGGCTGCGAATCGCTGACCTCGGTGTTGGCGGGGGGTGAAGACGGCTTGCACCCGGCTGATGCCGGCGACGGCAGGCGTACGTGCAGCCATGCTCACGCTCCTGCCACAGTCCCAGATCCAGAGCTCATGCTCCGACAGACGCTGGCGTATCAGCCAGTCCGAGTCGGGCACCGGGTCGCCCGTCTCCGCGCCGAACTCATCAAGCCAGCCGATCAGTTCGTCGGCATCGGTGTCTACGGCTCGCCGCAACCGACCTTCGGCCGGCTGGGGCGGCAGCAGCGCCTCTGCTGCGCAGATTCGTTGGGCGAAGCAGGGGACTGCGGCGCCATTGGTGCGCTCGGTCCACTTGCCTGCGAACAACGCTGCCGTGGCGGCGTCGGCGCTGACTCCTGGCAGGTCGACGCCAGACTCGGCGATGGCCGCCGCCGCGGCGTCAACAGCCTCCTTGTCCATGGGCGAGACAAGGGCCATCGACTCAGGCGAGTGCTGGGCGACAAGTCCGCAGACTCGCGTGCCGTCGTCGACCCACCAGAACTGCCCGCCGTCGCCGCTTGGCTGAGGCTGGCAGAGGATCTCCATCACCACGCAGTTGCGCAGCGGGTCTGCCTCCAGAAAGGACCGTCCGACGCGGTACGCCTCGCCTCGATCACGAGACGAGAACACCCGGACTGGCATCGATCGGCCGCCGAAGTCAGGTGGTGAGCTGAGTGGCGAAGCGGTAGCGGTCGCCGCGGTACACCGATCGGACGTACTCGAACGCATCGCCGTCTGATTCGAAGGACTGGCGGGTCATCAGCATCATGGGCGTGCCGATCTCGGTCTCGAGCAGCTTGGCTTCCTCCGGAGTGGCCGGCGCGGACTCGATCGTCTCGAGCGCGTGGTGGGGGGTCACGGAATAGTCGTCGACGAGGATCTCGTAGAGCGAGACGTGGTCATTGATGAGCCGGGCGATACCGGGGAACCGAGTCTGGGAGAGGTGGTTGATCTCGAGGGCCAGCGGAACGCCGTCGGCGAGGCGCACGCGCGAGATGACGGTGATGGGGTCGCCGACATCAATGCCGAGCGCGTCGCCGATCGTGTCGTCGGCGCACTCGTCGGTCACGGAGAGAACCCGTGAGCTCGGCTCCATGCCGAGCTCGTGCATGTCCTCGGTATGGGAGGACAGGCGCAGCGGCAGTGTGAGCTTTGGCTCCGCCACAAAGGTGCCGTGGCCCTGACGTCGCATGATGCGCCCTTCCCGGGAAAGTTCCTGGAGGGCTTGTCGGATGGTGGTGCGGGAGGTCTCGAATGAGGCGGCGAGCGTCCGTTCGTCGGGCAGGGGCGCGCCGGGCTGGAGGCCGTCGATCTCGGCCATGATCACTTCTTTGACCCGGTAGTACTTCGGCAGTCGCTGTGTGTCGGTCATGTGCAGGCGTTCCTCCGCTCCCAATGTTGACACTGAGATTGGTCTATGCCAATATGCAATGGTCTAGATCACCGCTGAAAGGTCCAGACCAGACTATTGGAGGGAGTCCCACATGAGCGAAAAAGCACGTTGGTTGACGAGGATGGTCGCCCTGTTCGCGGCACTCGCGTTGTTCGTCTCCGCATGTGGCGACGATGCAGACGAACAGGCCGCTGATGACACGGCTGCTCCGACGGAACAGGCCGATGACTCGCCGGATGCCGCGGCCGACGACCCTGGAGACGACCCCGACGCCGGGGACAGTGACGCCGCCGCTGACGACGCCGGTGACGCCGGCGACGAAGCCGAGACCGATGACAGCCCTGCCCCGCCGACTGGAACCATCGTGGTCGGCCGAGCTGCGGACATAGATGTTCTCGATCCGCATCGGGCGACGGCGTTCCAGTCGGTGCAAGCTCTCGAGCTCGTCTACGACACACTGCTGAGCCTCGGCGCGGACCTTGCGGTCGGCCCCGGCCTCGCCGAGAGCTGGGAGTTCTCCGCCGACGGCCGCACCCTCACGCTGCATCTGCGCGAGGGCGTGATGTTCCACGGCGGCGATTCGTTCGACTCCGGCGATGCTGCCGCCTCGTTGAACCGGATCCTCGACGAGGAGACGGGCGCGGTCACTCGGGCGAACATCGCATCGATCGCTTCGGTGGACACACCCGACGCGTCAACGGTCGTCCTGAACCTGTCGCAGGCCGATGCCCCGATCCTGGCGTCGCTCGCTGATCTGAACGCGGCGATGATGTCGGCGGACGCGATCGCGACCGGCACCGTCGACACGTCACCCGACGGCACCGGGCCGTTCGTCTGGGGCGAATGGCAGCAGGGCGAATCCCTGACGCTCACGGCCAACCTCGACCATTGGCGAGGCGCGCCGCAAGTCGGAGGAATCGAGATTCGAGTGCTGCCCGATGAAGCCTCGCTCCTGGCGGCAGTCGATGTGGGCGAAGTCAACGTCGCTGTCATCACCGATCCGCTCGTGGCCGTGCAGGCCGGAGGCGACGTGGAAGTGCTTCGCACCCCCGCACTCGCGTACCACGCCCTGATGATGAACTCGAACCGAGGGCCGTTGGCCGATCAGTCCGTGCGGCACGCCATTTCGTGCGCGATCAACCGTCAAGAGGTCATCGACTCGGCGGCGCTCGGCGAGGGTGCCGTCACGGGTCCGATCACCATCCCGGCGTACCAGTCCCCGCCCGATGGGCTGCCATGCGGCGGTCAGCAGGACGTCGCTGAGGCTCGACGACTGCTCGATGCAGCCGGACAGGGCGCCGGATTCGAGCTCAACGTCATCGTCCCGATCTTCTACGCCTCGGCTGTCGATGAGGCTCAAGTGGTCCAGGCCCAGCTCGGCGAGGTCGGCATCGCACTGGACCTCGAGGTGCTCGAGACCGACGTCTATGTCGAACGGTGGTTGGCAGCGGACTTCGACGCTGCGGTCGCCCTCAACAGCGGAAAGATCGACCCGCACCAGATGTATGTCCGCTACTGGACATCAGACGGCAACCTCAACCCGATCGCCTCCTACTCTTCGGACATCCTCGACGAGCTGATGGCTGCCGGACGGGTCGAGACTGACCAGTCCGCCCGGGTCCGCATCTACGCAGAGTTCTCCGCAGCGCTGCAGGAGGCGTCGCCGTGGATCTGGATCTACAACGGCTTCGAGTACCGGATGCTCAATGGCGTGGACAACTTCACGCCCATGCCCACCGGCTCCCTCCAGTTCCTGCGAGAGGCGTCGCTCGTCGAATGACACCTCCGGCCAGCGCCGGTCTGATCGCCTATCCGGGCGATCAGACCGGCGTGGTGCTATCCAGAGTGCCGACTAGATGACTGGCTGGTCTCGTGATGCCTTGGCGATACGCGCTCGTGCGACTCGTTGCCTCTGTGCTCACCCTCGCGGGCGTGGCAGTGCTGGTGTTCGTTGTGCTGCGGCTGCTGCCAGGCGACGAGATCACCTCGACGTTCGGCACGGAGACGGGCGTTCTCACCGACCGGCAGATCGAGTCGCTGCGCAGCTACTACGGCGTTGATCAGCCCGCCTACCAGCAGTTCTTTTCCTGGCTGGGCAGCGTGGTCACCGGGAATCTCGGCTTCTCCGTGCGCTCCGGCACCAGCGTGGCCTCACAGATCCGTGACGCCCTGCCGGTCACGGTGGAGCTCGCCCTTGCCTCGATCCTTGTCGGCCTGGTGATCGGTGTCCCGCTGGGTGTCCTGTCGGGTGCCAGGGCCGGGACCCGCAGCGACGCCGGCATCCAAGTCTTCGGGCTCTTGGGCCTAGGGATTCCGAACTTCGTGATCGGCACCTTTGCAGTCACGCTGTTCGCTTCCTGGTTCGACTACTTCCCGAACGCTCGGGGGTACGCGGCCCCGTGGGAAGACCCCTGGCTCAATGTCCAGCAGATGATGTTCCCCGCCATCACGCTCGGGCTCGCCCTGAGCGGAACGATCATGCGCACCACCCGATCGGCATTCCTGGAGACCTCCACTCAGCCGTTCGTGCGCACCGCCCGGGGCAAGGGAATCTCGGCGCGCCGGGTGCGATATGTCCACATCCTGCGCAACGCGTCCATACCGATTGCCACCATCACCGGCATCCAGTTCGGCTACCTCCTCGGCGGCACGGTCATCGTCGAACAGATCTTCGCGATGCCCGGCCTCGGCAGGCTCGTCCTCGACGGCATCGGCAAGCGGGAGTACGCCGTCGTGCAGAGCACGATCCTGGTGATCTCCGGACTCTTCGTGATGGTCAACCTGCTGGTCGACCTGCTCTATGCGCGCCTCGACCCGAGGATCCGGTACAAGTGAGCGCGCCTCGGTCGTTGATGCGACGTCTCGCGGCGAGTCCATCCGCCATGGCCGGCGGGATCATCGTGGCGCTGCACCTCATCGCCATGTTTGTTGCCCTCTTCGAGATAACTCCCTACCCGCCGGCCGAGCAGCATCCCGAGAGCCGCCTGCAGGGCCCGTCGGGCGCATTCCTTCTGGGAACCGACCAGTTCGGACGCGATGTGCTGTCACGTGTGCTCGACGGCGTTCGGCTCTCGCTGCAGGTCTCGATCGTCGCAGTCGCGATCGCTGCTGTGATCGGCAGCACCTTCGGACTCGCAGCGGGCTTCTTCGGTCGCCGATTCGACTCGGTGACCATGCGCGTGGCGGATGTCTTCTTCGCGTTCCCGGCAATCCTGCTGGCGCTGGCAATCGTGACCGCGCTCGGTCCCGGCTGGCGCAACACGGCGATAGCGATCGCGGTCGTGTACACACCGATCTTCGCCAGGGTCGCTCGCGGCCCCGTGCTGTCACTTCGCACGCGGGAATATGTGGAAGCGGCTGAGGGGCTCGGATTCCATCCAGCCCGGATTCTCGTCGTCCACATCCTCCCCAACGTGGCCGCCGCGATCATCGTGCAAATCAGCCTCGCCTTGTCATGGGCGATCCTGACCGAGTCGAGCCTCAGCTTCCTCGGTCTGGGAGCCCAGCCGCCGCAGGCCTCGCTCGGGTTGATGATTGCCGACTCCCGTGCGCTCGCCACAACTGCGTGGTGGAACTTCGCCGGGCCGGCAGTCGTCGTCGCTGCCTTGGTCATCGGCTTCAACATGTTCGGCGACGGCCTGAGAGACGCGCTCGACCCCACTGGGGAGAATCGATGATGACCAGGATCAATGAGCACCTCGCGGGTCTGTCGACCGAGCGCCGAAGCGATGCCCACCGAGATCTGGACCTCTGGGAGACGCGCGACATCGTCGCGGCGATGAACGATCTCGACCGTGGTGTCATCGAGGCCGTCAGGGCTCGCACCGACGAGATCACGGCGGCGATCGAGGTGATCGTCGACAGTCTGCGAGCAGGCGGACGCCTCATCTACGCCGGAGCCGGCTCGGCGGGGCGTCTGGGCGTGCTTGACGCAGCGGAATGCGGGCCGACGTTCAGCGTCGAGCCAGAGAAGGTGCTCGCGGTGGTCGCAGGCGGGACCGACGCCGTTGCTCGCGCGGTCGAAGCGGCCGAGGACGACTACGACGCAGGCTGCGACGCCATGTCCATGCTCGAAGCGGGGCCCGATGACGTCGTGGTTGGAATCTCGGCCAGCGGGCGCACCCCGTATGTGCTCGGCGCGATCGAGACTGCTCGGGCGCGGGGTGCCTCGACCGTGGGCATTGCGAACAACGAAAACTCTCCGCTGTCCTCGCTCGCCCAGGTCGGCATCGACATCGCTACCGGCCCCGAGCTCGTGGCCGGCTCCACCCGGCTCAAGGCCGGCACCGCACAGAAGCTGGTGCTGAACATGCTGTCGACAGTCTCGATGATCCGGCTCGGCCGCACCTACGGCAACTTGATGATCGACGTGCGGGTATCGAACGACAAACTCCGAGCGCGCGCCGCAGCGATCATCAGCGAGATCACCGGAGCATCAACGGACGACGCCATCAGGGCCCTCGATGCCGCGGGCGGCAAGGCCAAGATCGCGGTGGTCATGGTTGCCACTGGTCTCGATGCAGGTGCGGCCACGACATTGCTTCTGGCCCATGACGGCCATCTCCGGTTGGCGCTAGAGGACTCGCAGCCGTGACCGCCGCGCCCGTGTTGCGTCTCGAGGAGCTCACTGCGTCGATCTCGGCCGGTGATGAGATGCGCCATCTCGTCCAAGGTGTGACCCTCGACATTGAGCCTGGCGAGAAAGTGGGATTCGTCGGCGAAAGCGGCTCGGGCAAGTCCATCACGATGCTGTCGATCATGGGCCTGCTGCCGCCGAATGTGAGCATCACCTCGGGCAGTGCCGTGTTCGCGGGCGTCCAGCTCGCCGGACTCGCCGAACGCGACTACCAGCGCATTCGCGGCTCGCGGCTGGCGATGGTCTATCAAGATCCGATGTCGGCCCTGAATCCTGTCATGCGTGTCGGTGCCCAGATCGCCGAGGGCCTGCGTGCTCATGGCGCTGAGGGTCCGGGAGTGGACGACACCGTTCGGCGGGTGCTGGGAGACGTCGGCATCCCCGATCCCCAGCGGATTGCGAAGTCATTTCCCCACCAGCTCTCTGGGGGCATGCGCCAGCGGGTGATGATTGCGATGGCGCTCGCGATGGAACCGGAGCTGATCATCTTCGACGAGCCGACGACTGCGCTCGACGTCACGATCCAGGCCCAGATCCTGACGTTGGTACGCGAACTGCATGCGGCCAAGAACACGGCGATCGTGTGGGTCACGCACGACCTCGCTCTGGTGTCAAACCTCGTCGACCGGATCGTCGTCATGTACGGCGGGCGCATCGTCGAGCAGGGTCCGGTTGTTGACGTGCTGACATCCCCGAGACACCGCTACACAGCGGCGCTCCTCAAGGCGTTCCCTGAACGCCATGCTCAGGTCCGAGAGCGGTTGGCTCAGATCCCGGGCGGGCCGCCCCGCCTCGACGACATACAGACCGGCTGCCCCTTTCGGACGCGCTGTGTCGACGCCATCGAATCGTGTGGCGTCATGCCTGCCGTCGAAGCCGGCACACCTCGCCACTCCTACTCGTGCTGGGTTCCGATCGAGGTTGCGTCGTGACTGCGGCGGTGAGCGTGCGAGAGCTGAGCCGGAGCTTCCGGCGGAACCGACGCTCGGCCCCGATCCAAGCCCTGCGAGGTATCTCGCTCAGCATCGAACCAGGTGAGACGCTGGGTGTTGTCGGAGAGTCCGGCTGCGGCAAGTCCACGCTGGCCCGTCTGATCGCCCGCCTCGACGAACCCACGACCGGCACGATCGAGATCCTCGGTGATGACGTCACCCACATAGGCGGCCAAGAACTCCGGCAGCTGCGCAGGAGCGTCCAGATGGTCTTCCAGGACCCTTACGCATCGCTGAATCCCCGGCGTCGGGTGGGAACCGCCGTGGAGGAGGTCTTGAAGGTCCACAAGCTCGTCGAATCGCCAGCCGCCCGGGCAGAGCGGGTCGACGAGCTCCTCGGCCTGGTCGGTCTCGACTCTGGATTCGCCTCGCGCTATCCCTCAGAGCTGTCGGGCGGCCAACGTCAACGGGTCGGCATTGCCCGTGCATTGGCCATCGAACCTTCGATCGTCATCTTCGACGAGTCAGTGTCCTCGCTGGATGTGTCAGTCCAAGCCGAGATCATCAATCTGATGGTGGCGTTGCGCGAACAGCTGGACCTGACCTATGTCTTCATCAGCCATGACCTCGGCGTCGTCCGTCACATCGCGGATCGCATCGCTGTCATGTACGTCGGGACCATCCAGGAGCTCGGCACCTGGAGGCAGGTCTCCGACGATCCCGTCCATCCGTACACCCGCGCCCTGCTCGGCGCGGTCCCGCACATGCGACTTGACGACCAAGCCGGGCCGCAGGAGACACCTGTGCTGGGCGAGATCCCGAACCCGGCCGATCCGCCTTCCGGTTGTGCCTTTCACCCCCGCTGCCCGCACGCCACCGCACTGTGCTCGCAGGAGAGCCCGGTCCTTCGAGCGGTGGCCGATCGCTTGGTCGCCTGCCATCTCGCCGCGGAGATCATCGAGCAATGAACAAGCTGGGTGTCGACGCAGCCGTCCTCGGCGCAGAACTCGTCCGTGGTGACGTGGCGGTCGCCGATGGACGGATTCACGCAGTCGGCATCGGCGAGGGTGCCGGGACCGGCCGCATCGCTGTTCCCGGGTTTCTGGACATCCAGGTGAACGGATTCGCCGGCATCGATTTCTCTACTGCCGGCGGGCATGAACTGGCGGCAGCCAGTACGGCACTCGCGCGCACCGGCGTGACCAGCTTCCTCGCCACCCTCATCACTGGCTCACTCGATCGCACGATCGCTCAGGCCAACGCGATCGCGGGTGGCCAGGGCGTCGCATCCGGTGCTCGACTTCGTGGCATCCATCTCGAGGGCCCTGCGATCAATCCAGACCGAGCGGGAGCGCACAGGAGCAACCATGTCCTCGGCCCCAGTGCGGGTCTTGCGCGCCGCCTTCTCGACGAGGTGACCGACCTGCGGATGGTGACGCTCGCCCCGGAGCTGCCCGGGGCGCTTGACATGATCCGCGTCCTCCGCGAGGGCGGCGTGACCGTGTCATTCGGACACACCGAGGCCACTGAAGAGCAGGCGCTCGCGGGCTTCGACGCAGGCGGCACCGCCGTCACCCACATGTTCAACGCGATGCGGTCGATTCATCATCGCGAGCCAGGCATCGCCGCTGCTGTGCTGATGCATGCTGATGCGTTCATCGGTTTGATCGCCGACGGGCTTCACGTCGCCCCGACCATCATGAAGATGGTCACCGACTTGGCCGGGCACCGCGTGGTACTGGTGACCGACGCGTCTGCCGGCGCTGGCTGCGGTGACGGCAGCTACACCCTCGGCGGCGAGAGCATCACCGTCGTCGACGGCGTAGCCCGGCGGCCCGACGGGGTCATGGCAGGTTCAACGCTCACAATGCCCGAGGCCATTCGCTCACTTCTGGAGCTCGGCGTCAGCTTCGTTGACGCAGTCCGCGCGGCAACGCTCGCGCCGTGGGCGCTCTTGCAGCGACCCGAGCACGCCAGCATCGCCCCGGGTGCTGTTGCCGACGTCGTCATCACCGACCTCGATCTCGAGATCTACTCCACCCTTGTCGCCGGCACTGAGGTCTATGAACGATGACGCAATCCGACCGCCCGCTCCGCACCATCGGCATGATCTCCGGCACGTCATTCGACGGCATCGATGTGGCCGTTGTCGACGTCGGGGTCGCGGACGATGTGGTGAGTCTGAGCATCGTGGGAAGTGCTTCCTACGACTATCCCGAAGGCCTGACGGCCCAGATTGCGGCGGTACTGCCGCCCGCTCAAGTCTCGATAGAAGACGTCTGCAAGCTCGATACCAGGATCGGCCAGGCCTTCGCCACCGCGGCGGCACGGGCCAACGATGAGATAGCCGGCGGCTCAGCCGAGCTGATCGGTTCCCACGGTCAGACGGTGTTCCACTGGGTAGAAAATCGGCAAGCGATGGGCTCGCTCCAGCTCGGCCAGCCAGCCTGGATCGTCGAGGCCACTGGACTCCCCGTCATCGCCGATTTTCGAGCTGCTGACATTGCTGCCGGGGGGCACGGCGCACCTCTGGCCTCATCGTTCGACGTCATGCTGCTTCGCGGGCGCGAGGGAGGACCTCGGGCCGCGCTCAATCTCGGAGGAATCTCCAACGTCACCCTCGTTGACGAATCAGAACCGATCGCCTATGACATCGGTCCTGCCAACGCGCTGATTGACATCGCCACCCAGTGGGCTAGCGACGGGAGCGAGTCGTACGACGCGAACGGCGCCCGCGCGGCCGCCGGGCACGTCAACCCGGCGCTGCTGTCGCACCTCTTGGACGAGCCCTACTACGCACTGGACCCCCCGAAGTCCACCGGCAAGGAACTGTTCAGTGCTCGCTATCTCGACGCTGCGCTGGACGCAGTTGGTCCGGTGGAAGCGAACGATGTCGTGGCCACGACGACCCACCACGCGGCGAAGGTGATCGGTGATGATCTGCGCCGGCGGGGAATCACCGAGGTTGTGGCGGCCGGCGGAGGCACCAGCAATCCGCTCCTCATGAGGCACATCGCCGATGCGCTCGCGCCTGCGCGGGTCACGACGATGGAGGACTACGGGGTGCCCAACGATGCGAAGGAAGCCGTGTTCTTCGCCATGTTCGCGGCACTGATGGCTCATGGATATTCCGTGACGGTCGCAAGCTGCACCGGAGCGGCGAGCGAGCGCGGACTCGGTGTGATCGTGCCGGGTGCGACGGCTCCAATTGGAGGCGTCGATGTGGCATTCCACCGGCCGCGCCCAGCCCGCATCATGATCGCTGCCGGACGATGAGCCTCTGGGATGAGATCCACGAACAGCCCGACACCGTCCGCCGAATGCTCGACTCGAACCGATCAGTCGCCGGCGAAGTCGCCGCACTCATCGGTGCAGCCGACACCGCATCCGTGGTCATCGCCGCCCGGGGCACATCTGACAACGCAGCTCGGTATGCGCAGTACGTCTGGGGGTCCCGGCACCGTCTCCAGGTAGCGCTCGCGACGCCGTCGCTCTACACGCTGTATCAGCGGCCGCCTCGGCTCGACAGAGCGATCGTCATTGGTATCTCTCAATCCGGTGAGTCGCCTGACCTTGTTGCAGTGCTCCGGGAGGCCCGGTGCCAGCGGCGGCCCACTGTTGCCATCACCAATCATCCGGACTCGCCTCTCGCCATGGTCGCAGACCTGTGCTTCGAGCTCGAATCCGGCGAGGAACGGGCGACTGCTGCGACCAAGACGTACACCTCTCAACTTGCCGCGGTTGCGCTCATCGCCGCTGCGATGGGCGGAGACTATGCCGGTCTCTCGCGCGTTGCCGATGATGTCGCTCGCGTGCTCGCCTCCGGTGAACAGATCGCTCATGCTGCAAGCCGATTTTCTGACGATGCGTCGGCCGCCGTCATCGGACGCGGATTCAATCTCTCGACCGCATTCGAGTGGGCGCTGAAGCTCCAGGAACTGGTGGGTATCTGTGCGATGCCGTTCTCGACCGCTGACTTCCTGCATGGCCCCGTCGCGCTGGTGGCCGATGGCCTCCCCGTCCTGGCCGTCGCTCCATCTGGCGCCCCACTTCGGGGAGTCCATGAGCTCCTCGAGCATCTGCGTCGCGACTACGGAGCGAAACTCGCAGTCATCTCAGACGACGCTCAAACGCTGGCGCTCGCTGGCGCAGCGATCCCGATTGCTCCGATTTCCGAGTGGCTGAGCCCGATCCCCGCCGTCGTGGCGGCCCAGCTGTTCACCTACTACCTGACCGGTTTCAAGGGTCGGGATCCAGACTCGCCACAAGGGATCACCAAGGTCACCCGGACGACGTGACCAGCGTCGGCTAGACCTGAGCGTCGTAGCGCTCGCGCAGCAGGAACTTCTGGATCTTGCCGGATGCGTTGAGCGGGAACTCCTCGACGGCGACCAGGTTGAGCCCGTGTCGAGCCCGGGGGCCGAGCTGTGCGCCGATTGGGTGTAATCATCAGAATGAACGCTATGGCTGTTGATCGGGTTGTTGTGGTTGGTGGCGGGATCGGCGGGCTGTCGCTGGCGCTCGCATTGCAGCGCCGCGACATCGCGGTCACGATGTATGAGCGGGCGAGCGAGCTGCGTGAGATCGGCGCGGGCATCGTGATGCAGCCCAACGGGCGCAATGGGTTGATCGATCTGGGCGTGAACGATGCGGTGGCGGCCGTGTCGAGCTGCCCGGAGGTGCTGCATTTCTGCGACTACGCCACCGGGGAGATCATCGCGGACCTGCCCAACGCCCGGGTCGAGGAGAACTTCGGCTTGCCGTCGTTGTCGGTGCATCGAGGCGATCTGCACAGCGTGTTGCTGGCTGCGGTGCGAGGCAACGACCCCGCTGCGGTACGTGCAGCGCACGAATTCGTGGCGCTCGACCAGGATGCTGACAGCGTGACGGTTCGCTTCGCCAACGGCGCGACCGACACCGCGCCGCTCGTGATCGGTGCCGACGGCAACGGCTCGGCGGTGCGTTCGTTCGTGTTCGGAGGCCCGCCGGCGCGTTTCAACGGCCAGGTGGCATTCCGTGCGGTGCTGCCAGGAGAGGCAGCCCCGGCGATCACGTGTGAGCGGGAGCTGGCGATGCACCGGGGGCCGGGCCGCTACCTGCTCTACTACTCGCTGCGGGGCGGCGAGCTGATGAACCTCATCGGCTGCGGGCACACCGACACGTGGGAAGAGGAGGGCTGGTCGATCCCAGCGACGGCCCAGCAGTTCCTCGATGCCTACGACGACTTTGCGCCTCACCTGCTGGATCTGATCCGAGCGGTGCCCGACGATGCGCTGTTCAAGTGGGGCCTGTACGACCGCGAACCGCTCGAGGTGTGGACTTCCGGCCGAGTTGCGATCTTGGGCGACGCTGCGCATCCCATGACGCCGTTCCTCGGCCAGGGGGCGTCGATGGCCGTGGAGGACGCCGTGGTGCTGGCTCGCTCGCTGGAGGCGTCGAGCACCGTGGGAGAGGCGCTGGACATCTACCAGAACGTGCGCTGCGAGCGCGGCAACAACGTCGCCCTGTGGTCGGTGGAGGAGGGACGCGCCCTGCAGAACCCCGACCTGCCCACCCAAGGCCCCTTCCGGCCGGGGCTGCTCGACTACAACCCCGCTACCGTGCCGCTCAACTAAGCCGAGCCCGGAACTGGTTGACCAGGTCCATGTTGAGCTCGAGGCCCAGCCCGGGTGCGGTCGGCGGCGCCACCCATCCGTCGACGATCTCAGGCATCGCCGGGTGGACCAGGTCGCGGCGCAGAATCGAGGTGACCGGCTCGATGGTGCGGAACTCGACCATCGGAATCTGCATGCTCGCGATCTGCATGTGGAGGTTGGAGTAGTCGGAGACGGCCGTGGCGTAGCTGTGGGGCATCAGCAGGGCCCCGGCGAGTTCACACATCTCCGAGATGCGGGCGATCTCGGTGAAGCCGCCGGCCCGGCTGATACCGCAGTGCAGCAACGGCACCTTGGCGTGGTCGAGCCACTCCTTGGCCTCCCAGCGGCCGGTCGAGAACTCGCCTGCGCCGATGAGCAGCGGGCAGCGGGCCGCGAGCTGGCGGTACCCCTCCATGTCGTCGTGACGCAGCGGTACCTCGGCGAAGTACACCCGGTGGTCGTCGAGGCGGTTGAGCACCCACAGCGCTTCCTGCCAGTGGGTCCAGCGATATCCGGGATCGGTGCCCAGCACCACGTCGTCGCCGATCATCGCCCGGAGCTGGCCCACCAGATCGACCACCTGGTGATCGGGCAGTTCGGTGAGCCCGACGAAGGGCAGCTTCATGGCGGTGAAGCCCGACTGCCGGGCAAGGTCGACGATCCCTTCCATCTTGTCCAGGATCACGCCGGTCGGCTCGCCCCTGGTGTCGCCCGGATACAGGGTCACATAGGGGCGCGCCCCCGGCTGGCGGGCACCTCCCAGCAGTTGCCAGACCGGCTTGCCGAGCTGCTTGCCAGCCAGGTCATAGAGGGCGATGTCGACGGCCGACAGGGCGTTGATGAGCAGCCCTCGGCGGCCGTGGTAGAAGCTCGAGTGGTAGATGCCGTCGTAGATGGCCAGCGCCTCGATCGGGTCCTTGCCGATGACGTGCTCGGTGATGCCGTTGGCCCAGAAGTGCTCGCTCGGGAACTCGATCAGCTCCTTGAGCACGCCGGGAGCGCAGGCGCATTCCCCGAAGCCCATCCGGCCGTCCTCGTCGGTGACGAGCACGAGCAATATGTCCTCGGTGTCGGTCTCGGTGAAGGCGTTCCCTTCCGCGGGCACTGACACGACGATGGCTTCGAGGTCAACGACGGCTGGCATGTGATTCCTCGCTGAGTCGATGGGTGATGCTGGTTGACTGACTGTACGACCGCACACGGCGGGCGGGCTGCCACAGGTGGCTCGCCACTGGCGACCGGTTCTGAGGGAGGAAGCCCATGATTTCTGCCGATCTCGGCCAACGGCGGACCATTGTCACCGGCGGTGCCAGTGGCCTGGGCCTGGCCACTGCTCGCAAGTTCGCCGAGATGGGATCGACCGTGGCCTTGGCCGACCTCGACGGCGACCGGCTCGGTGAAGCAGCCGCGTCGCTGGCTGGGGAGGGGCTCGAGGTGTTCGCTGCGCCCACCGATCTGCGTGACCCAGACGCGGCGCGCCAGATGGTGCGGGCAGCCGCTGCACAGATGGGGGGCCTGGATTACTTGGTGAACATCGCCGGCCACCCGGTGACGCTCACGCGCATCGGGCCCGAGGACCTCGACAGCCAGACCGAAGAGCTCTGGTCCGAAGCGCTGTCGATCAACCTGCTGTCGGCCTTCCGCACCTCGCACGCTGCGGCGCCGTTCCTGAAGGAGTCGAAGGGCGCGATCGTCAACACGGCCTCGATGGCCGGCTGGCGCGGCGGCGGGTCGAGCTCGCCGTACAGCGTGGCCAAGGGCGGCGTCATCACGCTGACCAAGGAGCTCGCCCGCGGCCTCGCTCCCGACGTTCGGGTGAACGCGATCTCGCCGAGCTATGTCCATCCCGACTCCACGAACTTCCCGCTCAAGTGGCCGTCGGTCTTCGAGGACGCGGCAGCGCTGCCCCTGGGGCGTCCCGGCACCGGCGAGGAGTACGCCGACGTGTGCCTGTTCCTGTGCGCCGGGGCCAGCTACATCACCGGCCAGACCATCCACGTCGACGGCGGCTGGAGCGCCTGATCGCGGCGGGTCAGCCTTTGATGCCTCACTCGTGGTTGACGGCACGCACTAGGTCCATGAGTCGTGCGAGCGAGTCCAGCCGGATGGTCGGGTCGTCCGTATCGACCCGAACCCGCAGGGTGCGGATCCCCGACGCGCGGTAGGCGCGGAGTCGCTCGCTCACCTCGGCGTCGCTGCCCAGCAGGTTCGTGCGGAACCCGATCTCGATGGGCACTGCTGCCGCGGCCGCCTCCCGGTCACCGGACTGCCAAAGTCGCTGCACCTCCTCGACTGCGTCGCCGAAGCCTTGCCGGGTGAACGCCTGGTTGTAGAAGTTCGTCGAGGACGACCCCATGGCACCGATGGTGAATGCGTAGCCGTCGGCATGGCGCCGTGCCGCTGCCTCGGGCTCGTCGGAGAAGTCGAGGGTCACCGCAACCGTCAGCTCGATGTCGTCGAGGGATCGCCCCGATGACTCGGCGCCTTCACGAATGTGGTCGGTGAACACGTTGGCCGACTCGGGCAGAAACGCAGTGCCGATCCATCCGTCGGCCTTGGCGCCCGTGAGTCGGAGGTTGGCTGGCCCCATGGACGCGATGTAGATCGGGATGGAAGCGCCGGCCACCGGCGAGCGGAGGGACCGGCCCTGGCTGTCAGGCAGGGGAAGCTCGTACACCTTGCCCTCGTAGGTGAGCCGTTCGCCCGAGCAGACCCTGTGGACGATGTCGATGGTCTCGCTGGTGCGGGTGACCGGCCGATCGAAGCGGACACCGTGCCAGCCCTCCATGACCTGGGGTCCGCTGGTGCCCAGACCCAGCACGAAGCGGCCCTGCGACATCTTCTGCAGCGCGAGGGCGGACATCGCCAGCATCGCCGGGGAGCGGGCGCCGAGCTGGACAACGCCGGTGGCAAGCCGGACGCGGTCGGTGATCGCGGCGAGATAGCCGAGCGGGGTCAGCGCGTCGTACATCCATGCTTCGGGCATCCACACCGAATCGATGCCGAGTTGCTCAGCGCTGCGGATGTAATCGAAGCCGGTGGCATCCAAGCCAGCCGGTAGTACGCCGATTTGAAGATCGGTCATGAGTTGCCCGCTTGGCGGGCTTCGGCGAGTTGCTTGTAGCCCTCGACGGTGCGACGCATGTTGGCGCTGTGTTCGCCCATGCGCTTGGCGACGATGTCCTCCTCGCGGTCGGGCATGCGCTCGATGGCCGG
Source organism: Candidatus Poriferisodalis sp. (assembly GCF_965208925.1). Classification (GTDB taxonomy): domain Bacteria; phylum Actinomycetota; class Acidimicrobiia; order Acidimicrobiales; family Poriferisodalaceae; genus Poriferisodalis. The sequence goes on along the minus strand of NZ_OZ242364.1, from coordinate 3,211,456 downwards.
GCTGAGACCTGACGGCGCCGGCCCGATCTCGGCGGTGAACCTCAGCGTGCTTCCGTCGCCGTCTGGTTCGAGGTCGAAGCGCCAGCGAGCGGCCCGGTAGTCGACATCACCGACTATCCACTCGAATGAGCGCTCGTGGTCCATCGCCGTCACGGTGCAGGTCGATCTCCACCCGCCGACGACCTTGTGCTCGTTCCGGCCCCGGAACGTCGCCCCGAGAGACGGGCCGTCGTCGACCCAGTCGGCGCCTTGGAACTCCTGGGAGAACTCAGCGGGAGCGTTGATGTCGCAGAGCAGGGGCCACACCACTGACGGCGGTGCATCGATGCGGACCTCGACATTGGCCGTCGGGCCATCCGCGTACTTCACCATTCCCAACGCCCTTCTCTCGCCTGTCAGATGACAAGCTACGCAACGTGGCGGTTCGGGCATCGGGCTTCGGAACGCACGGCGGTGGACCGGAGGAGTGATTGGTGAAGAAGAGAGCCGGTGCGCCGGCACCGAACGACATCTTCAGCGACAACCACCGTTGGGGTGATCTTGACGACTGGAACCGGACAGCGCTCGCGCTTCATGCCGAAGGAGGGATCCATCGCATCGAGCGCGAAGGATTCCGACCGTTCTGGGCAGTGATCGATCACGCTGCGGTCCTGGAGGTGGAGCGCGATCCCGGCCTGTTCACCAACGGCCCAGAGCCCGTGCTGGCGACGAACGCTCAGATCGAAGGGCGCCAGGCGGTGATCAAGTCGCTGATCCACATGGATGCCCCCGACCACGGCAAGTACCGCAAGGTCATCGCCGACTGGTTCAAGCCCCGGACGGTGGGCCGGCTCGAGCCGCGCCTCGATGAGCTCAGCGCGAAGGCCATCGCCAAGCTCGAATCCGCACGAGGGGAGATTGACTTCGCGGTGGAGGTCGCGCTGCCGTACCCGCTCGAGGTCATCCTCGCGATCCTGGGACTGCCCGAATCGGATTACCCGAGGATGCTGATGCTGACGCAACAGCTCTTCGGCCAGGAGGATCCCGACCTCCAGCGCGGCGAGGTCAGCCCCGAGGTGCAGGCACAGGTCATCGGCGACTTCAACGCGTACTTCTCGCAGCTCACTGCGTCCCGGCGGGCTGAGAGTACCGACGACCTGGCAAGCGCCATCGCCAACGGCGAGATCGACGGCCGGACACTTCCTGATCTCGAAACGATGGGTCTCTACATCATTGCGGCGACCGCTGGACACGACACCACCTCGAGCGCCATGGCCGGCGGCATGCAGGCACTGATCGAACACCCCGATCAACTCGCGAAGCTGCAGTCGGCTCCCGACGAGCTGATGGTCAACGCAGTCGAGGAGATGCTCCGCTGGACTGCACCGGTGCGTCACTTCATGCGCACCGCCCAAGCCGACACGGAGATCCTCGGGCAGGAGATCGCCGAGGGGGAGTGGGTGTATCTGTCGTACAAGGCGGCGAACCTCGACCCGAATGTTTTTGACGATCCACTGCGCTTCGACATCGAGCGCGACAACGCCGCCCGCCAGATCTCATTCGGCTACGGCGTCCATTTCTGCCTGGGCGCGCAACTCGCTCGGCTTGAGCTGCGGAACCTGTTCGCCCACGTGCTTCCTCGACTCGCCACGGTCGAGCTGGCTGGAGATCCTGCCACCATGAAGACCACCTTCGTGGGCGGGCACAAGAGCCTGCCGATCCGCTACTCGCTGACCTGATCGCCTCTGTTGGCCGACGAGGGATTGTCCAGCCCGACGAGGTCGTAACTCAACGCGACAAGCTGCCTCGCGGTGTCCATGTTCCTGGCGTTCGGGTTCGGCGTGTCCATGGGCCAGCCACCGTTCCGGCACTCCTTGTCGCGGTAGAGAACGCTGCTCTGGCTGAAGTAGGCGCCGGAGTGCCGGGGCGCATCGTCGGACAACAGACAATGGAGTGTCGTCTGGGCCGACTCCGTGTTGCTGTCGGACACGAGCCGGCTGAGAGGCCGCATGATCGCCATTGCGATACGCATCGGCAGGGGGCCGCCTGATCCGAAGTTCGATCGGGCCCATCCGGGGTGGACAGAAAAGGTCGAGACGTCCGCGCCCTCCAGCCGCTGGGCGAGCTCTGCGGCGTAGAGCACCGTCGCCACCTTCGCCTCGCAGTAGGCGCGCATGCCGCTGAAGTCGCGCCGCTCGTAGTTGAGGTCGTCGAGTACCAGCTGCGGCCGGTTCTTGGGGCTTCCCGCGTGCACGACCGAGGACAGGATCGCCATTCGTGACGGTGCGGTCGCCTTGAGCGTGTCGAGGAGGAGTTCGGTCAGCAGGAAGTGGCCGAAGTAGCTCACGGCGATGGTCGACTCGAATCCGTCCGTCGTTCGTTCCAGGTCACGACGCATGTTCACCATGCCGGCATTGCACACGAGCCCGTCGAGACGATCGTGCTCGGCGGTGAATGCAGCCGCGAACTCGCGAACCGAATGGAGATCGGCGAGGTCGAGCCGCATGACCTCATGCGTTCCGGCAAGACCGCTAAAGCTACGAGACGCCTCCTCGCCGGCCTCGACCCGCCGGCAGGCCATGACCACATGAGCACCCTGGGTCACCAGCTGACGGGTGGTCTCGAGACCCACTCCGGAGTTGGCACCAGTGACGATGTACGTCGCGCCGGTGAGATCCTTCGAGCGGGTCGCCTCGTCGATCGCGAATCGCTTCCGGGGCATGGCAGCCTCCCTGTGGTTGATTGTCCGGTGCCGAACCCGTGAATTATGCGTTCACGTCGCCGGAGCGGGGTGCGGGGACTGAGCGTTCAGGCCCATGAGAACCTCTCGACTGGCAATCGACCTCGCAGCCGAGTGAGCTCAGTTTCCGCGTCAGTTCCCGATACGTCACACCGCAACGACGAGTTCACCCGCAGCAGCAATGGACTCAGGCAGCTCGTCGCCGTGTTCGTTGTACGACGCGATGAAGTCCGCTGCGACACCGTCGAGGTTGTGCAGCGCCTCTTCAGCGGTTTCGCCCCACGCTCGGCACCCCGGCAGCACCGGCACCTCAGCCAGATACATGTGCTCGGTTTCCTCCGAAGGCGCCTTCAGCGTGTATGGCAACGTGTACGTCTTCGGCACTGGCGATCCCCAAGTCAGCCGTTCGCGTATCGGCAAGGGTAATTCGCCCGCTGGTGCTATTCCCATCGCAGCATTTGATCGACCTAAACCATTGCATTCTAAGTTTAGATAATTGGTGATAACCTTACATTGAATGGATCGTGTTGAGGTATGGAGGCAGCCAGTGCCCCGATGGCCGGAAGCCCAGTTGCACAGCGCAACGGTGGAGAACGAGCTGTGGCGATCGTGGGATGACGAGAGCCCGCGCACCATAACGGTCACGCAGACTGTGCCTCCGCACATCGGGGAGCTCGCGATTCCCGCGCTTCAGCGGGCCACGGGCGAGGCGCTGGCTGAAGCGGCGCGGGCAATCAGTGATCTGCGCGACCGCGCCGCGGAGACGACTGGCGTACTCGGTCATCTCAGCGCCGTGCTCATCCGTGCCGACGCAGTCGCCTCCTCGCAGATCGAGCACATCACGACCTCCAGCGAATCGCTGGCCGTAGCACTCGCCGATCTCGACGACGATCCTGATCGGGGCCGTTATCCGGTCCCGACGGAGCTGGTCGCTGCGAACGTCACGGTCGCGCTGAACACTCAACGCGGTACCGATGATCTGAGCGAGGACTGGTTCCACAGTCGCCACCGCAGCCTGCTCGCGGCGGATCCGGAAATGGAGCGGCAGCATCTCGGCGCGTGGCGGGACTGTGCGGTGTGGATCGGTCAGAGTCGCCAGAGCGCAGACTTCGAAGGCCCGCCGTGGGACCAGGTTCCCGGGCTGATGGACGACTTAGTGCGCTTCGCTGCCCGACGCGATGTGCACCCGATCGTGCACGCCGCGATCGCGCACGCACAGTTCGAGACGATCCATCCCTACGTCGATGGCAACGGCCGCATCGGACGGCTGCTGATCCACCGACTGCTCGACCCCGGATCTGCGACGGCGACAACGCCGGTGCCCGTCGCGCACGGACTTCTGCATAACCCGAACGGCTACGTCGGCGGCCTCACCGCATACCGCCGGGGTGACCTCGACGACTGGATCACCGTGTTTGCCTCCGCGGTCAATGACGGTGCACACGCTGCGGTCCGCCTCGTGGCACGCATCGCTGATATCGCTGACACCTATCGCCAGCGCGTCCGCACCCGTCAGGGATCTGCTGTCTCGCAGATTCTCGACGGTCTGCTCGGAACGCCTGCCATCACCGCTGGCGAAGTCCAATCCGCGTACAAACTGACACCGGGTCGCGCCTCGCAGATCCTGCACCAGCTCGCCGACGCTGGCATCTTGCGGCTGAGCGAACACCGTGCCGGCCGATCTCGTGTCTGGGTGGCCCACGAGGTCATCGATGCGATCGATACCATCAACGCCACCATCCCCCGGCGCCATATCCAATGAGCAGCAGCTATGACTACCTCATCGTCGGAGGCGGCACTGCGGGCTGCGTGCTCGCGGCCCGGCTCAGCGAGAACCCCGACGTCTCGGTCCTGCTCATTGAGGCCGGCAAGCGGGATCGTCACCCGCTGATCCACATCCCGGCCGGCTTCGCCAAGCTGACCGCAGGACCCTACGAATGGGGGTTCTCCACCGCTCCCCAGCAGCACTGCGAAGACCGCACCATCCCTTACGCGCAGGGCAAGGTGCTCGGCGGCGGCGGTTCGATCAATGCCCAGGTCTTCACCCGCGGCGCCCCGCAGGACTACGACCGCTGGAGCCAGCAGCACGGCTGCAGCGGCTGGAGCTTCGCCGAAGTTCAGCAGTACTTCGTGCGGTCCGAGGGCAATGCCCGGCTCGGCGGGCCGTGGCATGGGACCGACGGCCCGCTGGGCGTGTCGGACTTCCCCGATCTCCACGCGCTGACCGTCGCGTTCATCGAAGCAGGCAAACAAGCCGGGATACCTGAGACTGACGACTTCAACGGCGAGTCACAGCACGGCGTCGGCGCCTACCAGATCACCAATCGCGATCGGAAGCGCTGCAGCGCCGCTACCGGCTACCTGAAGCCCGTCCAGAACCGTCCGAATCTCACCGTGGAGCTGCACAGCCACGTCCGGCGCGTCATTCTCGACGGCAGCCGCGTCGTCGGCGTCGAGACGGAGGCCGGCGGACGGACCTCGACTCGCCGGGCCGACCGCGAAGTCCTCATGACTGCCGGTGCCATCAACACGCCGAAGATCCTGCTGCTCTCGGGCATCGGCGACCCCTCCGCCCTCGGCGATCTGGGAATCGACACCGTGGTCGAGTCGCCGTACGTGGGCAGGAACCTCCAGGACCACTGCGACCTCGATGTCGTCTACTCACTCAGGGACAAGATCTCCGTTGACCGCCTGCTCCGCTTCGGGCCAGAGAGCGTCCTTGCATTCGTTCGTTATGCCGCCGGCAGGCGCGGCCCGCTGACCTCGACGGTTGTCGAGGGCGGCGCCTTCACCTACGGCGATCCCTCTGCGCCGACGCCCGATCTGCAGTTCCACTTCCTCCCCGCTGCAGGGGCCGAAGCCGGCGTCACGGCCACGAGGCCCGGCTACGGCTGCACTCTCAATACCTACTTCGTGCGGCCGCACAGCCGCGGCTCGGTTCGACTGGCGTCGGCCGACCCGGCAGCACCGCCCCTAATCGATCCGAACTATCTCGCAGAGGACTACGACGTCGACGTCAGCATCGAGGGTGTCCGCCAGATGCGCGAGATCATGACTCAGCCGGCGTTCTCGCGCTACATCGAGGGCGAGCACCATCCGGGTGCGACCTACGGCAGCACCAAGGACGAGCTGATCCGCTACGCACGCGACTTCGGTCGCACTGCCTATCACCCAGTCGGAACCTGCGCGATGGGCTCGGGTGACCTCTCGGTGTGTTCGGCGGATCTCAAGGTCCGCGGCGTGGAGGGACTCCGGGTCTGCGATGCGTCGGTGATGCCCGACCTGGTCAGCTCCAACACCCAAGCAGCAACCGTCATGATTGCTGAGAAGGCGTCAGACCTGATCCGCGCCGACGCCTAGCAGACGCTCAGCAACCCCGCATGCGCTCGCGGCCACCGTGCGCATGGGAATGGGACTCATTACCATTTCCGGCATGGTTGATGAGCGAGTTCCTGTGACGGTGCTGACGGGATTTCTCGGTGCGGGCAAGACAACGTTGCTGAATCACATCCTCACCGAGCAGCACGGCAAGCGAATTGCCGTGATCGAGAACGAGTTCGGCGAGGTCGGCATCGACGACGCCATCGTCCTCGATGCCGAAGAAGAGATCTTCGAGATGAACAACGGCTGCATCTGCTGCACCGTTCGAGGCGATCTGATCCGCATTCTCGGCAATCTGATGCGGCGCAAGGACCGGTTCGACCAGATCCTCATCGAGACGACGGGGCTGGCCGACCCGGCACCGGTGGCTCAGACGTTCTTCGTCGACGATGAGATGTCAGCCCAGTTGCGGCTCGATGCCATCGTCACGGTGGTCGACGCCAAGCATCTGGTTCCGCACCTGGACGAAGAGAAGCCCGAAGGGGTCGAGAACGAAGCCGTCGAGCAGCTGGCGTTCGCTGATCGGGTCGTGCTCAACAAGATCGACCTCGCCGACAACAACGAGTTGGACGAAGTGGAAACCCGCATCCGGCAGATCAACCCACTGCCGCCGATTATCCGGACTCAGCACGGAAAGGTCGACCTTGATGCCATCCTCGAGGTCGGCGCGTTCTCGCTCGATCGTGTGTTGGCCGACGATCCCGAGTTCCTCGACCCCGATGCCGAACACCAGCACGACCTCAGCGTGACATCGGTGGGGATCGAAGCCGATGGCGACCTCGATATCGACCGGCTGAATGAATGGCTGGGCGATCTCCTGCGCACGAAGGGAACCGACATCTTCCGCTCAAAGGGCATCCTGTCGATTGCTGGCTGGGACGAGCGGTATGTGTTCCAGGGCGTCCACATGTTGCTTGACGGCCAGCCTCAAGGAGTGTGGGCAGACGGCGAGGAACGACGCAACCGTCTCGTGTTCATCGGACGCAACCTCGACCGAGAGTCACTGGAGGCCAGCTTCAGGTCCTGCCTGGTATGACCGACGCTGCGACATCACCGATTGCACAGTGGCGGGTGGACGTCGACGACTACGTGCAGGTCCTCGAGGTTTACCGGGACCAAGGCCAGGCGGTGGTGGGATCCCTAGGCGGTGATGCTGCCCTTATCGACATCGACGACGGTGCGGCCACAGCGCTGGAACGCCACGAGATGGGAGTGCTGAGCGCTGCCTGGTCATCCGATGGCAGGCGCCTGGCGGTCGGGGGCCAGGACGGTTGCGTGCGGATCTACGACTGCACCGGAGCTACTCAGGGCGTTGTCGACACATCGGCCTGGGTGACGGCACTGGCCTGGTCGCCGAACGCGCTTGTGCTTGCGATCGGCGCGGGCCGGCACTTGCTCATCACCGACCTCGACGGCGCGCTTCTCCACGACTTCGACGACCAGCCCTCGACGGTGACAGCAGTCGCCTGGTCAGCCGACGGCAGCCGCGTCGGCGCAACCGCATACGGCGGCATCGGTTGGCACGACGTAGTCGGGCCACGGACCGGCCGCCGACGTCGCTTCGACTGGAAGGGATCGCTGCTGTCGCTGGCGATGTCTCCCGACGGGGCATGGGCCTGCGCAGGAGCCCAAGACGCGACCGTGCACCTGTGGCGGCTCTGGAGCGGCAAGGACCTCTCGATGTCGGGCTATCCGTCCAAAATCGAGCGAATCGGATTCCGCCACGACAGCCGATGGCTAGCGGTTGCGTGCCTCGGTGAGCTCACCGTTTGGGACTTCGGCGGCAAGGGACCTGCGGGTACCGCGCCGGCCGCTGCCTCCGGCCATGACAACCACATTGAGGACCTGGATTGGGATCCCTCCGGCAAGTCTGTCGCCACGGGGGGAGGAGATGGCCGCACCATTGTGTGGGCGGCCCCAACCCGCGCCGGTCAGGACCTGTCGCCGTTGACTGCGCTGGAGTCTGATGAGGCGACCAGTCGTCTCCGGTGGGTGAGCGAGGACTGCCTCCTGGTCGGTCGGGCCGACGGAGGCCTGGTCAAACTCGCTCTCTAGAAGGACAGCTCAGAGAACGCCGGCGAGCCACTCGCGGGCGTCGATCATCATCTCGATGGTCTGGCTGTGGGCCATGTCGTAGGCGTGGTGGCGCAGATCCCACCCGCCGTCGCCAAGGGCCGCGATCACCTCTTTGGGTTGCTCCTGGCCGATGAAGATGTCGCGGGTGCCCCACTGGAACAGTGCAGGCCGGCCGTCGCCGCCCGACAGATCGACGTCGAGACCCAGTGCGCTCGGAAGACCGCAGCAGATGGCCCACACGCCGGCGTAGCGCGGCGCACCAGGCCTCCCAACGAGCGCCAGCGACAGGTAACCGCCTTGGCTGAATCCGCCCACGATGCACCGCTCGAGTGGAACGCCTGCCTTGTCGGCCTCCTCGGCGATCAATGACTCGATCATCTCCAGTGACGGCATGAACTGTGAGAGATCCATTTCGAAGGTCTCAAGGTCGATCGACCACCAGCCCGCGCCATCGCCATCGGGCATGTCGATCGGGCCGCGCGGTGCGATCGCTGTGAAGCGCTCGTCTGGATCCACCAACGGCACGTACGACGCGAGGTGGTGCTGCTCGGCGGTATAGCCGTGCATGAGGAAGAGGAGACGGTCGGCGCCGTCGCGATCGATGCGGTACTGGGTCAATGGCATTGCCAGGCTCGCTCCTGTGGTGCTCGTTCGATGAACCTATGCGGCAGCCGTGAACGCGGCACGGATCTCTTCGCGAGTTTCCGCGCTGGCTAGGCAGTCGACCATGGTGAGTGCCAGGGTGAGCGCACCGTCGATAACCGCCCGGTCGCCTTCCTCGCGACCCGTGTACACCTCGAATTCCGGCGTGTGTATCGGGGTGCCCTCGGGGGCGACCTTGATCATCGGGTGGATGGACGGGACGGCGTAGCTGACGTTGCCCATGTCCGTCGATCCGACCACCATCGACCCTTCCTCTGAGGGCAACGGGTGACGCCCGACGTCCATGGCGTTGCGCACGTAGACGTCAAGCAGGGGGTGGTTGTCGATCATGTCGTAGAAGGGCGGATCGATCCACTCGGCCTGCATCTCGCACCCAGAAGCGTCGGCGCCTCCCTGCAGGCAACGCTGCACCCGCTCCTTGAGCGTCTCGAGGCTCGCCATCTTGTGGCTGCGCACGTACCACTCGGCGGCGGCGCGTGACGGCACGATGTTGGGCTTGTCGCCCGCGTCGGTGAAGATGCCGTGGATCCGCTCGTCGGGCCGAATGTGCTGGCGCAGCGCGGCGACCGCGTTGTAGCCGAGTACCGCCGCATCGAGAGCGTTGCGGCCCCGGTGCGGTGAGGCAGCAGCGTGGGCCGCCTGGCCGTCATAGGTCACGTGCAGCTGCTGGATGGCGATCGCATGGAACGTGCGGAGGTCGCGATCGGCGGGATGCACCATCATCGCCAGATCGACATCGTCGAAGGCGCCGCGGCGGACCATGAACTCCTTGCCGCCGCCGCCCTCTTCGGCGGGCGTGCCGAGGATGGCCACCCGTCCGCCGAGAGCCTTGGCAACCTTCGCCACCGCGATGCCGGCGCCGAGCCCTGCCGAGCCGATGATGTTGTGACCGCACGCATGGCCGATCCCCGGGAGTGCGTCGTACTCGCACAGCACAGCGACCGTCGGGCCGTCAGCTGTGCCGACGCGAGCATCGAACGCAGTCGGCATGTCGTACGCACCACGGGTCACGTCGATCCCGTTGTCTTCTAACACGCCGGTCAGGGCTTCGTGGGCGTGGTGCTCTTCGAAGTTGAGTTCGGGGTTGGCGTGGATCGTGTGCGAGAGATCCAGCAGCGCCGGCGTGAGGCGCTCGATCTCGGCACGAACGATGTTCTTGGCATCCGCGACGTCCATGCCGCCGAGATTACTTAGCCCCTCCGAAGCGGGCCGATCGTGCTGGCTCACCTACATCGCCTGTTCGTACAGCGCATGGACTTCTTCCCGGCTCGGGTAGCGCGGCGTGTTCAAGATGATGAGGTCGCGTAACGCATCGGTGGTGAGCCCGTCGATGTCCTGCGTCTTGGCGCCGAGATCGCTGAGACTGCGGTCCGTTCCGACGGTCGCGGACAGCGTCTCGACCGCCTCGACGGCGGCCAGCGGGTCGCGGGCGACGCCGAGCGCCTGGCCCACGTCGGCGTAGCGATCGGAGACCGATTCGAGGTTGAAGCGCATGATGTGGGGGAGCATGGTGGCGAGCGTCTGCCCGTGGGCCGCGCCGAACGTGCCCGAGACGGGGTGACCGGTTGCGTGGACGAGCCCGAGCAGCGGGCCCGACGAGAATGCACGGCCCGCGAGGTGGGACGCGATCTGCATCGACGCCCGGGCTTGCACATCGCTGCCGACGGCGACGGCCTGGGGGAGCCACTGCCCGGTGAGCCGGATGGCCTGCAGCGCGAGGCCGTCGGCATAGGGGTTCGACGCGGTGGACGTGTAGGCCTCGATGGCGTGCGTCAGCACATCCATGCCGCACACCGCGGTTGCACCCGACGGCAGCCCGACGGTCAAGAGGGGATCCAGCACGACAGTGCGCGGCCGAACGTCGGGGTGGCTGAAGGTCAGTTTGCGATGGTCCTCTGTCCGGGTGATCAGGCCGCCGCCGTTGGTTTCCGATGCCGTGCCGGAGGTGGTGGGCACTGCGATCGTGGGCACGCACGGCGCACTGGCCCGAGCCGGGGGCGCCAGGGTTGCGAAGTCGATCCGGTCTGCGTCGTCGAGTTCGGGCGAGAAGGCAAGCGACGAGTCCTCGATGCCTGACGGGGCTGCCATAGCGATGTACTTGCCGCAGTCCATGACGGACCCGCCGCCGACGAGCACTATCACGACGTCCTCGGTGCCGAATCCTCGAAGCGACTCCACCCCGGCGGCGACGTTGGCATCGGTCGGATTGGGGTCGATGTCGTCGAAGACCGTCCACTCGAGGCCATCGGTTGTGAGCGCGTCGATCACCGTGTTGACGATGCCCGCGGCGCGCACGCCCGGGTCGCTCACCACGAGGGCACGGCTGCCGTGCGCCCGTACGTGCTGGGCGAGCTCGGCGACGCTGCCCTCACCCACGTGGGTGGACGGCATGGGTTCAAGCGTGTAGGTGCTCATCTGTCGGGAAACTCCTCTGCTGCTGTGACCACGCCGGGTCATGCCCGTTCGTGGTGGGAAGTTGATGGCCCAGTCGGCGGGCCTTGGTCTCGAGGTAGCGCTGGTTGTAGGGGTTCGGCACGACAGCGAGCGGCACGCGCTTCACGGTGATCCCGTGCTCGCGAAGGCTCTCCGCCTTGTGGGGGTTGTTGGTGAGCAACTCGACGTCAGTGATGCCGAGGTCACGAAGGATCCAGGCCGCGGGCGCATAGTCACGCTGGTCGGCCTCGAAACCCAGCGTCGTGTTGGCATCCACGGTGTCGAAGCCGGTGTCCTGGCACTGGTAGGCCCTGATCTTGTTGGCGAGCCCGATCCCGCGGCCCTCCTGATCGAGATAGAGGATCGCGCCGGCGCCGGCGGTGGTCACTTGGCGGATCGCCAGCTCGAGTTGTTGCCCGCAATCGCACCGCAACGAGCCGAACACGTCGCCGGTGACGCACGAGGAGTGAAGGCGAACCGGCACCGCTCGACGCGAGTGCGGTTCGCCGAAGACCAAGGCCACGTGCTCGCCTGCGCCCGCTCCGGTGTAGGCGAAGATCGTGAACAGGCCGTGCTTCGTCGGGAGCTGGGCCTCGCCAACCCGTTCCAGGGTGTGCGGGGTTTCGTCGGGTGCCGTGCTCATGTGGGTGTGTTTCGACGATGGAAACCGGACCGGGACTCTAACCGGAATGAGAACGGTTCCTACGAGATTCAGCACGAAGGGCGCCGGTGTGCGGGGGTGCTAGAACCGCGCCCGTGCCGATGTTCGCTGGGTCAGAGGGATCGATTCACTACGAGCGATGGGTGCCCGAAGGCCCCGCGCGCCGCATCGCGGTGGTGGTGCACGGCTACGCCGAGTACGCGGCACGCTATGGCCACCTGGCCGAGCGGCTGATGGCCGATGGCGCGGTGGTTTACGGCGAGGACCATATGGGGCACGGTCGCAGCGACGGCGAGCGGGCGCTCATCACCGACTTCGAGCACGTGGTCGACGACCTGCGGACGCTCGTCGACATCGCGCAGGCCGAGCATCCTGGGCTGCCGGTGGTGATGATCGGGCACTCGATGGGCGGGCTGCTCACATCGAGGTTTGCCCAGGAGTACCCCGACGATGTCGCCGGCATCGTCCTGCTCGGCGCGGTGATCGGCGACTGGAACTGGGCCCGGGAAGTTCTGGCGCAGCCAGAGCTGCCTCCCGCCACGACCGACTTCTCGGGCATGTCCCGCGACACCGCCGCAGTCGAGGCCTACGCCAGCGATCCGCTCATCTACCGGGGCCGGTACAAGCGGCCCTTGCTTGAAGCCGAGGTCGTCGCCCTGGACCGATTCCAGGCCCAGGTCAGCACTCTCACCATGGGGGTGCTGTTCTGCCACGGCACTGATGACCCCTTCGTCGACTACCGCACGTCGCTGGAGGCGGTGCAGTCGATGCCCAGCGAGGACAAAACCATCCGCCTCTACGAAGGCGCTCGCCATGAACTGGTGAATGAGACGAACCGAGACGAGGTGATCGATGAAATCGCCGCATTCGTTGGCCGGATCACCGCATAGAGACGGCGTAGTGCCTTCAAGCCGGCGCAACCGGCCTCGGTAGAATGTGCTGATGGGCGAGCGACTCGCCGAGACTCACGAATTGGTGTCGGCCCGCCTGAATGACGCTGGGCAGCTCTACACCAAGGGTCGGCGAGAACTCGTGGAGCTTCTCGTGCGCGCCGCTCGACCGGCGACTATCCCCGAGATGCTCGAGCTCCGGCCTCGCCTTACTCAGAGCTCGCTGTACCGCAACATGGCCGACCTCGAAAGCGTGGGCATCGTCCGGCGTGTTGTCGGGATCGATGACCCGACTCGTTACGAGTTCTCCGAGGACATCATCGGCCGTCATCACCACACCATCTGCACCGTGTGCGGCATGGTTGACGACTTCTTCATGCCCGCTGCGGACGAACGCAGCCTCGAGACATCACTCGGCAAGGCGCTGGACACCAGCGGGTTCCAGCCGAGCACCCACCGGCTCGACGTCTTCGGAATCTGCCCCGACTGCACTTGACTTGCGGATGAAGACCTTCGACTGAAGGACCGGAGGCGGCGGTTGCGAGGCGCCGTCGACAAGCCACTTGCACAGTGCATCAGTGAGCAGGGCGTCGTTGATGCCACCGAGCCACACCGATGACCCGTCGCCGCGGCGGACAACCACGACGTTGGAGTAGGCGCACTCGTCCACGCAGTCCACCACGCGAGTTCGAGCGACGGCCGAGACAGCGGCGGTCTGCCGATCGTGGTCGGTCTCGGGGTGCTTCCGCTCGGTGCCGCAGCAGCAACCGCGGCAGATCTGGACACGTATGGAGGCAGGGGAAGCCCAGCCGTTCGGCGCGGTGTTCATCGCTTGCTGCCGATCACAGCATGCGGGCCGAACGCGAGGTAGGAGTGCTGCCCGTCCGCAAGTCGTCGCACCTCGATGCCGTAGACGGGTTCGAGCACCTCGCTTCGCAGGACATCCTCGGGACGGCCCTGATGCACGACCCTGCCGTGATCGAGGAGGGCGAGGTGATCGCAGTAGCGGCTGGCGAGGTTGAGGTCGTGGAGCACCACGATGGTGTCGTTCTGGAGCTGCCGTACCAGCGTGAGCACCTCGTGCTGGTAGCGGACATCGAGATGGTTGGTGGGTTCGTCGAGCAGGATCACCGGGCTCTGCTGCGCGATGCACCGGGCGATCATCACCCGCTGGCGCTCCCCGCCCGACAGCTCGTGGAGCTTTCGCTCGGCGAAGCCCGACATGTCCACCAGCTCCAGTCCTTCGAGAGCGATTTTGCGATCGTCGTCGGTGAAGCCCTGATGGTCGCCGCGATGAACGTGGCGGCCGAGCAGCACGAATTCGCCGACCGTGATGTCGATGCCGTCGGCAGCGGCGTCTTGGGTCACGACTGCGATGGCGCGTGCGACTGCGCGTTGCGGCAGCGACTCGATCGCCTTGTCGTCGATGAGAATGGCGCCTCGGTGTGGGCGGAGCATCCCGTACAGGCACCGCAGCAACGATGACTTGCCGCTGCCGTTGGGCCCGATGAGGCCGACCACCTGTCCGGGACGCGTACTGAGCTGCGCCCCGGACAGGACATCGTTCGCGCCGAGACGCAGGTCGATGCCGGTGGCCGCAATCATGGAGTCGTCACTCGGTGATCTGGTCGCTGAGCACTGACAGGCCCTCGACTACGAGCGGCGTCGGAGGTTCGGCCCAGTTGAACAGCAGCGGGTAGACCGCACCGTCCGCCACAGCGGTGATGCTGCTGGCGCCCCGCAGCTCGGTGACGAGCGCGCTGATCTCGTCGGGAGTGAGCCCGAAGTCGTCATAGAGCAGGATCAAGATCTCGGGGTCGCGGCCGATGACCTCTTCGATCGAGACCTCGGGCACTCGCTCGCTGAGCTCGGCGAAGACATTGGTCATGCCGAGCGCCTCCATCAGCGGGTGCACCATGCCGAGCGAGGAGTAGGCGTAGATGGCGCTGCCGTCGGACGTGACGTAGAGCGCGGCAGCGGTCTTCCCTTCGGCGACCGGCGCATCTGCCGCCGCGGCCACCGCAGCCTCCAACGCAGCGGCGTTCGCGTTGGCCACCTCGGTCGTGCCGAAGAGCTGCCCGTACAGGCGGACCTCGTCCAGGATGCTCTCGAACGATGGAAGCGGCGGATTGTCACAGAACGGAGGCATCACATAGAGCTGGATGCCGACATCGCCCAGCGTGTCGTGGGTGAGCGTGGCGGTGTCGTAACCGATGACGATGTCGGGGTCGTGAGCAATGATCTCCTCGACCGAAATCTCGACCCCGCCGGTCGAAGTGGCCTCGGCCACCAATGCTGGGATGGCTTCGAGGACGTCCAGCTCCTCGGCGGTGTAGTACTCCTCGGGGAAGTCCTCGATGCGGGCGATCACTCGGTCCATGGCACCTGCGGCGAACAGCAGCGACGGCGCAGCGGCCTCCATCAACATCACCCGCTCGGGCGCGGCGTCGAGGGTGAACTCCCTGTCGCAGTTGGTGAAGGTCAGCGGGAAGCTGTCGCCCTGGGCGGCTGCGGTGGGGGAGTCATCGCCTCCTCCACACGCTGATGCCACAAGGGCAACGACGAGCACCAATGCGACCGTTCGAAGCCTGAATGCCGACAGGTTCGTGTTCATGAAATTCCCTTTCTGGCGAGCACAGTTGCGCTCAGTTGTTGTGATTGAGCTTGCGGACGAGCGCGACGAGCACCGGCGCGCCGAGCACGCCGGTGACCACGCCGATGGGCAGCTCGCGGGGCTGCAACGCCAGGCGAGCAACAACGTCGGCCCAGACGAGCATGAGGGCACCGAGCGCCGCGGATGCGGGGATCAGGTGGCGGTGGATCGGGCCGATGATCCGCCGCGCGATATGCGGTGCTGCGAGGCCGACGAAGCCGATGCCGCCCGACAGCGACACCGCGAAACCGACGCACAGCGCGACCACGACCACAAGCAGCAGCCGGGTGCGCCCAGGGTCGACCCCGCTCGCCATCGCCGTCTCGTCACCGAGTGCCAGCAGATCGAGTCGCCGGCGCCACCAGAACACCAGGACCATGCCGGTGCCCATGCCGAGGTAGCCGATGGGCAGCGTCGACCAGTCGGCATTCGCCAGCGACCCGAGCAGCCAGAACATCACTGCCCGAGCACCTTCGGCACTTTCGGCGAAGAGGATCATCAGGCTGGTCATGGCGCTCAGCAGGTAGCTGACGGCGACTCCTGCCACGAGCATCCGTGACGGGGTGATCTGCCCTGTGGAGCGGGCGAGCGCCAAAACGAGCGCAAGTGCGCCGAGAGCGCCGAAGAACGCCATCAGCGACACCGATTGGGTGCCCAGCCAGGCGCCGACACCGAACAGGATCGCCGCGGCGGCACCAGTGGATGCCCCCGAGCTCACGCCGAGGATGTACGGCTCTGCGAGCGGATTGCGGACCAGGGCCTGGAGCGTCACGCCCACGACCCCGAGCGTCGAACCCACGATCGCGCCGAGCAGCACTCGGGGCAGGCGCACTTCCCAGATGATCGCGTCGTCAGTTCTCGCCCAGCTCTCTGCATCGAGCAGGCCGAGCGTGTGGTGGGCGATGATCCGCAGGACCGTCGTGGGTGCCACACCGACCGGACCGAGCCCGATGGCGATGACCACCGACGCGAGCGTTATCAGCGCAAGGCCGACAAGGGCGGACCGGCGACTCGGGTCCCACGCGGCGCGAGACGGAGTCTGGGTACGTTCGCCGGCTTCCACAAGCAGCACGGCGGCAATATAACAGGAATGAGTCTCATTCCTATCTCACTCGGAAATGGTCTCGTCCTCGGTTCGGCCGTCCTTTGGGAATGGCACTCATTCCCAACCGAGCGGTACCGTTTCGGCGTGACCAGCACCTCCGATGGAACGCAGAACCTCTCGACGCACGCGCTGATCGGCATCGTGACGGTTTCGGACAGGGCCAGTCGCGGCGACTACGAAGACCGGGGAGGACCGGCGATTCGTGCTTATCTCGAGCGGGTGCTGGCCTCGGAATGGTCTGCGCAAGCTGCGCTCGTTCCCGACGAGCGGGACCAGGTGGCCCAAGCGATCCGGGAGCTGGCCGCAGCAGGGTGCTGTCTCATCCTCACCACTGGCGGCACGGGCCCGGCACTACGCGACGTCACCCCGGAGGCGACCGAGGCAGCCTGCTCCAAGATGTTGCACGGCTTCGGGGAAGCGATGCGCACCGCATCGCTGAAGGCAGTGCCGACTGCGATCCTGTCGCGTCAGACTGCCGGCATCTGCGACGGCGCCCTCGTGATCAACCTCCCGGGACAGCCCAAGGCAATTGCGGAGTGTCTCGATGCGGTCTTCGCTGCAGTGCCGTACTGCATCGATCTCATCGAAGGCCCCTATCTCGTGACCGATGCCGAGCACGTCGACGCGTTCCGGCCCGCCTCGGCCATTCGAACAGCCGCGGAGACCACGGCGGACGTCCAGTAACGAGTTCGACGCGGAAGCAGACAAGAACAGTTCCTATTCCGATAGCGTGCGATCGCATCTTGACGAAGGAGATCGGTCGCATGGCGCATCGAGCATCACCCCGTTTCCGTCACATGAGGCTGGCCCAAGGTGTCGGTCTTGTCGCCGTACTCGTACTGGCCGCTTGCGGAGGCGACGCCGACACCGAGACCGACGGGGCGACAGCAACCACGATCGCGGCGCCTGCGGCTACTGCCGCTGCGCCCGCGACCACAGCGGCCGCTGTGGTCACCGAGGCCGAGGCGACAGCAACCACCGCGGCTGCGCCCGAAACGACCAGTACAACAGCGGCACCCACGCTGACGGTCACCGACGGCAGCGGGCGAGAGATCACGCTCGACCAGCGGGCTGAGCGGATCGTGTGCCTCGAGGACAACTGCACCGACCTGACGTCCGACCTCGGGATCGTGCCCGTCGCCCACCACCGAGGTGGCACTTGGGGCACCGCCGCCGCCTACTACGGCGCCGCTGCCGCCGACATTCCGATCATCGGAGATCGCACCTCCGTCGAGGAGATAGCCGCATTCGAGCCCGATCTCATCATCGCCCGCGTCGGCCAGGAAGAGGTGCGTGACGCCGTGGAGATAGTCGCCCCGGTGTACCTGGTCGACATCGGCAACATCCAGACGCTCAAGGAGGGATGGACGGACGTCGGTCTCCTGACTGGCAGGCAGGCCGAAGCAGAAGAGGCCATCCATCGGTTCGAGCACAACATCGAGCACTTCGCCGACGAACTCCCCGCAGGTGCCGCCGACACGCGAGTCGCCGTCGGATTCGGCGACACCAACTGGATGATCTGGGATTCCTCGTCGTTCTGCGAGTTCCTCCATGACCAGGGTGCCGGCACGTGCGTCTTCCCGGCACAGCCCGAGTCCGAGTACGGCTCCCCTGACAGCGAGTTCGCATGGGAGTTCATCGTGGAGGCCGACCCCGAGGTCTGGGTGATGATCACCTGGGAGGGCAGCGCCCGCGCCGACTCGGTCACCGAGGCGGCATGGCTCGAGACCACCGCCCACCGCGAGGGCCGGATCTGCAACGAGGACTCCGCCGGATCCTTCGGCCATGGGCTGCTCATGCTCCAGTGGGCATACCAGTGCTACTTGAACGCCGGTTGGCCGAGCATCTACGACCATCCTGGCGACTTGGACGTGTGGCTTCCGGAGGACCACTAGCGACCCGGGCCCCGCGGGTCTGCGCGGGCCCCTCATGACTTGAGAGGGCACGCCGCTGTACCGGAGCCGACGCTGGAAGAAGGTGATCACCGCGGTGATCGTCCTCACCTGCGTGTCCGCGGGCGTGGTGCTCTGTTCCCTGGCCTGGGGAACGCCCACGCTCTCGGTGGCCACGGTCGCAGACGTCCTGCTGGGCTCTGCGGGTGTCGAGGACAGCCACCGCTTCATCGTGCGCGATCTGCGCCTTCCCCGTGTGATCGGCGGGGCACTGGCCGGGGCAATGCTGGGCGTCTCCGGTGCCGTCATGCAGGGCACGCTTCGCAACCCGCTGGCCGGTCCTGAATTGATCGGGGTGTCCGCTGGCGCCTCGCTGGCCGTGGCCACGATCGTGGCATTCCGGATTCCGTTCCCCGGGATCGCGCTGCCCATGGCGGCCTTGGTCGCCGGCCTCATCACCGGCGCGCTCATCCTCACGCTCGTCAGTCTCAAGGCCAACCCGATGCACATGCTGCTGGTGGGTGCGGCACTCACCGCCCTGATCAATGCGCTGGTGATCGCGGTGATCACGCTGGCGCCCAACTTCGGCGGGGTCTCGATCATCTACCGATTCCTGGTGGGCAGCCTCTCCAATGTCCAATGGGACGAGATACGTCTTGCGGCACCGTGGTGCCTTGCCTTGCCGCCGGTGCTGCTGCTGGCCGGGCGTCCTCTGAACCTCCTGCAGCTCGGAGACGAAACTGCCGAAGGCCTCGGCCTCGGCGTCAGGCGTACCAGGGCGATGCTGTTCGCCGCATCAGTCATCCTGGTGGCGCCGGTCGTCGCCATCGCCGGCCCGATCGGCTTCATCGCCCTCGTGTCGCCGCACCTCGTGCGTCGCCTGTTGCGAACCTCCGACGCCCGCGTGGTCATGCCGGTCGCTGCGGTCACCGGAGCCGTGCTGGTGCTGGCAGCCGACACGGCCGCTCGACTCGCGCTGCATCCTCACGAGGTGGCGGTGGGACTGTGGACCGCCCTGTTCGGCGCGCCAGCGCTGCTGGTGCTCATGCAGCAGGGCATCTTCCGTCCGAGACCGTCGTCATGACCACCGCCCAGGTCCGGTGCGCCCCGACGACGGAGGCGACACCTCACGCCAGTCGTCATCGCTGGACGGTTGCTGGGCTGGCCCTCGTCCTCGCAGTGCTCATGCTGCTGTATGTGATGTTGGGGCCAGTGTCGTTTGCCCCCGGCTCGGTCGTGCGGGCTCTCGTCGGTCGACCCGACGAAACGCTGCATCGCATCGCCGTCTGGGATGTGCGCCTGCCGAGAGTCCTGATGGCGGCGCTGTCCGGGGCAATGCTGGCGTCATCGGGTGCATTCCTGCAGTCGGTGCTCCGCAACCCGCTGGCGGCGCCGGCCACGGTCGGCGTCACGCCAGGGGCTGTTCTGGGAGCTGTCGGGGTGCTGGTGCTGACCTCCGGCTCCGAGGGCACCCTCAGCCACCTCAATGTCCTCGCTCCGCTGGGGGCTGTCGCGGGGGGCCTGTGCGCCGGGGGCGTGGTGTACGGGCTCAGCTACCGGCGAGCGGGCGCCGACCCTCTGCGGCTCATTCTGACCGGGGTGATCGTGGCAGCGTTCTTGTCGGCCATCACCTCGTTTGCGGTGTTGACCTCTGGCAGCCACACCGATGCGATCATCCGGTGGCTGGTGGGCTCGCTCAGCACCAGAACCTGGGAGCACTTGGTCTTTCAATTGCCGGTGGCTGCCGTGGCCGTGCCGCTGGCGGCGGCTGTCATCCCGGCAGCCAACGCGCTGCAGTTGGGAGACGCCGCCGCAGTGAATCTGGGACTGCGTCCTGAGCTCGCCCGCGCGGGCGTCCTTGCGGTTGCGGTCGTGCTGGCTTCCGGCGCCGTCTCGGTGGTCGGGGGCATCGCCTTCCTCGGCATGATGGGGCCCCATCTGGCTCGGACACTGGTCGGCTCGGATCTGCGTCGACTGGTGATTGCTGCGGCACTGGTCGGCGCGATCATTTTGGTGGCCGCTGATCTCTTGGCTCGGACGTTCTCGCTCGACTGGCTTCCGCTGCTGGACATTGCGACTGCGGCGGGGAGTCGGGTGCCGGTTGGCGCATTCACTGCCTTGGTGGGTGCGCCGTTCTTCATCTATCTCATGAAGGCGCGCTCGTGACCGACAATGAACAGCCCATCGGGCATCCGACGCTCGCGGCGGCGCACGTATCGGCTGGATACCGCGATCACGTGGTATCGCGGGGCCTCGATCTGAGCATCGAGCAGGGAAGCCGCACGGCGCTGGTGGGCCCCAACGGATCGGGCAAGAGCACCATGCTCAAGACCTTGGCCCGGCTCATCAAGCCGCTGTCGGGCTCGGTCTGTCTCGACGGCCGCGACATTGCGAGCCTCCCCTCACGGGAAGTCGCCCGCCGCATGGCTGTCCTTCCCCAGCTTCACGAAGTGCCACCCGATCTCACGGTGCGAGCACTGGTATCGCAGGGCCGTTTTCCCCACGTCGGTCCGCTCAGGATGCTCCGTCGCCAGGATGACGAAGCCGTCCAGTGGGCCATCCGACTCACCCGCCTCGAACACCTTGCGGACCGCTCCGTGGACACCCTCTCCGGTGGGGAGCATCAGCGGGCGTGGATCGCGCTGGCCCTCGCCCAGCAAACCGACCTGCTGCTCCTCGACGAGCCGACAACGTTTCTCGACGTCGGGCATCAGCTCGAGGTGCTCGAGCTGATCTGTCATCTCAACAGAGAGCATGGGGTCACCGTCGTGATGGTGCTGCACGATCTCAACCATGCCGCCCGGTTCGCAGATCGGCTGATTGCCGTTTCGGGCGGCACGGTGATCGCCGACGGATCGCCCGTCGAGGTGGTGACGCCGGGATTGCTGCGGGAGTGCTTCGGGATCGAGGCTTCGGTACTGCCAGATCCTCGAACCGGAGCACCGATGTGCATACCGCATGCCACGATCACATCTGCGAACGACGAGCGTGGGTAAGTCGCCCCCTTCGGAGAAATAGGGTCGGGTGATGAGCGACGGGAGCGTGATGCACCTCGGCGTGAGTGCCGCCGATCTGGGCGGGGCCACGCTGGCGATCGTGCCGGGGGATCCGGCCCGGGTGGCGAGGATCGCCGAGACGATGGCTGAGCCGGCCCACTTGGCCTCGGTCCGGGAGTTCACGACGTATCGGGCGTCGATCGACGGAGAGCCGGTAGTGGTGTGCTCGACCGGTGTCGGCGGGCCGTCGACATCGGTTGCTGTGGAGGAGCTGGGCCAGCTCGGCGTGCGGACGTTCCTGCGGGTCGGCACCACCGGATCGATCCAGCCTGATCTGCTGGTCGGCCACCTGGTCATCACCCAGGCAGCGGTTCGCCTCGACGGGGCGAGCCGGCACTTCGCGCCCCTGGAGTACCCGGCCGCCTCGTCGTTCGAGTGCACGCGGGCGCTGGTAGATGCCGCGGTCGCCCTCGACGCCCCCCATCAGGTCGGCATCACGGCGTCGTGCGACACCTTCTATCCCGGCCAGGAGCGCTACGACACGGTGGCCGGCGACGTCGTGCCGTGGCTGCGGGGCAGCCTGGCCGAGTGGCGTCGCATCGGGGTGCTCAACTACGAGATGGAGTCGGCCACGCTGTTCACCATGTGCGCGGCCAACGGCTGGCGGGCCGGGTGCGTTGCCGGGGTGATCGCCCAGCGCACTACCTCAGAGGCCATCGTCGACGAGACCCGCATCGCTGCCACCGAGGAGCAGGCGGTCGCCGTGGTCGTCGAAGCTGCCCGCCGCCTGAATCAGTGACAGCTCAGGCTGACCTCGCCGAGGCCTTCGATCGTGAACACCAGCTCGTCGCCCGCTGATGGGAACTGGGTGACGATGCTGCTGCCGGTCATCACGAACTGGCCAGCGCGCAGGCTCTGGCCCCGGGAGTTGAGGTTGTTGGCCAGAAAAGCCACGGCCTCGAGCGGATGACCGAGCGCATCTCCCGTACGGCCTTCACCCGCCGGCTCGCCGTTGAGCGTCAGGCGGGTGGCTCCGTCGATCAGGTCGACCGAGCGCCATTCGGTGACAGCATCAGCGAGGACGACTGCGGCGTTCCAGGCGTTCTCAGCGACCAGATCGAACACGTTCAGACTGCTGTAGTCGGCGTTGCGGTCCTCGACCAGCTCGAACGAGGCGTGGCAGGCACCGACCGCGTCCGCAACGCTCTCGCGGGTATGGGGGCCCGCATCAGCGGTGAGATCGGCTCCCATTCGCACCGCGACCTCGAACTCGACACCTAGGTGACGGTGATCGTTGAGCCGCACAGCGGCGGGCGAGGAGAGCACCACGTGGTCGAACACCGCGCCGGCCAGCGGCTCATCGACGCCGACGAACTCCTGCATCGCCCGAGAAGTGAGGGCAACCTTGTATCCGGCGATCTTGTGGCCCCGCTCGCCCAGCAGCCGGTGCAAGGCGTCCTGGACCGCGTAGGCCGCGTCGAGCGACTGGTCGGTGGCGCGGTCGGCGAGTGAACGATGCTGTGCCCGAGCGTCGTGTTCGGCGAGGTATCGGCTTGCCAGTTCGTTCGCCTCTGTGTGTTCCAGCATCGTGACTTGCTCCTCGGTCTTGAGGTCGTCTCAGTGGCTCGGCGGTAAAGGGTGGGTCTGCGGAGGCTCGGTGCCGAGGCTTCGCCCGCCGGGCTCGGGCGTGCCGCCGGCGGGAATGTGCTGGAACTCGCGGTTCATTCTGCGGACGGCAGGTGTGATCGCCGCGGCGTAGCTGATCAGAGCGAGGAGGACTCGGCGAGCTGGCAGGAGCACAAAGCAGATGGCCCAGGCAGCGGCGAACCCGATGAGCCGTGGTTTCATCGCGGACACACGCGCAGACGGCTTGTCGTCTGGTCGGCCGAGTGGGAAACGCTTCGGCTTGATGAACCAGCCGTGGGCAAACAGCTGAGCGACGAAGTAGGGCCAGAAGGCCTCCGGGGCGTCCAGCGGGGGATCGGTATCCCATGGCGCGTCCGTGTCGCTGGCGAGTCCGTCTTGGATGCGAGACCACATATGCGAGGCGGTGACTCGGCCGGAGGCGCCACCGCGGTTCTGATGAGTGGGGCGACAGTGCCACCGGTACAGCACTCGTCGGTCTTCGGCGAGGGCAAGGATCCCGGCCTGGAAGATGCCGTTCGGGTGCGACGACCAGTGCCGCTCCGGTAGTGCGCCGTCGCCGATGTAGAGATCGAACCGGTCAGCCTCGCGGCAGTCGCCGAGTATCTCGTGGTGGGGGTCGCCGACCGCCTGAAAACTCAGTTCCCATGCATCCTGGGCTTCGCTTGCAAGACTCTGGGGCTCGCTGGAGACGGCGAAGATCTCGCCTCCTGCAGCCCGGATCTTCTCGACGACCCCCGACTTTGCCATGCCGCGTAACTCGCGACGGCAGGGAGGTCACCACAGGCCGCGGTAGAACACCAAAACGACAAACTTGTGCTTGTCGAGCTGGGCGTTGAGCCATCCGGCTCGTACGCCGATCGGCGGGTCGAGCAGCGGCGGGATCAGTGGATCGTCAACGGCGGCGGCCGACACTCGAAAGCCCTCGGCTGATCGTTCGACTACCACCTGCTCACGGGCACAGACGTCGCCGTCGCACAGCACCAAGCCCAGTTCGAAGGAACTTTCTCGCGCCTGTGCCACGGTGTCTTCGGCGTCGATGACTCCGGTGATCTCGTAATGCGACTCTTGCGTTGCGTTGATCCACTCGAGAGCGGCCTCCGAAGCGGCCTGCAGCTCCTTGGGGGGTGCTTCGCTCACCTTCATGGGTTGCAGTGCCTCACTCGTCAACGGAGGGCCCACACTGTGGCCGATCTCCCGGTGACCCTAGATCGGCGTGGCCTGCAGCGGACTAGAAGACGGGAAAGACAGCACTGTCGCCTGAGCGTTCTGCTCGGGTGAGGGCGTAGAGGACGCCCCAGTCGCCGTTGCGGTCTCGGGCGATGTTCATGCAGATCTCGATGATGATGGCCGCACCCTCGGGGTCGGTTGCTGGGCGGGGTTGGCCGATGCTGACGGCGAGGTCGTCGAGATGCAGGAGCACCTCGATCAGCCGGGTGCGGCAGAAGTCGTCAAGGGTGAGCAACCGGCCGCCCAATGCGGCGACGAGGCGGTCGGCGGGTTCGGCGGCCAGCCGTGTTTCGAGGTCGGCAGCCAGTTGTCGGCATTTGTGCACGGTGGCTTCGTGGCCGATGGCCGATTCGGCAGCCGAGACGTCCTTGATCTGGTCGTGGATGGGGGAGTCGACTGCTGCATGAAAGTAGGTGACCGAGGTGAGCAGGTCGCCGTCGGGACGCCGGTCGGGCGGGGTGCGGTCGAGGTAGGCGATGGTGGCGCCGGCCGCACGCACGAGATGGGCGGCGAGCGCGCCGACCGCCATGCCTTCGAGGGCGGAGGGCTGGTCCCATCGCTCGGCCGTGGCGGGCGTGGCGATGAGTTCGGCTGCTTGGCTGACGGCTTCGACAACCAGGGCCCGCACGCGGGCCGAATCGGTCGGCAGGTCGGTGGCAGTCGTCATGGGCCGATCTCGATTCTTCTCATGGATGGCTGGTCGGCGCCGCCGTCGCCCAGGTCAGCGGGGGCGGGGATAGGTGGGGTGCAGGTGGCGCTGGCCGGCGCCGAAGAAGTTCTCCCGGAACGTCGTGCCTTCATAACCGGTGCGGAAGCGGCCTCGCCGCTGAAGCTCGGGTACCAGCCAGTCGACAACCTGGGTGAGACCCCACGGGACCGGCGCCGTCGTCACGTTGAACCCGTCGACGCCGGTGGTCTCCATGAAGGCCTCCATCTGGTCGGCAACCGTGGCCGGCGAACCCACGAATCCCAACCCGCCGGCGGTGTCGGATAGCCGCCGGGCAACATCGCCGACGGTCCAGACCCTGTCGGGGTCTTCCAGCTTCCAGCGCTCTACCTGAGTTCGGATCGCATTCGCCTCGATGTCGTCGATCGGCGTATCGGGCGGGTGGCCGCCCAAGTCGATGCCCGTCCAGCCGCCGTACAGCGCCAGGTAACCGTCGACGGAGAACAGCCGCGACCACTCGTCGCGCATCGCCCGGGCCTCGGCATCGGTTTCCGCCACCACCACCCTCGCTACTTGCAGGGCTCTGATCTGGGTGGGATCTCGCCCAGCCGCCGCGGCGCGCTCGCGCAGTGAGGTCACCACAGCCGCACCCCGCTCGTTGCCCGGCACCTGCATGAAGACGACCTCGCCGGTGTTGGCTGCGAACTCGACACCGCGGGCCGAGTTGCCCGCCTGATACAGCACCGGCGTGCGCTGAGGGGAAGGTTCGACCATGTGCGGGCCTTCGACCGTGAACCACTCGCCGGAATGATTGATCTCGTGCACTCTCGCCGGATCGGTATGAGTGTCGGCCTCGGTATCGAGGACAATGGCGCCCTCTTCCCAGCTCTGCTCCCACAGCTTCACGCAGACATCGACGTACTCGTCGGCCCGGTCGTAGCGAGCGTCGTGCGCCAGGATCTCGCCGAGCCCTTGACGCTCGGCATCGGACAGGTACGAGGTGACGATGTTCCAGCCGACGCGGCCTCCGGTGAGGTGGTCGAGCGTCGAGAACAGCCGGGCTGTGTGGTACGGGGCGTGGTGGCTGGTCGAGAAGGTCACTGCGAAGCCGAGGTGTTCGGTGCACGCTGCCAGTGCCGGGATCAGCAGGGTGGGGTCGATGCCGGGAATCTGAACCGCGCCACGCAGCGCAGCCTCGCGGCTCGCCCCGTACACGTCATAGGTGCCCAGCACGTCGGCGAAGAAGATCCCGTCGAAGCAGCCCCGTTCGAGGGTGCGCACGAGGTCCTGCCACCAGCTCAGCGTCCGGTAGCCCCACGACGTCTCATCGGCGGGGTGCTTCCACATCCCCTTGATCTGATGATTCGGGGAAGCCTGGATGAAGGCGCTCAGGTGCATCTCATCGCCGTTCATCGGCCGAGATGCGCCGGCCGGGCGCAACGTTCTGTGCGGTGGGGGAGCGGGGTCAAAAACCGAGCACCTTGTCGGCGACAACGTAACGAAGCGGTTCGTTGGCGAGCAGGCGACGGCAGTTCTCGGCGATGAGCTCGAAGCGGCGCTGCTCAATGTCGGGGCCGACCATTGCCACGTGTGGCGTGATGAGCACGTTGGGCAGCGCCCAGACACGGTGGTCGGGCGGCAGCGGTTCTTGGTCAAACACGTCGAGACCGGCGCCGGCGAGCTCACCGGCTTCCAGAGCGTCGGCGAGATCGTCGAGCACGACGGTCCGGCCGCGGCCGATGTTGATGAACACTGCCGTGGGCTTCATGAGCTCGAAGCGGCTTCGCCCGAGCATCCGCTCGGACTCGGAGGTGTGGGGAACAGTCATGACGACTGCATCGGCCAGCGGGAGCTGAGCCTCGAGTTCTTCGGCCCCGAACACGGCGTCGATGGCCCCGCCGGAAGTGGTCTCGGGGCGCACGTCGACGGCGACGACCCTCGGGCCCCACGGCTGCAGGTAGCGGGCCGCCTGGTGGGCGACGCCGCCGGCGCCGATGAACAGCACCGTTGCGTCTGCGAGGTGCAGAACCGGGGCGACCCCGCCTCGGTATTTCCGGTCGCGCTGGTCGTGCGCGTAGTGAGGCAGCCCGCGAGCGAAGGCGAGCAGGAACGCCATCACGTGGGTGGCGATGTGGTCGTTGTACACGCCGCGCATGTTGGTGACCACGACGGGATGCGCAGCGAGTTCGGGGGTGAAGTAGCCAAGCGGCGGATTCGCCATCGGCGCCTGCAGCCAGCGCAGCCGCGGCGCATGCCAACCTCGCGGCAGCACGCCGTACGCGGCGTCGGCACTGCCGAGTTCGCCGAGCACCGCTTCGTCGGTCACTGAGATGACGACATCGAGGTCGTCATGCTCGGCACGAAGCGCGGCCGCCCACCGCTCGAGCACATCCACATTCGGCACGGCCGGCGCTCCAGGCGGGGCCATCAACACGAATTTGGCGGTCGTACTCATGTCATCTGATGCATCGGTCAGGTGGCAGCGACGGTCGGTCGTGTGGTCAGCAGGTCCCGACAGAGCAGGCCGGCCGCACGGAAGGCGTCGACGTAACGCTGGTAGGCGACGGTGCCGGGCTCATCGTTGGCGTGCTCGGGCTCGCCGGGCCCGTCGGCGGCCTTGACCCGGAACTTCAACAGATTGACCTGCGCGATGGGTCCATCGTGAGGGTCATCGCGGAAGGAGCGGAACTGGTCGGCAGTCGGCTGCATCGCAGGCATGACACCTCACTGTCACCTCAGAGCAGTCGCACGGATCGAGCGATGCGGGTCCCTTCAGTGAAGCGCAATGTGCCCGTCGCCGCTGGCCGATGCGAGTTCGGTTGACCGCGGCGGCGTCTTGCCGCTGGAAGGATGGCGTCCATGAACCACTGGGCCGAGTTCGGGGTGCGCCACATGCCCCCGATGAGCGCACGCACACGCGTCACCGACATCGCTTCGCCGCTCGTGCCATTCGTCGATGAGCGGATAGCACACAGAGACGAGCCGTTCACAGGCCTGACCGTCGACGGCGCCGTTCGCCAGGGTCTGTTCGGTCTCGCGCCGACAGGCGTGCCGACAGCGCCGCTGGTCGAGGCCGCTCAGGCATTTCTCGGCGCATTGACGGGCGAGCAGCGGCAGCGAGCCCACCAACCGCTCGACAGCGACGACTGGCGCACCTGGATCAACGTGCACATGAATTTCTTCCGCCACGGGGTGATGCTCGAAGAGCTCGACACTGCGGGCCGCCAGCTCGGCCTCGACCTGTTGCGTCAGACCCTGTCGGCCCGGGGCTACGGACAGGCTCGCGACATCATGCGGCTGAACGAGTTGATCGCCGACATCTCGGGCAGCCCCGACGAGTACGGCGAGTGGCCCTACTTCGTGACCGTCTTCGGCGAGCCCGGACCCGACGTGCCCTGGGGCTGGCAGCTCGACGGCCATCACCTGGTCGTCAACTGCGTCGTGGTCGGTGATCAGATGGTCATGACGCCCACGTTCATGGGAGCTGAGCCGTGCCATGTGCACGAAGGCCCCTACGCCGGCACGCAGGTCTTCACCGCCGAGGAACGATCAGGGCTCGACCTGATCCGCTCGCTGGACAGCATCCAGCAGGGTCGAGCGATCATCCGCCCCTCGATCCATCCCGACGACCTGCCCCCAGAACTCCAGCATCCCTTTGACGGGCGGATGCAAGGCGGCGCCTTCCTCGACAATGCGGTCATCCCCAACGAAGGCGTGGCGGCCGCGGACCTGTCGGATGCCCAGCGGCGCATCCTGCTCAATCTGATGGCGACTTACGTGGGCTGGACCCGCGACGGCCACGCACAGATCAGGATGGACGAGGTCGCCCACCACCTCGACGAGACGTGGTTCTCGTGGATGGGCTCAACCGGCGACGACGGGCCCTTCTACTACCGGGTGCAGAACCCCGTCGTGCTGATCGAATTCGACCACCACCCGGGCGTGGTGTTCGACAACCTGGTCCCCTCACGCAACCACATCCACACGTTGGTCCGCACTCCCAACGGCGGCGACTACGGAGCCGATCTGCTGCGTCAACACCACGACCGCTACGACCACTCACATGGCGACCATCGCCACCGCCACTGAGTTTCGGTGGGAGTCGATTCCCGGATACTCAGGCCCAGCCGAGCTGCTGCAGAGCGACGCCGGAGTGCCAGATCTTGGTCATGTGGGAGATCTTGTCGCCCTCGAAACGCATGTCGTACACGTAGTCCGAGCTGACTGACTTGCCGGTCGGCGGCACCGGGCCGCCCTCGCCGGTGTGGGTTGCGTTGAACACGGCATAGGCCAGGACGCTGTTGCGCTCGGTGTCGACGGCCCACGACTTCAGGTCATA
The DNA here is from genome assembly GCF_965208925.1 of Candidatus Poriferisodalis sp. Taxonomy (GTDB): domain Bacteria; phylum Actinomycetota; class Acidimicrobiia; order Acidimicrobiales; family Poriferisodalaceae; genus Poriferisodalis. Next base: position 3,182,107 of record NZ_OZ242364.1, on the reverse strand, counting down.
GGAGCCGTCGGGCATGATCATCAGGGTGCCCTTCATCCAGTCCGCGTAGTCGCTGAGCTCGGTGATGTCGCCGATCGCCTCGGACTGCGCCGAGAATGTCGCATCTGGTGTGCAGTATTCGGCGCAGCCGTCCCAGCCCTGCCCGGTCTCGCACGCGTCGAAGAACGCTGCGGCTACGTCATTGATGTTCGACATGGAATGCCCCCTCGGTCGCCCGTGCTCCCGTCGGCGCAAGCCTGACAGACCGCTCCGCGCATGTCCATGCGTGGCCGGAGGGTCAGCAGGTGCGTCAGTTGCTTTGGGCAGCAGGCCTGCGGTTCACACCAGGAACCTGCTGGTGGGCTGGTCGAGCAGGAGGCGTCCGTAGTCGGCGTATCGGATCTCTCGATCGAAGATCAGGTGATTGGCACCGGTCGTGATGTCGCGCAGCGCTCGCTGGATGGGGTTGTCCAGCCGGGAGCCGCTGGCACCGGTGACCGAGCAGATGTCCCGCACGGCATCACGGCACATGTACACCGCGTGGGTCAGGCGCGACAACCAGATGCTGCGAGTCTCGAAGGATGCGCTGTTGCGCTGTGCCATCACATCGGCGAGCACGTCGCGGAAGATGAGTTCGGCTGCGTCGATGGACAGTGCGGCGCGTGCGGCGATCGCCGGCTTGCCCTGATCCCGTTCGGGGCCGCCGACGCCGGTCTCGTTTGCCGCGATCTTGGCTTTGGTCTGCGAGCGGTATTCGTCCAAGGCCATCTGTGCCGCGCCGAGCATGGGCAGCCCGGCAGCGAAACCGAGCACGGGAATCAGCGGCGTGCGATACAGCTCTCCTGGGTGAACCCGGGTGGACTCGCCGGCTGCGTTCATCAGCCCGACCATCGAGACGACCCGATCGGCGGGCACGAACACGTCCTCGACGCGGATGTCCCACGAGCCGGTGCCGCACAGGCCCATCACGTACCAGGTGTCGACCGGCTCGACATCGTCGGGCGGCACGGCGAAGAAGTTCGGCAGGATCCGCCCGTCGCCCTCGTCGACCATCGCTCCCACCAGCACCCAGTCGGCATGGATGATGCCTGTTCCCCATTGCCACTGACCGTCGAGTCGATAGCCGCCTTCGGTGGCCGTCGCCCTGCCTCCCCCGGCATTCAGCGTGGCCGGGGCCAGGATGAACTGGCGCTCGGCGAAGACTTCCTTCTGGAAGCTCTCCGGGTAGCCGCACATCCAGAAGTTGTGCTCGATGTAGAACGAGATCAGCCAGCCCATCGAGGCGTCAGCGCGAGACAGCGTCAGCGTCACCTCGAAGAACGTGTCGAGGTCGGCTTCATGGCCGCCGTAGGCCCTCGGAACCATGAGTGCGAACAGCCCGCTGTCTCGGACGGCGTCGATCACCCTGTCGAGAGGGCGGCGGGCCAGCTCAGCCTCGCGGGCGGTCTCTCGCAGCAGCGGAGCGAGATCGTTCGCGGCGCTGATCAGTTCCCCTGAGCTCATCGGGGAGTTGGTCATATCGCGCTCCGGCGGCTCGGCTCAACCCTGCGAGTTCGAGCGGGACGCGTCGTCGTCGCTCGCCGGGTCGACGCCGGTCACCGTAGCTGGGTTCGCTTGCCGGCAACGTGTGCGGACGCTAAGAACGAGCGATGCTTGATCACTCCGAGCGGGTCGCTGCAGCGCGGTCAGCCATCGACTACATCTGCGGCCGCAGCGACGCCGAGCAGGCAGTGCCGGTGCCGAACTGCCCGGGCTGGACGGTCTACAACGCGGCGTCGCACATCGGCCGGGTGTCCATCGCGTGGGAAGAGATGATGACCTCGGTGCCGGAGGATCCCGAGTCTCGGGCACGCGGTTACGAGCGCGCCGGCCGCAAGCCGACCGGAACCTCTACGGCAGAACTCGCAGCGTGGGCCCATTCAGCCATCGATCAGCTCATCTATGACCTCGATCGACGCTGCTACTTCTCGATGACCGGAGGCGAAGGCAATCCGCGGCTGTGGGCCTGGCACGCAGCCTCCGAGCTCGGCATGCACCGGCTCGACGTCGAGGCGGCGCTGGGTCACGAGCACTCCATGACGCCGTCGCAAGCACTCGATGCCGCCCACTACACATGCCAGTTCTTCCTGCAAGCGATGCGCCGCATCCTCGAACGAGACCCCGGCGGGCTCACTGCACGGCTCGTCGATGCCCAGAGCGATACGGGCGATGCAGCCGGCGAACTGGTCGGCAGCCTGAACATTGAGCCGTTGCCCGAGTCGACATCACCGGCAGCCGCCGTCATCGAGGGGCCGTCGGTGCAGGTGCTGCTCGCGCTGTGGGGACGACCCCACGACCGCGTTGAGGTCACCGACGGCGACCCTGCGGTGTGGCACCAGTGGCAGGCCCTGCCCAGCGAGGCCTTCCAGTTCGGCACCTGGGACTGAAGACGCCGACGGGCTCCAGCTATTCGTGGAAGATGGCGCCCGTCGGGGTGATGCGGATGACGGTGCGCTGCTGCTCATTCAGCATCGGCACAATGCCCGCAGGATCGGGCCGATCCTTGCCCATGAGCCGAGCGAACACGTCGGCCGTGAGTTCCGCCCGCACGGGATCCTCCGAGATCGTCTCGGCGGTGCCGTAGATCACGAGATGAACGCGTCCGTCAGGCACGCACAGGCTCACCGCAGGCTGGCGAACGGCGTTGTGCCACTTGGCGGTGTAGCTCTTGGCTGAGATCACGATGCGGCCGTCGTCATCCACCACGTAGCCGATCATCGACTGCTGCGGCGAGCCATCGCCCCGTCCGGTCGCCAATACGGCCCAGACGTGCTCCGCTAGGAAGCTGCTCTGCTGTTCATCAAGCACGGTCATGCAAGAATCCTCCCTGAGTCGTTTGACATGAAGCGTGCAATCTCAACGAGGCGGGAAGTTCGGCGTGGGGTGGCAGTGGTCAGACACACGCACACAGCGGTTGGTCATGGTGCCGACACCTTCCACCGTGGTGGTGATGACATCGCCGTCGGTGAGGAACAGCCCCTGAACGGCACCGATGCCTTCCGGCGTACCCGAGAAGATCACGTCGCCGGTACGCAGCGTGGTGATGCGCGACAAGTACGAGACCAGCGTTGGGATGGAGAACATCAGGCTGGCCGTTGTGTCGTTCTGACGTTCTTCGCCGTTGATGCGGGTGGTCACACGTACGGCTTCGAGGTCGGCGAATGAGTCGGTGGACACAAGCAACGGCCCGATCGGCCCGAATGTGTCGAATGACTTGCCGAGATCGAAGTGCGGCGGCTTCGACGCCATCTGCATCCCACGGTCGGAAACATCCTGGCCGGCGGTGAGCCCCAGGACATGGCTCCAGGCGTCGGCCTCGTGTATGTCCTTGCCGCCGGGGCCGATGACTACGACGATCTCTCCCTCGTAGTCGACCCGCTCGCTGCGCAGCTCGACGTCGTCGTACGGCCCGACGATGCACGACGGAAACTTGGTGAACACGAGCGGCGCTTCGGGGACGTTCATGTTGGCTTCGGCCGCGTGCGATCGGTAGTTGAGCCCGATCCCGTAGGAGTTGCGCGGTGCCGGTACGGGCGCGTGCAGCTGGGCATCGGCGAGTGAACCGGTGGGTTGATGCGCGTCGAGCCTGTCCGACAGCGCGGCGAGCTGACCGGCGGACTCGAGTGCTGCCATCGGATCACTTCCGACGGATCCCTGCGAAACGGTCTCGAGGTCGTAGTAGCTGTCGCTTGCCACCAGGGCGGCGCGACCGTCGACGTTGGCGAGTGCAAATGGCATCGTCAGTCTCTCAAGCGTGCCGGCCGACTTGCCAGCCGACCGCGGTGAGATTCTCGTTGCCGAACTCCTTGGGCTCCGATTCGAGCTGCGTCGCCATGGTGTCGTTCCAGCGGTTCAGGTAGCCGAACAGCGCGCACACGGCCACGATCGCGACGATCTGTTCCTCGCTGTAGTGCTTGCGACACTCCTCAAAATCCCCGGCGGTGGCGGCGTTCGGGCTCGAACCGGAATGGAAGGCCAGCCGCAGCGCGGCGCGCTCGGCGTCGGTGAAGAGATCCGACGTCTCGAATTCCCAGACGGCGGCGACCTTCGCCGTATCAGTCCCCTGACTCGCGGCCGTCGCGCCAGTGTGTGCTTGGCAATAGCGACAGCCATTCGCTGCACTCGCAGCGTGGGAGACGAGGTTCTTTAGCTCGCCGTCGATCACGGGGTTCTGGAGCACAGCGCCGCCGAGCGCCAAGAACCCACCGAGAACTTCGGGGACGCGTCCCATCGTGAGCAGCGATGTCGGAAGAAACCCCATGTTCGCGTCGACGTTTGAAAAGACCTCTTCGAATTGAGGTAGGTCCTCGCGAGCGAGTGGCTTGACGTTCGGCATGTTGGCTCCTTTCGGCCACAGCATGTGGCAGCAATTTCGAAAAGTCAAACAAATAGCGAGATCGGCGGCTATCCGATTATCCGTCGCTATCGTTGCGGTCATGGCGCCGAGCAGTTCGACCCGCGGCGAGGACGTGTACCAGCGCATCAAGGTTGATCTTGTGAGCGGCGAGTTCTGGCCAGGTTCCAAGCTCCCGTTCGCGATGCTGACGGAGCGATACGGGTCGAGTGCCAGCGTGATTCGCGAGGGCTTGTCCCGCCTTGTCGAGCAGGGGCTGGTTCGCTCCGAGCCACAGCTGGGCTACCGGGTTGCACCTGTGTCCATTCGCGATCTCAAGGACCTCACGATGGCGAGATGTGCTGTCGAGACCCAAGCACTCCGACTCTCGCTTCAACATGGCGATCTGGCTTGGGAATCATCGGTCGTTGCTGCGATCCATGCGTTGGAACGAACGCCGGTCGGTACGCAGCCCGCTTCGGCTGATCCATGGCCTCTTGTCCATCGCCGTTTTCATGAGGCGCTGTTGGAGGGTTGTCCCTCGCAGCGCCTGATCAACACCGCCCTCGGGCTGCGTGATGCGGCAGAGCTCTACCGACGCTGGTCAGTCCCGGCCGACGACAACGGGAACCGGGACCTCAACCATGAGCATCGGGCGATCGCGGACGCAGCGATCAATCGGGATGCCGAGGCGGCGTGCCGACTCCTGGAGGAACATCTCAACCTCACCGCACGCCTGCTGGTTGAGCGAGGCTTGCAAGAGGGCTTCCTCGACGAGTCGGAATTGGTCGAGACCGCCTGAGGGGTCCGGGCGGTAGGTCAACTCGGCGTGGCCGGCATTGCGGCCCCTGGGTCGGCGCAGGCGACGAGTGGAGCTAGCGGCGTCGCTTGAGCCGTCCAGCCAGCGCCAACATCGCGCCGCCGATTCGGCCGAGATAGGCCGTTGGCGGGGGCGTCGTGCGCGGCTTCATGATCTCGGGCCACCTGGTCAGATCCTCGTCGGGAACGCCCGCGCGGTGTCGTTCAAGCCACTCATCCGGATCGATGTCGATCCCTACGGGATTGATGGCAAAGCGGCCGTCCTGCAGGAATTCGTTGGTTTCAGCACGAGTCGGAAAGTTGTCGACTTGCAATTCGATGACATTGGAGTCGGGATCGCGGTAGTAGAGCGACGTCGTGCCGCCGTGATTGATGGGCCACACCGGCTCGATGCCGTGCTGCTTGAGTCGCTCGTACGTCGAGAGCAGGTCACCGAGCGTTGCATAGGTAAACGCGAAATGATCGACACCGGCCGCCCCTCGCAGATTGGGAAGCAGCCCCTTGCCATTGATGACCGCAAGGCGGTGGTGCTCGTCGTCGTAGTAGAGAAACGTCACCATCGGGTTCTGGTGGGCGATCTCTGCGCCCAGAACGAACCGGTACCAATCGATGAGCTCGCTGTAGCGCGTGGTCTTGATCACGACGTGCGCGAGCTTCGCCGGGCGGATGATGTCGGTCTTCGAGATGTTGGGGGCTGTGTCAGTGCTCATGGTGTGTCTCCACGTCTTCGGTGCAGTTGCAGTCAACCGGCGGCGACGATGTCGGTTCTCAATGTGCCAACGCCCTCGATCGTCATCTCGATGACGTCACCGGGCCGCAGGAATTTGCCCATGAAGACGCCGACGCCGGCCGGTGAGCCAGTGCAGATGACATCGCCTGGATCGAGGCGCATGAATTCGGTGATGCGGGCGATGCAGCGAGCGACGGAGTGGATGAGCTCGGTGGTGCGCGCGTCCTGGCGAACCTCGCCGTTCACCTTCGTCTCGAGGTGGAGGTCCAGCGGCTCGGTGAATTCGTCGATGGTGACCAGCGCGGGGCCGAGGGGCTTGAACGAGTCCATGCCCTTCGCGTGGCTGAGCTCGAAGAGCGGGGTCGACATCGCCTGACGCTGCAGGTCACGCGCCGAGACGTCATTGGAGACGGTGTAACCGGCAACGTGATCCATGGCGTCGGATTCGGCGATGTGCGACCCGCCGCGCCCGATGACCACAGCGAGCTCGATCTCGTAGTCGACGCTGTCAGGAGCGACGCGTGGCAAGACAATCGGATCTGCCGGGCCGACGACCGACGACCCGGGGGCGATGAAGAACACCGGCACGTCAGGCACCTTGGTACCCGAGCGTTCGAGCATCTCGCGGGTCTCATCGACGTGGCTGGTGTAGTTGATGCCGATGCCAATGACCTTGCCCGGCTGGAGCACCGGCGCGAGCAGGCGTACCGCGTCTGACGGCAGGGTTGCGGTCACCCTCGCCGACCGCGCTGATTCGAGGGTCGGGTCTGCGGCGAGGAGCGCGCCCAAGTCTGCAGCGTCGATACTCAGCAGCTCGAGTTGACCATCTGCGGCTTCGCGGGCAATGCCCCGGTCTGTGGTGTAGAGCTTCATCGCAGGTCGTCCTTGCCTATTGCACTTGTTGCGGCTGTTCGGCATTCATGAGGGGATTCTTCACGCGGTGCTGAGCATCGACCCCAGAGCCGTTGCGAGTGCATCGGTCGGGCGGCCGGGGAGGTTCCTGGTGCGCCAGCCGATGTGGCCGTCGGGTCGCACCAGCACAGCCCCGTCATCGACGCCATAGAGCGATGCGAAGACTTTTCCGGGGTCGGCGACGTCCACGCCGACGGCCACAGTCTGAACTGCGGCGGACTGGGCAGACGCCGCCTGCTTCCAGCTGCCGGCCGCGTCGGAACTGCACAGCAGAGTCCATTGTCCGTCGAACAGGTCGAGGCTGGAACCGGGGTTCCCGTCGGTGACGATTCCGAAGTGGGGAGCGCGCGCACCTGGGCGGGCGTTGGGGATGTACTCCCGATCGGGATCGGCGCGATGGGGTGGAGCGGTCCCGTCGGGGACGATCGCGCCGTCGTCGTAGTGGAAGCCGAGATCGCGGCCGAAGGCGCCGAAGTGCGCCCGCTCGCGGTCGGCGATTGCCTGAATGTCGGCCGCCACCTCCTCGAAGGTGGCTTCGCCGGACTCGAGCCGACGGGCCTGCGCCTGCGCGCCTGGTCCCATGATGTCGGCGACGCCGAGCAGGTTCCGGAAGCTGAAGTCGCTGTTGCCCTGGGCCACCTCGAGGCGCTCTTGCTCGTAGGTGTCGAGCAGTGCCTCGCCTGCCTGCCCGCCGATGACCGCCGCAAGCTTCCATGCCAGGTTGTGCGAATCTTGGACTCCGGTGTTCATACCGAAGCCACCTGTCGGCGGGAACCTGTGCGCTGCGTCTCCTGCAAGCAGCACACGGCCCTCCCGGTAGCGGGCGGCTACTTGGGCCGTCATCACCCACGGGCGGACTGAGCGCACTTCAGGGTTGACCTCGGCGCCGATGGCGCGTCGGAGAATCTGCTGGCAGCGGTCGTCGCTATAGACACTCGGATCGAATTCCTCGGTGTCGGTCGGGGCGTGAAACACCCACCGGTAACGGCCATCCATGGCGATGAATGTGCCGGGACTCTCGGCGTCAATCGTCCAGTACAGGACCGAGGGGCGCTCGACGAGCAGTTCGGACAGGTCTGCGTGGAAGTAGATCCCCACGATGCGAGCGAGGGCATCGGGGCCGACCATGGGAATGCCGACGAGTCGTCGCGTGGTGCTGGCGGCGCCATCGGAGCCGATGAGCCAATCGGCGCTGATCCGGCGGGTTGTCCCGCCTTCGGTGACGCTCGCAATGACACCGGCACCGTCTTGGTCAATGTCGGTGAGGGTGGTTGAGAACCGCAACCGACCTGGGCCTCGCTGAGCTATCTCTGCCAGAATCGGCTCGATCAGGTCTTGCGCGCACGAGCACGGCACGGCTGGCGTTGCCGCCATGAGCATCGGGATCATTTCTGGGGGTGGAGCAAGGCTGAGAGAGGCGAATTCGCGGCCGGCAAGCGACTTCACCCACCTCACGTGCCCGCCGGACTCTCCCGACAGGGCACCCCCGTACACCGCCTCGGCGATACCCAGCGAGCGAAAGATCTCCATCGTTCGTGTGTTGACGACGTGAGCCTGGGGATGATCCGTGGTCGCCGGGTCGCGGTCGATCAGGAGGGACTCGACGCCGAACCGCGAGAGCAGTGCCGAGAGCACGAGCCCGGTCGGGCCTGCTCCGATGATCAGCACCGGAACGTGCTCGTCAGCGTTGGCCATGTTGCTTCATCGAATCAGGCGTCGCACATGCGAACGACGTAGTCATCAACGAGATGGTGTTGCCACGACCTGCTCGCTGTGGCCGTACTCGTCGTTGACCCAGTCGACGACCCTGCGGCGGAACAGCAGTCCCGCCTTGTCGCCTTGGACGCTCAACTCGGAGTACGGGGTTTCGTCAGTCTCAAGCAGCCGCTGCATGTGGGCCACTGCCCAGCGGTCTTCCTCGAATCCCTTCTCGAGGTGGGCTTGCATGAACCTGTAGTAAGCGTCGTCGTCGAGGGCGAAGTCGTTGGAGGCCGACCACCAGTAGTGGGTGGACGACGCTGTCTCGGGTGTGAGGTAGTGCATGATGTGGGTCTTGTGCACCTCGCGGTCGTCCGACTGCGGATCGCCGACGAAGATCGGCGCGTACCCCTGGAACACGCCTGGTGACACCGCCATCCCGCCGTCCCATCGCTCTGCAGGCTTGCCTCTGGCACGTTCACGAATCTGTTGCGGCAGCGCCGCCGTCGCCCGCAGAGGATCATCGTCAACCCGATTGCAGTAAATGCCGTCTGGCCGCTGTTCGACCGTGGTCGGCAGATCAAAGAACGAGTCGTCGAATCTGAACGTCTCACGGTGGAGGTAGGCAAAGTGGGTGAGGTCATTCAGGTTTTCGTGCATGAGCAGATAGCTGCCCGCGAGATCGGTGGCTCCGAGCATGGTGCGGTATCCAGGATCTGACAGGAATGGGAGGTCCGGCAGCTTGTCCGTGTCAGGAGCGTCCTGATCGCCCATCCAGATGAATACGAACGGTCCGAGTTCGCGCACGGGATAGGTGCGAAGGGACCGGTTCGGGACACTCAGCTGGCACGGGACCCGGGCAATTGCACCGTCGGGCCGGTAGCGGACTCCGTGGTAGCCGCAGACGATGTCGTCGCCGTCAACCGTGCTCTGCGCGAGCGGAAAGGAGCGGTGCAGGCAACGATTCTGCAGCGCGACCAACGCGCCCGACTCGGTTCGGTAGAAAACGATCGACCGCTCGAGCAGGGTCTTGGCGCTCGGTTGTCGCGTGAACTCCTCGACCATTCCTGCGACGTACCAGTGGTTGTAGAGCAGGGGGAGACCGATGTACTCGCGTACGTCCTTGACTCGATCTGTGTTGTTCACCATCAGAGCTTCCTTATGTCTATGTGATGTCTACGTGGTTAGTTCAGTCGGGCAGGCATCGTCGCAAATCCTTGCAGGATGTTGTTGACGATCGGAATGGGTGGACCTTTGAGCTCGAGCCGCTGGGCGTGGCGACACAGGGCGTACAGGAGCTGTTCCATCTCCAGCCGGGCCAAATGGGCGCCGGCGCAGAAATGCGAACCGAATCCCCAGCCGAGATGATCACGGGGATTGCGTTCGACCGTGAACGTCTCGGGGTCCTCGTAGTGGCGTTCGTCGTGGTTGGCGCTTGACCACAGCACAAACAGCCGTGCGTCAACGGGCAGGATCGACCCTTCGATGTTCCAGCCGGTCTCGGCAGACCGGGTGAATCCGCGTATCGGCGATGACATGCGCACTGCTTCGTTGACAGCGCTCGGCACAAGATCCGGATCGGCTCGCAGAGCTTCGTAAGCTTCGGGATTGCGGGCCAGCTCCCAGAACATGTGGGCTGCAGCGAGGATCGTCGTATCGAGGCTGGGCGCGATGAAGTCGATCAGCATGGCGCGTCCCTCATCGGCAGAGATCCGTCCTTCGCTGACGGCGTCTTGAGTGCGTGCAGCCCAGCCACCGGGTGTCATGTGGGCATAGGCAACGGTTTGGATGTACTTCTGCATCCCCTGGATTCTCGGAATCGACTTGGCCGCCCGGGCATTCATGGGACCGATCATCTGGAAGGTGGCGGCGGCCCAGTCGAGCATCTGTTCACGGCCTTCCGGCGGCAGGCCGACGAGATCGGTGACGACCTTCACCGGCAGATGGCTCGCAAAGTCTTTCACGGCGCAGAATCCGTCGCGATTGAGCAGATCAATGACGAGGTCGTCTGCGGCTTGCTCCACGCGGTCGCGCAGTTCGTTGATTTGGGGTCGGCCCAGACTCTCCATGAGCACGGCGCGGCGCCGCTTGTGAACCTCGCCGTCGCTGACCAGCACGGTGTAAGAGGGCCGCGTATTCAAGAAGTTGTTGACGCTGATGCCGTGCCCGTTGACAAGCGTCTCATCGGCCCGCAAGGCCTCTCGAACATCGTCGTAACGAGCGACCGCGAAAACCTCCTGCTTGGACAGGTAGACGAGCGGCCCGAGATCACGTAACTGGCGGTTGACCGCATTGGTCGACAGCAGTGATTTCTTCGAGAAGTAGTTGCCGTCGTACGTCGGGATGTCCATGATCGGCAACCCCTAGGTCGAGACGGGTTCGAGTCGGACGGACGGCGTGACCTCGATGATCTCGTCGGTCAGACGCTCGAGCAACGCCGCCCGGCGTGCCGGGTCGCGGCCGTCGACGGCCAAGTTGACAAGCTCGTCGGGGTCGTTCGTCAAGTCGTAGAGCGTCTCGAAGCCGTGGGAGTCGCGGGTGTAGCGACCTTCTGCGCTGATCACAGTCCTGGTTCTGGCGGGCACCGGACCGCGGAAGATCTCGCTCGGGAAGTCTTCTTCGATCAATGCGCTCTCACGCACGCTCGCCAGCGGGTCTTCGAGGATTGGCACGAGGCTGCGGCCCTGCATTCCCTGATACTCAGAGACTCCGCAGATGTCGAGCACGGTGTGGGGGAGGTCGATGCTGGCCGCCAGCGACGAGGTACGGGCCGACGACCGGCCGGGCGCCTTGATCGTGAGCGGGGCGCGGATCATCCCCTGAAAGTGCATCGCGCCCTTCAGGATCAATCCGTGGTCGCCCATCATGTCGCCGTGGTCGCTCGTGAAGATCACAATCGTGTTGTCGTCGGCACCGAGGTCCGAGACGGTGTCGAGAACTTGACCCACGCCGTTGTCGATCGCTTCGATCATCCCGTAGGTAACCGCCAAGGCGTCAATGAGCTGCTCATGTGTCGGACCGAACGGGCGTGGGCTCTGGTTCCACAGCGGCGATGGTTCCCGTCCCCGCGTGGCGTGCAGGTGCGGTGCCCAGTCGTTGCCAGGATCGTCGAAGGTCGAAGGGACTTGCATGTCATGAGGCGAATGGCGGCTGAACCAGGGCTCGGGGATCGCCATCGGATGGTGCGGATCGGGATATGAGCACCACACCATCCATGGTGTGTCCCCGGTTTCGGCCGCCTTGATGAACTCAATGGTCCGCTCGGTGACGTACGTGGTGGAGTGAATCTCGTCCGGGTAGGGAGCGGGGTGGACTTGCCACCAATGCTCGGAGCGTCCCGGAATGGGCGACTCGGGGTCGGTGCCGGTGGCCAGGAGTTCGGGAGTTGCCCCCCGTTCAAGCGCCCACTGGTAGTGATGTCCAGCGACAAGAGCGCCATGGCCGATCGTCAGCTCGATGTGGCCGAAGCCGTAGAAGTCATCCGGTGCGATGACCTCCCCGGCTGCGTACCGCTCTTGGTGCTCGAGGGTGTCCCAGCCCTCCTCGTAGGGCGCATATCGGCCTGGCGCCGGCCCGAGCTCTTGCACCGTCTCGCGGCTCATTCCGTGCTGGAGGTGCGACTTGCCGATGAGTGCCGTGTTCCATCCGCTGGTGCGCAGTCGGCGGACAAATGTGTTGTAGGCGGGATCCAGGGACCGGTCGTTGAATATGACACCGTGGCCCGACGGCATCAATCCGGTCATGATCGTGGACCGGTTGGGCATGCAGATCGGGTTCGACACGAAGGCCTGATCGAAGATCACACTCTGCGACGCGAGCCGATCGACGTTCGGCGTGCGAACGGCCCTATTGCCGGCGTAGCCGAGATGATCGGCTCGGAGCTGGTCGCAGATGATGAACAGCACGTTCGGTCGTTTGGCCCCCGTCGTCATGTCGTGCCAGCCCCTTGTGGCATTCGGGCGCTTGATCGCAGTTCGATGCGTCGAGTCAGCTCGCCTCAACCGGTGGAGTGGTTTCGCTGAATCGGTCCCATGCCACTTCGTCGGGGATCCGCATGACGGCGTCGTGGTACTTCACCGGAAGCAGGGTGGCGTTCTGCCACTTCTCCCTTGGGGGCTGGGACACGGCGCCGCCCTCGGCCTCATACGGCTCGGGGTGCTTCAGTGCCTCGATTTCGGCGTCGGAGATGCCGCACAGATCCACAACCTCCGGGTCGATCCACTGGTCAGCAGGGATGTCCGATCCGGTAGTGACCTCGAGGCTGAGCCCTTCTGGACCGCCGAAGTAGATCGACTGCAGCATCCCGTGGTCGATGGGCCCCATGACTTGGACACCCTTGGCACGAATGCGGTCTCGCAGCGCGAGCAAGCTCGCGAACGATTCGGTGTGGAGGGCGACGTGCTGCATGGTGCCTGCGGTCACGGGCCCGGTAGCGCTGCCGGGGTGGGTGACCCCAAGCTCGACCTCTTCTGGGTTGTCGGGATGCTGCACGAATGCGACGTAGCTCTCGGGCGACAGTTCGACGAAGCCGTGGAAGGTGCCTTCCACACCGTGCATCCAATACAGCGCCTTGACAGCACAACCCATGACGTCGGACCAGAACATGAGCTGGGTCTTCATGTCGCGGGTGGACAGCGCCAGGTGATTGACGCCGGTCGGATGGAGAACAGTCATGAGCTTGCTCCGTTGATGAGATGTCGGCACCAATCGGTGACGACGTCGGTGTATTGGTGAGTGTGGAAGAGCATGAGCTGGTGCTTGCCCTGCGGCTCCATGTAGAGCTCGACGGGGCCGGCCGTAGCGTCGGTCACTCGGCGAGCGACCTCGGGCGGAAAGGTGGGGTCGTTTTCGCCGACCGTGAACAGAATGGGCTTGGTGTTCTCCGCAAGAGGGACTGCCGGGTCGTAGCGGAAGAGCGATCCCCACGAGGACATGTCGTAAAACCAGGTGTTGTACGGGTCAGCCTTCTTCTGCTCCGCTGCACCGACGTAGCCATAGTCGGTGTCGAAGTCGAAGAAGCGCTCAATGTGGAGCACGAACTTGTCGCCCATGATGGCGCTGAGCTTCTCGAACGCTTCAGTCCGGAACACGTTGGTCGGCTTCATCATCGGACTCGAGGGAATCATGAAGCCCATGAGCACCGATCCTGGGAATGTCTCCGACGCAGCCATCGCGCAATAGGCCGCGGCGGCCCCGAGCGACGATCCCTTGATGATCACTGGGAGGCCGGTCGTATCGGTGATGTGATCGCCATAGGCAACGGCAGCGTCGACCCACTGCTCAAAGGTCCACTGGCCGGGCCGCTGGGAAATGCACGACCGGCCGTGTCCTGGCGCGTCCATGCACCACACTTCCGCGCCCTGCGCGGCGTAGTGGGCGCCGAAGTTGTCGTAGATGCCCCCGTGCGAGGCGATGCCATGCATGACCAGCAGCGCGTGGTCGGGGTCGGGGCCAGCGAATCGGTAGGAGAAGACCTCTCCAAGCATGTGTTCTTCTCGCTGCATTAGACGGACGGCCTTTCTCTTGATTCCTTGAGGGAGGGTTGGGGGCTTGCGGTTCGTGGGTGCATTTCAGCGGGCTCCGAATCGTCGCGCTAGATGGTCACCGTGTCGGGTTCGAGACCGAGCAGGACCCGTCCGTAGAGGGCTCTCGCAGGCTCGAGAGCGAGGCCGCCGTGCATGCACATCGCCTGGAGGTCTGCCAAGGCCAGCCCGATCGGGTTCGAGGCGCGCAGGCCGGATCCGCCGGTCGCTTGGAAGAGGGATTTCACGGACTCCATGCACATGGCGACTGCTTCGGCGGCGTCGGCCCGCACCCGTACCCGTTCGACGATGTCCAGCAGAGCACCTGAACGAGCTGCGTCGTCCATCCGGTCCGCGGCGCGATAGAGGTGGAACTGGGCCTGATCGACCTGCGCGGTCGCTTGAGCCACCATCAGGTGCGTGGACGGGTACTCGCGCTGGATGTAGTCGGTATAGGTGATGGTCTTGCCGCCGATCACCTCGGGAAAGCTGCCGAGGGCGGAGCGGGCGAGGCCAAGTGCACCTCCGGCAAGGGCCAGTATGAGCACCGGAAACGCAGCGAGACCGGGCTGCCATCCGTCGTGGAGGCCGCGTCCAGGCGTCTGGCCTGCGATCAGTGCGGGCAGCGATAGGAAGCGGTGGGCGGGAACCGGATGGTCCTCCAGCGTCACCGAGCATGAGCCCGTGCCCGCGAGCCCGGTCACGAACCAGTCGTCCAGGTAGGTGATCTCGCCGCTGGGCACGAGAAAGTCACCGGCGTCGACCATCTCGCTGCCATCAAAGACCTCAGCACCTATGAAGAGCCACTGTGCATGCTCGCTTCCGGACGCGAATGGCCAGAATCCGCTCAACCGGAAGCTGCCGTCTGCTTGGCGCTCTGCCCTGCCTCGGGGTGCAATCACCGCGGAGATCAGCGTGTCAGGATCCACGCCGTAGGTCTCGTCCTGAGCCGCTTGAGGAAAGTGCGACATCATCCACGAATGCGCGTGGGTTACGCCAGCGACCCACGCAGTCGACCCGCACCCTTCGGCGAGCGTGGAGATCACGTCGAGGTGTGTGCGCATCGGCATCTCGAAGCCGCCGTTTCGCCTAGCTTGCAACACCTTGAGCAGACCGTGTTCCCGCAGGTCGGCGACGGTCTCGTCGAGAAGCCGCCTGTGCTGAGTAGTCGCTGCCGCTCGTTCTCGGAGCAGAGGAACCAGGGAGCGGGCTCGGTCGACGATCTCCGCGGGTGCCGATACTCCCTCAGACGCTCTCGATTCGGTCACACTCGTCATCAGCGTCTCCAGCTTGACCAGACTCACAAGGCCTGATTTCGAAAATAGATGTCTTATGCGAGTTTATGTTAGAGAATTGAAAACAAACTAGATTGAGATCGGCAACAGTGCCACGTCGCATCCGGCGTCGTCGAGGAGGGTGACAGATGAGTCTTCATGGGATGATGGCCATCACGCTGGGGGTACCCGACATAGCAGCGGTGACGCCCTTCTACCGTGAGTTCGGCCTCGGCGGCGACGGCAACGCGTTCTGCTCCACTGCCGGCGGCCAGCAGCTCACGTTGGTGCAGCGACCCTGGCGCCAGCTTGTCGACGTCACCCTCGGCGCCGACTCACCTGACGATTTCGAGCGCATCAAGGCCGCTGCAGCGAAGCAAGACATCGAGGTTGCAGAGAACCACGGCGCGATCACCGTCGTCGAACCGACGCTGCGCCTGCCTATCCACGTGGCCGTGATGCCACGCGTTGCGCCGGTACCGGTGCAACCCGCACCGATCAATGTTCCGGGCAACACCGGACGACCCAATGAGCGGCCAGCGACGCTGTTCGAAGGCGGGCCGGCCCAACCTCGCCGACTGGGACACGTGGCGGTGGGGACACCCGATATCGAGGCCACCAGCCAGTTCCTGCAGACGGTTCTCGGCTTCCGGCTCAGCGACCGGGTGGACGGGGTCGTTGAATTCGTGCGGTGTTCCACGGATCACCACAATTTCGCTCTGGCTGCGGCACCGGTGCCGTTCCTGCACCACTCGTCGTGGCAGCTCGACTCCATGGACGCCATCGGTCACGGCGCCACCCACTTGCTCAAGGGTGACCCGGATCGACATGCATGGGGTCTCGGGCGCCACTTCTTGGGTTCGAACCTCTTCTGGTACTTCCGGGATCCCGCTGGGAACTTCGCCGAGTATTTCTCCGACATCGACCAGATCGTCGATGATGCGGAGTGGATGGCACGCACGTGGGAGCCGGACAAGGCGCTGTACATCTGGGGTCATCCCACTCCCGATGCCCTCGCTCCCACAGATATCGGCGAGATCATCGAGGCCATGGCAGCAGCCCCGTAGCAGGAATCGAGACGTGGGGTCGGCGCGAGATGTGGTGAACGCAGTCGGCCGATTGTCGTAGTGTCTGGCAGATATCGAAAATTGGATCAATTACCGAATCCTGATCAGAGGGGAATTCGCATGCGTAAGTTGCTCGTATTGGTGTTGTCGCTCAGCCTGATTGCCGCGGCGTGCGGTACTGACGATGATGCCGACGACGGTCCTGCCGATGAAGTCGACGACGCGTCGCAGGTCAGCGAAGATGCGCCCGCCGATGCGGCTGACGACGGTGCCGTTGACGACGGCGCGGCAGACGACGGCGCGGCAGACAGCAGCGCCGGTGACGACGGCGCCGCTGGCGACGACGATGCGGCAATGGCAGCTCCGACCGGGGAGCTTCGCTACGGCACGCCGCTCGGTCCGCTCACGATGGACCCGCATCTGGAATCACGCGCCTTCGTGATGCTCTACTACCACGTGATCTACGACGGCCTCGTCAACGAGATGCCCGACAACTCACTCGTTCCGGGCCTCGCCACGCACTGGGAGATCAGCGACACCGAAGCCCGGTTCTTCCTGCGGGAAGGCGTGACCTTCCACGACGGAACCCCCTTTGACGCGGAGGCCGTGAAGTACAACATCGAGAAGGTCAAGGCCACCCCTGGCCGAAATGCCGGTGTGCTCCTGCAGATCACCGAGGTCGAAGTGGTCTCTCCGACCGAAGTTGTCTTCCACATGGCCGGCACCGATCGCGATCTGCTGAACGTGCTGGCGACGTTTGCTGGCCTCATGGTGAGCCCGGGCGTCGCGCCGCAAGACGTAGCTGCCGGCGTGCCGGCTGGTACCGGACCATTCATGATCACCGAGCGGACCGAGTCGTCGTTGATTCTGGACTACAACCCCGACTACTGGAATCCTGCCGACCAGGGTGTTGCACGGATCACGTGGACCCAGCTCACTGACGATGAAGCCAGATTCAACGCCCTGCTCACCGGCGAGGTCGACGTCGCTCCGCTGCGTGCATTCCAGCTCGGTGACGCCGAGGCTGCCGGTCTGGAGGTCGCCCAAGCGCACAACAGCTACTCGATGCTCATCTTCTTCGACATCGGCGGCAATCTCATACCCGAATTCGCCGACATCAGAGTGCGGCAAGCGCTCGCGCACGCGATGAGCCGCGACGGCTGGGGCGCCTCGGTCGTGCGAGGAGTAGGCGAACCTGCCAATCAGGTGTTCGACGAGGGTTCTCCGTGGTACATCGAGGGGTACGAGGGCTATCCGTACGACCCGGATAGAGCGAGGGAGCTGCTCGCTGAGGCCGGGGTGACCGATCTCACGTTCGAGACGCCGAGCTGGGGCATATTCAATGTCATGAATCAGACGACGTCTGCCATGCTGAGTGAAGTGGGCGTGAACATGACCATTCGCGACACGCAACCCGGCCAGCATGTTGCGCACATCGCCGCCCAAGAAGTCGGAACCGGGGCGTACTTCTTGGACTCGGGCCATCCAGATCAGGTGTTTCAGACCTACTTTGCGCCTCCGTCCATCTTCAATCCGTGGAACGTGCCAGTCCCGTCGGTGCTCGCCCATGTTGAGGCCGCCGCGGCGGCGCCGGATGAAGATGGAGCAAACGCCGCCTACCGGGCAATGCTCCGAGAGGCGTACGACCTGGCCTGGATCGTGCCGGTCTGGCGCAACTCAAACATCATCGGCTACAACCCCGACAGGTTCGACATCCAGGCGTGGGAGGGCGTCACGATTGGCATCGGCATACGCGGCCTCACGCCGAAGTCATAGGCCAACAGGCGGGTGGGCCGCACCTTCGCCTATCGGCTGGCGACAGCCGTCCCTCTGGTATTTCTTGTCTCACTGCTGGCGTTCGCGCTGGTGCACCTGATGCCGGGTTCGGCATCAGAGACCATCCTGGGTGAAGGGGCTTCGCCTGAGGCCGTGGCCGCGCTGGACCAACAGCTCGGCTTCGACCGCCCGCTGCACGAGCAGTACTGGAACTGGGCCACCGATGCGGTTCGTGGCGACTTCGGCAAGTCTGCTATCACATCGCGCAACGTCAGCGACACGTTGATCGAGCGATTCCCGGTGACGCTGTCGGTCGCTGCCGGCGGACTGCTCGTTGCGGTGATCATCGGAGTGCTCGGAGGCACGATCGCGGCGCTACGCCAAGGTCGGCTCACCGATCGTGTCATCTCGCTGGCAACGGCGACTGGCCTCGCGGTCCCCAATTTCTGGGTGGCGATCTTGCTCGCGTTCTACATCGGGGTTCAGCGCGGGTGGCTTCCCGCGGTCGGATATACAGGGCCAACCGAGAGCGTCATCGAGTGGGTCAAGCACTTGATCATGCCTTCGATTGCACTTGGGCTCGGCTCGGCGGCTGTCATCGCACGGCAGATGCGAGGGGGCTTGCTCGATGTGCTGGAACGACCCTACATCCGGGCCGCTCGAGCCAAGGGGCTGCGCTTCGGGCGGGTTGTCGTAATCCACGGCATGAAGAACGCCCTCATCCCGGTGGCCACTGTGATCGGTTTTCAGGCGTCGGTGATGTTGGGCGGAGCGGTGCTGGTGGAGCAGATCTTCGGCATGCCGGGCATCGGCGTGCAGGCAGTCGGCGCCGTGCTGTCCCAGGACCTTCCTGTCGTCCAGGGAATCGTCATGGTGAGCTCGCTCATCGTGATCCTCATGAACGTGATGATCGACATGTCCTATGCCTACTTCGATCCACGAGTTCGGCTGGCATGAGTTCGCCGCTCCGACGCCTTGTCACCCGTCCCGGCGGCTATGTCCCGTTGCTGTGGCTGCTGCTCGTGGCGTTCTGCGCAGTGTTCCCGACTCTCGCGGCGACGCACGAACCCAATACGGCAGAGTTCACGGCGGTATTGGACGGACCAAGCGCCGATCACTGGTTGGGAACTGACGATCTCGGCCGCGACAACTACTCCCGCCTGGTGCATTCCTCCCGGACCGCGGTCGTGGCCATGCTCCAGGCTGTCGGTACCGCGCTCATTCTCGGCGTGCCGATCGGGCTCTTCGTGGGCTATGCCGGCGGATGGTGGGACCGCATCGTCATGCGGATCGTCGACGCGATCTTCTCGCTACCCGGTCTCATCCTGGCGTTCGCCATCATCGCGATCCTCGGACCGGGGCTCACCAACGCCATGATCGCTGTCGGCGTGCTCTTTGCCCTCCGCTTCATCAGATTGACGCGAGCGATGGTGCTATCGGTACGTGAGGAGCCGTTTATCGAGGCGGCGCAATTGAGCGGGGCGCCGACACGCACGATTTTGGGGCGCTACCTGTTGCCCAACATGTACGGGCCGCTGATTGTCCAGACCACGATCAGCCTCGCCGCGGTGCTGCTGATCGAGGCGGCCCTGAGCTTCCTCGGACTCGGCGTGCAGCAGCCGGATGCCACATGGGGATCGATGCTGCGCGCCGCCCGATCGCTGCAGCGAGACAATCCCATTACGCCGTGGCCTCCGGGTCTCGCCATCACATTCACCGTCCTGGCGTTCAACGCTCTCGGCGACGCTCTTCGGGACGTGCTGGCCGAGGGGTCCGGCGGACGAATAAAGGCTGCTCGTCGGGGCGTGGCAGTCGGTCTTGCGGACGATGGCGCGCCTGCTCGCCGCGAGGAAGCCCCGGCGGAACCGACCCGACCCGATGCGGTGCTGGCCGTGCGCAATTTGTACGTCACGGTTCCCACGGACACGGGGCGTGCCCCGGCCGTTCGGGATCTGTCGTTTGACGTGGCGCCCGGTGAGATTGTCGGGCTCGTCGGCGAGAGCGGATCCGGCAAGACCGTCACGGCGCTGGCGATCGCCGGACTGCTGCCACGGGGGCTCGCCGTCGATCCGGGTTCGAGCATCAACTTCGAGGGCCAGCAGCTCGTCGGCAAGACCGAGTCGCAGATGGCCGGCGTCCGAGGCACTGGGATCGGCATGATCTTCCAAGACCCCACTGCGTCGCTGAATCCGGCCCTGACAGTCGGCTTCCAGCTCGCTGAGCCGCTTCGCATACACGGCGATCTGAGCAGGAAGGCGGCGGTCGAGCGAGCTGCCGATCTGCTTGACCGGGTGGGCGTGGCCAGCCCGCGCCAGCGGCTGCGGGATTATCCCCACCAGTTCTCGGGCGGGATGGCGCAACGGGTGATGACAGCGATGGCCTTGGCCAGCGAGCCTTCGCTCATCATCGCGGACGAACCCACGACCGCCCTCGACGTGACGACGCAACAGCAGGTCCTCGAGCTCCTCGTCGGACTGTGCGAAGACTTCTCGATGGCGATGCTGTTCATCACCCACGACCTCGGAGTCGTCGCCGAGGTGTGCGATCGGGCAGTCGTGATGTACGCGGGAGAGGCGGTCGAGACTGGCAGAGTGTACGACCTCTTCGCCCAGCCCGGCCATCCGTATTCCCAGGCGTTGCTGGCCAGCGTGCCGCTCTTGGACGGTGGCGAGGATCAGCTCGTCACCATCACAGGGCGCGTACCGGCGCCCAACGAGGAGTATCCCGGCTGCCGCTTCGCGGATCGCTGCGAGCACATGACCTCGTACTGCACCGAACGGCCCGTGAGCTTGGTGCCGCTCGAAGGCGATGGCCGGTCCAGCCGGTGTGTTCTCGCCGACGATCTCCAGAGGCAGGGTGCGGCGAAATGATCGACACTGCATCGCCGAACGGTGCCGCGCTGCTCCGCGTCGAGGAACTGACCGTCGAGTTCCGCGGCGGAGGGCTCTTCTCGCTCGGACGCTCGATGGTGCACGCCGTCCGCAACGTCTCCTTCAGCGTGGGCCGTGGCGAGGCCTATGGGCTGGTAGGGGAGTCAGGTTCAGGCAAGACGACCACCGGCCGGTGCGTGCTCGGGCTGCAATCGCCGACCAAAGGCAGCATCCGCTTGGCCGACGATGATGTCGGCGAGCTGCGGCGCCGTGACCCTGAGGTGCTTCACCGGCGCATCCAAGCGGTCTTTCAGAATCCGATCGCCTCGCTGAACCCGGCCATGACGGTGGAGATGATCCTCGCCGAGCCGCTACGTCGGCTCGCAGACGTACGGGACCGCGATGATGCTCGACGCCGGAGCATCGAGCTGCTGGACGAGGTGCGCCTGCCGAGGGAGATTCTCAATCGCAGACCCACCGAGCTGTCGGGAGGCCAGGCCCAGCGGGTGTCCATTGCCCGCGCTCTGGCGTCACATCCAATGCTCATCGTGCTGGATGAGGCCGTCAGCGCTCTCGACGTTGCCACCCAAGCCCAGGTCATCAACTTGCTCGCCGAACTGCGTGACGAGACCGGCGTGTCGTACCTGTTCATCGCTCACGACTTGGCGGTGGTGCGCCACCTTTCCGACCGCATCGGGGTGATGTCGAACGGCGAGATTGTCGAGGAAGGGCCGGCGTCAGACATCTGCCGCACGCCTTCCCACGAGTACACCCAGCGTCTGCTCGCGGCGGTGCCGGTGCCGGATCCGACGGTGAAGCGCGTGCGGCGTGATCCCAATCGTGACGAGTCCGTCGAAACCCAAGACTGAACGAACAAGGAAAGGGAACCAGATGCGAAACCACGATGGCGAGGTCGAGACACTGTGGAACGGAGACGTGATTGGGCATCGCATCTTCGAGGCCGCCGGCTTGAGCTGGCATGCCATCACCGCCGGCGATCCGGAGAACTCCGAAATCATCGTGTTCCTGCACGGGTTCCCAGAGTCCTGCTTCGCATGGCACCACCAGGTCGCCGGACTCGCGGACGACTTCTTCACTGTGGCCATCGATCTCAAGGGGCACGGCCAATCCGACACGCGCCTCGACAGCGGCTACGACTACGCAGCTCAGGCTGCCGAGCTGCCGGCCGTGTTCGACGCGCTCGGTCTCAGTCGGTTCTTTCTCACCGCACATGATCGAGGGACTGTGATCGCTGACCACCTCTGCTCAGTTCCTGGAATGGCGCAGCGCATCCGGCGATATGTCCGCATGCAGCAGTCGGGCAACCGGCCCCATTCCGAGCCGGTGCCGCCGCACGACCTGTTTCGCAGCCCATTGGGGACCCAACTGCTCTCTCAAGGCGTCATCCAGCGCGGTGCGTTCGGGCTCGAACCGCTGCCGCACGGGCTCGCCATGACCGCCAAGCCGATCGCCCGGCAGGACATCGACCGCATCATCGAAGAAACGACACAGCCAGGTGTGCCCGAGGGCATGTCCGCCAGCTTTGTGTCAGCCGGATTCGACCGGGAGCTCGAGGACCGGATGAACGGTCTGTTCGCCGGGATGACGATGCCCGTGCTCTTCCTCCAAGGTGCCAAGGATCCCGGCCAGCAGCCCGACGAGTACGAGACGGTCACTGACGAGGTAACGAATGGACACCTTCAGTTCTTGGAATTAGGCCACTTTCTCCACTTGGAGGACCCGCCGGTCGTAAACGCCGCCATCCGCGAGTTCTTCACTCGGGACGACCTTCCGAGCTGAGTTGCAGCGGCTCTGCCCGTGAGCTCAGTTCCCGGATGAGCCTGACAGACTGCCTTCCCAATGGAAGCAACGCGCTGCACCACCCAGGGGGTCGACGCACGGTGACGCTGTTCCCGAACCACGGCGATGCAGCCGCTCGTCTCCGGGAGCTGCTGCGTTCAGCATCGGAGTCGAAATCGATTGTCCAGGCACCAGGCTGCTTCGACGGGTTGTCGGCCCGGCTGCTGGAGCAAGCCGGGTTCGAGGCCGGATTCCTCGGCGGGTTCTCGGTGGCAGCGGCGAGGCTCGGCCTGCCTGATGTCGGCCTGCTCAGCTACGGCGAGATGGTCGACCAGGCCCGCAGCGTGTGCGCGGCAACCTCGCTGCCGATCATCGGCGACGGCGACACCGGCTACGGCAACCCGATCAACGCCGAGCGGACGTTGCTGGGTTATGCGCAAGCAGGCCTGGCGTGCGTGATGATCGAGGACCAGGTATGGCCGAAGCGCTGCGGCCACACAGCGGGAAAAGAAGTGGTGGACCGCAGCGAGGCGGTGCAACGGATCCGGGCGTGTGTGCGCACCCGCACCGAGCATGGTCTCGACATTCTCGTCATGGCGCGCACCGATGCGGTCGCGACCCACGGATTGGACGAAGCGCTGTGGCGTGCAGCGGCCTTCGCGGAGGCTGGTGCCGACATCACCTTCGTGGAGGCACTGGAGACCCCCGAACAGATGGAGCGCTACTGCGCTGAAGTGGCCGGCCATAAGACCGTCAACCTCGTCGAGGACGGCAGAACGCCGTGGCTGAGCCCGACCGCGCTCGCCGAGATCGGCTATTCGCTCGTGATCTACCCGGTGTCGCTGCTGCTGGCCGGCATCACGGCAATGGGTGGTGCTGCAGAGAGACTCGCATCCAGCGGCGACGCCGGCGGCATACGTGCAACGTTCGACGAAGCCCGGAATCTCATCGGCTGGGCCGACTACGAGCAACGGATGCAAACGTTGAGCATCGAGGACGACCAGTCACGTTGATCGGTCGGCGACGGCGGAACTCTCGTCGCTGATCATCAGGCGACCTGCCTCGACAGTTCTCCGCATCCATCAGACAGGTCGAGTGCGTCAATCAAGAGCCGGACATCGTCCAGCTCGGTCCAGCGTTCGAGCAGCCTCAACACCCAGCTGTCGGCGCCAGTAAGCGCTGCCGCCTTGACGACGACATCGGCCTTCGCCAGGGGACGCTGAGGGCTGCCGAGCGGGAAGGCAACGCTTGCATTGAGCCGCCGGCCGGCGCTGGTGGTGACCGTGACGGAATCAGGCTCGTCCGGGTCGTAGTTCAACTCGGGTCGCCTGGGGGTAAACGGTTCGACGCGGCAGCGCTCGATGAGCATCGACACAACGGGATCGTCCCAGCGGGCGGAGCTGAAGTCGCTCAAGGTGATCTGGCCATCGACCAGCGCCAGAGCTGCGACGAACGGGAGCGAGAAGCGGGCCTCGTCGGCTGATGCCGGATGCTGGTACGGGAGGATGCTGGCGTGCATCTCAGGCAGGGCGATCTCGATGACCTCGATGTCGTCGAAGGCGATCCCCGCGCCCCCCAACTGTGAGCGCAGCTCGATCGCCGCATCGATAACCCGGTGGGTGTAGCCGCACGTGGGGTGCGCCTTGATGCCGAGGCCGTGCTCTCCGATGGCCCAGGGCGCCGCCAGCTTCGTGAGCGGCGTCTCGAACCGATCCGGTGGTACCCCCGCAGTGACGACGCCGTAGCCGTTCGGTGATTCGAGCACGTCGAGCCGGCCTGTCAAGCCCTGGGCCGCCAACATGGCTGCGCTCACTCCGGCCTCGGCCGCGAATCCGGCCTGGAGCGCTTTGGCATCGGAGCCGAACTGCGCGGTGATGCCACCCGACCGTGAGCAGGCCAGCGAGATGGCGTGCGCAGTAGTCGTCCGATCAAGGCCCATCACCGCTGCGGCAGCTGCGGCCGATCCCATCGCGCCGAGCGTTCCGGTGGCGTGCCAGCCCCGTCGGTAGTGCTCGAAATTGATCGCCTCGCCGACACGAGCAATCACTTCGAAGCCTCGTGCATACGCCGCCGTCAAGCTCGCTCCGCAGAGGTGCCCACGGGAAGTAGCGAGAATCGCGGGCACCAGCACGATGCTGGGATGCGAGTTCCCCGCGATCTCCCAGTCGTCGAACTCCAGCGCGTGACCCGCGGTCGCATTCAGAAACCCGGCACTCGAAGGTGCGGCGTAGCGCCCGGTGCCGACCACCTTGCGGCCGACAGGAGGCGAGCAGTCCGCCACGGCGAGCCCGGCGCGTTCGGCCACCTCGCTGCGACTCCCCGCCGTGATGCAGCCGAGCGCATCGATGACACCAATGTCGATGATGGCCCTCGACCGCGGATCCAGCGGCAGCGAAGCGTCGCTCACGACGTCGGCGAGCAGCTCGGTGGCAGTGCCGCCCTGAGTCACTCACTCCATTATCCGACGTGCCGGGCCCTCACCAGCGGTTCTTCGGTCCCAGTTCTTTCCCCGGGGGGCGTTCAGCTAGTCGCTCGGAACCCATGGCCG
Organism: Candidatus Poriferisodalis sp.; assembly: GCF_965208925.1. Classification (GTDB taxonomy): domain Bacteria; phylum Actinomycetota; class Acidimicrobiia; order Acidimicrobiales; family Poriferisodalaceae; genus Poriferisodalis. The sequence continues at coordinate 3,156,740 of NZ_OZ242364.1, read as the reverse complement.
GCGAGCTGGCCGGCGTTCAGCGGTCGTAGCCGGGGCACTCGCGGTTCAGTTTGCGGATGAGGCCGGGCCACTCGGTGGCGCCGTCGTAGTTGTAGTGCGGCGACGCGTACATCTGCTGCTGGAAGCGCTGTGCTTCGGCGTCGGGGATGAGGTGCAGCTCGCTCCCTGTGGCCATCGCCTTGAGCTGGATCTCGCAGGCCTGGCGCAGGAAGTAGGAACGGAAGAATGCTTCGCCGGGCACCCGGCCGAACGAATAGTGGCCATGGTTCCGGCTGATGAGCAGGTTGTGGTCTGCGGCGAGGCGGCTGAAGCGCTCGCCGAACTCGGAGGTCTCGTCGAACTCGTAGTCGAGATAGCCGAGCATGTGACCCAGGTACACCGCCGGCTGGTTCACCCACAGCAGACCGCACCGCAGCGAACCGACCGCGGCGATCGCCTCCTCATGGCCGTGGATGAAGAAGTTGATGTCGGATCGGCTGCCGAAGATCCAGTGGCACAGGTTGACCGCGCCATCGTTGGTCCAGCGCTTGTCGTCGTGCACGGGCTCACCGTCAGGCGTGACGGTGACGAAGCTCGACGCCGTCGCCTCCTCCCAGTACATGCCGTAGGGATGGGTGAGGTAGTGGTTGGGCTGGTCGGGCACACGTGCACCGATCGCCCCGTTCACCAAGTCGCTCATGCCGTAGAGATGGATCGCCCGGTACAGCGCTGCAAGCTCGGTGCGTGCGGTCCACTCGGCCCCGGAATAGATCGATCGATCCGGGGTGTCCATCGCATCGACGGTCTTGTCGAGATCCACAGGCGGGAGTTGCTCTGTCACCGTCACCTCGCCGTGGGTCGGGGCACTGCCGATTCCTGAGTGTCTCACCGTCGCAACCGTCGGAGTGTCCATCGAGGTCCGGGCCGAGTTCCCCATTTCGGGCGGGTGCCCCACAGTTCGGCCTCCGGCGTCGACTGACTCGTCTGCTCTGTCCAACTGTTCTCGACTCAAAATGACTGGATAGTGCTGAGACTGATCAGGTAGACCTCGTGCCGCTACGGCGCAGCGACTCGGGCGAATCCCTGGACACCTCGAACCGGCAACTCAGGGAAACGATTTGTCTAGTCAGCAGACTAGTCTGCTACTGCACAATTCGGACGGGGAGGATGTCATGGCGGATACCTGGCAGGTGCAGGAGGCCAAGTCTCGCTTCAGCGAGTTTCTCCAGCGCAGCCTGAGCGACGGGCCCCAGACGGTGACGCTGCGCGGCGTGCCGACTGCTGTGCTGGTGCCGATCGAGGAGTGGGAACGACTCCAGCGCAACGCACGCCCGGACCTCAAGGACTGGCTGCTGGCACCCGATGTCCGCACCGACCATCTGACTCCGCCTCGGCGGGGCTTCCAACGCCGGCGCCCACCGGACCTCGGCTGACTCCCGTGTACCTGCTGGACACCAACATCGTTTCCGAATTGCGCCGGACGCGTCCGCACCCGTCAGTCGTCGAATGGGTCCGGGGGACTCGCTCTGGGGACATGTTCCTCTCAGCGGTGACCATCGGCGAGATCCAGGCCGGGATCGAGTTCACCCGCGAGCAGGATCCCGCCAAGGCGGATGAACTGGAGGCGTGGCTCGCACAGCAGCTGCTCGGCGGCTTCGACATCCTGGCGATGGACGCAGCCTCCTGGCGCGAGTGGGCCCGGCTTATGCATCGCCGGTCAGACACACTGATGCTGGACGCAATGATCGCGGCCATCGCAAAGGTGCATCGGCTGATCGTCGTGACAAGAAACGTCCGAGACTTCGAGCCGTTCGACGTGCCCCTGCTCGACCCGTTCGGCTCGCACTAGCCAGCACGGCGCGCAAGAATCTGCGCGGATTCGAGCCTGCCCTGAGGTAACCGCCGCTCAGCGGCCGGTTGTCAGGGGGAGGGCGGCGAGGAGCTGGGCGGTGCAGGCGTCGAGGGGCTGGGAGGTGTCGATAGTGAACTCGGGGGAGGGCGGCGGCTCGTAGGGGGCGGAGATGCCGCTGAAATCGGGGATCTCGCCGGCGCGGGCCTTCACGTACAGGCCCTTGGGGTCGCGGGCTTCGCAGACGTCGAGCGGTGTGTCGACGTACACCTCCACAAACGCGCCGTCGGGATGGATCGCACGCACCTGGTCGCGGTCGGCGACGTAGGGTGAGATGAACGCTGTCAGCACGACGATGCCGGCGTCGGTGAACAGGCGGCACACCTCGCCGATGCGGCGGATGTTCTCGGTGCGGTCCTCCGGCGAGAAGCCCAGGTCACGGTTGAGCCCGAAGCGGATGTTGTCGCCGTCGAGCACGTAGGCGGCGACACCTCGTTCCAGCAGTGCTTCTTCCAAGGCGAACGCCAGGGTCGACTTGCCGCTGCCCGACAGGCCGGTGAACCACACCGTCATGGCGCGATGGCCGAAGTGCGCCTCGCGGTCGGCGCCGGTCACCCGCCCTTCAGCCCGCACGATGTTGCGCGACACCGGCTCGCCCCCGCCATTCGGGCTGGCGGCGTTCACGGCGTGCTCGGTCCTCGCAGAAAGCCGCGTTCGGTGAGCATGCGCAGGATCGCCTCGACACACTCGTCCACGCTCTGGGCGGACGTGTCGACGCGCAGATCGGCATCGGTCGGCCGGTCATAGCGGGCCGACACGCCGGGGAAGCGTGGAATCTCGCCCTGATCGGCCATCGCGTACAGGCCATGGGGGTCGCGCTCGCGGCAGACCTCGATGGGCGTGTCCACGAATACCTCCACGTAACGCTCCGCACCGACAAGATCGCGGGCACGTTGTCGAACCACGTGATCGGGTGCCACCAGCGCGGCGATGGCGATCAGCCCCTGGCCGTTCGCGAGCCGTGCAACCTCGGACACCCTGCGCAGGTTCTCCGAGCGTTCCTGGGTGCTGAACCCCAGGTCACGGGAGATGCCCATGCGCACGTTCTCGCCGTCGAGGCGGATCGACACCTTGCCCCGATCGAACAGCTCTCGCTCCAGCGCCGTGGCCAGGGTGGACTTGCCGGCCGCAGTGAGCCCGGTGAGCAGGATGGTGCACGGCTGCTGGCCGAAGCGGATGGCCCGCTCGGCATCGCTGATCTCCGACCGTTGGCGCACGAGCGCCGCATCGGGCGTGCGGTCCCACGCCGAGGCCGCCCCGATGATCATGCCCGCGGCCAGCGTCGCGTTGGTGAGCCGGTCGACGAGCACGAATGAACCCGTCGCCCGGTTGGCGCTGTACGGATCGAACGCGAGCTCCCGGTCAGACGTGATGACGCAGTGCCCGATGTCATTGAGCCCGAGGCCCGGTGCCTGTTCATGTGCGCCGGAATCGATGTCGATCCGATGCCGGATGCTGCGAATCGTGCAGTTCGACACAGCGTTGGCGGCCTGGAGCAGGTAGGAGCTGCCGGGTTCGGCGCCGGCGTCGGCCATCCACACCACCATGGCGTCGAGGTCGTGTGCTCGCTGCGGTTCGCCTCCCGGCGTCACCAGCAGATCGCCCCGGCTGATGTCGATGTCGTCGGCGAGCGTCACCGTCACCGCCCGCCCCGGCCCGGCGAGATCGAGGTCGCCGTCGAAGGTTGCGATCCGTTCCACGGCCGAGCTGAGTCCCGATGGCAGCGCCACCACCTCATCACCCGGCCGGAGCGTTCCCGAGGCGATGGTCCCGGCGTACCCGCGGAATTCCGCATCGGGGCGAGACACCAACTGCACCGGCATGCGGAAGTGCACGGTGTCCGTCTCGGTGTCGATGTCGACCGTTTCGAGGTGCTCCAGCAGCGGCGGCCCGTCGAACCAACCCAGGTTGTCGCTGGCGTTGACGACGTTGTCGCCCAGCAGCGCCGATATCGGCAGGAAGTGCGGCTCGCCGAACCCGAGCGCTTTGGCGAACGAGCGGTAGTTCTCGCAGATCTCGGTGAACCGATCCTGCGACCAGCCGATGAGGTCCATCTTGTTGACCGCGACCACGACCCGGCGGATGCCCAACAGGCTGGCGATGTGGCTGTGGCGTTTGGTCTGGGGCAGCACACCGTGGCGGGCGTCGATCAGGATGACCGCGAGGTCGCAGGTCGAGGCGCCCGTCGCCATGTTGCGCGTGTACTGGGGGTGCCCCGGGGTGTCGGCGATGATGAACGTGCGCTTCGCTGTGGAGAAGTAGCGGTACGCCACATCGATGGTGATGCCCTGCTCCCGCTCGGCCCGCAAGCCGTCCATCAGCAACGCCAGATCGACCTGATCGCCTGCTGAGCCGTGGGCCGCCGAGTCTGCTTCCAAGCCGGCCAGCACGTCCTCGTAGATCAGCTGGGAGTCATGCAGCAGGCGGCCGATCAGCGTCGACTTGCCGTCGTCCACGCTGCCGCACGTCAACAAGCGCAGCAGATCCATCAGAAGTAGCCCTCGCGCTTCTTCTGCTCCATGGAGCCCGACTGGTCGAAGTCGATCACCCGGCCTTCCCGCTCCGAACGGGTGGCCGCCCGCATCTCGCCGATGATCTCCGGCAGCGTCGTGGCTGTCGATTCGATCGCCCCCGACAGCGGGTAGCAGCCCAGCGTGCGGAACCGGACCAACCGCTGCTCGACCGTCTCGCCCTCCTCGAACACGAACCGATCGTCGTCCACCATGATCAGCACGCCCTCGCGCTCCACCACGGGCCGCTCGGCGGCGAAGTACAGCGGCACGATGGGGATGTCCTCGAGGTGGATGTACTGCCACACGTCGAGCTCGGTCCAGTTGCTCATGGGGAACACCCGGATGGACTCGCCCTTGTTGACCCGCCCGTTGTAGAGGTTCCACAGCTCGGGACGCTGGTTCTTCGGGTCCCAGCGGTGGTGGGCGTCACGGAAGCTGAAGACCCGCTCCTTGGCCCGTGATTTCTCCTCGTCGCGCCGGGCGCCTCCGAACGCCGCGTCGAACCCGCCGGCGTCCAGCGCCTGCCGCAAGGCTTGGGTCTTCATGATGTCGGTGTAGTTCTTCGAGCCGTGGTCGAACGGGTTGATGCCCTGGGCGACACCGTCGGCATTGGTGTGGACGATCAGCTCGAACCCGATCTCGGCGGCCATGCGCTGGCGGAACGAGATCATCTCCCGGAACTTCCAGGTCGTGTCCACATGCAGGAGCGGGAATGGGATATTTCCGGGGAAGAACGCCTTGCGGGCCAGATGCAGCAGCACCGAGGAGTCCTTGCCGATCGAGTACAGCATGACGGGCCGCTCGCACTGGGCGACCACCTCGCGCATGATGTGGACGGCCTCTGCCTCGAGTTGCTCGAGATGAGTCAGCCGCAGCTCGGCTGGCAGGGTTGCGCTCATCGGATACCTCGCGACTCCTCGACGAGGACTTGGCTCGCGTCCCACAGCTTGGTGCCATTCGCCGGGTCAGATGCGCGTTCGGACACCTGCTTGCGATGCATCAGGTGCAGGTAGAGACCGGTGGAGCCGCCGGCCTCGGGAGCACAGCAGAGGTAGATGACCGGGTCGATGGCATCCGCAGGCGAACGGAACAGCCGTCGCAGCACCGGATCGACGATCGGCTTCAGCATCGGCGGGGCCTCGCGGGCGATGTTCGTTGCGACGCCGCCCGGGCACAGCGAGTGCACGGCAACGTCGACGCCGTCGCCGGGGTTGAGGCGGCGTGACAGTTCGGTGGCATAGGTGCAGAGCGCCAGCTTGCTCAGGCCGTAGTGCCGCATGGCGTCCCTCATGCCATAGGGCGTGAAGGCGTCGAGACGCTCGATGTCGAGGTCGGCGCTGGACCGATGCGCTTCTGAGGAGACGAACACGATCCTTGGGGTGTCGCCGCCGGCCTGCGACGGGTCGATCACGCCGTCGGCCAACCAGCGGTCGATCATGACGCGGTTCGCCAGGAAATGGACGGCGAGCATGGTGTCGTAGCCCTGCGGGGACCGTCTCGCTGTAGGCGTCATGAGACCGGCGTTCATGAGTGCGATGTCGATGCGAGTGCCCCGGTCACGCAGCTCATCGCAGCAGCGATGGACCCAGCGGAGATCGGCGAGGTTCACCTCGACCAGCTCTACGCTCTCCGAGCCGGACTCCCGCTTGATCTCGTCGCAGATCGTGTCGTGGCCCGGGCGGCACGCCAGGATCATCCTGCCGCCGCGCCGGGCGAGCCCGACGGCGGCAGCTCGGCCCAGTCCGCTGTTGGCGCCGGTCACCAGGCAGGTCTTGCCGTCGATCCGCACGTCATCGGGGATCGGGTCGACATCGGGAGTTTTCGGGTTGCGGAGGTCGCGGACCGCCGTCACCAGGGCTCCGACGAAGTTGCTGTCGCCGAGCCCACGTCCCGGCTGCCCCGCATCGGCGGGCTGCTCGGCGGAGCGGCCCTGGTCGCTCTCAATGGGGATTGCGTAGGCCTTCCGGTAGGCCGCGAACGCCTCGTCGACCATGTCGTCGGTCAAGCCGAAGTCCTCGAGCCGGTAGTCGTGCCTGCCGAAGCGGTTCTTCGGGTTCGCCTCCAGGTACTGCGTGGCCGCCCCCGATGCGCGTTCGTCGAAGGGGATCCCTGCGTGCTCACAGATGCGCTGTACCTCGGCGATGGGATCGGCCATGAGGTTGTAGTACGAGACGTCGACGAACTGTTCGGCCGGTGAATCGGCCCGAACTGCCATCGCCCGCTCCACCATCCGGTGCGTCTTGGCGCTCCAGTGACGGCCGATCTCGACCGGATCGACCTGATCGCTGAACATCCCGCGGCCGTGGGCGACCATGCTGCAGAACGAGGCGAGCGCGATGCGCGGATCTCGATGGGTCTGCACGACGGTGGCGCCCTCGAACACGCGTAGGAGTACGTCGAGATGCTCTAGGTGGTGCGGAGTCTTCAGCACCCAGGTACCGCCGGGCCGCTGCCACGACAGCACCTGCAGCACCCGGCGGAGGTACTCGTACGCCGGGGTGTGGTCCTGGGATTCCAGCCAGCGGGCGTAGGTCGGCACATGCATCGTCGCCTCGGGCGACTGGCTCATGAAGCACAGGTCCAGCAGCAGGACGTCTTCCTCTGGCTCGTCGTGGCTGATCGGGTGGATGGCCATGAACTCGGGCGACAGGTAGGAGATCGACTTCTGGGCGAGCACCGCCTGCCGCTTGCGCGCCCGCTCGGCACGGTCGCGGTCTGGGGTGCCCGGCACCGGCACCAAGGCCTCGGCGCCGGAGAGGCTGCGTATGTCCGGATGGGAGCTCATTAGGCGATGCAGCAGGGTGGTGCCGGTGCGCTGCAGGCCGCTGATCACGATGACCGTGCCAAGGTCGATGTCAGCTATCTCGGGATGCCGTCGCAGCAAGTCTTCGATCCGCAGCCGCTGCACCAGCGCCGCCGTGAGGCGCGACCGCTGGATCAGTCGGCCGGTCGCGTTCAGGCGGGCTTCGGCGTTGATCGAGGTGACCAGCACCTCCAGGGCCTCGGCGTGACCGTCGTCGCCGAAGTCGCTGAGGCCGGACTTGCGCCGCGCAGCCTCTCGCAGCGCCTCAGCGTCCAAGCGGTCAGACAGACCGAGATTCGAGCCGGCCCGGCCGAGCCGATTGAGAAGCCTGACCGGGGCGGGGCGGAAGGGGTGCTCGTAGTCGGTGGAGGTCACCGTGCCCCTCCAGTGCCCGAGGGATCAGCCACGGTGCAGTTCCGCAAGGCTGGCGAACTTGACCACCCGGCAGCCCGGCTGGGGGTGTTCGGTGGCTCGAACCCAGCGAAAGCACATCGTCCCCGACGTGTGGCCCGCCGTGTCGATCCAGTTCGGCAGTTCGGGATCGGTGTGGGCCACCACGATCCGCACCGAACCGTCCGCTTGGTAGCTGGCGAGGTGATTGTTGGTGTGGATGGTGTAGTGGCGATAGTCCAGCGACTCCATCCAGTAGTTGTTGAGCTGGAAGTTCCAGAGCTCGCAGTCGGGCGGCGTGGCCTCGATCACCAGCGCTTCGTCAGGCTCGAGCGCCCAGTGGCTGTGGTAGTAGGCGATGTTGGGGTCGCCGCCGGCCGCGAGCGACACATCCGGGTCGAACCGGGGCAGCTCGTTGGTGTGTTTCTGGAAGTCCCGCGCCCACTTCGCGAACAGCAACGGAGCTCCCATCACCAGCGAGCCGGCATTGCGGAGCCCGTCATCGAGCGCCTTCGCCGTCAGATGGGACGCACGAGCCTCGGGGGGAGCGCAGTTGATGCGCTCGATGGTGAGGTCAGCGGGAGTCTCGGCGTTGCGGTCGCCGTAGGTCTGGCGCACCACGAGCACGCCTGTCTCAGCGGCCATCGGCAGCCAGTTGCCCTCGTGCGGGGTGCTGCTGAGCACCAATTCGAAGTGCCCGTCCGCGTCCATGTCGATGTCGTCGGACTCGAGGTAGCCGGTGGGGGGCAGGCCGCCGCCTTGGCCGTAGTGGCCGGCTTGGGTGCCGAAGCTCAGGTAGGCGATGTCGTTGCGGCGGCCGGTGATCCTGTACTCGTAGTTCCCGTCCAGCCTGGCCGTCAGGTAGAAGTTGTCGGGGTTGTCTGCGCCCATCTTGGTGGTCTCGCCGACTACACGGTGCAGCACCGGCGCCTTCGGGTCGGCGTGCTCGACGAAGGCCATCAGGCCTGCTCGGGCGATGCGGCTCAGGTACCGGTAACCCTCGGCTTGGTCGAACGCATTCCGCGGCGTTCCGGGAAATTGCAGTGCAGCCCCCGCCGCCTTGAGCGAATCGCAGAACTCGTCCCACGACTGCCCGCTGGTGATCCGCTGGTCAGCCACGTCGTCGGGTGACTTGTCCCGGAGCTTCCACACCCACCCAGAGATGCCCCGAATCCCCGCGAGCAGACCGATGACGAACCTTCGCATGGCGTACATCTACTGACTGGAACGGCCCCGCGGCAACGAGCAGCGCCTGGTCACGCCGCCGGCTGGAGCTTGTGGGCCGCCATGGCGTCGTAGAGCGGCAGGCTGCGTTCGTACATCTCCAGCAGGCGCGGTGTCTCGGCGAGCGGCGGGTACTCGGTGCGGGGCGGCGCGATGCCGGTGCTCTGGCGCAGGTTGTCGTGCCACGGGCCGGTGCCCTCGCCGTACCAGCTCACCTCGGTGCGTTCGCCCGATTCCCACGACAGCGCCTCGGCAATGAACTCGATACCCACTGCTGCGCAGAATGCCCGGATAGTTCCGTCGGGATCGCCGGTCAGGTCGGCGGCGTCGATGACCGGCGGGGGAGCACCGTCACGGTTTGCAATCCGGCCGAACAGCCGGTGCAGCGACTCGAACCCGACCTCTTCCCACGTGCAGTCAGGCCAGTGATGACCTAGGCCTTGGATCACCCGTCTCGGCTCGCGGATCAGGAACGTGTTGGTCATCGCTGCGAGCTTGGCCTCGTCGAGATCGTGCTCGACCGAGTAGGCGAAGTCCTTCACGAATACGTTGCGGCGCTCGGCAAGCGCAGTGATCTCGGTCCAGAACGCTGCGTAGGTGTGGCCCGGTCGCGCTTCGACATGCGCGTCGCGCTCCGAGTGGCGGTCTGCTCCGTAGTAATAGAGCTCGTTCCACGGTTCGTGGAAGCACTCGAAGTCGCCTCGCTGGCGCATCATCCACTCGAATGCGGTCGAGATCGAACGCGGCGTCGCCCAGAGCGTCAGGAACATCAGGCAGCCCTTCGGTGGCGCACGTTCGGACTCACGCCGGTCTGCCATCGCACGAAGTCTCGACTCATGAAGTGCGGCTCATGATGTCGCGGCCCGCTTGCGAGACCGGTGTGCCAGTACGGCAGCGCCTTCGGGCGTCCCGTCGTGCCAGGCGCCGAGCATCTCGTCCAGCGGTGATTCGTACCCGCCGTAGTTGCATTCGATGAACCGGTGGTGGATCTGATGGTGGAAGTCGCCCAGCTCGAACCTGGCTCGGCGACCGTTGCGTGGGCCGAGCAGGAGTGCGTCGTAGCCGGTGTGCGACAGGGGCGCCCCCAGACCGTGGTGCATCATCATGAAGTACAGGTGCAGCGGGTGCGACGGCAGCAGGAACAGCAGCACCACGTCGGAGAACAGCACGAGATGCTCGGCGGGGTGCATCGACAGCCCTGACCATGGGCCGACGTTGGTATTGCGGTGGTGCCACGAGTGGATACGGCGGTAGGCGGGGCCGACGTGCAGCAGCCGATGATGGGCCGAGAAGTACAAAATCGACCACCACGGGATGACCACCAGAAACACCACGAACCACACGGGACTGCTGTCGAGCGAGATGAGGCGTGCGTGCCCGTTGGCGTAGGCCCACAAGATCAACGACTCGAAGGCGGTCAAGATCACCACGGCGGAGGTCAGCGTGAGCACGACGTTCTCGCGCACCTGGTTTCCGAACAGGAACACCCGCTTGTTGCGACCGAACGGCCGTGCGTCGTAACGCAGTGAATCGCCCTGGCGGCCGACGACGTAGAACCAGACATGCAGCCCGCCGGCGACGAGCGTCACCAAGACCAGGTTCCGAAGCCAGATCTCGAAAATCCAGCCGAATTCGAGGCTCTTCGTGCGCTCGAGCGATGGCATGAACCATGCCCAGATCCCGAACGCCACCGCCAGCATGAAGAAGCGCGAACGCAGCGGCAGCCACGTACGCCCGAGATGTCTCGCTATGGCGACGGGCCGCGGCGGCCAATGCAGGAACGGCGCCGAGCGCAGCGGCAATTCCGGCGCATAGTTCCACATTGCCCGCCCGCCTTCGGGCGACGATGACGTCAAGGGCATCGCATCACCCCCGAGCAACCCCACGCTGCTGCCGTCAGACCTCTCAGCCTGCTACCTACACCAGTGTATGTTCGGAATCCAGGGCACGGACCGCCATGTCACAACCCGAAACGGGCAGCATGAACGAGCCGCAGTTCAACGAGCATGGCGCCGAGATGACGGGACGGCGCATCTTCAGCTGGGACGAGCTCGGCACCACCCGCTGGGACGCGGATCAGGTCGAAGCGCAGATCCTGACCGGCGAGCACATGCACATGATCCGGGCCACCTACGACCCGGGTGCAACCTACGAGATGCACAGCCACCCCCACGAGCAGTTCAGCCTGCTGCTGTCCGGCCGCATGCGACTGACGGTGGGCGAGGAGACCCGCGAGATCGGGCCGGGCGATGGGTGGTACGCGCCGGGTGGCGTGCCCCACGGCGGCGAGGTCCTCGGCGACGAGCCGGCCGTTTTCATCGACGTCTATTCGCCGGCAACCACTTGGATCCTGGACGTATTCGCGCAAGGCCGCCCAGTGGAGAGAGATTCTGCGAAGCTGGGGTGATGGGCGAGCCCACAGCGCCGCAGGCCCAGCCGGTGGAGGGACGGAGCTTCCCGACCACGGCGCGCGGTGCGAGGCCGACGTTCTTCGACGACGACGGTGCGACCGATGCCGTTCTGGCCATCGTGACGGCGCTCGCGGCTGAGGTTTGGGCGCTGCGTGAGCGGCAGTCCACGCTGGAAGCGGTGCTGGCACAGGCCGGCATCGATGCCGCTGCTGCGATCGAGTCGTACCGGCCCGATGCCGACGAGACGGCCGCCCGTGCTGCGGACGCAGCAGCATTTGCCGGGCGCGTGTACCGCGTGTTCGAGGAGATGCGCGAGGAGGCGCTGGCCGGCGACACCGAGGACCGCTATCTCGGGGTCGTCGATCGGGCCTTCGCAGAGCTCTAGAGGGGAAACAGCCAGATGAGCCAGCAAACACATCCGCTTCTGCCCGCCGAGACGCACGACGAGACCGCCCGGGAGAGCTTCGTCCAGGCGCTGAAGTCGCACATCGCAACCCGGGTGAGCCCTGGCGTGCGAGAGATCTACGACCGGCGGGTCCGCGGACAGTGGGTTGACGAGCACGGCGCAGAGCCCGCCGACCGTCACGAAGTCCGCGAAGCGCTCAGCTCCGACACCTACTACCGGCTGTGGAGCTCGGTGCGCCGATCCAGCCAGCATCTGCTGTGGAGCTCGGTCAGCGATGCCATCAGCCGCCAAGCCCCCGAGCTTGCCGAGCGTGCCCGCGCAGCCGAAGCGGGGCTCGGGTCGTTGCGCCTCGACCCCGATCTGGAGATCCCCTGGTACAACGCTGAGGTCGACATCCATGCGATGCCAGGCGGCTACCGGGGTGAGTACATGGACGACGACGTGTCGGTGGGGGCGCTGTTCGACCGGGGGGTCTACGTGTACGCCATGGGCCAGATGGGCGCCCTCAACGACGACTACGGGCAGTCCGTCTGCAAGAACTTCCTGGCGGTCTCGTACCCCGAGTTCTCGCCCCGCCGGATTCTCGACATGGGCTGCACCTCCGGCAATTCGACGCTGCCCTATGTGGACGCGTTTCCCGACGCGGAGGTCCACGCCATTGACTTGGGCGCGCCGGTGCTGCGGTACGCCCACGCGAGGGCCGAGTCGCTCGGACGGGCCGTGCACTTCTCCCAGCAGAATGCTGAGTGCACCGATTTTCCCGATGGCCATTTCGATCTGATCGTGTCGCACATTGTGATCCACGAGATGTCGCCGGCAGCGCTGCGCAGGGCCCTGGCCGAGTGCCGCCGGCTGCTGGCCCCCGGCGGGCTCATGGTGCACGCCGACTTCGCCGGGTACGCCGGGGTCGACCCCGTCACCCAGGCGATGATCGACTGGGACACCTACTACAACCACGAGCCGTTCTGGGGCCCGATGCGCGACATGGACCTCGTGGCAGAGTCGGTCAGTGCCGGCTTCGACGACGGCGCCGTCGAGCTCACATCAGTGCCGACGGGGCGGGTGCTGCAGACAGGCAAGCAGCAGAAGACTGGGCAGCTCACGCTGCTCGTCGGTCGGGCCTGATCTGCTCGTTCCGAGGCCGTGCGGTCCGTCCGCTCGGTCTGTGCAGCGTGACGTAGTTGACTGATGGAGCCGACGACAGGAGGGTGACCTGATGGAGGTCGTCAACGAAGTGATGCCCACGAGCCCCGAGCGCATCGACGAGATGATGCAGCCCGGTCCCGACGGGCCGATCTACATGGTCAACCTGCTGAAGTTCAAGGACAAGGCGGAGTACGAAGACGGCCGCGAGACCGATCTGAGCGGGTACGAGGCATACCAGCTCTATGGCCGGGCGGTGTCGCGGATCATCCAGGACTACGGCGGCGAGATCCAGTTCGCAGCGGACGTGACGTTCCTGTCGCTCGGCCAGGTCGAGGAGCTCTGGGACGAGATCGCCATCGCCAAGTACCCCAACCGGGGGGCGCTGCTGGCGATGTCGTCGTCGCAGGAGTGGCAGGAGGCGGCTGTGCACCGCACGGCAGGGCTCGCCGGTCAGCTCAACATCGAGACGGTCGCCCAGTTCGTCCGGCAGTGACGGACGGCTCAGCCGCATTGAGCATGTGGCTCAGTCGTAGGCGATGACCGTGCGGCCCTCGGTGCCGCTGAGCATGGCGTCGAGGGCCTGCTGCACGTCGTCGATGCGAACCCGCTTGGAGACGAGGCGGTCGACGGGCAACCGGCCGGCGAGGTAGGCAGCGCACAGGTCCTCGATGGCCTGTCCGGCGTCGGTTGCGGCGAAGTAGCTGCCCTTGACCGACTTGTGGCCCCGTGTCAGCTCGGCGCAGTTGAACGGCGTCGTCTCCGTGGTGCCTCCGATGCCCACCAGGACGAGGACACCGCCGGGTCTCACCCCGTCGATCCAGAATTGCTGGAGGCCGGGGTTGCCGATGGCTTCGAACACGACATCGGCGCCACGACCGCCGGTCAGCTCTCGCACCGCTTCGATGGCGCTGCCGTCGCTCACGACGAAGTCCGTCGCGCCGAGAGCGAGCGCCAAGCCGCGCTTTGCGGGCTCCCGGTCCACAGCGATGATGCGCTCGGCGCCTGCCAGTGCCGCTCCCATGATCACGCTGAGGCCGACGCCGCCTGCTCCCACTACTGCGACCCGGTCGCCGGGGCCGACGTTGCCTTGGTGAAGGGCCGCACCCACGCCGGTGGAGACCGCACAGCCGATCAGCGCAGCCACCTCGAAGGGCACAGCAGGATCGAGCACCGAGCAGCACGCCTGCGGGACGACCATGTGGTCGGCCCAGGTCGAGATGCCCGAGTAGTGATGGATCATCTGGTCGCCGCGTGACAGCCGGCTCGTGCCGTCCATCAAGAACCCGGCCCACAGCGGTCCGACGATCTCGCGGCACAGGTGGTGCTGGCCGCGTTCGCAGTAGAAGCAGGCCTTGCAGCTCGGGATCCAGTTGAGCGCCACCCTGTCGCCGACCTGCACCTGGTTGACGTCGGGACCGAGCGCTACGACCTCGCCCGCGCCTTCGTGCCCCAGCACGCACGGCAGGTCCCCGGGGTGACGGCCGGTGACGACGTGCTGGTCGCTGTGGCAGACACCTGATGCCGCCATCTTCACCAGCACCTCGCCGGCTCGGGGCTCGTCGAGGTCCAGCGTGTCGACGCTCACAGGCCCGCCGACCCGGTCGAGCACGACTGCGGTGATCTTCATTGCCGGTCCTTCGTGGGGATTCCCTCCGGCTGGAAGGTTCAATCGGGAAGGTCAGGTACGGTCGTGCAGGTGAGGATCGGAGAGCTGGGAGATCGCTGCGGGGTGAGCACGAAGACGATCCGATATTACGAGTCGATCGGATTGCTCGATGAACCCGAGCGGACTGCGAGCGGCTATCGCGCCTATGCCGCCGACGCGGTCGAGCGGCTGCGATTCATCCGGGACGCGCAGGCCACGGGCTTGACTCTGGCCGAGATCTCGTCGGTGCTCGAGCTCAAGAGCGCTGGCGAGCGGTCATGCGCGCACACCACGGCGCTGATCGAGGCCCATGTGGATGCCATCGACACCCAGATTTCCCAGCTTCGTTCAGCCCGCAAGGAGCTGGCTGCGCTGCTGAAGCGGGCGCGGGGTCTCGACCCGGCATCGTGCACCGACGCCAACCGCTGCCAGGTGATCAGCCGAGCCCGCTAAACCACTTGACTTTCCAGTTGGCTGGAATCTTTAGAGTGCGTATGTGACCACGGGCACCGCCCGAGCCGAGCTGGCGATCGACGGGATGACCTGTGCTGCCTGCGCCAGCCGGATCCAGAACCGGCTCGATGGGTTGGATGCTGTGGCGGCGGCGCAGGTGAACTTCGCCACGGGGCGGGCCACGATCACGCACGACGGATCGCTCGACGAGTCGTTGGTCGCGACCGAGATCGCAGCGCTGGGCTACTCGGTCATCGCTGCCGGCGACAGCGAGGCGGCCGAGAAGCGGCGCCGATCGGACCTGCTGGCCCGGTTGGTCATCGGTGCGGTGCTGACGGTGCCGTCGCTGCTGATCTCGATGATGCCGGCGCTGCAGTTCGACGGATGGGAATGGTTGGTCGCGGTGTTGGCGGCCGTCGTGATCGTGGGATCTGGATGGCCGTTTCATCGAGCGGCGGCGTTGAACCTGAGCCATGGCGCCACCACGATGGACACGCTCGTGTCGATGGGATCGCTGTCGGCGCTGGCGTGGTCGCTGGCGGTGTCCGTCGCCGACATCGGCGACGGCCATGTGTACTTCGAAACCGGCGCGGTGATCGTCACGCTGATCTTGCTGGGCAAATGGCTGGAGCTTCGGGCTAAGCGCCGTTCCGGTGACGCCATCCGGGCGCTCGCCGACTTGGGCGTGCGGACGGCCCGACTGGTCGATGGCCGCGAAATTGCGCTTGCCGACCTGGCGGTTGGCATGCGGTTCGTTGTCCGGCCGGGCGAGAGGATCGCCACCGACGGCGTGGTTGTGGAGGGACGGTCTGCGGTCGATGCGTCGATGGTGACCGGCGAGCCCGTGCCGGTGGAGGTGGGGCCCGGCGACGAGGTGATCGGCGCCACGATCAACGCAAATGGAGCGCTCGTCGTCGAGGCGACGAAGATCGGCGCCGAAACGGCGCTGGCTCAGATCATCCGCCTGGTGAACGAAGCGCAGGGCAGTGGTGCAGAAGTGCAACGGCTGGCCGATCGGGTGTCGGCGGTGTTCGTGCCCATCGCCATTGCCACGGCCGTCGTCACGCTGGTTGCGTGGCTGCTCCTGGGCAACGACGCCGGAGCAGCGTTCAGCGCCGCGGTGGCGGTGCTGATCATCGCTTGCCCCTGCGCCCTCGGGCTGGCGACGCCGCTGGGAATCCTCGTCGGAACTGGTCGGGGCGCTCAGCTCGGCGTCATCATCAAGGGCGGCGAGATCCTCGAGGACACGCGCTCCGTGGATGTCGTGCTGATGGACAAGACCGGCACGCTCACTGAAGGTGCGATGACCCTCACCGGCGTTCATGCAGGAGAGCTTCCGAGCGCCGAGCGTGATGAAGTGCATCGACTGGCTGCATCGGCCGAGTCGTTGTCGTCACATCCGATCGCTCAGGCGATCGCCGGATCTGTCGGGGGCGCTGTCGATGAGCCTGTCGACGGTTCGATAAGCGCGTTGGCAGATGTGGAGGCGTTCGAGATCACGCCGGGTGCGGGTGTGATGGCGACGATTCGCGGCGTCGAGATTCGGGTGGGTCGCCGCAGCCTGTTCGACGCCGTGCCGCCAGACGTGGCGGCTCTGGCCGCCGATGCCGAGGCCACAGGTGCAACGGCCGTGCTTGCTGGCCGCGGCGGTATCGCGGAGATCGTCCTGGAGGTGGCCGACCGAATCAAGCCGACCTCGGCCGAGGCAGTCGTGGCGCTCCGCCGTCAGGGTCTGGCGGTCACGCTGCTCACCGGCGACAACGAGCGCACCGCACGCACCATCGCTGCCCAGGCGGGCATCGAATCGGTGATCGCCGAGGTGTATCCCGACGACAAGGCCGCCGCCGTGCAGCGGCTCCAGGCCGGCGGCAAGCGGGTGGCCATGGTGGGGGACGGCATCAATGACGCCCCGGCGCTTGCGCAGGCCGATCTCGGCATCGCTGTCGGCACCGGCACCGACGTGGCCATTGAGGCGTCGGATCTCACCGTGGTCAGCGGTGACCTGCGAGCCGTCGCCGATGCGATAGCGCTGTCACGCCGGACACTGTCGACGATCAAGGGCAACCTGTTCTGGGCCTTCGCCTATAACGCTGCCGCCATACCGCTGGCAGCGCTTGGCGTTCTCAATCCGATGATCGCCGCCGGGGCCATGGGCGTCTCGTCGCTGTTCGTGGTGACCAACAGTCTGCGTCTCCGGCGCTTTCGGGGATACCGCCAGACTGTCTGATTGAGTGACCGTCAACAAGTGGACAGAGGAATACATCCCCGACCAGTCCGGGCGCGTGGCGATCGTGACCGGCGCCAATTCGGGGAACGGGCTGGAAACGGCCCGGGCGTTGGCCGGTCGGGGTGCTCACGTGGTGCTCGCAGTGCGGGATCTCGCCAAGGGCGAAGCAGCGGTTGCCGACATCGAGGCAAACCACCCAGCTGCTCACCTGGAGCTGGTGGAGCTCGACTTGGCATTGCTGAACTCGGTGCGCAGCGCCGCCGCCGACCTCCGGGAGCGATACGGGCGCATCGACCTGCTCGTGAACAATGCAGGGGTCTTTCACACACCCCGCCGGCAGACAACGGACGGGTTTGAGATCCGGTTCGGCACGAATCACCTTGGGCACTTTGCGCTGACGGGCTTGCTGCTGGATCGGCTTGTCGGCACTCCGGGATCACGGATCGTCACGGTCAGCAGCAACGCGCACCGCTATCGCGCCTACATCGACTTCGACCGCTTCGGGCTAGAGCAAGGTCGCAGCCAGTCGGCTGCCTACGGACGCTCGAAGCTGGCGAATCTGCTGTTCACCTACGAGCTGCAGCGTCGGCTGGAGGCTGCTGGCTCGCCGGCCGTGGCGCTGGCGGCTCATCCTGGCTGGGCCGAGACAGAAATCCTGCGCCACTTCCGGGGCATCCGATTCATTGAGCCGTTGATTGGCCCCTTGCGCAACAGTGCTGCAACGGGTGCTCTCGCCACGCTGCGGGCCGCCACCGATCCAGCCGCTGCCGGAGGAGAGTTCTACGGCTCGGACGGCTGGTTCGAGATGCGCGGGCACCCGGTGCTCGTGGGCTCCAGTGACCGTTCACGCGACGCCGAGCTGCAACGGCAGGTGTGGGCTGCCTCTGAAGACGTCACCGGAGTGACCTTCCCCATCTGACTCCAGCCGACGAATGAAGCGAGCGTGACGATTGGCTCGCTGGCAACGGCGAGCCGACATGCGTGTTTGAATCGCGTTGGAAGCTATTCGCCGCGATCGTCGTTGAAGCAGGCTTGGGCGATGTCGTCGGGGATGGTGAAGTTGTCCGCCGTGATGTCGATGCCGTGTTCGGTGAGACAGTCGATCTGCTCGTCGCTGACGTCGAATGAGCCCATGGGGGTCTCGGTGCCGAAGCCGGAGCTGTCCTCCTGCAACGCCCGTTCTGCCAGAATCGCCGCCACCGCACGCAGACGGCCCTCAGAGTCGTGCTCGGCCCAGGCGGCATCCACTTCGTCGCCGATCTCGCCTACGGGCTCGACGAGTTGTTCCAGCATCTGGGCGGGAGTCGTGCTGTCGCTCAGCCGGGAGGCGATGTCGTCGATCGGTGCGCCGAGACGGTGGGCCAGGGACAGCAGGGTGGCACCGCTGCTGTAGAAGCGACCGAACCCGAAGAACGAAGTGATGCCGTCGAGTTGTGCGGCGGCATCGGCGTCCATGTCGTCGTAGAACATGAGCTCGCCGGCATGATTCGTCGAGGTGTAGGTGCCGTCGAGCGCATCGCCGATCAGATGCTCGAGGTAGCGCGCCGAGCCTTCGATTCGTTCCTGCTGCTCGTCGAGGCCGACGCTCGGGCTGGCCGCGTGGCGGGCTGCGCGCACGGCGGTGAACTGGCGGGCGAGGCGTTCGGCTTCTGCTGCACTGGCTGCTTCGTACGCGCTGATCAGGATGCGGTCCTCCAGCAGCACAAGTTCGATACCTGCTGGGGAGAGGTCGTATCCCTCGAGGCTGTGGACGGCTGCATCTTCGGACCAATTGTCAAACTGGAAGCGATGGAATGTCTCGTGTGCGAGCAGCGCTGAGAACGCTGGCGAGTCCGGCTCAGTGCCCAGGTCGCCTTGCTGGCCGATCAGCACGAAGGTGGCGGTGCCGCCGATGTCGGCGTAGAAGTCGAATGGCGCCATTGCGAACAGCGCATCGGGATCGGTCGGTTCCGCGATGACAGCAACCTCGTGGCCACCGACGTCAAGTCTCAGGATGGGGCTGCCCAGCGGAACCGGGTTCGGGTGGTTGAACGCCACCACCGCCGAGACAGCACCTGCGCGGTCGATGGAGACCAGCACTGCTGGTATGGCTGCGAGTTCATAGCCAGGCCATACACCGGTCGATGCCGAGACAGCGGCGTGCCATCTGTCGATCAGCAACTGCGCAGATGCCGAGGGCGACTCGGGCGCTTCGGCCGCAGCTGTGTCGTTCACGGCAACCGCCGAGTCGGTTGGCGCCGCTGCTGCCGCTGCATCGCTCTGCGACGGCGGCGAAGTCACTGGGCCGGAACTTTCCTCGGGGCTGCTGCACGCGGCGACGAGTGCGAGCGTGAGCGACGCAAGCGCGGCACCCGCGCGTGCAGCATTGCCATATGCCACGTGCGCAAGTATCACAGGCGCTCATGCAGCTTCGATGCCTGAGCGGCCGATCCGCGACGCTGAGTTGCCCGCTCGTTGGCTGAGGGGCTCAGCTGGTGACGAGGTCGAAGCCTTCTTCGAGCCAGCCGGACTTGCCGCCGATCATTTTCTTGACCGGTCGGCCGAGCCGAGCGAGCCGCGCGCCGGCCTTGTCCGCAGCGTTGCAGTGGGGTCCCGCGCAGTAGACGACGAACAGCGTCTCGGGCGGGTAGGCCGCCAGGGACTCCTCGGTGATCGTTGCGTGGTACATGTGGGTTGCACCGGCGATGTGACCTGCGTCGAATCCCGATTGATCGTCGTTGACGTGGAGCAGAACGAAGTCCTGCGAACCGTTCTTCATCGACTCATGCACATCCCAGCAATCGGTTTCGAATGCGAGCAGACGCTCGAAGTGCTCCGCAGCGGCCTGCGGAGGCCCGGCAGGAATCTCAGTCACGTGGCTCAGCGTCGACATGCTCATGGGTGTGTTGGGTCCTCTCGTACGATCCGGCCGCACAGGCTATTGACTGACTTGCCCGTCGATATGAGTCATGAATGCGAACGCGAAACGCGCACCACCCCTAGCCGAGACCGTTTGCGTCAGGAGGTGATTGGCGAAGAGTTGCGAGGGCAGCTGCGATGCCAGAGTCGCGAGACACGCCGGTGACCAATGCGACGCGGCCTGAAAGTGGTTCGGATGTGCTCATGGCGGGACATCCTCTCGATGCTCTCGGGTTGAGATTGTGCGCGCCTGAGAGGCTAGAGAGCCTGGGTCGGCGGTTTTCGACACGCGCGCCTAGGGTTGCTCACCGGGCGTTGGCCGCGGAACACGAGGTAGCCCGACATTCCGACGGCCGTCGCAGCCGTCCGAATCATGAGCGACAACACCGTGATCTACGAGACCGATGTGCTCGTCGTCGGCACAGGACCCGCGGGATCCACTACGGCGCTTGCACTGGCCCGTTCCGGCGTTCGCTGCGTCGTGGTCAATCGCTACGGCTGGACCTGCCGCACACCCCGGGCGCACATCACGAATCCCCGCACGATGGAGGTGCTCACCGATCTCGGTGTGGTCGACCAGGCCAAGCTGTACGCCGTGCCCAGCGAATTCATGGGCGAGAACGTGGTCTGCCGCAGTCTCGCCAGGGCCGAGCTTGGGCGTACACGGACGTATGGCTCCCACCCGGACAGAGGGCAGAACTACGCGTGGGGCACGCCCGAAGAGAACGTCGACCTGCCTCAGAATTTCCTCGAGAACATCCTGCTGGGATCGGCCGCCCATCACGGCGCGGAGGTCTTCTTCAACACCGAGTTTCTCGGCTTCGCCCAGGACGACGAGGGCGTGACGTCGCAGCTCGTCAATCGCCTGACCGGCCAGGAGCTGACGGTGCGATCGCGGTTCCTGGTGGGTGCCGACGGCGCGAACTCCCTGGTCGCCGAGCAAGCCGGTCTCCCCTTCGAGGGCGAGAAGAACAAGGTCGGAATGTTCAACATCGTCTTCAACGCCGATCTGGAGCATTTCGTAGCCCACCGGCCGAGTTCGCTCTACTGGATGGTCCAGACCAACGGGACGACCGGCTTTCCCGAGATCGGTGCCTTGCGGATGGTGCGACCGTGGCACCGCTGGGTGTGTTCATGGCAGATCGACCTCGAAAACCGAAGCAGTCTCAGCCATGACGAGGCGCTCGCTCACGCACACCGGATGATCGGCGACGACACCGTCGAGGTGGAGATCGATTCGGTGTCGCTGTGGACCTTCAACGAGGAATACGCCACGCACCTGCAGGCCGGGAGGGTGTTCTGCGCTGGCGATGCGATCCACCGGCACCCGCCGCTGAAGGGTCTGGGGTCGAACACGTCGATCCAGGACGGGTACAACCTGGCGTGGAAGCTCGCCCTCGTAGTGCAGGGGACTGCCAGCCCGAGCCTGCTCGACAGCTACAGCGAGGAGCGGGCCCCGGTCGCCAAGGAGGTCACCGTAGGGGCGTTCCAGTCACGGCGGTATCTCTTCCCGATCTTCGGCGCACTGATCTCGGCGAGCCGCGGTGCGGACCCCACCGAGGCTGAGCGGAGCCTGGCGGCGTTGTCGGACAACAACCCTGAGACCGCTGAACTCCGCTCAGCGCTCACCAAGGCGATTGCCGGTTCATACCGCGCGTTCGACTGTCCCGGCATCGAGATGAATCACCGGTACGACTCGGTTGCGGTGGCTACGCCCGATGGCGAGTCCATGCCGCCCTATGAGCTGGACGCCGAGGACTGGTACCAGCCGACCAGTTTTCCCGGGGCGCACCTGCCGCACGGGTGGGTGTTCAAGAGGGGCCGCAAGACCTCGTTGCTCTACCTGTGCGGCGACGGCCGATTTGCGCTGCTCACGGGCAACAGCGGCATCGGCTGGATTGACGTCGCTTTGGCCGCGGAGGCGGCGTTCGGTATCGGGATCGTCGTGCACGTCATCGGCCCCGGCCAGGAGTACGAGGACCTGTACGGGGATTTTGCCCGCATCAGCGAGGTTCACGAGAGCGGGGCACTGCTTGTGCGACCCGATGTCCATGTCGGATGGCGCAGCCAGCGTTGGGATGACAGCGCGGCCGACGAGCTGATGTCGGCACTGGGGAGGATTCTCGGTTTGGGGCCCGGTGAATTCTCAAGCGCTCGCGCTGCCGCCTCCGTGTCGGACGCTACGAAGTTCGACGACATCGAGATTCACGACTACCGCTGATGGGCAGCACAGAACGAGTTGCTATCGACCAGTGCAACAGGGTCCTCCACGCCGGCGAAGAGGCTTCGCTACCATCACGCCGGCCCCAGCCGGGGTAGCCCAAGAACCCCTCAGAGGAGAGCACAGATGGTTCAGACCACTGGCAGTACCAGCATCGACATCGCCGCAAGCCCCGAATCGGTCTACGGGATCCTGACGGATCTTTCCCGCATCAGCGAGGTCAGCCCCGAGTGCTACAAGTCCGAGTGGGAGGACGGTTCGACCGGTCCTGAAGTGGGGGCGAAGTTCCGCGGCTACAACCAAGCCGGTGACATGAAGTGGGATGCCGGCTGCATTGTCGTGGCCGCCGAGCCAGGCCGGGAATGGGCGTTCGAGGTACCCGCCCAGGACGGCCGCAAGACGCTGTGGCGCTATGAGATCGAAGCCACCGACGAGGGGTGCCGAGTCACCGAGAGCTTCGATTCGCCGATCCTCGACCAGGAGTTCTTCCAGAAGATGAACCGCCACAGCCTGCTGGTCAACAACATTGCCAAGTCGCTGGAGAACCTCAAGGCAGTCGCTGAGGGTTGACACGTACGCGAGCGGTCAGCACGCGCCCTCGACGAGTGCAGCATCGGCCACCACCTCGCCAGTCCAGCAGTAGAGCAGCACCGTCGGCGTCGCGCCGAAGTCCTGCTGGTGCGGCTGCCACGGTGCGTGATGCACGGCGTCACCGGGCCCGGCCGTTCGGGGCACGCCGTCGCCGCTGGTGAATGTCGGCTCGCCGGCCAGCACGTGGTACAGCTCCTCGGCCTCATGGTGGTGGCTGGGGTAGTGCAGGTTCGGTCCCCAGACGCCGATGCCGACCCTCACCGAACGGTGCTCGACAATTGACGTCGGGCCGATGAGCTGCACGTAGCCGTAGTTGTCGTGGAAGTCCTGGCTCAGCACGCCCCGATAGCCGGCGGTCTGGATCCACGGCAGCGCCGGTGCGAGAGCGAGAAACTCTTCGAGCACCGCATCGACGGCGCCGTCGCCGCAGAGCTTGACGGCATCAAGATGCCGCAGCACCGGCAGGTGTCGAGCTTCGACCAGGGCCGGGCTGCGGGCCTCGTCGAGCGCGTCGAGCACCGTGGCAACCATCGGGTACTCGGGGACAGCCGTACGGCTGCGGTGAAACTCAGCGATCCGCCGCAGCAGCTCATCAATGACACCCGCCACATCGCAATTGTTCCAGCCGCAGCCAGTCATCAGTGCGCATACGGCTTCGCCGGTTCCGCCTTCCGTCGAGTACGCGGCGCCGGTCAGCGGACCCAAGACGCGCTCGCTGGCGGCTGGACGATTTTTGTTCTGTGCTGGTTTTGGACTGAGTCCAGAAACGGATATAGTCGACACATGCCTCAGGACACCGTGCAGATGTTGCGGGACCGTGGGATCCAGGTGACCGCGCAGCGGTTGGCGGTGCTCAATGCTGTGTCTGCCCGACCTCATGCCGCTGCTGACGATCTGGTCGGCGATGTGCGTGCCAGTATCGGGTCTGTATCCAGACAGGCAGTATTCGACGCTTTGGCCATGTTGACCGAAGAAGGTCTGATCCGGCGCATCCAGCCGGCACGGTCGGCGGCCCGATACGAGGACCGGGTCGACGACAACCACCACCACTTGGTGTGCCGGGGCTGCGGCCGGATGGTCGACGTCGACTGCGCTGTGGGGTACCAACCCTGCCTCGAGGCTGCCGAAGACCACGGATTCACGATCGACGAGGCCGAGGTCATCTATTGGGGTATCTGCCCGGTATGCCAGGCAGTGCCCGCCCTCGCCGAGAGTTCACCATGACGACGGCACTTTCGATCCACCGAACCATTCCACATTCCGCAAGGAGCAGAAATGACTGACAACAGCACCACCGACGCAGCGACATCCGCCGCCGGCGGATGCCCAGTGCTGCACGAGCAGGCGAACATGGGCTCGCTCGCCAATCAGCAGTGGTGGCCTGAGCAACTGAACCTGCGCCCGCTCAACAAGAACTCGCCGAAGATCGACCCGACCGACAAGGGTTTCGACTACGCCGCCGAATTCAAGACGCTCGATCTCGCTGCGGTGAAGGCCGACCTCGCCGAGGTCATGACCGATTCGCAGGATTGGTGGCCGGCCGACTTCGGCCACTACGGGCCGCTGATGATCCGCATGGCGTGGCACAGCGCCGGCACCTACCGCATCCACGACGGCCGGGGCGGCGGCGGTTCGGGCACCCACCGCTTCGCGCCGCTCAACAGCTGGCCTGACAATGCCAACCTCGACAAGGCACGCCGGCTGCTGTGGCCGGTCAAGCAGAAGTACGGCCGCAAGATCTCCTGGGCCGACCTGATGATCCTGGCGGGCAACGTGGCGCTGGAGTCGATGGGCTTCGAGACCTTCGGCTTCGGCGGTGGCCGAGAGGACGTGTGGGAGCCCGAGGAGGACATCTACTGGGGTCCCGAGAACGTGTGGCTCGACGACGAGCGCTACAGCGGCGACCGGGATCTGGCGAACCCGCTCGGTGCCGTTCAGATGGGCCTCATCTACGTGAACCCGGAGGGGCCGAACGGCACTCCCGACCCGCTCGCAGCAGCGCGGGACATCCGCGAGACGTTTGCCCGCATGGCCATGGGCGACGAGGAGACCGTGGCGCTGATCGCCGGCGGTCACACCTTCGGCAAGACGCATGGCGCCGCTGAAGGCGATGCCCACGTCGGCCCCGAGCCCGAAGGCGCTGCCCTCGAGGAACAGGGTCTGGGCTGGACGAGCACGTTCGGCAGCGGCAAGGCGGGCGACACGATCACCAGCGGGCTGGAAGGCATCTGGACGCCCACGCCGGTGACGTGGGACAACTCGTTCTTCGAGGTCCTGTTCGGCTACGAGTGGGAGCTGTCCCAGAGTCCAGCGGGCGCACACCAGTGGGTGCCGACCGACCCCGCTGCGGCCGACACCGTGCCCGATGCGCACGATCCGTCGAAGCGGCACGCGCCGGTGATGCTCACCACCGACCTATCGCTGCGGATGGACCCCATCTACGAGCCCATCTCGCGGCGGTTCCTCGAGCATCCCGATGAGTTCGCAGATGCATTCGCCCGGGCATGGTTCAAGCTCACTCACCGCGATATGGGTCCGGTCTCGCGTTACCTCGGGCCCGAGGTCCCCGACGAGCAGCTGATCTGGCAGGATCCGGTCCCCACAGTCGACCACGAGTTGGTCGACGACGCCGACGTCGCAGCACTCAAGACCGCGATTCTCGAATCGGGTCTGTCGGTGTCGGAGCTGGTGAAGGCCGCGTGGGCCTCGGCGTCAACGTTCCGCGACAGTGACCTGCGAGGCGGCGCCAACGGAGCACGCATTCGGCTCGCTCCGCAGAACGGTTGGGAAGCCAACGACCCGGCTGAGCTGGCAGCGGTGCTCACAGCGCTGGAAGGAGTCCAGGCGGCATTCAGCAGCGCCCCGGACGGCGGAAAGCGAGTGTCGATGGCCGACCTGATCGTCTTGGGCGGTTGTGCCGGGATCGAACAGGCCGCCCGCGCCGCTGGCCACGATGTCGTGGTTCCGTTCTCGCCGGGACGCACCGATGCCTCGGCGGATCAGACCGATGCCGAGTCGTTCGCAGTGCTCGAGCCCACTGCTGACTGGTTCCGCAACTACTGGCGAGCCGATGACAAGCGCCGTCCCGAGGTGATGCTGGTGGACCGGTCGAGCCTGCTGTCACTGACCGCACCGGAGATGACGGTGCTGGTCGGCGGGCTGCGGGTGCTCGGTGCCAACACCGGCGGCTCGTCGCTGGGAGTGCTCACCGAGCGTGCCGGAACGCTGACCAACGACTTCTTCGTGAACCTGCTGGACATGGGCACCGAATGGCAGGTGTCCGACACCGAGCACACCTACGCGGGTCGTGACCGTGACTCCGGCGATCTCAAGTGGACCGCCAGCGCGGTGGACCTTGTCTTCGGCTCCAACTCGCAGTTGCGGGCGATCGCTGAGGTGTACGGCAGTGACGACGGCGAGGCCAAGTTCGTGGCCGACTTCGTGGCGGCGTGGGCGAAGGTCATGGACCTCGACCGGTTCGATCTGAGCTGAGTCGCGCCGCCCAGAGCGGCACTACGTTGGTCAAGGGGGGATGATCCCATGACCCAACGCCCGCGTCCGCTTGTGATCGGTGCCACGGCTGCTGATCCGAAGCGGGCCGTATTCATCTGGAACGCCATCCGCAAGTACTTCAACGAGGCCGGCCTCGAGACGGAGTACGCGCTGTATTCCACCTACGACGCGCTGTGCGCGGCAGTGCTCGACGGCCACGTTGATATTGCGTGGAACGCCCCGATGGCCCACGCGCAGCTGCTGCTGCGGTCACCGGGCACCTGCCGGACGCTGGCGATGCGCGATACCGATGAGGATGTCCATTCGCTGATCGTCGCCCGAGCCGATGCCGCCATCGCCGATCTGGACGATCTGCGTGGGCGGCGTCTCGCCCTGGGTGTGGGCATTTCCAGCGAGCTCTACCTGCTGCCGGCAGCCCAGCTGGCCGAAGACGGCTTCGACATCAGGTCGGACTGCGAACTCGTCGAGCTGGAGGCCACTGAGTACTCCAACCTGCAGCGATGGGTGGACGACCGGACGATCTTCGGAGCCGTCATGGACGGCCGAGCCGACGCGGGCGTCATCTTCGAGCCGTGGCTCGGCTACCTGCTGCGCCGCCACGAACTGGGCCCCGACGACATTGTCGAGGTGTGGCGCACTCGGCCCTACTGCCACTGCGCCTACACGTCGGGCCCGAGCCTGAGCGACGCTGACAGCGAACGGTTCGTCGAGCTCCTCGTGGCCATGGATCCCGAAGATCCCGACATTGCCGAGATGATGCGCATGGAGCACCTCAGCAAGTGGGTGCGAGCAACCGACGACGGCTGGACCGACCTCATGACCGCCGTCCGTGACGCTGACCTCGTCGGCGAGATCTTCTAGTTCACTCCAGAGAGAGGTATCTGACATGTCGAAACCCGCGCTCGGGCTGCTGCTGGGCTTTGAGGACACGATGGCGGATTTCGTGGAGCTGGCCCGTGAGGGCGAAGCCGCCGGGATGGAGTCGATGTACACCGTGGAGGCCGGCCGCAGCGCCTTCGTGTCGGCGGCCGCGGTCATTGCTGCCACAGAGCGGGTCACCGTGGGCACCTACATCGCCAACGCGTATGCGCGGGAGCCGTGGCTCACGGCAATCGCTGCCCGAGACCTCGACGAGATGAGCGGCGGCCGGTTCACTCTGGGCCTCGGTACCGGCAACCGCCACTTCAACGAGTGGTACATGGGTGTCGACGACTTCCGTCCGCTCGGCAAGCTGCGCGACTACATCAACATCGTGCGCAGCGCCGTGGCCGGCCGGGCGGGGGAGCCGGTGCGCTACGAAGGCGACCACCACCGCATTCGCTGGCGGGCCTCCTGGGAGCCGACGCGGCCGTCGATTCCCGTGTACCTGTCCGCCTCGGGGCCCAAGATGGTCCGCTTGGCAGGTGAGGTGGCCGACGGTGTCGGCGTCGGCGTGATGTCGTCGGCCGAATTCATGCGCGACATCGTCCGGCCCGCGGCGCAACAGGCCGCCGGCGAGGCAGGCCGCGGTCCCGACAGCGTCGAGTTCCTGATGGGGTCGTTTCTCAGCGTCAACGAAGACGAAGAGCTGGCCCGCAACGCCGCCAAGGCCACCATCTGCGGGCTGTTCCACCCCGTGCCGCACCCGTACTACGACTCCCAGCTTCGCCAGCTCGGCTACGACGAATTCGCCGATGCTGCTTCACGGCTCATGCCGGATGGCCAGATACGCGAAGCGATCGGCTTGGTTCCCGACGAAGTCGTGGACACCATGACCATCACGGGTACTCCCGCTCGATGCGCTGCCCGCATCGCCGACTACAGCGGCCTGACCTCGGAGATCATCCTGTTTCGAGTGCCCCAGCGCACGGACCGGCCTGGTCTTGCCGGCTACGAGTCGCTCTTCGAGGTCATCGCACTCGCCAGTACCTGAGATTGCCGCCGAGAAAACGCCGCGATCGCGCCAGGGCTAGCGTCGAAGCAGCAGCAGGGGGTTGACATGGCCGAGCGCATGGTCAAAGCCAACGGCATCGACATCTGTACCGAGGACTTCGGCGACCCGGGCGACACTCCAATCCTGCTGGTGATGGGAGCCAGCGCCCAGATGATCCTGTGGGAGGAAGGGTTCATCGCCGGGCTTGTCGAAGGCGGGCGCTACGTGATCCGGTTCGACAACCGCGACACGGGCCAGACCACCAGCTTCGATCTCGAGCAGGAGACCTACGGGCTCGCCGACATGGCGAACGACGCTGTGGGCGTGCTCGATGCGTACGGGCTCGCCAGCGCACACCTCGTGGGTGCATCGATGGGCGGGATGATCAGCCAGCAGGTCGCCATCGATCACCCCGGACGCATCCGGAGCATGACGTCGATCATGTCGACGCCCTCAGGCGGGGAGATCGCGCGGGCGATTTTCATGGGCGAGACGCCCGACTTGCCGCCGCCGGACCAGAAGGTCATCGACGTCAACATGAAGTACACGCTCGAGCCACCTCTCTCGCGCAGCGACAGGGTGCGATCGCGGATCGAGATGTTCGAAGCGCTGGCCGGCAGCCGCGTCCCCTTTGACGTGGGGCGCTTCACGGCGATCTTCGAGCGCGAGTACGACCGAGCTGCGAACTGGCCGGCGATGAACAATCACGGCCTCGCACTCATGGACGAGGAGAACCGGTCCACGAAACTGCGGAATATCTCCACGCCCACCATCGTCATCCACGGCACGGAGGACCCGATCCTGCCCTATCCCCACGGCGAGGCCACGGTCGAAGCGATCGAAGGAGCCCGCATGGTGACGCTCGACCAAGTCGGTCACGAGCTGCCTGAGCCAATCTGGCCGCAGGTGTGGGAAGCGATCCTCGCCCACACCGCCGAATAGCTCAGCGAGGGGAAGCCACTGCGGCGGCCAGAGGCTTCAGTAGTCGATCGGCGTGGTCCAGCGGGGGTCGTCGTGGGCGTCCCAGTAGGCCTGACGGAGCTGCATCGTGAACGGACCGGGCGTGCCGTCACCGAGCGGCCGGCCGTCGATCATCGTGACCGGCATGACGCCGCCGGCCGTGCTGGTCATGAACGCTTCGTCGGCTCGGCCGGCATCGGCGGCCGGGATGGGGGCCACATGGGCGGTCAGGCCGTGCTCGGTGGCCAAGTCGAGGATCGTCCGGCGAGTGATGCCTTCCAGCACCCCGGCGTCGGGCGTGTACAGCTGGCCGTCGGCAACGAGGAAGATGTTGAAGCCGGGACCCTCGGTGAGGTTGCCGTCGAGGTCGGGCAGCACGACCACGCTGCCACCTCGCTCGCGGGCCTCGAAGGCGCCGCGGGTCAGGTCGCCCCAGTGGAAGTTCTTGACCGTCGGATCCACCGATGACGTCGGGATGCGCACGGTGTCCTGAGCGATGATCAGGTGCGAGCCGGTCTCCTGCTTGTCGGGCTCGACAATCCAGATGTACGGGATCGCATAGGCGTAGAACAGATTCTGGAACGACCACGGGCTGCGGCTTTCGCGGCTCGGCCGGCCCCGTGTCGAGATCATCTCGACATAGGACTCGCGTAGCGCTGACTTGCGGACGCACTCGGTGAGGATTGCGGCCATCTGCTCTCGGTCGAGCTCCAGGCTCATCTGGAGGCTCTTCATGCTGCGCTCGAAGCGGTCCAAGTGGGCGTCGAGCCGGAAGAACTTCCCGTTCCACACGGCGACGACGTCGTAGGTCACGTCCGAGCGGCTGAAACCGACATCGAGCAGCGAGATCTTGGCGTCACGGATGGGCACGTATTCGCCGTCAACCCAAGCGCAGCCCCGGCTGTAGGGGTTGTCATCGGTCATCGAGTGCTCCTGTCACTTGTCGGCAACGATGGAGTCGTCTGCGGCGCGGCGGTCGATGAGCCGCTGGAAATGCTGGGCGCCGTTCATGGCCGGCACCCGGCCCACTCCAGGGCCCATGTCGCCGAGCACCGGGAAGCCGGCCTCCATGCGGAAGCTGAACGGCATGGATTGGGGAAGGAAGCACTCCGCATCGTCGCAGGCCTGCCAGCGAACCCGACCGCTGATCGTGACGAAGCGCCCCTCGTCGTCCTTCTGCATCTTCCGTGCGTTCTGCGCCACAGGCAGCCGCAGCACCACGTCCCCCTCGTACACCTGCAGTGTCTCGCCCGAGCCGGTGAGCGTCAGAGGCGACGTCGGCGGCGCCAGCGGCTCGTAGGACAGGATCCCGTCGAGGTCGTCGAGCTCGATGGCTGCGGCGACCAGCCCCTCGGGCACAGGTTCGCCGTACAGGTGCTGGCCCTCAGGAACCCGGAACGTGGCGATGATCTGGCGGGTGACGCCCATCGGGAGCCGATCTCCGGCGATCCGAACATCCGCCGAGACCCGGCCAGCAGGCTCTCCGTCGCTCGGGGCCGGAACCTCGAACTCGTGACCGAGCGCCGCCGCCAGCAGCTGCTCGGGGCCTGGCCGAATCGCGAAATTGTGCTCGAAGAACTTCGCCACGATGATCCCGTCTGCGTCGATGACATACGACCCGGGGAATGGAAGGCCGTACCACGGGTGGTCGTCAGGCGGGATCAGCGTGTTGAGAATCCCGAACGAACTGATCACCTCGCTGTCGGGGTCCGACAGCATCGTGAACGTGGTGTCGTGGGCCTCGGAGTAGTCAGCCAGCGCGTCAGGTTCGTCGTAGCTCAGTGCATACAGCCGGACGCCGGCCGCGCGGTAGGCATCCATGCCTCGTTCCAGCTCGACCAGCTGGGTGCGGCACGGCGGTCACCACACCGCCGAGCGATAGAACACCACCACGGCAGGCTGCCCCGCCCGGTCGGCGTGCACATCGATCAGGCGGCCGGCTTGGTCGGTCGCCACGATGTCCGGCAGGCGGGACCCCACCTCGGGGCCTGTCGGGAATTCGCCCAGTGGGATCCGTCGACTCCCGCTGCCAGGTGGCTCAGGCATGTTGAAGCCCTCGGCGTCCTCGAAGTACGGACCATTCGAGGGGCCGCCCCGGGTGTCGAGTTCGATGTCCATATGCCGCTCCGATCGCCTGGTGCGCGCTGATCAGCGAGGTCGATCATTGCACGCTGGCCTCGGCCGTTCCCGGTACCGATGACACGTGACCGCGGCCCGACCGATGTGGGGGCACCGCTCTCGCTGAACGTTCGGGGAGCTACGTTGCATCCGTGGCTACTTCAGGATTCGCCGGGCGGCGGGAAGACGAGCCTCTGCTGCGCGGCCTGAGCACGTACATCGACGGGTTGGATGTCCCCGAGCTCGCGAGTGCAGCGCACGCCGTGTTCATCCGTTCGGCGGAGGCCCACGCACGCCTTGCTTCGGTCGACGTGACCGAGGCCCGTCAGGCCGACGGCGTGATCGCCGTGTACCTCGGTCCCGAGGTGGACGGCTGGCCGTTCCCGCCTCGGCTGCCGTCGATGAACCGCGACCTGTGGCGGCCGCTCATGGCCTACGACACGGTCCGCTTCGTCGGTGAGCCCATCGCCTTGGTGATCGCCGAGACCCGTGCCGCGGCAGTTGACGCTGCCGAGCTCGCGATCGTCGACTACGAGCCGCTGCCCCCGGTTGTTGACCTCGATGCCAGCCTCAACGGCGAAACGCTGCTGCACGAGCACGCAGGCACCAATATCGCCCTGGCCTGGGAGCTCGACGAGGTTCCCGATGAGGTGTGGCAAGGCTGCGACGTGACCGTCGAATTCGACCTCGTCCATCCGCGGCTCGGCCCACACCCGATCGAACCCTTGGCGGGCGCTTCTGCCTGGGGTCCCGACGGACGCTGCACCGCCTGGGTGTGCTCGCAGCGACCGGCTGGGGCAAAGCACGTCATCGAGACGCTGCTGGGCCTCGAACCGGGCACGGTGCGGGCCATCTCGCCCGACGTCGGCGGCGGCTTCGGCGCCAAGGGCGGATGGGGCTGCTATCCCGAAGATGTCGCTGTGGCGTGGGCGGCCCGCGAGCTGGGCCGACCGATCCGGTGGGCGCAGACCCGCTCGGAAGCGTCTCTCGCCATGGGCCACGGGAGGGCATCCCGTCACCGGGTCCGCATCGGCGGCAACCGTGACGGCACGATCGTGGCCTATGCCGTCGATGCCCTCCAGGACAGCGGGGCCTATCCGGCGATGGGCACCAACGTCACCACCAACCTGCGCAACAGCGGCACCGGCGTCTATGACATCGCACACGCCACGCTGCGCGGCACGTCGGTGGTCACCAACACCACGCCCACAGTGGCGTTCCGGGGCGCCGGCCGTCCCGAGGCGGCGTGTTCCATCGAACGGGCGGTCGATCGATTTGCTGCAGCGATCGGCCGCGACCCGCTGGAAGTGCGCCTCGCCAATCTGGTGCCGGCAGACCGGTTCCCGTACCGCACCGCCGTGGGGGCCACCTACGACAGCGGCAACTACCCCGACGCGCTGGCTATGGCGGCGGATCTGGCCGATTATGAGGGGCTGCGGGCCGAGCAGGCCGCTCGCCGCGCAAGCAGCGATGGCGACACCCTGCTCGGCGTCGGCGTGAGCTGCACTACCGAGATCACCGGCGGCGGCGAGGGGGAGCGGGCGACAGCGCTGCTGCTTGAAGACGGCACCGTCGACGTAGTGGTGGGCACCTCACCTCACGGTCAGGGGCACGAGACCACCTTCGCACCTGTCGTGGCCGCTCAGCTCGGACTCGACGTCGACCAGATCATCATTTCCCACGACGACTCCGACCGTTCGCCCGTCGGCGGGGGGACCATCGGGTCCCGCTCGGCGCAGCTCGGCGGTTCGGCCGCCCACGGCGCCGCGGTCGACTTGGTGGCAGCGGCCCGCGAACGTGCGGCTGAGCTGCTCGAAGCCGATCCCGACGACGTCGTGCTCGACACGGACCGCGGGCTGTTCCATGTGGTGGGCACCCCGGCACGCTCGCTCGGCTGGGTTGACCTCGCCAAGCAAGGCGAGCTCAGCGTCGACCACCACTTCCGGCCCGAGGGCGGGGCTGGGTCGTTCTCGTTCGGCGCGTGCGTGGCTGCCGTAGAGATCGACCCCGGGACGGGCGAGGTGCAGGTGCGGCGCTTGCTGAGCGTCGACGACGCTGGCGTGATCCTGCAGCCGGAGCTGGCGCATGGTCAGGTGCACGGCGGCCTCGCACTGGCGGTCGGCGCTGCGCTGTACGAGGAGATGTACTACGACGACGATGGCATCCCGATGACGGTCGGCCTGGCCGACTACGCCCTGCCGTCCGCCGCGGAGCTGCCGAACTTCGAAACCCATGAGACGGTGACGCCGTCGCCGCTCAATCCGCTGGGCGTCAAAGGTCTCGGCGAGTCCGGGACGGTGGTGGCCACGCCTGCGATCCACAGCGCCGTGCTCGATGCGCTGGCGCCGTTCGGCGTCGAGCATCTGGATCTGCCGCTGACACCCGAGAAGATCTGGCGCGCCCTGCAGGCCTAGCGGTCGTCAGGACTGCCCAGCAGCGCCTGAGCCTCTTCGACCACGCTGCTGACGACTTCGCCTGCGCTCGGCAGATCGCCCAGCAGGTTGAATCCGGCACCGGCATAGAGCGGCTGCATCTGGTCGTCATCGGCAGCCACGGAAGCCCGCTGCAGGTCGGCTCGCGCCGCGGCCTGCAAGAGACCGGGCAGCGGCTGCCCGCCGTGTTCCGCCCAATGGTCCGTGAACTCCGATCGCAGGACTCTGGCCCACTGGCCGGTGAACCCGTCGGTGAGCACGGTGGTGCCAGTCCCGGAAATGAGACGTTCCTTCCACAACGGGCTGGCTTGCGACTCGGCTGTGGCTACGAACCGGGTGCCCATCAGCACGCCGGATGCACCGAGCATGAGCGCCGCCGCCAGGCCCCGCCCGTCCACGATCCCGCCGGCAGCGACCACTGGCACGCGATCGTCGATTGTCTCGATGACTTGGGGGACCAGCGTGAACGTGCCGGTGCCGCCAGCCTCGCCAGCGGGCAGCTTGCGGCCGTGGCTGCGATGCCCGCCTGCCTCGAGACCCTGGGCGATCACCACGTCGCTGCCGCAATCCACAGCGTCGCGGGCATCGGCAGTCGTGGCCACCATCGTGACGACCTTGGCGTCGATTCCGTGGAATCGGTCGATCAGCTCAGGCTCGGGTATGCCGAGGCCCGCCGAGAACACAGGTACGCGCTCGTCGATCATCACTTCCAGGGCGGCATCGACAAGGTCTGGCATCGGCGGGGGCGCCTCCAGCGTCGCAGGCAGCTCGAAGCGAGGACGCAGTTCGTTGAGGACGCCCTGCACCGATCGGACCAGGTCCGTGTGGTCGCTGACATCAGGGGGCGAGCGCACATCGTCGTGGAGCCAGATGTTGACGCCGAAAGGCCGGTGGGTCAGTTCCCGCACCCGCCGGATTGCGTCCCGGACAGCATCGGGCCGCAGATTGAGCGCAGCCAGAATGCCGAGCCCGCCGGCGTTGCAGACGGCGGCCACCAGCTCAGGACCGGCCACCCCGCCCATTCCCGACTGCAAGACTGGGGCCGTGATTCCGATGGCGGAGCGCAGCCGCTGGGGATCGCCGGGAGTGCTAATTCCCGCACCCTAGACGTGTTGGTCCGACAGTCTGGGGTGCGATGTGCTCAGTCGGCTTCGGCCGCGGCGCCGACATTCGGCGTGAAGCCTGACTTGGGCGTCCCGACACCCTTCAGTGCTGCGGCGGCTCGCTCGTTCTCGAAGATCTTCGCCAGGATCGCCTTGCCGGCTCGATCGAAGTACTCCCGGTTCTCCATCACGAACTCGTTGGATTCCTGCATCGAAGCGAGCTGGCCGTTGACCGCAGGCATGACGTGGCGCGCCACGAGATCCCAGCTGCGGAACATGGCCTCGGGCTCGGCCCAGTCGTTGACGAAGCCCATCATCACGCCGAACCCGCCGGTGATCTCCTGCATCCGCAGGATGTTCTCGATCAGATCGTCGGGCGTGCCGATGACGCCGGCGGCTGCGTCGGGGTCGGCATAGAAGTCGATGGCGTCGGCGGTCGAGGCGAGGTGCTCGAGGCCTGGTCGCTGCAGGGTGTCGACGTTGTATTCGTTGTGCCAGCGCAGCAGGCCGTGCTCGACGTCTCGCCGGGCCTGATCGCGGGTGAGCGCTACGTGGAAGTTGAACATCACCCGCCAGTCGGCCCGGTCCACGACCCGGTCATGCTTGGCAGCGGCCTCCTCGGCAAAGCTCCACTGCAGCGGCAGTGACGCCAAGCCCTCGGTGGACATGGAGCCGATCGAGAGCACTCCCATGCCGTGCTTGCCGGCCAGGGTCATGCCCGACGGGCTGATCATCGACGCCGTCACCATCGGGATCTTGTGCTGGTAGGGCAGGATCTGCAGCTTCGCGTCGTACAGCGAGAACCAGTCGCACTCGTAGGTGAAGCGCTCGCCGCCGGCCAGCAGCCGCTGAATGACGGGGATCGCTTCGTCCTGGCGGTCGCGCAGCAGCATCGAGTCGATGCCCAAGGTGTGGGCGTCGGACGGCAGCGCACCGGGCCCGGTGCCGAGCATCGCCCGCCCGAAGCTCATCTGGTCGAGTTGCACGATGCGCTGGGCGACGTTGAAGGGGTGGTGGTAGGGGATGGATGTCACCCCGGTGCCCAGCTGGATGCGGCCGGTGCGCACAGCAGCGGCGGCCAGGAACATCTCGGGCGAGCCGATGGTCTCCCAGCCCGTCGAGTGATGCTCGCCGCACCAGAACTCGTCGTAGCCCAGCCGGTCGAGGCGGGTGACGAGGTCGAGATCTCGCTGCAACTGCAGCGCAGGACTCTCGCCGGGCAAGTGGTGGGGCGCCAGGAACGCTGCGAACTTCACCATCGGGACCCTACCGAAGCCCGACTGTCGCCCGATGAGCGACGAGTGCTAGCTGATGCTGCGGCCGCCGTCCACGTCAAGGCAGACGCCGGTGAGGAAGCCGGCCTCGTCCGATGCCAGGAACATCACGGCGTTGGCGACATCGACGGGGTCGGACATCCGGCCCATCGGGATGCCCTCGATGACTGCTTCCCGCATCTCGTCAGACATCTTGTCCAAGCCAGTCGCCCGCTCGAAGAAGCGGGTCTCCGCGGCCACCGGCGCGACGCAGTTGATGCGGATGTCGGGCGCGAACTCCTCGGCCAGGCCCCTCGTCAGCATGATCGTCGCCGCCTTCGACGTGTTGTACGGCGTCAGGCCCGGCCGGGGCCGCTTGCCGCCGATCGACGCCGTGCTCACGATCGAGCTGCCAGGCGGCATGTGCGGGGTGAAGTGCTTGGCGGCGAAGTAGACGCTGCGGGTGTTGACCGCCCACATGAGGTCGAATGCCTCGGTGGAAATGTCCAGCGTGGATCCCATCAGGTGAGCGAACCCGGCGTTGGCGGCCACGATGTCGATGCCGCCCCAAGTGCCCGCCATCAGCCGAGCCAATTCGGCGTGCGCCTCCTCGTCGGTGACGTCAAGCCGCGAGGTCCGAGCCCCGTCGAGTTCTGCAGCGACTGCTTCGGCGCCCTCGATGTCGATGTCCGTCACCATGACCCGCGCGCCGCGCTCGGCGAAGCCTTGGCTGATTGCCCTGCCGAAGCCGGATGCGCCGCCGGTCACGATCACCCGCTTGCCATCAAACCTCATCGTCGCGTCCTCCTGTGGTCAGCGGATCGTAGGCCGGGGGTCACCACCCGCCTGTTACGCTGCATCGCAGAGGCCAGCCACCCCGGAGTTGGCAGAGCAACCCGCTTGGGTAGCAACCGGGGGGCTGGCCCTCTCGCGACCGTAGTGATTGCCTGTCTCGGATCGGCCTGAATTTCGATGTAGGTCATGGCATGCTGAGGATGCCTGAGTCGATGAGGCTGTCGATCTTCTCGACGCCATAACCGATCTCAGTGAGGATCTCCCGGCCGTGTTCGCCGATCCTCGGCGCCGGCCGCCGGACGCTCGGCGGCGTCTCGGAGAACTGCTCGGGTGGCGGGATGGATCGGTACGGGCCTGCGACCGGATGCTCGTCGACCGGAAGCTGGGCCACGAGTTCGTCGAGCGTCGCCGCCTCGGTGGCGGGGATGCCGTGTTCGGAACACAGCTCGAGCCACTCCGCAGTCGTGCGCTGGTCCAGCACCGACGCCACATCGCGATAGAGGCTGTCGCTGTGGGTCACGCGCTCAATCGGCGTTGCGAAGCGTTCGTCGGTGGCGAGATCGTGCCGTCCCCCTGCTTCGAACAGTGCGACGTAGTGCTGGTGGTCGTAGGGAAGAATGTTGATCCAGCCGTCGGCGGTTGGCTGGGGCTTGCGCTCGGGCGTGAGGATCCGGGCATACCCGGCACTCGCCACGGGCGGCTCGGAGATGGCGCCCGCACCGTGCTCGGCGAGCACGAAGGCGCGCATCACATCGATCATCGGGATCTCGATGCACTGCCCCTGGCCGGTCAGAGCCCGGTGGTACAGAGCAGCGGTCACCGAGTTGGCAATCGTCAGTCCACAGAACTTGTCGGCGACGAGGCTGGGGAGCAGCATCGGCTCGGCGCCCATGCGCCGGAACAGGTCGCCGATGCCGCTGGCGGACTGGATGATGTCGTCATAGGCGGGCGCATCGGCCTGATCGCTCGAGGACGGGTAGCCATGGGCCCGGCAGAACACGATGTCGTCGCGAACCTCCCGCACCGCCTCGTAGTTCAGGCCGAGCCGTCCCAGCGGTCCGGGACGCAGGTTGGTGATCATCACGTCGCAGGTTGCGGCGATGTCCAAGAACGCCTGCCGACCACGCGGATGCTTGAGATCCATGGCGATACTGCGCTTGTTGCGCAGCAGGTTGAGTGCGACTCCGGAGAATTCCGCCGTAGGTCCAGCGCCCATGCTGCGGTTGCGATCACCTGATGCCGATTCGACGAAGATGACGTCGGCGCCCAGGTCGCCGAGCGTCCGGGTGGCAGCCGGGCCCATGAGCACCGATGACAGGTCGACAACGCGCACTCCGGCCAGCGGCCCCGCAGCGTTCTCGCTCTCGCTCATCTCGGACCCGTCCTGTCAGCCGGCAGCGTGCTCAAATGTCAGCAGGCGCACGGATGGTACAAACAGGGCGGGGTGACCGATGGATCGACTCAGTGAGCGTCCGGTGAACATCGATGTCGGGACTGGGTACGAGCTGCCCGAACCCCACTCGGCATCGGACCTCGTCGAGGTCGAGCGCGGGACGCCGGCGGGTGAGCTGCTTCGCCGCTACTGGCATCCGTTTGCGCTTGCGGCCGATGCCTCCGACGTTCCCAGGCCGGTGAAAGTGCTGGGGGAGGATCTCATCCTGTTCCGGGATGGCAGCGGCCGGCCAGGGCTGGTGCACCACCGTTGCTGCCATCGGGGGACGTCGCTGTATTACGGCAAGGTCGAAGAGCGCGGCATCCGGTGCTGCTATCACGGATGGCTGTTCGACATCGAGGGCAACACGCTCGAGATGCCGTGCGAACCGGAAGGCGGTCAGCATCTGGAGCGGTACCGGCAGCCGTGGTACCCGCTCGTGGACTACCACGGGATGCTGTTTACCTACCTGGGCCCGCCGCAGCTCAAGCCGGCATTCCCGACGTACGACGTTCTCTCCGACGTCGCCGAGGGATGGGAAGTGGTGGCCGACGACAACAACATCGGCCTGCACGGCGACCCGACGCCGTGCAACTGGTTTCAGACGCACGAGAACGTCATGGATCCCTTCCACGTGTACGTGTTGCACGCCGGCTTCTCGGGCAACCAGTTCGTCGCCGAGATGCAGTCGTTGCCCGAGGTGAGCTGGCATTTCACTCCGCATGGCGTCAAGTCGCACCAAGACCGAGAGCTCGACGACGGCCGGTTCTTCCACCGGGTCACCGAGGTGCTGATGCCCAACGTGCGGATCGTGGCGAGTCCATTCGTCGAGCACGAAGGGCAGGCCACCAGCGTCGCGTGGACGCTGCCGATCTCACGGACCGAGACCAAGATCTTCACCATCCTCAAGCGCCCCATCGGCAGCCCCTCTCGGCGCGCCTCCTACGGCGGCAAGCGATGGGAGGAGTTGACCCCCTCAGAGCACCAGCAGATGCCCGGCGACTACGAGGCCATGGTGGGCCAAGGTCCGGTCACCCTGCACTCGGAGGAACGCCTGGCCAGCTCCGACCGGGGCGTGGTGATGTTCCGGCACCGGTTCCGCGAATGCCTCAAGCAGATGGCGGCCGGCGAGGATCCGCCTGCCGTCTCCTATGACGCCCAGGTCCAGGCGGCCCGGTACGAGGTGCGAGCCGGCAACTACATCGGCGACCGGGACGAGGTGATCAGCCGCGGCTGACGGCTCGGATCTGGCGATGGCAGCACGGATATAGCTTCGACGCATGAGCGATGGCCTGGACGGGCTCCGGCGCGATGTTGCGCTCGGGTGTCGGGTGATGGCCCACCGAGGCTTGGTCGAGAACATCCTGGGACACATCAGCGTTCGCATCGACGACGGACGGGCGCTGGTGCGGTGTCGCGGACCTCGCGAGAGCGGGCTGCAGTTCACCACGCCAGACGATGTGCGCGTCGTCGACCTGGCCTCTGGTGAGATCGCCGACGATCCAGCGGGGGAATACGCGGTGCCGAGCGAGCTGCCAATCCACACGTCGGTGCTGGCGGCCCATCCCGAGGTCGACTGCGTGGTGCACGCCCATCCGCCAGATGTCGTAGTGGCCAGCTTGGCGGGATTTGCTCTGGAGCCGATCTTCGGTGCCTATGACATCCCGGCGACACGATTGGCCAGCAAAGGCATCCCGGTGTACCCGAGATCGGTCTTGATCCGGACCGGTGAACTTGCCGCGGAGATGGTCGAATCGCTCGGCAATGCCCCGGCGCTGGTGCTGAAGGGACACGGCGTGGTGACGACCGGCGCTGACGTCGCCGACGCGGTGCTCCGAGCGCTGCAGGTCGACACGCTGGCACGCATTCATCTGCGCGTCCGCGCTGCCGGTGTGATTCCCGAAGCCGTACCTGATGCTGACTTGGGCGAGCTGCCGGATTTGGGGAGTGCGTTCAACCGTGAGACCCTGTGGAGACACCACTTGGCTGCTCTCGAACAGGACGGCCGTGGGCTTCCTAGCGCAGGAGGGAGGAGTCTCGATGGA
Source organism: Candidatus Poriferisodalis sp. (assembly GCF_965208925.1). Lineage (GTDB taxonomy): Bacteria > Actinomycetota > Acidimicrobiia > Acidimicrobiales > Poriferisodalaceae > Poriferisodalis. The sequence goes on along the minus strand of NZ_OZ242364.1, from coordinate 3,116,361 downwards.
ACCTGACGTCATTGACCAGGTCACGGCCTCGGTGCGACTGGGCCTCATTCCCGCCTACCTGTACAACGACGCCGAGGTGTACGAGCTGGAGCGGGCCCGGCTGTTCGGCCGCGCGTGGACGTTCCTGGCCCACGAATCCGAAATCGCTCGCCCGAACGACTACGTCGTGCGCAACATCGGGGACGATTCGTTCCTGGTGACCCGCGATGGCGACGATCAGATCCATGTGATGTTCAACATGTGCGTGCACCGGGGCATGCAGGTCTGCCGTGCCGAGCGCGGCAACGCCCGCACGTTCCGCTGCCCGTACCACGCTTGGACCTACAAGAACGACGGCCAGCTCGCCGGGTTGCCATTCCACGTCGACGCCTACGGAGGCGAAGAGGGGTTCGTCAAGGAGGGCCAGGCGTTGCTGCGGGCGCCGTCCGTGGCGACCCGCAACGGCATGATCTTCGCCAGCCTCGACCCTGACGCTCCGGACTTCGAGACATGGCTTGGCGACTTCGCCTTCTACCTCGACTTCTACACAGGTCAGAGCGAAGCCGGCATGGAGTTCCGCGGGCCGCAGCGCTGGCGCGTCGAGGCCAACTGGAAGATCGGCGCCGAGAACTTCATGGGCGACAGCTATCACACGCCCCACACCCATGCGAGCGTGGTCGACATCGAGCTGTTCGGCGAGCCGAAGCCGTACAAGCGCAAAGAGGGCGTCCTGTGGAACGCCGGGCCCGCAGGCGGCACCACCTACAAGCTGCCGCCCGGCAGCGACTTCCGGTCAGGATTGGCCTACGTCGGCTACCCCGACGAGATGATCGACCGCATGGAGCACAAGCTGAGCAGCGCCCAACGTGCGCTTGCCACGGAGCCGGGCTTCATGCCGTCCGCCTCGACGCTGTTCCCCAACCTGAGCTTCGTGCACAACTGGCCGCAGACCGATGCCGACGGGCGGATCACGCCGTTCATCTCTGTGCGCCTGTGGCAGCCCGTCGGACCGGGCGAGACCGAGGTGTACTCGTGGTTCTGTGTAGCGGCTGACGCTCCGGAGGACTACAAGGCCGCCTCCTACAAGGCGTACCTGATGTGCTTCGGGTCATCGGGCATGTTCGAGCAGGACGATGTCGAGAACTGGGTGTCGATCACGACGATGGCCAGGGGATCGATGGCGAGGAATCTGCTGCTCAACAACCGCATGGGCCTCACGCTCGACGGCGAGCCGATCGTCGACCAATTCGCGGACTTCGGCGGCCCGGGCACGGCGTACCAGGGCTTCGGCGAGCACAACCAGCGCCACTGGTTCTCCATGTGGGCCGACCTGGTGTCCCGGCCGGCGCCAGCACCCAGGCAGATCGCGTTCGGCATGGGGGAGACCCCGGCGTGAGCTCGGAGCGCTCGGGGACGCCGCTTCCCTACAGCGACCCGCGGCACCAATCCGCTGAACAATTCTTGGTGGAGGAAGCCCACCTGCTCGACACGTCGGACTTCGAGGCATGGCTGGGGCTGATGCACCCACAGATCCGCTACCGGATGCCCGTGCGGGTCACGGCAGTCAAGGCCACCGACGAGTCAGATGTGCAGACGATGGACCACTTCGACGAGGACTGGTACTCGCTGTCCAAGCGCGTGCAGCGATTCGGCACCGATTACGCCTGGACCGAGGACCCCCAAAGCCGGATCCGCCATCACGTTTCGAACGTGCGGACCTTCGAAGGCGACGACGGGGAGTTGCTCGTCGAATCGGCGGTGCTGCTGTACCGCTCGCGGGGCGATCGCATGGCGCCGAGCCTGCTGTCGGCGGGCCGGACGGACGTGTTGGTCCCAACCCGGGACGGGCTGCGCTTGCGGGCTCGGGACATCGAGATCGACGAGTCGGTGCTGCGCACCCAGAATCTGGCGATCTTCCTGTGAAGCCGCCGCGCGACGTCCCCGCGAAGGCCCAGCGATGAGCAGGTTGGCTGGCACCCGGGCCTTGATCATTGGGGCCGGCTCGGGCATCGGTAGGGGAGTGTTCGACGCCTTCGCCGCCGAGGGCGCCCGCGTCGGCGCGCTGGAGATCGATGCGGTCAAGTGCGAAGCGTTGAGTGAGGCGTCGGCGGGCCCGATTGTGCGCGGCGATGCGGCCAGCGCCGACGACAACGATGCCGCGGTGTCAGCGATGCTGGATGCCTACGGCGGCATCGACACGCTGGTGAGCTGTGTCGGGCTGTTCGACTTCCGCCTGGGACTCGAGGAGTTGCCGGCCGACGCCCTCGATGACGCCTTCGCCGAGGTCATGGACGTCAACGTCCGCTCGATGCTGCTGGCGGTGCGAGCGGGCATCGAGCCGCTGCGAGCCAGCGAGGGCTCGGTGATCCTGACTGGCTCGACCAGCAGCTTTGTGCCCGGTCGCGGGGGAATCCTGTACGTGGCGAGCAAGTTCGCGGTGCGCGGCTGCGTGGTGTCGCTGGCCCATGAGCTGGCGCCCGACATCAGGGTGAACGGCGTTGCCCCCGGCGGCACGCACAGCACTGATCTGCGCGGGTTGCGCTCACTCGGGCTGGCGGATCGATCGCTCGGATCCGAGCCGGATCGTGTCGAGTCGATCCGGCAGCGCAGCCCGCTGGGCGTCGCTCTCGGACCCGCCGACCACGCGGAGTGCTACGTGTTTCTCGCCTCTGAGGCGTCGCAGGGCATGACCGGCCGCTTCATCCACAGCGACGGCGGCGCCAACCTTCCGTAGCTCGCGCCGGCGGCAGAGGACGGCGGCCGGCGCACGACCGTCGAACCCGTTTCACAAAACTGAATAGGGTCAGTTATAGGCGGAACAATGCCGAGCTGAAGGGTGCCTGACTCCGCATTGCCGAAGCGGCACGAGGGAGCGGACATGGGGTTGAAAACCGGCGAGGAATACCTGTCGACGCTGGCAGATGGAAGGCGCGTCTACTACGACGGCCATCTCGTCGAAGATGCCTCCAAGGAACCGGGCCTGCGTACCACCGCCCTCACCGTGGCGCAGTACTACGACATGCAGCACATCGCTGAGCTCGAAGACGTCGTCACCTACGAGACGCCTGACGGCGACCGTGCCCACCTGTCGTTCATCGAGCCCCGATCCATCGACGACCTGCGACGTCGTGCTGCTGCGTTCGGCCTCTGGTCGGAGGTGACCGGCGGGCTGATGGGGCGGGCGCCGGACTACATGAACGCCTGCATGATGGCGATCGGCAACACCGGCCACATCTGGGGAATGAACGACGAACGGTTCGCCCGCAACGCCTACGAGACGTACCTGCACTGCCGCCGCAACGACATCTGCATGACCCACACGTTCGTGAATCCGATGACCGACCGGTTCACGCCATTCGCCGAGCAGGAGAAGTTCGTCAACGCTGGCATCGTCGACACCAACGACGACGGCATCATCGTCACCGGCGCTCGCATGGTCGGCACGCTCGCCCCGTTCTGCGAGGAGAACCTGAGCTTCGGCGCACCGCTGGGCCTCGAGGGCAACGGCGACGAGATCTACGCGCTCGGCTTCACCTGCAAGGTCAACCACCCGAACCTGAAATGGATGTGCCGGGACAAGCTCGATCCCGAGCGATCCCACTACGACCGTCCGCTGACCGGCCGCTTCGAGGAGATGGACGCGCTCGCCATCTGGGAAGAAGCGTTCATCCCCTGGGAGGACGTGTTCATCTGCAACGACATCGAGCCGCACAACCTGTCGATTCCCGGTATGAAGTTCTTCCAGTCGCTGGGTCATCACGTCGTGGTGAAGAACGTGGCGAAGACGCGGTTTCTCTTCGGCCTGGCGCACCTGATGGCCGAGTCGTCGCAGATCTCGCAGTTTGTCAACGTGCAGGACCGTCTCGGCGACATTCTCATGTGGCTGCACACGATGGAATCGTTGGCCATCGCAGCCGTCGAGGGCGCCCAGCTGAACCCCGCCAACGGCCTGTACTACGCCAACGAGAGCGCCATCCAGGCGGCGCTGCGGCTGTATCCCGAGGTGTACCCCCGCATCATCGATCACATCATCCAGCTCGGTGGTGGCGGGTATGTGTCGTTGCCCCAAGAGGCCACTTTGGAGATGGCCGAGCTGGCGATCGACCGCTATTACCAAGGGGTCAGCCAGCAAGGCAAGGACAAGGTGGCGCTGTTCCGGATGGCGTGGGACATCTGCGGGACCGGCTGGGGCGGCCGTCAGGAGCTCTACGAGCGATTCTTCTTCGGCGACACCCAGCGGATGAAGGGCCTGAACTACCAGTTCTACGACAAGGACGAGGCCGTGAAGATGGTGTCGCGGATTCTGCAACCGCCGCATGGGACCGAGCGGCTTCCGTGGCCCGACTGGTCTGCGAGCTGAACGGCCCGGGAGGCTTTCAAGATGAAGTTTGGCGCAGCGTTCGGCAACGTCGACATGGGCCTCGACTGGCCTGTCATACGGCGCCTTGTCCAAGAATTGGAGACCGCCGGCTTCGACGGCATCTCCACCAACGATCATGTGATCGGTGGCCATCCCGACCGGGCAGAAGGCGAGCGAGTCCACACGTCTGCTACTGGAGTTCATGAGCCGCTGGTGTTCCTGAGCTTCATCGCCGCGGTGACTGAGCGTGTCGAGTTGGCCACCGGTGTGCTGCTGCTGCCGCAGCGCCAGACCACGCTGGCCGCCAAGCAGTGCGCCGAGCTGGACCTGCTGTCGGGCGGCCGACTTCGGCTCGGCGTGGGCATCGGACGCAACTGGATGGAATACGAAGCCCTCAACGAGGAGTTCGCCAACCGGGGCCGGCGCATCGAGGAACAAGTCGAGATCCTGCGTCGCTACTGGACCGACGAGCACGTCACCTACGAGGGCCAGTGGCACCGCCTCGACCGGGTCGGGCTCAACCCCATGCCGGTGCAGCGGCCGATCCCGATCTGGATGGGCTCGTTCTTCGGGTTCGTGAGCGAGCGGGTGCTCGAGCGGATCGGTCGGATGGCCGACGGCTGGATGCCGCAGTTCCCGCCGGCCGATCTCGAACCGATCCTGGAGCGGGTCAAGGGATATGCCCGCGGTGCAGGCCGTGATCCGGCCGAACTCGGCATCGAGTGTGCGATCCGTACCCGACCTGATGATGATCCGTCCCGCTGGGTGGACCTCGCTGAGGCCTATCGCGATCTGGGCGCCACGCACCTCAAGGTGTTTGCCGCGGGCGACACACCAGCGGACATCGTGGCGCTCATGCGTCGTTGGCTGGACGCTGTCGGTCCCGCAGTGGCGACTGACTAAACCCCTCCAGCGGGGACGTCAGTTCTGCGACACAAGGCCCCAGAGCGCTGTCTGAACGCTCTCGTCGAGCTCAGTGACCATCTCTGCATAGGAGAGCCGGCCGGTGACGAGGCGCCGCATGAGCAGCTGCCATTGCGCGTACAGATTGAGAGCCAATGTGCCCTTGGGCACATCGGGGTCGAGCTTGCCACTTGCGCTTGCATCATTCAGCAGATCGGCGAGCCGTCTCAGAAACCAGGTGACCAGGTGGTTCGCATCGGCGAGCCCGGTCTCGTGCACGAAGGGCAGCTCCTTGAAGAATGATCGTGCAAGTCGGCGATCGGCTTCGTGGTGCTCAGTGACGTGCAGCAGCAGCGCCATGATCTGTTGCACGACGTCTGCATCAGGGTCGACGCGGTCGAACGCCTCAGTCCACGCTCCGCCAGCCACGTTGATGAACGCGCTGACGAGCAGATCCTCCTTGGACTCGACGTAGAGGTAGAGCGTCCCGGCGCCGATCCCTGCAGCAGACGCGATTTCGGCTGTGGTGGTGTCGTCGAAGCCCTTTTCCTGGAAGAGCTTGGTGGCTGCAGCCACGATGCGCCGCTGCTTGTCAAGCTTGTTCCGCTCGCGCTTGCCCAGTTCGTCAATATTCGGCGGCGCGTCAGCGCTCAGAATCGGGGCGTCGGCGAGGGACATCGCCGTACAACGGTAGTCCGACCGACAATCCCCCACGAGCGCTCCGGACTCCCCCAAGCCGAGCGAATCCGGACGCGATGACAGGCCGGTAGCGCAGTATGTGCGGCGCTGAGGTTTGACGGGTCGGGGCGATCTCGGTAAACCATCACACATGGGGATCGACATCGAACCGACGGGAGCGGCACTCGGGGCGTTCGTGTCAGGCCTGGAGCTGGGCAAGCTCGACACATGCATGTCCGACACGCTGACGGAGGCGCTCGGCGAGCACGGCGTGCTGTTCTTCCGCGATCAGGACGTGTCACCCGAAGCGCATATCGCATTTGCCGAATCGCTCGGGGAGATCGACGTCAATGCGTATTTCTCGCCCAACGAGGCGCACCCCCAGATTGCCGAGGTGCGCACGCGGCCAGAGAACACCTACGTGATCGGCGAGGCGTGGCACACCGACCATTCCTATGAGGAAGCGCCCGCGCTCGGTTCCATCCTCGTCGCCCGGCAACTGCCGTCGCGTGGCGGTGACACCGCTTTCAGCTCGATGTATGCCGCCTACGACGGACTGTCCGATGGCATGAAGGAGACGCTGCGAGGGCTGCGCGCAGTGCACTCGTCGTACGAGGCGTTCGGGGTCGGATTGTCGAAACTGCCTGAAGCGGAGCGGTCCGAGCGGTTCCAAGAGGGCTATCGGTTCGGCCCCGATGTCGTGCACCCGGTGGTGATCTCCCATCCGGTGAGCGGCCGGCCGGTGCTGTATGTCAATCGTTCGTTCACGACTCGCTTCGACGGATGGACCGTCGCGGAAAGCCGACCTTTGCTCGAGTTCCTGTTCGAGCACGGTTCGAGTGTGGAATTCACGTACCGGTTCGCTTGGGAGCCTGGATCAGTCGCCATGTGGGACAACCGCTGCACCTGGCACAAAGCGCTCAACGACTATCGCGGCGAGACCCGCTTGATGCATCGCATCACCGTGAAGGGCTGCCCCATCGCAGCCTGAGCCCTGCGCAACGCTCAACGCTGATTGCCGCGCGGCGCCGATTGCTGTGTCGCCCCGGGAGCGTGCCTGCTAGACGGAGGCGATGCGAGACCGCGACCGCCCCGGAACCACTGCCGCCGAGCTGAGCCCCGCATGGGAAACGCGACCGTCGGCTCCGCCGGAAGCGCCGAATGTCATCGTGATCGTGTTCGATGACACGGGCTTCGCCCACCTCGGGTGCTACGGCAGTGACATCGACACCCCCAACATCGATCGACTCGCGGCGGGCGGTCTCCGTTACACCAACTTCCACACCACGGCGCTGTGCTCGCCGACACGGGCGTGCCTGCTGAGCGGTCGCAACCACCACTCGGTCGGCATGCGATTCCTGTCGAATGTGGACACGGGCTTCTCGAACTGCCGCGGCGTCATTGCTCCTTCGGCGGCCACGTTCGCAGAGGTCTTGGGAAGCTACGGCTACGCGACCTTCGCTTTGGGCAAGTGGCATCTTGCGAACCTGGCCGACTGCGGACCTGCGGGCCCGTTCGACCACTGGCCGCTGGGGCGTGGCTTCGACCGCTTCTACGGGTTCCTCGGCGGTGCCACCGATCAGTTCTCGCCTGAACTGGTCATCGACAACCACCCCGTCGACCCACCGAGCGAGCCGGGCTACCACCTGTCAGAAGACCTCGTCGATCAGGCGATCTCGATGATCGCTGCCCAGCAGGCCACGGCGCCGTCGCGGAGGTTCTTGACCTACCTCGCCTTCGGCGCGACGCACTCGCCGCATCAAGCGCCGCAGGCGTACCTCGACAAGTACCGGGGCCGCTACGACGAGGGCTGGGATGTCACGCGGCGGCGCTGGTTCGCTCGTCAGCGGGAGCTGGGCGTGGTGCCAGACGGCGCTGAGCTGTCACCGCGCAACCCGGGCGTGCACCCGTGGGACGAGCTGGACGCCGACCAGCGGCGGCTGTACTGCCGCATGCAGGAGACCTTCGCTGCGTTCCTCGATCACACCGACGACCAGATCGGCCGGCTGGTGGACTACCTGGACCGGGCCGGCCTGCTGGACGACACGTTGATCGTGCTGCTGTCCGACAACGGCGCATCGCAGGAAGGCGGGCGCCACGGGCTGACCAACGAGAACATCTTCTTCAATCGACAGCGGCTCGGCGTCGCCGACATGGTGCCGTTCATCGATCAGCTCGGCGGGCCGAACCTCTACAACAACTATCCGTGGGGCTGGGCGCAGGCCGGCAACACGCCTCTGCGCTTCTACAAGCAGAACACCTACGAAGGCGGCATCCGCGATCCGCTGATTGTGCACTGGCCGTCGGGCATCGCCGATGCCGGAGGCATCCGCGACCAGTACCACCACGTGATCGACGTGATGCCCACCATCTTGGACGTGGTCGGTGTCGAGGCCCCCGCTGCCCACAACGGCATCGCGCAGCAGCCCGTCGAGGGAATCTCCATGCGGCCCACGTTCGACTCGGCGAACGCTGAGGCGCGGTCGGCCCGCACCACGCAGTACTACGAGATGCTGGGCCATCGGGCGATCTACAGCGACGGATGGAAGGCGGTGACTCTCCACCGCCAAGGGGTGCCGTTCTCTGAGGATGAGTGGGCGCTCTATGACACCCGCAACGACTTCGCCGAGATCCATGACCTGTCCGAGACGCGCCCGGACAAGCTGCGCGAGCTGATCGAGCTGTGGTGGGACCAAGCCGGCATCTACAACGTGCTGCCGCTGGACGATCGAGGCGTGGAGTTGTTCGTGCTGCGCCGGCCCGGCCCAGAAGCGTCTGCGACCCGGTTGCGTTACCCGGCGGGCATGCCGCATCTCGAGCGGTTCAAGTGTCCAGACGTGCGGAACCGTTCGTTCGAGATCGCCGTGGAGGCCGACACCTCAGCGGGAACCGACGGCGTGCTGGTGGCCTACGGGTCGCGGACCGGCGGGCTCGTGCTGTATGTCGACGGCGGCGTGCTGTGCTTCGAATACAACAATCTGGGACGTCCATTCAGCGTCCGAGCCAGCGAACCAGTGCCGTACGGCAACATCGAGATCGGCGTGCGCTACACGAAGACGGCTGAGCACGCGGGCACGGCAACCCTGTGGCAGCGCGCCGACGGCGGGCCGGTCCAAGAGCTCGGGTCGGTCGACATGAAGACGATGCCGTTCCGGCAGTCGCTGTACGGCATGGACGTCGGGCGCGATCTCGGCCCCACCGTCACCGCCGCGTACGCCGGCCCCAATGAGTTTCAGGGGGTGCTGCGTCACGCCGAGTTCCGGTTGGACAACGACCGCGACGACCTTCGTGCCGCAGCCGAGGTCGAAGCCCGCAACGCACTCGTCGACCAGTAGTTCCCCTCAGGGCTCGATCAGCGGTGCCGTGGTGAACACGGTCAGGCTGGCGAACAGCGACTGCAGGAGCGCTCGATCACCGACGATTTCGACGCCGTCGAGTGCGCTGGCGTCATTGAGCGCAGCGACGACGGTGGACCGGTCGGTGCGCACTGAGGCCGCTGCGCCGGGATCGACGGTGTCGTGGCGATGGTGTATGGCCGAACGGCCGACGCCGAGAACGTGATCCTCATCGAGGTCGACGAAGCGGAAATTGAACGTCACCGGCCCTGCTGTGAACGCGTCAGGATCGAAGCGAACACCGATCACGTCGAAGAGGTGCTCGACGCTCATGGCCTGCGACATGTCGCGGGTAGGGACGCGGCCCGAGTCAGGAGAGCCCTCCCGCAGTTCCTTCGCGCCCATCAGGTAGGCATTGCGCCAGGTGGCTGACTCTGACTGGTAGCCGAGTTGTTCCAGTGCTGCGGCCTGCAGGCTGCGAGCCTCGGCGTTCGCTGGGTCGGCGAACACGAGGTGGTTGACGACCTGGGCCACCCAGCGGTACTCGCCCCGCTCGAAGCACTGGCGTGCCTTCGCCAGCACTGCGCCGGCGCCGCCCATGAATTCGACGTAGTTGGCACCTGCCTCCACCGGAGGGAGAGGATCGAGGTTGGCGGGATTGCCGTCGTACCAGCCGAGATAGCGGTTGTAGACCGAGCGGCAGTTGTGCGACACCGTGCCGTAGTAGCCCTGCACGTGGGACTGATCGAACTCGGCGGGCAGTCGAAGCCGGGCAGCGATCTCGGTCGGCCGCAGGCCCTGATTGGCCAGGCGCATCGTCTGGTCGTGCATCCAGCGATAAACGTCGCGCTGCATCGTCAAGAACGCTCGAACATCGGCGTTCCCGAACCGGGGCCAATGGTGGCTCGCGAACATCACATCGGTGTCGTCCGCCCAGAGGTCCATGGCCTCACCGATGTACTTGCTCCACGCCAGGGCGTCACGGGTCTGCGCACCCCGGATCGGGTACAGGTTGTGGAGGGTATGTGTGCAGTTCTCGGCCATGCACAGCAGGTTCTTGTCGGGGAAGAAGAAGTTCATCTCCGCGGGCGCTTCGGCGTCAGGCGTGTTCTGGAACACGATCCGGATGCCGCTCAGCACACGCTCCTCGCCCGTCTTGCAGATGGTGTCAGTGGGAGCGATCAGATCGGAGCGTGCCAAGCCCATCGTGGAGCCCAGCCCGCAATCGACGTGACCGAGCGGACCCGGCGGCAACAGGGGCCCGAATTGGTAGGCCGCCCGCCGGCCCATGATCGGTCCGGCAATGACGAACTCGCTCACGACTTCTTCGAGGAATCCGTCAGGGGCCACGATCTGCACGTCGCCCGCCGCCACAGCGTCGGCATCCGTCACGCCGAGTACGCCGCCGAAGTGGTCTGCGTGGGAGTGGGTGTAGATGATCGAATTCACCGGGCGGCTGCCGAGCGTGCGGTTGGCCAGATCCAGCGCTGCGGCAGCTGCGGGTGCGTTGGTCAGGGGGTCGATGATCAGCCAGCCGTCGGTGCCGGCCAGGAACGTGATGTTGGCGATGTCGTAGCCCCGCACTTGCCAGACGCCGTCGGCTACCTCGAAGAGTCCGTGATGGACGTTGAGCCGGGCCTGCCGCCACAGGCTCGGGTGCACGGAAGGGGGCGCGCTGTCTGACGCGGAAACGAAGGCGTGGCGGGCGACATCGAAGACCACGTGGTCGCCCAAGGTGACGCGGCCGTCGTCAAGCTGTGCGACAAGGCCACGGCTGGCCCGTTCGAGGTCGCCGGGGTCGTCGAAGGAAATAGTCGCCGCGGAATTCGCCGCGACCGTGAACTCCGTCGGGGTTCTGGGTCCGAGCGGGCCTTCGTCGCCGTGCTCGCAGTCATGCCCGCCAGTTGCCATGTCGCCGTCGCGCCCGTTCAGCGTGAAGGCGGGAAGCGAATGGGCAGGTAGCGGGGGCCGCGTACCTGCCCTCCGGCCCAGGTGACCTCATCGGGTTCGCTCACCTCGAAGTCGGGAATGCGCTCGAACCAAGTGCGCAGCGCAATGTCCATTTCCATACGGGCCAAGTTCGATCCGGCGCATCGATGAATGCCGACGCCGAATGCGACATGGCGGTTGTGAGGCCGATCCAAGATCACCTCGTCGGGTCGCTCGAACATCTCCGGGTCGCGGTTTGCGCCCGGGAAGTTCATGAGCACCTTGCTGCCCTGGGGAATCGTGACGCCCCCGTAGTCGATGTCGGTCGCGGCTCGGCGCCCCATGGTCACTGGTGCGTAGAAGCGCAGCAGCTCCTCGATGGCCGACGGCCACAGATCAGGCTCGGTCGCCATGCGCTCGCGGTCAGCGGGGTGGGTGCCGAAATGCCACAGCGCTGAGCCGATCGAGCTCCAGGTGGTGTCGATGCCCGCGATGAGCTGCAGGTTGAGCATGCCCACCACCATGACCGGGTCAATGGGGTTGCCTTCGTCGTCGGTTCCCGCCAGCAGTGCCGAGACGAAGCCGTCGTCGGGATTGGCCTGCCGTTCTTCGACGACTTCGTAGAAGAACTGCCGGATGACCTTGCGGTACTTGATGCGAAGCTCGGGATTCGTCAGCCCGAGTTCCAGCAAGCAGCGGATCCAGTGCGTGAATTCCTCGACGCGGCTCTCGTCGATGCCCAGCAGGTGGGCGATGACCCGGGGCGGGATCTGCTGTGCGTACTGCCCGGCACCGTCCACCTTGCCGTCGTCGATGAACTCGGTGATCAGCCGATTGGCGAGCTCGGTGGTGTATGCCCGGTGCGACTCCACCGCCTTGGGCGCGAAATGGGGCAGCAGCAGCCGGCGGGTCCAGCCGTGAACCGGCGGATCCTCGGAAATCGGAGCGGCGTTCGTGCCGTATTTCTCGAAGGTCGGATCGGCGAGCAGATCTTCGATGACCTCCGGCGGCGGTGACGTCACCAGAGGGTCGCTGCTTGACAGCTCAGGAACCATCTTCGCCAGCGCCTGCACGTCTGCGTACCGCGTCGGCAGGTACGAGCCTCCCCAGCGTTCGGTGTGGGCGATCGGGCAGCGTTCCCGCAGTTCGTCCCAGACCGGCGCCGGATCACGCACATAACCCGGGTCGAAGATGTCGTAGTCAGTGTCCCAATCGTCCACGGGTGCTGTGTCAGTCACGCTGTCGCCTTCCTTCTTGGTCGTGCGGTCAGTTCTTCGGCAGGTCTCTGAATGGGGTGTTGCGGTCGGGTCCGGCTTCGCGGGGCAGGCCGAGTGCTCGCTCGCCGAGGGTGTTGCGCTGAATCTCGTCGGTGCCGCCGCCGAGACTCATGCCGCGCGCATTGAGGATATGGAAGCTGAAGTAGTCGTCGTGTTCGTGTCCGTCCGGCGGACTGGTGCCGATCCACGCCGGACCGGCCGGAAAGCAGAGACTCGCGGCGACCTCGGCAGCGGCGCGTCCCTGCCGGGTGCGCCAGAGCTTGCCGATGGACGGATGGATGCCGGATCGCTGACGCAGATGGTTCACGATCCGCTCGCCGGTGACGAGGCGGGCGAGATCTTGGCGAACGAGGGGATCGTCGACTCGACCGCGCTGGCGAGCCAGCTCGATCAGCTGACTCGCTGGGATCGGCACGCGTCCCGCGCGGGAGCGCTGGTTCTCGGCGTTCTGCATGGATGCCACGCCGGTCTGCTTGCGTTCGTGCGCGAGCAAAGCCACCGCAGTCGACCAGCCGCCGTTCACCTGGCCCACGACCCAGTCTCCGGGGATGCGGGCCTCGGAGATGAACACCTCGTTGAACTCTGTGTCACCGGTCATCTGCCGCAGCGGCCGGACCTCGACGCCGTCTTGGCGGACCGGCAGCACGAGCATGGTGATGCCCGCATGCTTGGGCGCGTCCGGGTCGGTGCGGGCGAGCAGAATCGCGAAGTCGCTGTGCTGGGCACCGGAGGTCCAGACCTTCTGGCCGCTGACCACCCATTCGTCGCCGTCGCGCTCGGCGCGGGTCTGCAGCGCTGCCAGGTCGGAGCCGGCCCCGGGCTCGGAGTACATCTGGCACCAGATCTCCTCACCGCGCAGCCCGGGACGCAGGAACCGGTCCTGGAGACTCGTCGAGGCGTGATCCCGGATGGTGGGCAGGGCCATGCCTACGCCGATGCCGAAGACCGAGTCCTCCCGCGGAACCCTGCGCCGGCTCTCAGCGGCGTAGATGGCGGCGTAGGCATCGGGATGATCGTGACCGCAGTGCTGGGGCAGGTAGCCGAAGCCGGCGAGACCTGCGTCGAAGAGCGCAGCGCGCCATGACTGCGCCCGCTGCACGCCGCTGCCGTCGTTGCCCAGCACCGCAGGGGTGGTCTCGGTGAAGAACTTGCGCACGTGGGCGCGGAACGCGTCGGCGTTCACGGTGCGGGATATTCCTCGAAGCTGAGCATGCGGGCGAGCAAGGTGGCCGCCTGTGGCTCGAGCTCGATCGGATTCCGGCCGAGCGCTGTGGCGAACAGGGGCTCGAACAGCGACCACGCCAACTGGGCCGCTGCGACGAGCAGGTATCGGCAGCGTTCGGAGGCAGTCGGCTCGCCGTGCCGGCTGCGATGACGGTCGAGCAGGGCGACGACAACGGGGAAGTGGTCGCCCGTCGCAGCCAGCTTGGCGTCGAGGGCGATGTGCGTGAGTGCCCGGACGTAGCCCGGGTGTGCCCGCGTCGAGAAGAAATCCGGGATCAAGCCGGGACCCGACTCGTTCGAGTAGTAGCGGTCACGAATCAGCCGGGACGCTTGGGCCAGCACTTCGCTCGCCGAGCCGAAGTAGTGATGGATCAGCCCGTAGTTCACGCCGGCGCGGGTGGCGAGCTGGCGTCCCGAGATGGACGACGGCGGCCTGCTGGCCAGCAAGCCGACGGCTGCTGCCACCAGGCGCTGTTCTGCCTGGGCTCGCCCCGTCGCACGAGACCGTCCCGGTTCTTGGGGTCCCCGAGTGTGCAGCCGCCGGAAGGCGAACTCGTCGCCGGCGAACGGCCCGCGTCCCGCGTGCAGCTGCTCGATTGCCAATACCAGCTCCCGATCGACAAGACGAGCGTCGTCGTCGAGACCGGCGGAGCGCACTAGCGGCGTACGGTGAATGCTCACGCCGAGCTGCATGGCACACGACAAGGCCACCAGCGTGTCGAGTGCGTCGGACGTCAGCTCGGGGCGCAGTGTCTTCAGGCCCGTGCTGTAGCGGTGAATGATCGGATGCTCGGGCCTCAGCGCGAGCGTCGCCTGATCGAGCTGGATCTGGGTCAGCACCCGCACGAACGCGTCGTGCCGCATCACGGTGCCCGGGGTGGGCACCGCAGCGCCGGGCGGGAAGGCATCGGCGACGAACGCATCGCTGAGACGGTCGAGCACCTGCCGGCACAATTCGCGCTTGGTGCCGAAGTGCCGGTGGATCTGGGCGTAGTTGACGCCGGCTGCTTCTGCAATGCGCCGGCCCGACACAGCCGAGGGCGGCTGTGCGCACAGCAGTTCAGTCGCAGCCTCGACCAACGCGGCCGCAGGATGGAGTCCTGAGCCCACGTCGTGGTCGGCGTCGAGTGCAGCCACACGGCTAATCTAGGTCCGAAGCGCCGTAGTGGCGTGCCGCGAGCTGCTGGCAAGGGGAACCGACATGCGCATCGACGCTGTGCAGACAAACGACTACGACCGAATCCGGGTCGAGCCGCTGACTGGCACCATCGGCGCGGAAATCTCCGGTGTCGACCTTCGTGAGCTCGACGACGAGCTGCTCGCCGAACTGCACGACGCCTGGATGGCCCACAAAGTGCTGTTCTTCCGCGATCAGCAGCTGACCCAGGCTCAGCACGTGGCCTACGGCAGGGCATTCGGCGAGCTTGAGGTCCATCCGTTCGCGCGCAATGTGCCCGAACACCCCGAGATCCTTGTGCTCGAGTCCACTGCCGACAGCTTTCAGGCCGCCGAGACGTGGCATTCGGATGTGACATTTCGCGAGTGCCCGCCCCTCGGCTCGATCCTGATGGGGCGGATCGTTCCCCCATACGGCGGGGATACGTGCTGGGCCAACATGGAGCTTGCGTACGAACAGCTGCCCGATGACATCAAGAGCCAGATCGAGGGGCGCTACGCGATCCACTCGTTTGTGAAGGCGTTCGGACGCGGCATGAGCGAGAGCGAGCGCGAAGAGTCCCGCCAGAAGTATCCCGACCAGAAACATCCCGTCGTTCGCACCCACCCCGTCACCGGCGCCAAGGGCCTGTACGTCAACCGGACATTCACGCTCACCATCGACGGCATGACGCCTGACGAGAGCCGTGCGCTGCGCCGGCGCCTGTACGCCCAAGCATCCGAGCCGGAGTTCCAGTGCCGCTTCCGCTGGCGTCCCGGTTCGATCGCCCAGTGGGACAACCGCTGCACCCAGCACTACGCGGTGCCCGATCATGGCGGCCTGCACCGGCGCATGGAGCGAGTCACCTTGCTCGGCGACCGACCCGTCTAGACCCGGCTCTGCGAATCGGAGTGCTGTGATGACGTACACGGACGACGCGGCTTCAGCCATTCCGACAGTCGAGGATTTTGCGACCGACTGGGATTTCAACGATCCGGCGTGGGTGAACGATCCGTTCCCCATTTGGGACGAGCTGCGCGGCCGCTGTCCGATGGGTCGTTCGGAACGGTTCAACGAGGGCGTGTGGCTGCCGCTGAACTACGACGACATCGTCGACATCGCGAACGACCCCGAGACCTTCTCCAACGTTCACCACGGCATCCGTCGCGGCGGCACCGTCGAACGCGGCTACTTCCCACCGATCAACTCCGATCCTCCCGATCACCTCGAGATTCGCCGCACCCTGCTGCCTTTCTTCGCGCCGAAACGGATCGAGAGCTGGCGAAGCCACATCGCTGCCGACTGCGAGGCGCGGGCCGCAGCCATTGCCGAGCGAGGCCACGGCGACGCCGCGGTCGACTACAGCCAGCACATCCCGGTGGGCGCGATCGCAGCAATCCTGGGCATCGACCCGGCTGACGGCGATCAATTCCGGTCCTGGATCTTCGACATCCTGTCGGTCGGCCCGAATGACGGTGCGGTGCTCCAGCAGGCGATCTTCGAGGTGCGCGAGTACATGGCCAAGGCCATGGCTGCGCGGCGCGTCGAACCCAGCGACGACTTCATCAGCCACCTCGTGACCACTTCGATGGGCGGCGAACCGCTGCCTGATCACCTCATCGAGCGGATGCTGGTGCTGCAGCTCATCGCCGGCATCGACACCACGTGGAGTTCCATCGGCGCGGCGCTGTGGCATCTTGCCGTGAATGACGAGGATCGCCGCCGTCTCGTCGCCGAGCCCGAGCTGCTGCCCACCGCCATGGAGGAATTCCTCCGGGCGTATGCACCGGTGAACGTGGCGCGGCGGGTGGCCGCCGACACCGAGGTCAACGGCGTCCACATGCAGGCAGGGGACCACGTGATGATGACGTTCCCTATCGCCTGCCGCGACCCCGAGCGGTTCGATCGGGCAGACGAGGTGATCATCGACCGCGCCGAGAATCGGCACATCGCTTTCGGGGCCGGCATTCACCGCTGCATCGGCTCGAATCTGGCGCGCCTCGAGATGGAGATTGCACTCGAGACTTGGTTGCGCCACATACCGGAATACTCGATTGCCCCGGGATCTGAGGTCACCTGGTCCACCGGGCAGATTCGCGGACCGCGGTCGATCCCGATCATCGTCGATTGACGCTTGGACCGTCACCGAGTTGTAGTACGGCAGCGAGCGCGACTGGGCGCGACTTCACTAACGTGCAGCCAATTGGCTAGCGCCGTGGACTTCAGGGGGCGGCGCCTGATTCCTGGGAGGGCAATCTCGTGAGAGGGCCTACACGGCGTGTGATGCGCCTACTGATGGTGCTGGCGGCGTTCGCGCTGGCAGCGAGCGCGTGCGGAGGCGGCGACTCGGACTCTGGATCTGGGACGGCGTCAGCGACAACCTCGGCGCCGGCAACCACCGCTGCGGCCACACCTGCGCCAGCGACGACTCAGGCGCAAACCCAAGTGACTATTGCCGCGGTGGAGCAAACCACCACCACGCAGGGGGCGGTGACAACGACAGCGGCGCCGATTCCGCCGCCCGAAGGCACGCTGCGCATGGTCGAGTTCTCGCCGGTGACGAGCTTCAATCCCGCCGCCAGCCAGACTGCCCAGAGCGCCTACCACTACCCGACCTATGACACGCTGACCCGCCAGCGCAACGATCTGAGCCTCGAGCCGTCACTGGCCACGTCGTGGACGCAGCCGTCGTCGAATGTCTGGCGCTTCACGGTCCGAGATGACGTGGTGTTCCACGATGGGGCCGAATTCAACGCCCAGGTGGCAGTGGACAACATGCACTACCACGCCAGCTTCCAGGGCAATCCGAACGCAGCGACGTGGGCGGCCTTCGTCGATGCCCGGGTAGTCGACGACACCACCTTCGAGGTCGAATTCTCGGTGCCGGCGCCGCAGTTCCCGCTGGAGATGTCGATGGTGATGGGCATGATGATCAGCCCGAACGCTCTTGACGGTCGTGATCTCACCCGTGATCCGCAGGGCTCGGGGCCGTGGATCTGGTCCGATGCCGACAGCCAGGCCGGTGTCACCGAGGTGTACAACCTCAACCCGAACTACTGGAATCCGGCCGATCAGGGTGTCGAGACCGTGACGGTGACCGCCGTTCCCGACAACAACGCACGTCTGAATGCGCTGCTGACCGGTGAGACCGACATCATGTCCACCACGCGTGACGCACAGATCGACGCAGGGACCGAAGCCGGGAACGTGCTGATCTCGGTTCCCAACTTCTTCGCCTATCTCATCGTCACCGACCGCGCCGGCGAGTTCGATTCCCCGCTGGGCGACGAACGGGTGCGCCGGGCGATCCTGCTGTCGCTGGACCGCGATGCCTACGCCGACGCGATGCACTTCGGCAAGGCGGACAGCCTCGGCGGCATCTACCCGCCGGCGTTCAGCCAGTTCAACGTGCCCGAGCTGGACACCAAGTACAGCTACGACCCCGACGAGGCCCGGCGCCTGCTGGCCGAAGCCGGCTACCCCGACGGCGTCACCATCCGGATGCCGATCATGCCGGCCATCAACCCGATCGTGGAGTTCGTGGTGCAGATGCTCGGTGCCTCGGGCATCACCATCGAGCTGATCCAGATCAACAACGGCGAGCTGGGCCCGGGAACCGCTACCGCTCAGTGGGGCATCTCGTGGTTCCGCGACCTGCTCGTGCACCCGGCACGTGACCTCGGCAAGTTCATGGGCGAGACCGGACGCTTCAACGCATTCCGCCTCGGCGACCTCGACGATCTCGAGGCCACGCTGGTGGATGCGCTCAATGCCCCGTCTGTCGAGGAGGGCTACGACCTGTACGCCGAGGTCATGGAAGGCTTGATCGACCGTGGCGTGGTGCTGCCGCTGGCCCACGGCGGTCAGAACGCCCTGTATGCCCCGTATGTGTCCGGCGTCACGCTGGGCCTGAACATGCAGGCGCCCATGCCGTACGGCGTCCGCCTCAACAACTAGGGGGCGGTGTTCCCCGGGGTTCGCTCAGCCTGTCGCTGGTGCAGCAGGGGCTGCGAGCCCAAGAGCAGCAGTCGTGACTCACCCGTCAGTCACGTTCCCTATCCAGTCGGCGTGCTCGCGCGGGCACCGACGCTTTGGTCACCACGACCGTGCCCGCAAGCTTGTCGTGCCAGCCGCGCCTGTGCTGATGGAGTGCAGCTGACAGCGCAAGTACGGCCCACGCCACCATTACCGGCTCATACAGCGCCAGGGCCGCGATCGCAGCCCACACGAGCACCCACGCCCATCTGGAGGGTTCATCTTGCGACGGACCGTCGAAGGGCGAGGAGTCAAGGACGGGGGCAAAGTCAAAGAAGTGGACATAGAGGAGTGCGTACAGCAGCGTCAACAGAGCCGGGCTGAGCACCGCCATGTCGATGACCCGGGCCCATAGGCGCCGCTCGATCCCTGCCGGGCGCATCAAACGCCGCACCCCAAGCGCTCATAGTTGTCGGCCGGTCCTGGCATGAACCCGCCGAGGTCCGCAGTCGCGCTGGCTCTGCCTGTACTGAGCGGCTTGCTCAAGCCACCCGGGTACTCACTCACGATCAATTGTCATCGGGATCCTCCCCTCCGACTTGGGGCACTTCCCGGCTCATGAACCGTTGCCAGCGCTCATCCATGGAACTGCGCTCTCGGCCCCGACGCCGTGCGGCTCGCGACTCAACACGACCCGCCCTAGTCCCACCCGACGACACAACCGACGCCTTGGCGACCACCACGGTCCCGGCAAGCTTGTCGTGCCAGCCGCGCTCGTCCTGATCGAACACAAGCGATAGCGCGAGAACTACCCACACCACGAACCAACCAATCCCGAACGTCAACACGCCTGCAACGTTCGGAACCAACACTCGCGCAAGGGACCGCGCCAAGCCCGGAGCGCTCGCGTCCGCGATCCGAACCACCCTGATGCCCATCGCCAGCTTGCCCACGGTCGCGCCCCACAGCGCCACCATCACCGGCTCGTAGAGCATCAGCACCACCAGCCCGGTCTGACCGAGAATGAACACCCACTCAGAAGGTTCCCGGCATACGAAGAAGCAAGACCACACTTGGGCCCAGCGGGCTGCCAGAAACAGCCACAGTGCGGGGATGAGCACCGCGATGTCCAGCACCCGGGCCCAACAGCGCCGCCCAGCATCCGCCAGCACTACCAGGCGGCCATTTGCCAGGCGCATCCGGGCACCGCTCATCGTCGCGGCCATCCCACTGGTAGCGCGTGTACCCGCCGGTCATGATTCACCGCAGAGTCACTCCAGCCCGATCTGTGTGCGTGGATGGCGCGAATACGGGCTCGGGTGGCTCAAGTGACACACTCACCCAATTGAGGCGATTACTCGCAGCCGGCCGTCGTCGCTGCGCGCCGACAGCTGTCGCCGCCGTCGCCGCCGTCGAGGTGGTCGGTGCCGCTGTTGCCGTTGAGGTCATCGTTGCCGGTACCACCCCACAGGCGATCGTCTCCTAGGCCGCCGCGCAAGGTGTCCGCGCCGGCGCCGCCGTGGAGTTCGTCGTTGTGGTTCTTGCCCCACAAGATGTCGTCACCGGGACCGCCCCACAGCACATCGTTCGCGTCGCCGCCGTCGATCCGGTCGTTGCCGGCGCCGCCGTGGAGGGTGTCGGTGCCTGCTGCGCCTTCAAGGGTGTCGTTGCCCGGGCCGCCCCACAGCACGTCGTCGCCGACGCCGCCGCGCAGCGCGTCGTGCCCTGAGCCGCCAAACAGAGTGTCGTTGCCCATGCCGCCCCAGATGCGGTCCGCGCCGGGGCCGCCCCAGATGCGGTCGTTGCCGTCGTAGCCCCACACGATGTCGTCGCCCGCACCAGCCGAGATGCGGTCGTCGCCGTCGTTGCCGCTCAGGTTGTCGCTGCCGTCACCGCCCCAGACGGTGTCGTTGCCGTCGTCGCCGTAGAGCGCGTCGTCTCCGTCGCCGCCCCAGATGGTGTCGTCTCCCCGTCCGCCCGACCCGTAGTCCTTGCCGGCGCCGCCGATCAGCACATCATTGCCCTGGCCGCCTGCGATGTTGTCGTTCCCTGGTCCGCCGATGAGCACGTCGTTGCCGCCCTGGCCGTGGATCACGTCATCGCCACCCAGGCCGCAGATCACGTCATCGCCGGGCGTGCCCCACAGAACATCGTCGCCCTCGGTGCCCGTGATCGTGCAGACCGCTCCTACTGTCACGGTCGCACGCGCTGTGGCGCAGTTGCCCAGCGAGTCGCACACCTCATAGCTGAACGAGTCCGAACCAGCAGCGGCAGGTGCCCGGTAGCTGACCACGCGGCGGTCGTCGGCTGTCTCGCTTACGACGGCGGCGCCCAGCGTCGGGGGCACTGTGATGCGAAGCGAGCCGGATACGAGGTCCTCGTTGGGGTCGCTGTCGTTGCCGAGCACGTCGATCTCGATGGTCTGGGACGCTTCGGCCCACGCCCAGTCGTCCTCGGCTGCGGGGCCCGACTGTGGCACCACGACTGACGGGGACACGACCAGTTCGTAACTGTCGTCGACGATCGTGTCGGCCGTGTCCACGCTGTAGATCGAGTCCGTTCCGGCACCGCCGTGGATCGTGTCCAGACCGGCGCCCGCCACGATCCGGTCATCGCCGCCGTTGCCCCAGATCACATCATCACCGGCCCCGCCATAGATCCATTCGGTCCCGGCGCCGCCCAGGATCACGTCAACGCCGCCTTTTGCGTCGATCACATGGAACGCCTGCCAGTCGTCGCGGTCCGGCACGCAGATCACGTCGTCTCCGTCGGTGCCCTCGATCAGCACGGTCCGTGCCGTGCCGGTGATGGTGCAGCCCGCGTCTACCGTGACCGTGAGATCGGCTGCGAGCCCCACACCCCAACTGTCGAACACGACATAGGACGTCTCGACAGAGCCCCAGAACCCCCCATCAGGCGTGAAGGTGACCACACCCGTCGAGGAATCGACCGCGAATGTGCCGCCCTCCGCGGGCCGCACTCTCACCGACGCGGCATTCAACGAGCCGCCCGTCGGTGCCGTGTCGTTGCCGAGCACCCGAACCTGCACGCTTTGGCCCAGCGTCGTGGACGCCGTGTCGGCCGTCGCGCACGGCGCCGTGCCCGGATAGGCCAGCAGCGGCGCCGTCATGAACGCATGCCGCGTCTCGTCGCCGTCCTCGCTCGATGCCTGGAACAGGTACCCCCGCGGCGCCGCGTCCACGCTCGCAGCAGGCGCCGCGGGCACGGCCCACGACACCTCCACGCGGCCGTTCGCGTCCGCAGTCGCGTCAGGAATCGTCGGGTTGGTCAGCGTCGCATCGCCCGCCGAAGCGGCACGGCCCACGAACGACACCGTCGAGTTCGCCCCGAAGCCACCCGCAGTGAGCTTCACCTTCTCAGCAGATGAGACGAACGCCGCGCCGCAGCCCGACACCGCCGCCGCGCGCTTCACCGCCAGCACACCCCACGAGAAGTCCGTGTCCTCCTCAGCGTCGCCCGTCTCGGCGCCATCGTCGGCAGCACCCTGAGACGAGTCGTCCTCAGCACTGCGCCCCGAGTGCCCAGAACCCGCCGCGGCCGCTGCATCCTCGTCGTCCTGCGGGTCGGGATTGACCGGCAGGCCTGCTTCGTTCAAACCGACCTCCGGGTCGCGGATTGCGTTGCGGATGTAGTCCCACAAGATCTCCGCATACCCCACATGACCCGCCACCGTTGGATGGAACGACTTGCCGTTCGCACCATTGTCCTCGACGTCGTCGGCCACGAAACCGTTCAGCCACGGCTCGCCGCTGCATTGGTCATGCCCGACAAACCCCGTCGGGTGCAACGACGACTCCACGCCGCCCACCACATCCACAAAATGCACCCCAGCACGCGACGCCGCATTCTGCAGAGCAGCGTTCAGATCGTCCGCCCCCCGACGCAAGAACAGCGCTTCCCCAGGATCAATCTTCACAACACCCGGAGCGAACTGTCCAGCAGCATCACTTCCAAAGTTGTCGGCCCAACCGCTGCCCAAGGCGAAAGCGACCTCACGCGCATCCAGGTCTGCGCAGTCATGGAAGGTTTCGAGATATGCCTCAAGGCGGTCTTGGCAAGGATCAGAAAGACCCAAGTCGCTCAATTCCTTCTCATAAGCGCGGCGCACCTGCTCGAATAGGGCTTGACTGGCGTGAGTCTGGAGGGCCTCGTAGCGGGAGTTCAGCGATTCGATCTGATCGCGTGTGAGTCCCCCGCACAGTTCCATCACCGGCGTCAGGTACGGATAGCCCAGCAACATCACCGACGCCTGAGGGGCGATCTCCCGGACATGCGCCAGCACGTCAACGACTCGTTCCTCGACCGTCTCGAATACGCCGTCGTAACTCAACGGCGTAGTGCATTCGGTGAGATGACCTTCATTGGCAGCGATTGCACAGTCAACGACATCGCTCTCGTCACACGTCGTGTCGTTGTTCTGGTAGAACGGCGTCACGCAGTCTCCAAGAATGGCCGCGAAGCTCACGTCATTGCCACCGATGGTCATGGTGACCAAGTCGACACTGCGGGAATCGGTACGGGCGAGCGACAACGCCTGACGGGGTTCCTGAACCGCACCCGCTGTAGGGCCTTGAGTCCTAATGCTGCGACTGTCGGTGTTAGTGCCGTGGGGATCCAAGGCGTCATAGACGTTTTGCGGTCTCGCGCTGACGCACGCGAAGGTGACGTACTCGACGCGGATGCTGAGATCGCCGCTGCGCAGCAGGCTCCTCCGCAGGACCTCAGGATAGGCCCGATCCCACCTACGACACTTGGTGTCCGCGAGACCCACTCCTTGCCGATACTCGCCGACGAAACCCGGGAAGCTCGTGCGGCCGTTCTCTCCTGCGGAGTACGAGTCGCCCATTGCCACGTAGCTGACGGTCTTGGCCACCGGCACGCCGACGGTGGTGCTGGGCTCGGGGGTAACGATGCGCTGGTTCTCGTCGACGGTCTCGAAGTCGTAACGGCCGTCCCGGTCGTCGTCGAGCCACACGCGCAGTGTGTCCTGCTGGCCTCGCAGGGCGCTCACACCGCCCGATGGCACCCGGAACCTGACGTCCACATGGCCCAACGAATCGCTCATGCAGGCGTCGGAGTAGCCGGGCGAGGGCGCGTCGGCCGTGGGCGGCGTGGAACAGGTCACCTCCGCGGTGCGGCTCGGTCCCGCCAGCATCGACACCGACACCGGGGCGCCCACTACCGGATCTTTGCGGTAGACGGGGCCACCGAGGGTATGGCCGATCACTTCGTCGGTTCGGGTCTTGAGGCTCAGCCGCAGCGTGGTGTACTGCCCTGCTCGGCTGACGCGGTCGCTGAACGGCGTCACCAGCGACGCCTCGAAGTTGTCCGGCAGATCGAAGTCGATCAGTGTGCTGCCGCCCACGGAGCGGCCCCTGAAGTCGGCCGTGATGTACTGGTACGGCTCGCCGCGGTCGTGCGTCTGGTCGCGGTCGGCGTCGACCCACACCAGCAACTGGTGAGTCTGGCCGACGCTCGCGTCAGGAATCTGCAGCAGGTGGGTTGAACGGCCACCTTCGCGGTTGCCGAGAGGCCGCGACACCGCGAAGGTCTCGCACCCAGCGGCCGATGCGGCGGCCGCAGTGACTGTTCGTGTGCCGGTCTGCACCAGGCAATATGTGCTCGCGCCGAGACTCGCCTGCGGCCCTTCGATTACTGACATGGCGATGGGGAGCCCTGCCGGCGAACCGGCGTCCGGACACGTGACGTCGACGTCCACGAACGCGTGGTGATCTCCCGCGAAGCCGGACTGGGTGATATCGAACACGTCACGGACCGAACCGACGAGTACCACATCGCTGCACACAGCCGGCGGCGGCGGCGCAGGCGTCGCGGTGCCGTCGTCGTCGGTGATCGTCGCGGTCGCCGATGCGTCCGACAGCAACACCCCCATCGGATTTGACAGCGTCAGGCTGAACGACTCGTCGCTCTCCGCGGTGGTGTCATTGGTGAGCGGCACCGAGATCGTCGCGTGGCGAGCACCTGCGGGGATCGTCAGGGTCCCCGAAACGTCACTGTAGTCCGTCCCTGCAGACGCCGAACCGGGTGCCAGCGCATAGTCGACCCGCACGCCGTCCGTCGGCGCTGCGCCAGTGGCGCGCACCGTGAACACCGCCGAGCCGTCGTCCTCCGACGCCGACGCGTCCAGGACTTCTATCGGCACCGGTGCCACACACTGCGCGCCCGACTCGCCCGGAGCGCTGGCGTCGCCGTCGTCGAGCACCGTCACCGTTGCCACGGCAGACTGGCCCAAGCCAGCCATGCTCACTTCCAGCGAGTACGGCTGGGGATCGCAACTGTCATCATCGACGGTGTCCACGAACACCCACCAGCGCTTGTTCGACTCCACCGAGAAGCCGGGGGACACGAAACGACCCGAAAGCTGCTCAGACGGCACCGACGATGAGGACGCGGTCGCTGTCACGTTCGGGACCGGCAGCCGGTAGATGTCCTCCAGCCTGATCACCGTCAGCCAGATCCTGCCGATGAGGGAGTACTCATGCACGAAGCAGCTGATCAGGTCGCCCTCCACCACTGTCTGAGGACACTCCAGACGTAGCGTTCCCAGATTCGCCGCGCGCCACAGATTGGGCCACAGCTCCGGCAGGCTCGAATGCACCGAACCCGACAGACGAGCCTGCTCGATCTCGCTCTCAGACGGCCCCGATTCCGCAGGCACCGAGTCCTGAGCGGCCGCAGAGGGGATCGGCAACACCAACAGCAGCAGCACAGCGACGACACCGGCCAATACTCGGCGTCGGCAGCCGAGCAGCGCGCTTGGCCGCTGACGCACCAACCCTCCTACACCCCGACGATCGTCCGTGTTCTTCTTTAGCGACACAAAAATGAAGAATAGGCACAACTCGTTGTTAGATCTCTGGGTTTCCTCATAACGAGGCGTGCCGTTGAGCGTGTCGCTCCGCGCCGGCCGTCAAGTCAGCGCCTGCGTATTCGGCAGGCTCGAGATCGCCTTGGGAAGCAAGTCCACGCTTGGACGCGTGGCAGGAACCGCTGCTGGCGCGAAGCCGTCACCAAGAGAACGAGCGGCCGCGGTCCGCTCAGTCCAGGGCTTCGCCCTAGCCTTGACGACCGGTTTCAAGATGCCGAACTGACGTGGCGGCAGCGCAGGGGGGTGCTAGGTGTTTCGACTGCTGGTCAGCCGGATCCTCGCCGCAATCCCGCTGATGCTGATGGTGGCCACGCTGGTCTTCTTCCTGGCCCAGCTCAATCCGGTCGACCCGGCAGCCACGATCATGGGCGACGACGCCGATCTGGAGTCGCTCGCCCAGAAGCGCGCCGAACTCGGCATCGACCGTCCGCTGATGGTGCAGTACTGGGACTGGCTCAACAGCGCTGTGGTCGGTGATCTCGGCACCAACTGGTTCAACGGCGAGAAGATCACGACGGAGCTGCGCGATCGCATCCCGGTGACGCTGTCGATGGTGTTCGGATCGCTGATCGTGGCGCTGGCCATCGGCAGCGCGTTCGGTGTGCTGGCTGCGCTCAAGGCCGGGAGATGGCCTGATCGCACGATCACCGTCGCATCGTCGCTGGGGCTTGCCGTGCCGAATTTCTGGATCGGCCTGGTGCTCGCGTACTACGTCGGGGTGAAGCTGCAGTGGCTGCCGGCCATCTGGCCCACGACCCGGCCGGAGACGTTCTTCGCATGGGTCGAAGCGTTGATCCTGCCGTGCGTGGCGTTGGGCATCTCCGCGTCTGCGGCGATTGCCCGCCAGGCCCGCTCGTCGATGATCGGCGTGCTCCAGCGTGACTACGTGCGCACAGCGCTGGCCAAGGGGCTCCCTGTGCGGCGGGTGGTGTCACGTCACGCCATTCGCAATGCGGCGATCCCGGTCGTGACGCTGGCGGGCTTCCAGACATCGGCGCTGATCGGCGGCTCGATCTTCGTGGAGTTCGTCTTCAATGTGCCGGGTCTCGGCAGATTCGGTGTCGACGCCATACTGCGCCAGAACATGCCGGCCCTGCTCGGGTTCGTGATGGTGACCGCGGCGGTGGTGGTGGTCGTCAACATCGTGCTGGATCTCAGCTATGCCTGGCTGAACCCGAAGGTGAGGCCGGAATGAGCGACACCCTGGCGGGACTGGGCGGCACTGCCGATTCGGGTGACGTCACCGGACAGTCGCCCATGGCTCAGGAGTCGGCGACACGGGCCACCCGCAGCCGGTTCTGGTCGCGCCTGCTGCGCAACAAGGTGGCAATGACGGGGGCCGCCTACCTCGTCATCGTGGTGATCGCGGCGATCTTTGCCCCGCTGCTCACGTCTCACGACGAGATCCTTGCGACCCGATTCCAAGACATCTTGTTCAGCCCCGGCGAGGCCGGATACCTGCTCGGCACCGACCACGTCGGGCGGGACATCCTGACCCGCATCTTCTTCGGCGCCCGCTATGCGCTGATCGCCGGCGTCGAAGCGGTGCTGGTGGCGCTGGTCATCGGCGTTCCGCTCGGGCTGGCCATCGGCTACTTCCGCGGCTGGGCCGACCGCATCGCCATGCGGTTCGTGGAGATCGTCGTGGCCGTGCCCGCGGTCGTGATGGCGATGGCGATCATCACCGGGCTGGGCACGGGGCTCACCAACGCCATGCTGGCGATCGGCCTCGTGTTCTCGATGATCATCACCCGGTTGGTGCGGGCGGAGGTCTTCGCTGCCCGTGAGGAGTTCTACGTCGACGGTGCGCGGGCTGCCGGCGCAGGCGACCGGAGAGTGATGTGGCGTCACATCCTCCCCAACGTCGCGCCGCCGCTCATCGTGCAGACCACCTTGCTGTTCGCTCAAGCGGTCCTGGCCGAGGCGGCCCTCAGCTTCCTGGGGATCGGTGCCGACGCCACCCAGGCGAGCTGGGGACGGATGCTGCGCGACGCGGAGATCAGCATCGATCGCACGATCTGGCCTGCCATCCCGCCGGGCATCGCCATCTTCCTCACGGTGGTGGCCTTCAACGTCTTCGGCGACGGGCTGCGCGACGCCTTTGCCCGCGAGGCCCGTGGCGGCCGAGTGGGCGTCGGCGACGTCATTCCCAAGGAGCGCAGCGCTGCCGCCCCGCCCCGGCCGCCGCGAGACACTGACGACCCCCTGCTCAGCCTGCGAGGGCTGGACATCGTCTTTCCCAAGCCGGGCGAAGGCACCGACATGACGGTCGTGCGCAACGTGAACCTCGACATCGGCCGG
Organism: Candidatus Poriferisodalis sp.; assembly: GCF_965208925.1. GTDB lineage: Bacteria > Actinomycetota > Acidimicrobiia > Acidimicrobiales > Poriferisodalaceae > Poriferisodalis. Next base: position 3,088,334 of record NZ_OZ242364.1, on the reverse strand, counting down.
GGCGAAGTGATGGCGCTGGTGGGCGAATCGGGCTCAGGCAAGACCATCACCGGTCTGTCGCTGATGGGCCTGGTGCCGGACCCCGGACAGGCCAGCGCCGAGTCGATCATGCTCGACGGCCGCGAACTGGTCCGCATGGACTTCGACGACCTGCGTCACATCCGGGGCCGCGAGATCGGGATCATCTTCCAGGAGCCCTCAGCCGCGCTGAACCCTGCGTACACCGTCGGCCGGCAGGTGGCGGAGCCGCTGCGGGTGCATCTTGACATGACCCGGAAGCAGGCCCGAGAGCGAGTCATCGAGCTGTTCGCCGAGGTCGGCATTCCCGACCCGCACAAGCGCATCGACGCCTATCCGCACCAATTCTCGGGCGGCATGGCGCAGCGGGTGATGATCGCCATGGCTCTGTCGTGCGAGCCGAAGCTGCTCATCGCAGACGAGCCCACCACGGCGCTCGACGTCACCGTGCAGGGCCAGATGCTCGACTTGATCGGCGAGCTTGCACGCAGCCGTGGTGTCTCAGTGCTGCTGATCACCCATGACCTCGGCGTGGTGGCCGACCTTGCCGACCAGGTGGCCGTGATGTACGCCGGCGAGATCGTGGAGACCGGCCGGCTCGCCGACGTCTTCGCCACGCCTCGCCATCCCTACACCGAGGGGCTGATCGCAGCGATTCCTCGCAATGAGCCGCGGGTCGGGGACCTGCCGACAATCCCGGGTGTGGTGCCGCCGCCGTGGGAATGGCCGGACCGCTGCCACTTCGCCGACCGCTGTCCCTACGAGGCGATCGAGTGCCGCCGGGGGCCTGTCGAGCTGCGGCCGCTGGGGGCGTCGCTCACCCGCTGTGAACGCAGCCACGAACTCGAGCTGCAGGGCGTGCAGCGAGAGACGGTCGTGGGCATCGCCGGGTGGGAGCAACCCAGCGAGGAGGGTGAGCCGACGTGAGCGAGCCACTCCTCGACATCGACGATCTGACGATTGTGTTCGGTGGCGGGCGCGGTGCCTTGCCGTGGCAGCGCTTGCCTGACGTGCGGGCGGTCCAGCACGTGTCGCTCAAGATCGACGCCGGCGACACGCTCGGCCTGGTCGGGGAATCGGGATCGGGCAAAACCACGCTCGGCCGCGCCGTGCTTCGCTTCCTGCGGCCGCAGAGCGGCTCTATCCGGCTCGGCGACTTCGATGTCACCGGTTTCGGTCGGCGCGTGCCCACCGAGTACCGCAAGACCGTGCAGGTGGTGTTCCAGGACCCGGTCGGATCGCTGAACCCCTCGATGCTGGTGGGTGCGATCATCGCCGAGCCCCTGCGCATCCACTTCGACATGGACTCGCGTGCGGCGAGAGAGCGGGCAGGCGAACTGCTCACCCAGGTCGGTCTGCAACGCCATCACCTCGACCGCTACCCCCACGAATTCTCGGGCGGCCAGCGTCAGCGGATTGCCGTCGCCCGTGCCTTGGCAACCGAGCCGGACCTGCTGGTGCTCGACGAGCCGGTCTCGGCACTCGATGTGTCCACCCAGAGCCAGGTCATCAACCTGCTGGAACGGCTGCAGCGCGAGACCGGCGCGGCCTACCTGTTCATTGCGCACGACTTGGCGGTGGTGCGTCACACGTGCCACCGCATCGCGGTCATGTACCACAGCCGGATTGTCGAGCTGGGCGATTCCGATGACATCTGCGAGCGTCCGGCGCACCCCTACACCGAGCTGTTGCTGGCCTCGATTCCCGACCCCGACCCTGCCGTGCAGCACGTCAAGTCGCAGCGCCGGCGTGAGCTGGCCCAGGGCGTAGCCGGTGCCAGCGGCGGGGCACCGGCCGACAGCTGCCCATTCGCCGAACGGTGCCCGCACGCCATGGACGTGTGCTGGAAGTCGTTCCCCGAACCGGTGCCGACCGCCACGGGCGGGACCGTGTGGTGCCACCTGCACACAACCGGACCCAGGCTCGGCGGCCGTCCCGTGAGCGAGTTGGCAACCGATGCTCCGGTCGTTGAAGCGCCGGCGTCTGCAGCTGATGGCTGAGCGATCCGGCGCCGATTCCCGCCGCCCGAACATCCTGTTCGTGTTCGTCGACAATCTGGGATACGGCGAATTGGGCTGCTATGGCGGGGGAGCGGTGCGCGGTGTGCCGACACCCAACATCGATCGTCTGGCCGCAGAGGGAGTGCGCCTTACCAATATGAACATGGAGGCGCAGTGCACGCCCTCCCGTTCTGCGGTGATGACCGGCCGTTTCCCGATCCGCTCAGGCACGGTCCGCATTCCGCTGCCGGGTCAGCCCAGCGGCTTGACGCGCTGGGAGGTCACGCTGGCAGAGCTCGTGTCCTCGGTGGGTTACCGCTGTGCGCACTTCGGGAAATGGCATCTCGGCGACGGGCCGGGTCGCCAGCCGCACGAGCGGGGTTTCGACGAGTGGTGGGGCCTCGCCGAGACGCATGACTCATCGTTGTGGTCGACCTCTGCCGGTTACGACCCCGAGATCGTGCCTCCGGAGCAGCTCCTCGAGGGTCGGAGGGGCGAGGCTGCCGTGGCAGTGGGCGACTATGACACCACCGCGCGAGCCCTCTTCGACGCTGAGGCTTTCGAGCGAGGCGAGGGTTTCATACGGCGATGTGCTGCTCAGGGTGCGCCGTTCTTCCTGTACCTGCCCCTGGCGTTCCCGCACTTTCCGACGTTGCCGCACCCTGACTACGCCGGCGCCACCGGGCTCGGCGACTTCGCAGACGCCTTCCGGGAGACCGACGACCGCGTCGGCCACCTCGCCGGGGTGCTCGACGAGCTGGGCATTGCAGGCAACACCCTGGTGATATTCACGAGCGACAACGGTGCGGAAGACGTCCTTCCCTGGCGGGGCTGGACCGGCCCGTGGGGCGGCTCGTACTTCACGGCAATGGAGGGAAGTCTCCGTGTGCCGTTCATCGCACGGTGGCCGGGCAGGATTCCGCCCGGAGGCATGAGCAACGAGCTGGCACATGCCACCGACATCTTCACCACATTGGCCGCGGCGGCTGGGGCCGACCTTCCCGACGACCGGCCCATCGATGGCATCGACCTCATGCCGCTGCTGGACGGCTCGTCGGATCGCTCGGGACGCGAGTCGGTGCTGTGTTTCGTGGCCGATCGGCTGCATGCGGTGAAGTGGCGCAATTGGAAGCTGCACTTCGTCTGGCAGGAATTCATGGGTGATCCGCCCATCGAATTGAGCATCCCGCGGGCGTTCAACCTCTACGACGATCCGCGCGAGCGCCACGATGTGTTCCTGCCGTCGAACACCTGGGTCCAGCGGCCCGTGATGGCTGCAGTTGCTGAATTCTGGGACAGCGTTGCCGCACATCCATTGATCCCGGTGGGAACGCCTGACCCGTACGAACCCCCGGCCTCCCGGTGACGAGCGGAGTACTGAAGCCGATGAACGCGCCCGCCGAGCCCGAAGCACGCGACGCTGGTGACGGAATCCTGGCCGGGATCAAAGTGGTGGAGTTCGCCCAGAATGCTGCGATTCCGCATTGCGGCCGATTACTGGCGGGCATGGGTGCCGAGGTCGTCAAGGTTGAGCCGCCCGGCGGCGACGCCATGCGCTCGCTGGCGTCGCTCGCTCCGATGGAGGCGAAGGCGTACGCCCTCATCAATCCAGGCAAACGGGCGATAGTGCTCGACCTGCAGCATCCCGATTCAGCTGCGGTCGCCGACCGGCTCTTCGCTTGGGCGGACGTGGCGCTGGTGGCCTTCAAGCCGGGTGATCTCAAGCGGTACGGCATCGACTTCGAGCACGCTGCAGCGGTCAATCCGCGGCTCGTCTACTTGGCGCATACCGCGTTCGGGCCGGAGGGCTCCGACGCCCACCTCGGCGGGTATGACGTGCTGGTACAGGCCCGCAGCGGCGCCGGATTCATCATGAATCGGGCTGAGCACGGTGTGCCGTCGGCGACCCGACCCGCAGTGAACGACTTCGGCACCGGCATGGTCTCGGCGCTGGGCGTGGTGGCCGCGCTGCGCCACCGCGATCTGACCGGCAAGGGTCAGCGGGTCGACAGCTCGTTGCTGGGCACGGCGATGTCGCTCGCCACGCCGATGATCGGCGACTTCGAGAGCGATGCCGAGGTGCTGGCGGAGCTGAAGCAGGATCTGGCGGCAGCCCGGGCCGCCGGTGTGGACTTCGTCGACCAGCGGCGCATCTACGAGGACCGGATCATTCCCGGCGCGGGCACGTTCCGGATCTACTTCCGCACCTACATGACGGCAGACGGGATGATCACCGTGGCGGGCCTGAGCCCGGCGCTGCGGGACAAGTTTCACGAGGTGACCGGCTTGCCGAGAGTCGACCTTCGCCGGCCTGATACGGATGAATTCACAGACCTCGTTGACGCTGCCGAGACCTTGTTCCGGACTCGCACGACCGCTGAGTGGCTGGCCGCGCTGCGCGACGCCGAGTTCCCGTGCGGGCCGTACCACATGCCTTATGAGGCGCTGGAAGACGAGCAAGTCCGCGCCAACGACTACGCGGTGGACATCGAGCACCCGGCCTTCGGGCGCTACACGACGTCAGGTATGCCGCTGCGTTTCAGCGAGGCGGCCAGTCCGACGCTCGGGGCGTCACCGCAGTACGGCGAGCACACGCGCGAGGTGCTCGCCGAGATCGGCATCGACCAGTCGGAGATCGACCGCATGGTCACCGAGTCTGTGGTTGCCGACGAGCCCCCGCCGAGCGGCTGATCCCGCCCGTCGCGACGCTGCCCTTCGCGGATTCGGCGGTCGTCAATCAGACTGCCGGTCCGAGGCCGTCGATCTTCCAGAAGGTGCGCTTGGCGGCGACTCGACCGTCTCGCAGCGGGTACAGGTCCACGGCGTGCGAGCGGAATCTCTCGCCTCGTGAATCGGTGCCCGACACGACGAACGTCTGCACGATCAGATCATCGCCGGCCATGCGTTCGTCGACGTCTTCGTAGGTGACGTCGGTCCACTCGTGCTTGCGTCGGCGGAACTCTTCGGCCATCGCTTCGGGACCTCGGAGCACTCGCCCGGCGGGTTCCCCCGGCGATGCGCCGGCGTGCAGCTCCCACACGAAGTCGTCGGTCACTGTGGCGGCGAGCGCCTCGGCGTCGCAGCGGAACATTGCCCGTTTGAAGTCTGCGAAGAATGCCGGCAGCTCGTCCATGCGGTGATCCTGCCACGATGCGCCGACGCCGGCACTGGTGCGAGCTGCAGATCGCATTCAGCGCCACGGTTAATCTCCGGCCATGGTCGGCAAAGTCATTCGTTCAGAAGCGCTCATCGAGGCACACCCGGTTCCGGAGCTGATCCGGAGCGGGGCCTTCGCCCCGGCGGTCAGGGCCGGGCCGTCGATCTACGTCTCGGGCTGCATCGCCAACGACCTGACCAAAGGCATGGGCGGGCAGACCGAGGAGATCTTCGACTACATACATCTGGCGCTCGCCGAAGAGGGCTTTTCGATGGCCGATGTGGTGAAGCTGCAGGCATTCATCACCGATATCGACCAGTACGGCGAGTACAGCGCAGCTCGCAAGAAGTACTTCCCCGACGAGCCGCCGGCGAGCACCACCGTGATTGCCGGGATCATCATTCCCGGCGCCCTCATCGAGATCGAAGCCGTCGCCTACAAGGAATAGGTGGTGCCGGGTTCAGCGGCCAGCGTCGCCGTGTTTCCCGCGCGTTCAGCCGCGGGCGCGTCGCACGATGTGTTCGACGATCTCGGGACCGTGGGTGAACTGCAGGAAGTGGCCCGCGTCGGGCAGTACATCGATCGGCGCGTTCATCTGCCCGGCCCAGGTGCGACCCCACTCCTCGCTGAAGCCATCGTCCTGGGCGCCCCAGACGAAGTGCGCGGCCTTGTCCCAGCCCAGTAGCACCCGGTAGTGCAATGCCTGGCCTGCGCCGTTGCCGCTGTCGTAGTTGCCGACCGGGATGGACAGCGGGAACCAGCGGGCGCCGTTGAAGCCTGCCTCGGGCAGGCCTCGGAACGGTGCCGAGAACCCCGCGTACCTCAGCGCCGCTTCGCCGTCGAGTTCCGGTTCGACTCGCGCCTTGATCGCCGGCACCACATGTCGTGAGCGGACCATGCGTCCGGCCAGCAGCGGAACGAGCCCGATGCTGGGCTGCGGGTGGGCATACCGGCCGCCGGGCTTCCACGCGTCGATCCACTGCAGGAAGCTCTCGTCGTAGTCGAACTCGGGGTGGTGGAGCCAAGTGTTCATGATGACGAGGCGGCTGAATCGCTCGGGCATCATCGCCGCCTGGGACAGGCCGATCGGTCCGCCCCAGTCCTGGCAAACCACAGAGACGTCGGTCAGGTCGAGTGCGTTGACCAGCGAGGTCAGCACCTCGGTGTGGCGGGCGATCGAGTACCAGTTCGGATCGGTCGGCTTGTCGCTGCGGCCGAAACCGAGATGATCGGGCGCGATGCAGCGGTACCCGGCGTCCACGAGGCCCGGGATCATGGTGCGGTACAGGTACGCCCAGGTCGGCATCCCGTGCAGCAGCAGCATGACGGGCCCATCGGCGGGGCCTTCGTCGATGTAGTGGACGCGCAGGTCCTTCCACTGGTGGTAGCGGGGCTCGTAGCTCCAGTCGGTCAGCGCGTCGAAGTGCGCGTCGTCGGTGCGGACGAAGTCAGTCATTGCTGTCGGCCTGTCCCGATTCAGCGAAGGTCGAGCGACATGCGCTGTTCCATCGGCACGCCGTGGCTGTGGGGGATGGGCGCGACGGTCTGGGCCAGCACCTCGAAGCCGAACGCCTCATAGAACTTGACCGCCGGGTTGTCGGACAGCACGTCGAGGTGAACGACCCGGTAACCCTCATCTGCGGCCCGGTCGATGGCGTCCTTCATGAGTGCGGCGCCGATGCCCTGGCCGTGATGATCTGGCCGGACAGACAGGGCGTGGACGTAGTAGGCGCTGGCGGGGATAGCTGCGTTGAGGTAGCTGGCCAGATAGGAGCGCCGGGCGATCTCGGCAAGCTCGTCGTGGGTCACGGCCCCGTCTTCGATGATGCTCTCCCACAGCGGTCGCAGCGTCTTCTTCCGACGATCGAATTCGGGCCCGGCATAGCCGATCTCGATGCCCAGCAGATCGTCACCCTCTAGGGCGACCGTGGTCTCGTCGTACCCGCACAGCGTGCCCTCAGCGAGCCACGAGTCGCCGATCAGCCGATCGAACGCCGCTCGGGTAACGAATTGATAGTCGTAGGTGGGCGGCCCCGAGTTGTACACCAGCTCGACCACGTCGTCGGTGTACTGAGCTGCCCGATCCCGGTCAACGGTGGTGATGTCCATCAGCGTCCCCAAGGCTCGTGCGCGGTGAATGCAGGGGACGCTAGCCCTGCTTCGAGAATCGAGCCCGTGGGCATAGAGGACACCTATGTCGCTGTTCAGACGGAGCGGTGTCCTCTGCACAAGATACTGCAGTTCGCGATGTGGCCGCTGCTAATGTTGGCCTATTAGCACAGGTCAAGTGGTATTATCGCCCACCGGTTTGAAAGTGAAACAATTTCAGGGATCAAAACTACAATGTTGTGATCCACTGGACCTGTTGCTAGGTTGCTTCATCATCAGGGCAGCGACAGGCCAGCCCAACTCTTGCATGGGGAGAAATGACCATGGCTGAAGAATCCGCCCGACGCACCTATCCCAGGTTGCCCGCGAAGAACTGGTGGGCTCTGCGCGAGCGGTTTCGTCAAACCGTGCCGCGCTTGGTTGACGCTGACTACCTACAGTCCGTGCTCGGACTCAGCTCGACAGCCTCTGCGGGCAACCTGATCGGCCCGTTGCGCACACTGGGCTTGATCGACGACGACGGCCGGCCGACGGAGCGCGCTCAGGACTGGCGGCTGGATGATTCCTACGAGGAAGTCTGCGAAGCGATTCTCTCCGATGTCTACCCAGACAGTCTTCGCTCTGCGTTCCCAGATCCGTCTGCAGACTCGACTGGCGTCACGGCATGGTTCAGTCGCAACACGGGATCAGGACAGGGTGCGGCATCCGGTATGGCGTCCCTTTATGCGTTGATCGCAGAGGCGGACCCCGCGGGTGCGGCTGCTGTCGCCACTACGGGTACGGCTGCGAAGAAGAAGGCTGCACCACGCAAAGCTCCGCCGGGTCCAGCTTCCGGTCGACCCGCACGGGCGACGGAGGCCGTGGTCGAGAATCGGCAGCGACGAGCAGAGCTGGGGCTGAACATCAATATTCAGATCCATATTTCCTCGGACGCGAGCGCCGAACAGATCGACAAGATCTTCCAGAGCATGGCTGAGCATCTGTACGCCGATGACTGATACGCGAACGCGCAGCGTTGCCCTTCGCGGTTACCGGATTGCGGCCGCGATCGGCGCGGAGGCATATGCGCTGGGACTTGGACCACCGGCACCAAGCCTCCAAGGTGATGGATCTGATCAACTGACGTACGACCAGGTTGTGGATGATGACGAACTACGTCGAACGACCCGGAAGCTGTTTCTCGACGGCCACTACGCGATGGCAGTCGAAGAGGCCTGCAAGTGTCTCAATAACCTCGTCAAAGACCTGACAGGCCTTGATGCACTGGATGGTGCGGGCTTGATGAAGAAGGCGTTCTCGCGAGACAACCCAGTTCTGAGACTCAACGCACTCGGCTCACGATCGGAGAAGGCGCAGCAGCAGGGTTACATGGAGATTTTCTCAGGCGTTATGACTGGCGTGCGCAATCCACGAGCGCATGAACATGCGTACCCTGACGATCCAGTCACGGCGCTGGAACTCCTTACGCTGGCGAATCACCTCATTCGGACGGCACGTGTCGCTGCCTCGTATTCGACCCACTTGATCGGCCTATCCGGTTCACCCCGCATTTGACGGTGGTGCGCTTCAGCCGGCATCGAAACAGGGCCGTCGGCAAGTCGTAGCGGGCACAGGGTGTCACACCGGTTATCTAGCTTCGCAGCGTATGAGGCTACACAGATGTAGTTTGATTTCTGAAGCGAGGACCCGGCGATGAGGGGTGCCCAGTTGACGCTCACGAGCACGACGCCGCCGATTACTTGGGCGCCAGATCCCAAGGGCGAACACGGCGAGGTCTTCACGCGCCGGTGGGTGGTCGATCTCATACTGGACTTGGTCGGGTACCGCCCTGAAGAGGACCTTGGGGCCGCGACCGTCGTGGAGCCGTCGTGCGGCTGTGGCGCATTTCTGATCCCGATCATTGAGCGGTTGTCGGCGTCTTGCAGACAGCACGGTCGGACGCTTGCCGATCTCGGCGACGCGGTCAACGGCTTCGATCTGCTGTCTCACAACGCTGAACACACGCGAAAAGCCGCCGTGGCCAAGCTCCTCGAACTCGGAGAGCCGGTCAGTGTCGCCGAGGACCTCGCTGAGCAATGGGTCACGACCAGTGACTTCCTGCTCACCGATCACAGGGACCTCAGCGCAGATTTCGTCGTTGGCAATCCGCCCTATGTCCGGCTGGAGCACATCCCGGACGAAGTCAGCGGCGCGTACAGGGCAGCGTGTTCGACGATGCGAGGGCGGGCGGACCTGTTCGTCGGATTCTTCGAGAAGGGCCTCGCGCTACTGCGTCCGGGTGGCCGTCTCGGCTTCATTTGCGCTGACCGTTGGATGCGCAACCAGTACGGCGCCCGCCTACGACAGCTCGTCGGTGAGCACTACGCAGTAGAGACACTCATCGAGATGCACGACGCCGATGCGTTTGAGGCAGCTGTTTCTGCGTACCCAGCTATCGCCGTGATTCGAAATGCCCCCCAGGGACCCGTTCGACTCGTCGAGGCTGGCAAGTCCTTCGACGAGTCGGCGAGCCGCAGCCTTGCAACTTGGCTTCGGTCCGAGGCACAAGAGACGCCTGCCGGCGAGTCATTCGAGACTGCCGAGCTACGAGATTGGCCCAAGGGCAGCGCTCACTGGCCGAGTGGTGCGCCGAGCACGCTTGAGGTACTGGCCGATCTCGAGTCGCGGTTTCGTTCCCTCGAAGACCCGCACACAGGGACGCGAGTGGGCATCGGCGTCGCTACTGGGTGCGACGACGTTTACGTGTCCGACAATCCGAACGGCATCGAGGACGATCGACTGCTGCCGATTCTGACAGCGAGCGACACTGCGGATGGTGAAGCGAAGTGGTCCGGCAAGTACCTCATCAACCCTTGGCGAGAAGGGCGGCTGGTAGACCTCGCGGACTTCCCAGGTCTGGCCGCGCATCTGCGTACACACGAATCGCATGTGAGGAGTCGGCACGTTGCTCGCCGGAGACCGAGCGCTTGGTATCGGACGATTGACCGCGTGACACCTGGGCTGCTTGAGAGGCCGAAGCTGCTACTACCCGACATCAAGTCGACCGCACATCCGGTACTCGACGTCGGGCTCTACTACCCCCACCACAACCTCTATTACGTCGTCTCGGACACTTGGGACCTCGAAGTTCTCGGGGGTCTTCTGCTCTCGGACGTCGCGAACCTGTTCGTCGGGGCCTACTGCGTCAAGATGCGGGGCGGCACCTACCGCTTCCAGGCTCAATACCTCCGCAAGATTCGGGTGCCTGAGCCGACGGAGCTCGCAGCGACTGACGAAGAAGACTTGCGCACGGCCTTCCGCATCCGAGATGTCGGGGCAGCCACCAGTGCAGCTGCGAGGGTGTATGGACTCGACCAAGGCGCCCTCTCAGTTCTTTCGACGTCTCGGTCCCGGGTACGGATGTAGGCCACCGAGGCAATGAGCGAGACATCGACACCTCGGTGGATGACGAGTCCCCGATGCAGGCCATTCACTCCCGTTTTCGAGGACGCCGTCCAACAGGGGCACGGGAGCTGGGATCAAGTCGAAGAGTCGTTCCTGAGTGCAATGGAGGCGTTCGATGGGTCCGTCGCTGCGACTGCAGGCGCGGACCTGTCCGATGAGGCGAAGTCTGAACTGACTGCCGACCTTCAAAACGGCAAGGGTGACTTCTTCAACGACTTGCTCGCTGTGTTGCTTCAGAACTGCTCCGGCATCGGAGCTCTGGCAACGAGGTCTCGAGTTCCCGGACTGATCGTCCCAGTACACAACCTCGATGGTGCGTTCCCAGACGAGGGCCCAATCCGGTTTCTACTCGAAGCGAAGATGTTCGGGACGCCGAAGCACGCCAACAATCCGAAGCAGAAACCGGACGGTCGGCCTGGCTCAGCCGACATCGACAAGCGTGTCAAGGAACTCGCCTTCAAGAGCATCGATCTCAAGGGCGAATACAGCCGACGGCGCGTGGCCGAGGGTGCTGGCGAGCGCACCGGTGGAGCTGGCGGCGGTGACATCACGACTTGGCTCCGAGGCATCGAGCCGATGATCTACTTCTTCATCGGAATCCGAGTCGTCAACCAAGCTGATTTCGTCCGCGCCATGAGATGGGCCTCGACAGCGGAACAGGTGGTGGACGCCGTAGGGGTTTTCTGCTTTGAACCCGTCGCCGAAGATCAGTTCACGACGTACCGCAAGCGCACGGACGTGCCACCCAGTCTTCAGATCGAGCGCGTCCTGTACAAGGCGTGTACCGACTTGCAGGCGCTGGCCGACAGGTAGTTTCTGGGCAGACGGCCCGATGAGCGGGCCCCGAATGCCGAGACGTGCCTCCATGAGCAAGACCGCCGTTCGATCGTTGCAGAGGATTCCCGCAGCAGAGGGACTGGAGCCGATTCTTGAGGCGATGCGAGATGACGGTGGGGTGATCGTCGAGAGCATGTTCGGCGCTGAGACGATCGCCCAGATGCGGGAGGCGGCCGATGAGTTCGCCCGAGGAGTCCAGCCGGGTGGGGCGACGCAGGGGCTCGGCGACGACGGCAAGCTCTTCGTCGGGTCGAACACGATCCGCTTCTCCAGCCTGGCCAGGCTGACGCCGGCGTTCTTCGACGTTCTCGACAACGAGCTCTACGCCCAGATCGCCGACGCGGTGCTGCTGCCGATATGCGGCTCGTACTGGCTGAACACCGCCCAGGTGATGTACATCGGACCAGGCGAGCCCGCCCAGTTTCTGCACCGCGATGCCAACAACTGGTGGGCGTTCGTGAAGGCGACGTGGCCCGATTCGCCCGAGGTCACGGTCAGCGCCATGATCGGCCTGGAGGATGTGACCGAGGAGCTGGGCGCCACCCGGGTGGTGCCGGGCAGCCACCGGCTGTCGGAGCTCAACCGCTACGAAGAGCGGGAGTCGGTACCGGCGGAACTGGGGCCGGGCGATGCGCTCGTCTATTCGGGATACGTGCTGCATGGCGGCGGCGCCAACCAGACCGATGACCGGTGGCGCCGGGCATTCCACGTCAGCTTCGTAGCCGGGTGGCTGACGCCTGAAGAAGCTAGCCCGATGGACTTCAGCCTCGGAGAGCTCTCGGGCCAGAGCGAGCGCGTGCAACGGCTGCTCGGGCACGCCTCCTACGACCCGCGTCCGTTCAACGGCGGCGGGCTGTGGCTGCGCCACGTCCGCGAGATGCAGGACGTCATCGGTCCAAGCGGCAATACTGCCTGAGTTCGCCAGACAGGAGATTTCCGTGGACTTTGTGAAGATGAACGAGCCTGTGATCAAGGAGTTCCGCGAGAACGGGGGCAACTGCAGCGGCTGGCTCAAGGGGGCGCCGATGATCCTCGTGACCATGACCGGCGCCAAGACCGGACGGGAGCTGTGCTCGCCGCTCGTCTACTCCACCGACGGCGACGACATCGTGGTCATCGCCTCCAAGGGCGGCGCTCCTGAGAACCCGCAGTGGTATCACAACCTCGTCGCCAACCCGGCCGTCACGGTTGAAGTCGGCGCCGATACGTGGGAGGCCACGGCGGTGCTCACCGACGGTGACGAGCGCAAGCGGCTGTTCGATGCCCAAGCTGCTCTGATGCCGCAGTTCGCCGAGTACGAGAAGAGCGCCACCGAGCACGGCCGCGAGATTCCGGTCTTCCGACTCGTCCGCATCTAGCCCGCGATTGCGGAAGGGCCGCCGCCCCCGGCGTACACGGATAGCGCGGCGCCTTCGCTTGTCTGTTCGCGCGCTGTCGCGCATGCTGTTCCGGTGAAGCCGCCGCCGCTGAGGTTCGTGGCGAAAGCGCTGTCCGCCGAGGGCGTTCCTCCGAGCGAGCTCGGCATGTCGATGGCGCCGCACCCGCTGATGTACCAGGAGCTGGCGCACGATCCCGAGTACCAGATCTACAACGGTCGCCTGACGCCGGTGCGCTTCGCCGACGTCTCGGCGACCGAGATGTACTGGAAGGTGCGCCGGGAGGTGATTTTGCGGCACACCGGCGAGCTGCCCATCGAGCTTGTGGGCCCCGATGCCGAGCGGCTCGCGAACCGGGTGTTCCCCAGGGATGTGTCCAAGGTGCGTGTCGGGCGCTGTGCCTATCAATTCGCTTGCTTCCACGACGGCGGCATGATCAACGACGGGGTGATGCTGCGCCTGGCCGAGGACCGGTTCTGGATGGCGCAGGCCAACGGCGACCTGTATGGCTGGTACCGGGCGCACGCCGCCGACCTCGATGTGGAGGTGCGGGACCCCGATGTCTGGGTGAGCCAGGTGCAGGGGCCTCGTTCGCTTCAGGTGCTCGCTGCGGTCGTCGACGGCGAGCCGCCTGAGCCGTTCCGCTACTTCGACATAGCGGAGGTCTCGATCGCCGGTCAGCCGGTGGTAATCACCCGGTCGGGCTTCACCAATGAGCTGGGCTGGGAGTTCTACCTCGCACCCGACATCGACCGTGAAGCGGTCGGCGATCGCATTCTCGACGTCGGCCAAGCCTTCGGCATGATCATCACGTCGGCGCAGGTGTTCCGGGCGCGCCGCATTGAGGCCGGGCTCCTCAACGCAGGGTCCGACTTCGACCGAACGGTCAACCCGTTCGAGGTCGGCCTCGGCCGCTTCGTCGACCTCAACAAGTCCGACTTCGTCGGCAAGGCGGCGCTGGAGCGCGCCGACCGAGCGTGTCGTACCTGGGGTCTGCGGACACAAGGAGATATCGCACAGCTCGGCCGCACGCTGAGGCGCAACGGCGCGCCGATCGGCCGGGTGTGCTCGACCGCTTGGTCGCCGTACCTGCAATGCGGTGTCGCCATCGCTCGCATGGACGACCCGGCTGACGGCCCCGGCACCCGGCTCGATGTGGAGTCTCACGAGGGCACCATGCTGCGCGGCGAGCTGTGCACGCTGCCGATGTACGACCCCGAACGCCTCATCCCAAGAGGCCTCCTCGTCGACATCCCCAACCGCCATGACTGATCGCCAGCAGGCGTTCAACGAGCTTGCGGGTGCTTACAGCCGGGCTCGGCCTGGGTATCCCGAATCGCTGTGGGCTGGTTTGCGAGCGAGGCTCGATGGCCGCTCTGTACCCCAGCTGGCTGTCGATGTCGGCTCGGGCACGGGCATCGCCACGCGGCAACTCGCGCTGATCTTGCCTGAGTGGCGCATCGTCGGCATCGAACCCGGCGAAGCCATGCGAGCGCAGGCTATGAGCGACAGTCGAGGCGCAGCCGTCGAATTCCGTGTCGGCACCGCCGAGGACTTGCCTCTTGAGGACGCATCAGCAGGTTTGGTGATCGCCGCGCAGGCATTGCATTGGTTCGACCACCGTCGCTTCTACACCGAAGCTCGGCGAGTATTGGCTCCCGGTGGGGTGATCGGGATCATCCAGAACGACCGTGCGTTGCGGCAGCTCCCGCTCTTTGAGGACTACGAGTCGTTCCTCGAAGAGCACAGCCCGGGTTACACCCGCGATTACCGCAGTTTCGATGTCGTCAGCGAGCTGTCGGAGGCCGGATTCGACGATGTGGCCAGATCCGCCACAGAATGGGCCCGGCCGCTGACCCACGAGCAGTTCATCGAACTAGCTCGGTCCTCATCCCAGATGCACACCGTCGTCAAACTCCTGGGCGAGGAAGAGACGACCCGACGCCTGCGAACACTGCTCGGGCAACATCACCCCTCCGGCCAGTTGGAAATCCCCTACATCTCCACACTGTTCGTCGCCCAGCGCCCATAGCTGCCTGGGGATGACGAGATGTCGGGCGTGGGAGAGAATCTGGAGGTGTGGCGGGGGTTGATTCGGGACGTGCCGGACTTTCCGCGGCCGGGGATCGTGTTCAAGGACATCACGCCGTTGCTGGGGGACCCGGCCGGCTTGGCAGCGTGCGTCGACGAGTTGGTTGCACCGTTCGAGGAGCACGGCGTTGAGCTCGTTGCTGCTCCCGAAGCCCGGGGCTTTGTGATCGGCGGGACGGCAGCAGATCGGCTGGGCGCCGGGTTTGTACCGCTGCGCAAGCCGGGCAAGCTGCCTCGCTCCGCACTGGGTGCCGACTACGAGCTGGAGTACGGCGCTGAGCGTCTCGAGATGCACACCGATGCCGTCGCCGACGGGAAGCGAGTGCTGATCGTCGACGACGTGTTGGCCACCGGCGGCACAGCGGCCGCGTCTGCTCAGCTCGTCACGCTGGGCGGCGGCAAGCTCGTCGGTTTCTCGTTCATCGTCGAGCTCGCGTTCCTCCACGGCCGGCGCCAGCTTGGCGATGCACGCGTCGAGTCTGCGCTCCTCGTCGACTAGCGAGGTCCGCCCCGCAACACACGAGTCACCATGCAGGCGGTGCCCCGGCGCTTGCGTTTACGGTGAGCGCCTGCACACCGACCCGGTCACGAAGCGAGGGAACTCATGACGACGCCGACTCCGAAGGCCATGGCCGCAGAGGCGCAGGCACTGGTGCGCCGGCCAAACTTCGCGCACCTCGCAACTGTGCGTGCAGACGGCTCGCCGAAGCTCGACCCGATCTGGATCGACCTCGTCGACGCTTCGACCGTGATCATGGCCACCGGGCGGACATCGCTAAAGACCCAGAACATCCTGCGCGACCCCCGAGTCGCCATCTCGATCGTTGACATGGACAACCCCTACGAGGAAATGCAGCTGCGAGGCGTCGCCGAAGTCGAGCCCGACCCCGACATGGCCGCCATGGACGCCATCAGTCACAAGTACACGTCCAAGCCGTTCCCGATGCGGGACAACCTTGAGAACCGGGTGGTGCTGCGGGTGACGGTGACCCAGAGCCGCTACTCGAACCTGCCCTTCGAGCACACACCGGCCTAGGCGTCAGCAGCTTCAGGAGCGAGCGCCCGCCTGCCCATTGGGTTTGGGTCGTCAGATCAAGCGGCCGGCACGATCATCACGTTACGGCTGGTTCGCGGCGCCTGGAGTCGGGGTGCCGACCGTCTGGAAGCGGCCAGTGACATCGGGCACACGGGCGTAGCTCTCATCGGCACCGGATTGGCCATCGTCCCAGTCGACGCTGGCCACGAGCGTGCCGTCGAGCAGCCAGATGCCCAGTTCCTCGTCGCTGCCGAGCGCGAAACCTGGCCAAGCCGCCTTGTCGAGGCTGAACTGCAGGTACTCGCCCGGCCCGATGACCGTGCCGGCCGGGAACGGCACCCGCTTTCCGACATCGGTGAGATCGTCAGCCATCTCCAAGCCGTCGAGCGCTATGGGGACCGGCGATGCGTTGTACAGCTCGAACCAGTCGAGCGGGTCCCCCTTGGCGGCCACCTCGTTGATGACCAAACCGACATCGAGCGGCCCAGCGGAGGCATCGGCGTCTGGCGTGTCTGCACCAGCGCTATCCGCCGGCGACGGAGACCACCCGAACGCACCCGAGAACGTGCCGACGACGGCAGCGCCGGGGGTAGTGCTGCCGCTCGACAGGTCCAGCACCCCTTCGGTGAAGGGCGAAAAGCTGTCCGGCGCCGACGCTCCCGGCGGGATCGACCAGATTCCCCCTGCGATGGCACTCTCGCCGATGACCAATGTGGTGCCTGCTATCAACTGCCCGGGATCCACCACCAGTGACATCCCGCTGACCGAACCGTCACCTTCGAGTTTCACGACCACGATCGACGCCGGATCATCGACTCCCGGAAGCAAGATCCTCTCTTCCGGGCTCGCTTCGCCAGCAAACACGCCCGTTCCCCCTACTGCTTCGGGAGCACCGTTCAGCAGCATGCTGTGTACCGTTCCCTGCGCGAGCGGATTGGGATTCAGGTTGCTGCCCCAGGTGGTCTCGAAGGCGACCTCGACAGTCCCCGACCCGGCAGAGGGCGGTGCAGTTGCTTCGGCCTCGGGCCACTCCGGCGGCTCCGGCGAGAGATCATCGAGAATCTCGGCCTTGCGCTTCGAGATGAACGTCCGCACTCGCTCGGTGTCCCGCTCGGCAGTGCTGGCCTCGGCGGGAAGAGCGTGCTGCTGCACGATCGCGGCCATCTCGTCAACTGCCGCCAGCAGCTCGGTCTCGTCCCAGACGTCGTCCAGGATCTGCTTCAGCCGGGCGACGTATTTCGCCTGCCAGTCGGCGTCGTTGTACAGGCGGTTGGGAATGGCGGTCAGCGCCAACACCGATGGCGGCGGGTCGGAGATGTTGTCGAAGGGATTGGGGTCATCGGAGAGGTGGAATGTGCCGTCGGTGCCCCACGGCAGGAACACGAACCGCCCATCCGGCACCCGGTAGAACCAGTAGTTGTTCCGGTCACCGGCGTAACCGTCCCAGTGACCCACCAGCACCTCCGTCGCCCAGAACGACAGGAACCGGTCGAGGTCAACAATTTCGCCCAGCGCCTCCAAGCCGGCGTCTGAAGGATCGCGCAAGGCCGCAACAACGGCGTCGATGTCGGACCAGTCGTCGGCGTCCTCGTTGGTCTTCTTCTCGAAGGTGCCGCGGAACTCCGGCGTGAAGTCGCTGACCGTGCCCTCGTACAAGTTGCCTTCAGCGCTCCCGAAGTGGTGCGACAGGAACGGCGCCTTGAACTCCTCCACATGCACGTACAGCCCGAGATCGGCGCCATTCACCGACACCGTGGCGAAGTTGCAGCGCGGTGCGGGATTGCCAGCCGCTGCGAACACCCGGTAGGCCAGGCAGGTGTTGAGTATCGAGGGGTCCTGAACGCTGTTGTTCAGCGTCATCCGGTTCATGCCCCCAGCGAGGGACTGGCCGTCGATGTACTTGTCGAAGCGCAGCTTGAGCGAGGGCTTGGTGGAACTCTGGGAGCCCACGAATCCCTTCTTGCGCACACCCACATCGGCGTGCGTCTCGCCGTCGACGGTCACCGTGGCGCCGAACCACGTGTAGATGCTGGCGAAGGGCTGCGAGAGGCTGTATTCGGAGATCTCCGCGAACACGTCAGCGAGGGTGCGGGTCTGGTTGCGCAGGACATCCCAGTCCTCGACGTCGATTTCGATGCGGATGTCGAGCACGCGGTCGATATCGAAATATGCGGCGCGCGGGTCAGCCTCAGCGTCGTCTTGCGGTGCTGGCGGGGGAGCGGTCGTGGCGGGGATGGCATCGCTGAGCAGCGTCGTAACCGGCGGCACTGCAACCTCGTCGGCCGCGCCCGTGCAGCCGCTGGCGATCAGCGCTGCTGCCACGAGCACATTGGCCCAGCGGCGCCGACACCGAGGCTGTGATCGCCTTTGTTCAGCTCTACGAGATCGATGGGACGTGGGCGGACCATACTGGTCGGCCTCATCGGTGGGTGCAGTCATCTCACTTCGCCGGTCACAGGGGCCGTTTATGGTTGCGGCCGTGCCAGAAACGCTGTCGGCCCGGCGACAGTACGACGCGATCGTGGTCGGCGGGGGACCGGTCGGATGCATCGCGAGCCTGCACTTGGCCCGCTCCGGCATGGAGGTGGCGCTGATCGAAGAACACGAGCATCCCTACCCGTACCCGCGAGCGGTCATGTTCGATGCCTACTCGTGCGCGATCCTCGAAGAAATCCTGGGCGCCGAATTCGACCGGATCTCGCTCAAGCGAACGCCGGGCGCCGGTTACTACCTCGACCAGGACAAGCTCGACCAGCCCTTTGCCTACACGGCGCTCGAAGTCGGCGACACGCGCAACTGGTTCGTGCAGCCTCAAGTCGAGGCAGTGCTTCGAGACGCAATCGGCGCCAACGATGGCATCCAGGCGTATTTCGGCTGCAGCGCTCGCAAGCTGCACACCGACGGCGAAGCGCAGCTCACGATCGAGCAGCTTCAGAGCGGCGATACGAGCGAGCTCAGCGCTGGGTATCTGCTCGGATGCGACGGCGCGAACAGCTTCGTGCGCAAGCAAGCCGGCGGCAGCCTGACCCAACTCGGCGACAATGTGCTGTTCCTCGTCGTCGATGCCATTGCAGCACCAGAGCACCGCATAGGCGACGACGGATGCGCCTATCAGATCGTCGATCAAGAACGCCCGACTACGTACTTGCCAATGGGAGTCGAGAATCACATCCGCTGGGAATTCAGGATCAATCCCGACGATGACATCTTGGAGATCCAGTCGCCTGAGCGGATCCGTGAGCTGATCGCTCCGTTCTGCGACCCTGACCACACCGAGCTGCTGCGCCACACGATCTACAAGTTCAACTCGCTCATCGCCGATCGCTGGCGGTTCGGCAACGTCTTTCTTTGCGGCGACGCCGCCCACCAGACGTCGCCCTTCTTGGGGCAAGGCTTGAACATGGGCATCCGCAACTCCCGCAACCTGTGCCAGAAGATCGGCCTCGTTGCGGCCGGCAGGGCCCCGAGCTCGTTGCTCGACCGTTATCAGGCGGAGTGCTTCGAGGACACAAAGGGCACGATCAAAGAGGCGCTCAGGATGGGCAAGCTGCTGTTCAACACCGCGCCCACCGCGAATGCCGTGCGCGCAACCATCAGCCGACTGCGACGCGGCAAGCCAATCGACATCACCTCGCAGATCGCCCCGACGGCGCGTGTCCTCGATCTGGCAGATGAGGTTCCGGCAGGCCTGCGAAAGCTATTGCCGCGTGTACGGGTCGAGCCCGCACGTGGATCAGCGACATTCCTCCCGCTGCTGCACCCGGAGCGAGCCAAGGTCATCGCCGACGGCCCGATTGCAGCAGGGGAATTCGACAGCCTCGAGACCCTTCCTGGCCCGATTCGACCCGACCTGTATGCCTCGGTTGACGATCCGCAGACACAGACGATCGGGCAGGCGCTCGTGATTCCGGACGAACGCCAACGGGCGTCGATGTTCGGCGAGATGTCCTACGTGGCCATGCTCGAGAACAGCATCCTGCTCGGCCGCTTCGCGAAGGGTGAAGAAGGAGCCGTCTGCGACGCCTACCGTGCGGCGTTCCAGCTTGAATCCGAGTGAACCTTGGTGCGGCGCTGACGCCCACGGCACTCGCAAGGTTTTGGCAGGAATACTGGCAAAAGAATGCTAGGGTGCCGCCGGCTTGTCGAGGTCCGGCCGGGACAGCTCGGCAACCAGGGGTGCGTCATGGACATCGTGCTGACCGGGACCGGATCGCCGCTGCCCGACGCCAACCGTGCGGGACCATCCACGCTGGTCAAGGCAGGCGACACCCACATCCTCGTCGACGCCGGCCGCGGGACCGTGATGCGCATGGCCGGCGGCGGCTCGCTGCCGGTCTTCCTGAGCGCTGTGCTGATCACCCACCTGCACAGCGATCACGTGTGTGCGCTCAATGACGTGATCACGA
This sequence comes from Candidatus Poriferisodalis sp., assembly GCF_965208925.1. Taxonomy (GTDB): domain Bacteria; phylum Actinomycetota; class Acidimicrobiia; order Acidimicrobiales; family Poriferisodalaceae; genus Poriferisodalis. The sequence goes on along the minus strand of NZ_OZ242364.1, from coordinate 3,067,860 downwards.
CCCACTGGGTGATGAGCCAGGGCAATGCAACGCTGAATGTCTACGGCCCGCCGGGCACGGCGCAGTTCGTCGAACGCCAGCTCGGTGCGCTGGAGGCCGACATCGGCTACCGCATCGCCCACCACGACGTGCTGGTCAACGAACCACAGGTCGAGGTGACCGAGCTGGAAGCGGGCGATGCGTTCGACGTCAACGACGTTCACATCAGCACGGCGGCGACCGATCACGCGCCGGTGCGACCGACGCTGGGGTACCGCCTCGAGCACGACGGTGCGGTGGCCGCCATTGTGGGAGACACGGTCCCATGCGACGGCGTGGACCGGTTGGCGGCAGGCGCCGATGCCTACGTCCAGACGGTTATCAGGAGCGACCTCGTCAGGCTGACCCCCAACGAGATGTTCCAGGACATCCTCGACTACCACTCCGACGTTGAGCAGGCAGCCCAGACCGCGGCTCGGGCCGGCGCCAAAGGGCTCGTGCTGACCCACATGGTGCCGGCGCCCACGCCCGAGCAGTATCCGGAGTGGATCGAGCTGGCTGCAGCCCACTTCAACGGCGAAGTGATCATCGGCGACGACCTCACGACGGTCACGCTGTGACGAGCATCGGAGCATCGATGACACATCCGATCCAACCCGCCCCCTTCGAAGGCCGCATCGGCCGCACGCTGGCCGAGTCTGAGCCGCATTTCGCCTCGTCGCCGCACCCGGGCCCCGATGCGCCGAACGTCGTGATCGTGCTGCTCGACGACACCGGCTTTGCCCAATTCGGCTGCTACGGGTCTGACATCGACACACCCCACGTTGACGCGCTCGCCGCAGGCGGTCTGCAGTTCACCAACTTCCATGTCACGCCGCTGTGCTCGCCGACCCGGGCGTCACTGCTGACGGGACGGTCCCAGCACGCAGTGGGCATGCGCTCGGTGTCGAACCACCGGACGGGCTTCCCGCACCAGCTCGGCCACATCACCAACCATGCGGCGACCGTGGCCGAGGTGCTCGGCTCACAGGGCTACGCCACCTTCTGCTGCGGGAAGTGGCACTTGGCGCCGACCGAAGACATCTCCGCGGCCGGGCCGTTCGACCAGTGGCCGCTGGGCCGCGGCTTCGACCGCTTCTACGGCTTCCTCGAAGGTGAGACCGACCAATTCCACCCCGAGCTGGTTGTCGACAACCACCACATCGACCCGCCCGGCGGGCCCGATGAGGGCTACCACCTCAGCGAAGACCTGGTGGATCAGCTCCTGCGCATGATCAACGACAGCAAGGGCGTGCGCCCCGACCGGCCGTTCTTCGCCTACCTGCCATTCGGCGCGACCCACGCACCGCACCAGGCTCCGCAGGCGTACCTCGACAAGTACCGGGGACGTTTCGACGAGGGCTGGGACGTGGTGCGCCAGCGCTGGTACGAGCGCCAGCTCGCGCAGGGCGTCATACCGGAAGGCACCCAGCTCGCGCCCCGCAACCCGGGCGTGAAGCCGTGGGCAGAGCTGCCCGACAGCCATCGCCGCTTCGCCTGCCGCCTGCAGGAAGCCTTCGCCGCGTTCCTGGACCACACCGACGACCAGATCGGCCGGCTTGTCGACGGGCTGCGCCAGATGGGCCAGCTCGACAACACGATCCTGATCGTGCTGGCCGACAACGGCGCCTCCCAGGAGGGCGGACCGTTCGGGGTCATGCACGAGATGAAGTACTTCAACGGCATCGTTGACGACCCAGACGACGTCATGGACCGCCTCGACGACATCGGCGGGCCCAACTCGCACACCAACTACCCGTGGGGATGGGCCCAGTGCGGCAACAGCCCCTTCAAGTGGTACAAGCAGAACACCCACGAGGGCGGGGTGCATGTGCCCCTGGTGGTGCACTGGCCCGCCGGCATCGCCGCCGACCAGCGGGGCAGCCGCCGCGACCAGTTCGTGAACGTGTCCGACGTGGCGCCGACGGTGTACGAACTCTTGGGCATCGCGCCGCCTGACGTGTTCCGTGGCTACGCGCAGCTGCCGGTCACCGGGAACTCGTTCGCTTCCGTGCTCGCCGACGCAGGCGCCCCGGCCACCAACACGCTCCAGTACTTCGAGCAGTCCGGCTCCCGCGCCCTCGTGGTCGAGCAGGACGGCGTGTGCTGGAAGGCGGTGACGCGGCACGTCAAGGGGGAATCCTTCGACGACGACCGCTGGGAGTTGTACGAGCTGTCATCGGACCGGTCCGAGTGCAACGACCTTGCCGAGATCCATCCCGGCAAGCTGGACGAGCTGATCGACCTGTGGTGGGCCGAGGCCGAGCGCCACGGCGTGCTGCCGCTGGATGACCGCATGATCGAGCTGTTCGTCGCCCGGCGAGATGATCACTCGCCCCATCCGACGAACCGGCGCTACCGCTACCGCCCGCCGATGTCGCCGATTCCCTCGGCGGCCTCGGCGTCGCCGTCAGGCCGTTCGTGGGAGCTCACGGCGCAGGTGAGCCGCGGTGCTGATGACGCCGGTGTCCTGTGGGCGACCGGCAATGCCAACTCGGGCATGTCGGTGTTCGTGCAGAACAGACGCCTGGTGGCGGACTACAACTCATTCGGCGAGCACACGGTGGTCGAGTCCGAGCTGGAGGTGCCAGCAGGCGACTGCGTCCTGGCGGCGCGGGTGCGGCGCACGAGCCGTACCGAAGGCGTCATCGAGCTGGAGATCGACGGCGAGCCCTGCGGGAGCGCAGAGCTTCCCTACATGATGCGCATCATCTCCTCGATCGGCTCCAGCGTCGGTCTCGATCACGGGCAGGCAGTGTCGCCTCGGTACGAGGCGCCCTTCGCCTTCAGCGGCGCCCTGCATGCCGTCGAGATCGACCGCAGCGGCGCGTCGCGAGCCGACGCCGAGACGGCAGCCCGCACCGAGATGGCCCGCCAGTAGGAGATACGGCGATGACGTTGACTGCCGACTCGATTCCCGTCGCGTACACCCCGGCGGGGGGTTGGACGCAGTGGCCGCCAGCGATCCTGGCGGGCTGCACCCAGCCCCTGTGCGACGGCGCGCCCGACATGCGGGGCTTCTGGCAGACCGCCGAGGTGTACGTGCACGGCACTGCGCAGCCCGGCCATCCTGCCATCGGGCATGTGCAGCGCATCGAGCAGGCCGCCGATCGGGTAGTGGTGACCGGCGCCGGCATCATCCACGACATGCGCTGCGACGGCACGCTGCGCAATGGCGTGCACGATGTCGCGGAGTTCGACAAGTCGACCGAGATCCACGTTGTCGCCAGCTTCGAGGACCACGTGCATGTGCTGCGCCCTCACGGTCTGGAGGGATCGTCGGGGCCGATAGAGGTACGCCGCTGGCGTGACGGCGAGCACCTCATGTGGGACTACCTGGGATTCACCGCGCGCCTGCGCCTGCTTGCACCGCCTGACGCCGACCCGGCCAGCGTTCTCTCCGAACTCGACCAGTCTCGACTCGACCAAGAGGAGCAATCACCATGAAGACCCTTCGAACGCCCGACGAGCGCTTCGCCGATCTTCCGGGGTACGACTTCGAGCCCCACTACGCAGACATTCCCGATGGCGAGGGCGGTTCGCTGCGCGTCCACTACATCGACGAGGGACCGCCCGATGCCGACCCGGTGCTGCTGCTGCACGGCGAGCCGTCGTGGGCGTACCTGTACCGGCACATGATCCGGCCGCTGGCCGACGCGGGCCATCGGGTGATCGTGCCGGATCAGGTCGGCTTCGGCCGCAGCGACAAGCCCGCAGAGCAGTCCGACTACAGCTACGCCCGCCATGTGACGTGGATGTCCAGCTTGGTCTTCGATGCCCTTGACCTGAGCGAGATCACGTTCTTCGGGCAGGACTGGGGCGGGCTCATCGGCTTGCGGCTCGTCACCGCCCAACCCGAGCGGTTCGCCCGTGTGGCCATCTCCAACACGGGCCTGCCCACGGGAGACCGCCCGCCCAGCGATGCGTTCATGGCATGGCAGAAGTTCTCCCAGACCTCACCGGTGTTCCCGATCGGCGACATCGTCAACGGAGGCTGCCTCACCGATCTCGAGCCCGAGGCGGTGGCTGCCTACGACGCTCCCTTCCCGGACGACTCGTACAAGTCCGGCGCTCGCATCTGGCCGTCGTTCGTCTGCACCTCGCCCGACGACCCCGAAGCCCAGCCCAATCGGGACGCGTGGGGAGTGCTGCAGCAGTTCGACAAGCCCTTCCTGTGCTGCTTCAGCGACCAGGATCCGGTGACTGCGGGTGCCGACAAGCCGTTCCGTCAGGTGGTGCCCGGTACGCACGACCAGGCGCACGTCACCATCGAGGGCGCAGCTCACTTCCTGCAGGAAGACAAGGGTCCCGAGTTGGCGCAAGTGCTGATCGACTTCATCGACGCCAACTGAGGGCACCTGCACCCCGCTGCCGCGGGGACGAGCCAACTACGGTCGCCGCATGATCGCGGGATACTGCTGGCCGCAGAGCGGCGCCGCCGGGGACACCGTCGACCTGATGGTCAGCGCCACCGGCGGCTCCTGCCGGGTGGAGGTGCTGCGGATCGGTGCCTCCGAGCTACTTGTCGGGACATGGGACTTGGCGGTCGTCGAGCAGCCGGTCCCTGACAACTGTGCCACTGAAGGTTGCGGCTGGAGCCCGTCGCTCTCGATGCAGATCGACCCCGCGTGGCCGCCTGGCTTCTACCTCGTCCGGCTGACGGCCAGCGACGGCGAGGTTGCCGAAGCGTTCTTCGTGGTGCGCGCCGCTGAGCCCACCGAGACGCTGCTGGTGCTGTCCACCTCGACCTGGTCTGCGTACAACGACTGGGGCGGGCCCAGCTTCTACACCGGCGGTCACGAGTCGTCCCAGCACCGGCCGCTGCCGCGCGGCTTCCTGGACAAGCCCGACCCGCACCGCTATCGCGTCGCCCGCTTCCCGCAGCTGCCTCGACCTGAGGTCAACGAGTACTTCGACACCTACTCGTACTGGTCGGGTGCAGCGGGATGGGCAAACTGGGAACGGCTCTTCGTGAGCTGGGCTGAGCGCAACGGTGTAGCGCTGGACTACGCGACCAGCCTCGACCTGCACTCCCGCCCGGACCTGCTGGACGGTCGACGCCTCTACATCAGCGTCGGCCATGACGAGTACTGGTCAGCGGCCATGCGCGACCAGGTCGAGGAGTGGATCGAGGCGGGCGGCGCGGCAGCTTTCTTCTCGGGCAACACGGCGTTCTGGCAGGTCCGTTTCGGTGCCGACGATCGGGTGATCGGCTACAAGCTGGACTTCGAACTCGATCCGGTGATGGGAACCGATGCCCAACACACCGTCTCGACCATGTGGAGCGACCCGCTCACCGGCCGTCCCGAGTCCGAGATGACCGGGGTCACCTTCACCCGTGGCGGCTACGCGCACACCCGCAGGGCACCGAAGGGCTCGGGCGGTTACAGCATTTGGCGGCCGGATCACTGGGCCTTCGACGGTCTGCGGTTGATGGCAGGCGATGTGCTGGGCGGCGAACCGGTCGTGGTGGGTTACGAGTGCGACGGCTGTGAGCTGGCCCTGGTGGACGGTCTGCCGGTGGCAGTCGGATCAGCGGGCACGCCCGCGAACTTCGAGGTGCTCGGCACTGCGCCGGCACGCTTGTGGGAGACCGCCGATGCCCCGCCCGGGATGCCCGACACCTACGTCGGCGAGCTCAACTGGGTGACCGAGCGCCTCGGCGGCGGTGACACCCCGGAGAACCGGGCACGCTTCGAGCACGGCGCAGCGGTGATGGGATGGTTCGAGCGGGGCCGCGGCGAGGTCTTCACCACCGGCTGCACCGACTGGGCCTACGGCCTCGAGCACGACGATGTGGCCACCGTGACCCGCAACGTCATCGGCCGCCACGTCGATCTGCGAAGGTAAGCCCCATGACTGAGACTGCTGAAGCAGCATCCGCCAACCCGTACCTCGAAGGCAATTTTGCACGGGTCACCAGCGAGGTCACGGCATTCGACCTCGAGGTCATCGGGCAGATCCCCGAATCGCTCGACGGCCGGTACCTGCGCAACGGCGGCAATCCGATCGTGCCCCCGGATCCCGCCAGCAGTCATTGGTTCATGGGCACCGGCATGGTGCACGGTGTGCGGCTGCGAGGCGGTCGGGCCGAGTGGTACCGCAACCGGTGGGTCCGCGGCGACGACGTCACCGAGCTGCTCGGCGAGCCCGCGGTCCCCGGCCCCACCCGACAGCTCGACTTCTCGCCGAACACCAGCGTCATCGGGTTTGCGGGCACCACGTGGGCGCTCGTGGAGGGCGGCGTGCTGCCGACCGAGCTCGGCTACGAGCTCTCGACCGTGTGCCGCAACGACTTCTCCGGGACGCTGCCGAACGGCTTTACTGCGCATCCGAAGTTCGACCCGGCCAGCGGTCAGATGCACGCAATCTGTTACGCGTGGCAGGACCTGTTCGACCACGTCGAGTACGTCGTGGTGGATACCGATGGCCGCGTGGCCAAGACGGTGAAGGTTCCGCTGCCCGGCATGACGATGATCCACGACATGGCGCTGACGGAGAACTACGCAGTCATCTACGACCTGCCCGTCACCGTCGACCTGGAGATAGCGCTCAGCGGGGAGTCGTCGTTCCCGTTCCGCTGGGATCCCGACTACGGCGCCCGGGTCGGGCTCCTGCCCCGTGAGGGAACGGCGGACGAGATCGTGTGGTGCGATGTCGGGCTCTGCTACGTGTTCCACTCGCTGAACGCCTACGAGGACGGCGACGGGCGTGTGGTGCTCGACCTGTGCCGCTACGACAAGATGTTCGAGCGCGACAAGCTGGGGCCGGCCGGCGATTCCCAGCCGACGCTGGACCGCTGGACCATCGATCCCGCCACACGCCGGGTCAGCGAGGAGCGGGTGGACGACCGGTTCCACGAGTTCCCGCACGTCAGCGCCGACCGTGTCGGCCGCGACTACCGCTACGGCTACACGGTGAGCGTCGGCGATGGCCTCATTCCGGGCGCCACTTGCAAGATCGACTATCGCTCCGGGGGGATCTCCTATCACGACCACGGGCCGGGCCGGGGCACCGGCGAGGGGATATTCATCGCCGATCCCGAAGGGTCCGCCGAGGACGACGGCTGGCTGATGTCATTCGTGTATGACGAGACGAAGCACGGCAGCGAGCTGGTCATCCTCGATGCCAGCGATCTCAGCCGCCCACCCGTGGCCCGGGTGCCGTTGCCTCAGCGCGTGCCCTACGGCTTCCACGGCAATTGGGTGCCCGACACCTCGGTCGCCCCGCCTGCAGGCAACTGACCCCGCGTCGGCGAGCGCGCGGTCTAGAAAACGCCCGCGTAGCTGCCGCCGTCGAGCTGCAGATTCTGGCCGCTGATGTAGCCCGCCTGAGCCGAGCACAGGAACGCGAACGCGTCGCCGAACTCCTCGGGACGGCCGAGCCGCTGGGCCTTGATCATCGCCGCTTGGGCTGCTCGGGCTTCGTCCCAGGTAACGCCGCGCTGCTCCATGATGAGGCGTGCCATGTACTGCTGACGTTCGGTATCGATGCGCTCGGGCAGCAGCTGGTTGATCGTGACGTTGTCCATCACGATCTCGGTGGACAGCGCTTTGAGCACTGCCGTCATGCCGAGCCGCGGGCCCGCGGAGAGCCCCAGCGCCGGGTTCGGCGCCTTCACCATCGCCGAGGTGATGGCCACGATGCGGCCGAACCGTCGCTCCCGCATCCCCGGAACGACCCGCTGCACGAACGTCAGCGGCGAGATCATCAGCCGTTGTGCAGCGTCCTGCCACTGCTCGGGCTCGATGTCTGCGAGCGCAGTCACCGGCGGGCCGCCGCCGTTGAGCAGCACAATGTCGGGTTCCCCGCACGCCTCGAGCAGTCGGTCGTGCGTGTCGGGTTCGGTCGCATCGCCCACCACGGCGAGGGCGTTCACACCGTAGGCAGCGGCGATCTCGCCGGCGGTCCGCTCCACGTCCGCCGCAGTCCGTCCGTTGATGACGACATTGACGCCCTCGCGCGCCACGCTGTGCGCACACGCACGTCCCAGCCCGCGGCTCGATGCCATCAGGATCGCCGACCGACTGGCCAGTCCGAGATCCACTGAGACCACCTCCCATTGGGCGTCCGCGCCCTGTACGGCATCGCTAGGAACCCGATTGCGCCGCTGGGTTACGGTACTTGCGACTCCGGGGAGGCTCAGCCGGCAGGCGAAGCCGTGGCCCGAGTGGCTCGTGAGCGACAGCGAACACGAGCGGGAACCACAGGGAGGCGACATGACTGATGCTGCGACACTGCCCGAAACGGCGGCGCCGATCGTGAAGGCGAAGGATGTCGCGTACATCCGCTTCTCGGCGCCCGACCTCGACGCCATGGAGACATTCGTCTCCGATTTCGGCCTCGTGGTCGCGCACCGCGATGACGACGTGCTGCTCTCGCGCGGCTTGGAACCGATGCCGTTCCTCCATGTCGTGCACCGGGGTCCGGCCAAGTTCATCGGCTTCGCATTCGAGGTCGACTCCGAGGCCGATCTGGCTGCACTCGCAGCCTCGGTGCCCGGATGCTCGCCGGTACACGACATCGCTGGTGCCGAAGGCCGGCTTGGCGGCGGCAAGCGAGTCCACTTCGTCGAGCCCATCAGCGGGTTCGTGCTCGAGGCCGTGCACGGCCAGCAGGCTGAACCGCTCGCACCGCGACGCGGCCGGCACACCTACAACCACGCTGGCGTCGATGATCGGATCGGCGTCGAGCAGGACGTGGTCGGGAACCGCTATCCGATCAAGAAGGACCCGGGTCCGTCCGAGGTGTACCGGCTCGGACACGTGGTCGCAGCTGTGCCTCCCGGCGCGCACCAGGCATTCATGACGTTCCTGGCGGACACTTTCGGCATGCTGGTCAGCGACTCAGCCCGGATGATCATCCCGCCTGGGGCAGAAGAGCACTTCCCGCCGCCGCTCGTCGAGCTCATCAAGGCGACGGGTTCCGATGTGATGTTCCAGTTCATGCGAATGGACCGGGGCGCCGCGGAGACGGATCACCACAGCATCTTGGTGCTGCCGCTCATGGACGGAACTCCCGAAGCGCAGTTCAGCCATGCGGCGTTCGAAGTGTTCAGCATGGACGACGTCTTCCGAGGCCACATGCATTTCCGGGAGCGGGAGGCCGAGGGTGCTCCGTACGCCCTGGCATGGGGCGTCGGGCGCCATGTGTACGGCTCGCAGATCTACGACTACTGGCATGACCCGTACGGACACGTTCACGAGCACATGTGCGACGGCGACCGGGTGGACGCCAGCTATGGACCGAACACGATCGACATGACCGACCCTGGGCAGATGGGCTTCAACGGTGGCAGCCAATGGGGCCCGACCGTCGAGGAATCCGGTATTGACCATCTCAACGGTCCTCAGTGCGACCCGAAGTTCGCGAACCAGCCTGACGAGGTACGTGCGTCACTGCTGTCGAGGGATCTCAGCGAGGTGCAGCACATCGTCGACGCGATCTGAGCAGGCGGTGAGTTCCTACGAGAACCAGTTTCCCGAGGATCGGGAATCCAACCGGGAGCACTTGCTTGCGGCAGTCGATTCGGCAGCCGACGCGTTGGCGGCTGGCCGCGACGAATCCGAACGGTCACGACGCCTGTCGCCGACCTCGGTTGAGGCACTGCGATCCTCAGGGCTGTTCAGGCTGAAGTCGCCGCGGATTTTCGGCGGCGCCGAAGCGCACCCGGTCACCCAGATGGATGTGATCGAGGCGGTGACGATGATCGACCCGGCGGCCGCGTGGTGCATGTTCATCACGGCTTCAGCGACCGGCGCCACGCTGTCGACACTGCCCGGTGAGACGGCCGAGACGGTGCTGGCTGACGGCTTCCCGTTCATGGCGGCCTCGCTGCGGCCAGGCGGCACCGCCCGTCGGGTCGATGGCGGCTACCAGGTGTCGGGCCGCTGGGCCTGGGGCAGCGGTGTCGAGCACGCCGATTGGGTGCTGGTGCCAGTCTTCTGCGAAGGCGACGGGCCGCCGGTCATCAGGGCATTGGTGCACGCGGGCGATGTCATCGTGCACGACAACTGGCACACCCTCGGCATGCGCGGCACGGGAAGCTGCGATTACGAACTCGACGACGTCTTCGTTCCCGAAGGCTTCGCAGTCGACGTGTTCTCGGGCGAGCCGCCGAAGGGAGGCGCGCTCATGCGCCTTGGGCTTCCCGCCTTTGTCGTCAACGAGCACGGCAGCTTTGCCTATGCCCTCGGGCGATTGGCGCTGCGAACGGCGACTGACAGCGCCATCTCCAAGAAGCGGGGCTACCTCGGCGGCATCAGCCTTGCTGACCGGCAGGTCTTCCAACGAACCATCGGCCGAGGCACAATCCGCATGAACGCCTGCGCTTTGGCGATGGCCGATGCGATGGAGCGCCTGTTCGACTCAGCAGCCGAGGGTCTGCCTGATCCGGTGCTCGTCACCGAAGCACAGGCAGCGGCGGTCTGGTGCACAGACGAAGCTCTCGAGCTGGTGAGCGAACTGTTTCGCTTCACCGGTGGAAGCGCGGTGATGAACGACAGCGGGATGCAGCGCATCCTGCGGGACATCTACACCGTGCAGTCGCACTTGATGGTGTCGGCAGTCGTCTATGAACAGTACGGTCAGATAATGCTCGGCATGACTGAAGGCGGAGCGCTCCCTTGAGGTCCAGAGCCTGAACTCGCGGTGCAAACGTGATCATCCTTGCCAACGACCAGACGACAGCAGTCGCGCAGCGCACTGATGGGCCGAACGGGCTGTGGGTACGGCTTGACGAGCTGCAGCAGGCCACTGGCTGGCAGCTGAAGCCCGAAGGTGCGTGCCTCGGCGAGTTCTGCGTGCCGCTGCCGGAGGCCAAGCGGGAAGCGTGGATCGCAGACGCCGACGACTGGGTGTGGCTTCACTACTCGGCCTTCGCCGACATGATCGGTCAGCGGTACGTGCGCGACGGCGACGTGTGGAGTGTGGGATCTGTGCCCGAGGTGCGGCGCGTCGGGCTGGAGTCCGGGATCGCCCCCGATTTCGAGATGGTCGAGCGCAACGGCGACACCCTGCGGCTGTCAGACCTTCGAGGCCGCAAGGTGGTGCTGTTCACCTGGTCATCGTGGTGAGGCTGCCGAGTCAGCCTGCCGGTCTGGCAGGAGCTGTACGAGTCGATCGGCCCGGACCGGTTCGAGCTCATCAGCGTGGCGCAGGATTCGGGCGGCGAGGACGCCGTGGGCAAGTGGTTCGACCGGGCATCGCCCACCTACCGCTGCGTCGTCGATCCGACCCACCGGATCAGCTCGCTGTTCGGCTGGGTGAACGTGCCCTCCGCTGCGTGGATCGACGAGGAGGGCCACATCGTTCGCAGCAACGAGGGCGTGTATCCGGCCGAGACAACCATCAAGTTCGGCCTCGGCAAGGTTCGGCTGGGCGACAACGCGTTCGCCCAAGCCACCCGAGACTGGATCGAGCGCGGAGCTGACAGCGAGCACGTCTGGTCAAGCGTGGACCTTGCCTCCCGGCTCAAGCCCATCGACGACGATGCGCTGCTGGCCGAAGCCACGTTCAAGCTGGCGCTCTACTTCGAGGCGGCCGGCGACAGCGAGCGGGCGCTGAAGCATTTTGCCGCAGCACAGGAACTGGCCCCCGACAACTGGAACTACCACCGGCAGGGATGGACCCACAAAGGGACGGTCTACGCCTACCTGCAGGTGCTGAAGAAGTCGAACAACCTCCGCAAGCACACCGACAAGAGCTACTACGACCCGATGGAGCTGCCCGGCGAGGACTACCGCCGCTTCACCGAGCCCGAGTGGTTCTGGACGCCGGCAGTCCGCCGGGTCAAGAGCCTGCTCAGCCGCTAGCTGAGCCGGCCGCAGCGCTCAGCAGCGGACTAGGACTTGTCGGCGGTGGGCTTGTTGACGATCATGGCGACCAGCAGGCAGATGCCTGCGGCGCCGAGTATGAGCGCCGAGTAGGCGGTGTCGTCGTGGATGCCCTGGTCGAACCAGTCGTTGAAGTAGGTGGTCGTCAGTGCGTCCAGGCACATCGCCGGCGCGAGCAGCGCGATCGCAGCCGAGCTGCGCCACTGGCGTGGCGTCTGCAGCACCCGGAAGCACACGAACATCGTGATCAACGTGACGATCGTGCCGACGATCAGCCAGACCCACCACACCGTGCGGGAAACCGACGGCTCGTAGCTGTCGGTGAAGATCAGCAGGAACAGGCCCAGGAACACGGCCCAGCCGACGACGGCGATCACCATCATCAGGACCATGTGCTGGATGTACGTGAGTCGGCTCTGTGCGGGCATTGGCTCCGTTTCTCCTTCCGTCCTAGGTGTGGGGAGCGATCAAGTATTTCTCGCCGGTCGCTTGACGGGCGTACACAGCAATCTCGGCTGGATCGAGCGCGGCGGCCAGGCTGACCTGCTTGGTGTAGCTGCTGGTGAAGGTGGTGGAGAGCTCGTCCGCAACACGCTGACGCAGCTCTTGGCCTCGTGCTGGGCCGACCTTGGCCAGGAAATTGGGAAGCAGAAAGCCGCTGATTCCCCAGGCCATGCCGTACGTGCGAGTCAGCTCCGTCACAGAGCGCTCCAGCCCGCCGTAGATGTACACCTGTTTGTGTGTTGTTGAGCCGTAGCGACTGTAGGCAGCCGTGGCGTCGGCACTGGCTGCGGCCTCCATGGCGTTGAGGATCCGATTAGCGAGCCGGCCGCCTCCAGTGGCGTCAAAGGCCACCGTTGCCTTCGTAGCAACCAGTGCCGCAACGAGGTCGTCGTGGAAGCTCTCTTGGCTGGAATCGCAAACGTGTCCCGCGCCGAGAGACCTGAGGAGCTCGACCTGTTCGGGTCGGCGCACGATGTTGACCAGATCCACCCCATCGGCCTGACAGATCTTGACCAACATCTGCCCCAGATTGGATGCCGCAGCGGTATGCACGATGCCGGAGTGGCCCTCGGACCGCATGGTGTCCACCATCGCCAACGCCGTCAGCGGGTTGACGAAACACGACGCGGCTTCAGTCGCCGTCGTCCCGTCGTGCAGCACCAAGCAGTGCTGGGCCGGCATCACCCGGTACTCGCTGTACATGGCACCGCCGAGTACCGCCACCGTCTTGCCGAGCAGTGCTTGTGCGCCGGGGTCCGAACCGGCGCTTACGACAGTGCCGGCCCCTTCGTTGCCGCACGGCAGCGACTGGCCTATGCGGCCGGCGAGTCCGGCCAGCGCCGCTGGCGGAACGGTGGCGGTGATTCCGGGCTGCCCATCAACCGTTCTCGCTTCGATGGTGGCGACATCTGCACCCCCAAACAGCAGACCGAGGTCGGAGGGGTTGATCGGCGTGGCCTCGACTCGAATCAGCACATCGCGGTCGGACAAGGTCGGCGTGTCGACCTCCGCCAGGCAGAGCGAGACCTGACCGTCTGCAGAGACCGTGGACTGCATCTGGAGCATAAACGCAGACTAGAGCCGTGCTAGCTGGGGTTCTTCGGCGCAACGATGGTGGTCGTTCCTTGGGCGACAGCCACCATGCGGCCCTCGTTCTCGATCTCGACCCGCAGGACGGCGAGCCGTTTGCTCATCGAGATGATTTCGGCGGTGGCGACGCATGTGCCTCCGGTGACCGGGGCGAGCAGGTTGATCTTGAACTCGGTGGTGGCCGCCCAGTAGCCGGGCGGCATCACGGGGTACATGACCACGCCGAGCACGTGGTCGCACATGGCTGACAGGCAGCCGCCGTGCATCGTGCCCATCATCGTCACGAGCTCGTCGGTGACAGGCATCTCGCACACCAGCCGGCCAGCCTCGAACTCGACCGCTTTGATGCCCAGGTAGCCGTCGATGCCGCTGCGCGACACCCGGCCGATGACCTTGTCGGCCCATTCCTGGTTGAAGGTCTCGAACGTGGGTCGGCTCATGTGACTGCTCCTATGGCTTGACCAGATCTGGTCGGAACACACCGTGCTGTGTCTGATGGTTCATGGCGCAAAGACGCCATGAACGGGCGGCATACCTGCGCGTTCGCCGGCGAGCGTCTGGATGAGGGGCTCGAGATCGTCGAAGCCGGCGACCTGACGGGGGAGATCCGCGAACGGGTAGCGGCCCGACACCAGCAGGTCGAGGGCCTTGCGGTACGCGGTCACGTCCACGCCCAGCGCTCCGAATATCCGAAGTTCCTTGTAGACGACGTGGTCGGGGTCGAAACCCGGCGTCTCGGGGGAGCCGCGTGTGCCCGCGAGCACGATCGTGCCGCCAGGGCGGGCGAGCTGAACCGCCTGTGCCAGTGCGGCCGGCGCCTTCGCGGTGACATCGACGACCACGTCGGCCTTAGCGCCGGCGGCGTCACGCAGCGCCCGGTTGGGATCGTCAATGGCCACATCCACCGCCAGATCGGCGCCGAATGCCGGCGCAAGAGCGAGTCGCTCGGCATCTCGTTCGCCGAGGCCGGTGACCATCACAAAGCTGGCACCGGCCTCCTTCGCCGCGGCTGCAGAGCAGAGCCCTCGCACCCCAGGGCCGAGGATCGCGACGACATCGCCGTGCTGGGTCTCAGGGATCTCGACCGCCCACCGGATTCCTGCTCCGAGCGGGTTGAACAGTGTCGCCGTGACCGGATCGAGTTCGTCCGGTACTGCCATCAGCATCGAGTCGGGCCGCAGGTACAGATGTGAGGCGTAGCCACCGCCCAAGCCCGGCGGCGTGTCGGCGTCGGTGAAGCCGACCATCGTGGCCAAGCCGTTGCGCTCGCATCGCCGGTAGAGCCCGGCCCGGCACTGGTCGCAGTTGCGGCACGACAGGAACACCTCGACGGCCACTCGCTGCCCGGCGTTCACGCCCCATCGCTCGGCGGCGGCGTCCCCTAACTCCTCGACCACGCCGATCACCTCGTGTCCGGGAATGAACGCATGCCGGTTGGTGATGTGGCCCGTGTACTGCTCGTGATCGGTCCCGCACAACCCGCAGGCCTCGACACGCAGCAGGCCGTCGTCGGCACCGACGTCGGGCAACTCGAAGCTGCGTTGCTCGAACGACCGTGGCTCGGTGAGTACGAGCCCAGTTGCGGAGGTCATGCATGTACTCCCATGACGCGGCCACGCAGACTGCCGCGAGTCCGTCATCACGCTATTGCACCAATCTGCGAGCGTCGTCGCCGGGACCGCTGCGATCGAGACATCGAGTCCGGAGTTGTTGTCCGCCACCTGCAATGGTTACGTATGCAGTACTGCATCGAACCCCGGCCATCCCTAAGTGGGACTGCGGCGGCAAAGCGAGGAGTCGCAAGATGAGCATGGAGGGATTCGGCGAGGAATTCCATGATCCGCGCGACTTCATCCTGGGCGTCACGGAGACGATCTGGGAACGACGAGGTGTGCACACCCTCAATCGCTTCTACGCCGATGACGTCGTCGTTCGTTCACCTGCGGGCGTCGTGGTGGGGAACCAGGCGGTCATTGCCGCCACGCTGGCCACGCTCGCGGAGTTTCCGGACCGTCAGCTGCTCGGTGAAGACGTCATCTGGTGCAGCGATGACGACGGCGGATTCCTGTCGTCGCACCGCATATTGTCGACGGCCACACATCTTGGTGACGGCATCTACGGTGCCGCCACCCGCACTCGGCTGAAGTACCGGATCATCGCGGATTGCGCGGCGAGGGACGGCCAGATCTACGACGAATGGCTGATCCGGGATCAGGGCGCCATCGTGCGCTTGCTGGGCGTGGATCCAAAGCGTTATTCCGCCGGTCAAATCGAGGCGGAGGGCGGCCCTGGTCAGTCTGCTCAGCCGTTCTCGCAAGCACGCGATGTGGCTGGCCGCTACCGCGGAGTGGGTAACGATGACCCCGAGGGCGTCCGATATGACGAGCTGCTCAGCCGGATCATGGCGGGTGATCTGGCTGCCATCCGCACCGAGTACGACCGCGCTGCGCATCTCGAGTTGCCGGGTGGCGTCACCGAGCACGGATGGGACGGCGCTGACAGCTTCTGGCTCGGGCTTACCTCGTCGTTCCCGTCGGCACAGTTCACTGTTCATCACCGGATCGGTTGTCGTGAGCCTGACCGTCCGCCACGTGCAGCTCTTCGCTGGTCGCTCGACGGGGTCCATGAGGGCGAGGGTCGCTTTGGCGCCCCGACCGGTGCCGACGTGCACGTCATGGGCATCAGCCACTGCGAATTCGGGCCTGACGGTGTCCTGCGCGAATGGGTGCTGATCGACGACACGGCAGTGTGGAAACAGGTACTTCTGCACACCGGTTGAGCGCCTTCCGTCTGAAGGTGCAGGTCAGGGCACTGCAACCGGTTTCGGTTGACGGAATGACTACGTATTCATAGGATTCGCCGCATGGCGGGGGGGACTGAGGCTCCTGACAGCGGGGCGCGTCCCGCGACCTCCACGGATGTCGCCATCGAGGCAGGCGTGTCGCAAGCCACAGTGGCGCGCACGTTTTCGGCTCCGCACCTGGTCTCAGAACGGACTCGAGAGCGGGTCAGCGCAGCGGCAGAACGACTCGGCTACGCACCCAATGCGTTCGCCCGCAGCCTCAAGTCCCAGCAGAGCAACGTGGTGGGTGCCGTGGTGCCGGCGTACGGCGAGTACTGGCAGAACGTCCTGTCGGCCGTCACCCGCGAGCTGGCGCTGCGCGGGCGTCAGCTCCTGCTGTTCAGCTTCACCGACCCAGGCGAGGTCGACGACGTGCTCGACATCGTTCGCCAGTACCGGGTGAGCGGGCTGCTGCTCGCCTCGGCCAGCATCCGGCCTGACCAGCTCAGCGCTATGCGTCGCCAGTCGAGCCCCACGGTGGCCTTCAACCAGCCGGCTGCATCTGGGTTGGTGTCGTCGGTGTCTGTCGACAATGAAGCCGGTTGCCGCTTGTTGGCGTCGCACCTCGTCGATCAGGGTTGCCGGACAGCCGTCTTCGTCGGCGGCGTGTCGTCGATCTCCACCGATCAGGCGCGGTATCGGGGTGCGGCCAGAGAGATGGGCGATCACGGCGTGGCACTGCCCTACATCGAAGCGGGTGCGTTCAGCTACGACGCGGGTTATGCCTGCGCCGAGCGCATCGCCCGGCTCGCTCCCGACGCCGTGATGGTCGGCAGCGACGAAGTTGCCTTCGGCGTCATCGATGGACTGGAGTCGCGGGGCGTCCGGATCCCCGATGACATGGCCGTCACGGGATTCGACGGACTGCCGCAGGCCTCATGGGCGGGCATCGATCTGACAACGCTGGTTCAGCCGACTGAGCTGCTCGCACAGCATGCCGCCGAACTGCTCGTCGACACGACGTCGACGTCGCGACCGACAGATGTCGTCGTAGACGGCCACCTCCGCATTGGCCGAACGTCGAAGCGAAGCGACCGATGACCACACCCGCGCTGACGGTTACTGAAGCCGACTTGGCCGCACGCGTCGTGCAACCCATTGATTTCGTGGCCGATACCCAGGCCTTCGTCGATGTTCGCATCGAGCGCTCGAAGGGCAAGGCCAGCTATTCGTTCGTAGGCCCCGGCGTCTCTCAGAACGCCGACCAGCACATCAGCATCGCCGAGCCGCATGGTTACAACGTGGGCGCCGCCACGATGCCCCACGGCGTTTACAACAACGCCCACCTGCACTTCACGCCCGAGGTGTTCATCTGTACCCGAGGGAGCTGGCGGATCGACGTCGGCCGGGGGCGGGAGCATGCTGTCCGATTGGCGGCCAACGATGTCTTTTCGGCGCCGACCTGGGTGTTTCGTGGTTTCGAGAACACCGGTCCCGATGACGGGTTCCTGTTCGTGGTGCTCGGCGGCGACGACACCGGCGGGATCATCTGGGAGCCGGCCGTGCTGCGCGAGGCAGCGGAAACCGGCATGTATCTCGGGCGTGACAACTCGCTCGTCGATGCGCGCAATGGTGACGTCCCCGCTGAGGTTCTCGAACCGCTCAGCGATCACCAGCTCGTGAGCATCGACAGCTACAGCCAGTCTGAGCTGAGCGATCGACTCGTGCAGCCAGGCCAGCTTCGCTGGTCGCAGACGGCTCTGCTGTCGACCGTGCTCGGCCCTGAGCACTCTGTGGAGCTTGCGCCGGTCATCGGACACGGACTCACACAGGATCGGCGCAGCAGGCCACCGATCTGCACCCCCCACGGCTTTGCACTCGAATGGCTCCGGGCAGCTCCAGGAGCGTCGACGGGCCTCCATCGTCACGATGACAGCCAGGTTGTGCTGCTCATCGAGGGTGACTGGGAAGTTGCGCTCAATGAGCCAGCGCACGAAGTCTCCACACGGCCCGTCATGGGCTCACTTGCATCTATCCCCGCATCGGCATGGCGGGATCTGCGCAACGTCGGTACGACGTCCGCACGCGCAGTGATCGTCACCGGCAGCGACAGCCCCAGCAGGGTCGAATGGCCCGCTGAGACGCTGGCACGCGCCGCCCATGCGGGCTTCGGTCTCGATGCGGCCGGCTACGTCGCGCCGCTCGAGTTGTTGGGAACCGGGAAATGAGCCTCCGGTTCTCGTTCGCACGTATCACCCGGGAGGGAACCTCATGATGACCACCACAGGGAAGGCTTGGCGGCTGATCGCCGTCCTTCTCGCGTTCGTGCTGCTGGCTGCGGCTTGCAGCAGCGACGACGGCGATGACGACGCCGACAGCGGCGGGTCGCAGACAGCCGCAACTGCGGCGGACTCTGGCGCCGACGACGACCATGACGAAGACGATGGCCACGACCACGACGAAGACGACGGTCACGACCACGACGAAGACGACATGGACGACGCTGCCGATGACGCCATGGACGACGACGCCATGGAAGACGACATGATGGATGCGGAGCTGATCTCTGACGAGTGTCCGATCCCGAATCCATCCGAGGTCATCGAGATCGATGCGATCGGCTGGGAATTCCCCATCATCACCCAGTACGCCGAAGAGCTGGAGGACTGCGAGGAGGGCAACTACCGCTTCAACCTGCAGTTCCTCGACAGCGTCGAGGCCCGCAGCGCCATGACTCAGGACGCGGCGACCGGTTCGCCCACGTTCGAGCTGTACCAAGGTTCGAATGCGTTCATCGGCGAGCTGGCCAATCAGGGCTTCCTGATGCCGCTCAACGACCTGGTGGCCAAGTACAGCGATCAGTTCGATCTCGGTGAGATCGACGAGGCGTTCTGGGCGATGGCCTCGATTGACGGTCAGATCTACGCCGTGCCGATGGTGTCGAACACCATGCACGTCTTCTACAACAAGCCGGCGATGGAGGAACTCGGCCTGTCAGTGCCGACGACCTTCGACGAGGCGTTCCAGACATGCCGAGCAATCATCGATTCGGGCTATGACATCGGCTTCCTGTACATGCTGTCGGCCGGCTGGGCCTGGCAGATCGAGTTCGACTCCGTGCTCGGCTCGATGGGCGTCACGCCGATCGATCCGCAGACGGGCGCGCCGAACTTCAACAGCCCTGAGGGCGTTGCAGCGGCCACGACCCTCAAGCGGATGGTCGACGAGTGCGCACCGGGCATCGCCAGCTCCTACAGCACCGACGATGTGCAAGCCGCCTTCCAGACCCGAGAGGCGATCCTGGGTCATACCTGGGCGTCGCGTGCAGCCGGCATGGACGATCCCGAGGCCTCCATCGTCGTGGGCGAAATTGAGTTCGCCCCGGCGCTGGGCACCGGCAGCGGCATCTTGGCTGCACCTGCCTACATCGACGGATGGGGCATTCCCGTCGGCACGCCTGCCGACAAGGTCGAGGCGATCTTCCTCGCCATGCTCGCGGCCACCGACTTGGAGAGCATGCAGGCCGCGGCCGAGTTCGGCTTGGTCACCCGCAACGGCGTGAGCCATCCCAATGGCCCGCGTGATGCCGCCGCCGCGCAGGCAAGCTTGGTGAACGGCCGCGGCGCCGACCTCACCCATCCCGCTGCGGGCATCGCCCGGGCGAAGCTGGGCGAGGCGCTCATCACGATTCTCGACGGCACGCCCGTCGCAGAAGCGCTGGCTGCTGCCGAAGCTGCCTACCTCGCCGAAGCCGGCGATCAGGGGCTGCTCAACTAGACGAGCGGCTCATCAGGTTCCCTCCCCGTGCACCTGGGGCGGCACTGCATTGCGGTGTCGCCCCGGGGCAGCGGGAGCGGGGAACATTGCGGGGAGCGTGGGATGCCGATCTCGACCCGCTTCTCGAAGGCCCAGATTGATGGAGTGAACCCGAAGGGGGACGTGAGTGGAACGCAAGACGTTCTGGTTCTTCACCGTCCCCAGCGTCGCGGTGATGGCACTGCTCATGGTGGTGCCTCTGGCGACCACCGTCTGGCTGGGCTTTCATCGCCTCCTGCTGCGTGATCTGAAGAACCCGTCGTGGATCGGGTTGCAGAACTACACCGACCTGCTGACCGATCCTGAGTTCTGGACAGCATTCCGGTGGACGATGCTGTTCGTGGCCATCGTGGTGCCGATTCAAATGGTGCTCGGGCTCGCCGTAGCGCTCATGTTGGACCGGGTGGTTCGGGGCCGCAGCTTCTACATGGCTGCGCTGCTCACCCCGTTCATCGTGACCCCGGTCGTCGGTTCGCTGGTGTACAAGGACCTGTTCGACCGGGGTGGCTTGATCGCATGGCTCTGGCAGGTGATCTTCGACGATCCGTTCCAGATCACCTCGGGCAACGTTCGTTATCTCATCGTGATCCAGGCGGTGTGGGCGGTCATGCCCTTCGCGATGATCACGTTTTTTGCCGGATTGCAGACCCTCCCCGGTGAGCGTCTCGAAGCAGCGGCTATCGACGGCGCAGGCTTCTGGCGCAACCTGTGGCACGTGATCCTGCCGCACCTGCGGACGCTGGTGCTGTTCGTCGGTCTGATCTCGGTCATGGACATGTACCGGATCTACGACCAGGTCTTCGTGTGGACCGGGAATCGCTTCACCGATGCGCACACGCTGCAGGTGTACAACGTGCGCATTGCGACGGCCTTTGACATCGGAAGACTGGGCAAAGGCAACGCCATGGCGGTGCTGACCGTCATCGGCATTCTCGTGGTGCTCATCCCGTTCCTGTACCGGTCCTACAAGGACCAGATCTCGGAGCGCACCTGAGATGCGCGGCGCCGCCACCGCTCCACGGCGCATCGCACGACGTGTGCCGCTGCACGTCACGCTCGGCGTGCTGTGCGTCTGGTCGGTACTGCCGTTCCTGTGGACCGTCCAGACATCGGTCAAGTTCACCCGAGATGTGCTCGCCCGTGAGCCGGTGCTGTGGGGATACGAGACAACCGCCAATGCGTACCGAGCGTTCTGGCTGGGCGATGACGACATCAACATGTGGGGGGTCTTCGCCTACATCGCTGCTGCGGGGCTCATCGCCGCCGTGCTCGGACTCGTCGGCAAGCGAATGCGGCGCAGCTGGCCTTGGTACTGCGGCGCCGGCGCCGTGCTGTTGGTGGCCATGTGGCGATTTCCGAAGATCTGGGAGACCAACGACGAGTACGACTTCTTGGTGAACAGCATCGTGGTCACGATCCTCACGATGCTGATCTCGCTGTCGATCGGGTTGGTGGCCGGCTACGGCCTCGCCCGCTACAGCGGGATATCAGGCGCCGTCATCCTCATCGTGGCATTGGGGTTCAGGGCATTGCCTCGTAGCGCATTCGTGCTGCCGTATTTCTTCGGTGCCACCTGGATCGACGACTGGCTGGAGTCCAGTGGCGTCGGCACCTTCGACTTCCCGCTGATCGACTTTCCCTTCATCGACCAGCTGCAGCTGCTCGACACCCGGCTCGTGCTCGTCCTCGCGCTGGTGGCGGTCAACCAGCCGTTCACTATCTGGATGTTCCGCAGCTTCTTTCTCGACGTTCCCAAAGAGCTCGAGGAGGCCGCGATGATGGACGGCGCCACCCGCCTGCAGGCGTTCCGCAAGGTGATCATCCCGGTGATGTGGCCCGCCATCATTGCCACCGGACTGTTCACCATGCTGCTCGCCTACAACGAGTTCCTGTTCGTGCGGGTGCTCGCCCCCACCGAATGGACGCTGCCGGTGGCCATCGTCTCGCTGACCGGCGGCGAGAGCAGTCGCACGATCACCGAAGCCGC
The DNA here is from genome assembly GCF_965208925.1 of Candidatus Poriferisodalis sp. Classification (GTDB taxonomy): domain Bacteria; phylum Actinomycetota; class Acidimicrobiia; order Acidimicrobiales; family Poriferisodalaceae; genus Poriferisodalis. Next base: position 3,045,830 of record NZ_OZ242364.1, on the reverse strand, counting down.
AGCGGCGGCGGTCTCGATCACGCTGCCCATCGTGATCGTGATCATCCTGTTCCAGAAGCACTTGGTGAAGGGCCTTGGTGCGGGCGCGGTGAAGGGCTGAGCGATGGCTGACGACGCCTCTGGCCACCTGCAGCATGTGAAGTCGGTGGTCTTGGACTATTACCGCAAGTTCGACAGCGTGCTGGCGAGTCCCCGCCAGCAGGCAGGCAATGCCATCGACGACCTCACTGCCGCACTGGCGTCAAGCGTGACCGAGGACTTCCTGTGGCGAGGCATGCACCCCTTCTACGAGCAGCATGGCGCGGGGGCGGTGGTCGAAGTGTTCTGGGGGCCGCTGCACGCAGCGATGGCACCGCTGCAACGGCGCATGGATGTCTTTCTGGCCGGCGACAACGACGCCGACGGAGGTGCGTCGACCTGGGTGTGCTCGATGGGACACTTCCTCGGACTGTTCGATGCCCCATGGCTGGACATCCCGCCGACTCGCCGGGCGACGCCAGTCCGCTATGTCGAGTTCAGCCGGGTGGAGGGCGACCGGATTGCAGAGTCAGCGCTCTTCCTGGACTTGATTGCCGTCATGCGCCAGGCGGGCCAGTACCCGTTGCCGCCCGCCACCGGGCAGCCGGGCATCTATCTCGGTCCGCGCACCGCAGACGGCGTCCAGCTTGACGCGCAAGATCCCGACGAGACCACCCAGACGCTCGAGCTGGCCTGGCGCATGGCAGGCGATCTCGACGAAGCGAATCGGATCGCTCGTGAACAGGGCACCGATCGCATGCCTGCCGAGGTGCTCGCTCGCTGCTGGCACCCCGACATGCTGTGGATTGGTCCCGACGGCATCGGCTCGTCGTACACGATCGAGCGCTACCAGCAGCAGCACTCCTATCCGTTCCGTTTCGGATTGGGAGACAAGGAGTTTCACGGCCATATCGCCCGCATTGCGGAAGGCCGTTACGCGGCTTGGTTCGGGTGGGCGAATGTCAGCAACCGTCCACGGGGCGGCTATCTGGGCCTGCCGGCCAGCGGGCAGGCGGAGATGCGTGTGGTGGATGTGTACCGGCGCGAGGGCGACAAGCTGGCCGACAACTGGGTATTCATCGACCTGCTGCACTGGCTCTCCCAGCAAGGCCTGCGGCCCTTGGATCGGATGCGCCAGCTCTTGGGAATCGAGGAGTTCTGATGGCAACCGTGACATTGAGTGAGCTGACCAAGGTGTATTCGAACGGATTCGAAGCGGTCACTGACCTCAGCCTGACGCTCGACGACGGCGAGTTCTTGGTGCTCGTCGGGCCATCAGGCTGCGGCAAGTCCACGGCGCTGCGCATGATCGCCGGACTCGAGAAGATCACCAGCGGCGATCTGTACGTCGGCGATCGCCTGCTGAACGATGTTGCGCCGAAGGACCGCGACATCGCGATGGTTTTCCAGAATTACGCGCTGTACCCGCAGATGACGGTCGCGGAAAACATCGGTTTTCCGCTCAAGCTGCGCAAAGTGTCCAAAGCCGAGCGCAACGAGCAAGTGCGCCAAGCCGCACGCGTTCTGGAGCTGACGGACTACCTCGACCGCAAGCCGGCTCAGCTCTCGGGCGGTCAGCGCCAGAGAGTTGCCATGGGGCGCGCCATCGTGCGGCGACCCGAGCTGTTCCTGATGGACGAGCCGCTGTCGAATCTCGACGCCAAGCTGCGAGTCCAGATGCGGGCCGACATCGCCGGCATCCAGCGGGAATTCGGTGTCACCACGTTCTATGTGACCCATGACCAGGTGGAGGCCATGACGATGGGTGACCGGGTGGCGGTCATCAAGGACGGCGTGCTGCAACAGGTGGACTCACCCGAGGATCTCTACGCGCATCCCGCCAATGCCTTCGTAGCGGCGTTCATCGGTTCACCTTCGATGAACCTGTATGAGGCGACGCTTCGTCGCAGCGATGACTCCAGCGGCGATTGCCAGATCGACCTGGGCGATCAGCACCTGTCTATGCCGGCCGACGTCGTCGCTGCGCGGCCGGCGCTGGCGGGGTATCTCGATCAGCCGATCGTGCTGGGCTTCCGGCCCGAGCACCTCGAGGACGCAGCAGTGGCTGCCGAGCATCCCGACGACCAACGTCTCGATGCGGTCGTGGACGTGCGCGAAGCGCTGGGCGCGGAGACGCTTGTTCACTTCAACCTCAACGCGCAGGGCGTGGAGAGTGGTGATCCCGACGCGCTCGACGAGATGCGAGACACGGGCCGCTGCACCGCTCGCTTCGCAGCGGAGACCCGTGCCCGGGTGGGCGACCGGATACGAGTCAACGTGGACGTGCGCAATCTGCACTTCTTCGACCGCCAGAGCCACTTGGCTATCAACGCATGAACTCAGGGGCCGATCCGCACCGCGGCCACCAAGCGCTGCTGTCGCCGCTGCGAGCTGCGCTGTATGACTATGACCCCACGGGCGTGCAGGCGGCGCTGCGAACGCTGTTCGCACCCGACGCCGCTGTACATCTCACCCATCCCTTCGAAGATCTCGACGGCCCTGACGGCCTCTACGGCGAGGCACTTGCCCCGCTGGCAGCGGCCTGGCCTGACCTCGAACGGCGCGACTACATCTGTATCGCCGGCGCAGACCCCGGTGGTCACCAGTGGGTCGGCTGCGCCGGGTCCTACATGGGCACCTTCGCCCGGCCGTGGCTCGGTATTCCCGCCACGGGCCGGCCGACTGCGTTGCGCTACCACGAGTTCTTCCGGTTCGCCGAACAGCGAGTGGTGGAGATGCAGGCTGTCTGGGACGTGCCGGAGGTCATGATGGCTGCCGGTGTCTGGCCGATGACACCGAGCCTCGGGCGCGACTGGCTGGTGCCGTCCCCTGCAACCGCCGATGGTCTCACCTCGGGGTCACGTGATGAAGCGGAATCGCAGGCCAGCGTCGATCACGTGATCGGCATGCTCTCCGATATGGGGCGACATCCACGAGAGCCGGTCGAAGAGATGCGTCTCGAGCATTGGTGGCACCCCAGGTTCAGCTGGTACGGCCCCCACGGCATCGGCACCGGTCGCGGTGTGGAAGGGTTCCGCCGGTTTCACCAGATCCCGTTCCTGCGAGCGATGCCCGACCGTCGGGGCGGCTACGCCGGCGACGGTCACTTCTTCGGCGACGGCGCCTACGTCGGCGTCACAGGGTGGCCGGGCATGGCCATGACCGTGACGGGAGACGGATGGCTTGGCATCGCGGCGTCCGGCCAGGAGATCACGATGCGCAGCCTGGATTTCTGGCGCATCGAGAGCGAGATGCTTCCCGATGGCTCAGTCGACCGCAAGATCCGCGAGAACTGGGTGCTCATCGACCTGCTGCACGTCTATGACCAGCTCGGTGTCGACGTGTTGGCGCGGATGTCCGAGCTGGCTGCGACGTAGCCGAGCTGGCGAATTTGGGTCGCTGCGCGAGCCGTACGCTGCGGAAATGACGCCCACGATCACCGAGGTGACTGCGGCTCCGTTGCGGCGGCCGGAGGTGCTGGGGCGCACTGCTCCTGCCACGGTGTCGTGGGACTCGGCGGGGATGATGCATCCGCTGTCCTATGACAGCGCCTTCGCCGGCCAGGCCGGCCGCTTCGAGCCGTCGTGGGACGTAGTCCTGTGCGTCGTCACGGCTTCCGACGGCAGTTTCGGTGTGGGCATGACGTGTCACGCCGGCCCGGCGGCGCCGATCATCAACGACTTCTACGGGCCGATGATCGTGGGCGAGAGCGCACTGGCCACCGAACGGCTGTGGAACATGATGAGCCGTAGCGCCAACAGCGCATTCGGAGCAGCGGGACTCGCGGCCTACGCGCTCAGCGCAGTCGACCTGGCGCTGTGGGACCTCAAGGGCAAGATCCTCGGACGTCCCGTGTACGAGCTCATCGGCGGGCCTGCCCGCGAACGCACTCGCTGCTACGCGACCGGCAACGACCTCGACGATGCGCGCCGCCGGGGTTTCGACGCGTTCAAGCTGGCCGGCTCGGTCGGACCCGGGTCAGCAACGGCCGGCATCGCTGCGACCGAGCGCTTGGTGGCGAACGCCCGCGCAGAGCTCGGCGCCGACGCGGATCTCATGCTCGACTGCTGGTCGACGCTGGATGCCTCCTACACGGTGCGTCTCGGCGAGGCACTGGCGCCGTACCGGCTGACGTGGATCGAGGACTATGCCCCGCCCGACGACTGGCCGGGCTTCGCCGATGTGCGCCGCAGGCTGCCGAGCCAGATGCTCGCAGCGGGCGAGCGCTGGCTCTCGGATCGGGCGTTTGCCTACGCAGCGCAGCATCGCCTGGTCGATGTGCTGCAGCCTGACATCCAGTGGGTCGGCGGCGCCACCGCCGTGCTGCGGATCGCGGCGATCGCGGCTGCGTCTGGCATCGAGCTGGCGCTGCATGCCGGATGCAACGACAGCTACGGCCAGCACCTCAGCCATGCGCTGCCGCAGAACCGCTGGGCGGAGATGTACGTGGGCTGCCCGCCCGGCGAGTCGCTGATGAATGCCTGGCGCTCGACCCCTGGCATGTCGCTGCCCGATGACGGCTGGCTGGTGCCCAGCGCCGCGCCTGGGTTCGGCATCGAGCTGACGCGTGACCAGATCGGTGAAGCGACGTCCTAGCCCGACTAGCGGCAACCCTCCGGGCGACGGCTTGAAGACCGCAGTTCAGCTCCGGCGGGAGCGTGACGCGGGCGAGTCCTTGGGGTTGGCCCAGCCGACTGTCATGCCGGCAGACAGGCCGTTGTCCACCGGCAGATCGATGCCGTTCACCCAACCGCTCTCACCGGCGAGCAACCAGGCGACCACCTGTGCCTGATCGTCTGGCGTGGCGACCCTGCCGACCTGTTCGTTCAGCCATGCCATCTGCTCGGCGCCGGTGTCCTGCTCGAAGAAAGGAAACAGAGGGGTATCAACCGGTCCCGGACTGACTGAGTTCACGCGGATGCCTCGACCCACCAGGCGTCCGGCGAGGTGCTTGGTGTACGACACCACCCACTCCTTCGACAGGGTGTATGCAGCCGGGCCGCTTCGCTCGTAGGACTGGGCGACCTCGATGCCCGCAGCGAAGTCCTCTGCGGCGTCGAGCTCGGCGATGCGGTCGAGGTGGCGGTTCCACACCATCCCTGCCAGCGACGCGATGTTCACGATCGATGCCCCGTCATTGAGCCTGCCGGCCGCCAGCAGCGTCTCGGTTATGTGGCGCAGCCCGTACACATTGACGCGCAGCACCAGCTCGGCGCCCATGCCGCCGGCCACCCCGGCGATGTTGCCGAGCCCGTCGAACGAGCCGTCAAGCCCAGCAACCACCTCGTCAATGGAGGCGGGATCGGACAGGTCGCAGTGGTGATGTTCGGCGGCCCCCTCAGGGGCGTCCTTGACGTCGAGGTTCACGACCTCATGGCCATCAGCGACGAGTCGCTGCAGGGTTGCATTCCCGATTCCCGTCGACGCTCCAGTGAGCAGAATTCGCTTGGCCACGATGATCCCTCCTGCGATCGATGCGAACCGTAAGCATTCCTAGTTCGCTCAGCGGAGGGAGATTAGATCGCCGGGTTCGCCTCGGCACGTGTGACGGCAGTTCACTGCTCGAAGCCGAGGCGCTGCTGCTCAGCCCGGATGAAGCTGATCACCTTTTCGATCTCGAGATCGGTGATGCCTTCGACCGGCGGCATGTCGCCGAACCACCAGTGGTGCTCTCGGGTGCCTTCACGGATCGCTACGCGGTATGCGTAATCGCCGTGATGGTTCGGCTCGTAGATGATGGAGAGCTGCGACGGACCCTTGTCGGTGCCGCGCAGGTCGACCCCGTGGCACTCGGCGCAGTACTGCTGGTACACCGCAGCGCCGTCGGGAATTGCCAGCGCAGCGCCCGCGCTTGTAGGCACCGACGCGGCAACATCGTCTGCAGGCTCCGCTGCGGCTGTGGCTGCGGTCGTGGGCGACGGATCGGCGACTGCGCTCTCGCCGGCATCACTCGCATCGGCACCGCAGGCGACGGCAATCGCGACAGCTGCGAAAGCGGCGGCAGCGATGCGGGTCGGGACGAGGGTCTTCGTCACAGCGCGGAGGCGCCGACCAGGAACGCCGTGACGATGCCGACGCACCCGAGCGCGATGGCCTCGACGACCACAATTCGGCGCAGCCGTTCGTACGCAGTGCCGGAGGGGCTCGGCCGAAGACCTGCGTCGCCGCGGGCATGTGGACCCAGCGGTTGCGTGTCCCGAGGAGCACCGCCACGGCCACGAGTGCGATCTTCGCGATCAGCAGGCGGCCCCACGCCGTTGACCATAGGTCGGCGAATCGATCCATTACGAGCACCGCCATGATCGTTCCGCCGACCGCCGTCATCGCCAGCGACACAGATGCCAGCTGCGAGAAACGCATCAACGGCCGAATGACATCGGCTCCGTCGCGACGGCGTCGGAGCAGGTCGGCAAGCAAGGCCAGGCCCCCGCTCCACACGGCGGCTGCGTACACATGCGTCGCGTTTGCAGCAGCGTGCAGCCACCGTGGGCCCTCGGTGACGGTGTGACCGTCGAACGAGTACGAGACGATCACCAGTGCTGCGCCAATCAGACTGACGGCCGGCAATCGAGCCCGGCCTGCTCCCTTAGCTCCGGGACGAGGCGCGGTGAGCACCGCGAGGCCGCCGAGCATGCGCAAGCCCAACGCGACGCCGAAGGGCGCGGAGAGTGCGTCGGCGATCGCGTCCAGGGATATGACGGCGGCCCAGTCGTCTTCGAGAATCACCGCTTGGGTCAGCCCGGCTGCTACGGCGGCGACGACGAGCACAGCGCCGCTGATGGGGAGCACACGGTGCACTCGGGCTCGTTCTGACAACTCGTCTCGCACGACGAATGACATGAACGCGAGTCCGCCGACGATGGCCAATGTCGCCAGCAGCCCCAAGACTCGTGCAGCGTCGGCGAGTCGCCCGGCACCGGGCGCTCCTGAGCTGCGTTGCAGCGGTCTGCTGTCAGAAACAGTGTCGAATGCCGTGGAGGTTGTGGCGTCCGGGGTCACCGATCCCGAGGGCGTCGTTGTGATCACGGGCGACATCTCGCCTTCGGCGTGCAGAGCGGTCGCGGGTGCCGTCGATCCCGGCAGTGCAGCGTCCGTCCTGCTCGTCGCGTTCGGCAGTTCCTCGACGACGTCGGCGGATGCGACGGTCTGATCAGTGGACTCCGCCGCTGGAGCTGCGGTCGAATCGGGGGACTGCTCCGCCGATGACCCGGTACCGGCAACGTCGACGGTGAATCTGAATGCGCCCTCGACGATGTGTCCATCCTCGGCTGCAACTCGCCAGCGGACTTCGTACTCTCCACCCGTCAGTGGCGGCTCAAACTCCAGGAGCCAGGTCTGGCTGTCCGCTGAACCCAGCGAGTCAGGCCGGTGCTCCACACCGTGCGCATCGAACACCGTGAGACCGTTGCCGGCAGGCTCGACCGGGCGGTTGAACGTGAGCGAAACAGCCGAAATCGGCTCGCTGACGGTTTCGCCTTCGGCAGGATGCGACGACTCCAGCCCGGTGTGAGCAGCAACGGGCCTCTGCAGCGAGACCGAGAGCACGACGCTGGCGGCCAACGCCAACCCGAGCGCGACTGCCGGACGCGGTCTCATTCGTCCTCAATCGCTGAGTGCGGCCTCGTATGCAGTGTGGGCATCGTTGTTGAAGCAGATGAAGCGGATCAGCTCGACATCAGTCGTAGCGGATTGAACAGTCGCGACGGCGATCTTGGCGGCGGGTGCGGCGGGGTAGCCGTAGACGCCGGTGGATATTGCCGGAAACGCGACCGAGCGGGCGCCGACCTCATCCGCCCGGGCCAGCGATTCCCGGTAGCACGAGGCCAGCAGCTCGGGCTCGCCCTGGTGACCTCCGCGCCAGATCGGCCCCACGGTGTGGATCACCCAGCCGGCGGCCAGCCTGAAGCCGGGTGTGATCTTGGCCTGGCCGGTCGGGCAGCCGCCGAGCGTCCGGCAGTGCGCCAGCAGCGCAGGCCCGGCCGCCCGGTGGATGGCACCGTCGACGCCACCTCCGCCGAGCAGCGTCTCATTGGCGGCGTTCACAATCGCGTCGACCTGCTCGGTGGTGATGTCGCCGACAGCCAACTCCAGAAGCGGACGTCGGCGGGACACGCTCACTCGAGGGCCTCGGCGACGGCCAGCTCTGCGATGCGGTCGCCGTCGTAGCCGAGCAGGTCTTCGAGGATCTCCATCGTGTGCTCGCCGTACATCGGCCCTGCCCACTCGAACCCATTGTGTGCTGCCGAGAGGGTGTACGGCATCCCGTCGACGACGGTGCTGCGCGCAAAGCCATGCGGCATCCACTGGAAGTGCTGCCGGTGTGCGAGCTGCGGGTCGTTGAAGCACGCTCCCGAGTTCTGTACATGGTGGGCAGGAATACCGTGCGCTTGCAGGCGGTACATCAGCCCTGGGCCGTTCTGCCGCGAGGTGAACGCGGCGACGATCTCGTCCAGCTCGGCCCGACGCTCCCGGCGGGCAGCAGCGTCGAGATCGGCGACGTCGTCGTGCCGCATCTCGATTGCCAGCGAGCGCCACTGCTCGTCATCCTCTACCGCGATAGCGATCCACTCGTCGTCGCCCTTCGCTAGATACACGCCGTGGGGCGCCATCTCGTCGTCGGCGTTGCCCCGTCGTGAGCGCATCTCGCCGGTGTCTTGCAGCTCGGCGATCGCCGGTGCCAGCAGATGCACCGCAGCCTCCATTTGGGAGAAGTCCAAGTGCTGGCCTTCGCCCGTGCGACGCCGGTGGTCGAGCGCCGCCAGCAGGGCGCACACCGTGAACCTGGGGGAGCAGTAGTCGGTGTAGGCCAGGTACGGGCCGGCCGGCCCGCGGTCGGCCCAGCCCGTGATGTCGAAGAAGCCGGCGATCGATGCTGCCATATTCCCGAAGCCGGCGAATTGCCGGAACGGCCCGGTCTGGCCCATCACGCAGCTCGACACCATGACCAGGTCGGGATTGACCTCGCGCAGATCGTCGTAGCTCAGGCCCCAGGCGGCCATGGTGCCGGGTGTGAACGACTCGACGACCACATCGGCCCATGCGGCAAGGTCACGCACCACGTCGCGGGCTTCGGGCTTGCCCAGATTCAGCGAGATTGTCATCTTGTTGGCGTTGGTGGAGTGCCAGGCGATGGCGTTCTCCTGATCGGGCACGTCGTCGCGATGCCCGAGTGCGCCCCTCAGCAGGCACGGCCGGTTCTGCGTCTCAACCCGCACGACGGTTGCTCCCCAGTGCGCCAGGATCTTGGTTGCCAGCGGTGCTGCCGCCACCCACGCCAGATCCGCCACCTTCAGGCCCGCAAGCGGCTTGTCGGGGCGGGCATCGGCGGGCAACGGCTCAGTTGCCGAAGCGTGCCGGCAGTCGCCTTCGGCCATGACCTCGGCGGTGTGCTGCCCCGCGTCTGGTGCGGCGCCGAGGGCTTGCAGCGGGGTGGTGCCCGCCAGCACGAGCCTGCCGGGCATCCGAGTGCCGTCGACGTCGTCCCAGAAGTCCCGGTCTGCCAGCTGGGGGCTGTCGAGCACATCCTGCAGCGTGTTGACCGGACAGATCAGCAACGAGTCCTGCAGACCTCGCTCGATCATCTCGGCCTTGGTCTTGGTCCCGCAGAAGCGGGCAATGTCGTCCATCAGCCCCTCGATGACATCGACCGTCTCCTCACCGGTCTGCAGCTGCAGGGCGAAGTTCACCCAGTCCTTGTTCAAGGTCTCCTCGTCGCAGAAGCCTTCGGCATGCATCCACGCCAGGAATCGCTTCACCATCGGCCCGATCATCGGGCCGAAGGCAACGGTGACGATGATGTAGCCGTCCTTGCAGGGGTAGATGGTGCGCAGCATGAGGTCGCCGAAGCGCACGCCGCCGGCCTCGCGCTGCACCTCTGCGAGACCCGCAGGGGCGTAGAGGATTGCGGAGAGCGCGGTCTCGCACACGGCCTGCTGGGTTGACAGGTCGATGTGCTGGCCGTGGCCGATGCGCGCCCGGTGCTCGAGGGCAACCAGCGTCGCTACCGCGGCCTGCGCGCAGCCATGCAGCCAGGCCTGCGGGATGCTGATGCGCACCGGCGGGCGGTCGCTGTCGCCGGTGACCGCGAGCTGGCCACTGGATGCGAACAGCACGAGGTCGTTCGCTTGCCAGTCGGCCTTCGGTCCGGTTTCGCCCCACGGCGTGATGTGCACGGTGATCAGCTGGTCGTTCGACTCCCGCATCGCTGCGAGGTCAATCTCGAACGGCGTCCCGTCGTTGTGCAGCACGATGTCGGCAGTCGCTGCCAGCGTCGCGACGTCAGCGGCGCTTGCAACCGTCACCGAGCGCTTGCCCCGGTTGTAGGCATCGTGCGCATAGCCACGCGGCCAGCCGCCGGGCGGTTCGGCGAGCACTACATCGGCGCCGAGCTGTGCCAGCAGATTGCCGGCGAACCAGCAGCGTTCGTCGGTGAGATCCAGCACCCGATACGGACCGAGCATCTCGCCCTCCGGCTGTCGAATTGGCGGCAGCTGCAGCTGCCACCGCGGCTCTTGCGCCCGGACACTAGTTCTGCTCGCTGGGCACCCCGATGGCCGCGCCGGCGGTGGTTCGACCGCGCGCTACTCGGGCGTGACGTAGGCGGCGGTGAGACCGCCGTCGACCTGGAGGTTGGCGCCTGTCATGTAGGACGAGTCATCCGATGCCAGGAACAGCGCCGCGGATGCCATCTCATCGGCTTCTCCGAAACGGCCCATCGGCACGTGAACCAGCCGTCGCTGCTTCTTCTCGGGCGTGTCGAGGAACGACATCAGCATCTCGGTGCGCAGCGGCCCGGGCGAGAGGGCGTTCACGCGGATGTTCTCCCGTGCGTGCACCACCGCCAACTCACGGGTCAGCGCCAGTACGGCGCCCTTGGAAGCGGTGTAGGCGATCTGCGGCGTGGCCGCGCCCACCGATGCCACAAACGAGGCGGTGTTGATGATGGAACCGCCTCCCCGCCGTCGCATCACCTCGACGGCGTGCCTGCAGCCGTACAGCACGCCCTTGATGTTGACGCCGAAGGTGCGGTTGATCGTCTCCTCGCCGGTTGCGATGGCGTCGGTGTCGTCGTCGAGCATGATTCCGGCGTTGTTGAACGCCACATCCAGCCCGCCGAACACCTCTTCCGCCCGGCTGAACGCAGCTGCCACGTCCGCATCAACCGACACATCCGCGTGCACTGCGATCGCTTCACCGCCGGCGCCCTGCACCTCGGCCACGGTGTCCTCGTTCGAGGAGGCAATGTCGACAGCGACGATCTGAGCGCCTTCGGCCGCGAAGCGCAGCGCCGTGGCCCGTCCGATCCCGCTGCCGGTGCCGGTGATCAGCGCCACCTTGCCCTGCAGTCTCATGCCGTCTCCCTGTTCCGGATGGGCTTGCGGCGGCCCCGTCATTCCTGTTCTGGCGTGCGCGGCTGCCATGATCTGACGGCGCCGAGCCGTCCCATCGCACGACAGGACCGTAACCAATGACCGCTGCGTCCAACGCACCACGACGTGACTCCTACGACGTGGTCATCGTGGGCGGGGCGGTCATGGGGTCGTCGATCGCCTGGGCGCTGTCCGCCTGCGTTGGCTTCGACGGCTCGGTGCTGGTGATCGAACGCGACCCGAGCTATGCGAATGCATCCACCACGCATACGAACAGCTGCATGCGGCAGCAGTTCTCGAACCCGTTGAACGTGCAGATCTCTCGCTTCAGCGCGGACTTTGTGCGGAACTTCCGGGAGCGTCTCGGCGGCGATCCCGAGATCCCCGACATCTTCACCCACCACTTCGGCTACATGTATCTCGCAGGCGACGAGCAGTTCGCGGAAACACTTCGCCGCAACCAGGCCATCCAGGCTGCGCTGGGCGCCGACACCCGCATCATGAACCCGGCAGAGATCAAGGCCGCCTATCCCTTCTACGCCGTCGACGACATCATCTGCGGCAGCCACAACCTGACCGACGAGGGCTACTTCGACTCGGGCACGATGTTCGACTGGTGGCGCCGCAAGGCTCGCCAGAACGGCGTCGAGTACGTCACCGACGAGGTCGTCGGCCTCGCCCGCGACTCGGGTCGCGTCAGCGGAGCGGTTCTGGCCTCGGGCAGCACCGTTCGCTGCGGCACGCTCGTCAACGCCGCCGGGCCGCGTGCCGTTGAAGTGGCCCGGATGGTGGGTGCAACGTTGCCGGTGGAACCCCGTAAACGCTTCACATTCGTCTTCGACGCAGCCGAGGCGCTCGACGCCGCTCTGCCGCTGACCATCGACCCCACCGGCGTCCACATGCGAAGCGACGGCGATGCCTACATGTGCGGCTGCACCCCCGATGTCGACCCCGCAGTCAGCTACGACGACTTCGCCATGGACCATGACATCTTCGAAGCCAAGGTATGGCCGGTGCTGGCCCATCGGGTTCCTGCCTTCGAACGCCTCAAGGTCACCCGCCAATGGGCCGGCCACTACGCCTACAACACGCTCGACCACAACGTGGTGGTGGGCCCGCACCACGAGATCGAGAACTTCATCTTCGCCAACGGGTTCTCCGGCCATGGCATGCAGCAGTCACCGGCCATCGGCCGGGCCGTGTCGGAGTGGATCGCCTACGGCAAGTACCGCACGCTGGACCTGACGCCGCTCGGCTACCGGCGCATCGTCGATCGGACGCCGTTCGTCGAGAGCGCCATCATCTGAACAGCCGCTCGAGCGCGGCCAACCGGCGTCCCGGCTGCGCGCCCAGTCCCACTACTACGCTCGCCCCTCATGCGGTTCGGCATCTTCGACCAGCTCGAACAGCCCGGAGATGTGCCGTGGCATGAGCTGTACCGGCACCGCCTGGATTTGCTGGTTCGAGCCGAAGAGGCCGGCGTGTGGGGCTGGCACAAGTCCGAGCACCACCTGATCCCGCTCGACGCTGCGCCCAGCATCAACGTGTTCCTGGCGGCCGCCATCGAGCGCACCAGCCGCATCCGCATCTGCTCGCTGGTGCACCTGCTGCCCTTCTATCACCCGATCCGGCTGGCCGAGGAGCTGTGCATGCTCGACCAGCTCTCCGAGGGCCGGCTGGAGTTCGGCTTCGGCAAGGGCATCAGCGTGCCCGAGCACCTGCTGTGGGGCCTCGACCCCGATGATGCCATCGCGCAGACCGACGAGTCGCTGGAGCTGATCCTGGCGGCCATGCAGACCAGCGGGAACTTCAGCTTCGACGGGCAGTTCTACGAATTCCGCGACGTGCCGATCGAATTCGAGCCCTACCAGAAGCCCTACCCGCCGCTGTGGCGTCCCGGCCAGCTGGAGACCGCCGCCGAGATGGGCGTGCGCACCATGGCCGCGGGGCCGCTTGCCGCCGTGGCTGCGAGCACCGCCCGCTACCGCGAACTCCTCGGCGCGGACGGCATCGGCCGGCACCACTCGCCGATGATCGGCGGCCTGCGGCGACTGGTGGTGGCGCCTACTGACAGAGAGGCCGACGAGATCGGGCGCCGCACCTGGGCTGCGTTCACCGAGCATCTGACACGGCTGTTCAGGCGCCACGAGATGACGCCGCCGAATGACCCGACGCTCGGCGGCGACTACGACAAGGCCAAGCACTTCCAGGCCGTCGTGGTCGGTTCGCCGCAGACAGTGCGCGAGCACTGCGAGCAGTTCGCCTCCGAAGCCGGCACGGACTACTTCGTGGGCGTCTTCGCGTGGGGCGACCTGTCCGCCTACGAGGTGGACCGCTCGTTCGATCTCTTCGCGGAGCACGTGATGGCCCCGCTGGCGGCGCCCTGAGCGCCCCGCCGCTTACGCTTCGGCCTCCCCAGGCAAGAACCGAGGATGACCAGCCATGAGCCAATGGAGCCGAGACGAGATCGAAGAGGCGCTGGCCACCTACCAGGCGGCGAGCAAGAAGGCGGGTCAGACCGGCGACTGGCGCGACTGGGCTGACTGTTTCACCGAGGACGCCACGTATGTCGAGCACTTCTTCGGCACGATGATCGGGCGGGAGACCATCTACGAGTGGATCCAGTCCCAGATGAGCGAGTGGCCGGGATCTGAGATGGTCGAGTTCCCTATCGAGTGGCACATCATCGACGAGGAGCGGGGCTGGGTGGTGTGCCAGATCTGGAATCGCATGGGCGACCCCGGCGACGGATCGGACCATCGGGAGTACAACTTCTCGCTCCTCAAGTACGCGGGCGATGGCCTGTGGAGCTACGAGGAGGACATCTACAACCCGAACCGGTTCATCGAGATGCTGGAGGGGTACGAGGCCAGCAAGGCGGCGCACACGGCTGAAACATCCTGAGCGCACTCAGGTTGGTCGCCCTGAATCCTCAAGACATATAGTCAGGAGAGATCTGCAGCAGGGGGCGGCTCGAATGACTGCATTGCATCCCAATGGCGTGAACCATCTGGCTTTGTCGACGCGGGACATGAAGGGCCAGCTGGAGTTCTGGTGCGATGTGCTGGGTCTGCCGCTGAAGGCCTTGTACTGGATGCACGGTGTTGACGGCACCTACCACGGCTTCGTGGAGCTCGCCCCCGACAGCTACGTCGCCTTCGTTCAGCATCCCGACAATGCCAAGGACGTCGAGTTGGGCGTCACCCACGCCGGCGGTCCGGGGGAGCCGGTGACTGCCGGCACGATGCAGCACGTGGCCTTCAACGTGGACACGTTCGAGGACCTGATGGCGTTGCGCGACCGCATCCGCGACCGCGGTGTGCAGGTGTTCGGCCCCATCGACCACGGCTTCATCCAGTCCATCTACTTCGCCGGCCCCGAGGGGCTGGCGCTCGAGGTGGCGTGCGGCTCGGCCATTCCGGTGGAGCAGTGGGTGGATCCCGAAGTTCAAGACTTGTGCGGCATCTCTACCGCCGAACTCGAGGCGCTGAAGCAGCCGGCGGAATTCGCCCGTCCTGCCGAGCCGGTGCCCCAGCCCGCTTCGGACACCGGCATGCCGCGGCTGATGCCAGAGGACCACTACGACATGGTGATGAACCTGCCTGACCAGGTGGTGTGGGATCGCATGAGCGAGACCACGCCCCCCGTCGCCGCCGACTGAATGCGCCTGTTCTCGCATCGCAGACGCCCGGCGGCGTCTGGTCCACTGCCCACTGAGCTGCTGCCCCGGCGCGCCCCGGGGAGCGTCGACGGCGGGGGAGTGCTGCCGAAACTGCCTGAATCGGGCATGGCACCCGGCGAATGGAGTGTCTCGCGCACCTATGGCGACATCGTGGAGGTCTTCGTCGCTTGCCGAACGGCAGATGTCCTAGCCGCTCCCGCGCCGATGCCCAGCGCCCAAGCCGCAGTGGACAACATGCGCGGGTACTGCTTCTTCCTCGATGCCGACCTCGCAGGCATCTGCGAACCGTCACCGGCGTGCTGGAGTGGCGAACCGATCGAGGGGCACCGCAGCGCCATCGCCATCGTCGTCGGATTCGGGCGACCCATCCGGCCGGGCGAGCCGGGGCATGACTGGATCAGCGGATCCGAGCAGGACAATGCCGACCTGCGCGCCACGGAGATCGCCACCGTGCTCACCCGCTATCTCGGCACCCTTGGATACAGCGCCACTGCACACACCGCTGCGGCCTCCGATGTCGACCGTTGCCGCGTAGCTGTCGAGGCCGGTGTGCTCGAGGCCGGCCGACGCGGCCTCGGTCACCCATTCCTGAAGCGGGGGTTTGCCGTCGCGGTGGTGACGACGCACTTGGAGCTGACACCCGACGGCCCCCTCGCTCGACGCAATGCGCTGCAGAATCTGCGCATCGCCGCCAAGCACTGGCTGGGCTGGGGCGGCACCCGGCCGGGGTGGAGCCGCCTGGACGGGCGCCATCGCCCCTGGCATCTCGGCCGCTACCCGATGGAGAAGGTCAAGCGCGTCGACGAGCCGACCACGCTCGTCATCGCCGACGAGGTCAAGCGACCCGCAGCCCGCCACAACTTCTTCGTCCGGGCGGGCGCCGGCGACCTCGGTCCCCGGCCGCGCAAGGAGGTCGCTCGGTTCATCCGCAAGGCGCCGCACGGCATCGCCTCGCAGGAGATGCTGCGGCGCTTGGTGCCGCTGCAGCGAGGAAACGCTGCGCCCGAGATCGGTCCCGGCGTCGATGATGCCGATGCCAACGCCGATGCCGTCAAGGCGCTGGGTCACTTCATCGGCGCTGACATGACCGGCGTGTGCGAAGCGCCCGAATACGCCTGGTATTCGCACCGCCCCGACGGTTCGCCGATCGAGCATCTGCACCGCAATGCGATCGTGTTCGTGCTCGACCAGGGCTTCGAGACCATGGAGGGCGCATCGGGCGACGACTGGATCAGCGGTGCCCAATCGATGCGGGCTTACCTGCGGGCATCGATCATCGCCAACGCGATCGCCGCGCAGATCCGCCGGCTCGGCTATGCCGCGCAGGCTCACACCGCCGCCGACGACGAGATCAACCACATCCCGCTGCTGCTGTCCGCCGGCATCGGCGAACTGTCCCGCATCGGCGAGCTGGTGCTGAACCCGTTTGTGGGGCCGCGCTTCAAGTCCGGCGCAATCACGACCGACATGCCGCTGACGCCGGATCGCCCCATCGACTTCGGCTTGCAGGACTTCTGCACCAAGTGCACGAAGTGCGCCCGCGAGTGCCCGGTCGGCGCCATCCGATTCGGCGACAAGGTGATGTTCAACGGCTACGAGATGTGGAAGCCCGACGTGGACCGCTGCGCCCGCTACCGCATCACCAACATGCGCGGCTCGGCCTGCGGGCGCTGCATGAAGACGTGCCCCTACAACATTGAAGGTGTGCTGGCCGAGCGGCCGTTTCAGTGGGCGGCGATGAAGCTGCCGTTTGCCCGATCGTGGATCGCACGACTCGACGACAAGCTCGGTCGGGGGGAGATCAACGAGGCCAAGAAGTGGTGGGTGGACATAGAGGTGCTCGATGACGTGCCGGTGGAGCCGCCCAAGGGCGCCAACACGCGCGGGCTCAATCTCGATCGCAAGCCGCGGGACGAATCCGGTTTCGCGATGTTCCCGCCCGAGATGGCGCCGCCCGGTCCCGACGGCATGGCGCCCTTCCCGCTGGACCGCGAGGCCGGCATCGAGGCGTCCCAACAGGCCGAGCGGCCCGCTGCGGCTCGCGAGCGCACAGGAGAGTAGGAGGCCGGCAATGGCTCGAGTACAGGGTGCTCACTTGGTCGGCAGCGCTCCTGTCAGCGAGCCGGACGAGCTGTTCGCGCTGGTGCGGGACCATCTGGCAGGCCACTTGCGCCGCGTGCCCGACGGCGAGATCGGCGAGCGCGACACTTGGATTGCCTGGCAGTTCCCCAAGCTGTCCCAATGCCCGCAGCTCGAGACCAGGTCGGTGAACTCGGCGTACTTGGGGCGCGAGGTCCCTCAGCACGAGGTAGTCGAGGGCGCGGGACCGCTTGAACTGGTCGATCTGGGGTACGCGGATGCGGCGCTCGCCTCGTGGGAGCGGTTCGCGGCAGCCCAGGGCGCCGGCACGCTGCCGCCCAACGTGCGGTTCATGGTGGGACTGCCGTCGCCGCTCAGCGTGGTCACCCTCTATGTGGCGGAGATGTCACGCCCCGCTGTGCTCCCCGCGTGGACCACGGCCATGGAGGCTCAACTCGCACGCATTCTCGATGGCATCCCGAACGACCGTCTGGCCATCCAATGGGAAGCCTGCATCGAGTTCGGGATCCTCGAAGGCCTGTGGACTTTCCTGGACACCGGCAGCAACGGCGTCGAGGCGCGTGAGGGCATCGCAGCGCACATTGCGTATCTCGGCAATCTCGTGCCCGGCGAGGTCGAGATGGGCTACCACCTGTGCTACGGCGACGCCGGTCACCAGCACTTCGTCGAGCCCAGCGACACCAGCCATCTGGCGTGGGCAGCCCAGACGTTGCTGGAACGAGTGAATCGCCGCATCAATTGGATCCACCTGCCTGTGCCCAAGCAGCGAGATGACGATGCGTACTTCGAAGCGCTTGCAGCGGTGGAGTTTCCCGACGAGACCGAGCTGTATCTCGGATTGGTGCATGTCACGGGCGGGCAGGAGGGGACTCGCCGCCGGATCGCCACGGCCTCACGGCACGTGCCCCGCTTCGGCCTCGCCACCGAGTGCGGGTTCGGCCGCCGCCCGATTTCGCAGCTTCCGGCATTGCTCGATCAGCACGCCGCCCTCAGTGCATCTTGGGATTCCTGAGGCGTAGGAGGGTCGGTGGTGCAGTACCGCAGGGTCCGCAGCGTCGCCGAGGCAGTCGACGAGCTCTCCCGATGGGGCACTGAGGGTCGTGTCCTCGCTGGCGGAACCGACGTCATGCCCCAATACCTGCGCGGCGAGCAGGCCCATGCAGCGCTGATCGACATCGGGGGGATCGAGGGGCTGCAGGGCATCTCCGAAATCGGCGGGGTGACAAGCATCGGCGCGCTCGTCACGATGCGACGGCTCGCCACTGCGTCGCTGATCGCGCTACGACATCCGGCACTGTCCCAGGCGGCCGCCGCGGTAGGGGCTTGGCAGACCCAGACCGTCGCGACCCTGGGCGGCAACATCTGCACAGCAGCCTCGACGGCTGACACGCTGCCCGCCTTGCTTGTCGCTGACGCGCAGCTGACGCTCGTGTCCAAGTCGGGTCGACGTCGCATCGGGTTGGAGGAGTTCCTCGAAGGCCCGGGCATCACGGTGCTGCGACCCACTGAGCTGCTGCGCGCCGTCGAGCTGGAGCCGCTCGGCGAACGCAGTGCTGAGGGATACCTGAAGGTGGCACGCCGCAGCGCCATGGACCTGGCCGTCGTCGGCCTGGCGCTCCGGCTCGACGTTGCTCCGAGCGGTGTGATCAGCGGAATCCGCATCGCGATGTGCGGCGGTGACCGATCTGCACATCGAGTACCTGGCGCGGAATCGGCGTTGCTGGGCACTCAACTCAGCGGCGAACTCGGCGCATTCACCGAAGCAGGGTTGGCGTTGGCCGATGCGGTGGGACCTGGGGTTTCGGTTGAGGCGCAGTACCGCCGGCGCGTGTTGCCCGGTCTGTTCGACCGGCTCGCCCGGCGCTGCAGCGCGGATATCTCCGGGGCGGACGCCTGATGCCTGCGCCATCTCCATCGCAGGAGGTATCGATCCGGCTTGTCGTGAATGATCGAGCACGCCAGATCGACGTGCATGCCGCTGAGACGCTGCTGGGAGCGCTGCGGGACCGGTTGGGCCTCACGGGCCCCAAGGAGGCCTGCGGCGAAGGCGAGTGCGGCGCCTGCACCGTGCTGGTGGACGGAGGGCCGGTCGCGTCCTGCATCCTGGCCGCCGGCTCGACGGACGGCCGGTCCGTTCGGACGGTCGAAGGATTGGCTGGGGCGGGCGACCTGACGACGCTGCAGCAGGCATTCGTGGGCCACGCAGCGGTCCAATGCGGCTACTGCACACCTGGGGTGCTGATGGTGCTCACGGCCCTGCTCGAGGAGGTGTCTGAGCCGACCGAGGCGGACGTCAGGCAGGCGCTGGCAGGCAACATCTGCCGCTGCACCGGCTACCAGCAGATCGTCGAAGCGGCACTCGATGCCGCCCGTGCGGTGGCGTCATGAGCGCGTTGGGAACCAGCCCAGACCGCAACGATGCAGATGCCAAGCTGCGCGGCCAGGCAGTCTTCGGGGCCGATCTGTCCCGGACCGGAATGCTGTGGGCGGCGCTTGCCCGTTCGCCGGCAGCCGCAGGCCGGATCCGAGCGATCGACCCGGTTCCCGCTCTCAGGATCGACGGGGTGCTGGAGGTGGTGACTGCCGCTGACGTGCCGGACTGGCGAACCGGTGTGATCGTGTCGGACACGCCCATGCTGGCAGCGGACTACGTCGCCTATGAGGGCGAACCGGTCGCGATCGTGGTTGCCGAGAGCCGAGCCGCGGCCGAAGCCGGAGCCCGATCGGTCGCCATCGACATCGAGCCGGTCGAGCCTGTGTCCACGCCGGAACAGGCGCTGGCACCAGGTGCGCGCCTCGTGCATCCCGACTGGAACCGCTTCGCAGTCACGGGCGGTGCCGACATCGGGCGCAACGGCAACGTGGTCGCCGAAGTCGTGCACGACCCCGGCGATCTCGACGAGGCGTTCGCGGCGGCGGACTTCGTGGTGGAAGGCACCTATCGCACTCCCCGGCAGTACCAGGCGCACCTGGAACCCAAGATGGCGCTGGCCACCTACTCCTCGGGCCGGTTCACCATCGAGGTTTCCCACCAGTACCCATTCCGCCTGCGCGATCGGGTCGCGCAGATCCTGGGTGTCGCACCGTCAGCTGTGCGTGTGGTGGGACATCACATCGGCGGCGGTTTCGGGGCCAAGCTCGATGTGAGTCTCGAGGCCTTCGCGGCGCTGCTGGCGCAGCGCTACCGACGTCCGGTGCGCATGCAGCACACTGCGCTCGAAGAACGGCTGGTGGCGCCGTGCCGGGCCAATGCGATCACTGCGGTGCGTTCTGCTGTGCGACGTGACGGCACGATCCTGGCGACCGATGTGGAGATCGTGTCCGACAGCGGCGCCTACGCCAACAACGGCCCGGCGCTGTCGTCGGTTCCCATGTTCGTCTTCGGATCGATCTACCGGGTGGGAACCGCCCGGATCCGCACGCGCAACGTGTACACGAACACGGCTCCGACCGGTGCCTACCGGGGCGTCAACGGACCGTGGTTGGTGTTCGCCAACGAGCGGCACATGGATGCCATCGCCGACGCGCTGAGCCGTGACCGCCGGGAGTTCCGGCTGGCCTCGCTGGCGCGGGACGGCGACCTGATGCGCAACGGCCAGGCCCTCGAACAGGTGTCGATTTTGCGAGAGGCCTTCGAACGAGTGGATGACTTGTCTGGGTGGCGGGACGCTGGTGCAGGCGAACTGCGAGGTGTCGGGCAGGCGGCTGCCATCTGGCTGACGAACCCGATGCCGGGCCATGCAACTGTGAAGCTGAACGAGGACGGCACCGCCACCGTGATCACCTCGGCGACCGAGAACGGCTCGGGTGCCGTTGCCACCGGGCTGCGGCAGATCGCGGCTGAGGCGCTGGGCCTGGCGACCGAGCACGTCACGGTGACCATGCCCGACACTGACGCCACCGGCTATGACGCCGGGTCGCAGGGCAGCCGGACCACCCACGTGGTGGGCCGCGCTATCGCCGACGCTTCAGCAGAGGTGCGCAGTCACGTGCTCGACCGGGCCTCGCAGATGCTCGAGGCCGCGCCGGAGGATCTCGTGATCACCGACGGCGTGATCTCGGTGGCGGGCGTGCCGACCGCCAGCATCACGCTGGGCCAGATCGCGCAGGCGGCCACGTGGACCGATGGGCCGATCGCTGCAGGCGCCTCCTATGTCACGCCCACTCCACCGCATGAACCGCTGTGCGCCACCGGCATGCTCATCAAGGGGTGGCCCACGCCCACCTATCACCTGCATCAGGCAGAGGTGACCGTGGACGCTGTCACTGGCCACGTCACAGTGGACCGGTACATCGTGTGCCAGGAGGTCGGCAGGGTGATTCATCCCGACGCCGTCATCGGGCAGATCCAAGGCGGCGTCGCCCAGGGCTTGGGTTTCGCCCTGAGCGAGCGGGTCGATCTGGACCACGGCCGCTACGTTCAGCGCACCTTCAAGCAACACGGGCTCCCGCTTGCGGTGGATGTGCCCAAGGTGGAGGCCATCGTGATGGAGCACGCCGACCCAGCCGGTCCCTTCGGCGCCAAGGGCGCAGCTGAGCCTCCCGTGGTGCCGGTGGCGGCCGCGATCGCCAATGCTGTCGCCGACGCCGTCGGCGCACCGATCGACGCGCTGCCGATCACGCCCGAAACCGTGCTCGACGCACTGGAGCGCGCACAGTGAGCGAGGCGTCGCCCCCGGTGGCCGGCACCCTGCGCATCGGTGTCGATGTCGGCGGCACCAATACCGACGCTGTGGCCATGTCCGGCGACGAGGTGGCGGGCTGGGCCAAGGCCGTCACGACATCCGATGTCACCGCTGGCATCGTGACCGCCGTGCGGTCGCTGCTCACCGGCAACGACCTGTCGGCCGCTGAGATCGGTGCCGTCATGATCGGCACCACCCACTTCACGAACGCCCTGGTGGAGGGCCGCCGGCTGGTGCCGACGGCGGTCGTGCGCCTCGGGCTGCCCGCCACCAAGGGCATCCCGCCGTTCATCGACTGGCCCGACCGGCTGCGAGAGGTGCTCGGCGATCACGTCTACCTGTGTCACGGCGGGCACGAGTTCGACGGGCGCTTGATCACCCCGATCGACCACGACGAGCTGCGGGCAGCAGCCCGTGGCATTGCCGCGAAGGGAGTGCGCTCGGTCGCTGTGGCGTCGGTGTTCTCGCCGGTGGACGACAGCTACGAGCACGAGGCGCAAGAGGTGCTCCTCGACGAGGTGCCGGAACTAGACATCAGCCTCTCCAGCGAGATCGGCAGGCTCGGACTGCTCGAACGCGAGAACGCCGCCATCGTGAACGCCTGCCTGCGCCCATTGGCCGAGCGCACGGTTGCAGGGCTCGTCGAGGCCCTCGTGCAGCTGGGCTTGGACTGCCCGCTGCACGTCAGCCAGAACGACGGCACGCTCATGAGCGCCGACTTCGCCCGCCGTTATCCCGTGGCCACGTTCGCCTCGGGGCCCACCAACTCGATGCGGGGGGCAGCCTTCCTGAGCGGCATTCGCGACGGAGTCGTCATCGACGTGGGCGGCACCACGTCGGACATCGGCGTGCTGGTGCATGGTTTCCCGCGCGAGGCCTCCACCGCAGTGTCGGTGGCCGGGGTGCGGACCAACTTCCGCATGCCCGATGTGCTGTCGCTCGGGCTGGGCGGCGGGAGCCTGGTGCGTTCCGCCAACGGCGTCGCCGCCGGTGTGACGGTCGGGCCGGACAGCGTCGGCTACGAGCTCACCGAACGGGCGCTCGTCTTCGGCGGCGTCGAGCTGACCGCCACCGACGTGGCCACTGCCGCCGGCATGGCCGAGATCGGCGACGCGAACACCGTCGGCGCTCTCGATGAGACGCTGGTCGGCGATGCGGTCGATCGCGTGCAGGACATGCTTGCGACGGCCGTCGAGCAGATGAAGACCTCGGCCGATCCCGTGCCGGTTGTCATCGTCGGCGGTGGGGGAGTGCTGGTGCGAGACGGGCTGGCGGGAGCCTCGGAGACCATCCGGCCGGATCACTTCTCGGTGGCCAGCGCCATCGGCGCCGCGATCGCCCAGGTCGGCGCGGAAACCGATCGGGTGTACTCGATGGCGGCGATGACACGAGACCAGGCCATGGCCGAGGCGCGCAACGTCACCGCTCAACGTGCGATCGAAGCGGGCGCCGAGCCCTCGACGGTGGAGATCACCGACGTGGACGAGATCCCGCTGACGTATCTGCCCTCCAACGCCATCCGCGTGCGGGTGAAGGCCGTCGGCGATCTGGCGCTGGATACCACGAACGGTTCGGTCCAGAAGGGGACGAGCACGTGAATGACCAAGGCAAGATCAGCCTCATCCTCGGCAGCGCCATCGCCCCCGAGTCCATTGCCGCTGCTGCAGCGCAGGCCGAATCGAGCGGCTTCGACGAGATCTGGCTGGCAGAGGACTACTTCTTCACCGGCGGCATCTCGGGCGCCTCGGTGGTGCTGGGAGCGACCAGCGAGATCACCGTCGGCCTCGGCGTGGTGTCGGCGGTGGCACGGCATCCCTCGGTGCTGGCGATGGAGCTCGCCACGCTGAGCCGCTCGTCCCCGCAACGGTTGATCGCAGGCGTGGGGCTGGGAGTGCCGGCGTGGGTCCGTCAGATGGGCCTCCATCCGCGGTCGCCCCTGGCTGCGGTGCGCGAGTGCGTCACTTCGGTCAAGTCGCTGCTGGCCGGAGAAACCCTGGACCGCCGTGGCCAGGTGTTCGAGTTCAACAACGTCAAACTCACCTTCCCTGAGATCGGCTCGCCGATGCCCGTGCGCCTCGGTGTGTCGGGCCCGAACATGCTGCGCCTCAGCGGTGAGATCGCCGACGGCACCGTGCTGTCGGTGTGCTCCAGCCTGCGCTATGTCGAATGGGCCAAGGAGCGCATCGACGAAGGCCGCGAGCTGGTGGGACGCACTGATCCCCATCCGATCACGGTGTTCGCCCTCTACGCAGTAGACGAAGACGGCCAAGCGGCCCGCGACTCGGCTCGGGCTTCACTCGCGTTCTACCGCCAGCACGGGCCCAACGCCCTCACTGATGTCTACGGGATCTCAGACGAGCTGCGAGTCCTCATCGATCAGGGCGGGTACGCCGCCGTCCGGGACGGGATGCCGGACCAGTGGGTTGCCGACCTGACCGTGGCAGGAACGCCGGCCGAATGCGCCGCCAAGATCCGCGCGCTGTGGGACGGCGGCGCCGACTCGGTGGCGTTGGCCCCGCTCGCCACCGACCGACTCGCCGAGATCATCGACCTCACCGCCCGAGAAGTACTGCCGTTGACTTCTGCGAGTGCCGGAGCGTAGCGACGGCGCTTTTTTCGGGCGGGCGCCGGCGAAGCTTCGGCGCTCGCATTAGACAGCAGGTTGATACTCGGCGTCGATGCCGAAGGCGTGCGGGCCGACGACGGCCAGCGCCTCGGGTGTTCGCAACAGGTCGGGCGCCGGAAGCACCAGCACATCGGCGCGAACGCCGAACCGCAGCAGTTCGGTGGTGATCGGTTCACCGGTGTCGGTGGTGACCAGCGTGATGAGGTCGGGCACCATCACCTGGGGCACGTCGTCCTCGTAGATGGCGAGGTTCTCGTTCTGGAAGTCGATGCGGATGGTGCGCCCGGCGTCGTCCTCGATGCCCGCCACCGTCATCTGGCCGCGTGCGAATCCGGCTGCGTTGCGCCGGTGCACATCAGTCACCTTGCCGCGCAGGTAGCGCATGCCTCCGGCGACGCCCAGGATCGCCTCGGTCGGATCATCCTTGACCTCACGAGCCCGATGCACGGCGTGCCCGATCTCGCTCGCCAGACGCAGCGTGTTGGGAATGATTGAACGCCGGCAGTACGCCCCATCCATCACGGCGGACGCCAGACCGGTATGTGCGCCCATCTCGACTGTGGCCGCCCTTGCAATGCGCTCAAGCCACTTGGCGTCGGGCACCTCGGCGATGACCACTTGGCTGCCACGCTCATCCGCGATGGCGGCGGGGTAGGGACTGCCGCCGTAGATCAGGTAGGTGATCATCTGCAGTTCAGGGAACGCCCGCCCCATGCCGTCGCCGTTGACGATGGGAATGCCCATGTCGGCAGCCACGACCATCGGCACCATCGAATTGCTGCCGCCCATCTCGAACGGCGCGATGGCGTCGAATTTTCGGCCGAGGTGCTGCTCCAGCGCTCGGGCGGCCACGGTTTCCTCATCACCGCCGGCCAGCTTCTCGTGGCTCACCATCGGCGAGCCCATGCCGCCGACAGCCACCAGCAGGTCGTCGTCGGCGATCTCATCGGGTTCGATCACCTGCACCCGGCCGCCAGACCGCATCACCTGCAACACCCGCAGCCGACCGAGGTAGGGATTGCCGCCGCCGCCGGTACCCAGCACTGCCGCTCCCAGAGCGATCGGCGCCAGATCAGGCTCAGTGATCTCCCACACGGCACCCCTCCAGGAAGCGTCGGCAGCCGCCGAGCACACCGCTCAGCAACAGCTCGAATTGGCCGTCAGGCCATTCCACTTCGGGCCGCTGCGCCTTCCAACCGATGATGGCCATGCCCCGGATCAGCTCGAACATCGGCACCAAGCCGAGGTCGTCGTCGCTGATAGGGCGCACAGCTCGATAGCTGCGCAGGAAGGCGGATGCGGCCTCGTCGAAGTCGGGTGCCGCCCGCGAGTGATACATGGCAACTGCAATGTCGTACTGGTGCCAGCCGAACCCGGCGTCATCGAAGTCGATGACCGCAAGCTGACCGTCGTTGACCAGCAAGTTCGCCAGATGCAGGTCGGCATGGATCATGCTGAACGTGCGCTCGGGCTCGCCGTACCGGTCCAGTGCCACCCGGCAGGCGTCTCGGGTTTGCAGTAGCAGGCTGCGCTCGTCGGCAGTCAGCTTGGGATGTTCCCAGAACGGGCCCCAAAAGGGCGCATCTCCGAGCAAGCCGTCCACATCCAAGCGGTGACGCCGGAACGATGGCGGCGGGATCCACGATGCCGCTTGGTTGTGCATCGCGGCCATCAAGCCGCCGAGCTGGCCGAACGGTTCTGCGATCTTCGAGAGTGATTCGCTGGTGCCGCCGGGCTGTGTCAGCAGGATGCCAACGATCTCCCCGTCAGCCCACAGGTTGAGCCCGGCTTGGCGAATCTCGCTAGGCCCGATCTCCACCGGCACGAAGAAGCGGCCGTCTGGGGTATTGACCGGTGTGGGCACAGCGATTCCGGAATCGCGTAGCGCTGCCAGCCACACTCGCTCCGAGTCGAGCTCTTCGGCAGTGTGATAGCCGGGCCGATGCAGCCGCAGCACGTAGGCCTGCCGGGAACCGGATTCGACTGCCCGGAACGTGATGTTCTCGCTCACCCCGACCAGCTCAAGGTGGGCTGCTGCCACGCCGAAGGCATCGAGCGCATGGTGCGCCGCACTCAGCCAGCGCTTATCCATCGATGTCGGCGATCACCGCGTCGAATGCAGCGAGGAATTCCTCAGCGTGGGACTGCTCCAAGACCAGCGGAGGCCGGACCTTCAGCACATTGGCGTACGCCCCGGCATTTGAGGCCAGAATGCCCTGGTCCTTCAGACGTTCGGTGAACTCGACCGCTCGTGTGCGATCCGGAATCAGCTCGCAGCCGGATTCCACCATCTCCACGCCGAGGAAGAGACCGTGGCCCCGCACATCGGCCATCCACGATGATTGCTCGGCCCGTTCGACCAGTGCCGCCTTCAAGCCGTGCCCAAGATCGGTGACGCTGGCTGCCAGTTCTCGCTCTTCGATCTCGTCGATGACGGCGTGTCCGACGGCCGCCTGCAACGGGCTCGCCGCATACGTATTGAAGTACCGGGTTGCGCCACGGAAGCGTCCCACCAGATCCCGGCTGGCGACCGTGGCCGCCAGCGGCAGGCCGTTGCCCATGGGTTTGCCCATCACGGCGATGTCGGGCTCGAAGCCGGTGACCTCGTAGCCCCACCAGCGACCGGTCCGGCAATAGCCGGCTTGTACCTCGTCGGCGATCACCAGGCCTCCGGCATTGCGCACGTATTCTGCTGCCTGCGCCATGAAATTTCCTGGGATGTCCGGCAGACCCTCGTTGGCTTGGATCGAACAGACGATGAGCGCAGCCACGCCAGCACCCGACGACTCCAGGCGCTGGACCGCTGCCGCAAGCTCGTCGAGATAGGCGTCAGCGAGCGCCTGATCATCGAGTCCTGCCCGGATCGGACGGAATCGTTGCGGGAACGGGAATGTGGCGACGTCGGGGTACCCATCGGGTCGGCTTGCCGCTTGGCGCAGCGCGATCACCGCTTCGCTGTTGCCGTGATACGTGGCGTTCGTGGCGATGACGCCGCGGCGGCCTGTCGCAATGCGAGCCATGTTCATCGCGACTTCTACGGCTTCGGTGCCGGTGCAGCTGATGACGGCGCTCTCGATGCCGTCATGGTGCAGCCCCACGAGGCGCTCGGCGAAGCTGACGATGCCTTCGTCGAGGTAGCGGCTGTGCACGTTCAGCGTGGCCTGCTGGGCGGCCATCGCCTCGGCCACGCGGGCGTTGCCATGACCCACGCAGGGCACGTTGTTGTACATGTCGAGGTAGCGGCGGCCGTCCGCGTCGAAGAGCTCCACGCCGTCGCCTCGCACGAGGTGCAGCGGCTCGGAGTAGAAGAGCTGCGCGCCGGCACCCAGCGCCCGATCGCGCCGATTCTGAAGTGTTCGGTTCACTCGGCTGGGAGCAGGAGCCCCGAGTTGGAGTGCTTCGAACTGGGCTTGCGGCCCAGCACCATCTCAGGCGTGAGCAGGTCTACCGGACCTGGCATGTCGTGGGGGTCCGAGTAGTAGCCCAAGGCGTAGTTGCCCATCGAGTACCCCATCAGATCCGCCAGCTCGGGATCGAGGTCTTTGGCGACCTCAGGCGGGCACGACAGGAACTGGTTCTCCTCGGTGCGCAGCCAGCCCAGCGTGTAGGTGATGTTGATGCCGGTGCGGTCGGCGTCGGTGCAGTTCTCGCCGCCTCCGTGGATCACCGACCCCGAGTACAGCAGTACCGAGCCGGCGCCCATGGCGGCCTGGGTCTTCTCGTCAGCGGTGGCCCGGCGGTCTTCTTCCCACCCGGGGCTGCCCGGAACGATCCGCGTTCCGCCGTTCTCGGGCGTAAAGTCGGTCATCGCCCACATCGTGTTGAACTGCGGGTCGATCTCGTCGGGGATGTAGCCGCCCCACGCCAGGCGGTCGCGGTGCAGCGGTTGGGTTCCCTGTCCCGGCTTGATGTTGATGACCTGCGTCAGGTGCAGCTGGATCTTGTTGGTGTACGGGCTGAGGAAGCGGTTGGCCATGTCGATGACCTTGGGGTGCATCACCAGCTCCCGGCATGCCGGCGAACGCGCCACGAGGGCGCCGGTGCGTGTCGTGTTGGCGCCGCTGAAGTTGTCGAGGCCGCCCGGCGTGCGGTCGATCCAGGGTCGTAGCTCGTCCTCGAGCCGGTTCAGCAGGTCGACGTCGATGGCGTCCTCGATGATGGCGCCACCGTCGATGCGCACCACCTCGACGATCTCCTCATCTGGTGTGTCCAAGGTGAAACGCGCAAGCTCAGCCATGCCGCCAACAGTACGCGTCGCCGGGTGTCCTCGCCGCGGCCTGCGGTTGCGATCATGTGCATGTGCGGCGCTGCACCTGCATCGTCGAAGCAGGGCCTGACGCGGGGTTCGCAGCGCGGATCGGTTTGGGCCGCCACGCCGTTGCGGTTGCTTGCTGCACGATCGTGCTGCGTCGCTCGCCGATGCATGCTCGGCGCGCAGGCAGTGCTCGCGCACCGAGGAGGTGGGAGACAGCCACCAGGCCGTGGTGGAAGAAGCGGTCGTTCGCCTCGCTCCATGCACCATAGGCGTCGAGTTCGGCTCGAATCTGCATGATGTCCGCGTCGTATTCGTCGATCTTCTTCGCGTATTCATCTATTCGCTGCCCGAGGCGCCGCAGATCGGCTTCGGTTTTCCTGACGAGCCGGCGGTAGCGCCGCTGAATCCGGAGATGGCCCACGACGCAGATCGCCATGACCAATACCGACCACGCGTAGAACAGCGGCCTTGGAACGCCTGCTGCCAGCAGGGACGCCAGGTCCCCGGTCATCCCGCTGCTCCGTCCGTGTGCCCTGGGAGTGGTTCGTTGTCGTTCGATGTCATGCGGGCACTTCAACAGATCGTCCGGCTGAAATCAACTGAATTTATTGAAAATCAATGTTATTGCACCTCAAATCAGCCAGTCTCTGTACGTACACCGACCTACGATGCGCCGGGTGAGCGGGCAATCTGACACTGCGGTGGTGTTCACTGCGGCCGACGACGGCTTTCATGACCACCTGCGGGGCGACGACTGGTGGTTCACCGAGACGGCGTGGTTCTCGTTCCACCACGCCGAGAGGAAGCTCGGTGGCTGGCTCTACACAATGGCTCGCCACAACATCGGCACCATCGCCGGCGGTGCCTGGGTGTGGGACGACTCGGCGCATCTGCCATGGGAGGTGCTCTACAGCTCGAATCTCACGGCGCTGGCGTTGCCACCTGAGCTGGATTTGCGCGACGCAACGTTGCCGAACGGCGTCCGCATCGAGGTCGAAGTGCCCACTATGAGCTACCGCCTCGGCTTCGACGATCCGGGCCGCCTCAGCGCCGACCTCAGATTCGATGCCGTGCTGCCGCCGCGGCCGCTGACGGCAGGCGATTCGACGTTCGGCCATTCCGCCCATTTCGACCAGATCGGTCACGTCACCGGCAGCATCGAGGTGAACGGCGTGCACATCGGCATCGACTGCTGGTCCATGCGGGACCGCACGTGGGGTCGGCGTCCCGAGGATCGGCCCCGCCAGGCGGCCTACGTGACCGGCGCCGGCGAGGGCGGATCGGGCTTCCTGGCAGTGGCGAACACACGCGACGGCAAAGACCGAGTGGCCTACGGGTTCGTCCAACGCGGCGACACCCAGGTCACGCTGATCGGCGGTGAACGGAGTGTGCGGCGCTCCGCCGAAGGCTGGATCGCCGAGATCCGGATCGACGCGGTCGACGCCGCCGGCGATCGCTTCGAGGCGGTGGGACATCCGGTGAGCCGCATCGTCATCAATCGCCACAGCTTCATTGACATCAACAGCCTCATTCGTTGGGACGTCGCCGGAGCGGGAACTTGGTGGGGCGAGGACCAGGACATGTGGCCCACTCATCGCTTCGCCGCCGCCAAGCGCAGCGGCGATTGGTCGACACGAGGCTGAGCCGAATGGCGAAGCCGTGGCCCGAGCGGCCCGTGAGCGGAGCGAACAAGAGCGGGAGGCAACATTCAATGCAACGAGGAGGCGATTCAGTCCGCGCACGCTCGAGGCAGTCGCAGATGAGCTTCGAGAGCCATGAGCTGCTGGGGCGCCTCGCCGAGGGGCTGCGTCGCGAGATCGCACCGGCAGTCGACGGCGAGTACCTGCGCACGCAGGCCCACATGGCCGCGGTGATCTTGGAGCGACTCGCTCGCGAGGCGGCGCTCGGGGAGCGTCACCGGGATGCCGAAGCCGCCGACCTCGCCGAGCTGGCCTCAGGCCTGGGCGAGATCGTCGGCATCGATGGGGCTTCGCAGTCGCAGGCAGCTCCCGAGGAGGTTCGCTCGGCACTGGCCCGGCTGCAGGACGACCCGGAGGTGATGTCACTGGGACCCGTGGTGGAGGCGCTCTATAGCTGGGGCCCCGAACGTCCTGCAGCGGCCGCAGCGCTCGAAGCGATCCGTTCGGTGCTGCGCCGTGACATCGATCGACGCATGGACATCGCCCGGTGAGCATGGCCGATACGACACCGGCAGATCGAGCCGAGTTGGCATCGGTTCTCAGCGACTACCTAGCTGAGCGACTCGCCACGACGATGCCCGTCGAGGTCTGCGACATGGAGCGCATTGCGGTCGGGTGGTCCCACGAGACCTGGCTCCTCGATGCGGTCTGGTCGCAGGACGGCAGCGAACAGCGCATGGGTCTGTGCCTGCGGCGCGATCCCGGCAACGCCCTGCTGCGCGACAAGTCCGACCTCGGCGAGCAATTCCGTGTGCTGAAGTGCCTGGAGGGAACCGGTGTGCTCGCCCCGCGTGCTCACTGGCACGAACCCGATCCTGCCGTGCTGGGCGCGCCTGCGTTGATCATGGAACGAGTGCCGGGCGTGTGCCCGAGCCCCTGGCGGCGCGCCGGCCGGGAGTTCTACGCGGCCGCAGCGGAACGCGGCGTGCTGCCGGCCAGCTTCACCGACGCACTTGCCGCAGTGCACAACGTCGACTGGCGGTCTGCAGGGCTGGACTTCCTCGGCGTGCCCGAGGACGGCAACGACTTCGCTCATCGCGAGATCGACAAGTGGCACAGCCTCATCGATGCCTCCGGCCACGAGGTCCACCCGATCCTCATCGACGTGATCGGCTGGCTCCGGCACCACGCGCCGCCCGTCGACCGGCTGACGCTGGTGCACGGCGCGTATCGCACCGGCAACGTGCTGATCGACGGCGACCGGGTGTCAGCGATCTTGGATTGGGAGCTGCAGGTCATCGGCGACCCGATGTACGACGTGGCCTACGTGCTCACCGAGCTCAACCGGGAAGGCACCGAGCTGTTGTCGAACGTGGTGCCCCGGGAGCTGTTCTTCGAGCGGTACCAGCAGGCCACGGGCATCGAGATCGACGAGGAGCGCTGTGCCTACTACCAGCTGCTGTATGCAATGCGTTCAGCCGCGTTCTGGATGAGCGCCGCGGGGCTGTATGCCGACGGTTCGAACGACGATCTGCGGCTCGCCCGCACGCACTGGTCGGTCACCGTGGCGCTCGAGCGCGCCGCCACCGAATTGGGCTACTAGACCGTCACCCGCCGCGGACTCAGACGGCGAAGGCGTCGATCATCGCGTGCACGTCGCCGAGCGGGTACAGGATCGGGCAGGTGGCGCCGTTGGCCAGATAGCCGTCGACCGCCTCGCGGGCCTCCGCGGGCGTGCCCGATGCGGTGAGCATCTGCACGATGTCGTCGGGCACGAGGCGTGATGCCGCTTCGACCTGTTCGGCCGTGGCCGGCCACGTCAAGACCTTGCCGACGTCTTCGAGCAGCGAGTCCGGCACGCCTGAGGCTTTCATGATGTGCGGCTGCTGACCCAAGTACTGGGTGACCATGTTGCGGGCCATGTCCAGCGCCGTCGCACGGTCCTCGTGTACCGAGCACACCACGAGCTGGGGCCGGTCCAGGTCGTCCACACTGCGGCCTGCCTTCGCAGCACCCCGCTCCAGCGCCTCCATGGCACGGCTGTTGTAGTCGGGCGAGACGAGGTAGTTGAGCACGACGCCGTCGGCGATCTCGCCGGTCAGCTCCATCATCTTCATGCCGGTGGCGCCGATGTAGATGGGCACGTCCTTCGGCCGTCGCTCCTGGTACACGTAGTCCAGCTCGACATCGTCGAGGTGCACATGCTCGCCGTGGAACGTGACGTTCTCGTTGGCGAGCAATGCCCGCACGACGGCGGTGACCTCGCGCATCGCGCCGAGCGGCCGGGCCCGGCTGATGCCGACCTTCGCCGCCAGCGGATCCCACCACGCGCCCAGCCCGCAGATGATGCGGCCTGGAGCGAGATCGTCAAGCGTCGAGAACATGGACGCCAGACGAGCCGCGTTGCGCGACCAGATGTCGATGACGCCGGCACCCACCTTGATGCGAGACGTCGTGGCCGCGAACGCGGCCATGGGCACGCTGGCCTCGCGCACCAGCCGTGAATCGGCCTGCCAGACGGCCTCGAATCCGTGTTCCTCCGCGTACTGCGTGAAGCCCACCGCCTCGGTGATGGTGTGGGCATCCTGCAGGTACAGCGCATTCCGTGTCGATGTCATCGATCTGCCGCCATGGATTGCAGGCCTCCCATCTGTCCCCGATACCCGTGCCGCGGGCATCCGGAGCGCTTCGCGGAACATAGCCTCGGCTGGGTATGGCCGACCACACTGTGTCACCTGAGTCAACTGGGTCGAATGGGACCGCAGTTGCGTTTCCCGCCAGCTACGCAGCCCAGCTCGCCACCGACGTCACCGACTCTGATGGACGCGCTCACGTTGTCGAGCGGTTCCGGGAGCAGGGCATCCGCTTGCCGACCTTCGCCGAGCTGGCCGACCCCTCGTTGATCGATCCCGACATCGACAGCGCCCTCGCCGACGTCGACCCTGACTTCGCCGATCCTCTGAACCTGTTCCGGGTGCATTGGTTCAACGACGGCGCCGGGGGCCGGACTGAGGTTCCCGAGCATGTCGTGCTGCCGAGCGAGCTGACCGGCACCGACGCACAGGTGGTGGTGCTGTTCGGCAACCGCTTCCCGATGATCGGCGCGCACAAGGTGCTCGCCGCGTACTCCTGCCTGGCGCCCCGGGTGGTTTCAGGGCAATTCGACCCGACCCGGCACCGGGCCGTGTGGCCGTCCACCGGCAACTACGCCCGCGGCGGCGTGGCCATCAGCCGCATCATGGCGTGCCGCGGCGTGGCCGTGCTGCCCGAGAACATGAGCCGCGAGCGTTTCGAATGGCTGGCCCGCTGGGTTGCCGACCCCGCCGACGTCATCCGCACTCCCGGCTCGGAGAGCAATGTCAAGGAGATCTACGACGCCTGCGCCGAGCTGTCTTTGGACCCGGCGAACTTCATCCTGAACCAGTTCAGCGAGTTCTCGAACCACATCGGGCACTATGAGGTGACCGGAGCGGCGCTCCTGGCCGTGTTCGAACACCTGCGCCAGGGCGCGTCCGCGGGCTCCGAGCCGAACCTGGCCGCATTCGTGGCAGCCAGCGGCTCGGCCGGCACGCTCGGCGCCGGCGACCGGCTCAAGGACGCTCACGGCGCGCAGATCGTCGCGGTGGAGGCGCTGGAGTGCCCGACCATGCTCTACAACGGCTACGGCGAGCACAACATTCAGGGCATCGGCGACAAGCACATCCCGCTGATCCATAACGTCATGAACACCGACGTCATCGTCGGCGTCAGTGATCGTGCGACCGACGGCCTCGGGCTCGTGTTCAACACCGAGCCCGGGCGCGACGCGCTGCGCGAGCACCTCGGGGCCGCTTCATGGGTGCTGGACGAGCTTGGGCACTTCGGTTACTCGTCGATCTGCAACACCCTGGCCGCAGCCCGGGCCGCCAACGAGCTGGGCCTCGGCGCTGATGACGTGGTGATGACCGTCGCCACCGACGGGTTCGAGATGTACTACTCCGAGCGTGAGCGGCACCTTGCGGAGCGCTATCCGGACAGCTTCGATGCAGGCACCGCCAGGGGCATCATCGAACGCCATCTCGCTCCTGATGCCCGCAGCGACGATGCCCCCCATATCGAAGTGCTGTCGGACCGGGGCCGGGACCGAATCTTCAACCTCGGCTACTACACCTGGGTCGAGCAGCAGGGGGTCCCGCTGGAGGATTTCGAGGCACGCCGCGACCAGGCCTTCTGGGACTCGCTGAGAGGCCTGCCCCGGCTGTGGGATGAGATGATCAACGAGCTCAACGACGAGGTCGCTGCCACCTTCGTGTAGACGGGCCGTGATGCGGGTTCAGCCTCGTGCGATGAGAGAATGAGCCAATGAGCGGATCGGGAGGGGGAGCACCGCGCATCGACGGGGCGCGCCTGATGGGGCGCCTCGACGCGCTGGCGCAGATCGGTGCCATCGAGGGCACGCAGGGCAACTGCCGCCTCGCGCTCACCGACGAGGACCGGGACGGGCGCGATCTGGTCGGCACCTGGATGGCCGATCTCGGGCTGGAGCTCACCGTCGACGGGCTCGGGAACGTGGTCGCCTGCACAGAGCCCGGACGGGTCGCCGACTCGGTGATGATGGGCAGCCACATCGATACGGTCGCTACGGGAGGTCGCTACGACGGCAACCTCGGTGTGCTCGCCGGCTTGGAGGTCATCGAGTCGGTGCTGGCGAGCGGCCAGACACCCGCTCGGCCCCTGTCGGTGGCCTACTTCACCGACGAGGAAGGCAGCCGGTTCGCGCCCGACATGCTGGGCAGCCTCGCCTACGTCGGGGGCATGGCGCTCGAGGAAGCCTTGGAGATCACCGACCGCGACGGCATCGCCGTCGGCGACGAGCTGGACCGCATCGGCTACCGCGGCCCCGCCCCCGTGCCCGGAACCGTGCCTTACGCCTACATGGAACTGCACATTGAGCAGGGGCCGGTGCTGGAGTTCCATGAGACGCAGATCGGTGTGGTGGAAGGCGTCCAGGGCATCTCGTGGACCGAGGTCACGCTCAGCGGCCAGTCCAACCACGCCGGCACAACGCCGATGCCGCTGCGGCGCGATGCGGGGCTGGCCGCATGCCGCATCGCCGGCGAGGTGCGGGAGCTGGCGCACAACATCGGTGATTCGCAGGTCGGCACGGTGGGCTCCATCTCGCTGGTGCCCAATCTGGTCAATGTCATCGCCGGCGCGGCGGTGATGACCGTCGACTTGCGCAACACCTCCGAACCGATGCTGCAGCACGCGGAGGCCCGCCTCGACGAGATTGTCAGCCGCATCGCCGAAGGTGAGCACCTCGACGCCGCCATGCGACGCACCGCCCGTTTCGAGCCGGTCGAGTTCCATCCAGCAGTCATCGATCTGGTCGAACGCTGCGCCGCGGAAGCGGGCCTGACGCACCGCCGGATGCCGTCAGGCGCAGGCCACGATGCTCAGATGCTGGCCCGTGTGTGCCCGACAGCGATGATCTTCGTGCCCAGCTTCGACGGTGTCAGCCACAACCCGGCCGAGTACACGTCGCCCGAAGACATCGAGGCGGGGGCGAACCTGCTCGCCGATGTCGTGTGGCGTCTCGCCAACGGCGACATCGACAGCGCACTTGCCGGCGATCGAGATGCTGCCGGCAATGGGACGGCCGCGTGAGACCGCTCACGGTCGGTGCCGCGCAGCTCGGGCCCATCGCCCGCTACGAGACCCGCGCCAAGGTTGTCGAGCGGCTGATCGCATTGCTGCACCAAGGCGCAGACCGCGGATGCGAGGTTGTGGTGTTCCCGGAATTGGCGCTCACCACGTTCTTCCCCCGCTGGTACTTCCCCGACGACTCGCCTGAGCTGCTGTCGTACTTCGAGACCGAGATGCCGTCGGCACAGACGCAGCCGCTGTTCGACGAGGCCAAGCGCCTCGGCATCGGCTTCCACCTGGGATACGCCGAGCTGACACCCGACGGGCACCGCTACAACACGGCCATCCTCGTCGATCGCAGCGGCAGCCTCGTCGCCAAGTACCGCAAGGTGCACATCCCCGGCCACGAGGAGCACGAGCCGCAGCGGCCGTTCCAGCACCTCGAGCGTCGCTACTTCGAGGAATCCACGGAGGGCTTCAGCGTGTGGCGCGCCTTCGGCGGCGTCATGGGCATCGCGCTGTGCAACGACCGGCGCTGGCCCGAGACCTACCGGGTCATGGGCCTCCAGGGCGTCGAGATGATCTTTATCGGCTACAACACGCCGCTGCACTACGCGCCAGACCCCGTCCAGGATCCGCTGCAGGCGTTTCACAATCACCTCGTGATGCAGGCGGGCGCCTACCAGAACGGCACCTGGGTGATCGGTGTCGCCAAGGGCGGCACCGAGGAGGGCGTGGAATCGCTGGCGCACTCGGCGGTGATCGCGCCGTCCGGCCAGATCGTGGCCCAGGCCGTCACCGACGGCGATGAGCTCATCACCGCCCAGTGCGATCTGGACTGGTGCTCCCAGTACAAGGACACGCTGTTCGACTTCAGCCGTTACCGGCGCCCCGAGACCTACCAGTTGATTGGTCAGCAGAAGGGCGTCATCCCGCCGCCATAGCCGCTGCCACAGTCAGCACAGAGCGTTGGTGGTGTGAATGGCCGTGCAGCGGTGCGACAATGGCCTGCGGGGAGGGGACCAGGAGAACTCTGTGGTCCCAGAGACGAGGATGTCGATGACGACCGAGTTCGTGTTGAACGGCTCGCCGGTCACGGTCTCCAGCGATCACGAGCATCTGCTGGCGGCGCTGCGAGATGAGCTGGGGATCATCTCGCCCAAGGACGGCTGCGCTCCGTCGGGCCAATGCGGCTGCTGCACGGTGCTGGTGGACGGCAAGGCCCGGGTGGCCTGCCAGACCAGCCTGGAGCGCTCAGCCGGCACAGAGATCACCACCGTTGAAGGCTTCGACGAGGCCGAAGTGGACGCGATGGCGGACACGTTCGCGGCCTACGGCGCGCTGCAGTGCGGATTCTGCACCCCCGGCATCGTGGTGCGGCTGAAGGCCCTTCTGGATCGCAAAGGCTCGGCGCTGACCCGGGAGGAAGCCAGCCGGCACCTGGGCGGCCACCTGTGCCGCTGCACTGGCTACACCAAGATTCTCGACGCTGTGGAGTCGCTGGCGGCCGGGGAGGTGCCGGTGGCGTTGCCGCCCAAGGGCGTCGGCAGCTCGGGCGTGCGCTACGAGGCCCGCGAGCTCACGCTGGGCAGCCGCCCCTACATCGACGACATGTATCCCGACGGGATGCTGCACGGCGCCCTGCGCTTCGCCGATCACGCCCGTGCCGATGTACTGGCAATCGACACGAGTGCGGCCGCGACAGTGCCCGGCGTGCAGGCAGTGTTCACCGCCGCCGACATCCCCGGCGTCTTGCGAGTGGGCCTCATTCACAAGGATTGGCCGGTCATGATCCCGGTCGGCGGGCGCACGTCGTACCTCGGCGATGTGCTGGCGATCGTCGTGGCCGACAACCGTCCCGCTGCCAGACGGGCCGCCGAGCTGATCGAGGTGTCCTACGACGTCCTCGAGCCCATGACAGACCCAGTGCGGGTGAAGGACAGCGATGTCGATGCTGTGTGGGAGCTCGACGGCAACATCCTGTCTCGCTCGACGTACTCCCGTGGGGATGTCAATGCTGCGCTGGCCGGCTCTGCACATGTGGTGACCGAGACCTTCCAGACGCAGCGCATCGAGCACGCCTACCTCGAACCCGAGTCGACCCTGGCCGTGCCCACGCCTGCCAACGGGCTTCCCGCCGGGCTGCACGTCTACACCGGCGGGCAGGGCATCTGGGACGACCGCAACGACATTGCTGCGGTGCTGGCGCTCGACCCATCGGTGGTCACTACCGAGCTGGTGTCCAACGGCGGCGCATTCGGTGGCAAGGAGGACATGTCCAACCAGGCGCACACCGCGCTCGCGGCATGGCTGACCGGCCGCCCGGTGCGCATCACGCTGTCGCGTGAGGAATCGCTGCTGATGCACCCGAAGCGGCACCCGATCCGCATGACCTACGAAGTGGGCTGTGACGCCGGCGGCAAGCTCACTGCCGTGCGGGCACGCATGTTCGGCGACTCGGGCCCGTACGCCTCGGTGGGCATGAAGGTGCTGGAACGGTCGGCGGGTCACGCCACGGGCCCGTATCTGGTGCCGGCGGTCGACGTCGAGTCCGTCGCGGTGCGCACCAATAACCCCGTCTGCGGTGCGTTCCGGGGATTCGGCGCCAATCAGGCCCAGTTCGCCATGGAAGGCGTGATGGACCGGTTGGCCGAGGCGGTGGGCATCAGTGGCTTCGAGATGCGCCAGCGCAACGTGGTGGTGCCCGGGGGAGTGTGGGGACCGGGCCAGATCATGGATGACGGCTGTCTCGGCGCCCAGGCCTGCCTCGATGCGGTGCGCGAGCCCTACGAGGCTGCCCGTGCTGCCGGCAAGCCCGTCGGCATCGGGCTCGGGTTGAAAAACTCGGGTCTGGGCAACGGCTTCAAGGAGATCGCCAAGGCGATCGTGCGCTTCTGTGCTGACGGCACCGTGGAGGTCCGCCACTGCTGGACCGAGATGGGCCAGGGCGTGCACACGGTGGCGCTGCAGGTGGCAGTGGAGGAGCTGGGCGTCGATCCCGAGGCAGTGCGGGTGATCGTGGACTCCACCCGCGAACTCGGTGCAGGCCAGACCACCGGCAGCCGCGGCACGCTCATGGGCGCAGGAGCGGTCGCCGACGCGTGCCGCGCAGCGCTGGCCGACGGCTGCAAGCCGGAAGTGGACTACGAGGGCGAGTACCGGGTGGACTGGACCAACTCGCTCTCGGAAGGCCTTGAGAACCCGGTCATCCACTCCACGTTCGGTTACGCCGCCCAGGTCGTGATCCTTGACCCTGACACGGGCAACGTCGAGCGGGTCATCGCAGCCCACGACGTGGGACGGGCCGTGAATCCGATCTTGTGCGAGGGTCAGATCGAGGGCAGCGTGCACATGGGTCTGGGCTATGCGCTCAGCGAGGGCTTTCCGGCCGACGCCGACGGGCGACCCCTCAACTCCACCCTGCGCAGCCTTGCGATCATCCGGCCCAAGGACATGCCCGACGTCGACGTGATCCTGGTGGAATCGCCGCAGCCCGGTGCCCCCTACGGCATCAAGGGCGTCGGCGAGATCGGGCTGGTGCCGACAGCCGGCGCGGTGGCGGCTGCGCTGCGCGAGCACGAGGGCGTCTGGCACAACGAGCTGCCGATGCGCAACCCTTCCAACCGCGAGCGAGCTGACGCCTGGGTCTGACCGCCTGAGCCCTCCTCACCGCGCCCAGGCGACGGGAGTGGCAGAGTTCTCGCCATGACCTCACCTGGACCAGTCACCTTCGGCCTGCTCCTGCCCTCGCGTGAGCTGGCGATGTACCCGCCCCATGACGGCGATCCCCGGCGGCTGGTGGCCTGGGCCGTGCGAGCCGAAGAGCTCGGCTTCGACGTTGCGTGGATTGGCGACTCCCTGCTGGCCAAGCCGAGGGCCGAGCCGCTCTCGGTGCTGGCGGCCGTAGCGGCTGCCACCGAACGCATCGATCTCGGCACGGCGGTGCTGCTGGCCTCGATGCGCAGTGCCGAGCAGCTCGCGCAGCAGGCTGCCACGGTGGACGCGCTGTCCGGCGGCCGCCTCATCCTGGGCGTGGGGGCAGGGCCGCCCGGAGCAGAGGTCAACACCGATTTCGATCTGGTCGGGGCCGATTACGGTCGTCGGGGCACCCGGATGATGGAGATCGTCCATCGAGCCCGCGAGCTCTGGCGAGCCGAAGGCACGCCTGCCCAGCAGCGGCTGCAGCCGGTGTGCGTCAGCGAGGGCGGGCCGCGCCTGTGGCTGGGCGGCTCGGGGCCTCGCGGGCTTGAACGTGCCGGCCGGCACTTCGACGGATGGTTCCCCACCGCCCCCGCAGT
Source organism: Candidatus Poriferisodalis sp. (assembly GCF_965208925.1). Taxonomy (GTDB): domain Bacteria; phylum Actinomycetota; class Acidimicrobiia; order Acidimicrobiales; family Poriferisodalaceae; genus Poriferisodalis. The sequence continues at coordinate 3,005,532 of NZ_OZ242364.1, read as the reverse complement.
GGACGCGTTCGCCGATCAGCTTGCGACCGTGCGCAGTCATGCGGCCGACGCAGGCCGTGATCCGGCGTCGATCGCGGCTGCGGCCTACCTGACCGTCAACATCGGCGAGCCCGACACCGCGGCAGCCGAAGTGGCTGAGCACGCCATGCTGTACTACGGCGTCCAGATCGAAGTGCTGCGCCGCATCATGGGCACAAAATCCGGTACGGCCGATGACATCGCGGCGTGGCTGCAGAGCTACATCGACGCAGGCTGCCAGCACATCTGCATCCGGCTGGCGTCGCCGAACGTGGACATACAGCTCGGTCGCCTCGTCGAGATCCTTCCGGCGCTCCGTCGGTAGCGGAGCCACGCCCGCGAGCCTGACTTGCCTGCTCCTGGCTCTGCCGAATCTGCCCAATCGGCACCGGGGCCGGGGTTACGCTCGCAGCCGTGAGCGAGGAGGGTGCGACGACGCCGGGACTGGTGTGCTCGCATCACCACCTCTATTCCGCGCTGGCCCGGGGCATGCCGGCCCCGCCGCGTACGCCCGGAGGCTTCGCTGAGATCCTCGAGCTGGTGTGGTGGCGCCTCGACCGGGCGCTCGACCTGGAGATGCTGGAGTGGTCGGCGAAGCTGGGCGCTCTGGAAGCGCTGGAGACCGGCTGCACGGCGATCGTCGATCATCATGAGTCTCCCAACGCCATCGAGGGCTCGCTGGATGTGATCGCGGACGCCTGCGCCGAAGTCGGGGTGCGGATCAGCTGCTGCTACGGAGTGACCGACCGTCATGGTGCGGATGGGGCCAGGCGGGGATTGGCGGAGAACGACCGCTTTCTCGCCGCCGGCGGCCGCGGCTACGTGGGCGTTCATGCAGCCTTCACGTGCACCGACGACACGCTGGCCGCGGCAGCCGACATGGCTCGCCGACACGACGTCGGCGTGCACATTCATGTCGCCGAGGGCCCGCCCGACGCTGATGCCGCAATGAGGCTGGCCGGCCTCACCGACGAGCGCTGGCTGCTGATCCATGGCGTGCACCTGCAGGACGACCACGGTCTGCGCGGCACCGTCGTGCACAACCCGCGTTCCAACATGAACAACGCGGTCGGCTACGCCGATCCGGTGCGCTTCGCGGCCACGAACCCGATTGCGCTGGGCACCGACGGCATCGGCTCAGACATGCTCGACGAGTTCCGGGTGGCCTACGCCCGGCTGCGCGAGCACGACGTCACCGCCTCGCCGGATCCGCCGTGGGAGTGGCTCGCCCAGGGCTGGGAGCTGATGCCCGGAGCCCGCAACGACACCGTGCGCTGGTCCTATCCCAGCGCCGACCCGTGGCATCTCGCCTACACGCCCGGGGTGCACCCGCTCGACATCACGATCGACGGTGAGCAGGTGCTGGCAGGCGGCACGGCGACGCGTGTCGACCCCGCCGAGGTGCGGGCCAAGGCAGCCGAGCAGGCGCAGCGGCTCTTCGCCGCACTCGACGAACTCGACTGAGTCTCTGGATTGAGGGAGGTCAGCAATGGGTGCTCTGGTCAACCGGAACCCGCTGTTCGACGGGCGCAACTGGCCGGCAGTGCCGCCGGAGGTGATGGCGTTTCACCGCCGGTTGCCTGCATACGCACCGACGCTGGTCGTGGATGCTCCCCGGCTGGCCGACAGTCTCGGCGTGGGGCGGGTGCTGGTGAAGGCCGAGACGCAGCGCATGGGCCTGCCTTCGTTCAAGATATTGGGCGCATCGTGGGCGTCGTATCGCGCCATCTGCGAGCACATCGGCGGCGAGCCGCCGCCGTGGGCGAACATCAACGAGCTGGCAGCCAGCCTGGCCCATTTGAGGCCCATGACCCTGGCCGCAGCAACTGACGGCAACCACGGCCGGGCGGTCGCGTTCATGGCGCGCCTGCTGGGATTCGATGCGCACATCCTGGTGCCCGACGGCACATCGGAGGCTCGGATCGCCGCCATCGAGGGCGAGAGCGCGACCGTGACCGTCGTGGACGGCACGTACGACGACGCCATCGAACAGAGTGCCGAGATGGCCGGCGATCGCTGTCTCGTCGTGTCCGACACCTCGTGGCCCGGCTACGAGACCATCCCCGCCAATGTCGCGGAGGGCTACACGACGATCTTCGCCGAAGTCGACGATGCGCTGGCCGCCAACGGCATCGCACCGCCCGATCTGGTCGCAGTGCCCGTCGGCGTCGGTGCCTTCATGGCCGCTGCGGTCACTCACTTCCGCAGCGGCGCTCACCGTCCGGTGCTGGTGTCGGTGGAGCCTGACGACGCCAACTGCGTACAGCTGTCCACCATCAACGGCGAGATCACCGAGACTCCCGGCCCGCACCGGTCGATCATGGTCGGCCTCAACTGCGGGGTGCCGTCGCCGCTGGCGTGGCCGATGATGGCGAGCGGTGTCGAGTGGTGCGTCTCGGTGAACAGCGACGCTGCAGGCGCAGCAATGGGGGACTTGGCCGACGCCCAAGTGGTCGCCGGCGAGACCGGAAGCGCCTCGCTGGCCGGGGTGCGGGCGCTCCTGGCCGATGAGGAGGGCTCAGCGGCGCTGGAGGACCCGGCGAGCGCCACCGTGCTGATCATGGTCACCGAGGGTGCCACCGACCCGGCGAACTACGAGCGAATCGTCGGCCGGCCCCACACCCAGGTGGGAAGAGTCCTCACCGCTACCCGATGAGGTCGATCAAGCTCAGCGAGGACAGTCGGGCACCGTCTCACCGCAGTACGTTGAGCCTCCAGCACTGACTGCGGACACGAGGAGGCTTGTCATGCCGCTGGACCAAGCGAACTACCAGGCAATGCTGATCGACAAGCGAGACAACGGCGTTGCCGTGGTCACGCTGAACCGGCCCGAGCGGCTCAATGCCGTGAACGGGCAGATGCATCACGAGATGGCCTCGTTCACCCGCGACGCCCAGACCGACGACGACGTGAAGGTGGTGGTGCTCGCTGGTACCGGCCGGGCATTCTGCGCTGGCGGCGATTTCAGCGACACCGGCGGTCCGGCGGTCAGCTTCGAAGAAGGACGCCAGATCGTCGACCACCTGCTCGAGCTGCGCAAGCCCATCATCTCCGCCGTGCAGGGCTACGCCATGGGCCTGGGCGCCAACATCGCCCTGCTGTGCGATGTGGTGGTGGCCGGCCACAGCTCGGTGTTCGCCGACACGCACGTCAACATGGGCATCGGTGCCGGCGACGGCGGCCAGGTCATCTGGCCGTTGCTGATGGGCGTCAACCGGGCCAAGTGGCACCTGATGACCGGCGAGCGGGTCACCGGCGAGATGCTCTACGACATGGGCCTCGTCAATTTCCTGGTGGACGACGACGCAATCCTCGACACGGCGCTGGAGAAAGCCGGGCAGCTCGCCGCGGGACCGCAGAAGGCCATCAGCGCGTCGAAGGTGCCCATCAACAACTGGATCAGGCAGATGTCGGCCCAGATCCTGCCGCTGTCGCTCAGCCTGGAAGGCGAGACGTTCCACAGCAGCGATGCTCGCGAGGCCCAGCGGGCCTTCGTGGAGAAGCGACCGCCCAAGTTCGACTGACAGCGAACGGGTTGCCGCGACGGGCGCTCAGATGATGAAGGGCAGGTTCGGCAGCGGCGACGTGGAGTTCACCAACTCCACCTGCTTGGCCGCCATGCGCAGGCCGTCGGGCGTGCGCCGCAAGCGGTGCGTGGTGCGTCCCGCCCACAGGCGCAGGTGGCCCGTGGCCTGCACAGCGTGCTCGTAGAGCACGAAATTGCTGCCGACCTCGAACTCGTCGTCTTCGGCCCTCAGGATCTCGATGTTCGACACAACCCGGCGCATCGATGACGGCGGGTCTTGTGCGTGATGGACGCCGGTTGCGAGCTGGCGGATACGCGTGGCCAGGCGGGTTCGGTTGTCGTTGATGTAGCTGACCCGGGTGCCGGGCTCGTAGTCGCCGGGGCCGAACGGCACCCAGTAGTGCATGTCGTCGGTGACCAGCGCTTCCCACTCGTCGTAGCGGGATTCATCGGCGAGCCGGGCTTCGAGGTACACGAATGCCTCGACATCGCGACGCGTCGGCTCGTCGACGGCTGTCATGGCGGCTGCTCAGGCGCTGTTCTGCCGGTGGCCCAGCACCTTGACCATGACGTCGCGGTAGTGATGCCAGAAGCCGCGATTGGTGGTCTCGTCGGTGATGTCGCTCCAGCGCTGGCCGTCTTCGACGTGCTCTCGTTCGAGGCCCCGGCTGAGGTCGACCCAGCCGTCGTCTCCCACGGCAGCCCCTTGGAAGGCCCGGTGCATGCGCTCGGCGATCACCGCGTCGTCGGTCAGGAAGAACGATGCGGGTCCCATCGCCGCCTCTGACTGCAGCACGAGGCGCCGGTTGACGCTCTCGTCGGTGCCCTCGACCAGCAGGGGAGTGTGGTGGTGCACCGTGACCCCGGGCGAGACCGGCTCGATCCGGGCAATGTTCATCTCGGCCAGGAACAGGTTCGGGAACACCAGCGCGTGCGGCGGGCCGTCCCACATGATCGTCTTGGCCTTCTCGGGGCCGTAGGACCTCTCAAGGGCCGAGCAGTAGTTGGCGACCTTCTCGCGAGTGGTGCCGAGCCAGGCCAGCTCCCGGGTGTAGCTGCGGCGGAAGTCGAGTTCGAGGTGGCCCCCGTCGTAGGCGCGCGTGGCCGATTCTGAGGCCTCCTCGCCGGTCATCACGATCTCGTCGTAATAGGTGTCGGGCACGGCTCGGGCCATCGACGCATGGGTGAAGTTGAGGTGGTAGCCGTCGTGATCGCTTTCGGGCCACATCTTCCAGTTCGAGTCGATTCGCTGGCCGATCCAGCCCGCGGACAGGCGGACGCTGCCCGAGGGCGACATGTTGGAGGTCCGATCGATGAGATCAGTGCCGCCCGCCCCCAGGTGATCGGCGAGCGACCCCGCCGTGCCGCTGCGGTTGGCGAACACGAAGCCCCGGTAGTCATCGACTTGGCCGGGTCGATCCAGTCCCAGATCAGCGGTGTCTTTGTGGAAGCCCTTCGGTCCCGGCACTCCCAGCAGCGTGCCATCGAGGTCGTAGGTCCACCCGTGGTAGGCACACCGGAAGTTCCGGTTGTTGCCGTCATTCTGCGGGCACAGGGTGGTGCCGCGGTGAGCGCAGCGATTGGCGACCACGCTGATGCCGCCGTGTCCGTTGCGCACCATCAGCACCGGCTCGGTGCCCAGCCGCCGCGAGACCCAGTCGCCGACCTCCGGCACTTCGGATTCGTGGCCCACGAACACCCAGCCGTCGGTGAAGATGCGCTCCATCTCATCCGCGAACACCGCAGGGTCGGTGTAGAGGCTGCCGTGGATCCGGTCGTCCTGCACGAGGTGCCGGTAGTCGTTGACTGCCGGTGAACTTTGCACTGTCAGTGCCATCGCTGCGCCTCCCCCCGCTGCTCGCTGACGCTAGGCGCTCTCATCCGGCTGCTGCTGATATCGGCGAGGTCGCTCGCGTCGGGTTGCTGCTGATGCCCGCTAAATGCCGGGCGTGCGGTAGCCGTCGTGCCGCCACAGGATCGGGAAGTGGTTCTCGTCCATCTCGTCGTCGGTGAGGCGGGCGTAGCGGGAGTAGATCGGTCCGTTGCCCTCGCCGAAGCCGTCCCGGTTGAAGCGGGCCTCGCTGCTGGCGCAGTGCAGCACGAGCGCCCGCCGGTGCCGATCGGACTCATTCGGCCCCGAACCGTGCCAGGCCCACCCGTGATGGAACGACCCGCCGCCGGCCGGTACTTCCACCGGCGCGAGGTCGAGCGCGGCACCGGCAGTTTCCGCTGCCGCACTGACCGTCGCCCGGTAGTCGTCGGGGGCATGAAACTCGCCCATCTGGTCGCCTTGTGTGGGCCAGCGGTGCGATCCCCGGGCTATCTCCATGGTGCCGCCGCCGGCGACGGTGTCGTCGAGCGCGATCCAGCACGAGAACATCTCGGTCGGCGTGTACCAGGCCAGGTAGGCGTTGTCGCGGTGGAATCCCAGCGACCGGGCGCCCGGCGGCTTCCACAGCACATTGTCTTGAACGATCCGGGCACCGGGCCAGCCGGCCAGCTTGGCCACCGTCTCGCCGAGGCGGGCATCGAGCACGGTCGAGGCGACCAGCCGGTCGGCCTTCCAGCCGTTGCAGATCTGTCTCGTCAGCGTCGGATCGTCGCGGCCCGCCAGCCAGTTGACCTCGTCGGGCGAGATGCCGGTTTCGAACTCACCCCGGAACAGCCGCTCGAACCGCTCCCTGAGCGGTCCGACCAGGTCTAGGTCGATCAGCGAGTCAACCGTCACGAAGCCATCGGCGTTGAACGACGCGACCTCATCGGCCGTGAGCATTGCCTCACGCTAGTTCTGCAGGCCCGTCACGCCGGATGGCCCGCTTCCACCGCACAACCGGACACCCTCAGTGCCCGGATCCCGCCTGGGGTCGGCCAGCAATCCTCACGAGCGATGCGGTTACCCTCGCCGCAGATGGATAAGCCGACATTCGCACCGGGCACGCCCGACTACCAAGCGATCGTCGATCACGCGTTGATGACCACCCGGGGCGTGCGTCAACGCCTCGATTTTGACCGGGAGGTCGACGATCAAATCATCCTCGATTGCATCGACGTGGCCGAGCAGGCACCCACCGGGGGCAATAACGGCAGCCGTCGCTGGATGATCATCAGAGATCAGCAGACCAAGGACCGGATGGCCGAGCTCTACCTGTCGGCCGGCGTCGACTGGGTCATCGAGACTGCCAAGCGTCTGGAGGGCACCGGCCACCAGAACGAACGGCTGATGGCGGGCGCCCGTCATCTCGGCGAGAACATCGCCAGGACGCCCGCGCTCGTCATCCCCACCATTCTCGGGCGCCATGACGGCAGTGGACGACCGGGGCTGTTCGATTCGGTGATCCAGTCGGCGTGGAGCTTCATGGTTGCGCTCCGGAGCCGAGGTTTAGGAACCGTCTGGACCACGATGTACCTCAACGAGGCGCCGGCGGTCGCCGAGCTGCTGGAGCTGCCAGACCACGTGACTCAGATCTGCCTCTTCCCGGTGGCGTACACGATCGGCACCGATTTCACGCCGACATCACGGCGCTACCCGGCTGCCGACATCGCCTACTTCGATCGCTATGGCCGGACCAAATCGCAGAGCGGTCCAGGCGTCGTCGATGAGATCGATCTCAAGGCCAAGCCCGAAGCGGTGCGGGCCGCCATCGAGTCGCTCGACGTGCCTGCGGACGCCTGGCGCTTCGATCTCGAGCAGGTACCCGGGGGAAGCCGGGTGCGCCTGCACGCGCCGGTCGGTCCCAGCGACGACTCATCGACGGTGCTGGCCGAGGTGCGACGCACGCTGGACACGCTGTCAGAACGGCTCAAGAGCTAGCCCAACCTGCTGTGTCTGATGTTCCGGACGGCTTACGCCATCCGCCGTGTCTGATGTTCAGGATGTCCTAGGACATCCTGAAATCGGGATCGTGGCGGCGGAGTTCGCGGCGGGCGATGGTCATCTTGTGGACCTCGTCGGGGCCGTCAGCGATCCGCAGCGTCCGCATCTGGGCGTACATCTCGGCCAGCGGGAAGAACTGGGTGACACCGCCGGCGCCGTGCACCTGGATGGCCCGATCGATGATCTTCAGCGCCATGTTGGGCACCACCACCTTGATGCCGGAGATCTCCTGCGCGGCGGCCTTGTTGCCGATGGTGTCCATCAGATGTGCCACATGCAGCACGTACTCGCGGGCCTGGTCGATCTCGATGCGTGCTTCGGCGATCCAGTCCTGGATGAGGCCTTGCTGGGCAACCGACTTGCCGAAGGTGTGGCGTTCGAGCGCCCGCTTGCACATGTACTCCAGCGCCCGTTCGGCCACGCCGATCGACCGCATGCAGTGGTGGATGCGTCCGGGGCCCAGCCGGGCCTGGCTGATGGCGAAGCCCTCGCCCTCGCCTCCCAGGATGTGGTCTTCGGGCACCCTCACGTTCTCGTACACCAACTCGGGGTGACCGCCCCGGTGGTGGTAGCCGAACACCAGCGGGTCGCGTTCCACCGTGATGCCCTCGGCGTCGCGAGGCACCACGATCATCGACTGCTGGCGATGGCGCGGCCCGTCCGGGTCGTTCTTGCCCATCACAATGAGCACCTTGCACTCGGGCCGCAGCGCGTTCGAGGAGAACCACTTACGACCGTTCAGCACGTACTCGTCGCCGTCCTTGTCGATCCGCAGGCGGATGTTGGAGGCATCAGAGCTGGCCACCTCAGGCTCGGTCATCGAAAAGGTCGAGCGGAACTCCCCCTCCAGCAGCGGTGCCAGATACTGCTGCTTGACCCGCTCGGAGCCGTACAGGTTCAGAATCTCCATGTTGCCGGTGTCAGGCGCCGCGCAGTTCAGCGCCTCGGAGCTGAACGACACCTTGCCGAGCTCTTCGGAGATCGGCGAGTAGTCCAGGTTGGACAGCTTCGTGCCCGGCGCCTGCGGGTCGAGGTGGGGGATGAACAGGTTCCACAGGCCGCGTTCGCGCGCAGCCGCCTTGAGCTTCTCCATGATTGCCGGGGTGGCGTGCACTTGCCCGGCGGCTACGAGCTCTTCGTACTGCTCGTTGTACTCCTCCTCGTTGGGGTAGATGTGGTCGTCCATGAACGACTTCACGGCCTCCTGCATCTCGAGGCCCTTGTCGGTGTATGCGTGTGCCATCGCTGTTTCCCCGTCCTGTGGGTGCGTGTGGTCGGCGCCCAGCATGACGGCGCCTGTGCGTCCCGAAAGCTAGCCCGCGGCTCTAACAAGTTTCAGAGCCGCGCAGACAGGTGCGCCCGCTGCGGAGGCGGCAGGACCCTCTGCTCCCGCGATCCAGCAGGTCGCAACGTCGCAGAGTCTCCTGCCGCCTCCGCAGCTATGCGTCCGGTTCCGCGGCCCAAGTCCCTAGACGTGGGTGCCGACGCCGCCGTCGATAGTGAGGCAGGTGCCGTTGATGTAGTTGGCTGCATTGCTCGCCAGGAAAACCACGCCTGATGCGACTTCGTCCGCGGTGCCGTAGCGGCCTTGCGGGACCCCGGTGGAATTGCGGGCGAAGATCGCCTCGGCGTCGGTGTTGTTGGCCTCAGCGATCTCGGCTGCCGCTCGTTCCCACATGTCGGTGCGGATGAGCCCCGGGATGACGGTGTTGGTGAGCACGTTGTCGGCGCCGTACTTGCCTGCCAGCGCCTTGGCGGTGGCCACCATGGCTGCCTTGGTAGCGGCGTAGTCGATGAGCGCGGCGTTGGGAGAGAAGGCAGCGCCGGTGGCGATCATGATCACCCGGCCCCATTTCTGCTTGCGCATATGCGGCAGGCAGAACCGGGTGCAGCGCACCGCCGACATCAAGTTGAGCTGGTGCAGATCGGTCCAGTCGTCATCGGACATGTACAGGAAGTTCCGCGACGGCGAGGCGCCCACGTTGTTGACCAGGATGTCGGCGGGCCCCACATCGGCGGTGGCGGCCTCGAGGAATGCCTGCGTGGCGTCGGCATCGGCCATGTCCGCGGTGTAGCCCCGCACCGAGCCCGATCCCGATGCCGGCGCGTATGCCGCCAAGGCGTCTACCGCTTCGGCGCCACGGGCGCAGAATGCGACGGCGGCGCCGTGGTCGGCGAGCAGCCGCACCGAGGCCTCGCCGATGCCCTTGGAGGCGCCGGTTACCAGCGCCATCCGTCCCGAAAGATCCATGTCCAGCATCAGGTTCCCCTTGTTGATCGGTGTCGCTGATTCGTGCTTCGATCGCCAGCCAGCTCAGTCCGCCGCCGCGAGCGCAGCGCCCGTTTCAGCTTCCGTCTCAGTCTCGGATTCGGTCGGAGCATTGTGCGCATCGAGCTCGTCTGCGCCGGCCTTGATGCGGGGGATCAGCTCGCGGCCGAAGTCCACGGCGTCGTTGAACGGGTCGAATCCCCGGATCAGCACGTAGCCCACGTCGCTCACCCCGCCGTCTGCCGGAATTCCGAGCCGGTAGTAACGCAGGATCGAGTCGGCCACCTGCTCAGCAGTGCCGACCAGGCACGAGGTGTTGCCCGGTGCACCGGTGGCCTCGGCGATCTTGAGCCACAGCCGCTCATCGTGGACATCGCTCGCGGCGGCATAGGACAGCATTCGTTCGCCACCGTGGTCGTAGGGCTTGCCTCGATGGCTGCCTGCGACGGTGAGCTTGTCGGTTCCCGCGGCCTCGATACCACCCAGAATGCGTTCGGCTCGATCCCAGGCCTCGCCCTCAGTGTCGCCCAGGATCGGGCGCACGCTGATCGAGAACCGAGGCGTGCAATCGTATGCGGCGGCCCGGCGGCGGAAGTCAGCGAAGCGCTCGGCAACGGCCGCCCGGGGCTCTGCATAAATGGCATACACATCGCACCGTTGAGCGCCCATCTCCAATGCCTCTTCGCTGGAGCCTCCGAAGAAGATCGGCGGCGAGGGCTGTTGAAGCGGTTGCACGTCGGCGCGCACATTGCTGAAGCGGTAGTACGGCCCTTCGTGGTCGAATGGCTCCGCTGAGGTCCAGGTGCGGCGCATCACGTCGATGTACTCGCCCGCACGGGCATAGCGGTCAACTTTCGGCAGGTAATCGCCGTCGCGCTGATTGTCCTTGTCGCTGGCTCCGGCGATGATGTGCAGCGCGAAGCGGCCGCCGCTGAGCTGATCGAAGGTGGCTGCCTTGCGGGCGGCCAGCGTGGGCGCCACGAAGCCGGGCCGGTGCGCGACGAGGTAGCCGAGCCGCTCGGTGACCGAAGCGGCGTGGGTCGCCACCGCCCAGCCGTCGGCCGAGGTCGACGTGTAGCCCACCAGCACCAAGTCGAAGCCAGCCTCGTCGTGCGCACGGCTGAAGTCCTCGAGGAACTGGCGGGACAGCCCGCCCTCGATGACGTGCACGGTCGAGTCATCCTTGGGCGGCGATACGCCGATCATCCCGATGACGTCGAGCGGCACGTCACCACGGTACGCGCCGTGCCGGATCGACGCAGCGGCCGTGCGCCCTGCCGGACCCCGCGAGAGGCGCGCGCAGCGCCTGTGACCCGGGAACTCCGGCGCAGCAATCCACTGGCGGAATACCATCGGTGCTCGTGCGGGTCGCTGGCAGCGTCCGCACAGACCGCCGCGATGCTTCGGCGGGTGTCACGAGTGGGGTGCCGACCGACATGTCAGAACGACCGCCTGTCGCCGATTGGGCAACGGACTTCGATCATCTGAGCGAGGAGTGGGCCGCCGACGGACCCGAGATCATGGCTGACCTGCGCGAGCGCTGCCCGGTCGCCCACACCGAGAGGTTCTACGGCGCATACCTCGTGACCCGTCACGACGACATCACCGAGACGGCTCGCGACACTGACACCTTCTCCAGCTGCATCACCGCGGTCAACACGAACCATCCCGACAACATCAAGCTCGATCTGTCCCCGATCACGCTGGATCCGCCCGAGCACGGACCGGTCCGCCGGCCGCTGCTGCCGTCGTTCAGCCCGAAGGCCACCGATGAGCTCGAGCCGACTGTTGTCGCCATGGCCGAGCGTTTGCTCGACGACATCGGCGACGCCAAGCTCACCGACGGCGCTCTCGATTACGCGCAGCTGCTGCCGGTGGAGGTCATGGGCTACCTGTTCGGCGTCTCGGCCGAGATGGGCCCGACCTTTCGGCGCTGGGTGGACGGGATGCTCAAAGAGGGGCAGATCGACCTGGACATCGCCAGGGTCGCCTCTCGGGAGGTCCAGGAGTTCTTCGCGAGGCAGCTCGACGAGCGCGAGCAGGAGGGCGACGAAGCGCCTGACGATCTCGTGACCATGGTGCTGAACGCGCAAGCTGAATTGTCCGACAGCAGCACCAGGCCGTTCACGCGCAAGGAACGCATCGGTGCGCTGTTCGTGCTGATGCTGGGCGGCATCGACACGACGTGGTCGACGCTGGGCTCCATGCTGTTCCACCTCGGCACGCATCCTGACGATCTCAAGCGACTGGTCGACGAGCCCGAGTTGATGCCCACAGCCATCGAGGAGTTCCTGCGCTACTACAGCCCGGTCACCATTGCCCGCTACATCACCGAAGACGCCGAGATCGCTGGCTGCCCCGTCTCGAAGGGCGAGCGAGTGCTGCTGGCGTACCCGTCGGCGAATCGCGACCCCGCGTACTTCGAGAACCCCGACGAGCTGATTCTGGATCGCGAGAACAACCGCCACATGGCGTTCGGGGTGGGCGTGCATCGCTGCTTGGGCTCGAACTTGGCGCGCATGGAGCTGCGGGTGGGCCTGACTGCCTGGCTGGAGCGCTTCCCCCGATTCGAGCTGGCCGTCGACCCCGGGGACGTCAAGTGGTCGGTCGGCCCGATCCGGGGCCCCCGCAGCGTTCCGCTGCGCATCCTCGATTGAGCGCCCGAAGCAGCGGCCCATGAAGTTCGGCGCGGTCCTTCCGACGTGCGAGATCGGCACCGATCCGATTGCGCTGCGTGATTGGGCGCAAGCCGCCGAGTCGCTGGGCTACGCGCACATCGTCACCTACGACCATGTCCTGGGTGCCGAGCACGCCGGGCGGAATCCGGCCTTCTGGGGCCCCTACACCGAGCGGGACGACTTCCACGAGCCGTTCGTCCTCTTCGGCTACCTGGCAGGGGTGACCAGCACGATCGAGTTCGAGACCGGCATCATCATCCTCCCGCAGCGCCAGGCCGCCTTGGTCGCCAAGCAGGCAGCCGAGGTGGACCTGCTGTCAAGGGGCCGCTTCCGGCTCGGCGTGGGCTCCGGCTGGAACTACGTCGAGTACGAGTCGCTGGGTGCCGACTGGGAGCAGCGCGGCGCACTGCTGGATGACCAGATCACCGTGATCCGGGCGCTCTGGGAGCATGACGTCATCGACTACACCAGCGAGTTCCACCGCATCGACCGTGCCGGCATCCGCCCCCGGCCGCAGCGGCGCATCCCGATCTGGTTCGGCGGCTACACCCCGGCGGCGCTGAGACGGGCGGCCCGTCTCGGCGACGGCTTCACCTTTGGCGACTCGGGTCCCGACACCGTCGCGCTGGCTGATCGCTTGCGGGAGCTGCTCGTCGACCAGTTGCGCGATCCGGCCGACTTCGCCTTGGAGGGCGAGGCCAACTACGGCATCGGCCCGGACAGATGGACAGTGCTCGTCGACGGCGCCCGAGATGCGGGGTTCAGCCACTTCTCGATCAACTGCCAGAGCACGACGTGCGAGTGGGGCGGCAACCCCGCTGCGAACCTGCAGAGCACCGCTGAGCACATTGCCGCACTGGAGAGCTTCATCTCGTCGGTGCGCTGAACTAGAACCGGGTGGGACGCCCACGGCACCAGCGGGGTGGCGCATGGAACAGATCACGGTGTACCCGGCGGCCCGGATCCACACCATGGACCCCGGCAGGCCGCACGCAGAAGCCGTGGCGGTGGCCGACGGCCGGATCGTGTCAGTCGGCACTATGGAGTCGATGCAGCCGTGGCTGCGGCGCAACCCCTACGAGGTCGACGACCGCTACGTCGGCAAGGTGATCATGCCGGGCCTTATCGACCCGCACACCCACCTGCGCCTCAGCGGCACCTACATGGGGCTGCATTACGTCGGACCGATCGACTCGGCGTCGCCCACGGGGCTGCGCAAGGGCCTGCCCAGCCGTGACGCCGTGGTGCACCAGCTGCGCGCGCTGGTTGCCGAGCATGGCGACCCACGGGAGCCGCTGACGGCGTGGGGCTACGACCCGGCCAGCCAAGCCGGGCACCTCGACCGCGACATGCTCGACGCCATCAGCGACACCGTGCCGCTGTGGGTGTGCGCCTACGCACCGCACATCGTGTATGCCAACACGCCGATGCTCGGCCTCATCGGCGTCGACGACGACTCGGTCGGTCACGGCTTGGGTCGCTACCCGGACGGCCGGCTGAACGGCTGGTTCGTGGAGACCGAGGCAACGGCGCGGGCCAACCGGCCTGTCGCGGCCTCGATCTTCGGTCCGGGCACAGGCCGGGCCGCCATCGACCGCATGGGGGCGGTGGCCCGCGCCGTCGGCGTCACCACCACCGCCGACTTGGTGTGGGGCATGGCCGACGGCTTCGAGCCCGAATGGGACGACCACGCGGCCGCGATCGCCGAGGGTACCTTTCCGCTGCGCATCTTCATGATCCCCTTCGAGCCGAAGCTGGTGCGCACCTACGGCGACGACATGCTCGACTTTCTGGCCGCGAAGCGAGCCGAGGGCGACGACCGGCTCAACACCCACGGCGTGAAATACGTGAACGACGGCTCGTACCCGTCGATGACGCTGGTGATGAACTCGCCCGGCTATCTCGACGAGGACACCGCGCACACCGGCGAGGTGCCCTGGGACGACATGGTGGAGCGGATGCGGCCCTTCTGGCAGTCGGGTGTGCAGATCCACTCCCACGCGAACGGCGACCGCACGGTGGACATGACGCTGGACACGCTGGCCGCCCTGCAGGCCGAGCACCCGCGCTTCGACCACCGCTTCACCATCGAGCACTACTGCATCTCGACGCCCGCTCAGGCCAAGCGCCTCGCCGCGCTGGGCGGGCTGGCCAGCGTCAACTGCTACTTCGTGCACTTCCGGGCGCAGCTGCATGCCGATCACGGCTTCGGGCCCGACCGCAGCGAGGCCACCGCCCGGCTGGGATCGCTGGAACGGGCCGGGGTCACGTTCGCCCTGCACAGCGACTTCAACCTCGTCGTCACGCCGCTGCATCCGCTGCTGGCGGTGTGGTGCGCCGTCAACCGTGTGGGTGCCGATGGCGAGACGGTGATGGCACCGGGGGAGCGCATCTCGGTGGACCGGGCACTGCGTGCCGTCACCATCGACGCCGCGCACGTGCTGGCCCGCGACGACCGGCTGGGATCGATCGAGGCCGGCAAGCTGGCCGACTTCACCGTGCTGGACGACGACCCCTACGAGGTCGATCCGATGGCGTTGCGCGATATCGGCATCGCCGGCACGGTGCTGGGCGGCGAACCCACCTCGTGAGACGCCGGCGCCGCTCGTTTCCCGACAGCTATGGGGCGTGGGCCGTCGTCGCCGGCGCTTCAGAGGGGTTCGGTGCTGCGTTCGCCGCCGAACTCGCGGCTCGCGGCATGAACTTGATGCTGTTGGCCCGTCGGGGGGACGTGCTGGCCGAAGTACGCGATCGGCTGCAGAGCACACACCCGGTCGAGGTGCGCTGCGTCGAGCTGGACCTGGCCGACGACGCGTACGCGGCCGCTCTCGCCGATGCGGCTGCCGGCCTGGACATCGGCATCGTGGTGTACAACGCCGCATCGGTGCCGATCGGCCCGTTTCTCAGCAACACCGACGAGGCAATCCAGCATGCGGTGGACGTGAATGTGCGCGGCCCGCTGCGCGCCGTGCAGACGCTGGCGCCGGCCATGTGCGAACGGGGCCGCGGCGCCGTGGTGCTGGTGTCGTCGCTTTCCGGCTTGCAGGGAACCCCGCACGTCGCCGTGTACGCAGCAACCAAGGCGTTCAACACCCATCTCGCCGAGAGCCTCTGGTACGAGCTCCGGCCGTTCGGCATCGACGTGGTGGCGTGCTGTGCCGGTGCCATGCCCACCCCGGGGTATGCCAGGACGTTCGGCCGTGACGTGCCCGGCATGCTGGCCCCCGAAGAAGCGGCACGCCAGACACTGGACCGGTTGGACCGCGGGCCGCGGGTGGTGCCAGGCCGCGTCAACCGCCTGGCTGCCCAGCTCATGGGACGTGCGGTGCCTCGCAAAGCTGCGATCCGCTTCATTGCCCGCGATACGAAGCACGTGACATGAGCGACGCGGTGGCCGGCTTCTTCGCACCCTGGGCGGTGTTCGCCGCAGTCGGCGTGCTGCACCTGGTGCTGCCGGCGCGGCGCTTGGCGGGCTATGCGCGCCACGAACGCACCGGCGACGTGCTGCAGTACCGGGTCAACGGGCTGCTGATCTTCGTGGTCACGCTGGCGGTGTGGTGCGCGCTGTGCATGACGGGCCTGATGCCGTGGGACTGGCTGTGGCAACAACGCTGGCCGAGCGCGCTGGGCGCGCTGGTGCTGGGCCTGGCGGCGAGTGCCGCAACGGTGCTGGGCGCGCCGACGAGCGGGCGGGGGTTGCTCGCCGAGCTGTACCTGGGGCGTCGCGAGAACCCGCAGCCGTTCGGCGGCCGGGCCGACGCCAAGATGTACCTCTACCTGGCCGGCGCCGTGCTGCTCGAGCTGAACGTGCTCTCGTTCGCAGCGCACCACTGGGATGCGTTCAGGGACGATCCCTCACCCGGCATCGCCCTCTACGTAGTGCTGATGAGCTGGTTCGTCTGCGACTACCTCATCTTCGAGCGCGTTCACCTCTACACCTACGACCTGTTCGCCGAGCGCGTGGGGTTCAAGCTCATCTGGGGGTGCCTGTTCTGGTACCCGTACTTCTACGCCGTCGGTCTGTGGGCGGTCGCCGATCTCGCCAATCCCGATGCCCCAGCGTGGCTGCTGGTCGTTGCCGCAGTCGTGTTCTTCGGCGGGTGGGTGCTGGCCCGCGGGGCGAACCTGCAGAAACACCGTTTCAAACGGGAACCCGATCGGGCGTTCTTGGGCATTGCCCCCAAGGCGCTTTCTGATGGCGAGCGCGAGGTGCTGGTCAGCGGCTTCTGGGGTGTGTCACGCCACGTCAACTACCTGGGCGAGATCGCCATGGGCGTGGGCTTGGCCCTCGCGCTCGGTCGGCCCTCGATGCTGGCGCCGTGGCTGTACCCGCTGTACTACGTCGCGCTGCTGGTGCCGCGTGAGCGCGCCGACGACCGGCGCTGTGCCGCCAAGTACGGCCCGCTATGGGACCGGTACCGCGCCCAGGTGCGCTGGCGCATCGTGCCCCGGATCTACTGAGCAGGACTGTCAGCGCCGCCATGAACGCCTCGAGCGAACCCGGATCTGCACCTCTGTCGCAGAGTCATCCAGACCAGCTCGACGCTGCTTGGCAGGCCGTGCTGGGCTCTCTGGCGGCCGCCCGACGCAATGCAGGAGACGCCCAAACGGGTGGCATCGGGGTCACGGTGCTCACGGGCTTTCTCGGCAGCGGGAAGACCACGGTGCTGCGACGGCTGCTGGCCGACCCTGCGGGCCTGCGCATCGCTGCAGTGGTCAACGACATCGGTGCGGTCAACATCGACGCTGTCTCGATTGATGCCACCTCGCTGGATGCCACCTCGCTGCATGATCAGGCTGCGGCCGTACGCGGGCCCGCTTCGAGGTCCGGCGAGCGGATGGAGCTCACCAACGGCTGTGCCTGCTGCGCACTGGTGGACGATCTGTCGGCGTCGCTGGAAGCCCTTGCCGCCACGGGTGTCTTCGACGCGATCGTGGTCGAGGCCAGCGGTGTGTCCGATCCGGCGACGATGGCGTCGGCTGTCGAAGGTGCATCGGGCTGTCGGCTCGACGGCGTGGTTGCCGTCGTGGATGCGCAGTGTCTGGCAGCGCAGTTGGATGATTTCCAGGTGGGGTTCGCCGTGCGCCGCCAGATCTACGTGGCGCACCTGGTGGTGCTGTCGAAGACGGACCTGGTTGACGACGCCCAGGCGGCGGCGCTGACGGCCCGGATCGGCGAGATTGCGCCCGGTCGGATGGTCGTGCCATCGACTCATGGGCGCATCGATCCGAGGGTGCTGCTCAGTGCGGCTGTGCGGGGAGCGGCGTTCGACACCGCCGAGCACAGACACCCGATCGACGTTGCGACGGCCACCGTGGCGGGAGTCGGACCCTGGGAGCCTGCCGCGGTCGGGCGCTGGTGCGACCAACAGCCGGAACCGCTGCTGCGGGTGAAGGGTTGGTTCACCAGTGCCGACGGCCGATGGCACGAACTGCAGGTCGTGGGCCGTCGCTGGAGCATCGAACCAGCGCGTTCGCCCGCAGGGGCCAGATTGGAGCCCGCTGTCGTGCTGATCGGCTGCGAGCAATCGGCCGTCGACCGGGCCGCAGCCTCGCTGTGCGATCTCGCCTGACGCGTACGCGCCTCGACGGCGCGTCGACGGTGCGTTGACAGCGCGTCGACGGTGGGACGATCAGGTGTCACGTGTGCCGGCCATGTACTCGCGCATCTCCGCGGACGGCGGGCCGGCGGTTCCCCAGCGGTCAGACAGCTCGGGGGTGCGGGGCCACGTGCGCGGCACCCAGGTGGCCTCGTCCACTTGCTGCACCTCGGCGGTGACTTCGGGCACGGTGCCTGCCGGGTCCACGAAGTAGCCGAACGCGTTGTTGCCCGGACCGTGCCGGCCGGGGCCCCAGCCGACATCGTGACCTGCACGCTTGAGGCGGCCGATCGACGACATGAACGCATCCAGCGAGGGAACCTCGTAGGCGACGTGGTTCAGCGATGCCCACTCGCCCCGGTTGAACGCGATCGAATGGTGGTCGCTATTGCAGCGCAGGAACACCATCTGACGCTCGCTCCAGTCGCTCACCCGGAAGCCCAGCACGTCGCACCACCACGCGCTCAGCGACTCGATGTCGGCGGTGTTCAGCACGATGTGGGCGATCTTGACGGGAGTGGGCTGCGCGGGGCCCGCTGGCACGGCGTCGGTGCAGGCCGACAGCTCCACGATGCGCCCCTCCGGGTCGGCAATGCCGAAGCCGTATCCGCCGCCGGGCCGGTGCAGGGCGGCCGGCTCACCCAGCAGTGTGACGCCAGCGGACCTGAGCCCCATGGCCGCCGCGTCCACAGCTCGGTCATCGGCGAGCCCGAGGCTCAGGTGGCGGATGCTGTTGCTGTCGGAGCGATGCAGTTCCAGCACGTGGTGTTCCGGACCGGTGGCCCGCAGCATCGCCGTGCGGTCATCCGAATCGCTGAGGCGCTCCAGCCCCCACGGTCCGGCGTAGTAGTCGAGGCACTCGTCGAAGGCGCCGCAGTTGAGCGCGATATGGCGCACATGGGTGATGGACCAGCCGGCGGCGGAAGCAGCGCTCATGTTCGCCCCCGGTCTGCGTCCAGGGCGGCCAGCACCGTCTCGCCGGTCAGGGGCATCGAGGTGACCCTCACCCCGGTCGCATCCGCGATGGCGTTCGCGATGGCTGACGCGACCGGCAGCATCGCACCCTCGCCGAGACCCTTGGAGCCGAACGGGCCCGGCCCGTGCCCCTGCTGTTGGGTGATCGACACGAATTCCGCCGGCACGTCGCTGGCCCGTGGCACCCGGTAATCAACGAGGCGGCCGTTGGCGAGCACAGCGCCGTCGAAGCGCATGGTCTCGAACAGCGCGCCGCCGAGGCCCATGATCGCGGCACCCTCGTCCTGTCCACGGCAGGCACCCTCATGCAGCACCGTGCCCGCATCGCCCGACACCACCAGCCGGTGAACGGTCACCACGCCGGTTTCGGCGTCCACCGACACCTCCGCAGCCCCCCAGCCGTACTCCCATGACACACACGGGGATTCCAGCGGCGCCCGGCTCTCGCCGGGTGCCTTGAAGAACCCCTCGCCGGTGAATTCGTAGCCGGTGCCGCCGTAGAAGCCCATCACCAGCGGTGCCAGCGGGACGCGTTCGGGCTCGCCCGAGCCGTCCGGGGAAGCTGCGATGACGAGTCCGTCCTGGAACTCGACGCGCTCGAGCGGAACGCCCAGTGCCGTTGCGGCGAACAGCAGGACGCGCAGCCGGGCCGCTTCGGCGGCCTTCTGCACTGCCTGGCCCATGACCGAAATGGCTGAGGATGCGTTCGTGCCCTGGTCGAAGGGCGTGTGGTCGGTGTCGATGTCAGACCAGTGCACTCGCTCGCGGCTCACGCCGAGCACCCGCGCTGCAACCTCTCGCAGGGCGGTCTGGGCGCCCTGACCCATCTCGACAGTGCCGCACTGCACCCAGGCATCGCCCGAGGTGGCCACCTTCACGCGGGCCTGCGCCGGCTTGTTGACACCGCCGGAGTCCTTGAATCCCACCGCCACGCCACGTCCCCGGCCCGTTGGGCGGGGTTGGTCCATGCCGATGCGGTCGGCCACCAGGTCCAGCCCCTCGACCAGGTCCGAGTCCATGGCCGACTCGCCCGGCACGTACGGCTCGCCAAGCCCGATCAGGTTGCGGCGCCGCAGCTCGACCGGGTCGAGGCCGAGCCGGTCAGCGATCATGTCGAGCTGGCTTTCGCAGGCGAAGTTGGCCTGCGTTCCGCCGAAGCCCCGGAACGGGCCGGCTGGTGTGGTGTTGGTCAGCACGGCGTCGGTGACTGACCGGATGTGCTGCCAGCGGTACGGCCCCGCCACCCGGTAACCGGCTTTCTCCGCTACGAGCGGGCTGGCGTCCGCGTAGGCGCCCCCGTCGAGCAGCACTTCGGCGTCGCGAGCTACGAGTGTGCCGTCGGCCATGACGCCGGTGCGCAGCGTGAGCCGGGCGTTGTGCTGGCGCATTGTCCAGAAGCCCTCATCCATGGTGAGGCAGTAGCGCACCGGTGCCCCGGCCTTCAGCGCCAGCAGCGCGGCGACGGGTTCGGTCTTGCAGCCGTTCTTGGCGCCGAAGCCGCCTCCGAGGTAGCCGACATGCATGCGCACCCGCTGCTCGCCGATGCCCAGCAGGCGGGCCATCTCCTTGCGGACGGGGAACGGGTTTTGGCAGCTCGACCAGAGCTCCAGCCGGCTGCTGGCGTCGAGATGTTGCGCCGCTGTGTCGTCGGGCCATGGAGCGCTGGTCCAGCGGGCAACCGCTACGAACGGCTCCAAGTGCAGGTGCTGCTGACGGCCGTCGAAGTTGAACACGTCGGTGAATACGTGGTCGCAGTGATCGAACGCAGCAGGGTCGCCGGTCTCGTAGCCGAAGCGGTAGCAGACGTTCGGCCGCGGCCGGGCGCCACCGCTCGCGCCTTGGCCGTACTTCGGCGTCATGGCGAGAGGTGCTTCGGGAAACAGCTCTGTGGCACCGGGAGCCAGGGCCTCGTCGAAGTCCGTCACGGCGGGCAGCGGCTCGTAGTCGACCGTCACCAGCGCCAGCGCCTTGGCTGCATCCAGCTCGGTGTCGGCGGCGATGGCCACCACCGGATCTCCGATGCAGCGCACACGGTCCAGGGCCAGAATCGGCTGGTCCTTGATGAAGTAGCCGTAGCTGTGCGAGGCCACCAGGGGCCGCTGGGGCATGCGCAGGCGGGCGTCCTGGCTGGCCCAGCGCTCGCAGGTGTCCGCGTCCAGCAGGTCGCGACGTGTGAGCACCGCCCGAACGCCGGGGGCTGCTTCGGCCTCGGTGGTGTCAATGCGCGTGACCAGTGCATGGGCATGGGGGGAGCGCAGCACCTTGGCGTGCAGCATCCCGTCGAGAGTGACATCGACGGCGTAGGCGCCGGTGCCCGAAACCTTCAGCGCAGCATCCGAGCGGGTCACGGCGTGTCCTCGAGGTCGGCGTCGCCGCTGTTTCGCACTGCCGCAGCGGCGGCCTCGACGGCTTCGATCACCATCAGGTAGCCGGTGCAGCGGCAGACGTTCGAGTCGAGCCAATCGCAGATGGCGGCTCGGTCGGGTTCGGGATGGCGGGCGAGCAGTGCGGCGGCCACCAGGATCAGGCCCGGAGTGCAATAGCCGCACTGGAATGCGCTGCGCTCGGCGAAGGCGCCTTGGACAACGGGCAGGATCGATTCCACGTCGCCACGCCCGCCGGCGCTCGCGGGACGGTTGGCGGCTTCGATCGTGAGCACCTCGCTGCCGTCGGCCTGCCAAGCGAACGTGGAGCACGACGCCGTCGGCGTGCCGTCCACCAGCACCGTGCAGGCGCCGCAGACCGCCTGGTCGCAGCCCACACGCGTGCTGCCCAGACCGGCCCGGGTGCGGATGGTGTCCACCAGCATCTCCGAGGGCGGCGCCGCGACGGCCAATGGCTCGCCGTTCAGGTGCATCTCGACATGAGCCATGCTTCCGGTGCCGTCTCGCGAGACGGCATCCGGCGACTGGACGTCTTGCGAGCGGGCGGGCGGTGCGGCCTCCAGTGAGCGGGCGTCTGGCGTCGCGACTTCTCGCGTCGACCCAGGCCGTGTCGCAGGCACGCCCATGCGGTCATCTCCGGCAGGTGCAGGTGGCTCGGCGTGCATCCGCAGACACCGATCCACGAGCACGCTGATCATGCGACGCCGGTAGGCAGCGCTGGCGAATGCGTTCTCGATCGGATCACCGAGCGCGGCAACCGCAGCGGTGACGCTTTCCGGATTGGCCGCTCCATGCGGGATCACGTGAGTCGCTGCATAGGCACAGCCGATGGCGACGGCCTGCTCGCCGACAGCCACCGAGACAACGGGTTTCAGCGAGCGGTCATAGACGACGCGCCCCGACAGCGGTATCTCACACCCCACGATCAGCCGATCCCGTGGCACGTCGGCCACGGCGCAGCGAACCTCGGTGCCGTCAGGCTCGGCGACGACCAGCTCGGCCCCGGCAGCCGCAAGTATCGGTGCAGCGTCGTAGCCCGGATGGAAGGCCGCCAGGTTGCCGCCGAGCGTGCCGGCGGCGCGGATCCTGACGTTGCCGATCGTCCGCCATGCGGAGGCCACGTCGGGACGGTGTGCCTGCACCAGTGGATCCGACTCGATGCGAGCGTGTGAGACACCGGCGCCGATGAAAAGGGATCGCTCGCCGAGCGAGATCTCCGTGAGCCGCTCGAGTCCGGCACCTGCCGATCTTCGGGGAGCGCACAGCGGCACAAGCTCGTCGGCGACCTCCCCGGCGCGCAGGCGTTGGGCCACGTCGATGCCGCCGGCATGCGCCCAGGAGCCGTTCGCCACCGCGGCCGCTGCGTCGGCCAGCGTCTCCGGCAGGCGCAGCTCGAACGGGTCGATGCCGAGGTGGCTGCGCGAGATGAGCCCACTCGCCCGCGAACCTGGTGAGGGTTGCGGCAGTTCGCTCATCGCAGCGTGCCTCGATGTCGGTTGAACGGGGGAATCGTCATCGGACCCCTGAGGGCACGTCGACGGGCGGGACGAACGGCACTGGCATGGGACCGAGCTTGTCGCAGTCCACCCGGATCATCTGCGGGCTCCCGCTGGCAGTCGCAGCTTCGAAGGCGGCGGCGAATCCGTTAGGTGTCGACACGTCGCAGTAGCCGAAGCCGAACGCCGCCGCAGTCGAGGTGAAGTCGGGCGCCAGCAGGTCGACGCCCGAACGCCGGCCCACATGGCGATCCTGCGTGTTGCGCAGCACGCCATAGCCGCCGTCGTCGAACACGACCAGAGTGACTGGCAATTGCTCCTGGGCCAGCGTGGCGAGCTCGCCGATCTGGGGCGCGATGCCGCCGTCGCCGACCATCACCATGGTTGGTTCGGCCGGTCTGGCCACAGCAGCCCCGATCGCCATGCCGACAGCCTGTCCGATGCCGCCGCCACGCGGGACGACATTGGTGGTGGGGTCAACCATCGGCAGCAGCCGGTTGCCCCACGAGCTGTTGGGGATGGTGATGTCACGCACGCGCGGAGCGTGGTCGCCCAGCACGCTCGCCATGATGTCGCAGATCGCCGCATAGGGCCCGATGTCGGCTCGAAGCTGCGCCCTGCATGCCTGACGAGCTCCCGCAACGGCTGCTTGCCAGCCGCTCTCGACAGCAGTCGCACCGTCGCTGAGCTGACCGACGAGCGCGTCCACCACCGTGGCTGCATCACCCACGATGCCCGCATCGGTCGGATACACCCGGCCGATGGCTGACGGGTCCACGTCGATCTGGATGTGCCGCGGCGGCAACCTCAATTGGTAGCTGCGAGTCTCGTTGGAGCGGAAGTGGGTGCCGACCGAGATCAGCAGGTCTGCCTGCGACAGCAGTTGCGCACCAGCTGGCGACGCGGCGAAGTTGCCGATGACGCGGGCATCGGACTCGGGCACCACGCCCCGCCCGGCGTTAGAGGTGAACAGGCCCGCACCCGCGCTGCGCAGCAGTTCGTCGATCTGCGGGCCGGCGCCGATGGCGCCGCCTCCTGCCCAGACCAGCGGTCGTTGCGCGGAGGCGATCAGCTCGGCGGCACGTCCCGTGGCTTCCGCGTCGGGTGCGGGCACTGTCCCTGGGACTCCCGAGCCGTCACGCAGCGGAACGGCGTCGAATGGCGTCGTCGCTGCGTACTGCAAGTCAATGGGCCATTCGAGGCTCACCGGGCCGCGCGGGTGCTGGCGAAGCCGCCACACAGCGTCGGCGAAGTCGGCAGTCGGGTCAGCGCCCACCGTGGTTGCCCAGACGGAACAAGACGCGAGCAGCTCGAGCTGGTCGCGGGTCTCATGGATGACCCCCCGACCCTTGCCGAAGTATTCGCTGGGGATCTGGCTGGTCACGTGCAGCACCGGTGAACCAGCGCTCAGAGCTTCGACGAGTGCCCCGGCTGCGTTCGCCGCGCCTGTGCCGGTCGAGGTCACGGCACAGCCGGGCGTGCGGCCAACTCGCGCATAGCCGTCCGCCGCGTTGACCGCAGCGGCCTCGCTGCGGGTCGGCACCCAACGCAACCGGTGTGCGAGGGCGTCAACCAACGGCAGGTTGTGCACGCTGACCACACCGAAGGCAGCGTCGATCCCGACCGTCGACAGCACTTCGGCCAACAAGTCACCGCCGTTCCGGTCTCGGTCGGGAGAGCCGCCTGTCGTCATGGCGTCAACGTCATGGAAGGACCGTCAGTTCAGCGCTGTCATGGCATCACGAAGCCGCCGTCCACCACGATGGTCTGCCCGGTGATGTAGCCAGCCTCGTCCGACAGCAGGAACGTGACGGCACCCGTGATGTCGGCTGGCTGCTGTGGCCGGCTGATGGCCCGATTGGCGGCATAGAGCTCATGGCGCTCCGAAGGGATCTGTTCTGCAGAGGGTCCCTCGGTGAGCCCGGGCGCCACTGCGTTGACGGTGATGCCGTGATCGCCAAGCTCGCGTGCCATCGCCCGGGTCAAGGCAATCAATGCACCCTTCGAGGCGATGTAGTGAGCGAGCCGTGGGGAGCCGTACAGCGCCGCATCCGAAGCGATGTTGACGATCCGGCCCTCGCCGGTGGCCAGCATCTGCGGTGCGAGCGCTCGGCTCACCAGCCACGGGCCGCGGGCGTTCGTCTGCTGGATGCGGTCCCACTCGTCGGGTGTGATCTCCCAGAACGTCTTGCCGCCGACGGCGTCTGCGAGAGCGGCGTTGTTGACCAGGCCCCAGATGGGTCCGCTGCCGTCGAGAAATGCGGCAAGCTCAGCCACTGAGGCTTGATCGCCCACGTCGACCGTGTGCGATTCCGCCGAGCCGCCTGCCGCATGAATCTCGTCCACAACGCGGTCGGCCCGCTCGCTCCGAATCTCGGCGACCACGACGTGACCCCCACCCGCGGCGATCGCATGCGCCATGGCCTCTCCGAGCCCGCGCCCGGCGCCGGTGATTACGACGCGGCGACCGTGAAGGCTCATGTCTGTGCCGTCTGACCTCGGGCCGGCCGTGCGACCGGGTCAGTCCCGCGTGATCCCCGCCATGGGGGAGTGCGGGGGATAGGTGGGCAGCTGGGGCTTCGATGCGCCCAGCATCACCACGAACAGGGCATCGGTGTCGCCGACATTTCGGATCGAGCGGGCGGTGCCGGCGGGCACTTTGATGAGGTCGCGGTAGCCGAGCATCCGGCTGGCGGCGTCGTCGCCGTCGTGGATGGTGACCTCGAGTTCGCCCTCGAGCACGAAGAACGCTTCCTCGACATCGTGATGGGTGTGCTCAGGGCCCTCGGCACCGGGCGGCAGCAGCATGTTCGAGAACGTGAAGTGCTCAGCCGCCAGTGCGCGTTCGTCGCCCTCGTGATTGCCGGTGCCGCCCGAGCCGATGTAGCGGATCTGCGCACGCCGGTACTGCGGGCCGGCCTTGGTCTGGAACGCCAGCGTGTCCCAATCCTCACGCCGGCTGTCTGCTGTGGCGCACATCGAGTCGATGAGTTCCTCGAGGTCAGTTGCTGTGGCTGCGCTGGGTGTCTCGGCTGGGGCGGCGGTCTGGCTCATCGGTGTCGTCCTGTGGTGTCGGCGGGCGGCGAGTGAGTGGGCGGTGCGATGTGAAGCGGTGCGGTCAATCAGCGGCGAGCAGCTGCACCGGCTCGGGTCGGGCTGCCAGTCCGAAACGCTGCCGCTGCGCCTCGAAGTCGCCTTCGAGCGCGCGACGCAAGTGCACCACAGGGCGATCGGCCTGCGCCAGATGCTCGTCGCGACGCGCTTCCTCGACAGTGCGCAGGCCTTCGAGCATCTCCTTGTCCTGATTGAGCACGTGCAGGTGGGTGCCACGCAGGCGCAGCCGGTAGAGCGTCCGCCAGATTCGGCGCTCGCGGCCCGACACCGCACGGAAACGGGGGAAGTGCACCAGCGTGGCGGCATTGTCCCGCGGTGTCAGGAACCCCAGGATCCGCAGCGGCGGGCCCGGCCCGGCACTGGGCGGCAGCGGGATGTCCAAACGCACGTAGCTCAGCGCCCCGGTGTGGACGTCGATCCAGTCGAAGTTGGTGCCGGCTTGGTCGCGGCGGCGCACCTCGAACCCGTCGTCGTGGTCGTCGACGACGACCCGGTCGTGCGTGACGCCCTCGCTCAGCGTGATCGAGCGCGCATGCAGAAACGGCGCATGCATCAGGTCCACGAGGTTTTCCAGCCCGAGCATCCAGTTGGCGCCCCACTCCACGGTCTCGGGAAACGTCGAGTAGTGCTCGTCGGTGAACTCAGCCGGAAGCTCGAGCGGTGCAGGCTCGCTCTCGCCGATCCAGGCCCACAGATAGCCGGCTTGCTCGCTGACGGGATAACTGACGCTGACGCGGGTCCGCTCGGCCAGCGAGCAGGCACCGCCCTGTGACGGCACCGACGTGCACTGGCCCTCGCCGTCGAATCGCCAGTGGTGGTACGCGCACTGCAACTGCCCGCCCACGACATCGCCGACCGACAGCCGTGCGCCCCGGTGCGGACACAGGTCCGCCATCAGCCGCGCAGTGCCGTCGCCGTCGCGCCACGCAACCAAGTCCTCGCCGAGGAGGCGGGTCGGCACCGGCCGGGCGCCCACGAGGTCGGCCACGCCCAGCAAGTACCAGCGGTCCCGCAGCCCGAGACGGGGGTCGCCCTTGGGGAGTTCGGGGGCGGGAGGCCAGATCGGCGGTCGTCGCGCTGCGCGTCGCGCGCCGATACCGGAGTACTGGGAGATGCGGTGTCGGGCGAGTTCGACCAGCGCTTCGGCCTGAGCTCGCACGGTCCGAAGTGCCGGTGAGGTTGCTGCTCGCGGTGCCGACACCATGGCGCGCAACTGTATTCGCCCCAGTCGCCGGACCCGGCGGGCAGAGGCTGGACTCAGGGTTCGCGCGGGTTCAGTCGCCGGTCAGATGCGCCACGCGCGGCATCACGTCGTGGGCCAGCAGCTCCATCGACTGCCGCCACGCCTCCGCGCTCTCGGGTGTCTCGGAGTAGTCGAAGCAGAACAGCAGCAGGTGGCCGAAGCCGCCGACATCCGCGTAGACCTTCTCGATCGACGCCGCCACGGTCTCGGGCGAGCCCACGAACCAGTTGTTACGGGCGCAGTACTCCACGGTGACGACACCGTCGGCGGGCGGGTTGCGCTCGTCGATGAGGAACTGGTGGAAGTCGAACGCACCGAGCAGCGGGATGAAGTAGTCGGTCATCATCCGGCCCATCATCCCGCCGTAGGAATGCTCCCAGGCCTCCTCGTCGGTGGGTGCCACGAACACCTCGCGCACCATGCGCCAGTCGCTGCGGCTGACCTCCCGCCCGGCGCGCCGTGCGCCGGCTTCGTAGGAGTCCCAGTGACCGCTGACGTACTGCGGGTTGAGGTTCAGGCTGAGCGGGATCCAGCCCTTCTCGCCCGCCATCTCCAGCGTCGGGGACGGCGAGTTGAGCCCGGCCACACCGATCGGCGGGTGCGGCTGCTGCAGCGGCTTGAGGTGGTGCACCAGCTCCATGTCGGGCATGCCGTGGGGCACCGAGCCCTTCCAGTGCTTGCCCTCGTGGGTCCAGCCGGGCTCCTGGCTCCACAGGTTCAGGATGAACTCGACCGACTCCTGGGTCATCTCGCGGTTCTCGCCGGCCATGCCGTCCACGCCGAACATCTCCCAGTCGCTGGGCAGGCCGCTGGCGGCGACCCCGAAATTCAGCCGCCCTTCGGAGATGTGATCCAGCAACGAGATGCGATTGGCCAGTTCGGCGGGGTGGTAGTAGGGCATCAGGAAACCGCCGGGGCCGATGCGGATGTTCTCCGTGCGTCGCAGAGCCTCCAGCGTCAGCAGGTCTGGAGCAGGATGCGGTTCCCACTTGGCAGCATGATGCTCGCCGATCCACGCCTCGGCGAAGCCGTATTGATCGGCCCACTCGATGACCTGCAGGTCCCACTCCCACCCCTCGCGCAGGTCGCGCTCGGGCGGGTGGCTCGGCATCGTGAACAGTCCCAGTTCCATCGTGATCCCCTGTCAGTCTCAGCAGCGCCGCGAAGTCCCGCGCCTCGCAGCCGCAACTTACTTCGGCCACGCTTCCCCGTCAGTGGCCTGCGTACTCTCTGCGGTGTGATTGGCTCCCGCCACTCGACGAAGAACCTGGCGCTGGGAATCGGCATCGTGGCACTAGCGGCAGCTCTGCTGGGTGGGTGCGCCGAAGAACTCGGGCAGGGAGGACTCTGGGAGTGCCGAGCGCATTCGGGGCCTGAGCCGGCCGAACTGCTCGACTGGCGTTCGGACCACGACGAGCCGCACCCCGATGTCTCGTGTCGGGTGGGTGTGGGCATCCGTGCGGGATGGTGGCATTGGCACGAACTCTCCGGCCATGAATGCCGCCATGTCGCTGTGTCGGCATCGGCGACAGCTGAGCTGCCTGAGGGCCAATCACGGTCCCGGCGGGATGCGCGCGAACCGATCCTGCTGAACGCTGGTGACGTCGTCACTGGATTCACCACCGAGGACTCTGGGGCCACCGGCTACATCGCAGCGACCTCGATTTCGCAGTGCTTTCTCGAGTTCGTGGGAACGGAGCCCCCAACCTCGGAGCAATGACAGTTTCATCAGAAGGTGATCCGGGTGATGTGACACCCCGCGGTCAGGATCGTGGGATGGAATTCACCGAACATGACTGGATTCGATTCGGCGACGCCGTGATCGACTACGAGATCAAGCGCAGCACGCGGCGGCACAAGACGATGGAGATCTCTGCTGGACCCAACGGCGTCCGCGTCGCGGTGCCTGCAATCACGCCGTCTGAGGAGGTGGCGGCGTTCGTCCGCAACAAGGCGCATTGGATACTCGCTCACACAGCGGCACCGCGCGCGTCGCCTGAACCGAGCAAGTTGCCGAGTTCGCTTCCCTATCTCGGCCGGCAAGTGAACGTGGTCGTCGGCAACGGGTGCGTCGCCGATGTCGACGTGCGTTTCCGTCCATGGGAATTGCAGGTGTTCCTGCCACTGGAGACCGATGAAGCGCATGCCGCGGGACGAGCTCGCAGCGCAGTCGCCGAGTGGTACTGGCTGCGTGCGTGCGAGCACGTCACGACGAGCGTCGACCGCTGGTGGCCCGATCTCGGACGCGACTCCATGCCGGAGATCCACATTGGAGATCAGCGCAAGCGATGGGGGAGCTGCGCCGCGGACGGTCAGCTCAGGTTCAACTGGCGGCTCGTGATGCTTGCCCCTCGATTGTTGGACTACGTGGTGGTCCACGAGCTCGCGCACCTCACCGAACGGAACCATGGACCGGCGTTCTGGGCGCTCGTCGAGACGATCCTCCCCGACGTCGCCGAGCGCAAGCGTGCGTTGCGGTCGGTCGAGGGCACGCTTCCGATGTGAGCCAAGGGATTCCGGCGGGCGACCATCCGCAGACCCCGGCGCAGGCAGGCAGAGCGCCATACATTCATAGGGGCACCTGATGGCGCACGCTCAGCGGCCGCCGCAGCCGTGTGCACGGCTCCATGGGTGTGAACGGAGAGCGCGAATGCCTGTTGACCCGGACCGGGAGACGTGGAAGCCGGGAATGTCCTGGGAGGACGCGGTCGCCGAGATCGCCTATCTCAAGGAGCTGGCCGCCGAGATGGGCGGGCCCGAGCGCATCGACCGCCAGCATCAAGGCGGGCGCTACACGGTGCGCGAGCGCATCGCGAAGATGGCCGACCCTGGGTCGTTCGTGGAGATGGGCGGGCTCATGGGCGGTCCGGAATACGACGACGATGGCAACATCATCGGGTTCACGCCCGGTGGCTACGTCATGGGCCTCGCCGAGCTGGACGGCCGGCCGGTAGCGATCGGCGGTGACGACTTCACCATTTCCGGCGGCAGCCCGCACAACGTGCACAAGATCCCGCACCAGTTCGCGCAGCCGCTGGCCATCACCTATGGCATCCCGTACGTGCAGCTTCGTGAGGGCGTCGGCCACAGCTCCCGCTCGGACGAGGAGTCGGGCCAGATGGCGCTGCCGCAGGGCGACATGTGGTGGCAGGGCGTGGAGATGCTGACCAGGGTGCCCGTGGCTGCGGGGATCATGGGCTCGGTGGCCGGCTGGCCTGCCGCAGCGGCGCTCATGTCGCACTTCACGGTCATGGTGAAGGGGCAGTCGCAGATCTTCCCGTCCGGGCCTCCGGTGGTGCAGCGCGCAACCGGCGAATCGCTGTCGAAGGAGGAGCTGGGCGGCTACCGGATGCATGTGTACGAGAGCGGTCAGGTCGACAACGTGGCCGAGAGCGAGGAGGACGCGTTCGAACAGATCCGCACGTTCCTGTCGTACCTGCCCAACACCACGGCGCAGGTAGCACCCCGTGTCGACACGGGCGACCCGGCCGACCGGCGCCCTGAAGAGCTGCTCAACATCATTCCCACGAACCGGCGAGCCGGCTACGACGCACGGGCGCTCATCCGCCACGTCGTCGACAACGGCGAGTTCTTCGAGATGCGCCAGCACTACGCCGGGGCGATCATCACCGGTTTCGCCCGGCTCGACGGCTACAGCGTGGGCGTGGTCGGCAGCGACCCGATGCGGCTGGCGGGCGCCATGGACGGCGACGGCGCCGACAAGTACACCCACTTCGTCGACCTGTGCGATGCGTTCAACCTGCCCATGGTGATCTTCCTGGACATGCCTGGGTTCATGCTGGGCTCCGCCGCAGAGCGCAAGGCCACCATGCGCCGCGGCGTGCGTGCGCTGATCGCCTCGGCTGAGGCCAGCGTTCCGAAGGTGGAGTTCAACGTGCGCAAGTCCTACGGCGTGGCTGCTGATGCGCCCAACAGCATCGGCCTGCCGCACAATCTCAATCTGCGATTCGGCTGGCCGGCGGGGGAGTGGGGCGGCATACCCATCGAGGGCGGCGTCGCGGCGGCCTACCGGCGCGAGATCGATGCTGCACCCGATCCCGAGGCGCATCGCGAGATGATCGAGGAGCGTCTGCTGCGCCTCCGCTCGCCGTTCAAGGCGGCCATGCACGGCGACGTTGTCGACCTCATCGATCCTCGAGAGACCCGCCGGTTGGCGTGCACGTTCGTGAAGCTGGCCCAGCCGGTGCTCGAAGAGCTCGCCCGCCGACCCAACAAGCGCGCCGTCCGTCCCTGACCCAGGTCCGCGGCGATCTTCCCGAGCGCTCAGGAACAGCCGGTTAGCGTGACGCCGTGACTGCGGAAAATGGACTCAGGTTCGGGTGGCTGTCGCCGTGCATCGGCAACCGCTGGAGCGACCACCGCCCGATCGTGGCCGACCAGGTGGAATGGCTGCTGCCCGAGGTGATCGGCCACTTCGACTCCCTGTGGATCGCCGACCACTTCTACGGGTTCGACGCCAAGACCGATCCGTTTCTCGAGGCTTGGACCGCCATCACCTGGTGCGCGGCCCGCCTGCCTGGCGTGCAGCTGTGCCACCACGTGCTCGGACACGGCTACAGGCCGCCGGCACTCACCGCGAAGATGGCGGCGACGCTGCAGTACCTGTCGGGCAACCGGTTCATCCTCGGCATCGGGGCCGGTTGGCGGGGTGATGAGTACGAGGCCTACGGCTACGAGTTCCCGCCGCCAAAGGTGCGCTTTGCGCAGCTCGAAGAGGTGGTCACGATCTGCCGCCTGATGTGGACGCAGGACAACCCGAGTTTCGAAGGCGAGTACTACCGCATCGACGGCGCAGCAGCGCCGCCCCTGCCTCAGGTGCCGCCGCCCATCTGCATCGGGGCCTCAGGCGAGCAGATCGGCCTGAAGGTCGCTGCCCGCCATGCCGACATCTGGAACACGCCGTGGCGGCGCGATCTCGAAGCGCTGAAGCGCAAGTGCGGCATCGTGCTCAACGAGCTCGACCGGCTGGGCCGTGACCCCGCAGACGTCGAGATGTCGACCACCGTCGAGCGGGCGCTGCCGACGAACGACAGCGAGTCCGCGGAGTACGCCGAGTTCCTGGCCTCGCTGGCCGAAGTGGGCATCCGCCACTTCGTGCTCGATTTCGGCAATCCCGGCAGCGCCGAGCCGGCCCACCGGTTCGCCGAGCAGGTCATCGCGCCCCTGCGGGCTGCCGGGTAGTCACCCGGCCTTCCGCGAGGGGGAGCGCTGAAGCTGTGGCGCAGGCACTTGTGTCCGTGACCGGAGGCTCAGTCGGCGAAGAGCTCCAATTCGGCAGGCGTCGCTGACCCTTCGGCCGACGTGGGGAAGCGCAACTCGGCTTGTTCCAGGGCCTCGGTGTAGACGCTATGCGCAGACGGGCCCATCGAAGCAAACGCCATGACGTCGGTGCCGATGAACTCGACGGCGACAGGGTCGCCGCGACGCACGGCGGGATCGGGACCGCAGCGCACGCGCAGTCGCGTGCCGTCAAGGTTTGCCACCACCATCGAGTCGTGGCCGTAGAACTCCACCAACTCGACCTCTGCGCCGGTTCCCGCACCCAGCCGAAGCTGCTCGGGGCGGAGCATCACATCCACGGTGCCGGACGGGGCACCTGCATCCAGCGCACCGTTGCCACCGCTAGATGCCGTGCCGCCCACCGGGAGGCGGCCGAGCGCTGTGTGCACGATGCCGCCGGCGGCCTCGCAGCGCAGCCACGATGCGGTGCCCACGAAGTCGGCTACGAACGGATCAACCGGCCGGCGATAGAGCTCGTCGGGCGAGTCGACCTGCATGAGGCGGCCGTCGCGCAGCACGCCGACTCTGTCGCCCACCACGAAGGCCTCGTCCTGGTCGTGAGTGACGAACACTGCCGTAATGCCCAGCTCGATCAGCAATCGCCGGACCTCGCTGCGGACTTCTTCGCGCAATGAGGCATCGAGATTGGAGAACGGTTCGTCCAGCAGCAAGACCCCTGGGTGCGGGGCCAACGCCCGGGCCAGGGCCACCCGCTGCTGCTGTCCTCCTGACAGTGTCGACGGCAGGCGGTCCTCGAACCCGGCCAAGCCCACGAGATCAAGTGCTTCGCCGATGCGACGCGGTGTTCGTTTGGCCCGTTCGAGCCCGTAACCGACGTTGCGGCCAACGGTGAGATGCCCGAACAGCGCCCAGTCCTGGAACACCATCCCCACCCGGCGCGACTCCGGCGCCACCCAGGTGCCACCGCGGCCTGGCGGGCCTGCCACGAACCGGTCGCCAAGCTGGATGGTGCCTGCGAGGGGACGCTCCAGCCCCGCGATCAGGCGAAGCAACGTTGTCTTGCCGCACCCGCTCGGGCCGAGCAGGGCAACTGACTCGCCGGGCTCGACCCGCAGCGACAGCTCGCGCACCGAGTATTCGTTCGCCGCCGACCCGTCCGAGGCGGCGTCGTCGACAGATGTCCGAACGGCTTGCAGGGGTCCGTAGGAGTGCGTGACGTTGTCGAGGACGATGGATCGAGCCCCGGGCCAGTGGCGATCTCGGCTGTTGCCGAGCCGTGCGTCCGACTCAGCGGGACCGGTACCGCGCCTGCGTCGCTGTGACCGAAATGCCCGGACGGTGCGCACCGACAGGAGTATATGCAACCGCGTCCGAAGGTATCCAGATGGGTGAATGCCAGGTGATGACGGTGCCTGCTGCCAGTTGGTAGGCATAGCTAACGGCACTGAGCTCGAGCCGGCTGTTCGACGCCGAAGTAGGTTCAGATCGACATGCAGGGTGAACCTTGGGGAATGCCGTGACCGTGACGAACGATGACCGTGTGGAGATCAGGGATCTGATCTCCCGCTACAACAAGGCGATCGACACCGGCGATGCTGATGGCTACGCCAACACCTTCACACCGGACGGGCAGTTCATCGGGATCGTGGGCACGTTCAACGGCCGCGACGAGCTGCGTGCGTTCGCTGCTGCCTATGCCACTGAGCAGCAGTACGCCGAATTCGCTTCGGCACAGCACTGGGTGACCAACGTCGTCGTCGATCCGGTGGAAGGCGACGACGAACGGGCCACCGTGTTCAGTCATATCCAGATGGTGAAGCCGCTGGCCGAAGGCGGACGGATCCTGCTGGTCGGCCACTACGACGACATCGTCCGCAGGGCCGACGGCGGCTGGCTGTTCGAGCAGCGGATCGTGGTCTCGGACGCCTGAGCCCCATGCCGGCGTTCGACATGGCAGGCAAGCTGGCCGAAGGGCTGCCCGCGCCCGCGGGCGCGTGGTCACCGATCCCGAAGTACAGCTTCGTGGGTGGCAACAACGACTCGCCCAGCGTGCCGGTGGGCGGACTGACAGAAGCGGCGATGGCGGTGCTGGCCAAGCACGGGTCGAACCTGGCCACCTACAACCTGGGTGGCAACCCGCAGGGATTCGAGGGCTTGCGGAGCTTTGTCGCCCAGTCGCTCGCTGCCAACGCCCACATGCCGACCGATCCCGACCAGGTGCTGGTGGTGTCGGGCTCGCTGCAGGCCCTCGACCTGGTCAATGCAGCGTTTCTGCGTCCGGGCGACGTCGTGGTTGCCGAAGAGGCGACGTACGGGGGGATGATCTCGAAGGTCAAGCGCCGCGGCGCGAGCTGCGTAGGAGCCGAGCTCGACGACGACGGGATCATTCCCGAGCGCCTCGAATCGCTGCTCGACGAGCTGGCTGCAGCCGGCACGCCGCCGCGGTTCATCTACACCATCCCGACCGTGCAGAACCCCACCGGTTCGGTCATGCCTGTCGAACGCCGGCGGCGGATCCTGGCGATCGCCCGCCGGTTCGGGGTGCCGATCTTCGAGGACGAGTGTTATTCCGATCTTCAGTGGACTGGCGAGCGACCGCCGACACTGCGGGCGCTGGACTGCGCCGAGTCGGAGGGGCAGAGCGCCGTCGTCTACTGCGGCTCGTTCTCAAAGTCGATCGCCCCGGCCCTGCGGGTCGGTTATCTGGTGGCCGACGTGCCGATCATCCGGCAGCTCGCTGCCCTAAAAGACGATGCCGGTACCGGCGCACTGGAGCAGCTTGTGCTGGCCGAGTATGCGAACGCCCACTTCGACGACCATGTGAGCCAGCTGCGGGACACCTTGCGAGCGAAGTGCCGAGTGATCCGTCGCGCAGTGAACACGCACCTCGGTGCCTTGTCGCGTGTGGCGATCAAGCTCGGCGGGCCGGTGCAGGTGACCGACCCCAAGGGCGGCATCTTCGTGTGGCTGACGTTCCCGTCCGGCACCGACACGGCGCGCTACCTGGCGCCCGCTGCGGAGCGGGGCATCCAGTTCAACGAGGGAGCGGCGTGGTCGGTTGACCCTTCGTGGGGTGCGCGCCGGATGCGGCTGTGCTTCGGCAGCCTGCCCGACGACGACATTCGCGACGGTGTAGCCGCCCTCGCTGAGGTGATCGCCGCGAACTAGCAGCCGCTAGCCGCGCCGCGTTCGACGGGCCGCTAGCCGCGCCGCGTTCGACCGGCCGCTAGCCGCGGCCGTGACGCAGGAGCTTGCCGGGGGTCGCACCCGTGCACTCGCCGTCACGGAACGTCTCAACACCGTTCACCAGGATGTGCCGGTATCCGTGCGCACGCTGCACCCGGCGCCACTCGCCGCCGGGCAGGTCGTAGACCGCCTCGCCGATCCACTCGGGATCGATGGCCAGCTCGCCCATGTCATAGACGAGCACATCGGCGGGAGCGCCTTCGGCGAGCACGCCGCGATCCTTGAACCCGGCCGCATGGGCTGCAAGCGCCGACATCCGGTAGTGGGCCTCCTCGACGGTGAGACGCTGCTCGTCACGCACCATCCATGCCAGGAAGTCCGTGGTCCAGGCACCGCCGGTGAAGAACTTGGTGTGGGCGCCGCCGTCGGACACGCCGGGAATGGTGTACGGCGAGTCGGTGTACACGGCGGACATGTGATCCACGTTGAACTCGGGGCCCTCGCCCAAGAACTCTGTGCGCAGGTCGGTCTCGAGCGACAGGTCCAGCATCACGTCGATGTAGTGCTTGCCCTCCATCTCGGCGATCTCGCCAAGCGACTTGCCCACGTATTTCTGCAGGTCCTCGCGCCGGGCCACACCCTGCACGACCAACTTACGGGGCGGCCCGCCGACCGCGCCCTGCGTGTTCGCGAACAGCGTGGCCGCCTCGTCGGTCTCGGCCCGCAGCCGGTCCCGGATGGCGGGGTCGGACATCTTGCGGATCTTGTCCTCAAGCGAGCCCGTGGTCGCCTCACGCCACGCCGGGCTCGAGTCGTAGAGGTTCCACTCGTCGAGCGAGAAAGCGAAGCCTGTTCGGATCGAGGCGCCCTGGCCGAAGATGCGCAGCCCGTCGTTGTGAGCCTGTTCCAGCCATTCGAGCCGTTCCTCGTGCACCCGCGGGTTGCGCTGACTCACCGGCACGACGTTGTCGATGATCGGCCGGCCGCACACTTCCGCCAGCCGCCGCTTGAACTCGAGGTCCTCAGGGTTGTTGACGTCGGCGCTCGTGGCCTGCGTCAGCTGGATGAAGCCCTCGTCGCGCTCGCGCAGCACCTCGGCCAGCACGAAGATGTCGTCGTCGATCATGGTGTCGGTGACCATCGGCGAGCCGTCGAAGTCGGCCTGGGTGGAATTGGGGCCGAGGCGCTGGATGGAGAAGCCGCACAGGCCGGCGTCCATGCCCTCATGCAGCAGGCGCTGCATCTCCTTGCGCTCGGCGTTGTTGGCCGGGCGTGTCTTGGCAGCTTCCAGGCCCATCACGTAGATCATCAGCGAGGCCGTCGGCATGTACTGCAGCACGTTGACGCCCTTTGGGGCGGCATCCAGCGAGTCCAGGTACTCCGGGATGGTCTCCCAGTCCCACTTGGGCAGCATGCCCTCCTGCATCGCTGCCAGCGGGATCGCCTCGGTGCGCACCATCGTGAGCATCGACCGCTCGCGGAAGTCGGGCTTGCAGGGAGCAAAGCCGAATCCGCAGTTGCCGAGCACCACCGAGGTCACCCCGTGCCAGCTCGAGATGGAGCAGTAGGGATCCCAGCGGATCTGCGCGTCGTAGTGGGTGTGCAGGTCGATGGTGCCTGGGGCAACGATGCAACCGCCCGCATCGATGACTTCCTTGGCCGGCTTGTCAGGCCGTCCGCCGATCTGGGCTATCCGTCCATCGGAGATCCACAGGTCTCCCCGGAAGCTCGGCACGCGTGTCCCGTCCACGATCGTGCCGTCCTTGATGTGGATGTCGTATTCCTCCACGATGTTCCCCCCTGGCTCAGCGCGCAGTACAAAAAACCTAACACAGCTTCGTAAATCGCTGGCTGCTCGCAGAGCCTGCGGGGCTCAGAAAATGCTGAAACCACCGTCGATCTTGATGACGTCGCCGGTGTGCCAGCGGGAAGCGTCGCTCATCAGGTACACCGCGATCGGGCCGAAGTCGTCAGGCACTCCCCAGCGGCGCATCGGGATGCGCGGCATCACGTTGTCGACGAACTTGTCCCAGTTGAACAGGCGCTCGGTCATCGCCGTATCGATCCAGCCGGGGATGATGGCGTTCGCAGTGATCTTGTAGCGGGCCATCTCGACCGACAGCCCCATCATCATCGCCAGCATCGCTCCCTTGGTGGCCGCGTACGCCTGGCCGCGGGCGGCGCCCTGAATGGCGGTGCCGCTGGAGGTCAGCACCAGGCTGCCGCCCTCGCCCTGGGCGATCATCTGGCGGGTGGCGGCGCGCAGGGTGAAGAACACGCCGTGCAGGTTCACGTCGATGACGCTGAACCAGTCCTCGTCGGAGTGCTCGTGGAAGCCCTGCTGGTTCTGGGTGCCGATGCCGGCGTTGGGGAAGCAGGCGTCGATGCGCCCGTAGCGCTCCACGACCGCCGCCATGGACTCCTCGACCTGTTCCTGGTCCGAGACGTCGCAGCGCAGCGCGCTCGCGGACGGGTTGATCTGCTGCAGCTCGGCCTCGGCTGCCGCGTTCTTCTCGGCGTTGGTGCCCCAGATGCTGACGTCGGCGCCGGCAGCGGCGACGCCGCGGGCGTAGCCGAGCCCGATGCCGCCGTTGCCCCCGGTGATGACTGCGACTTTGCCGGTGAGGTCGAAGCCTTCGTACTGGTACGCCACAGCGGGCTCAGCCCTTGATCTGGCGCATGAACATGCCGTTGTCGAAGTAGTCCCGCCAGAACGTGATCAGCCCGTCGTTGACCTCGAAGATGCCCATCACCGGCAGCTCGATGAGGCGGCCTGAGCCGGTGTGGAAACGGTCGACGCGCTCGTTCATGACCGTGTTGCCGGTGGCCGTCTGTCGCACGACTTCGAACTCCACGGGCCCGTCGCCCTTTGTCAGGCCGCTGAGGAACTCCTTCATGGCATCCGGGCCAGTCATGTCGCCGACCGGCACATTGTCGTAATAGAGATCGTCGGACACATGGGCGGCAGCGCCGTCGAGGTCTTTCGCCTCGATGCAGGCGATGAACTTGCCGACGACCTCGGTGGGGGAATCTGACATGGCTGCTGTGCTCCTGTCTCGGACGGCCGGCAGACCCAGCCGCTGGGGCTCTGGTGTAGCACGCAGCATGATCTGCTGCCCAGCCGGGACGACGCGAGCTGCACTTCGGTGGGCGCTAGCGCCGAGAGTGGCCGAGAGTAAGGTCAGCGGGCTATGAAACCGCAGCAGGTGAGGTGTCAACCATGACGGGTAGCACTGACCGCAGGCCGCTGGAAGGCGTGCGGGTCTTCGAGATCAGCATCGCGGTGGCGGCGCCGTGCTGCGGGAAGATCCTGGCCCACCACGGCGCCGAGGTGTTCAAGGTGGAGGCCCGCAGTTATCCCGACGTGGCGCGGGCCTTCGGCTCGGCATGGGCACGAGATCCCGAGCTGGCCGACGTGTTCTGTGACACGAGTCCTTATGTGCCCGAGATGTCCTGCGGCAAGCGATCGGTGGGCTTCGAGCTGAAGCAGCCCGGCGGGCTCGAGGCCGCCAAGCGATTGCTGGCGACCTGCGATGTGTTTCTCACCAACTTTGCAGCGCCGGGCATCGCCGAGTTGGGTCTCGACTACGAATCTGTCGTCGAGCTCCGGCCCGACATCATCTATGCCGGCATGACGGGCTTCGGCGTCGACCCGGACAAGCCGTACTACCCCTTCCGGGCCTTCGGGCCCAATCAGGCCCCGCTGGTGGGTTGGGATGCCCTCACCGGATTCCCGCACGAAGAGCCGGCAGGCATTCCGTCCATCGCACCGCCCGACTACATGGGCGGCCTTCACGCCACGATGGCGATTCTCAGCGCCCTGCACGAGCGCGACCAGACAGGCGAGGGACGCTTCATCGACATCAGCCAGCTCGAGACAACGGTGTCGTTTCTGGGCCCGTACCTGGTGGGTCAAGACCTGGGCGTGCCAGAGCCGTTCCGCAACGGCAACCGTGTTCCGTGGTCGGCACCGGCCGGCATCTACCCGTGCGCAGGTGGCGACCGGTGGGTGGCCGTGGAGGTGCAGAGCGACGAGGCGTGGCAGTCACTCGCAGCGCTGCCCGAATGGCGGAACATCGGGGCGCACGGCGCCAGCCATATGGCTGCGTTGTCGACCTATCCGCACGAGACGCTGGCTGATCGCATCGCCAACCACGACGCCATCGATGCGGAGCTGTCGGCGTGGACGGCGCGTCGCAGCCCGCAGCAGGCGGCCGCTGAGTTGCAGGCGCTGGGCATCGCGGCCTACGAGGTGCTGGATCACACCGGCGTTCTCGTCGATCCTCAGGTGCATGACCGCCGGCCGTACTCGATCGTCCCGTGCCCCCGCCTCGGCAGGGACCTGTTCGTGCGAGACCCGCTGCGGATGAGCGGGACGCCGCCCTTCGTGACACGAGCGGGTCCGAACATGGGCGGCGACACTACGGAGGTCATGGCCGAGCTGGGCTATGCCGATGACGAGGTGTCCCAGATGATCGAAGGGGGTGAGGTGTTCACTGATTCGCGGCCTGAGCTCGTGCTGGAGCGGCCATTCGACCGCTGGTACGGGTCGGTGGGCATCGCCGAGTTCTACGACGACGAGGGCAACGTCACGGGCGGCGGGCAATGAGCGCCACCCAGGCCACCCAGCAGCGACGGGGCCCTTGGACGGGCACCCGGGTGCTCGACCTGACCGGTCTTTCGGGCGCTTACGGCACGCGGGTGTGGGCGGCGCTCGGTGCCGATGTCATCTGCGTGGAACCCCCGCAGGGCAACCCCGTGCGGAAGATGCCGCCAATGGCTGCCGGGCACAGCGGTCCCGAAGCCAGCTTGTGGTGGGCGTACTACGCAGCTTCGAAGCGCAGCGTCGTGCTGGATCTGGACGACGACGACGACGTCGATGCATTGGTAAAGCTGTTGGGGACCGCTGACGTTGTGTTCGATGATGCGCCGCCTGCAATCCAAGAGAACTACGACTGGCTCGCCAACCAGGGTTACCTGGACGGATTCCCTCAAGGCTGTGAGGGCATCTGCGAGCACTTTCCGGGCCTCACCTGGGTGTCCGTAACGCCGTTCGGCATGACTGGTCCGCGACGTGCCTGGCACTCGTCGAACCTGATCGGCTGGGCATCGTGTGGCCTGGCGTCCACGGTCGGCTTCCCCCACGGCCCGCCATTGGCGCCCGGCGGCGAGATCGGCGTGCTGATGCACGGCGCGTCGCTCTACGCCGTGATCGGGGCAATGCTCTCAATGCGCGCCGGTGGGGGTCAGACCGTCGACCTGTCGCTGCAGGATGTCGGGCTCTGGCTGTCGCCCGAGACGGGTGTGCCGCTGTATCTCGACGATCAGGTGCCGCGGCCTCGTGCGGGCAACCGCCGTCCGGTGACGAGCCCGATGGGCATGTACCCGGCGTCCGACGGGTATGTGGCGATGATCGCCATCCAGCCGGCGCACTGGAACGCGGTGGCGCAGTGGGTGAACGAGCTCACCGGCAACGAAGGCATTCTCGACGAAGTCTTCGTGGACATCGTGGTGCGGCGCGAGGCGCTCGAAGCTGTGGATGCCTGGGTCGAGGAGCTGACGACGCAGTTCACCAAGCAGGAATTGTTCGTCGAGGGCCAGCGCCGGCGGATACCGATCACCCCGGTGAACACCGTCGGCGACCTGCGCACCGACCCTCATCTCGAGGCGGTCGGATGGTGGCGGAACGAAGAACATCCGGTGCTGGGCAGCTACACCGTGCCCGGTTCGCCGTTCAACACCGACGGCGACTGGTGGGCCTGGGATCGTGCGCCGATGCTGGGCGAGCACACAGACGAAGTTCTCGGCGAGTTGAGCTGAGCGGCGACTCGACTGCGTCAACAAGACTGCAGCGGGAGCCGACCTGAGTATTGGAGCCGAGATGATCAGGCTGGAGCACGATGGCGCAGTGGGCATCGTGACGCTGTCGCACCCGCCGCACAATCTGATCGGTGACGAATTCATCGATCGCTATTGCACTGCCCAGGAGGATGCGGTTGCGGCAGGCGCACGGGCGATCCTGGTGCGCAGCGACCTGCGTCACTTCTGCGCCGGGGCTGATGTCAAGGCGCTGGGGCCTGGCGACGACGGTGCCGCCAGCGACCCTGCGGCAGTGCTCGACCGGCTCGAATCGATCCCGGTGCCGACTGTGGCCGCGATTCACGGCGCCGTGCTCGGCGGCGGCTTCGAGCTGGCGCTGGCGTGCGACATGATCGTGGCCGCCGAGTCGGCCCAGGTGGGCGCTGTGGAGGTCACCTTGGGCTTGGTGCCGCTGCTGGGCGCAATCCAGCGCTTGGTGGCACGAGCGGGCCCGGCCCGGGCACGCGAGATCACCATGCTGGGGCGCCGTTACCGACCTGCCGAACTCGAACGGCTGGGCGTGGTGAACCTGGTGGTGCCCGACGCTGAGCTGGAAGAGGCCTCGATGTCGTTGGCGCGCCAGCTTGCGGCGGGACCGACCGTGGCGCTGGGTGTCATCAAGCGCGTGGTCAACATCGCGGTCAACGACGGCACGAAAGCGGCCGACGAAGCATTGAGCGGTGAGCTGGCGACGATGTGGGCGTCCAACGACGTGCGACGCGGTACCGAAGCGATGTTCACCGATGGTCCCGGAACAGCGGTGTTCGAAGGCAACTGAGCGAATCGAGGCAGCGACGTGACCGACGTGACTTC
This sequence comes from Candidatus Poriferisodalis sp., assembly GCF_965208925.1. Lineage (GTDB taxonomy): Bacteria > Actinomycetota > Acidimicrobiia > Acidimicrobiales > Poriferisodalaceae > Poriferisodalis. The sequence continues at coordinate 2,963,235 of NZ_OZ242364.1, read as the reverse complement.
CGAACCGCCCGGCAGCGCAGGTGACGCCGACCCTGCAGAGGCGCCGGCACACGCTGCACCGCTGGCGGGCATCACCGTGGTGGACTTCACGCGGGTGCTCGCTGGACCGACGGCGACCCGGATCCTCGTCGAGATGGGTGCGTCGGTGACCAAGGTGGAGCCACCGGCGGCCGACATCGCGCGGGCCGCATCGCCTTCCGCGGGACCGACATCGGGCTACTACCTGCAGCTGAACGGCGGCAAGCGGAACCTCAGCATCGACCTGAACTACCCGGAGGGACGGGCTGCTGTCTTCGAGCTGTGCAGCAGAGCAGACGTGATCGTCGAGAACTATCGGCCGGGCACGATGGCGACCTTTGGCCTGGACTACGAGGCGGTGAGTGCCGCCAATCCGATGGTCGTGTATGTGTCCATGTCGGGCTACGGGCAGGACAACCCGTGGTCGGGCCGACCCGCGTTCGCGCCCACAGTGCAAGCCGAGAGCGGATCGACGGCGACGCATCTCGCCCACTACGGCGACCTGTTGACCCGACCCACGACGGATTCGACCAGCCAGGCCGATCTGTACACGGGCGTCCAGGGCGCCCTCGCTGCCATCACCGGCCTGTTCCAGCGCAGCGTGACTGGCCGGGGAACACACGCCGATGTCTCGATGATGGCCACGATGCTGTCGGTGAACGAGCGGCTGCACATGGAGGCCAACGGGCTGGATCCGCTCGGGGAGCCGACAGCGCTGAGCGCTCCCGAATCGCCGATCTTCGAGCTAGCCGACGGGTCGCTGATCACCATTGCCGCGTCGCCGGTGTGGTCTCCGGCATTCGGCCGGTACTGCACGATGATGGGCCGCAATGACCTCAAGGCCGATCCGCGCTACAAGACGCCGGAGCTGCGCCGGGAGCACTACGACGAGCTGATGGCGGAGGTCGCAGCGTGGATTCGCACCTTCGGGAGCATCGACGAGCTGGAGCACCAGGTCTCAGGAGCCGGCGGTCTGGCTGTCGGTCGCATCCGGACGTCGGGCGAGGCGCTCGACACCGAGTGGGCCGAGGCGATCCAGCCGTACTACAGCGTCGAGGCCGACGGGCGCGAGCTGCGGCTGATGCGCGGGCCATGGCGATTCGACGGCCTGTCGACGGCGCCATTGCCGCTGGCGGCAGCGCAGGGGGCGCACAATGCCGAGGTCATGGCAGAGCTCGGCGCGACCGAGGACGAAATAGCCGATCTGGCCGAGCGAGGCGTGCTCCGCTCCAGCGACTGAGGCCGCTGCTCAGCGCGGTGGGTCGAGCAGGGGCTGTCCGGTGGCCGTCACGATGACCGGGTCGCCTACGGAGACCACAGCGCCTTCGGGATCGATGGTGCAGGCGATGCCGAACATGGCGTTGCCCTCGAGCATCCCTCGCATGCCTGGCGAGAATCCTTCGGCGCTGTAACACCAGCGGTGTTCGCGCAGCACCAGGGCCGGCTCACGGTGCCGTTCGCCGGTGTCTTGGTCGATCTGCGGGACGGCACAGCGGGGCCACACCACCCGGGTGGCGAGCTGGGCGGGTCCGATCGAGAACTCGGTCCAGGTGTCCTCGGCCCACGGCTGGTCGTTGGTGACGATCAGGTTGGCACGGAACCGCTCGATGCCGAACGGCTCGGACGCCCGTGCAACGAGATCGTCGAGGGAAGCAGTGCTGGCGACCAGCACGGGCGCGGCGTCGGCGAATCCGGTGGGGCGTCCCCGGAACAGCCGCATCGGCCGTGACGACTCGGGAGTCAACGCTGCGAGCCTGGCCGGGAAACCGAGCACTTCGCTGAAGAACTCGGCGGCTTCGTCTCCCGCATCGGCGCACGCCACCTCCTCGCCGATGAGCGCAAGGACAGTGACGTCGTTGGCGTCGGGCCGCTTCACCTCGATCATGCCCACGCCGGGTGCGCTGACGGTCAGGCCGCCTTCGATCGGCTCCGGTGCGACCGTGGCGAGCGCCGCGTTCCGGCGCTGGGTGACCGCCTCGCCGAGGGCACTGTCTTCCGGAGGATCCGTGACTACCTGCCATTGCCGGTCGCCTTCGAGCCCCGTTGCGGTCACCGTCACCGAGTCCAGCTCGATGCGGCGGCAGCCCTTGATGGGGTGGATGGCGATACCGGTGAGCGATCCGCCGTCGTGGCTCTCCGTGGTCATGGTCAGACCCTAGGGCGTGTTGACAAATTGTGGGCCGGATGGCTGCTGTCAGATGCTGGTGGCAGCGGTCGGTATGGCCCAGGCTATGTAGAACCAGAGCTGCAGCGGGATCGAGGCGATGGCGACGCCGGTGACTGCAGGTCGCCGAAGGGGGAGAGCTGCGGCGACGGTGAGCGCTGTGGAGAGCACTATGACGATCCAGCCGGTTCCGCTGTTTTGGGTGCAGGCGGTGTCCCAATCGGTGCCGCAGAACACTGCGGTGAAGGCGACACCGCCGACAGCGAGGGTGATGGCTGTGGCTGCGGCTGCCCAGAGTCCCAGCGCCGCCCACACCGAAAATCGGTGCTGCGGTGATGCGCCGGATGGCGCTGGGACTGGGAGAGGTTTCATGGCGTTACCAGGCGCACCGCTTCCACGGTCGCAGATAGCCGAGGTTCGCTGAGCGGTGCCCTTCGAGGTCCCATGAGCCGCCTCCGCCGACGAGCTGATACACGATATGGCAGTGGATCTGCTGCCATATCGCTGTCCAGCTCCTCACGCTCACGGTGAGGCTGTGGCTGCGCAGGCACGAGCGTGCCTCGCGGTACATGGCCCATGCGGCGGCGATGGTTGCCGCCGGGCTCGTCAGCGACGCTGCGCGGCCGAGATCGGTGGGCGCGATGTGGATGCTGTCGTAGCCTTGGTTCGCGGCCCATGACACTCCGATGTCGTCGACGGTAACGTCGGCGCAGTCGAGATAGCCGGTATCGGTCGAGGCACGACCGCACGATCCCATGCCGAGGAAGCACGGCCACGCATTGGCGTTGGCGCCGCCACCCATCCGGCGCATCGCCTCAGCCGTGAGCGCCTCGATGTCATCAGGCAACTCGACATCGTCGTCGTCGTTCTCGATTTGGGTCTCGGTGCCTGTCGGGTCTATGACCGGCTCGCCGCTCGCCGGTCGCCTGCGCCGGCACAGCCATAGTCAATGTCAGCGCTGCCGCGGCCAGCACCGCCAGCAGTGCTGCGATCAGTCGTCTCATGAGGCCTCATTCCTTCCGTCATCCGTTCCGGTTCTCGGAACGGAATGCGAGAACATACACCCGTTGTCACAATATGAGAACACATACATCTACTGTCACAACATGAGGCAGAACAAGATGCAGCGCCGACCTGTCCTTCACGCACACCGTTCATCACACCGGAACAGCATCCGTCTCCACGAAACTCAGGCATCCCCAGAGCCTGCGCAAAACCCAAGATGAATCACAACAACCAACAAACCGCCGCTTGACGAACCATCGGAGCACCACCTCCCCAACCACTTTGTCAACACGCTCTAGGCTCGCCGCGCACCGCTGTCTTGGAGTCGCGGCGGCCTGGCTGACGTGGGGAGGGACGGGCAGGCATGTCACGTCGGGGATTCGAAGCTCGCCACCGTCCCAAGATCGGCGTGGAGAGAGCCGAACCGCCGCAGTGGCTCCTGGATCACACCGATCTCAACATGCACGCGCTCGGACCTGGCGCCGATCTGGAGGCCACCTGGGTGGCGGCCGGACTCGAACTGCCCAACCGCTCCGCCATGCGCCGGTACCGGCTGGAGCGGGTGCGCGAGCAGTTGCGGGGCGCCGACTGCGATGCAGCGTTGCTGTATGACCCGCTCAATGTCCGCTATGCCACCGACACCACCAACATGTCGCTCTGGACCATGCACAACGCCGTCCGCTATGCGTTCGTGGCCACCGAGGGGCCGGTGGTGGTGTTCGAATTCTCCGACGGGGAGTTCCTCGATGCCCACTCCGAGACGGTGGACGAGATCCGTCCGGGACTGTCGTACATCTATTTCAAGGCTGGGCCGCGCTCCGGCGAAGTCGCCGACCGGTGGGCGGCCGAGATTGCGGCACTGATGGAAGAGCACAGCGTGGGAGGGCGACGCCTCGCCGTCGATCAGCTCGAACTGCGCGGGGTCCGGGCCCTGGAGTGCCGCGGCATCGAGCTGGTCAGCGCCGGCGAGCTGATGGAGCAGGCCCGTGCGATTAAGGGCCCCGACGACATCCGGGCCATGCGGTGCGCCGTGCACGCCTGCGAAACGGCGGTCGGCGACATGGCCGCCGTCTTCGAGCCCGGAGTGAGCGAGCTGGATCTGTGGGCCGAGCTGTGGGCAGGGAGCCTGCGGCGCTACGGCGAGTGGATCGAGACCAGGCTGCTGTCGTCGGGACCGCGCACGAACCCGTGGTATCACGAGGCCAGCAGCCGCCGGGTGCAGGCAGGCGAGCTGATGGGTTTCGACACGGACCTGATCGGCGCCTACGGCATGTGCGTGGACCTGTCACGGACATGGCTGTGCGGCAGTGGCAGACCCAGCGGTGCCCAGCACGACGCGTGGTCGCTCGCACTCGAACAGATCCAGCGCAACACCGAGCTGCACCGCCCCGGAGCAACCCTGCGGGAAATCACCGACAAGGCGTGGTACCCCGACCCCGAGCATTACCGCGGCTACACGGTCATCTCCCATGGCGTCGGGCTGTGCGACGAATACCCGGCGATCTACCACCGCCACAAGTGGAACTCGATCGGCTACGACGGGGTTCTGGAGCCCGGCATGGTGATGTGCGTGGAGGCGTTCATCGGTCCGAGATCGGGCGGCGAGGGCGTGAAGCTGGAAGAGCAGGTGCTGATCACCGAAACCGGCAACGAGGTGCTGACAAGCCTGCCGCTCGGACTGGTCTGAGCCCCAGAGCCGTCGGGGTCGTCGGGGCCGTGGCGGCGATCAAGCCGGATCTGCCGACAGGTCACGCTCGTGCTGTTCGAAGCTGACGAGCACCTGGTTGGCCTCGACGGCATCGCCTGGCTCGCAGCGGATCTCTGCGACGGTGCCCGCCCCGTGCGCGGCAAGCGAGTGCAGCATCTTCATCGCCTCCACCACCACGACCACGTCGCCCGTGGCAACGACATCACCCGTCACCACCGGCACGTCGACCACGACAGCGGGAAATGGCGCAGCGACCGAATCGACGTCGCCGGTGTCGTCGGTTGCGGTGGGCGCCCAGGCGTCGGAGCGATCAGGCACGTCGAAGGTGACCGTGTGGCCGCGGAGATTGACGGCCACTCCCTCACGCGTTGCACTGCTCGTGCTCGCGGCACGGCCCGCAGCCATCGCCCCGGCGGACACCTCGTGGAGCTCGCCGACCTCATCGCGCAGCACGGCGACGGCGTCCGAGGTGTGCGGGGTCAGCCGGAAGTCGCTCAGCACGGTCCACGGCCCACTCGGGGCTGCAGCACGCTCGTCCAGCAACTGGCCCAAACAGGCGGCTGCGGCGGCCGCGGCCGCCTCGGCGGCAGGCGGCGGCGCAGGCATCTCGGCGGCTCCGAGCCCATCGATCACGTTCGTGGTCATCTCGCCGTCGCGCAGTTGGGGCGCGTCGACGAGCCAGCGCAGAAATCCGGCATTCGTGGGCACCGGGCCCACGACCAGCCCGTCCAGTCCGTCACGCAGGGCGTCGAGTGCCGCAGGGCGATCGGGGCGAGTGACGACGAGCTTGGCGATCAGCGGGTCGTAGTACGGGGAGATCTGACTGCCGGCGACGATGGCGGCATCCCAGCGCACTCCTGCGGGAACCTGCAGATGGCGTACCGGGCCTGCCTGGGGAGTGAAGCCATCGGAGGGGTCCTCGGCGTTGATACGGGCTTCGATGCTGTGCCCGCTGAACGTGACGGCTGACTGGTCGAGACCCAGCGACTCGCCGGCGGCGGCTCTCAGCTGCAGCTCCACCAGGTCAAGCCCGGTAATGGCCTCGGTGACGGGATGCTCCACCTGCAGGCGGGTGTTCATCTCTAGGAAGAAGAACTCGCCGGTGCCGGCATCGACGATGAATTCCACGGTGCCGGCGTTGTCGTAACCGATGCGATGGGCCAGCGCCACCGCCGCGTCATGCAATCCCTCACGGGTGGCGGCATCCAGATTGGGTGCCGGCGCTTCCTCCAGCAGCTTCTGGTAGCGACGCTGCGAGGAGCAGTCGCGAGTGCCGAGGTGGATGACCGTGCCGTGCCGGTCGCCGACGACCTGCACCTCCACGTGACGGGGCCGCTCGATGTAGCGCTCCACCAGCACCCGGTCGTCGCCGAACGAGCGCAATGCCTCGGTGCGGGCCTCAGCCAGCGCGGCGTCGAACCCGTCAGCGGAGCGGACGATGCGGATGCCCTTGCCGCCACCGCCCGCTGATGCCTTGATCAGCACCGGAAAGCGCATCTGCTCGCTTGCGGCGCTGATGTCGGCGTCGTCGAATCCGGGGATCGTCGGCACATCGGCTGATTCGGCGATGGCCCGGGCTTCGATCTTCGAGCCCATCTGGGCGATGGCGTCGGGATGCGGCCCGACCCAGGTCAGTCCCGCGTCGATGACTGCCCGGGCGAAGTCTGCGTTCTCGGACAGGAAGCCGTACCCGGGGTGAATCGCATCTGCCCCGGACTCGTGTGCAGCCGCAATGATGGCTCCGGCGTCGAGGTATGAGCGCTCGAGCGAGGCCGGCCCGATGCAGTGCGCCTCGTCGGCGTCGCCCACGAACGGCGAGCGGCGATCAGGCTCGGCATAGACGGCGACGGTTCGCCAGCCCAGCCGGCGCGCCGTCGCGAATACCCGGCTCGCGATCTCGCCTCGGTTCGCGACCAGCAGCTTCACGGCGATCGTGCCTCGAGCGTGTGCGGATGGATGAGTCGTGCCATTGCGTCACCTGTTGTATTCCCGCTCTTGTTCGCTCCGCTCACGGGCCGCTCGGGCCACGGCTTCGCCTCTCGGCTCAGCCTCTTGCCGGCTACATCCGGTAGACGATGCCGCTGCCCGGGGCGGGGGCATCCTGGCGGGCCGCGAGCGCCAGGCAGAGCCCGAGCGCGTCCCGCGTGTCGGCAGGGTCGATCAGCCCGTCATCCCACAGCCGGGCGGTGGCGTAGTAGGGGTCGCTCTGGCGCTGGTACTGGTCGGCCACCTCGGCTCGCATGGCCGCGATCTCTTCATCGGTGGTCTCCGTTCCCCGCATGCCGGCGAGCCGGATGTCCACCAGCACCGTCTGAGCGGTTTCGGCGGACATCGTGGCGATGCGGCTGTTCGGCCAGGCGAACAGGAACCTGGGGTTGAAGCCTCTCCCGCACATGCCGTAGTTGCCGGCACCGTAGGAGCCCCCGATGAGCACCGTGTAGCGCGGCACAGTGGCGTTGGCCACGGCGGACACCATCTTCGCCCCGTGCTTGGCGATGCCCGCTGCCTCGGAGTCGCTGCCCACCATGTAGCCGGTGGTGTTCTGCAGGAACAGCAGCGGCACCCGCCGCTGCTCGCACAGCTCGATGAAGTGGGTGGCCTTGAGGGCGTCGGAGGAGAAGATGATCCCGTTGTTGGCGATGATGCCGACTTGATGGCCCCAGACTCGAGCAAAACCGCAGGTGATGTGCTCGCCCCACTCCGGCTTGAACTCCGAGTAGCGGGAGCCGTCGACCAGACGGGCGATGACCTCTCGTGCGTCGAAGCCGATGCGGTCGTCAGCGGAGATCACGCCGTAGATCTCGGCTGGGTCGTAGTGGGGTGCTTCCGGTTCCGCCCACGACAGCCAGCCCTCGCGGTGATCCACCGGACGCTGGTTGGCGGCGGCGCAGAGCTCGCGCAGCTTGCCGTACGCAGACCGCTCGTCTGGGGTCATGTAGTCGGACACGCCCGAGATGCGGGTGTGCAGCGCTGCGCCGCCGAGGTCGTCGGGCTCGATGATCTCGCCGAGAGCGGCCTTCACGATCGGCGGGCCGCCGAGGTAGATGCGGCCGATGCCCGACACCATGATCACCTCGTCGCTCAGCGCCGGAACGTACGCCCCGCCTGCCGTGCAGCCGCCCAGCACCACCGAGATCTGCGGCAGGCCCATGGCTGAGAGCCGGGCCTGGCGGTAGAAGCTGCCGCCGAAGTGGTCCTTGTCGGGGAAGATGTCGTCCTGCAGGGGCAGGAAGGCGCCGCCGGAGTCGACCAGGTAGATGACGCCGAGGCTGTTCTCGGCGGCGATGTCCTGGGCACGCACGTGCTTCTTGATGCTGACCGGCAGCAGCGAGCCGCCCTTCACCGTGGCGTCGTTGGCGATGAACATCCACGGCACGCCGCAGACCACGCCGACACCGGTGACGATGCCCGCGCCGGGGGCGCTGTTGTCGTACATCTCCCAACCCGCCAGCGTGGAGAGCTCCAGGAACGGCGTACCGGCATCGCACACCAAATCGATGCGGTCCCGAGGCAGAACCTTGCCCCGGCTGTGGTGACGCTCGATGGAGCGCTCCCTGCCAGCCCCGCCCGAGATGGCGAACTGCTGCCGCTCGCGCAGCACGGCGAGCAGGTCGCCGTAGGCAGCCGTGTTCTTGTCGAACTCGGTGCTGCCGGTATCGATGCGGCTCTCGAACTGTCTCATCTGTCGGCGATGTCCATAGGCCGGGGCGTTCCCGTCGTCGAAGATCGTACGGGGCGCGCCGTTTCGCACCCCGGCTCAGAAGTTGCGGTCGGTGGGGTCTTGGCCGAGCAGGACCTTGCCGGCGGTGTCCATCTGGTAGCCGCCCACCATGAAATGGCCCGCGACGGCACGCACGTCGTTCAGCAGGGCGCCGAGCGGCGATGACGTGAAGTTGGCAGTGCTGCCGGCCGCATCGACCAGCGTCTCGACCGCGGCGATGCAGTTCTGCACACTCCACGAGCAGGCCAGGCGGGCGCGGGCGTGCTGGGCGGGCGTGATCTCGTCGTGCGCTGCTGCGGCGTGCCAGATCTCGTCGAGCTGGTCGGCCACGTACGAGCGACCGGCGCCGGCGAGTGCGGTGGCGCGGGCGATCGCTGCGTGGGCATCGGGTCGGCCGGCCAGCTCGGTGCGGGCGAACAGCGGGGTCTTGGCGGTGGCCAGGGCCGTGAACTCGTCGATGGCCCGATCTGCGATGCCCGCAGCCACCCCGGTCTTGGGGAACGGGAACCGCAGCGCCGAGGGCAAGCGGTAGAAGGGATGCTCGTTGGGCCTGGGCAGCGAGAAGTTCTCGGCCACGCCAGCACGCTCGCTGGGCACGAAGCAGTCGGTCAGCACCACGTCGTGGCTGCCGGTGCCACGCAGTCCCAGCGTGTGCCAGGTGTCGTCGATGAGCGAGGGATCGGCGGGCACCAGAACGTGGCAGATGTCCTTGGGCCGGCTGCCCTCGACGACGTTGGCCACGACCCACCAGTCGGCCACCGAGCACCCGCTGACAAAAGTCCAGCGGCCGTTGACGATCCAGCCGCCGTCTACTGCGCATGCAATGCCGCGGGGTACGCCCGAGCCGGCGATCACCGCGTGGGGGTGCTCGTCATAGAACGCGGCGACTGTGGATGCTTCGAGGTGGGCAGCGAAGATCTCGGCTTCCTCATTGCAGGTCATGGCCACCCAGCCGGTCGAGGGGTGCTCGTAGGCAATCTTGCGGGTGAACTCGATGAACTCTGCGGGGTGACGGCCGAGCCCGCCCAGCTCGGCCGGAACGAGCAGCTTCATGAGGCCGAGGCGCCCGAGGTCGGCGATGATCTCCCGATCAGGATTGCGCTCGGCGTCGCAGCGCTCCCCGCAAGCGCGCACTCGCGCCAGCATCTCGTCGTTCAATTCGCTCGGCGGGCAAAAGCGCTGGGGCGCGTGGCTCTGGGCCATCCGGGCAAGCTAACCGCCCCTCGACTGTGGTTGCCTGCGTATCGTCGTACCGGTTCGACACGGAATCCCGGCCTGAGTTCACGGACATCCCATGAAATCACCCCATGCCACGCAGCCTTCCGCGGCATCGCCGCTCGGGGGCTTGACGGTGCTCGACTTGACCGATCACCGCGGCGAGCTGGGTCCTTGGATGCTGGCCGAGCTGGGCGCCGAGGTGATCAAGGTCGAACCGCCGGGCGGCACTGAGGCCCGCGTAGCGCGGCCGATGCGGCAGCCGGACACTGCCGATCGGGATCTGCGCAGCTGGCAGTTCTGTGCGTACAACTCCAACAAGCGCTCGATCGTGCTGGATCTGGACGACCCGGACGACCGGGACGTGTTCGAGCGTCTGGTCGGCAGCGCTGCATTCATTTACGAGTCCGGCGTGCCGGGCACGCTGGCTGAAGCCGGCTACTCCCACGACGACCTGGCAGTGCTGAACGGGCACATCGTCCATGTGCAGGTCACGCCGTTCGGCCTCGATGGCCCCCGTAGCGGTGATCCCGCGTCGGAGCTGTCGCTGGCGGCACTGGGCGGGCCGGCGAACATGCAGGGCGTCTTCGAGCGAGCGCCGGTCAAGGTCTCGGTCGCGCAGGCGTGGCGCCATGCAGGCGCCGAGGCCGCCGCCGCAGGGCTCATGGCACACGCCCGCATGCGCGTCAGCGGAGCGGCACAGCACGTCGGCGTGTCGGCTCAGGCGGCGATGACGTGGACGCTGCTGAACGCCATGGAGACCCACGCCATCTGCGGGCGCGACTTCAAGCGCTCGGGGACGGTCGCGCAGCTCGCTGTTCCCCTGCAGATGCGCTACCTCACCCAGGACGGGTGGGCGATCGGCGTCGCCCGGGGCGTGGCGACCGGCCGGCTGCTCGAGTGGTACATCGAGGAGGGCCTCGCCGACGAGAGCTGGCGCACCGAGGAGTGGGACACCTACGACCTGCGCGCCGCGGCCGGCGAGCCGATCAGCCGAACCTTCGACGAGCTGTACGAGGCCATGGTGGGGTTGTGCGCGAGCCACACGAACGCCGAGCTGCTGCAGCGTTCGATGATCCTGAAGGAAACGATTGCGCCGGTCCACACAGTGGCCGACCTCGTCGAGTTCGAGCATCTGCGAGCGCGCGACTTCTGGCGTTCGGCGGAACTGCCCGGCGCCGACCCGGTGGAGATCCCAGGCGGCCCGGCGACCATCGACGGCGTCCGCATCGGCACCAAGCGGCAGCCGCCACGACTCGACGAGCACGGCGCCGAGATCCGGGCGCAGGCGGCTGACGCCGCGAATGAGCCCGAGACGCAGGCACAACCGCTGTCATGGGACGTGGGCACTGCCGAACTGCCATTCGCCGGGCTGCGCGTGGCGGACTTCAGCTGGATCGGCGTGGGACCCATCACGGCGAAAGCCCTCGCGGACCACGGAGCGACCGTCGTGCGCATCGAGTCGAGCTCGCGACTCGACGGACTGCGCGCGAACCCGCCGTTCAAGGACGATGTCGCCGACGTCGACATGGCTCACTTCTTCGGTACGTTCAACACGTCCAAGCTCAGCATCGACATCGATCTCAAGAGCCCTGAGGGCGTCGAGATCGCCCGGCGGATGATCGCGTGGGCCGATGTGGTGGTGGAAGCGTGGACGCCAGGGACCTTCGCACGCAACATCGCGGACGACGAGCTGATCGCGGAGCTGAACCCGCAGGCGATCGTGGTGCACACCTCGCTGCTGGCCAGCGGCGGGCCGCTGTCGGCATTGGGCGGGTTCGGCTACCACGCGGCGGCCATCGCAGGCTTCTACCCGATCGTGGGCTGGCCCGACCTGCCGCCCGACGGCCCGTACCTCGCCTACACCGACACCATCTCGCCGCGCATCATCACCGCCACGCTGCTCGCAGCGCTGGACCGACGGCGCCGGACCGGCGAGGGCTGTGTCATCGAGGCTGCGCAGCTCGAATGCGGCTTGCAGTTCCTGGCACCCGAGCTGGCTGACTACGGCGAGAGCGGCAACGTGGCCACCCGCATGGGCAACCGCGACCCCGACATGGCGCCCCAGGGCGTGTACCCATGCGCGGGAGAGGATCGCTGGTGCGCGATCACCATTGCCGACGACGGGGAGTGGAAGACGCTGGTGGAGCTGATGGGCGCTCCGCCGTGGGCGCAGGCGCCCGAGCTGTCGACGCTGGAGGGACGCCTCGCTGCGCACGACGCCCTCGATGAGCAGATCTCGGCGTGGACGGCGAATCAGGACGCCGCCACGCTGGAACGACGGCTGGCAGGCGCCGGGATTGCGGCAGGCATGGTGCAGCGAAGCAGCGACCTGCTCACAGACCCGCAGTATCTGCACCGCGGCTTCCACCGGTGGCTGGAGCACCCCCGGATGGGCGCCGTGCCCTATTCCGGCCACCAGTACCAGATCGCCGGGTACGACCATGGGCCGAGGTTTGCGGCACCCATGATCGGGCAGCACACCTACGACGTCCTGAGCTCCGAGCTCGGATTCACTGACGAGCAGATTGCTGACGCGGCTGCTGCCGGCGCCTTGGGCTGACGGCTCGCCGCTCAGCCAACGGCTTTAGCCTGACGCTGTGAGTGCTGCGCAACCCGTCCCGCTGTCGGCGCTGGACCTGGCGACCGTTTCTGAGGGCGGCACCAGCGCGCAGGCGCTGTCCGAGACCACCGAGCTGGCTCGGGCTGCAGACCGCCTGGGCTACGAGCGCTTCTGGGTGGCCGAGCATCACAACATCGACACCGTGGCGAGCACCTCGCCGGCGGTGCTCATCGCTCACCTGGCCGCTCACACACAGCGGATCAAGCTGGGCTCGGGCGGGGTGATGCTGCCCAATCACAGCCCGGCCGTGATCGCCGAGCAGTTCGCGATGCTCGAAGCGCTGCATCCGGGCCGCATCGACCTCGGCGTCGGGCGGGCCCCCGGCAGCGATCGCCTCAGCGCCGCCGCGGTGCGTCAGAGCATCGCTTCCGCTCCCGGTGAGGGTGGCCGAGCACCCGACGGCGCACTTCGGCAGGGCGCAGTGCCTGATCCTTGGCAGGTGGATGACTTCCCGAGCCATCTCATTGACCTCATGGCGTACCTCGGGGACGTGCGGGCTACGGAGGGGCCTTGGGTCGACTTCCAGGCAACCCCAAAGGCGACATCGGCACCTGCGGTGCTGCTGCTGGGCTCGAGCGGCTACTCGGCCCAGCTCGCCGGGTACCTCGGTTTGCCGTTTGCTTTCGCGCACCACTTCGACGGCGGGGGAGTGCTGGGTGCCGTTGACCTGTACCGCCAGCGGTTCCAGCCGTCGATGGTGCTCGACGAGCCCTACGTAATGGTGAGCGCGGGCGTCGTCACCGCCACCGACAGCGAGACCGCCCGCTACCACGCTGCGCCGTCGCTGCTGCGACGCTGGGGCATCCGCACCGGCCGTTTCTGGCCGCTGTTGCATCCCGACGAGGCGATGACCCATCCCGAGTGGCAGCGCGCGGCGACGATGCCGACCAACGCCATCGTGGGCGATCCGGGCGAATCGGTCGAAGCTCTCGAGGTGCTGGCCGCCGCGACGGGTGCCGACGAGTTGATGGTGCACACGTCGACGTTCGGGCTGCCGGAGCGCACCGCCAGCCTGGAATTGCTGGCGGATGCTTGGAGCGAGCGCAATGCAGGCAGTGTCGAGGCCAATTCCGAAACCAACCCAGCGCTCGACTCCAAAGCCTCTCCGGCGGGCACCTCATGACGGCGGCGAACGAAGCTCCGTCGAGCGCTCCATCGAGCACAGCGCGCAGCACAGCGATGGCGACGCACTTCGGGTCGTTCCTCTTGGACTCAGTCGAGGGCGAGGTACTCGACGTGCGCCGGCACCCCGCTGATCCCGAGCAGTCGCACCTCGGGGAATCGCTGCGCCACTTCGCCGAGAACCGGGTGATGCGCCCAGCAGTCCGGCAGTCGTGGTTGCGAGACGGACCGGGAGCGGCAACCCACTTGCGTGGTCATGAGCCCTTCGTCGAGGTCAGCTGGGACCACGCATTGGACCTGGTTGCCGCCGAGCTCGACCGGGTGCGCTCCCAGCACGGCCGGTCGTCGATCTTCGGGGGCTCCTACGGCTGGGGCTCAGCGGGACGCTTCGGGCTGCCGTCCAGCCAGCAGCACCGCTTCATGCGGCTCGCCGGCGGCTGCACCGACCAGAAGGGCACCTACTCATCTGCCGCAGCCGAAGCGCTGTTTCCCTACATGGTCGGCATGGGCTACCACGCTGCGCTGGCCCGCCAGACCTCGTGGTCGGTCATCTGCGAGAGCACCGAGCTGTTCGTGTGCTTCGGCGGCATGCGCGCCACCAACAGCCACGTCACCTACGGCGGCCAGGGGCCGCATCACCACAACGATTGGCTCGGGCGGGCCCGAAAGGCTGGCGTCGAGTTCATCAACGTGGGCCCGCTGCGGGACGACTTCGATCCTGCCGTCGGGGCGCGCTGGCTGCCGATCCGCCCGGGCACCGATGTGGCGTTGATGCTGGGCATCATCCACACGCTCGTCACCGACGGCCTCGCCGACGAGGAGTTCCTGGTCACCCATTGCCACGGCTGGGCGCAGCTGCGAGCACACGTGCTCGGCGAGGGCTTCGCAGCCGCCTGCGGTGACTGGGACGGCGCAACGCCGTGGCGCGATGCCGTTGACTACGACACGCCCAAGACGGCTGAATGGGCCGCATCAGTCACCGGCATCGAGGCTGCGCGCATCAGGGCGTTGGCGCACGAGATGGCGGCCAAACGCACCCTGGTCAACCTCAGCCTGTCCACCCAGCGGGCCCACCACGGCGAGCAGCCGTACTGGATGGCGCTGGCGCTGGCGTGCGTGCTGGGCCAGGTGGGGCTGCCAGGCGGCGGTTATGCCTTCAGCTTCGGCACCCAGGGCAACACTGGCGCTGGCCAGGTGCGGGTGCGGGTGCCGGGCCTGCCGGTGCCGATGCGCCAGCCGGGACCGCCGGTGATCGCGGTCTCACGCATCACCGAGATGCTCGAAGGGCCCGGCGAGGCGTTCGATTTCGACGGGCACCGCGGCCGGTTCCCCGACATCAAGCTCGTCTACTGGTCGGGCGGCAACCCGTTCCACCACCACCAGGACCTGAACCGGCTGGTGCGCGCTTGGCAGCGCCCCGAGACGGTCGTGGTCCACGAGCCCTTCTGGTCGCCGGTGGCCCGCCGCGCCGACATCGTGCTTCCGGCAACTACACCCCTGGAACGAAACGACATCGGCGGCGCCGAGACGATGATCGTCGCGATGTCGGCGGTGGCGGAGCCCGTGGGGGAGTCCCGCGACGACTACTGGATCTTCGCCCGCCTCGCGGAGCGGCTGGGCTTCGGAGAGAAGTTCACCGAAGGCCGCACCACCGACGAGTGGCTCGAGGTGATCTACGAGATTCACCGAGCAGCGAATCCCGAGTCCCCCTCATATGACGAATTCCTTCGCAACGGCTATCTGATGGCACCGGGCATGTCGCTGATGGGGGAGCCCCGCCAGGTGTTCCTGGAGGCCTTCCGTGCCGATCCGACGGCCAAGCCGCTGCGCACGCCGAGCGGAAAGATCGAGCTGTGGAGCGAGACCATCGCCGGCTACGGCTACGACGACTGCCCGCCCCACCCCACCTGGATGGAACCCTTCGAGCGCTTGGGCGGGACAGGCAGTGACCGATTCCCGCTGCATCTGGTCTCGAACCAGCCAGCAGCGCGCCTGCACAGCCAGTACGACCACGCCGCTCCCAGCCAGGCCACCAAGGTGGCGGGCCGCGAACCGGTCCGCATGCATCCCGACACTGCGGCTGCGCGCGGCATCTCCGATGGCGACGTAGTGCGGCTGTTCAACGACCGGGGTGCCTGCCTGGCCGGCGCAGTGCTGGACGACGCCGTGATGCCCGAAGCGGTGCAGATCTCCACCGGCGCCTGGTACGACCCGGCCCCCGATGGCACCTGCCGAGCCGGCAATCCGAACACGCTGACCGCAGATGTCGGCACCTCCCGGCTGGCCCAGGGGCCTTCAGCGCACACCTGTCTCGTCGAGGTTGAACGCTTCGAGGGCGAACCGCCGCCGGTCGAGTCGTATCTGCCGCCGGAGCTGGTGTGACTGGACAACTGACAGCACTAGCGAACATCCGTGTTTAAGGAACGTATGTTTGGTACGGTGCGGCGATGGCGTGGAACCGCACCGCTGTCGCGGCCGACGTCGGGGACTTCCAGACCGATCTGTTCGCTCTAGGCACGCCCCAGCTCAGCCCAGCCGCGACGGTGGTGCGCACGAACCTCGATGAGCACAGCTGGATCGATGCGTCGTCCCGATGGCTGAGCGGCGCCGACGAGCTGCTGGCTGACTTGGCGCAGCGGCTGCGTTGGACCGCTGCACAGCGCGAGATGTACGGCCGGATGGTGGATGAACCACGGCTCGGCGCGCAGCTCAA
The DNA here is from genome assembly GCF_965208925.1 of Candidatus Poriferisodalis sp. GTDB lineage: Bacteria > Actinomycetota > Acidimicrobiia > Acidimicrobiales > Poriferisodalaceae > Poriferisodalis. The sequence continues at coordinate 2,946,946 of NZ_OZ242364.1, read as the reverse complement.
GTGTCCTGCCTCAGGCGCACCGGCCGCGGTCAATGCGATGTCGGCAGCTCTCAGTGACCGATACGGGAAGCCGCTCAACTCGGTGTGGGTGAACTACTACCGCGACGGCCGGGACTCGGTGGCGTGGCACAGCGACCGCATCGGCATCAATCCCGACGATTCGCTGGTGGCCGTCGTCTCGCTCGGCGGACCCCGCCGTTTCCGGCTGAGGCCCAAGGGCGGGGGGCGCAGCCGTGCATTCACGCTGGCCTCAGGCGATCTGCTCGTGATGGGCGGTGCTTGCCAGCGGTCCTGGGAGCACTCAGTACCGAAGACAGCGACGGCGTCTCCGCGCATGAGCGTCACCTTCCGTCACTCCCGCGACGCCAGCCGTCGCCCGGAAAGGGGCGATCAACAGCTCAGAACTTGAGGCCGACGGCGGTGCACAGGAACCTCATGAGCGGCTGTGTCTCGCCGCACCAGGCGGCGATGAGCGACGGGAAGTCGGGCTTGAACACCGCGTCGTGGTCGAAGTCGCGTACCGCGATGAAGCTCTTGCGCTTGAGATCCTCGATCATCGGGTGGTCCGCGGACCAGTCGCGGGGCGAGCGCTTGAGCCGCTCGCCCTCCATCCGCCAGTCGCCCGACTGGCAGGCATCCCGGGCTGCGATCCACGCCTGAGGACGCTCGTCGATAGCGACGCGGTACGCGGCCAGCGCATCCCGATCCGGCATCCAGCTGCCGGCACCGAAGAAGCAGCTCTCGGTGTCGAGGTGCACGTAGTAGCCGGGAGTGTGGACGTCGCCGCCGCGCACATGCCGGAACTGGATGCCGACGTTGGTCTTGTACGGCGTCTTGTCGGCGGAGAAACGCGTGTCACGGAACACACGCATCAGCGAGCCGCCGACCTTCGTGTCGCGTGCGGTCATGTGCGGTGAGATCTCGCCCAGCAAGGCGCCCATGGCACGGATGAAGTCGAACGCAGGCTCGCGCACTTCCTCCTCGTAGCGCTCGCGGTTCTCGTTGAACCACTCCCGGTTGTTGTTCGCTTCGAGTTCTTCGAGAAACTCGAACAACTCGGGTCCGAAAATGCCCTCGTCGTCGCTCATCGGTGTCCTTTCGGCTGCGGGTGCCACCTGCCGGGTCCGCACCGTAGCGATCACCGATGCTCCTCGGCATCGAATAACGGCACACCGTGCTGGTCCGTACGCTGAGGTCATGAGCGATGACCGGTCTGCAGGCACACCGACGGCCGCAGCGGAATGGCTGGCGGGCTTCGAGGCCGTGATCGGCACCTCTGCTCCGGGACCGGAGGTGACCGAAGCGCTGCTCAACCTGGCCGGGGTGGCAGCGCACGATTCGGAACGGATCGCTGCGCCGATTGCCTGCTGGATGGCCGGTGTCGCCGGCGTCGATCCTGCTGAGGCCTTGGAGCGGGCCAAGCAGTACGCCCAGCACCGAGCGGGCTAAGCCGCATTTGGGACGGGCCGACTGAGCCCCACCCAGCAGGGGCGCACTCGATGGCCGGGCGCCCCGTCGTAGGCTGCGGACGATGAGCGATCACCAGTTCGGCTTCCGCACGCGCGCCCTGCACGCGGGCGGCCGGCCCGATCCGACGACGGGCGCTCGAGCAGTGCCCGTCTACCAGTCGACGAGCTTCGTCTTCGAGGACGCAGCGGACGCTGCCGACCTGTTCGCCCTGCAGAAGTACGGAACCATCTACACCCGCATCTCCAACCCCACCGTCAACGCCTTCGAAGAGCGGGTAGCGAGCCTGGAAGGGGCCATCGGCGCGGTTGCGGCTGCCTCAGGCATGGCGGCGGAGTTTCTCACAGCGGCTGCGCTGTGCGAAGCCGGCGACAACCTGGTCACCTCCTCGGCGCTGTACGGCGGCACCCACACCATGTTCGATGTGACTCTCGGCCGTTTCGGCGTCGAAGCCCGCTTCGTCGACGGCGACAGCGTCGATGCGTACGCCGCCGCGATCGATGACCGCACCAAGTTCTGCTACACCGAGATCGTCGGCAATCCTTCAGGGTCCATCCCCGATCTGGCCGGCATCGCCGAGGTGGCACACGCCCACGGACTGCCCCTCGTGGTCGATTCGACGTTCACCACGCCGTATCTGTGCCGGCCCATCGAGCACGGCGCGGACATCGTGATCCACTCGGCAACGAAGTTCATCGGCGGCCACGGGAACTCCATCGGCGGGGTCGTCAGCGAGTCGGGCCGCTTCGACTGGGGCAGCGGGCGCTTTCCGAACATGACCGAGCCCGTGGCCAGTTACAACGACCTGCGGTTCTGGGAAAATTTCGGCGAGTACGCGTTCTGCACCAAGCTGCGGGTGGAGCAGCTGCGAGACATCGGCGCCGCCATGTCGCCAATGAACGCCTTCCTGTTGCTGCAGGGCCTCGAGACGCTGCCCCAGCGCATGGACGAGCACGTCGCGAATGCACAGGCCGTGGCCGAGCATCTGGAAACCCACCCGGCCGTCAGCTGGATCAGCTATGCGGGCCTGGAATCCTCGCCGTACCGGGAGCTCGCACGCACGTACATGCCCCAAGGGCCCGGCGCCATCTTCACCTTCGGCGTCAAGGGCGGCCGTCAAGCCGGTGCTGACTTCATTGAGGGCCTCCAGATGATCAGCCACCTCGCCAACGTCGGCGACGCCCGCACGCTGGTCATCCATCCGGCCTCCACCACGCACCAGCAGCTCTCTGACGAGGCACTGGCTGCGGGCGGCGTGAGCGCCGACATGATCCGCCTGTCAGTCGGCCTCGAAGACCTCGACGACATTCTTTGGGACCTGGACCAAGCCCTCGCGAAGGCGGTGCCCGCATGACCATCGTTCACGAGCCCGTCGAGGGCTGGACCGAGCCGAGCGCGGCCGACCGGCTGGCCCTCATCCAACGCACCGACACCGTGGCGATGGTGGGGGTCTCGGCCAACCCGGCGCGCCCGTCCAATTTCGTCGCGACGTACCTGCTCAGCTCGAGCACCGACTTCGACGTGTACTTCGTGAATCCGGTGGCCGACGAGATCTTGGGCAAGCCCTGCTACGCGAGCCTGGCAGACCTGCCTGTCGTGCCCGACCTGGTCGACGTGTTCCGGCGCCCTGCCGATCTGCCCGGTGTCGCCGAAGAAGTCGTCGGCATCGGCGCCAAGGCCTTCTGGGTGCAGCTCGGCCTGTGGAGCGCTGACGCCGCCAAGCTGGCCAACGATGCCGGGCTCGACGTGGTGATGGACCGGTGCCTCAAGATCGAGCACGCGCGCTTCCATGGCGGCTTGCACCTCGCCGGCTTCGATACCGGCGTAGTGGACTCGCGCCGCACCGTGCGCAGCCAGTAGCAGTCGAGGAAGGCGGCATTCCGGTGCCGATGCATACCTTCAAGCGAGCGCCCGGTCGCTGGCGGCGGCGCTGGCTCATTCGACTCGCTGTCGGAGTCGTGGCGGGCTCGCTGCTGCTGGCTGGCTGCTCGCCCGGCGCGACTGACGAACCGGCAGCCGTCCAGGACGACACTTCCAGCGCCGATGGAGATGATTCGCAGGCGGCGTCGCGGACAACCTCGGTTGCTCAGCGCGACGATGCCTCAGCGGGTGCGGGCAGTGATGCCGGCACCGCACCGACGGAACCGGTCGAGCTGACGTTCGAGGGCAGCGTTGCCGCACCGGAATTCCCGGCCGGATACGACTGGTTCAACGTCAGCCGACCGCTGTCGATGAGCGGCGACCTGCGCGGCAAGATCGTGCTGCTCGACTTCTGGACCCAAGGCTGCATCAACTGCATCCACATCATCCCCGATCTCCACCGGCTGGAAGCCGAGTATCCGGACGAGGTCATCGTGATCGCTGTGCACTGGGCGAAGTTCCCCAGCGAGCGCACCTCGGAAGCGGTGCGGGAGGCCTCTATCCGGTACGGCCGGCAGCACCCCGTCGTCAACGACTCGGCGGATTTGCTTGCCCGTGCCTACGGTGTGCGGGCCTGGCCCACCGTGGTGGCCATCGACCCGCTGGGTCGGGTGCTGGGTCCCATCGCAGGCGAGGGCGTGTACGAACGGCTGCAGCCCGCCATCGAGATCATGGCCACCGAGTACGGCCACAACGGGCTCATCGACCCGACGCCGCTGGGCGAGCTGCTCGAGATAGCGCCCGCGCTGCCGACCGTGCTCAGTTTCCCCGGCAAGGTGCTTGCTGACGAGGCGGGCGACCGCCTGTTCATCGCCGACACGGGACGTCACCGGATTCTCGTTGCGACGCTCGACGGCGAGCTGATCGAGGTGATCGGCACCGGCGCAGAAGGGCGTGCCGACGGCGGGTTCGGCGAGGCCACGTTCAGGCGCCCGCAGGGCATGGCGCTGCACCACGACGGGCACACGCTGTACATCGCCGACCGGGAGAATCACCTGATCCGTGCAGCCGACCTCCGCACTCGTGAGGTCACGACGATTGCGGGCACGGGCGAGCCGGTCACGGTGTTCGCTCCGGGCCCCGCCGAGCAGACGGCGATCGCATCGCCGTGGGATCTGCACATCGAGGGCGATCTGCTGTACGTCGCCGGCGCCGGACGGCACCAGCTCTGGCTGATGAATCTGACCAGCGGCGTCATGGATTTCTTCGCGGGCACGGGTGCCGAGGGTCTCGATGACGGCCACCGCCTCGAGGCCACCCTGTCGCAGCCTTCCGGGCTCGCCGCCGACGGCAACGTGCTCTACTTCACCGACCCCGAAGCCAGCGCCGTTCGACAGGTCTCGTTCGGCCTCGACGGGCAGCTCGACACGCTGGTGGGCAAGCATCTGTTCGTGTGGGGCGACGAGCTTGGAAGCTTCGAGGAGACGCTGCTGCAGCACGCCGTCGGCATCGAGCACGTCGGCCGGGGCGACGGCCGAGGCGTGCTGTACATCGCAGACACCTACAACCACAAGATCAAGCTGCTCGATCTCGACGGCATGACCTCGTCGCTGATTGCCGGCGACGGCGTTGCCGGACTTCGCGACGGCTCCGGTGCCGACGCACGACTGGCCGAGCCGAGCGGGCTGAGCGCCACGTCGGACACGCTGTACGTGGCGGACACGAACAATCACCGCATCCGGACGCTCGACTTGGCCACCGGCGAGCTGTCCACGCTGGCGCTGTCGAATCTGGAGATCGCCACCGTGACGATGGCCGGCGTGATCGAAGACGACGTGGTGCTGTTGCCCCAGCGGGTGGCGCCCGGACCGGTCGAGATCGTGCTGGGCCTGCAGGTGCCCGAGGGCTACAAGTTCAACACCGACGGCCTGTTCGAGTTCGAGTGGTCTGCCGAAGGTGACGTGCTGCGCCCGGAGGGACCGGCCCGCTACGAAGCCCGTGGCCCTGAGATGCCGCTGCGGCTGGCCGGAACCGTCAGCGCAGACGGCGGGACAGCGGTGCTGACCGCCACCGCGGTGGTGTTCTACTGCCCGGCCGTGGACGAGACGTTCTGCCTCATCCGGGACGTGGATTTCACTGCCCCGATCGAAGTGGATCCTGCGGGTGCAAGCAGCATCCAGCTGCCGCATCAATTGCTGTCTGCCGAGGAGCTGGACCAACGCCTGGGAACGGGTTGACGACCGGCGGCACCAACTCGTCTGAACTGTCGCGCACCTCGCGGCTGCATGGGCGATCACGAAGCCGACGGGTCACCTCGGCGATGCTGGCACTGCTCATCGCAGCCGGCTGGTTCGTTGCACCGCCGGATGTCGCTGCCCAGGCATCGAGCGAACCGGAGACCCCACCGCTCGTCACCGTGGCACCAGACGGGGAGTCGGGAGCAGCTGAGGCGGAGCCATCCCTGCCCCGGATGGTGGCGGTACTGCGCGGTCCGGGTGGGATCGGCTATTGGGTGATCGGCGCCGACGGCACCATCGAACCGGTCGGCACCTCGATCCTGCCGATCGTGGGCGACCCGGCCCAACTGCACACGCAAGTTGTCGGCGCCCGCCTCGGGGCACCCGGGGCACTCGGTGTCTGGCTGCAACTCGCCGACAACTCGGAGGTAGCCATCGGCGATCCAGGGCCGACGGTCTTGACAGGAGAGGAGCGGCCCCTGGGCTGGCTCTCGGGTGTCGGCGTTCGTCAACTGCTCTCCGGTGCGTGGTGGACCGACGTCGATCGGTGGTGTACCAGCGAACTGTCGTTGCCGGTGCGGATCGGGCAGACGATCATGACGGCATTGGGCGAGCGCTCGCTCGGATTCGCCGTCGAGGAGGCACGTGACCGCCGGATCGCCGGCGTCCTGGTGCAAGGGCCGGTTACCGAGCATGTCTGGCGTCGCATCGCCGAGCTGCAGGATTTTGCGGGTCGTGTCCCGTTGATCTTCGCTGTCGACGAGGAAGGCGGTCGGGTGCAGCGGCTCGCCGCGGTGGTGGGGCAGTTGCCCTCGGCAGCAGCGCAGACCGCCAGATCGCCCGCTGATGTGGCTGAGGCGGCCGCGGATCACGCCCGCAAGATGTACCAACTCGGATTCACCATGAACTTCGCGCCAGTCATCGATGTCGGTGCAGGTGAAGGCATCGGGGATCGATCATTCGGCGACGATCCAGCCACGGTCACCGAGTACGGCATGGCGACAGTCGAGGGATTGAGTGCCGGCGGGATTGTGCCCGTGGTGAAACACTTCCCCGGCCACGGCGCAGCCACTGCAGACACCCACGACCAACTGGCCTCCACGGCGCCGCTGGATGAACTGCGCCGACGCGATCTGATTCCCTTCGCCGCTGTGGTCGGGGCCACTGACGCCGCGGTCATGGTGGGGCATCTGCAGGTCCCTGGCTTGACCGGCGGGATGCCGGCCTCGCTGTCATCTGCTGCGATCGACGGCGTGCTGAGGAACGAACTCGGCCACTCGGGACTGATCGTGACCGATTCGTTGGTGATGGGCGCGATACGCAGCCAGTGGTCCGTGAGCGAAGCGGCACTGCTGGCAGTGGGCGCAGGCGCGGATCTTGCGCTCGTCGGCGGCCTGGAGGATGCTGCCGCAGCTTTTGCTGAGATCGAGACTGCGGTGGCCGAGGGGCGGTTGAGCTCGGAGCGCTTGGACGACGCGGCGACCAACGTGCTCCGAGCCAAGGGCGTCTACGCATGCACGCTCGTCGGCCGCGACGGCCTGGGCCGCCCAGTGCTGTACGACCCGACCCTGGTCGGCCGCTAGGGCAGCGTCACGGTTACTTCGGGTTCGGGCGGCGGGGGACCGGTGCGGAAGTTCCGCACCACCTGGCTCCACGTCAGCTGCCACTCCTTCCAGTGGGCACCGACATAGGCAGGATCGGGCCGGTACGGGTGCACTGTCACCCCGAATTCGTTCCACTCGGGCGTGCTGACGATGTCGTTGCGGGCCGGTCGCGAACCGAAGCGGTCGCCGACGCCGAACTGGAACAGGGGCTCACCCATGGCGTCGATGAGCCGTCCACCGAGAGAAGCGTTCTGCGCGCCCGCCACCACTCCCGCATAGAACCCGATCCGGACACAGTCATCGGTCACCACTGCGATGTCCAGTGACGGCGGCAACCCCGGTTGGTACTGGGCGTACACCGACGGCAGTCCAGTCGTGCCCCAGGTCATCGGCAGGCGTCCGCGCAGCGATTCGAGTGTCACAGGATCAGGCTCGTCCTGACTGATCGGTCGCTCAGCGGGCGGCTCCCCGCCCGCGAAACGCTCGAACGTAGCGAGCTCCCAACTGGGGGCGAGTTCGACGCCCCACCTCAGCATCTGGTCGAGCACCTGGGGCCACGGCGTCGTTTCGGTGTCATCGCGTTCGGGATGCAGCCGCTCGAGTGCCACCAGCAGGTACACACCCATCCTGCTGGTCGCGGCATCCGGGATCACGGCGGTGCCCCCATGCGCCGGGTCCCAGAGCGCAGCGACACCGCTTGGCACCGGCGGCGGCAGGAGCTCGGCGTCCGGCAGCTCATCGATGCGCCGTTCGGGCACCACGTAGAACGACGGCAGGTAGTTCAAGCAGGCGTCGATGTAGCTGATGGGCGTCATCGCATGGTCGTCCACCGCCAGATCGGCAACCAGCGGACCGGGCGCAAGCGGTACGTACGGCCGGGTGAGCCCACTGTCGATGACGTGTTGAAGGTCCAATGTGTCGACGCCGACAACCACGTCTGCGACCGGATGGGCTCGACTGCGCTCAAGCAGATCGATCACGTCGTCGGGCGTGTCTTCCCGGAACACCACGATCTCGATGCCGGTCTCGGTGGTGAAGGCTTCGAGTGCGTCGGCGGGCAGGTGAAAATCGCGATGGGTCAGGATGCGCACTGCTGCGGATCCCTGGCCAGTCTCGGCGCACCCAGCGGTCACGAAGGCGGCTGCGCACGCGACAGCGGCAAGTGCCCGGGCATGCCATACGCGCCGGCGCGCCCCCTCAAGGCAGCGGTGTGCCATGAGTTTGTATCGCCAACACCGTGCCGGCTTGGACCCTGACGTGGGCCTCGGGCTCGATGAGTTCGTTGCTCAAGCCGAGCGACGCGGCACTGGCCAGTGGTGTCGTTGCTGACAGGTTCCATCGCAGCCCGCGCGTGTGCATACTCGCAGCGCCGCCCACCGCCAGCAGCGTCAGCAGATTCCCGTCGTCGACGGGCAGGCGCATGTCCATGCCAGCGGTTGCCGCCCGTACGACGCTCGCACCGATGTAGGCAGTAAGCGGCAGTGCGGCGTACCGGGGCCTTGCCAGCATCGTCACCGAGGTCATCATGTGGTCGAGCCTGCCGCCGCCACCGCCGGCCAGCGCGATCTCGGCAGGGTCCAGCCCCCAGGCAAAGCTCAACGCCAAGTCCAGGTCGCTGTGCGCCTTGTGCCGGTCGTGTCGCCGGACCACCAGATCAGGCCACTGCTCTCGGGTCGTCTGGAGCATCGCGGGGTCAACGGAGTCGAAGTCGCCGACGACGACGTGAGGTCGCAGTCCCAGCCGCAGCGTGTGCGCCAGGCCACGGTCCACGGCGATGACGCATGAGGGCTCGCCTGGCGGCAGCCGGTGCGGTACATGAGGACCCCCATCGATGATCCAGACGCAGTGAGCATCCAGGTGCCCCTCGCCGGATACGCCGCCGTCCACAACACCAGTGTGACCCCAAGCTGCAAGGTTCAGATGTCATAGCGGCGGAGGCGGCAGGGGAACTCTGCGAGGTTGGAACCTGCTGGATTCCCGGAGCAGAGGGCCCCTGCCGCCTCCGCCGCGGGCGCACATTGGCGCACGGCTGTGCCCGGTACCTTGCAGTTCAACGTGGACCTCGCCCGCCGGCTCGCCCGGCTGCCCCTGCTGGCCGTGATGATCGCGGTCTGCGCAGCCGTCGTGACGATCGGTGCCCGCGCCTCGGCGCCGCACGCCGCGCGCACGCTGGATGCTGTTGAACGCGACCGAGACCACATCACCATCGACCTGCGTCCCGGTGCCCAGCGAACCCAGGTCTTCGACTCCGACGGCAACCCGATCGGCATCCTGGTGAACGACGTGGACCGCGAGATCATCACGCTGGACCAGGTGCCCGACGACGTGATTGCGACGATCGTGGCGGTGGAGGACAGCAAGTTCTGGCTCCACAACGGTGTCGACCTGCGGGCGACAACACGAGCCCTGGTCTCGAACGTGTCGGCTGGCGGCATTGCGTCGGGCGGCTCCACGATCACGCAGCAGATTGTCAAGCTGCGTGTGGTGGGCAGCGAGCGCAGCTTCAATCGCAAGATCCGCGAGGCGGTCATCGCCGCCCGACTCGAGGAGGACTTCACCAAGGAGGAGATCCTCGAGTTCTACGTGAATGAGGTGTATCTCGGGAACGGGGCGTACGGCCTGCAGGCCGGGGCCGAGACGTACTTCGGCAAGGACGTCTCAGCGCTCGACGTCGGCGACGCGGCCTTCCTCGCGAGCCTGATTCGCAGTCCCGGCTTGTTCGACGGGTTCGATCAGAACATCGACACGATGACGCGCCGCCGGAGCAGGTCGCTCCAGCAGGCAGTCGACGCGGGGATCATCACCGAGGCCCAGCGGGACGCGTTCGAGCGGCGACCGCTACCGAGCCGGAATCTGTCGCCGCGCCGCACCGACGTTGCTCTCCGGCGTGATTACTTTCTGGTCGAGGTGCGGCGGTCGCTGCTGGCAAACCCAGCGCTCGGGGATACGTACCAAGCTCGGTTCAGCCAGGTGTTCGGCGGCGGCCTGCGGGTCTGGACAACGCTGCGTCCCGAGCTGCAGCGGGCCATGCGCACTTCGGTGGCAGAAGTGCTGCCGGAAGGCACGGGCCCCTTCGAGGTGTCCATCGTCAGCGTGGATCCGACGACCGGAGCAGTGCATGCGTTCATCGGCGGCCCCGCTTTCAGCGATTCCGAGTTCAATCTCGCTACCCAGGGACGGCGTCAGCCAGGGTCATCGTTCAAGACGTATGTGCTCGCTGCGGCGATCGAGCGCGCCGGTCTGTACCCGTTCGACACCATCAGCGGACAGGGCCCGTGCGTATTTCCCAATCCGCCCCTTGACGACTACGAGGTGAGCAACTTTGCGAATAGCCCGGGTCGGGTGGCCACACTGGAGAAACAGGCCACTGCCAGCTCGAACTGCGCATTTGTGAGATTGGGCTTGATCACCGGTCTGGACGAGGTGGTCGGGATGGCGAACCGGCTGGTCGGTCGATCCGACGCAGACAGCTACCTGCCCTACCCGTCCATCTCGCTGGGGGCTCAGGAGATCACCCCGCTGGAGCAGGCCGTCGCGTACGGCACGTTCGCGAACGGCGGCGTTCGGATGGAGCCGTTCTATGTGACCCGCATCGAGAACAGCTTCGGCGAGGTGCTCTACGAGCACGTCCCGCGTGGGCGTCGAGTCGTGTCGTCGACGACGGCCGATTGGGTGACATCAGTGCTGGAAGAGAACGTGCGATCGGGAACCGGCACGCGATCGGCGCTCGAGAGCGGTCAGGTCTCGGCGGGCAAGACCGGAACGACCCAGTCATTCCACGACGCTTGGTTCGTGGGCTTCACACCTCACATGTCGACCGCCGTCTGGATGGGGCATCCAGACGAGCAAGTGCCGATGGGCGAGATTCAGGAACGGCGGGCCACTGGCGGCTGGATCCCGGCGCGCATCTGGTCGGCTTACATGGGGCGGGCGCTGGAGGACACGCAATTGCGAGGGTTCGCGCCCGCGCCGCCGCCGCCACGGGCCAGCCAGTACCTGTTCCTGTCGGGGGACACCTGCTCGATCGCCGTTGCCGTGTCGCCGTCGGAGCCCCCGCTGGAGTTCGACCTGCCATGCAGCATGGTCCGTCCGACCGATGACAACGAGTTCGAGCCTCTGCCCGATGCGCTGTGCAAGGTCGCCGTTCCCGAAGCCCATGGCGAGTCCCGGTTCGAATGGCTCCGCTGCACCCAGATCGCCACCGAACTCGGGGCGCGGGCGACCGAACCCGTGGGCGATACTGACGGGTCAGTCGCGCCGGGCGCCAGAGATGAGACCGGGGTGGCCAGCACCGAAGAGGACCAGAATTGAGCGGATCGAACGTGAACCAGCTCGAAGCTCTTGCTCAGATCGGCGACCTCGACATACGACTCGATCAGATCTCCCATCACGTCACGAACCTGCCCGAACGCGAGATCCGGGCCGGTATCGAGGCCGAACTTGGCGTGCTGGCATCCGAAGCGAAGGTGCTCGACGCGCAGATCGCAGATCTGGAACGCCAGCAGCGTCGTCATGAAGACGAGGTCGCGCGCATCGAGGCCAAGCGCGCGCACAACTCCGAGCGGCTGTACGACAGCCACCTGACCTCGCCCAAGGAAGCCGAAGCGCTCACGGCCGAGGCAGATGCTCTCGGGCGGCACCAAACCGAGATCGAGGATCAGATCCTCGAGCTGATGGAGGAGCTTGAACCGCTCCATGAGGCTCGGGCCAACCTCGGACGACGCGGTTCGGCGGCCACGGAGCGCATGGCTGCCGTCGACGCCGCCATCGGCACGGCCGAGGGCGAAGCAGGCAAGGAGCGCGACGAAGTGCTTGACCAGCGAGCGGTGCTCGTGAACTCAGCCGATCCCGCGCTCATGTCGGTGTATGAGGAGCGTCGGGCCGCCGCTCGAGGTGCCCCAGTCCTCGGCCGGCTCGTCGGCACCACGTGCAGCGCGTGCCATCTCGAGGTTCCTTCGGTCGACTACGAGCGCATCACCCAGCTTGCACCTGACGAGCTCGCCGAGTGTCCCCAATGCGGGGCACTGCTCGTCCGCTGAGCCGTTGGATCCGCCGGTGCGCTGGCGAGAGGCTCCAGGCTGATGCTGTTGTGGTTTGTTGCGACCTCGCTGGTGGCCATGCGTTGGTGCTTCGGAGACCCAGCGATCGACCACCGCCTCATCGTGGCGGGAGCGCTCCTGCCCGACGTGTTGCACGCTGCGACCGGCGGGGCACCCCTCGCTCACTCGCTGGCGCTGCCGGTGTGCGGCCTCGTTGCCGTGATGCTGCTGACCGTCGGGCGCCGGCGCGCGCGGCGCAGGTGGCTGGCGTTGCCGATCGGCGTCTTCTGGCACCAAGTGTTCGATGGTGCTTGGATCCAGCCGGCGTTGTTCTGGTGGCCCGTCGGAGGCGATGCCGCCGGCGCCACACTGCCGCTGGCTGCCCGGAGCATCTGGTTGATCCTCGTCATGGAGCTGGCAGGTCTGCTTGGCTGCTGGTGGATCTGGTGTTCGTCCGGCATGGCGCACAATTCGCAGGCCCGAGCCGATTTCTGGCGAACTGGACGGCTGGCGTACGGTGCGGGTCCGCAGTACCGGCGAGAAGGCGGTTGATGATGGCTCGCCTGGCCATAGGGCGCCCATGCTGATCCTCGTGCGCCACGGGCCCCCATGCTGATCCTCGTGCGCCACGGGCGCCCATGTTGATCCTCGTGCGCCACGGGCGCACGAGTGCCAACGCGGCGGGCCTGTTGCAGGGACGTGTCGACAATGAGCTCGACGAAGTGGGAGTACGGCAAGCGAGTCAGATTGCTGCAGCACTGTCCCGGACCGATCAGCCACCGGATCGGATCATCTCTTCGCCGCTGCTGCGAGCACGCCAGACGGCGCAGGCCACCGCCGAGCTGACGGGCCTGGAGATCGCCATAGACGAACGCTGGTCAGAGCTGGACTACGGCGAATGGGACGGGATACCGATCTCGGAAGTACGAGCCTCTGACTGGCAGCGCTGGCGGGCCGACATCGGCTTCGCACCGCCTGGTGGCGAATCGCTGGCGCAGCTCAATGACCGAGTCGATGCAGCCTGCAATGAGCTGGCTGCGCTAGCCGCTGGCCGGAACGTCGCCGTCTTCACCCACGTTTCGCCGATCAAGTCAGCAGTCAGATGGGCGCTGGGAACCTCCGACGAGATCTCGTGGCATCTGCACGTCTCACAGGCACAGATCACCACCATTGGATTCCGGGGACCGATGCCGAGATTGAGCGTCTTCAATGACACGTCCCACCTCGGCACCTGAGACAGAAAGTCGATAGCAGCGGAGGCGGCGGGGCGGTGAGCCGGCCTGTAGGCGGGATTCTGTCCGTCGGCTGCTGCCGTCGGGGTGGCCATCCATCTGAGCGGCCTACCCGGGATCATCGGACGGGCCGCCCGATCCCTGCTTGGCCTTGCTCCGGGAGGGGTTTGCCGATCCGCCGGAGTCACCCCCAGCGATGGTGCGCTCTTACCGCACCGTTTCACCCTTGCCTGTGGCCGGGCACCGGGCCCAGCCCATCGGCGGTCTGCTCTCTGCTGCACTTTCCGTCGCCTCGCGGCGCCTGGTTGCCAGCCAGCTCCCTGCCCTGTGGAGTCCCGACCTTCCTCGAACTGCGCCTTTCGTACGGCTCCGCACGCTGCGGACCGCCGAAGCAGCTCAATCCGCGGCCACCCGGCCGACTCACCGCAGGCTCGAATGCTATCTCTGCCTCTTGTGACGCGGCTCTCGAGCATCCAGCAGCGACCGCCGTCGGCGCTGGGTCATGCCGGCCAGGATGCCGCCCAACGTGGCCAGCGACGCTGCCAGCAGCATCACGAGAGGAAGGCCGAGTGGTGCCGCCGCGTCGCCGGCACCGAATCTGCGGATCAACTGCACCGCTACGGCGAGGACCATCACCGGGCCGGAGCTGAGGACCGCAGCCAACAGCTGGTGCCCAGTTGCCCGGGCCGCGGCAACGGCGCCTCCTGCGATCATTCCTGCGAACAGCAGGCCGTTGACTGCGTACGCCGCCGCAGTTCGCTCTGCCACCCAGCTCCCGGCCAGAACGCCCACCACCAGCGCAGTTCCGGTGGACACGAGGGCACCGCTGATGACTGCACGCCGCTCGACGGTTCGACCGAAGACTTGCAACAGGCTGCGCATCACGCTCCATACTGAACGCTCAATAAGGTCTTGACAAACAGCAGCGCATCGGCAAGATTGCGCGTCAGATGCCTCCTGTCACAGCACCGGCACCGTCCTCTGCGCAAACCGCGAGCTCACGTTCGGCGGCAGCTGACCCCATCCGGGTCATCGTGGACCAGCACGGTGGTCTCTCCACAGACTTGCTCGCCTGGCAGCGTCACGCGGCCTGCCGGGGCCTCGAAGCCGAGATCTTCTACCCGCCCGACAGCGACGACGCCGGCGGTGACGAGGCCGCATTCGAGGCGAAGGCGGTCTGCGCGGCTTGTGCCGTATCGGGTGAATGCCTGGAGTACGCCATCGCAGTGCGGGAGAAGGAAGGCGTCTGGGGTGGGCAGACCGCGGCCGAGCGTGTGCGGATCATCCGGCGCCGGCGCCGCGCCGCTGCACGCGCCCGCAACGCGCAGGCGGCTGCCGCATCGAACTGATGGCCGACTCGACCTGATGGGACAGCCAGACCCTGACGAGGCTCACCCCCTCGAGCACTACGGCGGTTGGAAGTCTGTCCTCACGGATCTGGTCGCCGGCATCGACTTGAGTCCCGAAGTGGCCCGGGCGGCGCTGGGCAGCATCCTCAGCGAGCGCGCAACTGACGCGCAGCTGGCTGGTTTCATCATCGCCCTGGGCATGAAGGGCGGTTCGGTCCCTGAGCTCACGGGCCTCGTGGATGCCATGCACGATGCAGCGGTCCCCCTGAAGGCTCCCGATGACGCAATCGACATCGTGGGCAGCGGCGGGGCGCCGGTCCGGCAGAGGCACGCACTCAGCGTGTCCACCATGGCAGCCTTCGTGGCCGCGGCGGCCGGTGCCGTGATCTGCAAGCACGGATCCGTCGCAGCCACTTCGTCGTCGGGTTCGTTCGACACCCTCGGAGCGCTCGGCCTGGTGATCGACCTCGATGGACCGGACGTGGAACGGTGCATCTCCGAAATCGGCCTGGGATTCGCCTTCGCCAAGAAATTCCATCCGGCGATGCGCTTTGCGGGACCGGTGCGCAGCGAACTCGGCGTGCCCACGACGTTCAATTTTCTCGGGCCGCTGTCCAACCCGGCGCGCGTGAGGCGGCAGGTGCTGGGTGTGAGCGATCCAGTCATGGCGCCACGTGTCGCCGGTGTGCTCGCGGCCCGCGGCTCGGAACGATCGCTGGTCGTGCACGGTGCCGACCGGCTGGACGAGATCACCTTGACCGATCTCACGCGCATCTACGAAGTGCGCGATGGCGAGATCGCGAACGAATACCAGTTCGATCCCACATCGATCGGGCTGGAGCGCGTCAATCGAGCGGAGCTCTGGGGAGGAAGCCCGCAACGGAACGCGGAGATCCTGCACGCGATCGTCTCCGGTGACGAGACGGGGCCCCGAGCCCAGATCGTGGAGCTCAATGCCGGTGCCGGATTGGTTGTCGCTGGGCTGGCGGAGAACTTCGCCGAGGGATTCGAGATGGCGCGTGACGCGGTGGCTGACGGGCGTGCCGCGGCAAAGCTGGAAGCGGCCGTGAAGCTCACGAATGAGCTGGCCGCCAGTTCAGCTTCTTGACGTGGTCGTCGGACTCTCCTTGCCATTCGGCGTCGGCGACATCGTCCGTTTGGCGAACACCTCCGATGACCGCCGCGCCTCGCTGGTGGGCACGACCGGCACCGTCGTTGGAGTGCGTCCGGGGGATCGGCGGGTGATGGCGATTGTGGCCTTCGACGAGGGGCCGGCCGAGACCGTCCTGGTGTATGGGATCGACGAAGCCGAGATTGTCGAGCGCTACCGCCACGGTGTGTGAGCCCGCTGCGGAGGCGGCATGACCCTCTGCTCCCGCGATCCAGCAGGTCGCAACGTCGCAGAGTTTCCTGCCGCCTCCGCAGCTGTGTCGCTTGCGCCCTTGCGCCTAGGTACGGCTGGTGAGTCGGCGCAGGAGACCTTTTCGTCGTTCGCTGTCGCGGGCGGGGATCTCGACTGTTGCCAGGGCGGCGGCTAGGTCGGCTCCGCTTGCGAAGCGGTCGCCGGGGGCCTTCGCCATTGCGGTCAGGATGATCTCGGAGAGCTCGGCAGACACGCCTCGCTCTGCCGGGTCTGGCGGCGGCGTGCGGACGTGTGCATGCAGCAGGTCGTTCCGTTCGCCGTAGAAGGGCGCTGAGCCCACGGCGAGCACGTACAGCGTCGACCCCAGACCGTAGATATCGGTGCGAGCATCCACCGGCTGCGCCAGGGCCTGTTCGGGCGACAGGTACATAGGCGATCCGTAGACACGACCCGGTGGAGACGGCGGCCCATCGAGGTCGTGCGCCAGGCCGAAGTCGAAGAGCACCGCCCGATCGCTGCCGTCAGGTTGAGCATCGAGCATGATGTTCGACGGCTTGACGTCGCGATGGACGATTCGGTGCTCGTGCACGTGGTCGAGCCCTGCGCAGATCTGCTGGACAATCGCAATGCTCTCGACGAGGCTCGGCGGGTGGCGGCTGCCGCACCGGTCAGCCAAGGTCTCGCCCTCCACGATCTCCATCTCCATGAAGTGGGCCCCGCCGATGACGCCCGCCCCGTGGACGGCAAGGACATTCGGATGGCTCAGCCGCGCCATCAGCTCGTATTCCTGCTCGAACAGCGAGCGGATCTCCGCGCGTGCTTCAGCGAACGGCGTCAGCACTTTGAGTCCGACTTCGTCGCCCCTCAGCGTCGTTGCCCGGTAGCAATGCGCCACGGTGCCGCGGCCCAACACACCGGTGATCTTGTACGGGCCGTATTGGCGGCCAACCCAGACGTCAATTTGGTCTTCGTACATTGCACCGGCCGCGGCTCGAGCGCCGCTCCCAGCATAAAACGACGCGAGAACAAGTGAGCCTCACTGTCACGGCACACTTGGGCGATGACTGCGGGGGCAAACCGGTTGCTGCTTGCCCAGATCCAGCACGCTGCCACGAGCGCCGGCCTCGATGCCGTCGGCGTGACCGACACCGCGCCGTTCAGCCAAGCGCGACGAGCCATCGACGAGCGCAAGGCGGCTGGACTGCACGCCGGCATGTGGTTCACCTATGGGCGGCCCGAGCGCTCGACGACTCCCGCGAACATCCTGACCGGCGCCCGCAGCATCGTCGTGTGCGCTCGCAACTATGCATCGCCAGATTCCTTCACGCCTGAGCGGCCGGCGACCGATGGGCGCGGCAGGGGAACCGTTGCGGCCTATGTGGCGAGCGATGCCTACGGGGCGCTGCGGGCCGGCCTCGAGCGAGTCTGCGAGGTCCTGCAGCGCCATGGCTACGACGCCGTAGCTGTCTGCGATGACAATCGCCTGGTGGATCGAGCTGCTGCGGCCCGCGCCGGACTGGGATGGCTGGGTCACAACACCATGCTCCTGTCACAAGAACTCGGCTCGTGGACCGTGCTGGGTTCGGTGGTCACCACCGCCGAGCTGCCGCTCTCAGACGAGGTCCAGCCCGATGGCTGCGGGACCTGCCGCCGCTGCCAGACGGCCTGCCCGACAGGTGCGCTGGACACAGCGGGTGTGCTTGACGCGAACCGGTGCTTGGCATGGCTGGTCCAGGCGCCGGGAATCTTCCCGCCCGAACATCGCGTCGCCCTCGGCGATCGTCTGTACGGCTGTGACGACTGCCAGACCGTCTGCCCTTTCAACGGCAGCGCAGCCGCATCGGCGCGCGATCAGCCTGTCGAGCTCGGCCCGCGCAGCGAACGGGCCACCCGTGGAAACACTGTTGACCTCGTCGAATTGCTCCAGATGACCGACGACGATCTCATGGCCGCCTTCGGACATTGGTACATCCCCAGGCGACGCCCCGAGTACCTGCGACGCAATGCTCTCGTCGTGCTCGCCAACGTGGGCGATCCTCGCTCGCCCGCCGTCGACGAGGCGTTGCGCAGGTCGCTCTCGTCATCGTCCGACGTGGTCGCAGCGCATGCTGTGTGGGCGGCGCGCCGGCTGGGACGGGACGAACTGGTCGCCGAGGCGCGATCCGCCGGGCTCGGCAATCAGGACCCGGACGGTTTGGTGGCGGCTGAACTCGCCAGACCGGTGCCGTTGCGGCACCCAGCCGGCTGATGCGCCGTCACCTCTTGGTCACCAACGACTTTCCGCCGAAGGTCGGCGGCATCCAGAGCTACCTGTGGGAGCTATGGCGCCGCCTGCCGCCGGAGTCCACGACGGTGCTCACGACACCCCACCGCGGCGGCGCCCCCTTCGACTCGGTACAGCCCATGCGGATCGTGAGAACCCGGGACCGTGTGCTGCTGCCGCATACGGGCTTGGCGAGACGGATCCGTGCCCTGGCCGACGAAGTAGGCGCTGAGATTGTGCTGCTCGACCCGGCACTGCCGCTTGGCGCACTGGGACCATGGCTTGGCATGCCCTACGGCGTGGTGCTCCACGGCGCAGAGGTGACGGTGCCGGCACGATTGCCCGGCCTGTCCGCCGTTCTGTCACGGGTGCTTCGAGATGCCTCGATGGTGATCTCCGCGGGCGGGTACGCAGCCAGCGAAGCGGAGCGATGCGCATCCCGTGAGCTGCCCGTCATCGAGGTGCCCCCTGGGGTTGATACCGACAGGTTTGTGCCTCTCGCTGCCGAGGACCGGTTGCGTACTCGCCGCAGGTTCGGCCTGGCGCCCGGACCGCTGGTGGTTTGCCTGAGCAGGTTGGTCCCGCGCAAGGGTTTCGATGCAGTCATCGGCGCCGTATCGCGCCTCCGGTCAACCCATCCTGAATTGCAGCTGGCGATTGCAGGCGCCGGGCGGGACCGGCGGCGACTGGAACGGCTTGCGGGGCGCCTGGGCGTCCCGGTTGTCTTCGCGGGCCGCATCGGCGGCGACGACGTACCGCTGTTCATCGCCATGGGTGACGTCTTCGCAGCGCCGTGCCGCAGCAGGTGGGCGGGACTCGAGCAAGAGGGATTCGGCATCGTGTTCGTCGAGGCCGCTGCATGCGGCGTGCCTGCGGTCGCGGGCCGATCAGGTGGCAGCCATGAAGCGGTAGCCCATGGCCGGACCGGGCTCGTAGTGGAACGGCCCGCGGACGCGCACGATGTCGCCGCCGCCATCGGCGAACTGCTGTCCTCAGAACGCAAACGGGCAGCCATGGGCGCTGCGGCGCGCCGAGAGACAGAACTGCGCTTCTCCTACGATGCGCTGGCGGCCAGGCTTGAAGCGGCTCTGTCCTGATGGCGGATGCTCGCGGCGGGCGCAGCGGATGTCAGAACCGTGAAGATGCGGCGAATATGAGCCACTGGCGGCTTCGATCCTGAGACAATGGAAACAGCCGACACGGGACGTGGAACGCAGCCATGATCGACGAGATGACGATGACCACGGTCGTGACTGCGTCGCCTGAAGACTGCTACGCACTGATCTCCGACATCGAGCAGTACCCCGAGTGGGCAACCGATGTTTCCTCGGCGACGGTGATCGAGAGCGATCCGGACGGGCGGGCCGCCCAGGCCTCGTTCCGTGTCGAGGCACTGGGACGGTCCGCGAGATACACGCTTGCCTACGACCACGGCGGAGCACCCCATCGGCTCTCGTGGAAGCTCGTCGACGGAGACGTCGTCAAGCAGCTCGACGGCAGGTACGAGTTCAACCCGGCAACCGAGCCTGGCCGCACCGAGGTGCTCTACCAGCTCGCCTTGGAACTGGCAGTGCCGCTGCCGGGATTCGTCAAGCGCCGCGCGGAACGGCGCATCGCTCATACGGCACTGGCCGACTTCGCGGCGCGTCTCGAGTCGGGTCCCGCGAGCTAGGGCGCCGAGGGTCGCTGCCAGCGCCATGGAATTCCGCCGGATCGGTGGCCTGCCGCCGTACGTATTCACCATCATCGACACGCTGAAGATCGAGCGCCGGCGCGCCGGCGCTGACGTCATCGACCTGGGCTTCGGCAATCCCGACCTGCCGTCGCCCGAGCGCGCCGTGAAGAAGCTGGCGGAGGCTGCGCTCAACGCCCGCAACCACCGGTATTCAGCCAGTCGGGGCATCCCGAAACTGCGCGCCGCGGTGGGAGACCTGTACCGGCGCAAGTGGAACGTCGAACTCGATCCTGATACCGAGATCATCAACACCATCGGAGCGAAGGAGGGCTTCTCGCACCTGATGTGGACCTTGCTGGCACCCGGAGACGCCTGTCTGGTGCCGGCTCCCTCCTACCCGATTCACATCTTCGGCCCGCTCTTCACAGGCGCGAGCGTGCGAGAGGTGCCGCTCGACGTCGGCGAGACGTTCTTCGAGCGACTGGTGGAGCGCTTCGAATACTCCTGGCCGCGACCGCGGGTGATCGTGCTGTCGTTCCCGCACAATCCCACTACCGCCTGCGTGGATCTGGGATTCATGCAGCGCATCGTGGATTTCGCGCGTGAACGCGAGGTTCTGCTCGTTCACGATTTCGCCTACGCGGACCTGGGCTTCGACGGCTACGAACCGCCGTCGATCCTGCAGGCGGAGGGCGCGAAGGACGTGGCCGTCGAGTTCTACAGCCTCACAAAGTCGTTCTCGATGGCGGGTTGGCGGGTTGCGTTCTGCGTCGGCAACGCCGAGGTGATCGCCGCACTTGCCAAGCTCAAGAGTTATCTCGACTACGGCACGTTCCAGCCGATTCAGATCGCTGCGACGGTGGTCATGAATGAAGATCAGGATTATCCCCGCGAGGTACGCGAGACCTACCGCAACCGGCGAGATGTGTTGGTGCGCGGGCTGGGCCGCATCGGCTGGGAGCTCGCACCGCCGAAGGGGACCATGTTCGCCTGGGCCAAGATCCCCGAGCCGTACCGGCACATGGGGTCGGTCGACTTCTGCAAGCTGCTCGTGTCCGAGGCGAACGTCGCGCTCTCCCCGGGCGTCGGTTTCGGCCCGGGCGGCGAGGGCCACGTGCGCTTCGCGCTCGTCGAGAACGAGCATCGGATTCGCCAGGCCATCAGCCAACTGCGCGGTGCACTGGATCAACTGACCCCGCCGGGTTGACCCCGCTGCGGGGACGGCAGTGCCCTCTGCTCCGGGAATCCAGCAGGTTCCAACCTCGCAGAGTTCCCTGCCGTCCCCGCAGCTACGTCGGGTTGCTGTCAGCCCTCAGTCGGGGGACCAGTGCAGTGTCCGGTCGAGGGCGTGGCGCCACAGCTTGTGAAGCCGGTCGGCGCCGGGCCGGTCGGCTGAGGGCTCGAATCGGCGGTCGAGTCGCCACACCGACGCCGCTTCGGCGGGCGACGACCACACGCCCTCGGCCAGTCCCGCCAGCATGGCAGCCCCCAAGGCGGTGGTTTCGGTCACGATCGGCCGGCTCACCGGCGCGCCCAGCTGGTCGGCCTGGATGCTGCACAGCAGGTTGTTCACGGCTGCTCCGCCGTCGATCCTGAGTTCGGCGATCTGGCGCCCCGCAGATGCACTCATCGTCTCGACGACGTCGCGGGTCTGCAATGCCATGGACTCGATGGTGGCCCGCGCGATATGCGCCGGTGCGGTCGCGAACGTGAGACCCATGATCGCTCCCCGTGCCGTCGGATCCCACCAGGGGCTGCCCAGACCGGCGAACGCCGGCACAACGACGACGCCGGCACTGTCGGGCACGCTTCTGGCCAGCATCTCGATCGCATTGGCGTCCGTGGCCCCGGCCAGAACGTCGGTGAACCAGCCCACGGCGGAACCCGTCGCAAAGATGGAGCCCTCCAGCGCGAACGTAGGTCCAGAGCCGAGATCCCAGGCCACGGTGGTGAGCAGCCCGTCGACGGGCTCGGGGCACCTGCCCCCGACATTCATCAAGACGAACGAACCTGTTCCGTACGTGTTCTTGGCCATGCCGACGTCGTGGCAGCCCTGGCCGAAGAGCGCTGCCTGCTGGTCGCCCGCTACACCGCTGACAGCGATGCCCGGCCCCAGGGCGGTGGTGTCCGCAGTGACACAGAACCGCCCTGCTGATGGATGTATCTCGGCCAGCGCATGCATCGGCACAGACAGCAGGTCGCACATCGGCGCCGACCAGGCGCCGTCGTTGATGTCGTAGAGGAGTGTGCGCGAGGCATTCGTGGGGTCAGTGACGAATGCGGAGCTGCCGCTGAGTCTCCACATCAGCCAGCTGTCGACGGTGCCAAGAGCCAGATCTGCACTTGCCGAAACGCCGCCATCACGCAAGAGCCACTCGGCCTTCGTACCGCTGAAGTAAGGGCTGAGCACGAGGCCGGTTCGACGCCGGACCTCGGGCAGATATCCGGCAGACTCCAGTTCCACGCAGCGCGACGCCGTGCGTACGTCCTGCCAGACGAGTGCACGTGCCAGCGGCTGCGATGAGCGCCGATCCCACGCAACGACGGTTTCACGCTGGTTGGTGATGCCGATCGCCGCCACCGCGGGCATCTGCCCGCCGTCGAGTGCCCGGAGACTCGCACAGAGCTCATCGAGGGTGGCGACCGTTGCGTCCCAGATGTCGTTCGGGTCGTGCTCGACCAAGCCGGGACCTGGAAAGTGCTGAGGGAACGACCGGTATGCGTACGCCACCTCACTGCCGGTCTCATCCACCGCCATCGAACGCACGCCGGTGGTGCCTGCATCGATCGCTACCAGAAGCGCCATGGAGCCTCCCGTGTCATGGTGACTTCTCTTTCCGGCGGCCCGAAGTAGGGTCGCCCATTGTGAGGATTCTCGTGGTGGGGGCCGGCGAGGTCGGAAGCTACATCGCCGAGCGCCTCAGCCGTGAGGGCAATGACGTGATCGTCATCGACCAGCACTCGGGACGCCTCGACACGCTCGCCTCCGAAGTCGACCTGCTGACCGTGAACGGGAGCGGCACCAATCCCAGCGTGCTGGCCGAAGCCGGCCTTGATCGAGCCGAAGTCGTGGTGGCCGTCACCGATTCCGACGAGGTCAACCTGCTCGTGTGCATGCAGGCCAAACAGGCCGGTGTGCCAGCGACGGTCGCACGGCTGCAAGATGGCGACTTGCGCGGGTCGCCGGGTCGCAGCCTGCGAAATGCCATCGGCGTCGATCTGGTGCTCGATCCCGATGAGCAGACCGCTGACGCCATCATGGACTTGCTCGTGTACCACGGGGTGTCCGACATCAACGAGCTCGCGAACGGCGAGGTGCTGGTCGTGGGTGCGCGCTTGGCCGAAGATGCCCCGCTGGTCGGCAAGACCATGGCCGAGATCGGCGCGTACTACGAGCCGGAATGGGACTTCATCTTCGGTGCGCTGTCGCGAGGCGGCGATGTCACCGTCATGCGCCGCGAGACCACGCTGCAGCCGCACGACCTGCTCAGAGTGGTGTGCCGGCGCCAGGGGCGACGTGAGCTCATGGAGATCATGGGATTGAGCCGCTCTGATCTGCGCCGTGTGATGATCCTGGGCGGAGGGCGCACGGCCGGGCTGCTGGCTGGCCGGCTGCTCGAGCGTCACATTGAAGTCGTCATCGTCGAACAGCATCACGAACGCTGCCTCGAGCTGAGCGAGCGTCACGCTGGCGCGCTCGTCCTGCATGGCGACATCACCGACATCGACGTGCTCGCACGCGAGGGCGTCGGCACCTTCGACGCTGTGGTAGCCGTCACCGGAGAGGACGATGCCAACGTCTTGGCCTGCCTGTATGCCAAGTCCGAAGGGGCTACCGAGACCATCGCTGTCGTGCATCGCCTGTCCTTGCTGCCGCTGCTGGAGCAGGTGGGCATCGACGCGGCGCTGTCGCCTCGCACGGCCAGCGCCAACATGGTGCTGCGGATGGTCCGGGGTGACGTCACCGCTGTGGCGACCTTCCTCGAGGGCGATGTCGAAGTACTCGAATTCGAAGTGGGTGCAGGTTCGAGCGCCGACGGCTCGTTTGTGCGGGAGCTTCACCTGCCCGGCCAGATGCTGCTCGCAGCGATCGTGCGGGACGGAAAGGCCCGCATTGCCCGGGGCCGGAGCGAGCTGAGGGCGCGGGACCACGTGGTCGCCTTTGTGACGCCTGACTGCGTGGACGAGGTCAAGCAGGCCTTTCGGTGACACCCCGTCCGGCACGCCGGGCTGCCGAACGCGAGAGGCTTCGCCGATTGGTGGTGCGAGCGGTGCGAAGCGCTGATGGCGCGCTGCACCGGTGGGCACGCGGACCGTACGAGTCGACTCTTGCCATCACGGCCTTGGTCGTGCTCGCCGCCGCCTCGCCTGTGTTTGCGATATGTGCGGCATTTGACTGGCTGTTCGGGGGACGGGTTGCTGCCAGCGGCGAATCCGGAACCGATGCCGTCCCGCTGCTGGTCGCAGGAGCTGCCGTCGCGCTGTTCGCCCTGGGTCTGTTGCGACTGTGCCGGTTCGAGCGGCGCATCACCGAGCGCCAGACCCTGACGGCGCTGGTGCTCGGATCGTTCGCCGCAGTGGCTGCCGTCGCGATTGCGCACCTCGCGACCGGTGCAGTGGAACCCGAGGCGTTGGCGACAGCCTTTGCAGAAGCCGCAGCGACCGTCACCGGAACCAACAGCACGACTCTTTCGGGAGCCGATCTCGGCGGCGGGATGCTGGCCCTGCGAGCTGTGGGGCAATGGCTGGGCGGAGCTGCATTCATCGTGGTGCTCGTCCGCGTGCTGCCGCATCTCGGTGTCGGCGGCTTGGACACCGACGGGGGAGTGGCGACCCGATCAGCTCGCAGGCTGGCACCCCGCAGCGCCGGCACGATGGGTCGCCTCCTGCTGCTGTACGGCGCGCTCACCGTCCTGGTAGGGATCGGCTACGGGTTGGCCGGCATGCCGCTGCTGCAGAGCGGCCTGCATGCGCTGACCACCGCGGGGACCGGGGGCTTCTCCACGCAGGCGGCGTCGCTGGGCGCATTCGACTCGGCAGCCATTGAGTGGGTGGCGATCTTCGGCATGGCGGCGGGAGGCGTGAGCCTGCCGCTCATGTTCTTGGCGATCCGGCGCCGGGACCCGGCCCGGTTCATTCGCAGCTACGAATTCCGGCTGTACATCACGCTGATCGTCTTCGCCACCGTGGCGGTGATGCTGTGGACGCGTGACGGCGTCGGCTGGACGGATGTCCTGCGCCCGGATCACATCCGGGAATCGCTGTTCGCGGTGGTGTCGGTGATCTCGACCACCGGCTTCGAGACCACTCCGCTTGTCGAGCTGTCGACGGGCAGCCAGGCGCTGCTGATGGTGCTCATGCTGATCGGCGGCATGAGCGCGTCGATGGCCGGCGGCTTCAAGGTCGTGCGGCTGCTGACGCTGGCGTCCTTCATCGGACGGGAACTGCGTCGTGCCATCTACCCGTCGCTCGCCGAGCGGCTGCGCCTGGGCCGTTCGACCATCTCCGAAACGACGATCGGCCGCATCACCGGCGAGCTTCTGCTGGCAGCACTGCTGATCATCCCTGCCTCCATCGTTCTGGGCGCCAGCGGGCTGAACATCGTCGATGCGCTGACGTACGCGGTGTCCACGCTGTCCAACGTCGGGCCTGCGATGGCCGCCGCCGACTCGACCGGGCATTTGGCCGTCGAAGGTTCGACCGGCCACCTCGACGCGGTCAACTGGCTGGGACGCGTGACAGCCGGGCTGCTCATGATGTGTGGACGCATGTCGGTGACCGCCGCGGCCGTGGCACTGAGCGTTGCCGTCTATCCGGCGGTGGCTGCGGTGCGACACGGGCAGTGGCGCCGGCGCAGGCCCCACGGAGTGAGAGTGCGATGAGCGGCTTGGCAGTGCTGGCAAAGCGACGCTTCGAGTCCACGCCAGTGCACATCAGTGGGGTGGCGCTGCTGTTCGTGGCGGTCGGCATGGCGGTCTCGGCGTGTGTCGCGCTCATCGACGGCGGGGGAGGCGCATTCGCCTTGGGGGCGTCGGCAGCACTCACTGCGAGCGTGGGCAGCGCCATGATGGGCAGCACCACGGCATCGGGCCGGGCGGATTCCCCGCTGGCGTTCGCCTCGGTGGCATGGGCATGGCTGGCGGTCTCGATAGCGGGAACGATGCCGTACCTGTTCAGCGGCGTGATCGGATGGAGCGAGGCCGACAACGCGCTGTTCGAGTCCATCTCGGGATTCACCTGCACGGGCGCCACCGTCCTGGCCGACATCGACGGCGTTGCCCACGGGATCCTCTTCTTCCGCAGCATGACTCAATGGTTCGGCGGCATGGGCTTGATAGTGCTCGCGGTGAGCGTGCTGCCCGCACTGAAGGTGGGCGGTTTGGAGCTGATCGCCAACGAGGCACCCGGCCCGACTGCTGATCGCTTCACGCCGCGCATCGCCGCCACGGCTCGGCGGCTGTGGATGCTGTACGGGGATTCACCCTGGCCGTGGCGCTCGCCCTGCTGGCAGCCGGAACGAGCTTGTTCGACGCCGTGGCACACGCATTCACCACAGTGGCAACCGGGGGCTTCTCGACGCACTCGGCATCGATTGCATTCTTCGACTCGGTGGCTGTCGAGCTGGTGCTCATCGTCGGCATGATCACCTGCGGCGCGAGCTTCTCGATCCATTGGCATCTGATCACGCGCACCAGATCACAGCGCCGGAGCTACTCAGAGCTGCGCTGGTACCTGGGACTCATCGGCGGTGCCGCCATCGGGTTGCTGGTGCTGAATTCGGGCAAGCTCGACCTCGGCGACAACCTTCGGGAAGCGGCCTTCTACGCAGCGTCGTTGGGGTCGAATACCGGCTACGGCCTCACCGACTATGCGCACGAGCAGTTCTGGACGCCCTCAGCGCAGCTCGTGCTGCTGGCGCTGTTCGTGATCGGCGGCATGACCGGTTCGACCGCAGGCGGCATCAAAGTGCTGCGCCTCCAGATCGTGGCCCGCTACGCGATCCGGGAGGTCATCCGTGCTCGCCACCGCAGGGCAGTGCTGCCCATGCGCCTCGGCGACGCCACCGTGGCCGAGGACGTCGCTGCGCGGGCTCTGGGCTTCGTGCTGCTGTATCTGGGCCTTGCTCTGGCAGGCGGCGTACTGATGACCGCGCTGGGCAATGACCTCGAGACAGGATTCTCCGGTGCAGTCTCCGCCATCGGCACCGTGGGTCCCGCATTGGGCGAAGCGGGGCCGACGAGCTCAGCGCTTGCGTTCGAACGTGCATCGCGTCCGGTGATGATGGTGCTCATGCTGTTCGGCCGGCTCGAGGTGTTCCCCACGATGCTGATGTTCGTGGCGGCGGTGCGCGCCGGCACCCGCTCGCGCTATCAGCGGCCGACCACCACACGCGGACCCCGCCGGCTCACACGCCTCGGAGCGCGCAACCGAAGCTCATCGTGACGAGACCGAGCGCAGCGGGGTCAGCGGCATCAGCTCGCTGAAGTCGTCAACCCGCAGCACGCGGGGCAGCTCACCGGGTCGCACTTGGGCGATCGTGCCGGCTCCATCGGGAAGCGACTGAGCTACCCCGTCGAGAAAGACCAGCACGCCTTGACTGTCACGTGCGAGTGCCGACGCGGTGAGCACCAGCTGCGCTACAGCGCGCACACGCTGCGCTCCTTCGACTTCGAAGAAAACCTCGTTGAGGTGGATCGACACAACGTTGTTGCGCAGGAGTTGTACGTCCACGACTTCGGTGCCGGCCGGGATCGCTGACTCGAGACCGTTCTCGGCCTCAGTGGGAGTCGGTCCGGCCAGCAGGTTGTTGAGCGGGGCATCGAGGAACACGGGAGCCGCGAGCGGCCGCTGGAGCTCCACGAGCAGGCCGTCTCGCAGGAAATAGACAGCGTGCAGGGATGTGGTGGGCGTGTCAGGCTCCGCACCGACCACCGGTTCGTTCTGGTCGGGGAACACGCCAGCAGGCACTTCGATGTGAGTAGGCGCATCATCGGTGGGCAGACCGCACGCAGCGGCCGCGAGCGCGCACGCCATCGACGCGCTGACGCGTCGCAGCGCCGGCGTGCCCGGCAGGTACCTATGCCGCTTGCGACTAGGGGCTCTCACCGGTGCCCCGCAATGGGCAGCTCGACCACGAAACGGGCGCCACGCTGGCCGTCAAGCCGTGACTCGACGCGCACTGAACCGCCGTGACGCCGGGTGTGCTCGTACACCAAGGCCAGGCCGAGACCGGCACCGGTGCCTGCCCCCCGTTTGCGCGCCGCGGCGCCGCGTGTAAAGCGCTCGAAGACCAGATCGCGCTCGGACGGCGTGACCCCCGGCCCGTCGTCCTCGACAGCGACGCGCACCAGGTTGCCGGGCCGTGAGATCCCCACCCGGGTGACACCGCCACCGTGCTTTTCGGCATTGCGCAGCAGGTTGTCGAAGACCTGTGCGAGTCCCCGCTTGTCGCCGATGACCACAGCGTCAGTCGCTGCAGCACTGATGTTCAGCTCCACATCCGGCCCGAGTGTGCCGACGCGATGCTGGACCAGCTCGGTGATGTTGACGAGACCTCGCTCGAAGACCGATCCGTCGGCGTCGGGTCGGGAGATCTCCAAGAGGTCCTGCACCAGCTGCTGGAATCTGTCGACTTCGGCTGCAAGCAGGTCCAGTGCAGTTGCCCCTTGAGCGGACAGCTCATCGCGGTGGCCGTTCAGATAGTCGATCGAGCTTCGCAGGGTCTGCAACGGTGATCGCAGCTCATGGCTCACATCGGACGCGAACCTCGCGTCGCGCGCGATGCGGCGCTCCATCGCGTCGGCCATGTCGTTGAACGACTCGACGATTACAGCGAGGTCGGGATCGTCGCTGCGTTCGACTCGCGTGTCGAATCGACCGTGAGCGATGGAGTTCGCAGCATCGGACACGGTCGCAAGCGGACGCAGCAGCCGCCCGCCGGCCCAGGCGCCGACGGCGACACCGATCAGCACCGTCAGCGCCGCTCCGACACCCAGAATCAGTCGCAAGCTGGCGAGCGTGGCCTCGATCTCAGACAGCGGGACGACCTCGAAGTAGAGCGTCTCGCTGAGCTGCGACACCGCAGCCGGGCGCAGACGCAGGCCGAGTGCGAGCTGGGGGACGCCGTCGAGCCGGTACCGCATAGCGTGGGCCTGATCGGATCGCTCGACGGCTGTCACGAGCTCATCAGGAAGGTCGCTGGGCACGAGGGACGGCGACCGCCAGATGTCAGGTCCCGTACGGACGATGGAACGGCTGCCGCTCAGGCTTGGGAGCGATTCGAGCAGCACGGCAAAATCCGGGCTCTCCGCACGCAGCGAGCCCTGCACTTGGGTCGAATTCGCGAAGAACTGAGCCTCAGAGGAGTCCTGGCGCAGGCCCAGCATCGAACCTCGGGAAAGGCTGTAGGTCATCACCACGAGCAGGAACGCGGCCAGCATCGCGCCGAGAGTGAAGGCACCGACCACGCGGGCGCAGGTACAGCAACCGGCGCAGGGGCCGCGGCCAGCGCAGTCTCATGTAGTGGCAACCGGCGCAGGGGCCGCGGCCAGCGCAGCCTCATGTCACGCCCGCAGCTTGTAACCCAGGCCCCGAGCCGTCGCCACGTAGCGCGGGCTCGCCGGATCGTCCTCGATCTTGAGGCGCAGCCGGCGGACATGCACGTCCACCAGACGACCGTCGCCGAAGTAGTCGTAGCCCCAGACTCGTTCGAGCAGTTGCTCGCGGCTCATCACCTTGCCGGGATTGTCGGACAGCTCGCAGAGCAGCCGGAACTCGGTCTTGGTCAGGTGCAACTCGTTGCCGCCCTTGGTCACGACGCCTTCGTCGGGGTAGATCTCGAGGTCGCCGACAGTTCGCGGCAGGCCGCTGCCGTCCACGGTCCGACTTCGCCGCAGCAGGGCCCTGATGCGCGCGGACAATTCCTTGGGGGCGAAAGGCTTCGTGAGATAGTCGTCCGCGCCGGCCTCGAGTCCGGCAACGACGTCGTGAGTGTCGTCGCGAGCGGTCACCATGATGATCGGCACATGACTGATCCGCCTGATGGAGCGGCACAGCTCGAACCCGTCGAGACCGGGCAGCATGATGTCGACGAGCACGACATCGGTGCTCTCGGGAGTGAATCGCTCGAGAGCTTCCTCGCACGACTCGGCCTCGCTGACCTGCCAGCCTTCGTCCTCCAGCGCGAGGCGCAGCGCTGTGCGGATCCGCTCGTCGTCTTCGACTGCGAGAACGTTGGTGGTCAACGCCGTGTCCCTTTCTTGCGAAGCTGTACCGAGGCTTGGTCAGCCCATTCGCTCATGGAGCGCAGCACAAGGGCCGCGAGCGCGGCCACGCCTGCGGCGGCGGCCAAGGCGCCGATGGCCGTGCCGCCCAGCGCCGGACCGACGCATCCCCCGCTGCACTGCAGAGCGCTCGTCGCGTATCCCGCGAGACCACCGCACACAGCCGCAACGACAATTGCACCGAAGGCCAAGGCCCTGGCCAGCACCGATGGCAGCGCTGTGGGCGCCGCCGTGAGCCCGATGCTGTCGCCGTCGTCATGCATGCTCACCCGCGCCATGGTACGGCCAGGCGTGCAGCAACTCGTCAATCACCGAGCGGTCTCCGCTCATGCTCCCCATAGCCATGCGATTGGGCTCACGAGCCGCTCGGGCCCGGGCTCAGCCTCTGGCCTTGCGTGGCAGACTGCGCCAATGCCGGCTGATGTGCACCGATGGGCTGTGGCCGGCGGCATCCTCGCCGATGATGATGCCGTGCTCATGGTCAACAACCGGCGGCGCAACGGCAGTACCGATTGGAGCACACCAGGCGGTGTGGTCGATCCGGGCGAGACCGTGCTCGGAGCATTGACGCGTGAGGTCGCCGAAGAAACCGGGCTGCGGGTCTCGGTCTGGGACGGCCCGCTGTACACCGTTGAGGCAGACGGCAGCGACGGACCTGGCTGGTTCTTGACGGTCGAAGTTCACGAGGCCCGGCAATGGAGCGGCGACCTGGACATCGCCGATCCCGACGGCATCGTCTTCGATGCCCGGTGGGTACGCGTCGGTGAGCTTGAAGATCTGCTCACCGGCCAGTACGCATGGATGGCCGAGCCATTGCTGACGTACCTCGAGGGCAGCGCACCGCGCGGCCATGTGTTCCGCTACACCGTGACCGGGGACCATCGCGACGGATTGGTGGTGACGCCCGCCGCCTCATGATTCAGCCACAGCATCGACCGCCTGATGAGGCTGAGCCCGACGAGCTGCCGATCCTGCATGTCGACATGGACGCGTTCTACGTGGAAGTAGAGCGCATGCGCGATCCTTCTCTGATCGGACGGCCCGTGATAGTCGGGGGATCCGGCCGGCGAGGTGTTGTTGCCTCCGCCAGCTACGAAGCGCGGGCAGCAGGCGTGCACGCAGCCATGCCGACTGCGCAAGCACGCCGCCTCTGCCCGTCCGCCGTTGTCGTCACCTCAGATTTCTCCGGCTACATCGAAGCCTCATCGGCGATCGCGGAGGTCTTCGAGTCGGTCACGCCCCACGTGGAGCCCATCGCGCTGGATGAGGCCTTTCTGGATGTCTCCGGTGCCCACCGCCTGTTCGGTTCATCGTCGGAGATCGCGTGGCACTTGCGCAACTCCGTTCGGGAAGCGGTGGCGCTGGACTGTTCAGTTGGCGTTGCGTCGAACAAGACGCTCGCGAAGCTCGCGTCGGTCGCGGCAAAGCCGGCCGTGCACCCCGATGGACCACGGCCAGGGCTCGGTGTCTGTGTGGTCAGCGTCTCGCGGGAGCTGGACTTCCTGCAGGCTCACGCTGTCGAGGCGTTGTGGGGGGTCGGTCCCGTAACGCTCCGCCGGCTGAACGAGATAGAGGTCTACACGGTCGGCGATTTGGCGGCTGTGCCGCTGGAACGGCTGGTCTCGACGGTCGGTGCCGCGCACGGTGTCCATCTCGCAGCACTGGCGCAGGGAATCGACGACCGGCCAGTCCACCGGGGCGGGCTCCCGCGATCGGTGAGCCACGAGCAGACATTCGAAACCGATCTGACCGGCCTCGATCGCATTCGGAGCGAGACGGTGCGGCTCGCCGATGCCGTCGCATCACGCCTGCGCGCCAACGGGCTGTCGGGGCGGACCGTGACCGTGAAGGTCAAGCATCCCGACTTCTCGTTGCGGACGCGAGCACAGACGCTGCCAGCGCCGATCCAGACCGGACATGCGCTTGCCCACGCGGCGCAGGAGCTGGTCGGCACGCTTGCTCTCGACCGGGGAATCCGCTTGCTGGGAGTAGCGGTATCGAACCTGGAAGAAACCGCATCGCCAGCGACCGAGACAACGCCCGGGGCGCTCGACGGACGCGAAGCCGGCTCACCGTCACCGCGCCAGCTGGCACTCGACCTGGGCATTCCGCCCGCTAGCGGTGATGCGTGCAGTGGCGAGGCGGTCTGGGGCCCGACGGGTGACACCGAACTCGATCTCAGGCTCGCAGAAGCGCTTGATGCCATACGAGACCGTTTCGGCAGGTCCGTGATCGCCCACGGCTCAGCAGCACTGCGTGATGGCACTCCAGGCGAACGCCGTTGGGGCCGCTGAGCACAACGCACTTCGTGGGTGCGTGGAAGTAGGGCCGAGCGCGGTTCTACACTGGCAGCAACATCGGCAATACAGCATTTGGAGCCTGTGCGTGCCGCTTTCGGAAGATGAACAACGCATCCTGCTCGAGATCGAGAAGGACTTCTACGACACCGATCCTGAATTCGCGCGGGAGGTGTCGGAGACCACGCTGACTCGCCATGCGCTGCGCAACATCCGCTGGGCCGTGCTCGGCGGGATCCTGGGATTGGTCGGCATCGGCTTGGGTCTGCAGGTGCACTTTGCGCTGTCATTTGTCGCGTTCCTGGTGGTCTTCGCCAGCGCGGTGGTGATCGAGCGCAACGTCCGCAAGATGGGCAAGCTCGGGCTCGAGAAGGTCTCAGACTCGATCGCCAAGCGCTCGCGGCCGAACAATCCGGATTCCTTCGGCGACCGCATGCGACGCCGTTTCCGCAACGACCCCAGCTAAGCCCTGCTGGCGAGCCCAACTCGGTGCCGGCGGCGAGAGCGGGGACCGGCCGTCAGCGCTGCCGGTCGGCATGCGGTCCCGATGCGATCCCAGCGGCTGCGCGCGGACCGGATGCGCGCTTCGAGATGCTGTGCGTCCAGCCTGGCGTCAGTGACCGTCTGCGGTCCCGGGGGCTCGGCCGCGTAGGCAGCCTCTTGAGCGGCAGCCGCCAACGAGCGCAGCTCGCCTGAATCGATGCGCAGTCGACGGTCGACACGATCGGCGAACTCAGCGTGTGTCTCGACTGCCCGCTGGTCGATGCCAAGGTTGAACAGCGTCTCAGCAACGTCATCCCATGCGGCACCGATCGCGGCGCGGGCATCGTGACGGGCGCGGCGATGGTGCAGTGCCCGGCGGACTCGCACGGCCGACGGCACGATGATGATCCAGCCGATCCCGACCGCCAGCACTGCATAGAAGGGAACGACGAGCCATTCCGACCAGCTCCCCGTCGGCGCCTGCGAGCCCTCGAAGTCGAGGACGTCTACGAAGCCTTCGAGATCGCCTGACAGGCCTTCCAGATCTTCGAGGCCCAGCTCGCCGATGAATCCCGATCCGCCTTCGCCGGCCGCCTCGGGGTCGCCCGGCACTGCTTGCTGGGGCGCCACACCGGTGTAGACGACAGCCCCGGGAGCGCCTCGCCCTGGGGTCGGCTCGAAGTACACCCAGCGTCCGCCGATCCAGACTTCGGGCCATGCGTGATAGTGCTCGCCCCTGACCACGTAGACGCCGTCGATCAGCTCACCCGGCGTGAATCCGACCGCCACTCGCGCGGGCAAGCCGATCGCCCGGGCCATAGCGGCATAGGTACCGGCGAATTGCTCGCAATAGCCGCGCCGTTCGGTGAACAGGAACTGTTCCATGCGCTCGGTGTCGTGCCCGCTGGGCACTCTCAATGCGTAGGCGAAGTTCTCGAGGAAGAAGTTCTGCAGCGCCAGGGCCTTCGCGTACGGGCCAGCTGCGTCGGCGGTGATGTCACCCGCGAGGCTCGCCACCCGCGGGTTGAAGTTGTCTGGCAGGCCCAAGTAGTTGTCGGCAATGTCGGAGGGCACGTCTCCGCTGGCTGCCACGAGCCCTGCGACAGAGGGAACGTCGACATTCGAGCTGACCGTGTAGGTCATGCCCGACTCCAGCTCGCTGCTGTGCTCGGTGACCAGCGTGCCGGTTTCCGGGTCGTACAGCGCCTCAGGGCCGTCGTAGGCGACCGGTTCGTATGCGGCCGGCAACCAGATGCTGTCGAGCGCCCCGATGGTGACTTGCTGGGTGAGCAACTCGTCGCTGGTTCGCCCGTCCAGATGCCTGGACGCATTTCCGTAGAGCTGTTCGGATCCCCAGAACGTTCCGTCGAAGCGGCTGAGACCTGAAACCCTCCAATACGCAGGTGCATCTGCGGTAACCCGGAACAACTCGGCACCCGACGTGCCCACCAGCCGGCCTTGGGCATTAACTAGGGGGCTGATCGTCACCCTCGACGCTGGGGCACTGCCATCGAGGTCCTTCCACGAGACGATTGCCGGGGCGTCGCTGCCGGGCAGCAATGGCACCAGCAGCGCGGCGCCCAGCGCGGCGGGGATTCCCAGGCGCAGCGCCGAGCGCATGGGCACGGTTGCACGTCGTCGGTCGGTCGCACCCACTGAGGTCCGGTCCCCGGTGTAGTGGATGCCGTGCGCGGCAACGAACGCCGCGGCGCAGATGACCATCGCGGCGGCACTGCGGATGCGCCACGCATCGGTACCCAATGCCCCCACGAAGGCGAGCACGCAGAAGGCTGGAAGCAGCCCTTCTCCTACCGACTTCGCGCGCAATGCCAGTGCGTCGGCGGCAAAGGCCGCCAGCCAGATGACGGCACCGCCGACCAGCAGAAAGCCTGCGGTGGCCGGTGTCGGCGCTTCCACGATGCCGAAGGCATCCCAGGCCGAAGTCACGTCGGCCGCCGCTTGCCGCAGTGTCTCGGCGGTGGGAAGCAGGCGCAGCCAGAGTGTGTCGGAGTACAGGGCCAGTCCTTCGACGATGATCAGCATCACCGCCGATGCCGTCGCGGCCGCTGCAAGGGGCCAGCGCTGACGCCGAGTGACCGCAGCCGAGGCATGACCGCCCAACGCCAAGACGAGCCACAGCGGCGCGTAGTCCCAAGCGTCGAACAGGCGACGAGCGGTGAGCACCGCGAGCAGCGTCAGCAGCCAGAGCGAGACCTCCACCTGCCACAAGCTGCGCCCTCTCATGTGCGCACCCCGTTCGCTTGGGACGATGTCTGCGCTGCGGCCCACTTGGGTCCGAGCTCGGCGAGCGTGCGGATATCGACCACTCCCGGGCCGCCTGCCGGCAAGGCATCACCGGATCTGCACACGCGGATGACAGTCATCGACGACGTGCGCGACCCTGCTGCAGAGATCGCTTCGGCATCGCGCGCCGCATCGAATGCGGTGCCTCCGAGCACCACGACCACTGCGCCTACGGCCGAAGCCGCGGCGGCCGCAAGCGTGCTGCGCAGGGATCCTTGCGCAGATGTAGAGACGTCGGCGAGATGATCGAACAGCTGGGCCAAGCCTTCCCCCGATGTCACGAAGCCGGTGTCGGCGCCCGCCACCGTCAGCAGTCGCAGCGGGTCATGCCGAGCAGCGCTGGCCAGTACGACGCTCGCGGCGGCAGATACGGCAAGCTCGAAGCTCCCGTCGGCGAGCGGATCAGCGTCAAATGCGGTGCTGCGGGTGTCGAGCACCACCGTGACCCTGCTCCGGCGGGGCACTTCGTCTTCTCGCACCATGGGACGCCCGAGACGCGCCGTCGAGGGCCAGTGGATGCGGCGGACATCATCGCCGGCCGTGTAGTCGCGCAGCGCGTAGAAGTCCTCGCCGATGCGCTGCAAGGTGTGAGCGTCCGCAGCAAGGCCCAACGGTTCAGGCCCGCGAGCCAGGCGAGGCGGTACCAGTGTCAGCGTCGCGGGATAGACGACCAGCATCGTCCGCGGGCCGTAGCCGATGGAGGTGCGGGCCAAGCCGAACGGATCGACGACATCTACCTCTGCCGGTCCGATCTCCAAGCGTCCCCGACGTTGAGTCGGCAGCAGGTATGACGTGCTCAGACGCTCGGCGGCGAGCAGCGGGCCGACCTGCAGGCGTGCGCCGAGCGTGCCGGTCACCGGATCGGTGAGCTGGAGCACGGGGGCATGTCCGCCCAAGTTGGTGAGGACGAGCTGTACCCGTGCCTTGCCTCCAGCATGGACACGTGCCGGCTGGACCGAACGCTGGATCCTGAGACGGATCCGGCGCGTCCGCGTCCATGCCACCGAGCCCGAGATCAGTGCTATCCCCGCCAATGCGAGCACCAAGAGTTCGCCCATGCCGAACAGCCGGCCGGCGCCGGCGGCGACTGCCGAGCCGATCCCGACGGAGATGCCCCGCCGCGTCAGCACGCTGCTCAGCCTCTTAGCCGGCGGTGGGGACAGCGACGGCGTCGAAGACGTCGCGCAGTGCTGTCTGGGGCGTCAAGCCTTGCAGTTGCGCATCGGCGCTCAAGCGGATCCGGTGACCGAGCACTGGCTCAGCGACGGCCTTCACATCGTCGGGCACCACGTAGTTCCGGCCGGCGGCCAGTGCGCGTGCTTGTGCAACGCGCTGGAGGTCGAGCGTGGCGCGTGGACTGATGCCCAGCGTGATCGTGCCGCGCTGGCGCGAAGCATCGGCCACGGCGACGATGTAGCGGCGCAGCGCCGGGGCAACGTGGACTTCGGTGACGGTGCGGGTCATGGCCAGCACCTCGCTGGCGGCGGCGACGGGCTCGAGCACGATCTCCGTGGTGCCGTCGTGGAGATCGAGCACCTCGACGGCCGAGTCCGCATCCGGATAACCGATGCTGACGCGCATCAGGAACCGGTCGAGCTGAGACTCAGGCAACGGGTAGGTGCCCTCGTGCTCGATCGGGTTCTGTGTGGCGATCACCATGAACGGCTGGCCGAGCGGACGTGTGGTGCGGTCGGTGGTGACTTGGCGTTCCTGCATGGCTTCGAGCAGTGCCGCCTGCGTCTTCGGCGAAGCTCGGTTGATCTCGTCAACCAGCACGATGCTGGAGAAGAGCGCGCCGGGACGGAACTCGAATGCGCGCTCGCGCTCGTCCCACACGTTGACGCCGATGACATCCGACGGCAGCACGTCGGGCGTGAATTGGATCCGGCCGAACGGTGCGTCAATCGAAGCCGCAAGCGACTTGGCAAGGCTGGTCTTGCCGACCCCCGGCACGTCTTCGATCAGCAGGTGTCCGTCGCACAGCAAGCACAGCAGCGATAGCCCGACCGCGTCGGGCTTGCCGCGTATGACCCGCTCCACGTTCGCAGTGATGCGCTCGAACGTTTGCCGGAACGTCTCGGCATCGGCAACGTGCGATTGCGAAGGAGTGTGATTGCGCACGGCGTCTGGCTTTCGGGGCTGGAGAATTCCGTTGTGCCGGCCTCCAGGCCGGGACTCGGAGAACGCTGTGAGGCTACTCAGCATCACTTCACCGTCACCGTCGCTTCCCGCTGTCGCTTCTAGAGTGGCCCGGTGCGCCGATCACGGACTCCACGCGGCCCCCGCATCGGGGCGGCGCTCGCGGCCGTGGCCATGCGCCCGCGGCTGTGGCTCACTGCCGGGCGAGCCATGAGGCGGCTGATCCCGTCGCGCTGGTGGATGCGCCCGCCGTTCCTGCCCGTGCCTCACCGCGATTATGTGCGATTCCGGCTGTTGACCGCCGTCGGCTCTGAGGGCCGTGCAGCCGCCGCACCAGCTGATCTGATCCAATGGCTGGAATGGTGCAGACGTTGGCCCTCCGCTGCTGCGGTACAGCCGTCGCATGAAGTCCGTGACGCTGGACCGGCGGCGCTGAGGCCGTGACGTGACTTCCGTTCGAACGGTCGCGTACCCGCCGCAGCCTGTCGTCGATGCGGTCAACGGGAACGGTGCGATCAACGGCCATGCGGTCAATCGCGATGGCAAGATCACGCGGCCACGCACTGTGCTGTCGGAACGGACGCTGGTGCTCAACGTCACCTACCAACCGCTGTCGATCACGACTGTGCGGCGCGCCCTGTTGCTGGTGCTGGCGGGCAAAGCCGATGTCGTTCACACCAGGCCCGGCAGCATTCGCTCTCCTCGTCTGACGATGTCGGTGCCCTCAGTCGTGCGGCTGACGTATCACGCACGGGCGCCTTACCGGAGACGTGCCCCGCTCCACCGGCGTGCCGTGTTCGCGCGTGATGCCTTTCGCTGCCAATACTGCGGGAGGGGGGCCGAATGCATCGACCATGTCCATCCGCGCAGCCGCGGTGGGGAGCACACGTGGGAGAACGTGGTGGCCTGCTGCCGGGCGTGCAACGTGGGCAAGGGGGATTCGTTGCTGTCAGAGAGCCGGTTCCGGCTGCGCCAGACTCCCTACGCCCCCGAGCCGCTCGCCGTCGTGGCGGCGATGCGTGGCGATACCCCCTCTGAGTGGACCGACTACCTCGGCGACCTGCGACCCCAACTCGTCTGAGCCACACGATACGAAAGCGCGCACGGCTGTCTGCCATCGTGTGCCTGTGGCCATGTGGGTACACGACGAATGGCACGCAAGCGCTGCATTGCTGCATGCACGTCCGATGCCACGCGACGGTCGCCGCCGCGTCTCGTGGATGCGCCCGACCGCACCCGCACTGATCCTGGGTTCTGCCAGCCCTGACCTCTTCGGCGGGATGCAAACTGAGCTTGTCCGGCGACACAGCGGTGGGGGACTGGTATGGCTGGACCCGGGGACGAGCGCATGGGTGGACGTCTTCGTGCCGACCGGTGATCCCCTCTGGCACTCTGACGTCGGCAAGGCTTTTCACTGGCTGGGCCGCACGCTGGCCGCGGCCTTCGCCGATGTCGGCTTGCCCGCCAGCATGCATCCCGGCCCATACGAAGCTGGACCGTCAGAGGGCCTGCTCTGCTTTGGGTCGCTCGGCCCTGGCGAGGTGGTGGTGGACGGCCGGAAGCTCGTCGGCGTCTCCCAGCGTCGTACACGTGAAGGCAGCCGCTTCCAATGCGTCGCCTATGAGCGCTTCGAGCTCGGACCCCTCGCATCCGTCGTGGATGCCGCCACCGCCGCTCGCGCCCTCGACAGAGCAACCGGCTGGGCCGATCTCGGCCTCGCAGCCTCGCCCTCTGGCATCACCGAGCAGATAATCAGCTTCATCACCGCACGAGATACGCATTAGCGCCGGCACATCCGGGGTGGACAGCGTGGGTGCTTTCCCCATAAAGTGGTGCGAAGTGGTTTGTGAGGGCACAGATGCCCACACGAATCAGGTTCCCATTCGGACGCTGCGGAGGCCCTGCGGTGGAGAGTCTGTTCGTCGGTCAGCACGAGCACTCGCTCGATGCGAAGGGCCGCATCGTGCTGCCGGCAAGCTTTCGCGGCGCTTTCGAACCGTCCGGCTTCTTGATCAAGCACAGCGAGGGCTGCCTCGCTCTCATGACGCCGGACCGATTCGGCGAGATCGCGGGCAGGATGTCCGAGCGTTCCCAGTCCGGCGGGCCGCACGGGCGCGCGGCCAAGCGCTCATTTGGAGCGGGAGCCGCCCGCGTCCTGCCCGACAAGCAGGGCCGGATAGCGGTTCCTGAAGAGCTGCGCCGCTTCGCCGGCCTGCAGCGCGAGTGCGTCGTGATCGGCGCGATTGATGAAGTCGAGATCTGGGACGCGGGGCGCTGGCATGAGATGAACGCCCAGGGCGAATCGCTCCTGGCAGCACCCGAGAGCGGCATCGGGGCAGCGGAGCAGGCGTGAGCGTGTCTACCGCTGCTCGTTCTTTCCATCAGCCCGTCATGGTTGACGAGATCGCCGAAGTGTTCGCCCCTGTTGCCGGCGGGCTGTTCGTGGACGCGACCTTGGGCGGCGGCGGTCACGCCGAGATGCTCCTGCGGCAGGATCCTGAGCGGCAGCTGCTCGGCATCGATCGCGATCCGGAGGCAATCGCGGCAGCACAGGAACGGCTTGCGGCCTTCGGGGACCGGGTCACGCTTCGCTGCGAGCGGTTCGATCGCCTCGGGGAGCTGGTCGATACGGCTGCTGGCGGCCCGCTCACTGGTGTTCTGTTCGACTTCGGCGTCAGCAGCCATCAGCTGGATTCGGGCGAGCGCGGTTTCTCCCACCGTCACGACGCCCCACTGGACATGCGCATGGACTCCCGCTCGGCACTTGATGCGGGCGTCGTCGTCAACACCTACGAGTTCGCTGAGCTGCGAGACCTGTTGAGGCGCCATGCCGGAGAGCGCTACGCCCACCGCATCGCCGCGGGGATTGTGGCCGCCAGACCATTGCGTTCGACCCGCCAACTGGCCGACGCCGTCAAGGCTGCTGTGCCGGCCGCAGCTCGGCGCAGCCGTCGCCATCCGGCGATGCGCACATTCGCGGCGATCCGCATCGAAGTGAACGACGAACTGAACCTCATCGAACCCGCCATGCGAGCAGCGCTCGCGCGCCTGCAGCCATGTGGGCGCCTCGCAACGCTCGCCTATCACTCAGGAGAAGACAGCATTGTGAAGATCATTCTGCGAGAAGCGGCCGACGGCGTGTGCGAATGCCCGTCGACGCTGCCATGCATCTGCGGCGCCGCGCCCACCGTTCGCCTGCTGCGCCGCAAGGTCACCCGGCCCAGCGGTGCAGAAGTCGAGCGGAACCCGCGCGCCGCCAGCGCCGTGATGCGCGCAGCAGAGCGGCTCGAGCCTGCCCGTAGCTGATACCAGCGCCGTCAGAGAGCCGAGCTTCGCCCGATGGCCCTTGCCACTGCCCACTTCACGGTCGCCGATACTCCGCCGCGACTGGTGCAGGCGCCGGTGGGTCGCGCCGTGGGGTTGCGTCTGGTCGGCGTGACTGCGCTGCTGGCTGCTGCTGCCATCACTGTGCTCGCCGGTCTCGCGGTATTCCATTCGATGCTGGCGGCCGGGCAATATCGACTCTCAGAACTCGAGTCGGAGATCGCTGCAGAGCGAGAGCGCCTGATCGACCTTCGCTACGAGCTCCAGACGCTCCATGGTCCCGCGGAGATCGAATTGATGGGCGTGGGCGCGCTCGGCCTGGTGAGCGCGTCCGATCCGATCGATGTGCGGATCGAGCCGCGGCATATTGCCGCCGTCGACTTGCCGCAACGTCGGGTCCATGAAGGCGGAGACTGGCTCTCGATCAAGACGCTGCTGACCGACGCGTCCACAGCGCATGACCGACGTTCTTGACCGGCACACAGCTCCGGCGCCATGGCACCCGTCGATGGGTGCGCCGCCGGGGCTGCGGCCGCCGGCTGAGCGCTCGGATTCCGCGTCGCGTGCAGGCGCAGCGGCAACCGGACGGTCTGATGCGGCGACAACGCGCCGGTGGCACCCGTCGGCGGGAGCGCAGCGTTCACCTGGCGAACCGAGGACATCATCCGCAACGAAGCGGACCGAACGAGATCCCCGCCGGCGCACGGCTCGCGCCGGGTCGCCTCGCCGGCGGGCGCTGCTGCTGATCATCGCCTCGGCCGCGGCGCTGGCCACCCTGGGCGTCCGACTGGTTCAAGTGCAGGTGCTCGACCGCGAGACCTATGCCACCCTCGGTGAGCGCCAGGGGACGGCACAGTGGGAGCTCGAATCGGTCCGCGGTGCGATCTTGGATCGGAATCTGAACCTGCTCGCTGTGTCTGACAACTTGCCCACGATCTGGGCCGATCCCCGCCTCGTGACCGATCCCTACCAGACGGCGGCAGTCTTGGCATCAGTGCTCGACATCGACGCCGGCGTCATCGCCGAACGGCTCGCAAGCGACCGGCACTTCGTTTATGTGGCGCGTCAAGTGAGCCCCTCAGATGGGCTGGCGGTACAGGAGCTGCAACTGGCCGGTATCGGCGTGCGTGGGGAATCCTCACGGCTACGACCCAATGGGGACGACTTCGCGCGCGGGCTGCTCGGCGCCACCGATATCGATCAGAACCCGCTGGGCGGTGCCGAGAAACAGTTCGCCGAGGTGCTCGACGGCACAGACGGCCGTGAGGTCGCGCGTATCGCCCAGAGCGGAATGCCGCTGCCGACAGGAACCGAGCTCTTTGAACCTGCCAGCCATGGCGACGACGTGGTGCTCACGTTGCATTCGCAGATGCAGTGGGTTGCGGAGCGGTCTGTCAGTGATGCTGTCAGTGCCACCAATGCCAGAGGCGGCATGGTGGTAGTGATGCAGACCGATACCGGCGATGTCTTGGCGCTGGCGGCGGTCGCCCGCGATCGGGACACGGATGAGATCAGGCCAGTGGCCTACAACCCCGCCTATACAGATGCCTTCGAGCCGGGCTCGGTGGCAAAGAGCTTCACGGTCGCCACGGCGCTGGAAGCAGGCCTCACCACGCCGGTCGAGGTGCATTCGACGCCGGCCGCGTACACATTCGCCGACAAGGAATTCATCGAGCCCTATTCCAAGCCCAGCACGGACATGACGACCTCAGAGATTCTCGTTCATTCGTCGAACATCGGGACCATCAAGCTTGCCGAGCGGGTTGGCGCCACTGAATTGCAGCGTTCTCTGCGGTCATTCGGCTTCGGCCGCTTGACCGGAGGCGATGACGCGCCGGCGTTGCCCGGCGAGAGCCGAGGAATCCTGCGTGCTGCGAACCAATGGCGCGGCACCGACCTCGCCACGATTGCGTTCGGCCAAGGCATCGCGATCACCGCAATTCAGCTCACCGCTGCGTACAACGCCATTGCGAACGACGGCGTGTACGTCACGCCGCGCCTCGTGCTGGGCAGCGTGGGCAGCAACGGTGCGCTGCGACCGGCTGAGGTGGTCCCGACACGCCGGGTGCTGTCCGAGCGGACCGCGCAGCAGATGCAGGCCATTCTGGCTGAAGTGGTCCGTTCGGGAACCGGCAAGCGAGCGGCAATCGACGGTTACCAGGTCGCGGGCAAGACCGGCACCGCGCAGAAGCCCAGCCCTGAGGGCGGCTACTCCTCCGAGGCGTACACCAGTTCCTTCGCAGGATTCCTCCCCGCAGACCGACCTGAGCTCACCGTGGTCGTGGTGCTCGACGAGCCTGACGAATACCGAGCCGCCATCGTGGCCGCACCAGTCTTCGCGGAGGTCGCCGAATACGCCCTGCGCATGCTCCAGGTGTCGCCGGATGTCTGAGCAGCGCAGCATCACGCCGGTGATGCCGATTCCGGTGGAAGAACTGGCTGCGGCAATCGGCGGCACCTGTGTGCTGCCCGCGGCCCAACGAAACGACGAGGCCGCCGGTTCCGCGGCCCTCGTGCGCGGCATTACCCACGACAGCCGTGCAGTCACGCCCGGCGCGCTGTTCGCCTGCGTCGCAGGACAGCACCACGACGGCCACCGGTTCGCCGCTGACGCGCTGCACGCAGGTGCTGTGACGCTGCTGGTGTCACAGGTCCTCGATG
This sequence comes from Candidatus Poriferisodalis sp., assembly GCF_965208925.1. GTDB lineage: Bacteria > Actinomycetota > Acidimicrobiia > Acidimicrobiales > Poriferisodalaceae > Poriferisodalis. Next base: position 2,903,366 of record NZ_OZ242364.1, on the reverse strand, counting down.
TCGATGTGCCCCAGATCGTTGTGGCCGACGTGCGAGAGGTGCTCGGACCGGCATCAGCTGCGGTGTGGGGGCAGCCATGGCGCCGCTGCCCGGTCGTGGGCGTCACCGGGACAGCGGGCAAGACCACGGTCACGCACGCAATCGCCGACATTGCGAGCGCGTGCGGTACCACTTGTGAGGTCATGGGCACGCTGGACGGAACGCACACCACGCCCGAGGCACCCGATCTGTGCCGGCGTCTCAGCCAGGCTGCCGATGCGGGAACCGGGATGGTCGTGCTCGAGGTGTCATCTCACGCGCTCGCCCAGGGCAGGGTCGATGGCGCCAGCTTCGCTGCCGGAGTGTTCACGAACCTGAGCCATGAGCATCTCGATTTCCATAGGACGATGGAGGACTATTTCAACGCCAAGGCGCGCCTCTTCGACGGTCGCAGCGAAATAGCGGTGTTGAATGTCGCCGATGCTTGGGGCCGCCGCTTGGCATCGATGGCCGCTGGCACAACGGCCGAGGTGGTCGAGTGGCAGCCGTCCGACATCGACCACATCGTGGTGAGCACAGCGGGCTTCACAGGCCGGTGGCGCGGTCGATCCGTTCACTGCGGGCTGCTGGGTCGGTTCAATGCCGCGAACGTGGCGGCCGCGGCGGCGACGGCGAGCGCCCTCGGATTCGATGATGATGCGATTGCGGAGGCGATCGCTGCCGTGTCCCCGGTACGAGGGCGCCTGTGGCCGGTCAGCGGTCCGGATGATGACATCACCGTCTTGGTCGACTACGCCCACAAACCAGACGCACTTGCTGCCGCTCTGATCGGCGCACGCGAGCTCGGTGCTGCAGGCGGCCGTCTGTGGGCAGTGTTCGGAGCGGGCGGCGACCGGGATCAGTCCAAGCGGGCTCTCATGGGCGCAGCAGCGGATCGGCATGCCGATGTGCTCATCCTGACCTCCGACAATCCTCGCAGCGAGGATCCTGCTCGTATCGCATCCGATATCGCCGCGGGCGTGGTCAGTCGGCACGACGCAGACGACGGCTTGCATGTCGACTTGGACAGGTCGAGCGCCATCTCGTACGCCATCAGGAATGCTGAGGCCGGTGATGTCCTCGTAGTCGCTGGGAAAGGCCACGAGACAGCGCAGGTGACTGCCGGGCATTCCGTACCGTTCGACGATGCAGTCGTTGCGGCCGAGCACCTTCGACAGCGCAGGAGTGCACAGCGATGATTGCACTCCTCATCGCCGCCAGCTCCGCAATGTTCGTGTCGCTCGTGGGCACTCGCTACCTCATTCCCTGGCTGCAAGCGCGCGGCGTCGGCCAACCCATCCGCCTCGACGGCCCCCGAGGTCACATCACCAAGGCAGGCACGCCGACGATGGGCGGCGTCGCAGTTGTCACGGCAGCCGTCGTGGGGTATGTCGTCAGTCACCTGCGGGCCGAGACCGTCATCACGCGGTCGGGCATCGTGCTGCTGGCCGCCGTCTGCGCTGCGGGCCTGGTGGGCCTGGCCGATGACTGGATCAAGGTCAGCCGTGAGCGCAATCTGGGACTGAACAAGCGGGCCAAGCTGATCGGGTTGATTGCCGTGGGCATCGGCTTTGCCGTCGCGTCGGTGTGGTGGGTGAACCTCGATACCGCCGTCGGATTCACACGACTGGACGGTAACTCGCTGCGGCTTCCCGCTGCCGTGTGGATTCTGTGGGCAGTCATCATCGTCCTCGGCATGTCCAATGCAGTGAACCTGACAGATGGCCTGGACGGCCTTGCTGCCGGAGCCGCCGCGGTGGCGTTCGCGGCCTTTGTCGTGATCGGTTACTGGGCATTCCGTCACCCCATCTCCTACGACGTCAAGCACCCCCTGGACCTCGCCATCGTCGCCGCCGCCATGGCCGGAGCGTGCGCGGGGTTCCTGTGGTGGAATGCGCCCCCGGCGCGGATATTCATGGGCGATACCGGTTCGCTTGCCATCGGCACCGCGATGGCAGGGCTCGCGATGCTGCTGCACGTCGATCTCCTGCTGCCCGTCATCGGCGGTCTCTATGTCATCGAGACCGCATCGGTGATCATCCAGGTCGGCTCATTCCGACTCTTCGGCCGCCGCCTGTTCCGGATGGCGCCGATGCACCACCATCTCGAGTTGGGCGGATGGCCGGAGACCACCGTGATCATCCGACTCTGGGTCGTCAACAGCCTGCTTGTCGCGCTGGCGTTGGGCCTGTATTACGCCGACTTCCTGAGTCTGGATCTCGTCGAGATTCCGGCAGGCTCGTTGTGAGCGCCTCGGTCAGCCATGAACGGGCACCCGACGACGTAATGCCCGACGACGGAGCGGTCGTCGTCGTTGGCATGGGAGTGACCGGACGAGCGGTGGCCTCCGCGCTGGCAGCGCGAGGTCACGAGGTCATCGCTGCCGATGACCGACCCGGCGAGGCGGCGCGCAGAGGGGCCGCCGCAGATGCTCCATTCGACGAGATTCACGATTCCACCGATGCGGGCCTGCTCAGGAGCCTGGTCTCAGGCGCCGCAGCCGTCGTGCCGTCCCCGGGTGTGCCACCGCGTCACCTCAGCTACGCGCTGGCAGCTGCGGCCCGAGTGCCGGTGGTCAGCGAGCTGGATCTGGCAGCACAGTGGGACAGTCGACCTCTCGCAGCGATTACTGGCACCAATGGCAAGACGACGGTCACAGTCCTCACGGAGCGAATGCTGAACCGGAGCGGAATCTCCGCTGTCGGCGCCGGCAACACCGATATCGCCCTGGTGGACGCTATTGATCGCGAGGTCTCCACGTTCGTGGTGGAGGCATCGTCATTCAGGCTGCACCGGGCGCGCAGATTCGCTCCCGCGGTTGCTGCGTGGCTGAATCTGGCCCCCGATCATCTGGACTGGCATCCTGATCTGCGGGACTACGCCGCGTCCAAGGCCAGGATCTGGGCGGCACAAGGTCCCGACGATGTCGCGGTGGTTCCCTTCGGCGACACCGATGTCGAACCGTGGACCTCCGGAATCCGTTCACAACGTGTGACCTTCGCGACGCCGCGGCAGCTCGATGCGCCATGCGATGTGCGCTACGAGCGCGGCATCCTGATTGCACACGGCGACAGCGTTGTGCCAGCGGCGGAAATGCCCCGACAGCGTCCCCACGATTTGTCGAATGCTGCGGCTGCAGCGGCTGTTGCGCTGGAGATGGGTGCATCTGCCGAGGCGGTGGCGGCAGAGCTGCGATCATTCGATGGGCTGCCTCACCGGCTCGCGTTCTCGGGGCGCATCGGCGCCGTGAGCTTCTACGACGACAGCAAAGCGACGGCGCCGCATGCGACGGTGGCAGCACTGCGGGGCTTCTCCGATGCCGTGCTGATTGCAGGCGGCCGGAACAAGGGCCTCGATCTCGGGGAGCTGGCCGCTGTGGCCGATCATGTTCATGGCGTAGTGGCGATCGGCGAAGCCGCCGACGATGTGCTCGACTGCTTCAGCCAGCCTGCATGCGGCCAGATGGAGCTCGACCGTGCAGATTCGATGCCCGAAGCCGTGGAGGCTGCCCACCGGATGGCGCTACCCGACCGCGATGTAGTGCTGTCGCCCGGGTGCGCCTCTTTCGACTGGTACTCGAGCTACGGCCAACGTGGCGAGCACTTCGGCACGGCGGTGGCTGACCTCGCTGAGCGCATCCGCTCGCGGGTTCCGAGTGAGGAACAGCCATGAGCAAGCTGGACGTGCCAAGCACTCCGCCACGCCGGCCCTCATCGGGCCCGTCGGTACGCTACGCCGCCCTCCTGTCCGCGGTCTTCTTGCTGCTGCTCACCGGCGTCGTACTGGTGCTGTCGGCGACGTCAGCGACCGGAATCGGATCGTCGGACCGTCCTTTGCAGTACTTCACCCGGCACTTGTGGTCGGTCGGGATCGCTGTTGCCGTGCTGCTCGTCACGCTCGGGGTCGATTACCGGCATTGGCGGCGCATGGCAGTGCCCCTCGCAGCCGCGAGCGTGACGTTGTTGGCAATCGTGCTGGCGGTGGGAAAACGTACCGGCGGCGCTCGTCGATGGATTGAAGTCGGCCAGATCAGCATTCAGCCGGCGGAGATAGCGAAACTGGCGCTCATCGTTGCGTTGGCGGCTTTTTTGGATGCCCGCAAGGATCAGATCGAGCGTCCCGACCGGATCCTGCGGCCTGCGATGCTCCTGCTCACCGCCGGGTGCTCGCTGGTGTTGCTCCAACCGGATCTGGGAACCACCCTCATCCTGGCGGGAATCGGCATCGGCATGCTCTTCGTCGCGGGTCTGCCAGGCCGCGATCTGACCAAGATCGCTGCCATGGTCATGGTGGCAGCGCCGCTGCTGGCGTACGCGGCGCCGTACCGCCGTGCGCGGCTCGCCGGCTTCCTGGACCCGATCTCTGAACGGGCCTCGAGCGGCTACCAGACGTTCCAGAGCCTGGTGGGTCTGGCGCAGGGAGGGCTGCGCGGCACTGGCCTGGGGGCAGGCCAGGCCAAATGGGGCTGGGTGCCCAATGCACCCACCGACTTCATATTCGTCATCGTCGGCGAGGAGATGGGACTCCTCGGCGCCCTCGGGCTCCTGACCCTGCTGGGGGTCGTTGGCATAGGGGGGCTCCGGACGAGCCAGAAGGCACCAGACCTGTTCGGTTCGCTGCTCGCAGCCGGCATTGCCATCTGGTTCGTGCTCCAGACGCTGGTGAACGTCGGCGGTGTGATTGGATTGCTGCCAGTGACTGGTGTGACGCTGCCATTCCTGTCGTTCGGCGGTTCGTCACTGGTAGTGACAGCAGCGGCCGCAGGTTTGCTGCTGAATGTGACGCGGCGATCCGGTTGAGCGGTGGCAGCACCCGGCAGCACCCCGCACGCCCCCAGCGTCCTGATCGCGGGGGGCGGAACCGCGGGGCACCTGATGCCCGGCTTGGCGGTGGCGTCCGCGCTGACCGAACGTGGCTGGCCCGCGGAAGGGATCCATTTCGTCGGCAGCGCACGGGGAATCGATGCACAGATCGTGCCGGATGCTGGCTTCGGCGTGACCTTGCTCGGAGGTCGGGGCCTGACCGCACGCCGGGTGAACCTGACCAACGCGCGTGCTGCAGCGAGCTTGGCGTGGGCCACCTTGCGCGGCATAGCGCTCGTTGGACGGCGGCGTCCAGCTGCGGTGCTGTCACTGGGCGGCTATGCCGCGCTGCCCGCAACGGTGGGAGCGGTGATCTGGCGCGTGCCGTTGGTGATCGCCGAGCAGAACGCAGTCGCGTCGGCAACGAACCGATTGCTGGGCCGATTCGCACGCGCCGCGGCCGTACCGGTCCGCGGGACGGGGCTGCACAGGGAAATCGTGACCGGGAATCCCGTGCGCCCGTCAGTCGTCGAGGCTGCACTCGGAGCGGGCGACGCCCGTGCGGGGCTCGGCTGGCCCGCAGATGCAACCGTTGTGGTGGTGTTCGGCGGTTCGCAGGGCTCGCTCCGGATCAACACTGCCACCTGGACGGCGCTGCCGTCACTGCGGGACCGCGACGGACTGTTCATCTATCACGTGGTGGGCAAGCGCGATTGGGCTGAGCGGCCGCCATCGCCGCCACGGCGACCTGATGGCTCGCAGGTGCGTGACTGGTACCAGGCCGTGCCGTTCGATGAGCAATTGCCTGCCGCATTGGCTGCGGCTGACCTCGCGATCTGTCGTGCCGGGGCCTCGACCGTGGCAGAGCTGTCGGTCATCGGCACGCCTGCAGTGCTGGTGCCCCTGCCGATAGCGACCAACGACCACCAACGTCGCAATGCGGAAGAGTTGGCCGCCACCGGCGCTGCGTGCGTCGTTGCCGACGCCGAGTTCGACGGCGAGCGGATGCTGGCAGAGCTCGAGCAGATGCTCGGATCGCAGCGTCTGGCCCGAACGGAGCGTCCCACCGAATCCACCTTCGGTCGTCGAGACGCTGCACAGCGGGTAGCGCAGCTCGTCATAGATCACAGTTCAGCGGTGCCTGGCACAGTCGTCGCAGCGGATCGTTCGTCGAGAAAGCACACAACGTGACCACCTCACCGTCCGCCGCTCGAACGCCACGAGCTCCGGGACCGTCAGGCCCGTCATCCGAGCTTGAGGAGGCTCGCAGCATTCATTTGGTGGGAGCGGGCGGCGCCGGCATGAATGCCATCGGGTTGGTGCTCGCTGAGATGGGCCATGCCGTGAGCGGCAGCGACCTGCGAGCAGGCCTCGGCATGACACGACTCGCAGCTCATGGCGCTCGGGTCGTCATAGGCCATGAGGCCGCCAACATCGGCTCGGCGGATGTCGTGGCCCATTCGAGTGCAGTGCCACAAGACAATGCGGAACTGGTCGAGGCCCGCCGCCGCGGCATTCCGGTGCTCAGCCGGGCTGAGTTGCTCGCAGGAATCTGCCGGCGCAAGCAAACGCTGGCAGTCGGCGGCACCCACGGCAAGACGACCACTTCGTCGATGCTGGCGCTTTGCCTGGTAGCAGCCGGTGAACACCCCTCGTTCCTCGTGGGCGGCGAGGTGAACGAAATCGGCTCCGGTGCCGTTTGGGATACGGCGGGGGAGTGGTTCGTCGTCGAAGCAGACGAATCTGATGGGACGTTCCTCGAGTTGGGCGCCGATGCGGTAGTCGTGACGAACATCGAGCCTGACCATCTCGACCACTACGGCAACTTCGACGAGCTCGTGGCTGCATTCGAGGCCTTCGCCAGCAGTGCTGCCGGGCCACGCATCGTGTGTGCCGATGATCAAGGGGCAGCCGCCATGGCCGAGCGCGTTGGCGGCTGCGTCACGTACGGCAGGGCCCCCCAGGCCGACTACCGGATCACCGACGCGCACAGCTCGCGTACCGGTGCGAGCTTCGAATTGGTCACCGGCGCGACGTCGATCGGCCGTTGCGAGCTGCCGCTGCCTGGATTGCACAACGTGACGAATGCGGCCGGTGCACTCGCGGCGGCACTCGAGCTCGGGGCTGCCGCGTCACCGATGATCGATGCCCTCGGTCGATTTGCCGGCATCGCCAGGCGGTTCGAACGACGCGGCGAGCGCGACGGGGTGGCATTCATCGACGATTATGCGCACCTGCCCACCGAGGTGACCGCAGCGATCGCCGCAGCTCGCAGCGGAGGCTGGAAGCGGGTTGTCGCCGTCTTCCAGCCGCATCGCTACTCGCGGACCGCAGCGCTCTGGCAGGATTTTGCGGACTCCTTCGCTGATGCTGACCAGCTGGTCCTCACCGACATCTACTCCGCGGGCGAGCTGCCTCGGCCCGGTGTGTCCGCCGAACTGCTGCTCGGCGCTGTGCTCGACGCCCACCCGTACGCGTCGGTGGCGTACCTCCCAGGCCGGGCCGAACTGCGGTCCTACCTGCGAACCCATCTGCGCCCCGGCGACCTGTGTCTCACATTGGGCGCCGGTGACCTGACGACGCTCGCAGATGAGCTGCTGCATGTCTCCTGAGCAGTGGTCAGACCCTGATGCCGTTCGACGTGCAGCGACCCTGCTTGGCGATGACGCTCGCCTCAATGCCCCGCTGGGTGCGTTGACCACTTCGAGGGTCGGTGGTCCGGCAGCGGTGGCGTTCGTGGCAAACGGCCCGTCCGACCTGCGGCGTGCCCGGGAGGCCGCAGCAGCATCCGGGCTGGAGATTCTCGTGGTCGGGCGAGGATCGAACCTGCTGGTGGCAGACCACGGTTTCGAGGGCATCGCACTCTTCCTCGGCGATGCCTACGGCGAGATCGACTTCGATCATGCGAACACCGCGGTCACTGCAGGCGCATCTGTGGCACTGCCGGTGCTTGCGCGCCAGTGTGCCGCTGCAGGATTCGGCGGTCTGGAATGGGCCGTCGGTGTTCCGGGTTCCGTGGGCGGTGCCGTGCGCATGAACGCTGGAGGGCACGGCAGCGATATGGCGTCGTGCTTGATCGACGCTGACGTCGTCGATCTGCAGGCTGAGTCCGGAGACGAAGCCGAGGCCCGTGATGTCGATGCCTTGGACTTGGGCTACCGCAGCAGTGGGCTCCAAGACGGTCACGTCGTGGTTCGAGCGCGCCTGAGCGGGCAGCAAACGTCACCGTCGAAGGCGATGGATCAGATCGCGGACATCGTTCGCTGGCGCCGGGAGCATCAGCCCGGCGGGCAGAACGCCGGTTCAGTCTTCATGAACCCGCCTGCTGAGCTGGCAGGGGCTGAGTTGGCAAAGACAGTGTCCGCGGGGGCTCGCATCGACCAGACAGGTCTTCGCGGCCTGCGCATCGGCACGGCCGAGGTATCGCGCCTGCACGCGAATTTCATCGTTTCGGATCCAGGCGGCACTGCAGCAGATGTCGTCGCGCTCATGGCCGAAGTGCGGCGCCGGGTGACTGAGTCGTCCGGGATCGTGTTGCGGCCCGAGATCCGCATGGTGGGCTTCGAGACGGCACCGATGCCATTTTGAACGATGGCTCCGGGTGATACGAAGCCTCCGGCGCGGACAAAACGTCGCCGTCGGTGGCTGACCGCTGCAGCGCTCGGGGCCATCGCGACCTCGATCGTCACGATTCTTCTCGCCGCAGGCACCTTCGAAGTAGACCGAGTTCACTTCAACGGTCTGCATCGCGTGAGCTATGACGAGGCTCACGAAGCTGCCGGCATCCGCACCGGGGACTTCATGGGAACACTCGACGCCGGCGAAGCTGAACGATCACTCGAGCAACTGCCCTGGGTCGCTGAGGCACGAGTCCAGCGACGATGGCCTGCGGGCGTGGAAGTGGACATCGTCGAGCGCACCGGCGCGGCGATCACGTTGGCCGCTCCCGGCAGCTGGGTGCTCATCGACATCGAAGGTCGCGTCCTCACCTCGCCGCTCGCTGTCCTGCCTGAGTATCCGCGCTTGTCAGGCATTGCTGCGGCGCCGGGACCGGGTGGGTTCCTCGCGAGCGATGCGGATGCTCTGCTCGCGGCATTGAGTGCCGCCGACGGACAGCCGGAGTATGTGATTGCTTCGATGTGGCGGGACAGACGCGGGGACATACGCGCGCGTGTGCGCCAACAGTCCGGCAACCTCGTACTGGAGGTGACCCTGGGGGACGAGTCGGCGATCGGGGCCAAGACGGCGGCAATTGCTGCGGTCATCGGGGAGATCACGACCTCCGATGCCATATTGGATGTGTCGGTTCCGCACCTGCCGGTGCTCCGCCAATCGGGCTAAGGCGCCGCGCCGGCAGATGAGCCCTCCGTTGCAGTACCTGTTGTTTCCGCTCTTGTTCGCTTCGCTCACGGGCCGCTCGGGCCACGGCTTCGCCTCTCGGCGGCCGAGCGCAGGGTCTTGCCGATCGGCAGAGGCGTCAGTACTGTCGTCAATTGCGCTATTTTCCCGTAGAAGGTGCCCGTCGACGGCACGTGCAGTGTCGCGGCCGGCCAGTGAACGCAAGGAGCCCTGTGGCCTCACCACAGAACTACGTGGCAGTCATCAAGGTGGTGGGCGTCGGGGGCGGCGGCTCGAATGCCGTCAACCGCATGATCGATTTCGGTTTAGGCGGAGTCGAGTTCATCGCCGTCAATACCGACGCCCAAGCCCTGCTGCTGAGCGACGCTGACGTCAAGCTCGACATCGGCCGCCAGCTGACTCGTGGGCTCGGCGCCGGCAGCGATCCCGAGATCGGCACTCGAGCCGCGGAAGAGCACCGTGATGAGATCGCCGAAGCGCTGCAGGGCGCGGACATGGTGTTCATCACCGCCGGCGAAGGCGGCGGCACTGGCACCGGGGGCGCGCCGGTGGTGGCAGAGGTCTCCAAGGAGGTAGGAGCGCTGACCATCGGAGTGGTGACGCGCCCGTTTGCCTTCGAGGGCAAGCGCAGGCAGATTCAGGCCGAACAGGGCATCGAGCGGCTGAAGGAGCGCGTCGACACGCTGATCGTGATCCCGAATGATCGGCTGCTGACCGTGGCGAGCGAGCACACGTCGATCATCGATGCCTTCCGAATGGCGGACGACGTACTGCGCGAGGGCGTGTCCGGCATCTCGGGCCTGATCACCACGCCGGGCCTCATCAATACCGACTTCGCCGATGTCAAGGCGATCATGTCGAGCGCCGGTACCGCCCTGATGGGAATCGGTCGCGCCCATGGCGAGAACCGTTCCAAGAATGCCGCCCGGCAAGCAGTCTCGTCGTCGCTGCTCGAGGAATCCATTGACGGTGCCCGCGGCATCTTGCTGAACATTGCCGCGGGGCCAGATCTCGGGCTGTTCGAGGTCAACGAGGCGGCGGAAGTCATCCGCGAAGTGGCGCACGCCGAGGCCAACATCATCTTCGGCACTGTGATCGACGATTCACTCGGCGAAGAGATACGTGTAACGGTCATCGCTGCAGGATTCGACCGTTACGGACCGGGCCGTTCCGCGAGTGCTGCGCTGGGCGACTACGCCGCCTCGGAGGAAACTGGCGATGTGGCCGACCCGTTCGGCGACCTCGACGAGGACGACGAGTCGTTCGACGTGCCCAGCTTCCTGCGGTGAAGCCTGGCTCACATCACAACTGCTCCAGACTGCCGCACATCGACGTCAATCGAGACGTCGCGACGAGGCTGTACAGCTCGGCACGCTGCGCTGGCAAACGCTTCGAATGCTGACGCTGCGCCGCCGCTGCGGGAACAGCCTGGTACGCATCTCGGTCACTGAGCGCTCCGACGGCGACTGCGCTCCGGTGGACGGCACGGCCCCCGGCAATGTGACTGTCCTGCGGCAAGTCCACGGCACGCGAGTCGTCGAGGTCGGACGACCAGGAGAGCATCAGGGTGTCAGCGCAGACGCGGCGTGGACGTGGGCACCACGAGCCGCACTGGCCGTGCGAACTGCTGATTGCGTGCCGATTGCTCTGTACGGGACCGATGCAGCCGGCCGAGGGGCGGTCGCGGCGGTGCACGCGGGGTGGCGAGGCCTGCTTGGTGGCGTCGTCGCCGCAACCGTCGCCGAACTCAGCCGTCAAGGCATTCGTGACTTACGTGCCGTCGTCGGACCTCACATCTGCCCGCAGCACTACGAATTCGGTGCCGAACAGCTGGATTCAGCCAGCAGGACACTTGGGCCATCGGTGTCGAGCACCACGCAATGGGGCACCCCTGCGTTTGACCTGGGCGAGGCCACACGGCTGCTGCTGCGACGCAGCGGGGCCGTCATCGACAGCGAGATCGGCCGCTGTACTGCCGCCGACGAGCGCTATTTTTCGCATCGAGCTCGTGACGAGCAGGGCCGGACCGCTCTGCTGGTGTGCCTTGAGGTTCAGCAGGAAGGCCCGCACGATCGATGATGGACGCCGACGAGATCCGCCGACGCATCGAGCGAATCAAGCATCGGATCGCTGATGCCGGCGGCGATGTTGCTCACGTCGGCATCGTGGCAGTGACCAAGGGATTCGACAGTTCGGCCATCGAGTCCGCTGCTCACGCTGGGTTGTCGATGATCGGTGAGAACTACGCCCAGGAGCTGCACGGAAAATGGAGCGAAATCGCCACTGCGACCAAGACCGCCCTCGAGATCCACTTCATCGGGCGTCTGCAATCGAACAAAATCCGGCAACTAGCCGGAGTGGTGGACGTGTGGCAGAGCGTGGACCGGATGCGGCTGGTCTCTGAGATAGCGCGCCACGATCCCGGTGCTGCCATCTTCGTGCAGCTCGACGTGAGCGGCAGTGCGACACAGGGCGGCTGCCCGCCGGATGAGGCCTCGTTGCTGGTGGCAGCCTCCCGTCAGGAAGGACTCGATGTGGCCGGTTGCATGGCCATCGGCCCGCAGGGTTCGCCGTCTGAGATCGAACGAGCCTTCAGGGAGGTTGCCCGATTCGCGGATCGCCACGAACTCGAGCATCGCTGCATGGGAATGAGCGCAGATCTCGAGGCTGCGGTCCGAGCCGGTTCGACCATGGTGCGGATCGGGACTGCCCTCTTCGGCAATCGCCCGCCCCGAAACAGCTCAGCGCAGGGTGCCTGACCGCAACTTGACAAGTCGGTACCCTGTGCGACCGAGACAGTTTCTCGACCGGGACTGTCGTTATCGAGGTTCTGCATGGCATCGTTCATGAAGCAGGCAATGAGCTATCTGGGTCTGGGCCCCGATGACAGCTATGCGCCGCCGCCAGAACGCGCCATGCCTGGCGATATGCCCACGGCTGAGGCATTCGCCGACCAGACCGGCCAGAGCGGTGTCACCGTTGTTGAACGACCGGCGGCAACGACTCCCCAGACCGCGCCCGCCGCGCCGACCTCGGCCGTGCGCCGTGTCGCCACGTCGACAGCACAGCCGTTCGTGTTGATGCCCCGGATGTTCGATGATGCACAGCAGATCGGAGACCGCTTCAAGCGCGATCAACCGATCATCCTGAATCTCCAAGGGCTCGATCGCGATACCGCACGCCGGCTCCTCGACTTCGCCAGCGGCCTGTGCTACGCCCGTGATGGAGAGATGCGCAAGGTCGCGAACGCCGTGTACATGCTCGTGCCCGCAAACGTCGTGGTAAGCGATGACGAGCATCATGCAGTTGCCGCACAGGACGCCTCCGCGCAGGACGTCGGCCGCTGAGACGCTCTACCGCGGACCCCCAAGCGGAGCGATGAGATGCTGTGCACGCTGATATCGCTCTACGTGTTCGCCATCTTTGCGCGTGTGCTGTTCAGCTGGATCCCGCTTGCTCCGGAGAGCCCGGTCATGGTGGTGCGAACGTGGCTGGTACGCATCACTGAACCCGTCATGGGCCCATTGCGGCGGGCGCTCCCCGCGGTGCGGCTGGGCCGTGTGGCGCTCGACCTGTCGCCGATCGTGCTGATCATCGGACTGCAGGTCTTCGTGGCGGGCATGCTGCTGGGATGCTGAGACGCTGGTACATTCCGCGCCATGGCGAGCCCTGATTCCCCCCCCGTCGACCCCTCTGATACCGAGGGCGAGGGCTTGCTCGAGACCATCGGCGCGCAGCTCGCGACGCTGGCTGCGCAGGTGTCCGAGATCGACCAACGCATGAGCAGCGTGGAATCGGGCACACCATCACAGCCGGTGGAGGTGCGGCTGTCGCCCGAGACGGTGGCACAGATTGCCGATGCACTTGCTGCACTGCAGGCGGCAGGCAGTCAGGCTCTGGACGAAGCGTTCAAGACCGCGAGCGACGACCTCAACGAGGCACTGTCCGGTCTCGTGCGGTCCGAGATATCGAGGACGCTGACCGACGCCGGTTACACCGTTGAGGTCACCGAGGTCGCTGAACCCGGCACCGGCGACGCGCCGTTCGAGGACGACATCGGCTCCGACGCGACCGCCGAGAGCGATACGGAGGCGCTGCCTGAGCGAGAGCCAATCGCGGCCTCTGTTCGCTCCGCGCCCGACGCTGCGGCCATGCCGTCGATCGTTGCACCGCTGGCCGCAGCCGAACGCGCAGACGCCGCGTACGAATCGATCCGCTCCGGGTCGGAGAGCAACACCGGCGTCGATGACGCCGACGACGTTGACGGTGATGTCATCGACACGGACCGAGCGCCGCTCCGGCTCGACGAGCTCGATGACCCCTTCCTGGATGCTCTGATCCGCAAAGAACCCCTGTCTGCTTAAACGGCTGCGCGCGAGCAGACCACCAGATCGAGGTCGGGCTCGTCGCTGCCGTCGAGCCAGCGGATCTCCTCGGCCAGCACGGCGGCCTCTACCAATGGCTCGTGCTCGCGGATCGCATCCAGATTCGGCGGGCTCCAGCGGATCGTCAGATTGATGCGGTCGGTGACCTCGAAGCCGTGCTCTTTGCGAGCTTGCTGGATGTGGCGGATCAGATCGCGGGCAGCACCCTCGGCTTCCAATTCAGGCGTGACCGTGGAGTCCAGCGTCACGATCAGTTGTTGGTCTTCCAGCACCGACGTTGTGGCCGGGTCCGCGGGTTGCAGGGTGAGCTGGTACTCGCCGTCGCGCAGCTCGTGACCTCCGGCGACCACCGCGCCCTCGGCAGTGACTCGCCAGTCGCCCGTTCGGGCGGCCACGAAGACGTCCTGGACGGCGCCGCCCAAACGCGGCCCCAGCACCGAGCCATCCGGGCGCAGCACATGGGTCGCGAGGTCGCCGAGTTCGTCACAGAGCTTCACCTCCCTTACGTTGATCTCCTCAGCCAGGAGCATGGCGAATGGTTCGAGCAGCTCAGCGCCGACGCCGGCCACGGTCACGCTCCGGAGCGGCAACCGGACGCGCAACCCGGCATCCTCGCGCACTCGCAGGGCCGCCGAGGCCGCCGCTCGCACCGCATCCATCCGTTCGACGAGATCAGGATCGAACGGGAGCAGCTCGGGATCAGGCCAGTCGCTCAGGTGCACGCTCTCGCCGCCGGTCAGCCCGCTGTAGATCTCCTCGGTGATCATCGGCAGCAGCGGGGCCGCCATGGCCGCAAAGATTCTCAGCACCGTGTACAGCGTGTCGAAGGCGTCGGGTTCGCCGGCCGTCCCGCCCTCAGCGGACCGGACTCGGGTGAACTCGCCCCAAAAACGCGTCCGGCTGCGGCGGATGTACCAGTTGTTCAGCGCGTCGATGAATGACTGCAGCTCGGCGGCAGCCCCCGGCAAGTCGTAGGCATCGAAACTTGCCGTGACTGACTGCAGCGTGGCCCTGGTCTTGGCCAGCAGGTAACGGTCGAGCACATGGGCGGAGTCGGCTCGTGCCTTGGCTTCGTAGCCATCAGCATTCGCATACAGCGTGAAGAATGCGTAGGAGTTCCAGATCGGGATCAGCACCTGCCGGGCGACCTCGTCGATGCCGCCGTCGGAGATGCGCGTATCGCCGCCCCGCACAATGTTCGTCGCCATGAGGTACCACCGCAGCGCGTCGGAACCCTGATTGGCGAAGATGTCAGTGGGCTCGGTGTAGTTCCGCAGCCGCTTGGACAGCTTGTTGCCGTCGGCGGCGAGCAGCACGCCATGGCAGATCACATTCTGGAACGCCGGCTGGGAGAACAGCGCTCCTGCCAGTACGTGGAGCGTGTAGAACCAGCCGCGGGTCTGGTTGATGTACTCCACGATGAAGTCGGCGGGGAAGTTCTTCTCGAACCACTCCTTGTTCTCGAACGGATAGTGCACCTGCGCGAAGGGCATCGAGCCCGATTCGAACCAGCAGTCGAGCACTTCGGGCACGCGTCGCATGGTCGAGCGGCCCGTGGGATCGTCCGGATTCGGGCGTGTCAGCTCGTCGATGAAGGGCCGGTGCAGATCCGTCGGGCGCACGCCGAAGTCGGCTTCGAGCTCGTCGAGACTGCCGTAGACATCGATTCGCGGGCAGTCGGGGTCGTCGCTCATCCAGATCGGGATCGGCGAGCCCCAGAACCGGTTGCGACTGATGGACCAGTCGCGGGCACCTGCCAGCCATTGGCCGAACCGGCCGTCGCGCACATGGCCGGGCACCCAGTTGATCTGCTGGTTGGTCTCGGCCAAGAGATCTGAGATCTCGGTGACCTTCACGTACCACGAGCTGATGGCCTTGTAGATGATCGGCGTGTCGGTGCGCCAGCAGTGCGGGTAGTTGTGCTCATAGCTGTCGTGGCGCAGCACCAGGTCGCGTCGTTTCAGCTCGGCGATGATCTTCGGGTTCGCCTCGAAGACGTTGAGGTCGGCCCACGGCGTGACCGGCTGGGCGAAACAACCGCGGTCATCCACCGGCACGGCATCGCCGATCTCGATGCCGTGGACTTCGCAGAGCGACTGATCCTCCTCGCCGAAGCCGGGTGCCAAGTGGACCACGCCGGTGCCTTCCGAAGTGTCCACGAAATCGCCGGCGAGCACCCGGAACGCCTCGGTTCGATGAGCGAAGAACTCGAACATCGGCGAGTAGCGGCGGCCCGCGAGTTCAGCGCCGGTCATCGTGCCCACAACGGTGTACGGCTCGAGATCCGCTGCGTACCGCTCCAGACAATCCGACGCGAGGACGTAACGGCCAGCGCCGAGCGCCTCCGATTGCACCACGGCATAGGTGATCTCGCCGCCGACGGCGACCGCGAGATTGGACGGCAGGGTCCACGGCGTCGTCGTCCATGCGAGCAATCGCAGCGGACCGTCTGTGTTGTCTGAGCTGCCTGCGCCGGCTGGCTCATCGGTGTCCGCGAGTTCGAACCAGACCGTGATGGCGGGATCCTGGCGAGGTCTCGTGGCGTCGTCGAGCCTGATCTCGAAATTGGAGAGCGGGGTCTCGGCGCCCCACGAATAGGGCATGACGCGGAACGCCTGGTACACGAGGCCGCGGTCCCAGAGCTGCTTGAACGCCCACATGACCGATTCCATGTAGGGCAGGTCCATCGTCTTGTAGTCGTCGTCGAAGTCGACCCATCGTGCTTGGCGGGTGACGGTCTTGCGCCATTCGGCCGTGTACCGCAGCACTGAGTCACGACATTGGGCGTTGAAGCGTTCGATGCCGAAGTCGGTGATTGCTGCGCGCCCGCTCACGCCGAGCTCGCGTTCGGTCTCCATTTCGGCAGGCAACCCATGGCAGTCCCAGCCGAAGCGCCGGTTGACGCGGTGGCCACGCATGGTCTGGTATCGAGGCACCACATCCTTGACGTAGCCAGTCAGCAGGTGGCCGTGGTGCGGCAACCCGTTCGCAAAGGGCGGACCGTCGTAGAAGACGAACTCATCGTCCGCGGATCTGTTCGCTATCGACCTCTCAAAAGTCCCTTGTTCGTGCCAACGCGCAAGGATCCGTTCCTCGATCTGCGGGAAGTCTGCTTGCGCAGGCACACGTGGGTACACGGTGTCGGTCGGCTCTCGCTTCACCAGCGCCTCCTGGGCTTCGCCTCACGGCTTCGCCTCCGGGATGCGGACCCGCCCACGAGCCAGCCCACGAGACAGCGAGGGTACCCCTGAGGCAGGGAAATCAACGGGGTTGCGAACTGCCGAACGCAGTCGAAATCGGCGACCTAGACTGCCGCGTCGCTTCTGTGGGGAGGAGCCATGGCCACTGCGAAGAAGGCTTCCGCCCGTAAAGCCGCCGCGAAGAAGGCGCCGGCACGGAAGCGGCCGGCAACCTCCTCGAAGGCCAAGAGCGCCGCTAACAAGGCAGGCGCCGCCAAGAAGGCACCCGCGAAGAAGGCTGTTGCGAAGAAGTCCGCAACGAAGAAGGCTGGGGCAGCCAAGAAGACATCTGCGAAGAAGGCCGCTCCCCGCCGCAAGGCTCCAAAGCCCCGCTTCGGTGAGGTGTTTCTCGAAAAGCAGCGACAGGCGCTGCTGGCTGAGCGCCGTCGCTACACGGAGCACGCCGAGCGGTACGAGGCCGAGGCTGAGCAGCTCGTGAGCGAACGCGAGCCGGGTGATGTTCAGTTCGATGAGGAATCAGGCGAGGGAGATTCCATCGCCGTCGAGCGCGATCGGGCTCTGCAGATCTCGGCGCGGGAGCGTGAGGAGATCGCCGAGATCGATGCAGCTCTCGCCCGCATCGAAGACGGCACCTATGGCATCTGCGTCGTTTCGGGCAAGCCGATCCCCAAGGAGCGCTTGGAAGCGATCCCGCACGCTTCCATGCGGGTGGAGGTCAAGAGCAGCGGTCCGGCGTGGCGTCGGCCCTGACCGGCACGAGGTGTTCGCAAGCCGCCCGTCAACCCCGCAAACCCGCGTGACGCGCAGTCTCGGCATCGCTGCTGCTTCGGGTGCAGTTCTCTGCCTGGATCAGATCACCAAGGCATGGGCCGTCGCCGCTCTGGACGACCGCATCATCGATCTCGTGTGGACGCTGCGCCTGCGGCTGGTCCACAACACCGGCTTCGCCTTCTCGGCGGGCCAGCAACTCGGCCCGGTGCTGGCGCTGGTGGCCATCGTGATCGTCGGCTTGCTCTGGTTGTGGCGACGTCGCGTCCACGGCCGATGGGCCTCCATCGGTCTCGGTGGGATCATCGGGGGAGCGCTGGGCAACCTCACTGACCGTGTCTTTCGCGGCGCAGCCTGGGGACGTGGCGCGGTCGTGGACTTCATCGACCTCCAGTGGTGGCCGATCTTCAACGTGGCTGATGCCTTCATTACGGTGGGGCTCGTCGTCGTGTTGATCGATCTCTATCGCAACGAGCGGCGTCGGACCGGGGCCTCACCGGAGGGGTCTGCGTGAGCGATCGGGCAGGACACTTCGAGATTCCAGAATCGCTGTCCGGCGAACGCATCGACCGAGCGCTGTCGCTGTTGACCGGGAGATCCCGATCAGACACCGCGAAGATGGTGGCGCAGGGGTGTGTCCGGATCGGCGGGCAGACCGCTCGAGCCGGTTCGGTGCGGGTCGCTGCGGGCGCGACGGTAGTAATCGTCGACGCACAGGCTTCCGCAACCGTCCGTGAACACCACGGCGAGATCGTCCCCTTCGATGTCTTGCACGTCGATGCGGACATCGTGGTCGTGGACAAGCCGGCCGGCGTCGTGACCCATCCAGGCAGCGGGCACTCCGCGGGCACGCTCGCGGACGCACTGGTCGAGCGGTACCCGGAAATGGCCGAAGTGGGCCAGCCCGGCAGGCCCGGCATCGTGCACCGGCTCGACCGCGGAACCAGCGGCGTCTTGGTCTGCGCACGCAGTTCACGGGCGTATGACGTGCTCGTCGAGCAGCTCTCGATGCGGCAGGTTCGCAGAACCTATGCCGCCCTCGTACGAGGACACCCTTCCTCGCCGACGGGCACGATCGACGCGCCGATCGGCCGGGATCGGACGCATCGCACGCTCATGGCAGTGACATCCGAGGGTCGCGAGGCCCGGACGCACTACGGCGTCGTGGAGACCTATGTGCATCCTGGGGAGGCCTCGCTGCTCCGCTGCCGGCTCGAGACAGGGCGGACACACCAGATCCGGGTGCATCTGGCCAGCATCGGGCTGCCGTTGCTCGGCGACCTGACCTACGGCGTGCCGGATCCATTCGGCATCGGCCGTCCGCTGCTGCACGCGATCCGGCTCGCCTTCCAGCACCCCGTCACCGGCGCCGATGTGAGCTTTGGGGCCCCGATGCCGGACGATTTCGCCGAGGCGCTGGCATGCTTCGGCGCCGAGCCGTCAGTATTCCCGACAGAGTGAAGCCTCAAGTGGCTGAGCCAGCGGCTCCGGGCCATGGCGCACGACCACGGGCTATCTCGGCCACTGCAGCGAGGCTGTAGGAATCCAGCTCGGCGCGCATGCGATGGCCGACCGAGTCCCAGATTGCGAGCAAGACGCACTGACCTTCGTGGTCGCAGGCACCATCCTGGTGAGGCTGGCCGAAATCGCCGAGAGCGATCGGGCCGTCGACTGCCCGAACGATCATCCCGATCGTGATCTCGGCTGGATCGCGCGCCATGACATAACCGCCGCCGACACCGCGCTTGGACCGGACCAGGCCGGCGCCTTTGAGCGCAAGCAGTATCTGCTCGAGGTAGGGCTGGGGAAGACCTGTGCGTTCCGCAATATCGCGCACCGAGGTCGGCCGGCCGTTGTCGTTGAGGACCAGGGACAGCAACGCGCGGCTCGCGTAGTCTCCCCGCGTCGAGACCGCCACGGTGGCAGCGTAGCCCCGGTGCCGGCTCAGCCTCCTAAGGTCGGTTCCGTGGACGGTGACGCCATCGAGCACAGTGGGAACAGCGGGGCACTGGCACTTGACCGCACGCTGCCGACGTACGACGACCGCTGTATCACCGGCGTGGCTCCGGCTCTCCTCGCCGGCGCAACAACTGATCTCATCAGCGATGCCGTCGCAGCTGCACGCACGGCGGTGCTGTTGGTCGTAGACGGCCTCGGCTGGCACCAGCTGCGCCGTCATCGATCGCTCGCGCCGACGCTTGCTGCAGCGAACGATGCGGCGCCGCCAATCACCACGGTTGCACCGAGCACCACTGCAACAGCTCTGACATCGCTGACCACCGGGGCAGCACCGGGTGAGCATGGACTTGTCGGCTACCGCATTGCGACCTCTCTGGGACTGCTCAACGTGCTTCGCTGGCGAACCGGCGGTCGGGATGTGCGAGCTGCGCTGCCGCCGCACGAACTGCAACCCGTCGAGCCCTTCTGCGGCCAGGCCGCTGCCGTCGTGACCCGCGCGGAATTCCGCCACAGCGGCTTCAGCGGTGCTCACCTGCGCGGCGGCACGTTCCGGGGATGGCACGACTTGCCTGGCTTCGTCGCCGCAGTGCGAGATGCCGTCGATGAGGGCTTCCGGTTCATCTTCGCCTATCACGACACGGTCGACAAGATCGCTCACGAGTTCGGCCTCGGCGAGCGCTATCGCTCCGCCCTCGCAGAGACTGAGCGTCTGGCTGTCGCATTGCGCAGTGGTCTGCCTCCCGAAACCCCGCTCATCGTCACTGCCGATCACGGCGTCGTCGAGGTGCTCGAGCCACCGGTGATGGTCGATCCGGAGGTTGTCGCTCTCACCGAGGGCTGGTCAGGAGAGGCCAGGCTGCTGTGGCTGCACGCCTGCGCAGGCGCCGAGTCTGATCTCGCAGCCGCCTGTGAGCGCTACGCCGCCATTGCCGAGATCGCTCCAGTCGCCCAGGTACTGGACGAGCAATGGCTGGGTCGCCATGTCACCGTCGCGGCCAGGGCCCGGCTCGGCGACGTTGCGCTGGTGCCCCGTGGTCTGCAGGCCTTCACCATGCCCGACGAGGACCAGCCTCACCATGCACTCATCGGCCGTCACGGAGGCCTGACCGCAGAAGAAATGCTGGTGCCATTCGCACAGCTCTGATCACCCCGGGCGGCTGTGCTGGGTCAACGTGTGCCCAGTGTTTATGCGGCCGGGAGCGCTGCGACCCGGCGGGGATGGAATTTCCGCCAGATAGCATTTTGCTGGTGGTAGGCGATCCAGTTCCAGACCCAGAACAGGGCGAGTTGCTGGAGAGCGGACCACTCACGGAAGACGGCATCGACGACGAGGCCTTCGTCCCCGAACCGGCGAAGCTCATGCGCATCGGCGGCATGATTCGCAAGCTGCTCGAAGAAGTCCGCCACGCGGAACTCGACGAAGCAGGCCGCGATCGCATGCGCGACGTGTATCACCTGTCGGTTGACGAACTGGCAACAGCGCTGTCCGAACCGCTCGCTGACGAGCTGAACCGGATTGCGCAGCCGTTCGACGAGGACATCCCGTCGGGTCCTGAGCTGCGGATCGCCCAGGCCCAGTTGGTGGGATGGCTCGAAGGGCTCTTCCACGGCATCCAAGCCGCGGTATCGGCGCAGCAGATGATGGCAGAGCGACAGCTGCGCACGATGCGTGGCAATGCACTCGAAGCCGGCGGGCAACCCCAAAGCTCGTCAGCGGCGGGACGGGGCGGTGTCTATCTGTGAGCAATCAGCGAAGGCAATAACGACCGAATCGATTGGCCGGCATCCGGGGGACCGGTCGGCGAGCATCGCAGGGGGCGAGAATCACATGGCGCTCGAGATTGAGACAAAGGACTGCACGGCACTCAGCGATGCTGAGATCTCCGAGATGGCCGAGCTGGTCACCGGCGAGAACGTTCACTTCGACGTCGGCCACCTGTCCAAGCAACGCGATGCGTGGGTGCTCATCACCCACGTGCGAGACGGTGCCAAGCTCGCTGCATACGGTTTCTGCACGCTCGAGCGGGTCGGCGGCGACCCGACAGTGCTGATGGGCGCCGGCGCTACACGGCGTTCGGCTCGCCGTGACAGCGCGCTGCGGGCGATGATGACCGACCAGCTGCGGCGCGCCGTGCTGGCGTTTCCCGACGAGGACGTGCTGGTGGCCTGCCAGATGGCAGACGCAGCCGCGTTCACGGCTTTCAAACCGCTTGACCGGGTGGTGCCTCGTCCCGGCTACGAGCCGAACGGCGAGGACCGCGCCTGGGGACGGCGACTGGCCAAGCGCTTCGACGTGCAGGGCGAGTACAAGGCACGCGAGTTCAAGGTGTATGGGGACGGCGGGCCGTCATTCGTGCTGAATCACACGGCACCGCGTCCTGAGAAGATCGACCCGGCGATGATCGGACTGTTCGACGGTTTCGACACTGCCAACGGCGATGCGCTGATCGCGTTCGGCTGGGCCAGCCGGGAAGATCTCGCGAAGTTGCTGTAGCGCTCGAGGCCTCATGAGCCTTCGGGCGAGCCGAGCGCATGCGCCAGTGACCCCCGGATTCAGCGAACTCGCCCGCCGGCGACGGATGACCCGGCACTTCTTGCCGGACCCCGTCGACGAGCCGTTGCTGGCACGCGTGCTCGACTCGGCGCGCCGAGTGCCGTCAGCTGGCAATGCACAGGGGTTCGATTTCGTCGTGCTGTGCGGTCCGGAGGAGACGGCTCGCTACTGGGATACGGCCATGCCTGCGGATCGACGGGCTGGCTTTCGCTGGGCCAGTCTGCTCGCCTGCCCCGTCTTGATCACGGTGTGGGCAGATCCACGGGCGTACCTCGAGCGCTATGCGGAGCCCGACAAGGCACAAACCGGCCTCGGCCACGACGCAGGGACCTGGGCGACGCCGTACTGGACGGTGGATGCCGCGTTTGCCGCGATGGCGCTGCAGTTCGCCGCGATCGACGAGGGTCTCGGTGTTCTCTTCTTCGGGATGTTCGAACATGGCGATGCGGTCGCCTCCGCACTCGGGGTTCCGGCGTCGCACGACGCTGTGGGCGTGATTGCCGTCGGATGGCCGGATCGAGCTGCGGAGACTGCCGGCGGCCCCGCCGCCAGCGAGAACCGCCCGCGGCGCCCGCTGTTCGGTGCCGAACAAGCCCCGACCCGTGACGGCGGCAGCACCGCCAGCCGGCCCGTGGTGCACCGGGGCCGCTGGCTGGGTCACTGGTAAGTTGCTGGGGTGGCCGACGAGAGCGCGCCGAATGGAAACCCGCCTGACCGGATCTCCCCAGACCAGATTGCGATGGTCGAGTACCTGCATCTGGACGACGAACCTCACCTGGTCGCGAACGTATGCGACAACTGTGGGGCCACATATTTCGACCGGCGCAATGCGTGCGCAGCGTGCGGGGCGCGCGACTTCACAGCATCACGGCTCGCCAACACTGGCTCGGTGCGGACCTTCACGATCGTGCACCGAGCAGCGAGGGGCGTGCCGGCACCGTACGTCTCTGCTGTCGTCGATCTCGACGGCGGCGGGCGCGTCAAGAGCAACATCATCAATGTCGAGCCCAAGCCCGAGAACGTGACTCTGGGGATGCGCGTTCGCCTCGCCACGTATGTGACGGCGACCGACGACGACGGCGTCGAAGCTGTCGCTTTCGGCTACGAGCCGGCCGCAGCATGACCCTGCGCCATGGGTGACCGTCACCGAACCTGACCTGAACATCGACCACCATCAAGAAGCAATACCTCCGAAAGAGAGCACCCATGAGCAGCGAAGAACCCGTGTGGATTCTCGGCACCTCGATGACCAAGTTCGGGCGCTACACGGACAAAGACCTCATCGACCTGGCTGCCGAGGCTTCGCTGGGCGCACTCGATGACGGCGACGTGACCATGGCCGACATGGACGTCCTGGCGGCCGGATGCCTGTACGAAGCCAACGGCGGTGTCGGCCAGCGTCTGCAGAAGCAGCTGGGCCAGACCGGCATCCCCGTCTACAACGTGGCCAACGCCTGCGCTACCGGGGCGACAGCCGTGCGCACGGTGATGATGGCGATCAAGGCCGGCGAGGCGCAGATGGGCCTCGCTGTGGGCGTCGAGCAGATGGGCAAGATGGGCATGCTCGGTGCCGACCGGGCTGCCCGCTCCGACAAGCAGGTATTCGAGCGCAAGGGCCGTTTCGGTTCGGTGGTGGGTGTCGAGGGACGCCTGGGCACCAACATGATGCCGGGCGTGTTCGCGCAGGCCGGCATGGAGTACGCCTACGAGAACGACGGCGTCGGCTTCGAGCAGTTCGCCAAGGTGGCGCAGAAGAACCACGAACACTCCACGCTGAACCCGCTGGCGCAGTACCGCAAGGCGTTCACGCTGGAAGAGGTGATGGGTTCTGAGGTGATCGCGTATCCGAACACCTTGCTGATGTGCTGCCCCACCGGCGACGGTTCGGCAGCAGTGGTGCTGGTGTCCGACGAGAAGCTGAAGTCGCTGCCGCGTGAGCAGCAGCGCCGTGCTGTCAAGGTCTCGGCTTCTGTGCTGACGTCAGATCCCTGGACCGAGGGCTGCCAGGTGCAGCCCGATGTGAACACGCTCACCCGCAACGCCGCCGATGCTGCCTACGAGGCCTCTGGAGTCGACCCTGCCGACCTCGACCTCGTCGAACTGCACGACTGCTTCGCCACCGCCGAGCTGCGCCACTACGACAACCTGCGGCTGTGCGAACCCGGCGGTGCCGGCGAGTGGATCGACAAGGGTGGTCCCTGGCGTGACGGCGAGATCCCCGTCAACGTCTCGGGCGGCCTGCTGTCGAAGGGTCACCCGATCGGCGCCACCGGTGTTGCCAACCTGTTCGAAGTGGCCACCCATGTTCGCGGCGAAGCGGGCGACCGCCAGGTCCCCGACGCCAAGGTGGGCCTGGCTCACGTGATCGGCCTCGGCTCCAGCTGCGGCGTGCACATCCTGGAGCGCTCCGCCCTCTAGACGAACTCAGCTATTGAACGCTTCGAGCGTGGGTGTCAGCTCGTCGAGGTAGCGCAGCGTCTCGTCAGCCGACGGCAGATCGAAGTTCACCGGTGTGAACACGAACTGGCTCACTCCCGCGTCGGCGTAGGACTCCAACCGATCCAGACGCGGCCTGCCCCAGATGTAGAGCGTGATCGGGATGTCATCGGCATCGTCACGACCTGCTTCGGCCGCCAAGCGGCGGAATCGCTCGATTCCGCCGACCACATCCGGCTTGCCCGCGACATTCATCACGCCGACGTCAATGGGACACCATTCGTCCGCATACTCCGCCGCATGCTGGATCCCGAGCGGGCCGGCATTGCCGAGAGAGATCGGTACGGACCCGTTCACCGGCTTGGGATAGATCCACGACTCGCTGTGACGGTCCCAACGGCCGTCGAGGGCCGGTACTGGGTCGTGCGCCCAGATGGTACGCATGGCCGCCACCCGTTCCCGCATCGCGCTGTAGCGCTGAGGGAAGCGCATGTCGGGCCGGTGATCGGCCAATTCCTCCTGGTTCCAGCCGACACCGATGCCGAGAACCACACGGCCATCTGACAGCACATCGGCCGAGGCCACCGTCTGGGCGAGATCGATGAGGTCGTGCTGCAGGATGAGGCAGATGCCCGTGCCGAGCTTGATCCTCGAGGTTCGGACCGCAGCCACCCCGATCGAGACGAACGGGTCCATCATGTGGAGGTACGTGCCGGGCAGCTGGCCGCCGTTGGGATAGGCGCTCTCGCGCGATGTCGGGATATGGGTGTGCTCGGGATACCAGACCGAGTAGTAGCCCCGCTCTTCGAGCTCATGGGCCAGATCACCTGGATCGATGCCGCCGTGGTGATTGCCGGTGAGGTACCCGAATCTCATGGCGCGCAGCATAAGTCGCGTGCCCTTGTGTGCGCCCGCAGCGGAGGCGGCAGGGGCCCTCTAGCCGCGGCCGACCAGGGGCATCGCGTTGGCCATCACGGTCATGGTGAGCACGTTGGTGTCGGCAGGGAGCTCTGCCATGTACAGCACCGCACGGGCCACGTCGTCGACGTCCATCAGCGGCTCGGCACGGATGCTGCCGTCGGCTTGGGGGACGCCCGTGGCCATCGGTGCGGTCAGCGGCGACTCGGCGTTGCCGATGTCGATCTGACCGACGGTGATGCCGTGATCCCGCCCTTCCAGCGACAGGGCCTTGGTCAGCCCGGTGATCGCGTGCTTCGTAGCCGTGTAGGGCGAGGAATGCGGTCGGGGTGTCTGCGCCGACACCGATCCGTTGTTGATGATGCGGCCGCCGGAGGGATCCTGGCGCTTCATCTGGGCGAACGCCGCTCGAGCGCAGAGCCACGAGCCCGTGAGGTTCACCCCGACGGCGGCCATCCAGTCGGCAATCGGCAGCTCGTCGACCGGTACCGGGCGCGTGCCCACGCCGGCGTTGTTGAACAAAAGGTCGACGCGGCCGAACCGGTCGGTGGCTGCAGCAAAGAGCGCATCGACCTCCTCTGGAACCGCTACGTCGGCGGTGACCGCCAGCGAATCAGCGGCACACTGATCAGCTACCTCATCGAGCAGCTCCCGGCGACGGCCGCACACGACGGTCCTCCAGCCCGCGGCGGAGAGTGCGAGTGCGCACGCCCGACCGATGCCAGTGCCGCCACCCGTAATGACCGCCACCCGGTCGCTCATCGTTGTGCTCCTTGTTGTTGTCGGCGCTTCTGGATGTTTGCCCACTCGTCACGCAAGCCGACGGTGCGGTGAAAGAGCCGCGGCGCGGAACTGCTTGGCTCTGCATTGCCCGCAGCAGCATTGTCGGCACAGAAGTACCCGAGCCGTTCGAACTGCACCACCTGGCCGGGAGCGATATCGGTGACTGCGGGTTCGGCAACCCCGGTGCAGATCTCGTGCGAGTTCGGATGCAAGTCGTCGAGCGGATCACCGGTGCGCTCGCCCGGGAGCTCAGTGTCGAAGAGTCGCTCGTACAGTGACGCTTCGATGGGCACGGCGTGCGCGGCACTGACCCAGTGGATGGTGGCCTTGACCTTGCGACCGTCTGGGGCCTGACCGCCGGAAGTCTCGGGGTCATAGGTGCAGCGCACCTCGGTCACCTCTCCGCCGGCGTCGGTCACGGCGTCAATACAACGCACGAAATAGCCCGCGCGCAATCGCACCTCGCGTCCTGGCGCCAGCCGGAAGTACTTGGGCGGCGCCTCCAGCCGGAAATCGTCCTGCTCGATCCACAATTCGCCGCTGAACGGCACCTGCCTAGTGCCTGCCGACTGATCCTCGGGATTGTTGACAGCCTCCCGGTACTCGACAAGCGGATTCCCGTCATCGTCGGTCGGCCAGTTCGTGATCACCAGCTTCAGCGGTCGCAGCACGGCCATCCGTCGTGGCGCGGTGGCGTTCAACTCGGTGCGCACGAACGATTCGAGCAGCTCGGGTGCGTGCCGGCTGTTAGTACGCGCCACGCCGATGAAGCCGCAAAAGTCCCGAATGGCCGAGGGGGGATAGCCGCGTCTCCGCAGCGCCCGCAGCGTCGGCAAGCGAGGATCGTCCCAGCCGTCCACATGACCATCCTCCACGAGACGGCGGAGGACTCGTTTCGAGGTGATCGTGTGGGTCAGTTCCAGGCGGGCAAATTCGGTTTGATGCGGACGGTCGCCTGCATGTCCCAGATCGTCGGTGGGCAAGTGCTCCAGGTACCAGTCGTACAGCGCCCGGTTGTCTCGGAACTCGAGCGTGCACAGCGAATGCGTGACGCCTTCGATCGCATCGCCCTGACCGTGGGCCCAGTCGTAGGTGGGGTAGATGCACCACCGGTCGCCTTGCCGGTAGTGATGCTGGTGGCGGATGCGGTACATCACCGGGTCCCGCATCTGCATGTTCTCGTGCTGCATGTCGATTCGGGCCCGCAGCACCCGGCTCCCTTCCGCGTGCTGGCCGGCTGCCATCTCCCGGAACAGGCGCAAGTTCTCCGGCACTGGGCGGTCCCGGAACGGGCTGTTGGTTCCCGGCTGGCCAAAGCCTCCTCGTCCGGCCGAGATGGCCTCAGCGTCCTGGTCGTCGACGTACGCCAGTCCTTGGCTGATCAGCAGCTCCGCCCAGTCGTAGAGCTGATCGAAGTAGTCGGAGGCGAAGCGGGTCTCCTGCGGATCGAATCCGAGCCACCTGAGATCTTCGATGATGGCCTCGACGTATTCGGGGCTCTCGGTGGCAGGGTTCGTGTCGTCGAATCGCAGGAAGCAACGCCCGCCGGACTCTGCCGCAACAGTGAAGTCGAGGCAGATTGCCTTCGCATGACCGACGTGGAGATACCCGTTCGGCTCAGGCGGGAAGCGCGTCTGAACGCGGCCCCCGAACCGGCCTGAGGCCGTGTCCGCGGCGACGAGGTCCCGGATGAAATCACGCCCATTGGCCTCGCCCGGGTTCGAATGCCCCGCGGCGAATCGATCAGGCACAGGTTCAGGAAGCGACCGTGACGTGCGGTGGGGGCCACGTCCCAGAGACAGTGCCGGTCGTGACCAGGTAGTCCATCACGCGTTCCAGCTGACCCAGCAGCGCTTCGAGATCGCCGGCATCGAGTGCTTCGGCCGCTGCCAGCGAGAGACGATCGGTCTCGGCCTCAACCGAGCGGCGGGCGGCGTTGCCTTCGTCGGTCTGGGTGCCCTCGTCGGTGATCCAGCCGCGCTCGACGAGCCGGGCACAGGCGGCGTCCCATTCATCCAGCGTCCAGCCGCGGATCTTCTGGATGGTTGCGCCATTGCCGTGCCCGCCGCTGGTCATCATGACGTGACACTCAACCGCATCCAAGTTTCCTGCGGCCAGAGCGATGTTGTGAGCATCGAAGCGGAACTCCCGCAGCAGCGTGCAGCCGTGCCACAGGTCCATAGTGGCATCGCCGCCGTCCTCGCTGGGCCAGGGCTGCTGTGCCCAGGCGCCGTAGAGGGGCCGCGCACCGGCAGGCAGGTCGGCGGTGAAGCTGCGCAGCGTCGCTGCAGCACCGGCGATGTCGGCAGGCTCGGGGTAGTCGCCCAGCGCGCGACCCATGGACGCGGTGGTGAGCTCGCGGTAGCGGGCCAGCACCGCATCGGGCTCCATGACGTCCCAGCATCCAGGCACCGCGCGGGAAACCATGCGCGGCGCGAAGTTGTAGAAGACCGACGTCACGGTGGGAGCGCTCACGGCGCCCATGGGAGCGGATCGGTAGGCAAAGTACGCATGCCACCAGCCCTTGAAGCCGTCGTCGTTGAATCCGTAGATCTCCGGTGAGTAATAGGCCACCGTGTGGATGGGCTCGACGAACCGCCCCAGCCGCCGGATCGGGCTGCGACGGTCCTCGCTGCGGGGGATCTCGCCCATGTGTGCTCCTCGGACCTGTGGCTCTCGTGCGTCGATGCCTGCGGGCGGCTACACGACCCGCCCGAGGTGGCCGCCATGGTATGGCCCGAGACTTCGAGACGCGATGCTCATCGTGGGGCACCAGCCCGAACCCACTCGACGGGGCCGCACTACGGTTCGTGCCATGACCGTTCATGGAATGCAGCACGAGACGAGTGTGGAAATCGCTGCGTCTCCGCAGGCCGTCTACGACCTGGTGTCCGATGTGACCCGGATGGGGGAGTGGAGCCCCGAGAACGTCGGAGCCGACTGGACGGGCGGAACGCCTGGCACCGAAGGCTCGACGTTCGAAGGTCACAACCGAATCGGCGAACGCGAATGGAGCGTGCCCTGCACGGTCACCGTGGCACAGCCGCAGGAGTGCTTCGAATGGGTGACTCGGCCGGGCGATCCTGAAGGACCGTATGTGCGCTGGACCTATCGCATGACACCTGCTGATGCCGGCGGCACATCGCTGACCGAAGTCTGGGACGTGCTCTCGCTGCCGCCGACGCTCCAGCCACTCAGTGCCGAGCAGCTCGCAGCACGGGCGGACGTTGTGCGTGCCGGCATGGCCGAGACACTCGCCGCCATCAAGGCCACCGCCGAGTCATAGCCCTGTCGGCGACTGTCACGCCCAGGGCTAGGAGGTGCAGCCCAGGCCGTTGCGGTCGCGATCCAACCGGTACGGATCCACACCGATCTCCTTGACCCGGACCGGCTTCTGCTCGGCGGTCAGGTCGCCGCAGTTGAGCGCATCTCCCGGCAGGTTCGGCAGGCACGGCTCATAGGCCGGGTGGCAGTTGTCGGTGGACTCCTCGGCGGCCTCCTGGACTGCGTCGGGCTCTGCAGTGGCGGAGGACTCGTCCTCGGTTGCCGTAGAGGGCCCTGCAAGCGTCACGCTCGCCGTCACTGGGGGGCTGAAGTCGAACTCGGCGCCAGAGCAGGACTCGAGCTGGGCATCGATCGATCGCTGCTCGGCGGTGTCCATCGTCAGGCTCCAGCGCGCCTTGACCGCAATCCAATCCGCTGCGTACTGGCAGCGGTAGCCCGGCTCAGGCGGCCACCAATCCTGTGGGTCCCTCGCACCCTTGCTCCGGTTCGTCGACGCGCTCACTGCGATGAGCGAACGTGGGTCGGCCAGATCGTTCCCGAAGCGAGTCCAAGTGTCGGCCGACCAACCGTGGCCGCCCGATTCCCATGCCTCGGCGAGCGGCACGATGTGGTCGACGTCAAGGTCGGCTGCCGCCAGCACGATCACCGAGTCGTAGGCAGAGAACCACGTGCCGTCCGGGAGCTGTTCGGCGGCCAGCACCCGATCTCGTGTCGACCGGCCACCGCTGTAGAGCCAGCCATCGAAGACCGCCTCCCGGTCGTAGCCGGTTCGGTGCTCAGCTTCGACACGCAGCCGTTCGAATATGCCGATCACGCTCTGGCGTCGCTCCCGGTCGGCGGCTTCTGCCTCGGGATCGCGAACCGTGGCTTCAGGGAACGTGACCTGTGGGAACGCCTCCGAATCTTCTTCCTCAACGATGGTCTCGCCGGCGTCAGCCGACTCGGTGGCGTCGGCGGCACCGTCATCGCTCGCAGACTCGCTGTCGAGCCGAGGGTCGGCTTCATCCGCCGCGACTGACACGGCGGTGTCGAGTTCTGGTTCGGTCGACACGGGGCGAGAATTCGTGTCCGAAGGAGCCGGTTGATTCGCCGTAGCTGTCCCGGGTTCGTCCGTCCCCGTGCCACAGGAAGCAAAGAGCAGCGCGGCGCTCACCAGCAGGCGTCGGAGCTTCCACCCCGCAGCGATGCGATGGCTCTCGATCTGCCCCCATGGCCGCACGCGTTCAGGACGCTAGATCCCGCAATGGCCCGTGAGCGGGATGACCCCACACGCTGTCCGCAGCCGTACGCTCCTTGCATCAGTTGAGCAAGAGCGCCGCGGAGGGCAGCCGCATGGATGCGATGGACCTGGGGAGTCTGAACTGGTGGGCGATCGTCGTGGCGATCGTGTTCAACCAAGTGCTCGGTGCCGCGTGGTACAGCACGCTGGCCAAACCGTGGATGGCTGAAGTCGGACTGACCGATGAGGACATGGAGGCAATGAAGGGCACACCGCGTCAGTGGTACCCCTACGTACTGGCGATCGTGCTGGCATTCGTCTTCACGCTGGCGCTGGCGCTGCTGGGCCAAGGCCTCGATGTCGACTCGTTCGGCGAAGGCCTCGGACTGGGTGTGCTCGCCGCTGTTGGCTTCGTTGTCACCTCCAACGGCATCAACTACGCCTTCGAGGGCCGCAGCTTCAGGCTTCTCGCGATCAACGCCGGCTACCCGCTGATCTCCTACAGCGTCATCGGTGTGCTGCTCGCGCTGTGGCGCTAGCCCAGCTTCTGGGCTGCAGCGGCCGCACCCGCTCAGGCCGGCGCGGTCACTGACCGGCGATGTGACGGAAGGCTGAGTACTTGGGCTGATCGATCGCCACTTGGTGTGCGGCCGCGGTGCGCAGGTAGTCCGCTAGACCGGGTTCGTCCAGCGGCATCGAGCCCTTCCGCAGCGCGTGCACGAGCTTCCAGCGCAAGGCAGTCACCTGCTCGGCGACTGCAGCGTCCCCCGAGCGCGCTGAGTTTGCCGGCAGTGCCGCGTCGCCTACCAGAGCGGTGAGTCGGTCGAGCTCGTAACGATGCAGCTGCGGGCCGATCAGGCGTTCCCGCAGCGCGATGTCGATCGAATTGCCAGCCACGAGAGCGAGGAAGTTCGTGCGTCCCTCGGTGGCTTGGCGGACCTCGCCGTGCAGGAAGTCGCGCACGCTCTCGAGCAGCTCGTCCATGCGGGGCATGTCGCCTGCCGCGGCATGTGCGGCAGCACTGGTGTGGCTGCCCCCAAGCGCCGACGGCTCACTCGGCCGGCGGCCGAAGTCGGGTTCGAGGAGACCAAGTTCAGACACGGCGGGGAGGAATTCGATGGGTCCGGGAATGATGAGGTTCACGCAGTCGAGCTGGCACTCCGAGCTGCGCCGGCCGATGCCGGGCCGCTCCACAGTGGCATCGGAGCCGATCCGGTAGCGATCAGCCATGCCGAGGCAGCCCACCGCCCACCAGAACGAGCCGAACACTTCCCAGTACTGCACACGGTCCCGATCGACAGGGTGACCGGCCACGCTCTCATATCCGGCGAACAGATCCTCGTAGTGCCCGAAACCGCCGACGGGCAGGTGACGCTGCCCGAACCGCCATGAGTTGGTGCACATCCAACCCAGGTCGCGCATCGGGTCGCCAATGTGTGCCGTCTCCCAGTCGAGCACCGCGTTGAGGCCCTCGTCGGCGTCGACCATGACGTTGCCGTTGCGGAAGTCGTTGTGCACCAGCGTGAGTTCGACCGGCCCGCGGCCTTCCAGCTGCTCGGTGAGCCACCGACCCGCGAAGTCGATCATCGGCTGAGGAGTGGGCATCTCCCTGTAGCGGTCCCACGACTCGGCCAGGTACTCACCTGGATCGACCCTGCGCAACGCCTCCGCCAAGCCGGTCGCCTCTAGATCGATGCCGTGGATGCGTGCCATTTCCTGCCCGCACTGGAAGGCCAGCCGTGAACGCGCTCCGGCCATCTCCGGTGCTCGAGCGATGCGGGCACCCAAGGTCACGCCGTCTAGCCATTCCATGAGGAACCCTGCGCCGATGCCGTCAGTGTCCTGCAGCACGTACAGCACCTCGGGTTCGGGAACGCCGGCCGAGCGGGCCGTGCTCATGCACAGCGCCTCGGCTGCTACGCCCGTGACGTTGTCGCCCTCACGATCTTCGCCGTCAGGCCCCCGGCGCAGGCAGATGTCGAAGGTGACCGCAGCATCCGACATACGGCGACAGCGCAGCCGGTATGTCTCCATGCTGGCGCCGCCGCTCAGGCGTTCAGCGTCCTCCAGACCGGCGCAATCGGCTATCTCACGGCGGACAACTGCATCGAGCGCTTCGAAGAAGTCCGGCAACCGATGCTGACGATCACCGGTCACCACGCACTCCCTGGGCGGCGCTCAAATCCAGTGCAGTCCGCAGTTCAGCCCTCAGCGTGGTCCTTCTGCTGGGAGCCGAAGATCGTCGGCGGTCCCTTGCGGGACCAGTCAGGCGCACCATGCATCTGGCGGCCGTCGACGGTGAGCATCTGTGAAGCCTCTCCGCCGCAGATCCGACCACCGCTCAAGCCGAGCACGCCGTTCGCGCCGATGTGGCTGATGGGGTAGGAGTCGACTGCCGAATAGGTCTGCAGCAGCAGCGGTCTGGGCCGTGGCGAGTTGTTGGGCAGCGAGCCGTGAATCATGCAGCAGTTGTGCACCGTGACCGATCCGGCCGGACCGCCGAGATACACCATCCGGTCGAGATCCAAGGTCGCAACGTCGGCATCGGCCATGGACCCCGCCCAGCTTCCGTCCGGCGCGTACTGGTCGAACAGCGGGCCGCGGTGGCTGCCCGGCAGCACGCCCATCGGGGACATCTCGGCATCGACGTCTTCGAGATACACGCCGATGGTCAAGGGCGTGAAATCGGTGTGAGGCCAGAACTGGATGTCCTGGTGCCACTTCACCTCCTCGCCACCGCCAGACCACTTGAAGTTGAGCTTGGAGTGGTGGTAGCGCACCGGTCCGCCCAGCAGCGCCGAAGCGAGCTGTGCGGGCGGTCCCTCGAAGGTGAATCGTGCGTACGAAGGGTGCTGGTCGACCGGTGAGATGAGCCGCCGCAGCCGTGGAGCGTCAGAGGTGTGGGTGGGTTCGAGGTCGAACACCTTGCCCGATGCAGTCTGCGAGCGGCTGGCCTCGACGAACTCTGCCGTCACCGAGCGAAGCTCGCCGAGCCAGTCTGACCCGACAAAGCCCGGCAGGCACAGGTAGCCATTCGCCTCGTAGTCAGCACGCTGGCTGTCCGTGATGACGTCGCTGGCGGACGGGGCAACTTCGGCGAGTGTCATGGCGCAAACCGTACCGGGCATCGCTCTGCGAGTTCTGCGTGCTCAGTCGGACTGCGGCTTGATCTCGTCCATCAGCAGCAGCAGGTCGATGACGTCGTGGGTTGCGACGGTGCCGCAGAAATCTCCGTCGGGTCCGTCCACTACTGGCGTCACACTGATGGCGTACTTGGCCATGCGTTCGAGCACGTCGCTGATGGGCTCATCGGGGCGGGCTGCCATCGGGCACGGGCGCATCACCGCACGCAGCGGCGTCGTGGGCCGGCTGCCGCGCCGAACCCTTCGGAGTCGAGAAAGCGAGACGACGCCCTCCACCTCGCCGTCGGACGCCACGACATAGTCGGTGTGGCCAGGCACGGTCCACTCCGCAAGGAGCTCCTCGACCGTCACGTTTGGACCTGGCAGCTCGCGAGTCGCGTCCAGCAAGCTGCCCACCCGGACGTCAGCGAGCGCGTAGCGAGCGAACGACGGCGGCATGGAGTGCGGAGCCACCCGCACCTTGCTGGTCCGGGCACGCTCGACCGCGGCGGTGATGAGCGGCGGCATCACCAGCATGTACCCGAGCATGACGAGCACGAGCAGCGAGAAGACATCCGCACCGATCACACCCTGTTCCAGCATCACCAGCAGGAACGCAACCTCGGCAACGCCCTTGGCCATCAGACCCGTGGCCATCGTCAACGGCACGTCGATGCGTACCAGGAACGTACCGATGAAGGCCCCGGCGAATTTGCCCGCCAGCGGGATGACGACCAGAGCGACGATGGTGGTCAGCGGCTGATCCAGGAACGACAGGTCCAAGTACAGCCCGGCTGAAGCGAAGAACAGCGGCACGAACAGGCCTTCAGACGCGCTGCGGAATCCGGGCATGATGTCGTTGCGCACTTGCTCAGGCAGGCCCGACAGAGCGGCGCCGAAGAGCAGTGCCCCGATGCTGCCATGCAGACCCATGCGCTCCGCACCGACCACTACCAAGAACAGACCGCCCAGCAGCAGGCCGAACGACAGCTGCGGCACGTCGAAGATGCGTTGCAGCAGCGAGATAGCCGCAGGGAGCACGCGAGCCGACAGCAGCCAGGCAATCAGGACGAAACCGACGATCTGGGCGATCAGCCGGACGATCGCGGCGGCATCGGAAGCTTCGGCATGTTCGCCGACCGTGAAGCCGACCACCAGCAGCGCCATGATCTCGGCGATGAGCACGACCGCGAAGATCTTGAGACCGATGCGCTCGCGCAGCTGACCGCTGTCGGAGAGCACCTTGGCCACCAGGCCCAAGCTGGAGAGCGACAGCACGCCCGCCAGGGCGAGCGCGTCGGTCGTCGGAAGGCCGAGCGAGAAGCTCAGGCCGAAGATGTCCGAGGTGACCGACAGGGAGACCGCCGTGGAGATGGCGACAGAGATGAGTGCGGCGGCAAAGTAGCGGCCGCGGATGATCGATACGAAGCCGCGCACATCGATCTCGTCGAAGCCGATGACGAAGAACAGCACGAAGATTCCCAGTCCCAGGAAGATCTGCAGCTCACTGGTGGGCTCGACCACGCCGAAGACAGGACCCAGCAGGATGCCGGTCAGCGCATACGCGACGATCGAACTCAGGCCGAGTCGTCCCAGCAGCCCCTCGAGGAGCTTGGCCACGACAATCAGGAGCCCGAGCGGGACCAGCAGATCAGGCAGCATGCGAAGTCACACCTGGGTCAACAAGAGGTTCCGGGAGCTGCTGAGTTTCACACGGTCGCGGTGCCGGATACATGCCGACGGCTCATCCTGACTTAGGGTGAGGCGATGGCTGCGGAGCTGGTGATCTCCGGGGGTCGACTGGTGGCTCCGGCCGGCGCGGTCGAACCCGTCGACGTTGTCATCGACGGCGGACACATCACGGGAGTCATGCCCGCAGGGACGGGCCCGGCCGCACGACTGCGGCTGGACGCATCGGATGCCTGGGTGATGCCCGGCTTCGTCGACATCCAGGTGCACTTCCGGACTCCGGGCGGGACCGAGAGCGAGGACATGGCCTCAGGTGCTGCGGGAGCGGCCATGGGCGGAGTGACGGCATGTCTGATAATGCCAAATACTATTCCGGCGATTGATTCGCCTGCCATGGTGCGCGACGTGCTGGCCCTCGCCGCCGGCCTGCCGTGCGACATTCGCACATCTGCTTGTGTCACCGCGGATCGTGCGGGAGAGCTGCTGACAGACCTTGGGGCGCTGTATGCCGCTGGCGTTCGGGTCTTCACCGACGACGGCGACTGCGTCGCCGACGACTCGCTGATGGAGCAAGCCCTCGCCGCGACCGTGGAGCTTTCAGGAGCAGTCATCAGCCAGCATGCCGAGGATCCGGACATGGTCTCGGGCGGTGTCATCAACGCAGGAGCCGTAGCGGATCGTCTGGGCGTGCGAGGGCGCCCGGCCGATGCAGAGGTGTCAGTGGTGCACCGGGACATCGAGCTCGCACGGCGCACCGGCGGTCGCTACCACGTGCTGCACCTGTCCACCGCGGCAGCAATGGAGCTAGTGGTGCAAGCCAAGCGCGACGGCCTCGCTGTGACGGCTGAGGTGACGCCCCAGCACTTGGTGCTCACCGAGGACGACGTCGAGCGGCTCGGCACGACGGGGAAGATGAACCCGCCTCTGCGCTTGGCTGCCGACGTAGCGGCACTGCGGCGGGGGATCGTCGACGGTGCGCTCGACGCGGTGGCAACGGACCACGCGCCGCATCATCCTGTTCTCAAGGACCGACCTCTGGCCGACGCTCCACCGGGAATGATCGGGGTGGAAACGATGGCGTCAGTGGTGTGGTCTGAGCTCGTTGCCTCCGGCGAGATGTCGCCTGCTCGTTTTGTTGAGGTCGTCTCGACTGCGCCCGCTCGCATCGCTGGCATCACTGACCACGGCGGGCCGATCCGTACCGGCAGCCCTGCCAACGTCACCGTGTTCGACCCGGCCGAGACATGGACTGTTCGCGCCGCTGACTTGCAATCACGCAGCCTCAACTCGCCGTGGGCTGGCCAGGCACTCACTGGCCGAGTGCGTCACACGGTGCTGTCAGGGCGTCCGGTTG
Source organism: Candidatus Poriferisodalis sp. (assembly GCF_965208925.1). Classification (GTDB taxonomy): domain Bacteria; phylum Actinomycetota; class Acidimicrobiia; order Acidimicrobiales; family Poriferisodalaceae; genus Poriferisodalis. The sequence continues at coordinate 2,866,515 of NZ_OZ242364.1, read as the reverse complement.
TGGTCGACTCCCAGTTGGCCTGAGACTCAGCCTCGCCGAGCTACCAGGCGCCGGCCTCACGCCAGGCTTCGAGCTCTTCCCATTCGACGCCGGCTTCGAGCAGCACCTCTTCGGTGTGCTGACCCAGCTCGGCCACCCAGGTGCCGGTCCGTGTCGGCGTGTCCGACATCGTGATGGGGCAGCCCACCCATGTCTGTTCGCCCCACTCGTCGTGATCGGCCTTGACGAGGTAGCTGTTGGCATAGGGCTGATCGCTGGCGACAACCTCCGAATGCGACCGAACGGGGCAGAAGCGCTGCTCGGCAGCCTCGAGTCGCTTGGACCACTCCTCGGTGCTGCGGGTCTGGAACACCTCGGTGAAGAAGGCCCGCATCTCCAGTGCCACTTCCTTGGGAACGAAGTAGGCGTTCCAGGTGGGATGGTCGGCGAGATCGGGGCGTTCGATTGCCTCGCACATGCCGGGCCACAGGTGTTCTGGGCAGCCGGCCATGGCAAGGGCACCGTCAGAGGTCGGGAACACGCCGTACAGCGCATGCACCAGCGGATGCCCGCCGTTCGATCGTCCCGCCTCCTCCCCGGTGAGCAGCAGATGGGTGTACTCGGTCGCCTGCAGCCAGATCTGCCCACCGAGCAGGCTCACGTCGACGCGCTGGCCCCTGCCGGTTCGTTCACGAGCAAACAGCGCCGCCAAGATCCCGGTCTGGAGGTTCTGTGCCCCGCAGTGGTCGGCGACCAGTGCGCCGTAGGTCGACAGCGGGCCGCCGTCGAAACCGCTGGAGGCGACCACGCCACCGGCCGCCTGCCCGGCGATATCAGCGCCTTCCCGGTCAGCGTCGGGCCCGTACGGCCCGAGAAAACTGCCGGCGGCCCAGATGATGCGGGAATTCACCGCTGCCAAGTCGTCATAGCCGAGGCCCCACTCGTCCAGGGTCCCCGGCTTGAAGTTCGACAAGACGACATCGGAAGTCTCCACTAGCTTCAGGAACGCCTCGCGCCCTGCATCGGTACGCAGGTCGAGTGTCACCGAGCGCTTGCCCCGGTTGCAGGCGATGAACACCGAGGTATGCCCGAAGTCTTCGAGCATGTCGACGTGACGGCCGACGTCGCCGATCTGCGGCAGCTCGATCTTAATGACCTCGGCGCCGAGGCCGTGCAGCATGGCACCGGCCTGCGGGCCTTGCACGAGGGTCGACAGGTCGAGGATGCGAACTCCGTCCAGTGCACCGGGCATGGCTGTTCCTTTGTCGGGGGTGTCGGCAGCGGTTCGGAAGGATCGTAATTGGCAAAAGCGGCTGCGAGAATGGGCCGCCGTGAGCGGGACCGCTGCCACCACAGGCGCTGAACTCGAAGAGGCATCGGCCCGGACCCTCCGGTTCTCGATCCTGATCTCGGCAGTGCGCTGCACGCTGACCTATGTGATCCTGCCTTTCGCCGCGCCGGCCATCGGATTGGCGGCAGGAGTCGGACCTGCAGTGGGGATCCCCATTGCCGTGGTAGCGCTCTGGGCGAACGTGGCCAGCATCCGGCGCCACTGGCACACCGGTCACCGGTGGAAGTGGCCGATCAGCCTGCTGAATGCCGGGATCATCGTCCTGCTGGTCATCCTGCTTGTTCTCGACGTTGGACAGCTGCTGTAACGCTGCGCGACGGCGTCGTCGGCAGTGTCCGAGGGCGGTCTCCCGTTAGGTTCGCCGGATGCACGTGCTGATCACGGGAGCTGCCGGAATGCTCGGCCAGAAACTGGCCAGGCGCTTAGCGGACGTCGGCGCATTGCGCGCGACACCCATCGAGCGGATCGACCTCGTCGACCTCGTCGAGGCACCGACTGTCTCCGCCCTCTGTGCCGCACGCGTGGCAGATATCTGTCACCACGGCGTTGCGGAAGACCTGGTGAGCCCCATGCCCGATGTGATCTTCCACCTCGCAGGCGTCGTATCCGGTGAGGCCGAGGCCAATTTCGACAAGGGCATGGCGGTCAACATCGACGGCACACGAACGCTGTTCGATGCACTGCGCTGCGCCGAGGGCACCCCACGAGTGGTGTTCACGTCATCGATCGCGGTGTTCGGGGCACCGTTTCCCGACCCGATTCCCGATGACTTTCACCTGACACCGCTCACGTCATATGGCACACAGAAGATGGTCGCCGAGGCGCTGCTTGCGGACTGCACCCGCCGCGGCTTTTTCGACGGCATCGGCATACGGCTTCCCACCATCAGTGTTCGCCCCGGTCTTCCCAATGCAGCCGCATCCGGCTTTTTCAGCGGCATCGTCCGCGAACCGCTGGCCGGTGTCCAGGCTGTGCTGCCCGTGTCCAGGGAGGTGCGCCACAGCCATGCCAGCCCGCGCACGGCGGTCGAGTACATGATCCATGCCGCCGAACTCGACAGCACAGCACTCGGCGCACACCGCAACCTCACGATGCCTGGCGTGTCGGTGACCGTTGGCGAGCAGATCGACGCACTCATTCGTGTCGCAGGTCCGAATACGGCGTCGCTGATCGTCGAATCACCCGACCCGGTCATCGCGGAGATCGTTGCCGGATGGCCGGAGCGATTCGACACCCAGCGGGCCCTGGGCCTGGGTTTCGTTCCCGACGGGAGCTACGACGACATCATCCGCGCTTACCTCGAAGACGATTTCGTTTCCGGCTGAGCAAGGGCCCAAGCGGCCCGTGAGCGGAGCGAACAAGAGCGGGGTGGCCGGGCCCAAGCGGCCCGTGAGCGGAGCGAACAAGAGCGGGGTGAACAGTGTCACCGCGCAGGGTCGCGCGTTTGGCACACTGGCTAGACATGCGGGTACATGTCCCGGCGGCTGCTGCGGCGGCGCTGTGACCGCAAACCCTGTCCTAGCGGTGACGCCGATGCGCATTCTGTTTGCCGACAAGATCGACACCGGACGCTTGGGCCGGCTCGAGGCTGCGGGTCACGAGTGCATCGTCAAGCCAGATCTGACTGCGAATGATCTTGTCGAGCACATCGACGGCATCGAAGTGTTGGTCGTGCGCAGCACCGAAGTGGCGCGCAAAGTGTTCAAGGCCGCTGACAAGCTCAGCATGGTGCTGCGAGCCGGTGCGGGGACCGACACGATCGACTGCGACGGGGCGAGCAAGTTCGGCATCTACGTCTGCAATGTGCCGGGTCGAAACGCAGTGGCCGTTGCCGAGCTGACCATGGGCTTGCTGCTGGCGGTCGACCGGCAGATCCCCGATGCCACATCGGACTTGCATGAGGGCCGCTGGAACAAGTCCCAATACATGGGTGCCACAGGCTTGAAAGGACGCCGAATGGCCATCGTGGGCATGGGCGCCATTGGCATCGAGGTCGCTCGGCGCGCAGCGGCATTCGGCATCGAGCTCTCCGCGCTGTACCGCTCGGATCGCTCTCGTGCTTTGCTCGCCGAAATGAAGCAGCTCGAGATCCAGATCCATCCTGACTGGGACAGCCTGCTGGCAGTGGCCGACATCGTGTCAGTGCACTTGCCCGCCACCCCTGAGACGTGCGGCCTCGTCAATGCAGAGTTCTTGGCGAAGATGCCTGACGGCGCGGTCCTGCTGAACACCTCTCGCGGAGAACTCGTGGACGAACCGGCGTTGCTGCGCGCGCTGGACGAACGAGGCATGCGGGCAGGGCTTGATGTGTTCTGCGAGGAACCTCCCGACGCCGACCCGGACTGGCATTCCCCGCTGGCATCGCACCCGCGCGTCACCGGCACCCATCACATCGGTGCGTCCACGGTGCAAGCCTCCGAGGACATTGCAGACGGCGTTGTCGAAGTGCTCGAGGCCTTCACTGCAGGTGACGTGGTCAATTGCGTCAATCGGGCAAAGCGTCCGCTGGGTCGCAGCACCATCGTCGTCCGGCACCGTGATCAAGTGGGCGTGCTTGCGGGGATCCTGATGGCACTCCGTGCCAGCGGCATCAATGTCCAGCAGATGCAAAACGAGATCTTGGCTGGGCCGAAGCACCATGCCGCCGTGGCCACGATCCGTGTCTCACGTCGTCCCTCGCAGAAGGTGCTTGGGGAGCTGGCCGAAATGGAAGCCGTCTACGGCATCCGGCTCATCAACACCTCTTGAGATGCGCTGCATGTGACTGTTGGTATCTGATCGGATACCATCATGAGGGTGAACGCGGCCCAAGTCATCCGTTCCGCTCGAACCCGAGCTGGCCTCACGTTGCGGGAACTCGCGGCACAAGCCGGTACGTCGCATTCTGCGATCGCCGCGTATGAGTCGGGCGCCAAGTCACCGTCGGCCTCCACGGTTGATCGCATCGTCGAAGCCGCCGGGTTCGCGCTCGATCGCGAACTCAGCCCCCGGGTACGGGACGACGGCCGGCAGGGCAGAGGCGCTGAGCTGGCCGCCGTCTTGGAACTGGCGGCGGAGTTCCCGGCCCGACACGCTTCGATGCTCGAGTTCCCTGTGTTCGGACGATGAACCTGGTCGAGCGGGTCGTCGCTCTGCACCGCGCTCTGGACAACGCCGACATACCCCACGCGTTCGGCGGTGCACTGGCGCTCGCCTGGTGCACCCAGCAGGCGCGGGGGACTATCGACATCGACATGAACCTGTTTGTCGGCGTCGATCGAGTCGAGTGGGCGCTGGCGGCCCTCCCCGAGGGAGTCACGGTGACCCAAGCCAACCGGCATGAACTGGAAACCGACGGCCAGGCTCGATTGTGGTGGGACACGACGCCGCTGGACGTCTTCCTCAACACCACACCGTTCCATGAAGCGGCTGCAGGCCGAGCCCGCGTCGAGCAATTCGGCGGTGCGCAGGTGCCCTTCCTCGCCTGCCGGGACCTCGCCGTGTTCAAAGCGTTCTTCGACCGGACCAGAGATTGGGCCGATCTCGAGGACATGAACTCGGCGGGCACGCTCGACCACGAAGCCGTACTCGGTGTGCTCGCTCGTTACCTCGGCGGCGACGACCACCGGGTCGCCCGCCTGCGATCCCTCGCCGTCTAGCGCCGGTCGGTGGCTGGCCGATATCGCGGCCTACGCTGACTCGATGCCCAGCGGGGCCCTGCACGAAGAGCGCCCTGCGCGTAGCCCGATGGCGGCCATCGTCATCGCGGGCAGCATCATCACGGCGATCTCGCTGGGAGTGCGGGCCACCATGGGCCTGTTCACCGACGAGATCGACATGGCCTTGGGTGTCGGTGTCGACACATTCGGCCTGACTATCGCCGTGCAAAACCTGGTGTGGGGCCTCAGCCAGCCGCTCGTCGGCACCTTTGCCGACCGCTTCGGAGCGGGTCGAGTGCTCATGGCCGGCGCCGTTGTCTACGCAGGCGGCCTGCTGGTCATGGCGAATGCAGACGGCGCAGCAGGGCTGTACACGGGCGGCGGGCTCATCGTGGGGCTCGGCATGTCGGCGGCTTCGTTCGCCGTCGTGCTGTCGTCTATCGGCAAGCTTGTCGAGCCGAGTCGTCGCTCGATGGCATTGGGCATCGCCACTGCCTTCGGGTCCTTCGGGCATTTTCTGCTGGTGCCGATCACACGGGTCTTCATCGAATTGCTCGGCTGGCGTGGTTCGTTGGTCTTCTTGGCCTTGGTCACGATGGTCATCGCCGCAGTGGTACGGCCGCTGCGCACCGGCACTCGCATCACTGAGGCCGAGGGCGCCGACAGGCTCGGCCCAAGCTCCATCGACCCGGGCAGCGCCGGCCGAGACCAGGAGTCCCTCGGCCAGCTCACCGGCCGGGCGCTGCGCCATCGCGACTACCTCTTGGTGAACGCTGCCTTCTTCGTGTGCGGCTTCCATGTGACCTTCATCGGCGTCCACCTGCCGAAGTCGCTCACTGATGCCGGCTACGGATCCAGCGTCGCCACTTGGTCGCTGGCGTTCATCGGGCTCTTCAACATCTTCGGTGCCTTTGCCGCGGGGTTGCTCGGCGTCCGGTTCAACCAGAGCCGCTTGCTCAGCATCATCTACGTCACCCGCGCCGTCGCGTTCGCGGGCTTGCTGTTGCTGCCGGTCATGCCCGTGGTGGCGCTCGGGTTCGGCGCGTTGCTGGGCGTGGTGTGGCTCGCCAGCGTGCCGCTCACCTCAGGCATCGTGCTGGGTCAATTCGGCGTACGCAATGCCGGGACCCTGTTCGGATTCGTTTTCCTGTCTCACCAAGTCGGAGCATTCCTCGGTTCTTGGGGCGCTGGCGAGATCCGGGAGCTGACGGGCTCCTACGACCTCTGGTGGTGGCTGGCCGCCGCTCTGGGCGTCGTGGCGGCCGTGATTCACTTCAGCATCTCCGACAAGCCTGCGCCCGCTCAGCCGGTTCTTGGGGCTGGGCCGGCACCTGCACCATCCGCAGGAGCCTCGGCAGCTCTCGCCGCTCAACCGCCGAACACGCCGTAGCTGCCCTCGACGACCAGGCGGATGGAGACATACAGCCCGAACAGCGGGCACAGGATCCAGGGAGCGTTGAATCCCAGAATCATGCCGTACAGCTCGCCCCTGCTGATGTCTCGGTGACGCTTCGCAACGAAGAAGCTCATCAGGTAGATGGACGTCGCATATGTCCACTGCCAGAAGAACATGATCCCGAGGATTCCTGCCGCAAGCGGCGACAGGAACTCCGTCGTGAATGCGGCGTACAGGATCAGCGTGGGTATGGCCGTGACGAAGCCGTTGCCCACGTCCACGTTGAATCCGTAGCTGCGGCGATCGGCGTACGAACCGTCGTATACGGAATAGGCAGCCCACACGTCGGCCCAAGTGTCCGGAGAGAACGCTGACCGCAGCGGAACCCTGGCCATGAGGAATGCGAGTGCCGGGCTCCTGCCGCTGTGCAGCCGTTGCTGTTGCCAGTACGCAATACGGGACTCGATGTAGTCCCGCCGGAGGTAAAGGCAGATCTCCCAGAAACAGATCACAAGATTGGTCGAGAGGAACAGGGCAAAGACCACGTACGTGATGTCGATGCCCCCGTGCCAGTACCCGCGATGTGCAATGCCCAATATCGCGAGCACGGCGATCTTGAGCGCGGCCAGCAGCCCCGCCGGCAAAGTCAGCGACCCTTTGCTCGCTTGCGGCGTGAGGGCATCCCGTTGAGGGCCGTCTCGCGCCAGGCGACTGTGTCGGCGATCGCGTTGAAGGTGAAGACGTGCAGGCCGGCTATGGCGAGCCGCTCGGCATGAGGGGCGATCTGGTCGACCAACCCGCTCGGGTCGTAGCCGCCAGGACGCAGCATGCGGGCCACGGCCCCGGTGTTCTTGCGCAGGTAGCGCAGGGATGCCCCGACTCCCAGGCGGGTGCCGATCCGCAGCAACCGTGCCGGGTCGACCGCTCCGGGAATGCCCAGGTGCACGGGAAGGGTGAATCCGCTGTCACGCTCGGCGGCCAGCCAGACCAGGATGGCCTTGGGATGAAAGCACATTTGGGTGGCCGCGTGGCCCTCAATGCCCGCCTCGGCGAGCAGCACCTGCTTGACGTGCAGCGCTTCGTGCAGCACAGCATCGGTGATGAGCGCATGTCCCTCTGGGTACGAAGTGACTCCGATGTGGGTGAGCGAGTGGTTGACCTCGCGTAGCGCCTCGAGCAGCCCGACGGCGCTGTCGAACGGGCCGGCAGGGGAGGTGACATCACCGCCGACCAGGAATATCTCGCTGAGGCCCATCGATTCGATGCGGCCCAACAGCTCTTCCAGATGATCCCGACTGGCGACCATGCGAGCTGCGACATGGGGCACCGGGCGATGGCCCAATGCACACAGCTCAGCAGTCAGATCCAGCGTGTCCTCGAGCGTTTTGGAAGCCGACGCGGTCACCGATACCGGTGATTGGGGCGGTAGGTGCGGCAGCTGCTCGGCCAGATTGCGCAGCGGGATCAGTTCCCATTGGGCGTGCTGCAGCAGCCGACGAAGCTCGGAGGCGTCCTTCAGCAACAACTGCTCCGCTCAGCTCAGGCCGACGATATCGCCGCCGGCATCCAGGTCGATGTGGCGGGCTGCGGGGTCACGTCCTAGACCGGGCATCGTGCGCATGTCGCCGCAGATCGGGTACACGAACCCGGCACCGACCGACGCCCGCACCTCACGCACTGGCAGTGTCCAGCCCGTCGGGGCGCCCTTGAGCGAGGCATCCGACGAGATCGACAGGTGGGTCTTGGCGATGCACACCGGCAGGTTCCCGAAGCCATTGCGCTCGTAGCCGTCGATCTCGCGGTTCGCCCGGGCGGTGTAGCTCACATCGTCGGCGCCGTACACGTTGGTCGCGACGGCCCGGATCTTGTCGCGCAGCGACATGTCGTCGGGGTACAGCACCGAGAAGTCCGTCGGCTCGTCGGCCGCTTCGGCCACGGCTTCGGCAAGGTCGGCCGCGCCGGCGCCGCCGTCGGCAAAGTGGGTGCAGCGGGCCGAACGGGCACCGTACTCGGCGGCGATCTCGGCGATGGCGGCGAGGTCGGTCTCATGGTCGCCAGGGAATTGGTTGATCGCCACCACTGGCGAGACACCGTGCATCCGTACGTTCTCGAGCTGTTTGCGGAGGTTGTCGCCGCCGGCGTGCACCTCCTCCGGGTTGGCCTCGAGAAGGGCCGGCGGCAGCGGTCGCCCGGCCACGATCCGGTGCTTGCCCGAGTGAGCTTTGAGGCCACGCACGGTCGCCACGATCACAGCGGCATCGGGCGAGACCCCCGAGTACCGGCACTTGATGTTGAAGAATCGCTCTGCGCCCATGTCGGCACCGAACCCGGCCTCGGTGAGCAGGAAGTCGGACGTGCCGATGCCGATCTGGTCGGCGACGATCGAGGAATTGCCGGTCGCGATGTTGCCGAAGGGGCCCGTGTGCACGAGAGCAGGGGAACCTTCCAAAGTCTGCATGAGGTTCGGTTTGATGGCCTCGCGCAGGAGCACCGCCATCGACCCGGCAGCGCCGGTGTCCTCTGCGGTCACCGGCTCGCCGCCCTTGGTATAGCCCAGCACGATGCGGCCGAGCCGGGCGCGCAGGTCTGACATGGAAGTGCACAGCGCGAGCGTCGCCATCACCTCCGAGGCAGCGGTGATGTCGAAGCCCGACTCGCGCGGGATGCCGTCGAGGCGGCCGCCCAATCCAATCGTGATGTTGCGCAAGGCCCGATCGTTGACATCGAGCACCCGCCGCCAGGTGATGTTGTGGATGTCGAATCCGGCCTCGTTGCCGTGGTACAGGTGAGCATCCAGCATCGCTGCGCAGAGATTGTGCGCGGCGGTCACGGCATGCATGTCGCCAGTGAGATGCAGGTTGAACAGGTCCATCGGCACTACCTGGCTGTAGCCGCCGCCGGCAGCACCGCCCTTGATGCCGAACGTGGGACCCATTGACGGCTGCCGGATGGCGATGGTGGCGGTGCGCCCGATGTGTCCGAACGCCTGCCCGAGACCCACCGTGGTGGTCGTCTTGCCCTCGCCGAGCGGCGTCGGGGTGATGGCCGTCACCACCACGTAGCGTCCGCGGGGCCGGTCAGCCATGGCCTCGACGGCCTCCAGCTTGACCTTGGCCACGCCGGTGCCGTACAGCTCCAGGTAGTCCTGCGGGATGCCCGCCTCGTCCGCGATCTCGGTCAGCGGCCGGATCTGCGCAGCCGATGCAATCTCGAGATCGCTTGGAAATCCGCCTGTTGTTGCCATGCCGTGCACCCCCGCACGTATCGAGCCCTCTACACCCTGCCAGAACCCTGTGACACCGCTGTGCCACCGATTCGATGTCGTCAATTGCCAGGTCGTTCGGCTACTGTTCCCCTAATTGCTGTTCCGCTGAGTGGAACTGTTCCATCATACAGAACAGCATTGATCCATAACAGCGATATGCGGCAGCCCTGCTGCGGCATGCTGTCGACCGGCAACAGTGGGGGATGCGAGCTATGAGTGACTTCCCGGCGCGGGCAGATTGTGTCGTCATCGGTGCAGGCATCGTCGGCAACTGCCTGGTCGGCCATCTCAGCGATCTCGGCTGGACCGACATCGTGCTCGTCGACAAGGGCCCGCTGCCCAATCCTGGCGGATCCACCGGCCACGCGTCGAACTTCATCTTTCCCGTCGATCACTCCAAGGAGATCGTCGATCTCACCGTCGACAGCCAGCGCCAGTACGAGGCACTCGGTTTGCAGAACACGTGCGGCGGCATCGAAGTGGCACGCAGCCCCGAGCGCATGGAGGAATTCCGGCGCCGCATGACTTCAGCAACGTGCTGGGGCATCGAAGCGAGGCTGCTCACGGTCGGCGAGGTCGTCGAGATGGTGCCGTTCATCGACCCAGATGTCATCTTGGGCGGCTTCTACACGCCGAGCGTCTCGGCCGTGGACTCACTGGAGACGGGCACACAGATGCGCCGGCGGGCCACCGATGCGGGGCACTTGCAGACGTTCGCCAACACCGAAGTGCTCGACATCGAGACCGTGGCCGGACCGAACCGCCCCCGCATCTCCGCAGTGGTCACCGACCGGGGCCGCATCGAGTGCGACACGGTGGCGATCGCCTGCGGCGTCTGGAGTCCCAAGCTCGCCCAGATGGCCGGCGCCACCATCCCGCTGACGCCTGCCGTCCACCAGATGGTCGACGTCGGCCCGTTCGACGTTCTCGTCGAGACGAACCAGGAGCTGGCCTATCCGATCGTGCGGGACATGGACACCTTCTGTTACGAGCGCCAATCGGCAGGATCGATGGAGGTGGGCAGCTACGCCCATCGGCCGATCCTGCACCGGGTCGAGGACATCCCCTCGAATGAGGAGGCAGCCCTCAGCCCGACCGAGATGCCGTTCACGCCCGATGACTTCGACGAACAGCTCGAGCAAGCCATCGAGCTGATGGAGTTCCTCGGCGACGGCGAGATCAAGTACGCCATCAACGGCCTGCTCTCGCTGACACCCGATGCCGCCCCGGTCCTCGGCCCTGCTGTCGAAGTGGAGAACCTCTGGTCTGTTGCGGCAGTGTGGGTGAAAGAGGGCCCCGGCGTCGGCCGGCTGATGGCCGAATGGATGACTCACGGCTACCCCCGCCTCACCGATCCTCACGGCTCCGATGTCACGCGCTTCTACCCCCAGGACCGCAACGTCATCCACATCGAGACCCGTGCCGACGAGCATTTCAACAAGACCTACGGCATCGTGCATCCCCGAGAGCAGTGGGCGACGCGTCGCAACCTGACCTGCGGACCCGCCAAGGCCCGCACCGACGATCTGGGGGCCTTCTATTTCGAAGCCGGCGGCTGGGAACGACCGCACTGGTATGAATCGAATGCCGATCTCGTCGGGCACTACGGCATCGCCGGCCGCACGCACGAATGGGACGCCCGCTGGTGGAGTCCGATCACCGACGCCGAGCACCTGCACCTGCGGGAGCACTGCGGGCTGGTGGACATCTCGCCGTTCCAGGTGTTCGAGGTGTCAGGCCGAGGCGTGGTGCCCTACATCGAGAAGATGGTGGTCAACAAGTGCGACCTGCCCGTCGGGCGCTCGATCTACACCCCGGTGCTCACCGCCGACGGCGGTTTCCGTTCCGACCTCACCATCGTGCGCCTGTCCGAGGACCGTTTCCGCATTGCCACCGGCGCATTCGACGGCGGTCGTGACGAGTACTGGTTCCGCCACAACCTGCCCGCCGACGGCGTGCACTTCGAGAACCGCACCGAGGCGCTTGCCACCTACGGCGTGTGGGGTCCCAACGCCGTCGCGCTGCTCCAGACGCTGACCGAGACCGACCTGTCCCAGGCGGCCTTCGGCTATGGCCAGGTGCGCGATGGGCTGCTCTCGGGGATCCCGGTGCAGATGTTCCGCATCTCCTACGTGGGCGATGCAGGCTTCGAGATCTACTGCCCCACGAGCGCCGGGCTGGCTCTGTGGGACGCCATCACACAGGCCGGGCGGGACTACAACCTGAGGCCGGTCGGTGCCGGGGTGTACGGCACGACCGGTCGACTCGAGAAGGGCTACCGGCTCATGGGCGCCGAGCTCGAGAGCGACTACAACCCGGTCGAAGCGGGCCTGGCCCGGCCACGGGTGAAGGCTGCCGATTTCATCGGCAAGGAGTCCTACCTGGCAGCCCGGGAGGCGCCACCCGCGGCCCAGCTCGCCATGCTGCACTTCGAGAGCCTGCGCTGTGCTGAGGGCTACGACCGCTTCCCGATGGGGGCAGGCAACGAGCCGGTGCTGACGCCAGCGGGGGAGCGGATCGTTGACTCGCACGGCAGGGTCAGCCGCATCACCACTGCGGGCAACGCCCCATCTCTCGGCGCCTACCTGGCCATGGCCTACCTGCCGCCCGAGCTGGCCGCTGTGGGCACTGAGCTGTCGGTCATGTACCAACATGAGCAGTACCCGGTCGCGGTGGCGGCGACAGGTGCGAATCTCGCGCTGTTCGATCCCGACGACAGCCGCATGAAGGCCTGAGGGCGCGCCGGTGCGCATCCTGGTCTGCGTGAAGCGAGTGCCTGCTGTCGGCTCGCGCATCAACGTCACCGATGATGGCCAGCAGGTCGATACTGCCCACCTGGGCTTCACCACCAGCCCGCACGAAGAATGCGCGTTGGAGGAGGCCGCCCAGATCGTCGAGCGGCTTGACGGCGACAACCATGCCGTCGTGGTGCTCACGCTGGGTCCCGAGGCATCCACTGAGCAGCTGCGCTATGCGGCCAGCGTCGGCGGCAGCGAATTCGCACTGGTGATCGCCGACGGCGGGCTCGACTGGGATCCTCAGCGAACAGCAGTCGCGATCACCTCCGCTGTGCGGCAACTTGAGGCCGCCGGAGGGCAGTTCGACCTGATCCTGTTCGGCAATGAATCTGCTGACGGGGGCAACTTCCAGGTCGGCATCCGGGTCGCGCGTGCGCTCGGACGACCGATCGTGAACGGCATCAAGGACATTGACCCCCATGAGCGGGGATTCGTCGCGCGCCGCGAGACCGATGCCGGCTACGAGGTGTACGAGCTCGAGGCTCCCTGCGCGCTCGGTGTCAAGGAAGGCATCAACCTGCCTCGCTACCCGACCATGAAAGGACGCCTCGCCTCGCGCAAGGCCCAGATCCAGGTGCTCGACTGCGCTGCCGATGCTGACTCCGGCGGGCAGTCGCGGATTCGGCTGCATCGCCCGCCCGAGCGTGCCAGCACCACGGTGCAGCTCGGCGACAGTGCCGCGGCGGCACCCGCGGTGGTGGACCTGCTGGACGAGTTGGGCGTGCTGTGAGCGGCATCGCTGTCTTGGTCGACCACGACCGTGGTGTCCCCTCAGGCGGTGCCCTGGAAGCCCTGACTGTGGCCCGCGCGCTCGCCGCGGACCTGCATGCCGACCTCGATGCCGTCATCCTGGGCGACGACGACCTGTTCGATGCGCATGGCGCTGACCTCGTTGCCAGCTGTGCCGCCTACGGCGCCGCTGCGGTGCATTGCGGACGCCATCCGTTCCTGGCCGACTACGGACCAGACGCCTGGGGTGCAGCGCTCGCAAGGTTCGTCGAGACTGCGGCACCTCTTGCCGTGGTTGCAGCAAGCACCGATCGGGGTGCCGAGGTCATGGCCCAGCTCGCTGCCCGCGCCGACCTCCCGCTCGTGGCCAATTGCGTGCACGTGTCGCCCACAGGCTCGCCGGCCGATGCGTCGATTGATCTCGCAGCCGGCGAGGCATGGCATATCACCCGCATCCAGTGGGGCGGCTCGCTGTTCGAGGACGTGACCCTCACCTCAACCCTGCCGCTGCTCACCATTGCGCAGCACTCCATCGAGGCGGAGCCACGCGAGGACGGTCCCCTTCCATCGGCCGTTGCCGATTTCGAGCCCGACTTGGGGCCTGAAGTGCAGCAGACCCTGGTCCGCGATCGGGTGACGCTCACCGAGGGCATCACGCTGTCCACTGCGCCGGTCGTGGTGTCGGGCGGCCGAGGCGTCGGCTCAGCAGACGGGTTCGCCCCGCTCGAAGAGCTTGCAGATCTGCTCGGCGGCCGCGTCGGCTGCTCGCGAGCGGTGACGAACAATGGCTGGCGCTCGCACGCAGACCAGGTCGGACAGACCGGCACCCGAATCGCCCCGGAGATCTACATTGCCTGCGGCATCTCGGGCGCGATCCAGCATTGGGTCGGCGCCATGGGCTCGAAGAACATCCTGGCGATCAACATCGACCCGGAGGCCAACATGGTCGCCAAGGCGGGCTACGCCGTCATTGCTGACCTGCACGAGGTCGTGCCCGCGATCTGCGACGAGATCCGGCGGCGGCGCGACCGCCCCAGCTGAACGCCCGGGCTATACCGGCAGCGGCGCCCGTCCGGCCAGGTGCTCGGCCAGGTTCGACGCGGCCTCGATGAGCACCAGGCCGATGTCGTGGGTGCTGTTCGGATCGGGAAAACGGTAGGCCGGGCCGTGAACGTGCAATGCCGCCACCACCGCTCCCTCCTCGTTCAATACCGGCGCAGCCACCGAGTTGATCCCGATGGCGAACTCCTCGTACACCCAGACGTATCCGGCGCTGGCCACCTGGCTGAGCCGGGTCTTCAGCGCATCGGCATCGACCATGCTGTTCGCGGTGGTCGCCTCGAGACCGGCGCTCAAGTAGTCGTCGAGTGCTTCCGGGCCGAGGTAGGCCAAGTACACGAGTCCCGATGGCACCAAGTGCATCGGGCAGTACTCGCCTGTCCACGAGCGCACTTGCACCTCGGACTCGGGTTCGACCTGGTCGAGGTAGTACACCGTACGATCGGCACGAACGCTCACGCCGGCTGTCTCGCCGACCTGGTTGACCAGACTGTGCAGGTGCGGGCGCGCTGCGGCCAACAGACTCCGATCGGCACCGGCGGCGCCGATGATGTCGATGAGCCCCTGCCCGAGCCGGTAATCGCCGCCCGCGTCGTCCTGGACGACGGCCTCGACCGCTTCGAGCGACGTCAGCAGCCGAGCCACGGTGCTCTTGGGCAGCCCGACGTGATCGGCAACATCGGTGACACCCTGCGGCCCCACGGCCAATGCCCGCAGCACGGCGAACGCACGAGAGATCGACTGCATCAGCTCCACGGTAGCCCGCGACCAGCTCAGGACTGTCAGTCGAGCGCCATTTTGTGCCGTATTGTGGAACTGTTCTGCAATGCGGAACGCTGACTCGTTCATGCGACGTACGCGAGATGTAGTCAGGGTGAAACAACTCTCATCACAGTAAAAGCACCTGTGGCAACGTAGAATTCGAGACCACGGGACGCATGCAACCGGGGAGGGGCGATGCCGCGGGGGACCAGTGCTCAAAGAAGCACAGCCCGACGAAACAGCGCACGATCGGGGGGGCGCCAGGCACCTCTCGCACGACTCGACACGCCCCTCGTACGCGACGGCGGCGTCTTGCGCCCCGCGAGCTGGGACGATGCGCTCGACCGGGCTGCAACGGGGCTGCAGGCGGCCACCCAGCAGCACGGTGCCGGCGGCGTCGGCATGTTCTCCTGCTCCAAGAGCACGAACGAGATGAACTACGCAGCCCAGAAGTTCATGCGGACGGTGCTGAAGTCCAACAACATCGATTCCTGTAACCGCACCTGACACGCTCCGTCGGTCGTCGGTCTGGCGACAGTGTTCGGACTCGGGGGCGGAACGTGCTCCTACCAGGAAATCACCGAGACTGATGTGATCCTGTTATGGGGATCAAATGCCCGCGAGGCACACCCCATCTTCTTCCATCACCTGCTGCGGGGTCTCGACAACGGCGCAGCCATGTACGCAGTGGATCCTCGCCGTACCTCCTCAGCTGAGTTCGCCGACGTATGGCTCGGCCTCGACGTCGGCACGGACATCGCGCTGTCCAACACGGTGGCTCGCGAGATCATCAGCCGCCGAATGCACAACCAGTCCTTCATCGATCATGCGACCACAGGGTTCGATGCCTACGCGGAATCGGTCGAGCCGTTCACGCTCGACGAGGGCGAGCGGCTCACCGGGGTCCCGGCGGAGGCCATCGCGGAGATGGCTCACACGTACGCCACAGCCGACCGGGCGCAGATCCTGTGGACCCTGGGCATCACGGAGCACCACACGGCCGTCGAGAACGTGCTCTCGCTGTGCAACCTGGCACTGCTGACCGGCCATGTCGGTCGACGCGGCTCGGGCCTGGTGCCCTTGCGAGGCCAGAACAATGTGCAGGGAGGCGGCGACATGGGTGCCCTGCCCGATCGGCTGCCCGGCTTCCAGCCGCTCACCGACCCGCAGGCCCGGGCTCGCTACGAGAGCACCTGGGGCTGTGAGCTGAATCCCGTGCCGGGAAAGCACCTCACCGCGATGTTCGACGCCATGGAAGCTGGCGAACTGCGGGCCCTCTACGTCATCGGGGAGAATCCGGCGGATTCCGAAGCCAATGTGGCGCACGCCCGCAAGCTGCTCGAAAGGCTGGATCTGCTGGTCGTTCAGGACATCTCGCTGACACGCACCGCGCGGATGGCTGATGTGGTGCTGCCCGCGGCTGCGGGCTGGGCCTCCAGCGAAGGCACCGTCACCTCCTCCGAACGGCGTGTCCAGCGGGTGCGTGCCGCGGTGCCCCCCCAGGGTGACGCACGCGACGATGTGCACATCATCAGCGAGTTGGCATCGCGCATGGGCGCCCAGTGGACGGCCGCGTCCGCGCAGGAATTGTGGGACGAGATGCGATCGCTGTCGCCGCTGCACGGCGGGATGAGCTGGGAGCGCCTCGAAGCGAGCGGCGGCCTGCAGTGGCCCTGTCCCCATGACGACCATCCCGGCACCGAGTTCCTGCACGGCTGGCTCTGGGAGCCCGACCTCGACGGTCATGCGCCGGCACCGTTCTCGGTCGTCGTCCACCGTCCTCCCGCGGAGGCACTGAGCGAGCAGTTCCCGTTGCGCCTGACCACCGGCCGGGTGCTCGACTCGTACAACACAGGTGCCCAGTCCGCCGGTTACTCCTCGCCGATCCGTTCCGGTGACGCCATCGAGATCAACCCTGCCGACGCAGCGGATCTCGGAATCGTCGATGGCGACACCGTTCGTGTGAGCTCACCCCGGGGCTCGGTCGACATGCACGTGCATGTCACCGATCGCCTCCCCACAGGCCTGGTCTTCACGACGTTCCATTTCCCGGAGCTGGTGGATGCGAATCTGCTCACGAACGACGTCACCGATGTCCGCAGCGGCACGGCGGAATTCAAGGCAGCGGCCGTTCGCATCGACCCCCTGTCAGCTGTCACAGCCGGCGGCGGCACATCCGGCACCGCAGCGGCAGGTGGCGCCGGTGGCTGACCTTCACTTCTCCGATGCGGAGCCCACCGCATCGGAGCGACGAGCGGTACTCGCTGCGCTCAGCGTCAGCTCCGAGAGCGGTGGCGCCGTCGTGGTCGAGCATCCGCGCGTCGTGCGCGCAGGGATGCAACGGCGCAGGCAGATGCGGCACCAGTTGCTGCCCGCGCTGCATGCACTCCAGCGCGAGGCCGGGTGGATCTCGCCGGGCGGCCTCAACTTCGTCGGCCGGACGCTGGGCGTGCCACCGGCAGAGGCCTATGGCGTGGCCACGTTCTACGAGATGTTCCGCACCGAGGCCCCCGCCCACGAGCTCAGCGTCCGCCATGTCTGCGTCGATCCCATCTGTGCGCTGGCCGGCGCCGCACCGCTGGCAGAACACCTGCGCTCACAGGGTCACGCTGTGCACGAGGGTCCATGTCTCGGGCAGTGCGAACGGGCACCGGCGGTCTTCATCCAGGGCCGCCGCGAGCCCGACCGCGTCCCCGCAGACGGCAGCGGCCCTGACTCGCTGCTCGTGAGCGTCACGGCATCTGCGCCCGAAGCGCCCAGCCTGCTGCGGCACATGGTCGGACGGGATCGAGGCCACAGCGAGAGCATGTCCCTTGAGGCGTACCGGGAACGAGGCGGGGGAGCAGCCCTCGACGCCGTGCTGCGACTCGGAACCGACGAAGTCATCGCCCAGGTGACCGCAGCCGGGTTGTCGGGGCGCGGCGGGGCTGCCTTTCCCACCGGCATCAAGTGGCGCGCGGTGGCAGACGGCGACGGCCCCAAGCACGTCGTGGCCAACATCGACGAATCTGAGCCCGGAACGTTCAAGGATCGGCTGCTCTGCGAGCTGGAACCCTTGGCCATCGTCGAGTCCATCGCTGTGGCCGGCTTGACAGTGGGGGCCGAGCAGGGCTGGATCTACATACGCGGTGAATACCCGCTGGCCACCCAACGCCTCCGGCACGCCATCGCGCAAGCCCGCAGCGCCGGCTGGCTTGGTGATGACGCGGCAGGGTCCGGGCAATCATTCGACATCGAGTTGCGCAGGGGCGCCGGCGCATACATCTGCGGCGAGGAGACCGCCCTGTTCAACTCGCTTGAAGGCTTCCGGGGAGAGCCTCGCAACAAGCCGCCGTTCCCTACCACCCACGGTTTATTCGGCCGCCCGACGGTGGTGAACAACCCTGAGACGCTGCTCAACGTGAACGAGATCCTGCGCATCGGTCCTGAGGCGTACCGCAGCGTGGGTACCGAGGGCTCGCCGGGCACGAAGCTGTTCTGCCTGTCCGGTCATGTTGGCCGGCCGGGGCTGTACGAGGCTCCTTTCGGCATGCCGCTGGGCGAGCTGCTGGAATTGGCCGGAGGTGTGCAGGGCACGCTGGCCGCCGTGCTCTTGGGCGGCGCTGCCGGCAGCTTCGTGGGACCCGACGCCGAGGCGCTGCCGCTGTCCCTGGAAGACACCCGTGCCGCCGGCACGACGCTCGGCTCCGGCCCGGTGATGGTCTTCAACGACACTGCCGACATGAGCGCCGTGATCGAGCGACTGGCCAAGTTCTTCCGCGACGAGTCCTGCGGTCAGTGCGTTCCGTGCCGGGTCGGCACGGTCCGCCAGCACGAGCTGGTGACGCAGATCCGCCGGGCTGGCGGCCCGACGGCGCCTCAGCGTGAACTGCTCGGGGACATCGCCGACGCCATGGGCGACGCCTCCATCTGCGGTCTCGGACATACTGCGGCCTCAGCCGTGCTCTCGGCCATGCAACTGGGTCTGCTAGGAGACACTGCGTCATGAGTCTTTCCAGCGAAGCCACCCTGACCGATGACGCTGCGGCTCCAGTGACGTTGAGCATCGACGGGCGCGAGGTGACGGTGCGCGACGGCCAGACGATCTTGGCCGCCTGCACCGCCGCGGGCATCGAGACACCGACCATCTGCTGGGCACCCAACCTCACCCCGGTCAACGTCTGCCGTGTCTGCGTCGTCGAACTCGAAGGCTCGCGCACGCTCGTGCCCGCCTGCTCGCGACCCGCAGAGGATGGGATGCAGATCAGCACCGACTCCGAACGGGTGCGTCACAGCCGGCGCATGGTGCTCGAGTTTCTCGGTTCGGCGAACGATCTCTCTCAGGCGTCTGAGATCAACGACTGGTCGCAGCACTACGGCGCCGACGCGGGGCGCTACGCCTCGACGTTGGGCGACGAGTCCGGCGCGGAGACTGCCCATGTGGACGATCCCGTGCGGATTCAGGACGATCTCTATATCCGTGCCTATGACCGTTGCGTGCTGTGCTACAAGTGCGTCGAGGCGTGCGGCGACGATGCCCAGCACACCTTCGCCATCGCAGTGGCGGGGAGGGGCTTCGACGCACGCATCCGTACCGAATACGACGTCGAACTCCCGGAGAGTGCGTGTGTCTATTGCGGCAATTGCGTCGCTGTGTGCCCCACCGGTGCCTTGCAGTTCCGTACCGAGTTCGATCTGCGGGCGGTGGGGGAGTGGCGACCCGAAGACCAGACGGTCACCCGCACGGTCTGCTCGTACTGCGGAGTGGGATGCAATCTCGAGCTGCACACGCAGGATGATCAGATCGTGAAGGTGACTTCGCCGGCGGATCATTCGGTGACGAGCGGCCACCTGTGCATCAAAGGCCGTTTCGGCTGGCAGTACGTCCACGCGCCGGCCTTCGAACCGCCCGCAGCTGATACATCCACCTCAGAAGGCCCTGCTCCCGACAACACAGGGTCCTAGACGCCCGTGTCGGCGGACGAGCCGGCCCCGGCCGCCGGAGGCGGCGCGTCGGGCACTGGCGCCGGAGGCGGCGCGTCGGGCACTGGCGCCGGAGGCGGCGCGTCGGGCACTGGCGCCGGAGGCGGCGGCCCAGACACAGCGCGCATTTCCCGCCGCAACCGCGCCCTCCGGCGTGCTCGGGACATGGCGACCGAACACCTGCCGCGCATCGCGCGTCCGGAGGCCCCCGAACCGCTCGTCGGTGGTCCCGCGCTCGCTTCGACGGCAGCTCGCAGCACAGCACTGTTCGTGGGCATAGCGCTGCTGATGGCCGGCAACGGCCTGCAGAACACGCTGCTGGGAGTCCGGGCCGAATCAGAGGGGTTCGGATCCACAGTCGCAGGCCTGGTCATGGCGATGAACTTCGTGGGCTTCCTCGTGGGTGCTGCCGTCGCCCCGCATTTCCTGCGCCAGGTCGGCCACGTGCGGGTCTTCGCGGCCCTGGCTTCCGCCGGCAGCAGTGTCGTGCTGGTGCAGGCGGTGTTCGTCAACCCGGTGGTATGGGGTGTCGGTCGCTTCGGATGGGGTGTCTGCTTTGCGGCCTTGATCGTGGTGGCGGAGACCTGGCTGAACGAATTGGCGACCAACGAGAACCGGGGCCGGATGCTGGCTCGCTACATGGTCATCACCATGGGCGCCATAGCGACCGGCCAGCTGCTGGTGGCCACCGCGGACACCGACGGCTTCGCGCTGTTCGCCGTGGTGTCAGTGATGGTCTCGCTGGCGTTGGTGCCGATGTCGCTGTCGGCGTCTGCAAGCCCACCGGTAGTGGTGCCTGAGCGGGTCGGGCTCCGCACGCTGATGCAGACGGCGCCCACCGGGGTAGTCGTGGCATTCCTGGTCGGGTCCGCGCTGGGCTCCATCTCGGCGATCGGGCCGGTCTACGCAGCGTCGCGAGGGCTGACCCCGATCCAGGTGGCGCTCTTCGTCGCAGCGCCGATGGTCGGCAGCCTCTTCGGGCAAGTGCCGCTGGGTCGTCTCTCCGATCGCGTTCCCCGGCGCATCGTCATCGTTGTCGCCGCCGTGATTGCGGGCAGCGCGTGTGCATCGATGATGCTGCTCGACGAGGCGACAGCCCTCGGCATCGCTGTCATGGGTCTCATGGGGGCGTTCGCTTACCCGATTTACTCCATGGCGGTTGCACAGGCGAATGACTGGCTGCGGGATTCCCAGCGAGCCGGTGCGAGTGCCGTGATGGTGCGCATGAATGGTGTCGGCGCCACGATCGGGCCGATCTGTGCGGCGATCGGCATGTCGGTGACCCTCAATGCCTTCTACGTGGTCATGACGGCAGCGCACATCTCCATCGCCGTTTTCGTTGCCGGCCGCATGCTGCTGGTCGCCGGTCCGACGGTGGCGCAGCAGGGGACGTTCCTGCCGATTCCTGCCCGAGCCTCAGCAGCAGTGGCAACGCTGTTGCGACGGCGGCGGTAGGACGTCTGCGAGAGGCAGCGGCATGGGAGCCCTGTTCGGCTTGCTGACGTCGGTGAGCATCGGCACCAGCGATCTGTTCGGCCGTCGGGTAGTGACTCGCTGTCACGTGCTGTCGGCGATGATCGTGTTTCAGGGCGCTGCGGCGTTGGTGTCGCTCGCGATGCTGCCCCTGATTCCGGGCTCATTCGCGAGCGGCGACTTCGCGCGGGGACTGGCATCGGGATTGGGGCTCGGCGCAGGCTTGGCGCTCTACTACACCTCGCTTGACCGGGCCGGCTCAGCTGTCGCCGCACCGATCGTGGCGACGCTGTCGGCGGTCATCCCGTTCGCGTACACCGCCCTGCGAGGTCATGACCCGCCGCTCATCGGCATCATCGGGGCCGCTGTGGCTTTCGGCGGACTCGGATTGGTGACGGCCGGGGGAACCCGCGGCAGACACGTAGCCGCGGGAACCATCTGGGCAACTCTGTCGGGCCTGAGCTACGGCATCGGCCTCAGCGTCCTGGTGGATCTGTCCGAGAGCTCGGGAGCGTGGCCGGGATTCGGCCAGCGACTGACGTCAGTGGCGCTCATGGCCGCCGTGGTCGCAATCCGGGGCCTTCCTGCGCTGCCTCCGCCAGAAGTGATGGGCTTCGCACTGCTGACCGGCGTCGCCAGCGCGGGCGCCACGATCTTCTACATCATCGGCATCTGGTTCGACCCGCCCGCGACCGTGGTGGGAGCGTCGATGTTCCCGGTGATGAGCGTCATCGTCGGCAGGGTCGCCTACCAGGACTCCCTCAACGCACGCCAAGGCGTCGGCATCGTCGCGGCCGTGGCCGGCGTCACCGCCGTCGTCGCGACCTGAGACGCCGATGCGCTACACGATGGCGTCGGGCTCTTCAGCTTTGCGCCGAGCGATGTAGTCGCACAGCTCGGCGTCTATTGCGTCGTCGATGGGCGGCGGCTCGTAGTCGGCGAGCATCTGCTTCATCAAGCGGTTAGCTCGCTGGGCCGCATCGAGCGAGCCCTCGTCGGACCACTGCTCGAAGCTGTTGTTGTCGGCAATCGACGATTGGTAGAAGGCGGTCTCGAAATTGGCCAGCGTGTGGGGATGGCCCAAAAAGTGGTCGCCGTGGGGGTTCGTCATGAACGCCTCGACCGCCTGGCCATTGTCGGACATGTCCACGCCCCTGGCGTGCACCTCCATCATGCCGAGTTGGTCGGCGTCCATCAGCAGCTTCTCGTAGCTCAATGTCAGCCCGCCTTCGAGCCAGCCCGCTGCATGCAATACGAAGTTCACCCCTGCGGCCATCGTCGGCAGCAGCGTCGAGGCCGATTCGTAGGCCGCTTGTGCATCAGGTGCCTTGGAAGACGTGAACTGCCCGCCCGAACGAAATGGCACGCCGACCCGTCGTGCCAGCGCGGCCATGACGTAGATCGCCAAGCCTGCCTCGGGCGTGCCGAACGTAGGCGCGCCGGTGGCCATCGACATTGACGACGCGAAAGTGCCGAAGATCACCGGCGCCCCCGGACGCACCAGCTGGCAGAACGCCATACCGGACAGCGCTTCAGCCAGCGCCTGAGCGGCCAGCGCCGCCACCGTGACCGGCGACATGGCTCCGGCCAATATGAACGGCGAGATCACGCAAGCCTGATTGTGCTGTGCATACACCTCGGCGGCGCCAAGCATGGTGGCGTCCCAGCGCAGCGGCGACGATGCGTTGATGAGGCTGGTCAGCACGGTGCGGTCGCCCAGATCGCCGCCGAAGGCGATGCGGCAGAGTTCCACCGAGTCGGCCGCTCGCTGGGCGGCCGTCACCGAGCCCATCAGCGGCTTGTCGCTGTAGCGCAGATGCGCGTACACCATGTCGAGGTGGCGTTTGTTGACCGGCACGTCCACCGGCTCACAGACTGTGCCGCCGCTGTGGTGAAGGTGGGGAAGCATCCAGGTCAGCTTCACCACCCGCTCGAAGTCGCCGAGAGTGGCGTACCGGCGCCCGGCATCGAGGTCAGTGACGAACGGCGAGCCGTAGTTGGGGGCGAATACGGTGGCGTCACCTCCGATCGGCACTGACCTCGCCGGGTTGCGCGCGTGCTGGAGGTAGGTGGACGGCGCCGTGGCCTGGACGATCTCGCGGCACATGCCGCGCGGGAAGCGAACCATCTCGCCGTCGACCTCTGCGCCGGCGTCGCGCCACAGCTCGAGCGCGCGGGGGAAGTCCTGGAAGGCGACCCCCACCTCGGACAGGATCGTCTCGGCGTTCTCCTCGATCTGGATCAGGCCATCGGCGTCGAGCACGTTCACCGGCGGCAGTGTCCGCTGCACGTGGGTGTTGAACGCCATGTCTGCTGTTGCCCGCTGCGCTTGACGAGCCGCGCGGCCGCCTCCTCGCCGTCGTCGCTCGCTCATGATTCCTCGCTCATCGGGACCGCTCGCCGTCGTCGGGTGCGGTGGTGGGGACTCGAAGTTCTACGGGATGGGCGGGGCAGGTCCACCGCCGCGGCGAGCAGCGGGCTGGGTGCCGTGGCATGGGGGAGTGCCATGGCGGCCACGAACAGCTCCTGGAATCGGGGCTCGGTGGCAGTCTCGATCTTGCGGATGCTGCGGACCACTCGCTCCATCTCGGCCCGCTGACTCCCCGACAGCAGCGCGCGCACAGCTCCGGTGCCTGCGGCGTTGCCCACCGACCGCACCACGTCCGGGTCGCAGTCGCCGATGAGTCCGAGCACCATCGCCCGTACCGGATCAATGTGCGCCCCGAACGCTCCAGCGAGCTGCACACGATCGGGGGCCTCGATGCCAGCGTGCTCGCGCAGGAGGTCGATGCCGGCGCGCAGCGCCGCTTTTGCCAGCTGGACGGCTCGCACATCGTTCTGGGTGATGGTGATGGCGGGTCCGACGGTTCCTTCGGGCGGCTGGTAGAGCAGGAAAGACGACGTCCGGCCATCGGAGATCACACGAGACGCTCGCTCGCCCTCGCCCGGCGGTGCTGCGATGACCCCATCGGGCGACAGCACGCCGGCGAGATACATCTCGGCGATGACCTCGATGATGCCGGAGCCGCAGATTCCCGTGACACCTGCGGCCGCACTGCGAGTGCCGGCCGCGACCCGCCGTTCGACCGCCTCCGCGAAGCCGGGTTCGTCAGACCACAGGTCGCAGCCGATGACACGCACCCGAGGAGTCCAGGTCGCCGGATCGATGCGCACGCGCTCGATCGCTCCCGGCGTCGCTCGCTGACCGCAGCTGATCTGCGCGCCCTCGAATGCGGGCCCGGTCGGGCTCGACGCTGCCCACAGGCCGACCGAGTTTCCCAGCACGATCTCGGCATTGGTGCCCACGTCCACCAGGAGGGTGACTGCTTCGTCGCGATGCGGCCCTCCAGCAAGCACTGCTGCCGCAGTGTCGGCGCCTACATGACCGGCAATCGCGGGCGCGACGTAGACGCGAGCTGATGGGCACGGAAGTTCCAACTCCGGCCCGTCGACCTCGACACTGGCATCGGTCGCCAAGGTGAACGGCGCCTGCCCGAGCGGGGTCGGGTCGATGTCGAGGGCAATGTGCAACATGATCGGATTCCCGACCAGCACCACCTCGAGCACGGCGTCTGGCTCAGCACCGGCATCGGAACACAGCTCGGTGATCAGCCCTGCGAGCGAGTCGCGGACGAGCGCAGTGAGTTCCCGGGCGCCGCCTGGGTTCATCATCACGTAGGAGACCCGGCTCATCAGGTCCTCGCCGAGACGGATCTGCGGGTTCATGCGGCCTGCGGAAGCCAGCACGTCCCCGCTGTGAAGATCAACCAGGTGGCCTGCGATGGTGGTGGAGCCGATGTCGATCGCAACGCCGAGTGCTGCTGTCGCGACGCCAGGCCATACCGCCGTCACCATGCCGGTGCGCTCGCGGCGCTCTGGTCCACTCCAGCGAACGGCAACGGTGACCAGCCTGCCGCCGGCGTCGTCGGGCGAGCCGGCAGCGACTGACGCGTGAAGCCCCGCAAGTGCCCCCGGCAAGATGCCGGCCAGGTGAACGCCCCATTCGTCGGCCACGCAGTCGATCACGACCTGAGCGAGCCCGCGGCGCTCGTCGAGCGTCGGCGGCGGCACGGTAACGGCATGCAGCGTTGCCAGCGGGTCGAGCGCTATGTCACCCACATCGACCGTCTTGCGCACCACCGGGCCGTGCAGCTGGCTCTCCGGCGGCACATCCACGACGACATCGGCCTGCACACGCGCTTGGCAGCCCAGCCGCGCCCCCGCATTCAGCGGGCGTCGGCCCTCGTATGCGGCTTCGGTAGCACTGGGCGAGCTCAGTGATTCGGAGCCAGCAGTGATGGCCCACTTGGGAAATGAACCCACTGACGGCACGACCTGGCAGCGGCCGCAGATGCCACGCCCGCCGCACACGCTGTCGAGATCCACACCCAGTTCACGAGCGGCATCGAGCACAGTCGTGCCCGCGCTCACGCTGCCAGCGCGTCCCGCGGGGGTGAACACCACCCTGACCGAGGCCGTCGGCACCAGGGCTCCGTCAGCCGGTACGAGCGCGGCGGCCGCCCCGTCGTCGGCCTCCAGCTGCGGCCCGGCCGTTCGCTGGCGCGTCCTCGCCCATGGTGCTCCGGTCGCGGTGCTCGGCAATCCACGCAGCGCAATTCGTGTCATTGCCTGCGAGCACGTCGCCCGCCATGACCGCCGCCTTCACGTCGGCGTGGAGCGGGTTCATGATGGCCGAAGTCATGCCGGCACCGATGGCCATGGCCAGGAACGTGCCAGTGACCACGTGTCGATTGGGCAGGCCGAAACTGACATTCGACGCACCGCAGGTGGTGTTGACGCCGAGTTCGCTGCGCAGTCGCCGCACGAGCTGGAAGACCTGCCGGCCCGCAGTGGCCATGGCACCAATGGGCATCACCAGCGGATCCACCACAACGTCGTGAGACGGGATGCCGTAGTCGGCGGCAGCGCTCACGATGCGCTTGGCCACCTCGAAACGGACATCGGGGTCTTCGCTGATGCCGGTCTCGTCGTTGGATATGGCCACGACAGCGGCGCCGGCGCGTGCGACTAGCGGCAGCACTCGCTCCATGACCTCTGCCTCGCCGGTGACCGAGTTGATGAGCGGCTTGCCGACATAGGCATCGATGCCGGCCTCGAGTGCTTCAATGATCGAGGAGTCGATGCTGAGCGGCACGTCGGTGACCGACTGCACGAGCTTGACAGCCGAGGCCAACAGCGCAGGCTCGTCGGCCAGCGGCACCCCGGCGTTGACGTCCAGCATGTGGGCGCCCGCGGCCACCTGCGCCAGCGCATCGGCCTCCACCCGGCTGAAGTCGCCCTCCTTCATCTCCGCGGCGAGCAGCTTGCGGCCCGTGGGGTTGATGCGCTCGCCGATCATCACAAACGGCCGATCGAAGCCGATCACGACTTCCCGGGTAGCGGAGCTGATGACGGTGTCGGTCACGGGACCTTCCGTTGCGTCGCAGGGCTGGCTGGGTTCTGCCTGACTCCGGAGCTCGAAGCGACGCTCACCGAGGTGACCGCGTCGGCCAGGTCGCCATAGCCGGTGCGGACGACTTCCAACCGCAGGCCCAGACGCTCGGCGCCAGCTCGTGCGCAGGCTTCCACTCGAGCGCGCTCGGCAGCGTCGGGGGTCTGAGTCAACAACACGACGCGCCGGTAGTTGCCGAAGTACATCTCGGCCAGTTCGGGATGGTCGGCGATGCCGAGGCCCTTCCACACCAGCAGGTCGAAGTGCCGGGCCAGGTAGTCGGTCAGGTAGAACGTGGCCGGTTCGTCGTCGCTGAGCTGGGAGAAGCCGGCCGCTCCCGCGAAGAACTCATAGCAGTGCGCGCCGGGCACTCGGGTCATGGCCGGACCATTGCCTGCGGCGTGAGCTCGCTCGAACTCCTCGCACAGATCGTCAATGGCACCAGCGCTGCCGCAATCGCCGTATCCCAGCAGTATCCGCTCGTAGGTCCGGCCTTCCTGCGACAGCCGGGCCAGCCGGGCGCGGACCTCGCCCGCGATGAGCGCCGGTCGATTGTGCAGCTTGGCCGGCAGACATTCGACGTCGATGTCGCGGTTCTCATCGCTGCCGGCGTGCCGCGTCAGCGCTTTCAGCTCATTGGCCAGGGCGCCGCATCCCAGCACAAGCACGCGGCGCGACGGATCGGCGGTGCCAAGGTTGGCGCCAGGGCGGCCCGCAGGCCGTGCTGACGCTCGCTCACCGGCCGCGCCCGCTTCCCGACGGGCGCGCGAGCGCCGGCGCCGTTGGGCGCTGCGGGCAGTGCTCGACGCCGCGGCTGCCGGTGGTGCACTCGCCGAATTCATCTCATGCTGCGGCGGCACGCCGGGCTTTGATGAGGTCAGTGGCAGTTTCTGCAGCGACGGCCGCATCGCGGCAGTACGCATCGGCGCCGACGGCTTCGCCGAACTCCTGGTTCAATGGCGCACCGCCGACGATGACGAGATAGTCGTCGCGCAGGCCCTGCTCGATCAGCGTGTCGACCACCACCTTCATGTACGGCATGGTCGTGGTCAGCAGCGCTGACATGCCCAAGATGTCGGGCCGATGCTCGTCGAGGGCGCCGAGGAACTCGTCGACGTCGGTGTTGATCCCCAAGTCCACCACCTCGAAGCCCGCGCCCTCGAGCATCATGCCCACCAGGTTCTTGCCGATGTCGTGAATGTCGCCTTTGACGGTGCCGATGACGATCTTGCCGATCGGCTCAGCACCGGTCTCCGCGAGCAGGGGCCGGAGTATCTCCATGCCGGCCTTCATGGCATTGGCAGCGAGCAGAACTTCGGGAACGAACAGGATCCCGTCGCGAAAGTCGATGCCGACTATGCGCATGGCCTCGACCAGCGCCTCATTGAGGACTTTGTCGGCCGCCCAGCCGCGCCCGAGCAACAGCTCGGTGCCTTCGACGATCTCGGGGCCGAGCCCGTCGTAGAGATCGTCATGCATCTGTGCGATGAGATCGTCATCGTCGAGGGCTGAGAGGTCGATGTCCTCATCAGCATCGGCGCTGTCGACGGTTGCCGCATCGGCCATGCCTTGCCCCCTCGCCATGGTCATGACGTGTGCCGGGCACCCCCGGCCCGGTCAACTGTCCAAGATTCAGCATGGGTCCTGCGGCCGGATCGTTCCGCCGTGCTGTTCAGCATCTCGCTGTTCCGCATAGTGGAACTGTGCCGCAGAACGGTACAGCAGTACGGTACCACGAACCCTGTAGCGACATCGACATTCCGGGGCACGAATTCGGGGCAGATTCGAGGTGCCCGCTGAGGGGCTTCAGCGCCGATGCGCGTCGATCTCTCTAGCTGTCAGGGCCGCTGCCTCGGCCAGCGTGAGCAGGCGTGTCTCGCGGGTTGAGCGTTCGGTCAGCTCCACGTTGCCGTCTGCCAGGCTGCGCGCACCGACCGTGAGCCGGTAAGGCACGCCCACGAGCTCCGCATCCGCGAGCTTCACACCCGGCCGCAACGGACGATCGTCATAGAGACAGTCGATGCCGTGTGCTGCCAGTTCCCGCTCGAGCCTCTCGCCAGCCGCCGACTGAGCATCATCGGCAGGATCGAGCACGGTGATGACTGCTTCGAACGGCGCTGCAGCGACGGGCCAGCACAGGCCTCGCTCGTCGTGATGGGTCTCGGCCACTGCAGCCATCGCCCGTCCGATGCCGATGCCGTAGCTGCCCATGATCGGGGTCACCGCAACGCCGTGCGCATCCAGCACCGACACACCCATCGCCTCGCAATACTTGCGCCCCAGCTTGAAGATGTGGCCCGCCTCGATGCAGCGCACGATCTCCAGCGGTTTGCCGCACTCGACGCACGCCTCGCCTGCCGCGACCTCGCGCAGATCAGCCCAGCGAGGATCGATGATGTCACGCCCTACGTCGACGTGTCGCAGGTGCCAATCATCCTCATTGGCGCCGGTGGTCATTGACCTGCGGCCCCGCAAGGCCTCATCGGCGTAGATCGGCAGGTCGTCGACGCCCACCGCCCCCAGGCTTCCGGGACTGGCGCCGAGCTGCGCCACCGTCTCGGATTCGGCGGCAGGACGCACATCGGTCGCGCCGCTGCAATCGGCCAGCTTCTGCAGGTTGAGCTGATGATCGCCTCGCAGGACCACCAGCGTGAGCTGATCGTCCAGGACCATGACCATCGTCTTGAGCTGCCGGTCGGCAGGCGCGCCGCCCTCGAAGGACGCGAGCGCGTCGATGGTGCGGATGCCCGGTGTCGCGAATCGCTCAGGTGCATCACTGGAGGGCGGATCAGCGATCAGCGGCACTGCCGCACGGGCCCGCTCGATATTGGCGCGGTACCCGCAGCCCGCGCAGCGCGCCACATCGTCCTCGCCTGCAGGCGACTCCACCATGAACTCGACGCTGGCGTCGCCGCCCATGGCGCCCGAGGAAGCCTGCACGGCCATGACGTCGAGGTCGAGTCGCTCGAAGATCCGCAGGTATGCCTCGCGGTGCGCCTCGAATGACACGTCGAGGCCTGCTTCGTCCATGTCGAAGCTGTACGAGTCCTTCATCATGAACTCGCGCACCCGCAGCAGGCCGCCGCGCGGGCGCGGTTCGTCACGGAACTTGGTCTGGATCTGGTACCAAGTCTGGGGCAATTCCCGGTACGAGCTCATCTCCGCTGCGAGCACCGCGAAGACCTCTTCGTGCGTCATGCCCAGCACGACGTCTGCATCGTTGCGGTCGCGCAGGCGGAACATCTCCGAGCCCATGAGGCTCCACCGGCCGCTGCGCCGCCACAGATCGCCCGGATGCATCGCCGGCAGCAGGAACTCCTGCGCGCCCATGGCGTCCATTTCTGCTCGAACCACATCGGCGACCTTGTTGTGCACGCGCAGCCCGAGCGGCAGCAGGCTGTAGTGCCCCGAGTGCAACTGCCGGATGAAGCCAGCCCGCACGAGCAGCTGATGACTCGCGGCGGTGGCGTCGCCGGGCGCATCGCGCAGCGTCGGGATGAACGAATCAGACCATCGCATCCGACGCAGGGTAAGCGGGCAACCCGCGACATGACTCAGTCGTGTGCCCAGATCCGGCCATTTGGATGGGAGTGTTGCGATGCAACGCGTGTCCGGTACCCTCAATCCCCGTAGCCGGCGACTGCACACCGGCGACCGTGCATCGGTCGTGCGGTTCCGGCAGCGGACCAGGGCCACAGTGCCGACCACGGTGACTGTGTCCGCAGCAGGTCCTGCGTCGACGGTTCGGGCAATGCCCCCAGCGCAGTCCGGACAGACGTTGCAGCGCACTTGCCCGTGCCCCTGCATGACGCGATGAGCGACGAAGACTCACCGACCCATACTCCGAACCGGGGCGCGCCGGCGCTGCAGCAGCTCGCGCCTGCCGATGGCATCGCTCGCAACGGCGACATCTCGGGTTCCGCGACAGGGCCCAACGGCACAGGGCCCTCTGCCCTCGCGGCGATGCGCTGGTCGCAGATTGCACGCCTTGTCTGGGCCGAGGCGCAGGGCACCGCCAGGAAGGACGACATCGCCACGCTTGAAACCGATCGGCTGCGCTGGGAGCGAGTACTTCTGGACCTGCTCGACCAGACGGAAGCCTCGCTGTCAGGGGCCCGACGGCTGCCCCGGCCCGTCCGCCGGCAGGTCGTGCGAGATTTCGAGACCGATTTCTCCGAGCTTGCCGCCGCCTACGAGCGCCTGACTGGCCTCGACGCCACCGAGTCGCCCGACGACTCAGCAGCGGAGCCAGGCGCCGGCGATGTCGTGGCAGGTCCGCTGCCAGAACCGGCTGCACTGCAGCTGTCCTGGCAGCCCGGCCGGATCGTTGCCTGGGCTGCAGGCGCCGGCACCGAGCCCGACCCCACAGATCGGATCATGGACCGCTTGGCGGCTACCGGGGCTCCAGACAGCGTCTGGCGTCCCCATCCGAATATCAAGCTGCCGGGTGGCATGAGCGCCGAGGCACTGGTGGCTGACGTCGGCGACGTGCTGGGATGGTTGGTCGGTCTCGACGGTCCGGCCGCCGGCAGCCCGTCCGGCTCATCGTCGGTGGCCCTGACCTCTCCCGGTGTCGTGGCTGATGGTGACCCACCTAACGATGACGAGTCGCTGCACGGCAACGAGCAGCTCGACACTGCCGAGAGAGGCACGAACGACGACCTCCTGCTCGGTGCCAGCGCCCTGTGGCTGCGAACCGCAGCCAGAACGGCCGTGGAACTGGTGGCAGGAGGCCGAACGGTGCCGCGGCTTCACCGTGTCCGCAAGCGCCGTAACCGCAAACGGCCCGACACGGCGGAGTTCTCGGTGCAGTGGCAGCCGGCCTCGCCGCTTGCGGATCGACTGGCGGCGCTCATCGACTGCCTGCCAGGCGCTGTGGCTGCGCCTGAGCCCAAGGCAGAGGCGCGAACCACGGTGCACTCGGCTCTGTCCGGCATGGTCGATGCCATCGTGACGAGTGCCGCAAAGCGGCTCGATGTCCCAGCCGCATCGCCCGAGCCACGGAGCCGAGCGGAAATGGCCGAGGCCTTCCTGGCGTACCTCGACGGCACCCGCTTTGTCGGCTCGGCAACTCAGGGCTCGGATCTGGCCCGGCGCATCGAGCTGTGGGCCAGGCCAGTGACTGCCGCCGCTCGGCAGTCGTTGGTCGTTCGGCTGGACGAGCCCGACGACGCCGGTGCCTGGCACATGGAGGTGCTCGCCACCAGCCCCGAGGGAGCGACCGAGCCCGTCGAGGTCGCGATGGTGAGTGGCGTCAGCTCGCATCGCACCGAAGTGCGCGATCAGCTCACCCGCCTCGAACGGCTGCTGCCGGTGCTCATGCGACCCGGGGGCAAACGGCGTGGCGAGGTGATCCTCAGCCAGGACGAGGCATGGGAACTCATGTCGGTAACAGGGCCAGCACTGCAGTCCGCTGGCTTCAAGGTCGAGGTCCCGAACCTCTCCCGGGAGCGCCCGGCGCCCTCGCTTCGGCTCACCGCTGCTACCGATGCCGACAGCGCCCTGGGAGCGCAACAGCTCACCGCAGTGAGCTGGACAGCGGTCTTCGGAGACGTGGAGCTGACAGCAGATCAGATTCACGAGTTGGCCTCCCAAGCACGGCCACTGGTACGCGACCGGGGCCAGTGGATTGCGCTCGATCACGCCGATCTTGCCGAGGCGGCTGCTGCGCTTGCCGAGCGTGCAGATGTCACAGCGCTCACCGGTTCGCAGATGCTGCGCCAGGTACTGGGCCTCGAAGGCCCGTCGGTACGCGGCGGCATCACCATCTCGGGCAGCGGCTGGGCGGCCGACCTGCTGCGCTCTGCGTCGGAGATCTCATCCGCGCCACGGCCCAGACCTGAGGGTTTCGTGGGCGAGCTGCGCAACTACCAGGCTGAAGCCGTGGCCTGGCTGGAATTCCTCGACGGGGCGGGCCTCGGCGGCTGCCTCGCCCTGGACATGGGTTTGGGCAAAACCCCCACCGTGCTTGCCCGTATCGCTGCGGACCAGCGCCAAGGCCCCGCCTTGGTCATCGCACCGCCAGCCGTGGTCAGCAACTGGGCAGCCGAGGCAGCGCGCTTCACGCCGGGACTGTCGACGATCATTCATCACGGCCCTGCTCGACGTGAGCCCGCAGAACTGGTCACGGCCCTGCGTGACGGCGTCGCCACTGATGATCTTGATGCGGCCGGGAACGGGCAGATCGATGTGGTGATCACGACCTACGGCACTGCCGTGCGCGACATCGACGCCCTCGAAGAGGTGGCCTGGGACCGGATCGTGGTTGATGAGGCGCAAGTCATCAAGAACCACACCAGCGAGACCGCCAAGCAACTGCGCCGACTGTCGGCCCGGATCCGCCTCGCATTGACCGGTACCCCGATCGAGAATGGCCTCGGCGACCTCTGGGCGATCATGGATTTCTGCAATCCAGACCTGGTCGGCTCCAGGACGCCGTTCATCGCACAGCTGCAGCGTCCCGGTGATGCACGCGGCGCCGCCGAGTCGGCCCTGCATGCGCTCAATGGAGTGCTGGTGTTCCGTCGCACCAAGGCAGAGCCGCAGATCGCGGCCGAGCTTCCCGACCGCATCGACGAGCTAGCGCATTGCGCCATGACGCCGGAGCAGATCGGCCTGTACCAGGCAGTGCTCGACCAGCTGATCGTCGACACGGCCGAGAGCGAGCAAGCGGGCGAGAAGCGCAAGGGAGCCGTCCTCGCGGCCATCACCGCCCTCAAGCAGATCTGCAATCACCCGCTCAACTACCGCCCTGACGACATCGACTTACAGATCGAGGGACGCAGCGGCAAGCTCGACCGGCTGCATGAGATCCTCGAGGCGGTCTTCGCAGCGGGGGAGCGGGCGCTGGTGTTCACGCACTTCGCCACTTGGGGCGAGCGGCTGGCCACACATCTGACGCGGCGGACCGGTTTGCAGATCGACTGCTACCACGGCGGGCTGGGTCGCTCTGCCCGCGATCGCATGGTGCGGCGCTTCCAGTCCGAAGAGGGGCCCGGGGCGATGGTGCTGTCGCTCAAGGCAGGCGGCACGGGCTTGAACCTGACCGCCGCGAGCCATGTGGTGCTCTACGACCGTTGGTGGAACCCCGCAGTCGAGGACCAGGCTCGCGACCGGGCGTGGCGCATCGGCCAGACGCGCACGGTCATCTGCCACCGCCTGGTCTGTCCGGGCACAGTTGATGAACGGGTGGAGGAGGTCGTGGCCGGCAAACGGCGCATCGCCGACATGGTGCTGCCGAAGTCGAGCTCCATCGGCGATCTCGACGCCGAACAACTCCGGCACGCCCTGGGCATCGATCCTGATGCCCTCCTCGCCGACGATTCCAACGGGATCGCCACTGTCGCGCCGCAGACACCAGACCTGGTGCAGGCAAGCGCAGGTGGGTCATGAGCAATCGCCGTCGCCGCAAGACGTCGCGTACCCGCCGCATCGACGGCGCTGAGGTCCAGCAACGGCAGGCCGCTGAGGCGAGCGCAGCGTTCTGGCATGGAGCTGCGGCGGCGCAGCCGCCAGACCAACCTGATGCCGCCGCCAATGGAACAGCGGACGCGTCGTCCGACGCCGAGGCTGGACTGGTGCAATCATTCGACATCCTCACTGAAACACGCCGCATCTCGGTCACGACGGATCCGACGTCGACAGTGCGCTCGCTAGGAAAACCGCCACTGGCAGGACGCGAGGCAGCGGCGGAGCACTACTTCGAAGCCGTTTACCAGCGTGCCGTCGCGATGGCCGGGGCCCTCGCGGCAGCGGGCGATCTGCTCGCTTCAGACGACGAGGAGATCACGGCGTCCTGAGCGCTGTCCACACCGCATGTCCACTGCACCTCGATGTGCACGGACGCGGTCGCGTCACGCGAATTGGATGCCCTGGTAGCCCTCAGCGGCGATCGCGTCGACCTTGGCCCGATAGCGGGGCGCCCCGCCGAAATAGGCCTGGTAGCGGACGCTGCCCTCCTCATGGCCGGCAACGTTGGAGTTGTAGCCGGTGAACCAGCCCTTGCTGCGACGGAACAGCATCCGCTCATGGGCACGGATCACCTCGTTCACCCACTCCTGCTCGGCCTCGAACTCGGCTTCGACCCTGCTGCAGCCGTTCTCGAGCGCATGCGTGACCAAGTCGGTGACCCAATCCACTCCGGTCTCGATGGCCCGGGGGAAGTTCGTCGATCCCGACACGCTCTGAGGCCCGGCCACCATGAACAGGTTGGGAAACCCGTGCGACAGCACGCCGACGTACGTGCTCGGACCGTCCCGCCAGCGCTCGGCCAGCGAGGTGCCGCCGACTCCGAGAATCTCCACGCGGTCATACGCGCCGGTGATGGCGTCGAACCCGGTGGCATAGACGATGAGATCGGGGTCGTAGTGGGCGCCGCTGGTCTGAATGCCGGTCGAGGTGAAGTGCTCGATCGGCGTTTCTCGCAGATCGACCAACTCCACATTGGGAAGGTTGTAGGCCTCGAAGTAGTGGGTCTCGAGCGGCAGACGCTGGAGCCCGAAGCCATGGTCAGACGGGATCAGCTTCTCCGCCACGGCAGGATCGTCGACCCGGCCGCGAATGCGATCCGCGATGTAGTCGGACAATTCCCGGTTGGCAGTCTCATCGAAGAAGATCTCTGCGAAGTTCGCGGCCAGAATGGCGAAGCCGGACTGCGAGTAGAGCTCATCCCAGAGTGCACGACGCTCGTCGGCCGTCATCTCCCAGAACCCCCACCGCGGCACGTGCTCGAAGCCTCCGGGCGAGGCTGCGCAGTTGGCGAAGATCTCGTCGTAGCGTCCCCGGATCTCGTCCATCTCGTCGTCGCTGATGGCCGAGTTGTTGAGCGGGGTGCTCCAGTTGGGCCGGCGCTGGAACACCTTGAGCTCAGCAACTTTGTCAGCAATCTCGGCGATCACCTGGATGCCTGTCGCCCCGGTGCCGATGACGCCGACCCGCCGCCCCGCCAGCGCAACCGGTTCAGCGGGCCAGAAGAAGGTGTGGAATGCCTCGCCTTCGAAGGCGTCCATGCCTTCGTAGCTCGGCAGCGTCGGTGCCGACAGAGGACCGAGGCTCGTGATGACGAAGCGCGCCGTATGCGAACTGCCGTCGCTGAGCTCTAGGTGCCAGTGCCGTGCACTGTCGTCCCACGCCATCCGCTCGACCCGGGAGCCGAATCGCATATGGCGACGGAGGTCGAACTTGTCGACCACAAAATTCAGGTAGCGAAGATTCTCCGGCTGAGACGAGAAGCGCTCCTGCCAGTGCCACTCATCGAGCACCTCCTTCGAGAAGGAGTACCCGTACGTGTAGCTCTCCGAGTCGAACCGGCACCCCGGGTAGCGATTGCGATACCACGTCCCGCCGAGATCATCTTCGCCTTCGAGGACGACAGCATCGATGCCAAGATCGACCAGCCGCTTGATCTGGTAGATGCCGGACACCCCGGCGCCCAGCACCACGACATCGCTGTGCCGTGCAGGTGTCATTGGTCAGTCCGCTGCCGCGGGCTCGAAGCCGACTTCCTTGCCGCGGTTGATGCTCACCCAGTCGCGTGCTTCGAGGTACGGCCTGAAGGTGTCGAAGATTTTCTTCTCGTTGCGCGGCATGTGCTGGATCTCGTACAAGTGCGGGAATTCCAGCCAGCCGATGACGAGTTCCCACATGCGCAGCGCTGCTTCGCCGGTGGGCGGGTCGAGCAGCACCGGTCCGAAGATCGCCGTGTCGCCGAAGTACAGCGTTGGCACGCCGAATCCGCCCGAATCGATGACCCGCTGGTGCTCGGCTTTGATCTCGTCGTGGGTGCTCTGGTCGTCGATGGAGATCTCGACGATGCCGGGATCGGCGCCGATCTGTTGGAGCAGGTGCCGCGCCACGTCGGGATTGTGGGGACGGTTGCCGTCGACATGAAGAGCCTCGCCCGACGCCGCGTACCACCTGTCGAGCAGATCCATCGACTCGCGCCGCAGGATCGCCCCGATGCGCATCATCGACCAGCCGTAGCTCCAGTCGCGCTCCCAGGGATGTTTCTTGCCTTCTCGCAAGTTCACCTCTTCGAGGCTGAAGAACTTCCAGTTCACGGTCAACCCCAATTGGTCGCGCACATCGCGCATCCACAGCGAGGTCTGGTATGCCCACGGGCACATCACGTCGAAGTGGAAGTCGACCTCGGTGGGGCCGTCGTAGGTCTCAGGAGTGATGGTCATGAGATCCCCGCTCAGCCGCGGCCGTGGCGCAGCAGGCGGCCCGGGGTTGCGCCGGTGCATTCGCCGGACTCGAAGGTGATCTCGCCGTTGACGATGATCTGGTCGTAGCCCTTGGCACGCTGGACCCGGCGCCATTCGCCGCCTGGCAGGTCGTGCTCGACGTTGCCGATCCACGGCGGGTCGATCTCGAGCTCTTCCATGTCATAGACCACCACGTCGGCAGCGGCCCCCTCGCGCAGCGTGCCTCGGTCCTTGAAGCCGGCAGCGTGGGCGGCCAATGCCGAGAGCCGGTAATGCGCTTCCTCCAGCGTCACCGTGCCCTCGTCGCGCACCAGCCAGGTCAGGAAGTCGGTGGTATAGGAGCCGCCGCTGAAGAACTTGGTGTGCGCGCCGCCGTCGGAGACTCCGGGAATGGCGTACGGCGACTGCATCATCTCGCCCATGAACTCGGCGTTCGAGCCCTTGTCGGGACCCAGGAACTCCACATTGAGGTCGCCTTGCAGGGACAGATCCAGCATGACCTCGATGGGGTGCTTGCCGTGTTCCTCGGCGAGATCGCCGACCGAACGTCCGACGTACTGCTGCATGTCGGCCTGGCGGTTGACGCCCTGGACGATCAGGCCCTTGGGATTGCCGCCCACGCCTGCCTGAATGACCTGCAGCCGACGATCGGCCTCCTCGGCCTCGTCCACGAGTGCCTTGCGCAGCTCGGGATCGGACATCTTTTCGATCTTCTCCTCCTTAGTGCCCGTGGTGACGGCACGCCAGGCGGGGGAGGCGTCGTAGAGGTTCCAGTGCTCGAGAGTGAAGGCGAATCCGGCGCGCCCGGTCCCGCATTGCGCATAGATCGGCAGCTCCTGGTTCCAGCACTTGTCGATCCAGCGCAACGGGCGTCGATGCACCTCGGGATCCTTGCGGGCAGGTGCGACCACGTTGTGCAGGATCGGCCGCCGCGCTGCGGCCGCGAGCACCTCGAGGAACTTGATGTCGGCGCGGATGTCGCCGGTGCCTTGTGTGATCTGAATGAAGCCCTCGTCACGTTCCGCCAGCACGCGCGCCAAGTTCAGGATGTCCTCGTCGCACATGATGTCGGTGACCATGGGGGAGCCGTCATAGTCGGCCTGCACGCTGTCGGGGCCAAGGCGCTGGATGGAGAAGCCGCAGAGCCCGGCGTCCATGCCCTCGTGCAGGAGGCGGGCCATCTCCTTGCGCTCGGCTTCGGATGCCGGCTCGCCGGCCTTGGCCTTGTCGAGGCCCATGACGTACGTCATCAGCGATGCCGTGGGCATGTACTGGATGACATTGACCCCCTTGGGGGCACGGTCCAGCGAGTCCAGGTACTCGGGGATGGTCTCCCAGTCCCATTCCATGCCCAGTCTCATCGACTCGTAGGGGATCGCCTCGGTACGAGTCATGGTGAGCATGGAGCGGTCGCGAAACTCGGGCTTGACCGGCGCGAAGCCGAAGCCACAATTCCCGAGCACCACCGAGGTCACGCCGTGGTAGCCCGAGATGGTGCACCACGGATCCCAGCGAATCTGGGCGTCGTAGTGGGTGTGCAGGTCGACAAAGCCGGGTGCCACGATCTTGCCGGTGGCGTCGATCTCCCGTTCGGCTGTGCCCTGCGGGCGGCCGCCGAGCTGCGCCACCTTGCCGTCACGGATCCAGACATCGCCCTTGTAGCGAGGCACACGAGTGCCGTCGACGACCGTCCCGCCCTTGATGTGGATGTCGAACTCAGCGTTCATGGCATGCCCCCGTGCTGCTCGGCGTGATCTGATCGCGACGGTTGCAGTCGGGCCAGGTGCCCATGCAACCGTCTTCTCACGCTACCTGTCCTGCTGCGGCCCTGCCGGGACGCTGCCACCTCTCTGTGGACGTCGAATCATAGGCTCCCGCCTCGTTTGCCGACCCTCCCTGAGGCAATGTTCTTTCTCTCACAGCATCTCAAGCACATTGCCGCGGCCATGGTCTGTGTGTCGGCAGTAGCCACCGGTGCCTTGATCTTGGCTGCTGCCAGTCCGCCGGAGGCAGGCCCCTCGACGTTGCCGATGAGGCCGTCCGAGCAGCGCAGCCCGCTGAAATCAGCACATGCAGCCTCGGGGGCTCTGCGCAGCCCGGTGACAGCGCCGCCGGTCATCATCGAAGCCGGTTTCCCGACGGCGTCGCCGCGGAGGGAGGGAGTGGAGGCCAATACTGTTGCCGAGCATCCGAATCTGCCCGCCTCGCCCATTGCGAGCGCATACCAGCTCGTCGAACCGAGCCAACAGTTCCGTCGCACGGTGGCTCCAGGAGTGTCATTGGCCTGCGACCGCTACCGATCCCAAGTACAGGACGTGGGGGACTGGGACCCCGACGTCGTCCTCGCGCTGATGTGGCGAGAGTCGCGCTGCACTGAACACCTGGTATCCGTGACCAATGACTGGGGACTGCTCCAACTCAACGCAACCTGCTGGGCAGGAAAGGGGATCGACCGGCTGCCCAACGTCACGCGGCTGCCCGACGGTGTCACAGCACCGGAACTGCGTTGCGACGGCGCCACGACCGCCACGCCGGCCGCCCAGTGGTGTTTCATCGCCAAAGAACAAGGCCGCCATACGGGTCATCGACCACCGTCGCCATGTGATGCGTGGCTGACATCAGAGACCAATCTCCAGGTGGCACACGACATGTGGCTCATCCGGGGATGGCAGCCCTGGTGTTTCAACGACAGGATCCGGGCCACGCCGGCCTGCGAAGCCGCCGCCAAATCGCCGAGTCCGACGCAGAAGACGGGGTAGCAGCCGACATCCGGGCAACGGGGTCGGAGCCGAGCCGCCCGATTCGGTACACGACCGAGTCAGCCCAGGAAACTACTAACTTGACATAATGTCTATTATCGGCGTTTCGAAACCACCACAGCACTGGCCACGAGCCCCAGTGGTGGCTCGCTCCGGACTAGATGTCGAGGGCTTGGCCGTATGCCTGGCTGTGCTTCACGATGAACTTGCGGCGGGGCTCCACTTCTGAGCCCATCATCACCTTGAAGGCTTCTGCTGCACGGGACTGCTCCGCTCGTGCCTCGCCCAGGCCGATCCTTCGCAAGACACGGGTGTTGGGGTTGAGCGTGGTCTCGAACAGCTCGTCGTCGTCCATCTCGCCGAGCCCCTTGAACCTGGTGAGCCGGTAGCGACGCCCGGCAGCGCCGAGTTCGGCCACGAGTGTCTCGCGTTCGGCATCGGAATAGACGAATCGTTTGTCGGCACCGATGGTGAACGCGTGCGTCGGCGGCTGGGCCGCATAGACCCGACCGGCCTCCAGCAAGGGGCGCATGTAGTGATACATGAGGGTCAGCACCAGGCAGCGAATGTGGCTGCCGTCAACGTCGGCGTCGGCCAGCAGTATCACGCGCTCGTAGCGGCACGAGTTCGCATCGAAATCGGGCCCAGAACCCGCTCCCAGCGCAGTGAACAGGGCGGTTGCCTCGGCATTGTCGAGCACCGAACGCAACGTGCCCTTGCCGGCGTTCACCACCTTGCCCCGCAGCGGCAGCACTGCCTGCCAGGCGCTGTCACGAGCCCGTTTCGCCGGGCCGGCTGCGGAATCGCCCTCCACGATCAGCAGCTCGCCCTCAGGATGCAGCCGACAGTCAGCCAGCTTGTCGGGCATGCCGTTGGTGCCCAGTGCTGCCGCCTTGCGCCGCTGGTCGAGCGCCCGCCGGGATTCCACCCGGTTCACCACGGCGTCAGCCAGCTTGTCGATCAGCGCCCGTACGTGAGTCTTGCGCGATCCGGGATGGCTGCCGTCGAACCACGCCCGCAGCCCCTCGCGCACGACGTTGGCCACGATCCGTTGCACCTGCGGCGTGCCCAGCTCCCGCTTGGTCTGGCCCCGGAACTGCGGTTCGGCAAATGTCGCCCGCACCACTGCCACAAGGCCCTCCTGGGCGTCCTCCCGCTGCGCCCGGGCGTCGTCCTTGAGGCGTCGCAGCTTGCGAGGATCGACCTCGGCCAGCGCAGAGTTCACCGCCGTGGTGAGCGCTCGTTCGAACCCGGCGATGTGGGTGCCACCCTCAGGGGTCGGAATAGTGTTCACGAAGCCGACGATGCGAGTGTCGTAGGCGCGGGTCCAGCGAAGCGCTATCTCCACGTCGCACTGGCGCTCGACGTCGGTCAGCTTGCCGTCCACCGGTACACGTTCGGTGAAGGATTCCGCGCCGGTCAGGCGGATCAGCCCGGTCACCGGCTCGTCGTTGCCGGACAGCACCTCGACGTAGTCGCCCAAGCCGCCGCTGGAGACGATCTCCTCGACCACCGCTGGTTCCCGGCGGCGATCGGCGATGCTGATCTTGACCTTGGGAACCAGGAAGCAGACCTGGGTGATGCGCTCGCGCACTTCGTC
The DNA here is from genome assembly GCF_965208925.1 of Candidatus Poriferisodalis sp. Classification (GTDB taxonomy): domain Bacteria; phylum Actinomycetota; class Acidimicrobiia; order Acidimicrobiales; family Poriferisodalaceae; genus Poriferisodalis. The sequence continues at coordinate 2,825,087 of NZ_OZ242364.1, read as the reverse complement.
GAAGTCCACAGCGGCAGCGGGGTCGAAGATCTCGGCGTCCGGCCAGAACCGCACACGCGTCCCGGTGCGGCCCGACGACACCCGCCCGACCCGCTTGAGCTTGTGGCTTTCGCGGAATCGGCCGGCGCTGTCGGTGTGGCCGGCCCTTTGATTCTTGAATTCGAGGCGGTGCGTGGCGCCCTTGCGATGCACGTCGACTTCCATCCGACTTGAGAGCGCGTTGACCACCGAGGCGCCGACGCCGTGCAGTCCTCCTGAGGCACCGTACGCGCCGTTGCCGAACTTGCCACCGGCGTGCAGCTCGGTGAACACCACCTCGACGGCGGTGGTGTTGTCGTGTTTGATGTCGATCGGGATGCCGCGGCCCCGGTCGACCACCTCGTAGGAGCCGTCGCCATGCAGCGTGATCTCGATCAGCTTGCCGTGTCCGGCGGCGGCCTCGTCCACCGCGTTGTCGATGATCTCCCACAGCAGATGCGTCAAGCCGCCCGAGCCGGTGCCCCCGATGTACATGCCGGGGCGCTTGCGCACCGCTTCGAGACCTTCGAGCACCTCAATGGAACTCGCGTCGTAGGCACCTTCGCGAGGCACTCCGCCGGCGGGCGGCGACGTCTCGCCCGAATCGGGGTCGGCGGCGTCTGCCATCGTGAGCGACTGTCCCTTCGAGGTTCTGCGGGTCGTCGATGACGCCGATGGTGCCATCAGAACCGGTACTCCCCCAACGACAAAATGCGCTGGGCCGTCCGCTTGGCCGGCCCGTTGCGCCGGGTCGGCGAGATGTCGGGTCGCTGCGGCACCGGATCGGGTGAACCGGTGCCGTCGTGGGGGGCCACGACCGCCGCAAGCTGGCGGTTGAGACCTACCCATCCGTAGACGATCTGCGTCTCGAAGCCGGCCAGCTTCACCGTCGGCGAGCCTGCGGTGCCCCGTCCCCGCGACGGCACGTCCGAAATCTCGGTGACCTTCGCAGCGCCCTCGTCGGTGACCAGCACCACCAGTGCCCCGAACGACACTGCTGCGGCGGCCAGGACAGTGGCACCGGGTCGCAGCTTCATGCCGGTGACACCGGCGGCGCCGGGGCCCCGCACGGTGAGCGCTTCTGCCCCGAATCGGAGCGCATGTCCCGTCGTGGAGACCAGAGCGATCTCCGAGCCGTCGGGAGCATCGAAGGCGGCGATGACCCGGTCGCCGTCGCTCAGCGAGATCACGGTATTGCCGCTGCGCACCGAGGCCAGCGAACCGGCGTCGAGCCGCTTCGCTATGCCAGCACGCGTCACGAGCGCGATCGGCGCGGCGGCATGACCGAACAGCGCAACCGGTTGCTCGCCGCGCGCCAGCGAGAACATCTCCCGCACTGGTGCGCCGCGGCTTCCCCGCAGCATCTCGGGAATCGACCGCACCTCGGTGCGCAAGACCCTCCCCCGGTCGGTCACCAGGTGCACTACGTCGAAATCTGAGGCCGTCGTTGTGGCCACCAGCACGTCGTGGCGACCCGGTTTGGCGTTCAGCGGGTCCTCTTCATGGCGGCGGCCCAGCAAGCCCGAAGTGGACAGCGTCACGAGGCTGGTGCGCTCATCGGAGGAAATGTCGCGTTCGAGATCGAGGGTGCCGTCTGCTCCCCCCTCCCCCATCGCGGCCGCGAGGGTCACGATGTCGTCGCGGTGGCTGATCTCGGTTCGGCGCGGCGCCGCGAACTGCTCGACCAGCTCGTCCAGCTCCCGCTCGACGATCGTCCGCCGCCGTGCGTCGGACGCCAAGATCTTGCGGTAGCCCTCGATGGCCTCCCGCACGTCGTCGAGCTCATCGCGCAGGCGCTGCGTCTCGAGTGCCGTGAGCCGCCGCAGCTGCATGTCCAAGATGTGATTGGCCTGGATCTCCGAGAGGTCCAGCCGCTCCATCAGCTCGGCTCGTGCAGACGCCACGTCGGCTGCGCCCCGGATGATCGAAATGACCAGGTCGATGTTGTCGAGCGCGACCAGCAGTCCCGCCAGGATGTGCTCCCGTTCGGCTGCACGGTCCAACCGGTACTGCGTCCGGCGGGTGATGACCTCGAGGCGGTGCGCGACGTAGTGCTCGCACAGCGCCAGCAGGCCGAGCTGGCGGGGCACCCCGTCCACGAGCGCCACGTTGTTGATGCCGAAGGTGTCCTCCAGCGGGGTCAGGCTCCACAGCTCCGAGAGCACTGCGTGGGCATTGACGCCTGGCTTGGTTTCGATCACCAGTCGCAGGCCGTGCGTCCGGTCCGAGAGGTCGTTCACCGCCGCCACGCCCTCGAGGCGTCCATTCGAAACCAACTCTCGGACCTTCGCCTGCACGCGCTCGGGCCCGACCATGTAGGGCAGCTCGGTCACGACGATTCCGTCGCGGCGGGCAGTCAGCGGCTCGATGTGGGCTTTCGCCCGGATGCGGACCGTTCCGCGGCCCGTCTCGTACGCCTCCGCCAGGGAGTCATCGACGATCACGATCCCGCCCCCCGGGAAGTCCGGGCCCGGAATGAGGCTCATCAGCTCAGCCGTCGTGGGCTTGGGACGCCGCTGGCGCAGCACCAGCTTCAGCGCTGCGCAGATCTCTGCCAGGTTGTGCGGGGCCATGTTGGTGGCCATCCCGACCGCTATGCCACTGGCGCCGTTGACCAGCAGGTTCGGCAGCAGAGCCGGGAGGCACTCGGGCTCGAGGCGCTCGCCGTCGAAGTTCGGCACGAGGTCGACGGTGTTCTCGTCGATGCCGGTCACCATCGTCATGGCCGCTGGGCTCAGTCGGGCCTCGGTGTACCGGTAGGCAGCAGGCGGGTCGTCGAGACTGCCGAAGTTCCCTTTCGGTTCCACCAGCGGCACCGACATGGCGAAGTCCTGGCCCATGCGCACCATCGCCTCGTAGATGGCGCCATCGCCGTGGGGGTGGTACTTGCCCATCACCTCGCCCACGACCCCAGCCGACTTGCGGAACGGAGTGCCTGGCCGCAGCCCCAGATCGTCCATCACGTAGAGGATCCGCCGCTGCACCGGCTTGAGGCCGTCACGGACGTCGGGAATCGCCCGGGCCGTCGTGACCGACAACGCGTACGGCATGAACGAGTCACGCATCTCGTCGGCGACGTCGATCTCGTGGATCTCGCGTGCGATCGTCGTCGGTGCAGTTGGTCCGGCCATTGTCGGAGGCCCTTTCAGGGACTGGAGGAGTCGCTGGGCGAGAGCGGGTGTGCGCGCGCCAGCAATGCCGGGTTGCAGCAGTCGTATTGGCGCATCCCGGCGGCTGCTTTCGAGAGTACGACGCTGGTCAACCCGCCTCAGGGAACTTTCCGGTTGCCCCGGAGATCGAGCGCTCGCGGATGTCTCGTTGCGCGCCGTCGCGGTGCCGCCAAAGCGAAGGCACCCCACTAGCCTGCCGCGAGTGTTGGTGAAGGCGCCGTGAGCCGTCGCCTCGAAGTCGAGTTGACCAGCCGGCGTGACGACGGCTCGTGGACATGGCGCGCTGCAGGCGCAAAGCAGCCGAAAGGCGTGCTCGATGGCGATTTGCTGCCAGCAGGCGCCGGCGAAGGCGATGTGCTGCGCGTGGACGCCGAGTTCGAGGTCGACGGCATCTTCGTCACCGAGGTGCTTCCGCCCAAGGCCCGTAGCGGCAAGCCCCCTGCCGAACGCATCGAGCTGATCGGCCCGCCCGATCGCGGTGCAGGAACGACCACGACCAGGGTCAACCGTGGTCGTGACGGCCGCAAGAGCAGCGGCGGCGGAGGAGAGCGAGGTCGTGGCCGCAGCGGCGAACGGGAATCACGAGGTTCCCGGAGGAAGCGCCAACCTGAGCGTCGGAGCCGCGATGGCGCCGCTGACTCCAGCGGGGACAAGCCCCAGCAGCGCAAGCGACGTGACGGCGACGGCCGTCGTCGGCGCGACGGCGGCAAGCGACCGGCGCAAGGTGCCGAGGCCCAGAAAAAGCCCGATACACCCGAACGTCCCCCGCGCCCCAAGGTGCGCAAGCTCCGCCCTGGTCGCAAGCACCGAGATGCGCTCATCGCTTCGCTGCCGGCCGAGCAGCAAGTCGTGGCGGAGCAGGTGGTGCGTGGCGGCCTGGCTGCCGTTCGAGCCGAGATCACCGAGCAGAATCGCAAGGCAGCAGCCGACGGTACGCCCGAGGTGCCCGCCGAGGGTGTACTGCAGCTCGCGGAGTCGCTGATCGGACCGGTGCAGATCGCGGAGTGGCGCGATCGCGCTGATGCCGCCATAGCCGGCATCGAACGAGTCGACCTGCGCGACCTGCGCTCTGTGCTTGTGGCCGCCGAGGACTATGCCCGCGACCCAGAGGCACGGGAGCTGGCCGAGAAGATCCGGGAAGGGCTCAACGAACGCGTCGAGCGCAGTCAGCGTGAATGGCACGACGAACTGCGGACCACACTGACCGAAGGGCGTGTCGTGCGAGCGCTGCGCCTCAGCTCCCGCCCCCCCAAGGCGGGAGCACCGCTTCCTCCCGAGATCGCGCAGGAGCTGACGTCGCAGGCCAATGCGGCGCTGGGCACCGGAGCTTCCCAGCAGCGAATCGCCGTCGTGCTCGAAGCGGTGGCTTACTCCCCGGTGCGGCCCTATGTGGTGCTGCCTGCCATTCCGGCCGAGCCGACCGACGAGCTGCTCGAAGCCGTGCGCAAGGTGGCGTCTCGCCTGCCCGAGGTGGCTGCTGCCCTCGGCATCGACCCGGCCGAGGCGCGCCCGCGCAGCCAATCACGGCGCGGCCGCGCTCGCAGATCCAAGGCCGATCCGGCGGAGACATCCGAAGAGAGCAGCGACATCGAAGCCGCCGACGCACAGGCCAGCGATTCAGACGGCGAAGACGTGACGGTCGAGGAAGTCACGCATCCCGCCTGACAGCGGGACGGCACCCGACCTGATCTCGTCGAAGCCCACGAAACGGGCATCGGCAGCGTCGTCGCCGGGGACCGGCGTCGCATCGGCTGAGCACTCCACGGCGTAATCCAGGATCACGAAATGCAGCTGCTCGCTGATGTGCTCGGTCACGCCAACCAGTTCGCCGCACCGCACCGCCAGCCCGGTCTCCTCGGCCAGCTCGCGTTCCACCGCATCGCTCAGTCGCTCCCCGGGCTCGACGCGCCCCCCGGGAAATGCCCACAGCCCTTCCGCCGGCGGGCGGCCACGGCGCACCAGCAGCACCGATCTGCCGCGCACCGCAACGCCGCCGACGCAGACTTCGGGCACCGGCTCGCTCACGGCGTTCCGGGAGATGACTCGCTTGGAGACTCGATGCCAGGCGCCAGCTTTCGGTGCAGCACCAACAAACGAGCGGTGAAACCGAACGTCTCGAAGAAGTTCTTGGTGGCGCGGTTGCCCGGAAGTGCCATCGAGTCGACGCCCACGCAGCCCCGCTCGGCGCACCACTGCAGCACTTCGCCGATCAGCGCCTCCCCGACGCTGACCTCGCGGGCGCCGGGAGCCACATACAGGTCGGTGACGCATCCCAGCATCTCGCCGGTCTGCAAGGGCTCGACGGCAGCGATGGCGTAGCCCACCGGCGCGCCGTCTATCTCTCCGATCCACACCGCGCTGTCAGGGTGCTCGAGGGCCTCGGCAAGGCTGTCCTCGAACGGCCTCGTGCGGACCTCCCGGCGCGACCAGACCCAGCCGCCGCGCGCATCGACCTGCTCGGCCACGGCGTCGGACGCCATCTGCGCGAGCACCCCCACGTGCTCGCTGCCAGCAGGGCGGGCCACTACGTCCATGCCGTGCATTCCATCAGGCGCGGTTCACGGGGCCCGGCCTTCAGGCGGGCTCGGCAGATCGCCGTCGAGCCGTGGCTTCCTCGGCGCCCAGGCGTCCCAGGATGCCCTCGGACAGATCCACGTGCGTCAGCATCGCAGCCACTGCCCGGTGTCCTGCCTTGTCGGCAATCTGGCGGTACATCTCGGTCACGATCCGCCGGTAGTCATCGTGGCCTTGCGGCTGCGATCGCAGCTCGATCAAGTGCATGGCCTCACGAGCGTTGAACTGCATGCTGTAGCGCACGCGGTAGGCCATCGACACTGCGTACGACGCCTCGAGCGCTCCTACGGCCTCAGTGAGCGCGTCGTACAGCTCTGCCGACAGCTCCATCACCCCGTCGTAGGCCTCTCCCCCGCCGGCTGCATCCACGAGCGCAGGTACGGAGTAACCGTGCTGCGGGCCCAGCGGCTGCCATTCGATGGTGAGCAGGCGGTGGCGCTGGAGATCGCGGAAGCTGCCGTAGTCGGCGAGCACGTCGAACCGGTAGTCGATGCGCTCCAGCGCCCGGCCCGGCCGGTGACGCCGGTTCGTCCGCTCTCCGCAGTATCGCTCCACCAGCTCCATGCGCTCGGCCTCGGTCATCTGGTCCACCCGGGCGGCGATCTGCGGTTCTCCCAGCGACGTGTACGGGTACAGCATGGCCGTCAGCATCTTGTCCTCGCCGGACCGATCCCAATCGGTCAGCAGAACCTCGGGTACCGACTCCGGTTCGTCCTCGGAGAACAGGTCCGCGGCAAACTCCGACATCGCTAGCCGGTTGGCCTCGAGGTAGTCCGACCACACGATGCCCCGGTCGGGCTGGTCCACGCGTCGCAGGAACGACGGGATGACCTTGCGCAGCTCGGTCAGCATCATGTCGGCATAGCTGCGGGCCTCGGGCAACGGGTGCGCCCGCATCCGCAGCAGGAGCGCCTCGTAGGCCTGCCCGCTGCCGAAGATGCCGACGTTGGACAGGCTGGCCGACGGCAGCAGGCCCCTGGCCGCGTCGAATGCCTGCGCCCGGATAGCCCGCCGGCGGGCCAGGTCGCCGCCCTTGGCGGCGACAGAGGACTCGGTGCTGCCCTTGGCAGCGATCGACGACCCAGTGCTTCCGGCGGCGTCAGGATGTTCGGTGAGCCAGGCGGTCATACGGCGGACCATGTCGCCGTAGGCGTCGAACATGCGATCCACGTCGCCGACGAATCGCGTCCCCGCACGCGAGCCCATCACCCCTGGTGGCCGGTGGTACCGGTAGCGCCCCTGGACGCGCTCGTCGTAGGCGAGGTAGCGGGTGGACTGCTCGAGGTACGACATCAGCCGTCCTCGTTCGAGGATCTTGGTGAGCAGGTTGGAGGCTTGCTCGCAGGCAAGGTGCACGGCCCCGAGCTGCGCCACCGAGTCGTCGCCGTATTCCACGAACACTCGCTGGTAGAGCTGCTCAGCCCGCGCGACACCGACCGTGGCGTCGATGGTCTCGTCGCCGGAGATGTCGAGGTCGTCCACGAACTCGTCGAGCAGCAGTCGCCGCAGGCTCTTGTGCGTCCTGGAATAGCGGGCGAACAGTGCGCCCTTCACCACTTCAGGCAGATTCACGAGCGCAAACACCGGCTGGCGCAGGTTCGTCACGTAACGCCGCAGGATGTCCTGTTCGGCAGGCGTGAACGTCTCGGCGGTGTAGTGGACTGCCGGATCACCGGCAGGTCGGGTCGGCGGGGACACTGCGCCGATGGTATGGCCCGCACGACTGCATCCTGCGGACCGGCAGGGAGCTGTGCGGCCTCAAAACACGATCAGCGCGGCGTCGGGCCGGATGATGAGGGCCAGCTCCCGGCATCTGCCGACCCGCTCGCCGTCGAGCCACAGTCCGATCGGCTGATCGAACCGATGCTCCCAGCACTCCACACGCCGCACGGCGATCGCCGGATGCGGCAGGTGCGCGCCCGATCGCAGCCGCCGTCGGGCCAACGCCCGTTGGGTCACGCTGAGCGCCAGCTGATCAAGACCGGTGCTGACCACATGCAGCCGCCCATCGTTGGGATGGGCTGCGGGTGCCAATCGCCACACCCCCAGCGATTCAGCGCTCATAGCAGCCACGACGGGGCCGCGCCACCACGAGTTGCGCACGACGGCCCCGACACAGGCCCAGTGCGTTTCGCCGTCAGCCGTTACCTCGATGAGATCGATCGATGCTGTTCGCGCGTGCTCGGAACGCAGGCGAGCTGCACTTCCTGATGGTGCGCCCACCACACGCCATAGATCGCCGCCGACCACGCCGATCGGCGTCGCTGGCGCGTCACCAGTGCGTTGGCAGGTGATCAACCGGCGCAATTCGGCATTGCTGCTTGCGATCGGTGACCCTGCGGGCAGTGTCGCCGCAGATCCCCACGGCTGGTTGCGCCGGATGGTCACGACAGCCTGCGAATGCGTGTCACTGCCGGCGAGGACACGAAACCGTCTCCCGGCGCCCCGGTCACGGGCCCTCCCACCCGGCCGTCGGAGACTCGGGCCGCTGCGGCGACCACGCCGCGGTCGAGTGCCGAACACGCATCCGTTGCGGTGCGTCGCGTGGGCTGGGTGGGAGCTATGCCTGCGATCCGGTCGACGAGATCGATGAGCTGCCGTATCTGGCGGACGAAATCGCCGCCGGAGGGCATCTGGTCGCCTCCTGCATCGCCGCGCCACAGGTCGGCGTATGCCTCCCCGCCAGCCCAGGCATGGGCAACCCCGAAGAACGCGGCGTCGGGCGGGCGCGACGGCACCACGCTGTGCTGTCGCTCGGCGCTGTTGATCTGCGACGCCAGTTCGAACATGTGCGCTGATCGCTCACGGGAATCGTTGTCGGGATAGCGGGGCGCCGGCGGAGGCTGGCTGCTGCGATGTTCGTAGGTCAAGACCGACACCAAGCCTGCCAGTTGGGCGGGCGCCACGCCGTCGAAGACGCCATCGCGCAAGCACAGCACCGTCAGCAGGTCGCACTCATGAAAGACAGCCTTCAGGCAGTCGCCGGTCTCGGTCAGCTCCCAGCCGTCCGCGCAGCCGAAGACGTTCAGGATCTCGTTGATGGCATCGAGCTGACGGGCCAGCCCTCCCTTGGCGAGTTTGATCCGATCCTTCAGACGGCTCACCCGTGCTCCCATGCGCTCGGCGTGCCGTTCCGCATCGACGAGCGCCCGATCCGTGTGCCGGTCGGCGGGCCTGCCACGCCGGTGCCGACCCGAGCGCGACGATCTCCCGCTTGCCGATGCGTGCGACGGCGAGCGGCCGCGGCCCCCGCCCATCGACCGCAGCCGTGCCCGGGCCTCTCGCAGCGTCTTGCGTTCGACCTCGAGCTCCGCGGTCCACTGACCGACACGGCGATCGGCCCGCCACTGGGCGAACGACCGCTGCAACAGCTCGACGGCCTCGTCGTGCGTGCGGCCGGCGATGAGGTTGGCAACCATGTTGTACGTCGGCCGGAACGACGACTCCAACTCGAAGTCGCTGCTGGCGACCAGGCGGGCCGTCTCCTCGAAAGCCGTCTGCGGATGCCACAACGTGTACGCGTAGCCCGTCTCGTCGATGCCGCGGCGACCCGCACGACCCGTGAGCTGCGTGTACTCGCCCGGCGTCAGCAGTGAGAAACCCTCGCCCCGGAAGCGGCTGAGCTGGGAGATCACCACCGACCGGGCAGGCATGTTCACGCCCACCGCCAGCGTCTCCGTCGCGAACACCACCGCCAGCAGCCCGGCGGAGAAGCACTCCTCGATGGCCTCCTTGAAGGCCGGTATCAGGCCCGCGTGATGAGCCGCTACACCGGCCGTGAGCTGCTCCAGCCACCCGTCGTAGCCGAGCGCGTCAAGGTCGCTCCCTTCGAGATCCGCCGTGTGCGCCGCCGCGATCTGCCGTACGCGATGCTGCTGGGCGGCATCCAGAAAGGCCGCCCCCTCTTCGACGAGCATCCGGGCGGCGTCGTCGCAGCCCTGGCGGGAGAACACGAACACGATGGCGGGCAGCCGGGCGCTGGCAGCCAGATGCTCGACGATCTCCGAGCGGCGCGGTCGAGCCGGCCGCGCACCTGCCCGGCGATGCCGGCGCTGGCCGCCGGATCGGGACCGTGCCTGCTCGACCATCCGTTCGATCTCGGGATTCGGGCGGCCGTCGCGCAGCGTCGGCAGGTCCACCAAGCGGCGGCTGTGCCGCTCGTAGAACAGGAAGCGATCCTCCAGGGGCACCGGTCGCTGCGAGCACACCACCGCTGTGCAACCGCCTGCGGTGGCTTCGACCCATGATGCGAGCTCGTGAGCATTGCTGACCGTGGCCGACAGGCACACCAGGCGCATATGCGGTGGCGTGCTGATGATGACCTCTTCCCAGACCGCGCCCCGGTAGGGATCCTGCAGGTAGTGAACCTCGTCCAGCACGGCCATGCCGAACCCCGAGATGTGCGGCGAACCGGCGTACATCATGTTGCGCAGCACCTCGGTGGTCATGACCACCACGTCGGCATCGGGGCAGATGACGTTGTCGCCGGTGAGCAGGCCGACCCGTTCGGACCCCAGCCAGGAGCGCAGCTCACGCAGCTTCTGGTTCGACAGCGCCTTGGTGGGTGCGGTGTAGGCCACACGCTTGCCGGCTTCCAGGGTCGCCGCGATCCCGTACTCCGCAACGAGCGTCTTGCCCGACGAGGTCGGCGCAGCGACCAGCACCGAGTCGCCTCGATCCAGCGCGGCGAACGCTTCGGTCTGAAAGCCGTCTGGCGAGATGCCGCGCGCACTCAGGAGTTCCGCGAACAGCGGTGGTGCTGTCGGTTCGCTGTAGCTCACGACGTCGGGCCGGCTCGGGCGGCGCCTTGATCGCTGTCGGGCGACGACCGGCGGAATCGGCGCCGCAGCGGTGGCTCGCCGCTGCGGCGTCGAAGAAGCAGGTATCCCACCAGGATCGACAGCTCGTAGAACACGTACAGCGGCACCGACAGGGCCGCGAGCGTGATCGGGTCGCCCGACGGCGTGATGATCGCTGCGCCGGCCACGATGCCGACGATCGCATAGCGGCGGGCCCGATTCAGCTGCCGCGGTTCGACGATGCCGGCGAGCTGGGCGAAGATCAGCACGATCGGGAACTCGAACCCGATGCCGAAGGCCAGCATCATGAATGTCACCAGGCCGAGGTAGGAACCGGGCCCGAGCAGCGGGTCGACCGCGTCGCCGCTGACGGCGATCAGGAAGTCCAGCGCCCGTTCGAACGTGAAGTACGCCAGAACCGCACCGGCCGAGAACAGCACGAAGCCCGCAATCACGAATGGGATCGCCCACCGTTTCTCCCGGCGATCCAGCGCAGGCGTGATGAAGCGCCACAGGTGCCACAGCAGCACCGGCATAGCCAGCACCACGCCCAGGTACGCCGACACCTTGATCCGGGTGCGGAATCCCTCCAGCGGCGCGGTGATCACCAAACTGCACGGGCGGTCGATCTCCTGGGCCTCCAGCACATTGCAGTACGGCGGCAGGAATACCTCGCGCAGCAGCCAGTCATAGGCGATGAGCCCGACGACCATGCCGAGCCCGATGGCCACGATGCTCCAGATGAGTCGGTTCCGCAGCTCGGCGACGTGATCCCAGAAACCCATCACCGCCGGCCGGGGCCGACGGCGCCACCGGAGCCTCACGCAGAGCCGTCGCTGGTCGCGCCCTCGCCAGCCGGGCCGACATCGGGCTGGCGGTTCTGGGTGTCGTCACCCTCCGGCTCAGCCACCGGTACTTCAGCGTCGGTGCGGGCGGGCGGCGATGCGGGTTCGACTGTCGGCGGCGAGATCGTGGCATCCATTTCCTGGCGGACGGTGGTCGAGAAGTCGCGCACCTGCCGGAAGGCGCGACCGATGCCCCGGATGGCGCCCGGCAGCCGTTTGGGGCCGAGCACGATCAAGGCCACGAGCACGATGATCAGCACCTCGTTGGGCTGCAGGCTCACGGCTCGATGGTAGAACCCCGGCCCTGCGTGGCGGTTCTGCTCCGTCTACGCGCAGGCCGATCCGTATGCGGCGATCGTTGCCCCATCAGAAGGGCAGCACCCGGCGAGCGGCCCACCGCACCGCCATGCCGAGCACCCGCTCGGCAGTGGCCTGGCGCAGCGACGGCACGTCGAGGCTGTCGATGGCAGCGCGCGCTCGCATGACGTCGGCGCGCACTGCCGCTGCGGCGTCTGCGATGGACGCCAAGCTTTGCGCTGTCGCCCGCAGCTCCATCGCCAGCCGCCGGATCAAGACGATGCTGACCGCGGCGAGCACGCCAAAGGCAACGATGGGCAGCAGCCATATCGCCGGCACAAGTGGCACGATAGAGGTGTGCCCCCTCAGCCATTGCCGTCACTGCGCACGCCTCCGATCGCGTTCGCGCACCGCGGCGGGCGAGCGCACGGTGCCGACAATGCCCTCGACACGTTCGCCCTGGCCCTGGACATGGGAGCAACCGGCCTCGAGACCGACATCTGGCTGAGCCAGGACGGTCACCCCATGCTCGACCATGACGGCGTCATCTGGCACCGCGGCGTCCGGCGTCCCTTCAGCTCGGTGAGGCGCGAGCGAATCGGTGCCGACATTCCCACGCTCGTGGACATGTACCAGGCGTGCGGCACCGACTTCGAGCTGTCGGTCGATCTCAAAGACCCTGCCGCGGCAGACGCTGTGATCGCTGCCGCCCGCGCCGTCAGTGCCGAGGACCGCCTCTGGCTGTGCCACGGCGACTGGGATGTCCTGGTCGACCTGCGCGGGCGGACTTGTGCCCACGTCGTCGATTCGACTCGTGTGCGGCGCATGAAGGAGGGCCCGGAGCGTCGAGCTGCCGCTATGGCCACCGCCGGTATCGATGCGGTCAACCTTCCGGCCAAGGACTGGACAGGAGGCCTCGCGGCCCTCTTCCACCGATTCGAGCGTCTGTGCTTCGGCTGGGACGTGCAGCACACCCGCCTGGCGACTGCGCTGCGGGACATGGGCCTCGACGGCTTGTATGGCGATCACGTCGACCGCCTGCTTGCAGGCCTCCAATCATCGAAGACACCGGACTGCTCAGCCCCTGCGGGCGATATCTGCGAAACACAGCCCGCCTGAGAGGCTGAGCCGATAGGCGAAGCCGTGGCCCGAGCGGCCCGTGAGCGCAGCGAACATGAGCGGGAAGCAACAGGTGCGACAGCGAGAAGGCTCACCTGTCCGCGCGGCCTTTGAGGTTGATCGGTACCGAACACAGCGCTCGAGAGCTACAAGCCGCCGAGTCGCGTCGGCGGCCAGAAGCGCGCAAATGCCCTGCCGACGATCTCGCTTTCCGGGATGGCGCCGAAGACACGGCTGTCCTGGCTTGAGCGACGGTTGTCCCCCATGACGAACACGTATCCGGCGGGCACCAGCACCGGGCCGAAGTCGCGCGTGTACACGTCTGCGGAGAGGTAATGCTCATCCACAGGCGACCCGTCGATGATGAGCCGGCCGTTCACTGCTTCCACCTGCTGGCCACCGACGGCAACGACTCGCTTGATGAGCTCTGCCGTCTGCGCCGGCTGCATCGAGGACGGGGTCCGGAACACCACGACGTCACCGGGTTCGGGATCCCCGATGCGGTAGCTGAGCTTCGAGACCAGCAATCGGTCCCCGATCTCGAGTACCGGTTCCATCGACTCGGACGGGATGTAGAAGGCGGCGATGAGAAACGTCCGCATCAGCAGCGCGAGCGTCACCGCTGCCAGCAGCACCCAGACCCACGACAGCAGGCCGCGCGTGCGCCGGCTCATGGCCCGTCGGATACGCGGCGGCCGTGCGCGCTCAAGCCCGCTGCCCTCAGGATCCGGGTCGATCGGTTCGCCGAGATGCTCCGCTGGCCTATTGGGGTCCGGACCGCTGGGCTCGGGCTCAGCAGGCCCCGGCTCAGTCGGCTCAGGGGGCAGACTCACGATTCTGCCGCCAGCCACGCCGCCGCCGCGCCAAGCCATCGGCAAGCCTGGCTGTCACGTTCCAGCGGGCGACCCATCGAAGTGACCTGCAGGTTCATCCGAACCAGCGCATCGGCCACGCCGACCGGCTCCTCCCAGACCGCCCGCTCGCCCAGCGAGGTGATCCAACCGGCATCGCCGGGCGCTGCAGCCGCACCGGCGGGCACCGGTACGACCGTGCGCCGCGGCGACAGCGCCACCACTGTCCGGGTGTGATGGCTGACACCTCGGTGGCGTTCCCGGTTGTCGTCCGATGACGCCCGCGCAGCCAGAGCCGTCGCTGCGCCGAGGCCATCCAGCACGGCGGCGTGGCCGGCCAGGTCCAACCCCGAGAAACCGAGCGGGCTCGCTGTGCCGAGATGTCCGGGCCCAGACGACACGATCACCCGGTTGATGCGCCGCGATGCGAGTGCTGCGACGCCTCCCGCAACCGTGACCGCTTCCATGGGCGCGCCGAATGCCTGCCCGGCGCTGACAGCGGTCGCGATCGCGCCTTTCTCCAAACACGCAGCAGCGAGATCGCTGAGCACAAACGGGAGAGCACCCCCGTCAGTCATGACATAGCCCGGTGCCTCGCCGGTCACATCATGGGTCGCAGCGGCCAGCGCCAGCGCGTGGCTGTGCAGTACGCACAGGACCACCCGGACCCCTGCCAACGACGGCAGTTCGCCGAGGTTCTCATCGTCGCCTGAGCGTGGGCCAGCTTCCTCATGCGCATCGACCGGAAGCTGCTCTGCCAGGTAGCGAGCCTTCATGACACGTCCCGCGCTCGGAGCACCCCCATGCGGCGAACTGAGATTGGTATGCACCACGTGGGCTCCGCCGGTGCCCAAGCCCAGTTCGACTGCCGTGACGTTCACGAGCAGTTCGTCGCCGGCCTCGATCAGGCCGCACAGATCGGTCAGCGCATATGCCGTGCTTCCATCGTGCAGGGTCATGCGCTGCAGGCCCGGCCGGACATCACGCACCTCGGTGGCTCGCAGGCGCGCGAAGCGCGGCATCCGCTGCCTTCAGCCAGCCGGGAGCCGGCGCAAACGGACCGCCGTGCGCCTCACAGCGACTCGATCAGCTTGTCGACACGCTCGTCGTGAGAACGGAATGGGTCCTTGCACAAGACGGTCCGCTGAGCCTGGTCGTTGAGCTTCAGATGCACCCAGTCCACGGTGTAGTCGCGGCGCCGAGCCTTGGCCTCACGTACGAATGCCCCACGCAGCCGGGCTCTCGTCGTCTGGGGCGCTTCCTCGGTCGCCCGACGCACATCGGCGTCATCGAGGATTCGCTCGACCAAGCCGCGCCGCTGCATCACATAGAAGACGCCTCGCGTCGAATGTACGTGGTGGTACTGCAGATCCAGCAGTGCAATGTGCGGGTCGTCGAAGCCGACCTCGGCGCGGTCGGCGTAGCTGGTGAGCAGCTTGTGCTTGATGACCCAGTCCACCTCGCGGTCGAGCTGCAGCGGGTCGTCGCCGATCGCGGTCATGGCGTACTCCCACATCTGCAGCGCACGTGATTCCTCCGCGGTGAGGTCGTTCGTCTCGGCAAAGCGCAGGGCCCGTTCCAAGTACTCCGACTGGATGTCGAAGGCGCTCACCTCACGTCCGTTGGCCAAGCGCACCTTGCGTCTGCAGGTGATGTCGTGGCTGATCTCGCGGATCGCCCGGATCGGATTCTCCAGCGTCATGTCCCGCAGCACCACGGCGGGATCCTCGAGCATGCGCAGCATGAGCGCAGCCGAGCCGATCTTGAGAAACGATGTGTACTCGCTCATGTTCGAGTCGCCGACGATGACGTGCAGGCGCCTGAAGCGCTCTGCATCGGCGTGTGGCTCGTCGCGGGTGTTGATGATCGGCCGGCTGCGGGTGGTCGCGCTCGACACGCTCTCCCAGATGTGCTCCGCTCGCTGGGTGATGCAATACCGGGCGCCCTTGGCCGTGTTGAGCACCTTGCCTGCGCCGGCGTAGATCTGCCTGGTCACCAGGAACGGGATCAGCACCTCGGCGTAGTTCGAGAAGTCGTCGGCACGGCTGGTCAGGTAGTTCTCGTGGCACCCGTAGCTGTTGCCGGCCGAGTCGGTGTTGTTCTTGAACAGAAAGATCGTGCCGTTGAACGCCTCCTCCGCCAGTCGCTCGGTGGCGCTGGCGACGAGCTGTTCGAGGATCCGCTCGCCCGCACGGTCGTGACACACCACGTCATAGACGGAATCGCATTCCGGCGTGGCGTACTCGGGATGGCTGCCGACATCGAGGTACAGGCGCGCCCCGTTCGCCAGGAACACGTTGCTGGAACGCCCCCACGACACCACCCGGCGGAACAGGTAGCGCGCCACCTCGTCGGGGCTGAGGCGCCGTTGCCCTCGCAGCGTGCACGTGACGCCGTACTCGTTCTCGACACCCATGATGCGCCGCTGCACGGCGCTCACCGTAGTTCCGATCTAGGAATCTTCCTGATCGGAGCTTTCGTCGGGCTGATCTGCGCTGTCGCCCAGAGCGGCTGCCACCTCTTCGTCGGGAAGACGCCGGAAGCACCGGCGACGATGGGTTGCCTCCTCGAAGTTCGACTCGAGCAAGGCCACCTCGAGATCCGGTGCAGCGATCTCACGCTCGGGCCCAGCGAGCGCCGCACGAGCCAGCTGGATGGCAGCGGCGGCGTCGAGTTCAGGGTCGTAGCCTTCGGCCACCCGCTCACGGACCGCGTCGGCATCGCCCCCGATGCAGCAGTAGGCCTCTTCGTCCATGACGGTCCCGTCGTACTGGATCCGGTAGAGCTGGTTGACCTCGTCGCCGATCCCCACCTCCACCACCACGATCTCGACCTCGAGCGGCTTGAGCTCATGGGTGAAGAACTGTCCAAGCATCTGCGCGTACTGGTTGGCGAGACTGCGAGCTTCCACGTCTGAACGTGAGTACTGGTAGCCCTTCAGCTCAGCGTGGCGGACACCAGCGATGCGCAGCTGGTCGAACTCGATGTAGCGGCCGACACCGCCGAAGGCGATCCGGTCGTAGATCTCCGACACCTTGCGCAGGGTCGCGCTGGCGTTCTCTGCTACCAGGGCGATGCCGCCGCCGTATTCCAGCGTTACCAGCGAGCGTCCCCGGGCGATTCCCTTGCGGGCGTAGTCAGCCCGGTCTTGCATGAGCTGTTCGGGACTGACGTACATCCCGGGCATGCTCATGGCAGCACCTCGCTGCGGCTGCCTCCGGCGGGACTGGGATCGCCGCCGGCCGAATCGAATCGGGCCGCTCCTCCGCTCCCGCCGCCGGAGAGCTCGGCGGCCAGATCAGCGAATACTGCTCCTGACTCGGTGTCGCTGAGCTGACGGAAGCCCTCGCTCCCGATGGCCGCCAACACCGGGTAGATGCCGCGCACGGGATCGGGACCGCCGGTGGCGCTGTCCTCGTCGGCGGCGTGCCACAACGCCTGCACGCTGAGCGTCAGTGCCTCCGGCTCGCCCATGTCGTCGCGGAAGCCGAGCTTCAGGACCGTTCCCGCGTGCAGGCTGCCCGAGCCGGCCGTGGCGTAGTCCTGCTCCTCGTAGCGGCCGCCGGTCACGTCGTACTGGAAGAGCCTGCCTCGCCCGTCGGTGGGGTCGAATCCGGCGAAGATCGGCACCACCGGGAGGCCGCGCATCGCCTGGGGCAGGTGTGCTCGCAGCATCTCGGCCAGCTGGTTCGCCTTGCCCTCCAGGCTCAGCGGCTTGCCTTCGATCTTCTCGTAGTACTCGAGCTGCAGCTGGAAGAGGCGAACCATCTGCACGGCAGGGCCTGCAGCCCCGGCGATGGCGACCGCCGAATAGGAATCGGCAGGGAAGACCTTGCGCATGTCGCGGTGACTGATGAGGTTCCCGCTGGTGGCCCGCCGGTCTCCGGCCACGACCACCCCATCGGAGCTGCGCACAGCCAGCACGGTGGTGGCGTGAGAGCCCTCGAGGGCGCCGAAACCTCCCTCAGCGGCGGGAGCCTGCGCGAGCCCGGCAAATGGCTCACTGCCCGTACGCCGCAGCAGTTCCAGGAAGCTCGCCCCCGGATCGTCCCCTGGGGCGAAGAAGGGCATGGGGGTCACTCGCCGCCCTTCTGCACGTAGTTCTTCACGAACTCCTCGGCATTGGTCTCGAGCACATCGTCGATCTCGTCGAGCAGGTCGTCGAGCTCCGCCTTCAATTCGGTCGCGCCTTCAGACGAAGTGTCCTGCGGTGCGGGACTCTCGGTCTCCCTCGGAGCCGACCGTCGCATCTGCTCGCGTTCTGCCATCTCGGGCCTCCTCCGGTGTCGATTGCTTGGGTCTCGAATGCGTGAGAGTTCCGATTGCCGCCTGCGTTCGAAGCCGAACTTGGCGGCTAATTGCCCAGCCGGCGCAGCAACTCGGCTGCGTCCCGGCACTCGTCCAACAAGCTACCCACGTGCGCGCGGGTTCCTCGCAGCGGTTCGAGCATCGGCACGCGCCGCAGCGGATCGGTGCCGATGTCGAACACCATCGAGTCCCAGTTGGCGGCCACGATCTCGTCTCCGAACTTGTCGAGACAGCGGCCCCGGAAGTACGCACGTGTTGTCGGCGGCGGTACCGACACCGCCTCGTCCACCTCATCGTCAGTCGTGATCCGTTCAAGACCGACACGTCGGGCCAGCGACTTCGACGGCCGCAGGTCGTGATACTGCAGGTCCAAGGCGGCGAGCTTCGGATCATCCCAGTCAAGGCCGTGCCGCTCGGCGAAAGCCTCGTACAGGCGCAGCTTGGCAACCCAGTCCAACTGCGTCGCGAGGCTCATCGGATCCGACTCCAGCATGGCAAGGACAGCCTCCCAGCGATCCAGGATGTCATTGCCGATGTCGTCGCCGCCGACGGGATCCAGACCATGGCTCTGCGCATACTTGCGGGCCAACTCCAGATACTCCCATTGGACCTCGAGGGCTCGCATGCGACGGCCGTCGACCATTTCGATCAACCCCGACAGAGCAGTGTCGAAGCTCACTTGGCGCAGCGCCGCGACCGGCACGAGAGGCGTCAAGGGCTCGGGCACGAAGTCGTCGTCGATCATCGCCAGCACCAGCGAGGTCGTGCCCAGCTTGAGATAGGTCTGAAGCTCGCTCATGTTGGCGTCGCCGATGATGACGTGCAGGCGCCGGTACTTGCGCGTGTCGGCGTGCGGCTCGTCGCGGGTATTGACAATGGGTCGCTTGAGCGTGGTCTCGAGCCCGACTTCCTCCTCGAAGAAATCGGCGCGCTGGCTGATCTGGAACGGCCGGTCCCCGAACGGTGCCGGAGAGCGGTCATCCATCGGAACCTCGATGCCCAGCTTGCCGGCGCCGCAGAAGATCTGGCGGGTCACGAAGAACGGCAGGATGTGCGTCACCACCCGGCCAAAGGGCACATCGCGGTCGAGCAGGTAGTTCTCGTGACAGCCGTAGCTGTTGCCCTTGCCGTCGCTGTTGTTCTTGTGGATGACCAACTCTTCGTCGTCCGGCAAGAGGTTGTTGGCAGCCTGCATGGACCGGATCAGGATCTCCTCCGCTGCCCGGTCGTAGACGACGCACTGGCGTGCGTCCGAGCACTCCGGAGTCGACAGCTCGGGATGCGCGTGGTCGACGTAATAGCGGGCGCCGTTGGTCAGCACGGCGTTGACCAGGTGCGTTTCGATCTCAGGCGCCAGCGCGTCGAACTCGTTGAAGCCCCTCGCATCAGCGCCAGGCTGCTCGTCTTCGAAATCCCAGCTGACGCGCTGGCACAAGAAGCCGTTGACGTAGGCATTGATGATCATCGACGACGCAGCCACGGGATTGGAGTCGCCGGTGCAGCGATGGATGATGCCGAACTCAGTCTCGATGCCAACGACCTTGTGAACCGCCACCGCGCGAGACCCTAGCTCTCAAGCCTGCGAACCCCGCAGAGCAGCACCTGGCACCGGTGGAGGGCGCAGTGCTCTACAGGTACTGGCTGGTCTGGACTCGTTCGATGGCTCGGCCGCCCAGCGCGTCGCTCTCGTCGGGATCGACGAGCGTCCGGATGAACACGATCCGCTCGCCCTTCTTGCCGGAGATCTTCGCCCAGTCATCGGGATTCGTCGTGTTGGGCAGGTCTTCGTGCTCACGGAACTCTTGGCGGATCGAGCCCATGAGGTCGTCCAACCGGATGCCGTTGCTGCCGGTGGCAAGCGACCGCTTGATGGCGTTCTTCTTGGACCGGCGCACGATGTTCTCGATCATCGCCCCCGACGCGAAGTCCTTGAAGTACATGACTTCCTTGTCGCCGTTCTGGTAGGTGACCTCGAGGAAGCGGTTGAGGTCATCGGGGCGGTACATCTCGTCGACGGTCCGCTCGATCATGATCCGGACTGCCTTGTGGGGATCGCCGCCGCCCAAGTCGGCAACTTCCATCGGGTCGATCGGCAGCGTCGGCGTGAGGTATGTGCTGAAGATCGACAGCGCCGCCTGCTCGTCTGGCCGGTTGATCTTGATCTTCACATCGAGGCGGCCAGGACGCAGGATTGCCGGGTCGATGAGATCCTCCCGGTTCGAGGCGCCGATCACGATCACATTGCGCAGACCCTCGACGCCGTCGATCTCGGCCAGCAGCTGCGGCACGACTGTCGACTCCATGTCGGAGCTGATACCGCTGCCACGCGTGCGGAACAGCGACTCCATCTCGTCGAAGAACACGATCACCGGCCAGCCTTCGGAAGCTTTCTCCCTGGCCCGCTCGAAGATGCGACGGATCTGGCGCTCGGTTTCGCCCACGTACTTGTTGAGCAGCTCAGGACCCTTGATGTTGATGAAGAAGCTGCGTGCGCCCTGCTGTCCGGAGACTTCCCCCACCTTGGCCGCCAGCGAGTTGGCGACCGCCTTCGCTATCAGCGTCTTGCCGCATCCGGGCGGTCCGTAGAGCAGGATGCCCTTCGGTGCCGGCAGGTCGTAAGTGCGGAACAGGTCCTGGTGGAGGTACGGCAGCTCCACCGCATCGGTGATGAGCTCGATCTGGGTATCCAGCCCGCCGATGTCTTCGTAGGTGACGTCCGGCACTTCTTCGAGCAGCAGATCGTCCACCTCGGGCCGCGGCAGGCGCTCGAGCACGATGTTGGAGCGCACATCGAGCAGCAGGTTGTCGCCTGACCGCAGCGGCTCGTCCCGCAAGTCGCCGGCTAGCTCCACGATGCGTTCCTCGTCGGCGCGGCCCGTGACCAGCGCTCGGAAACCGTCGGCGAGCACCTCGTTCAGCGTCACCACCTCGCCGGACGTCTCAGGCCCGCGAGCCAGCACGATGTTGTACGACTCGTTCAGCACCACCTCGCTGCCTTCGACCAGCTCGGTCTCGGCCAGGTCGGGGTGCAGAGCGACGCGCATCTTGCGCCCGCTGGCGTGCACATCCGCTGTGCCGTCGTCGTTGCGGGACAGGAACGTGCCGTAGGCCGACGGTGGCTGGGTCAGCTTGTCGACCTCTTCGCGCAGGGCCGCGATGTGCTCTCGCGCCTCGCGAAGCGTGTAGGTCAGCTTCTCGTTCTGCGACACCGCGGCCGACAGCTGGCCCTTCGCCTCCAGCAGGCGTTCTTCGAGCGTGCTGACCCGCGCTGGCGTGTCGGCCAGCTTGCGCCGGAGCAGCGCGACCTCTTCCTCGAGCGTGCGCATGCGACTGCGGAGCACGCCCGCATCGGTTGCGCTGGTGCGCTGGGTCTCCTCGTCGCCCTGGTCCATGCGCGGCCGACACTACTCTGACGCTGCTGGCAAGACGCGACGCGCAGCACGGTTACCAGCGCTGCCGCCGGGGAGTGCCATTGGGTGCCGTGCAGGACGCGCGCCGACTCGGTAGATTTCATAGTTGGCTCCGTTCCCCCTTCGGGCCGTCCCAGAGGAAGGGTCGTTACACGATGAAGGTCTGGATCGATCAGGATCTGTGTACCGGTGACGGGCTCTGCGAAGAGATCGCGCCCGATGTCTTCACGCTTCTCGACGACGGGCTTGCCTACGTGAAGGAAGGCGACAAGGTCTTCGCTGAACCGGGCGGTGTCGAAGGTCTTGCAGAGTTTCCCGACTCGCAGCTCGACGCAGTGATCGAGTCCGCAGAGGAATGCCCCGGGGAGTGCATCTTCATCGAGGCGTAAGCCGAGATGAAGCGACAAGCACAGATCGAAGCGTGAGCTTCGGTGAAGCGACAAGCACAGATCAAGGCGTAAGCCTCAGCGCAGCGCGCACGCTCCGTTCGGCACCCGGCGCAGCTTCGCAGGCTGCGCCCTCACCAGCGTGCGACCCAGATAATCGATCCGGGCATCGACCCCCGACGAGGCGAGGAAACCCAACAGCTCTTCGCGGCTGAGCGCGAACCCGATATCTGATGGGCCGCTCGTGGTAGCGAAGGCAACGCCGACAACGCTTCCCTGCGGGTCAACGAGCGGCGCGCCCGACTGTCCGGCGCGCACATTGACGGCGAGCACGTATACCCGTCGCCGCATTCCGTCACCCCAAAGCCCGCTTGCGCTCACGTAGTGTTCGATACGGGCAGGTGACGCCTCGAGTGCGGAGCCTTCGGGGTAGCCCAGTACTGCCGCCACCCCTCCCAGCCGTGCACGTTCAATGCTCAGCGGAGACACCGCGGCATCGGTTCTGAGCAAGGCGAGATCGCGTTCTTCTGAGTATCCGACCACTTCCACCGGATGTGCCGCAGCCGTGACGGCGCCGCTTGAGGACACATCGACCTCGACCTTCGAGGCCCCTGCGATGACGTGGGCCGCCCCCACCAGCAACCCCGGCGCAACGGCGAACGCCGTGCCATTCGATACGGCTCCGCAGCCGATCGCTCGCAACGGCATCACACCTCGAGTGGCCTCGGCGAGGACATCATCATCGAGCGCGGGCGCCGCCGGAGGCGCACCCAGCCACAACGGACCGTCGGTGCCTTCGATGAAGGACACAGGTTCGGGAGGCGCACCTGCTCGTCCGGCATCATCCGGGTCGGGCGCGCACGCCGCTGACGCGCCAGCCAATGCCACCGCACAGAGCACCAACCGCATCGGTGCTGTGACCCGACGTTGCGGTCGCGACTGGTGCCCGCAGGCCGAGCCGCTGAGTGAGGCCCAGGCTCCTGTCACGCCTCGGTCAATCGGGCGTGCGTGAGAAAGCCGGTGTGGGCGACCATGCGGTGATCGGGTCGCACGGATGCCCCCTTGACGTGCCAGCTCCGGTGCATGACCTCGATGGTCTCGATGAGCGCCCACGGTCCGTCGTCCAGCGTCCGACGCAGCTGCTGCACCTGCGTCACTGACGGGTTGTACGCCACCAGGATCCCTCCGCGCCGCATCCGTTCGGGCAAGTGCACCGCGACACGCCAAGGCTCGGGGATGTCGAGTACGGCTCGGTCGTACCAGTGCTCGGAGGAAGCCGTCGCTCCGGCAGCCCCCTTCCCGGCATCGCACTGCGATGGAGTGATGTGCGGCGGATCGACCGAATCGTAGGCATCGCGGAGCTGAACGTCATAGCGAGCCAGCGCCTCGGCGCCGGCAATGCTCTCGACGTTCTGGACAGCTCGCTCAGCAAAGTCCTCCCGCAGCTCGTAGCCGGTGACACAGGCGCCGCAGCGGAGCAGCGTCGCCGACAGGGCACCTGAGCCCACACCGGTTTCGAAGACCGTCATTCCGGCTCGAATGTCAGCCAGCATCCAGATCGCACCGAGATCCTTGGGATAGATCACTTGCGCTCCGCGCGGCATCTTCAGCACCTGATCAGCGAGCGTCGGGCGCAGCGCCACGAAGCGGGCACCCGATCCGCTGCGGAACTCCGAGCCTTCGGGCGTGCCGATGATCTGGTCGTGCGGCACGACGCCAGCATGAGTGTGAAACTCGCCGCCAGCGCGCAGTGCCACGAGATACCGACGCTGCCGACTGTCGACCATCAGCACCGGCTCGCCTGGTTGCAGCTCTCCGGGTTGCAGCTCTCCGGGCTGAAGCTCGCCGTCCTCCAGTTCGTCAGGTTGCTTCACGCCACCTCCGCCGCCGAACTGCCGCCGTCGCCATCCGGTGGCACGTGACGGATCATGATCTGCTCGCCCGGTGCCAACTCGCCGCGATAGACCACTTCGCGCTCGCGCTTGGACCATCGAACAAACAACCGCAACCCGCTTGCCATGATCGCCGCAGCCAGCCATACCCCGTTTCCGGCCCGCGCCCGTCGCCACAGCGCATCGGTGGCTCGGGCCGGCATGCGCCTCAGCCTCTGCGCCATGGGGGTCAGCCCCTTACACCCGGACGATTTCGACAAGCGTGCTGCGTCGACGGCCCCTGCGACGGCCGAACAGGAATGCCGCCAACACGAGGCCGGTACCGACGGCGGCAGCTACTGCCACAGCGGCGCTGGACACCTGCTCGGCTGCGTCACCCGCACCGCCGATGAGCTGCCGCACGCGATCAGAGATGTCCGATGGTGTGATGCGCTCGTCATCTGTGCTCGATCCCGCCCCGATGCCCCTGTTGCTGTCAGCCATCGTCATCCCCTGCCGCATTGTCATCGGCCCGCCGTGCGATCGGATCCGGCGCAGCGGAATCGGTGCGTTTCGGCCGGATAGCGCGGATCAGCAGCGCAATCGCCAGCAGCAGGAAGGCCGCTCCAGCTACATGGGGAACGAATGACCAGTTCGCATTGAAGAGCTCCGTTTCGGCCTGCAGGATGCGCACCACCCCCAAAGCCCCGAAAACCAATCCCAGGCTCACCCCGATGCCGCCGATGAGCCCGAACAGCACATACCTGCCCAGCCCGCGCAGCGGGCCCACCGTCTCTTGGACGACGTAGGACCGCAGCATGCCGGCCAATTCGGAAATCTCGGCTCGCAGTCCGGAGTCTCGTCGAGGCACAGTCACGGCGACGCTACCGTTCGCCCAGCAGTTCTTCCACGCCGTCGAGGATCTCCCCGATGACATGCACCCGGCTGGCGGGGTCCGGAGCGCACAGCAGGCTGTGACGGTCGAACGGGCCGGCGGGCACGAGGGACGCGAGCCGGAACGACCACGCTGATGCCTCAGCGGGCGCTGCTGCGAGCAGCGCGAGCTGATCGTCGATGGCAGCCGACTCGGCCGCAGTCACTCCGAGCGCTCCGATCTCAGATGCCCGAGCGCGCAGACGGCGCAGTCGTGCCACGACCGCCGTGCGCTCGTGGGCGGGCACGTCCGCAGGATCGTCGGGCCAATCGCAGGCCAGCGCCCGGGGATAGGGGTCGTCGACCAGCCACTCGACGATCCTGATCCGCCGATCGCCAGTGGCCAGCATCACCCAGCGTCCGTCAGGCAATTCCTGGTACTGGGCAATGGCGGCCAGGCAACCCACATCGGCGCGCACATCGCCGCCGCCGACCTCGCTGCCGCGCTCGATCATCACGACGCCGAATGGGTCATCGTGACTGGTGCACCGTCGCGCGAGTGCCCGGTACCGAGGCTCAAAGATGTGCAACGGAAGCACGGCGCCAGGCAGCAGCGGCGACCCGAGAGGGAACATGGGCCGAATCTCAGGCGGGGGCACGGGTCAATCCTCGCAGGGCGACGGCGTCACCCACGGGGTACCGCAGAAGCTGCCCGGCCAATGACTCCTGCAGTTCCAGGCCGAGGCGGCCCTCGGGCGGAACGCCGTTCAGCATCTGCGCGAACGTCACCGTCCCGCTGTCGGTCTCAACGAACCCGGCGAGAGCGTTCACACCGGTGAGCAGCCCGGTCTTGGCATGCAGCCGACCGGCTGCGGGATGTTCGGCGAACCGGTGTGACAGCGTCCCCGTGCGTGCCGCCACCGGCAACCCCGCCGCGAAGGCACCCTCGGTGCCGAAATGATCCAGCAGCGCGGCGAGGAAGCTGCACGTGACCATGTTCTGGCGATCCAGCCCCGAACCGTCCACTACTGCGGGCCGGGACTGGTCGGGCAGCAGATCCGACACGATCCGCTCGGCAGCTGCCGCGCCGGCCGGCGTGGAGCCCTCGCCGGCACTCCGCAGACCGATCTCGCGCAGCATCATCTCCGCAGTGGTGTTGTCGCTCTCACGCAGCATCTGCTGGATGATCTCTACCAGCGGGGGCGAGGTGAGGCGAGCAATCTCGCTCATGCCGCTCGGCGCCGTTGACACGTCAATCTCCACGTCCACCGCAACGCCTCGGACACGCAGCAGATCTGCCAACGTGGACACGAACCAGCGCGCCGGGTGCTCGGCTGCGGACAGCGTTGTCGTGAAGCCCGTGATGCCGTCGTTCAAGTTCAGGGCCGACAGCGGGCCGCTGTTGAGCTGCGTGATGTACCGCTGCGGCCACGTCTCGGGAAATCGCGTCGTGTCATAGCGAGACTCATCGGCAATCAGCTTGCCCCGCAGCGTCTTGATGCCGAGCCCGAGGAGGTCATCAGCGAGGCGTTCCATGGGGGTGCGCAGCTGTGGCTGGCGCCGGTGAGAATCTGCGTAGGACTGCGTCATGATCAGCGGATCACCGCCGCCGACGACCCAGACGGTGCCGTCGAGGACGCCGTCGACGATCTCCGCATCGGTCAGCACCTGGGTGACCAGCCGCTCATCGGCGTCGACCACGGCTAACGCTGCCGCGGCAGTGATGAGCTTCTGCACCGATGCGGGTATCACCGGATCGGGGTTGCTGGAGAACACTTCGACGCCATCGATCCAGACAGCGAGGCAGTGCGGTTCCGGCCAATCGGAACTGAACGCGGTCATCTCGTTGCCGATGTGGTGCTGTTGTGCCGCTCGCCACAGCGCGTCGGGAGCGCGCTCGGCCCGGAGCAGTGGCAGCATCAGTGTCTCTGATTCGGTGCCACCGGGGCCGTCCAGCACAGGCTCATCCAGTGTGGAGGCCAAGACGGGAGTACGGAGCGAGGCCGCGTGCGTCGCTGCATCATCGGCTGAGGAGTTCATGCGCACGGCCGCCACGGTGGGCAGCAGGCCAGCCGCTGCTGTCAACAGCACCAGCACGGCCGTGCGCAGCGGTCTCACGTCACCGGGGAGAGGCGCCGCCCAACGCGGCACTGTGACCCTGCGCGCCGCCCAATGCGGCACTGTGACCCTGCGCGCCGCCCAACGCGGCACTGTGACCCTGCGCGCCGCCCAACGCGGCGCCGAGCGCCGCAGAGAGCTCGCCTGCTTTGGAGGGAACGATGCTGGGGCGGGATTCGGCCGATCGGCCGATGAGCAGCGCCGCCATGTGTTTGTCGGTGGTCGGCGCTAGCAGATCCCAGTCCTCGCTGAGTCCTCCGCCGATGACCACCATTTCAGGGTCGGTCAGGATGCACAGATTCGAGATGCCGAGCGCCAGCCAGTACGCGAACTTGTCCAGCAGCTCGAGCGCACCAGCATCACCTTCGCGTGCTGCGGCAGTCACCTCTGGCCCGCGGCATGTCTCGCCGAATCGCTCGACAGCCATCCGATCCAGGGCGGAACCGGATGCGTACGCCTCCCAGCAGCCCCGTCGCCCGCAGGCGCACTGGCGGCCCCCTGCCTCGACGATCATGTGCCCAGGCTCCCCCGCAAGCCCCCCTGAACCGCGCAGCACCTCGCCGTTCAGCATGAACGCTCCCCCGATCCCCGTACCGAGCGACACCATGACGCCATTGCGAACGCCACGCGCAGCACCAGCGGACATCTCCCACCGGGCGGCACAGTTCACCTCGTTGTCAAGGAACACCGGCATGTCCAGCAGGTGGCTGAGGCCCGACCCGATGTCCGCCCCGTCGACATCGACGAGATTGGGCGACACGGTGATGCGACCGTCGAGCGTGATCAAGCCGGCCATGCCGACGCCGACCGAAACTGGGCGCGACCCTGTGCCAAGACGCGCTGTCATGTCCGCCAGGGCATCCATCAGCGGTCCCGCTCCGTCGGGTGTCGGCTCGCGCAGGGTCCGCTGCACGGCGCCGCCGTGATCGGTCACCACGCCGAAGATCTTCGTGCCACCGACGTCGAAGCCGATGTGGGTGGCCGACTTCACTTCACCGGTCGCTTCGTTGTCGCCCGGCTTCTCATCAACGCTGCGACACCCACTCAAAGGCGTCGCAGTCCCAGATTCGTCCGCCGTGGATCAGAGTTTCCCCAGCATGGACGAACAGCTCGAGACGTCGACGCCGCCGCCTTCCTCAACCTCAAGCGCTGTCACCGTGCCGTCGGTGATCACTGCGGCGTACCGGCGCGATCTCATGCCCAGGCCGAACCCCGAGCCGTCCATGACCAAGCCCATCGCCTCGGCAAATTCGCCGTTGCCGTCTGCGGCCATCTCGATGCCCTCTGCACCCTGAGCCTGGGCCCACGCACCCATGGTCCACGCATCGTTCACCGAGACGCAGACGATCTTGTCGACGCCCTTGCCGGCAAGCTCGGAGGCACCTTCGATGTACCCCGGGAGGTGGACATTGCTGCAGCCCGGGGTGAATGCCCCCGGCACTCCGAACAGCACCACCTTGCCACTGCCCAGCATCTCGCCCGACTGCACGGGCGCAGGCATGCCGCCCTCGTCCAGTACTCGCAGTGTCACATCGGGAATCTGGTCGCCGACCTCAATCGCCATTGCTTCGCTCCGTCCCTGCTCGTTGTGTGGGGAACATGTGGCTCGCAGCGTATCCGGCGTCCCGGCCCTGAGGCTCAGTGGGCAGTCGGCACCTGCACGCTCTCGATCCAGTGCAGCAGTTCGCTGTAGGTGGACGCCGACGGCAGGTCCGGATTCGCGTCGGCCACCGCCTGGGGACATCGGAACAGGGTCGCCGCGTCAGCCGCCCTCAGCATCGTGAGATCGTTGTAGGAGTCGCCGACAGCGGTCACGTGGTAGTTCAGCGCTCGGTATGCCTCGACGGCACGCCGCTTGGCGTCGTCCACGCGACGTCTCCACCCCGCCAAGCGCCCGCCGTCCACGTCAAGACGGTGGCAGAGCAAATGGGGATACCCCATCAGATCCAGGAAGTGATCGTCGAATTGCTCGAACGTGTCTGACAGCAGCACCACGACCCATCGCTGCCGGAGCTCGTCAAGGAATTGCCGTGCGCCCTCCAGCAGGGGCAGCTCAGCGATCACGGCGCGGATCTGCTCGAGCGACACACCGTGGGCGTTGAGCACGTCGATCCGGTATCGCATCAGCGCGTCGTAGTCCGGCTCGTCCCGAGTCGTGCGCCGCAGCTCGTCGATGCCGGTGCGCTCAGCCACCGCTATCCAGATCTCCGGCGTCAGGACGCCCTCCATGTCCAGCGCGATCACCCTCTGCACGAGCGCCGATTCTGTCACGCACACCGCCGCCACCCGGGAGCATGCCGAGACACTCCCGATACTGTTGAGGCTGAGCGGTCGTCTTCGTCGCTGACGGCCGAACCAGAGAGGTTCTCCCAGAGGGATCATCCCAGAGGAGTTGTCATGGCATCACAAGCCGAGGTTCCGCAGGTTCGACTGCCTACCAAGATGGCTCATTGCGTGTTCCGCACCGACGACATCGGGGCAGTGCGGGACTGGTGGTGCACGGTGCTGGGTGCGCAGGTCGTCCACGAGAGCGAGTTCATCTGTTTCATCTCCTACGACGACGAGCACCACCGGATGGCATTCGTCAACCGCGGCCAGCCGGGCCGCTACGAGTCCCGCAACGGCACCCTGGAGCACATCGCATACACCATGGGCAGCTTCGGCGATCTCATGGACCATTACGAGCGACTGCGGGCCAAGGGCATCCTGCCGGTGCGCACTATCAACCACGGGCCGACCACCTCGATGTACTACGCCGATCCCGACGGCAACGGAGTGGAGTTCCAGGTTGAGAACTTCCCCACCATGGCCGAGTGCATCGACTTCATGAACGGGCCGGTCTTTGCGGAGAACCCCATCGGGGTGCTGTTCGACGCCGATGTGCTGCTCGAGCGATTCCGTCGCGGTGACCCGCTCGCTGAGCTGGTGCAGCAGGGCTCAGCCCCGGCTGCCTGACCCACGGAGCAATCAGTGAGCAACCCGGCCCACCGCAACGTCTACATGACCGACGAATTGCAGGCGATCTACGACCAAACCGCCGCGTTCGTCGCCAATGAGGTCACTCCTTCAGGCGACGCCTGGGAAGAGACGGGCCAGGTCCCCCGCGAGATCTACAAGCGGATGGGCGAGCTGGGGATGTTCTCGCTGCGCGTGCCCGAGCGCTGGGACGGCCTGGGCCTCGGGCCGCTGGCCTCGGCTGCATTTGCCGAGGCATTGGGCACGTCGACCTATGCGGGCTTCGAGGCGAACATCTTGGTGCACACCGACATGGCGCTGCCGCACCTGCTCAATGCAGGCAGCGAGGCGCAGCTCGAACGCTGGCTGCCGTCGATCCAGTCCGGCGACACGATGCTGTCCATCGGTGTCACCGAGCCCGATGCCGGCTCGGACGTGGCAGGCCTGCGCACGACCGCCGTGCGCGACGGTGACGGCTGGCGGCTGAACGGTGCCAAGACGTTCATCACGGGTGCCGTGTACGGCGACATGACGGTGCTGGCTGCCCGTACCGACCCCGACAACCGGTACGGGATCTCGATGTTCCTGGTGCCAGCCCGGACCGAGGGTTTCGAGGTCGCGCGCAAGCTCGACAAGCACGGCTGGCGCTGCTCGGACACAGCCGAGCTGGTGCTGCGTGACGTGTGGCTGCCCGACGACCACCTGCTCGGGGAGCTGCACCGGGGCTTCTACGCCACCATGCAGAACTTCCAGAACGAGCGCATGGTGATCGTGGGAATGGGCATCGGCGCCGCGCAAGTGGCCATCGACCTGACCAACGCCTACACCCAGCAGCGCAAGGCCTTCGACGGCTCGCTGTACGACTTGGGCGCCATTCGCCAGCGCATGGCAATGAATCAGGCCAAGGTGGACGCCGTGCGAGCCTCGATGTACCACGCAGCGTGGCTCAAGGAACAGGGCATCGACGCCATCAAGGAGATGTCCGGCGTCAAAGCGCTCGGCGCCGAGGTCGTGAACCAGGTGATGTACGACTGCATGCAGTTCCACGGTGGCATCGGCTACATGAGCGAGTCGACGATCGAGCGAATGTGCCGCGACGCCCGCATCCTGCCGATCGGCGGCGGCGCCACCGAGGTCATGCTCGAGGAAGTCGCCAAGCGCAGCTACGTCGACGTCTGAGCGGGCCGAGGGGCTGAGGCCCAACAACGCTGGCTTGGGGGAAGCTGACTAACGGGACTCGAGCCAGTCCCGTACGGCGCCCGCGAATCGGGCAGCCGGCGCGCCGTCGAAGGCCCGGTGGTCCCACGTCAGCGACAGCGTGAGCGTCGGGAGTGCAGCCGGAACATCCGCCGACCAATCAGTCTCGTCGCGGATGCGGCCCACACCCAGGATCGCCGTATTGGGCGAGTTGATGATCGGCGTGAAGGCATCGACGCCGAACATGCCCAAGGCCGTCACGGTAAACGTGACGCCCTGGTAGTCGTCGTATCCGAGTGTGCCGTCGCGGGCCCCAGCGGCGAGGCGCGTGGTCTCCGAGGCGATCTCATCGAGACTGAGCCGGTCGGCGTGGCGGACAACCGGCACGAGCAACCCATCGTCAAGCGCGACAGCAAGCCCGACGTGAATGTCGCCCAAGAGCGCAACCGCATCGTCAGTGACCTGAGAATTCACCCGCGGGTGCCTGACGAGCGCAGCCGCCGCCGCAGCGATCACATAATCCGTGTAGCCCGGCACCACCGCTGCGACAGCATCTGCGCCCCCATCACGCTCGTCGGCGTTATCGCCACGAGCGGCTTCGACGAGTGCAGCCCGTTCGGCCACCACGGCGCTCATGTCGACATCCATCGTGAGTGTGAGCTGGGCCATCGAGCGGAGCGACGCACTCATGCGCTCGGCGATCACACCGCGCATCCCCCGCATAGGTATCTCTTCGACCGGGGTCTGCGACAGGGGCGGCGCAGGAGTGGCAGACCTCGTCGATGCGTCTGCCGCGGCCACCGTTGCAACGGTTGCAACCTGGGTCGGAAACGCTCTGGTGGACGAAGCCGAGTCTTCGCCGGCGGCCCGCGAGCTGAGGTCAGCCAGCAACGTGCGGACGTACGCGGCTACATCGGTACGCGAGATGCGTCCATCGATGGCGCTGGCCTGAACGGAGCGAAGGTCCACACCGAGCAGATCGGCGAGCTGACGAGCAGCGAGGGTTGCCGGCGGCTGCGCCAACGCACCTGGCTCGGGTGTCGTGGATCCGGTGATGCGAGCCGGCTCAGCTGCAGGCAGTGCCGCCAGAGCCTCGCTCACGGCTCGCACATCTCGCTCGGTGATGCGGCCCTTGGGCCCGCTTCCGGCAACCGCTGCGATCTCGACGCCGAGCTCTCGGGCCAGCCGCTTGGCCGCCGGCGACGCCAAGATGCGCTCGCCTGGCGCACGCACCGGCACTGTGGGCACAGGCAGCGGGGAGGGCTGAGATGCAGGGACGGCCGTTGCTTGCACCTGCGCCGCGGCTGGCGCGACATCGGCCGGCGCCGGAGGTTCCTCGCCGGTTTCCAGGAACCAGCCGATCCGCACGCCGCAGGGGTATTCCACGCCGATCTCGCCGGTCTGGGCAAGCACACCGCTGCCCGAGGCCTCAATCTCGGTCTCGACCTTGTCGGTCTCCACCAACAGCACTGCCTGCCCTGCGGTGACCTCGGCACCGTCGGGCACGAGCCAGCGCAGGATCGTTCCCGACTCCATCGTCAGGCCCAGCTTCGGCATTGCAAACTCGATGGCCATCGGCGTCCCTTTGCTCAGCGACCCGCAACCGCAGAGCCGAAGGGGTAGCGCCGTTGCTGTGCTGCCGCAACCGCAGCACCCACATCGATCACGTACGGACCATCCGGATTGACGGTGGCATCCGCCCTCTCGCCCCGGCCCAGCACAATCTCGCGTTCTCCGTCGAGGGTCAGCACGCCGGGACCCGACAGAGTGACCGGCTGGCCGAAGCGCAGTCGCTCGCAGTGCGCGATGTCGATGTCGGAGTAGGTGCCGGGCATCACCGCTGCTCGGATGTGCCTGCAGCCCTGTACATCCCGTGCATTCGCGGACGCGCACCCCAAGCCGACATGCACCCCGCCGGATTCCTTCCTGCCCACGGGTGCAACGGCTGCAGCGATGGCGGCGAGTCCAACCGAGTCGGGCTCGGCGATGGCGGCCACGATCTCGCTCACCGACCCCAGATCCCAAATGGCGCGTGCTCCCACGAACGCGCCCCTCACGAGACACACATCAACGAGCGCCATCTCCGCGCGCTGCATTCCCTCCGTCGTGATGTCGATGATCTTCGCCTGCCACGTCACCTCGGCCGCATCGGCGTGGCCGCTCGCCACGGCTCCCGCAGCGAAGCCGGCGACTGTGGCCTCAGTCTGGACTGGGAAGACGTTGTTGGTGCCGACCGCCAGCGGCACCAGCGGTGCTTCGCGCCAACCCGTCGCGACATCACGCTGGGTGCCATCGCCGCCGAGCGCAACGATGGCCCCCACGCCCTCGTCACGAAACTGCGCGGCGGCCATCTGCGAGTCACGCCCGGTGTGCCAGCCATGCGGTTCGGCCACCTCCACCAATCCGGGCACTTCCAATCCCGCCAGCGCACGCTCCCCCAGCCGTGCCCGGTCGCCGCTGATCAGCACACGCTCGGCGCCGCCCTCGATCGCACCCACCACGGCGCGCCGTATCGCGCCGATCTTGACGGCGTCTGATATCGGGGTTGCCCCCGAAGTCAACCGCCTGATGTCATTGCCGGCGAGCGGGTTGGCGACGATTCCGACTACTGGGCCGGCCGCCGAGTCGGCAGCTTGGCTCACGCCGCCGCTAGTGCCCGGATCCGTTCGCCGATCATCTCGGCGTTGGGAACCCATTCCTTCTCGAGCACGGGGCTGAACGGCACCGGGCTGAATGGCGCGCCGACGCGCTCGATCGGAGCATCCAGATAGTCGAAGGCTTCCTCAGCGATCTGGGAAGCGATCTCTCCACCGAGGCCGCCGAACCGCACGGCTTCGTGCACCACGGCGACCCGGCTGGTTCGCTGAGCTGATTGGACCACAGTGTCCATGTCCAGCGGCTGGAGGGTGCGCAGATCGATGACATCGCACTCGATGCCTTCTGCGGCCAGCGCATCTGCCGCCGACGTCGCCTCGTGCACCATGCGGCCGTAGGTCACCACCGTGATGTCGTCGCC
Organism: Candidatus Poriferisodalis sp.; assembly: GCF_965208925.1. Lineage (GTDB taxonomy): Bacteria > Actinomycetota > Acidimicrobiia > Acidimicrobiales > Poriferisodalaceae > Poriferisodalis. The sequence goes on along the minus strand of NZ_OZ242364.1, from coordinate 2,791,280 downwards.
CGGTCGCACAACTTGCGCCGTGCCCAAGGGAATCTCATACAGGTCCTCGGGAACGTCGCCCTTCAGTCCCAGCAGGCGCTTGTGCTTCACGAACACGGTGGGGTTGTCATCGCGAATGCACGAGATGAGCAGACCCTTCGCGTCATACGGGTTCGACGGCATCACCACCTTGAGACCCGGGATGTGGCACAGCATCGCCTCGAGGCTCTGGCTGTGCTGGGCCGCCGCTGACAGCCCTGCCCCGGCGCTGGTGGTGATCGTCATCGGCAGCGTTGCCTTGCCGCCGAACATGTACTTCAGCTTTGCCGCCTGATTCACGATCTGGTCCATGGCCACGAGCATGAAGTCCATGAACATCACGTCGACGACCGGGCGCAGGCCGCTCACTGCCGCCCCGGTGCCCAGACCCACGATGGCCTGCTCGCTGATCGGCGTGTCCACCACTCGCATGTCGCCGAAGCGCTCGTTCAGGCCGCGGAACGAACCAAACACTCCCCCGGCTCGGCCCACGTCCTCGCCCGCCACAAAAACGTCCGGATCGGCGTCCATCATCTGCGCCAGCCCCTCGGTGAAGGCGGTTCCGTAGGCGATGCGGCGCTCGTCAGTGTCGGCTGGGGGTGTCATGAGGTGGCTCCTGAGTACGCGGCCGGCGTGTAGACGTCGACCAGCAGGTTGTCGGGATCGGGCAGCGGACTCTCCTCGGCGAACGCGATCGCCGCTTCGATATCTGCCTCCGCTGCGTCGTGCACGGCTTGAGCGCCGTCGGTGTCGAGCACACCGGCAGTTGCCAGCCGATCCTCGAACAGCTCGATCGGGTCTCGCTGCTTCCACTGTTCGAGCTCGTCATCGGAGCGGTACTTCATGCCGAGGGTCTGCACGCCATGGTGGTTGTAGAAGCGGTAGGTCTTGGCCTCGATGAACGAGGGACCCTCACCCCGGCGAGCCCGGCTGACGGCTTCGTGGGCCGCTTCCCATACCGCGACCACGTCCATGCCGTCCACGATCGCTCCGGGCATGCCATACCCGGCTGCGCGGTCGACCACATCGGTGATGGCCATCGTGCGATCACGGGGCGTGAACTCGCCGTACTCGTTGTTCTCGCACACGAACAGCACCGGCAGCGACAGCGCAGCCGCCATGTTCGCAGCTTCATGGAAGGCCCCGATGTTCGAAGCGCCGTCGCCGAAGAACACCACCGAGACTCGGTCGCTGCCCCGGTACTTGTTGGCGAACCCGGCGCCTACGGCGATCGGCACGCCGCCGCCCACGATGCCGTTCGCGCCGAGCATTCCCAAGTCGAGGTCGCAGATGTGCATGGAGCCGCCCTTGCCCCCGCAGTAGCCGGTGGCCTTGCCCATCAGTTCGGCCATCATCCCGCTGTAGTCGCCTCCCTTGGCCACCAGGTGCCCGTGGCCCCGGTGGGTCGAGCTGATCTGGTCGTCATCGTCGAGGTTGGCGCACACCCCGGCGGCCACGGCCTCCTCCCCCACGTACAGGTGCAAGAAACCGGGCAGCCGGTTCTGCTCGGCGAGCGGGCCGGCGGCTTCCTCGAAATGGCGGATCCGCACCATGCGCCGGTGCAGATCCAGCAATGTCTCTGGACTCGGATCCATGCGTGACCCCCTCTGCCGAGCTCTGGCCCGGATCACACTAGTTCTGGGCCGTCGCGCAGGTCCGCGTAGGGTGGCCCGGTGGCACCCGAACCAGATGCACCTCCGACCTCTGAACCCCGTTCGATTCATCCCAGCGGCCCCGATCCCGGCATCGGGCGCGGCGGACTGCGCTCAGCGGCCTGGTTCGACATCGAGGGTGACCCGCTCATGTCGGCGCTGTACCTCGAGCGCTACGCCAACTACGGGTTGACACGCGAGGAGCTCCAGTCGGGCAAGCCGATCATCGGCATCGCCCAAACCGGCTCAGACCTGTCGCCGTGCAACCGCCACCACCTCGAGCTGGCCAAGCGAGTGCGCGAGGGCATCCGGGAGGCCGGCGGCATCGCCTTCGAGTTCGGCGTGCATCCCATCCAGGAGACCGGCAAGCGTCCCACGGCTGCGCTCGACCGCAACCTCGCCTATCTGGGCCTCGTCGAGGTGCTGCAGGGATACCCCCTCGACGGCGTGGTGCTCACGATCGGCTGCGACAAAACCACCCCTGCATGCCTGATGGCGGCCGCGACGGTGAACCTGCCGGCTATCGCCCTGTCGGTCGGTCCGATGCTGAACGGCTGGCACGAGGGCCGCCGTACCGGTTCGGGCACGGTCGTGTGGAAGGCGCGCGAGCTCTATGCCGCCGGCGAGATCGACGATGCGGGGTTCATCGATCTGGTGGCGTCCTCAGCGCCATCAGTGGGCTACTGCTCCACTATGGGTACCGCCACCACGATGAACTCGCTCGCCGAGACGCTGGGCATGCAGCTTCCCGGCGCCGCAGCGATCCCGGCTCCGTACCGCGAGCGAGCGCAGGTGGCGTACCGCACCGGGCTGCGCATCGTCGAGATGGTGCGGGAGGACCTGCGGCCGTCGGACATCATGACTCGCGAGGCGTTCGAGAACGCCATCGTCGTGAACTCGGCGATCGGCGGATCCACCAACGCCCCGATCCATCTCAACGCGATCGCCGCACACCTCGGCGTACCGCTCGACAACGACGACTGGCAGAAACACGGCTACGCAGTGCCGCTGCTGGTGAATCTGATGCCTGCTGGGGACTACCTCGGCGAGGACTATCACCACGCCGGAGGTGTACCGGCCGTGGTCGGCGAGCTGATGCGGGCCGGGCTGCTGCCGCACCCCGAGGCGCTGACCGCCAACGGTCGCAGCATCGGCGAGAACTGCGCGGACGCCGAGATCATGGACACCGATGTGATCCGCGCAGCCGGCGAGCCGCTGCTGGCCGATGCAGGCTTCATCAACCTGTCGGGCAATCTCTTCGACAGCGCCATCATGAAGACCAGCGTCATCTCCGACGAATTCCGCCAGCGCTACCTGTCCAATCCCGACGACCCCGATGCATTCGAGGGCCGTGCCATCGTCTTCGACGGGCCGGAGGAATACCGGGCACGCATCGACGACCCCGATCTGGACATCGACGAGCACTGCATGCTGTTCGTGCGCGGGACGGGCCCGGTCGGCTACCCCGGCGGTGCCGAAGTGGTCAACATGCAACCGCCGGCAGCGCTGCTGGTGCGCGGCGTCCACTCGCTGCCCTGCATCGGCGACGGCCGTCAATCAGGCACGTCTGGGTCGCCGTCAATCCTGAACGCTGCGCCCGAAGCCGCTGTCGGCGGCGGTTTGGCGCTGCTGCGCACCGGCGATCGTGTCCGCATCGACCTGCGACGCGGCAGCGCCGACATGCTGGTTGGCGATGACGAGCTGGCCCGACGCCGCGCCGAGCTGGATGACGCCGGCGGCTACCCGGTGCCGCCGTCCCACACCCCGTGGCAGGAGATCCAGCGATCGATCGTCACCCAGTTCGACGAAGGCATGGTGCTGCGTCCGGCGGTCAAATACCGGGACACTGCCCGCGCCCATGGCACGCCCCGGCACAACCATTAGCAGCCGGTTGACGGCGCTCAACGAGCCCCGGACACCTCAGCGATGATCTGGGCACTGCTGGCGCTGCTGGCAGGATTGGTCCTGCTGGTGGTTGCCGGAGACCATTTCGTGGCGGGTGCGTCGCGCCTGGCGACGGCGTTGCGCATGCGCCCCGCAGTGATCGGCGCAGTGGTGCTGGGATTCGGGACCTCAGCCCCCGAGATGGTCGTGTCCGCGCTGGCCTCGATCAACGACAACCCGGCGCTGGGCGTGGGCAACATCGTGGGCTCGAACGTGGCCAACCTCAGCCTGGGCCTCGGTTTGGCGGCGCTGCTGATGCCAATCCCGTTCTCCAACATCGCACTGCGTCGCGACGTTCCCTGGTCGGTAGCGACCGCCGCCGTCTTCGCCCTGCTCGTGATGGACGACCACCTCAGCCGGCTCGAAGGCGGTCTGCTGGCAGTGCTCATGGTGATCACGCTGGTGTGGCTGATCCGCACGTCGCGTGATGACGAACGGCTGCCTGATGCGGGCGGCGCTCCTGGCTCGACCGCACGTGACGCCGGGACGGCATGGCGCAATCTGGCGCGGGCGGTCTTGGGCCTCGGCGGTGTGATCGTCGGTGCGCAGCTCGCCGTGGAAGGCGCTATCGCCCTGGCCCAGCACTGGAATCTGAGCGGTGGCTTCATCGGCTTCTCGATCGTGGCGCTGGGCACGTCGCTGCCGGAGGTGGCGACGGTGGTGGCCGCTGCCCGCAAGGGCCATACCGAGCTGATCGTGGGCAACCTGTTCGGCTCCAACGTCTTCAACAGCCTGGCTGTGGGCGGGGCGATGGGGCTCGTGGGAGCCGGCGCCATCGACGACCCGTCGCTGACCGGCCTCGGGATCGGGGCGATGATGGCCGTGGTCATGCTGGCCTACCTGGGCGCCTTGGTGGGCAAGCGCGCCGGGCGCATCGACGGCGTCGCCCTGCTCGCCATCTACATCGCCGCGATGATCCTGCTGGGCACGAGTTGAGCGCTGCTCGCACCACTCGGCCGTGACTCGCCAGAGCAACTGGGGGCGCGACCGCGCTTGCTAGCGCTCGCTTGGCGCTAGGCCGCGCTGCCAGATCCACAGCAGCACGATGCCGATAAGCGAGCAGGCGGCTGCCGCATAGAAGGCGCCGACGGTAGCGCCCACCACAGCTGCAGTCACGCCGAGGACGGGCCCGCCGAACCCCGCTGCGAGCTCGAAGAACATTGTGAAGGTGCTCACAGCGCGGGCACGTTCATACGGAGGCACACCATCGACTGCGGCGACCATGAGTGCGGGGTACAGCAGTGACCCGCCGAGTGCCAGGACCACCACGCCGACGTACAAGCCCAGGGGCGTGACGAACGTGCCGATGATCGCCATGCCCAGTGCGGCTCCTGTCAGGGCGAGCGTCGCCGTCCGGCGAGTACCGAGGCGGTCGGGCAGCTTGCGCCCAATCATCCTGACCACCAGCACGAGCACGCCGTACACGGCAAAGACGGGTCCGAAATCGCCGAGATTCTGTTCTTCCGCCAGCTTCGGCAGGTAACCCTGCAGCGCCGGGAAGATGATGATGCCCATCGCGAGCACGGTCCCAGGCCAGATCGCGGAGCGGTAGAACAACCGGCTCATGAGCGTGGCCCCCTGGCCGTGCGGCACGCCAGCCGGCGCCGGGGTCGGCGACTCGTCAGTTCCGATCACCTCGAACACCGTGGGCTGCGCGGCGCTCGGCAGTCGGCGGGCCCGGAAGGAGCCCTCGACGGCGGACGGCGAGATCGCCTGGCCGTTCGGGGGCGGAATCGGCATCAAGAGCGATTCCTCGCGGGGCAGCAGTGTGCCGATTGCCGCCGCAGCCAGCATGAGGGTGCCGGACACCACGAATGCCACGTCGAAGCCGTCCAGCGAGGTCGAGGTGTCTCCCCATTCCCGCGCTGCCTCCCCGACCCATGGGCCGATTGCCATTCCCCCGTAGATCGCCACCGAGAACCAGCTGAGGGCTTCCCCGCGCCGGTGCTCGGGCGCCAAGTCGCTCACCATGGCTGCGCTGCCGACGAAGAAGGCACCCTGAAACGCACCGATGAGCAGGCGCATCGCCAAGATGACGATGTACGTGTCCGCCCAGACGTGCCCGAACGTGGTCAGGGCCGTCAAGAAACAGCCGGACACCACCAAGAATCGTCGGCCCCTCTGATCGCCGAGGATGCCGATTGTCGGCCGGGCGGCAATCGCCGTGACTGCAAACACGCTGATCGCAAAGCCGACTGCCACATCGCCGCCGCCGGTCCGCTCGACCACCAGCAGGGAGATGAGCGGCAGCAGCGTCGAGAACGAGACAGCCGAGAAGAAGGCACTGATGTTCAGGATGAGGAACGCCGGGCTGAACAGGCGCGACGGCTCGCCAAGGGGCGGCGCAGCGACTGGCGTCGCCGGAATCGTCGTCTGGGACATAGGGCGATGGCCTCGATCACGCTCCACCCGCAATTCGATGCGAGCGAGCGGGTTCCGGTACGCCATGCTAGGGGCGATGGCTGAAACGCCGCCGGGAATTCTCGGCCGATGACCGACGCACCGACCGTCGTACGCGGGGCCTGCCATCACGACTGCCCGGACACCTGCGCGTGGGAGGTGACGGTCCGCGACGGCGTCGCAGTGCACCTGCGGGGCGACCCGACTCAGCCCTTCACCGACGGCCAGCTCTGCCCCAAGGTGAACCCCTTCCTGGATCGCGTGTACCACCCCGACCGGCTGTTGCGGCCGTTGCGGCGAGTCGGGCCCAAGGGCGAGGGCCGCTTCGAGCCGATCGACTGGGATGCCGCAATCGCCGAGATTGCTGAACGGATCGGCGCCGCTGTGGCACGGCACGGCGGCGAGGCTGTGCTGCCTTACTCGCTCGACGGCACCCAGGGACTTGTCCAGAAGGGTGTGCTGGCCGATCGGTTCTTCGCAGCGCTGGGCGCAACCCGTCTGAATCGGCACATCTGCGGGGTGACTGCCTGGCATGGCGCTGCCGACGTGCTGGGGGTGCCGCTCGGCGCGGACCCCGCCGAGATCGCCATGGCACAGACCGTTGTCTTGTGGGGCACCAACACGCTGCTCACCAACCGGCACCTGTGGCCCTACATCGAGTCGGCCCGGGCCGGCGGGGCGATGGTCATCGTCGTCGACCCGGTCTCGACGATGACTGCTCAGCGATCCGACTGGCATATTCAGCCGCGCCCTGGCACCGATGTCGCACTCGTGCTGGGCATGATCGGCGTGCTCGACCGCGTCGGCCTCATCGACGAGGAACGTGTGAGCGCAACCGCCTCGGGCTGGCCCGAACTTCGTGCCGAAGCCAGGGCCCTCGGCCTCGAGGGCGCTGCCTCGATCACCGGGCTTGCCGAAGCCGACATCATCTCGCTGGCCCATCGCATTGCGCAGCAGCGGCCTGCTGTGCTGCGTGCGCTGATCGGCATGGAGCACCGTGAACACGGCCAGGACATCCACCGTGCCGTAGCTGCTCTCGCCGTTGTGTCGGGCTCGGGTTACATGCGCTCCACGCAGGTGTACTTCGATACGGCATTTGCCGATCTCGTGCCGCCGCCGGGGCCGCAGCGGACCGTCAACATGTCAGCCCTCGGCGCGACCCTCACCGATGCCAGTCTGCAACCGCCGGTCACTGTGCTGCTGAACTATGGCTGCAACCCCGCCGCCATCACGCCCGACCAGAACCGGGTGCTGGCGGGCCTCGAACGCGACGACCTGTTCACCGTGGTGATCGAGCAGTTCATGACCGACACGGCTCGCTATGCCGACATCGTGCTGCCTACCACGACCCAGATCGAGCATCTCGACCTGATGAACGCATGGGGCCACCTCTACGTATCGCTGAACCTGCCGGCGATCGACCCGCTCGGCGAGTGCCTGCCGAACACGGAGATCTTCCGGCGACTGGCCGGCGCACTGACGCTCGACACATCCGGCCTGGCCGACAGCGACGAACAGGTGGCGCGAGACCTGCTCGCGAGCGGCCACCCGTGGCTCGACGGCATCACCTACGAACGGCTGGAGCGCGACGGCTGGGCGCGGCTGGCAGTGCCGGAAGGCTGGTCCGCGATGACGGAGCGGGCAGTTCCGGTGGCACCCAGGCCGGATTGCGCCGATTCGGCCGGCAGAGCCGATGGTGCCGTCAGCGCCGGGAACGATACGCCCGGCGAGATGCACCGCACAGCAGCTCCAGCCCGTCAGTTGGGTCCGCTGCGCCTCGGTGCACTCCGCTACCGACCCGCAGCAGAATCACCGAGCGGTGACGCTGCGCTGGCCGGGCGCTATCGGTTGGCGCTCATGTCGCTCAAGCAGCACCAGCGATTTCTCAACAGCCACTACGGCGGGTTCGAGCACCACCTTCCCGATCCGCCCCAGCCGCAGCTCGAGGTCGACGCGGCCGACGCAGCGGCACGCGGCATTGCCGACGGCGACCGGGTGCGTGTGTACAACGACCGCGGCGAGCTGTTCACCACGGCCGCTGTCTCCGACCGCCTCCAGCCCGGCCTGGTGACGATGCCCTTCGGCTGGTGGGCGGGCGGCGCCGACGAGCGCACGGTCAACGTGCTGACCAATGCGGCAGTCGGCGGCCACGACCCCGATGTCGGTTCGGCCGCATTCCACGACACCCTCGTCGAAGTGGAACCTGCCCCGGCTACACGGCAAACAGCCAATGACTCATCGTCGTAGCCTGCAACGACGATGAACATCGCCGAGCTGCTCGAGCGCTTCCCGCACGACGACACCGTCGTGCTGATTGATCGCTCAGCCACACCGCCCGAGCATGTCGCTGCATCTGCCTTGCGAGAACGGGCGCTGCGCTGCGGGGCAGGCCTCGCGGCCCGCGGCCTGGCGCCGTTCACTCGCATCGGGCTGCTCGCAGCGAACTGCGGCCAGTACTACGACGTGATGTTCGGCGCCCCAGCGGCAGGGCTCGTGTTCGTGCCGCTCAACACTCGGCTTCCCGCCGAGACGCAGGCGTACATCCTCGACGACGCCGATGTGCAACTGGTCATCTCCGATGCCGAGCACGCGCCGCTGGTGCCGCCGAGCATGCCGCACATCGTCATCGGCACCGCCGAATGGGACGGCCTGGTGGCCCACGAGCCATTGAGCGCGGCAGCCGCCGTGGACGGCGACGACATCGCGGTGCAGATCTACACCTCGGGTTCCACCGGGCGGCCCAAGGGCGTGCTGCTGACCCACCGCAACGTCACCTTTACCGTCCTCGAATACGGCGCGGCGATGCCGGGCGAGGTGATGCTGGTCTCGGCCCCGCTGTATCACAAGAACGCTTCGATGTCGTCCAAGCTGGCGTTCGCGAACGGTGGCACGGTGGTGCTCCTCGGGGGATTCACTGCGTCGGGCTACATCGAGGCGATCACCGAACATCGTGTGACGATGTGCTCGGGCGTGCCGACCATGTTCGCTCTCGTCACCGCCGAGATCGCTTCCCGTGTAGCGGCGGGCCAGCAGGTCCCCGACCTGTCCTCGGTGCAGCGCGCCTTCATCGGATCGGCACCGCTGACCGAAGCGCTCTACGACGACGTGCAGCGGCTGCTGCCCCAGGCGCTCGTCTCCAACGGCTACGGCACCACCGAAGCCGTGCTGGAGTTCGGCCCGCACCCCGAGGGCAACCCGAGGCCGAAGATCTCGGTCGGCCATCAGCACCCGAAGGTTGAGCTACGGCTCGTCGACCCCGACACCGGCGAGGACTCCGATGCCGGCGAGCTGTGGGTGCGCTCGCCCGGCGTCATGACCGGCTACCACAACCTGCCCGACGTCACCGCAGAGCGCCTCACCGACGGCTGGTATCACACCGGCGACCTGATGACCCGTGACGAAGACGGCTGGTACTACTTCGTGGGCCGTGTAGACGACATGTTCGTGTGCGCCGGCGAGAACATCTACCCCGACGCCGTCGAGCAGATGCTCGAAAAGCACCCTGGAGTGCATCAGGCCGTGGTGGTCCCAGTGCCGGACGAGCTGAAAGGCCAGCTGCCGGCTGCCTTCGTGCGTGCCGAGCCCGGCCACACGCTCACGGCCGACGAGGTCAAGCAGCACGCGCTCGCCAACGGCCCCGCATATGCACATCCTCGGCATGTCTGGCTCGTGGACGAGATCCCGCTCGCCTCGACCGCGAAGATCGACCGCAACGGCCTCGTGGCGCGCGCTGCAGAGCTTGCGAAGGCTGACTCCTCCTGAACAGCGAGCACGCTCCGGCAGAAAGCACAGCGGAAAGCACAACGCGGCTCCGCTCGCTGACGCGCAGCGCACTGAACATCGCCAGCGAAGTCCGGCAGGACTGGGGAACCAAGCGCATCGGCGGCCTGTCGGCGGAGATCGCCTTCTTCGCTCTGCTGGGACTGTTCCCGGCCATCATCGTGTTCGCTGCATTGCTGGGATCGCTCGACGTGCTGATCGGCCAGAGCGCCGCATCGGGCACAGAGGATTGGCTGCTCGAGCGGATCAGCGACACCTTCGGCGACCAGAACACGCTCGATGCCACGGTCGCTGACCTGTTCGACCGCTCCGACGCTCGGGTGGTGACCGTTGGTGTGGTCGTGGCTGCCTATGCGTCGTCGCGCGGCTTCATCGCCGTGGTGCGTGCCTTGAACGTCACACGCGGTCACTACGGCGCTCGCAGCTGGCTGTCGACCCGCCTGGTGGGCTTCGCGCTGACGTTCCTGACGCTGGTGGTTGCTGTCGTCGTGGCGACGATGGTGGTGGTCGGGCCCCTGTTCGGCGGGGGTACCGAGCTTGCGGACCGGCTGGGCGCGGGAACGTCGTTCAGCACAGCGTGGGACTGGCTCCGCTGGCCGGTCGTGGTCATCGCCGTTGTCGCCTGGGCGGCCACGGTGTACCGGATCGCGCCACGCCACAAGCTCACCTGGCGACGAGAAGTGCCCGGGGCGCTGCTGGCAACCGGGTGGTGGCTGGCAGTGTCGGGCGGCTTCGGCGCCTACCTGCAGCTCGCCTCCAATGGCGTCAACGCCGTCTTCGGCCTGCTCGGCGGCGCCCTCAGCCTGCTGCTGTGGCTCTACCTGCTGGCCATGGGCCTGCTCGCCGGCGCCGAGCTGAACAGCCTCCTCGACGGCCACCGCCCGCCTCGACGTTCCTCAACCGACTGACGCTGCTGTCACCCGATCGCGGGGCTGCCCCGCTTCGTTCAGTACGGCGGTGCTCGTGGCCCGATTCGGCTGTCGGAGTGCGTATTGGTAGCAGTGATCGCGGTGTCAGGCGGCTGGAGTTCGTAGTGGCCAGGATTCGCGGGTTGGCCAGGTTTGGTGGGCTTGCCTGGATGCCATTGGGCGATGAAGCCTTGTTGGTGGATCTTGTGGTTGTGGCAGTCAGGGCAGACCGTGAGGAGGTTCTCATAATCGGTGGGACCGCCGTGCTGCCAGTGGTCGATGTGGTGATGCTGGCAACGTTCAGGCGGCATGCCACAGCCCACGCAACCCTTGTCGCGCAAGGCGAGCGCCGCACGTTGGAGCTCAGTGGCGGTGCGGCGGCTGCGTCCCATGCGCAGATCGCCGGTGGCGGCTTCGAAGATTGTCGGCAGCACTTCGGCATCGACGGCGAGGCGTGCGATCTCGCCAATGGGCACCGGAGTGCCATCAGCGAGACGACCGTTGGCGAGCTGGTGGTTGACCAGGTCGTAGTCGGCCACCACGATCAGCGACGTCCCCGCAGGACGCTTCGCGTCGGGTTCGAGGATCAGCTGGCAGATCGCGTCCGCTGCACGTTGTGGCGGTGTGCGCCGCGCATCGGCGCCTTCGTTGCTGAACAGGCGCCGCTCCATCGCAGCGACCGCACTGCCGAGCCGCGCACCGGTGACCGAGTCGACCTCGAGATGCAGCACCGTCATGCCGTCGCTGCCCCTGGTCGCGATGGTGCCAGTGCGCGCCTGGCGCTGGCGTTCCAGCACCGACACACCGTCGTTCTCGCTGACCTCGGCCACATGGCGCGCCACGGTGCGGCGGAACTCGTCATAGCCCTCCTCGGTCGCCCGCTGTGCCAAATACCGCTCGTCCACCGGAGCGTCGCCGGCAGCGCGGGCGATTATCTGCGCGTGTCCCACCGGCACCGAACCCGCAGCGAGCCCGTCCCGGGTCGCGTCCAGACCGCCGAGCCGCACCGCGTCGCGCACATCGCTGCGAGCCTTGCGGCCCGACACCGACATCTCGTTGGTCGCAGCATGCGCAGCCGCGCCGTCGCCGCTTCGACGCGCTATCTCACCCAGTGTGTCGGCCTTCATCGCGGCCAGTCGCGATTCCGCCTGTGCGATCTCACGTAACCGATCCCGCAGCCCCGCCCCGCACAGCACGGTTACGTCAGCCGCATCCACACGCACCCCGCCCAACGCCAAGGCGCCGGTCGCGCCGCCGACCGAAACGGCGTTCGTGGCCTGTGCACTGCCCAGAGCCGATTCGCTGCCGATTGCCATAGAACAACCGTACGAAAGGGGTGTGACATCAAAGATCCGTGGCACTGGTTCGCGCCTGGGTGTGACTCAGTGCATCACGGGATTGACGCCGGTCTGCTGAGCTGCGGTTCCGGTGCCGGCGCCGCTGGCTCGCACGACCGATCAGGCGAGCGGCTTATCCCGACGCAGGCTCAGAGGCGGCTGTGCGTTCCGTCGATCTCTTCAGGTGATCGGCAAGGGCGGCGATCTGAGCTTCAATGTCGCTTGGGGTGCCCGAAAGGTCAATGGCGACGGCGTGGAGTTTCGTTCCCGCGTGCCGAACCGTGATTGCTGACCCAGCTAGAGCTGTGACATCGCCATCGTGCCCCGGAGCATCGTCTGCGCCCCGAGGGACTCCAACCGATCCAGCTGGACCGCCAGGTCCGGCGGATGTGTCGCGATCGACATCGGCGCAATAGATGAGGGTGCCTTCGCTCAGCTTGAGTGCCGTGGTGTAGGCCAGCAGTTGGTAGTAGTCGCCGTGCCGTGCAAGCGGCCCGGCAGCGCCCGTGATGCTCGTATCGGCTTCCGCGAGCTTGTACTTGAGGTCGGCGACACCGACGGTTTCGCCGCGGTGACGGAAGGTGAGGTCCGGCTTGATCTGGACTTGGCGCTCGTCATCGAGATAGGGCCGTATCTGCGGTCGCACATCCAACCGCCCGCGCAGCGCTCGCTGGAGCCGGGCCGTCACGAAGTCCTCGAAGAGCTGGTTCATGTCCAGCATGAACGCTGATGCCGCGGTGTCGCCGTGCTGGTCCTGCAGGGTGCAGTTGGCCAGGATCAGGCGTGCTAGCGCCAGCGCCGGTCGGTAGTGCTCGTTCAGCCGGCTGTATTGGATGCGATCAAGACTGTCCAACGCCATCGTCACAGTGGGTTCGGCCACACCATCGAGAGCGGCGAGCAGCCGGCGAAGCCGCCGCCGGTCGTCATGTGGCACTTCGGGCACACGCAGCGCCAGTCGAACTGCGGCTGTCAGGCAGCGGTTCTCGTCGACGTCTGCCGTGAAGTCGTCCCACGAGCACGCCATCGGCACCAGCACCCCGCCCCGACGGAACTGCCGCACGAAGTCGATACGGCCTCGCAGCGCGAGCAGGTCGTCCTCTTCGTGCCGGTAGTGATGGAAGAGTCCGCGCGCGAGCGTGGTTTCCGCCGTGCGTGCGAAGAACGACACCAACGCTGGCAGCAGCTCATCGGTGGTCGCGTAGTCGATGGCCTCGGCCTGCCACGCCTCGGACGGCAGCCCCACTTCCAGCAGGAAGAACAGGTTCTCGGGCTTGATCTTCGGCCGCACGATGATGCGTAGATCGCCCAGCGTGAATCCCCCGACCCACTGCCGAGTTGACACCTTCCACCAGCCGTTCTCCCGGTCAGTCTCCACCGACACCCACGGTGTCTCCCCAAGGCGGCGCGCAGCTTCGCCGCCCAGCCGCAGACGCTTGGTGCTCCACTCCTGAAGCACAATTCGTCTGCCCTCGCCCGCGGCACGATCCATCCCGGGGGCGTCCGGCCTCACCGCAGTGTCGACGAATGTCATCTAGTCGTCGCCGTAGCTCTCGGCGCCTTCATCGCCAGCGGACTGGGGTTCATCGTCATCGCCGGCTCCGTCCGGCGTTCGCGTCTCCGAACCCGACGCAGTCGCTCCGGGCCCGTGACGCTTCCAAACCTCGCGGAACCGGTAACTATCGATGACTTCCTGACGACCGAAGAACTGGTCCTCAATCAGCGGCTCGATGTTGTACTCCCAGATTCGCCGCACACCATCCTTGTCCAGGTTGCTCTTCATGAAGTGGCTCGGCCCAATGAGCATGTGGTCACCTCCGAGATCACTGCGGAGTCGCTCGTTGACGCCATCGAGCAAGTCAGCGATCCATATCTGTCCCTGCTCGTTCTGTTCACACCAGCGCCGCAGCAGTCCCGCCGTCGGCTCACGATCTGGGAAGAACGGCACGAAGTGGAACCGCCGGCGCATCGCCGCGTCTATGAGCGCAATCGACCGGTCGGCCGTGTTCATCGTGCCGATAAACCACAGGTTCTCGGGAAGCAAGAAATCCTCATCCGGTCGGTACTGGGTCTGGATCGCCTCGTTGCGATACTCCAGCAGATACAGCAGTTCACCCAGCACTCTGGGAAGGTTCGCCCGGTTGATCTCGTCGATGACCATGACATGCAGCTCGTCGGGATGTTCCTGCGCACGCCTTGCGAGGCGAACCAGCGGTCCCGGCGTCAGCTCGTAAGTCATCAGCCCGTTGTCATCAACCTGGGGCCGGAACCCCTCAAAGAAATCCTCATACGAATACGCCGGGTGAAACTGCACCAGCGAGTACCCCGGATGCTCGTCGGCATCGTCGTATCTCGTCAGTTCCCACGCGAGTTCATGGGCGAAGAAGGTCTTGCCCGTCCCAGGCGGGCCATAGAGGATCACCTGCCCCTTGTCCTCCAAGAGCGCCACGATGTCTTTGACGAATCCCACATCGCACAGCAGATCCGTCGCCAGCGCCGCTAGGTCACCGTCGTCGATCCATGGTTCGTCCGCCTCTTCGTCGCTCGGGTGCCGCTCCATGAGCCAGTAGAGGAACTTCGACATTCCCCATGTGTCGACATCACCGTCGTCAGCAAAGTATGGGCGCAGCGTTTCGAGCAGTAGGTCGTTGGCCTGCATTACCACTGTTCCCGAATTCAGCTCCGCACCCGAGAGCGAGAGCAGCTCTCGAGCTACCAGTCGAAGGTCATCGCCGATGAGGTCCAGCCGGTCGAGAACCTCGATCATGTCGATGACGCCCGGGTACTTGCGGCTCTTGCGCAATAGGTAGATCGGGATGACGTCGTGCGGCCGACAAATTGCGAGCAGACGCGTCCCGACCACATACCGCACGCCACTCAGGACTCCAGACGCGGCGGCTCGATCAAGTCGTGTGACCTCGTCATCACCGCCGAAACACACCTCGGCCAACTCATCGCGAATCTGCAGCCAGTCCTGCGCCGACGCCTTGTTGACGAGCTTGTTGGCCCCCGCGCCTGCGTACCCCACGCTGCCGTAATCAAACTCAGCCGGATTCCACACCGCCTTGACCGCCTCGCGATCTTCATGAGTGATCTCTGGCAATGACCTCAGAATCTGCTCAAACTCGACTCGCGCTAACTCATGCTGGTGATCGTCATCGCTGGGGTAGCCGCTGGCCCGGAACTCAGCCACAAGCGTGGACAAGTCGAGTTTCTTGCCGTCACTACCCCCGACACGGCCGTCCATTTCCTGGCGCTCCATGACGCGCTCGCTGAGCCAGTACAGAAACGTCCGCATGCCCCATGTGTCCACAGAATCGCCGTCGGTGAAGTGCGGACGGAGAATCTCCAGCAGCAGATCGTTCGACTCGACGACCGCCCGGCCCGACGGCTTGCTGCGCGGGTGCTCCCGCAGCACGGTCTCTGCACGGTGCCGCGTTTCGGAATCAAGCAGCCCCTCGTCTATGAGCAGTTGCAAACAGACGAGCTTGCCCGCCCAGCGCCCTGCGTGATCCAACGAGTAGTTGGGGATTACTCGTTGTGGATCAATGACAGCTACTACGCGGGTCGCGCTGGCCCACCCCAGGCCATAGATTTCGTCGAAGGCTGTTTGCAACCGGTCGGCAAGGTCATCCTCTCCGAAGCAAAGCGCAACCAGTTGCCCGCTTAGTCTCTCCCACTCCGCCTCGCTCGCTCGGTCAATGAACGAGCCGAGCTGAACGATCTGGCCAACGCCGCCGTAGCTGCCTTGCCCCTTCGGACGCCAGACCTCCTTGATCTGCTGCCGCTCAGGATGCGGCATCGTCGGCAGCCGACGCAATATCTCTTCGAAGCGCTCGCGTGCTCGCAGATGTACGTCCTGGTCAGCCAAGGAGTAGCCGCCGACACTCCCACCTTCTGTGGCTACGCCATCTGCTACGGCGATCGCCGAGTCGTTGCCGTGTCTGCGGAACTCGGCGACAAGTCGGGCGAGCCGCTCCGACGGGTCTTGGTCCACGACATCAGCCTCTACTGATATCGGCTGGTTTTGAATCCAATTCCACCACCGCCCGACACGAGAGCGATAATCCCCCTGAGGTCTGACATCGAGAACCAGTACGTTCGTGACCCACTCACTCAGGAGTTCCTCGTTTCGTTCACCAGGATGTGCCTGCCGCTCGAGCGCGTGACCGATCCAGCGGCTCACGACGGTTCGGAGATTCGCAACAGCATTGGTCGGGTCCGTTGCGCTCGTGGTGCTCCTCACGTAGTCGAGGAACTCTTCAAGACGCTGCGCCCAGTACTGCTCTTTGTCCATGACGGCGAAGCTACTGCGAGGGTGCGACACGGCAGCCGGCCCAGTGCACGGTGTGCAGATTTCTCCACGCCAGGAGCCATGGCAATCCCTCGTGCGTGGATGACGGGACCAATGAGGGCCCGCGTACTGTTGTGATCTCGGCACACGAGGCTGCGCTGTTGAGGAACCCCGAGTTGGTGTCACAGATTGAGGCCGATCAGGCGGACCCATCGCGGGCTGTCCGCTCCGAAGGCAGACGTCCACGGAAGGCGTCTGAGACGTAGCCCCGAGTCATGGCGGCGAACACGCTGCGGCGGTGCGGCACAGCGTCCTAGGGTGACGCGCATGTGGATTCGTCTTCGTCAGATTGCCGTGACTACTGCCGACTTGGCCCAGACCTCGGCGGACATTCAGAGCGTTCTGGGCGTCGAGCCGTGCTTTACCGATCCCGGTGTCGGCATCTTCGGCCTCAAGAACGTGCTGTGGCCGGTGGGCACTCAGTTTCTCGAGTGCGTCACGCCAATCCAGCAAGACACAGCCGCCGGCCGGTATCAGCAGCGGCGCGGCGGGGACACCGGCTACATGGTCATCACCCAGGTCAGCGACGTTGCTGCACGCCGCGCCCATGTCGACGAGCTGGGCATCCGGATCGCATTCGAGATGAACTTCCCCGATGAAGGCCACGTCGGCATGCAGCTGCACCCGGCCGACACCGGCGGCGCATTCTTCGAGATGGACCAGATGACCGGGCCGACAGGCGACGAGGTCGGGGGCTCCTGGACGCCTGCGGGCTCCAACTGGGAGCCGTACGTCTGCACCGACCGGGTGAGCAGCATCGCCGCGGCCGAGTTGCAGAGCCCCGATCCGCAGCGGCTGGCCGAGCGCTGGAGCCAGATCGCGCAGATCGACCTGGGCACCGACAGCGACGGCCACCCCACGATCCAGCTCGACAACGCGACGCTGCGCTTTGTGCCTGAAGCCGACGGGCGCGGCGAGGGCCTCGGCGGCATCGATGTCGCGACCGTGGATCGTGAGGCGGTGCTCGCCGCGGCCCGCACGCGGGACTGCTACGTGAACGACAGCCAGGTGGCGCTGGCCGGCCTGCGGGTCAACCTCGTCGACGCGGGCTGACCCCGCCTCGCCGGCGCGAGTCGGCCTACCATCGGCATCCGCCGCAGATCGCCGCCCTGCCTCAAGCGGGAGGGCGCGACCACACAGGGAGGTTCTTGCCGATGAGCGAGATCGTTGACCAGTTCAAGCGCTCCGTCGCGCTCTTCGACTCGGTGGTGGCAAGCGTGCCCGACGACGCCTGGGGCAACGACACCCCGTGCGCCGACTGGAACGCAACCGAACTGCTGCGCCACCAGTGCGGTGTACTCGATGCGCTCGCCGGCATCGCCCGTACCGGCGAGGTGAGCATGCCCCAAATGGCCGACGACGCCGGCGATCCGGCGGCCCAGTGGCAAGCCACCCGCGACGGCGTGCTCGACGCAATAGACGGGGCCGACCTGTCCGCCGAAGACAAGTACTGGTTCGGACCGATGAGCTTCGAGAACTTCGTTGGCATGGTGCAGTGGGATCCGCTGACCCATGCATGGGACCTGGCCCAGTCCACCGGCAACCCCATCGACCTGCCTGACGACCTGTGCGAGGCCACCCTCGCACGGGTGCAAGCACTGGGCGACATTCCCCGGAAGTGGCGATTGATCACCGACGCGATCGATGTGCCCGACGATGCCCCGATGTCGCACCGCTACCTCGGCTACGTCGGGCGCCAGCCGTGAACGCCGGCGCTGAGAGCGAAGCCGGCCAGGCAGACGCCGGCAGCGAGCATGCCGAGCCGCAGCGCTGGCAGATCGGCGAGGTCACCATCACGTCGATCTCGGAAACCGCCACGCCCACATCGCCACGGTTCCTCTATGACGGGGTGAGCAAGGGCGGGGTGCTGGCCCGCGCAGAGGCCGCGCCCTGGCTGCGACCGCATTTCGTCAGCGACGACGGCTACCTGCTGCAGCGCATCCACACCTGCGTGATCTCTGCCGGAGAGCACCGCATCGCGGTGGACACCTGCGTCGGCAACGACAAGCAGCGTTCCAACCCCCTCTGGCATGAGCAGCAGGGCCCGTTCCTCGACGACATGACCGCAGCGGGCTTCCCGCCCGAGGCCATCACTCACGTGGTGTGCACCCACCTCCACGTCGACCACGTGGGCTGGAACACCTGCTTGAGCGCAGACGGCGAATGGGTGCCCACATTCCCCAACGCGGAGTACCTGTTCTGCGCTCCCGAATACGACTACTGGGCCAACCATGAGGACCTGTTCGGCGATGCGGTGTTCGAGGACTCCGTTGCGCCCATCGCCGCCGCGGACCGAGCCAACATGGTCGAGGCAGTCGACAGCATTTGCTCGGAGGTCTCGTTCCAGTCGACACCGGGCCACACACCGGGCCACCTGTCCGTGGTGATCCAAGACGGCGGCAAGCGGGCAATCATCACCGGCGACATGGCGCACACCCCGATGCAGCTCGCGGACCCCGATCTCAGCTCGATGTTCGACACCGACCCCGACGAGGCCCGCCGCACCCGCCACGAGGCCTTCGGCGACTGGGCCGACGGTGAGACGTTGGTAATCGGCACCCACTTCGGGGGACCCACCGCCGGCATCATGGTCCCCCACCAGGGCGCCTACCGCCTCGACTGCGACTGACGCGCCGCCAGTCTTCGCCATGGCCGCCACGGCTATGGGCTCGCGAGCGCTGCGTCGGCAGATTGAGCCGTGACGCAGCAGGCAGAGGCGGGACGGCTCGCTGAGGCCGCTCAGTGGCCGCCGCGCAGGAGCTTCGCGATCCCTGAGGCCACCCGCTCGCGACGATTCGTCCGCAGCTCTCGGTGGTCGGCCACGCCGAGCAGCGCGCGGCTGGCACGCACCCCCAGCCAGCGCAGCGGCTCGGGCTCCCACTGCCGGGAGCTGACGCCCACCCACGGCAAGCTCGTGCGCTCAGTAGCTCGCTCGCAGATCAGCTCGGCCATCGTGCGCCCCGCCAGATTGGACGCCGCAACGCCCTCCCCCACGTAGCCGCCCAGCACGCCCTCGCCCGTCCGCGGGTCGAAGCGGACACCGGGCAGCCAGTTGCGCGGGATGCCGAGCACGCCGCCCCAGCGGTGAGTGATGCGGGCATCGGCGACCTGCGGGAGCATGTCGGTGAGCACACGCCAGATTCGGCGATGCATCCCCATGTGGGACTCGGTTGACGGCACGATGCGCGAACCGAAGCTGTAGGGCACTCCCGTTGCGCCGAACGCGATCCGGTTGTCGGCGGTGCGCTGGCCGTAGGTGACCATGCGGCGGTCGTCGGCGAAGCTCGGACGATTGGCCAAGCCGATCTCGTCGAATGCTGCATCGGGCAGCGGCTCGGTGGCAATCATGCGCGAGTACACCGGCAGGATGTCCCGCCGCAGCCCGCGCAGATCCCGGGTATAGGCCTCAGTGGCGCGCACGATCACAGGTGCCCGGACCTCGCAGCGGCGACGGCTCATCGGCGAGCCGCGAGCACCCGCTGTGCCGATCTGCACGGCGCCGCCCTCGATGGCCGTGGCACGAGTCTGCTCGTAGACCTCCACACCGGAGGCTTTGACCGCGCAGGCGAGCCCCGTCACGAGCTTCGCCGGATCAACCACTGCGGATGGCCCCAGCAACAAGCCGCTGCGTACCTCAGTGGCGTTGAGCTGATCGCGGGCCTCCTCCGCGTCGAGCAGGCGCAGCTCGTCCTCGGTCAACCCGATCTGGCGGGCTTCGGCGATCTCGGCAGCCTGCCGTTCGGCCTGCGGAGCAGTACGCGCCACCCGGATCGTGCCGCCCCTGGCGTAATCGCAATCGATCCCCTCGGCTTGGGTGACGCGCCCGATCTCGTCCACCGCGTCGAAGACGGCTCGCACCAAACGGAGCGACTCGGTCGGACTGGCGCGCCGCGCGTAGTCATCGAAGGAACCCGCCAGCTCCCCTACTGCCCAGCCACCGTTGCGTCCCGAGGCTCCGAAACCGCAGTAGTGGCGCTCCAGCACGGCCACACGCAGCGACGGCTCGAGCCGGCGCAGGTAGTACGCGGTCCACAGGCCGCTGAACCCGCCGCCGACGATGGCGACATCGACGTCGAGGTCGCCCTCGACTGCGGGCCGCGGCGCGATGGGCGGTTCCAGCCGGTCGATCCACAGCGGCGTCGTTGATGCCGTCTCCAGCGACCATGGATCGGAGTCGACGGCGGCAGCCATGTCGCGGACGCTAGTGGTGCGCCTGGCCGCCGATGGGCGCACCAGCCATGCTGTGGCAGATGTGGCTGCGACCGGCCGCTCCGCGGCCCAGCAGTAATGTCTCGCGCGGCAGCTGGGCGTCGCATGCGCCCGTCCGGGGGGTCTGCAATGCGTGAGATCGACGCCGTGTCAGTCGGCGAGCGCTCGGGCCTGCGATACGCCCGCATTCTCCCGGAGTGGGCCGCCGAGCTGGAGGCGTTGGAGCTGGCCTCGCATCCCACGGCCGATCGCAATGATCTCTATGACGCCCAAGGCTTCGAGCAACTGGCGCACGACTTCGCCGAGGGCTGCTTCGCCGGTTTCGACGGCGACGAGCTGGTGGCCATGGGGGTCGGCATTCGCTGCGATTTCGACATGGCGAACCCGATTCACACCATCGCCGACCTCGTCCCCGAAGACCACAGCAGCAGCGGGCATGTCCCCAACGGCCGCTGGTACTACGGCACCAGCATTGCCACCCGGCTCTCCCACCGCCGCCGCGGCATCGGTGCCGAGCTCTACGTGCTGCGCAAGCAGGTCTGCATCGACCTCGGGCTGGACGGGATCGTGGCCGGCGGCGTCATCCCCGGCTACGCCGACCACAAAGCTGACATGACCGCCGACGAGTACATCGCCGAGGTACGGGAAGGCCGGCTGTACGACCGGACCCTGAGCTTTCAGATCGAGAACGGGTTCGAGGCAGTGTGCGGCCTGCCGAACTACATCGCCGATCCGGCCACGGACAGCTGGGCGGCGCTGATCGTGTGGCGTAACCCTGAGCTGCGCGGCCCCTCGGAAGACGGCGCGTGAGCGACAGCGCCGAACCCGCGACGGGCGGCGGGGGCCTGATCGCCGGCTCCGGCGCTGAAGCTCTCGGCGACCAGGCATTCCGCTCGGAGGACCTGCACGGTCGCAAGCCCGAGATGACCTACGGCGGCGCGCTGTCGTTCCTGCGGCGCCGCTACACCCGCGACATCGCCGATGCCGACATCGTCGTGTCGGGCATCCCGTTCGACATGGCGACGTCGAACCGGCCCGGCGCACGCCTGGGCCCCCGCGCCATCCGGGCGGCGTCAACAGGCCTCGCCGAGCTCGACGCCTACCCCTTCGGCTTCGACCCGTTCGCCTACCTCGCCGTGGTCGACTACGGCGATTGCTTCATCGACTACGGCCATCCCACCGAGGCCGTAGAGCGAATCGAAGCCCACTGCGCCGAGATCCTCGCCCACGATGCCCAGATGGTGACCTTCGGCGGCGACCACTTCGTCACCTACCCGATCCTGCGTGCCCACGCGGCCAAGCACGGCCCGCTGGCGCTCATCCACTTCGACGCACACCCCGACACGTGGCCCGACGACGAGGGTCGCCTGGACCACGGCTCGATGTTCCTGCGAGCGCTGCAGGAGGGCATCATCGACCCGTCGGCATCGGTCCAGATCGGCATCCGCACCCACAACGACGACGACTACGGATTCACTGTGCTGGGCGCGCCCTGGGTGCACCGCAACGGGCCCGCGGCAGTGCTCGAGGTCGTGCGTGAGCAGGTCGCGGACCGGCGGGCGTACGTGACCTTCGACATCGACTGCCTCGACCCTGCCTTCGCACCCGGCACGGGCACCCCGGTGGCAGGCGGGCTGACCACGGCACAAGCACTGGAGATCGTGCGCGGCCTCGCGCCCTTCGACATCGTCGGCATGGACGTGGTGGAGGTCGCCCCGGCCTACGACGTCTCTGAGATCACGGCGTTGGCGGCCGCCACCCTCGCCCACGACTTCATCTGCACGCAGGCCGTGCGGGCTGGCGCGCCGGCCAGCCCTCTCGGGCTCACATGAGCGGCGACGGCGCGGTGACCGGGCCGGCAGCCGAACGCGATGACGGAGAGGCGCACGGGCCGGCCGCTGAAGGCCGCACCGGCGTGCCGGCCGTGGAGATGCATGGCATCTCGAAACGCTTCGGCGATGTGGTGGCCGTCGACGAGGTCGATTTGGAGATCGGCGACGGCGAATTCTTCGCCCTGCTGGGGCCATCGGGCTGCGGCAAGACCACCACGCTGCGCATGATCGCCGGCCTGGACATCCCGAGCGAGGGAAGGCTGGCGATCTTCGGCGAGGAAGTCGCCTCGTGGCCGCCCGACCGCCGACCGGTCAACACCGTCTTCCAGGCCTATGCGCTGTTCCCCCACATGACGGTCGCCCAGAACATCGCCTTCGGCCTGCAGATGCGCGGCATCCGGGGCGCTGAGGCCGACCGGCAGGTTGCCGAGGCAACAGCGCTGGTGCGCCTGGAAGGCATGGAGCAGCGCAGGCCCTCGCAGCTCTCAGGCGGCCAGCAGCAGCGTGTCGCCCTGGCCCGAGCGCTCGTGAACCATCCCAAGGTGCTGCTGCTGGACGAGCCGCTGGGTGCACTCGACCTGAAGCTGCGCCAGGAGATGCAAACCGAGCTCAAGGCGCTCCAGCGCGAGGTCGGCATCACCTTCATCTTCGTGACGCACGACCAAGAGGAAGCCTTGGCCATGAGCGACCGGGTGGGCGTGATGTCCGATGGGCGCCTCCTGCAGGTGGGGACACCGACGCAGGTGTACGAGCACCCTGCGAACCGCTTCGTGGCCGACTTCATCGGGCGGACGAACCTGCTCGAAGGCGTCGTGGAGGGCCCCACGGCGATGCGCCTCGACTCCGGCGCGGTCGTCGCCGTCGAGACCGACTTGGCCGCGGGAACTCCGGCGGCGCTCAGCGTGCGGCCCGAGCAGGTGCGACTGCACGGCCGCGGCGAGGCACCCGACGGCGCACCGAGCCTCGGCGGGGTGATCCTCGACGCCACCTATCTCGGTCACGCGTTCGTCTACACGGTCGCGATCGGCCCAGCCGCTGGTGCCGGCACGACGAGCGGCGGCGAGCGAACGGCCACGATCACGGCGAGGGCAGAAACCGGGTCCGCAGCGCTCGCCGCCGGCGAACCCGTCTCAGTCGCCTGGTCGCCTGCGACGACGACGGTGGTCACGGACTGATGCCGTCGCTGCGCCGCGTCAAGCCTGCGGCGGCGCAGCAGACCGCTGCTGGACCCGACGAGCCAGCATCGAAGACGCCGACCGGGCCCGATGCAATGGCGCCGGATTCGCTCACCCCCGCCGAACGCAGCGCACAGCGCAGGGCCCGGCGCACCGGCACGCTCATCGCCACACCCGGTGCGCTGTACCTGCTCATCTTCTTCATGGTCCCCCTTGGGCTCATCACCGTGTACTCGTTCGCGACCCGCACGTCCACCGGCCGCACCTCCCTGAGCGGGTGGAACCTGGACTCCTACGAGCGCATTGCCGACGACGTCATCCTGGGCATCATCGCCCGCTCTGCGTGGCTGGCCTTCCTCACCACGGTGCTGTGCCTCGTCGTGGCGTACCCCTTCGCTTACTACCTGGCCACCCGTCCACCCCGCCTACGCGCAAGGCTGCTCGTGCTGGTGATGATCCCGTTCTGGACCAACGGGCTCGTGCGGGTGTTCGCCATCCGCTTCCTGCTCGGCTCGAACGGCCCCGCCTCTGCGCTCAGCGAAGCCATGGGCTTCGGCACATTCCGCATCCTGTTCACGCCCACGGCCGTGGTGCTGGGCATGGTGTACGGCTTCTTGACCTTCATGGTGCTGCCGCTGTATGTGGCGCTCGAGCGAATGGATTGGCGCCTGGTGGAGGCCGCCCGCGATCTGTATGCCAGCGGGGCGAAGGCCTTCTGGAAGGTGACGGTGCCCCTCACCCGGTCGGGCATCGTGGCGGGCTGCGTGCTGGTGTTCGTGCCCAGCTTCGGCTCGTACGTGGTGCCGGAGATCCTGGGCGGGGCCAAGACGCTGCTCATCGGCTCGTACGTGGCCCGCCAGTTCCAGGCGGCGCGCAACTGGCCGCTCGGTGCATCGCTGAGCGTGCTCATCATCGTGGCAATGCTCGTTGCAGTGGCCGTCAATCAGCGCAACTCGGCCAATGCCGAACGCACCGGGGCCAGTGCGCCATGAGCAGCCTCGGCACTGCCGGCACCAAGGCCTCGGCGAGGCGCCTGCTGAAGGCGAACGCCTGGTTCGTGTTCGCATTCCTGTACGTGCCGATCGTCGTGCTCGTGATCTTCTCGTTCAACGACTCGGAGCGAGTAAATGTGTGGCAGGGCCTCTCGCCGCGCTGGTACGGCGAAGCACTCGGCAACACGCAGATCATCAGCGCGCTGCGGGTGTCGCTGATCGTCGCCATCAGCTCCACGATCGTCGCCACGGTGCTCGGCACCGCAGTGGCGCTCGCCCTCGACCGCTACCGCTTCAAGGGCCGCCGGGCGCTGGACGGCACCGTGTACCTGCCCATCGTCATCCCCGACATCACGATGGCCGTCATGTTGCTGGTCTTCTTCGCCGAGGCGTTCAAGCTCATCGACACCTTCGGGCCACGGCTCACCCTGGGCGTCACCACGGTTGCGCTGAGCCACATCGCGTTCAACATCTCGTTCGTCGCGGTGGTGGTGCGCGCACGGCTGGATCAATTCGATCGCACCCTCGAAGAGGCGGCACGTGATCTGTATGCCACGCCATGGCGTACGTTCAGAAGGGTGACGCTGCCGCTGATCGCACCGGGAATTGCCGCGGGCGCGCTGCTGGCGCTGGCACTGTCGCTCGACGACGTCGTCATCTCCGCCTTCACCGCCGGCCCGGGTGCCACGACGCTGCCGGTGTACGTGTTCAGCACCATCCGCCAGGGCGTGACACCGGAGCTGAACGCCATCTCCACGCTGATGCTGGCCGCCTCGATCACGCTGGTCGTGGCCTCGCTGGCCCTGCAGCGTCCGAGGAGCACGACACCATGAATTCGACTATCTCGACAAGGGGAGAAACAATGTCCATCACATCTCAGACCAGGGGGCGGCTGCGCCGGTACCGATGGCTCGCGCTCGCAGCCACGGCGGCGCTGCTCGTGGCTGCATGCGGCGGCGGGGGCAGCGACAACGCCGCCGATGACTGCGAACCCGGCGAGACCGACGGCGACCTGGCCTTCTACAACTGGGCCGACTACATGGACGAGGAGCTGCTGTTGGCCTTCGAGGAGGAGACCGGCGTCAGCATCGACTACACGGTCTACGAGTCGAACGAGCAGATGCTCAGCCAGGTCGAGTCCGAGGCGGCCATCTACGACTTGGTTGTGCCGTCGGACTACATGGTGGCGCTGATGATCGAAGAGGAACTGCTGCTGCCGCTCAACTACGACGCGCTCCCGAACGTCGCCAACCTCGACGACGCGTGGGACAACCCGCCATTCGACCCCGAGCACCAGTATCACGTGGCGTACCAGTGGGGCACCACCGGCATCGGCATGACCTACGACGCGCTCGATGCGATCGGAGGCGAATCGTCGTGGGCGGTCATCTTCGATGCCGACACCGCAGCGCAGGTGCCCGGAGGCATCTCGATGCTCGACGACGCTCCCGAGGCCGTGTCGGCGGCGCTCAAGTACTTGGGTTACAGCATCACCGAGACCATCGAGTCAGGCAACGAGGACGCGATCCGCGAGGCGGGAGCGCTGCTGAAGGCCACCAACGACCGACTGGTCAAGTACGACTCGGTGACCTACGGCGACGACCTGGTCAACGGCGAGGTCGACGTCGCCCACGGCTGGAGCGGCGGCTTCGCGCAGGCGTTCTTCGAGACCGACGCGTATGAGACGCACGTGTACACGATCCCGGTCGAGGGCGGTGTTCGCTGGGTGGACACCATGGCCATCCCGCACAACGCCGACAACGTGTGCTCGGCCCACGCCATGATCAATTTCCTGCTCGATGCCGAGAACGGCGCAGCGCTCACCAACTACACGTACTACGGCAGCCCGAACGAGGCCGCGACGCCGTACATCCTGGACGAGATCCTGGAGGACCCGGGCATCTACCCGCCGCCGGACGTGTACGAGCGGCTGGAGCTGATCCCCCAGATGGGCGACCTGGGCCTGATCGTGCAGGACATGCTGACCGAGGCCAAGAGCTGACGATGTGACTCGCTGGGTGGGCGTGCCTCAGTTGCGGGGCACGTCCACCCAGGGCACGTCCTTGTCGATGCGGGGCTCGCCCGGCAGGCCGAGCACCTGCTCGCCCAGGATGTTGCGCATGATCTCCGACGTGCCGCCCTCGATGGAGTTGGCACGCACCCGCAGGAAGCCGTGCTGGACCGCGCCGTCGGAGCCGTCTACCGACAGGTCGCCGGGACGGCGGAACGTGTAGTCGTATCCGACGAGGCCGTCAGCGCCCATCATGTCGACAGCGCAGGTCATGAGCGCCTGGTTGAGCTCGGCGAACGCCAGCTTGGCGATCGACATCTCGGGCCCAGGATTGCCCATGCGCCGGTTGGCTCCCGCTCGCATGTTCGTGAGCCGCAGCACCTCGGCGCGGGTCCACAGCTGCGTCAGGCGGTCCTTGGTGACGTCGTCGCGTTCAGCCTCGTCCCGCTGCTCCCACAGCTTCACCAGCACCGAGATAGGTCCGGTGCCCCGCTTGGGCGGGCCCGCGCCGCCTGCTCCGATGGCGTTGCGCTCATTCATGAGGGTTGTCAGCGATACCCGCCAGCCGTCGCCGACGTCGCCGATGCGATGGGCATCAGGCACACGCGCGTCGGTCATGTAGACCTCGTTGAACTCGGCCTCGCCGGTGATCTGGCGCAGCGGGCGCACCTCCACGCCCGGGGACTTCATGTCGAGCGCGAAGTAGGTGAGCCCGCGGTGCTTGGGCACCTCAGGATTGGTGCGGGTCACCAGCATCCCGAAGTCGCCGAGGTGGGCCAGCGTGTTCCAGACTTTCTGGCCGTTCACCACCCACTCGTCGCCGTCGGCAACCGCCCTGGTCGCCAGACCGGCGAAGTCGCTGCCTGCACCGGGCTCGCTGAACAGCTGGCACCACAGCTCCTCGCCGGTGAACATCGGCCGCAGGAAACGCTGCTTGACCTCTTCGCTGCCGTGGGTGTGGATGGTCGGTCCGGCCAGGTGCATGAAGAACGTGACCGGCTTCGTGGGCCGGGCACCGGCCACTCGCAGCCGCTCCTCCACCCGGCGCTGCAGCTTCGGACTGACGCCCAAGCCGCCATGGCCCTCGTCGAAATGCACCCACGCCAAGCCGGCGTCGAACTGGGCGCCGCGGAACTCGGTGTAGCTCAGCTGCTTTGGGTCGTGCGAAGCCAGCAGTCCGTCCATGGCTGCGTCAACCAGCGAAGCAGCGGGATCGACGGCCTCATCGGTCGCCGGTGCGTCAAGCGTGTCGGTCATGGCGCCAGTCTGCCAGCAGTGCGCAGCGCTCAGCGCTGCGCACCATCAGACCCAGCGTGATGATCGGTCAGTAGCGGTTGCCGGGGAACGATGGGTCGGTCTTGGCCAGAAACGCCTCTGCACCATGGGCCATGTTCTGGGGAATGAGCACCGCCTGGTGCCCCATCTCGACATCAAGCTGATCTGAGAGGTCCCGCTGCATCGCACCGTCGATGGCGGATCGGATCCGCGCCATGGCTGCCGGCGAGCTGCGCCGGAGCACGTCGACCACCTGGGCCACGGCGCCATCGAGCTCGGCGTCATCAACCGTCTGCCATACCAGGCCCCATTCGGCGGCCTGATCGGCGGTCACCCGCTCGCCCAACAGAGACATGCCCAGCGCCCGCGCACGGCCGACCCGCATCGGGAGCTGCCAGGTCGTGCCCAAGTCCGGGACGATGCCCAGCCGCGGGCCGAACGTCGCTACGAAGAACGCCGACCGGGCAGCAATCGCGACATCGCATGACAGCGCCAGACCGATGCCGCCGCCTGCGGTGACCCCGTTGATTCGGGCGACGGTCGGCACCGGGCACTCGGCCACGGCGCGGATGGCCGGATGGAACGCGTTGTCCATCGAGTCGGTGGTGGCCTCGCCGGCTGCTGCAGCATCGAACCCTTCGGCGTCTCCGGCGGCGGCGTTGCGCAGATCCGCGCCCGAGCAGAACCCTCGTCCGGCGCCCGTCAGCACAACCGCCCGAATGTTCTCGTCGGCCGCCACCATGGCGAATGCCTCGGTGATGTCGTTCATGAACTCGTCGTTCATCGAGTTCAGCGTCTCGGGGCGGTTGAGCGTGACCGTTGCCACGTCGCCCGCGGTATCCCGCTCGACGCTGTACGCGACCGTCCCGTTCGACGGCTGTGCCGTGCTGCTCATGTCAGTTCCCCTCGCGGATTCGCGCCACCGCTACGGCGGCTGCATGCGGAGCGTAGAACGCCGCGCGGACCGGATGCAGCGCTGGCGAACCGGTCGCCGATGCGCGCGGGGCTACTTGTAGCGGTAGGTGATGCGCCCGCGGCTGAGGTCGTATGCCGAGACTTCCACCTGCACCCGGTCGCCAGGAAGGATCCGGATGTGGTGCTTGCGCATCTTGCCGCTCAGGTGCCCGAGCACCTCGTGACCGTTGTCGAGCTCGATGCGGAAGTGTCCGCCCTTGAGCGCTTCGACGGTCTTTCCTTCGAGCAAGATGGCGTCGTCTTTGACTTTCGGCACGTGGTATCCCTGATCGGCGGGCAGGAGTGGGACTCCACCCCGGTGGAGTCCGCAAGGCATTCCATGGTAGCCGAGCGGCCTTTGAACCGTCAGCGAGACATCCGTTTGTACCCGTCGGAAGTCGGTTCAAGCGGATTCAGTGGCGCTTGACGCCGCCGTATTTCATGCGGGTGTCAGACATGGAGGCGAGCCGAACGTCGTCGTTGTTGATGCCGGCCGCGACCAATTCGCCCATGAACAGCGTGTGGGTGCCCAGGTTCACGCTGTGCCGCACTTCGCAGTCCATCCAGGCAGCCGAATCGACGAACACGGGCGCGCCAGTGGCGGCCTCGTACACCGGCCAGCCGTTGAGGGTGCCGCTGCCGGTGCCATCATCGACGGCTTCGTAGGCCGCTGGCTTGGAGAACTTGACGAACGGCCGGGTGTTCTCGGCGTCCCACAGGTTCACCGTGAACGAGCCCCCGTCGGTGATCAGCCGGTGGGTGACAGCGGTGTTCTCGACGCCGATGCCGATGATGACGGGCTCCATCGAGAGCTGCGTGATCCAGCTCGTCGTCATGGCATTGCGCTCGTCGCCGGCTCTCGATCCCACCAGCGCAAGCGCATTGGGGATCTTCCACGTCACCCGGTTCACCAGCTCGTCGGGCAGGCTCGTCTCGCTCATGGCTGCACCCTAGGCAGACGGAAGTCCCTGCCGGCACCGGTGCACTCAGGGACCGATGCAGGGGGCGCGACTAGCGTGTTCTTCCAGCCTCGGGCAGACCAGCCCGGGGGTGTGCAGCGCGTACGCAGCAGGCATGGGGTGAGCGGCATGGCATATGACCTGAAGATCACGGGCGGGACGATCATCGACGGGACGGGAGCGCCCCGCTACGTCGGCGATGTGGGCATCTCCGACGGCAAGGTCGTGGCGCTCGGCACGGCACCCGCCGACGCCGCCGAGACCATCGACGCCACGGGGCGCATCGTGTGCCCTGGCTTCGTCGACATCCACACCCACTACGACGCCCAGATCATGTGGGACCGGCTGGTGAGCTGCTCGCCCTGGCACGGCGTGACCACCATCGTGATGGGGAACTGCGGCTTCTCGGTGGCGCCCACGCGGCCCGAGCACCGTGACCTCATCATGCGCACGCTCGAGAACGTCGAGGGCATGAGCGTCGACGCGCTGCGAGCCGGTCTGGGCGACTGGGGATTCGAGACGTTCCCCGAGTATCTCGATGCGCTCGAGTCGAACGGTGCGGCGGTCAACATGGCGGCGCTCATCGGCCACACCGCGGCACGCATGTACGTCATGGGCGAAGAGGCCACCGAGCGCGAAGGCACGCCCGAAGAGATCGCCGCCCAGCGAGACCTCGTGGCGGAGGCGCTGCGGGCCGGCGCGCTCGGATTCGCGACCTCCAAGGCGGCCACCCATGTGGGCTACGAAGGGCGTCCGGTCCCCAGCCGGGCCGCGACCACCGACGAGATCGTCGAGATCGCCCAGGCGCTCGGCGACGCGGGCGGCGTCATGCAGGCCACCGTCGGACGGGGCCTCAGCCACGACGAGTTCGCTCGCATCGCCGAGACCACGGGAGCGCATGTGAGTTGGACCGCGTTGCTGGGCTCGGCCCGCGGACCGGGCAGTCACCGTGCCGAGCTGGAGCGGGCTCGCGAGATCGCCGATCGGGGCCTGCCGGTGTTCCCCCAGGTGGCCGTGCAGCCGATCCAGTTCGAGATGAGCTGGAAGGCGCCGTTCATCTACGAGGCGCTGCGCTGCTTCACCCCGGTGTCCCAGAGCGACCTGGAAGGCCGCAAGCAGTACTACGCCGACCCGGACTGGCGTGCCGAGTTCAAGGAGAAGGCCGGCACCGGCGGCAAGATCGGCGACCGCTGGGCACGCACCGAAGTCAGCTGGCTGCCCATCCGCCCCGAGCTCGAGGGCCACAACGTCCAGGAGCTGGCCGACGAGGCCGGCCAGGACCCGGTGGACTGGGTGCTCGATGTGGCGCTCGAAGCCGACTTGGACATGCGCATCGTCCAGGACGTGATCAACCACGACCCCGACGACATCGACGAGCTGCTGCACCACCCGACCACGGTGATCGGGCTTTCCGATGCCGGGGCGCACGCCAGCCAGCTCTGCGACGCCAAGTACTCCACGGAGTTCCTGCAGACCTTCGTGCGAGGCCGGCAGAGCTTCGACCTCGAGACGGCCATTCACATGCTCACCCAGCGGCCGGCCGAAGTGTTCGGCATCACCGACCGGGGAACGCTGGCCGACGGCAAGCCTGCCGACGTCGTGGTGTTCGACGCCGACGAGATCGGCCACCTGGGCAAGCGCCGGGTGTACGACCTGCCCGCCGGGGCCGATCGGCTGATCTCCGATGCGAAGGGCATCGACGCGGTGGTCGTGAACGGCACCGTGATCCGCCGGGACGGCGCCGATGCGGTCGACCCGCACGGTCCGCTTCCCGGCAAGCTGCTGCGCAACGGCAAGGGCTGATCACCGGCTGCTGCTGCCGGCACACGCGCGGTACCCGTCGCCGGTGTGGTGACCGGCAGAACGCATGGCAGGCTTGCGCCCGTGATCGACCTGCGCTCAGACACTGTCTCCAAGCCGACGCCGGAGATGCGCGCCGCCATGGCTGCAGCCGAAGTCGGCGATGACGTCTGGGGCGACGATCCCACGGTCAACGAGCTGGAGCACTGCACCGCCGAACTGCTTGGCAAGACCGCGGCGCTGTACGTACCCAGCGGCACCCAGTCCAACCTGTGCGGGCTGCTGGCGCACTGCGAACGAGGCGACGAGTACATCGTGGGCCATCACGCCCACACCTACATGTACGAGGGCGGCGGCGCAGCAGTGCTGGGCAGCATCCAGCCCCAGCCCGTGCCCACCGACGAGACCGGCATGGTCGACCTCGAAGCGGCTGAAGAGGCAGTGAAGCCCGACAACAGCCACTTCGCCCGCACCAAGCTGTTGTGCCTCGAGAACACCATCGACGGCAAGGTGCTGACGACCCAGCAGCACCAAGCTGCGCGTGACTTCGCCGATCGTCACGGGCTTGGGCTGCACCTCGACGGCGCCCGGCTGTGGAACGCCGCAGTATCGCTGGGCTTGTCCCCCGCCGAGGTCGCCGCGCCATTCGACACTGTTTCGGTGTGCCTGTCCAAGGGCCTCGGCGCCCCGGTGGGTTCAGTGCTGTGCGGCACTGAGGAACTGGTCTCAGCGGCTCGACGCTGGCGCAAGGTGCTCGGGGGCGGCATGCGTCAGGCCGGAATCATCGCCGCGGGTGGCCTGTATGCCCTGCAGCATCACATCGACCGGTTGGCCGACGATCACGCCAACGCTGCGCGCCTCGCGGCCGGTCTCGACGCCGTCGAGGGCATCACCGTCACCGGGTGCAACACCAACATGGTGTTCTCGCAGCTCGACCAGAACGATCCGACACTCGGCAAACGTGTCGAGGGTCGCGGCGTGCTGGCCGACTGGCGTTTCGGCCGCTCGCGCATGGTGGTGCATCTCGACGTCTCCGAAGCCGATGTCGACAAAGCGATCGAGGCGATTGCCGCCGAACTCGCGTCCTAATTCCGGCCCTCATGACATGGACGATTGCTACGATGCACTGTCAGAG
This sequence comes from Candidatus Poriferisodalis sp., assembly GCF_965208925.1. Taxonomy (GTDB): domain Bacteria; phylum Actinomycetota; class Acidimicrobiia; order Acidimicrobiales; family Poriferisodalaceae; genus Poriferisodalis. The sequence goes on along the minus strand of NZ_OZ242364.1, from coordinate 2,758,548 downwards.
GGCGGGGACCGTCGCCAGAGTGGACGATTTTGGCATTTCGACGGCCCCGCCCCTCTGCTGAACGTAGCCGTGCGTCTTAGTGTGACCCCATTGAATTTCGACTGACTTCAATCAGTCGGCGACGAGTTCGCGGTCGGCAGCTCGGGGTTCGCAGACGTAGTCGTCGAGGTCGGCTTCTTTGGTCATGTCGAAGTAGTCGACGTTGCGCCACGGCGAGTTGACCACGATGCGGCCGGCCTCGTTGCGGTAGTAGCTGGTCATGCCCGGATGGGTCCACACCATGTGTTCGTGCGCTTCGTCGACCCGGCCGCGGTATGCATCATGCACGTCCCGGCGCACCTCCACCGAGCCGAGGCCTTCGGCGCACATCTTGGCGATCATGTCCATCACGTAGCGCACCTGCATCTCCACCACGAAGATCAGGCTGCCGCCGTGTCCGGGCTGCAAGTTGGGTCCGTACAGCGTGAAGAAATTGGGAAAGTCCGGGGTGACCGTGCCCAAGTAGGCGCTGGCGTCGTCATCGCCCCACGACTCGCGCAGGCTGCGGCCCGAGCGACCAGTTGCCTCGTAGGTGGTGATGAACCGCAGCACGTCGAAGCCGGTGGCCAGCACCAGCACGTCGGCTTCCCGTTCGGTGCCGTCCGCAGTGCGGATCGTCTGGCCGGAGATCTCGGCGATCGGGTTGTCGACCAACTCCACATTGGGGTTGCGCAGCATCCGGTACCAGCCATTGTCCATCAACATGCGTTTGCCGAATGGCGGGTAGGTGGGCAGCACCCGGTCTGCCAGCTCGTCGGCCCGGTCGCCCAGTTCGTCGATCACGTACCGGGTGAAGTAGGCGCGGTGGGCGTCGTTCTGCGCGTTGAGGGAGCGCTTAGGGTGCTCCCAGTCGGGGTCCTTCTGCAGGGCCGTGTGGATGCGGTCGTTGAACGTCCAGCCCAAGCGCACCCGGTACCAGGCCCGGTACAGCGGCACCGCTTCGAACAGGGTTCGCATGGCGTCGGGCACCGGCTTGCGGAACTGCTCGAAAGGCGCTGCCCAATGGTTGGAGCGCTGGTAGATCGTGAGCGACTCCACGTCGTTCTGGATCTCGGGGGCAGTCTGCATGCAGCTCGCCCCGTTGCCCACAATCGCCACCCGCTTGCCGCTGACATCGGCGCCGGCGGGCCAGCGCGACGTGTGCCAGGTCTCGCCGCTCCAGGTCTCCAGACCGTCGATGTTGGGGCGGATCGGCGGGTTGAAGATGCCGGCGGCGCTGATGACGACGTTCGCTTCGATGATCTCGGCGGGCCCGTCGGCGCCCTGTGCATGGCCGTTCGCGCCGGGAGCGGTCGCCGCTCCGTCGTCCCGCCGCCGCAGTCCGGTCTCGTCGGGTGTGGCGCTCAGCCCCAGCCGTCCGGTCTCCCAGCGACCTTCATTGTCAGCCACATGGCGCACCTCGGCCCGCCAGACCTGACGCTCGGCGTCGTAGCTGATGCGCTCCACTGACGTGTTGAAGCGGATTCCGTCGCGCACATCGAAATCGTCCGCCACCTTCTCGAGGTAGCCGTGCAGCTCGTCGCGCAAGCAGAAGTACATCTTCCAGTCGTGCGGCGCGAACGAGTACGAGTAGAGGTGGTTCGGCGTGTCGACGCCGGCACCCGGGTAGCGGTTCTCCCACCACACGCCGCCCACCGTGCCGTTGCGCTCGACCATCTCGAAGGGCACGCCGGCCTGCTTCAGGTTGATGGCAGCGCACAGCCCCGAGGCGCCGGCGCCGATCACCAGCACCTTGAAGCCGGCAGGGACATCGATGGCGTCGTGATCCAGGAACTTGGCGAGGCCGAGCTGGGCGGCGGTGAAGGCGCCGTACTCATCGGGCACATGCTCGCCCATCGCCGTGCTGAGCATGCGCACGATCAGTGCGTCATCGGGCTCGGGAATCGCCATCGGGCGGCCGTCGCGCCATGCCGCGATGGCCTCGAGGGCGGCGTCGCGCACCTCCTGCTGATGGGAAGGTGCGAGACCGCCGGTGTCGTTGTCCCCCAAGCCGGGCTGGCGCTGGGGGCGATACGGCTCGTCCAGCCAGTGAAGCTCGCCGGTCATCTGGACCAGCACCATCAGCAGCGTCGGGATGTTGGCCACGGCAACTGCGGCAGCGAGCGTTTCATCGTCCACGTCGGGCCGGCCGGCGGCCGTCGGCGCACCGTACTCAGCCACACCTGCGCCGTTCGATGCGCTTGCCCCGTTGGATCCACTCGTCTGCGACAGCTGCGACATCGCTCCCCCTCTGCCCTTCGAGGATGCGCAAGCGGTGAGCCGTCCGTCGCGCTGCCTCTCGCTTCCCGCTCTTGTTCGCTCCGCTCACGGGCCGCTCGGGCCACGGCTTCGCCTGCCGGCTCAGCCTCTTGCAGCCAGCGTAGGGCGTCGCAGCCGGTCGAACCCGGTGTGCAGGCGGCCTCCGAAGTGTGCTGCGCGCCGATCCGGTGGCGTCAGGCCTGCAGGGTCAGTTCGCCTCGAAGATGGTGCAGCAGTTCGCCGTGCCCCACGGCGGCCATCCACAGCTCGGAGACCAGCGTGGGACCCTCGCCGGAACCCAGCCCGACGATGCTCAGCTCCCGTCGCACCGAGGTGACCTCCTTGGCGGTGGGGCTCAGCCCCACGTGCTCGCTTTCCAGCTCGATCGCCAGGCCGTCGGCGGTGGTGCGCACCATCCCGAGGCAGATCTCGGTGACGCCCGACGGCTGTGCCAGCGAGAGCTCGATCTGGCCGTCGCCCACCGCCCGCAGGTAGCCCGCCTCCGAGTGGAGCGGCTCGCCGGTGACGGCGTTGCGAGTGCGCTGGATCATCGACACGAACGGCTTGCCCACGTGGCCGAACGTCAGCTCCTCGGTATAGGAGAAGTCGTCGATGGTCGGGTACTGGCCTGTGCCGCCGCCCTGCCAGGTTCCCAGCAGCGGGGCGAGGGGCACACAGTTCGGGTGCAGCTCTGCCATTCCCGCAAGCTAGTAGGCGGACTCTGCGGCCAAGCCCGAGCGCAACCTCTAGGGTCTGCCGCCATGAGCGCAGCCTTAGAGGTCGGATTCGGTGTCAGCGAGACACACCGGGTCACCGACGAGATGTCACCGCCGCACCTGCCCAACAAGGTGCTGTCCACCCCTGACATGGTCCGGCTCATCGAGGGCACGTGTCTGTTCGGCGTCCAACCGCACCTCGAGGAGAACCAAACCACCGTGGGGATCCACATCTGCGTGAGTCACCAAGCCGCGGTGTCCTCAGGCGAGGAGGTGGTGGTGTCGGGCGAGATCAGCGAGATCGACCGCCGCCGCCTCGTTTTCGACATCAAGGTCACCCACGGCGACACGCTCATCTCCGAGGGCACACACCAGCGGTTCATCGTGGGCGGGTAACCGCCCAGCAAGAGACACGTAGGCGGGTAACCGCCCAGCGATCAGCACGGGGCGGCTAGCCCTGCCGCTCCCGCATCTGCTGCACGAATCGGATGATGCGCATGGTGTCGAGTGCAGTGAACCGACCGATGGGCCCGGTCGAGTAGCACGCCTGGGCCACCTTGCCACTTGGGGACAGGATGAACCCGGTGGCGTGCAGGATGCCTCGCGCCTCCTCGGTGTAGGCACCGGTGAGCGACGACACCTCGGCCATGTCAGCGCTGTGCAGCATCTTCACCGTGCGCAGCTGCAAGCCGTCTGACAGCCGCTGCGTGGTCTCTTTGTCGTCCACGGAGAGCGCCACAACGCTGGCGCCCAGCGTCTTGAGCAGCGAGCCGGCGCCGTCGAAGTCAACCAACTGTTGACGGCAGTACGGTCACCAGTGGCCCCGGTACACCAGCACCACGCCCCAGCCGTCGCCGAAGACGTCGGGGATCGTGACCTGCTCATCGTCGAGGTCGCTCAGGGTGAGCTCAGGGAACTTGTCTCCGCTGTCGAGCTTCATCGGTTGCCGCACCTTTCTGCCATTGCCGCAGGACACTACCGTCGAATGCTCCGTCGAGTCCCTCCGCTGCACACCGCTGAAGGCAATACTGGCGGTCGGCGCATGCATTCGTGAAAAGGGGTGTTGCTCATGATCGACTGGCTCGGCATCGACCATCTGTTCAAGCTGACTGCCGGCGAGGCGGTGCTGGGTTTCCTCACACCGCTGTTCGTCTGCGCCTTCGTCTTCGTGGCGCACATGATCCTGCCTGCCCGGCGCGTGACGGGCTACGCCACCAACCGTGAGACAGGCGAGCCCCGCAGCTACCGGCTCAACGGCATCCTGGTGTTCGTCCTGGCGCACATCATCTGGGCGTTCGAGCTGTTCGGCCTGCCGCGGGAGTGGTTCTACGAGTCGACCATGTACGCGATCGCCGGCGGCGTGATCATCGCCGCCATCGCGACCGTCTTCGTGGTGTTCACCCAGCCCCCCGGCGAGCACAAGAACCCGCTCAAGGCGTTCTATCTCGGCCGCGCACAAGAGCTGCAGTTCTTCAACAACCGCTTCGACCTCAAGATGTACTTCTACATCGTCGGCGGCACGATGCTGTCGCTCAACGCCTGGTCGGGACTCGCATGGCATGTCGACTTCGTCGATGACGTCAACCCCGGCCTGATCCTCTACGTCGCCATCAACTCCTTCTACGTCTTCGACTACTTCGTGTGGGAGCGGGTGCAGCTCTACACCTACGACCTCATCCACGAGAACGTCGGATTCAAGCTCGTCTGGGGCGGACCGTTCGTGTGGGGCTGGATGTTCGTGCTGCCGCTGTGGGGCTTGGCGAAACATCCCGACCCAGGCTGGGTCGGCGGCTGGATGTACTTCTGGCTGATCGGCAGCGCCGTGCTGTTCGTGGCGGGCTGGGTGATCTCACGTGGCTCCAACATGCAGAAGTACACCTTCAAGCGCTGGCCCGATCGCCCCTTCCTCGGCATCAAACCGGAGATCATCGTGGCCGGCGACCGCAAGATCCTCTGCAGCGGGTTCTGGGGGAAGGCGAGGCACTTCGGCTACTCCGGCGAAGCCCTCTACGGGCTGTCCAACGCGCTGGTGTTCGGGCACTTCACCAACCTGTGGGCCTGGAGCTACTTGATCCTCATCGTGACCTTCTTCGTGCCCCGCCAATTCGAAGACGACAAGGTCTGCGCCGAGAAATACGGCGAAGAGAAATGGGCCGAATACCAGGCCCGGGTGCCGTACCGGATCATCCCCGGCGTCTTCTAGCGGCAGCCGGCTGAGGGGTATCGGAAGGGAGGCCGCTGATGTTCGAGCGCCTCGGCATCGGGCACTTGGTCGAGCTGACCGCGGGCGAGGCGGTACTGGGATTTCTCACACCGCTGTTCGTGATGGCCGCATTCTTCGTGCTGCAGATGGTCATTCCCGGCAAGCGCGTCCCTGGATACGTCATCGACACCAAGACGGGCCAGCCCCGCAGCTACCGCCTCAACGGGCTGCTGGTGTTTCTCGTGGCACAGGTGCTGTGGTGGTTCGAGCTGACGGGCATGCCACGCGACTGGTTCTACCGTTCATCGCTCTACGCCGTCGCCGGCGGAACGGCCTTGGCCGTCATCATGACCCTGATTGCGGTGTTCAGCCAGCCCGAAGGCGAGGTCAAGAACAAGTTCCTGGCATGTTGGTTCGGCCGCGCCCAGGAGATGCAGTTCTTCAACAACCGCATCGATCTCAAGATGTACTTCTACGTGGTGGGCGGCACGATGCTGTCGCTCAACGCCTTCTCCGGCGCCGTCTGGCACTACGAGAACGTCGACAACCCGAATCCGGGCGCCTACCTCTTCGCAGCGTTCTTCACCCTCTACGTGTTCGACTACTTCGTGTTCGAGCGAGTGCAGCTCTACACGTTCGACATCATCTACGAGCGCCTCGGGTTCAAGATGTTCTGGGGCGGCCTGTTCGTCTACGGCTGGATGTTCATCATCCCGATGTGGGGCATGGCAGCGCACCCGGATCCGGGCCACTCAGGGGGCTGGCGCGCGCTCTGGCTGATCGGCGCACCGGCGCTGTACCTGGCGGGTTGGTGCATCAGCCGTGGTGCCAACATGCAGAAGTACACGTTCAAGCGATGGCCCGAGCGCACCTTTCTGGGCATCAAGCCCCAGATCATCGAAGCCGGCGAGCGCAAGATCCTCTGCAGCGGCTTCTGGGGCGCATCCCGCCATCCCAACTACATGGGCGAAGTGTTCTACGGGCTGGGCCTCGCCGTGGCCTGGGGCCACTTCGGCAACCTCTGGGCGTGGCTCTACCTGATCTATGTCTTCGCGCTGTTCAGCTACCGGCAGATGGACGACGACAAGCGCTGCGCGCAGAAGTACGGCCCCGAGAAATGGGCGGAGTACCGGGAGCGAGTCCCCTATCGCATCGTTCCCGGCATCTACTGACTCCGGCTTGCGAGCCGGTCCCACGTGCGACGCCGCGCACGTCGGTGGGCGCTGCAGGACTCGAACCTGCGACCCCCTCCTTGTAAGGGAGGTGCTCTCGCCAGCTGAGCTAAGCGCCCGGTCGGCCGGGTTTCGCAGGCTACCGGCCGTCACCTGACCCGGAGCCCGGCTGCCGAGCGTGTCCGAGCAGTGCTGCCAGCTCGGGCGTGCTGGCAGCGATGGGCCCCCGGCGCTCGCTGTGGCTGAGGTGAAACAGGTCTCTGCCGCCAGCCTCGCCGGTCCATGTGCCCGCTTCGCTGCAGATCAGGATGCCCGCGGCGTAGTCCCAGACGCCGTGGTTCGAGTTCAGGTCCAGGTACGCATCGAGCCGACCGCAAGCGACGGCGCAGAGGTCAAGCGCTGCTGAGCCGAGCACCCGTACCTGCCAGACCGGCAGCTCGAGGCCGGGTCGCCCCGATACGCCGATCACCGCGCGTGCGCCATGCTCTCGCCCACTTGGAGCTATCGGCTGGCCGTTCCGGTGCGCTCCCGCGCCGGCCGCAGCAGTGAATTCCTCGCCCGAGACGAGGTGACGCACAAGCCCGGCGACCGGCACCACCCCGTCGACGACGCAGAGGCTGATGCAGTAGTGCGGGATGCCCCGCGAGGCGTTGGTGGAGCCGTCCACCGGGTCCACGATGACGGTCTCGCTGCCTGATCCAGCCCGCAGGCCGGACTCCTCGCTCAGCACGCCCACGCCTGTCTCGACGAGCACCGAGAGTGCCGCAGCGTCCGCCACCTGATCGGCTGCGTACTGATCGGATCGTTCCCCGCCGTCCTGCCAACGGTCGAATCCGGCAAGCGCCGCCTCAACCGCATCGGCGGTGCTCCGCAGCAGGCCGAGCCAGTCGCTGACGGCCGTCATCGGCTGGAGACTAGCTGCGGCCTGCTGAGCCCTTCCGGCGCAGCCAGCAATTGCGAGCAAATTCTGTCGAGCTTGGCCAACCGGCGCTATAGCCTCCGCGCATCACCTCAGCGCCCCGTGGGGAGCATCCCGATGGCAGCGATTGACATCTCCGGCTACATGGCGAGCCTGAAAGACCATGCGCATGCGCACGGCTTCCACATTCACGACGAGCGGCAGTTCATCGAGACCTACAGCCTGCGCCAGACCTGGGAGGTCGACCTGCACCCGGCGGAGGCGTGCGGCGGTCCGCTCGACCTGCACCTCACGCTGGAGGCCGACCCGCGCACCATGCTGTCGTTCGAAGAGGTGCTGTGGGCGACACCAGAAGACGAACTGCCTCCCGATGAGTTCTGGCTGCCGCTGATGTTCACTTGGGCGCTCCCGCCGCTGGATCGCAGCCCAGACATGCTCGTGCTGGCGACCGACCTGGCCGGCCTCGGCGGCACGGCCCTGCCGGTGGAGGTTTCCGCCATCGATTCGCTCACATCGGTAACCGACGCAGCGAAACGGACGTTGATGATCGTGGCGCGCAAGGACCTGTCGCTGCAGGCACTGCTGCGGGGCGAGGACGACATGTGCGAACCCTTCGACCTGTGCACCAAGATCTGCGACTACCTGCTGCACCACGCCCAGGACTGGTACGAAGAAGTCCCGTCGTAACCGCCTCGGCATGCTCGGCCGCGTCGGCCGGCATCCGCCGCATCGGGGTTGAAGCTAGGTGGGGTTGATCACGACCCCGGCTTCGCTGACCCGGCCGGATGCGATGTTGCGCTCGAACGCCTCGGCTGCCTCGGGCGTGCCGACCGGGTAGAAGCAGCGGTACAGGTGCACACCCGCCGCGGGATCGGACTCCACGTCGTCGATGCTGTCGGTGATGCTCGAGCGAGCGGGCACCGCCGTCGGCACCTCGATGAGCGCCGGCTCTTCGGCGTAGCAGAGGTCCTGCGCGTACTTGCAGCGGGGGGCGAACTTGCAGCCGGACGGAAGGTCGGTCATCTGGGGTGGCTGGCCGCCGATGATTTCCAGACGCGCATGGCTGTCATCGGTGACCTTCGGGATCGACCGGAACAGCGCCTCGGTGTAGGGCATCTTCATGTCCCGAAAGAGCGTCTTGGTTGAGGCGCGCTCCACGATGCGCCCCGCGTACATCACGATGATCTCGTCGGTGCGTCCCGCCACGATCCCAAGATCGTGAGTGATGAGGACGAGCGACATGTCCCGTTCTGCCCGCTCGGCCTCGAGGAGATCCAGAATCTGTGCCTGGACGGTGACGTCCAGTGCCGTGGTGGGCTCGTCCGCAATGAGCAGGCGGGGGCTGCAGGCAAGTGCGATGGCGATCACGATGCGCTGGCGCATGCCGCCCGACAGCTGGTGGGGGTATTCGTCGATGCGTCGGTGGGGCTCGGGGATGCCGACCTCCTCCAGCAGCTCGAGCGCAGCGCTGCGTGCGGCACGCGCCGAGAGATCTCGATGAACGCGTAGGCCCTCGCCCACTTGCTTGCCGATCTTCATCACCGGATTCAGCGAGCCCAGCGGGTCCTGGAAGACCATCGAGAGCTGCGGACCCCACATCTCGAGCAGTTCCCGGCGGCCCAGCGACATCATGTCGACGCCGTCGAAGTTGACCGTGCCCGTCGATGTCACCCGGGACTTGGGCAGCAGCCGCATGATGGAGCGCGACATCACGGACTTGCCCGACCCGGACTCCCCCACCACGCCGAGGCGAGCCCCGGGGCGCAGAGACCACTCGACCCCGTCGACCGCTGCCAACGGTCCCACCGGGGTGTGAAAGGTCGTCCGCAAGTCGCCGACTTCGAGCAGCGGCGGATCGCCAGCCCATGGGGAGCTCTGCGCTGCCGTCTCGCTCATGACGCACCCTCGGTATTCGTCGCCAGATCGACCCGCGCAGGGGCTGGCTCGCCGATGAGCGGCGTGTGGCAAGCCACAAAACGGCCGGGCGCTATCTCGCGCATCTCGGGCTCTTCAGCCGCACAGCGCTCGGCCGCGAGCGGGCAGCGAGTGCGGAAACGGCATCCTGACGGGGGATCCATCGGTGACGGCAGCTCCCCGCCGATGCGTTCGGTGCCCAACTCCGCTTCGGGATCAGGTTGCGGTATCGCAGCCAGCAGCAGCTCGGTGTACGGATGGGCGGGCTGGGCGAACATTGCATCGGGCTCGCTGACCTCGCACAGCTTGCCCAAGTACATGACGGCGACCCGGTCGCTCACGTTCTTGACCACGGCAAGGTCATGCGCGATGAAGACCAGCGTCAGACCCATCAGGTTCTTGAGGTCTTCAAGCAGGTTGAGAATCTGCGCCTGCACCGAGACGTCCAGCGAGGAGACGGGCTCGTCGCAGATGATCACCTGCGGCACGCTCACCAACGCTCGAGCGATCGAGAGCCGCTGTGCCTGGCCGCCCGAGAACTCCCACGGGCGTCGGTCCAAGGCGTCATCGGGGTTGATGCCGACGTATTCGAGCACCTCCCGCACCCGCGGCTCGGCCCGTTCGCGCTCGGCGTCGCGATTCGCGCGGTAGCACCGCAGCACCCACCGAAACAAGAGGGTGTCGATAACGGCTGATGCCACCAGCACCGCCAGCTTGATGCCTCCGTCCAGACCGGCGACATAGAAGACCTGCAGGACCACCATGGCGCTCAGCGTCGTGGCAACCCCGCTGGCGCCGGCCCGTTCTGGCTTCACCATTGACAGCACGAGCCACACCGCCAGCACGGCGGTGAGCAGGCTCAGCCCGCCGGAGTTCAGCCACTGCGCCCAGCCGCCGAAACTCGACCAGGTGCGCCACAGCAAGAACGCGCTGGCGCCGGTGGTGACGACCACGCCCGCGAGCCCGACAGCACTGGAGACCTCGCCGAACTGACGCGACATCAAGCTGAACGGCAGCATCACGGCCAGCAGTACCCAGGTCAAACCCAAGAGGAGGGCGATCGCAGCGGCCAGCAGCAGCAGCGCAAGCGACGGGAAGCCGATGACCGCCGCAGGCACCTGCGTCCACCCCAGCCACGGCTCAGCAGCGCGCTCCTCGACGGTCTCCGACAGGATCCACAGCACGAACGCCACCGACGCCAGCAGGCCCACGATGCGCATCACTCCAGATGCTCGCCGCAGCATGTTCTGCAGCAGCTCGCCGATGCGGTCCTGCCACACTGCCATGGCGGTTCGTCTCGACACGTTCTCGAGGGCAATGAACAGCGGTTCGGCGATGATGTCGCGCACCCTGCGCCGGGGGTTCAGCGACGAGATCGGATCCTGGTAGATCATCTGCAGCCGGGGCCGCACGTCGCGTATGGCGTCCTCGTCGAGCTCGGTCAGCTCCTGGCCGTCGAGCTGCACAGTGCCCGACGTGGGCCGGGGGAGCTGCAGGATGGCCCGTCCCGTGGTGCTCTTGCCGCAGCCCGACTCCCCGACCAAGCCGAGGGTCTCGCCCTCCTCCAGGTCGAGCGACACACCCGAGACCGCGTGCACCGTGCGACCGCCGGCCGCAGGGAACTCCACCACCAGGTCCCGCGCGCTCAGCAGCGCTTCCGGGCGCAGATGGGCGTTGCCGCTGCCCGCCATCAGAAACCCGCCCTCACAACACCGATTCCCGCGGCTCAAAATACTGCTGCAGTTTGTCGCCCACGAAGTTGAGCGCCAGCACCGTCACGAACATGACGATTGCGGGCATCAGGCTGATGTGCGCGGCGACGTCGAGGTTGGTGCGCCCCTTGTTGATCATGTCGCCCCAAGTGGGTGTCGGCGGCGGAACGCTCAGGCCCAAGAACGCCACCGAGCCCTCCACGACGATCAGGCCCGCCATGATGATGAGCGAGTAGCTGACGAACGAGGGCGCCACATTCGGCAGGATCTCACGGAACAGCACCCTGCCGTCCCGGGCCCCCAGCGTCCTGGCGGCAAGCACGAAGTCCTGCCCGGCCCAGCTCAAGGTGGCAGCACGCACCACTCGCGCGATCGGCGCGATCGACAGCAGCACGAACGTGAACACGAGGATGAAGATGCGCCGCTTCGCTTCGGAGTCCAAGAACAGCACCAAAGCGAGAAACAGGATCAGCGGCGGGATCACCAGCGACGCGTTCAGCGTGGCCGTCAGCCAGCGATCGACCCGGCTGCCGTAGTACCCCGAGACCATGCCCAGCAGGCCGCCGATGATCAGCGCCAGCACCGTGCCGACGGTGGAGATCACCAGGCTCACCTGCGCTCCGTAGATCACGCGGCTGAATACGTCACGACCGACGCCGTCGTTGCCGAACCAGTGCGACAGGCTCGGGCCCTGTTTCGAAGTGCCTGGGAACGTCTCGGCAGGATCCTTGATTGGCAGGACGTCGGCGAACACGGCGGCAAGGGCGAGCACGACGAGGTACACCACCGCCAACCAGAAGACGAACCCCAGGCGCTTACGCACGAGCGCCAACCTCCCGGCCGCGCAGTCGCGGGTCGAGCGCCAGATACAAGAAGTCGGACATGGTGAGCACCACGATGTACAGCGTCGAGATCACCAGCACACCGCCCTGCACCGCGATGAAGTCGCGTTGGGTCACGCCCAGGAAGATGTACGCCCCCACACCCGGGATGGTGAAGATGAACTCGATGATCAGCGCGCCGCCGATGAGCAAGCCGACGGTCAGCCCCACGACCGTCAGCAGCGTGAAGCTCGACGGCCGCAGCGCGTGCCGCCACAGGATGCGCCGCGTCGGCAGCCCTTTGCTGCGAGCCAGGTCGATGAACGGCAGGCGCAGCGTGGCGATCATGTCCGATCGAAGCAAGCGCATGAACACAGCCGCCTGGCCCATCGCCAAGGCCAGCGACGGCAACAGCATGTGCTTGAAGTGCAGCACCACGTCCTCGCCGAGCGGCACATAGCGCGCTGCCGGGAGCGCGCGGAATCCGATCTCGTTGCCGGCGACGCTGAGCCCCCCGATCGCGAAGAAGAGCACGAGCATGACAGCGAGCACGAAGTTGGGCGTGGCCAGGAATCCCAGCATCACGTTGTTGATCGTGCCGTCAGTCTTGGTTCCCTGCCGGTAGCCGGCCCAGATGCCCAGCGGGATGGCGAAGCCGAGAGCCAGCACCACCGAGTACGCCATGATCTGCAGCGTCGGGGTCATCGAGCGCGAGATGCCGTCGGCGACGTCCTCGCGCAGCACGATCGAGGTGCCGAGGTCTCCCGTCAGCACGCCGCCCAGCCAATTGCCGTAACGATTGAAGAACGGCTCGTCGAGCCCCAGCTCGGTGCGGACGATCGCAATCTGATCTGCGGTGGCGGCCGGGCCCAGGATGTTGATGGCGGGATCGCCCGGCAGGCTTGCCATCAGCGCGAACACCACGAACGACACCCCGACCAGCACTGGGATCACGCTTGCGATGCGCCGCAGTGCGTAGCGGCCGTCGGCGATGCCGGCCCCGACGGTGCCGATGACGACCAGCACGCCGAAGGTCCAGCTGAACGGGGGCCGCCAGATCCACGCCCACACGATCGTGGCCAGCAGTGCCGCCGCGACGATGCGGCCGAGCTGATCGCGGATGGCCTGCTTCATCGCAACCGCCTGCCTGCGGCTGTTTCCCAACGGCGCACGTTCGTTGCCCTCATCGCCTCAGCCCTGACAGTCGCCGTCGATGCACCAGATCTGCGACAGATGGTGCTTGCCGGTCACCACCGGGAAGACGGGCGCGTCATTGCCGGGTATCGACAGGTTGGTGAGGTTCTGCACGCGCGGATCCGCGACGATCCCCCACAGCGTCCAGGTGACCCACAAGTTCCAGACGTTGCGTCCGAACTGTCGATTCACTTCCTCGGCTGCTTCGCGGCGGGCGTCAGGATCCGGATTGTGGCGGATGATCTGGTACAGCGCGTCGATCTCGGGGTCCTGAAATCGTCCGATGTTCAGAGCGATCTCGTTGACCGGCGCAGCCGAGGCGGAGTGCCACCAGAACCACTGCTCGGAGGGGTCGACGCCTCCGTGGTTTCGCATTCCCGTCAGCTGGTAGTGCCCGGCCAGCATGAGGCCGATGAACTGGCCCTGCTCAATGGTCTGGATGAGCACTGACAGCTCGTCGCCGAAGACCTCCTGCCACATGGCAACCATGTACTCGACCGATTCCACGCCAGCCGGGTCGTTGGGGGTGTTGAACGAGAACGTGACCGGATTCTGGCCGCTGTCCGCCTTGCACTGGGCGAATTCGACAGCGGCGGCCTCAGCGTCGTAGGCGGGATATCCGCTGTCTTCCAGATAGCCCATGGATCCGGGTGGGAACGGCCCATTGGCCGCCCGGACGATCCCGCCGAACAGCTCGTCGACGTAGCGCTCGCCGTCGAATGCGTGGGCCAAGGCCTTGCGGCAGCTCAGATGCACAAGCGGATTGTCTGCGTTGATGCCCAGCGGGTCCATCGGCACCGGTTCATCCACACCCCTGGTCGTCGCCAAGACTGGGTTGGCGCCCGCTGCCACATTCACCATGTTGTAGCCGGTCTCGCCGTAGTCGTTGGCCTGCAGCAGGACGAAGTCGGGATTGCTCTCGTACTTGGCGATCTCGTCCGCGTTCGAGGTGTGGATGATGTCGAACTGGCCCGCCTTGAGGCCGCTGGAGCGGCCCACGATGTCGACCGACACGACGAACTCGATCTCGTCGAGGTACGGGAGCTGTTCGCCCGTGATGCCATTGGCACCTCGCCAGTAGTCCTGGTTGCGCTCGGCTATGAAACTGTTCCCGTTGCCCGGCGTGTAGCTCACGAACTTGAAGGCACCCAGACCCACGGGCGCTGCGGGGTTCCCAGTGGCCCGAGCCATGCCTTCGGCCCGTTCCTGCGGGCTCAGGGGCGAGAACGGCGATGAATACAGCGGATTGTTGGGCAGCGTCTCGAGCCACGCCGGCGAGAACATGAATCCGCAGGACTCGGCTCTGCCGTAGGGACCGAATCCCATGGCAAACGGCAAGGCAGTCCTCACCTTGACGGTCTGACCTTCACCGGTGATTTCCTCAATGCCCAAGAACGCGGTTCCGGTGAGCTGGCCGATCTTGCAGAGATTGAGGTTGTAGGCCACTGCCTCGCCGGTCAGCGGCGTGCCGTCGTGGAACCTGATGCCGTCCCGAATCTGGAGGGTCCATTCGGTGTAGTCCTCGTTGTGCGCTTCGGACTCGACCAAGTACGGCACGACTGCGCCCGTGGCATCGGTGACGTACAGCGAGTCGCTGATCGCGCGGAAGATCATCCGGCAGCTGATCGCGCACGACGACGCATAGTGCACGAACGGATTGGCCGTGTCGGCCTCGATCCCGTACACCAATCGACCGCCATGGACTGGCCCCGCCATCTCGTCACGGGTGTCCTCGCCCGAGGCCTCACCGGCCTCGCGGGCCTCCACAACCGCTTCCTGCTCCTCCGACAGCGTCGTGGCCGGCCCTGATGCCGTAGTGTCCGCCGGTTCCGGGCTCGCTCCGGTGTCCTCGCCGGCGTCACTGCGGCACGCCGATGCGATCAGAGCGAACGAGATCACGATGGCCCACGCCGCAGCCCCGCGGTGCGCGCAATGCTCCAACGGTTTCGTCGCACCGGTCCCCCGGTCGGCCCCGACGTCGCCGATCATTCTTGACAGTCTCCGTCAATGCACCAGATCTGGGCCACATGGTGCGCACCTGAGTTCACTGCAAACGCTCCCATCTCGCTGCCCGGTATGGACAGGTTGGTGAGGTTCTGCACCCGCGGGCTGGCGACGATGCTCCACAGCGTCCAGTGCGTCCAGAGATTCCAGACGTTGCGGCCGAATGCCCGGTTGACCTCTTCCGCAGCTTCGCGGCGGGCAACGGGATCGGGATTGTGGCGAATGACGTCGTATGCCGCATCGATGGCGGGATCCTGGAAACGTCCCACGTTCGACGCCAGCTCGGGCACCCTGGGGTCGATCGGCAGCGCGGTCACCGAGTTCCACCACAGCCACTGCTCGATCGGGTCCACCCCGCCGTGGCTGCGCATGGCCATCATCTCATAGAGGCCCGCGAGCGCCAGGCCGAAGTACTGGCCTTGCTCGATGGGCTGGATCGTCACTGCGATCTCGTCTTCGAACGCAGCCCGCCACATCGACACGATGAGCTCATTCGACTCGACATTGAACGGGTCGTTGGTGCTGTTGAACCCGAACGTCACCGGGTTCTGGCCGCTGTCGGCCTTGCATTGGGTGAACTCTGCGCGGGCGGCCTCGACGTCGTAGGACGGGTATCCCGAGTCAGCCAGGTGGCCCATGCTGCCCGGCGGAAAGGGCCCGTTCGCCACCTGGACCAGGCCGTGATACCGCTCGTTGACGAAGCGCTCTCCGTCGAATGCATGCGCCAGCGCCCTGCGGCAGCTCAGGTGCACCAACGGGTTCGCGGCGTTGAGGCCCAGCGGGTCCATGGGGACCGGCTCGTCGAGGCTGCGCTGGGCCGCGAGCACCGGGTTGGTCCCCGATGCCACATTCATGAAGCTGAAGTGCGTTTCGCCGAAGTTGTTGGCCTGCAGCAGCACGAAGTCGTCGTTGCTCTCGTACTTGGAGATCTCGTCTGCGTTGTCGGTGTGGATGACGTGGAACTGGCCCGCCCTCAACCCGTTCGAGCGGCCCGTGATGTCCACGGACACCACGAACTCGATCTCGTCCAGGTACGGCAGGTTCTCGCCCGTGATGCCATTGGGGCCACGCCAGTAGTCCGGGTTGCGCTCGGCGATGAAGCTGTTGCCGTTGCCGGGCGTGTACTCCACAAACCTGAACGCGCCGAGTCCGACCGGTGCCGACGGATCGCCCGTGGCACTGGCCAAGCCAGCGGCCCGCTCATCGGCCGACAGGGGCGAGAACGGCGAGATGTACATCGGATTGTTCGGCAGCGTCTCCAGCCACGCCGGGGAGAACATGAAGCCGCAGCCCTGCTCCCTCGACGCCGGGCCCGGCCCCGTCGCGAACGGGATGGACGTCTCGTAGTGGACGAGTTGGCCTTCGCCCCAGACGTTCTCGATGCCCAGGTAGCCAGGTCCGGTCTGCTGGCTGAAACGGCACAGGTTGATGTTGTAGGCGACAGCCTCGCCGGTCAGCGGCGTCCCGTCATGGAACGTGATTCCGTCGCGGATCGTCAGCGTCCACGTCAGGAAGTCGTCGCTGGCAGTCTCGGATTCGACGAGATAAGGCACGATGTCGCCGTTGGCATCGGTGACATACATCGACTCGGTGATCGCACGCATGATCATGCGGCAGCTGATCGCGCACAGCGCCGCGTACGGCGCGAACGGGTTCGCCGTGTCAGCCTCGATGGCGTACACCAGTCGGCCGCCATGGACTGGCCCCGCCGTCTCTTCTCGGACGTCCGCGCCCGTGGCCTCGCCTGCCTCGCGAGCTTCGACCACTTCTGCCTGCGCCGCCCCCAAGGTGGTCGACGGCGCAGGCGCAGCGGCATCGGCGGCGTCAGGCTGAGCACCTGAGCCGTCCCCGTCACCGCCCGCGCAGGCGACGGCAATCAGCGCGAACGCTGCCGCTGCTGCCAGCGAACGCGCTCGCGCCAATTGCCGCCTCCCCCTTCGTTCTGGTGGGCCCTCAGCCTTGGCAGTTCCCGTCCGTGCACCAGATCTGCGTCAGGTGGTGCTTGCCGGAGATCACCGGGAAGGTGTTCTCGGCATTGTCGGGGATCGGAAGGTCGGTGATGTTCTGCACCCGCGGGTTGGCGATGACGCCCCACAGGGTCCAGTACGTCCACAGGTTCCAGACGTTCTCGGCGAACGATCGGTTGATCGCCTCGGCAGCCGCGCGCCGTGCCTCGGGATCAGGCACGTGCCGGATGACGTTCAGCGCATCAAAGATCGCCGGATCCAGGAAGCGCCCGAAGTTCAGCGCCAGCTCGGGCACCGACGGGTCGACCGGGCTCGCCGTGAACGGGCTCCACCAGTACCACTGCTCGGACGGATCCACGCCGCCGTGATTGCGCCAGCCCTGCATCTGGAACACGCCGGCCAGTGCGAGGCCGATGTACTGGCCCTGCTCGATCGGCGCGATCGACACCGCCAGCTCGTCTCCGAAGGCGTCGTCCCACATCGACACGATGAGCTCGTTGGACTCCACGTTGAACGCGTCGTTGGTGGTGTTGAACGCGAACGCCACCGGGTTCTGACCGCTGTCGGCCTTGCACTGCTCGAACTCGGCCCGTGCGGCGTCGACGTCATAGGCCGGGAAGCCCGAGTCCTCCAGGTAGCCCACGCTGCCCGGCGGGAACGGCCCGTTGGCCACCTGCACCAGGCCCTGGTGGCGCTCGTTGGCGAACCGCTCGCCGTCGAATGCATGCGCCATGGCCTTGCGGCAGCTCCGGTGCACTAGCGGGTTCGCTGCATTGAGCCCCAGCGGATCCATCGGGATCGGCTCTGCGGCACCTCGAACGGCCTGGAGCCACGGGTTCACGCCGGATGCGACATTGATGAGGTTGTGGCTGGTCTCGCCGTAGTCGTTGGCCTGCAGCAGCACAAAGTCTTCGTCGCCCTCGTACTTGGAGATCTCATCCGCGTTGGCCGTGTGGATGATGTCGAACTGGCCGGCCTTCAGACCGTTCGAGCGGCCTTGAATGTCCACGGCCACCACGAATTCGATCTCATCCAGGTACGGCAGGTTCTCACCGGTGATGCCGTTCTCGCCACGCCAGTAGTCCGGGTTGCGCTCGGCGGTGAAGCTGTTGCCGTTGCCCGGCGTGTAGCTCACGTACCTGAAGGCGCCCAGCCCGACCGGAGCCGAGGGGTCGCCGTTGGCGTTCGCAAGCGCCGCCTCGCGCTGCTGCTCAGTGAGCGGAGACGCAGGCGACACGTACAGCGGGTTGTTCGGCAGCGTCGACATCCATGCCTGGCTGAACATCTGCCCGCACACCTCGGCTCGACCAGCCGGCCGACGCCGGCCGCCAGCGGCTGGCCGGGGCTGGCAGTGACCGTGACGGTCTGGCCTTCGCCGACGACGCTGTCGACGCCGAGGAACGCCGGGCCTGTCAGCTGGCTCAGGCGGCACAGGTTGATGTTGTAGGCCACGGCCTCGCCGGTGAGCGGCGTGCCGTCGTGGAACGTGATGCCGTCGCGGATCGTGAGGGTCCACACCATGTAGTCGTCGCTGTGCGATTCGGATTCGACCAGGTAGGGCACGATCTCGCCGTCGGCATCGGTGATGTAGAGCGAGTCGGTGATGGCACGGAAGATCATGCGGCAGCTGATGGCGCACGACGTGGCGTAGTGGACGAACGGGTTGGCCGAGTCGGCCTCGATGCCGTACACGAGCTTGCCGCCATGTACGGGGCCGGTCTCGGTCTCGCGGACGTCCTCGCCGGTGGCCTCGCCCGCCTCGCGGGCCTCGACCACCTCTTCCTCCTGCTCTGACAGGGTGGTGGTGGGCGCTTCGTCGACGGTCGCCTCGGTGGTGTCCGGCTCAGGTGCAGCGCCATCGCCGGTATCGCCGCCGTCATCTCCACCGCCGCACGCAACGGCGATCAGGGCGAATGCGGCGAGCACCACGCCCAGCCGAATGCCGAGCGAGCGCCGGGACCCGCGGCGGCGGCGCCTGCTCGTGAGTTGATCGGCATGGCGCCGCGATTGACCTGTGTGCATCGTGGAATCTCCTCCCCCACTGCGCCACCGCGGCGCTTTCGGCGAAACCTACTAGCCCCACTGCGGGGCTCTGTACCCGGCCCTGTTCTCGGCTCGGAGCCTCGTATCGCTCGCGACAGGCTTGCTCGCTGGACCGGTACGGTGCGGCCGGGCCGGTAGCTCAGTGGTCAGAGCAGGCGACTCATAATCGCTGGGTCGTGGGTTCGATCCCCACCCGGCCCACCCACTGTTTGAGGTGCAAGACAATCGCTGTGCAGACGGCGCACACTGACCGCGCCGTCGGCGGCGCACATCTACTCAGTATCGTTTCCCCGCACGTTCGGGGCGCTGCGCGGCTCGTTCGGTCCGGGGTAGCTCAGTTGGCAGAGCAGCGGACTGTTAATCCGTTTGTCGTGGGTTCGAGCCCCACCCCCGGAGCACACCTCACTCGCACACAGGCCCTTTCGATAGACCATCTACTGGTCACGAGGCTCGTCTTCAGGCTCGAACACGAGTTCAGGCACGACGACCTCCCAGTGGTCACACTTCAATTCCTGCTTGTACTGGGCCTCGGAGTACTCACTGCTCCACGTCGCGATCGCTGAGACCTTGGCTTCGACGCAACGCATGCCGCTCGGGGCCTCGAACCAACGCGACAGCATCCCTACCTGTACCCCGTTGCTGTCGCGCAGCTCCCACTTACCCTGATGTTCTCGAGCCTGCAGAGGATCGCCTGGCGACAGCGCCCTGATGCTGCGATGCACGCTGTCTCCAGCGGGCATGCGGCCAGCGAAGCTGAGATAGACGTCCTTCAGAGTCAGGCTCCGGTACCGGCGAGCCAGTTCCGGCGTTGGCGGTGGCAGTACGACCGGCGAGCGCCACAGCACCGAAGGCATCCCGTCGAGCACATCGTGAAACCCACGCTCGCCGCGCAGTCGGCAGAGCGTCAGCGTTTGCTTGGCGCGCGTCATGGCCACGTAGTACAAGCGCCGCGGCGCGTCGGCATCTTCATCGCGGCTGAGACGGCTCCATCCCCCGTCGAGCACGATCACGTGGTCGAACTCCAGCCCTTTGGCGCGGTGCGCAGTCAGCAGCAATAGACCTCGTTGACGACGCCGCGCATCTCGGCACCACTCTGCCAGCCACTCGATGAACGACACCGCCGGTACGTCGGCACCACCAGTCTCGATCTCGTGCTCGGCGATTGCCTCTGTCAGCAGGTCGATCCACGGGCCCCGTTGGTCGATGATCCACCTGCGAAGGGCATCGCTTCCCAACAAGCCTCGGTGCCGGCGAGCCTTCTGGATCAGGGCTTGGGTCTCGCGTAGATGCCACAGGCTCAGATCGCCCTCATTGGCAAGCTGCACGGGGATGTCGACCTGCTCGCAGATGCTCCGAACCGGTTCGAGGTAGCTCCACTCGCGGGCGATCACGGCGCAGTTCGCCCAGTTCCAATTCGGCGCCAGACCTTCCAGACGCCTCAACTCGACCATCGCTGCCTGTGCCTGGGTGATGAAATCCTCGGCGGGGTGCAGCATCTGGACTCTGCCTTTCGCAACCGGGTCGAGTGATTCCCAGTCACCACCGGCTGGCTCCCCCCGGCGTGCCCGGTCGATGCGG
Source organism: Candidatus Poriferisodalis sp. (assembly GCF_965208925.1). GTDB lineage: Bacteria > Actinomycetota > Acidimicrobiia > Acidimicrobiales > Poriferisodalaceae > Poriferisodalis. The sequence goes on along the minus strand of NZ_OZ242364.1, from coordinate 2,738,028 downwards.
ATCGCGTGGCCTGTCTTCATCCGTGACTTCGCCGGTGCGATGGCTACGTTGGCGGCGTCAATGATGTGGCCGTTCGAGCGGTAGTTGTCCACCAGGAACGCTGGCCTGGCGCTGTAGTCCTCCTCGAAACGGCGGATGAACTTGGGCGAGGTTCCATTGAACGCATAGATGTTCTGGTCGTCGTCGCCCACAGCGAAGATGGTGAGGCGGGTGTCGGCATCGGCAGCCGTTCGTCCGGCCAAGGCAGCGATCAGTTCGTATTCGTCGTCGCCTATGTCTTGGTATTCGTCGACGAGAATCCATCGAAACCCGGTCAGCAGGCGTGCCCGTGAGTCCTCCACCTCGTCCGGTTCGAACTCGTCGCCGCGCAGTAGCGCGATGGCCTTCCTCATAACCTCGCTCAGAAGCTCGTCGAAGCTGCGAGTGCTGGACAGCGCTGCGGTACCTGAGAAGCTGGCCCCGACCAGCCGCATGGCGAGCGCATGGCATGTGAGCACCGTCACGCCGTTGGCGTCGTCGCCTACCAACTCGTGCAGGCGACGGCGGATGTCCGCAGCAGCATGCCGGTTGTAGGCGAGTGCCAGGATGCCGCGCGAGTTCTGGCGTCTCACTCGGATCAGATATGCGATGCGGTGCACCAGCACTCTTGTCTTGCCCGAGCCTGGTCCAGCGAGGACTAGCACGTTTGTGGCTTCGCGATTGTCTGCCACCAGCGCTCGCTGCCGCGGATTCGAGAGGCTCTCGACGATTGCTCGCCACGACTCGGGAGTCGTCTCACGGTCGATCTCACCACGGCGGCCGGGGAGCCAGCGGCGTACAAACTCGTCATCGCCGTAGGTGAAGTAGTCGAGCGCCAAGCACACAGCGTCGGCTACGCGGACAAGACCCTGCTCGGCGTAGGCGGCCATCACATGGATCTGCCGGACAGTTCGGTCGTAGTGATGAGCCAGTTCTGCGAAGTCAGACTGCCAAAAGCCGCGCGTTTCCGGCTCCAGCGTGATGGACATGGCCGAGCGAAACACCGTCAGTCCGCGGTTGAGCCTGACCACCTCTTGCTCGTGCAACCACAGCAATGCCCGCTCCATGAGCCTGCGTTCGGCGTCGGGCGAACCGACATTGAGGCTGGGGTCGGCCTCGATTGCTTCGTCAACGGCGTGCTGCAACTTGCCCAACGTCGTCTCTGCAAGCAAGTCACTGCCGCGGCTTCTCGCTGGCAATACCTCTAGGAGATGGTCAAGCAGTGTTCCCGCAGCTGACCGACGACGTCCCGCGATGCCTTCCAGCTGGTGCCAACTTCGCCTGAGCGTCACTGACATGCTCTCGGCGCCGTGCTTCCGCAACGCGACACTGCCCCCTGATCCACCCGGACCGATCCCGTCGCGAGCAAGTCCCTGCAGCGTGCGTGTTATGTGTTCGGGTCGGACGTCAGCAAGCCCGGCCTCTTGGAGACGTTGGGAAGCGACGCGCAGGTTCATGAGTGCCGATTCGCCCACGTCCAAGTCGTGAGCCATCTCGCGCATCTGCTCAATGAGCAACTGCTCCAGTTCCGCAGCTTGGGCGAGACGTCTGCGGGAGGGTCTGGGTGCCCCCACATGGACAAACGCTGTAACCACAGTGTCATTGGTTGCAAGACCGAGCTGTTCGAGCTTGTGGAGCGCGCCCGACACCTGGTCCGGACCGAGTCCGGACATCGACATCAGCATGTCGGTGGAGATGCCTTCGTCAGGGTTCGCGTCGATCAGCCTTGCCACTACCGACAGCAGCGCAGCCTGGTAAGCGGGGTCGATACCCGAACCGGTCAGCCTGCTCTTGGCTTCCTGGACCGTGTTCACGCGGAGGGAGGAAGGGAACACCATCACCCGGTTCTCGTCGCGGACGAGCAACTCCGCCTCCTCAAGCCAAGCCACTGCCGTTCGGACACGCGTGTCGTCAGTCGCCGAATCCCGTTGGAAATCCTCCGTTTCTTCCTCGACAAGGATCTCGCCTGGCGTGGCAACCACCGCACCACGTCTTCCTCCCCGCCGGTCCAGAGTGCGCAGCGCCCGTAGCACGCCGTGAATCTCCCGTCGGGTGAGCCGTGACATCGCTGACAATCCGAACTGGCGCTCGACGTCTTTGTTGGTGTAGAGCAGCACGCAATGCGCAGGCTCCCGATCGCGGCCAGCGCGGCCCGCCTCCTGCAGGTAGTTCTCCAGCGACGAGGGGATGTCCGCGTGGACCACCAACCGGACGTTCGGCTTGTCGATACCCATCCCGAATGCGTTCGTGGCGGCGATGACCCGAAGCTCACCCTCAATGAAGCGCTGCTGGATCGTTTTCTTCTCTTCAGGCGGCACTCTGGCATGGAAGCGATCGGCCGCGATGCCCTGCGCTTGGAGGAAATCTGCTACTTCCTCGGTGCCTCTGCGGGTCGCGCAATAGACGATCGCTCCACCGTCTGTGTGCGACGGGAGGTGGTGTTGCAGCGTCGCCAAGATGTCCTGCCGCTTGGCGGAAGCAGATGTCTGCACAACCTCGAATTCGAGATTCGCCCGGCGGCTGCCGCCGTCAAACACCCTCATGTCGACACCGAGATGCTCACGGAAGTAGTCGCAGATCTCGGTCTTGACCTCCGGCTTAGCGGTCGCGGTCAAGCACAGCACCGGCGGGATGCGCTCGTTCTGAGCTCGTTCTCGGATGAAGCGGCCTACATAGCGGTAGTCAGGCCGGAAGTCGTGCCCCCACTTCGACAAGCAATGCGCCTCGTCAAGAACCCAGGCACCGATCTCGCGCTGATCGAGGGCGTTGCGCACCGACACACTGCGCAACTGTTCGGGAGAGATCAGCAGGATCGCAGCGTCGCCAAGACGCACCCGCTCCAGTGCCTCAGACCGCTCGGGTGACGACAACAGTCCATTGACGCTCACACATGAAGTGACTCCGAGCTTCTGGAGACCTGCTACCTGGTCTGCCATGAGCGCCACCAGCGGGGACAGGACCACAGTGAGCGCCCCCGTCTTGTCATAGCGGGACAGCGCGGGAAGCTGGTAGCACAGCGACTTACCAGTGCCGGTCGGCAATATCGCCAACACGTCTTCGCTACCCATGACCGCCTCGACGATTGCCTGCTGCATCGACTGCTTCGTCTCCCCGAGAGCCGGCTCGGCCCGGAACGACTCGAAGCCGAACAGGCGCCTGAGTTCCCCGGTGGCGTCGTGGCGGCTGCGGCACCAGGTGCAGCGATCATCGCTGCAGGCCTCGTCGCGCAGGCGCCTCACCAGCCGTCCCGCTTCCGGGAATCGATGGCGCACCCAAGGCGGCATCACCGAGCTTCCGCCCGACTCCCAGATCCATGCCATCGCATAGGCGAGCGCCCAACCGTGCTCGGCCGCGTCGCCAACCGCCCGGTGCAGATGCGACCGGCAAACGCGATTCTCCAAGTGACTCCGGATCGCATCTCGAGCTTGAGCTACATCGGGCCGGGGTACCCCGCGCAACGCAGTGAAAAACCGGTCGAAACCAGCCGACCGTTCCCCGCCAGCCGTCAGCCAGTGCCACGCCACCAAGAGCTCCGACGGCGCCTCCGCCAGCTTCGAGCGCTGATCCGACAGCACCTGCAATGCAAGCTGAGCGTCCAAGCAGGGGTCATTGAGCTCGCTGCGAACGAGTCCTGCGTCCTTGTAGTGCTTCACCAGATGGTGATACGGGTGGCGCGGGAAAGCCAGCGGATTGAGCCACAGCGTGTCCACCGCCGGCAGGGCCAGCAACTGCAGCTCAGGCACGGCAGCCTGCAGGCGCGGCAGGTCGAAATCGATCAGGTTGTGACCGACAACGAATTCCGCACCCTCAGCCAACTTGTCCAGCACAACCAGCGCTTTGTTCGCTGTATTCGCCGGCCTAGTCCAGACGACTCTGTCGCCCTCATAGATAGCGACGCACTCGTTGGGTTGCTCGGTGGACCGGCTCTTCTTCGCCCACACGACGCGCCGGTCTGTATCTGCCGCCACCCCTGCGAAGGCATAGATGCGACCATCCTTGCGAGAGACCTCAAGATCCAGCGCCAAGCAGCGCGACAGCGCATCTGCGGTCGTGGCCATGACCAGGACATCATGACCGAAAGGCACCCACCAGCGGGCAATTGCCACGCCGACCAATGGCGAGCGCACGTGCGGGTCCGTGGCTGTCCATCCGGTCCGAGCTACTTCAGAAGGTAGGGCTATGGCCTCCTAGCCCCTTTGTCCTGTATTCGAATTCCACTTCGAGAGCACTGGATCGAAGTTGACCGCTGACTCAGTAGCGCTCACTCGCCGACATTCGTCAGGGCGAGCAGTAGCTCCGGTGCCTCAACACCTCCCGTGAGCAACCTCGCGAGATCCTGCACGGCACCAATTCGAAGATCTTCCTGGCCCAATTCGCGTTCCCGCTGCATGTGCCACAGCAGCAGCGCGCGGCGCAGCCGATACCACTCGGCCTGCGAAAGCTCACCGCCTGTCGAGACGAATGGGATGTCGCCGCCTTGCTCGATGCGCGAGAGATTGGAACGTACGGCATCCAGCAGCGACTTCGCTACTCGGTCGATGGCCTCTGGTGCGGTCAACTTCTTCGCTTCTTCGGCAACTGATGTCAGGAGCTCGCGCACGATGCCATCGGCCGAATCCGAGTCCTCTCCCTTGACATCTGCGATGGGGTGAGTGGGATCGACACGGGGAAGCCAATTCGGGTCTGATGCAATTCGCGAGAATGCCGCCCGGGCAGCATCGCTGTCGAAGAGCTCTGTCGTCACGAGCGTGATCGCGTCGCCTTCCGGTGCCGCCACTGCCTCGAGCAGCAAGCGCTCCCGCCTCGCTCGGCCCTGGTTGGCATGGTTAATCCGCACTTGCACGCGGCTCGCCAGCGTTGATTCGGGCAGCCTGTCGTTTGCCGAGAGTGCGGGATCCCAATCGCCCGGATACTCAGGCACGAAGTAGTCCTCGCCTGGATCAGGCGGTGGTGGGGCGTCGTAGTAGTCGGGAGCCGAGGACGTGGGACGTCGCGTCAGTCTTTCTCGTGCAGCGTTCACCCGCAGACGTAGGTCGGCCACTTCCATCGGGATGCGACTCGCAATGGGCTCGAAGTCTGCGTCCTTGAGAACATCGGGCGGGTAGACGGCAAGCACCTCGGCCGCTTCGTCTGCTGCGCGATCGCGGCCACTCGGGCTGTCGAGTTCGGAGCGTTGAAGGATTCGTTCGGCGCGGAACGCGTGCAGTGGCTGGGCTTCCTCGAGTGCACGGCGTAGAGCGGGCGGGTTCGTTTCGGCCAATTCGCCCGGGTCGGCACCCGGCGGCAGCGTCGCCACGAAGATGTCGAGACCGTGCTCGCGTTCCCACTGATGCACTCGTTCGGTGGCGGTCTGCCCCGCGGCATCGGCATCGAAGGCCAGCACGATGCGTGTCGCCGAACGTGACAGAAGCTCGGCATGCTGCTGGGTGAGCGCTGTGCCACAGGTGGCCACCGCTTCGGAGATCCCCGCTAGATCGCACCCGATGACGTCGGTGTAGCCCTCGCAGACGACGATCCGCTCAGCCGTTCGCGCTGCTTGCCTGGCGAAATTCAGCCCGTAGAGCACCTTGCTCTTGTCGTAGACCGCTGTGCCAACCGTGTTTTTGTATTTCGGGCCCTTCGGAGCCGGCTCGTCGGGCCGAGGCAGCAGACGTCCGGCGAAACTCACGACCCGACCGCTTGCGTCACAGATCGGGAACATGATTCGATCGCGGAAGAAATCTGATGCGCTGGCAGCATCGCGGGCGGCGACGTCATCGTCTGCGGGTTCGTCACCGGGGTCATCGCAGGGTTCGTCGCTTGCTGTATTGCCGGGTTCGCCGCTAGTAGCTGCGTCGAACGTTGCGCCTATATCTGAGCTAGGGCGTTCCTGCCCCCGCCGCGATGCCGATCGTGCGCGACCCGCTTCGGCGTAGACCAATCCCGCAGCGGCCATCTGTTCGGGCGGCGCGCCTAGATGTCGGCACAGCTCATCCCACCGTGGCGTCGCGTATCCCAAGCGCCACTTCACGACGGTGTCACGGTCGTAGCCACGCCGACGTAGGTAGGCGCGAGCCTGGCCCGCATCGGCGCTGTTCATCAGGCGCTCGTGATAGAAGCGAGCCGCCTTCTCAAGCAGGTCGAGCAGCTCTTTGCGGCGCTGGTTGGCCCGCTGCGCGCCGGGCGCGTCATAGGTCAAGGTGATGTTGGCCGCAGCAGCCAGCTGTTCGACGGCGTCGGTGAAGTCGAGGTGCTCGACCTCGCGCAGGAAGGTGATTGCGTCGCCGGAGGCCTTGCAGCCGAAGCAGTGGTAGAAGCCCTTGGCCGGATCGACGCTGAATGACGGCGTTTTCTCGGTGTGGAACGGGCACAGTCCTACGTGACGGCTGCCGACTCGCTTGAGGCTCACCCTGCGGCCGATGAGCGCAACGAGGTCGGTGGCTTCGCGCACACGCTGCACATCAGAGTCTCGGATACTCATTTGCGCACGACGCTAGTAACTGACTGCGACATGTCCCGCCGAGGGGCAAGCGCCCAATCGAGGCACGCGGCGCATCAGTTCCGCCTGAATGTGCACGCCCGATCATTGAGCACGATTTCGAAGAGTTCCAGGAAATCCATGCCGAGCAGGATGTCGAAGTTGGGTGGCGCAGGTGGCAGCAGCCGCCATACGGAGAGTTGCTGACCGCACTGGATTGGTTGGTCGCGTCCTGGATCGAGTTCGACACCCAACCAGAGCCAAAACGCAGGTGTCGATCGGGCAGAGCTCCCGATCCCACCGACGTCGAGATACTCGACCGGGTCTTGGGAGGATCCCATCGAGTTGATGACGCGCTCAGACACAGCCGATCTTTGGCTTCCGGTGTCCACCAGCCCCAGGAATCGACTGGCCTCGGCCTCGGGTGTAACTGCGACAAGCGTCTCAGCCAGAACCTGTCGGTTCCAAACAGACACCGTCAGTTCGTTCAACGCTCCTGGTCCACCATGGGGAGGCTCACGAAGATCGGCTGTGCACCGATCTCTTCAAAGGAGAACTCGCCAATCCCGTACCTGCTCACCCCGACGGAGTACGCGGCTTCTCTGTCTTCGTAGACGCCAACGACCTCCCCATCGTGCAGGAGGGCAATCTTGCCGGAATGCTCGGCCTCCATCTGCTCACGGTGAAGGCGCCGGTAGGCATAGTGGTTAGACAATGCTTGGGTAGGCATGGGCAACTCCGACGACTACAGCTGCCGACATCCACACCTTGGCACAGCCATCGGTCCCAAGCACGACATTTTCTCGGCTGCGCTCATGTGGCGACAGGCGCACACGTCGCCTCCGCCGGGCTGGTTCACTAAACGGATGCTGCGAGCAGCGCCTGGGCGACGGCGAGGCGGGCGGCCGGCACACGGTAGGGCGAGCAGGACACGTAGTTGAGCCCTGCTAGCACTGCGAACTCGATGCTGGCCGGGTCGCCGCCGTGCTCGCCGCAGATGCCGGCGCGTAGGCCTGGATTGGCCGCGCGCCCTCGGTTCATCGCAGTGCTCAGAAGCTCGCCGACGCCGGCACGGTCCAGTGAGGCGAACGGATCGGTGTCCAGCAGCCCGCCGGCGACATACGGCGCAATGACCTGTGCCGCCGTGTCATCGCGGCTGAAGCCAAACACCATCTGGGTGAGGTCGTTGGTGCCGAAGCTGGCGAACGACACGCCGGTGGCCAACTGCCCGGCGATGAGGCAGGCACGCGGCGTCTCGATCATCGTGCCGATCGGCGGCGCGTCACCGGCATCAGCGCCCGCCCAAGCCGAACGCACAGCGTCGACCGCGGCCGCCAACTCGTCGGCGGTGGACACGAGCGGCACCATGATTTCGACGCGGGGGTCGCCGCCGACGACACGACGGTCGGCCACCGCACCCGCCAAGGCCTCGACCTGCGCGGCGTAGAGCTCGGGGCGCAGCAGGCCGAGCCGGACGCCGCGCACGCCGAGCATCGGGTTGTGCTCGTGCCACTGCGCGGCGTCGTCGGGATCTGCGCCGGCAAGGAACTCATGCATGGGCGCATCGAGCAGCCGAACCGTGACCGGCAATGCGTCCATGGCTGCCAGCAGCTCGCGAAAATCCGCTCGCTGGGCAGCCGCCAGATCGTCGACGTGCTCGTCGTGCCCGCGCAGCACGACGTGCTGCACGACTTCCAGCCGGTCGGGCTCCAAGAACATGTGCTCAGTGCGGCACAGCCCGATGCCCTGCGCCCCAAGCGCCCGCGCCGTCGCTGCATCGGCCGCAGTGTCCGCATTGGCGAGCACAGCAAATCGGCCGGCCGCAACCCGATCCGCCCACCCGAGCACCTCATCGATCTCTGCCGGCAGCGCCGACCCCGGTGACGGGCCGACCCCGGCAGCGCCTACGGCCGACCCGGCAATCTCACGGTCCCCCAGCGTCACCTCGCCCGTGGATCCATCGATCGAGATTGGTGTGCCATTGGCAATGCGCCGGTCGCCGATCACGAAGCTGTCAGCCTCCACGGTGATCTCGCGGGCGTCGCATACAGCCGGAATGCCCCAGCCCCGGGCCACTACTGCCGCATGGCTCGCCAGCCCGCCCCGGGCGGTCAGGATCCCCGCCGACATGCCCATCGCCGCCACATCGGCAGGAGTGGTCTCGGTGGCAACCAAGATCACCGTGCTGCCTGCCGACGCCAGGTCCAGCGCCGCCTCCGAGCCCACCGCCACCAGCCCCGAGGCAGCTCCCGGCGACGCCGCCAGGCCAGTCGTCAGCACCACACCGGCATCGCCTGCAAATGTCGGGTGCAGGGCCGCTGTCAGCTCGTCGCAGCTGAGATCGGCCACGGCCCGCTGCTGGCGAGCGCTCAGTCCGGTCTCAGCGTCCGCCATGGCGCTCAGAGATCCAAGCGGCCGGTGAGATGTTCGACCAAAGCGTCGATCGGCACACGGTCTTGGGCCATCGTGTCACGGTCACGCACGGTCACGCATCGGTCGTCAACGGATTCGAAGTCGACGGTGACGCACAGCGGAGTGCCGATCTCGTCCTGGCGGCGGTAGCGGCGCCCGATGGCCTGGGTCTCGTCGTAGTCGCACATCCAATGCGGCTGGCACATCGCCAGCACGTCGCCGGCCAACCCAGGCAGCGGCTCCTTGCGCGACAGCGGCAGCACCGCCACTTTGTACGGCGCCAGCCGCGGGTGCAGCCCCAGCACCGTGCGCAGCTCGTCGTTGACGACTTCGGTACGGAACGCAGCCAGCAGGAACGCCATCAGTGCTCGCGTCGCCCCGGCAGCCGGCTCGATCACGTGAGGCACATACCGCTCGCCGCTGGCCTGGTCGAAGTACTCCAGCTTCTGGCCAGAGTGCTCGGCGTGCTGGCGCAAGTCGTAGTCGCCGCGGTTGGCGATGCCCTCCAGTTCGCCCCAGCCCCACGGGAACAGGAACTCGACGTCGCTGGTGCCGCTGGAGTAGTGGCTGAGCTCGTCGGCGTCATGGGCGCGCAGGCGAAGCTGATGGGTCGGGATGCCCAAGTCGGCATACCACCGGAGCCGCTCGGCGAGCCAGTACTCGTACCACTGCGGGGCCTCGACGGGCGGCACAAAGAACTCCAGCTCCATCTGCTCGAACTCTCGGGTGCGGAACACGAAGTTGCCCGGCGTGATCTCGTTGCGGAACGACTTGCCTACCTGGGCGATGCCGAACGGCGGCCGCTTCCGGCTCGTCTCCAAAATGTTCTTGAAGTTCACGAACATGCCCTGGGCCGTCTCAGGTCGCAGGTACACCTCGGCGCCCGCGTCCTCCACCGGCCCGGCCTGCGTGCGGAACATGAGGTTGAACGCCCGCGCTTCGGTGAACGTGCCGCGGCTGCCGCAGTTGGGGCACAGGTCGGGGTCGTCGAGCTGGTCTTGGCGGTGGCGGGTCTTGCAGACGGTGCAGTCCACCAGCGGATCGGTGAAATTCTTCAGGTGGCCTGAGGCCTCCCACACCTGGGGCGGGCCCAGGATGGACGCGTCCAGACCCACCACATCGCTGCGCATCTGGACCATGGATCGCCACCAAGCATCCTTCACGTTGCGCAGGAGCTGCGCCCCGATCGGCCCGTAGTCGTATGCGCTGCGGAAGCCGCCGTAGATCTCGGCAGAGCCGAACACGATGCCGCGGCGCTTGCAGAGATTGACGATCTTGTCGAACAGTGCGGGATCGGGGCCCGGCCGTTCAGATTCGGCGCCAGCGGTCTTCGTCACGGGCGGCAAGGGTACTGAGGGCCTGCGGGGCGCCGGAGCGAATTCCGGCGAGAGGCGAAGCCGCGTCCTGAGCGGCTCGTGAGCGCAGCGCACAAGAGCGGGGAGCAACGGGAGCTTCACTGGCTGCGCGCCGCTCATTAGGCTCCGAGTCATGCGGCTGCGCGACACCACCGTGGTCTTCCTGTGTGCCTTCCTCGGCATGATGGTGCTGTTCATGCCGCTGCCGGTCTTCGGCGGCCCGTACGAGGACATTCAAGAGGGCCAGGTCGACTGGACCTGCTCGATGCCACTGCTGAGTCTTGCGCCGCCCGACGTGGATCTGGACGAGGTGCGTACCGCGGTTGACGAAGCGATCACGGCGAACCGCACCACCGGGCAGGCCTATGTGCCGCCCGAGAGCCGGCATCCGCTCTGTGGCGGCTTGGCCCGCACCCAAGTGGTGCTGGCCCTGCTGGCGTTCGCGGGCGCCTTCTGGCGGGGCCGCAAGTGGTGGCGCTCAACCGCCGACGTACGGGCAGAGAAGCGCTTCAAGCGGCTTCACGAGAGCGTCGAGAACCCCCAGGGCCGCAGCCGCATCTTCCGCTAGCCGAGCAAATCGGCGCTCCGCAGGCGCCGGACCGAGTCCGATGGGACCGGCGCCGACCCGCCGCTCAGCCGAGCAAGTCCGCACTCCGCAGGCGCCGGTCCATGTGGTACTCCCACATGCGGGTGACGGCTGCTGCGGCCTCATGCGTGTCAGAGAACGGCTCGACGTCGAGCACGGCATTCACCCGCCCGTCGATGATCGAGCGCAGCATTTCCAGCGCGCCACTGGACAGCTGGCGGCCGCGACGGTGAGTGGCGCAGGTCACGCCGCCGGCGGCGGGGTCGAATGCCACGATGGGGGCATCATCGCAGTCGGTGCCCACCACGCACCGGTCGAGCATCGGCGCGGTCCCCTCGTGTGCCAGCAGTCGCAGCAGGAACGCAGGCAGCAGCATGTCTGAGTGAGCCCGGTCGAGGCGGCCCAACGCTCCGATCAGCATCTGGTACGGCACCGGGTCGTCGGCCCGGTCGTGAACCGACTGGTCCACCGCTTCGGCGAGCGTCATGGCCGTACCCAGCCGGTCGAGATCCGAGCGCAGCGCCGGCCAGCGGTCGAGCGTCACGGCTCCGGTCACGATGTCGAGCTCGCCGCGTCCCCGGTAGAGCTGCAGATCGACATGGCGCAGCGGTTCGACGTGGCCGGCCAGCTTGCTTCGGGTGCGCCGCGCACCCTTCGCCACGGCGCGCACTTTGCCGTGCCCGGAGGTGATGATCGTGATGATTCGATCGGCCTCGCCGAGCTTGGTGGTGCGCAGCACCACCCCCCGGTCCCGGTACTGCATCTTGCGGGGGCTTTCCCTTCGCTGTGTCGGATGGGCTGTGTGGGACTGGCGCTGCTCGGATGCCTCCGCAGCGTCGGGGACGTGCGGCCTCAGCGGTTCAGGCCGCCGAAGCGCCGGTCGCGGGCCTGGTAGATGCAGATGGCGTCGAACAGGTCTCCCCGCCGGAAGTCGGGCCAGAGCGTGTCGGTGAACACCAGCTCGCTGTAGGCCATCTGCCACAACAGGAAGTTTGACAGCCGGTTCTCGCCAGAGGTCCGGATCATGAGGTCGACCTCAGGCATCTCGGCGTCGTACAGATGCTTGGCGAGCGCTGCCTCGTCGACCTCGTCCGCGGGGACGCCCGAGCGCACGAGGCCCGCGGCGGCGTCCACGATCTCGGCCCTGCCGCCGTAGTTGAACGCCACCGTGAACGTGAGGCCGGTGTTGGCTGCTGTCAGCTCGACGGCCTCGTCGATGCGCGCCCGGACCCGTCGCGGGATGCGGGCGTCAGGCCGGCCGACGAAACGGATCCGCACGTTTTGCTCGTGCAGCTCATGGCTGCGCCGCACCAGCAGCGACTCGTTGAAGCCCATGAGGAAGCGCACCTCGGCCGGCGGGCGACGCCAGTTCTCCGTGCTGAACGCGTACACGGTGAGCCACGACAGGCCGATCTCGGCCGCGCCCTCGACGGTGTCGATCAGGGCTTCTTCGCCGGCTGCATGACCTTCGGTTCGTGGCAGCCCACGCGCCTGGGCCCAGCGTCCATTGCCGTCCATCACACAGGCCACGTGAGTCGGCAGGCGCGACACATCGATTCCCGCACCTCGGTTCACACTGCGCAGGGTAGAACCAGAGCGGGAAGGAGGGTGAGCAGATGTCCGACGAGCCAACCGATCTTGCCCCGGCAACGGGCGAGGGGGCATCAGACATCGGCGACGTCGCTGCCGCACTCGGCGAGGTGATCGCAGGGCTTCCCGGCGGCGGCGAGCAACGAGACGGCCAGGCCGAGATGGCAGCCGCGGTGCATGACGTGATAGCCGCCGGGGGCACGCTGCTGTGCCAGGCAGGCACCGGCGTGGGCAAGTCGCTCGCCTACCTGGTACCTGCTGCGCTGGCTGCGGCTGCGGGCAAGCGAGTGGTGATCGCCACCGCGACGCTGGCGCTGCAGGACCAGCTCGTCGGCAAAGACCTCCCGCTCGTGGCCTCCGGGATGGCCCAGCGGCTCGGACGTCCCGTCCGGTGGGAAGTACTGAAGGGGCGCAACAACTATCTCTGCCGCCACCGCCTTGGCGAGCTCGCCCAGCAGCAGTTCGACTTGGGTGACGGCCCGGCCACGCCCGCCGAGCTGGCCCGGCAGCAGCAGCTCGCCGAGGTCTCACAGTGGGTGACCCGGACGCGCACGGGAGACCGTGCGGAGTTGGCCATCGCGCCCGACGCGCGCGTGTGGTCGTCGGTGTCGGTGACCAGCACCGAGTGCATCGGCGCCGAGCGCTGCCCCGAGGGTCACCGCTGCTTCGCCGAGGAGGCTCGGGCCCGGTCGGCGAAGGCCGGCATCGTGGTGACCAACCAGCACCTCTACTGCATCGACCTGTTCGGCGACGGCTACCTGTTCGGGCCGCACGACGCCGTCGTGTTCGACGAGGCCCACCAGCTCGAGCCGGTCGTCACCCAAGTGGCCGGCCTCGAGATCACTCCGGCGGGCTTCACGCGGCTGGCTGCCGAAGCACGCTCGGTGGGCGCTGCGGGCACGGCTGCGGATGCCGTCGCTGATGTATCGAACCGTCTGGCCGACGAGCTCGGCCCGTTGCGCGACACCCGCTTGGGCGCGATCACTGGCGACTTGGCCAGCCTGCTAGAAGTCGCCGACAGCAGGGTCGTCGATCTCGCCGCCGAGCTGCGATCGGCTGGTGACGACGCAGCCGACCTGGAACGGCTGCGGGTCGGCCGGATCGCAGCGGAGTCGCTTACTGCGTTGCGTGCTGCGCTCGACCCCCCGCAGGGAACGGTGATCCTCGTTGAAGGCCGCGGCCGGCTCCGCCTCGCGCCGCTCGACGTCGGAGACCTGCTCGCGAGCCGGCTGTGGGGCCGTCAAGCGTGCGTGCTCACGAGCGCAACGCTCGGCCCGCACTTCGTCGGGCGACTCGGCGTGCCCGCCGCCGACCACGCGTATCTCGCAGTGGACAGCCCGTTCGACTACCGCACCAACGCGCTGCTGTACTGTGCCCGGCACCTGCCTGCGCCCACCAACGATGCGTACCGGGCGGCGGCCATCGACGAGCTGGCTGAGCTCGTGGCCGCGATCGGCGGGCGCACGCTCGCGCTGTTCACGAGCTGGCGTGCACTCAATGACACAGCCGACGCGCTCACCGAGCGGTTCAGCGGCATCCGGGTGCTGCGCCAGGGAGGCGAGCTGTCGAACGCCGCGCTGCTCGATGCGCTCGGAGGCGATCCCGCGACGGTGGTGTGCGGCACGATGAGCTTCTGGCAGGGGGTGGACGTGGCTGGGCCGGCCCTGTCGCTGCTCGCGATCGACCGTCTCCCGTTCGCCCGGCCCAACGAGCCGCTCGCGGCAGCCCGGCGCGAAGCGGCAGGCAGCGATGCCTTCATGACCGTCGACGTACCGAACGCGGCAGACATGCTGGCACAAGGAGTGGGCCGGCTGATCCGCACTACCGCTGACCGGGGGGTGGTGGCGGTGCTCGACTCACGGCTCGCCACCGCCGGCTACCGGCCGCGCCTGCTCGATCCGCTGCCGCCCATGCGCCGCAGTGTCGATCAGGCCGATGCAGTCGAGTTCCTCGCCTCCATCCGCAACCAGCACGCCGCCCAGAGGCTGAGCCGTTAGGCGAAACCGTGGCCCGAGCGGCCCGTGAGCGCAGCGAACAAGAGCGGCAAACAGCGGGATGGGTCGTCAGTTGAGGGGCTCGGAGGGAGCCTCAGGTGCGAGCATGCGGGCGACTGCGTCGGGGGTGCGCTGCCAGTCCGGCTCGACTCGCACCCGCAGCTCCAGATACACACCGTCGAGGCCGAGCGCACGGCGTGCCGCCGTGCCCACCTCTCGCAGCATCCGGCCGCCGCGGCCGATCACGATGCCCTTCTGCGAGGGTCGCTCCACGGCGATATCGCAGCGGATGCGGTCAGGTTCCCACTCGGTGACGCGGACCGCGATGCTGTAGGGCAGCTCGTCGTCCAGCCGCGTCAGCAACTGCTCGCGCACCGCCTCGGATATTCGCCACGCATCGGGCAGATCGGTGATGCTCTCGGGAGGAAAGTAGGCAGGACCCTCGCCGAGGCCGGCCGCCAAGTGGTCGAGCAGGGCATCGGTGCCCTCGCCGGTCAGGCCCGACACAGGGAAATACGCATCGGCGTCGAATTCCGCAGCGGCGGCCAGTTGAGCCAGCACCTGGGCCTTCGACGCCCGATCGCACTTCGTGACCGCGACGACAGTGGACATGCCCGGCGGCAACGACTCCCAGATGAGCCGGTCGCCGCGGCCGAGTGGCGCTGTGGCGTCGAGCACCATGCAGATCACGTCCAGCGGCTCCAGTTCGGCGACAGCGATACGCGCGGTCTCGTTGAGCTGCTCCCCCAGCGAAGTGACCGGCTTGGCGATGCCGGGCGTGTCGACGAAGACAACCTGCGCGTCGGGCAGGTGCCGCACACCCATGACACGCAGCCGTGTGGTCTGAGGCTTGGCAGAGGTGATGCTGATCTTGCTGCCCACCAAGCAGTTCAGCAACGTCGACTTGCCTGCGTTCGGGCGCCCGACGAGGGTCACAAAGCCTGAGCGCACCGCCCGCTCCGGGCCTACCCCGAACCCACCGGATCGGCACCTCGACGGGCGCCGACGAGGTTGATGCGCCGACCCTCCACTTCGAGGGCAGACAGGCACCATCCGTCGAGATCGGTGGTCTCTCCCGTCTCGGGCACGTGACCCATGCGGTCGAGCACGAGCCCGCCGACCGTGTCCCAGTCGCCCTCAGGCAGCCGAAGCTCCAGCACCTCGGCCAGCCGCGACGCCGGCAAGCGCCCGGAGAACATGAACGCACCGTCGCCCACTTCCTGCACGAGTGCCTCGTCGGCGTCGTACTCGTCGGCAATCTCCCCGACGAGCTCTTCGATGATGTCCTCGAGCGTGACCAGCCCTGCCACGCCGCCGTACTCGTCCACGGCGACGGCCAAGTGCGACTTGGACTCCTGCATCTCGCGCATCAGGTCGCTGACTCGCTTCGTCTCGGGCACAAAGGTGGCCGGCCGCAGCACCTGCGCGCAGGTGGCCGATCCATCCGAAGGGGTGCCGTGCAGGTAGGCCGCAACGAGATCCTTGGCCAGCACGATGCCCCGGAGGTCGTCGACGCTGGCGGCTGTCACCGGCAGGCGCGTGAAGCCCGACGCGATGACCTTCTCCAGCGCATCGGCGACGCTGTCATCGAGACTCACTGTGACCATGTCGGGGCGAGGCACCATCACTTCACGCACGATGGTGTCGCCGAGCTCCATGATCTGACCGATCAACTCTGCCTCGCTGTCCTCGATCAGGCTGGCCTGCGCGGCAGCCGATGCCAGTGCCACCAGCTCATCCTCGGTGACCTCGCCGCTGTCGCCCTGTGTAACAGCAGGCCCCACCGCCCTCGCCGGGAACGCCAGCAGCCGCGCCACCCAAGCGAGCGGCCCGGTGCGACTCAGCACCCGGGCAACTGGCGCGAGCACCCGCGCCATGCGGTCGTTGGCCTCGACCCCCCAGCGCCGGGGCATCGCCTCGGTCACGCCGAACAGCACGACGGCCGTCACGGCAATGGCGGCCACGATGCCCGCTGGGCCCGTCCGGCTCGCGGCAACCCAGGTGACACCGCCTACCAGCGCCACCTGTGCCAGCACGCGCAGCAGCGAGACGGGTCCCAGCACCACCTCGCGATCCGCCACGAGCTGTTCCAGCGAGGCCTTCGGCGTGGGACTCGGGTGCCCGTTGTCGCGGTCGCCGTTGTGGCGCTCGCTGTTTCCGTTGGATTCATCCAAGCCTGAAGCGCGGGCCCGGCCCAGACGCACGAACGTCGCCTCGACCAGTCGCAGGAACATGGCCGCCGCGAGCAGGATCGCCGCCGCGACAGCGCCCAGCACCCAGTTCATGAATGGCTCCACAATCGGCGCAAGTGCTCAGTCTCGCGGGCGCGCATCGCTGCGGCTTCGGTGGGCTCTGCGTGATCCATGCCGAGCAAGTGCAGCACGCCGTGCACAACGAGCAAATCGATTTCCGCGCTGACGCTGCCGTCGTGTCCTGGCCGAGACCCCTTGCCTGCGGTTGCGTTCACCGCAGCGACGGCTGGGCACACGACGATGTCGCCGGCCAAGGCTGCGCCGGCGGGATCGGCACCGATCCCCGTATCGCTGGCCGGCGTCTGCGGACCCGGCACGAGGTCCAGCGGGAAGGCGAGCACGTCGGTCGGCCCGGTGTGGCCCATGTGAGCTTCATTCAGCTCCGCCATCTCGTCGCGGCCCACGAACGTCACGGCGGTCTCGGTGCCCGGCGGCACACCCTCGGCCTCCAGCACCTGCCGCACCAGCACGCGGTAACGGCGGGAATCGATCTGCACGTCGCTCTGGCGATCTGCAATCAGCACGCCGTCGTCGCCGGTGCAGCCACCAGCCACTCGTTCACTCGCTGCCGTTGCGTTTCGCGTCACGCCGGTCATATGCCGCCACGATGTCGCCGACGATGCGATGCCGGGTGATGTCCCGCCTGCCGAGGCGGGCGAACGCAAGCCCCCCAATGCCGTCGAGCGCCTGTTCCACATCGATCAGCCCGCTCTTGCCGCCGGGCACGTCGATCTGCGTGCGGTCGCCGGTCACGACCACCTTGGAACCGAAGCCGATGCGGGTCAGGAACATCTTCATCTGCTCGGGTGTGGTGTTCTGTGCCTCGTCCAGGATGATGAAGCTGTCGTTGAGCGTGCGGCCGCGCATGAACGCAAGCGGCGCCACGTCGATCGTCTTGCGCTCGAGCAGCTTGGCGGCCGTCTCCACGTCCAGCATGTCGTAGAGCGAGTCATAGAGCGGAGCCAGATATGGATCGATCTTGGCCATCAGATCCCCTGGCAGGAAGCCGAGCCGTTCACCCGCCTCCACAGCCGGACGGGTGAGCACGATGCGTCGCACCGCCTTTGACATCAGCGCATCGACGGCAAGCGCCACCGCCAACCACGTCTTGCCGGTGCCGGCCGGCCCGACGGCGAAGGTCACGATGTTGGAGCGGATCATCTCCACGTAGCGCTTCTGTCCGGCGCTCTTCGCCCGCACCACCCGGCCGTTGGGCGCTCGCACGATCGGCGCGGACAGCACATCGCTCGGGCTCTCGTCGGCCTCGACCATGTCGATGACGCGGTCGAGCATCTCGGGCTCGATGCGCTGGCCGGCCTCGAGCACGTGCACCATCTCCTCGAAGACCTGCCCGACGAGCGCTGCGCTGGGCCCCGCCACGGTGATCTCGTTGCCGCGCACGTGAATGTCGGCATCTGCGAAGTGGTCTGCCACCAGCCGCAAGTGCTCGTCGCGATGTCCCAGCACCCCGACCATGAGGTGATTGCCCGGCACGTGTATCCGGACCTGTGTGTCGGTCACTGGGCTCCGGCGCAGTAAGTCGTCAGCGCAGCGCTCATGAGTCGATGGCGCGCAGACGGCAACCAGACTTGCCGACGGTTGGTTCGGTCACGATGGTCGCAAGGCTAGTCGCGTCCCGCGATCTGCCATTGTCCAGTTTCTTGCGTCACGAACGCAGGCCGGCATAGATCTCCTTGCAGGCCGGGCACACCGGGTAGCGCTCGCCGTCTCGCGTCGGCACCCACTTCTTGCCGCACAGCGCCACGACCGCTTCGCCGCTGACGGCCGAGCGAGTCAACGCCGTTTTGTTGACGTAGTGAGAGAAACGGTCGTGATCGCCCTCGGTCGTGCGGGTCTCGGGGCGCTCGATGACGTCGGGACTGCCCGCGGCAGAACCGCTGGCGACCGGACTGCTTCTGGCGCCGTCGCAGAGGCTCTGGGCGGTCATCTCGCTGGTCCCCTCCGAAACGTAGTCGGCTCCTGCCGGTGCAACGGTACGGCAGTAATGTGCCCGTTCGCGCCGGAACCGCAGCAGCGGTGCACGCGTGTGTCGAAGGGCAGCCCACACCCAGCATGGCCAACACGTCTTCCACGACCGTCGAAGGCGGTCGACTCGACTCGGCTGCTGGATGGGCGGTCGCGCTGTCGGCCTCGCTCGCCACCTTCGCTGTCTTCGCCGTGGCATACAGCTTCGGGGTAGTGCTCGCCTCCGTCCGCGACGAGTTCAGCATCGGCACCGGCCTAGCTTCGCTGCTCTTCGCGATTCCGACGTTCCTCTATTTCGTGCTCGGTGTGTTCACCGGTCGCCTCGGCGACCGCTACGGACCCCGACGTGTGCTCTTCGCTGGCGCCGTCGCCCTCGGAGTCGGCCTCTGGGCGACCAGCCTGGCCCAGAGCCTGTGGTTGGCGATGACGACCTACGTGCTCGGCGTGGGGATCAGCGTGGCGTGCGCATACGTCCCGATGGTCTCGGTGGTCGGCGGCTGGTTCGAACGTCACCGCACAGCGGCACTGGGCGTGGCCGTGGCTGGAATCGGACTGGGTCATTTCGCCGGTGCCTGGGCTGCGCAATGGCTCATCGAGCTCTACGGCTGGCGCGACACCTACCGGGTGCTGGCTGTCGTGTCGACGGGATTGCTCATGCTGGCTGCGATCGCCGCTCGGCGACCGCCCTATGTCGCGCCCCCGAGCGAGATGCCGTCGCTGCGCAGGCTCATGCACAACCGGCGGTACACGCTGCTCTATTTCTCGATGATGCTGCTGAGCGCCAGCCTGTTCGTCCCGATCATCTACATCAAGGACTACCTCGACGACCTCGGCAAGCCAGGCGGTCAGTGGCTCATCAGCATCATCGGCCTGGCCTCGCTGCTCGGACGGCTGGCACTCGGTGCACTCGGCACCGTGCTGCCGCTCATGCGGCTGTACCAGCTCTCCTTCACGATCATGGGGCTGAGCTACCTGATCTGGCTCTTTGCCGGCGACAACTACACGGTGCTCGTGATCTACACGTTGGTGATGGGCTGCAGCTACGGCGGCTTCATCGCCCTGTCTCCTGCGGTTGCCGCAGAGCTCTTCGGGCTCGCCGGACTCGGCGGCGTTTTGGGTGCGCTGTACACCGCTGCAGGCATCGGCGGGCTTGTCGGGCCACCGTTGGCGGGGCTGCTGATTGACGGCGCTGGTTACCGCGTGACGATCGTGGCGGCGATGATCATTGCGCTCACATCGGTGCCGTTGCTGGTCGCTTCCGGGCGCGCCCGCGTCGTTCCCCTCGCCACCGTCGGCGCCGGTGAGGCTGCCGCCCGTGCCACGACGCCGGCACAGCGCGAACAGTTCCAGACGGCGTCGGCGGCTCGTGCGGGCGATGTCACTGCCGCAGGCGCTCTGGGCAATGCAGCGCCCGCCGCTGGACACGGGCGCCGCAGGCCGGTCACGGTGCAGTCTTTCCGGGCGGCACCGGCCCAATCAGCAGCCGGGCCCGCGTCGATCGACTCCGTGCTCCTGCTGTCGTTCGGGGGGCCGGAAGGCCCCGACGAGGTGATGCCGTTCTTGCAGAACGTCACCCGGGGACGCGACGTCCCAGCAGAGCGGCTTGCTCGAGTCTCCCAGCAGTATCTGCGGCACGGCGGCGTGAGCCCGATCAACGAGCAGAACCGCGCTTTGCTGGCGGCACTGTCGGGCGAACTGGCTCGCCGGGGCACGCCGTTGGCGTGCTACTGGGGCAATCGCAACTGGCACCCCTACTTGCGCGACACCGTCGAGGTGATGGCCGGCGAAGGCCGCCGCCACGCCGCGGTGATCGTGACCTCCGCATTCAGCTCGTATTCGGGCTGCCGCCAGTACCACGAAGACCTCGCACGGGCTGCCGACGAGGTGCCCCAAGCACCGCTCATGTCCCGCGTGCGCGTCTACGGCAATCACCCCGGGTTCGCCGGCGCCCTGGCCGAACGCATCCGTGAGGCAGTCGAAGGCGCTCGACTGCGCAGCGATGTGCACACACTGTTCACAGCGCACAGCCTGCCGATCCGGATGGCCGCGTCGTGCGACTACGAGGCGCAGCTTCGCGACGCCGCTGAGACCGTCGCCGCCATGGCAGGCCTGAGGGGCGAGATCGAGGTGGTGTACCAGTCGCGCAGCGGACCGCCGCAGGTGCCGTGGCTGGAACCCGATGTCAACGACCGTCTCGCACAGCTCGGCTCGGCGGGCTGCCGTACCGCCCTCGTCGTCCCGCTCGGATTCGTCTCCGACCACATGGAAGTGCTCGTCGATCTCGACACCACGGCACGCGCCACCGCCGCCCGCGCCGGTATCGCCATGGTGCGGGCCCGAGCGGTCAGCACGCATCCATTGTTCCTGGAGGCGCTGGTGGACCTCGTGGAGGAGACGGCAGGCTTGCGAGCCGACCGGCCCGCGGTCGGACACCTCGGTCCTCACCCTGACAGGTGCGCTCCGGGATGCTGCCCGATCGAGCGAGGCGCCTGACTGCTGGCTTGGCAGCTCGACGTTCAGCCGCAGCCGCTGGTTGCGCCGCAGGAGCGGCAGGCGAAGCATGAGCCAGCGCGCACCATCCGGTCGCCGCACGTCATGCACAGCGGCGCATCGGCATATCCGCGGGCCTCGGCGCGGTGCGACGGCGGGTCTGGTGCCGGCTCGGCGCCGATCGCGCTCTCGACAGATGCGCTCTCGAGCCCGGGCAGCGGTGGATCGGTGCGCTCGTCGACGCTGAGCACGCCTAGCTCGGTCCGCTCTTCAAGCGACAGGTACTCGAGTGCCAAGCGGCGGAAGATGTAGTCGACGATGCTGGTGGCGATCCGCAGCTCGGGGTCGTCGGTAAGCCCCGCCGGCTCGAACCGCATGTTGGTGAAGGCCTCTACGTAGGAACGCAGCGGCACCCCGTACTGCAAGCCATGGCTGACCGATATGGCGAATGCATCCATGATCCCGGCCAGCGTGGAACCCTGCTTCGCCACGGTGAGGAAGATCTCGCCAGGCCGGCCGTCGTCGTACTCGCCCACGGTCATGTAACCGTGGCAGTCGGTCACCCGGAAGGAGAACGTGCGTGACCGCCGGCTGCGCGGCAGCCGGTTGCGCGGCGGCACCGCGGCTCCCCCCAACGCGGCGGAAACGGATGCCGCAGCCCTGTCGGCCGATACACCCATGTCCTGTGAGCCAAGAGCCGTTGCGCCAACGGACGCCGCCGGTCCGACCGACAGCGGCTGGGACACCTTGCAGTTGTCGCGATAGATCGCCACCGCCTTGAGCCCGAGCCGCCAGGAATCGACGATGAGGCTCTCGATGTCGGCGGCGGATGCTGACTCGGGCAGGTTGACGGTCTTGGAGATCGCACCCGAGACGAAGGGCTGGCAGGCAGCCATCATCGCGATGTGGCCCTGCGGCGAGATGGCATCATCGCCGATCGAGCAAGCGAACACCGCCCGGTGAGCCTCGGTCAAGTACGGCGCGCCGGCGAGGTGGCCCGCAGCGAGGATGTGCGCCTCGATGTCGGCGATCTCCGAGAGCGAGTATCCGAGCCTGCCCAGGGCCACGGGCACCGTCGAGTTCACGATGCGCAGATCGCCGCCGCCGACCAGCTTCTTGTGCTTCACCAAACCCAGATCGGGTTCGATCCCGGTGGTATCGCAGTCCATCATGAACGAGATCGTTCCGGTGGGGGCGATCACCGTGGCCTGGGAATTGCGAACGCCATGAGACTCGCAGCCCGCCACGGCATGGTCCCAGCGAGCACGCGCGGCGGCACGCAGGTCCTCGATCAGCATCGCCAGACCCGCGCCGGCGTCCGGCGGGTCGGCACACGGCTCGATGCCATCCAACGAATCGCGGTGGCGGCCCAGCACGCCGCACATCGCATCGGCATTCGCGTCGAAGCCGTCGAAGGCCCCGAGCCGCTCTGCCAGATCGGCTGACGTGGCGTACGCCTCGCCGCACATGAGCGCAGCGAGCGAGGCCGCGAGCGCTCTCGCCGGCGGCGAGTCGTAGGGAACGCCCGCTGCCATCAGCAACGCACCCAGGTTGGTGAAACCCAGCCCGAGCTGGCGGAAGTTCCGGGAGGTCTCGCCGATCAGCTCCGTCGGATAGTCGGCGTGGCTCACCAGCACGTCCTGGGCGATGAACGTGATGCGCACCGCCTGACGGAAGCCCTCGATATCGAAGTCGCGACCGGCGGCGTGGTCCCCAAAAAATGGCAGCAGGTTGACGCTCGCCAAGTTGCAGGCCGAGTTGTCGAGGTGGACGTACTCGCTGCACGGGTTGCTGGCGCTGATCGGGCCGTGGGCCGGTGCCGTGTGCCAGCGATTGATCGTGGTGGAGAACTGCACGCCCGGGTCGGCGCATTCCCACGCCGCCTGGGCGATCTGGCCGAGGAGGTCGCGCGCACGCATGACCGAAGTGACCTCGCCTGTCGTGCGGGCCCGCAGCTCCCAAGTGCCATCGGCGGCAACCGCCTCCATAAACTCGTCGGACAGCCGGACCGAATTGTTCGCGTTCTGGTACTGCACCGAGAACGAATCGGCGCCGTCGAGATCCATGTCGAAACCGGCGGCGGCCAGTGCCCGTGCCTTGCGCTCCTCGGTTG
The DNA here is from genome assembly GCF_965208925.1 of Candidatus Poriferisodalis sp. Taxonomy (GTDB): domain Bacteria; phylum Actinomycetota; class Acidimicrobiia; order Acidimicrobiales; family Poriferisodalaceae; genus Poriferisodalis. The sequence goes on along the minus strand of NZ_OZ242364.1, from coordinate 2,714,775 downwards.
CCTTGCACCACACGAAGGCCTCGACATCGGGATGGTCGGCATCGAGCAGCACCATCTTGGCGGCGCGCCGGGTCTTGCCGCCGCTGCGGATCGTCCCCGCTGATGCATCGGCACCGCGCATGAAGCTGACCGGGCCGCTCGCCGTGCCGCCGCCCGACAGCGGCTCGCACGACGCCCGCAGCGCCGACAGGTTCACTCCGGCGCCCGAGCCGCCCTTGAAGATCCGTCCTTCAGTGACGTACCAGTCGAGGATCGATTCCATCTCGTCGTCGACGGCGAGGATGAAGCACGCCGACGCCTGCTGGGGGACGCCCTTCACGCCGATGTTGAACCACACCGGGCTGTTGAAGGCCACCCGTTGATGAACCAGCAGCCACGCCAGCTCTGCGGAGAAGGTCGCCGCCTCGTCCGGCGATGCGAAATAGCCGTCGCTGGCTGCCCAGCCGGTGATGGTGCCCGCAACGCGGTCGACGACCTGGCGCAGCGACTGCTCCCGCTCCGGCGTGCCGAGGGTGCCCCGGAAGTACTTCTGGGCAACGATGTTGACTGCGGTTGGGCTCCAGTCGGCGGGGAATTCGACGTCGGGCTGGGAGAACGCGATCGATCCGTCGACCGCGTTCGTGATGGACGCATCGAAGCGCTCCCACCGCACGGAGTCATAGGGATGGGTGCCGTCAGCGGTGAAATGCCTGCGCAGCCGCAGCGGCGCGCCGGCAGACCGGCGCCCGGAGCCATCGCCCCGCACCTGCTGCGCCTCAGTCATCGCCACGTACCGCTGACCTCCTGCTCCAGTGTCGCAAACCGCAGTCGGCGCGCTACGCGGTGCCTGCCGAGCCGTGCGGCCGCCGGCAACAGGCGCACGCTACGAGCACTCCCCTGTGGAAGGAAAGTGGGCAACGAACGGACCTTCATGGGGACTTTCCTGTGCATAACCGCCGGTTGCTGTGGATAACCGCCCACGACTGCACCCGCTAGAGGCACCGGGTGGCAGACTCGCCGCGTGCACCGGCTGTACCCGCTGCCCTCCGAGCCCATCGATGCTGCGCGAGCCGCCGGCGCGCGGCGCGCACCGCACGCCGATCGTCCTTGGGTGATGCTCAACATGGTTGCGAGCATCGACGGCGCCGCTGCGATCGACGGCGTGTCGGGGGGACTCTCGGGCGAGCCCGACAAGACGATGTTCGCGGCGCTGCGCTCGCAGGCCGACACGATCTTGGTCGGTGCGCGCACGGCAAATGCCGAGCGGTACCGCCCGGCGCGGCGATCTGGCGCCCGCATTGCTGTAGTCAGTGCATCGCTCAGCATCGACCCGGAGCTGCCGCTGTTCAACCAGGCGCGGGATCGACCTTCAGCGCCGTTGCCCCTGGTGGTGACCACCGCCGATGCAGACTGCGACACCGCAGCACGGCTGGCAGATCGCGCAGAGCTCGTGCGCACCGGCACCGGGTCGGTGGATCTGCTCGCGTGCTTGAGGCACCTGGGTTCGCTGGGAGCGCGCGTCGTGCTCTGCGAGGGAGGGCCTGCGCTCAACGCCAGCCTGCTGGCAGCCGATCTCGTGGATGAGGTGAACTTGACCAACGCGCCGCTGGCCGTGGGGACCGACGCCCCGCGCATCGCCTCTGCGCCCAGCGGCGGTTCACCGGCGGCTGAACCCCGCGAGTTCATGCTGGAGCACGTGATCGCCCACGACGACGTGCTCTTCGTGCGCTGGGTGCGCTCCAGGCACTGACGCTTCGAACAAATGCGCGCAATTCGGAACATTTGTTGTTAGTGTACTGGCCGGAACGAGAGTTCCTTCCCGTCGACGAGATCACCAGAGCAGACCGGGCAACCGATGCCGGACATGCAGATACTGAGAAAGGTTCACCATGCCAGGAACCAGCGCCGCAGACCAGCGGGTCGCACATCTCAACGAGCGTCAGCGCGCGATGCTCGAATTCATCGACGTAATGCAGCGTGAGCGCGGCTATCCCCCTTCCGTTCGCGAGATCGGCGACGAGGTCAATCTCAATTCGCCTGCGACCGTCCACCGCCACCTGCGGACGCTCGAGGCCGACGGATGGATCCGGCGCGACCCGTCGCGACCCCGGGCGCTCATCATCAATTGCGACTGGCAGACAGGAGTGAAGGGCGAGCGGCGGCCGGCCCGTCACGTGGCGCTCGTCGGAGACGTCGCGGCGGGCACCGACGTGCTTGCTCAGCAGAACGTCGAGGAACTGCTGCCGCTGCCGGCCGACTTCACCGGCAGCGGCGAGCTCTTCATGCTGCGAGTGCGAGGCGACTCGATGATCGATGTCGGCATCTGGGATCGCGACTACGTAGTAGCGCGCCACCAGCCCGAAGCGGAGCCAGGCGACATCGTCGTCGCCGGCATCGACGGCGGGGAAGGCACCGTCAAGCGCTACCGGCGCGAGGGCGACAACGTCGTCCTCGAACCTGCCAACCAAGACCATCGTCCCATCGTCCGCCCCGCCGACGAAGTCACCATCTACGGCAAAGTCGTGACGGTCATCCGGCGGCTGTAGCGGCGGACCATCAAACACAGCGGCGGCTGTAGCCGCCGGTGCATCAAACACAGCGCCGCCTGTAGCACTCCAGCCGCGACGTACAGATGTCATAGCTGCGGAGGCGGCAGGAAGCTCTGCGACGTTGCGACCTGCCGGATCGCGGGAGCAGAGAATCCTGCCGCCGCCGCAGCGGGCACAGCGTTTCAGTGCACTGTGTGCTCAACTTGACCGGTGTTCACGGTTCTGACCCAGCCGCCTGACGAACTCGACGAATCGTCGCGGGTGTGGATCCCCATCCGTTCTGGAACGGTGTTCACCGAGCCGGGCAGCGGCCTGTGCGCGAGTCCCACGGCGCCCGTCGGTGACGGTTCACCCCCCGCTTCATTCCTCGGCGTGCTCGATGGCGTCGGCGTGTGGGCTGTCGACATGGATCCAGCCGAAGGGCCGCCGCTGGACGAGGGCGATCTGGAGCCGGTGCCGCTGCGCAAGCTCTACGGCCGCATTCCCGACGAACACTGGCAGATCGCCGGCCGCGCCGCACAGATCGTGGAGTTCGAGCGCACTCACCGCTATTGCGGGCGCTGCGGGCACCCGACGAGCACCAATGCGTCCGACCGCGCAAGGGTTTGCAGCAACTGCGGTCACATGGCGTTTCCGAGGCTCAGCCCCGCCATGATCGTTCTCGTTGAACGCGGTCCTGAGGTGCTGCTCGCATGGGGCAGGCAGTTCCCCGGCCGCTTCTACAGCGCGCTCGCCGGATTCGTAGAACCCGGTGAGAGCCTCGAGGACGCCGTGGCCCGGGAGGTCTACGAGGAAGTCCAGGTGACGGTCGGCAACGTCCGCTATTTCGGAAGCCAGCCGTGGCCCTTCCCGCACTCGCTCATGTGCGGCTTTACCTGCGAATGGCGAGCCGGCGAAATCGAGATCGATCCCGAAGAGATCGTCGAGGCCGGTTGGTACACCGCCGACAGCCTGCCGCCGTGCCCGCGCGGCGGGATGTCGATCGCCGGCTGGCTCATCGACGACTGGCTGAAGCGAACCGGCGCCGGCTGATCAGGCGCGGTGCCAGATGGCGCCCGCGGCTCCGTCGGAGACGACGATGCCGGCTGCTGCCAGCTCATCGCGAATGCGGTCGGCGGTGTCGAAGTCGCGAGACGAACGCGCCGCTGCCCGCTGCGCCAGCAATGCGTCCACCTCGGCATCGGAGAGCCGGCCGTCGAGATGGTCTTCGCTGCGGTCATCACCGCAGGTGAGCCCCACGACGCTGAGCAGGTGCAACGCAGTGCGAGCCGATCGGGAAGCCTCGGCAGGTACGGCACCGTCAAGCGAGGCGTTCGCACGGCGCACGAGCCGGAAGATCACGTCCAGCGCTGTGGGCGTGGAGAAATCGTCGTCCATGGCCGCTGCGAACGCCGCCACGGCGTCGACATCCACATCGGCAACGGCGCCGCGTTCGATGTCGGGCCGCCGCATCGCAGCGTGAGTGCCGATCGGGATGCCCGCAGCAGTGGCCCGGCGGGCAAACGCATCGAGCCGGCCGACGGCACTGCGGGCCGCTTCCAGCGCGCCGGTGCTCATCTCCATCGTCCGCCGGTAGTGGGTCTGCAGCACCAGCAAACGCACAGCGCGGGCGCCGGCAGCGTCGATCGCGTCGGCGAGCTGGGTGTAGTTGCCCAGCGACTTGGCCATCTTCTGGCTGCCGACGTTCACCATGGCGCTGTGCACCCAATAGCGGGCGAACGTCTCGCCGGTGGCGGTCACCTGCGCCCACTCGTTCTGGTGGTGCGGAAAGACCAAGTCGTCCCCCCCGCCATGGATGTCGAAGCCGGGTCCGAGCGCGCTGAGCGACATCGCCACGCACTCGGTGTGCCAACCGGGCCGGCCCTCCCCCCACGGCGTTTCCCAGCTCGGCTCCCCCGGCTGCGCGGCCTTCCAGAGCGCGAAGTCCAGCGGCGAACGCTTGTCGGGATCGACGTCGATGCGCGCGCCGGCATCCGCGTTGAGCTGTTCGGTGGTCCGGCCCGCCAACTCGCCGTACCCCCGAACCGTGTCGACAGCGAAGTACATGCCCTTGCCCGGCACGTCGTACGCGGCACCGAGCGAGCGCAGCTCGGCGATCACATCGATCATCTGCGAGATGAAGTGGGTGGCATGGGGCCGCGAATGGGGCCGAAGCACGCCGAGTCGATCCATCTGCTCGTCATATGCGACCGTGAACTCAGCGGCGACGTCGGCCTCGGAGCGCTGCTCGCGCTGGGCGCGTTCCACGATCTTGTCGTCGATGTCGGTGACATTGGACGCCACCGTCACCTCGTATCCAGACCACTCCAGGTAACGCCGGATGACGTCGTAGGTGAGCGCAGTGCGGCCATGGCCGAGATGCGGCACGTCGTACACCGTCGGTCCGCAGACATACATCGAGATCTCGCCCGGCGTTCGCGGGACGAAGGCGGTCTTGCGCCGTGTCATCGTGTCGAAGATCTGCAAGCTCACTGATGCCGGAGTCCCGATCGGGCTGCAAGGGTACCGATGAGCCGCCGGACGAGCCCCGGGATTTATCAGCCGAGAGCGCTGGTCACGCTCCAGACCGCAAGATTGTGGAACGCGTGCAGCACCAGGCCTGCCCACCAGCCGTAGCGCACCCGCGCAATGGTGAACATGAGGCCCAGCCAGATCTGCGGGCTCACTACCAGGGGTGCCACGACGATCGTGGCGACGGTCCAACCCACTTCGTAGTTGGCGAGATGCACGACGCCGAACGCGGCGATCGAGAACCACACCGGCCACTGCGGGTGAGCTTCCCACCAGCGAGCAACGTCCTCACGCCAGGCCCCAGGCCCGGACTCGCCCGAAGCATCGGGCCGCCCCACGCCGGCGACGAGTGACTGGATCCACAGTGCGCCCGACAGCAGCACCATGAGGGCGAAGACGGCCGCGACGACGATGACGGGACCGTCGCCTCCCGCAAAGTTCAGCAGTCCGAATGCGCCCGTGATCGCCAGCACCCCCAGGCGCAGGCGGGCGGTGAGTGCGAGCCGGAAGACGAGTTCTTCGATCAGCGGGGCCAGCAGCACAACGAGCAGAAGCTGCTCGACGAGGGGCCGGTCGAGCAGTTCAGTCTCGAGCGTGTTCACATAGCCGGTTCGCGCTGCGAGCAGCGACACCGCAAGCAGCGCGATCGAGCCGCCGAGCCCGATGACGAACAGCAGGGCCAGGCCTCCGGGCCAGCGCCTCTGATTCGCGGCGGCCCGCCAATCGGGAGACGCGCCAAAGCGCGGGCTGATGGTGCTCCACACGCCCCCTGGCGCGGCGGCGTCAGCGGGTGGAATGCCCTCGTTGCTCAAGCGCCGTCGACCTACCCGGCTGCTGGGTCGTCTGGGTCGTCTTCGTCGGGATCGTCCGCGCGGGCTTCGGGGTAGAGATGCTCAAGGCTTCCCGGCTCGACTCTGCATTCCTCGATGAACCTGTCCACGTCGCTCAGCCGCAGCCGGATGACCCGTCCGAACCGGTACGCCGGCAGGTCGCCCCGGTCGATGAAGCGGTACAGCGTGCGGGTGGTGATGCCCATGCGGTCTGCGGCCTTCAGCGTGGACAGCCAGATGATCTCGTCGTAGGGAACCTGATGCAGTTCTTCGTCTGCTGCACCGTCGTCGCCTGATTCGGTCGGCTCCTCAGCCATCTCGCACCTCGCAGTCGGTCGGCTGTTGGCGCTCGAGGGACGTAATCGATCCCTGCGGGCCAACGCTAGTGCGCGTACCGGTGGCCAACGTGCATTTCGACATCAATCATTGATATTACGCGCTATACCGTCATATCTCTGCGACCCACTGAGTAAGTTTGCTGAACTTTTGATAATTATTTGGTGACTTCATGTGAACGTGGTTAAGTCTCCAGCGTGCCCACGGATCCGCCGTCGCAAACCGGTCATCGGGCCCTGCCGCCCGCACCTGCCGCGAGCCGCCGCAGCGGCGGTGGCCGATCATCGCTTCGCCCACGCGTCATCGCGGGTGGGGTCCTGTGCGGCGTTGCAGCGCTCGGCATGTGGTGGGCGTTCGAGCGCTCAGCTGCTGGGCCCGAGACCAGCTATGTCGTCGCACGGACGCGCCTCGCCCCGGGCAGGGTGATCGAACCGGCAGATGTCGCCTGGGTCTCCGTCCGCTTGCCGGCCGAGATCGAAGCAACCGTCTTCGGCGATGGTGACGGCAGTGACGTGGTGGGCAGCCTGGTGCTCGAAGCCATTCACGCCGGGGAGTTGCTGACCCGGGGTGACATCGGCACGCGCCGGGCAGCGACCGATCGAGTCGCGGGCTACGCCGTAGCTGTTGAGCTCGATCGCCCCGGGGCCCTCAACGGACTGATCGCAGCCGGCGAACGAGTCGACGTCGTCGCCACGGATCGCAATCTCGCGGCCCCAGCCGACCCGCAGGCGCTAGGTCTGGTAGCTGCCGACGCCCTCGTGCTTGACGTGGATGACCTCGCTGCTGCCCCGCAGCCATCGGACATGATCACCGTCACCCTGCAGGTGCGCGACCGCGCCGCCGCCGTCTCGGTTGCCGCAGCCGCCGATGCCGATGCGATCACCTTGATCCGGCCCTGGGGGGCTCCGACGCAGGTCGCGCCATGACCGATCCGGCGGTCCTCGCTGAGATCGAACGGTCGGTATCGGAACGCGCCCGTCACAGCGGCTTGGACCCGCGTGCGCCCGGCGCGGTTCGGGCAGTCACCGGTCTCGCTCACGAGGAGATCCGGCGCTGGAATCTCGGCTTCAAGAGCGGCGTTCACGACCATGCGATCGACGACGCCGACGCCCTTGCCCACCGGACGGTGCGCAACCTGCTCGGATACGGACCGCTCGAAGCGCCGCTGGCCGACGCCGATGTCTGGGAGATCATGGTCAACGCGCCCCATGAGATCTTCGTCAAGCGCCACCGCGGTCCGAGCGGTCAGCACGGCGAGTCGTTCCACGATGATGAGCACGTCCGCCGCACTCTCACGAGAATCATCGATGACGCGACGGCATCCCATCGCAAGCTGGATCCCAGCGAGGGATTGCAGGATGCGCAGCTCGACAACGGCGCCCGCCTGCACATCGTCCATCCCGACATCGGCCGCGACGGTCACCTGATCTTCAACATCCGCAAGTTCACCGGGATCTCCTTCTCGAATCTGAATGACCTGACGGCGGTCGGGACGCTGACCGGTGAGATCGCCGAGTTCCTGCGCGGTGCCGTGCGCGCCCGGCTGTCGATCCTGTTCGCAGGCGCACCCGGCAGCGGCAAGACGACGCTGCTGGGTTGCTGCGCTGCCGAACTCGACCCGCGCCTGCGGGTGGTCACCGCCGAAGAGGTGTTCGAACTCGACATCCCGCTGCCCAACGTTGCGGGGATGCAGACGCGGCCGGGCCGGACTGAGCGAGCGCCCGTGGACCTGCGGCGCCTGGTGGCCGGCTTCCTGAGGATGGCGCCGGATGTGGCCATCGTGGGCGAGGTGCGGGACCGCGAGGCGGTGCCCTTGCTGCTGACGCTCTCCAGCGGGGTCACCGGCTACGCGACCATCCACGCGGGATCCGCACGCCAGGCGCTCAGCCGGCTGCGGCTCATGTGCCAGCTCGCCCCGGACATGGGTGAGATGCCTGCGACGGCGATCACCCAGCTCGTGGCCGAATCGATCGACATCGTGGTGCACCTGCGGCGCGGTCCCGCTGGCGTGGAGGTCACCGAGGTCGTCGCGGTAGAAGAGCCCAACGGCGACCGAAGCATCTCGTTCGACACGACGCCGCTCTATGCACCGAGGGATCACGGCCAGCCCGCTCAGAGAACCTCGGGCGTCTCGGGGCGGGTGGCGTCACGGTTCGCGGCGGCCGGAATGGAGATGCCAGCGCCCGGCGGGCAAGAAGCGGGTGCGCCGGCATGACCGCGATTGCATTCATCGCGGCCGGCGCTGCGGGTGTGTGGCTGCTGTCCACGCCCGGCGGCGGCCCGGTCACCGGAGCCGCTCGTCGACGCGTATCAGTGCACCGGACAGCGTCGACATCTCCGCCGACTTCGGCGACCCTGCTCGGTGGCGTGCTGACTGGCGCCGCTGCGTGCGTCACGGGATGGATCGGTGCTTGGACGCTGTTCGGCGGCGTCGCAGCACCCACGCTCGTGGCACTGATCAGCGCAGCGATTCCCCCATGCGCTGCAACGCAACGGCGCCGTCGCCGCGCAGCCAGCTCGTGGCAGGCGTGGCCGCGACTGCTCGCAGAGATCCGGATCCTGGTGGCTCACCGGGGTCAGTCGATCCCGGCCGCACTGTTCGCAGCGGGAACGCACGCCCCACCTGGCATGCGTCAAGCATTCTCCGAAGCGGCGCGCACGTGGTCGTTGAGCACCGACTTCGAGGCCTCGCTGCGCATTCTCAAGACATCGCTCGCGGACCCGACCGCAGACGCCGTTTGCGAGACGCTGCTGGCGGCACACCAGATCGGCGGCGTGCGGATCGACGCTCGACTGCGTGCGCTGGCCGAGGCGGCCCACGCTGAGGCTGCTGCTCGATCCGACGCCAGTGCCAAGCAGGCCGGCGCCCGGTTCGCACGCAGCTTCGTCGCGTCGGTACCTGCATTCATGGCTGTGATCGGCCTGAGCATCGGGCGCGGGCGGCAGGCCTACGAGTCGGGCGACGGCCAACTGCTCGTGGCGTTCAGCGTGCTCGCCGTGGCCGGCTGCTGGCTGTGGGCTGGGCGGATCATGGCGATCCCCGCGCGCAAGCGAGTGTTCCTGCAGTGACCGCTGCAACTTCGTGCCTGCGGCGCATCGCCATGCTGGCGAATGCCGATGCCGAACTCGCAGCCCGGCTGCGCGAAGCCGGCATGGCCGGATCTCCGTTCGAGTTCCGCTTGCAGCAGGTCGGCGGTGCTGCAGCAGGCCTCGTCGCTTCGGGCACAGCACTGGGAGTCATGGGGGTCAGACTGCTGCTCGCGCTTGCCGGAGCGCTCGGTGTGGCTGCCGCTGTCTACGGCACGTCCGAGTACCGCCTCGGGCGATCGACGGCGTTGCGGCGAACTCAGATCACCGAGGAGCTGCCGATCATGGCCGAGCAGATCGGCATGCTGCTCGCAAGCGGTATGTCGCTGACCAGCGCCCTGGACACCGCTGCCCGGCGGGGGAACGGCATCTGTGCCGAGGGATTGGAACGTGTCGGCGCCCGCGTCGCCGGAGGCGCAGCTGTCGAGGTGGCACTGGCCGAATGGGCTGACGACGCCGGATCGGCCGCGATCCGCCGATTCGCCGGCGTACTCACCCTGCACGAGGATGCGACTGACGTCGCCGCGCTGGTGTCAGACGAGGCTCGCGCGGCGCGCATGGAGGCGCACCGGCGCCTCATCGCCCACATTGAGCGTCGCAGCGAGCAGGTGTGGATACCGGTCACCGTTGCAGCGCTTGTGCCCGGGTGCGTGCTGCTCGCGATCCCGTTCAGCGACGCACTGAGCGGGTATGCGGCGCTGTGAGTCGGCAATGAAAGGACAGACCCATGTACGACAGCCTGATGTACGCCACTCCGATAGCGGCAGTGCTCAGCGCGGCATGTGCCGTTGCACTCGCCGCTGCGGGGGCCGCTCGGAAGCGCGCCAGACACAGCGAGCCCAGGCACGACGAGCGAGGCGAGGGAGTGATCTCGGCGGCGATCGCCGTGCTGATCATCGCCTCGCTCGGCGCCCTCATGTGGGTCGGCTTCAAGACGCTCTGGGAAAACGCCGAGGAAACGACGAACTCAGAGATAGCGAAGATCGGCAAGTGAACCGTCTGCATGCGAGCCCGAGCCGCGATGAGCGCGGCGCCGGCCTGGTCGCCTTGCCGTGGGCCGTCTTGGCGTATCTGACGTTTCTCACGCTGGCGGTCCAGGCTGCCGTGTACTTCTACAGCACCTCGGTTCTGACGGCCGTGGGCCATGACGCGACGCGCCGAGCAGCGTTCGGCGGTGGCAGCCCAGCGGCAATCGCCGATGCTGAGCGGTGGCTGCGCTCGAGCATCGGCGCTGCAGTGGACATCGAGCTACTCCGCTGGAGCACCACCACCGAGACCGTCGCTCTGGAGTTGGCAGCGAGGCCGCCGACGGTCCTCTTCGATGCCTCTGCGCTGGTCGGCCTGCAGCACATCGAGCGCCGGTTCGAGGTGCGGCGCGAGCTGGCTCGCTTCGCTGGTTGACCATGAGGCAGTTCGCCCCCAAACGCGCCCGCCATGACGCTTCCGGCGTCGTCGGGGCCGAGGTGCTGCCGTTCATCGTGCTCGTCTTCGTCGGGGGCACGCTGATGTTCGCCCAGGCAGCCGCAGCGCTGGACGCCAAGATCACCGCAGTCGCCGGCGCCCGTGAGGCAACGCGGACATTCGTCGAGCATCGCGGGCCTCGCTCCGGCGATGCCGTTGACGCAGCGGTTGCCGCCGGCACGCGGGCAATGTCCGGCTATCGGCTGAGCGGCGAGGCATCGGTGCTGCCGGTCGGCGCTGCCCGGTTGCACCGCTGCGAGCAGGTGACGTTCGAGGCCACGCGGGAGGTCCCCCGCTTGGCTCTGCTCGGCGGCGGATGGTCGCCCGTGACGGTTGGCGCTCGCGCCAGCGAGACCGTCGATCCCTTCCGGCACGGCCTCAGCGGGCGAGCGCCCTGTGGGCAGTGAACGCGGCTCGGCACTGCTGCTCGTGCCAGCCGGCGTGCTGATCGTGGCACTGCTGGCCAGCATCGCCATCGACAGCACGGCTGCATTCCTGGCGCAACGCGAAGCACAAGCAGCAGCGTCTTCGCTCGCGAACGACCTCGTCTCGCTGGGCCTCGACGAATCCTCGCTTCGCCATCACGGGTCCTACCGCCTCTCCCCTTCCCGGCTCCGGCGGCTGGGGCCGTGGAGCCTGCAGACGACGCAGGAGCGGTTGTCGGCGGTGTTCGAGCCCGGATCCGTCTCGGTGGCAGTCAGCGCGGTGGGCCCGGCAGCCGTGCGCGTGTCGGTGCAGGGTTCGGCACGGCGGGTCATCGGCTTGATCGGGAAGGTCAACGGGCAAGCGAGCCGGTCGGTCGCCGCAGAGGCGATCGGGCGCGTCCGGCTGTCGGGTTGACCGCATGTGCGGCTTCGCCTCCCGGCTCAGCCCAGCACTCCCCGCTCAGGTTCGCTTCGCTCACGGGCCGCTCGGGCCACGGCTTCGCCTGCCGGCTCAGCCTCCTACTGCTCGGAAGGAAGGCCGAGCCTCACGGCCACCTCGTTGGCCAGGAGACGCCCTCGCGCGGTCAGCCTGAGGCGGCCCCCGGCGGCAGGTTCCAGCAGATGCTCCACCTCATCGGGCACCGCACCGGCGGGGACACCGATCGACGTGCGCAGCGCAAGCTGCAAGGCCTCCACACGGCGCTCGTCAGGTCCTAACTCCTCGCTGCCTGCCATGGGTGGGGTGCCGGCCGAGATCGCCGCGATGAACCGCTCAGGTGTGCGAACGCTCCAGAAGCGGCGCCCACCGCGATGGCTGTGCGCGGCACAGCCGATGCCCGCGTAGGAGCCCTGCTGCCAATACAGCAGGTTGTGCCGGCATTGCGCACCGGGCCGAGCCCAGTTGGAGATCTCGTAGATCTCGTAGCCCGCGCGGGAGAGCAGTTCGTCGGCGAGCAGGTACTTGTCGGCCATCTCGTCGTCATCGGGATGTCGTGACGGGTCGTCGCCGAGCGGTGTTCCGGGCTCGGGCGTCAGGCCGTACACGCTCAGGTGGTCGGGCCCCAGATCGATGGCCTCGACCAGAGTGCGCTTCCAGTCGGTCAACGACTCAGTCGGCGCGCCGTAGATCAGGTCGAGGTTGAGCTGGCCGATGCAGGCCCGCCGGACAGCGTCGACCGATGCCGCCACCATCTGCGGATCATGGCGACGGCCCAGCGCGTCGAGCACATGGGGAACAGCGGATTGCACGCCGAGGCTGATGCGATTCACGCTCAAATCCCGGTATGCCTGCATCTGTTCCGGCGTGACCAAGTCTGGATTGCACTCCACTGTGATCTCGGCGCCCCGTGCCAGGGGCAGCTCCGCCAACAAATCGCCGAGCAACGAGGGCGGCACCAGGTTCGGCGTACCGCCACCGAAGAACACCGAGGTCACCGGCGGCATGCCGTCAGCCAGCTCCTGAGCCTGCCGGCGGCAGCTCGCCATGTAGTCGCCGATGAGGTGGCTGCGATCGGTCCAGGTCGCGAACGCGCAGTAGTCGCAGCGGTGCGTGCAGAACGGGACATGGCAATAGACGCCGAAGGCGGGCGGCGCGCAATCAAGCTCGGTCACAGCACTGAATCGGGTGGGTAGCGCGGCGACGTCCCCGGGACTTGGCCGCTGTCCTGATCGCCATCGGGCAGCAGCTCGGCAGGCGCCACTCCGTAGAGCTGTGCCAAGCGCAGCAGCCGGTTCACCGCCAAACCCCGTTCGCCGCGCTCATAGGCGCCCAGCACCGACGTTCGGAACTCGCCGTCGGAGGCCGCCTCGACCTGCGCCAGCGTCATGCGCCGCCGTTTGCGCACTGCCCGCAGCCGCTCCCCCACCAGCGCGTCGATGTGCCGGCGGTCGACGGACATGTCAGCCCTTGCCGCGACGTGCGCGACGTTGCCGGGCTTCCGTGCTGCCCCGCGCCTTGGATCGATCAGCCCGAGCCTCGACACGTGCTCGTTGACGATCGTGCGACTCGGCCGGCGCGGACCGATCCGCGACGATCCCGTCCACCTGTTCGCCACGTTCGCTGGCGACGTCTCTCAGCTTGGCCGCCTCCGATTTCGACAGCTTTTTCGGGATGTCCACCCGCACCACCACATGCAGGTCGCCGCGCCCGCGCCCGTTGGCGCGCGGCACGCCCAGCCCGTTCAGGCGGATGGTGTCGTTCGGCTGGGTGCCGGCCTTCACCGCCAGATCGCGCGGCCCGTCCAGCGTCTCGAACGTCACCGTTGCTCCCAGGGCAGCCTGCAGCATCGTCACCGGCAGCTCGGCCACCAGGCTGTCGCCCTGCCGCACGAAAGCGTCGGATTCGGCGACTCGCAGGTGCACGTACAGATCGCCAGCAGGACCGCCGCGGGGTCCCACCGATCCGCGGCCGCCCAGGCGAAGCGTCGCGCCCGAGTCGACTCCGGGCGGCACCCGCACGACCAGTGACACATGCTCAGCCCGGCGGCCTTCGCCCCGGCAGGACCTGCACGGATCGGCGATCTCCTCGCCGATCCCGCGGCACCGGCCGCAGGGCGCAGCGGTGACCATCTGGCCCAACAGGCTCTGGCGCACCTGGCGCACCTGCCCCACGCCCTCGCAGACACCGCACACCGTCGGCGACGTGCCCTCGGCGGCACCCGAACCGCCGCAATCGTCACATGACACCAGTGTCCGCACGTCGATCGGCCGGTCGACGCCGAAGACGGCTTCCGCGAAGTCCAGATCGACAACCGTCTCGTGATCGTCGCCACGCGGCGGGCCTGACGGGCGGCGGGATCGGCCCCCGCCGAAGGGGTTCCCCCCGAAGAACGACTCGAAGATGTCACTGAGGTCGAAGTCGAAAGCCGGGCCGCCCATGCCGCCCCGCAGGCCCTCATGCCCGAAGCGGTCATACCGAGCGCGCGCCTCAGGATCAGAGAGCACGGCATACGCCTCGCTGATCTCTTTGAAGCGGGCCTCGGCCTGCGCGTCGCCCGGGTTCGCATCAGGGTGGTGCTCACGCGCTTTTTGCCGGTACGCGCGCTTGAGCTCGCTCTCGCTGGCATCGCGGCCTACGTCGAGCAGCTCGTAGTAGTCGGCAGGCATCCGTGGCAGGTCTACTGCGAGATCGATGGCGCGATGTCCGCCGACGCATGCGCGCTGTCGCCGTCTCCGAGCGAGGCCGACAGCCGCCGGCTCACCGTGTGCACCGCTGCCAGCGCCTTCGAGTAGTCCATCCGGGTCGGACCCAGCAATCCCACGCTGCCGACCGTGCGACCGTCGACCTCGTAGGGCGCGACCACCACGGAGCAATCTGCCAGCGGCTTCATGCCCGTCTCGGACCCGATGGCCACGCTGAGGCCGCGGTCGACGAGGCTGCGCAGCAGCGTCACCACCATCAGCTGCTCTTCCAGCACCGACAGCACCGAACGGAGCGACGATACGGCTTCGAACTGCTCGGTGATCTTGGACGTGCCGCCTACGTAGAGCTCGCCGGGGTGCGATTGGTCGTCGGCCAGCGCGGCCAGCGCCGCCGCCACCAGCGCATCGGTCGCCGCATCGCCAGTCTCGGGGACTGCCGGCGGTTGCGACCGGGTGCGCCCCACCAGCGCTTCGGCCAGGATCGCGGAGGCCGCCCCCGCGGCCGGACCCTGGGCTGCGTCGGCCAGTTCCCGGTTGTCATACACGTCGACGTAGGTGCGCTCCACAACACCCGACGACATCACCAGCACCACCAGCAGCCGGCCGCCGCCGAGGTCCACCAGCTGAGCCGACCTGATGCTGTCTCGATCATGGCGGGGCGCGACCACCATCGCCGCGTACTCGGTCAGATCCGACAGCAGCCGGCTGGTGTCGGCGAGCAGTTCCTCGATCTGCCCCTGGGCATGGGCGAAGAACGCCCGCACCTGTCGGACTTCGGTGTTGTCGAGGGATCCCGGCCCGAGACCGTCCACGAAGTACCGGTAGCCAGTCTCGGTCGGCACCCGACCGGCGCTGGTGTGCGGCTGCATCAGGTAGCCGCCCGCCTCGAGCGCTGCGAGATCATTGCGAACAGTCGCAGGCGATACATCGAGGCGGGTCATCTCGAGCACCGCGGCCGATCCGACCGGCTGCGCGCTCTCGATGAAGTTCTCGACTACCGCCTGCAGCACCGTGGCTCTGCGCTCGTCCATCACTCCTCCGCAGGCCGCACCCGCAATAACCCGATGCTACCGATGCCCCTCCTACCCAACAGGGGGAGCACTCACTGGTCGAGACGCAATGCGGAGACAAAGGCCTCATTGGGCACCTCGACGCGCCCAATCGCCTTCATCCGCTTCTTGCCCTCCTTCTGACGCTCCAGCAGCTTGCGCTTGCGGGTGATGTCGCCGCCGTAGCACTTCGACAGAACATCCTTCCGCTTGGCCTTGACCGTCTCGCGGGCGATGATCCGCCCGCCGATGGCGGCCTGGATGGGCACGTCGAAAAGCTGGCGCGGGATGAGCTCGGCCAGCTTCGCCGTGATGGCCTTGCCGTACGGGTAGGCGCCGTCACGGTGGCAGATGGCCGAGAACGCATCCACCGGCTCGCCGTTGAGCAGGATGTCCACCCGCACGAGGCGTTCGGCGCGGTAGCCCGCGTGGTCATAGTCGAGGCTGGCGTATCCCTGGGTACGGCTCTTGAGCTGGTCGAAGAAGTCGGTCACGACCTCGGCCAGCGGCAGCTCGTAGCGCAGCTCCACGCGTTCGGGCGACAGGTAGTCCATGGAGCTCATCGAGCCCCGGCGCGACTGGCACAGATCCATGACCGCTCCCGTGTAGGCGCTCGGCGTCAGCACCGACACCGTGAGCATCGGCTCTGCTATCTCGGCGATCTGGCCGGCCGCCGGCAGTTCCGACGGGTTGTCGACCTCGAGTTCCTGGTCGTCGTCGGTGCGCACCCGGTAGGCCACCGAGGGCGCAGTCGCGATCAGCGAGAGCCCGAACTCGCGCTCGAGCCGTTCACGGACGATCTCCATGTGCAGCAGGCCCAGGAAGCCGCAACGGAAACCGAATCCCAGCGCACCGGAGGTCTCGGGCTCGAACGTCACCGATGCGTCGTTGAGCCTCAGCTTCGCCAGCGCCTCGCGCAGGTCGGGGTATTCGTCACCGTCGACGGGGTACAGGCCGCAGAAGACCATCGGCTTCGGGTCGTCGTAGCCGGCCAGCGGCGCATCCGCCGGCGCTGTCGCCGAGGTCACCGTTTCGCCCGAGCGGGCCTCTGCAACGTCCTTGATGCCGGCGATGAGGTACCCCACCTCGCCGGGGCCCAGCGCATCGGTCGGCGTCACCGCAGGCAGGCGCAGGCCCACCTCCTCGCACAGGTGCAGACCGCCGGCGTGCATGAAGCGCAGCCGGTCGCCGGCGCACAGCCGGCCGTTCACCACACGGACCGAGGAGACCACGCCGCGGTACTGGTCGAAGTGGGAATCGAAGATCAGGGCTTGGAGCGGGGCGTGCGGCACGCCGCCCGGCGGGGGGATCCGCTCGATGATCGCGTCGAGCAGCGCTTCCACGCCCTCGCCGGTCTTGGCCGAGATGGCCAGCACCTCGCTCGAGTCGATGCCCAGCACACGCTCGATCTCGGATGCGTACAGATCCGGTTGAGCCGCGGGGAGGTCGATCTTGTTGAGCACCGGGACGATGGCGAGATCCGACTCGAGGGCCAGGTAGCAGTTGGCCAGCGTCTGCGCCTCGATGCCCTGCGCCGCATCGACGAGCAGCACGACGCCTTCGCATGCCGCGAGCGACCGGCTGACCTCGTAACCGAAGTCGACATGTCCGGGCGTGTCGATGAGATGCAGCGTGTGGCCCCGCCAGCTCACCCTGACGTTCTGGGCCTTGATGGTGATGCCGCGCTCGCGCTCGAGCTCCATCGAATCGAGGTACTGGGCGCGCATGGAGCGCTCCTCCACGGCACCGGTCAACTCCAGGATCCGGTCCGACAGCGTGGACTTCCCGTGGTCGATATGGGCGATGATCGAGAAGTTCCGAATCAATCCGATTCCGGCGCCGCCGTCGGGGCTCAGCCTCTTGGGTGGCACGTGGGGCATCGCAGGCCGCACGGTACCCTGCGGGGCCGGTTTCGAGACGGAGAGCATGCCTTCGTGGCCAACATCAAGAGCCAGATCAAGCGCAATCATCAGAACGAGGCACGGCGGGTGCGCAACCGTGCCGTGCGCTCGGAACTGCGTACACGCGAGAAAGCGGTGATCGCAGCCGCTGAGGCGGGCGAACCCACCGATGAGCTCATCCGTCTGGCTCAGAAGCGTCTCGACAAGGCTGCCGCCAAGGGTGTCATCCACCGGAATGAGGCCGGCCGGCGCAAGTCGCGCCTCATCACTCGCTCGGCATCCAGGGGCTGAGCCCCGGGCCCGAGCGGCCCGCGAGCGCAGCGAGCTAGAGCGGGAAGCAAGCGGCTGAGCCGGCAGTCAGCGGGCGCCGGAGGCGAGCCGCGCACAGAGAATCTCGGCAACGCAGCGAGCGTCGAGTCCCGACCGTCCACGCATGTCCATGTCGGCCGCCGCGAGGAGCTCGACGGCTCGGGCAATTCCCTCGCTGCCTCGCCTCCGGCAGCCATCCAGCGCCTTGCGGGCCGGAAACGTGGAACCGCGCAGGCCCAGCAGCGCAGCAGCCTCCTTTTCGTTCGTGGCGTCGGCGCCATCGAGGCGGGCCATCCGGGTGATGTGGTTGGCCACGGTGGCCGTGACCGCCAGCGGGTGCCGGCCCGCACCCCACATGCGTTGCAGCACTGCGAGGGCCGCATGCACGTTTCCGCGGTCGATCGCGTCGGTCAGCTCCCACGGCGGGACATCGCCTTCGGCACCGAGGTACGGCAGCACATCGTCGGCGTCCAGCCGGGCGCCTTCGCCGAACACCGCTGCCAGCGTGTCGAGCAGCGCCCCGAGTCGGCTGAGCTCAGCGCCGAGGTGTTCGGCGACGATCGCACGGGCTCGCGCATCGAGCTGGACCGGTGCCCCCGCGAGACGCTCTTCGAGCCAGGTCCGGCGCTGGCGTGCCCCGCCGGGCACATCGGATGCGACCCGGTGGCCGCCGCCGGCCTCGACCGCCTCGGCCAGCGGGCGGGGCACGCGGCCTGAGTCCCACTCGAGCACCAGGTCGGTGGTGGGGCAGGGATCGTCCAGCCACGCGATCAGCGGGGCAAGGTCTGCCGCGCCGAATCGGCTGAGCCCCCGGGCCACGACGACCCGATGGGTGGCCAGCATCGGCGGCGTCGATGCTGAGATGAGGACATCGTTCAGCGTGTACTCATCGCCGGCGAACTCATCGAGCACCTCTGCGCGGTCGGCATCGCCCACAAGCTCGGCGACAGCGGTTCGCACGGCTTCAGCCGTGAGGATCTCGTCGGCTCCGCTGACCAGTCTCACGGCACCGCCTGCCATCCGGCCGACGCTAGTTCTGCTGAGACGTGCAGGCGCTCCGCGGCAGGCTCCACCGTGAGCCCTGCGACGACGACGGGCTCGGTCACTGTCTCATGCGGGACCCGGCCGCCGAGACCGGCCGGCGCGAGCACATGAGCGACGTCGTGCCGGGCGTCGAGGGCGCGCACCGCTTCACGCCCTGCCCGGCTCGCCGAGCGCGCCACGAGCACGTCGATGCGGTCGATCCCCGCAGCATGAAGCTGGCCCAGTGCACGCGCAGGATCGGGGCGATCCACCACCACCACAACCGGGTCGGTGTGCTGAACGGCGAGATGGGACCCCGCTGGAGGCGCAGGTCGGTGGGTGCTGGCCACCGCCCAGACGCCGACGCCGGCCGCCACGACCGCCAGGCTGCGCAGGGTTCCGGCAAGGTGCCCGAACAGGTGCGGCGCCAACGCGAACACTCCAGCGCAGCATCCGACAACCGCAGCCGCGGCGGTCAATTCAGCGGCCTCGATCTGCGGCCAGCCCAGTGATGCGCCCCAGCGTGCCACCCCCGCGACCCACCCCATCATCAGCTTGGTCGGCAGGTGCAGCACCGATGCGACTGCATCGCCGGCCAAGCCGCCCACCAGGCCGCCGACGAGGCCCCAGACCATCGCCGGGCCTGCGACCGGTCCGGCCAGAACGTTGGCGGGAATGCTCACGAGCGGCAACGAGCCGAAGACGGCGATCTGAACCGGCAGCACTCCCGCCTGGGCGCACAGGGTCGCGGCGAGCGCCAGGCGCAGCCACGGCGGACCCCACAGCAGACGTGAAATGCGGCGGGCCCCGATCACGATGGCGGCCGTCGCAGCAACCGACAGCTGGAAGCCGACCGAGCGGACGAGCAGCGGGTCGACGAGCAGCAACAGGATGACCGCCAATGCCAGCAGCCGCGTCGCCGATGCCTGCCTGCCGACTGCGTGCGCGCCGACAGCGAGGGTGGCGAGCACACACGCCCGCAGCACTGAGGGCTCGCCCCTGGTCAGCACGGCGAACTGGATGAGCAACACTGCCACGGCGACCAGCCGGACCCGGGGTCGAAGCCCGGCCAGCAAGGGCGCGAACAGCAGCAGCACGAATGCCACGTTCGAACCCGACACGGCGAGCAGGTGGGTGAGCGATGTCGCTCGGAAGTCGTGCACGACCTCAGGAAGCTGACCCCGGTCGTCGCCGTACACGAATCCGGCGAGCAGCGCTGCATCCCGCGGCGACAGCGATTCACCCGACGCCTCCACGAGCCCACGCAGCGAGTTCGCGACGCGGAACGGCGCGCTGCCGCCGTCGAGGCGGAGCGCAGTGCGGATCTCCGCAGTCCCTGCGAGATGCCGGGGCCACAGGAAGGGACGGCCGGCGGGCTCGGTCGGTTCTGCGGTCGCCTTCAGGAGCCAGCGCTCTCCCATTGCCGCGTGTTCCAGCCGCCATGCGGGTGGGCCCCGTGCCCAGCCTTCCCACCGGTGCTCGGCGCCGTCGATCGTCACGCTGAACGGCACGACCAGGGCACCGGCACGCCAGCGGGGATCTCCGACCAGCTGCACCTCACCCTCGAAGCCCCCTCCCGTCACTGCGCTGAGCTGGGCGAGCTGCGCTCCCATGGCGGCCGCAGCCAACATGAGCAGACCGGCCGGGATGAGCACCCGCGCACGACTCGCGATGCCCGCGGCACCGAGCCCGATTCCCAGTGCAACGCCCCACCACCACGAGCCCATCCACAGCGACGCCGGGGGCGCCCACAGCGCGCCGGCCGCTGTGGCGATGGCACCTGCCACCAGCCACCGGTCAGCAACAGCGCTGAGGCCTCCGAACCGTCGAGGCCCTGCCCGTGGCGGTCCCAGCCGGTGCCGCGGAGGGGGCGAGTCCGGCCAGCGCGATGGCATCGGCCGCTCGGGCGGGTCAGACGGTCGCATGGGGCCGCAGCCGGGACAGCTTGGACGGCCCGATCCCAGGCACCTGTTCGAGCGCGTCCAGGGTGGCGAACGGCCCGTGCTCGACCCTGTAGGCGATGATCGCCGCAGCCAGTGACGGGCCGATGCCCGGCAGCTCGTCGAGCTGCGCTGCCGTGGCGGTATTGACGTCGATCGGCCCGGCCGAGTCCGAGTTCCGTGCCCCGGCGGCGGGCAGTTCGCCCTCCACCGGCACATAGATCTGCTGCCCGTCTTGCAGGCGCTCCGCCAGATTGATCGCTGCATTGTCGGCATCGACGTCCAGCCCGCCGGCCCTCTCGACGAGGTCGCCTGCGCGGAAACCGGCGGGGACCTCATACAACCCAGGCCGCTGGACGGCACCGGCAAGGTGCACCCACAGCATCGACGGTTGCGTGGTGGCCACTGGCAGCGGAGCGCCTGCTGCTGCCGAAGGCAGATCGATGGGCGCAGGCGCACCGTGCCGCACGCCCGCCAGAAAGCCCACGCCCACGACGGCGACAAGTGCCCCGGCGGCAACCAGCACCGGCACCAAGCCGACGCGACGGGCAAAGCCCGCCAACTCTGCCAGCACAAGACGCCAGTCAGTTGACCGCCCGTGTGCTGAACGCCCCTGTGCTGAGTGCCCGTCTGCTGAGGGACTTGGGCCCGGCGCCCGCATTCAGGCGAATTTAGTGACTAACTTTCACAATCTTTGGGGGAATTTCCACTGTTTTCATTCGCCACATGGCCAGCAGGGCCAGAACCAGGCAGACAGCCGCCCAGCCGCCGAAAAGCCAGCGCGACCCGATCAGGCCGTACAGCGGAGGGCCGCCGAACGCGGCGACCGATGCGACCGTCAGACCGACCGCCTCCAACACGCCCGTTCCCGTCGCGGCCCGTTCGGCACCGGTCACCTCCAGCACCAGCACCTGCGCTCCCATCACGCCGTACGACTCGGTCACGGCCTCAGCCAGGCCGACCAGGATGAATGTCAGCAGACCACCGATCCAGCCGTAGAGCAGCACCGCCGGAACGAAGAGCAGCAGCGCCGGCACAGCTACACGCCCGCCGCCGAGACGCTCTGCCAGCGCACCGGTGTAGGGCGGCAGCGCCATGAGCGGGACGCCGATGATGAGCAAGCCGACGGCCAGCTCCACCGACGACACACCGATGTCGGTGAGGTAACGGTCGACGGTTGCGTCGAAGATGCCGATGAGGCCCCAGATCCCCACGTGCACGCAGATTGCGGCCTGCACCCGGGGCCGGCGAAGCAGGTCCGCTAGGTCCGAGTAATCCACCACCGCCGCGGCGATCGGCGACCTTGAGATCTGCACCGCCGCGATCGGGCCGAGCAGCGCCATCACAGTGCCGGTGAACAGGAACGGGGCTTCGAATGAGATGCCGCTGAGGGCCGCGCCGATGGCCGGACCGCTGATGAAGCCCGCCACCGCGCACGACAGCAGGCCGCCCACCTTGGCACCGCTGCCGCTGACGTCGCGTCCGATCAGCGCTTTGCGGGCCACCAGGCCGAACAGTCCGAACGCGAGGCCGGCAAAGGCCCGACTCGTCACCAGCGACCACGTGGACTCCGCGAACACAAAGCCGTACGCCCCCAGCACTGCAGCCGCCAGTGAGAGCCACACCACAAAGCGATGGTGGCCGCGGTCGATCAGCGGCGAGAGCAGCAGTTGCGCGGCCAGACCTGCGATGAACCCTGCGGCCGCGACGAGTCCCAGCTCCCAGTGGCTGAGGCCGAAGCGGTCTTGCAGGTCCGCCAGGTAGGCGAAGATCACACCCATCGATGCCGTGACGAGGAACTGCGTCGTGTAGATCGTCACATACAGCACCGGCGCAGCGTATTGGCGCACTTCTGTTCCCGGCGCGATCCTGCTCTGTGGAGAGACCGCCGACTCGCGAGACACCCCGGTTCCCCTGAGGCCATGATGTTGTCGGCTCAACTGACCGCGGGAGGCAACGACGGTGACAAGTTCAGCCCACGCCGCAGACGACGGCACCGTCGCGGGCATCGATGCCGCGCCGGTCACTGCGTGGCTGGCCGAGCGA
The DNA here is from genome assembly GCF_965208925.1 of Candidatus Poriferisodalis sp. Classification (GTDB taxonomy): domain Bacteria; phylum Actinomycetota; class Acidimicrobiia; order Acidimicrobiales; family Poriferisodalaceae; genus Poriferisodalis. Next base: position 2,692,188 of record NZ_OZ242364.1, on the reverse strand, counting down.
GTCGAGCTCAGCCCGCCGTTGTCGTTCGAGCTGATCACCGGCGGTCACTCGAATCTGACCTACTGGGTCGCAGATTCTGAAGGGCGGCGGTGGGTGCTGCGCCGCCCGCCGCTGGCGCACCTGCTGGCCAGCGCGCACGACATGGTCCGCGAGCACCGCATCCTGGCGGCGCTCGAGCCCACGCCGGTCCCCACTCCCCCAGTGGTGGGCCTGTGCACCGATGCAGACGTCAACGGTGCCGACTTCTATGTGACCGGATTCGTGGACGGCACGGTGCTGCGGTCCGTGGCCGATGCCGAGCTGCTCACGCCCGAGGCCCGGGGAGAGCTCAGCCGGCAGCTGGTCGAAGTACAGGCCACCATCCACGACACCGACCTGGAGACCACTGGCCTGGACACGCTCGGCCGCCCGAACGACTACGTCGCCCGGCAGATTCACGTGTGGCGCCGGCAATTCAACGCCATGACCTCGCGAGACCTGCCGATCATCGAGCGAGTCCACGACATGCTCGTGGCCTCCATCCCGCCTCAGACCGAGGCCACGCTGGTGCACGGCGACTACCGCTTGGACAACTGCCTGTCGAGGCACGACGGCGAGCTGGCTGCGGTGCTGGACTGGGAGATCTCCACGCTGGGCGACCCGCTGGCCGACTTCGGGTTCTCGCTGGGCTACTGGGTGGAGCCTGGCGACGGCTTCAACCCGCTGGGTCACGACGCCACGACGGCTGAGGGCTTCTGGACGCGCGAGCAGCTGGCGAACGAGTACGCGGCGTTGACGGGCCGCGACGTCAGCGCCATGCAGTGGTTCTTCGCCTTCGCGAGCTGGCGACTGGCATGCATTCTCGAAGGTGTGCATGCCCGCTACGTGGGCGGCGCCATTCCGGACATCCCGCCTGAGGTGCATGAGTTTCCCGACGGCATCGTGGCGCTTGCCGAACGGGCGGAGTCGGTGCTGGCCGATCTCTGAGCAGGACGCGCCGCCGCACTGCGCCTGTCTCCTCCGCAGACACGGCAAACGGAGGCCACTATCGTCCCCGCCATGAAGGTAGACGGCGGTCTCGGAGTCAGCAGCGGATTCGACAACCTCATGGAGTCGAGTCGAGAACAAGAAGAGTTGGGCTACGACGGCCTGTGGGTGCCGGAGACCAGCCACGACCCGTTCACGATGCTCCCGCTCGTAGCGCACGCAACCGAGTCGGTGGATCTGGGAACGAACATCGTGGTGGGCTTCGCCCGCAATCCGATGTCGCTGGCCTACAGCTCCAACGACATCCAGACGCTGTCGGAGGGGCGATTCGTCCTTGGTCTCGGCAGCCAGATCCGCCCGCACATCACCCGGCGATTCTCGATGGAGTGGTCGAAGCCTGCTGCGCGCATGCGCGAGATGATCATGGCGATCAAGGCCATCTGGGACTGCTGGAACAACGGCGAGAAGCTGAACTTCCGCGGCGACTTCTACGAGCACACGCTGATGACGCCGTTCTTCGACCCTGGGCCGAATCCGCACGGACCGCCCCGCCTGGCGCTGGCGGGCGTCGGGCCGCTGATGACCGAGGTGGCCGGCGAGACCTGCGACATGTTCCTCTGCCACGGATTCACCACCGAGAAGTACCTGCGCGAGGAGACGATCCCGGCGCTCGAGCGAGGCGCCGCCCGGGCCGGGCGTGACCCCAGCGAGATCACGATCTCGGGGCCGTCATTCATCGTCACCGGCAACACCGAAGAGGACATGGAGAAGGCCCGGCAGGCCACCAAGCAGCAGGTCGCGTTCTACGGCTCGACGCCGGCGTACCGGCCCGTGCTCGACTGCCACGGCTGGGGCGACATGCAGACCGAGCTGAATGCCATGTCCAAGGAAGGCCGCTGGGTGGAGATGGCCAACCTGGTCGACGACGACATCCTCGATGCGTTCGCCGTCGTGGCCGAGCCCGAAGGCGTCGCCACCGAGCTCAAGCGCCGCTTTGACGACGTGGTGGACCGCATCAGCTTCTACGCGCCCTACAAGGGCGACCGCCAGCGCTGGCAGACGATCTTCGACGACCTGAAGAGCTAGCGCCAGTCGGCGCCCGGCATCGAGTCAGGAACTCAGCGGGGCGCAGTCCGAGCTGCAGTTGGGGTTGGCGGCCGGGGTAGCCGGTGTTGCGGGCCGGTGCAGGACGCCCGAGGTCGGCCGCAGTTCCAGTTCGAGACCGTCGTCGCCGTCGACGGTGCGGGCCTCGGCGTCCACGATCATCGAGTAGCCACCCGGCTCGAACGGCGGCCACAGCAGCGAGATCGTCGGCCGCTGCGCCACGTTGGCGGCAGCGGATCGGCTGGCGCCGCACCGAAGCACGTCACCGTCGAGCCGCATGTCCAGGTGGGCGATGTGCGGCGTTGCGTCGTCGCGCACCGTCAGCACGTACGCCGCAGTACCGAACTGCTCCATCTGCTTGCCGATATCGGCCGGCTCCACGGGGATGCTCATGAGCCTGACGATATGCCCGCAACAAGCCGCACGCGCACTGATATGCCGTCCGATCAACTCTCGAATCCCGCCAGCGCGCTGGTATCGTCGTGAGGCCTCGGGGCTATAGCTCAGTTGGTAGAGCGCTTCCATGGCATGGAAGAGGTCAGGGGTTCAATTCCCCTTAGCTCCACCCGAGAGACTTGTAGCGGACCTCAGCGACGAGGCGGCAACACGTGGCGCGCCATGTAGTCGACCTCGCGGGGCCACGCTTCCTGACCCATCGTGAGCACCTGACGCTTGCAGATCCTCCAGCCGGCGTCGGTGCGCACGAACGAGTCGACGTAGCGTCCGAAGACCCAGGCGTTGTCGATGTCCTCGTGGAACTCGTGCCACGCGTCGAGATAGGTCACCGTCTCGGCCGAGTCCTCGCCGTTGAAGCTGACCTCGATGTTGCTCACGTAGTGCGCAGACCGCTTGTAGATCTTGTCGGTCCCGGCCCGGAAGAACTTGTACGCATACGCCTTGTCGTTGAACGTCCCGAGTTCGCCGCCGTAGTCGTACTCGCAGTCATCGGTGAACAGCTCGACCACGTCGTCGGGACGGTTGTCATCGATGGCGCGGCAGTACGAGTGCAGGACGTCGCGGATGTCCTGGAGGTCCGACAGTTGTTGTGCGGTGTAGGGCATTGGCTTCTCCTACTGGTCGGGGAGTTCTCTGAACGCCAGACCCCGAGTCGGATCAGGCTCTTTGGGAAGACCGAGCTCGCGCTCACCGATGAGGTTGCGCTGGATCTCGTCGGTACCGCCGGCGATGGCCATGCCCTGGGCGAACAGTGCCGTCTTCAGGAAGTGACCGCCGTCGGGCTGATCGTCGCGGCCGAGCTGTGCGGGCATTCCCTTGCCGAAAAAGCCCAGATCGCGCAGGGTGCGGCACAACAGCGAGTTGCCGAGCTTGCCGAGCGACGGATTCACCTGTCGAGCGCCGTTCCAGTCCAGGACAGCTCGTTCGATGTGTGCGTTGGCCAACGCCTGTCGCAGCAGCGGATCGGTTCGATCCTCGTCATCGAGCAACGATCGGACGACCTGGTCTTTCATGGCGCCTGTGGTGTAGCTGAAACCCGAGATGCCGGTGCTGGTGGCCTGGGAATGCTGGACCACTCCGACAGGTGCCGAGAGATCGACGTCGTTGACGACGTCACCGCCGCCGTCGTGGCCCACCGCATCGAGCTCGCGCTCGACGGCCAGCATCGTCATGGCCGCCCGCCAGCCGTTGTTCAGCCCGCCGATCGCATCGTCGTGACGCACGCGGGCGTTGTCCATGAAGACCTCGTTGAACTCGCAATCACCGGTCATGTCCCGCAAGGGGCGAACCTCGACGCCGGGCTGGCCCATGTCGATGCAGAAGAACGAGATGCCCTGGTGCTTGGTCACGTCGGGGTCGGTGCGCGCCATCACGACGGCCCGATCGGCCGTGTGAGCAGCAGTGGTCCAGACCTTCTGGCCGTTGATGATCCACTCGTCGCCGTCTCGCTCGGCGGTGGTCCGTAGCCCCGCCAGGTCCGATCCGGCGCCGGGCTCGGAGAAGAGCTGACACCAGAGCTCTTCGCCTGTGGCGATCTTCGGCAGGTAGCGATCGAGGAGCAGGTCGGGACCGTGCTCAAACAGTGTGGGCGCCACCAGCGTCACCGCCACCCCGTTCGGAGGCCCGAACGCCCCGACGTCATCCCGGGCGCGGTCGGCTTCGGCTGCTTCGACGTGGCTGAGGCCGCGACCGAACCGATCGGCCGGCCAGAACGGATAGCCCCATCCGGACTCGGAGATGAGCCGCCACCAGTCCCCCACGGGCATCTCGGCATCCCAGTGCGTCGAGTACCACTCGTGCGCCTCGTCGTAGACCGTCATGTTCGAGCCTGTCCCCCGCGGCCTCCGCTGAGACACTAGTGCCATGGCGTTGGTCGGGATCTTGGGCGCGGGCCTCAGCGGCGTGGTGATGGGCATCCAGCTCAAGCGTCTGGGCATCGACGACTTCGTCGTCTACGAGAAGCAGTCCGATGTCGGCGGGACGTGGCTGCGCAACACCTACCCCGGACTGCACTGCGACATCCCGTCGCACATCTACTGCTACAGCTTCGAGCCCAACCCCGACTTCTCGATGGTGTTCTCCGGCCATTCCGAGATCCAGGCCTACATCAGGTCGTGCGCCGAGAAGTACGGCATCGCCGACCACATCCGGCTCAACACCACCGTCGACCGGGCATCGTGGCAGCCTCACGACACCTGCTGGGAACTCGAGTTGGCAGAGGGCGAACGGCTCCGCCACCGCTTCGTCGTCTCAGCCACTGGCGGCCTCACCGAACCCCACTACCCCACCCTCGACGGCTTCGACTCCTTCGAAGGCCTGGTGTGGCACGCCGGTTCGTGGCGCCACGACGTCGAGCTCGCCGGGCGTCGGGTCGCGGTGGTGGGCAGCGCAGCGGCCGCGGTCCAGGTCGTTCCCGAGGTGGCGAAGGACGCGGCCGAGGTCTTCGTGTACTCGCGCACGCCCAACTGGGTTCGCCCTCGCCGCAACCGCTTCTACACCGATGAGGAGAAGGCGGAGCTGGCCACCGACGAGGGTTGGCACCGCGCTCGGCGCCGGCAGTACCGCGACACCATGCTGTGGCAACGGGCGTTCGAGAAGAAGACCGACGCCATCGAGGAGCTGCGCGCTGAGGTCATGGACCAGATGCGCGCCGCGATCTCGGATCCGGACACGATCGCCGCACTGACACCCTCGTTCGAGCCGGGATGCAAACGCATCCTGGTCTCCGACGACTACTACCCCGCCCTGGCACTGGATCACGTGACGCTCGTTCCGCACGGCGTCACCGCGCTGACCCCGAGCGGCGTGGTCAGCGCCGACGGCACCGAGGTCGATGTCGACGTCGTCATCTTCTGCACCGGGTACAAGCTGGGTGGCCGGGCCGATGGCGGGCCTGCGCTGGAGATCTACGGACGCGATGGCCTCGACCTGCGGACAGCCTTCGGTCGGGCGCCCGAATCATTCCGGGGCGTCGCCATCCCGGGCTTCCCGAACTGGTTCACCGTCGCTGGTGTCAACGGATCCCCAGGCCATGCCCCTGTGTTCATGACGGCCGAAGTCGCCACCGACTACATCGGCCGCTGGATCCATCACATGCTCGCCCGCGGCGCGAACGCCATCGAGGCTCGCCGAGACGCCACCCACGAATGGGGCGAAGCCACCCAAGCGGAGCTGCAGGAGATGAGCTGGGCGGGCGACTGCCCCGGCTGGTACCGCGACCGCAACGGTCGCATCCTGCCGTTCTTCCCCGGCAGCTGGACCCGCTTCCGTCGCGAGATGCGCGACCTTCACCTCGATGCGTTCGAGGTGCGCTGACACCGACTCACATCCCGCAACTCCCGTGAGGCGTCCGCGCCAATAGTCTCGGGTGCAAGTGCTGTTGGCTGCGTCGGCACCGCCGTTGTTCACTGAGCTGGCGATCCTGCTGGTTGCGGGGACGCTGATCGCCTTCGTGTCATCGCGTCTCGGGGTGGTGCCGATCGTCGGGTTCCTCGCGGCGGGCACGGTCATCGGGCCCAGCGGCGTCGGCCTCATCAGCGACATCGACCTCGTCAACCAGTCGGCAGACATCGGTGTGATGCTGCTGCTGTTCACGCTCGGCATCGAGTTCAGCCTCGAACGGGTCCGGCGGCTGGCATCGCTGTTCCTGATCGGCGGGACAGTCCAGGTGGGCCTCACCACGGGCATCGTGGCCGGGGTTGTCGCGGCCTTCGGCGTCGAATGGCGAACAGCAGTCTTCACGGGACTGCTCGTGTCGCTGAGCAGCACGGCCATCGTGCTCAAGGTGCTCGCCGAGCGGCGGGCCACCACGTCGCCCGTCGGCAACGTCTCGGTCGCGCTGCTCATCTTCCAGGACCTGGCGATCGTCGCCATGGTGCTGGCGGTGCCGCTGCTGGGCGGCCAGACCACCGGCCCCGCCGACGTGCTGATCGCCTTCGCCAAGGCAGCCGGCATCGTCGTGGCGGTGATCGTGGTGGCGCGGACGCTGGTGCCGGCGGTGCTGCAGTACGTCTCGCGAATCCAGTCGGGCGAAGTGTTCCTGCTGACCGTGCTGGCCATCTGCTTCGGGACCGCGTACGCGACCAGCCTGCTCGACGTCTCGATCTCGCTCGGGGCGTTCCTTGCGGGACTGATGGTCAGCGAGAGCCGCGTGGCCGCGCGAGCGCTCGGCGAGGTGATGCCGCTGCAGATCCTGTTCTCGGCGACGTTCTTTGTGTCGATCGGCATGCTGCTCGACGTCGGCTACCTCGCGCGCAACCTGCCGCTGGTGGTCGGCTTGGCCCTGGCGGTGGTGGTCGTCAAGATGCTGACGACCACTGCTGCGGCGCTGCTGGTGCGCCAGCCGCGGGCGGTGGCGCTCTCGGGGGCGCTGGTGCTGGCACAGATCGGCGAGTTCTCCTTCGTGCTCGAACGAGCCGGAGAGGAAGTCGGACTCGTCCCGGCGGGACTCGCCGACGGCACCGACGCGTTCATCGCCGTGACCGTGCTGCTGATGGCATTCAGTCCCTTCGGCGCTCGCTGGGGCCAGTCGCTCGCCGCACGATCCGACGCCGACCGCCGCGCCCGCCAGAACGATCGCGCGCACGACGGCGATGCCCCTCAATTCGATCCCAGCGAGCACGAAACGCTGGTCGATCACGCCGTCGTGAATGGCTTCGGCCCGCGGGCACGCCGTATCGTCTCCGCGCTCGAGCTGGCGCACATCCCCTACACCGTCGTGTCGCTCGACCCCGAGGCGCAGCGATGGGCCGCATCCACAGGACGGAGAGTGCTCGTGGGCGACGTCTCCCGTCACGTGATCGCCGAGCGCGCCGGCCTGCGTGACGCCCGGATCGCGCTCGCGGTCGACAGCCCGCCCTCAGCGGTCGAGCAGTTCGCCCGTATCGCCCGCGAGCACAACCCCGACATCGCCGTGCTGGCCTGGGCCGCCGATCCCGCTGATGCCGCCGACCTCGAACGCGACGGGCTGGTCGATCACGTCGTCGCAGAGCGCCAAGCCGCCCACGACGCGCTCATCGCCCACGCGCTCGGCCACTTCGAGCTGCCCGAGCCCGACACCGAAGCGGTCACCCACGCCGTCCTCCACACCGAACTCGGTCCCGACTCAACCGCCGACGACGGCACTGACGATGGTGATGACACCTACCGCCACGAAGACGACGGCGCCGATCCGGGCAAGTCTCGGACCTGACAGGCGCTCGACAAGCTGCTGACCGACCACGACAGCGAGCCCGGTCGCCGCGACCATGGCAGCAAACGAGCCCAGCCACACGAAGACAGCCGAGCGCTCAGCGGCAAGTGCAGCGGTCGCGATCATGGTCTTGTCGCCGAGCTCGGCGAGCAGGAACAACCCGGTCGCGCCGAGCAGGCTCGCCCGGCCCAATCCCTTGGGCATCTCCTCCTCATCCCCGTCCGCCGACCACCACGTCCACAGTCCCAGCACGACGAACAACCCGCCGACGACTGCCGTGGCAGCCCGGCCCCCGAAGATCGACCCGACTGCCGATCCTGCAGCGACCGAAATGGTCTGCAAGAGCGCGATGGCGGCAACGAATGCCGCGAGGGTCTTGACGGCGCCGTGACGTCCCGCGGTTGTCAGAGCGACCAGCTGGGTCTTGTCGCCGATTTCCGCCAGGAACACGATGCCGAACGCAACGCCGACGTCAGCCACCGCGGCACCCTACGTCGAGCGTCAATTCACCGGGCCGGTTCGAGGCTCACGAGGGTGCCGTGCACGGCACTGCAGCCCTCGATGTCGGCCGAGTTGCCCTCGTGCAGCGCATTGACATTGCATCCGCCCGGCTCGAGCTTGGGCCAGCGCCCCTTGTAGGCCACGAGCACGCCGCGAGGTGCGATGTCGCCGATGGCCGTCGCAAGCGTGATCTCTCCGGCGCCATTGCGGAGCTGCACCAGATCGCCGTCGGAGATGCCGAGATCGGCCGCGTCGGCGGGGTGAACGGTGACGGTTGCCGGCCCTGACCGCCGACCGATCGTCCGGTCATTCGCATGCGAGTCGTTGAGACGCCAGCGAGATGCCGGCGTCAGCAGCCGAAACAGGCCCTCCGGTCGGGCGGGATCGGTTGCCGGCGTCGGCACCGGGTCGAGGCCGACCTCTGACAACGATGCCGAAGCGATCTCAATCCGCCCCGAAGGTGTGCGGAACCTTCGAGCCGCGAAGTAATCGAACGGCTCCTCGGTGAGATAGACGTGACCCCGTTCGGCCAGTTCTTCGAACGAGAGCCCCAGGTCGAGCCCGTCCAGGAGCCGCTCGATGAGCACTTCATCGGTCTCGTGCAGCTCGGGTTCGTGGTATCCCATCGCTGCGGCGAGCCGGCGGAAGATCTCCTGGTTGGGCAGCGAGTCTCCGACGGGTTCGCGGACCTTGCACTGTGCTCCCACGATGGGGTTCATGTAGCTGAAGGTCAGATCGTCGAACTCCAGGAAGCTGGCCGCCGGCAGGACGATGTCGGCATAGTCGACGGTGTCGGTGGGGAAACAGTCGACGACCACCGTGAACAGGTCCTCACGGCGGAACGCCTCCCGCAGCCTGAGCTGTTCAGCGGCCGAGGCCAGCGGGTTGGTGTTCCAGCTGAACATGGCGCCGAAGCGATCGGGATCTTCGAGCGCGCCGGCGAGACCGATGTGGTTCATCTGGCGGGCCTCGCCGTCCACGAGCGACGCTCCGGCGAGCTCGTCGAAGTCGGCTCCGAGCAGCGCTGCTGCGACGTTGAGGTAGCAGATCCCGGCCCCTGGTTTGCCGATGTTGCCGGTGAGCGCGGGCAGCAGGCCGATCGCTCGCATCACGTTGGCGCCGGTGGGCTGGCGCTGCAGCCCCTGTCCCGCCCACAGCAGCGCGGGGCCGGACGCATAGAGCTGCGCTGCTCGCCGGATCTGTTCAGCCGGGACACCGGTCTGTGCCTCGCCCCAGCTTGGCGAGCACGTCTCGATGGTCGGGAGCACATCGGGGGCGCCATGGACATGTGCTGCGATGAACTCGTCGTCGAACGCCCCGAGGGCCCTGAGCTCGTGCGCCATGGAGAACGCCAGCGCAGCATCGGTGCCCGGGAACGGCTGGAGGTGCAGATCGGCCCGCGCGGCGGTGTCAGTGCGGATCGGGTCGACAACCACCACCGCGCCGTCGAAGTCGCCCAGCCAGTGTTCGTCCATGTGAGGACCGCTGTGGGACGGATTCGCACCCCACACCACAATGCACGACGAGTCTGCAGCGGTCCGGGGGTCGAAGCCGGCGACCGAGATGCCGAACATCGCCGACCAGGCGATGTGCCCTGCCAGATTGCAGATCGAGTCCGGCTCGACTTCGGTGGCGCCCAACCGGTTGAAGAACCGCATCGGGAACATGAATGCCAGCATCGACAGCGTCCCCGAGTAGTGGGTGTGAACCACGGCCTGAGGCCCGCGTTCGTCGACGACCTGCTGGGTTCGCTCGGCGACCTCGCTCAGCGCAGCCTCCCAGCTGATGGCCTCGAACGCTCCCTTACCCTTCGGTCCGACGCGACGGAGCGGCGTGGACAAGCGCTCGGTGGGGTCCTGCCACACGCCGTTGTACGCAGTTGCGCACTTGGTGCACAGCGTTCCCCGGTTGATCGGATGTTCCGGATCGCCGCGCACGATGACCCGGCCGTTTCTTCCCGGACGCACCACGATCCCGCAATTGTCGTAGCAGTCACGGGGGCAATTCGTTCGCAGCTCGGTCATGCCGCACCCCGCCGCTCATTAGACCACAGCCGTTGGCGAGCGGAATGCGGAACTAGTTTCCGCGTCACCATGACGCTGCTGTCGCCGTACCGGGTGCTCGATCTGACCGACGACCGGGGGCACATGGCCGGGTTCATCCTGGCGCGGCTCGGCGCCGAGGTGATCGCTATCGAGCCGCCGGGAGGCTCCCCTGTTCGGCGGCTCGCACCGTTCGATGCGAGCGGCGCCTCGCTCACCTACGCCTCCTACGCACGCGGCAAGAGGTCGGTCGAGCTCGACATTGCCAACACTGCAGGCGCCGATTCGCTGCGGCAGCTCGCGGCTGGCGCTGACGTGCTCATCGAGTCAGCCCCGCCAGGCCATATGGCATCGCTCGGCCTCGGGCCCGACGCGCTTGCCGAGATCAACCCTGCGCTCGTCGTCGCCTCCATCTCGCCGTTCGGCCAGACAGGACCCAAGGCCAGTTGGGCGGCGACCGATCTGACCGTGTGGGCGTCGGGCGGACCGATGCACATGTGCGGCGACGAGGACCGCTCACCGCTGGGCGTCGGTGTGCCGCAGGCATTCCTGCACGCAGCCGGCCAGGCCGCTGCGGCGGTGACGCTGGCGCTGGTCGAGCGCAACCAGTCCGGGCTCGGCCAGCACATCGATGTGTCGGCGCAGGCCGTGGCGATGAACTCGACGATGTCATCAGTGCTGTGCTCGCTGGTCAACGCCCCGCTGACGCTGCGAGGAGGCGGCGGCATCCGCAGCGGGCCCATCCGCCTGCGTGTCGTCTATCCGGCCAAGGACGGGTACGTCTCGTTCACGCACGTCTTCGGGGCGGCCATCGGGCCCGCAACGGCCCGGATGATGGCGCTGGTGCACGAGGCCGGCTTCTGTGACGAGGCCACGGCCGGCAAGGACTGGGTGCAGTACGGCATGGCGCTCGGCGACGGCAGCGAGACGCTGGAGGACTTCGAGCGGATCAAGGAATGCGTGGCGGCGTTCACGGCGTCCCGCACCAAGGACGAGCTGTTCGCGCTCGCTCTTGAGCGCCGCCTGCTGCTTGCCCCGGTTGCGACGACGGCCGACCTCACGGCATCCGAACAGCTCGCCTCCCGCGACTACTGGGACATCGTCGATGGCGAGCGCTACCCGGGCCACTGGATGAAGCCCGAACCGGGCGACGGCTCGGCCGCCCGAGTGCCAGCCGTCGGTGAGCACAGTGCCGAGGTGCTGGCCAGCGAGCGGTCGCCCGCCGTCTTCGCGCCCGCGACCCCGGTCGCCCCCGAACGCCCGCTCGAGGGGCTCAAGGTGCTCGATTTCATGTGGGCGGTGGCCGGGCCGACGGTGTCCCGCCTGCTGGCCGATGCAGGCGCCACGGTGATCCGGGCGGAGTCGTCGATCAAGCTCGACGCCGTCCGCACGTTCCTGCCGTTCATCGACAACGACCCCGGACCCGAGAACGGCGCCACGTTCAACAACATGAACGCCGGCAAGCTCGGCATCACGCTGAATCCCGCCACCGACGCGGGCCGCGAGGTTGCATACGACCTCGTGCGCTGGGCCGACGTGGTGTGCGAGTCGTACACGCCGCGCATCATGCGCTCGTGGGGGCTCGACTACGACAGCGTGCGCGACATCAACCCTTCGGTGGTGATGCTGTCGAGCTGTCTCTACGGCCAGACCGGCCCGCTGGCCAATTTCGGCGGCTACGGCAACCTGTCGGGCGCCATGGTCGGCTTCTACAACATCACCGGCTGGCCGGATCGTGCCCCGGTCGGCCCCTACGGCGCAATCACCGACTACACGTCACCCCACCCGGCGACGGCCAGCCTGCTCGCGGCCATCGACCACCGGAGGCGCACCGGCGAGGGCCGCTACCTCGACTTCTCCCAAGCAGAGGCCTCGGTCCATTTCATCGCGCCGGCAGTGCTGGAGTACCTGCGCAATGGCAACGTCGTGGGCGGACGAGGCAACCAGAGCGAGCACCACTGCCCCCATGGGGTATTCCTCGCCGCCGGCGACGACCGATGGGTGGCTGTGGTGGCCCAGAACGACGACGCCTGGACAGCGCTGGCCGACCTCATCGGGTGCGCCGAACTTGCGCCGCTGCCGCTCGCCGACCGGCTGGCGCGCCGGGAAGAAATCGAGGCCGCGGTCTCAGCGTGGACCGGCCAGCTCGACGAAGCCGACGTCGAGGCGCAGTGCCAGGCTGCAGGCATCGCCGCGCACCGGGTGCAGAACAGCCCCGAGCTGGCGGTCGATCCCCAGCTCGCGCACCGGGGCCACTGGGTGGAAGTCCCCCACTCCACGCACGGCACGACGGTCATCGAGGCGCCCCGGTTCACGATGTCACGCAGCCGTGTGTGGCCCGAGCGAGCCGCTCCGGCTCTCGGTGAACACCTCTACGAAGTGCTCACCTCCCATCTCGCCTACGACCCCGACAAGATCGCCGAATTGGCCGCAGCAGAAGCCTTCGACTAGCACAGCCGGCACTGACTGGCCTGCCACCCGTGGCTAACGTGCCCGCATGGCAGCAATCGATCACATCGTCGTCGCAGCACCCGACCTGGCGGCCGGCACGGCCGCCGTCGCAGAGCTCGTCGGGATGCAGCCCGCGCCAGGCGGGCCCCATCCCGGCGTCGGCACCCGCAACACGCTCCTGTCGCTCGGCGACGAGGTGTACCTCGAGATCATCGCCCCCGATCCGGAACAGCCCGAGCCAGCGAACCCGCGTCCGTTCGGCATCGACAGCCTCGGCGGGCCGAAGCTGGTGACATTCGCCATTCATGCCTCCGCGGGCGAGACCATCGAAGACGTCGTGGCTGCGATGCGCGGCTGCGGCGAAGACCCGGGCGAGATCATCTCGATGAGCCGGGTCAAGCCCGACGGCGAGGAGATCCACTGGTCGCTCACCCTCTCCCCCGCCGGCCTTGCCGATGGTGCCGGCCTCGCTCCATTCGTCATCGAGTGGGGCGACACCACCCACCCCGCCAAGGTGACGCCGACCGGCTGCACGCTCGTGTCGATGTCGGGCACCCACCCCGACCCTGACCACATCCGGGCCCTCTACAGCGCGATCGGCATCGACGTGTCGGTCGAGGCCGGCGACGACGTCAGCGTCGAAGCCGTGCTCGACACCCCCAACGGGCAGGTCACCCTGCGCTAGCTCACAGCGCTGAATCAGTCGGCGATGCGCCAGTCGACCGGCTGGCGGCCACCGGCTGCAAGGGCCGCGTTGGCGCGGCTGAACGGCTTGCTGCCGAAGAAGCCGTTGTGCGCGCTGAGCGGCGACGGGTGAGCGGACTCGATGACGACGTGCCGGGTCAGGTCCACCAGCGACTTCTTGCGACGCGCAAAGCCGCCCCACAAAATGAACACCACGCGCTCGGGCTTCGCACTGACCGCCCGGATCACCTCATCGGTGAAGGTTTCCCAGCCTGCCGAGCGATGTGATGCGGCCTGGCGGGCACGGACTGTCAGGAACGCGTTGAGCAGCAGCACGCCCTGGCTCGCCCATCCTTCGAGATTGCCGTGGGACGGCGGCTCGATCCCCAGGTCGTCGCGCAGCTCGGCGAAAATGTTCTGCAGCGACGGCGGCTGCGGGATGCCGCGGGGCACCGAGAAGCACAGCCCGTGCGCCTGCCGCGGGCCGTGATAGGGGTCCTGGCCCAGGATCAGCACCTTCACGTCGGCATAGGGCGTCAGGTGCAGGGCTGCGAACACCTGGTCATGCGGCGGGTACACGGCGCCCTGCGCTCGCTCGTCGGCCACGAACTGCTTTAGGATCGGCCAGTAGGGCTTGTCGAACTCGCCCCGCAGGATCGGGTTCCAGTCGGTACGCGGCATGCCCCGCAAGGACCTCGGTGCTAGGAGATCGTCTCGGCGGCGGCCGCGGACAGCTCGATGCCGCGCCCGATGCGAGCCCGGTAGAGGTCGAGGTCGACATCGTCGGCGGGCTTCTGGCCGCGCATGTAGCGGGCATACACGCCGTGGATGATGCACGCCGACTTCCAGTGGTTGAAGCTGACGTAGTACGCCAGGTCCGACAGGTCGGCACCGGTCTGCTGCTCGTAGCGCTCGACGAGGTCAGCACGGCCGACGAAGCCGTCCACCAGCGTCGGCGGGTCGGAGCCCTCCAAGATCTCATCGCTGGGCTCGGTCCAGCTGTTCAGCGCATAGGCGAAATCGGCCAGCGGGTCGCCGAGCGTGGAGATCTCCCAGTCCAGCACGGCCTGCAGCTCGCCTGCGGGGTTGAACAGGCAGTTGTGCAGCCCGTAGTCGCCGTGCACCACCCGGGCCGGGCCCTGTTCAGGCTTGCGATCCTGCAAGAAATCGTGCAGCTCGTGCACGACCGGCGTGTCGTAGCTCGCCGACTCTGCCGAGGCCGTCCACGACCGGTACCACGTCCGGATCTGCCGCCCGACGTAGTCCTCCTTCTTGCCGAGTTCGCCCAGCCCGACATCATCGGGGTCCACCGAGTGCAGTGCGGACAGCACGTCCATGAACGACATGCCCACGTGTGCCCGGCCCTCGGCGGTGAGGTGCTCGCGGGCATCGGCGGATTCGAAGAGCGGCTTGCCCTCCACGTAGCTCATCACGTAGAAGTGCGCCCCGGTCACGTCAGGGCTCTCGCAGTAGCCGTAGGCCTTGGCCACCGGCACATCGGTGGGCCCGAGACCGCTGATGATCGTGAACTCGCGGCCCATGTCATGCGCCTTGGGCAGCAGCTCGCCCATCGGCGGGCGGCGAACCACCGCCGTGGTGCCGTCGGCGGTAGTCAGCTTGTAGGTGAGGTTGCTGTGCCCGCCTTCGAGCTGACTCCATTCGAACGGCGGCTCGAGGCCGTCGACGTTCGCGTCGATCCACGCCTCCACCGCGGGAACGTCATAACCCAGAATGCCCGAAGCCACAGCGCCGTTCGTCGCCCCGTCCGCCATCTCGCCCCTCCTTCTCGCTCAGCCCGCACACACTACGGCAACCACCTCACCCGACGGCAGGCTGTGCACGACCGCGCCGATGGGCCACGAGGGGCAGCGAATGCGCCACGAGACGCCACGACGCTGACCGGTAGCGTCGGCGCCATGGATGAGATCGATCCAGAAGTCACCTCGCCGCCTGCACACATGACGCCGGAGGAATTCCGGCGCCACGGTCGTGAGGTGATCGACTGGATCGCCGACTACTGGGAGCGCATCGAGTCGCTGCCGGTGGCTTCCACCGTCCAGCCCGGCGACATCCGGGCACTGCTGCCAGACTCCGCCCCCGAGCAGCCCGAACCCTTCGAGCACCTGCTGGCCGACTTGGATCGGGTGGTCGTGCCCGGGGTCACCCATTGGCAGCATCCCGGCTGGTTCGCCTACTTCCCCGCCAACAACTCGCCGCCCTCGGTGCTGGCAGACGCTGTGTCGTCTGGGCTCGGCCTGATCGGCCTGCTGTGGTCGGCATCCCCGGCCATGACCGAGATCGAGAGCCACATGCTGGACTGGCTCGTGGACCTGACGGGCCTGCCGAGCCACTGGAAGACGACGGCCAGCGGGGGCGGCGTGCTGCAGGGCAGCGCGTCGGATGCAACGCACGTCGCGCTGGTGGCGGCTCGGCACCGTGCCGCCGAGCGCAGCGGGCAGCCGGCGACGCAGATGGTCGCCTACACCTCTGCTCAGGCACACAGCTCGGTGGAGAAGGGCGCCAATATCGCGGGCTTCGGCCACGTCCGGCTGGTCGAGGTCAACGAGCACCAGGCCATGCGATCTGACGCTCTGGCCGCCTCGGTAGAAGCCGACATCTCAGCCGGCCTGGTGCCGACATTCGTCGGCTCGACCGTCGGCACCACCGGCACCACAGCGGTCGACCCCGTGCGGGCAATCGCTCAGATCGCCGTCGAGCACAGCCTGTGGCACCACGTCGACGCTGCCTACGCGGGCACCGCCATGATCTGTCCCGAGTTCCGTCACCACAACGACAGCGTCGAGCTCGTCGACAGTTACGTGTTCAACCCCCACAAGTGGATGATGGTGAACTTCGATTGCTCGGCGTTCTACGTCTCCGACAAGGCCGCGCTCACTGATGCCCTGTCGATCGACCCGCCGTATCTGCGCAACGCCCAGAGCGACGCCGGCAACGTGATCGACTACCGCAACTGGCAGGTGCCCCTGGGTCGTCGCTTCCGGGCGCTCAAGCTGTGGTGGGTGCTGCGCAGTTACGGCGCTGCTGGCATCCGCCAGATGGTGCGCCACCACGTGGCGATGGCTCAGGAGTTCGCGCAGCGGCTCAGCGAAGACGCCCGGTTCGAGATCGTGGCCCCGCACCCGTTCTCGCTGGTGTGCTTCCGCTGCCGTGCTGCGGACGACTCACCGGCCGCCCAAGACGCTGCCGACAGCGCCACCGATGCCATAGCGGCCGCCGTAAACACCAGCGGCATCGCCTACCTGACTCCCTCGAAGCTGGATGGGCGCAGCATCATCCGCGTCGCTGTCGGCCAGTCGCGCACCGACCGCTCGCAGATGGACATGCTCTGGAAGCTGATCAGCGAGGCAGCCGTCTAGCTGCGGCCAGCCCGACCAGCCCAGTCAGCCGGCCCGACTCAGCCTGGCCAGCTCGGCCGGCGCAACTCAACCGGTGGGGTCGATGTCGCCCAGCGCGGCTAATAGCCGGTCGTTCTGCCCAGGAGTGCCCAAGCTGATCCTCACGCCCTCGCCCTCGAACGGGCGAGTCACCAGACCCCGCTTCTCCAGCCTGACGAACAGATCCATCGCGCTGTCCACGACTGGCAGGTACACGAAGTTGGCCTGCGACGGCACCACGGGCCAGCCCGCCGACACCATGGCGGCGCTCACGCGTTCGCGCTCGGCCAGGATGCCGGCGACCCGCTCGTCCAGCTCGGCGCTGGCCTGGGGTTCCAGCGAGGCAAGCGCCGCGGTCTGCGCGAGCCCGCTGACGATGAACGGGAGCGCCACCTTGTCGAGCGCCCCGATGACGTCGGGGTGCCCGACGCCGTAGCCGACGCGCAAGTTGGCCAAGCCGTACGCCTTGGAGAAGGTCCGCAGCACCAGGGCGTTGGGGTGTTCCGGCACGATGGCCTCAATCGGATCGGCCACGTCGGGGTCGGTGACGAATTCCCGGTATGCCTCGTCGATCACCACGATCACATCTGCGGGCGCTGCCGCCAGGAGACGCTGCAGCTCAGCCGTGGTGCACACCGTGCCGGTCGGATTGTTGGGGGTGGACAGCACGATGATCTTCGTGCGATCGGTGACCGCCGCGGCGACAGCGTCGAGATCGAACGCATGGTCGACCAGCGGCACCGTCACCGCCTCTGCCGCAGACACAGCGCAGAACACCGGGTGCACTTCGAACGAGCGCCACGGGTACACCACCTCGTCACCCGGGTCGACGTATGCGGCGAACAGCTGCTGCAGCACACCCACCGAGCCCGAGCCGACCGTGACCTCGTCCAGCCCGACACTGTGCCGATCGGCCAGCGCCTCCCGGACGTCCATGCAGCGATGGTCCGGGTAGCGGTTCATTCCCAACGCGGCCTCGGACACCGCCTTGGCTACCGAAGGCAGCGGGTCGTTGGCGTTCTCGTTGGATGCCAGCTTGATCGCCTCGGCCAGGTTGTGCTCGGCCTCTGCCTGCGCCGCCGAGCGACCCGGCTTGTACTGCGGCAGACCCTCCACGGCCGCCCTGGGTCGTCCGATCATGCGCTGGCTCCTAGCTCGCTGCGGGGGTTCGTGAGTGGCCGCAAGCTACAGGCGGCGATTGGCGCCGTCCCCCGGCGTGGCGGCGGCCCGGAAGTCGTCGGCCACCTGCTCCATCGTGGCGAAGGTCACTCCTGGCCGGGACGCCATGTGGTCGATGAGCCGCTCGAGCATCAGCATGCGGCTTCCCCGCCCGATGCACTGCGGGTGCATCGTCAGCACGAACACCCCGCTGCCGATGCGGTCGTGGAGGTAGTCGAACTCGGCTGACCACACGTCGTAGACGTGATCGGGCGTGCGCAAGCCCTGCACCGTCGGGCCGTCGTAGCTGAAGTACGGCCAGTCGTCCAAGACGTACTCGAAAGGCAGCTGCACCAGGTCCACCTCGTCGCCGAACTGGTGCGGGCCGTCAGTGGTGGGCACGTCGCCGAGGCGGCACCAGGTGGGCGCATAGTCGTGGCGCGCCATCGAGGAGTCGTAGGAGAAGCCGTGCTCGATGAGCAGGCTGATCCAGCGGTCGCCGCAGTTGCCTCCCGGCACCCGGTGCCCCACCGGGGCGCTGCCCGACAACCGCTCCAGGCAGTCCATGGACCGGGTCAGGATGGCACGCTCGTCGGCCTCGTCCCGCTTCGACGACGGGGCTTCGTGGCAGTAGCCGTGGTAACCCACCTCGTGCCCGTCGGAGACCACACGGGCGCACACGTCGCCGAACGTGTCGATGGTGTGCCCGGGGATGAACCAGGTGGACGGGAGGCTGCGTTCGTCGAGCAAGTCGAGCAGCCGGTGCGCCCCGATCGAAGAGAACTCGCCCCTGGCGGTGAGGTTCGGCGACCGTGAGCCTCGCGGTCCCGTCCAGATCGAGATCGCATCGAAGTCGAAGCTCAGACAGACCGTGACGCCGGTTTCCTGGCCGTTGGATGGTTGTGCAGCGCTCATCTGCGGACCCTACTGAACCCCTGGTTCGCACTGCCACGCCCGACGGCCGGGCGATACCGTGGCCCGATGCCCGATCCGGCCGATACGTCAGCTGCCTCGGAGCCGCCGCTGGCAGGGATGCGGGTGCTGGAGCTGGCGACCGGCATCGCCGGGCCGTTTGCCGGCCGGCTGCTCGCTGGTGCCGGCGCGACAGTGGTCAAGGTGGAGCCGCCCAGCGGTGACCCAGCGCGGCGTCAGCCCGTCGACGACGTGCCGCTGCAGCCTGGCGAGCTGAGCCCGCTGTATGTGCACCTGAATGCCGGCAAGCTCAACTGCCCCGCCAGCGACGTCGACCCGTCCTGGCCCGATGTGGTCATCGCGAGCGACACCGTCGCCGGTCTCGCCGGCGGCCCCTGGGATCCACAGCGATTGGCCGGCCGCAGCGCAGCGGGAGAGCGGGTCCCGAAGCTCGTGACCGTCACGGCTTGGGGGGCGGACGCCGACAATCCGGGCGTGATCGCCGACGAGCTGCTAGTGCAGACTGCCACGGGCTTTCTGGGCTTCAACGGTGACGAGGGCGCCGAGCCGCTGCGGCTGCCCGGTTGGCAGGCCCAGTACACGGCGGGCGGGCTCGCCGCGTGGGCCGCACATCTGATCCTGCGACGGCCCGAGGCGCACATGGATGTCTCATGGCTGGGGGCGCTGCTCACCGCCGTCGAGCTCTGCTACTGCGACGCGCTGCACTGCGAGCGGCCACGGCCGCTCGTGGGGCCGCACCCGCCCACGGCGTACCCCTCTGGTGCCATCCGCTGCGCTGACGGCTACGTGTGCCCCGGTTCCCTTCGCCGGGACGACTGGGAGATGCAGTGTTTGCACATCGGCGTGCCCGAGTGGATCGACGACCCTGAGCTGAGCCACCGCCACCGCCGCGCCCGGCACATCGAGGTGATCCGCGAGGTCATCGAGCCGTGGTACGCAGCACGAACCAAGCGCGACCTCTTCCAGTTCGCTCTGGACACACCCTGGGCGGTCGGCATGGTGATGACCCCGCTCGACGCGTTGAACGACGAGCATCTCGCCGCTCGGGGTTTCCTCGGCGACGTGGCGACTCCTTCCAGCACGGTCACGGCGCCGATCCGGCCCTTCGCCGCAGCTGGCCTGCCAGTGCCAAGCCAACGAGTCAGCGATCAGGGCATTGACCCGTTTCCCGCTGTCAGTTCAGCGCCCGAGAGCTCAGCAGCCGCTGGAGCTCTTGACTCGCATCGAGCGGTTGGGTCTAGCCCGGCGGACGGGTCCACAGCCACGCTGCGCCCGGCGCACCGGCTGCGTGTCATCGAGATGACTATCGCCTGGGCCGGTCCCTACATCGGCAACCTGCTGACCCCGCTGGGCATCGACGTGATCAAGATCGAGGCGCAGAATCCCTTCGACGGCTTCCGGACCCAGCGACCGTACGACCACGGCATGGCGCCCGGCCTCGAGCATCTGGTCAACGACAATCGCTTCTTCGAAGCAGGCGGCCACTTCAACGCGGTCAACAAGGGCAAGCGCGACTGCGTGGTCACACTCGCCACCCCCGAGGGTCGGGCAGCATTCCTGGAGCTCGTGCGCAACTGCGACGGGATCGTGGCCAATTTCTCAGCGCACGTGCTGCCACAGCTCGGGCTCGATTTCGACACGCTGGCCGAGGCCAATCCTCGCATCGTGCTGGTGCGCATGCCTGCTTTCGGCGTCGACGGTCCCTACTCGAACGCGGTGGGCTACGGCTCGATCATCGAGGCAATGGGCGGCTTGGGTCACCGTCAGGGCTATGAGCACGAGGGCGCCCGCATCTCCAACATCTACTTCCCCGATCCCATCGCAGGCATCGCCGCCGGCTTCGCCCTGCTGAGCGGCCTGCAGCACGCAGAGCGCACCGGTCGGGGCATCGAGATCGATGTCTCCCAGCAAGAGGGCACCTGGCAGCACAGCGGCGAGGCCATCGTGCTGGCGTCGCTGGCGGGCCGGGACATCGGAAGGATGGGCAACCGCGAGCCAGGCGCTGCCTGGAGCGGCTTTATCGAGGGCACCGACGGCTGGCTGGCCGTCATGGCAGAGGGTTCTGCCGACGATCCGTCGCTCGGGTTCGACGTGGTCAATGTGATCTGCGGCCTGCTCGACGAGATCGAGGCCAACGGCAGCCGGCCCACCCGCACTCGGGACGGACTGCAGGCAATCCTGCACCCCGCAGGTGCTCGCACCGAGATCTGCCGCGACCCCTGGACAGCCCCGGCTCACGAGCCGCTGGCCAGCCACATCGAGGTGGTCGAGCACCCGGTCACCGGCGATAGGCGGCACATAGCCAGCCCCTTCACGCTCGACGGGACCCGCCCCTCCCAAGCCGGCCCATCCCCCCTGTTCGACCAGCACACCGACGAGGTCATGGCCGAAGTAGCCGGCCTCACGCCAGGCCAGATTGCCGACCTGCGAGCCGGCGGCCACATCGGCGGCGAGCTCCCACCCCCCGCCGAGCTCGGCTTCGTCTACGACTGACAGGCGCACGAGGGGTGTGCGAGGGCAGGGGCGGCCGCGCGCAGTTATGCGGCGCCCCTGCGACCCCGCGACCGGGCAAAGGCGCCGCATCTGTTTGAAGCACGGACGCCCCTGCCCTCGCACACCCCGGAGTCGAATGCACACCGCGGACTACCGTGCTCGGATGCGTATCGAACCATTCCAGATCGACGTCCCGGACGAGCAGCTCACAGATCTCCGGGACCGCCTGGCAAGAACCCGCTGGCCGGACGAAGAACCGGTCGACGACTGGTCCCAGGGCATACCCCTGGCCTATGTCCAGGAAGTGTGCGACTACTGGGCCAACACCTACGACTGGCGGGCCCGCGAAGCCGCGCTCAACCGGTTCGACCAGTACATGGCCGATGTGAACGGCATGGACGTGCACTTCGTCCACGTCCGCTCTCCCGAGCCCGAGGCCATGCCGATCGTCATCACGCACGGCTGGCCCGGCTCGGTGGTGGAATTCCACAAGGTCATCGAGCCCCTGGCCGATCCGGTCGCCCACGGCGGCAGCGCATCCGACGCCTTCCACGTGATCTGCCCGTCGCTGCCCGGGTACGGCTTCAGCGCCAAGCCGACCGAACCCGGCTGGGGCATCGAGAAGATCGCCGATTGCTGGGCAGAGCTCATGACCGGATTGGGCTACGACCGCTTCGGCGCGCAAGGCGGCGACTGGGGATCAGCGGTCACCAGCGCGCTCGGCAGCCGGCACCCCGACCGCTGCATCGGCATCCACCTGAACATGGTGATGCGCGGCAGCCGCCCCAAGGATCGCGAACCCAACGATGAGGAGATAGCGGCCCTCACAAAAGCGAAGCACTACAACGATTGGGACTCCGGCTATTCGAAGCAGCAGTCCACCCGTCCCCAGACACTGGGCTACGGATTGACCGACTCGCCCGCCGGCCAGGCAGCGTGGATACTGGAGAAGTTCTGGGCATGGACCGACTGCGACGGCCACCCGGAGAACACGCTGGGCCGCGACGAGATGCTCGACAACGTCATGCTGTACTGGCTGAACGCCAACGCAGCCTCGTCGGGCCGCCTGTACTGGGAGAGCTTCCGGCAGCTCCCTCGCATGACGGTGGACGTTCCGACCGGCGTTGCCAAGTTCCCGGCCGAGATCATCCCGCCGGTGCGCTCATGGTCGGAGCCGATCTACTCCGACATCCGCCACTGGACCGACATGCCCGCGGGCGGCCACTTCGCGGCCTTCGAGCAGCCCGAGCTGTTCGTCGACGACGTGCGCGCCTTTTTCAGCCTGTTCCGATGAGCGCGAGACCGCAGCGACTGGCGCGGATTCGCTGCAGATGACGGCAGAGCCCGTCGAGCCCATGCTGCCCGGCAACACCATGGATCGGCCGCTGCTGGTCTCGAGCCTCATCTCCTATGCGGCCCGCAGCCATGCCGGCACCGATGTGGTTTCTGTCGACTCTGCGGGCGTCACCACCCGCAGTTCCTGGGGGAAGGCGGCCGAGCGGGCCCGCTTGGTGTCCGGAGCGCTGGTCGCCGATGGCATCACGCCCGGCGACCGGGTCGCCACCATCGCATGCAACGATCACCGCCACCTGGAGGCCTACTACGGCATCACCGGCATCGGTGCTGTGCTGCACACGGTCAACCCCCGGCTCCACGACGACCAGCTGGCATTCATTCTCAACGACGCCGCCGACAGCGTGGTGCTCGTCGACCAGTCGTTCGTCGACATCGCTGCACGCCTAGCGCCGCTCACGCCGACGGTCCGCCGCTGGGTGGTGCTCGGCCGGCTCGATGCCCCTGCCGGCCTGCCCGGCGAGATCGCTTACGAAGACTGGATCGCAGCCGCACCGGGCCCCGCTGCGTGGCCCGATTTCGACGAGCGTGCGGCCGCAACCCTCTGCTACACGTCGGGCACCACCGGCAACCCCAAGGGCGTCTTGCAGAGCCACCGGTCGATCGTGCTGCAGACCTGGGCCACCTGCACCGGCGACGGCCACGACGTGCACTCAGGGCATGCCGTGCTCGGCACTGTGCCGATGTTCCACGTAAACGGCTGGGCGCTGCCGTTCGCCACCGCGATGAGCGGTGCCAAGCTCGTGCTGCCCGGTCCCGACCTGAGCCCCGAGGCCATCGTGAACCTCATCGAAGCCGAGGACATCACGTTCTCGGCCGGGGTGCCCACGATCTGGCTCGGCGTTGTGCAGTACCTGCAGGACACGGGTCGCAGCGTGCCCTCCCTGCAGAAGGTGGCCGTCGGAGGTTCGGCCGCGCCGCGGGTGCTCATCGACACGCTCGAGGACGACTACGGCGTCACGGTCAGCCACGTCTGGGGCATGACCGAGATGACCCAGGGAACATCGGGGCGCTTTACGCACCGGGTCGACCGTGCCAGCCGCGACGCCCAGCGCGACCGCCAGGCCAAGGCCGGCCGCGAGCTGTACGGCATCGAGCTGCGTGTGGTCGACGCCGACGGCAACGTCTTGCCCCGTGACGGTCGCAGCGTCGGCGAGATACAGGCGCGCGGTCCGTGGATGTGCGGCGCGTACTACCTCGGCGAACTCGCCGACCCCGACGCATTCGCCGATTCGTTTGTGGACGGAACTGACGGCGGCTGGCTGCGCACAGGCGACGTGGGCGCACTGGATGCCGAGGGCTACCTGACCCTGACCGACCGATCGAAGGATGTCATCAAGAGCGGCGGCGAGTGGATCAGCTCGATCGAGCTGGAGAACGCTGCGCTCGTTGCGCCGGATGTGACGGCGGCTGCGGTCATCGGCCTGCCGCACGAGCGCTGGGGCGAACGGCCGCTGCTCATCGTCGAACTCGCCGCTGGTGCCACCCTCGATGCCAGCGCCGTGCTGGATGCGATCAGGCCCCGGGTGGCGTCGTGGTGGCTTCCCGACGACATCGTCGTCACAGACGAGATCCCGCTGACAGGCACAGGAAAGATCGACAAGAAACTCCTGCGTACCCGCTATGCCGACCACGCCTGGCCGGGGACCTGAACCACCGACCTGCACCCGGAATCAGGCAGGTCGCCAGTAGCATGGTCCGCTGGACAGACGCGAGGTATTGACATGGCTGCCGGTCGCACAACGTTCGAGAAACTGCAGAGGGACCGGGCCAAGAAGGCGAAGGCCGAGGCCAAGCGCGCCAAGCGCATGGGCAAGATCCCCCAGAGCGGTCCGCTGGTCAACGAGACTCCTGAGCCCGAAGGCACGGGTGCCGTGCTCGACGGCAACCTCGACGAGGAACTGTCGGCGGCTGATCTGATCCGCTTGGTCGAAGAGGTGCAGACTCAATTCGACAACGACGAGATCAGCTTCGACGAGTACGAGGAGCGCAAGATCGAGCTCCTCGCCCGCCTGCCCACCGACTGAGCCACTCCGGCCGACCGAGCCTCAGCCGGAACGGCGGTGAACTGAGACCGCGTAGTCACCGCCCTCGAACGGGGCGCCTTCCCATGTGGAGTAGCGGGCGTCGAGCTCCAGCCCGTTGCGCTCCGCGAGCGCGTCGTAGACGTGCAGCTGCATGTAGCCGTCGCTGAGCTGGAAGCCCGCCACGAGCACGCCGCCCGGACGCAAGTGCGCTGCGATATTGGCCACCACCGCGGCCTCGGTGCCGCGTTCGAGGAAGATCATCACGTTGCCCGCAGCGACCGCAGCGTCGAACAGCCGCCGCTCGCCGGTGTCGCTCGATGTGCCGGCATCCCTCGATATGACGGTGCTGGCCAGATCGCCCTGGATCCACGCGAGCTCGGGCGCCTTGTCGCGCGCCAAGTCGAGCATGGCGGGGTCCAAATCGACGCCGACGAGGTGGTGGCCGCGCCGGGCCAGCTCGATGGCAACCCGGCCGGTGCCGCACCCCGCGTCGAGCACGCTGCTGCCCGGCGGCAACAGCGAATCGACCAGGTCGGCTTCGCCGTGAATCGACTCGCCGCGCGCAGCCTTGCGGGCCCAGCGGTCGTCGTAGTCGGCGCCGCGGGGTATGTCGCCTCGCTCGGCCCAGCGGCTCAGCGGTCCTCCCAATTCGGGTCACGTCGCTCGGCAAAGGCGGTCGCGCCTTCGATGGCATCGGCCGACGCGAAGACATCCTCGAGCGCCGGCTGCTGGAACGCCCAGAAGTCGTCCTCGGACACGCCCAGCACGTTGCGGATCAGCGCCTTGGAGGCGCGCACGCCTTTCGGTGCATTGCGGGCGATGCGCTCGCCGAGTTCGACGGCCACGTTCACGGCCTCGCCCTTCGGGCACACCCGGTTCACCATGCCGTGCTGGTGCGCGACCTCGGCCGTGATCGGCTCGGCAGTCAGCGCCATCTCCATGGCAAGGCTGTAGGGAAGCTGGCGTGGCAGGCGCAGCAGCGCACCGGCACCAGCGAACAGCCCGACGCCAACCTCAGGAATGCCGAGCATGGTGCCCTCTGACGCCACGATCAGATCGCACGACAACGCCACTTCCAGCCCTCCCGCCAGCGCGAAGCGCTCCACCGCGGCAATGAGCGGCTTGGCCGCGCTGCGCTCGGCGATGCCGCCGAAGCCGCGGCCGGCCGGGTTCGGCATCGCATCGATCCCGCCGCCGCTGACGAACGCCTTGAGATCCATGCCCGCGCTGAAGCCCCGTCCGGCGCCGGTGATCACCCCGACGCGTGCATCAGGGTTCGCATCGAGCTCGTCGAGTGCCTCGCCGAGCGCTTCTGAGAGCGCCATGTTGAATGCGTTCATTGCATCCGGACGGTTCAGCGTGAGGATCTGCACGTAGCCGCGCTGTTCGACCAGGACCAGGGGTTCTTCGCTCACCGGAATTCCTCTGTTTCAGGCGGGCGTGCCGGAGTGCGCCCGCGTGCGGCGCCGCTGCGCCGGTGCCGGCGGCCCCGGCAGCGGTTCAGGCGCCGACAGTAGCCTCGCAACGCGATCAGGGGACAAGCGGTCCCGGGACGCGTGGGCTCGGGCGGAGGGCGGCATGGACGAAGTGGGCGACCTGCTGACCCGGATCGAGATGGCCGAGCCTGCCGAAGTGCCCATGCTCGTGCAGCTGCTGGCCCGCACCCCGGAATTGCAGCAGGCACAAGGAGCGAACGCACTTCGGGCTGCCCGGGCGCTGAGCGTCCATGGGGGCCCGCAGTTGTTCTCCATCGCCGGTGAGCTGGCGGCCCGCGCCCACCGAGAGGGCGTGCCGGGCGCCGGCGCCGTCTTCGCCGAATGCGCCGACAAGATGAGCCTGCTGAGCGGCAGGCCCCAGCAGTTCGGGACGGTGGTCACGACGCACTTGGGCGATCTGGTGCTGGCGCCGACCGATGACAGCGTGGACGACGAGTCGCGCTCCCGGATGGGGCTGCCCACGCTGACCCAGCGGCGCACCGAGATCGATCGACGCAACCGGGAGCTCGCCCGCGAACGCGCCGCAGACGGCGGTCTGCCGCCGGGCCAGCGCATGTGCCGTGTGTGGCGTGACCCGTCTCCCGAATTCCTGAATGCACAGCTCGCCGCCCACCCCGAAGGCTGCTGGGCCGACGGCGACGAACTGACCTTCGCATGTCACAGCGACGCTGCCGGCCTGCTGCCCGGCCCGGTCATCGAGCTGCCCATGTGGCGAGTCGGCGACGGCAAGGACAGTGACGGCGACCTGTGGGCACTCAGCGTGCGCATCGAACGGCTGCCAGAAGCGGTCATCGGCTACGGCTTCTGGCCGCTTGACTCCGGCGGCGGCCTGCTGGGCGGCCAGCGGGGCCCGGTCCCGCACCGCTTCCGGGGCCCCGAAGCGCCTGCCGAGCTGCCATCCCATCCAGACGACGAACTGCGCGGCGTCACCCAGACGCACACGGTCGACAGCACCTCGCTGCGCACCAAGCGCACCGTGACCGTGTACCTGCCTCCCGAGCACGCCCCCACAGAGCGATTGCCGGTGCTGTACGCCACCGACGGCGGCATGATCGGCCCCTACATCCGCCGGCTGGACGCCGGCATCACGAACGAGACGGTTCCCCGGTTCGTGCTGGTCGCCGCCCACTCAGCGCCCATGGGCGGCTACGGGAATGAACGAGCCATGGAGTACCTGCCGGGCTTCGACAACGATCGCTTCGACCGCCACCAGCGCTTCTTCGTCGAGGAGCTGTCGGCGTGGGCCGAGCAGTCATTCGGCGTCTCCAGCGACCGAAGCCAGCGCGGCGTGTTCGGCGCGTCGGACGGCGGCGGTCACGCACTCGCGGTCGGCCACATGCACCGCGACAAGTACGGCCACGCCATGGCGTATTCGACGGGCATGCCGCCGAACGAGCAAATGAACTGGAATGCCGCCGAGGCGCCGTTCGTGCACCTGTGCGCCGGCACGCTCGAGGGCGGTTTCCACCAGGCGACCGAGGCCTGGGCGGCGTGGCTGCACTTCGCCAAGTCGCCGCACGACTGGACCGAGCGGGTCTGCGGCCACGATCTCATCCAATGGATCGAGGAACTCCCCCGCGCCGTCACACGCGCTTGGGGCTAAGCACATGACCTAGCTGCGGAGGCGGCGGGAAACTCTGCGACGTTGCGACCTGCTGGATCGCCGGTCGCAGAGGGTCCTGCCGCCTCCGCAGCGGGCGCACCGCCTAGTCGCGGAGCAGGTAACGCTTGACCTTGCCCGTGGCGGTGAGCGGCAGCTCCTCAACCACATCCACCCACCGGGGGTACTTGTACGCCGCAAGCCGCTCGCGCACGTGCGCCTGCACCCGCTCGGCCAGCGTGTCGCGCTGCGCGCCCGCCGTCGGAACCACGAACGCGTGCGGCTTGGTCAGGCCGGCCGCATCGACATCTCCGACCACAGCGGCCAGCACCACGTCATCCATTTCGAGAATGCAGCCCTCGACCTCGATCGGCGACACCCAGATGCCTCCCACCTTCAGCATGTCGTCAGAGCGCCCCTGGTACGTGTAGGTGCCGTCGGGGTTGCGCACATAGGTGTCGCCGGTGGCGAGAAAGCGTCCCTGGAGTGCCGCGCGGGTTCGCTCCGTGCGGTTCCAGTAGCCGGTCATCACCGAGCCGCCCGCGACATGCAGCGCACCCGGCTCGCCGTCGGCCACCTCATTGCCGTGCTCATCGCGCAGCGACACCTCGTAGCCGTCGAGCGGCGTTCCGGTGGTGCCCGGCACCGAGGCGCCCCGCCGGTTGGAGATGGCGATGTGGGCCAGTTCGGTGGTGCCGATGCCGTCGAGAATCTCCACGCCGAAGCGCTCGGCGAAGCGCCGGTGAATCTCCGGAGGCAGCGGCTCGCCGCCAGAGATGCCTTGCCGCACCGACGAGAACGTGTCCTCCGGCAGGTCTGCGGCCAGCAGCTGCGCGTAGTTCGTGGGCACGCTGAAGAACAGCGTGGGCCGGTGGACGCGGACGTGGTCGGCGACGGCCGCGGGTTCGGGCCGGTCGGGGTTCAGCACTGCTGTCGCGCCCGTGCCGGAAGCGAAATAGCCGGAATTGCCCAGCCCGTAGGCGAAGAACAGCTTGGGCACCGAGTAGATGACATCGTCGGGCCCCATGTCCAAGACGCCACGGGCGTAGCTGTCGGTGCAGACCGACATGTCGATGTGGCGGTGCATGGCGCCCTTGGGCTGCCCGGTCGTGCCCGAGGTGTAGAGCCAAAACGCAACATCGTCGTCGGTTGCCGGGAAGGGCTCAGGGGCCAGGCTGGGATCGCCCAGCGCGCCCGTGTCGGCGTCGCCGAGCGTCCAGCGCAGGAACGGCTGACTGTCGGCTGCGGGCACCACTTCGGGAGCGAACGGCGGCGAATACACCAGCCCGACAGCACGGCTGTCCCGCAGCAGGAAGTCGTAGTCGTGCTGGCGGACCATGGTGGAGACCGGCACCGGCACAGCGCCGATCCACATGGCACCCCAGAACCACCACAAGAACGCAGGCGTGTCGGCCGCGCACATCATCACCCGCTGCTCAGGCTGCACGCCGCGCTCCGCCAGCGCTGCCGCCGCTGCCCGGGCGCCCGCGACCATCTCGGCTCTGCTGGTGTGCCGCCCGCTTGCAGCGTCGATGATTGCCGTGGCGGAAGGCGCGGCCTCCGCGGGTTCGATGACAAATCGATGCACGGCGTTCGCACTCACGCTGCCCTCCCCGTCCGGTCGGCACCTGTTGGGACACGCGGGTGTCGAAGCGAACACTAACGATGCACACTCATCGTGTGAACACCGCAGAGACCCGGCCGGCAGGCGCCGGGGTGTATCTCGACTTCTTCGGCGACCTTCGGCCGTGGCGGCACTGGGCGCTGCACGTTGACGGCGCCGTCGCCACGCTGTCGATGCAGGTGCAGCCGGACGGCGGCATCTTCGACGGTGCCGAGCTGAAGCTCAACAGCTACGACATGGGTGTCGAGCTGGAGTTTGCCGACGCCGTCCGCCGCATCCGATTCGAGCATCCCGGGGTGGGCTGCGTGGTGATCAGCAGCGGCTATGAGAACGTGTTCTGCGCGGGAGCCAATATCCGGGCGCTGGCTGCGGCGACTCACGCCCACAAGGTGAACCTGTGCAAGTTCACCAACGAGACCCGGCTGGAGCTCGAAGAGGCCTCCGCCCACAGCGGCATCCGATTTCTCGCCGCCGTGGGCGGCGCGTGCTCAGGAGGCGGGTACGAGCTGGCCCTCGCGACCGACCACATCCTGCTGGTGGATGACCGGAACACGGCAGTGTCTCTTCCCGAGGTGCCCTTGCTGGGCGTCCTGCCGGGAACCGGCGGGCTGACCAGGCTGACCGACAAGCGCCACGTCCGCCGCGACCGCGCAGACGTCTTCGCCACCCGAGCCGAAGGGCTGCGAGGCGAGGTGGCACTGGAATGGGGCCTGGTGGACGAGTTGGCACCGCGCACGTCCTTTGCCGACGCGGTCGGCGCTCGGGCGGTTGCATTGGCCGAGCACAGCCGAGCCTCGGGGCGTTTCGCCGGCGACGAGGCGGTCGTGCTGGAGCCGCTGGGACTCGCCCCCACTCCTGACGGCAGCGTCGTCGGCGAATTCGTTGCCATGGCGCCGGATCGCGACCGGGCCTGCGCCGAGGTGCTGATCAGCGCCAGCGCCGAACCCCGCTGGCCGCTG
This sequence comes from Candidatus Poriferisodalis sp., assembly GCF_965208925.1. Lineage (GTDB taxonomy): Bacteria > Actinomycetota > Acidimicrobiia > Acidimicrobiales > Poriferisodalaceae > Poriferisodalis. The sequence continues at coordinate 2,661,755 of NZ_OZ242364.1, read as the reverse complement.
CGAGCGGCGCGAGAACTCGATGCACTGCTGTGCCACCTGCGCTTCAACGAGCCCGAGCTGGGCACGATCGTGCTGCTGGCAGAGGGCAGCCACGCAGATGTCACCGTCCACGACCGGGCGCTGTGCAAGCCCGCCAGCCATGCCGAGCAGGAAACAGCGCTGCTGTGGCGCCGCACCCTGTCCCGGCTTGACCTCACGGCACGCACGCTCATCGCGGCCGTCGAGCCCGGCTCATGCTTCGCCGGCGTGCTCGCCGAGGTGGCGCTGGCCGCCGACCGCACCTACCTCCTCGACGGCGAGTTCGTGGACGACCGTCCCGACGACGCTGTGGGCATGGCCGTGCGAGCCCTGCGGGGACCCCAGGCGGCAGAGGCGGGCCCGCCGGTGCTGGCGATGACCCAGGTCAGCCTGGGCTCGATGCCCATGGCGAACGGCCTCACCCGGTTGCAGTCTCGTCTCTGGGGAGACGACAAAGCCATCGCCGCAGCCAGCGGCACGGTCGGCTCTGCCCTTGACGCTCAAGCTGCGACCGAGGCGGGGCTGGTGACCGCAGCCCCGGATGATCTCGACTGGGACGACGATCTGCGCCTCGCAGTCGAGGAACGTGCCGCCTTCTCGCCCGATGCGCTCACCGCCATGGAAGCCAACCATCGCTTCTGCGGCCCCGAGACCATGGCGACGAAGATCTTCGGCCGGTTGTCGGCCTGGCAGAACTGGATCTTCATCCGGCCGAATGCGACAGGCCCTGACGGCGCGCTGACCCGTTACGGCACGGGAACTCGCCCGAGCTACGCCACAGGCCGTGTGTAAGGTCAATCCCCGCGGTGACGAGGGGCAACGCCCGTGAGCAAGATCGACTACAGCGAGCGCATCCCCAACAACGTCGGGCTCTCCGAGGACCGCCGGCTGCAGCGGGCGCTGGAAGGCTGGCAGCCCAAGTTCGCTCGCTGGTGGGATGAGCTGGGCCCCGCCGGCTTCTCGGGAAACGACGTCTATCTGCGCACCGCCACCGACACCAGCGCCGAGGGCTGGGCTCACTTCGACTACGTCAAGATGCCCGACTACCGCTGGGGCATCTTCCTGTCGGCTCCCAAGCCCGACCGTCGCATCGGATTCGGCGAGTCAGCGGGCGAACCCGTGTGGCAGGAAGTGCCCGGTGAGTTCCGCAGCGACCTGCGCCGGCTGATCGTGGTCCAGGGCGACACCGAACCGGCCTCGGTCGAGCAGCAACGCCACCTCGGCCACACAGCGCCGTCGCTGTACGACCTGCGCAACCTCTTCCAGATCAACGTCGAGGAGGGCCGCCACCTGTGGGCCATGGTGTACCTGCTCCACGCGCATTTCGGCCGCGACGGCCGGGAGGAGGCCGAGGCACTGCTCGAGCGGCACTCGGGCGATCCCGACAATCCGCGCATCCTGAATGCCTTCAATGAGAAGACCTCCGACTGGCTCTCGTTCCTCGCCTTCACCTACTTCACCGACCGTGACGGCAAGTACCAGCTCGGGGCGCTGGCCGAGTCGGCGTTCGATCCGCTCAGCCGCACCTGCGAGTTCATGCTGCGCGAGGAGGCGCACCACATGTTCGTGGGCGCCACCGGCATGGGGCGCGTTGCCCAGCGCACCTGCGAGGTGATGGTGGAGCACGACACCGACGATGTCCGTCCCTTCGGCGTCGTCGACTTGCCGACGCTGCAGAAGTACATCAACTTCCACTACGCAGTCTCGCTCGACCTGTTCGGCGCCGAGGCTTCGACCAACGGAGCGAACTTCTACACCGCCGGCCTCAAGGGCCGTTTTGATGAGTCGGCCTACGACGACGATCATGTGCTCACATCCACGACGTTCGCCTGCACCGAGGTTGTCGACGGCGCCCTGGCAACCGTGGAGCGGCCATCGCTGCAGGTGGTGAACCTGCAGCTGCGCGACTCGTACTCCGACGACTGCGCGAAGGGGCTGCGGCGCTGGAACCGACTGATCGCCGAGGCCGGTGTCGATTTCGAGCTGACGCTGCCGCATCCGGGCTTCAACCGCGCCGTGGGCGTGTTCGCCCCGCACGACATCACGCCCGACGGCAGGGTCGTCAGCAGGGCCGAATGGGAGGCGTCGTCCGGCGACTGGCTGCCCACCGACGACGATCGCGACTACGTCAACTCGCTCATGTCGCCGGTGTACGAGCCAGGACGCATGGCCGGCTGGATCGCTCCCCCGGCCCGCGGCATCAACACCAGGCCGGTCGAATACGACTACGTGCGCCTGTAGTCGCCATGGGCGCTGCATCCGGCGACATCGACCCAGGCGCCATCCTCCCGGGCGCAATGGACTCCGCCGAGACAGTCACGCTGGGCGGCCGCCTGCAGGTCGACACGGTCGGCATCGCCTACCGCCGCTTCTCTCCCCGAAACGCCAGCGGCGCCAACCTTCCCGTGATCGTGATGCTGCACGAGGGTCTCGGCAGCATCACCCAGTGGCGAGACCTGCCTGATGTGCTAGCGCGCCGTTGCCGGCTCGAGGTCATCGCCTACGACCGCGGCGGCTACGGCCGCTCCGACCCTGAGCCCGAGGTCTACGGCGACGGGTTCATGGAACGCGAGGCCACCGAGGTGCTGCCTGCGGTGCTCGACCAACTCGGCATCCGCCGCCCCATCCTCATCGGGCACAGCGATGGGGCATCCATCTCCCTGATCGCAGCAGGGCTTGGGTCGGTGATGCCGCTCGGCGTGGCCGTGATTGCGCCGCACTCCTTCATCGAAGACATCTGCATCGACGGCATACGCGGCATCGACGGCCAGCGCGAGCAGGTGATCTCGGGACTGGCCCGCCACCACGACCATCCGCGTCTCGCCTTCGAACGCTGGCGAGATGTCTGGCTGACCCCGCGATTTCGCCACTGGGACATACGACCGCTGCTCGAACGCATCGCCTGCCCGGTCCTGGTGCTGCAGGGTGAGGGCGACCAGTACGGCACCGAAGCGCAGGTGTCAACGATCGTCCAGTCGGCCCCTGACGCGGTCGGCCACCTGCTTGCCGACTGCGGCCATGTCGCTCACCGCGACCAGCCCGAGCGCATCGCCGACTATCTGGCCGACTTCGTCTCGGAATGTGCGACCGCCGGATCCTGACCGAGCACTGTCGCCAGTGCGTCTGACGCGATCACGTCGGGTGCCTCGAACGGTCCGAAGTGCCCCAGGCCGTGGTAGGCGATGAGTCGCGAGTTGCCCAATGCCTCATGCGCGGGCACACCGATGTCCTCAAAGGTCATCTCGAGCCCCTTGCCGATGACCACCGGCGTCTGACTGCCCTCAAGACGAGCCGTCGTGGAGACCCACTCGCCGTCATAGGTTGCTGCCTCGTCCGCGGCGCGGCAGCGCAGCCGCACAGAGCCGTCGGGCAGATCCTCGAACCCGTGGGCGACGTAGCTCGCCAGCGCATCGGCGCGCACACCGCTGAACGGCGGCCGCGACGCGAAGCGCTCGAAAGCCTCGCCACGCGAGACGAACTCCTCTCGGCGCTTCGTCGTGAGAGCGATCAGCGGGTTCTCGCCCGGACCGAATTGATCTTCGATGCGCCACACGACCGGCTCGTAGCCGTACATGCGCCGGATGGTGCCGGGCCGCTGCGCATCGGCCAGCAGCAGCGTCGCCGCGCCGATGGAATGCCCGACGCAGTCCAGCTCGCCGTGGGCGATGCCCAGATGGTCGACGATGCCCAGCAGATCATTGGCCAGCGTCGTCCAGAGGAAGTCCCGATCAGCGGGCGGCGGACTCCAGCCGTGCGCACGGAGGTCAGGCGCCCAGACGGTGAAGTGCTCCGTCAGGCGATCTGTGAATGGTCCATAAGCACGGCCGTTGAAGCCGGTGGCATGCACGAAGAGCAGCGGCGGCCCGTCGCCGCCCAGTCGATGCAGCGCAAGCTCCACGCCCTCGGCCACTTCGACCATCTCCGGCGCCGGCGCGTCGGTGTCGGGACCACTCATGTCAGCTGGGTCCGTGTGCTAGCCATGCGCGCATGAGTACTACAGACCACGTGGCAGGTGCTGAAACAGACGCCGACCGCCCGCATGATCTTGAGTTCTTCTGGGATCCGGTGTGCCCATTCGCCTGGATCACGTCGCGCTGGGTCGAAAAGGTGGTTGCGCAGACCGGTTACTCGGTCGACTGGCGCTTCATCTCGCTGCGCATCCTGAACAAGCACCGCGACTACGACACTGAGTTTCCCGTCGGGTACGAGCAAGGCCATACCGCGGGGCTGCGGATGCTGCGCGTCGCTGCGAAGGTCCGAGCCGAGCTGGGCCGCGACGTCATGGGCCCGCTGTACGACGCCATGGGCCAGCACTACTGGGAGATGCCCAAGGGCTCGGGTCTGCGGGACCGCATCGGCACCGCAGAGCACACCGCCGAAGCGTTGGCCACTGCAGGCTTGCCCACGGAGTACGCGCTGGCAGTCGACGACGAGACGTGGGATGCCGAGATCTCCGACGAGACCGAGCTGGCCCTGAGCCGCACCGGGCGTGACGTCGGCACGCCGATCATCACCGTGGAGCCACCTGATGGCCTGTCGTTCTTCGGCCCCGTCATCTCGCGAGTCCCCACGGACGAACAGGCCGTGCCGCTGTGGAACGCGGTCATCGAGCTGGCGCGCTTTCCTGGATTCGCAGAGCTGAAGCGCTCGATGCGCGAGGCACCGCAGCTGAATGTGCTTGGCACGATCACCGACAACCCAGAGATGGAAGATTGGGAAGCAGGCTCCCGCAAAGCCCACAAGCCCAGCTGAATCCCCGACGGTTCAGCTATCGAATTCAGGAATCGAAACGGTAGGCCTCGGCATGAGGCTTCAGCGGGCGCGCCAGCCACGTTGGCCGACGCAGCCCCCCAGGACCGGGAGCCGGTCGCGTCATCGCCAGCCACTCTTCGTAGGCCTCACGGGCCAGCGCAGTGTCGACCACGACGTCGCCGTAGCGGTCGCCGGGTTCGGCCGGCCCCACACGCACCCGCTGGTGCCAGCACTGCATGCCGGAGATCGGGTCAGGTTGCACCGAGAACGTGAGATTCTGGTGGACGCCGGTGTCGTTCCACCACACCCGGTCAGAATCGGGATCATCAGAGGCGAACGGTGCCATCGTTCCCGTGCGCCGAAGCCGCCATGTGGTGCCCTCCCGATCGATCTCTGCCGGTCCGCCGGCCCACGACTTCGGCGCGCCGCCGTCAGCGCGGCCAGCCGATCCGCCGGAATTCGCTCCGGGATCCAGCCGCCAGCGGCCCATGTGGTGCGACGCAGCCACCACGCCTGGCCGGATGCCTTCGGTGCGCCAGGCCGAGATGACGAAATGGCCGATGCGGGTGCTGATCCGCACGAGGCCGCCCATCTCGATGCCGAGCGCCTCGGCATCGGACGGGTGGATCCACAGCGGATGACGGTGGCTGATCTCCGCCAGCCACTTGGCGTTGGCCGACCTGGTGTGGATGAGCGTCGGGATGCGGAATGTCGGCACCAGGATCCGCTCGTTGCCGGCCAGGTCGAGCTGCTGCCAGTGAACGTGGCTGGGAATCCAACCCGGCGTCGCATGCTCGGGCCAGCCCCATTCGGCCAGCGTCGTGGAATACAGCTCCAGCTTGCGCGAGGGCGTCGGGAATCCCTGACGAGCCGCCCCGGCGACCTGCACCGCCACTGAGCCGTCGCCGAGCGGCGGCAGCGCCGCGGCGGCGCCGCGGACGGTGTCGCGCGACGGCCGGTAGACGGCATCGTCGCCGAGGACGGTGCTGGCCAGCTGCTCCGGTTGAACGACCCGCTCATGGTGGCCGTAGGGATCGCCGCGCACGGCGTAGGCGCCCCGGTCGCGCATGAACTCGAGCGGCGTCTGCCCCGCCGCAGCGGCGTCGTCGGCCAGGCCCGGCACTTCGTCGGCGAAGATCGCCTCGTAGTACTCGTCGATGCTGATGGGCTCGCCCAGGCGCGCTGGGCTCTCGAACCACTGGCGGATGCCGAGCGAGCCATCGGGATCGATCCGCCATGACAGGTCGATCCAGAACTCGTTCTCCTCCCAGACCTCGCCTGGGTTGAATTCGTGAGTCCGGCTCTCGGGGCCGAGCTCGGCTCCCCGCAGTTCGGCATAGCGGCGCATCACCGGCTGGCGGAAGCCCAGCCACTGGCCTGCGTGGGTCTCGAACGACGCCAGGTCATGGCGTTCCGAGCCGACGCCCATCGGCAGCACGTAGTCGGCGAACCAAGCGGTCTCCGACCACGTCGGCGTCAGCGCCACATGGCAGCCCACTCGCTCGGGGTCGCTCAGCGTCTCCAGCCAGCTGAACCCGTCGGGATTCGTCCACACCGGGTTGTAGACGCGGGTGAAGTACGTGTCGAGCTTGCCCCTGCCCTCGCGCAGGAAGTGCGGCAGCAGAATCGACATCTCGTGGTGGCAGAGCGGGTACTCACGCGGCCACGACAGCTCGTTCCAATGCTCCACCGGCGGCGGTCGCAGCGGCGGTGCCGGCTTCATCTTGTGCCAGCCGGCCCCCGTGGTGCCCCCCACCGTGCCGACCGACCCGGTGAGCACGTTGAGCAGGAACAGGCACCGTGCGGTCTGCCACCCGCCGAGGTTGCCCGCGCCGGCCGCGCGCCAGTTGTGGGATGCGAACCGGCCCAACGCCCCGCCGATGGCGCGTGCGATCTCGCGCAGATCGCCGGCATCTACCCCGCACAGTTCTGCGGCCCGCTCAGGGGTGTAGTCCGCGTAGGCGTCGCGCAGCGCCACCTCGACTGACTCGAACGTCGGCGGAAGATCGGGCCGGGTCTCGGCCAGGTAGGTCTGCCAGTTCGTCCAGCGGTGCATGAAGGCGCGATCCCATGTGCCAGCTTCAAGCAACAGGTGGGCCAGGCTCAGCAGCAAGACCGGTTCGGTGCCGGGCCATGCCGGCAGCCAGTGATCGGCCTTGGCGCCCGTATTCGAGAGCCTCGGGTCGACACAGATCACCGTCGCCCCCCGCTGCTGGGCCTCGATGATGCGCTGGGCGTGCGGATTGAAGTAGTGCCCAGCCTCGAGGTGACTCGAGATCAGGAAGATCACCTCGGCATTGGCGAAGTCCGACGAGGGCCGATCGTGGCCCATCCAGGTCGCGTACCCGACGCGGGCGCTGGACGAGCAGACGTTGGTGTGGCTGTTGTGCCCGTCGACGCCCCAGGCGGTGAGCACACGCTCGGTGTAGCCGTCTTCGCCCGGTCGGCCGACGTGGTACATGACCTCGTCGCGGCGGCCTTCGACGATGGCCGTCCGGATGCGTGCAGCGATCTCGGTCAGCGCTTCGTCCCAGCTGACGCGTTCCCATCCGCCCCCGCCGCGCTCGCCCGTGCGTCGCAGCGGGTACAGGATGCGCTCTGTGTCGTGAACCTGGTTGATCGTGGCGGGGCCCTTGGCGCAGTTCCGACCCCGCGAGGCGGGGTGCTCGGGATTGCCTTCGAAGCGAACGACCTCGTCGGTGTCACGGTCGATGTACGCGACCAGGCCGCACGCCGCCTCGCAGTTGAAGCACGTGGTGGGCACCAGCGTGTAACGGCGCTGGATGCGCTCGGGCCACGAGGCCGCGTCGAGCTCGGTCCAGTCATGCCACGCCTCGTGCGGCGGCGTCGCCGACAGACCGGCCGCGCCGGCCCGGTCAGATGTCTGCTCCGGGGCAGTCATGACAGGGGCACCGCCTGGGCGGCACGCAGGTACGCGCGGTCGTGCCGGTAGAGCCACACCAGGACACCCGCAGCGATGACCGGAGTCCAGGCAAACACCGCAGCGTCTGCCCGCAGGGCCACGAAGGCTCCCCACACCGCGCCGCCTCCCAGCGCGGCCTCACCGGCCAGACGGCCGATGAGCGCTAGCACCGGACGGTCCGCCCACATCACGCGGCCTCGGCACTGGCGCAGCAGCAATGCGGTGTACGCCGCGGTCAGCAATGAGAACGCTGCCGTGGGGCCGATCAGCACCACGAACCACGTCGAGCCTCCCCACAGGCCCGCTATGCCCCAGAGCGTCACCAAGGCCGCGTCGATCATGATCACCCAGGCACCGGCGGTGATCCAGCTGCGAAGCCGTCCTTTGGCGAACAGGTACCAGAAGCGCTCGGGCCGTTTCAGATCGGCGATCAGCAGAATGCCCGTCACCGCCAGCGCCACCAGGGCGATCAGGGCCGGACCGGTGGCGACGGCGGCACGATCTTGCCAGCCCAGCAACGCAGCGGCGGCCGCCCACAGCATCACGCCGGCCGCCACGCCCTTGGTGACCATGTAACCGGCCACCTTGGCACCCCATGGCTCGTCATGGGGCACCGTGTAGGCCGTGCGTGCCGCCGGTTCGGCCTGAGAGACGTTCTGCGCTGCCTGGGAGGCAGGAGGCCAGGCGGCACTGCCAGTCCAGTCCGCCCAGATCAGGCCGTCATCGGCGACCGGTCGAGTGAGCGGGTCGAGCGCTTCGGGAACGGTGCCGGCGTAGTGAACCTTCGGCAGGGTGCGTCGCTCGGGCGCACGTACGGGGAGCTGCTCGGCCTGGATGCGTTCGGCGACCGCGTCATCGGGGTCGTCATGGTCGACCACCGTGATCGCGCGAGTCGGGCAGACAGTGACGCACGAGGGTTCCAGCCCGACCTCGAGCCGGTGCTGGCAGAAGTTGCATTTGTGCGCTGTTCCGGTGGCCGGCGAGATGTAGAGCGCGTCGTAGGGGCACGCGTTCATGCAGCCCTTGCAGCCGATGCAGCGGGAATCGTCGAAGTCCACCACGCCGTTCGACGCCCGGAAGAGCGCGCCGGTCGGGCAGATCGAGATGCAGGGCGCGTCGTCGCAGTGGTTGCAGCGCATCACCGCGAAGTGCCGTTGCGTCTGCGGGAACTCCCCGGTCTCCACGTAGTTGACCCACGTGCGGTTGACGCCCAGCGGCACGTCGTGCTCGCTCTTGCAGGCCACCGTGCACGCATGGCAGCCGATGCACGCGCCGCTGTCCAGCAGGAACCCAAGGCGCGTCACGGCCAACAGATTGGCACACGCTCACCCGACGCCCGTTCTTTCGCGACAGCACTCGGAGCTCGAACCAGCCCTGCCCGCCAGTTCGTTCTCACAGCCCATCGCCGCAGCGAGTCACACGCGCTCACGGATTACCGACCTGCTTCCGCGGCGCGCCTAACGTGGCACGGGACACATCAGGGGGACTCATGAGCGACGACGCCAACAACCTGGGCAATGGCGCTGCTGAGGGCGACGAGATCATCCGCCTCAGCGAGGTGTACAAAATCTTCGGGCCGCAGCCCAGGGGCCGTGCGTTCGAGCTCGCCCGTTCAGGCGTGCCCAAGAACGATGTGCAACGGCTCTCGGGTCATGTTGTCGGGCTCACCGACGTCAACTTCTCTGTCAACCGCGGCGAGATCTTTGTCGTGATGGGCCTCTCCGGCTCGGGCAAGTCGACGGCGATCCGGATGGTCAACAAGCTGCACGACGTCACTCACGGCGAGGTGCTCGTGGACGGCGTCGACGTGCAGAAGCTCGACGGCACCGACCTGCAAGAGTTCCGCCGCGAGAAGATGGGCATGGTCTTCCAGCATTTCGCCCTCTTCCCGCACCGCAGCGTGATCGACAACGTCGGCTACGGACTCAAGGTGCAGAAGGTCGACCGCACCATGCGAAACGACGCCTCCATGCGGGCGCTATCGCTGGTGGGGCTCGCCTCATTCGCCGATCATCGGCCCGCGCAGCTCTCCGGCGGCATGCAGCAGCGTGTCGGACTCGCTCGAGCACTGGCCTCGGATCCAGACATCCTCCTCATGGACGAGGCGTTCAGCGCGCTCGACCCCCTCATCCGGCGCCAGATGCAAGACGAGATGATGGAAATCCAAGCCGAAGTCCACAAGACGATCCTGTTCATCACCCACGACCTCAACGAGGCTCTGCGCATCGGCGACCGAGTCTGCATCATGAAGGACGGCGCTGTCGTTCAGATCGGCACGCCCGAGGAGATCCTGACCGAACCCGCCACCGGCTACGTGGCCGAATTCGTCCAAGACGTCGATCAGGGACGGGTGATCAAGGCACACGAAGTCATGAGCGAGCCCCGGCCGATCCCTTCCGACATGTCACTCAGCGATGCACTCACGCTCTGCCAGGACATCGCCGGCCGGTTCTGCTGCGATGCGTCGGGCAAGCCGATCTCGCTGCTGACCGCCGCCGACGGCTTGCGAGCTCGAAGCATGGGCAGCAACGACCTCGCCAAGGCGCTGCGAACCGACTTCGACAAATGCGGGCCCGACGCCACCCTCAATGAGCTGTACGCGGCGGCGGGCCGCGGCCTGTCCATCGCAGTCATCGACGATGACGGCAAGCTCATCGGCAACGTCGATCCCCGCTTGATCATGGAGGAGATGGGCCGGGTCGAAGGGCTCATAGAAGGCTTCGAGCGGGAGGTGTTCATGTGAGCGCCGCCGTGCTCCTCGCCCAGGCCGACGGCGACGTAGCAGACGATTCGGGCCACTTCATCGACCAGTTCATCGACACCGTGACCAGCCCCGAGGCGGGTGATCGAATCGCCGACTGGACAGCGACCGTGATCGAGTGGGGGTTCTTCGTAGCGATCTTCGCTGTCCCGTTGCTGCTGCTGGGGGTCGGAGCGTGGAAGCGCCGATACGGGCTGGCGGCTGGCGGCTTGGTCGGGCTGATTTTCGCGTTGTGGTACCGCAGCACGCCCGAGCAGATGGTCGCCTCCGGGGTGCGCAGATACCGGGTTAACGGCGAGGCCATCGAGTGCCGGGACGCCGTCGTCGACGCCGAGGGCGAGTTTGTGAACTGCTCGTCGAGTGTCATCGCACAAGTTCGGCAAAGCACCGTGCTCGACAACTGGCAGATCTCCTTCGGCGAGTGGTTCGAGCAGTCGGTGTTCTGGGTAAACAACAACATGAAGGCCACCCTCGAGATCGTCGAGTGGCCGTTCCGGACCTTGACCAACATCATCGTGAACCAATGGCTCCTGAGCATGTCGTGGCTCACGATCTGCATCGCGATCTTCTTGCTCGGCTGGTTCTTCCGCAATCTCCAAGTCGGCCTCATGGCGTTCACCGGACTGCTCATCTGCGGCCTGCTGGGAGAGGCCTACTGGCGGGAAACGGCGCTGACGCTCGGTTTCATCGGCGTGTCCGTCTTGCTGTGCGTGGTCATCGGCATACCCATCGGCGTCCTGTGCGGTCGAGTCGACGCAGCTTGGAACGTGGTACGGCCGGTGCTGGATGCCATGCAAGTGGTCCATTCGTTCGTCTACATGCTGCCGTTCGTCTTCTTCTTCGGCGTCGGCAATGTCACCGGCACGATGCTCACCATGACGTTCGCCTTGCCGCCACTGATCCGTCTCACGAACCTGGGAATCAGGCAAGTGCCCGAAGATGTCGTGGAGGCGTCACGTGCCTACGGCGCCCCCGAGTGGCGCGTCCTCACCGACGTGCAATTGCCGCTCGCACGCCCGGCGATCATGACCGGGCTCAACCAGACGCTGCTGTTGGCGATCTCCATGCTGGGCGTGGCCGCCATTGCTGGCGTGGGTGGGCTGGGTCGATTGCTCTTGCAGGCCATCTCCAATAGCGACGCTGCCCAAGCGGGTGCTGGCGGCCTCGCGTTCTTCCTGGTGGCAGTGGTGCTGGACCGGCTCAGCCAGCCCGAGGCAGGCGACAGCGGCAACCTTTTGAGCCGGATTGCGCAGGCATGGCGGCACCGCAGAACGCCCGAAGAGCTGCTCGTCGAAGCCGACGACTCACCGGACGCTCAGAGGGGTGCTGAGTCGCCCGATCCCGATGAGGCATTCGTGGAGACAAGCGGTCGCGAGCGGACCGCCGTGATGGTGACCGCCGTGGGCTCGCTGGTGGTGCTCATCTCGCTGCTGCTGCCCTGGAACATCAACGCCGGCTTGATATCGGGTTACGCCCGCTCTGTCGATGTCGATCTGCGAACCGAGGAATGCGCCGGCAACTGGGTGGAAGCACGCGAGCTCGACCCGCTGGCAGCGAACGGCACCGAGCTGATCTGCGACACCGGTAGCACGTCGTTTACCTCGAACAGCTTCAACGGCATATCCGCCTCTGGCGGCTCGTGGTTCGGCATCACCATCGGCGTTTTGTCGGCGTTCTCGCTGATCGCTGCTGCACGAACGCTGCGACGACCCGGCGAAGGGTCGCGCTGGATGTCGAGTCACGGCGCCGTCGTATTTTCTGCCGCGTCCGCAGTCGTGGCCATCGCGCATCTGTTTGCACGCCCCGCGAACGACATCGCGGCTCTCGGCATCTTCAGCAGGGGCGTTGGTGTGTATGTGGCGGTGGCTGGAGCGCTCATCGCCATCGTCGGCGCCGTCTCCTGGTTGTGGCGCGCGCCGATGACCGCTCGCACCCCGTTGCCAGCAACGGTGAGTTGGGGCCGCATGTTCGGAGCGATGTTTGCTGTGGCACTGCTGGTGATGGGCGGCTACTCGGGCTGGAGCTTCGACACGCGCATCGAGCGAGTGATCGACGACGACCTGGCCGCCCAGATCGAGCAGATCGAGACCAGCGGCCGGGAAGCCGCTCAACGCGCCGCAGCAGCCCGCATCGCTGCGGACGAGGCGGCAGAGGCTGGCGATCTCCAACGCGAGGAGGAATTGCGCAGAATCGTCACCGAGGCGCAGAGGGAGGAAACCGCGGCCTCGGCTGAGCTGGCCAGCGCAATCTCGACAGCGCAAAGAACACGCGACGTCATTCACGACGGCTTCGAAGAAGAGGGCGCAGGCATCGGCATCTGGCTGTTGATCGCAGGGCTCGCCGCGGTCGCCATGAGCGCGCCAGCGATCGGGTTGGCGGGCATCGACGAGACGCGCAGGTACCGCTGGAGCGCACTGGTGGGAGCGGCTGGCGCCGGCATCACTGCCGTATCGCTGGCGTGGATCCTTTCGATCACACGCGTCGCGGACACAAACCTCGTTACCGGCGTCGGCGTGGCGCTCGTCATGGCAGCCGGCGTGACCATCTTCGCGACTGCCAGAGGAACGCTGTCGGAATTCGAGCGGAACAAGATCTACGGCGATATTCCCGCCAACACGGGCTAGTCACCGTTTCGTGCTGCGCAAAGCACTCCGAACATGTATGCGCGGTCTAGGGTGTTAGGCGCGCATATGACCCGACTACGCTGCTGCGCAAGGAGCCCTCGTCGAGCCGGGCGAACGGCGCCGCACATGCGTGGTCGCAGCACGATGCGCCGCGTGACGCAATCTGTCGCAGATCAGGGAGGATCTCCGAGATGAAAACAAGACGATTGACCAAGCTGCTGTTGCTACTAGCAGCCTTCGCTTTGTTCGCTGCAGCGTGCGGCGACGACGGTGACGGCGATGCCACGGAAACTGCCGAGACCGAGGCTCCCGCCGCTACGACTGAAGCAATGGTCGAAGAAGAGCCGATGGAAGAAGAGATGTCGATGACGCCTGGCGAGGGCGTCACCGTCACCATGGGCCGTGCAAACTGGAGCACCGGCTACTTCCAGGCGGAGCTCTACCGCCAGCTACTTGAGGAATTGGGCTACGAAGTCACCGATCCTGCTGAGCTCGAGCTGGGACCGAACAACGCTTATGTCGCCATGGCACAGGGCCAGATGGACTTCTGGGCCAACAGTTGGTACCCGGGGCACCTTGCTTGGCTTGCCGGTGAGCTGACCGACGGTTCACTCGTCGGCGACCACCTGACGGTGCTAGGCGAAGAGATGATCGCCGGCGGGTTGCAGGGCTTCCTGGTGACCAAATCGTTCGCTGACGAGTTCGGCGTCTACACCATGGACGCGCTGAACAACAACCCTGACGCCATCGCTGCCTTCGATGCGAGCGACCCCGTGCCAGGCAACGGCATCGCCGACATCTTCGGCTGCCCGGAGTCGTGGACCTGCGACAACATCATCACCAACCAGATTGCATTTAGCGGTTGGGACAATATCCAGCAGACGATTGCTGGCTACGACGCCATGTTCGCCCAAGCTGTGGACAGCGCCAACGAGAATGTGCCAATGGTGGCCTACACGTGGACACCCTCGGCGTACATCACCCAGTTGCGCCCGGGCGACAATGTGTACTGGATGGGTGTTGACGACATTCTCGACGACTCCAACCCGGCCAACCAAGAGGGCGGCGAAGAGCACTCGCAGCGCGGCGAGGACGGCTCCGGCGGCTACGCAGCCATCGGTCCCGACCAGTGTCCGTCAGCGGCGGACAATGCTGACGGGCTGTGCCCGATCGGCTGGATTGCCGCTGACATCCTGGTTACCGCCAACAACGATTTCCTCGCTGCCAACCCGGCCGCTGCCGCACTGCTCGAAGCAGTGAAGCTGTCGGTGATCGAGGTGTCGCTGGCCAACGTGGAGCAGGGCGAAGGCGCTGCCCCGGGCGATCTCGCGACTGACTGGATCGCCAACAACCGGGCCACGGTTGACGCCTGGCTCGACGCAGCACGCGCCGCTGCGTAAACAACTGAACGCAGCCCCAGCCCGGCAGGGCTGACGGCTCAGGCGCACATCGGAGGGCGCCGGACTGCGGTCCGGCGCCCTTCGCGCGTCCGGAACGCTGCTCAGTCCTCAAGCTCGGGCAGTGCCGGTGGGGCGGCCGATGCCGTCACGCGGGCCAGCCCGCCGTCCACCACCAGCGTCTCGCCGGTCACGTAGCGGGATGCATCCGACGCAAAGAACAGCACCACGTCGGCGATGTCGTTGCCGAAACCCCAGCGCTTGAGCGCAATCTGCCCGGCAAGATCCTCGATGAGGCCCGGCACGTTGTTGCGCGCATCCTCCCAGATGGCGGTCGCAATCAGTCCTGGTGCGATGGAATTAACCCGGATGCCGTCGGGACCCCAGTCCGCTGCGAGCGCTCGGGTCATGGCGTCGACAGCACCCTTGGTGCCGGCATAGGCGACGCGGCCCAGCGGACCGTGCACACCGGCGACCGAGCTGATGTTGATCACCGATCCCCCACCGCGAGCGATCATCGACGGTGCCAGCCCGACGCTCAGCATGACCAGCGACCGCACATTGATCGAGAACACCAAGTCGAAATCGTCCTCAGTGAGCTGAGCCGGCGTGCGCCGCATCGGGATGCCGGCGTTGTTGACCAGTACATCCACGCCGTCGACTTCGCCGAGGATTCGCCGGGCCAAATCGGTGCCCGCACCAGCCGGCGCCAGATCGGCCGTCAGGATGACCGGATCATGCGTCAGTTCCGCTGCGACGCGCTCGAGATCTGCCGTCGTACGACCGGTCAGCACCACCCGAGCACCCGCGGCATCCAGCGCTCGTGCGCTCGCTTCGCCGATGCCCCGGCTCGCTCCGGTGACCACCGCCACTTTGCCGTTCAGCCGGTGTTCGGCACCCTGGGAACTGTCTGTGCTACCTGCGGAAGTCATGCGCGCAAGGTACTGCTCAAAGGGTCATAACACCCGTGACGCATAAAGAAGCGTCGCCTCAATCTCTACGTTGGCCTTGTCAGGGTCTCGCAGTCGACGGCTACTCGAGCACTGGCATCAACTCCGTGCGCAACCTGCTCAAGCTGCTGCGCACGGCGTTGCAGGAGACTGGCTATTCCTTCCACTTGCTGTTCCGGATGCCACATCGACAGCCGCAAGTGCCTCGACCGAACTCCTGGCTGGCGCGTGAGGCCATGCATGTCACTAGGGGCGCGTCATACTTCAGAGGGTCCATGGAGGATGCCATCGTTCAGGAGCTGCACGCGGGTCAGCAGGTCAAGCTGTACGGAGATCCCGCATCCGAGCAGCCGGTCGTCGGATACGGCGGACGTGCTGGTTCTCATCAACCTTCTGACGAACTTGTACTTTCTCCCTTGGGTGGGTCCGTAGACACATCGGCGTCGGTTGCCGTGTCACATGTCCAGCAGTGCACTTGCTGTCGAAGCCCTAGCACTCGCGCATGGAAATGGCATCGCCGTCATGTCTGTGCCCTCTCGACCGATTGAAGGCGTCGGTAGGGTACCGCCGCTGCGTCAGTCATCTCGGCCGAGACGCGCGCTTATGCGGCCACCTCGTCAATGAAAGTGCCGTTGACGGCAGCCACTTCGATTCGCCCCTCCAGCCGGATTAGGAGCGTGCGCCGATAGGTGGGTCATCGGAGTTGCCAGCGGTTTCGGTGGTCGATGAGTTTGATGGTGATGATCAGGGCAAGGGCGAGGGCGATCTGGGCGAGCCGGCGCTCGGGTCTGCGGTCGGTATCTCGGCGGAGCTGGCCGTAGTTGGAGAGCCATGAGTTGGTGCGCTCGACGCTGCTGCGCAGTCCTAGCCGCGCCGGTTCGGGCTCAGCAGAGCCGTCGCCGGGGCTTGCGTCTTGGGGGCCGCACCAGGTCGGTGATGCCTGCCGCTGTGGCTGTGTCGTCGACGCGGGCGCCCGAGTAGCCGCGGTCGAGGTGAACGGTGTCGACGTCGTGGTGGAGGCCGCGTGCGACGATCTGGTCCGCGGTGGGGTCGAGCAGGGTGATGTCGTTGCGGTTCGCGCAGTCGGCGGCCCACCCGACCGGGATCCCTGATCCGTCGACCGCTATCGAGGTCTTCCAGCCCAGTTTGCGCCGATCAACAGGGCCTCTTGCCGGTCCGTTCGCCTCCGCAGGTGGCTTTGTCGATCGACCCGTCGATGCACAGGTCATCGAGCCGCAGGCCCATGATCCGGTCCTAGGCGGTGAGCGCTTCGGCAGCTATGTGGTCGGACACCCCAGCGGCGACCCACTCGTCGCGGCGGCGCAGCGTCGTGTTCGACACCCGGTTGTCCAGCAAGGTCTCCACCGAGGCACACGAGCAGCCCAGCACCAGCCGCCAGACGATCCCCGGCAGGCACAGCCGGTCGCTGACGCGGAGCCGATGACAGCCCAACGGGTGATCGTCGGGCGGCCCCAGCAGCAGCGGCTCGACCGCCGCCCAGATCACATCCACCACAGCCTTCGTCAGAGCGCGCGTGATGAACAGGCACCTCCACCACGTCCTCGGTTCGATCAGCAACCCGCATCACAGTGAACCCAACCCGACGACTGGTCGATGGTCGCCTATCGGCGCGACCTCTAAGGTGCCATCTACATCCGGCAACGAGAGAGGACAGGGGCCGAGAGCATCCGCTATGCGAAGTCGCAGCAAGTCAGCCCTCACGCATTTCATGAGCGGACCGTTCAAGGGACTTCCGCGCCCGCCACTGAACGCCACCTGGCCGGATGGGTCGCCACTTCATCAGCTTCCTCACAGCCGTTCGCGGCAGAACCCGCGCAGGCAGAAGCTCATCTACCTCGGATTGACGCTCGGCATTGCAGCATCTCTCTTGTTGCGGGCCGCTGACAACGCAATCGCAGATGCTCTCAACGTCTCGGGCAGCGCCCTGAGCTGGGGCGTTGTATTGGTTTGCGTTGTGACGGCCGCCACAATCTGGGGCGTCGGTCGTCAGAATGCCCGACAGCAGTACGTCGAACGTCTCATCGAAGTGAGGAAGGAACGACAAGAGAACATTGGCGGCGGAGACACATCACCGCCTTCCTGACAGGGCGAAACTGGCTCAACCGTCGAATCACCCCAGCTCGTCCCGCTTAGAGGCCGCGCCGATAGGTGACCATCCAGCAGTCCTCGGGTTGGGCTCGCTGTGATGCGGGCTGCTGGCCGAGCCGACGACGTGCCGGACACTGCGGGATATGCCATGGCAGCTCACTGCTACGTCAGGGGGTGTGTGCGGCCAGGAAGGCGGCGAACTGTTCCATCGCGGCTGTTCTGCCGCTGCCGTCCATCCAGTCCTCGATCATCGTGGAGTTGGGTGCGGCCTCGTGAACAATCCGAGACGACGACTCGGGGTGGTACAGGTCGTTGCCGAGCAGCACCAAGAGCGGCGTCTGGACGGTCGCAACGAAGTCCCGGTCCACGTTGAACAGGAAGTTGTCGCCGTCGTACATGTTGGAGCGGAACCGATTCCAAGCTGCATCGTCCGCCTCGGGATGGTCGTCGCGGATCGCTTGCGCCCAGTCGTCGAACATGTCGTAGAAGGCGTGACGGTTCTCGTCGAGCCCGATGGTCTGGAACAGCGTGGCGCTGGCGACCCTCTCGGGTGCTGCCTGGATCAACCCCATGATGTACGGGCCGCCGATGCACATGCCCGCCAGGTGGAACTGCTCGCAGCCGAGATGGTCCATGAGCGCCAACTGGTCGGCCGTGTAGGTGGCCCAGCCATCATCGGCGGAGATGGGTGCCGTGGAGCGTCCGGCGTTGCGCTGGTCCATCGCGATCACCCGGTAGCGGTCGGACAGCTGGGTGACGGGGTTCCACGGTGTGTGCTCCCAGAAGGACGCCGCCGAGCGCATCCCTCCCGGAGCGATCAGCAACAGGGGGAAGCCCGAGCCGTAGTCGTCGTAGTGGATGTCCACGGAGCCACGTGTGAAGTTCGCCATGGCGCCAGTCTGCCGCAACGATGCTCCCGCGGCCGAGGCGACCCGCGAGTGCGGCGCAGCGCTGCACTATCGTGCGGCGGCGATGATGCGCCTGACCACCTCTGACGGCGAGCACGCCGTGCTCCACGATCTCGGCGGCCACGGAACGCCGCTGCTCATGACGCATGGCAACGGCCTCAACGCCGGCATGTGGGCCACCGTGGTGCCGCACCTGCAGGACACGTTCCGGTGCTGGGGGCTGGACTTTCGCGGCCACGGGGCTTCGCGGCCACAGCATGACGGGATGTCCGTGGAGCGGTCACACTTCGTCGAAGAAGTGCAGAGCGCGGTGAACGCACTCGGCGGCGAGCCGATGCTGGCTGTCGGTCATTCGCTGGGCGCCGCCAGCTTGCTGCTGGCCGAGCTGAATCACCCGGGCACCTACCGGGGCCTGTACCTCTACGAGCCCGTGCTGGTCCCCGACGGTTTCCCCATGCCCGATTCCGATCACGAGCTGGTGGTGGCATCGAGACGGAGGCGCATCCGGTTCGCAACGGTCGACGAGGCCTACGAGCGGTTCGTTTCCAAGCCGCCCTTCTCGCACTGCGAGCCCGCCGCAGTCAGGGCCTATGTCGAGATCGGCACCTATCCCTCGGGCGATGACGCAGTGCGGCTGTCATGCTCGGGTGACACCGAGGCCCGCATCTACGAGTCAGGCGAGCCTGTGGACTACAGCACCTTCGGTGCCGTGACCTGCCCGACGGTCGTCGCACGCGGCGACTCCCCCGCTATGTGGAACACGATCCCGCCGCAGGTCGCGCAGCCCATTGCCGAAGCCCTCGGCAACGGTCGCCTGGAGGCGTTCGCTGAGCTGAGCCACTTTGGCCCGATGGAGAACGGCGAACGAGTCGCCAAGGCCATCCGCGCTCACCTGGAGCCCCTCGTCGCCGCGTAGGCGGCGAGCAGCAAGCACAGCGGCGCAGCTGCGAGCAGCAGGCACCGCGCTGCAGAGATCTAGGCGGCTGCGGGAAGCGAGTCCGGGTCGAGGTCGTAGAGCTCGAGCACGTTGCTCCAGACCATCTGTTCCTTCTCGTCGTCGGGAACGCCCGAGAGGATCTCGTCGAGGATCGGCCGCGAGTTCGGCCAGATCGAGTCGTGGTGCGGGTAGTCGTTGCCCCAGAGCAGATTGCCGACGCCGATCGAATGCCGCGTCGCGACGCCTTCCACGTCGTCCTCGAAGGTGACCCAGAAGTTCCGGTCGAAGTACTCCGAGGGCTTCATGGTGAGCTCGTCGGACACCTCCCAGGGTGTGCGATACGCCGCATGGTCGAGGCGCTGTTTGAAGTGGCCAACCCAGCCGGTCTCGTACTCGGCGCACACGAACCGCAGGTCGGGGAATCGCTCGACGACCCCGCCGCAGATCAGATCGATGATCGTGTTGGCGATGGTCGTATGCGCGAGCGTGTAGCCCTTCAGGTGGCCTCCCGGCGTGCCCCAGTGCTCGGGCATCCCGCCCTCGAGGCTGGACCCGGTGAAGATGTGCATAGTGAGCGGCACGCCGAATTCCTGGGCACGGGCCCAGAACGGGTCGAAGTCGGGGTGGCAGTACGGCTTGGCGGGGTCGACGTGGGCGGGGATGGCGAAGCCGCGCACGCCGAGCTGGGCCGAGCGGTCGATCTCGGCGATGGCCCGCTCCACGTCGGGCAACGGCAGGCAGCCGACGCCGATGAGCCGGTTGCGGTCCACCGAGCAGTAGTCGAGCACCCAGTCGTTGTGGTTCCGGAACGCCGCGTCGCGAACCTCGTCGTCGGGAATCGCGAAGGTGAACATCGACAGGCTCGGGTACATGACTTCGCCCACGATGCCGTCCTGGGCCTGCTCGTCGAGCCGTGCTGTCGGGTCCATGACGCCGGGGTTGAAGCCGTCGTAGCCCTGCTCGATCCGCGCGTGGGTGGCCGGGTCGGACAGGCTGGCACCGGCGATGCCCAAGCGGCCTACCGGGACCGGGCGGATGCCGCCCGGAAGCACGAGCCAGGTGCCCGGCTTGTCGTTGTAGTCCTTGCTGATGAACGGTGCCCGATCGCCGAACCTGTCCGTCAATCCCGCATAGATCTCGGCTGCCTCGACTACGTGCGAGTCGCACGAGTAGTACCGCATCGCTCTCCCCTATCGGCGCTGGCGCGCCTGACCAGCGTCCGCGGCCAACAGTACCAGCGGCCCCGATCGCGGTCCTGAGCGTGCGCGGCCGTGCGGAGTCTCCCATGGTGACGCCCATCGTCTCCCGCTCTTGTTCGCTGCGCTCACGGGCCGCTCGGGCCCCGGCTTCGCCTCCTGTGGCACAGTGACGCGATGCGTGCATTGGAAATCCAGTCCCTCACAGGCCCAGCCGGCGTCGCCGTCGTGAATGCTCCCGAACCGGTGGCCGATGGAGACGGCGCCTCGGTCATCGTCGACATCGTCTGCGGTGGCGTGTCGTTCCCCGACCTGCTCCAGAGCCAGGGTCTCTACCAGTACCGCCCCGACCCGCCCTTCCGGCCGGGGATCGAGGCCGCGGGCGTCGTGCGCTCAGCACCTGCCGACTCGGGCTATGCGGCGGGTGACCGAGTGTGCGTGTGGTCGAACGGCTGCCTGGCCGAAGTCGTGGCGGCCAAGCCACGCGACCTCTTCGCCCTGCCCCCGGAGCTGAGCTTCGAAGAAGGCGCCGCTCTGGTCATGAACTACCAGACCGCTGTGTTCTGCATGATCGACCGGGCAGGCTTGCGCGAGGGCGAATCGGTGCTGGTGCTGGGCGCATCGGGCGGCGTGGGCACCTCGGGCATCCAAGTGGCGAAGGGAGTCGGTGCCGGTCCCGTGATTGGCCTGGTTTCGACCCAGGCCAAGGGCGAGATCGCCCGAGCGGCCGGGGCCGATCACATCGTGCTCATCAGCGACACTTGGAAGGACGAGGTGCGCGAACTCACCGGCGATCGCGGCGTCGACATGACCTACGACCCGGTCGGAGGCGATCGCTTCCTCGACGGCATCCGGGCGCTGGCGCGCTTCGGACGGCTCGTCGTGGTCGGGTTCGCGGCTGGCGAGATCCCGACCGTGAAGGTCAACCGGCTGCTGCTGCGCAACGTGAGCCTCGTCGGCGCCGCCTGGGGCGAGGCCGTGGCTGCCGACCCGACGATCCCCGCCCGCATCCACGAACGCCTGCTCGGCATGATCGCGTCGGGTGCGGTGAAGCCGCCCATCGGGCAGGTGCTGCCCTTCGAACAGAGCGCCGAGGCCTACCGGCTGCTCGACGAACGCGAAGCCGTCGGCAAGGTGCTCGTGCGGATGCGCCCCGACCCTTCGTAGCGCACGCGTCCGGTTGCTCAGCCGGCAGGAAAGTCGCGGGCGAGCAGGGCCATCGACACCGCCACATAGGCAGCGTCCTCACCGACATTGTGGCCGCCAGCGCCCTCGCTGCGGGTCACGGCCTGTTCGCTGTTCTCCACCGTGACCAAGCCGAAGCCAACCGGCACGCCAGTCTCCAGCTGAACGGCCATCACACCCTGTGCGGCGCCCTCGCTGACCAGCTCGTAGTGGGTGGTCTCCCCGCGGATCACGGCCCCGATGACGACGATGGCATCGACCTGCCCGCTGCGAGCGAGCACCTGTGCCGCGAACGGGATCTCGAAGCACCCTGGCACCGTCACCTCGGCGGTGCGAATGGCCGCTAGCTCGTGGAGTCCCCTCTCCACCCCTGCAGCCAGCCGGTCCACGATCTCGGGATTCCACGTCGCTCGCACGATGCCGACACGGAGTCCCGCACCGGCCCCTGCCGCTGGCCTGCTGGCACGCTGATCGCCGCTCGCCACGCCTGCACGGTATCCCCCACAGCGCAGGGGGCGGCCCCAGACGGCGCGCCTACGCTGGGCGGATGGCCCCCAGGCGCGCCCGGCTCGCAGCCGACATCGGCGGCACCTTCACGGACATCGCGCTCGAAGTCGGCGCCGACGGCGGTCCCGGCGAGCTGCACACCACGAAGGTGCTGACGACCTCGGAAGCACCAGCCGATGCCGTGCTCGACGGCGTCCAGACGGTTCTTGCAGCCGCCGGCGTGGAGCCCGCCGACGTAGAAGTGTTCATCCACGGCACGACGCTCGCCACCAACGCGCTCATCGAGCGTCGCGGCGCTCGCACAGCGCTGCTCACGACTCAAGGCATTCGCGATTCGGTCGAGATGGCCCACGAGAACCGGTTCGAGCAGTACGACCTGTACATGCGACGGCCCGAGCCGCTCGTGCCGCGCAACCGGCGTATCGGCATTCCCGAGCGGCTCGCGGCCGACGGCAGCGTGCTGCTGCCCCTCGATGAGGACGCCATCCGGGACGCTGCCGAGAAGCTTGCCGCCGACGGCGTGACGTCGGTTGCGGTGGGCTACCTGCACTCATACCTCGACGACCGGCACGAGCAGCGCACTGCCGAGATCCTGGCGGATTGCTGGCCCGAGGCGACCGTCACGCTGTCGGCCGAGGTGTGCCCCGAGATCCGCGAATACGAGCGGTTCTCCACCGCCTGCGCCAATGCGTACATCGCACCGCTCATGCGGCGGTACTTGACCGACCTCGACGGGCGACTCACGAAGCTCGGCCTGGGCTGCGAGCTGTTTCTCATGATGTCGGGCGGGGGACTCGGGACGCTCGCTGAAGCACTGCGCTTCCCGGTGAGGCTGATCGAGAGCGGTCCCGCCGGTGGGGCGCTGCTGGCCGCAGAGCTGGCTCGGGGACTTGACTGCGAACGGGCGCTCAGCTTCGACATGGGCGGCACCACCGCGAAGCTCTGCATCGTCGAGTCGGGCCAGCCCCGCACCAGTCGTGAATTCGAAGTCGGGCGCGAGTACCGGTTCCTGCCGGGCAGCGGGCTGCCGCTGCGCCTGCCGGTGATCGAGATGGTGGAGATCGGCGCCGGCGGCGGATCGATCGCCAGCGTGGACGCACTGGGTCGGATCACGGTGGGTCCGGCCAGCGCGGGTTCCGAGCCTGGTCCTGCTGCGTACGGCCGCGGCGGCACTGAGCCCACGGTGACCGATGCAGATGCGGTGCTGGGCAGGCTCCTGCCGGAACGCTTCGCCGGCGGCACGCTGACGTTCGACACCGAGGCTGCTGCCAAGGCGGTCACTGCGGCTGTGGCAGAGCCGGCCGGCCTGCAGACCACGGTTGCTGCCATCGGCATCTCCGAGGTCGTGGACGAGAACATGTCCAACGCCGGCCGGGTTCACGCCGCCGATCAGGGCTGCGACATCAGCCGCGGCACGCTGATCGCCTTCGGCGGGGCCGCCCCGCTGCACGCCGCCGGCGTAGCCGCCAAGCTCGGCATCGACGACATCGTGGTCCCTGCGGGAGCCGGTGTCGGATCGGCGATCGGCTTCCTGCGCGCCCCGGTGTCCCACGAGTCGGTGCGCACCCGTCACGCCCGCGTCAGCGAGCTGACAGCGACAGCACTGGCTGACCTGCTGGGTGACATGGCCGATGAGGCTCTTGGCATTGTGCACACCGCTGCGCCTGGCGCTCCCACCAGCACCCGGGTCCGGGCGCTCATGCGGTACCGCGGCCAGGGCCACGAGATCAACGTCGACATCGACGCAGCTGGGCTGCTCGCCGGTCGTGACGGCGGCGACATCCCGGCACCAACCGATGCCGAACTGCGCGCCCAGCTGCAGACGGCGTTCACCAAGGCGTACCAGCAGCTCTACACCCGCCATATCGGCAATCTCGAGGTCGAGGTGCTGAGCTGGCTGCTCGAAGTTCGCACTCCCGGACCCCAGGCGGCACCGCTGCGCTTCAAAAAGAACGCCGAGGCCGTCACATCGTCGGTGACCACGCCGGTCATTGACACGAGCACGGGCCGGGCAGTCGACCATGCGACGTTCGAACGAGACGCGCTCAGCGAGGGCAGTTGGCTGGTCGGACCTGCGCTCATCACCGAGGACCAGACCACCACGGTTGTGCCCGCGGGATTCGTGGCGACGGTCACTGCCGGTGGGCACCTGCGGCTCAGCAGTGCGACGGTGCCGGACGGTGCCGTACAGCGCGCCGGCGCCCACGCAAACCCTCAGGCACGCAGCGGTGCCGCCAGCACGGTCGATCTGGACGCTGTGCGCCTCGGCGTGCAGTGGAACCGCCTGATCTCGGTGACCGAGGAGCAGGCACGGGCACTCGTGCGTGCCGCCTTCAGCACGTCGACCCGCGAGGCCGGCGATCTCTCCGCGGGCATCTTCGACCCGCACGGCCGGATGCTCGCCCAGTCCGTCACCGGCACGCCGGGCCATGTCAACTCGATGGCGTACTCGGTGCTGCACTTCCTGGAGCGCTTCCCGGCCGCCGAGATGCGCCCCGGCGACATCTTCCTCACCAATGACCCGTGGAAGGGCACCGGGCACCTCTTCGACATCGTCGTGGTCACGCCGGCGTTCCGCCACGGCGAGCTGGTGGCACTGTTTGCCTGCACCAGCCATGTCGTCGACATCGGCGGGGCAGGCTTCACCACTGACTCGAAGGAGGTGTACCACGAGGGCCTGTACCTGCCGATCCTGAAGTTCGCGACCGACGGCGTCTTCGACCCGAACGTGGTGGCGATCATCGAGGCCAACGTCCGCGACCCCGTACAGGTCATCGGAGACATCCACTCCCTGGCCGCCTGCAACGAGACCGGCGCGGCCCGCCTCATCTCGATGATGGACGAGTACGGCATGGCCGACCTGGACGAGCTTGCCGGCCACATCATCACGTCATCGCACCGGGCGATGCTCGACGCCATCGGCGAGCTGCCGTCGGGCACGTGGCATTCGACGATGCGGGTCGATGGCATGGAACAGCACATCGACATCGTGTGCGCGCTGACGGTCGCCGATGACGGCATCGAGGTGGACTTCGACGGCACCGGGCCCCAGTCGGGCTGGGGCATCAACGTGCCGATGGCCTACACCGACGCGTACACGTCCTTCGGCGTGCGCTGCATCATCGGCCCCGACATCCCGAACAACACCGGTTCGCTCGACGCCGTGCGCGTTGGGGCACCCGAGGGCTGCATCCTCAACGCTCCGCATCCGGCGGCGGTGAATGTGCGCCATGTCATGGGCCAGCTGCTGCCCGACGCCGTGTTCGGCTGCCTGGCGCAGGTCGTGCCCGAGCGGGTGCCGGCCGAAGGCACCTCGTCGCTGTGGAACCTGCTAGGTACTGGCATGTGGGAGCCCGACACAGGCGTCAGCACCACGAATCGTTCGATCACGAGCGTCGGCCAGCAAGACAGCGAGAGCGCCCGCAGCAGGCTCGAGCGGTACATCCTGATGAGCTTTCATTCCGGCGGCGCCGGCGCTCGCCCTCGTGCGGACGGGTTGTCGGCGACGGCGTTCCCCAGCGGGGTGCGCAACATGCCGGTGGAGGTCAACGAGATCGGCACGCCGCTGGTGTTCTGGCGCAAGGAGTTCCGCACCGATTCGGGCGGCCATGGAAAGCACCGTGGCGGGTTGGGGCAGGTCATCGAGCTCGAGAATCGTCAGGGACGCGACTTCTCGATCAGTGCGACGTATGAGCGGACGGTGTTCGCTGCTCGGGGTCGACACGGCGGCGGGCCTGGTGCGCTGGGTCGCCTGTCGCTCGACGACGGAACTGAGATGCGCGCGAAGGGACGCTCGGTGATCCCGGCAGGTCGGCGCCTGATCGTGGAGTCCCCCGGAGGCGGCGGTTACGGCGACCCGTCCGATCGCAGTCCCGACGCCGTGGCACGTGACCTGCAGCTGGAATTCACTTCTGCTCGGCCAGATACAGCGCGATAATCCTGCGTTGGCGTTGGTCTTCAGCGCCTGAATCCCCGACGAGCGCTAGGAAACCCTCTCGATGAACGCACCAGCGGACGCCACCACCGTCGCCGAGACTGCGGACAGCGATCCCACCCGCCATCGCAGCGCAGCCGAGCTCACCGCAGCACTCGGTCACATTCGCGAGGCCCCTGCCGACAGCGGCACGATCGAGCTCATCGTCCGGCGCCCAGCGGAAGACGCCCGCGAAGTGCTCGACGTGGCCGAGATCAACGAGGCCGAAGGCGTCGCGGGCGACACGTGGAACCAGCGCAGCTCCCCGAGATCACCCGATGGCGGTCCGCACCCAGACGCGCAGCTCACCATCATGAACGCCCGTGCGGCAGCCGCCGTCATCGGACCGGTCGAACGCTGGCCGCTCGCGGGCGACCAGATCTACGCAGACCTCGACATCAGCCACGAGACGCTGGTAGCCGGCACCCGGCTGGGCATCGGCGACGCCATCGTGGAGGTCACGGCCAAGCCGCACAGGGGCTGCGCCAAGTACGCAGCCCGATTCGGCAGTGACGCCCTGCGTTTCGTGAACACCGGCGAGGGCCAGGCCCTGCGCATGCGCGGCGTCAACTGCCGCGTCATCCAGCCCGGCACCGTCCGGGTCGGCGACGCCATCACCCGCCTCTGACAGCTGGCTTCCGTCCCAGAAGCATCTCGCAAGCCCAAGGGCGCACCTACAGCACCGATCGGTGTGTCACCGCTGCTGCCCGACGGCTGCGGCGCTGGCCGCGCACCACGCCACAGCGCGTTCTGAGAATGATCCATAGCGCGTTTCGGGAGTTAGTCTAGTCATTGGACTAAGCTAGACAAGACCATAAACGTGAAATCCATTTGGAAGGGCTGAGATTTCATGGAACCATCGGGTGTTGTGAATGTGCACGAAGCCAAGACGCATCTCTCGAAGCTGTTGAGCCGGGTGGAGGCAGGCGAAGAAATCGTGATTGCACGAGCCGGCAAGCCCTGCGCCCGCCTCGTGCCCTACGTGCCGCCGCCATCCCGGCGGATGCCTGGCAGGTTCCGCGGGATCAAGATCCCTCCCGAGTTCTTCGACCCGTTGCCCGACGATGAACTTGCCCTTTGGGAGGGCGAATGAACGACCTCCTGCTTGACACGCACGCGTTGTTGTGGTGGTGGACTGATCATCCGTCACTCTCAGCAGTCGCCCGCGAAGCGATCTCAGACGAAGAAACCCTGGTGTTTGCGAGCGCCGTGAGCGCATGGGAGATGGCAACCAAGGCGAGGATGGACCGGCTGGGTGAATTCAGCGACCTCGTTCCACACTTCGGCGAGTCAGTCACCGCAGACGGCTTCTTGCATCTTCCAGTCATACACGAGCAAGCACTGATGGCAGGCAGCTATGAAGCTGCACACAAGGATCCGTTCGACCGGATGCTGGCAGCGCAGGCCGAGCGCGAGTCGCTGACCCTCGTGACCGCCGACCGTGCGTTCGAGGACTTCCCCATCGCCACACTGTGGTGAAGCGACGCAGCTTGTGATGGCCGTGCCGGCCGCGTTCAGGTCAGGGGGGCGGTGGCGGGGAGTTGTGAGGGGCGGCTGAAGACTTCGTCGAGCAGAGGGCGGAAGTCCTCGACGGCCAAGTTGGGGTATCTCGGGTCGAAGCAGTTCTGGTCGTAGTTCTCGCAGAAGTCCACGCAGGCGTCGTAGTGGGGCGACTCCTGATACTGCTCGCGGGCGTCCCGGTCTCCGCCGAGATGGTGGAAGTAGTAGTAGCCCTGAAAGAGCCCGTGGTGGGCAATCACCCAGTGGGTGCGCTCGTCGACGTAGGGCTGCAGCACCGCAGCGCCGGCAGCGCTGTGATTCTCCGGCGCGAACGCATCGCCGATGTCATGCAGCAGCGCTGCGGTCACCAAGTCAGTCGATTCGCCGTTCCTCAGCGCCCTCGTTGCCGACTGGAGGCTGTGGTCGTAGCGGTCGATCGGGTAGCCCAGCGTCGGTCCGCGCAGGCACTGCAAGATGTTCAACAGGTTGTCGACAAGCCCGGATCGCACGTGTGCGTAGTGCTGGCTGTCCAGGAACGCATAGTCCTCGGCAGTCCCGTGCTCCATGGCGGTCCAGGACACCGTTCGGCTGGCGTCCTGGCTGGCCACGAGGCTCAACCCTTCACTGGGGTGCGCCAGCCGAACGGATCGGGTGCAGCGCCGATCTGGATGTCGACCAGCGCCTGGCGCAGCCGCATCGTATTGCTGCCGGGTTGCCCGTCGCCCACGGTGAGCGTCTTGCCCTCGTACAGGATCGTGCCGACCGGCGCCAGCACGGCGGCTGTCCCCGACAGGAAGGCCTCGCCTCGCTCGGCCCACTCGACGAGCTCCTCGGGGTCGATGGATCGCTCCTCGACTTCGTAGCCCAGCGATGCGGCAAGCTCGATGACCGACGACCGGGTGACGCCATGGAGGAACGACTCATCGAGGTGGCGAGTCACCACCCGCTCGTCATCGGCGAGGAAGAAGTTCGATGCCCCGGTCTCGGTGATGTCGCCGCCGGTGGCAAACAGCATCTGATCGATCGCCTCGTTGCCGGCCATCGCATCCAGCGTCGGCGCCAGCGCCATCGCGTAGTTGCCGCCGCATTTGACCATGCCGAACTGCGGGACGGTCCGGGGGATCTCAGTCTCCACCAGCAACGTGAGTGGCCGAACGCCGCCCTTGAAGTAGTCGCCCACGGGGCAGTTGACGACGTACAGCAGCGCGCTGCGCGTCGGGCGGGCGGCGGCCCCGATGTCGGGCTCGGTGCCGATCAGCGTTGGGCGAATGTAGAGAGAGCCGGGCGGGTCCGGCACTTCGCCGGAGTTGGCCTCGACGGCGTCGATGGACATCTGGTACAGCACATCGCCGTCGATCGCGGGCAGCCGGAGCCGTTCCGCGCTCGCGACCATGCGTGCAACATGGCTGTCCAGCCGGAAGATCGCCAATGACCCGTCGACTTGGCGGTGCGCCTTCAGCCCCTCGAAGATGGCGCTGCCGTAGTGCAGTACGTGCGCTGCGGGGCTGATCGAGAAGTCGCCGAACGGCTCTGCTACGCCGCCGTAGACGTACGGCCCGTCATCGGCGCGCGCCGTCGTCATCCAGTCGCAGAAGATGGTCCCGAACGGGACCGTGAACGGGTCGGGCTTTTCGGTCACCGGCGCTCCATTCGATGCGGCTCGGGGCCCGCAGGCTCCCAGGACATTCGCAGCGTATCGCCGGGCTCCGCCTGCACCGGGGAGAATTCGGAGCCGAGCCGCCCGGCCCGGTCCGGTACGGCCGTCGTTGCGTACGCTGCGGCCCATGACACAGAACGATCCGATGCAGTTGACCGAGTCGGTCCGCCTTGAGCGCCGTGACGATGTGGCGCTGCTCATCGTGAACAACCCGCCCGTCAACGCGCTGAGCTATCACGTGCGCCAAGGCCTCATCGATGGCATGGCAGCGGCCGAGGCCAGCGACGCCGCAGCCATCGTGCTGATCTGCGACGGGCGGACGTTCATCGCCGGCGCCGACATCACCGAGTTCTCCCAGCCGCCGAAGCCCCCTGGCCTCGTGCCCGGCCAAGAGGCCATGGAGAACTGCAGCAAGCCGGTGGTAGCAGCAATCCACGGCACCGCACTCGGCGGCGGGCTCGAGGTAGCGCTGTGCGCGCACTTCCGGGTGGCGATCAGCTCAGCCCAGTTCGGCCTGCCCGAGGTGAAGCTGGGTCTGCTGCCCGGCGGCGGCGGCACGCAGCGCCTGCCGCGCATCACCGGTCCTCAGCGGGCGCTCGAGATCATGGTCAGCGGCGATCCCATCGGGGCTTCTGAGGCGCTGGACTGCGGTCTGATCAATGAGATCGTGGGCGAGTCGCTGGCCGATCTCGAGGCCGGGGCGGTGGCATTCGCACGCCGGGCGGTGGCGGAAGGCATGCCCCGCCCGCGCATCCGAGACCGCAACGACCGCCTCGAGGGCTTCGGCGCCGAGCAGTTCGCAGCGTTCCGAGCCTCGATCGCCCGCCGCACTCGCGGCTTCGAAGCGCCCGACTGCATCGTGCGCTGCGTAGAAGCAGCCGTCGAGACCGGTGCCAGCGGCGACTTCGAGGCCGGGCTTGCCGCCGAGCAGCGCATCTTCGGCGAGCTGATGGGCAGCTCGCAGGCCAACGCGCAGCAGTACTACTTCTTCGCCGAGCGAGCCGCGCAGAAGGTGCCCGACGTGCCGCGGGACACGCCACAGGTCGACATCGGACGTGTCGGCATCCTGGGAGCGGGAACGATGGGCGGCGGCATCGCCATGAACTTCGCCAACATCGGCATCCCGGTCACCCTGGTCGAGCGGGACGAGGCCAGCCTCGAACGGGGTCTCGGCGTGGTGCGGCGCAACTACGAGCGCACCGCAGCGCGCGGCGGCATCTCCTCCGACGACGTGCAGACCCGTATGGATCTGCTGCATGGCTCGACGGACATGGGCGATTTCGCGGACTGCGACCTGATGATCGAAGCCGTCTTCGAGAACATGGATCTCAAAAAGAACGTGTTCGCGCAGCTCGACAGCATCTGCAAGCCGGGCGCAGTACTGGCCAGCAACACCTCCGCGCTCAACGTCAACGAGATCGCCTCGGCGACGTCACGTCCCGAGGACGTCATCGGCATGCATTTCTTCTCCCCCGCCAACGTCATGCGGATGCTCGAAGTCGTGCGCGGCGACGCCACCTCGCACACGGCCATCGCCACTGCCATGTCGATCGGCAAGCGCATCGGCAAGACACCGGTGCTGTGCGGCGTCTGCTACGGCTTCATCGGCAACCGGATGCTGTTCATGCGCGGCATCGAGGCCGAGAAGATGCTGCTGGAGGGCGCCACGCCGGCCCAGATCGACAAGGTCGTGTACGACTTCGGCTTCCCGATGGGGCCGTTCGCCATGAGCGATCTGGCAGGGCTCGACGTCGGCTGGAACGAGGCCACCTCGTCGAGCTCGACGGTGCGCGAGGTGCTGTGCGAGTCGGGCCGCCGCGGCCAGAAGAACGGCCGCGGCTACTACACCTACGACCCCGATACCCGGGCGTCGACCCCCGATCCGGAGGTCGAGCAGATGATCCGCGATTTCGCCTCTGAGCGGGGGGCGGTGCTGCGCGATGTCACCGACCAGGAGATCCTCGAACGCTGCCTGTACCCGATGGTCAACGAGGGCGCCAAGATCCTCGACGAGGGCATCGCGCTGCGGGGCAGCGACGTCGACGTCACCTGGATCAACGGCTACGGCTGGCCCATCTACACCGGCGGGCCGATGTACTGGGCCGATGAAATCGGGCTCGACGAGGTGCTGGGCCGTATCCGCCACTACGACGAGACGCTGGGCGGCGACCACTGGACGCCGAGCCCGCTGCTCGAACGGCTGGCGGCCGACGGCGGCTCGCTCGCCCGTTACGAGAGCTGACGGAAGGGACTGGCGACCGGTCGTCGCGGCCAGAATTGACGCTGGAGTTGCTGTGCCGCATCCAGCAGGGGGGAGATGCCAGTGCTGACGTTCGAGCCCATCCATCCCGATTTCGGCGCCAAGGTCAGCGGCATCGACCTGTCGAAGCATCTCGACAGCGCCGCTGTTGCCGGGCTGCACGACGCCGTCGACACCTACTCGCTGCTCCACTTCGCGGGCCAGCAGATGTCCGACGAGGCACAGCTTGCGCTCACCCGCAGCCTCGGCGAACCCGAGCCGAACCATGTGGTCTTCGGCAAGACCGGCAAGGTGGAGTACTTCGGCACGATCGGCAACGTCATCGACTCCCAGGACAAGCGCGACGAGCGCCACCCGCTGACGCAGAACCAGAAGGGCAACAACCTCTGGCACTCCGACTCGTCGTTCCGCCTGGTGCCGTCGTACGTGTCGATCCTGTGCGCCTACGAAGTGCCCGGCGAGGGCGGCGAGACGCTGTACGCCAGCCAGCGCGCCGCCTACGCCCGGCTCAGCTCCGAGCGTCAGGCCGAGATCGACGACCTCGTGGTGCTGCACGACTACGTGTTCAGCCGCACCAAGGTCGCCCCGGTCGATCCGAACCACGCTGCGTCGCTGCCGCCGATCCCCCAGAAGCTGGTGCGCACCAACCCGAACAACGGGCTCCGGAACTACTACGTCGGCTCGCACGCCCGCTCGATCGTGGGCTGGCACGGCGTCGACAGCCGCCGACTGATCGACGAGCTCAACGAGGCCGCGACCCGCTCACAAGACGAGTACGCGCACCGGTGGAGCCCCGGCGACGTCGTCATCTATGACAACCGCTGCCTGCTGCACCGCGGCGCCGGCTACGACGCCGACCGGTGGCGTCGCTACATGCGCCAGACCCGCGTCCAAGGCGCCGGCCCCACCCTCGAGGAATAGGGCACCGGCGTCACGTCGCGACGTTCTCAGCCAGCATCACCTCTGCGCAAGGGTCGATGGCTCGACCCCATGGCTCGCAAGGACGCGAGCCACACCATTGTGCTTGCCTGCACGGCGGGTGCATCCGCTGGGCGATTCTCAGATATATGTGGCAATACACATTTAGTTTTCATTCATATGAACTAGCTTCATATGAATGGTTCGAGCGTTCGGAAGTTGGCCGCCGCAGCTGCGCGTGATTGCGGGGCCCGTCCTGCGGGGGGGGGGGGGTAGCGGCCGCAATGGTCTAGCCGGCGTTCGGCAGCAAGGCCGCCGTTGGGCGGCGGTGCTGTTGTCAATCGTGCTGTTGGGAGCCGCGGCACCTCCTGGAGCGGGGGCGCAGTCCGACGGTGCTGATGCGCCGGCGTTCGCGGTGGCGTTGGGGTCGTCGTTGGCTGACGTGGGCGCCGCAACGCTGCTGGTAGCAGCGGGCCAAGCAGATGCGGTATTGATGGTCGATGCGCCTGACATGGCCGGTGCCGCAGCCACCTCACTGGTAGGCGAACACGGCGCGTCGGCCTTTGTGCTTGTGGGCGGCTCTGCCGCGGTCGGGCCCGAAATCGAGACTGAGCTGGCTGCTTTGGCGCCGCGCGCGGCGATGTCGAGAGTGTGGGGCGCGGACCGCGAAGCGACCGCGGCGGAGGTGGCGCGTCAGGTGCTGGACGTGTGCCCGGACCCTCGCGGCGCGGTGGTGGCGCTGGCGAACGGCTGGTCCCCTGCTGACACCGCAGCAGCAGCCGCGGCGGTGGCTGCAGGAACCGTCGACGCAGTGCTGTGGACGTCTGCAGACAAGCTGGGCGACGCCGCCACGGAGGCACTCAAGGAGTTCAGCGTGAGGCGGGTTCTGGTCGTGGGTGGTCCCGCCGCGCTCAGCGAGCAGATCGTTGATGCTGCGAGCGCCGCGGCAGGGCCTGCAGCGCAGATTCGGCGCGTGGGCGGCGCGGATCGCGCCGATACCGCCGTGATGGTGGCGCGCGTCGCCACCGCAGGGCGCGCCTCCGCGGCGGTGATCGCGGACGGCTGGGACCTTCCCACGGCCGCGCAAGCGGCGGCGCTCGCAGCCGCCGCCACCGACGCTGTAGTGCTGTTCAGCGAGCCCGGCGGAACCCTCGGTGACGCAGCGGTGCAGTTCCTAGCCGACAGTAAGCCCGAGCGGATCTGGGCGCTCAGCAGCGACGAAGCCACCCGAGGCGCACTCGCCCAGAACGCCGAACAGGCCGCATCCGAAGCACGAGTCACCAAGATCGACAGCCCAACTGCCGCCACAGCGGCAGCAATCCAAGTCTCCCGCCAACAAGACAGTCAGGCCGGCGGCTGCATCGACGCCGGTGACAGCGCTGGGGTCGGATCGTCCGGATCCGGCGGCGGCAGCGGTAGCGGCAGTGACGGCGGGACACGGGCGCGGAACCCGATTCCGCCCAACCCGACGGGAGTCGATGCCTCGCCTCAGGGACCCAACACCGTCCTCATGACTTGGGATCGCTACCCAACGGGTCACTCGGTGATCGAATTGACCGTCGCCTGGAACCCGGCTGTGCACCCCCCCACAGGCATGGTCACCACGGTTGTCGTCGGTTTGTCTGACACTCAGTACACGGTCACAGGGCTGACCCCCGGCGTGGAGTACCAGTTCAGCGTCTTCGCGCGCAACAGCTACGGCGAGAGACGTGGCACCGCTGTGTTCGCCACGACCCCAACGTCATAGTCCCGTGCTCACAGTGACGAGGAACCGGCAGCGGCGATCGTCGATTCGGGGACGCCGGCGGCGCGGGCGCCGCCGCAGATGCTCTCCCAGGTCTCGGCGGGCAGCGTGATGCCGTTGGCCATGCGGTGCTGGCGCCGCTCGTGCTCGACGTCGCCGGGAAGCTTCACCCCCTCGGCGGGATCGATGGCATCGGCGTCGTAGAACCAGTCCAAGTAGTCGGCCGCGATGCCGTTGTAGCCGTCGTCGGTCTCGCCGACAGCCGCGTCCACTTGTGCCGGGTCGACGTAGACCGACAGCATCCCGTTCGCGAAACGAACCCGGCGCGGCCCCGCCGTGCCGGTGCCGGTGAGCGCCCCGGCCAACAGCTCGCACATCACCGAGATGCCTGAGCCCTTGTGCTCGCCCATGGCCCGCAGCGCCCCGGGACCGTCCATCGAGTTCGGCCGCTGGCCCTCGGCGAACGTGTACAGCACCCGCGGATCGCCGGTGATCTCCCCGTCGCCGGAGACCAGCGCGTTGTCAGGGACGGCCGGGCCGCCGTGCAGTGCCACCATGGCCTTGCCCTCGGCCACGACCGATGTCGCGAAGTCGTGAATGACGGGCCGGCGACCGGCCACGGGCGCCCCGTAGGCGCAGGGATTGGTGCCCATGCGTCGGGCTTTCGCACCGAACGGCGCCACCAACCGGCTGTTGGCGACGTTCACGAAGTGCACCGAGACGAGGCCTTCAGCGGCAGCCATCTCGGCGTACTCGCCGATGCGGCCGAGGTGCCCGGCGTTGCGCAGCCCCACCACGGCGACGCCGAGCTCGGAGCAACGCTCGATGCCGAGCTTCACCGCAGCGGGACCGACGGTCTGGCCCATGCCGTACTGGCCGTCCACCAGCAGCAGCGAGCCCGAGTCGATCAGCACCTTGATCTCCTGATCGGCGAGCTGAACGCCGTTGGCCAGCAGCTCGACATACAGCGCCGAGCGGATCACGCCGTGGCTGTCGTGACCGGCCAGGTTGGCCCCCACGAGGCTCGTGCCGATGCGCTCGGACTCGGCGTCCGAGCATCCGGTGTGGCGGAAGATCTCGGCGATGAAGCTCGCCAGTCGTTCGTGGTCGATCACCACCGGCGCATCAGAGCCGGCCTCCGCGGATGTCTGGGTCTCGCTCATCGCCGCAGCGTAGGTCGCCGGCCCAGGGTGTACCGCTCTGGCTCGCTTCGCTCGAGGGCCACTCGGGCCCAGCGCTCAGCCTCATAGGCTCGCCCGGCGTGAGCGAGACCGGTGTGGCTGCGCAGGAGCGACCGCAGCAGTACGACGTGGTGGTGGTCGGTGCGGGCAACGCTGCGATGTGCGCGGCGCTCGCGGCGCACGAGAGCGGCGCCAGGGTGCTGGTGCTGGAGCGGGCGCCGGAGGCCGAGGCCGGCGGCAACAGCCGCTTCACCGCCGGTGCGATCCGCTTCGCCTATGACGGCGTCGATGACCTGCGGGCGCTGATGCCCGATCTCACCGACGCCGAAGTGGCAGTGACCGACTTCGGCACCTACACCGAAGAGCAGTTCTACGCCGACCTAGGCCGCATCTCCGACTACCGGTGCGATCCCGAACTGGCCGACACGCTCGTCACTCGCAGCAAGGACACGCTGATGTGGATGGCGAGCCACGGCGTGCGCTTCGCACCGATCTGGGGCCGTCAGGCCTTCAAGGTGGACGGGCGCTTCACATTCTGGGGCGGCCTCACGGTGGAGTCGGTGGGCGGCGGCGAAGGACTCGTGGAATCGCTGCGGGCGGCGCTTGACCGGAATCGGATCGACCTGTGGCACGAGGCAGCCGGGCGTTCGCTGCTGACCGACGACGCCGGATCCGTGTGCGGCATTCGGGTTCGGCTGCACGACGCCGGCGGGCGGGCGGCGGCGCGTGCAGCAGCGGCGCGCATGGTCGACGTCCAAGCGGACGCTGTCGTGCTGGCTGCGGGCGGCTTTCAGGCGAATGCCGAGTGGCGCACCCGCTACCTGGGACCGGGCTGGGATCTCGCCAAGGTGCGCGGCACCCGTTTCAACACCGGCGACGGCATCAATATGGCGCTCGAAGCGGGCGCGATGCCATACGGCAACTGGAGCGGCGCCCACGCCGTGGCGTGGGATTACAACGCGCCCGAGTTCGGCGACCTCGCCGTCGGCGACGGCTTCCAGAAGCACAGCTACCCGTTTGCGATCGTGCTGAACGCCGACGGTCGGCGCTTCGTGGACGAGGGTGCCGATTTCCGCAACTACACCTACGCCCGCTACGGCCGAGAGATCCTGGCCCAGCCGGGACACTCGGCGTGGCAGGTGTTCGACGCCAGCACCGAACACCTGCTGCGGGACGAGTACCGCATCCGCCAGGTCACCAAGGTGACCGCCGACAGCATCGAAGAGCTCTGCTCGCGCATGGACGGCGTGCACACCGAGCAGGCGCTGGCGACCATCAGCGAGTTCAACGCAGCG
The DNA here is from genome assembly GCF_965208925.1 of Candidatus Poriferisodalis sp. GTDB lineage: Bacteria > Actinomycetota > Acidimicrobiia > Acidimicrobiales > Poriferisodalaceae > Poriferisodalis. Next base: position 2,624,960 of record NZ_OZ242364.1, on the reverse strand, counting down.
GTCGACCGAAGCGTCGGTTTCGACCCGAACGTGCTCGACGGCCGCCGCACTAGGGGCCTGAGCCCCGACAAGACGAACTGGGCGATGCCGATCGAGACGCCTCCCTTCGCCGCGTACCACGTGACCTGCGGCCTGACCTTCACGTTCGGAGGCCTCCGCATCGACGAGACCGGGTGCGTGATGGACACTGACTTGCGGCCAATCAAGGGCCTGTATGCCGCAGGTGAGTTGGTGGGCGGCCTGTTCTACGGCAACTATCCCGGCGGATCGGGCCTGTCGGCGGGCGCAGTCTTCGGCCGCTTGGCGGGAGCCTCCGCTGCGGCGCACGCCACCGGCTGAGCCGCCGCTGCCGAGCGGGCGACGACTCCCCGGCGGGCGATAGCGTCCAATCGCTATGTCCTCTTCGCCCCAAGACGCTGACTCCATGAACACTGGCTCGAAGATCGTCTACACGCACACCGACGAGGCCCCGGCGCTTGCGACGTACTCGCTGCTGCCGATCATCACCGCATTCACCGAGGCTGCGGGTGTCGATGTCGAGACCCGGGACATCTCCCTGACGGGCCGCATCCTCGCGGTGTTCAGCGACCTGCTCGAGCCCCACCAGCGAACCGGCGATGCGCTGAGCGAGCTCGGCGAGTGGACCCAGGATCGCGACGCCAACATCATCAAGCTGCCGAACATCTCTGCCTCGGTGCCCCAGCTCAAGGCCGCCGTGGCCGAGTTGCAGTCGAAGGGTTACGCAGTCCCCGACTATCCCGACGATCCCGCCGACGCATCCGAAATCGAGATCCGCGAGCGCTACGACCGGGTCAAGGGCTCGGCGGTGAACCCGGTGCTGCGCGAGGGCAACTCTGACCGCCGTGCCCCCCGCGCCGTCAAGGAGTACGCCCGGCAGTACCCGCACTCGATGGGCGCCTGGTCGCCGCAGAGCCAGAGCCACGTCGCCACGATGTCTGCCGGCGACTTCCGCTCCAACGAGCAGTCGGCGACGGTGCAGAATGCCGGCTCATTGAGCATCGAGCACATCGACGCTGACGGCAACATCCGCCTGATGCGCAAGGTCGCCGTCGATGCGGGCGAAGTGGCGGATTCCACGTTCATGTCGGTCGCCGCCCTGCGCGAGTTCCTCGACGCCCAGATCGCCGACTCGCGCTCGTCGGGCGTGCTGTTCTCGCTGCACCTCAAGGCCACGATGATGAAGGTCGCTGACCCGATCGTGTTCGGGCATGCAGTGCGTGCCTTCTTCGCTCCCGTGTTCGAGCGGCACGGCGAGGCGCTCGCGGCGGCCGGGGCTGATCCGAACGACGGCTGGGGCAACGTGCTCGCCGCAGTCGAGTCATTGCCAGCGACAGCGCGCGAGGCGATCGAGGCCGACATTGCCGCGGTCCTCGGCGACGGGCCCGGGCTGGCGATGGTCGACTCCGACCGCGGCATCACCAACCTGCATGTGCCGAGCGACGTCATCGTCGACGCGTCGATGCCTGCGATGATCCGCGCCTCCGGCCAGATGTGGAACGCCGAGGGCAACCAGCAGGACACCAAGGCCGTCATCCCCGACTCCAGCTACTCGGGCGTGTTCCAGGCGGTCATCGACGACTGCCGCGAGCACGGCGCGTTCGACCCCACGACAATGGGCTCGGTGCCCAACGTGGGCCTGATGGCGCAGAAAGCCGAGGAGTACGGCAGCCACGACAAGACCTACGAGGTGGACGCAGCGGGGACCATGCGCGTCGTCACCGAATCCGGTGAGGTGCTGATGAGCCACCAGGTCGCCGAGGGCGACATCTGGCGCATGTGCACCACCAACGACGCGGCCATCGCCAACTGGGTGGACCTGGCGATCGAGCGGGGACAGCTCACCGGCGCCGCCGTGGTGTTCTGGCTCGATTCGCAGCGGCCTCACGACGCCCAGCTCATCTCCAAGGTCGATGCCCGGCTGGACGAGCGTCGGTCCGCAGACCCGACGATCGACGAGCTGGACATCCGAACACTGGCGCCAGCCGACGCGTGCCGCTTCTCGCTGCAACGCATCCGGCGCGGGGAGGACACCATCTCGGTGACCGGCAACGTGCTGCGCGACTACAACACCGACCTGTTCCCGATCCTCGAATTGGGCACCTCGGCCAAGATGCTGTCGGTCGTGCCGCTCATGGCCGGCGGCGGTCTCTTCGAGACCGGAGCCGGGGGCTCGGCGCCCAAGCACGTGCAGCAGATGGTGGCCGAGAACCATCTGCGCTGGGACAGCCTCGGCGAATTCCTCGCGCTGGCCGTCTCGCTCGAGCATTTGGCCCGTGTCGCCGACAACGCCGCCGCCCAACTGCTGGCCGACACGCTCGATGCCGCCATCGGCACGTGGCTGGCCGAAGGCCGCGCTCCGAGCCGCCGGGTCAACGAGCCCGACAACCGGGCCAGCCATTTCCACCTCGCCAAGCACTGGGCCGACGAGATGGCCCGCCAGGGATCAGATGCCGATCTGGCCGAGCAGTTCGCCCCGCTCGCAGCGGCGCTGGCCGCCAACGAGCACCAGATCGTCGCCGAGCTGGTGGAGTGCCAGGGCGCGCCGGTCGATCTCGGCGGCTACTACCTGCCCGATCCCGCGCTCGCCGAAGCCGCCATGCGGCCCAGCACCACCTTCAACGAGATTCTCGACAGCTTCCGAAACGGGTAGCCGACGGTCAGGTGTCCAGCTCGGCCAGTCCGCCGGGCCCCAGTCGGCCCGCGTCCCGGTAGGCAGCCAGCTTGTCCCGGCTGTCGGCGATGTCCAGGTTCGCCATGGTGAGCTGACCGATGCGATCGGTCGGACCGAACGCAGCATCCTCCACTCGCTCCATCGACAGCCGGTCCGGCTCGTAGGTCAAGCCCGAACCGGTGGTGTCCAGCACCGAGCAGTCGTCACCACGGCGCAGCCGCAGAGTGACCTCGCCAGAGACGGACGAGCCCACCCAGCGCAGCAGCGAATCGCGCAGCATCAGCGCTTGGGGATCGAACCAGCGACCCTCATAGAGCAGTCGGCCCAAGCGACGGCCCATGGTGCGGTAGTTGTCGATGGTGGCCTCGTTGTGAATCGCCGACAGCAGTCGCTCATACGCGATGTGCAGCAGCGCCATGCCGGGCGCCTCGTAGATGCCGCGCGACTTGGCCTCGATGACGCGATTCTCGATCTGGTCGCTCATGCCGAGCCCGTGCCGTCCGCCGACGGCGTTCGCTTCGAGCACCAGCGCTACGTGGTCGCTGCCTTCGGCACCGTCTGCGTCGAACGTCCGACCGCCGATGGCCACCGGCCAGCCGCCGGCGAAGCGGATCGTCACGTCCTCGGTCTCGATATGGACTGCCGGGTCCCAATGCGCCACGCCCATGATCGGCTCGACGATCTCCATCGACGTGCTCAGGTCCTCCAGTTGCTTGGCCTCGTGGGTGGCGCCCCAGATGTTGGCGTCGGTCGAGTACGCCTTCTCGGTGGGGTCTCGGTACGGCAGGCCGCGCGACACCAGGAACTCGCTCATCCCCGCTCGCCCGCCCAGCTCGTCCACGAACGCGGCGTCCAGCCAGGGCTTGTAGATGCGCAAGCCGGCATTCACCAGCAGGCCGTAGCGGTAGAAGCGCTCGATGTCGTTGCCCTTGTAGGTCGAGCCGTCGCCCCAGATGTCCACGCCGTCGTCAGCCATCGCGGCCACGAGCATCGTGCCCGTCACCGCGCGGCCGAGCGGCGTCGTGTTGAAGTAGGTCCGGCCGGCGGTCGAGATGTGGAACGCGCCGCATTGCAGCGCCATCAGCCCCTCGCGCACCAGCTCGGCACGGCAGTCCACCAGGCGCGCCGCCGCTGCCCCGTAGTCGAGTGCCCGCTGCGGCACCCCTGCCAGGTCCGGTTCGTCGTACTGGCCGAGGTCGGCCGTGTAGGCGCACACCTGCGCGCCTCGCTCGGTCATCCACGCCACCGCGGCTGACGTATCGAGTCCGCCGGAGAACGCGATGCCGACGCGCTCCCCCACGGGCAGTTCGGCCAGCACGCGCGAGCCACCGACGGGCGCAGAACCGTTGGACATAGGCGATAACGGTACGGCTTCGAGTCCCTGAATCGGCCGTGCATTTCGGCCGGCCTCACGCCGTCGTTCACCGCGCTGCCCTCACGTTGCGCGTACGCTCCGCGCCAAGAGGACGGGCATATGGGCACAACCATGAACGACGGCACCCACAACGGCACGGCGACAGGACAGTCGATAGCCGAGTTGCTGAGCGAGATGGTGCGCATCCCCAGCGTCAACCCGCTGCACCACGGGCCGCGTTCAGGCACCGTCGCCGAAGCCGACATGGCCGACTGGGTGGCCGAACGAGCAACGGCCCTCGGCGCAGACGTAGAGCTCGACGAGGTCGAGCCCGGTCGGCCCAACGTGTATGCCCGCTTCGCCGGTCAGACCGAGCGCATGCTCGCCGTCGACGTGCACCTCGACACCGTCGGGGTCGAGCACATGGAGGGCGACCCCTTCGACGGCCGCATCGGCGAAGGACGAGTCTGGGGGCGAGGCTCGGTCGACACCAAGGCGACCATGGCCGTGGTGCTCGCCGTGCTGGGCGAGATGGTTGCTGCCGGACGCCAGCCGATGTGCACCATCGAGCTGGTGGGCACGGTGTCAGAGGAAGGCGGCGGCCTGGCGGGAGCGGGGGCATATCGGGACCGCTTGCTGGAGCGAAACGAACGCCGTGAGCAGATCGTCGTCGCCGAGCCGACGATGTGCGTCCCGGTGTACGGCCACAAGGGCGGACTCGGCCTCGAAGTCGAGGTCGAGGGGCGTGCAGCCCATTCCTCCAAGCCCCACCTCGGCATCAATGCGCTGTCCGCAGGCGCCCGGATCATCGCCGCCATCGACGCCGAGCAGGAACGCTTGGCGAGCCAGCGCGAGGTCGGCGTGCTCGGGGCCGGCACGGTGTCGGTCAACGAGATGGCCGGCGGGAGGGCCCGCAACATCATCCCCGACCATTGCGAGCTGTACATCGGCAGGCGCATCGCCGACGGCGAGGACTACCAAGCCGAGTTCGCTCGCCTCACCGAGCTTGTGCGCGCCGCAGCGCTGCCGGCCCGGGTGAAGGTCCAGCTCGCGAACGACATGGGCGAGAACGCCTTCTTCCAGGCCCCCGGAAGCGATCTGGTCACGGCGATGGCGGAGATGTCAGGCAACGAGCCTGCAGTGGCCGACTTCGGCACGAACGCGCTGCGCTACGGCGAGGTGGCCGACCAGATCGTGGTGTTCGGCCCGGGTTCCATCGATCAGGCCCACCAAGCGATCGAATGGGTCGAGATAGCGGAGCTCGAACGAGCGGCGAACGTCTACCGCCAGCTGCTCGCCCGCTGACTGACGGTCTTGGCTGCCGGATCAGCCTGCTTGATCAGTCGGGGCGGGCCGAGATGAAGACCGGGATCTCGCGGTCTGTCTTGGCCTGGTACTCCGCATAGGGCGGGAAGGCCTCGACGCACCGCTCCCACCACTGCTCGCGCTCGGCCCCGCTGACGAGGCGCACGGTCGTCTCGAAAGGCTCGGGGCCGTCCTGGATCAGGACAGTCGAGTCGGCCATGAGGTTGTGGTACCAGCCCGGATGCGCCGGCGCTCCGCCCTTGGAACCGACGATCGCGTACTCACCGTCGTGCTCGACACGCATCAGCGGGACCTTGCGCACCAAGCCGGTGCGGTGCCCGACGGTGGTCATCACGATGATCGGCAATCCGGTGTCGCGCAGCGTGTTGGCTTCGCCGCCGTTCGACGCCTCGTAGGCGTCTGCCTGCTCCCGGACCCAACCCCATGTGCTCGGTCCGTATTCGCCATCGAACTTCTCGCTCTGTGCCATGCCGGGCAATCTACGAGGCTGAGCCCCAGGTCCGAGCGGTTCGCCCAAATGCGTTCGCCTGTCAGGTGTGCGACACGCCTACGATCCACAGCGTGCAGATCATGTCCGCGCTGTTCATCGAGCACTTCGACATGCGCCAGGCCGCGGGCGGCGCTGCGCGCATCGATCTGGGCGGCGTCCACTTCTCGATGGCGGCCCCCGGGCCATTCCCCGTGACGATCAACCCGCACATGCTGGTGCTGGTGCGCTGCCCCGCGTCGCACACCGGATTAGCAGCGCTCGAGGTGCGGTTCATGCGCGGCGACGAGCAGGTGGCGCGCAACGTGCAACCGCTCAGCGTCGAACCCGGGAAATTCGGCTACAACCTCGTGCAGGCTGAGCTCAGCTTCGACGAGCCGTCGACCGTCGAAGCCCACTGCCGCATCGACCAAGGCGATGTGGTGGTGGTCCCCTTGACCATGAATCCTCCGGCAGATGATCCCGCTCCAGCGCCGACGGCACCGGCCGCGGGCGGGTGGACTGGCACGCCCGCTGCCGAGAACGGCTAGCCGGACCGCACAACGATGCCGTTCACCGTCGGGCTGTCCCAGCACTCCGATCCCGGAGCAGCAACCGGTGAGATCGTGGGCCACGTGCTCGAGTCATTGGGCGTGCAGCCCGACGTGGCCCTGCTGTTCACCTCGGGTGATCACATCACCCACACCGAGGAGATCGCGGCGACCGTCGTCGAGCTGCTCGCGCCGGCAGCGCTCGTCGGTACAACGGCCGTCTCGGTGGCAGCTGGCGAGCGCGAGATCGAAGAACAGACCGCGGCAGTGCTGTGGGCCGGGAGCCTCGGTTCAGGCGTCCGCAGGCGTGCACGCGCAGTCCAGCTCTCGGGCGTGCCAGATCCGGCTGCCGACGACGAGGCCCTCGCGGCCGCGTTCGACGAGGTCGACGCCGTCAGCGATCCCTCGATGATCCTGCTGGCCGACCCGTACTCCTACCCGGTTGATGCGGCGCTGGGCCACTGGGCCGAGCGATGGCCGCACGTCAGCGTGCTGGGCGGTCTGTCCTCCGGGGCGCCGATGCCGGGTGGCAATCGCATCGTGGTTGACGGCGGCGTGCATCGCTCAGGCGCCGCGGCGCTGATCGTGGGCGGCAGCGTGACGGTCACGCACCTGGTCTCCCAAGGATGCCGGCCCATCGGTCAGCCCTACATCATCACCGAGGCTGAGGGGAACGTCGTCCGCTCGCTCGGCGGGCTGCCCCCCTTCGAGCGGCTGCAGCAGATGTTCTCCAAGCTCGATCCGGCCGATCAGCGGCTGGTCCAGCGGGGCCTCCATGTCGGTCGAGTCACCGATGAGGCCAAGGTCGAATTCGAACGAGGCGACTTCCTGATCCGCGGCGTGCTCGGCGCCGACCGCGAGAGCGGCGCGATTGCCATCGGTGACGAGGCGCCGATCGGCGCGACCGTGCAGTTCCATGTGCGCGACGCCGTCACGGCCGACGAGGACCTGCACGAGGCGCTCAGCTACTCGACGCCGGCCGCACGCGCAGCGGCAGGCGCTCTGCTGTTCACCTGCAACGGACGCGGCACCCACCTGTTCGAGACCCCTCACCACGACGTCTCGGTGCTGGCCTCCCACGTCGGGGCTCAGGTCGGCGGCATGTTCTGCGCCGGCGAAATCGGACCGGTCGGGACGCGTTCGTACGTGCATGGATTCACTGCGTCAATGGCGCTGTTCACCGACAGCGACGCGCCATGATGAACCGAGCGTCATGAACCCAGCCGCATGAGTCCCGACGTCACGGACACCGCCTCCATGAACACCTCGCTCGAAGCCCGGCAGATCAACACCATCCGGGCACTGGCGATGGACGCCGTGATGCGCGCCAACAGCGGCCATACCGGAACGGCCATGGCGCTGGCACCCACGGCACACGTGCTCTTCAGCCGCATCCTGCGCTACGACGCCAGCGCACCCGACTGGCCCGACCGCGACCGGTTCATCCTGTCCGCGGGCCACGCCTCGATGCTCGTCTATGCAATGACGCACTTGCTGGGCTACGGCGTCACGCTGGACGACATCCGCGACTTCCGCCAGCTCGGCTCCATCACTCCCGGACATCCCGAGCGCGGCCTCACTCCCGGAGTCGAGGTCACCACCGGTCCGCTCGGGCAGGGGTTCGCCAATGCCGTCGGCATGGCCCTGGCCGAGCGCGGGCTGCGCGCCCGGCTGGGCGCGGACCTCGTCGACCACCGCACGTTCGTCATCGTCAGCGATGGCGACCTGATGGAGGGGATCAGCCACGAGGCGGCGTCGCTTGCCGGCCACCAGCAACTCGGTCGTCTCATCGCGATCTACGACGACAACCGCATCACGATCGACGGCACCACCGACCTGGCGCTCAGCGACGACGCTGCCCGACGCTTCGAGGCCTACGGCTGGCACGTCACCGACCTCGGCGAAGCAGCCGAGGATCTCGAAGCGATCGAACGGGCGCTGCGCTCTGCGATGCTCGTCGACGACCGGCCGTCGATAGTCATCCTGCGCACACACATCGGCTACCCGATGCCCACCGCCATCGACACCTCGGCGGCGCACGGCGCCATCACCGACCCGGCCGAGATTGCTGCCGCCAAGCAGGCCATGGGCATGGATCCTGATGCCGAGTTCGCTGTCGACGACGACGTTGCGGAGGCCTACCTGACCGCCGGCGCGCGGGGCACCGCAGAACGCCTCGAATGGGAGGCTCGACTGGCGGCCAGCGGTCACGACCGCGACTGGCTGGAAGCGCTGTGGTCGGCCCGCTCCACCAACGGCGACCCGGCCGCCGGCCAGACGTTCGAAGCCGGCACCCAGATGGCGACCAGGGTTGCCGCCAACCGCGTGCTGGACGCTTCGTTGGACAACGTGCCCGCTCTCATCTGCGGCGGTGCCGACCTGACCGGCAACACCGGCACCAACATCGCCGCCGAGGTGCTCACCGCGGACAATCCCGGTGGCCGCAAGCTCTTCTACGGCGTACGCGAGCACGCGATGGGCGCCGTCGCCAACGGCATGGCCCTGCACGGCGGGGCGCTTCCCGTGGTCGGCACGTTCCTGGTGTTCAGCGACTACATGCGGCCTGCGGTGCGGTTGGCTGCGCTGAGCGGGGCCAAGACCGTGTTCGTGTGGACACACGACTCGATTGGCGTCGGCGAGGACGGGCCCACCCACCAGCCGATCGAGCACCTCGCGTCGCTGCGTGCGATCCCGGGGTTGAGCGTGATCCGCCCAGCCGATGCCAACGAGACCGCGCAGGCATGGCAGCTCGCGGTCGACCGCGACGGACCGACGGCGCTCGTGCTGACCCGCCAGAACGTCCCCGTGCTCGACGGCACCGATCGCGACGCGCAGGTCGCCCGGGGTGCGTACATCCTGATCGACACTCCGGCCCCCGCGGTCATCCTGGCCGGCACCGGCAGCGAGGTCCAATGCTGCACGGCAGCCGCTGCACTGCTCGCCGCAGACGGCATCGCCAGCTCGGTGGTGTCAATGCCGAGTTGGGATCTCTTCGAGGCCCAAGATCCCGAATATCGAGCCGCTGTGTTCCCCGACGGCGTACCGGTTCTGGGCGTGGAGGCCGCCTCAGCGATGGGCTGGGACCGGTACGCCCACGCCACCGTCACCATGAACCGATTCGGTGCGAGCGCACCGGGCGGGGACCTCATGGATCACTTCGGCTTCACGGCAGCAAGCATCGCCGATGCAGCCCGCAAGCTGCTCTAGAAAGAGACTGCGGAGCTTGATCTCAGAAGGCCCGATCTCAGGAAGATGACCATGATCGACGGCGGCAGCGGCAGGACCACGAACGGCAGGCTCGCCTCGCTGTACTCCGAGTGCGGTCAGAGCCCGTGGCTCGACAACCTGCGCCGGGGCTGGATCACCGGCGGCGAGCTGGACGCCTGGGTCGAACAGGGCATCCGCGGCCTCACATCGAACCCGTCGATCTTCCAGAAGGCCATCGAGTCGTCACCCGACTACGACGAGCAGTTCGGCGACCTCGTGTGCGGAGGCGTCTCGGTTGACGATGCGTACTGGCAACTGGTCACCAGCGACATCCGGGGCGCCCTGCGAGCGCTCGAAGGCGTCTACGCAGCATCGGACGGCACGGATGGCTTCGTATCGGTCGAGGTGGATCCATCGCTCGCCCACGACACTGCAGCCACGGTCACGGCTGCCCGGGAACTGCACGAGGCCATCGCTCGGCCGAATCTGATGGTGAAAATCCCCGGGACGATCGAAGGCCTGGCTGCCATTCGCCAGATGATCGCCGAGGGTCGCAGCATCAACGTGACGCTGATCTTCTCGGCGGCTCGCTACGAGCAAGTTGCTGAGTCGTATTTGCAGGGCCTCGAGGACCGGGTCGAGTCCGGCGTGAACGACCTGTCGGATGTGGCCAGCGTGGCCTCATTCTTCGTGAGCCGCACCGACACCGAGGTGGATCGACGGCTCGACGCTGTGGGCACTACCAGCGCGCTGTGCCTGCGCGGGCGCACGGCGGTCGCGCAGGCACAGGCCGCATACGGTCGCTTCGGCGAGATCTTCAGCGGGCCTCGCTGGGAACGCCTCGCTGCGCTCGGCGCGCAGGTCCAGCGTCCGCTGTGGGCATCGACGAGCACGAAGAACCCCGCTTATCCCGACACGCTGTATGTCGACGAGCTCATCGGCCCGCACACGGTGAACACGATGCCCGACGCGACGCTCGAGGCCTTCTGCGACCACGGCAAGCTGCGGCGCAGCGTGGATGCCGACCAGTCTGCGGCCCGTTACGTGCTCGACGCAGTCACCGCGCACGGCGTCGATCTGGATCATGTCGCGGATGTGCTCGAAGCACAGGGCGTCGCAGCCTTCACCAAGAGCTTCGACGAGCTACTGGTGTCGCTGCAGACGAAGGCTGACTCGCTCGTCTGACGACTCGCCCGGGTTTTGCGGCTGAGTCAGTTGCAAACCGAAACTGACTCCTCTAGGGTGCGCGGCCGTGAAGACCGCCACGACGGGCCAGCCCAGCTGTTCCATCCAGGCAACCCTCGACATCGTGGGCGATCGCTGGACGCTGCTCATCCTGCGTGACCTGTTCCGCGGCGTGCGCCGTTTCAGCGCCATGCAGCATGACCTGGGCATCGCGCGCAACATGCTTGCCGATCGGCTCAGTCGCCTGACCGACGCCGGCGTGGCGGCCAAAGTGCCATACCAGCATCGGCCCGTCCGATACGACTACGTCTTGACTCCCAAGGGCCTCGACCTGTCGAACAGCCTGCTCGCGCTGATGGCCTGGGGTGACCGCTGGTGCCACGACGGCGACGCACCGACGGTCTTGGTGCATGCCGACTGCGGCACGCCGCTGGAGATCGCCACCCGTTGCCCCGAGTGCGACGAGCCCGTCACCCCCACACGCATACGCAGCCGCGCCGGCCACAGCGAACCGCCGGCCAGCGACGTTCTCGCCGCCGCCGGCGCGGCCCGAACCTTCCAACAGCACCCCACAAACGGAGGGGCCCTGTGACCATTCTCGACCGACCGCACAGCGTCGCCAGCGATGCACCGCAGCCCACGGCGGAATCACTGGCACTCGCGGCCTTGCCGCTGCCCGAGCTGGCCGCGCGCGCTGCCGAGGTGCGCGATCGTTCCTTCGGCACGCGCGTCACCTACAGCCCGAAAGTGTTCATCCCGCTCACCATGCTGTGCCGCGACAAGTGCGGCTATTGCACGTTCGCCCAGCCTCCGGCACGGCTCGACTCGCCGTATCTCACACCAGAGCAGGTGCTGGAGATTGCGACCAACGGCGCCCGGGCGGGCTGCCACGAAGCGCTGTTCACCCTCGGCGAGCGTCCCGAGCTGCGCTACCCCGCAGCGGCGGACTGGCTTGCAGAGCACGGCTGGGAATCCACCGTCCACTACCTCGTCGAGATGTGCCGTCTCGTGCGCGACGAAACCGGGCTGCTCCCCCACGCCAATCCGGGGGCCATGACCGCAGACGAGTTGGCGGCACTGCGCGAGGTGTCGCCGAGCCAGGGGATGATGCTGGAGTCGCTGAACCCCCATCTGGACTGCCATCGGGGATCGCCGGACAAGGAGCCGGCTCGACGGCTTGCAACGCTCGAGGCTGCCGGCGAACTGGCCATCCCGTACACGACCGGAATCCTCGTCGGCATCGGCGAATCGCTGGCCGACCGGCTGGCGGCGCTTGAGGCCATCGCCACGAGCCACGCCCGCTGGGGCCACATCCAGGAAGTCATTGTGCAGAACTTCCTGCCCAAGGCAGGCACGTCCATGCACAACATGCCTGCCTGCCCGCCCGATGAGTACGCGCAGGCCATCGCGCTGGCGCGGCTGATCCTGCCTGCCGACATCCACCTGCAGGCACCGCCGAACCTGACGGAGGATTTCGGCGGCCTGCTCGATTGCGGCATCGACGACTGGGGCGGCGTCTCGCCGATCACTGCCGATCATGTGAACCCCGAGCGCCCATGGCCGGCACTGGACCGGCTGCGCGAGGTAACCGAAGGCTGCGGCTTCACGCTGGCACCCCGGCTCACCATCTATCCCGAATTCGTGTACCCCGGCGGTGCGTATCCCACCTTCGCCGTCGAACAGCACCCGTGGCTCGCCGAAAGCAACCGTTTCGGCGTGCTCGACCGGGCCGACGCCGAAGGTCTGGGCCGTGACGACCCCGGCAGCCAGATGCCGGAGCGGACGATGGAGAACCTCGACGCCGGCTCCGGTGCGGACGTGCTGGTGGCCGACGAGAATTCCACCCAGTGGTATTCAGGCGGCGCCGGCCACCGGCCCATGAACATCATGGACGGCCCCTCGTTCGCCCGCGGGGCCGTGCGGGAGGTGCTCGACGGGGTCATGGCCGGCCAGCAGGTCGGCCACGACGAGATCGTGACGTTGTTCAGCGCGCGCGGACCCGAGGTGGTCGCCATCGGCGAAGTGGCCGACGAACTGCGCCGCGAAGCCGTCGGCGACATCGTGACGTGGGTGCACAACCGCAACATCAACTACACGAACGTCTGCACGTTCAAGTGCAAGTTCTGCGGCTTCTCCAAGGGGCCCCTGTCGCTGAATCTGCGGGGCACGCCCTACATGCTGACGCTGGCCGACATCCAGGAGCGAGTGATCGAGGCCGCCGAGCTCGGCGCCACCGAGGTGACGCTCCAAGGCGGCATCCATCCCAGCTTCGACGGCGACTACTACATCGACGTCTGCCGGGCCATCCACGATGTCGTGCCCGACATGCACCTGCACGGGTTCACGGCCCTCGAGGTCATCGAGGGCGCCAAGCGGCTCGGCGAGTCGCTTGTGGACTACCTGATGCGGCTGAAGGAAGCCGGTCTGAAGTCCTTGCCCGGCACCGCCGCAGAGATCCTCGACGACTCGGTGCGGGCGGTGCTGTGCCCGGACAAGATCAACACCGCCGAGTGGCTCGAATGCCATGAGGCGGCGCACGCCGTGGGCCTGCATTCGAACATCACGATCATGTTCGGATCGATCGAGCAGCCCGAGAGCTGGGCGAACCACATCGTGGCCACCCGGGAGCTGCAGAAACGAACAGGCGGATTCACTGAGTGGGTCCCGCTGCCGTTCGTGCACATGGCCAGCCCCATCTACCTGCGCAAGGGAGCCCGCCGGGGCCCGACGTTCCGCGAGACGCTGCTCATGCACGCCGTGCCGCGGATCGCCTACCGGGGACTCATCGACAACGTGCAGGTGTCGTGGGTGAAGATCGGTCCACCCGGAGCGCAGCAGATTCTGCGAGCGGGTGCCAACGACTTGGGCGGCACGCTGATGGACGAGAACATCTCGCGCGCTGCGGGCGCGCAGCACGGCCAGGGCCTCACCGAGCAGGACTTCCGCGACCTGGCCGAGCCCCTCGGACGCCGCACACGTCAACGGCTTACCGGCTACCAGAGTGCCGACGGTGCTCCCGAGGTCCGCAGCCGTGTGCTGCGTCCGACCGACAACGCCACCGATCGAAAGCTCATCCCGCTCGAATCGCTCGGCAGTCGCGTCTAGCGACTGCGCATCGGACACAGCAGTCGCGTCTAGCGACTGCGCATCGGACACAGCAGTCGCGTCGAAGTAGTTGATCGGGTGGGGCGTACGCTGCGCCCCAGATGAAGTCATCGCTCTCGCGCTCTGTCGCAGTTGGCGTCTTGCTCGCAGGTGTTGCGCTGATCGTCTGGACGGCTGTCAGCGATCCTGACGATGAGCTGGGTGTCACAGCGACTGCAAGCACGCCGACCGCGGCCACGCAGGCCGAGCCGAGCGACGCGCCCGCGACGACTGCGGCGGTGGAGGCGGCGCCGCGTGCAACAACAACGGCTGCTCCGGCATCGACGACCACGACGACTGAAGCGCTCGAGCCCATCCCGGTGCTGGGCACCGCATTCACCCTCAGCAAGCTCGACGGCTGGCTGAACACCGATGCCATGTCGCTTGAGGAGATCCGGGCGGACAACGAGATCACGGTGGTGCAGTTCTGGACGTTCGGCTGCCGGAACTGCAAGAAGACCCTCGACGCGCTGGGCCAGCTGCATGCCGACTTCCGGGATCGAGGCGTGGAGGTGGTGGGGGTCCACTCCCCTGAGTTCGGCTACGAGGCCAACGTCGACAACATCATCAAGGCTGCGGCCGAGCTCGGCGTGGTCTGGCCGATCGCTCTCGACACGACCAAGTACAACTTCCATGTCTGGCAGGAGGGCCCCACCGGCTACTGGCCCCGCGTCTACATCATCGACAGCGACAACCAGATCCGCTTCGATCGCCGGGGCGACGGCGCGCACACCTACCGGGAGCTCTACGCAACCGTCGAGCGACTCCTCGCCGAGGCCTGATCGGCGAGCCGGCGGCCGTGGGCACCCTCATCGACACCCTCACCGAGGGCATCAGGGTGATCACGTGGGCCTGCACGCTCACGGCCCTGGTGCCGGGGCTGGCGCTGGTGCTGGTGGCCCGCCGGGCGCGGCTGACGGTGGCGCTGTACTACACCGCGGGTGCGGCGTTCCTGGCCTGGGCGCAGGCAGCCGGTCACTGGTGGGTCGCAGCACGAGGCACAGCGGTGGTGATCGCCGGCATTGTCGCCGCCGGCACCTATGTGGCGGCGTGGCGGGCGCCTGGCCATTCGTCGCCGCTCGCCACTGGCGCGGGGCTCGTCGGCGGAGCGCTGGCCGGATGGCTGTGGCGACCCTGCGTCGGCGACCGCCTCGGCGACATCCTCAACGACGCTTCCACCGCCGGACCGCGCACGCTCGCACTCATGGCGGTGTACATGGTCGGTGTCCTGTTGCCGCTGCTGCTCATCGCCATCGCTGCCTACGCGGTACCCGGGGTGGGCCGGCTGCTGGATCGGCTGCCGTTCGCCATTGCCGGCGCCGCTGTCGGCGCGGCGTACGCCGTGGCCCTGGCCATCGGCCAGTACGACGACCTCATCGGCGAGCTGTACCGGATCTCGGCTGGCTACTGAGCGGCCAGCTTGGTCGGGGCCGCTCGTGGGCCTCTAGTCGTCGAACGGCTCTGACGGGCCCACGGACTCCCGCAGGATCGATGCGGCCTTGATCGTGGCCCTGCGGGCACGGGTCACGCTTCGCTCGAGCCGGGATCGCTCGTCACTCGTGTCTGCATCGGCAAGGGCCCCCTGCAGCAGCTCGATGCTCAGCTCGGCCAGCCGCTCGGCCGTGTCGTCGAGCCGATCGGCGAGTTCGGTGACCTCGTCGTGCACGGCTCAGGCCCTCCGGGCGGGCAGGTGCTCGGCCACGATCTCCAGCGGGTGACGGACGTCGAGGCCCACTGCTCGCAGGTGCAAGGTGCATCCAGGGTTTGCGCTGGCCACGACGCTCGCGCCGGTGCGCTCTATGGCGGCCACCTTGCGCTCCCGCACGGCTGCCGCAACATCGGGGTGCTGCTGGGAATATGCGCCGCCGGCGCCGCAGCACAGGCCGTCGTCGTCCAGCTCGACAACGTCGAAGAACCGGCTCAGCACGGTTCGCACCGGCAGGTGCGCCTGCTGGACGTGGCGGAGATGGCACGGGTCTTGCACCGCGATCCGCAGGCGTTGTGCTGCACTGACCGCACCCGGGCCACCGGCATCAGGGGCAGTCGCTTCGTCCGCCGGCAACTCGTCGACCCTGGCGGCAAGCCACTCGTGCACGTCCTGTACGCGTGCTGCGAAGCGGCGGGCCTCGTCGGTGCCCAGCAGGTGACCGTACTCCTTCATCGTGGCGCCGCAGCCGGCCGAGTCGATCAGGATCGGGGCGTCGCCGGGCAGCGCCGCCATCACCTTGCGCGCCAGTCGCCGGGTGTCGGAGGCCAAACCAGCGTGAAGGTGCAGCGAGCCGCAGCAGGCAGCTCCCGCGGGCGGCAGGGCCACGCCGGCGCCGGTTGCCTCGATCACGGATTGCACCGCCCGGTGGGTGTCACGCATCCATGCGTCCATGACACATCCGGTGAACAGCCAGACGTCGTCGCCGCTGGCCGTGAGCGGTGCCTGGCGCACTGGCACTCGCGGCAGCGAGGCGGTCATGGCATCGAGCTGTCGAAACGGCCGCACACGACCCAGCAGACTCAGCATGCGCATCAGGCCGAGCCGTTGTGACAGACCCAGCAAGCGGGATCCGAATCCGAGCAGCCGGGGCATGCCCAGCACGCGGTAGGCGAGCCGTCGCAGCCGGGGCTGGTAGCGGGTCTGCGCTGCCAGCGCCTCGCGGGTGACCTCCATCATGTGGCCGTAGTGGACGCCGGCTGGACAGGCCGTCTCGCAGCCACGGCACTGAATGCAGGCGTCCATGAACTCCACGAACGCAGCGTCGGCCTCGCCTCGCTCGGCGACGTCACGCATCAGAGCTATGCGTCCGCGCGGCGATGCCGACTCCTCGCCGGTCACCCGGTAGGTCGGGCAGTGAGGCAGGCACATGCCGCAGGCAACGCAGGAAGCAAGCGTGTCGCCGTCGATATCGAGCTGCAGCGGAAACGTGTCGGAAGAACTCACTGTGCCCGTCGGTTCGCCCACGGGGCTCACTGTGCCCGTCGGTTCGCCCACGGGGCTCACCAGGCTCTCCGGCCGGGGTTGAGCCGTTGGTCAGGATCCAGCCGTTGCTTCAGCTGGGACATCAGCGCCGCATTCGCCGACGAGACTTGTGCCGCTTGCACTGGTGCGGCGCGATGCACCAAGCCGACACCGACCTCCGCAATCCACCCGCCTGGCGTGCCGGCGAGCGTTCGCAGCGCCGAAGGCCGCATCGATTCGCGCCCCGCACTAGGGATCGGCGGCGGACCGTCGCACGCAGCGAATCCCGCTGGCTCCAGCTTGTTCGCCTCTGCCGCGACATCGGCCGGGTCGCCCTCGAGCAGGATCCAGGTCTGCAGACCATTCCACAGGATGCTGCTCGGCCGGTACAGCAGGTCGAACGCCGCGAACGGGTCGCCGTCGCCTTCCAGCCACTGCGCAGCGGGTGGTATCGGCAGGGTCCGCAGAATCACCTCGGCCAGGAACCCCAAGGTTCCCAGCGAGCCCACCAGCAAGCGGGGCAGGTCGTAACCCGAGACGTTCTTGACCGTGGGGCCACCCGCAGTGACGACCTTGCCTGCGGCGTCGACGTGACGCGTCTGCAGCACGAGATCGCGCACGTGCCCGTAGCGAAGTCGCCGGTGCCCGCTGAAGCCGCACGCCAGCACCCCGCCCACGGTCGCCGCGCCGTCGGCAGGGTCGAGCGGCACCATCTGGCCGGTGCGAGCGAGATGTGCCGCCAGCTCAGCCACCGTCGTGCCGACACCGCAGCGAACCGTCATCTCCGACGGCTCGTGTTCCCACACGCCCGCAGGTGCGCAGACCTCGCGTGTCCCCGCGAGCGCAGCGCCGCCGACACCCCAATGCGTTCGGGCGCCCACGACTGTGACCGGATCGTCGCTGCCGACCTCGCCGGCAAATGCGGTCACCTCCGCAGCAATATTCGCCGCCAGGCTCGGCCCCGCTTCGGCCGCTCCGGTACTCGCTCCCGCTGCCGGCGTCACACCGGCGCTGCTCGGCTGTGAGCTCACACCCAAGCGCCTTCGGGCACGTGCTGGTGGAATGAATCGCTGCAACGCGAACCCGTCGGGATCACCTTGAGGGGGTTGGCGAACCCATCGGGATCGAACGTCTCGCGCACCACGTCCTGGGTGTACATGTCGTGGGTGCTGAACAGCATCCCCATGTAGTCGCGCTTCTCCAGACCGATGCCGTGCTCGCCGCTGAGCACCCCGCCGGCCTCGATGGAGGCCGCAACAATGTCGCGGCCGGCGGCTTTCACCCGCTCGTCCACGCCGGGCTCGCGCCGGTCGAAAGCCAAGATCGGGTGCAGGTTCCCGTCCCCAGCGTGGAACACGTTCACCGCGATCAGGTCGTAGGCATCGGCGATCCGGTACACCTTCTCGAGCACCTCGGTGAGCCGTGACCGCGGCACCACGGTGTCGTGCAGGTAGTAGTCGGGCTTGATCCGCGCCACCGCTCCGAACGCGTTCTTGCGGCCCTTCCACAGCAGCGCTCGCTCCTCGTCGTCAGCGGCAACACGTACATGGCCGACATGGTGCTTCAGCGCCACCTCGCGCACGATCTCCACGCCCGCCTCCACCCCGCCCGGCAGGCCGTCCAGCTCCACGAGCAGCACCGCAGCAGCCCCGGTCGGGTAGCCGGCGTGGGCGAATGCCTCCACGATCTCGATGGCGCGCTGGTCCATCATCTCCAGCGCAGAGGGCACCAGCCCGGCGGCGATGATGGCGCTGACCGCCGCAGAACCCTCGCTGACGTCGTCAAAGTCGAGCAGCAGCGTGCGCACCGACGGGGCGTTGGGTGTGAGGCGCACGGCGGCCTTGGTGGCGATGCCCATCGTGCCCTCAGAGCCCACGAACAGCCCCCGCAGATCGAGCCCGGCCGGTTCTGCCTCGACACCGCCCAAGGTGGTGGTCTCGCCGGAGGGAAGCACCACCTCGAGCGCTGCGATGTGCGCTGTCGTGACGCCGTACGCCAGACAATGCGGCCCGCCGGAGTTGTTGGCGATGTTCCCGCCGATCGAGCACACCTGCTGAGAGGAGGGATCCGGGGCAAAGTGGAAGCCCAGCGGCGTCAGTGCTCGCGACAAGTCCAGGTTCAGCACGCCGGGTTCGACCCAGGCCACCCGGTTGTCGGTGTCCACCTCGACGATGCGGTCCATCTTCGCGGTGGCGACCACCACCGGCCTGCCGACGGGCACGGCGCCCCCGGCCAAGCCGGTCCCCGATCCACGAGCCAGGAAGGGCCGACTGTGGCGCCGGCAGATACGCACGATCTCGGCGACTTCGGCAGCAGTCTCGGGCAAGCACACGATTGCCGGCGAGCTGCCTTCGATCGAGCCGTCACGGCTGTACAAGCCCCGTTCGAAGTCGTTGTCACGGGCGCGTTCACCCAGCACCCCGCGCAGGTCGGCAAGCAGGGCAGCATCGGCCGCGCCGTCCTCTGAAACCACGCCCCGACCGTACCCCACACGCGCCGCAGATCGACTGGGCGATTCGGCGCGGCTTGATGCTGCCCGCTCTTGTTCGCTCCGCTCACGGGCCGCTCGGGCCCCGGCCTCGCGAGCTCGGCCTCGTAGGCTCGCCGCGGATGGCATCTGAGACTGCGTTGGACTTCGATGGCCAGAATCTCGGTGACGACACGCGGGAGTGGCTTTCGCTGGAAGATCCGCTCGAACACCGCACCTGGTTGTTCGATGTGACGTTTCTGGCCAGCTCCTGGATGTGCATCTACGGCGCTGGATGTCCGGGGATTGAAGACATACCGGCCCCCGAGTCGGCTCTGGGCTGCTGCAGCCACGGCGCCTTTCTCAACGGTCATGACGATCTCGCACGTGTCCGGGAGATGATCGCCGAATTGGACGCCGAGATCTGGCAGCACCATTGCGGTCCCGACGAAGCACTCACCCAGGACGGCGAGGGCTGGTGGCGCACCCGGGTCGTCGATGGTGCGTGCGTGTTCGCAAATCGGGCCGATCACCCTGCTGGCGCAGGCTGCGCATTCCACCTGCTGGCCGAGCGCACCGGCCGGCGGCCGATGGACACCAAGCCTGAGATCTGCTGGCAGGCGCCGCTGCGCCGCGAGGACCACGAGACCGTCACCGGGCACGTCTACACGATGGTGCGGGAATGGGAACTGCGCGACTGGGGCGGCCCCGATACCGACGTCGCCTGGTGGTGTACATCCGCCGAGAGCGCCCACATCGGCACTCAACCCGTGTTCAGGGCACTTCGCGACGAGTTGACTGCGATCTGTGGACCAGCGATCTACGCCGAGCTGCACTCCCGACTCGACGAGCGCATCGCCTCAACCCAGCTGCTGCCCCACCCAGCAGTTCGCCGCACTAGCTGCTAGTCAGGCGCTTTCGCGCTGGGGAGCCCCGGTGTTGGCGTCAGAGTCAGGGTCGGCGTCGGAATCGAAATCGGCGTACTTGGCCTCGAGATCCGAATAATCGTCGTACTTGTCGGCCAGATGGCCGTACTGGTCATCGGGCGCCGATTCCTCGTCAGCCAGGTCGCGATCTCCAGGGTCCACTCCGAAACGGTCGGAGTTGTCGAAGTCGTAATCCTCAATGGTGAAACGCTCCGCCGTGGCCCGCTGAAACTTGCGGGCCTCCTCATAGCGGCGATGTCGACCCTTCTTCACCGGCTGGCTCCTCGTGCTCGACTGCGAGGCTTCGCTTGCCTGCATCCGGACATGCCCCTCTCCGCGGCGGATGGGGCATCTGTGTTCTACGAAGTGCCCTGCCACCCTACCGTTTGAGGCGCGATGCTGCGTGTCATTGGGCTGCGTGTCCGTCGCATCCCTCAGGCACGCTGCGCGACCGCGACTCGAGCTGCAGGCCGGCCGAGGGATCGAACGCAAGTGCGGCCTCGCCCGCCAGCAGCGACCTGATCCCGTCGCCCACGACTTCAGCCCGCCAGCCCGAGCTCAGCCTCGAGGCCGGATCGCCCGCAAGCAGTGCGGCGATGTCCGAACGGGTCGCCAACAGGCTCCGATCGATGTCCTCGGCACGTGCTACCTCGTCCACCCATGCGCCCACGAGTGGGACTGCCGGCTGCAGAGACGCATCCACGTTCGGCCCCGCCGGCAGCGCACTGGCCGGAATGTCGCCCGGCGCCATGTCGAGTCCGCGCTGCACCTCGGCCATGATCCGATCACCGGCCGCCCCACGGAACTGGTTGCCGTCCACCCCCCGCAATCCTCCGAGCTGATCGATGCTGCGAGGGCGGCGCTGCGCGATCGACAGCAGCGCCATGTCCGACAGCACGAAGCGCACGGGGATATCGCGCTCGCTGGCCGTTCGCTCGCGCCAGGCAGCCAGCCGGTATGCCACCGCTCGCTGGCGCCCGCGCAGCTGGCGTGCCCCCTTGATGCGGGTCCACGCTTGGGCAGGATCTGGTGGCGGCCCGGGAGGCCGGCGCCACTGCTCGCACTCGTCGAGCGCCCACTGCCAGCGATCCCGCGCCGTCAGGCGTGAGCGCAGTTCGTCGAGCAGGGGGATCAAGTACGCCACGTCATCGGCTGCGTAGCGCTGCTGGGCTGGTCGCAGCGGCCGCTCGAACCAGTCAGTCAGGCGGTTGCCCTTGGCCAGCCGCACGCCGAGCAAGCGGTCGGTCAGCGCCGCCAGCGACGGCGTGCTCATGCCCAAGAAGCCAGCGGCCACCTGTGTGTCGAAGAGCCTCGACGGGATGGCGTCGCACTCCTGAGACAGCACCTCGATGTCCTGCGCGCAGGCGTGCATGATCACCAGGACATCGGCTGCCAGCACAGCACCCAGCACCGAGACGTCGGTGGTGGTGGGATCGATGAGAGCGATCCGCTCGCCGAACGCAACCTGCACCAAGGCCAACTGCGGTCGGTAGCTGCGCTCACGGTGGAACTCGGTGTCGACGGCCACGCAGTCAGCGTCCAGCAGGTCGGCGACCAGCGCTTCCAGGCCAATTTGATTGTCAACCCATTCGTGCCGGGGTGCATCCTGGCGAGACGAGTCGCTGCGGCGTCGATCGCTGCGAGACGAGTCGCGGCCGCGGCGTTCGTTGCGAGGTGCCATGCGCGTCAGCTCACTCCTGGCTGGCCCGCTTCACGTGCAGCCAAGATCGCCTCGGCTGCTGCCAGATCGGCAGGCGTGTTCACGTTCAGCACATCAGACGGCGCCACCGGCACGGTCGGGACACGCTCGATGTCGAAGGCCTCCTTCGGCCCGCGCGCGCCGGCCTGCTGGCCTGCGCGCAGCATCGAGAGCGATTCGCGGGCGTAGTGGCCGATGAGCGGCTCCGGCCGGTCGCTGCGAGCCAGCACGACCGGCGCACCCGTGCTGCGGGCGCGCTCAACCAGCGTGGCCAGCAGCTCGGCGGGAACTGTCGGCACGTCGGTCGGGCACACGAGCACCTCGCCATGGCGCTCCAGCGCATCGATCAGGGCCGACAGCGGACCGGCTCGTGGCGAGCTGTCGGGTTCGGCCACGAGCGGCGGCGGCGGGTTGCCGCCCTGCGCCACGACCGGTTCTGCTCCCGCGGCCGATAGCGCATCGGCTACCCACAGCGCCAGCGGCCGGCCCGCTAGTTCCAGGCCCGTCTTATCGCTGCCCATACGCGTGGATGCGCCCCCGCACAGCACGACGCCGGCGGGCTTCACGCCTGCGGCCACTCACCCGTCGACGGCTCGCCTCCGGGGTCGAGCTGCATCAGGAAACCGGCACACCGGTCGGCCTCGTCATGCTCGCCGATGGCACCAGCGCAGCGCCCCAGGCCCAGCAGCGACCACAGGAAGCCGCTGTTGGTGGGCTGCGCCCAGCGGACGTAACCGCTCCCCCGCCATCCGGCGGCGCGCAGAGCGTCGAGTCCCCGGTGGTATCCCACCCTGCAGTAGGCGTAGGACTCGATGTGACGGCCCGCGCTCGCCGCCCAACGCCCCAGTTCCGCCCAGGCCTCCAGCAACCGCGGCCAGCGAGCCGCCACCTCCGACAGCGCGGCGCCCCGTTCAGCCGCCGGCTGAGCCATCGCCGCTTCGAGTGCCGCTACCGCGACGGGAGGGGCCGGATCCAGCACTGTCTCGGGCAGACCGCCCGGACGCAGATCAATGGGTGTGGCCGCCATACGCGGAACCTCGCGGATCGTCGAATCTGCCACTCGGACTCTACTGAGCGCCTTGGCGCTGGCCCGGGAGCGATCCACGGGCGCTGCCGGGACGCTGCGTACTCTCTGTTGAAGTGCTGCCCGAATGGCTCGATGCCGACCGCTTGAGCATCGCTCTGGCCGGCGGGATCGCCGCTCTGGCTGTCGCGGCCTTCATTGCGCTCCGATTGATCCGCCGGCTGGTGCTGGCCGTGCTGATCTCAGTGGTGCTGGTGGGCGGGGCGGCAGTGCTCGCCGTGCAATGGACCGGGCTGCGAGACTGCCAAGAGACCTGCTCATGCGAGGTCTTCGGCCGTGCAGTGCAGGTGCCCCAGAACCCGTTGTGCGGACCTGACCGCATCGACCCATCCCGTATCGACGTCGACATCGACATCGACACCGGCTGATCCGATCTCAGGGCACGCGCATGGCGCGCAGGTTGTCGGTGGCGTGCGACTCGGGGCTCGAGCCTGACACCACCACCACCATGTCGCCGCTGCGGACGAGGCCGGTACGCGACGCTGCGTGCACCGCTTCGAGGGCTGATTCGGCAGGGGTCAATCGTTCGCCGAAGACCAGCGGGCGCGTCCCCCAGGACAGCGAGAGCTGCATCGCGGTGCGAGGCTCGGGCGTGAGACCCAGCAGCGGCATCGACGGACGGAACCTGGCCATGCTGCGGGCGGTGAACCCCGACCGGCTCAGGCAGATGATGGCTTGAGCGCCCAGCTCGGTCGCCAGCCGTGACGCCGACTGGGTGATGCCGTCGGTCACGCGAAGGTAGTCAGCAGCGCGTTCGTCCAGCCTGCGCACTGACAGCAGCCGGTTCCACCACGCCTCGTAGTCGAAGCGCTCATCTGCTCGCTCGGTGATGCGCGCCATGGTCCGCACGGCGTTCACCGGATCGTGGCCGATCGCCGTCTCGCCGCTCAGCATCACTGCTGAGGTGCCGTCGAATACCGCATTGGCGATGTCGGAGGCCTCGGCGCGCGTCGGTACGGGCGAATGCAGCAGCGACTCCAGCATCTGTGTCGCGGTGATGGCCGGCCGGCCGTGTGCGACGCAGGCCTCGATGATGCGCTTCTGCAGGTGGGGCAATTCTTCGATGTCGCACTCCGCACCCAGGTCGCCGCGGGCCACCATGACTGCCGAAGAGGACTCGATGATCCCGTCGAGATTCTCCACTGCGGCATTTGTCTCGATCTTGGCCACCAGCAGCGGGCCGCGCGGATGGGGCTCGACGCCCAGACGCCGCATGTCATGTGCCGAACGGACGAACGACAGTGCGACCATGTCGGTGCCCAGGTCGATGAACGTGTCCGCCAGCTTCAGGTCCTGGGGGGTCGGCGTGCTCATGCGCAGCTTGGATGAGTCGACATGCAGACCAGGCCGGCCTTCGAGGTGCCCGCCGTGCAGCACACGGGTCTTGAGGGCGTTGGAGGCACGGTCCTCGACCACCAGCACGACGTTGCCGTCGCCGAACGACAGCCGGTCACCCGGGCCCACGTCGGTCAGCAATCCCTCGTAGTCGACGACGAGCCGATCGGCGGTGCTGGCGTCGCCGTCAATGGTGAGCGAGAGCAACGCGTCTTGAGCGACGTCGCAGCCGCCCTCGGGGAAGGGCTTGCAGCGCACCTTGGGACCCGGCAGGTCCACGAGGATCCCGATATGCCGTCCGGACTCTTCCGATACAGCGCGCAGCCGCCGGAAGGTGTCGACCTGCTCGTCGAGCGTGCCGTGTGCCAGCCCGAGACGCCAGACATCGACGCCTGCTTCGATCATGGCTGTCATGGTCGCCTCGTCGCTGCAGGCTGGTCCGACGCTGGCGATGATCTTGGTCCGTCTTGCCATGTGTCACCACGGTACCGCTCCCGTCAAGGCACTCAGCCATTGATTTCGCCCTCTAGGGTCACCCGCCGTGGAACTCGTCTTCGTCCGCCACGGCCAACCTGAACGAGTCGTACGGCACGACGGGCAGCCCGCAGACCCGTCCCTGTCGGAGATCGGTCAGCAGCAGGCCGCGGCGGTTGCCGGGTGGCTCGCCGAAATGGGCATCGATGCGTTGTACAGCAGCCCGATGCGCCGGGCAGTGCAAACGGCCCGAGCGATCTCCGAAGCGACTGGTCTCGAGCCGTCAGTGCGCGACGGGCTGAGCGAGTTCGACCGCGACTCACCGGCGTACGTGCCCATGGAGGTGCTCAAGGAGACCGACCGGGAGCGGTGGGACGAGTTGGCGACCGGTTCGTTCGGGGATGCAGAACGCACCGCCCAGTTCATCGCCATCGTCAACCACGCAGTCGACCAGATCGTCGCCGACCACCGCAGCCAGCGGGTGGCGCTGGCGTGCCATGGCGGCGTCGTGAACGCCTACCTGGCCCGCTGCCTGGGCTTCGACCCGGGCTCATTCCTGAAGTTCGACGTGGACTACACCTCCGTCACGCGTGTCTTCGCGTCGAGCCATGGCCACCGCAGCGTGCTCTCGGTCAACGAACGCACCCACCTGCGCGGCCGTCCCGACCTGGCCATCGGCTTGTAGCCCGCGCTGCCGGCCTCGGCCCAATTGAGATCGGCAGGGTCGGTTAGGTTGCCGTGATGCTCTCGTGGAACGAGATCAGAGTGCGCGCTGCCCAGTTCGCTTCGGAGTGGTCTGACGCCTCGTACGAGAAGGGCGAGACGCAGACCTTCTACAACGAGTTCTTCGAGGTGTTCGGCAAGCGACGGCGCGACGTGGCGCGCTACGAAGAGCATGTCAAGAAGCTGGACAACTCACATGGCTTCATTGATCTGTTCTGGCCCAGCGTGCTGCTGGTGGAGCAGAAGAGCGCCGGCCGCAGCTTGTTGGCGGCAGCTCAGCAGGCGGGCGACTACTTCGATGCAGTCTCGGAGCGGGAACGGCCGCGCTATCAGCTGCTGTGCGACTTCAAGACGTTCGAGCTGCTCGACCGCGATACGCGCGATGAGATCCGGTTCTCGCTCTCCGAATTGCCGGACCACGTCGAGGACTTTGCGTTCATCGTTGGGCAGCGGCGCCGGGCGCTGCGTGAGGAGGACCCGGTCAACATCGAAGCGTCAGAACTCATGGGGCGGCTGCACGATGCGCTCGACGAGTCGGGCTACCAGGGCGAGGACCTCGAGCAATTCCTAGTGCGCATGGTGTTTTGCATGTTCGCCGACGACTCGGGCATCTTTCCCCGCCAGGACATGTTTCTGCATCTCGTGGAGGAACGAACCTCGGTGGACGGCACCGACCTGGGCTCACGGCTGACGCGGCTGTTCGGAGTCCTGAACACGCCGGCTGAGCGGCGGCAGCACAAGCTGGACGAGGACCTGGCCAAGTTCCCCTATGTGAACGGCGAACTCTTCGCCGCGCGGCTGGAGATCCCTGACTTCGACAGCGAAATGCGGACAGCCCTGCTGGACGCGTGCCGATTCAACTGGTCCAAGACATCGCCGGCGATCTTCGGCGCGCTGTTCCAGTCGGTGATGGAGCCGATTGAGCGCCGTTCCCAAGGCGCGCACTACACCACCGAGCAGAACATCTTGAGGGTGATCGAACCGCTGTTTCTTGACGACCTGCGATCCGAGTTCGACGACCTCGCCTCCAAGCAAAGCGGCGATGTCGTAGCTGAGCTCTACCGCTTCAGGGACCGGCTAGGAGAGCTGCAGTTCTTCGACCCTGCGTGCGGTTGCGGCAACTTCCTAATCATCGCCTACCGCGAGCTGCGCCTGCTTGAGATCGACATTCTCGACGAGATCGCAGCCCGCACCCGGGTGTCGGCCCAGCAGGTAATGCCATTCGAAGTGAAGTCGGTGATCGACGTCGACCAGTTCTACGGCATCGAGATCAGCGAGTTCCCGGCGCGCATCGCCGCCACCTCGTTGTGGATGATGGATCACCTCATGAACCGGGAGCTCGCTGACACCTTCGGCGAGCCCTATGTGCGTATCCCGCTTGAGAAATCGCCGCACATCGAAGTCGGCGACGCACTGGAACTTGACTGGGCGACGTTCCTGCCGCCCGCGGAGTGCTCCTATGTGTTCGGCAACCCGCCCTTCATCGGCGCCAAGTACCAGAGCACCGAGCAGCGAGCGCAGGTGCACCGCATCGCGCAGCTCGGCGGCAGCGGCGGAACGCTCGACTACGTCACTGCATGGTTCATACGCGCCGCCGAATACGTCCGCCGAACGGACACCGCAGCCGGTCTCGGCCACCGACCTCCGCGGATCGGGTTCGTCGCAACCAACTCCATCACCCAAGGCGAACAGGTCGCGCAACTTTGGTCAGTCATCTTCGAACGGCACCAGATGGAGATCTCATACGCCCACCGGACATTCGCGTGGGGCTCCGACGCCCGAGGCAAGGCACACGTCCACGTGATCATTCTCGGCCTCGACCCAGCCGAGCACGCGCCACCGGACAGGCCGCTCTACACCTACCCCAACATCAACGGGGAACCCCTCGTCGGCACCTGCAAAGTCATCACGCCCTACTTGGTCGACGGCACGAGGCTCAACAATCCGCACCAAGTCGTCAGCGAAGTGGGACGTTCCATCAACGGCATGAGGAGACTGCTGACTGGCTCCCAGCCCATTGATGGCGGTGAGTACATCTTCGATGGTGACCAACTGGCGGAATTCCTGGCACAAGAACCCGACGCCACGCCATTCATGCGTCCTTTCGTCGGAGCCCGCGAGTACCTCCGAGGCAGCGAGCGCTGGATACTCGCCCTGCAGGAAGCATCCCCAGCCGTGCTGTCAAGCTTGCCGCTGGTTCAGCAGCGAATGAAAGCGGTGCGCGAGACTCGGCAAGCGAGCCAGCGAGCATCAACCCGTCAGCTGGCACAAACCCCGCGGGCGTGGCAAGTCGAAGTACTCCCGGAGCAACCGTTCCTGGTGATTCCCGAAGTGAGTTCGGAACGACGCGAGTACGTGCCATTCGGCTGGCTCGAACCGCCAGCCATACCCAGCAACAAGCTGAGAATCCTGCCCGACGCATCTCTCGCCGAATTCGCGCTCTTGAGCTCCGCGATGCACATGGCTTGGATGCGGACGGTCGCAGGACGCCTCGAGAGCCGCTACCAATACTCGGTCGGCATCGTCTACAACACGTTCCCCGTGCCCCAAGGCTTCAGCGACGGCAGTGCATCAGCCAAGCTCGACGCTCCCGCCCAAGCAGTGCTCGACGCGCGCGGAGCATCGCGACGCCGCGCTCGCCAACCTCTACGACCCCGACCTCATGCCCACTGATCTGCGCAAAGCGCACCGCAACCTCGACCGAGCCGTCGACCGCCTCTACCGCACCCGGCCCACGTTCAAGTCGGAATCCGAACGCGTCCAACACCTCTTCGGCCTCTACGAACAAATGACAGGCACCCTCCGCGCTTGATCCTGGGGGCCGATGCTGCGCTGCTCACCGTTTCGGTGCGCTTGGCAGCGGCCCGCTGTGCAGCCAGCATCCACTTCCGCTGCCTGCACCGACTTAGGTGTGCCGTTCAGCCTCTGCGAGATCTGTGAGCCTTGTTCAAGCCGGCGCCGATTCGACCTGCTGCTTCGTCAGACAAGCACATGTCGAAGCGGCCGAGAGCTCAGTTGCCGTGGTCTCCTGCGTTCAGGGCTTGCCGAGGTTCGATTCTCGAGGCCTCTCACCTCGACCTGATGACGACCAAGGTCCCAGAGCCTGGCGCACTCGTTGGCAACAATGGGCGAATGCGCGCACCACGAAGCGGCAGCAATAGGGCCGTAGAGACTACGGTCACGATCGGAGCGAGGTGAACACTCGGGTCCGTTGGCCGCTGGTGGGCGCCCTCGCTGCCGTCGCCTCCGGGTTTCTGCTTGTTGGAGTCGCAGGCGGCGGGTGGACGCTTGCGTCCTGGTCGAGCGCATCGCTGGCAATTGCGACGGGGATCGTGGTCTTGCTCATTGGCGCGTTCGTGGAACCACGTCTCGTCCGTCGGGTCGAGGCTGCCGTAAGCGACGCTGTCCAAGCAGGGACAGCACCGTTGACAAGGCGCGTCATGGACTTGGAGTCACTGGCAGCCAGCCAGAACGAGCAACGCCGAGCTGTCGATGACGAGATAGCGGCTGCGGTCGCGGCGCTACGTTCTGCTGTCTCTCGCGATGCCATCGCCGATGCGTTGAGGCTCGGCGAGGAGCTACGGCTGTTCAACCCGCACATGTTCCGACTGCGCACCTCCGGGAACGAAGCTTCGCCGGACCTGTACGCCTTCCTGATGGAGTACGGCCAGGTATCGGAACTCTGGTTGAATTTTGGTCCCGTGCTGTTTGGCTCGCTTGACCCGACACAGTGGGACCCCCGCTACGGACCGGATGAGGAGAACCCAGTCGGCACCATCTGGCGACCTGAGGAGTCCGCCGCCGAGATCGTCAGGGTTCTTGAACGCCAGCTACTTGCCAATGACGTCGTGGGGCGCGACCTGTTTGACTTCGCCAGGGCGGTCGACATGCTGGCGCTCAGTCTCCAGGTCGCGTTTGCCGCGCGCTCTGGAAACGGTGGACCGGTCAAACTTAGCGCGCCGCTCATCTGCTTGGTCAACGCCCAATGGGCCCTCACGGATGAGGGTCTTGAATCGCTATTGGCCGACTGCCGCCACCCGATAAGCGATGAACTCCCGGCCGGCGTGCCGTGCCCCCCTCAGCATTCAGCTGATCTCTGGGCAGACGCCATCGGATACTTCGGCGCTCGCCAACGAGACATCGCAACCATGTTCGAGGGCATGGCTGCGTACGAGCTTGCCAACTCTTAGCTGGCGAGTCCCTTCCGTAGGGACCGTCGGTTAGAACGGTGGCGGGCGTTTGAGCCGCTTGGGACCGTGATCGGACAAACCGGAACTAGGCCCATCGGAGCCAAGTCAGAGACCACTGTCGAGCGACTCGAGCCACGGCCGGTAACGCTCGACGTCGTACCTTGCCGCTGTCAAGAGCCCCTCCATTTCGACGACTAGACCCTCATGTACGTCCGAGTCGGCTTTAAGTATCGAGTCGATGTCCTTGCGACGTGCCGCGCGCCTGACGATTCTCTTCGCGGTCTTGCACTCGTCGAATGGCTGCGGAGGTGTCGGAGACAGCGCGTTCGCGGGGCGGGAAAAGATCGGTTCACATCGCAGCGCGATCGAAACGAGATCCTCGCACGGCGCGCTCTTGACTACCCGATAGCCGAGGGTGCTAGCTAGCACCACCTGGCTGCTTCTCGATGCCTGAACGAGTTCCGCAAGCCACTTGCCCAAGGCGACGATCATGAGCTTGAGGTAGTCGAGGTCACTGCAGGTCGAGGGTTCAATCGCCGTTGCATTGAGGCCCAAGTGTTGCTGGCACTCTTCGATAAATCCGTCGCAAGTGCCGACGTTGTCGCGAAAGCGCTGAAGAATCGCCGCTTCGGCATTGGGGTCAAACATGCGCGGACCGATTCGAGTGGTGATGAGCAGCAGCCACGGTGTCAAGCTGTGGCTCTGCAGAGCAGTCACCTGACCCAGCGCGTCATAGATCGACTGACGGATTGTTGGCGAATCGGATGCCAATCCGTCGCACAGGTCCAAGTTGACAACATCGAAGGGCCCGATCGCCCTTGCACGTTTCCATGCAATCGAGGACTCGTCGCTGATGCGCCGGAAGTCGTCGTGGATGACATCAGACTGCCGCTGCTGGACGTTCGGCAGCCGACCTACCTCGTAGAGCGAGATGTTGAGCTCGTCTCGAGCTGGGCTGTTTGGTTGTGCTTCTGAATTGAATCCGAGGAAGATCAGCGGCCGGTCAGCCGGCCTGCATACCTCATCGTGCAAATATCTCAGGTCGATGAGGTCCGTGCCTGGCAAACCCAAGTAGCGAAGCGGGTCCGTAGGTGGCCGATCGGCATAGAGGCCTCTGACCTGCTTGGCCCACTGTTCACGTCGGACGAATTGCTTGCGGGGTCGGTGCCATGGTCTGAATTCTCTTCGCTTCAGTTCAGCGATCCCGTACTCGAGACCGCCGAAGATCCCCGCGACAAGTTCATCGTTGTTGTCCGAGACATCGCTCACTATGCGGATGCCTCGAGAATCTTGCGAATGCCCGCCAGGAGCCGTTCCTGCTGTTGCTCCGACAGATTGTCGAGCACATCGAATGCTGCGAGCAACTGTACGAGCGCCTCCATCTGCTTCTCGGTCGTCGTCTCCGCAGCCGTGGGCCGAGCGGCCTTGTCGCCAAGAACCGGCGCCCGTCGGAATCGGTAGGTGCCGGACTCTTCGAACATCGGTTCCTCGGGAGCATCATCAAAAACGACATGAGGAGGCTCCGCACCTGGGTCGTCCGACTCCTCTCGCCAGGCCCTTCGAGCGACGTCCGACACTGCAGCCTGCGTCTCTGCTGCGGCAGTTGCACGACGTCCGGCCCGTATCTCGCCGGCAACTCGCTTCTGCTCCGTCGCGACGCGGCGAAGCGCGGCGTGCAGCCACTGAGTGAGGTACACAACATGCGGGTGCGCGAAGTTGAACGACTCTCGGTCGATATTCAGTGCTGCTTCGAGGCCGCGCGTGACGAAGATCTCGCAGGTGATCTGCTTGAGCCGGGTTTGCTCAGACACCTGGTAGCGCATGAACGTCGGGTCGAATGGCGTTCCGCTGGAACCGTGAACGCGAGCGAGGACGCCTTGGTGCTCAGTGGGAGCAACCTTGGGTGTCCAAATCAGGTACGCCTCGAACTCAAGTGGACCGGCGGACAACTCATGTGGGATGCCTTTGAATTGCTCACTGCAGCGACCCACGAACAAGATTGGTTTGCGGACGGCGTGCGCCGTATTCGGCAGGTCCGTGAACTTGAGGGGGCGTCTGAGACGCAAGTCATCAAAGTAGACGGCGAAGTCACTGCCGACGTTGGCGCTATGGCCGATCGACCGCGTGCCAAGAATCGTTTCCCCCTCGTCCAGCTCAAAGCTCTCAGCCGCGGCCTTGGTGGCCATCGGGATTTCGTAGAGGTACATCCCATCGCCGAAAGCCAGTTCGAAGGGGCTCCCGAACACGTAGGGCGCTGGTATGGACAGGCTGAGCTGCCAGACCATGCGCAGGTAGTAGTCGAAGATGTCGCTGAGTCGCGGGTTCTTCGCTTTCCCCTCGACTTGTTCCCAGACGGCGTTGACCAACTTCTCAAAGGCGACATCAGGAATGTCGCCTGGAGACCAAGGAAGCTTGTCGAAGGGGTCTGCATCGCCCTCAAGGCTTGATGGGTCGTCATGCTTGACTCGTCCGATGTGGAACGTCGGCGGTTCGACCGCTCGCGATTCTTCCGGGTCCAGCGACGGGTCCGCGTCGACGACCGCCCACACCTCATTACTACGCAGCGTGTCACGGGTTTGAGGCCGGATGTCGGTCAGGGTGACTGTCGTGCCGTGGGCCTCCGGGTCCGAGGCTGGCTCGCGCCAGATCTTCACTAGACCTGCTTGGTACTTGCCTTCGTCGTCGGTCTCTGCTGGGCTGTGGTCCGAGTACTGGCGAAGCACCACGGATGCGATCGTGAGAGAGTCATCACCTTGAGTCTTCGTGACGAGGTGAAACCGGTTGGTGAGCTGGCTCACCGAGAACAGGCCGATTCCGATTTTGCCGATCAGCTTTCGGCCATTCGGGCTGCGCATCGGATCATCCCGATCCGTGATACCTAGGTCGCTGCCACCCGGTGATCGCTTCGCACTCCCCCCGATGTGATGAAGCAGATAGGCGAGCGCATCAGGCGTCATGCCGTTGCCGTTGTCTTCGATCGTCAGCGTTTCGAATCTCGGACGATCGGTCTTGATGATTACTTGGGTCGCGTCAGCGTCGTACGCATTTGACACCAGTTCTCGAATGGCTGACCCCGGCTGT
Organism: Candidatus Poriferisodalis sp.; assembly: GCF_965208925.1. Classification (GTDB taxonomy): domain Bacteria; phylum Actinomycetota; class Acidimicrobiia; order Acidimicrobiales; family Poriferisodalaceae; genus Poriferisodalis. The sequence goes on along the minus strand of NZ_OZ242364.1, from coordinate 2,592,106 downwards.
CGATAGATCCCGTCGGTGACTCGGGCCAGTACACGCTCATCGGTTCGCAAACGGGCGCTGACCGGCTCGTCTCGCGTGCTGGCCCTGATATCGGCGGTCAGTTCGGCGTCCGTGGCCGCCTGAGTTTCTGGTGCGGAACTCACACCGCCTCCAACGACTTCAGCAGTTGCCGAGCGACAGCCTCAGAGAGCGCAGGAGGCACGGCGTTCGCTACCTGAAGCGGCTGCGCCGAGCGCGGACCGCAAAAGAAGTAGTCATCAGGAAAGCCTTGGATGCGGGCCGCCTCACGAACTGTGATCGTACGATCCTGGTCGGGATGCACGGGCAGCGCGCGGTGGCCCGCGACCAATGTGCGCGCCACGTCGCTCTCAAGCCGACGGTAGGAGATTGGGCCGCCGCCAGCCGGTATCGCGTTGATTTTCGCAACCACTCTCGGCGAATGCGCCATCGCTTGAGAGTTCAGCACGACACGTCCATCTGGGAGTCGCAGTCGTTCTGCCCCCGCGCCAGGCGCGAGACGAGGCAGACCTTCCAAACGCTGTGCCAAGGAAGGCGTCCGCAGCAGCGTCGAGTCGACGGCGGCGCCCCCATACGGAGCGTGCGTCGGCACCGGGGCTTCGGGTAACTCAATCCCGCCCTTGACGCCTACGAAGAAGAGTCGCCGACGGTTCTGCGGCACGCCATAGTCGGACGCTCGGAGGGCAACCGGCTGCTTCCATGGCCGATAGCCACATCGTCGCAGTGAATTTGTGATCTTGTCTGTGTAGGTGACGCCGTTGACGCGACGCAAGCCAGGAACATTCTCGATGACGACTGACTGAGCCCCAAGTCGACGAGCGAGACGTCCTACATGTCGGAAGAGCAGATTGCGCCGATCGTCGGAGTCACGTGAGCCAGCCGCCGAGTAACCCTGGCACGGCGGCCCGGCGATGACCGCCGACGGGGCAGTCAAGGCCGGCAGCCACGCCTGCAACTCGTCTGCAGTGACGTTCTCGACAGAAGCCTCGAGCACGGGCACACCGGGATGGTTGAGCCGATATGTCTGTGCGGCATCTCGATCGATCTCCACAGCCGCCACGATGCTGAATCCCGCCGACCTGAATCCCAGCCCGAGCGCGCCAGCACCACCGAAGAGATCAACCACCGTGGCCGTCGCTTGTTCAGACCTGATACGACTGCGACCGGTTTCACAGAAGGAGACGAGAGGACAACTTGCGCAGCGCGGTTCGGGATCGGTGCACACCACGCGGCTGTGGGCCATCAGATGCCGCGCCAAGTCGGAACGGTCCTTCTTCGGAGCCGAATCCACAAACGCGCGAACCTCACCGATTGTGTTGTGATGGCCGATCATGCCGAGACGGCCAAGCATTCGGTTCACGTGCATGTCGGTGTCGAGGTTGCACTTGCGGGACGTCTGACCGGATCCTGACCTGTCGGCTTCGAATGACACCGAGGATGTGCCTTCCACGCCGTGAACTGCACCACCGGCGACGGCGATGCCTCGAGAAGCGGCTCGACGGCCAACGCCGCGAGCGTCCTCGCAATCCGCATACGTCGCCGCAAGGAGTTCGGCCATACGTAGGGCAACAGCGCTCGTGGACATCTCGCCCAGTTCGATCAGCCCAGCACGCGTCCTCATCGGCGAGGTATCCCAGCACATGAGATCTCGATCTGATGGAACATCACGATCTCCATAACACCACTGTCGTCACCATATTGGTGCTCTCCGCCGGTGCAGTTCTCGTCGGTCGATGGCCGTTCATGTTCGCAGGGGGGTGTAACCGAGTGAATTTCCGACGGGCCTGGTCAGTTCAGCTGGGCCCACAAGCGCGTCGCTGCGTGCCGCAGGTGCTCGCCGTCGCGGCTGCCGAACCGGTCTGCGGCGTCTTCCAGCGCTCGCGCGCCCTCGTCGGGCCGTCCCAGCGTCGCGAGCGCTTGGCTGAGGCGCAGGAACTCGTCGGGCGGGCAGCCCGGCAGCTTGGTCAGCAACTCCAGCACGGCCAGCAGCGATGGCGCATCGGGTTGGCGCAGGTGCAAGGTGCGCAGGTTGTTCAGCATGCGCAGCAGGATCGCTTCAGGCGGTGTCGGCTGCAGGAAGGAGTCGTCGAATGCCTGGCGTGACTCGAAGCGGGCGAAGATCGCAGCGGCACCGGCCCGGTCGATGAGGCGACCTTCGAAGGCGTCGATGAACATGCCGGCATCCGGCGTGCCCACCAGGAAGTGCCCGGGCATGCCGACCCCGTGCAGCTCCAGTCCCGCGCGGCGTGCCACCTCGATGGTCACGACCGCGAGCGTGATCGGGATGCCCAGCCGTCGCGAGACCACCAGGTCCAGGTAGCTGTTGGCAGGATCGGCGAATCTTCCGCGGTTCGGGCCGAAGCCCTCGTCGCCGAAGAGCAGACCGACGACCGCTTCGGGGACGGGTTCGCGCACAGCGGCACCGAGACGGTCCAGCTCGGCCAGCGCCGCAGCCTCGTCGACCGCATCCGTCCGGCAATGGGCGGCGATAGCCAAGGCCGCCCGGTCGAGCGGAACCGGCTCGCTGGCCGCCCACTTGCCGAAAGCGTCCGCTGGCGACAGGTGATCACTTGAGGGTTCCTGCGCCCCTTCACCGTCTGACATCGACGTGACGGTACCGGTGACAACGCCGAGCTCGGTGCGGCGCACTCGATGCAGCCGGAAGCCGAGCGGCGATACTGGCGCTGTGGGGGCAGCACACGGAGGTCATCCGCTCTTGAGCTTGCCGGGACCTGTGCCGATCGCCCATCGGGGTGGCAGCGCTGTGTGGCCGCAGAACACGATGGCCGCCTTCGAGGGTGCCATCGGGCTCGGCTATCGCTTCCTGGAAACGGACGTGCAGGCCACATCCGACGGTGTGCTCGCCGTCTTTCACGACGACGCGCTCGCACCGGTCTCCGATCGCGAGGGACGGATCTCGGAGATGACCTGGAGCGAGGTGTCGGTGGCTCGCGTCCGCGGCGAGCCGATTCCCCGGCTCGAAGAACTGCTCGATGCATTCGACGATGTGCGGATCAGCATCGACCCCAAGACCGATGCCACTGTCGAACCGCTCATCGAAGCGCTGAAGCGGCCCGGCGTGCTCGACCGGACGTGCGTCGGCTCATTCTCCGACGCACGCCTGGAGCGAATCGACGAAGCCTTCGGCGAAGCGGTCTGCCTCAGTTTCAGCCCACGCGAGATAGCCCGGCTGAGACTGCTGAGCGCTGCGGGACTTCGGCCCCTGCCCAGCCGGCAACCACGGTCCGGCACGAAGCGCCCGCAGCGACGCGATCGCCCGTTCCGGGGACGCATCGCTTCGATCCCGCTCCGGCAAGGTCTGATCCCGCTCGCAACCCGCCGCTTCGTCCAGCACGCTCAACGTGCGGGGGTGGCGGTGTATGTCTGGACCGTCGACGATCCCGTCGAGATGGGCCGTCTCCTCGACATCGGTGTGGACGGCATCATGACCGACGAGCCGGAAGTGCTACTGGAGGTCATGGTCGAACGCGGCCTCTGGCCTGCAGGCGGCGAGGCCAGCACATGAGCGCCGCCGCGATCGCTCCCGATGTCATGGACGAGCTCGCGGGCATCGTCGGGACAGCGCACGTGCTGCACGACCCGGAGATGACCGCCGGCTACAGCATCGATTGGACCCGCCGCTTCGCCGGCGCAACGCCGCTGGTGATCCGACCCGGCGACACCGCGGAAACCGCCGCCGTGATGGCCGTGCTGGCGGCTGCCCGCGTGGCCGTCGTGCCCCAGGGAGGCAACACGGGCCTCGTGGGCGGCAGCGTGCCCCTCGCCGGTGAAGCCGTGCTGTCGATGCGGCGGCTCAACAAACGCGAACCGGTGGACGAGCTCGCGTCGCAGGTGACGCTGGGCGCTGGCGTGACGCTGGCCGATGCCCAAGCTCATGTCGCCTCGTCAGGCCTCAGCGTGGGCGTGGACCTTGCGGCGCGCGACTCGGCCACAATCGGCGGGATGGTCGCCACCAACGCGGGCGGCATCAACGTGCTGCGCTATGGCGCCATGCGGGCCCAGGTCGTCGGCATCGAAGCGGTGCTCGCCAACGGCACGGTGGTGAGCCACCTCGCAGGCCTCGAGAAGGACAACACCGGCTACGACCTCGGGAGCCTGCTGGCGGGCAGCGAGGGCACGCTCGGCGTCATCACCCAGGTGCGCCTGCGATTGCATCCCACCCAGCCTGAGCGCGCGACCGCCCTGCTGGCGTTCGAGACGGCAGCCGATGCCGTCAGCGCAGCCGCCGCACTGCGCCGCAGCGTCGCCTCGCTGCACGCGCTGGAAGCTGTCTTCGAGGGAGCCATGACGCTCGTCTCGCGCCACCTTGGCGTCGCCCCGCCGGTCGGCAGCCTCGGCGGCGATTCGCATCGCAGCCGCGACGGCGGCGGAGCGTGGCTGATCGCCGAAGCTGCGGCACGCACCGATCCCAGCGACGAGCTCGGCACTGCAGTCGAAGAACTGACGGATCTCGTGGTCGATGCGGCGGTGGCGCTCGATCCCGCGTCACGGCAGCGGCTGTGGGCATTCCGCGAGAACGTCACCGAGGCGATCTCGGCAGCTGGCATCCCCCACAAGCTGGACGTGACGCTGCCCGCGGCTCGTCTTGCCGAGTTCGTCGACGGCGTGCCCGACGTGATCCGCACCGCGGATTTCGATGCCCAGCCACTGCTGTTCGGCCACCTCGGCGATGGCAACGTGCACGTCAACGTGCTGGGTCCAGACGGCACCGAACCGTCCGAAGACGTGGATGACGCCGTGCTGCGCTACGTCGCAGAACTCGGCGGCAGCATCTCGGCCGAGCACGGCATCGGCACCGCCAAGCTCTCCCAGCTGCACCTCAACCGCAGCGAGGCCGAGCTGGCCGCCTTCGGCGCAATCAAGCGGGCGCTTGACCCTGCCGGCCTGCTCAACCCCAACGTCTTGCTGCCCTGAGCGACAGTCGGTTCAGCCTCTAGCGTTCGAGGTGTGAGCCGATCCCGACCGCAGGTCCCGTTTGCCACCCGCTACGCCCGCAGCGGCATGGTGTGCAGCGTCGACCATCTCGCGAGCGAGGCCGGCGTGTCGCTGCTGCGTGCCGGCGGCTCGGCGGCAGACGCAGCGGTGGCGGCCTCATCCGTGCTCGCCGTGACCACCCAGCACATGTGCGGCATGGGCGGCGACCTGTGGGCGCTGGTCCATCACGCAGACGGGACGGCCCCAGCAGCGCTCAATGCGAGCGGCCGGGCCGGCAGCGGCGCCGACCCCGACGCGCTGCGCGCCGAGGGCCGCACACGGATGCGCTTCCGAAACGACATCCGCAGCGTGCCGGTGCCGGGATGCGTCGACGGGTGGCTGAGCCTGCACGAGCGGTTCGGGCGAGCCCCGCTGGCGGAGGTGTTCGCACCCGCCATCGACCTCGCAGCAGGCGGCTTCCCGCTCTCGCCCCACGGCGCTGCCGCCGCAGCACTGCTCGACGGCGTCGCCAACACCGACGACTATTCACCCCAGAGCAAGCCGGGAGACCTCATCATCCGGCCCGGCGTCGCTGCCGCCCTGCAGGAGGTCATCGACGGCGGCCGGGATGCCTACTACGAAGGCGATTTCGGCCGTGACCTCATCGAGCTGGGCAGCGGTGAGTTCACCCCCGCCGACCTGGCTCGATCCCAGGCCGACTGGGTGACGCCGCTGCAGGCCGATGCCTGGGGGCACAGCTTGTGGACCGTGCCGCCGAACTCGCAGGGCTACCTGACGCTCGCCGGCGCATGGATCGCCGCCGGGCTGGACCTGCCCGCAGACCCCGACGATCCGCTTTTCGCCCACCTCCTGGCTGAGGCAGCCAAGCAGGCAGGATGGGATCGGCCCGCGGTGCTGTCGGCCGACGCCGACGGCGCAGCGCTGATCGCGCCCGAGCGGCTCGCACCACGCCGCGGCGCCATCTCACCCGATACGGCGGCGGTGCTCGGCGCCGGAACCAGCACCGGCGACACGATGTACCTCGCGGCGGTGGATTCCGAACGCATGGGCGTCTCGCTGATCCAGTCCAACGCGGGCGGCTGGGGCATCGGCCTGTGGACCCCGACGCACCGGATCAGCCTGCACAACCGGGGAATCGGCTTCAATCTGGTCGAGGGCCATGCTGCGGAGTACCGGCCCGGTCGACGCCCCCCTCACACGCTCGCCCCGGCCATCGTCCAGCGCGCCGACGGATCGCTGTGCTCGGTGGTGGGGACGATGGGCGGCGACGCCCAGCCTCAAGTGCTGCTGCAGGTGCTGGCCCGGTTGCTGTGTGCAGGCGAGGAGCCAGCGACGGCCATCGGATCGGGTCGCTGGCGCTGGGGCGCTGCGGAGGGAACCGGCTTCGACACGTGGGCCGATCCCGGCAGCCTGCAGCTGTATATCGAGGGTCATGCTGCGTGGGCAGGCCCCGACGGCGTCGCCGATCTCACCCGGCGGGGCCACCGCGTCGGAACCGACAGCCCGCATGACAACTCGTACGGGCATGCGCATCTCATCGAGGTGCACGACAGCGTGCTCGCCGGGTCTTCGGATCCCCGGGCCCTCACCGGCGGCGTCGCCGGCTATTGACTACAGACGGCTCAGCGCTAGTGCGGCAGCGGCTCGGCCACCTCCAACCGGGAGGGGCCGAGTGACCGGGCGACGAAGAGAGCCGCGTACGCACGGTCGCGCAGATCGGCCGCTTCCAAGGCGTGAGTGGGATAGCTGGCCACTCCCATCGAGAGCGTGACGCCCGTGTGATACGAGCGGGCGGCCACCTCACGGCGCACACGATCAGCGGCCCACACAGCACCACCGTGAGGCGTGTCGTCGAGCACGGCGGCCAGGATTCCGTCGGCGCAATGGCAGACGGTGTCCGATTCGCGCAGCGTGCCGCGCACCAGCCGCGCCGAGAGCCGCTGAGCCACCCGAGCCTGCGTACTGCTCAATGCCTCGAAACCATCGACCTCGAAGAACACCACGGAAAGCGGCTGGAGTGCCCGCCGAGCCAATGCCAGCTTGCGGTCGAGCAGGACCGCAAAGACGCGCACATCGGGAAGTCCCGTCACGGGATCCAGCACAGAGTCGAATACGCCGGGGGTGGAGCCCCCGGCGCCATGGCGAGCCATGGAGCGCCAGAGTGCCACTGTCGAGCGATTCGCACAATGCCGAACCGCAAAACGGCGCTGTCTCCGGGGCGGGGGCTAGCGTCGGCGCATGCGCATCGCACGACATCTTGTGGACGGTCAGCCCGCGCTGGCCGTGGTGACCGACGAAGGAATTGCAACGCTGGAATGCGACCACACCGACCTGCCGTCGCTGCTCGAAGCATGCGACGGCGCCGTGCGGGCCGCCGTCGAAGCCATGCCGACGGGCCCGGTCACGCCGATCGAGGAGGCTGATCTGCTGTCCCCGGTTGGCCGTCCGCCCGCAATCCTCGCCGTCGGGCTGAACTACCGCGCCCATGCGGCCGAGGGCGGGCGCGAGCCTCCGAAGGTGCCGATCATCTTCAATAAGCATCACAACTGCATCGTCGGGCCGGGTGACCCCATTCACCTGCCCGCAGCTGCACCCGACATGGTGGACTACGAGGGCGAGCTGGCGGTCGTGATCGGGCGCCCCGCCCGTGCAGTGCCTGCGGTTGAGGCTGCCAGCTACATCGCCGGCTACACGGTCATGAACGATGTCAGCGTGCGCGATTGGCAGCGCCGCAGTCCCACCATGACGATGGGCAAGTCATGGGACACTCACGGCCCGTGTGGCCCGTGGATGGTGACCGGCGACTCGCTCGACCCCCATTCGTGCCGCTTGGTCACCAAAGTGAGCGGTGAGGTGCGCCAGGACGCCAACACCGATGACCTCATCTTCGACTGCTTCGCGATCGTGGAGCACCTGTCCACAGCGTTCACACTCGATCCCGGCACAATCATCGCCACAGGGACGCCGGCAGGCGTGGGAGCGTTCACCGATCCGCCCAGCCTGTTACGCGACGGCGACGAGGTGGCAATCACCATCGAGGGCATCGGCACCCTGACAAATCCCGTGATCGCGGAGCCCATCGCCTAAACAAGACAGATGATGCGCCTCGGCACCAATGCTGCTGTCGCGCCGGGCATAGCTCCGCCCGACGTGCGCCAGCACTTCGAGTTCGACTACTCGCTGGACCCTGGCAGGTCGCTCGGGCGCGTCGGTGGCAAGGGCACTGTTGGCCCGGTGCTCTACGACGGCCCCAACATCTGGCGCACCCAGGACACACCTGCGGGCGAGGCCACGCTGCGCATCACGCGCTCGGGGCACATCGCAAGTGTGGCCGCATGGGGACCTGGCGCCGAGGTCGCTGCGGCCGGCGTGCCGGCGCTGCTCGGCGCCCATGACGATCCCTCGGCACTCGTGCCCCAAGATGCCGTCGTGGCCGGCTGGGTGCGCCGCTGGCCTGCACGCCGGCTGACCGCAACCGGCACGATCTGGGAGCACGTGGTTCCCACCGTGTGCGGCCAGAAGGTGCCGGGGCTGAATGCCAAGAACTCGTGGCAGGGAATCCTGCGACGCTGGGGCAGGCAGCCGCCCGGCCCCGCCCCGAGCGCGCTGCGGCTGCCGCCGACCGCGGAGCTGATGGCCTCGCTCGCGTACCACGAGTTCCACCGCTTCGACATCGAGCGTCGCCGTGCCGAGGCGATCATCGCAGTCGCCCGCCGCGCCGACACGCTCGAGCGCCTGGCCCAGTGCCCGCCGCAGCCAGCTCGTGAACGCCTGCAGAGCGTCAGGGGAATCGGCCCGTGGACTGCGTCGATCGTTGTGCTGCTCTGCCACGGCGATCCCGACTCGGTGATCGTCGGCGACTACCAGATCCCAAGTTACGTCACTTGGCACTTCGCCGGCGAGCGACGCGGCGACGATGACCGGATGCTCGAACTCCTCGAGCCGTACCAGGGCCAGCGCGCCCGGGTCCAAGCGCTGGCCAAGTCAGCCGGACCGCCGCCGCGCCACGGCCCCCGCATGCCCCTGCAAGACCTGCAGAACCGCTGACGAAACGCGTCCGCTACCGCAGCAGCACCTCGGGAACTTCGACGATCTTGGCGCGCAGGTACTCGCCCAGCGCCTTGGCCTGCGGATCCTGCCGCGTCGACGCCGCCACACCCTCTTCCAGCAGCCCATGGAAGATGAAGTTGAGGCTCCAGATGTTGGGAAGGTCGTAGCGATCCACCCGGTGCTCGGCAGCCTCGGGCATCAAGGTGGCGAGCCGCTCGACAGTCAGAAAGTCGGACAGCCACCAGAAGGCCTCAGCCGAGCGGGCAAAGATGCCCAAGTTCGCGTTCGGCCCTTTGTCTCCGGACCGGGTGCCGTACAGCGTGCCGAGCGGTACCGCCTGCGTCGGCCCTGCGGGCGGATCCACCCGTTCGGCCCGTGCGGTCTCGACCGCGCCGGACGAAGCCCCCGCAGACGGAACATCCGGAGGCGTGCTGTCGACCACGGTTCGACGACCGTCCACCACCACCTGCATGGGCACCAGCGATGCGTCCACGAGCGCCGGCCAGTACACACCGAAAGGCTGGCCCGGCCCCGGGCCTCCCCCCGTGCCGAACATCCCGGGAATGGAGCACAAGCCGATCTCTGTGCCCGCATTCGAGAATGCCCGACCCACCTTGCGCTCGTCGGGGTCCTTCACGATGATCTTGTAGACGGCGACTGCTTCCTCGTTGGTGCCAGGGTCGGCCTTGTGGGTGGGCAGAAACTTGCGCACCACGGTTTCGTAGTCGTCGGGGCCGTAGGGGCATGCATGCCAGAACTGGCGCTCGATGAGCTCGGCCTTTGCCTCGATGTCCAATCCCGTCAGCCCGATCGAGATCTGGTTGCGGAAGCCGCCCTGATAGTTCATGGCCACCTTCAGCGTGGGAGGCGCCGGCTCGCCCCGTGTTCCGCTGATGCGCACCCGATCTCGCCCGACCTGGTCCAGCTCGATGGTGTCGAAGCGGCTGACCACATCGGGGTTCAGGTAGCGCTCGCTCTGGATCTCATACAGCAGCTGGGAGGTGATCGTGCCCACCGAAACCTCCCCGCCGGTGCTGGCGTGCTTGCCGATCACGCTGGAGCCATCGGCTGCGACCTCCGCCCACGGGAAGCCCGGGTAGGTCATGTCGGCAATCTCGGTGAAGAAGCTGTAGTTGCCGCCGGTGGCCTGCCCGCCGCACTCGATCACGTGCCCGGCGACGATGGCGCCAGCAAGCGCATCCCAGTCGTCACGGGTCCAGCCGTGATGCCACGCAGCGGGGCCGGCCACCACGGCTGCGTCGGTGGCTCGCCCGGTGATGACGATGTCTGCACCCTGGTTCAGCGCCTCGACGATCCCCCAGCAGCCGATGTAGGCGTTGGCGGTCACGATCCGATCGGCCAGCTCGCCCAGGGGCTGGCCGGTGTCGAGATGGGCGAAGTCGTTGCCGGCTGCGATCAGCTCACCGAGCCGGTCGGTGAGATCGTCACCGTCTACGTAGGCGATCGACGGGCGCAGCCCCAGCCGGTCCGCCACCTCAGCTACGGCGTCGGCGCACCCGGACGGATTGAGGCCGCCGGCGTTGGATACCACCTTGATGCCCCGGTCCAGGCAGGTGCCCATGACCTCCTCCATCTGCGTGACGAAGGTGCGGGCATAGCCAGCGCCAGGCCGCTTGGCGGCGATGCGCGACAGGATCAGCATGGTCAGCTCGGCCAGCCAGTCGCCTGTGAGGGCATCGATCGGGCCCCCAGACACCATCTCCTGAGCGGCAGAGAGCCGGTCTCCGAAGAAGCCGCTGCAGTTGGCGATCCGGATGGGCGGTGCGGTCGTCGTGCTCATATTCGGTGCCTGTCCCCTATTGGCTCCGATGCAGGGTAGGTCACCGCTCTGCGAGACTTCCGGCCATGGCGAATCCTGTGCTCCTGCTTCACGGCTTCACCGGCTCGGTAGCGAGCACTTGGCAGCCGACCGGCATCATCGATCTGCTGTCCGACGGCGGCCGTGAGGTCATCGCGTGGGATCTGCCGGGCCACGGCTCGGCTGAAAAGCACCGCGACCCGGCTGGCTACGCAGACATGGAGGCCAAGCTGGTGGAGCGGCTGGCAGCCGAGGTCGGCGAGCAGATGGTCGACGGCGTCGGCTTCTCCATGGGGTCACGCACGTTGCTGGCCATGGCGGCGATGGCACCCGGTCGCTTCGGCCGACTCGTGGTCTCGGGCGTCGGACGGAATCTGTTCGAACGCGACGACGAGCAGGCCGAACGCATCGCACGCGGCGTTGCCGGGGAGGCCGAAGCTGACGACGTACATGCCCAAACCTTCGCCCGGTATGCCGCCGAACCGGACCAGGACGGCCAGGCGCTGGCCGCGTTCATGCGCCGCAAGCACGCACCGCTCGGAAGCGACGAGTTCGCACGCATCACCCATCCCGTTCGGGTGGTGCTGGGCACCGAAGACTTCGCCGGCCCTGCCGACCCGCTGCTCGACGCCCTGGCAGATGCATCGTTCACCGGGCTGCGTGGCTGCGACCACTTCGCCACGCCCAAGAACTTCGGCTTCATTGACGCGGTGATGGAACACCTCGAGGTCTTCTGAGCCCTGCCGCCCGCAGCCGAGCCACCAGTTCACGGCTGTTCACTGCAACAGCGCCCGCTCGCAGGGCCAGCTGCCGCTCGGTCTCATCGACGTCGTAATGGTCGCCCTGAAAGGCGGCCCGTCGCTTGCCGATAAGCGCCGCGAACCGGTGCAGCTCGTCGTAGCTCTCGTCGGAGACAAGATGAGCCCAGCGGCGACCGCGCCAGGGCCAGCGGGCGTCGTCAACGAGAATTGTCACGTCTGCCGAGCGCCCTTCTCGGCTGATGGCTGAAGTGCATTACTGAAGTGAATTAGAGTTGTTCCTTTTCCGGGGCGCCTGCAGGGGGGAGGCGCGACGTGAATGCGTTCTGGCATGACATGCGCCGGTGGGCCAGACGGCCTTGGCGCGCTCTGGCCGCCGTCATGCTCGCCTGCACCATCGCGTTCGCCGGTACTCCCAGCGTTCAGGCCACCGATCTCTCGATCGAAGTGCCAAGTCCCAACCTCCACCTCAACGCCTGCTTCCCCGAACCCCCGCTGCCCGCGCTTCCTCACCTGGGTCCTGCGATCGAGAACGCCCTCATCTACGACGACTGGCTCGCCACCGTCATCACGACGGTGCAGGGCTGCGAACCGCTGCGCGTCCCGCTCTTCGGCGAACTGCGCATGCCGCTCGCCGATCCGGTCATGACCTCGGCGTTCGGAAACCGCTACCACCCGCTGCGCAGACGCTGGTTGCCGCACACGGGTGTCGACTTGGTCGACCGGGAGCGGCGCTGGCGAGTGCCGGTCCTGGCGTCCGGCAAGGGAACGGTGATTGCGACCGGGGACTTCGCTGCATACGGACGCACGATCGTCATCGACCACGGAGCACGGGTCGCGACGATGTACACCCACCTGAGCAGCATCAGCGTGCGGGACGGCGACACCGTGGACGCCGGTGAGCGCATCGGCCGACTCGGTTCGACGGGCGCGGTCACCGGGCCCCACCTGCAGTTCGAATTGCGGCTCGGAGGTGCTGCGGTCGATCCGCTCGATTACGTCGCACCGTGGTCTCAACCCCCCGGAGGCCATTGGTAACCGGTGCCGGAGGGGTGCGAGCACCTCAGCCCGCCGACGACGGGTCGGTTTCGGGTGCCCCGTCAGGGTCACGAGATCGGGAGCTGGAGGCATCGACAGACTCCGGCTCATCGGTGGCGTCTGGCTCCGCCGTCTCGTCCGGATCTGTCTCGTGCGTCTGGAACTGAGCTGACTCGAATAGGTCCGATTCGATGAGCTCGTGCCGCTTGATGTAGGTCGACACGAACGCCTGAACCGTCGCGGCCGCCGGCACCGCCAGCAATGCGCCTGCCGAGCCCAGCACAGCCGCCCCCACCAACACTGCCCCGAAGGCCACGGCGGGATGGATGTTCATGGTGTGGGCGGTGACTCGCGGCGCCAGCAGGTAGTTCTCGATCTGCTGGTACGCGAGCACCACCACGGCGACCCAGAGAGCTGAGATCGGTTCGTCGAGCAAAGCGATAAGCAATGGCAACAGTCCCGCCAGGTACGTGCCGACAACCGGCACGAATTGCGAGAGCACACCCACCCACATCGCCAGTGGAATCGGGAACGGCACACCGATGATGGCAAAGGCAGCCCAGTGCGCCCCGAATGCCGCAATGGCCAGCAGCGTGCGGGAGTAGATGTAGCCGCCGGTCTTGTCGATCGCCAGTTCCCAGCCGCGCATCACGGCGGCCTGACGGGCGGGTGCCAGCGCCGAGCAGACCAAGCGTCGCAACCGCGGTCCGTCCGCAACCAAATAGAACGTGAACAGTGCAACAGTGAGCATCTGTATTGCCACGTTCACCACGGTCGAGCCGACCGACACCAAGTTGCCGGCGACATCGCCTAGCAGCGATGCTGCGCTCCCGCCTTCGATGAACTGGGCTCTCAGGTCGTCGGTGCTGATCTGAATGCCGAATTGTTCGTCCGCCCACTGCTCGATGTCGGCCAGATAGCCCGGAGCCGCGTCGATCAGCTTCGTGATCTGGTCGGCCAGCACTGAGGCCATCGCCGCGACAAACCCGGCGGCGGCCGCGGTGAAGGCCAAGAAGACGACTGCAGTGCCGAGCCCCCGCTTCCAGCCCCGGCGCGCCAGCCAATTCACTGCCGGCTCCATCGCAAACGACAGGAAGAGCGACACGAGCAGCACCACCAGCAGATCGCGCAGCTTGTCGAGCAGCCACGCTGCGGTCGCGAGGCCGACCACCGCGGCCATGAGCAAGCCGATGGCGCGCGGCACCCATCGCGGCATCCGATCGCGCTCGGGCAGTTCGAGATCGGCGCGGCGTCGTGCTTCACTCACCATGTGCGGCTCCCTGCGGACGCCGCGCCGCCGCCTGGCTGTCGCTCGGCCCCTGCATCGCGTCGAGCACCGCTGCGTGCACCAGCCCATTGGTGGCGACGCCGTTGCGGTTGCGGTACTCGGGCTGACCCGCGACATCGGTGAAGGTCCCGCCTGATTCGGCCATGATCACCGGCATCGGCGCCAGATCCCAGGTCTCGCACACCGGGTCGATCATCGCCTCAGCCTGTCCGGTCGCCACCAGGAAGTAGCCGTATGCGTCGCCCCATGTGCGCATCATCGCGCCACGAGAGCACAATGCCTCGAATTGGGATGGCTCGAAGGTGTTGTAGTCGGAGGTGTTGACGAGTGCTCCGTTGAGCTCGGGGTGATCGCTCACCGAGCAGCGGTGGTCGCCGAACCAGCAGCCGGCGCCTCTCCCGGCGGCGAGCGTCTGCCCGAGCACCGGCAGATCGATGACTCCCACCAGCGGGCCGTCAGGATCCACCAGTGCCACGAGCGTCGCGTAGAGGGGGACGCCGCGCACGAAGCCCCGCGTCCCATCGATGGGATCGACGATCCAGGTTCGGCCGTCGGGCCGGATCGAGCCGCCCTCTTCCTCGCCGAAGACCGCGTCGTCGGGAAACTGCTCGGCGATCCGGTCGCGAACGAGGCGCTCTGCCGCCCGATCGGCCTCGGTCACCTCGGTGCCGTCGCGCTTGTGGGCGACGCCGAGGTCGTGCCGGCCGAACCATCGCAGCGTGAGCGCACCGGCCTCGGCCGCGATGTCGCGCGCAGCCTCCACCAGTGACTCCCCCGCTGGGCCGCCACCTGCCTGCGGCGTACTCACTCGCCGCGGCCTGTGCCTTGCCACGGCAGCCGTCGCTGCCGCGGCGTCTCGTCGGCATCGTCAACGACGTCCTGGTTCAGCGGAAAGTTCAGCACGGGCACGGGGAGCTGCCGGGCAATCCGTTCCGAGGGCAGCAGCACCAGGCGTGACGCACCCGTCGGCGGGCGCTGGGAGAACAGCACCACTAGGTCCGCATGGTGCTGGCTGCGCGAGCGCACCACTGCGCCAGTGAAGCTCTCGTTGCGCAGCGAGCGGAACTCGAAGTCGACATCGCGGCTGCCGCAGAGCTCGCCGATCTTGACGGCATGCGGCTCATCACGCTCGCCTGGCATCAACACGACCAGCGACGACCGCCATCGCGCTGCTTGGTCGATCAGCCATTCGGGAAGATCCACCGGCACCGGCGCTGCTACCAGCACACGATGGGGCAGTTCGAATTCCTCAGGCGCGGCACCGTCCGGGTCTTCAGCCGACGACCAGCCGCGCAGATCGCGGGCCACGAGCAGCGGCCCCACCAGCTCGAACAGCACGACGGCGCCCAGCACCACCGTGGCGGCCTCTGCTCCCGGATCTCCGAGCCGCTCCGATGCGATGACCGCCAGGCCCACGGCAACGCCGGCCTGCGGCGTCAGGTTGACACCCAGTCGCAACGAAGTTCGCCAACCCAAACCGCCCACCAGACCGCCGCCGAGACCTCCGACGATCTTGGCTGCAACGCGCACCACGATGTAGGCGACACCCACCAGGCCCACCTTGGGCACGTCGGAGAGGTGGATCGAGGCGCCGGCCAGCGCGAAGAACAACAGGTACAGCGGCTGCTCGATGGTCTTGATCGTCCGGAACAGCCGCACCGAGAACGCCTGCGGCGACACCGTTGCCGCCGTGGCGCCCGCCACCAGCGCTGCCAGCGGCAGCGAGATGTCCAGCCAGCCGGCGATGGTCCACCCGATGACGATGTGCACCAGCACGAACAGCAGGAGCTCGCCGGAGGTCTCGATCTGGAACCCGAGACGCGAGATGAACCAGCCCCCGAGCAGTCCCAGCACCGCGCCGCCGATGCCGAGCTGCACGAAATCGAGCACGGCACCGCCGACATCGGCAGCCTCGTCGGAGAGCACCACGGCAATGGGCAGGACTGCCGCGAACGTGGTGGTGGCCAGCGCATCAGACACCGCGTGGGTGCCGACGATGCCGGTGGGATAGCTGCCGCGGGCGCGCACCGAGCTCACGATGTGCGCGATCGTCATCGGGGCGCCCGCTCCTGCAAGCGCTCCCAAGACCAGCGCCACCGGGCGGTCAGCCCCCAGCCTGCTGGTGACCCAGAAGACGGCCACGGCGCTCAATGCAAACTGCACCACACCCGTGGTCAGCGTCCAGCGGGCAGCGCGCAGTGCCCGTACCGAGACGCGCTCGCCGATCACGAACATGAGCACGGCCAGCGCCACCTCGGTGACCGGACGCAACGCGATCAGCGAAGGCTCGTCGATGAGGTTGATGACGGGCGGCCCCGAGGGGCCCAGCAGGGCACCGACGATGAGGAACGCGACCAGTTCGGGCAGGTGGTGGCGTGCCAACAGCCTGCTGGCGAGGTACGCCAGCCAAGCCAGGACGGCGAAGGCGACGAGCGTGTCGTTCATCGCCGGCTCATGCCGGAGGGCCGACTAGCCGTCGGAGACCACGGGCGCGAAGTTCGGATCGCGCTGTTCGACGAAGCTCTGCACGCCTTCCTTGAAGTCGGGTCGCTGCAGCGATTCGCGCATGATCGCGTTCGACTCCTCGAGCGCATCGCTGCGTGCCTCGTCGAGCTGGCCCCACACCTGCCGCTTGATCTGTGCCATCGACCACGGCGCGCTGAAACGGCCGAGATCGCGGGCATAGGTGACCGCTTCGGCAAGCAGCTCCTCGCGGGGGAAGACCTTGCTGACAACGCCCATGTCCTTCGCCTCTTCGGCCAAGAAGACCCGACCGGACATGAGGATGTCCAGCGCATGCGAGGGGCCGACGACCCGTGGCAGCATCCATGACACACCGTGTTCGGCGATGAGGCCTCGGCGAGCGAATGCACTGGTGAACTTGGCCCCTTCGGCGGCAAAGCGGACATCGCACATCATGGCGTGCACGAAGCCGAGCCCAGCACATGCTCCGCTGATCGCTGCCACGACCGGCTTGGGAATGCTCAGGGCGTAGTCGTGACGCTCGGCGCGCAGCCGCGGCGCATCTTCGTCTCCGCCCTCGCCCTGCCCGCTGGAAATGCCCTGCAGGTTGTCCATGTCGGCGCCGGCGCAGAATCCGCGACCTGCCCCGGTCACGACAACGGACCGAACATCGGGATCGGCCGCGGCACGGTCGAGAGCGTCGAAGTAGCCGGTGCCCAGCTCGCCAGTCCACGCATTCAGGCGTTCGGGACGGTTCAGCGTGACAATCGCCACACCGTCGTCAACCTCGTACAGCACCACCGCATTCGATTGGGGGTCGTTGGTTCGGCCGCTCATCCGGGTCCTCCCTGTTGATTCCGATGCGCCAAGCGCACCGGTGCTTGTGCCGACGCATCCAATCGCATCGGTGCAGACACCGCCGCGGTCACGCTACTCGCGCTAGTTGCGAGCCATCTCTTCCACAGTCACGGTGTCCATGGTGTCGCCGACCGCGATGGCGAGTGCGACATCCATCCCCTCGGTGACGTAGCCGAACAGGTTGTAGGCAGGCTGCAGCTTGGCGCGGCAGTCGTCGATGCAGATGAAGAACTGGCTGCCGTTGGTGTCTGGCCCGGCATTGGCCATGGCCACGGCACCGAGCGTGTACTCGCCCTTCACGGGTTCGTCAGCGAACCGGTACCCCGGGCCACCGCGGCCCGAGCCCTCCGGGCAGCCGCCTTGGATGACGAAGTCGGGAACGACTCGGTGGAAGGTCAGCCCCGTGTAGTAGCCGTCCTGCGCCAGGTTGACGAAGTTGTTCACCGTCACAGGGGCGAGCTGGGGGTCGAGATCCATGACGATGCGACCTTTGGACGTGTCGAGGGTGACGCGCCAGATCGCATCGGTGTTGATGTTCATTGCGGGTGCAGAAGCCATAAGGCGCCGACCCTATTGGGTGAGCGCCCTAATCAGTTGAACGCAAGGTGCGGCCGGCGAGTGCGCCGGTGTGCTCGCCGTTGCGCATGAACACCTGCCCGTTCACCAGCGTGGCCTCATAGCCGGTGCCGCGCTGGATGTAGCGGCCCGCGCCGCCCGGGAAGTCGTACACGTACTCAGGACCCGACAGCGAGAGGCCGTCGACGTCGATGACGTTGATGTCGGCGAATCGCCCGGCCTCGAGCCGCCCCCGGTCGACCAGCCCGAACAGGTCGGCGGTGTCCGAGGTGATCCGGCGGACGCCCTCGGGCAGCGAGAAGAACCCGTTGTCGCGCACCCAGTGACTGAGGAAGAACGTGGGCTGGCTGGAGTCCATGATCTGCCCGACGTGAGCGCCCGCATCGGCGAGGCCCATCACGATGGAGTCGTGGGAGAGCATCCGCTCGATCGCATCGAAGTCCTGGTTCAGGACCGGCAGGCTCAGCATGACGGTTCCGTCGGAGCGATCGGTTGCATCCAGGAACAGCTCCACCGGCGACACGCCGGCCGCCGCGGCCTGTGCCTCGAGCGTGCCGTCTGGCCCGATCCGGTAGTTCGGATTGACCGCATCGAGCAGGTACAGGCGGCTCAGGTCGACGAGCGAGTTGGCCATGCCGGTCGAGTTCTGATCCGACGAGTTGGCCTCTGCCACCAGGGCCGCACGAGTCGCAGGGTCGCGGATCGCCTCAAGTCGCCCGGCGACATCGAGGCTGCGCAGCGAACGCCACGTCTCGCCCGCCCGATCCCACGGCGTCCGGTGCTGGATGCCGAGCACGACGCCGATGGCACGGCAGGTGGTCTGCGGTCGCAGGTTCGCTCCGGCGGCGTTCTGCTCGCTGACGTAGCCGAGCACCAGATCGCTCATCTCGGGCTTGCGAGCGGAATACACCAGGCCGAAGGTGCTGGGCCGGCCGCTGCGCCGCGTGATCTCGCCGAGCACCTCGATCTCGTGACGGCCGCCGGCGAAGTCCGGACCGGCAGCCTCGAAGCGCGGCGCCGACTCGAACACGCCCCGGCCGTGGCGGCCCAGGACGTCGCCGAAGGCGTACAGCTCGTCGTCATCGGCGAAGGTGCCCGGGATCGGGCGACCGTCGGGTGTGCGATGAAGCAAGGTGCGCGACGTCGAGAAACCCAGCGCGCCGGATCCCATCGCCTCGTCCACCAGCTCGCACATCGCCGTGATCTCCGACTGCGATGCGGGTCGTTCGTCGAGGCTGTCGGGGCCCATCGTGTGCCAGCGGACGGCGACATGGCCGACCATGCCGCCGACGTTGAGGCCCTTGGGCATGCCGTCCAGGAACGCCAGATACTCGCCGTAGGAACGCCAGTCCCACGGCAGGCCCTGCATCATCGACTGCTTCGGGATGTCCTCTACCGACTCCATGACCTCGGCGATGTACTCGATGTCTTCGGTCTTCACGGGAGCGAATGTGACACCGCAGTTGCCCATCACCACCGAGGTCACGCCGTGCCAGCACGAGCTCGAGCCGATGGGATCCCAGGCGAGCTGCGCGTCGAGGTGTGTGTGGATGTCGACGAATCCGGGCGTCACCACCTTGCCGGCGGCGTCGATCTCGGTGCGTCCTGGCGTCTCCACCGTGCCGACCGCGGTGATCCTCTCGCCGTCGATGGCGACGTCGGCGACCTCGGCATCGCTGCCGCTGCCGTCGACCACCAAGCCGCCTCGAATGACTGTGTCGTGGGACATCGCGCGCTCCCGTTCGTGTGAGGTTCCCGACGCGTGAGCTTACGCCCGCCAGGACTCGGCCCGCCGTGTCTCCGCGCCCCGGTGCTGGCTTCGGTACTCTCGAATGGATGCCGACTCCCCAGAGGGCTGTGACTGGAAGGGCGACTGCCGTGCACGAACTCGACTCCCGCCAAGACGCTGAGCCGCATGGCAACACCGCACGCTGGCGTGTGCTTGCGGCAGCGCTGGCCGCTGCGATGCTGGTCAGCGCCTGCGGCCTGCTGAGCGACGACGACACCGACGCGACCACGACCACCGCCGCTGATGACGCAATGATGTCGGACGCAGACGATGAGCCCACCACGGTCGTGACGGCCGCGCCCACGACGACTGCAGCCGGCGATGCCATGGCCGAAGACGAGGCCGGTCCCGACGTGACGCCGGAATCGAAGCTGTCGACCGCCGGCTTGGGACCCGTGCAGATCGGGCACTCGCTGGAAGATGCCCGGACGGCCGCCGGCGCACTGATGATCGCCGTCCCAGGCGGTTCGGACGCCTGCCGCTACTACACGGTTCAGAACGGTCCTGAAGGAGTCCGATTCCTGGCTGTCAACGCCGAGATCGTGCGCGTCGACATCGAATCAGGGCCGATCACGACGATCTCGGGCTACGGCATCGGCTCCACCCGGAGCGAGATCATCGAGGCCTTCGGCGACCGGATCGAAGACGGGCCTGGCCTCTCCGCGATCCAGTACGCGCCGGTGGATGCGCCCGACATCGACAAGCGCGTGGTGTGGGAAGTGGACGAGTCCGGCGCGGTGATCTCACTGCGAGCCGGGCGCCTCCCCCACATCGAGCCCCGGGTTGCCTGCACCGGCTAGGCACATCGGTCTGCATCAATGTGACCGCTGCGGCGGCGACAGGGACTAGCGGTTCGCCACATCGCCGAGATTGCGGATCACGTCAATCCACAGCTGCGTGCTGAGTGCGAGCGAATCGACGTCGACTCGCTCGTCGTTGCCGTGGAAGCGCAGCATGAAGTCGTTGGAGTTGACCCGGTTGCTGAACAGGCCCGCCCCGTAGGCCACGGCGCCCTTGAGGCGGAAGAAACGGGCATCGGTCGCGCCCACGATCAGCTGCGGGATTACCGGTGCACCCGGGTGCGCCTTGGCCACGAGCTCGCTCAGCAGCTGCCACATCGGCGTGTTGGTCGGCGAGGAGCTGGCCGGATCGTCGTGGAGATGCTCGATCTCGACCTCGTCGAACAGCTCCCCGAGTGCCGCCCGCAGATGCTCGTTCACCTCGACGGGATCGCCGGGTGCGGTGCGGATGTCGACCTCGATCTCCACCTTGTCCGGGATGATGTTGGTCTTGTTGCCGCCGCCCACGACATTCGGGCTGAAGGTGGTGTGGCTGCATGCGTGCAGATGGCGAGCGAGGCCCGGCGAGTCGATGCCGGCCACGGCGTCGTAGACGCGGGCCGGGTCGAGCAGCGCTTCGCGGGTCTCGTCGTCGACCCTCAGCGTCGAGACATGGTGCTGCCACATCTCGGTGAGCTGGGGCGCTGGGCGGTACTCAGCGATGCGACGCACGATCTCGGCCGCCTTGATCAGCGCATTGTCGGTGCCGAACGGCATCGAACCGTGACCGGGCGTGCCGCGCACGGTGAGGCGCCGCCAGCCGATGCCCTTCTCGCCGGCTGCGAGCGTGATCTTGGTGCCCTGAGGCGTGTGGTTCGGCATGCCGCCGAACTCGGTGAGCACGTAGTCGCATTCGATGGCATCCCAGTGGTGCTCCGCCATCCACTTGGCGCCGTAGGTTCCGCCGGCTTCCTCGTCGGCGACGCCGAAGTAG
Source organism: Candidatus Poriferisodalis sp. (assembly GCF_965208925.1). Classification (GTDB taxonomy): domain Bacteria; phylum Actinomycetota; class Acidimicrobiia; order Acidimicrobiales; family Poriferisodalaceae; genus Poriferisodalis. The sequence continues at coordinate 2,570,720 of NZ_OZ242364.1, read as the reverse complement.
ATGACGTCGCCCCTGGGGCGATAGCCGCTGCGGACGATGTGCCGGAATGCCACCGCCATCGACGACGTGAGGTTCAGCATGTCGACGGCGCCGCGTCCCCACACTTCGCCGTCCACCAACTCGCCGCCGAACGGGTCCCGGCTCCAGCCGTCTGGGTTGACAGGCACCACGTCGGTGTGGCCCATCAGGCACAGCTTCGGCGCGGCAGGATCGGTGCCGGAAAGGCGCGCCACGAGCGACCGGCGTCCCGGCTCGGACTCGAAGCTCTCGACATCGACGCCGGCGCCCTCCAAGAAGGTCTCCAACAGGTCGCTGTTGCGAACCTCTTCGCCTGATTCGACGGTCCCGTCGTTGACGCAGGCGTTGCGGATCAGCTGCTGCAGCAACTCGATGGTCTCGTTGGTCAGCGCTGGATCGGTGTGGTCGAGTTCGCCCATGAGAGCGATGTTATGGCTGCGGCCGATCCCCGGATGGCGAGCGGAGGCCTTCGGCCCTGCGTTCCCGGTCACGGCTACGGTGAGGGTCATGAGCGCCGCGGTTACATCTGCTGGCACGTCGACAGCCGAGAGTCTCGAGGCATTCAGAGGCACGACGGCGGCGTTCCTGCAAGAGGCTGTCGCAGCCGGCGAGGCCTGCCCCGCGTACGGCGCAATCTTGGTGCCCGCACTGCACGATCATGCGCGCCGGTGGCAGGAGTTCTGCTTTAACCACGGCTGGGCCGGGCTGCATTGGCCAGCCGAATACGGCGGCCGCGGGCTGAGCCGGGCGCACACCGGGGTGTGGATGGAGGAATGCGAGCGGGCCGGCGTTGCCCCTTACCTGAACCTGCAGGGGATCGTGCTGGCCGGCGAGGCAATCATGCGCACGGGCACTGATGCCCAACGTCAGCAGTTCCTGCGTCCGATCCTGACGGGCGAAATGCTGTGGTGTCAGCTGTTCAGCGAACCCGGGAACGGCTCGGACTTGGGCGGACTCACCACCGCAGCAGTGCCCGACGGCAGCCACTTCGTGCTGAACGGCCAGAAGGTGTGGTCGTCGAACGCCCAGTTCGCCGAGTACGGCATCCTGATGGCCCGCACCGAACCTGATGCCCCCAAGCACCGCGGCATCAGCTTCTTCCTGCTCGACATGACACTGCCCGGCATCGAGGTGCGGCCGATCAAGCAGATGACCGGCGACAGCGAATTCTGCGAGGTCTTCTTTGACGACGTCGCTATGCCGGGGGACGCACTGCTGGGCGAGCGCGGCGGTGGCTGGGGCGTCGCCATGGCCGTACTGGAAGACGAGCGGGGCGGCGCCGGCTCCTCCGGGGTCATCAGCCTCCGTAAGCGCCTCACCAAGATGATCGATGCGGCAGGCGATGCGGGACCGCTGGGTCGGCAGTCACTCGCTGAGCTGCACGCCCGGGGAAACGCTCTGGCAGCGCTGATGGAGCTGCACGGCGCCGATCCGCGCATGGCGCCAGTGGCCAAGCTGGCGAACAGCGAGCTCGGTTACGACGAAGTCGCCACCGGCGCCAGCCTGCGCGGCGCCGAGGCCATGTTGGCTTCAGACGAGACCGAGGCGTTCCTGTATGCGCCGGGCATGCGCATTGCTGGCGGCACCAGCGAGATCCAGCGCAACATCATCGGCGAGCGGGTGCTCGGCCTGCCGCGCGAGCCATCCTCCTAGAGTTGGCGGGCTGGCCAACGTCGTGCGGCCGAAACACAGCCCTGCACAGAGCACCGAGTGGCGAGGGAACCGACATGGCGATTGCAACCGAGTCTGAGCGGGAGGAATGGCGAGCAGGCGGCGCGGTGAATCCCGATCGAGAGCAAGCGCACTTCGGCGCGGGCGTCGGGGCCGCCTCCGATCTCACCATCGATGAGATCAACCCGCTGAATCCTCATCTGTTCCGCGAGGATCGCTGGCACGATCACTTCGCACGCCTGCGTCGCGAAGATCCCGTCCACTTCAACGAGCTGGGATCGGCCGGGCGCTACTGGTCGGTCACGAAGTGGACCGACGTCCGTGACGTCGAGAGCGACGACGAGACGTTCTGCTCGGCTCACGGCATCACCGTCGGGCCGCCCGCAGACACCGACTTGCCTCCGACGACTCCGCTGGACTCGTTCATCACCATGGACGCGCCCGAACACCGGCGCCAGCGCCGCACCGTCCAGCCGATGATGGCCCCCACCAACCTGCGAAACCTCGAGCCGCTCATCCGGGAACGCGCGACGAGGGTGCTCGACTCCCTGCCGGAGGGCGAGACGTTCGACTGGGTCGACACGGTGTCGGTCGAGCTGACCACGCTGATGCTGGCGACCCTGTTCGACTTCCCGCTGGAGGACCGCCGCAAGCTCACCCGTTGGTCCGACTTGGTCACCACCATCCCCGGTCCGGAGGGCATCGTCGAGACCAGCGCCCAGCGGCGCGAGGAGTTCTCCGATTGCCTGCCGTACTTCGAGCGGCTCTGGGAGGAGCGGCGGACGAACCCCGGCAACGACATGATCTCGATGCTGGTGCACGGCGAAGCCACGAGTCACCTGCCCGCCGCGGCCCACCTCGGCAATCTGATCCTGCTGATCGTCGGCGGCAACGACACGACACGCAACACCATGTCGGGCAGCGTGTACGCACTCAACAAGCACCCCGATCAGTACGACAAGCTCAACGCGAATCCCGATCTCATCGCCGGCTTCGTGCCGGAGATCATCCGCTGGCAGACGCCGCTGGCCTACATGCGGCGCACTGCCACCGCCGACTGCGTGATCGGCGGCAAGCAGATCCGCAAGGACGATCAGGTCCTGATGTGGTACGTCTCGGCCAATCGAGACGAGGAGATCTTCGGCGACAACGCCGACGACCTCGACATCGAGCGTCACAACGCCGCCAGTCACCTCTCGTTCGGCTACGGCTTTCACTATTGCCTTGGCAGCCGGCTGGCCGAGCTGCAGCTGAGGGTTTTGTGGGAGGAGATCCTGCCGCGCTTCGAGCGAATCGAAATCCAGGCTGAGCCCCAGCGCTCGCTCTCCTCGTTCATCCACGGCTACACCTACCTGCCGGTCCGCGTCACCCGCCGATAGCCCAGACTGTTGGCTCGCCTGCGACCGTTTCGTCTGAGACTGTCTCGTCCGAACTCGATCCTCGAAGGAGCCCCCGCATGACCGTCAAGTTCTGCTGGTTCAACCTGATGCCATGGCCCGACCTGCCCGACGACTTCAAGACCGAGCACCGGTCGGTTTGGGTGGACATCGACGGCTCGCTGTTCGACCCCGAGCGCGCCAACGGCGTCTACCACGAGTACATGGACCAGCTCGAATTCGCTGACGAGCTCGGCTTCGACGGCATCGGTGTCAACGAGCATCACCAGAACGGCTACGGCATCATGCCGAGCCCCAACATCATCGCTGCGGGCCTGGCCCGGCGGACCTCACAGGCGGCAATCTGCGTGATCGGCAATTCGATCGCGCTCTACAACCCGCCACACCGGGTGGCCGAGGAATTCGCCATGCTCGACTGCCTCAGCGGCGGCCGGCTGGTTGCCGGGTTCCCGGTGGGCACGCCCATGGACACCAACTTCACCTACGGGCAGATCCCGGCACTGACCCGCGAGAAGTACTACGAAGCTCACGACCTGATCATGGAGGCGTGGACCAACCCGGACGTGTTCGCCTTCGACGGCAAGTACACCCAGCTGCGCTACGTGAACTGCTGGCCAAAGCCGATCCAGCAGCCGCATCCGCCCATCTACATCCCCGGCGGCGGTTCCATCGAGACGTGGGACTTCTGCCTCGAGAATGACTACAACTACTCCTACCTCAGCTTCAACGGGTACCTGGCCGGCCAGACGCTGATGGACGGCTACTGGAACCGTGTCGGCGAGATGGACAAGTCCATGTCGCCCGGCCGCGCCGGCTTCGCGCAGATCATCTGCACTGCGGCCACCGACGCCGAGGCGGAAGAGCTGTACAGCGAGCACATGCTGTACTTCTTCAACCGCTGCCTGCACGTGTTCCCGGGCTTCGCCGACCCGCCCGGCTACCGGACCGTCAAGACCATCCAGGCGGGCAAGCTGGACCAGTTCCGCAAGGAGAACCAGGAGCTGTTCAAGCGGCTGACCTGGAAGGACCTGGTCGAGGGCGGCTACGTGATCGCCGGCTCGCCCGACACCGTGCGCGAGCGCATGGAGGACATGATCAAGCGGCTGCGGGTCGGCACGGTGTTCTGCCTGCTGCACATGGGCAACATGCCCGACTGGAAGACCCGCTACTCCAGCCAGCTGTTCGCCGAGAAGGTCATGCCGGGCCTGCGCGGCATCTGGGGCGACGAGTTCGCCGACGCCCCCGACTGGTGGTGCAAGCCGATGGACGACCGGGTGCGTCCCGAGGACACGATGGCTGACGCTCGCCGCTATCCCGAGGCGCCCAAGGGCCCGGTGGCATGAGCGCAACCGATACTGCACCCGCGCCGACCTTTGAAGAGGTTCTCATCACGACCCGGCGATCAGTGACTGCGCCGGTGCGCGTCTACGAGCCAGCCGGCGCTGATGTCGCTGGCACTGCGACCGTGTTGGCGCTGCACGGCGCAGGCGGTTGGCTGCCGGGCGAACCGGTGCTCGACGGTTTGGTCGCGGCTGGGCTGCGAGTGGTTGCGCCGGTGTGGCCCGCATGGAGCGAGCACGGCGACGAGGACCGCCTGTCCGACATGCAGGACTTCGCCCTGCACGGCTGGGACGTGGCCACCGAGATGGGCCTGCTTTCAGGCCCGGGAGCCGGCGAACTGCACCTGATGGGCCACTCGATGGGCGGCATGATCGCCGCCGATATGGCGGCGCTGGCACCGCAGTCGGTGGATCGCATGGCTCTGCTGTGCCCCGCGGGGATGTGGCTGGGCGATCACCCGATTCCCGACATCTTCGCCATGCTCCCCTACCAGCTCGCCGAGGTGCTCTTCGCCGACCCGAATGTGGGCGAGGAAGTGCTGACGGGCGGTGCCGACTTCTCAGACAACGCCACGCTGACGCGCTTCATGGTGGCCAGAGCCCGCCAGCAGGGCATGGCCGGCAAGATCCTGTTCCCGATCCCGAACCGACGCTTCTCGGAGCGGGCATACCGGGTGACGGTGCCGACTCTGCTGGTGTGGGGCCGTCAGGACCGGCTGATCCCGCCTGCGTACGCCGACGCGTGGCAGGCGGCGCTGCCCGAAGCGGCGGTCGAGCTCGTCGACGGGGCCGGGCACATGCTCCCCTATGAGCAGCCCGCGGCCGTAGTGGCGGCGGTCACGGCCCACTTGGCTGGCTGAGGAGTGCTGCCAGGAAGGCAGCCGCCTCAGTGAGGGCCTGGTCGGCCTCTGGCAGGTGGTGGTAGTGCCATGTGTGCCACAGGTGCTCCCACAATTCGAGCGTGATGTTGGTGCCCACGGCGGTCGCGCGAGCCTGCAGTTCGACGGCCTGAGACGCGAGGGGCTCATCGGCCCCTGCTTGCACGAGCACCCCAGGCAACCCGCTGAGATCGGCGCGTAGCGGCGACAGGCGAGGGTCATCTGGATCGGCACCGCCGACGTAGTGATCGATGAGGCGTCGTCCCTCGCCGTCGACGAGCGGGCTGCCGGGTACGGCAGCGTGGTCGAGCAAGGGGCTGAACAGCGCGACCGCTGCCGGCCGAGCGCCTCGAGCGGTGGCCACCACCGCAGCGCTGAGCGCGAGCGCTCCACCGGATGAATCGCCGGCGAGCGCCACCGGCACACCGTCTGCAGCAGGCGCGGCTGGCATATCACCAGCGGCAGGAACTGCCGGCCCACGCTCAGCAGCCAGCACCTGATACACAGCCAAAATGTCGTCGAGGGCGGCCGGGAACGGGTGCTCCGGCGGTTGGCGGTAGTCAACTGAGACCACCCGCAAGGTCCGGCCCAGACGAGCGGTGATCGGGGTCGCCACCGCTGCGCTGCCCAGCACGTAGCCGCCACCGTGCGCATACAGCACGACCGGGGCGCCGGAATCCGGCGGTGGGCCAGCGACGAGGCACGACACGCCTCCGATTTCCTCCCGTCGGTGCGGAATCTGCGGATCGTCGTCTTCGCCCCACAGCGCGTTGGTCGCCGCACGCCAACGCGCGACCGCCGCATGGTCGCAAAGATCGGGCATCTCGATCGGCACCGACGGCTTACGCCGGGCCCGGTAGGCAGCAGCCTCGGGCGACAGCTCGTGCCTCCGGACGAACGGAACGGCGGCTGCGTCCGCGCTCACGCTGACCCGGGATTGGAGCGGGCAAAGAGGCCGTGCTGCAACGCCGGTCTAGATCTCGTGCTCATGGGCCGTGACTTCGGCCACTGCGTCTGAGCTGTAGGCCATCGGGACGAGCTCGCAGTCCAGCCAGGCCTGCCGCTGGTCGAGGTCGTGGCCGCTGCCGCGTACGCCCGACACACCATGGGGGACCACCCAACCGGAGCTGTCCCAGTCGCCGAGATCGAATGCGTACCGGGCTACGGAGCCGTGAATGGCTCGCTCGCCAGTCTCGGGCGCGGTGCCGCCTTGGCGAACGGTGTCACCGTCGCCGGCGCAGCCGTCGATCGGCGGATGCAAGTCCCGTGCCGCGGAGAGCGCCGAGGCCAGCGGATGCGGCGATGCCATGCGATGCACCCGTCCCCAGGTCCATTTAGTCGGGTCGTCGCCGAGTCGCTGCGACAGCTCTGCTGCCGTCTCGTCCACGCACGCGCTGGCCGCCATACGGCGCCCGATGGGGTTGTCCAGCCCCGGCACCACGTCGAGATTGCGCTCGCAGAGCATGCGTGTAGCCGCAGCCGCCGCCATGCGGCTGGCCTCCGCAGCGGGAGGCCATCCGGCAGCGCCAAGCTCCGCGCCGGCGATGCCGAGCCGCTCGACGATCGCCTCGACGAGCCGGCGCTTGACGACCGCGTAGATGGTTGCCGGAGCCGAATCGGCAGTCATGCGCTGATCCCACTCGGCCAGCATGTCCAGCAACCCATGGGACAGCTCATGGCCGCACTCCACGGCGTACTCGGTGATCAGGCCGAGCACCTTCGGGGCCACCAGCGAGGTGACGTCACCGTGGACCGCGCTCATGTCGGCGACGGCGGCATCTGTCATCGGCATCACCAGCTCGCAGATGCGGTCGTGTCGGCTCGGGCCGGCGAAGTCCAGCGAGATGTACGGGCCACCGTCGGCGGTGCGGTTGTTGGCCGTCACCAGGAAGCCACGCTCGGGATCGGCCCATTCAGGAAGGTCCTCGAACGGCACCGGCTCGAGTCCGTCCCAAGCGAATTCGTCGGTTCCGGGCACAGGTGTCCAGCGGCTGGCCGCAGAGCGCTCGATGACGCGCCCGCGGATCTTGAAGGCGATCGAACCTGCCCGGTCGGCGCCCAGCAGGTTGTTCACCGGCAGCACCCACGGTCGGACTGCCTCGATCAGCTCAGCCGTCGAGCCCGCAACCAGCATCGGCCAGAGGGCATCCAGCGTTGTGTCGGCGCCATACATGCCGGTCCACTGCATCGAAAGCGCGACGCCGTCGGCAGGGTCGCCGAGTACCACTGGGCCCCTCGGCGTGGCGCCGCAGAGCACCTCGACGGTGCCCTCGCCACGGATCTCGAGTGTCTCCGTGCACCAGTCAACGGGCATGCCCTCACCCAGCCGCCACGAGCCAGCGTCTTCGTCGAAGCGCTCCACAAACACGTCGGTGTCGTCGCACATGCCGTGGGTGATGCCCCAGGCCACCTCGGCGTTGTGGCCGAAGTGCGGGAAACCGGGAACACCCGGGAAGCCCATGCCGATCGCATCGAACTCGTCGCAGCGCAGGTGGCACTGGTGGTACACGTTCGGGAACTCGATGCCCCGGTGCGGGTCGCCCGCCAGCAGGGGCTTGCCGCTGGCAGTGCGGTCACCGCTGAGCGCCCATGAATTCGACGCCCCGTCGGAGTCCATCGCCGCGGCCAATGCCGCCATGTCAGCCGCGCACGCATCAAGCACGCTCGCTGCATCGGCCAGCAAATCGGGACGGGGTCCGTCGCCGGGCACCATCGCCGCATCAGCCTCGATGTCCCCAACCGTGGCCATCACAGCTTCGGAGCCGGCTTGAGCCATGATCCGCCCCCGCCACAGCTTGCGGGTGAGGGTTCCCATGAAGATATGCCGCAGCTTGTACACCGCCACGCAGTGCCACGGCTCCCAAGGCTCCGGCGGTGCTGGATGATGCTCGAACTCGGCGGGCAGGCCATCGCCGTGATCCGCCAGCCACCGGTTCACGCCTTGCGTGTAGGCCTCGCACATCGCCTGGGTGTGCCCGTTGAGCGCTGCGTAGTCGGCTCGGGAGATCGCGGCGACCCCCAACCGGCGGAAGAAAGCGTCCTCACGGGCGCCAGCCATGCCGACGACTTCGGCCCAACGTCCGAGAGCCCGGCGACGATCCCACTCCATCTGCCAGATCCGGTCGTCGGCCGCCACCCAGCCCTGAGCCGCGAACGCTGCCGCTGTCGTCGGGGCCTCGATGTGGGCGATCCCCCACCGATCCCGACGGACGGTCGCTCCTAGCGAGCTGACGGTTTCGCCACCCCGGTCACTGCCTTGGGTCATGGCAGCCACGCTAGAAGCCTGAGCATCACGCGTGGTCGGTACCGCGCGAACAGTGTTGCCGACGTCGTAGTCGCAGTAGATGTATGCGAATCCTCTCATTTGAGCTGACAATGCACTGTTTGCACACAGGACCTAATCTCCCCGCATGGCCTGCCTCAGAACTGTGGCGGCGCTTGCCCTCGTCCTGACAGTCGTGACTGGCTGCGCTGACGCCGCCACCGCTGAAGACTGCCGAGCTCTCGAAGCAGCGACAGCAAGGTCCATCGACACTGCCATCGAAGCGGCGACCGGAATGAGCGAAGCCGTCTTCAGCATGGAACTTCCCAAAGCCCAGGACCACTACCGCGACCTCGAACGGGTGCTCCGCGACTTCGAAGACGAAGCCGACGACATGCTCGACGCGTGCGCACCCCACAAGACAGTCGAGGAGCTCGACGCACTCAGCGACGAAGTAGACGAAATCTTGTCATCGTGGGACGAAATCCAGCAGTGGTGCTACGAACTCTCCTCCACGTTCGGCCGCGTCTGCTAGGCGTCACATTCCTACGAAACCGCCCTGCTCGACGCTGTGGTCTGCGTGTTCAGCCCTATGACGAACTGACCAATCACTCCGTCAATTCGCGCCGACGGTCGCAGCGCCAAGTCAGATCGCGTCGGCGAGCGCGTCTGCGAGATCGGGATGCCCGAAGCTGAAGCCGTCGTCAGTGAGGGCATCGGGAAGCACGCGGGTCGAGTCGAGCAGCAGCGCTTGGCCCATCTCGCCGAGCGCCGCACGGATCGCTAACCGGGGCGCCGACATGAACGACGGGCGTCGTAGCGCCGCGCTCAGTGCCCGCTGGAAATCACGCTGCCGGACGGGGTTGGGAGCCGTCAGGTTGAACGCCCCGCTCGCATCGCTGTCGATGAGATGCCGGATTGCCCGCACTTCGTCGTCCAGGCTGATCCAGCTCCACCACTGCCGGCCACCTCCCAGCGGACCGCCAGCGCCGAGCCGCGTGATCCTTGCCATCCGCTCGATGGCCTCGGCCCCTGGGCCCACGACGAGACCGGTGCGAATGCGCACGAGCCGCACCCCGGCGTCCGGGATCGGCACCGCTGCGCGCTCCCAGCGCATGCACACGTCGGCCAGGAAGCCCTCGCCGGGCAGTGATCGCTCGGTCAGCTCCTCGTCGCCCCGGTCGCCGTAGAAGCCGATGGCCGAACCGCAGACGAACACCGACGGCTTGGCATCGAGCTCGCGGATGACCCCTGCGAGCAGCCTGGTGGATTCGACGCGGCTGGACATGATGGCCGTCTTGCGCCTGTCGGACCACCGCCCGCCGATGCTCTCGCCCGCCAGGTGAACGATGGCGTCGAGGCCCTCCAGCGCAGATGCGTCGATGGTCCCGGCGGCCACGTCCCATGCCAGCGTCCGCTCGGCCGTGTCATCGGCAGCGGCTGGCGCACCGACCGGATCGGGCCGCCGGGAGATGCCGACGACCTCGTGGCCATCGGCACGCAAGCTCGCGGCCAGCGCTCCTCCGATCAGTCCCCGAATGCCCGTGATAGCGACTCGCATTGGGTTCATCACGTCCATCATGTCGCGCCAGCCCGCCCCCGCAGGGACGCGCAGAGCGGTTGCGAGGATTAGCGGCCGAGGAGTCTGATGCTCGGGTCAACGCCCGACGTGTCGGATGCTCGAGCTATCGCCCGACGAAGTTCCCCGCGCGGCGTTCCGACACGGCCTTCATGCCTTCGCGGGCGTCCTCGGTGCCCGACAGGCGCAATTGCTCTGCGGCCTCGCGCTGGGTGATCTCGCGCACCTTGTCGCCGAGGCCCAGCCGCAGCGTGGCCTTGATGGCCCGCACGGCCAGCGGCGCATTGGCTGCGATCTCGCTGGCCACCTCGATGGCGCGCTCTCGCACCTGATCGGCCGGCACGCATTCGTCTGCCAGACCCAGCTCGACAGCCTCGTCGCCCTTGTAGCGCTTGGCACCCAGCAGCACCTTCGCTGCACGTTCGGGCCCCAGCAGCAGCGGCATCGTGGCGCTCATGCCGAAACCCTGATGGATGCCCAGGGAAGCGAAGTTGGCGCAGAACCGGGCCTCCGGACAGGTGATGCGGATGTCGGGCACCATGGCGAGACCCAGACCCCCGCCGATGGCCGGGCCGTGAATCGCCCCGACAATCGGCAAAGTCACATCGAACAGCCGACCCGAGCCCTGGTAGAGCTGCAGGGTCGCGCTGCCGCCGACCTTCTCCTCGGCACCGCCGCCGACGCCCTCGCCGCCCAGGTCAGCGCCCGCGCAGAACGAACGGCCTTCGGCGGCCAGCACAGCACAGCCGATGCTCATGTCGTCTTCCAGCTCCACCATTGCGTCTGCGATGTCGTGGACCTGGCGGTAGCTCAAGAAGTTGTGGGGCGGGCGATCCATGATCACCAGGCCGACACGCCCGTCCCGCTCGACTCTCAGTCCGTCTGCCATCGACCCGTCTCCTGTCACCTTGTCTTCGGTAGCTCAGCCTGCGCTTGCTCGGCGGCTCACGCTAGTGGTCGCCGAACTAGCGTGACCTCTCGAACGCAGCTGTCCGCGATTCCGCGAACGACAGGGCGGCCGTGCGCACGAGGCTGAGCCGGATGGCGCAGCCGTGGCCCGAGCGGCCCGTGAGCGAAAGCGAACAAGAGCGGGAAGAACGGGGGCAGCCGTGACGCAAACCGAGACAGCCGAGGCAACCACCGAGACTGCAGCGCACGTGCGCACAGCGTCCATCGACTGGGACGAGCTGCTGGCGCGCCTGAATGCAGTGTTGCGGATCCGCACCACCCCGATCGGGATGAAGCTCTTCGAGTCCGAGGCGGCAATGAACGAGGTGCCGCGAGTCCGCCGCCCGAGAGACATTCACACCACCGATCAGCTCGTGGGCATGGCATGCCGGCTGAACTGGACGGTGGGCTTCACCATGGACGATCTCGTGGGAGCGCAGTGCGGCGCCGTCATCGGCCTGCATCCCCAGGACGACGAGTGGCTCTCCGGCGATCGGATGGCAGGTGTGTGGTACGAGACGCTCGAGGACGCCTCGGCGCACCAGCACGCCATGGACTTCGTGCCGTATGGGTCCTATGAGGCCATGGTGGTGTCACCGCTGTCGGCCAAGCGCCTCAACCCGCCCGACGTGTGCCTGATCTACGCCACCCCGGCGCAGATGATCATCCTCATCAACGGCCTGCAGTGGCGCGGCTACAAGAAGATGGAGTGGGGCTGCGTGGGCGAGTCGGCGTGCGCTGACTCCTGGGGCCGGGCGCTGCGCACCGGCGAGCCGAGCGTGTCCATCCCGTGCTTTGCCGAACGGCGCTACGGCGGCGTGATGGAAGACGAGCTGCTGATCGCGCTGACCCCCGATGATCTTGTCGTCGCAGTCGAGGGCATGGAAGCGCTGTCACGCAACGGCCTGCGCTACCCCATCCCGCCGTACGGCATCCAGACCGATGCGCGGGCCGGCTTGGGCGTCAGCTACGACTGATCGCGCCCTGCCAAACACGGCAAGCTTCAACCCGGACTCACCGACCGAGACAAGGAAAGAGATCAACGTGGCACTGCAACCCACCAAGGAAGGCTTCGACCTGGGCATCGTCACCGACAACGGCGACGAGATGCTGGCGTTCTACCGGGACGTGCTCGGGCTGGAGTTCGAAGCGACGCTGAACATGGAGCAGGTCGGCATCGCCCAGATGCACCGGCTGTGGGCGAACAAGAGCCTGCTCAAGCTGGTGGTGCCCGTCGCTGACGTGCCCGCCGGAGCGGGGGGCGGCATCACCGGTGCCACCGGGCTGCGTTACTTCACGTTCAACGTCGGCAACTTCGAAGAGGTCATGACCGCCTGCGAGGACGCCGGGGCCAACATCATCTGGCGACGGCTGGAAGCCCGACCTGGCGTGGTGGTCGGAATGGTCGAGGATCCCGACGGCAACTGGGTGGAGTTCATCGACAATCCCGCCTGATCGCCAGAGTGTCGGCTGCAACTGCGGACCGGCGTGCCGTGGGCGCAGCAGAGCCTGCGAAGATCTTCTGCAGCGCAGCAATGGGAGGCCCGCGCAATGCCTGAACCTCGGCGCACGACAGTCCACCAACTGCTGGCGCAGGCGCGCTCGGGCCTGGAGCGGGTCGGCCCCGCCGAGCTCGCAGAACTGATGGCGGCCGCTGGTTCCGCCGAGGGCGGGCGACTGCGCGTCATCGACATCCGGCCGCGAGACGACCGGGAGCGAACCGGCGTCATCGAGGGCTCTGAGCACATCGGGCAGCTGGTGCTGGAATGGCGTCTCGACCCCGACTCGGGCGCCTCGGAGGGAACCGCTGCAGACTTGGATGACCACCTCGTCATCCTCTGCAACCAGGGCTACAGCTCCAGTCTCGCCGCGGCTCAACTGCAGCGGTTGGGCTTCGCACGGGCCACTGACCTAGACGGCGGCATCGAGGGCTGGATCGAGCACGGTTTGCCCGTGGTGCCGCCGCATGACAACAGCGGCGGATCGGACGGCTAGTCGATCAGAGCCTCGCCGGGCGCCGAGAGCCGTGAGGCATCCCTAGCCCGCCGGCGGTGCCGGTCGCTCGCGCAGTCTCGTGATGACGTCGGCCATGAAGTCGTCGTCCTGCGCGCCCGGGATCACGAGCCGACCGTCGAACAGCCAGCTCGGCGTGGCGCTGATCCCCCACTCATTCGCCCGGGCCATCGACGCCCGCAGTGCAGGCAGCAGCTCGTCGTCGGTGACCACTCGCCGCAGAACGTCGGGGTCGATGGCTACGTCGGACGCCAGGCTGACGAGCACCTCAGGGTCAGCGACGTCGAGCTCTTCTTCCCAGTAGGCGGCGTAAAGCCGGTCGTGGTAGCGCTCGCCGGCGTCGGGGTCGGCGTGCTCGACGGCCAGCGCGGCCTGGTGCGCCTTGGCGCTGTTGCGGAGGCGTTTCGGCACCACGAACGTGATGCCTTCGGCTTCGGCCATCGCAGCGATTCGCTCGAAGCTCATGCGCACCTCGACGCCCTCGGGCGGCACTTCGGGGTGGATCTCGTACGCCAGCCAGGTGATGTCGAGGTGGTGACGCTCAGCCAGTCGGACCGCCCGGGCCCGTGCCAGGTGGCACCACGGTCACAGGTAGTCCGACCACACCAGCACAGACATCGAAGTCGGCGTCGACATCTCGCTCACCTCCGTCGTCCATCCTCGCACACGGCCGCTGGGATGCAGGCGGGAGCAGCACAGGCCCATCCGGCGGGGCTACAGGCAGCCGGGTAGGTTGCCGCGCATGGACTTCACCATCCCCGCCGACATCGCGCAGTTGCTCGACGATCTGGACACGTTCATCGACGACGTCATCAAGCCCATCGAAAACGAAGACGACAACATCCGCTTCTTCGACCACCGCCGGGAGGACTCGCGCACCGACTGGGAGCGCGACGGCCTGCCCAACGCCGAATGGGAAGCACTGCTGGTGCGCATGCGCAAGGAGGCCGACAAGGCGGGATTCCTGCGCTGGCATCTGCCCAAGCGCTTCGGCGGCAGCGACGGCACCAACCTGGGTATGGCGATCATCCGGGAGCATCTCGCCCGCCGCGGCCTGGGATTGCACAACGACTTGCAGAACGAGAACTCGATCATCGGCAACTTCCCGACCGTGCTGATGATGGAGCGCTACGGCTCAGAGGCTCAGCAGGAGCAGTGGATCCCCAAGATGCTGGAAGGCCAGGCGCGCATCGGGTTCGGCCTGACCGAGCCATTGCACGGCTCAGATGCCACCTGGATGGAGACCACGGCCGTGCGTGACGGCGACGAGTGGGTGATCAACGGCGAGAAGTACTGGAACACCGGCCTCCATCACGCCACCCACGACTACATCTTCGCCCGCACCTCCGGCAATCCCGGCGAGGGGCACGGCATCACCTGCTTCATCGTGCCGGTGGACACGCCCGGCTTTGCAGTCGAGAAGTTCATGTGGACGTTCAACATGCCCACCGACCACGCGCATGTCCGGCTGACCGATGTGCGGGTGAGCAACGACGACATCCTGGGCACCGAGGGCCGGGGCCTGCAGACGGCGCAGCTGTTCGTGCACGAGAACCGGATCCGCCAAGCGGCGTCATCGGTGGGCGCAGGCCTGCACTGCATTGACGTGGCCGTCGACTATGTGAAGAACCGCACCACGTTCGGCAAGCCCCTGGCGCAGAACCAGGCCATCCAGTTCCCGCTGGCCGAGCTCTACACCGAGGCCGAGATGACCCGGGCGCTCATCTGGAAGACCGCCTGGCAGATGGACGAGGGCGTCGACCACATGGAGATCACCGACAAGGTGGCCATGTGCAACTACCGCGGCAACCGGTTCTGCTGCGATGCGGCAGATCGGGCCATGCAGAGCTGCGGCGGCAACGGCTACGGGCGCCACATGCCCTTCGAGCACATCTACCGGCACCACCGCCGGTACCGGATCACCGAAGGCTCAGAGGAGATCCAGATCCGCAAAGTCGCCGGCAAGCTGTTCGGCTTCGCCGGACGCGCAAAGGGCTAGCGCCGGGCCCAGAGGGCCAAGAGCTAGTACGGCGCTGGACGCGCCGAGGGCTAGTGCCGCTCAGTCGTCGAGGCGGGCGGTGGCCTGGCCGGTGAGGACTGGGCGGTCGTCCTGATTGGTGGTGGTGATGGTGAGGTCGACCAGCTTCTGGCCGTCCTCGTCACGAATGTCGGCGACCTCGGCCTTTGCGGTGAGGGTGTCGCCTGGCCACACCTGGCTGGTGAACCGCACGCCGTAGTAGGTGAGGCGGCCGTCGCCCACGAAGTTGGTGACCATGCGGCCGGTCATGCCCATGGTGAGCATGCCGTGGGCGAATACCGTCGGGTAGCCGGCTACCTCGGTGACGAACTTCTCATCGGTGTGGACGGGGTTGTAGTCGCCCGACGCGCCGGCGTACTGGACGATCTGGGTGCGGGTGAGGTCGTCGACGATCTGCTCGGAGTAGCTGTCGCCGACGCTGAGCTGCGATGCGCTGAGTGCCATGTCTGTCTGCCTTCCTAGTCCTCGATGACCTTCTCGGTGACGACGCCGACGCCCTTGGCCGTGATGACCAGCTCGTCGTCCTCGTCGCGGTACTCGGTGACGGCCTCGGAGAACTTGAGAATGCCTGCCCGCTTGGACTGCTTCTCCCACCGCTCGCCGTCGTAGGTGACCGTGTGCAGCACGTCACCGGGCCTCAGGTGCCGGTGATAGGTGAAGTGCTGCTCGGCGTGCAGCCCGCCCGCAGCCGCGCCGGATTGCTTGTCATCCTCGCGCTCGTCTTTGACGTCGTCGCCGTCGGCCTCAGACAGGTCGCGCACCAGCGTTCCCGACGCCGTACGGCCGCTGCCGAACCACTTCTTGTCGGGCTTGGGGCGCAGGAAGTAGTCGGGGTCGAACTGCGCGCTCGACTGCGCGAACGTCGGTGGCGCGATGATCGAGCCGACCTCGGTGCCGGCCGCATACTCAGCGTCGCTGTAGATCGGATTCGTGTCGCCGATGGACCTCGCGAACATCAATATGTGCGTGGCCTCCACCGGGAATCGCTCGACTGCCATGTCCGGCTCCTTTTGCGGCAGGTTGCGTCAGAATGCCGCCGGCACATGATGGCAGCCGCGCCGCAAGCGCGCACAACCAGCACAGCGACAAGCGCGCTCGGCCGACCGGCTAGGCGAGTGCTTTGGCCAGAGCCGTCCGGACGGCGGCAGGATCCTCGTTCATCATCATGTGACCGGCTCCGGCGAGGTGAACGACGTCGCAGTCCGCGAAATCGGCGATCAGTGCTCCCGCCGCTCGTGGCGGGGTCATCTTGTCCTCGCTTCCGACGATGACCGTGACCGGGCATTGGACGCGGGCGGCGACGTCGCCGGCCTCGTAGGCCGCGCAGGCCGCCAGATCGGCGTGGATCACGCCGTCATCGGCGCGTTCCAGCAGGGCCACGCTGCCGCCGAGCATCCACAATCCCGGCGTGGGGTTGGTAGCGACGTGAGCGCGGTTGCCGTGTCCCCATGCCGTCATGAGCTCTGGTGCCAGCAGCTCGTTGTTCTCGGCTGCGCCCAGCAGCGCCGGATGGACGGGCATGCCGGCGGCAGTGCCCAGCAGAACCAGCCGGGCGATGCCATCGGGATGGGTCGCGGCCGCCTCGGTGCACACCAGCGATCCCATCGAGTGACCCACCAGTCGGACTTCGTCGCAGCCAAGCTGCTCGCGCACGGCCGCGATGGCTTCGGTGAGCCAGGCAGCCATCTCGGCGACCGAACCCAGCGGCTCGCCGTCGCTGTTGCCGTGACCCGGCAGGTCGATGGCGAGCGGCGTGTAGCCGTGGTGCGCCAGCCAGCGGGTCTGCAGCTGCCACACCGTCCGGTTCATGCCTGCGCCATGCACGAGCAGCACCACCGGCGCTTCAGCTGCCGACGCCGCGTCGGGAACCACGCCCCCGGCGGCCACGCCGACGGCCTGACCGCGAACATCGAGCGAGAAGGCTTTGGTAGCTGTCATCGGTTCAGCCCTTCTGCGATGCCCGCAGGGCGCGGGACAGGTCCGAGATGATGTCGCCCGGGTGCTCGAGGCCCACCGACAGCCGCACCAGGTCCTCGCCGACGCCGGCAGCAGCCAGATCCTCAGCGCTCATCTGCTGGTGAGTGGTGCTGGCGGGATGGATCACCAGTGTCTTGGCGTCGCCCACGTTGGCCAGATGCGACGCCAGCCGCACCGCCTCGATGAACCGCCGTCCAGCCTCGCGGCCGCCTTCCACGCCGAAGCTCAGGATCGCACCGGCGCCCCGCGGCAGCAGGCGCTTGGCCAGCTCGTGGTCGGGGTGCGACGGCACCGACGGGTGGCTCACCCAGCTCACGGCGTCGTGCGAGGCGAGGAACTCGATGACCGCCTCGGTGTTGGCAACGTGACGATCCATGCGCAACGGCAGCGTCTCGACGCCCTGCAGCAGGTGAAACGCCACCGCCGGGCTCATGGCGGCGCCAAAGTCGCGCAGACCTTCCGCCCGGGCCCTCATCGACAGTGCCTGGGGCCCGTACTCGTCGGTGAAGGCGATGCCGTGGTAGCCCGCATACGGCTCGCTGAGCGTCGGGAACTTGCCCGAGGCGGCCCAGTCGAAACGGCCGCCGTCCACCACGACGCCGCCGATCGCCACGCCGTGCCCGCCGAGGAACTTGGTGGCGCTGTGCATCACGATGTCAGCGCCCAGCTCGATGGGCCGCATCAGGTGCGGCGTGGTGAACGTGGCGTCGAGCATCAGCGGCAGGTCGGCCTCGTGCGCCACTGCGGCCACAGCCGGGACGTCGAGCACGTCGATGTTGGGATTGCCGAGCGTCTCGGCGAACAGCACCTTGGTGTTGGGCCGTATGGCGCCGCGCCATGCGTCGAGGTCACGGGGATCGACGAACGTCGTGGTGATGCCGAACCGGGGCAGCGTCAGACTCAGAATGTTGTGCGTGCCGCCGTAGATGTTGCGGCTGGCCACGATGTGGTCGCCCGCAGAGGCGATGGTGGCGCACGCCAGGTGGAACGCTGCCATGCCGCTGGCTGTGCACACGGCCCCGACGCCGCCCTCGAGCGCGGCGATGCGCTCTTCCAGCACGGCCACGGTGGGATTGGAGATGCGGCTGTAGATGTGGCCGGGAATCTCCAGGTTGAACAGGCTGGCCGCCTGCTCGGTGTCGGTGAAGCTGAACGAGGTGGTTTGGTAGATCGGCACGGCGCGAGCCCCGGTGGTCGGATCGGGCCGCTGCCCGGCGTGCAGCGCAAGCGTGTCGAAGTGCAGGAAGTCTGGCTCGACCATGGGTGCCTCCCAAGCAGTGTGCGAGAACCCAAGTATTCAGCACGCGTGCAGGCGTGCCACCCCACCCGGCTGCCGCGCGCCCGCCAAGAGGCGTCAGTTCAAGTCGCGGCAGCCTCGGCGGAGGTGACGGCTTCCCAGACGCGCTGGGGGGTGACCGGGATGTCGATGTGGGTCACGCCGAGGTGCGCCAGCGCGTCGATGACAGCGTTCTGCACGGCGGGCGGGGCGGCAATGGCGCCGTTCTCGCCGATGCCGCGGGTGCCCAGCTCGTTGCGGTCGGTCGGGGTGCCCAACCGGGCTGTGCGGATGGAAGGCACATCGGCAGCAGCGGGGATCAGATAGTCAACGAGCGTCGTGGTGCGAGGAGTGCCGTCATCGTCCCACTGCCCCGCCTCCATCAGCGCCTGGGAGATGCCGGCCACCGCACCGCCGTGCTGCTGGCCTTGCACCGATGTCTCCGACAGCATCCGTCCGCAGTCGTCCACGGCGGCGAACGCCACGAGGTCGACACGTCCTGTCTCGACGTCGACTTCGACGACTGCAGCGTGAGTTCCGTAGGGATGGGTCACCTCGGCACGGCGCTCGGTGACCGTTGCGCTGATTCCCGCTGGCGCGGCCGCGGCAATGTCGGTCCAGCTGGTCAGCCGGGACGGCACACCGGCAACGTGCGCGCCATCGGGAGTGACTTCCACGTCGTCAGGACTGGCCTCAAGCAGTTCTCCTGCCACTTCGCAGATGCGGGCACGCAGCTCGGCCGCTGCCTCGGCGATCTGGCTGCCCAGCACCGTCGCTGTGCGGGAGCCGCCGGTAACGCCTCCGTAGGACGACGTCACCGAGTCGGCGTCGTTCACCCGGACGGCGCCTTCGGCGACCCCGACCCGGGCGCTCGTGATCTGGGCCCACAGGCTGTGATGACCTTGGCCGTGACCGTGGCTGCCGCAGGTCACCAGCACGCTCCCGTCTGAGCCCAGCTCCAGCGAGGCGTAGTCGGGATCGTCGCCGCTGCCCGCGCTCTGGCTGTAGCAGCCATAGCCGATCCCGATCAGTGCCGATCGGCTGCCTGCTGTACGACGCTCAGCTGCCAGCGTCTGCCAGCGCTCGACGTCGATGAGCTGTTGGGCAGTGTCGAGCGCGCGGTGCGGATCGCCGCTGTCGAGGGTGATGCCGGTGCCGGTGTCGAACGGCAGCTCGTCGGCGCGCAGCAGGTTCCGGCGGCGCAACTCGGCCGGGTCGAGACCGAGCTCGCGGGCACCGGCATCTATGGCTCGTTCGAGTGCAGCATTCACTTCGGGCTGGCCCGCGCCGCGGTACGCGCCGGTCGGCGGCGCGTTCGTGACCGCGGAGCCGATGCGGTAACGCAGCCGCGGCACCCGGTACAGGCCGGTGCTCTGGCGGTAACTCGCGGCGGTGAGCATCGGCGCCATGTGCGGGTAAGCACCGGCGTCGCACCACATGATCACGTCGATGCCGATGATGTGTCCGTCAGGGTCGAATCCCATGCGGATGCGGTGCCGCTGACCGCGCCCGTAAGGCATCGAGACGAACTGCTCCTGGCGGCTCTGCACCCAGCGCACCGGGCGTTCCAACAGCTGGGCGGCACGCGCCACCACGAAGAACTCCGGCATCGGGTCGCCGCGACCGCCGAAGCCGCCGCCGACGTGCGGCTCGCGTACCCGCACCGCTGTGACCGGGATGCCCAGCAGGCGCCGGTACAGGTACGGGGCGCTGTGCACACCCTGGCCGGTGCTCCAGATGTCCAGCTCGCAGTCGGGTGATGCCCCTTCAGCCAGCGGCGTGCCGCGGATCAGCTCGAACGGCGTCGCGACGATGGCGCACGGCTCGATCGGCAGTGAGGTGATCCGGTCGTTCTCGCAGGTCAGCTGCACCACGCAGTGAGCACCCGCACACGGGTCCTCGCCGGGCTGGGCAGGGGGCGCTGCAGGGTTGTCGACGCTGGACGGCTCGGACAGGAAACCGCCCTCGGTGGGACTGTCCAGCGGGCGCACCACGTTGGTGTCGGCATCACCGAACAGCAGCACGTCGTCTGTGGCGGCGCGCTCGACGTCGATGACCGCGGGCAGCTCATCGATCTCGACAGCAACCAGTTCCGCCGCGTCGAGCGCGCGGGCGGGCGAGTCGGCCAGCACGACGGCGATCGGCTCGCCGACGAAGCGGACCCGTTCAGTCGCCAGCAGCGGCCGGGCCATGCGACCGCCGAGCGTGGTGGCCCGGTAGTACTCCAGCGGCTCCAGGTCGAGCAGCGCTGCATCGAGCACGGCAACGACTCCGGGCGCCCGCTCAACCTCGCGGAGATCGACGTTGCGCAGCTCGCCATGGGCCACCGTCGAACGCACGAAGGCGGCGTGCAGGCAGCCGTCGGGCTGTGGCAGGTCGGCAGTGAAGGCCGCCTCGCCGCGCAGCATCGGCAGGTCCTCGGAAGCGAGTCGCGCCGTCGCCATGCCGTCACCGTACCGAGGTTGATTCGCGTCTTCGAGCCGCACCCGGCGAGCCTCAGTCGGCGGCGGCAGGCGGCGCGCCCGCGCCCGGGAGCGCTGCGAGCTCCGCCTCGACCTCCGCCCGATGCTCATCGAGGAAGGGAGCCCTGCGCATGGCCACTTCGATGCCGCCGACGAGCGAGCCGACCTGGTTCATGGGTCCCCATTCAGTCTCGGGCAACTCCACCACGTGGCTGTTCTGGAGTGCGACCGCTGCGCCCACGAAGCCGCGCCGCTCGGCTGGCAGTTCGCTGGTGCCTTCCGGCGTCGACTGGCGCCAGAACCACTCGGGGCCGCCGGCACCCGGCACCTCCAGGTAGGTGCGGTCGGGGCCGGCTCCCCGGTAGTCCATGCCGCCTGCGAGGGCGGGCGGCCGCCCCTCGAAGGAAACGAACTCGGCAGCCTGAGCCGCCATGACGGTCTGGGTGAGCGATGTGCGCACGGTTCGGCCCACGCCGTCGGCCACGCGCCGGTACAGCGAGCACAGCACGCCGAACGCAGCGATCATCGGCGTGGCGGCATCGTGGACCGGCACGGTCAGGAACACGGGCTCGTCATTGCCGCCCTGCGCGGCCATGATCCCGCCGAGCGCCTGCAGCAGCGGATCGAAAGCCGGCACCTCGGCCATCGACTCGTCTCGGCCGTAGCCAGGACTCTTGACCAGCACGGCATCTGGCCGGATGCGTCGCAGGTCGCTGTCGGCGACGCCGAGGCGTGCTGCGACGCGAGGCCGGAAGTTCTCCACGATGACATCGGCCTCGGCGACGAGCTGCGCCATGACCTCGTGGTCGGCTGCGTCCTTCAGGTCGAGGCAGATGGAGCGCTTCGACTGGTTCCAGCCGTTGAAGTAGGGCCCGAGCACGCGGAACGGGTCGCCGCCGGGCTGCTCGATCTTGGTGACCTCTGCGCCGAGCATCGCTAGATGGCGGGTGATGACCGGCCCGGCGATGAACGAACTCAGATCGACTGCCTTCACACCGCGCAGCGGCGCCGTGGCCGGCATCGGTGGATCCGGTGCCGGCTGGGGCGGCCACGCCCCGCCGTCCAGCTCGGCTTCGACCTCGGCGGTGTGCTCGCCCAGTCGCGGGGCCGGCTGCAAGGCGACCTCGTCGCAATCGTCGATCCACATCGGCTGGGGCGGGGTGCGCACCGTCCCGAGTTCCGGATGCTCGACTGTTGTCACGAGCCCGTTGGCCTGCGCAAGCGCCGAGCTCACGAACTCCTCGCGGGTCTGCGTCGGCTGGCACGGCACGTCATGCGCAGCGAAGACCTCCAGCCACTCGGCGAGCGGCCGGGCTGCGAAAGCCTGCTCCAGGATCGGCGTGATCTCTGCGAGCGGTTCGAGGTCGAGCAGTCCCCACGGCGGGTCACCGAAGCGCTCGTCGCCCAGCAAGTCCTCGCGGCCGATTGCTCGCAGCATCGCGACGTAGAACGGCAGCGTCCCGCAGGCTACGAACATCCACCGATCGTCGGCGGCCCGGAACAAGCGGTACACCGGCAGCCGGCCTGCCGAGCCCAGCGGGCACGATCCGTCCCGGTCGAGTTCGGCCATCTCGGGCGTCTCGAAGTCGCCGATCTGCATCGCACCCGAACCGGACACCTCCGAGACCGTGTAGGTCGGCGCCGAGCCGTGGGCCCTCCGTGCGTACAGGCCCGCTGCGGCCGCCATCGCTCCCAGCATCCCGGCCCCGTACGAGGCCAAGGGCACCACCAGCTCGACCGGCCCCTCCGAATAGCTGATCTGGTTCCAGCCGATGCCGGTGACCGCGGCGACCTGTGACGGGGTGCCCCTACGGGTCGCGTAGGGCCCGCTGTCGCCCCACGTCGGGCACGAGATGATCACTGCACCCGGCGCAATCCGGCGCGCGGCTGACGCAGTCGGGCCGTCGGGCACGAAGACGAGATCTGCGCCGCCCAGCAACGCGGCGAGCGCTGGCGCAGCGATCGACTCGGCAGTCGGCCGCAGAATGCCGGGCAGTTGCGCTGGCGCCCCGTCGACCGCGGCTGGGAGCGGGGCCCGTTCCCATTCGATGCCGTCGGGCACCACCGAGCGCTTGTTCCGGCTCACGGCCTGGAATCCCGGATCGCTTCGGTACGGATCGCCGCCGGGCGGTTCCACCTTCACCACATCAGCGCCCTGGTCGGCCAGGAAGCGTGCCGCGTACGGTCCCGCGATACCAGTCGCCATCTCCACCACCCGCACGCCTTCGAGGCAGCGCACAGGTGCCCCGCCGTCTCGGGCCGCCACAGCTGTGCTCACCGGCGCGACTGTAGGGGGACCGCTCGCAAGCCCGCCCGACGCACCGCGGACGACGCAGTGGAGCTCATGCGGGCGGGGCGACGTGCAGAGCACCGCTCTCCGGCCGAGGCAGCCTGAGCGTCGTACGATGATCGCCGTGACGACGACAACCGACTCCCCCGCAGATCCATTCACCGAGATCCCGATGCCGCAGGCGCCGAGCTTCGACACGATCGAGGCCGAGCGCCAGCATCGCAAGGAGCGCCTCGCGTCGGTGTACCGGGCGTTCTCGCTGTTCGGATTCGAGGAGGGCGTAGCCGGCCATGTGACCGCCCGCGATCCCGAATTGACCGATCATTTCTGGGTCAACCCCTTCGGCGTGGGTTTCGGTCAGATCAAGGTGTCCGACCTGCTGCTGGTGGATCACGACGGCAACATCGTCGAGGGCCGCTACCCGCTGAACCAAGCCGCCTTTGCCATTCACAGCGAAGTGCACAAAGCACGGCCTGACGTCGTGGCCGCAGCGCACACCCATTCGCTCTACGGCAAGACGTGGTCGAGCCTGGGCCGCCTGCTCGACCCGCTGACCCAGGACGCGTGCGCCTTCTACGAGGACCACGCCCTGTTCGACGACTTCACCGGCGTGGTGCTCGACACCTCCGAGGGCAAGCGCATCGGGCAAGCGCTGGGCAGCTGCAAGGCCGTGATCCTGCAGAACCACGGCCTCCTCACCGTCGGTCGCACCGTCGACGAGGCGGCGTGGTGGTTCATCACCATGGAGCGGACCTGCCAGAGCCAGCTGCTGGCTGAGGCCGCCGGCACGCCGATCCCGATTCGCCACGAATCGGCCAAGGTCACGGCGTCGCAGACGGGCAGCCCGCTGGCCGGCTGGTTCAGCTACCAGCCGATCTACGACAAAGTGCTCGAGCGAGATCCCAGCTTCCTCGACTGAGCGGCTGCGCCGTCCCGGCGCGGACGTGCGCCGCCTACCACTCCGCGGCGATGTACTGCGTCTCGCAGAACTCGTAGATGCCCTCGCTGGCACCCTCGCGGCCCAGGCCGGACTGCTTCATGCCGCCGAAGGGCGCAGCCGGGTCCGACACGGCACCGCGGTTCAGCCCGATCATGCCGGCCTCGATGCGCTCGCTGACCGCGAGACCCTTCGCCAAGTCCTGCGTGTACACGTAGCCGATGAGGCCCATCTCGGTGTCGTTGGCCGCTGCGATCATGGCGTCGGTATCGGAGAAGCTGGAGATCGGCGCGACCGGCCCGAAGATCTCCTCGCGGGTGATGGGTGCGCCAGCTTCCACGCCACCGAGCACGGTCGGCTCATAGAAGAACCCCGGTCCGTCAATGGATGAGCCGCCGGTGACGGCCGTCGCTCCCCCGTCGACCGCTGAGCGAACCAGGCGGTCGATGTTCTCCACTGAAGCGGCGTTGATCATCGGTCCGCAGGTGACGTCGGGGTCGCTGCCGTTGCCGACCTTCATGGCACCCATGGCCGCCGCCAGCCGTTCGACGAACTCGTCGTGAGCGGGCGCTTCCACGAAGAATCGATTGGCGGCCGTGCAGGTCTCGGCGGAGTGACGCATCTTGGCGACCATGGCGCCGGCCGTGGCTGCCTCCAGGTCGGCGTCGGCGAACACGACGAACGGGGCATTGCCGCCCAGCTCCATCACCACCTTGAGCACTCGGTCGGCGCAGCGCTTCAGCAAGACTCTGCCGACTTCGGTGGAGCCGGTGAATGACAGCATCCGCACTGCCCGATGGTCGACGACGGCATCGAGCCAGGCCCCGGAGTTGGCGGTGGGCACCAGATTGACGACGCCAGGCGGCACGCCTGCCTCGCCCAGCAGCTCGGCGACCCGCAGCGAGGTGAGCGGCGCTTCCCGGGGCGGCTTGATGACCACCGCGTTGCCCGCTGCGAGGGCCGGGGCGAGCTTGCGAGTGATCATGGCCGCCGGGA
The DNA here is from genome assembly GCF_965208925.1 of Candidatus Poriferisodalis sp. Taxonomy (GTDB): domain Bacteria; phylum Actinomycetota; class Acidimicrobiia; order Acidimicrobiales; family Poriferisodalaceae; genus Poriferisodalis. The sequence continues at coordinate 2,545,638 of NZ_OZ242364.1, read as the reverse complement.
AGTTCCAGGGCGTGATCATCGCCACGACGCCGACGGGAGGGTGACGGGTGATGATGCGGTTGGCACCAGACGGGGCGACGCTGATCGAGCCGTGGATACGCACCGCCTCCTCGGCGTTCCAGCGGAAGAACTCCGCGGCGTAGGCGACCTCGCCGATGGCATCGGCACGGGGCTTGCCGTTTTCGAGCGTGATGAGGTCGGCCAGCTCGTCGGTGTGCTCGATGAGGATGCGGTGGGCGTCCCGCAGGACTTCGGACCTGACTCGCGGCGCAGTGGCCGCCCATCCGGGCCGCGCTGCCGCGGCTGCATCGCATGCGGCCACTGCGTCCGCGGGTGTTCCGGCCGCGACGCCTGCAGCTGTGTCGCCGGTGGCCGGGTCGATGACGTCGATCAGCTCGCCGCCAGCGGCCCCCCGCCAATCGCCTCCGATGAGCATCTGCGTTTGCATCACGCCAGCATCGCAAATCAACCGCTCATTGCGCGCCGCCGTGTGCTTCTGGGTTCTGCGATTCGAACAGCGAGGCTGCTGGTCAGCCGCCGTAGTGCAGCAGGCCCTTCTCGCCGGCGCGCATCTCGTCGATGGCTCGCTGCGCGTCGCCGATGGCGTCTTCGAGCTGGGCGATGACCGCATCGCGGTCCGGGGTGAACTCCAGTTCGTCGATGAGATGGGCGAGGCGATCCTTGCTGCGCCAGGCCGCGAACTTGGCCCACTCGGTCCACAGCGTCTCGTGGTCGTCAACGCCGACGAGGTTCTTGGTGCGGCTCTGCTCGTCGGCGGTGGTGTCCAGGGACACGTAGCCGTTGACCATCGAGATGCGCTCGCACAGCTCGTCAAGCGGGCCGGCGCGGTGCACCACCATGTCGCCGTGCAGTGCGACGGCGTAGCCGGGCCCTGGGAATTCAGGAGCCACCGTGCGTTCTGCGGGCACCGGTTGACCGGCGTCGGCCAGCGCAGCGGCTTCGTGCTTGGTTCCCTCGAACCACTCGAACCGTCCGCCGGCAACCTCGGCCGGATCGGTCACCGCCAGCACGTAGTCGAGCGGCAGCGTGTCGTGGTGCCATTTGTCGATGCCGACGTCGATCTGCGAGGGCTCGTAGTTGAGGTGGCCGAGATGCACCGGCATCGGGTGCGGGGCGATCTCGATGCCGTAGATCGTTTCCAGATGCGCCGTCACCTCGGGGCTCAGGCACAGGTCGCGCAGCCAGCGTGAGCGGTAGCAGCCGCCGCGCACGGTCCGCTCGATTCGCTCCCCCGCCGGACGGGTGAAGCACCGCAGGCGGCGGGCTGTCTCCAGCATGAGCGCCGCGCCTTCGTCGCTGAGCATGCGGAACGGCGACGACAGCGCCACCGGCGTGGCCTTCGTGGCGATCTCGGCGTCGTCGTAGCCCAGATCGGCCAGCATCAGCACCTCTGCGGGCTCCTCCAACTGCAGATGCCGCTCGGGATCGAACGCCGGCTCGCCTTCCAGCCACTCGTAGCCCCTCGGCTGGCTCTGCGGAAACGGAATCGCCTCGCCCATCAACGCCTGCCTTCCCGGTTGATCTTGGCGGCGACCGCGGCCAAGAACTCGTCGTCTGCCCGGCTGGCTGCGATCTCGGTGGTCACGTAGCCGGGGTATGCCTCAAAGTACTGGTGGCTGCGGGCAGTCGTCTCCGGCTCAGGACCGGGCGGCACGCCGGCCGTGTGATGCAGCGGGATGACCTTGGCGTGCAGGTGGTCGATCATCATCCCCTCGAACACGATCGCGCAGCGATCTACATCGTCGTAGGCGTCTGCGATCTTGGCCGCAACGTGGCGGGCTGCCTCGAACAATCCCGCGGCCATCTGGCTGTCGGCGCGTGCAATATCGCTGGCGAGGTGCTGCTTGGTGATCACCACGCTGAACGCTTCAGTGTTGGGGAAGATGTCCAAGAATCCAAGATGGCGTTCGTCCTCGTAGACGACGTGGCAGGGCTCAGCGCCAGCCACGACCCGGCAGAACACGCACTCGTCCACTCGCTGCATTGTGGCCCACGTCGACGCCGACTCGAATCGTCCGGTCGGCCCCTTAGCGAACGTTTCGGCACAGTTGGAGGCTTCGCGCAGTTATGCGGACAAGGCTGCGAGGAGCTCTTCGGCTCGGTCAGTGGTGACGGAGAGCTTGCGGGGTGTGCCGTTTCGGTGGAATTCGACGGTGACTGCAGTGGTGCCGCCGACCGAATAGAGCACATCGCGCCGTCTGGTCCTGACGCCCCAGCCCCCGTACTGCCTCAGCGGTCGCACCTGGCGCACGTAGGCCAGCGTGATTGCCTCCCGCGGAACCTTCGACTTGAACGGCAAGGGCCACAGTTGAAGCCTGAACAGACGGTCATCGACCTGGATGCGTACGGCCGCTCTCGACCAGAGAGCGAGCACCAACAGCACAACGAACGCTCCCGGCACGATGCCGATGAATTCGAACTCAATCGACCCCGAATCGGCCAGCAGCACGGCCATCAGGATCACCGCCACGATTGCCACTGCAACCACGACGATGAACGACACCATGAGGCGACGCATCCGTTCGGACAATCTCTGATCGTGTTCGAAGGCTGCGGGCGTCTCCACGCGAACCAGTATGGACGACAACCGGTAAACGTCGGCAGTGACCGTTGCCGGGCCAGGCGCAGCGAAACGTGACTCCCCCGAAGCCCCACTTGGTCAGCGCCCGCACGCCTAGTTGCCGTCACCCGACCAGACGAGAGTCGCATCGTCGCTCAGGGCGCAATTCGACCTCTCACTAGCCTCGATGGTGTCGAGCGCAGGAGGCTAGGCGTGGTGAGCGGCTCATTCTGCGGGAGATCCGCGCCTCGCCTCGTGCGCTGTTTCCTTCCGGTGATCGCTGCCGCCATAGTGCTGGGCGCATGCTCGGCGCCGGTTACCGACACTGAGCAATCCTCGGTTCCCACAGCGCGGACCGAGGTCTCAGGTACCGATGCCGATGCGGAACCCCGAACGGATTCCGCGCCGATCAAAGCGGCACCACCTGAGACGGTCGCCACACACCCAACGGCAGCCGTTGGTCCCAGTAACCCGGACACAGCGCCCGATGGAGCCGGCGACAGAGATGCCGCCGATTCTGCGGATCACACCCCGGCTGAGTCCGATCCCGCCGACGAGTCCGCACCGGGCGCAGAGCCCGCCAGCGACCCAGATTCCGAGCCCACCGAACCGGGAGCTGGCGAGGATCCCGACGGAACGGCTGCCGAGCCGGACGACGACGGTGAGCCGCGAACGCCGGAGCCAGATGAATTCCCATCTGAGCCCAACACGACAGCGACCTATGTCCGCGAGACGGAGGCCTCCGTCTTGGTCGGGGGCCACGGCAGCACCGAAACGACGGTGCACCTCCCCTCGGGCCTTTGGACTGCGCACCTGTACGTCCGCAACAACGCCGGCGAAGTCGTCATGGTGCTCGGCAGTCACAACTCGGAGTGCCAGAACTGGCCGCGAGGAATCACGCTGATCGACGACGTCATCACCGATGGCGACCGCGGCTTTGCCGTTCGCCCATTCAGAATCGGTCACGAACGGGCCGATTGGTGCCGTCCCGGCCCCTTCTCATTCGAAGTCACTGCGACCGGCCAGTGGAGCGTGGTGTTCGAGCACTACTCCGAGCAAATCGTCGAGCGAGATGCTGTCGACGACTCGGGCACCATCCTCACGATCGAGGGACATGATGCAACCCAGTTGCCGCTGACGCTTGCGAGCGGCTCATGGACCGCTGCCTTCTCATCGGTTGACGGAGAGAGCTCGGCTGACTTGGCGTACGTCGGCCCCCACTACTCGGACCTGCCCGAATGTCAGAACGGGGCCGAGGACCGAGTCGCCGGCGGACTGAGCGGAGAACTCTCGCCCCGCAGCACGGCGACCCTGACCATCAGCCCACCCGATCATGAGTGGTGCGAGGTGATCGTCTTCACGCTGAGGGTCAGTGCATCCGGCGACTGGACTCTCGAACTGCGCGAAGGGACCGGAGAGGCCCGCAAGGACGCGGACAACAAGCTCATGATCGCGGAGTCCGACGGGTCGGTCACGGTCACGGGCTCCGGACCGGTCGGCACGCCGGTAGATCTCAGTGCAGGCAGCTGGATTGCAGAGTCATCAGTCACCGGGAATGACGGCAAGGCGTTCAGGGTTGTGCTGCACGGCGCAGCCATCTACTGCGGGCATCAGCCGCGCCTCGTGACCCTTGCGGACCTCAGGGGTGATTCGACTTCCGGCAACAGCACGCTGCCGGTGCTGATCGGCGAATCCGAAGATGCCCTCTGCGAACCCGGGACGTTCATCTTGGGAGTCGATGCGTTCGGCGACTGGAAGGTGGTGTTCACCGACGTATCGGATCCTTCGGACGCCGACGATCGAGCCACCGTCGGAGGCATCGAGCTCAGACCCGTTCGACGGCACGCGAAGACAGGACCAGAACCTCAGGATCCCACGTTCACCCAGATATCAGTGGGCGACAGATACGCCTGCGGGGTGACACTGGATCACGAAATCGAATGCTGGGGCTCCAACAACACCTGGGGCCACGCGAGCGCCCCCAGCGGCAAGTACCTGCAGGTGGCAGCCGGCGACAACCACACGTGTGCACTGACCGTTCAGAGCACCGTGCACTGCTGGGGCGACGGCTACTACGGCCAAACGGCGTCGCCGGACGGCGAGTTCATACAAGTGATGACCGCAGACGGAATCTCGTGCGCACTTCGCGCTGACGGCAGCTTCGCCTGCTGGGGCTCCCTAGGCGGCTATTCGCTCGGAGATGTCGAGTCACCCCCGGATCTGCGACTCTCCTCGCTCGGCGAGGGAAGCCTGTGCGGTCTGCGAGACGATCAGACGATGGCCTGCTGGTACTTCGCCCGGGGCGAGTCCTACAACGACCCGCGCGAGATACGTCTCACCGAGTCTCTGCCGGGGAGATTCGCCCACGTCGGGAGCAGGTGCGGCACCCGCACCGACGGCAGTGTTGCCTGTTGGTACGCGAGTCCGCCCGATCCCGCGTCACCCCCAGGCGGCGGCGAGTTCGTCCAGACCTCTGATCTCTGCGGCATCACCGCCGACGGCCACATCGAATGCTGGGGATCGGGCCAGTACGGCTATGCGAATCGGCCGGCGCTGGCACCGGCTGGGCGATTCATCCAGATCTCCTCTGGCGGATTTCATGCGTGCGCGCTGCGAACCGACGGCAAGGCGCGCTGCTGGGGCAACGGATACGGCGACGGTCCTCAACCGCCATCGACCGGATTCGCCCAGGTATCCGTGGGGTCCACTCATCCTTGCGGCATCACGGTCAAGGGCGCAGTCGAATGCTGGGACCGCGAATATCTCGGCATATCGCTCAGCGTCGAAGGGTGGCGGCCGCCCGATCCCGGGGCTCTGCCCGAAGGCAGCTTCAGCCACGTCTCTGTCGGCGGCTTTCGCGAAGCCAGCAGCGTGGCGTGCGCCGTCGGGGCCGGCGGACGCCTCGCCTGCTGGGACTACTACGGCGACATGACCGTGCCTGACGGCGAGTTCACTGACGTTTCGGTCGGCCGCGGTCAGACCTGCGCTGTGCACTCGAGCGGGAAGGCCGAATGCTGGGCCTGGTCGAGCGACGACACAGTGCCACCGCCGAGCGACGACCAGCGATTCAGTTCGGTGTCGGCCACGATCGGCTATGCGTGCGGGGTGCGCACCGACGGAACGCTCGCCTGTTGGGGCAGCAGTGAGGCATGGCCTGACGATCCGCCGTCGGGCACATTCACCGAGGTGTCCGTCGGCTGGTACCGCGCCTGCGCAGTGACAACCGCGAACCGGCTCGAGTGCTGGACCTGGCGATCCGAAATCCTCGAGACGACCAAGCTGCGGACGCCTGCCGATCCTCCGTCGGGTTCCTTCACGGCGGTGTCGGTGTCGACGTACTACGCGTGCGCTCTGCGGACCGACGGAACCGTCACCTGCTGGGGGTCGGGGACCATCGGCAGGGCACGTCCTCCGGGCGGCAGAATCACGCAGATATCGGCAGGCCCTGACTACGCATGCGGGGTTCGCTCCGACGGATCCGTCCGCTGCTGGGGCTGATCGCAGCGTCGAAGACCTGATGCGCCAGCGGTAGCGTGCGGCGCTATGGCGAGCAGCACGGGTTCGGAACGGGGAACGCTGGCGGTCACGGGCGATCCGGCGTCCGATCAACTCGTGCGGGACGACCCGTTCTCGCTGCTGCTGGCCATGATGCTCGACCAGCAGATCCCCATGGAAAAGGCCTTCAAGGGGCCGGCTGTGCTCGCCGAACGACTGGGAGACCGGTATTCGGCGGCATCCATCGCCGAGATGGATCCCGACGAGCTTGAAGCGGCGTTCAAGGAAAAGCCGGCGCTGCACCGCTTCCCTGGGTCGATGGCGAAGCGCTGCGGCCAACTGGCCCGCTACATCGTCGAGAACTATGACGGCGATGCTGGCGCCGTCTGGGCCGATGTGCGCAGCGGCAAGGCGCTGTATGACCGGCTGAGGGCTCTTCCCGGCTACGGCGACGAGAAGGCCAAGATCTTCGTGGCGATCCTGGCCAAGCGCTTCGGCGTCGCGCCTCGGGGTTGGAAGGCGGCCGCGGGACCATTCGCCGACGGCCACCCGCGCTCGGTGGCTGACATCGATGGCCCCGATGCCCTCGCCGAGGTCCGCATCTGGAAGAAGAACCAGAAGGCCGCCGGCAAGTCCAAGCAGGACTGAGCTTCAGGCCAGCCGGTCGGCGGCCCAGTCGCGCAGCTCGGTCTTGAGCACCTTGTTGGAGGGGTTCAGCGGCAGCGCTTCCACGTTCCAGAAGTACCGGGGCACCTTGTAGTTGGCCATCTGCTCGCGGCACCACGCACGCAGCTCGTCCGCATCGGGCGCCCCCGCAGGCGACGGCACCACGAACGCAGCGCCGGCTTCGCCGAGCCGCTCATCAGGCACCCCCACCACGGCCACCTGGCCGATCAGCGGGTGCTCGGACATGACGTTCTCCACCTCGGCGGGGTACACGTTGAAGCCGCCGTTGATGTACATGTCCTTCTTGCGGTCGGTGATGTCGATGTAGCCGAGGTCGTTCATCACGCAGATGTCCCCGGTGTGCAGCCAGCCGTCGGAGTCGATGGTCTTCGCCGTCTGGGCAGGGTCGTCGAGGTACCCCGACGTCACGCAGTACCCGCGCACAAGCAGCTCGCCCGGCTCGCCGACCGGCACGTCTCGACCGTCGTCATCCACCACACGCAGCTCGATGCCCCGCAGCGCCTTGCCGCTCGTGGAAGCCACCAGCTCGGGAGGATCGCCTGCTGAACAGATGGTGGCGATGCCGTGCGTCTCGGTCATGCCGAATGCGGTGATCGCCGTCTCGAATCCGAGCCGCTCGCGCATCGCTACGACGGTCTCGACGGGAACGGTGGCGGCGCCAGTGACGGCTGAGCGCAGACTGGACGTGTCGTAGTCGTCGAGGCCGGCGAAGTTGACCATTGACTGGAAGATCGCCGGCGGGCCCGGCAGCACCGTGATGCGCTCGGACTCGATTCGTGCCAGCACTGCTTCTACGTCGAAGACCGGATGCGGCAGGATCGTCGCACCCCGCACGATGCAGGGCGTGATGGATCCGCAGAATCCGAACGCATGGAAGAACGGGTTGATGACCAGCATGCGGTCGCCCTGACGCATGCCCAGTTCGTCGGCGTACTGGCTGAAGCCGCGAATGATCGCCCCCGGCCGGATCATGACGCCCTTGGGCAGCCCGGTCGTGCCGGAGGTGAACATCACCAACCCGAGGTCGTCGCCGGCGGCGGCCGCGGCACGGCGGGCAGCCTCTTCGTGTCCCTCGGCCGTCGCCGCAGTGACGAAGTCCTCGAACGAGGTCGTGCCCGGCGGGGTGTCACCGCGCAGGATTACCGTGCGTTCCAGCGAATCGACGGTGTGACCCTCGGCCGCGGCGGCCTCAAGGTCGCGCACGTAGTCGTACCCGAGGAACCCCACCACGGTGAACAGCAGCTTCGCCCGCGCCCGATCGAGCACGTACGCCGCCTCACGACCCCGGAAACGCGTGTTGACCGGCACGATGACGCCGCCCGCCCGCAGCGTCCCCATGGCCGCGATCACCCATTCCCACGCGTTCGGTGCCCACAGGCCGACGGCGTCGCCTGGCTCGAGGCCATTGGCCACGAGTGCCGCCGCGCATTCGGCGGTGCGGTGGGCCAACTCGGTGTACGTCATCGACATGTCGCCGTCGCGAATCGCCTCCGTGTCGCCGAACGCTGCTGCGGCCCGTTCCACCAGCGCGGGGTAGTTGTCGGGAATCGTGCTGTCCACGGCGGACAGTCTCGCGGTTGACACCTGCCGTTTCATGGCCGCTGCCAGCGAGACTGCCCCGATGGAGTCCCGGCGGTGATCGTCTGCTGCGGCGAAGCACTGGTGGACGTGCTCGACGGAGACGAATCGCGTGCCGTACCCGGGGGCGGTCCGATGAATGCCGCCATCGCCGCGGCGCGCCTGGGGGCACCGAGCGCATTCGTGGGACGGGTGTCCACCGACGGTGCAGGCCAGCTCATCTGGCGCCACTTGCAAGGCAGCGGCGTCGACCTGCGGGCGTGCGAGCGGGGCGCAGAACCCACGGCAAGAGCGATCATCAGCTTGACGCCGCATCCGTCGTTCCGCTTCGAAGGAGACAGCACCGCCGACACGGCTCTCGAAGCGGCGGACCTCACCGTTCTTGACGAAGGGTCTCACATCCTGCATGGCGGCACGCTCGGGATGTTCCGCGGGCGCACCGCCGGAGTGCTGGCCTCGCTGGCCGAGCGTCATGACGGCCTCGTCTCGCTCGACCCCAATGTCCGGCCCGCCATCATCGAGGATCGAGATCGGTGGGATCGTTTCCACCAGCGCTGGCTGCATTCGGCCGACCTCTACCGGGCCTCCGATGAGGACCTGGAGTGGATCTGGCCCAGGCGTGCCGCCGAGGACTGCGCCGCTGAGCTGCTTGCCGGCCACGTCGCGACGGTGATCGTCACCCGCGGCAAGGGCTGCGTCACCGTGTTCACAGCCGAGGGCCAGCTCGATGTGACGGCCCCGCAGGTCGATGTCGTCGACACCGTCGGCGCCGGCGACTCGTTCGTGGGCACTGTGCTTGCCTCGCTGTGGGAGCTGCTAGGTGCCGACCGGACTGCATTCGCCGCGCTCGAACTGGGGCAATGGCGAGACATCGCAGAACGTGCAGCCGCGGCAGCCGCACTCACCTGCACGCGCGCAGGCGCAGACCCGCCCACTGCCCGCGCTCTGGAGACGGCAGTCACGGCACACCGGAGCGGCGGGTAGCACGCAGGCCGCTGCGGGCTCAGGCGACCTGCGCCAGTGCCTCGCTGTGAATGAAGTGGAAGTAGCCGTCTGGATGGTCGGCCCACGCTCGCCAGCCGGCGGCAATCTGTTCCATCTCGGCTGACGTCGCGTAGCCGTAGTCGACGGCTTGGCGAGCGAAGCTCGTGTTCAGGCACCGATCGGCCCACGAGTAACCCCAATTGCGCCGCGTCTCGGGCGTCCAGAACTGCCACACCGACGCCGACATCTGCACCTCGGGCAGGCCCGCGGCGCGGAACCACGCAAACAGATGCCGGCCGGCATCGGGTTCGGCGTCGTTGTGGCGGCAGACCTGCCGGTACACCTCTCGCCATCGTGTGATCTCGGTGCTTGAGGGATAACCCCGCATCGTCGAGTAGTCCGAGTCGCGCACTGCCACCCAGCCGCCTGGGCGGACCACCCGGGCCATCTCGGAGATCGCCGCCACCGGGTCGGACAGGTGCTGGCAGACCTGGTGTGCATAGGCCACATCGAAGCTGCTGTCGTCGAACGGCAGCTCGTACACCGACTCGTTCGCCAGCGTCACATTCGCGACGCCGGCTTCAGCGACCGTGGCCGCGGCAGTCGCCAGGATCTCGTCAGTCACTTCGATGCCGATGACGTGGCCGCGCTCAGCCCATCGAGCCAAGCCGACGGTGATCGAGGCCGGACCGCAGCCGACATCGAGGATCCGGGAGTCCGGCTCGATCACGTGACGCACGAATGCCGCACAGTCCTCAGCGGTACGCCTCGCATGCTGGGCCACCACCGCGGGCTGATGGCCGTGGGTGTACACGTCTCCGCCGGTCACGGCGGCAGCGTACGGCACAGTGCCGCCGGTCACGGCGGCAGCGCAACGACCGCACCCGTCCGGACCGGCGTGACGGCCCGTCGATAGCCTCGCCGCCCATGGCCGGATCGATCCTGGGCAACGAGGTACGACGCAACGAGGACCCTGAGCTGCTCACCGCGGGCGGGCGCTACGTCTATGACCACGACGCCGACGGCATATGCCATGCGGTATTCGTGCGCTCCCCTGTCGCCCACGCGCATATCGGCGGCATCGACACCAGCGAGGCGAGTCGGGCGCCTGGCGTGATCGAGATCGTCACCGCAGCAGAGCTCGGCGTGGCCCCGCACCACGGGTTCGTCAAGGTGGCCGACGAGTTCGCCCGCGCCCCGCTTGCGGACGGCAAGGTGCGCTTCGTGGGCGAAGCAGTGGCCGTTGTCGTGGCCGAGACCCTGGTCCAGGCCGTCGACGCCGCCGAGCTCGTTGCCGTCGACTACGAGCCGCTGCCCGCTGCCACCGACGCCGAGGCCGCGCTCGCCCCCGGAGCGCCAGCGCTCTTCGACGAACGGCCCAACAACGTCGCCACCGAGATCACCGATCCGCCGGGCGTCGATCCGCTCGACGGCGCCGCCCATGTCGTGCGGGGCCGGTACGTCAACCAGAAGATCGCCGCGGTGCCGCTCGAGCCGAACTCGTGTGCAGCCGTGCCCGGCGACGACGGCCGCATGACCGTGTACTGCGCGACGCAGATGCCGCACCTCACGAAGATGCAGCTGGCAGGCGCGCTCGGCTGGGATGCCCAGCGCCTCCGTGTCATCGCTCCCCACGTCGGCGGCGGTTTCGGCGCCAAGGCCGGCCTGTACCACGAGCACACCGTCGTGGCGGCGCTCGCGGACCGGCTGAACCGTCCCGTCACCTGGACGCCGGGGCGCAGCGAGGACATGACCACCCTGGCGCACAGCCGCGCGCAGGTGCAGTACGCCGAGCTCGGCGTGCGCGACGACGGCACGTTCACCGGGCTGCGGGTGCGTCTGGTGGGCGACACGGGCGCCTACCCCAACATCGGCACGATGCTGCCGGCGGGCACTAAGCGGATGTCCAACGGCACCTACGCCTTCCCCGCGATCCGGTTCGACGTGGCCACGGCGGTCACCAATACGACGCCCACCGGCGCCTACCGGGGCGCCGGGCGGCCCGAGGCGGCCGCCCTGCTCGAGCGGCTCGTCGATCAGGCCGCCATCGAGACCGGCATCGATCCCATCGAGATCCGGCTGCGCAACTTCATCTCGCCCGATGCCTTCCCCTTCGACACGCTCACCGGCGTCACCTACGACAGCGGCGACTACGCGCTGCCGTTGCGCCGAGCTGTCGAGCTCGCCGGCTACGACGATCTGCGAGCCGAGCAGCGCGTGAGGCGCGAACGCGGCGACGTGCGCCAGCTCGGCATCGGCATCGCCAGCTTCGTGGAGATCACCGCCGGCGGCCTCACCAGCGAGTTCGCTGCGGTGCGCATCGAACCCGACGGCGGCGCCACCATTCGGGTCGGTACCAGTGCCCACGGCCAAGGGCATCACACGACGTTCGCCCAGATCGTCTCGGCCCGCACCGGCATCGATGTGGAGCGCATCGGGTTCATCCAGTCCGACACCGATCTGGTGCCCCGTGGCGGCGGCACCGGCGGCTCCCGCTCGGTGCAGGTGGGCGGCTCGGCGGTGGCCAACGCCACGGACGTACTGATCGACCGGGCCCAGCGGCTCGCGGCGCACCTGCTCGAGGCCAGCGTGGACGACATCGTGCTCGATGCCGCAACGGGCACGTTCAGCGTGGCCGGCGTGCCGGCCCGATCGGTCGACTGGGCGCAGCTGGCCGGGACGGTCGACGACGCGCCTGACGGGCTGCTCGGCGACCCGACCGAGGCTGAGATCAACGCTGCCGCGCGAGGCGAGCCCGTCGACCCGGGACTCGCGGCGCAGCTCGACTTCGACCAGGGCGAGGCCAGCTTCCCGTTCGGGGCGCACGTTGCGGTCGTGGAAGTCGACACCGACACCGGCGAGATCGGCTACCTGCGCCACATCGCCGTCGACGACGCGGGCACGGTGATCAACCCGCTGCTGCTGCGGGGCCAGCAGCACGGCGGCATCGCCCAGGGCGCAGCGCAGACGCTGTACGAGGAAGTGGTCTTCGACGACGACGGCAACCCGCAGACCGGCACGCTCATGACGTACCTGTTCCCGTCTGCCGCCGAGTTCCCGAGTTTCGAGGTGCACAGCACCGAAACGCCCTCGCCGCTCAATCCCCTGGGTGCGAAGGGAATCGGCGAGGCCAGCACCATCGGATCCACGCCGGCGCTGCAGAACGCCGTCATCGACGCCGTAGCGCACCTCGGCATCCGGCACATCGACATGCCCATGAGCCCCCAGCGGGTGTGGGAAGCAATCGAGGCGGCCAGAACAGGCAATCCAGCGGAATCGTGGCGCGAGCCGCCCGAGATCTTTGCCGCCATGGCGGCCGGTCAGGACGTCGATCCCGAAGGCCTCGCGGCCGCCGAGAGCATCTGAGCGAACACCGCATCGGCAATTCAGTACACGGCTGCATGGGTCGGGCCAGATGGACCGGTCAGCCGGGCGGGCTGTGAGACAATCTGCCCAGTGACCGAGCGGGTTCCTGCCCATCCGCCCACACCGGACTGGCCCGCTGCGGACTGGCCTACGCCGGACTACTACACGTACCCGTGGGCGGCGCTGGCTTCAGCCAGTCTCGCCGCAAGCGGTGCTGCGGTGCTGGAATGGCCCGACGGGACGACACTCGAGTGCCATCCAATGTGGCTGCGAGAGAACGCACCCGGTGCCGGCGGCATCGACCCGGTGACCCGCGAGTGCGAACTGGACCCCGCTCATATCGATGCCCATCTGTCACTCGGCCGGATCGAACTGGACGGCGGGGCGCTCGAGGTGACCTTCGAGCCCGAGCACCGCGACGCCAAGTTCCATCCCGGGTGGCTGCGCCATGTCGCCGACCAGATGCACCGGCCCTTTGCGGTCATTCCCGCTCCCGTGGCGTGGACCGCGGCCGAGCACAGCGAGCCGGTCACCCACGACGGCCCAGCCCTTCTTGATGACGACAGCGCGCTCGCCGCGGCACTGTGCGATCTAGCGCGCTACGGGCTCATCCGCCTCGCCGACAGCGGGAACGGTCCCGACACTGTCGCACAGATCGCGGGACTCATCGGCGCCATGCGCGACTCCAATTTCGGACTGACCTGGCACGTCGATGTGGACATCACGCCGACCTCGCTGGCCAACACCGGGCAGCGGCTCGCGCCCCACACCGACTTGCCGACCCGGGAAGTCCCGCCCGGACTGCAACTGCTGCACTGCGTGGAGAACAGCGTGGAGGGCGGATGGTCGACCATGGCCGATGGGTTGGCCATCGCCGAGCATCTGCGTGTGGCTGAGTCCGACGCGTTCGAGGCGCTCACCATGCTGGAGTGGGTGTTCTTCAACCGTTCGCCCGACCACGATCATCGCTGGCAGGGGCCGGTCATCGATACGGGCGACGGGCGGATTCCGTACACCTACCGGGCGTTTCATCCCGTGAGAGCCTTCCCCGCCATGCCCGCCGCCGAGGTGAACCGTGCGTATGCAGCGATGCGCCTGCTGAGCGAGACGGCCGTCTCGGACCGGTTCCAGATGCGATACCCGTTCCGGCCGGGCGACATCGTGGTGTTCGACAACCGCCGCGTGCTGCACGGACGGGATGCCTTCGAGCCGCGTCCGGGAACCCGCCGGCGGCTCATCGGCACGTACATGGACACCGACGAGTTCTATTCACGGCTGCGCGTGCTGCTGCGCCGCAGTGCTCATCAGGAGGATCCAGCTGATGCCTGACGTCTTCATCACCTGCGCGGTGACCGGAGCCGGCGACACGGTCGGCAAGTCCGACAAGGTGCCCTATACGCCCGCCGACATCGCCCAGAACGTGATCGATGCTGCCGACGCAGGGGCTGCCATCTGCCATGTGCACGTGCGCGACCCGATCACCGGCGACGCAGGCCGCGATGTCGACTGCTACCGCGAGGTGGTCGAACGCGTGCGGGCGTCGAGCACCGATGTCGTGCTGAATCTCACTGCCGGCATGGGCGGCGATTTCGTGATCGGCTCGGTCGAGCAGCCGCTGCCTCCCGACCCGCTGCGGTCCGACATGGCCGGCGCCACCGAGCGCCTCGCTCACGTCCGCGAGCTGCTGCCGGAGATCTGCACGCTCGACTGCGGCACCATGAACTTCGGCGAGGGCAATTACGTGGCCACCAACACCCACGACACGCTGATGGAGATGGCCCGCCAGATCCAGGCGCTCGGCGTGCGTCCCGAGATCGAAGCCTTCGACACCGGGCAGCTGTGGGAAGCCAGGGCGTTGGTGGACGCCGGGGTCATCGAAGCACCGGTCATGGTGCAGCTGTGCATGGGCATCCGCTGGGGCGCCCCGCCGGACCTGAACACGTTCATGGCGATGGTCAACAACGTGCCCGACGACTGGACCTTCTCTGCCTTCGCACTGGGACGCGATCAGCTGCCGTACGTGGCACTGGCGGCCGTCGCGGGCGGCAACGCCCGGGTCGGGCTCGAGGACAACCTGTATCTCGAACGCGGCCGACTCGCGACCAACGCCGATCTCGCAGCCCGGGCGAAGCAGATCCTCGAAGCCATGAACTACCGGGTCATCGGCCCCGAAGAAGTCCGCGACAAGCTCGAACTGAAGCGGCATTGACTGACCCGTCGCCTGCCGGCGGCCTCGCCGCAACCGACGGGAGGCTTCCCGAACGCGTCACCGTCGTGGGCGCCGGTGTGATCGGCGCGGCGTGGGCCGCACGCTGGGCGCTGTGCGGTATCGACGTGGCCGTGGCGGATCCGTCGCCTGACGCTGCCCGCATGATCGAATCAACCCTGGTTGCAGCGCGAACGGCATGGCGACGCCTGAGTTTGCTCACTGACGACACGAGCGCAGCCGAAGGCGTCGTCCGCATTGCCGATCCGGATGCCGGCTGTGCGGCCGCCGTGGCGGGTGCCGAGCTGATCCACGAGTGCGTGCCCGAGCGCCTCACGGTCAAGCAGGCCGCCTACGCAGAGATCGAGGCCGCTGCGGCGCCGGATGCCGTGATCGCCTCGTCCACGTCAGGCATCCGCCCCAGCGATCTGCAGGCCGAGATGCGTCACCCTCGGCGTCTGGTGGTCGGCCACCCCTTCAACCCCGTGTACTTGCTGCCGCTAGTGGAAGTGGTAGGCGGCGCTCGCACCTCCGAGGCCGCGATCGGACGGGCAATGGGTTGGTTCAGCGCAGCGGGAATGTCGCCGCTGCGGGTGCGCTCCGACATCGACGGATTCGTGGCCGACCGTCTGATGGAGGCCCTCTGGCGGGAAGCACTGTGGCTGGTCCACGACGGCGTCGCCACGGTTTCGGAGATCGACGATGCCATGCGGCTCGGGTTCGGACTTCGCTGGGCGCAGATGGGCGTCTTCCAGACCTACGCCACTGCCGGCGGGGAAGGCGGTTTCCGGCACTTCGTGGAGCACTTCGCCCCGACACTCGACCTGCCCTGGACCAAGCTCACCGACGTGCCGGAACTGACTCCAGAATTCGTCGCCACGCTGATCGCCCAGTCCGACGAGCAGTCGGGCGGCCAACCAGTCGCCGAACTCTGTGCAGCGCGAGACCGCAATCTCGTCGACTTGCTCCTGGCCTTGGAAGCGAACGATTGGGGTGCCGGCCGCAGCTTGGCTGCGCTGCGTGAGCGGCTCGCCGACAGACGCTGACGACGCGCCGCCGCCGGTAGCTGGAGGCGACGCTGTCGTGCCCGAGGCGCTGTGGGCTATTCGGTGATGATGACCGCGTACTCGGGACAGTTCGCGGCGGCCAAGCGGGCCTTGTCCTCCAGGCCCGCAGGAACTTCGCCGTCGCCGGCCGCAGTGGCGTAGCCGTAGTCGTCCACGTCGAACAGCTCCGGCGCCAGCGAGTAGCAGCGGTTGTGACCTTGGCACTTGTCGGCGTCAACGCTGATCCGCACGAGCAGTCCTTCCTGCCAGCCACCGCGGCTGGCGTTCATCGAGGCCGGGCACGGCATCCCGGTCGGCCCGAAGCTAGCGCGGCGCCATGCAATGTTCGCAACCGGTCGACGCGAGGGGGCTTCCCGGCAACGACCACTACGGCCCCCTACGCTTTCATGTTCGAACTGCCGCCACGGCAGAGCCGCATCGCCGCACCACAAGGGGACGCCATGTCCGACGCTCAGGACCGACTCGCAGCACTTCGAGCCAAGCGCGCCGGCGCGACAGCCACCAAGGCGCCGTCGAATGGCGCGGACACCGACCCCACCAAGGTCTGGCACAAGACCGCCTGCGTGCTCTGCTCCAACAACTGCGGCATCGAGGTGCGCCTGGACGGGCGCAAGATCACCCGTGTGCGCGGTGACAAGGAGCACCCCGCCTCGAAGGGCTACACCTGCGAGAAGGCCCTGCGGATCGACTACTACCAGAACGGGCGCGATCGCCTCACGACGCCGCTTCGCCGAAAGGACGACGGCACCTTCGAGGAGGTGTCGTGGGACGTCGCGATCGCCGAAGTCGCCGAGCGCCTCACCGGCATCCGCGACTCGGTCGGCGGCGACAAGATCCTGTACTACGGCGGCGGCGGACAGGGCAATCACTTCCCGGGTGCCTATGCCCGCGGCGTGCTGCAGACGCTGGGCGTGAAGTACCGCTCGAACGCGCTGGCGCAGGAGAAGACCGGCATGTTCTGGGCGCAGGGCAAGATGTTCGGCAAGCAGAACCTCGGCGCCCTGGGCGACTTCGAGCACACCGACTGCGCGGTGTTCATCGGCAAGAACCCGTGGCAGAGCCATGGCTTCCCCGAGTCGCGCAACGAGCTCAACAAGATCCGCAACGACGACGAGCGCAAGCTCGTGGTGATGGACCCGCGAGTGTCCGAGACGGCAGCGATGGCCGATCACCACCTGCGCGTCCGTCCCGGTACCGATGCATGGGCGCTGGCGGCGCTGCTGGCGATCATGGTCGAAGAGGGACTCACCGACGAGCGATTCCTCGCCGAGCACTGCACCGGCTGGGATGAACTGCGAGGCCTGATCTCGGGCGCCGACATCGCCGAGTGCGCTCGCAAGTGCGGCATCGACGAAGCTGAGCTGCGCGCCGCCGCCCGCACCATGGGCAATGCACGCTCGCTGTCCACCGAGGAGGACCTCGGCATCGAGATGGCGCCCCATTCCACGCTGAATTCCTGGCTGCAGCGCCTGCTGTATCTGATCACGGGCAACTTCGCGAAGGCGGGCGGGATGAACCTGCCGCTGCGCCTCGCCCCCATCTGCGGGCATTCGGGCGAGGGCGAGACCGACCCCGTCACCGGCAGCGCCATGCTGTCGGGTCTCCTCGCATGTGCCGCGATTCCCGACTGCATCGACACCGACCACCCGAACCGGTTCCGGGGCATGATCGTGGAATCGGCGAACCCGCTGCACACGCTGCCCGACTCGAAGCGGTTCCGCGAGGCCTTCGCCAAGCTGGAATGCCTGGTGGTGATCGACGTCGCCATGACCGAGACTGCCCGTGCGGCCGACTACGTGCTGCCGGCGTGCTCGCAGTACGAGAAGCCCGAGGCCACATTCTTCGCCGGCGAGATGCCCGCCAACTACTTCCAGGTTCGCCACCCGATCCTGGAGCCGCTGGGCGATTCGCTGCCCGAGGCCGAGATTCACAGCCGGCTCGTGGCAGCCATGGGCGGGCGTGCAGCATCCACCGAAACGCTGGCCGGCGCAGCCCAGCAGAGCCGTGAGTCGTTCATCGAAGCACTCGGCGAGGCCTCGAGCACTGATCCCGACGTCGGCGCCAAGCTGCCGGTGGTGCTGTATGACGCCCTCGGGCCCACGATGGGCGACATGGCACCAGCGGCGATCATGTTCGGCGCCTCGATGCAGGCCTCGATGCGCTATCCCGACGAGGTACGCGCCGCCGGCGTCGAGGGCGACGGCTTGGAGCTGGCCAACAATCTGTTCGACAAGCTGATGAACTCGCCGTCGGGAATGATCTACAGCGTCAGCGAGTACTCCCAGACCTGGGACCGCATTGCGCACCCCGACGGGAAGATCCACCTCTTCATCGAGGAGCTGGTGGACGAGTTCAGGTCGTTGAACGACGAGGAACCCACTGGCGCTGCCAGTGACCGTTTCCCGTTCGTGCTCTCTGCTGGTGAGCGTCGTTCCTCCAACGCCAATGACGTCGTGCGCGACCCCGACTGGCGCAAGAAGGACAAGGACGGCTCGTTGCGCATCAGCCCCGACGACGCCACAGCGCTCGGCGTGGTCGACGGCGATCGGATTCGCATCATCTCCAAGCGGGGCGAGGCCGAGGCTCCCGCCGAGGTCACTGACACGGTCATGGCCGGTCACGTGACGCTCCCGCACGGTTTCGGCACCGAGTACCCCGACCCCGACGGCGAGCACAAGATCCACGGTGTGGCCGTCAACGAGCTCACCGACATCGAAGACCGCGACTGGCTGTCGCTCACCCCGCACCACAAGCACGTACGAGTCGCCCTCGAACCTGCCGCCGGCTGACGTCGCCGGCCGTCGGCTTCACTTACGGAGTCGGCGGATCAACGGCAAAACCGTCGAGAAGATGCGATGACGACTCGCTGTCGAATGTCGCTTCGCGGTTCAGGCGCAGGCAGTCGTCTGTCACGATGCTCACCGCCTCGGATGCGCCGGTGAGCGGGAAGATGACCCTTTCCGGCACCAGCTCCTCGGGTTCCGCGTCCTCGCCGTCAGGCAAGACAGTCATCTTGGCTTCGAGCCAGAGCTCGTAGGGGCGGCCGAAACGGACCCCGTTCGCGTCGCCGAAGAGCACCAGCCGTGCGTCTTGCCCCCCGATGAGTTCATCCACCAAGTCGTCTGGCGCGAATGCAACCCGTACCGGATGGGGACCGCCGCTGGGCTGTTCCACAATCGCTTCGGCATCGTCGTCTGAGTCGAGACCGCCGAGCGGCTCCTCGGCCGCCTCGGCAACGCCATCCGCATCGAGATCACCGAGCAGCTCCGCGATCGCATCGCCAACTCGGTCCGCGTCGAGAGGGCCTGTCAGCAACCCGTCTTCTGATTCTGTCCAAGGAGACGGGCTTGGAGCCGGGACCTCCCAGTCCACCCACGGATCAGATGCATATTGAGTGATGGGAAGCACCCAGTACCGCATGCGGACATCAGTGATCTCACCTGCTCCAGCGAAGGGCGGCAGTACTGCGAACACATGCATCGCATGCTGGCGCGGGCCGACCCAGCGACACACCAGACCGAAGGCAGTCGTCGGCCCTTCCGTGACGTAACCGGCGCAAGAGCCATCTCGGATTCTGCTCACGGTCCAATGGCCGTATTGGGCTTCGGCGCATGCGGTCAGGTCGCGGTGCTGCGCGGTGACTCCCCGGGAAGCGCTGGTGGTCCGACCAGGCGGTCCAGGCTCATGATCAAGCGCGCCGACCCCATCGACAGCCTCACCGGCTGCGCTCAATGCGGCGACGGCGTCAGTGACCAGGTTGTCGCCGGACAAGGCGGCCAGCGCCGTGTCAAGTTGCGGGATGACGACGAGAGGCGACGCCTCGGACGTGGCAGGGACCTCACCGGAAGCTCCTGCTTCGTCAATCGGGAGCGACGCCGCGCCGTTACCCCCCCCCCCCCCCCATTAGGCCGCAACCAGCGAGGAGAGCGGTGACGGCAAGCGTGGAAGCGGCAGCTCGCCTCATGGCGGTCCCGGAGGCGCTCATCGCAAGCCGGATGCGTTGGCTGGAGGCATCTGCACGCTTGAAACAATAACCACGACTCTTCCACGGGATCTTCACTGAATCGGCCACAGGGCGATTCCCGCGAGTCTGCGCGTGCCACTCGCTTTGGAGGACACTGATTCCCGCTCTCGATCGCGGCCCGCGCCAACGGAGAGAGGAGGCGCCGAGAGTGGCCGTGCGGTGGGCTGGTCGGCAACGAACCGCTTCTTTGATGTAACACCCTCTTCGTACGGTTGTTCTATGACAAGCGGCAGCAAACTGGCGCCTGGCGCCAGCACATCCGGCAGTGGCCCGGGAGCCATGAACACCCCGATGGCTGGCGGTGCTGCGGGTACTGCGGAGTCGAGTGGGGTACGCGTGGATGCGGTGGAAATCGCCGGACTGTGCGGGGAGGGCCTGCGGGCCCGGCTGGGTGAGATCGCTCGGGCCGAGTCGCGACTGGCGGTGATGAAGGCCGACGCGTGGGGCGAGATAGCCCGTCGCAGCGGCGATGGTGCCGCTGCCTGGGCTGCAACCGATGCGATGTCGGTCTCGGGCCGGCGGGCGCGCAGCGAGGTCCGCGACGCGGTGAGGCTCGGCGAGTTGGAAGCGACCCGGGAGGGGCTCGCTGCGGGCGCGGTTCCGGTGGGTCACGCGCAGCTGATCGCCCGTGCCGCCGGTGACGCACCGATCGATGAGAGATTGTTGGCCGAGCGGGCAGCTCAAGAGGGCTATGACGAGTTCCGTCGCACAGTTGCCCGTCACGTCGCCGACATCAGCCGCGACGACGGCGCATCGGTGCTCGAGCGGCAGCGCCAGGCGCGCAGCGGGAGGATCTACACCCGCAAAAGCGACGGTATGACCGTGCTCGACCTCGTCGTCGACCCCGTCACCGGCGCCCGGCTCGGTACCGTGATCGCCGCTGCCGAGCGGCGCCTGTTCAAAGACGAAGACCCCAACGCGCGGCGCACTCCCCCACAGCGCGCTGCCGACGCCGTCGTCGAGCTCATCTGCGAGCCCGACGCCAAGCGGCCCTCAGGCGCGTCGCTGATCGTGGTCGCCGACTACGACACGGTCAACCACCAGCTCACCGGCGGACGGCTCGGCGACGGCACACCGATCCCCATTGGGGAAATCGCCAAGCTCGCAGTCGACGCCGAAGTGCTGCCGTCGATCTTCGAGGCTGCCACCGGCGACCTGCGCATGGGACGCAGCCGCCGCACGGCCACCGATCTCCAACGCGCCGCCCTTGCACTGCGCGACAAGGGCTGCGTGGGGTGCGGCATCGCCCCCGAACGCTGCCAGCATCACCACATCGACCACTGGCAGCACGGCGGGCACACCGACTACGACAACCTGCTCACCGTTTGCCACCATTGCCACAACGACAAAATCCATCTACAAGGCCACACCCCCAGCTGGCACCCCGGCAACCCCACCCAACCCGGCCAGCCACCCAGCCTCGGCCGCTACGAACTCGAACCGCCCACAACGCCGCTCAACGACACCACCACCGGCTCCAAGAGCCACCCGGAGCGGCCAGGGCCAGAGCACCCCCACGCTGACCGCGGCGGGCGCCGTCCCGGCCCCAGGAAGCATCGGGCAGCTACGAGTCCCCCACTGAGTCCTGCCGGGGGGACTGTCGGGTAGCCAGCAGCCGGCAAGTCGGTCTG
Source organism: Candidatus Poriferisodalis sp. (assembly GCF_965208925.1). Lineage (GTDB taxonomy): Bacteria > Actinomycetota > Acidimicrobiia > Acidimicrobiales > Poriferisodalaceae > Poriferisodalis. The sequence continues at coordinate 2,524,019 of NZ_OZ242364.1, read as the reverse complement.
TAGACAGCACACGCCCTGACTCGAACTCCCTTGCCCGATCCCGGGGGGAGGAAGGAATAGGCGCAGCTCGGCGGGCTGCGGAGATGCGCGCCCGGTGGGCGGACTGCAGAAAAGCGAGCCGGGTGGACAGGGGCTAGCTGGCTGCGGTGAGGGCGGCGTAGTGGTCGCGGACTTGGGCGGGGCGGTGGGCTCGGACGTAGTCGGGATTCTGTGACAGCGCCAGATCGAGCAGCTCGAGCCGATCGGGGGTCTGCAGCCACGGCACCGGCACATACAGGGGCAGGTCGAAGCGGCGCAGTTCCCCCAAGCCGCTGTAGATGGCTCGCTGGTAGGCCGCCCGTTCGGGCCAGTCCATGTCGTGGGGGCCGAAGCCGACGCCGCAGTCGAGCAGCAGCCGCTGGGTGACGCCTGCCTGGCGCAGCCGTTCGATGCGCGACGCGAACCACTCGACCATCACCGTGACGGGATCGCCTCTCACATCACGCACGCTGCGGAAATCTCGCCCCAGCATGAACGGCAGCACCACCGGTACGCCGCTCTCGGCCGCAAGCTCGACCATCTCCGGCGACTGCAGGGCGTCCCCGGCATTCAGCACCGTGGCCCCCGCGTCCAGAGCCCGACGCGCTATCTCGGGCTTGCGGGTGTCGATCGCCAACTCTGCGCCCAGCGAGAGCAGCCCGCGCAGCGGCCCTTCGACTCGCTGCCACTCGTCGTCCGTGCTCACCTCGTCGCTGCCCGGCGTGGAACCCTCCCCGCCGAGGTCGAAGTGATCGGCACCCTCGGCCAGCAGCTCGGCTCCTCGCGCGGCTGCTTCGGCGCAGCCCTGAACAACCGAGAAATCAGCCTTCGAGTCCGGAGAGGCGTTGACCACGCCGAAAATCTCCACGGCCGCAACATAGTCAGGGCACCAAAGCCCTGACCGGGGTCGGCCCTAGGACTGGGGCCGATGATGAAGATCGTCTCGAGATCTCAGGCGAGGTCGCGGTGCCGAAGGGCTTCCGCAGACTGCCGGATGTTGATCACGTGGCCGACTTGGGACGGCAGTGGCAGATGCTGATGTGCCTCCCAGATCTCGCCGAGCCGCCGGTACGGCTCATCGGCCATCGGCCCGACGCGTCGAGTCGGACCGTCGATGTGCAACGACATGACTTCGCAGGTGGCGACGAGGTAGGCGTCCCGAGTCTGGGTCATGGCCTGGAATGCATGAATTCGCTTGCGATCGAAGCCCAGCAGCTGGACCGAGATCACGTACGGCTCGTCCGGCCCGATCTCGCGTACGTAGGTGATGTGGTTCTCTGCGGAGAACGTCGTGATGTCTCGAACTTCTCGGTGTGCGGTGCCCAGACCGATGAAATCCATCCATGGTGCGATGGCGTCGTCGAAGGCCACCAGGTAGTAGCCGGCGTTGAGGTGGCCGTTGTAGTCGATCCAGCCCTCCTGCACGGTTCCGCCGAGCACCTCGACTGGTGCCCGGAACACCGCATCGGTCGGTTGGGGGTTCAACAGCTCGTCGCTCATGACTGTCCGTTCGGCGAGACGGCCTCATCGGGAACCGGCCAGAACACCGACGGCGGAGCATCTTGCAAGGCGGCGGAACGCGGCCGTGACATCGCAACCACGAGTCCATCGTGCAGCGGCCGCGTTCTCGGGATCGCGGAGGGAGCCGGCGACGACGCTGTCGTACTCGCTGTCAGCGGCGGTCGCTGCATGGATCTTGCCGTCCCCGGGACGGGTGCCGTCCCCGGTGACCGCACCGGCGCAAGCGGCCGCGGTGCCACGGCAGTTGGCGGAGGCGTGGGTGACGGCATCCCTCCAGGCCCGATGTAGGTCGGCAGTGCCAGCGGATGCCGGGTCATCGGCAGGAGTACCAGGACACCTGCGAGAGCAATGACCCCCACCATGAAGATGGGCACGCCGGGACCGCCGCTCGCGTCGTGCGTGAAGCCCAGCAATGGCGGGCCGATCAATGCGCCAGTCCCGGAAAAGAAGAAGAAGATGCCGACGACCGCACCGATGTTCGCCAATCCGAACAGGTAGGCGGTGACATCGCCCAGAAGCGCCACGAATCCGCCGTAGGAGACGCCGAGCACGGCGGCGAATACCACCAGCAGCCCGTACTTGGTTCCGGGCGCGTCGACCCGCGTTGTGATGAACCAGATGGCGTAGGCCACCGGCAGTCCGCCGAAGGCGATCTTCAGCAAACGGATCGAACCCAGCGGTCTCGCCAAGCTGGTGAGGGCGAGCCGACCCACGATGCTCGACAGGCCGACGACGAACACCAGCCATCCCGCCGCGAGCTCAGCCACTCCGTCGTCGATCGAGAACGGGATGATGAGACCGATGGTGCCGATCACAGCGATCGTGAACAAGATGCCGGAGGTTCCCATCTGCCAGAACGTCGCGGTCCTCACCACCAGCGAGAGGTGACGGCGGGGGCTGCCGACGTGGGTTCGCGGCGGCTGGCGAATGACCAGCAGCCCGAACACGAGAATCGCCGCAGCGATCACGGCCAGCCAGCGCATGCCGACACGCCAGCCGTACTCAGCGAGGAGCCGCTGCGCGAACGGGACGTAGATCATCGTCCCGAGGCCTGAACCGGTCGCCACCAGGCCCTGGGCCATGGCGCGGTGCTTGTCGAACCATGTGGCCGTCAGAGCGAACAGCGGTGCATTGAACAGCCCGCCGCCGAACCCCAGCCCGACGCCGTACAGGACGTACCCATGCCACAGCACCGTCACCTGCGAGGTCGCCACCAGCCCGCCGACGAACAGCGCGCCGCCGACGATCAGCAACGGCACGATGCCGAACCGGTCGTAGAGGCGGCCTGATACCAGGGCGCTGCCGAAGTACAGGAATACCGTGATACCGAACACGATCGAGATCGGACCCAGGCCGGTGTCGAACTCCTCAGCCATGTCATTGGCGAAAGCCGTGAAGCTGTAGATGCTGCCGAAGCCGGCCATCACGACAATCGCGGCGCCGCAGGCCGTCACCCAGCCGCGCGCTGAGTCCAAGTGGACTGCAGGACCTTCGGCTGTGTCGACAGCGGTCACCGGAGTGAGATTACGGCGCTGTGCTGATCCGAGTCAGGGGTGCGCCGGCAAGCGCACTCAGCCCAGCAGCGAGAGGTCGCGCACCGCGCCCCGGTCGGCGCTGGTCGCCATGGCGGCATAGGCGCGCAGGGCCGTGCTGACCTGGCGTGGCCGGGGTTCCGCCGGCTGCCAGCCTGCGGCGTCCTGGGAGACACGGCGCCGTTCCAGCTCGGCATCGTCGACGGCCAGGTTGATCGTGCGGTTGGGGATGTCGATCTCGATGATGTCCCCACTGCGGACCAGCCCGATGAGGCCGCCTGAGGCCGCCTCGGGCGAGACGTGGCCGATCGACAGTCCCGAGGTGCCGCCGGAGAAGCGGCCGTCGGTGACCAGTGCGCAGGCCTTCCCGAGACCCTTCGACTTCAGGTACGACGTGGGGTACAGCATCTCCTGCATGCCCGGGCCGCCCTTGGGGCCCTCATAGCGCACCACCACGACGTCACCGGCCACGACCTCGCCGTCGAGAATGTGCTCGACCGCTTCGTCCTGGCTCTCGACCACATGAGCCGGGCCGGAGAACACCCAGATGGATTCGTCCACACCGGCGGTCTTCACCACACAGCCGTCGGGGGCCAGGTTGCCGTACAGGATGGCCAGCCCTCCGTCGGCGGAGTATGCGCTGTCGACCGAGCGGATGCAGCCGCGGTCGCGGTCGAGGTCCAGCGTGCGGTAGCGCTCGGACTGGCTGAACGCCACCTGCGTGGGGATGCCCGCCGGACCGGCCCGGAAGAACTCGTGGAGCGACGCATCGTCGTTCGTCGCCACGTCCCAGCGGGAGATGGCATCGAACATGGTCGGCGAGTGCACGGTCGGCACCTGGTTGGCGATGAGCCCGGCCCGATTCAGCTCGGCCAGGATCCCCATCACACCGCCGGCGCGGTGCACATCCTCGACGTGGAAGAACTCTGATGCTGGCGCCACCTTGCAGATGTTGGGCACCTTGCGAGACAGCCGGTCGATGTCGGCCATCGTGAAGTCGAGCTCCGCTTCCTGGGCAGCTGCCAGCAGGTGCAGGATGGTGTTGGTGGAACCGCCCATCGCGATGTCGAGCGTCATCGCGTTCTCGAACGCCTCGAAGCTGCCGATCGACCGCGGCAGCACCGATTCGTCGTCCTCCTGGTAGTAGCGGCGGCACAGCTCCACCACGAGACGCCCTGCCTCCAGGAACAGCTCACGACGGTCTGAGTGGGTCGCCACCACGGTCCCGTTGCCGGGCAGCGACAAGCCGAGCGCCTCGGTGAGGCAGTTCATGGAGTTGGCGGTGAACATGCCCGAGCACGAGCCGCAGGTGGGACAGCCCGACCGTTCCATCTCGGCCACGTCCTCGTCGCTGACCGAGTCGTCGGCGGCCACCACCATCACGTTGATCAGGTCCACCTTCTGCGTCGCCAGCTTCGTCTTGCCGGCCTCCATCGGGCCGCCCGAGACGAACACCGTGGGAATGTTCAGCCGCATGGCGGCATTCAGCATGCCCGGTGTGATCTTGTCGCAGTTCGAGATGCACACCAGCGCGTCAGCGCAGTGGGCATTCACCATGTACTCGACCGCGTCAGAGATCAGATCTCGCGACGGCAGGCTGTAGAGCATCCCGTCGTGGCCCATGGCGATGCCGTCGTCGACGGCGATGGTGTTGAACTCCTTGGCCACGCCGCCGGCGGCCTCGATCTCGCGGGCAACCAGCTGGCCGAGGTCTTTCAGGTGGACGTGGCCCGGCACGAATTGGGTGAACGAGTTGGAGACGGCGACGATCGGCTTGCCGAAGTCCTCGTCGGTCATGCCGGTGGCCCGCCACAACGCCCGGGCCCCGGCCTGATTCCGGCCCGCGGTGGAGGTGACAGATCGGTAGCTCGGCATATGTTCAGCCTACGCCCCGGCCGCCTGTTCGCTTCGCCTGAACGCCCGTGCCCGAGTTTCCGCCCGCACCGGCGCAAGGGTCCATGTTCTGCATTCATGACGGGCATTCATGGCACGATCTTGGCCCGATTCGAGGGCGAAGTAGCCTGCGCAAACCAATGAACCCGGATGACCAGGCAGCGCCGAGGGACACGATCCTCATCCGGGTGACCGGCCCCGACGGCCCGGGCATCACCACCGACCTGCTCAGCCTGCTTTCGAATGCGGGCGCTGACGTACAAGACATGGAGCAGGTCGTCGTCCGCCGCCAGCTCACCCTCGGGCTCGCGATCACGGTGCCTGCAGGCCGAGACCTGGTCAAAGAAGTGCTGCTGTTCGGCTACGAGCGGGGCTTGGAGATGAACTTCGAGGTCGTCGACGCCACGCCGACCCGGCACGCGGAGCGCCTCGTGGTCACTGCCCTCGCTCCCGAGCTCAAGCCGGCGGACCTGTCCGTCGTGACCGGCGCCATCGCCACCAGCGGCGGGAACATCGATCGCATTCACCGACTCTCACGCTTCCCGGTCTGGAGCTACGAGTTCCTGGTCGAGGGCGCGCAGGGCGACAAGCTCCGTACCGATCTGATCGAGGTGGCCGCCGATCGGCGCATCGACATTGCCGTCCAGCCACACGGTCTGTCACGGCGCTCGACCCGCATGATCGTGATGGACGTCGACTCCACGCTCATCCGCAACGAGGTCATCGATCTGCTGGCCGCGGAAGCAGGGCACGAGGCGCGCTCGGCCGAGCTGACCGCAGCCGCGATGGCCGGCGAGATCGATTTCGAGACGTCCCTGCGGCAACGGGTGAGACTGCTGGCCGGCCAGCCTGAGGGGATCATCGAGGCCGCGATCGTGCACATGTCGCTGACGCGCGGCGCCCGCACGTTCGCCCGCACGCTGAAACGACTGGGCTACAAGGTCGCAATCATCTCCGGCGGCTTCACGCACTTCACCGATCACCTCGCGCAGCGATTCAAGTTCGACCACGCCTACGCCAATGTGCTCGAGATCCGCGACGGCCGGCTGACCGGCGAAGTGGTCGGCGATGTGATCGACGCCGAGGCCAAGGCGCGGCTGCTGCGGCAGCTCGCGTACATCGAGGGCGTGCCGCTGGAGCAGATCGTGGCAGTGGGCGACGGCGCCAACGACCTGCCCATGCTGACCGCAGCCGGGCTCGGCATCGCCTTCAACGCCAAGCCGGTCCTGGCCGAGTCGGCCGACGCCACCGTGAACGTGCCCTACCTCGACGCGATCCTGTTCATGCTGGGCGTCACACGCGAAGAAGTCGAAGCCGCCGACGCCTCCACGACCCCGCTGAGCGCTGAGCGGCCGCTGTCGAAGCTGTTGCCCTGACGTACGTTGCCGCGACGATTGCTGCAGTGACATTCATGCCCGCATGTCCATTGTTGGGCGGCTCGCGCAGGTAACTTCGGCCTCATGGACGAGGTGACCATCTATCACAACCCGCATTGAAACTCTTCCCGGAATGCCTTGGCGGTCGCCGAGGAAGCTGGGGTCGAGGCCGACGTCGTCCTGTACATGAAGACGCCGCCCGACCGGGAGACGCTCGAGCACTTGGTGTCGATCCTCGAGGATCCCGTCGAAGACCTGGTGCGCAAGGATTCGCAGTTCAAGAAGCTGGGGCTCGACGCCGACGACTACGTCGGCAATGCCGAAGCTGTGGTGGACCTGCTGAGCCAGCGCAAGGCGCTCATGCAGCGCCCTGTCGTCGTACGCGGCAACCGGGCCATCGTCGGACGTCCGAAGGGTCGCATCGCCGAGCTGCTCGCCGACTGAGACGCACCGGTAGAAATCCCTGAATTGATGATTGACCCAGACACCGGGGGTCTTCGCACCCCGCTGTTCGACCTGCATACCGAGCTCGGCGGCCGGATGGTCAACTTCGGCGGCCACGCGCTGCCGATGCGCTACGGCGACGGCACGGTGGCCGAGCACCGCTCGACCAGGACCGCCGCCGGCCTCTTCGACGTGAGCCATATGGGCATCGTCGAACTGCACCCTGCGGACGGTGGTGAGCCCGGCGCTGCCGCGAACTGGCTGGAACAGTGCGTGCCGGGGTCGATCGTGAACCTGGCACCTGGCCGGATGCGCTACACGCTGTTCACGACCGCAGCAGGCGGGGTGCTCGACGATCTCATCGTGTCGAACCTCGGGAGCCACCTGCGCATCGTGGTCAACGCCGTGCGAACCGAGGCAGATCTGGACATGCTGCGGCGCGCCAACGGCGGCAGCGACGACGGCCTCGTGCGCATCAGGCTTCGGACGGACCTAGCGCTGCTGGCGGTGCAAGGCCCCGCTGCTGCGCAGGTCGTCGCCCGTTGGGCCCCTGCAGCCGCCGATCTGGCGTTCATGTCGACAGCCACCATGTCGATCGGCGGCGTCGAGTGCGAGGTCGCACGTTGCGGCTACACGGGCGAGGACGGCTTCGAAGTCGCTGTGCCCGCTGGACAGGCGCCGCAGATCGCAAGGCTGCTACTGAGCTCCGATGAGATCGTCCCCGCAGGTCTCGGTGCTCGCGACACGTTGCGACTCGAAGCAGGCCTTCCTCTGGTGGGCCATGAGCTCACCGAGGCGACGACGCCGGCTGAGGCCGGCCTGGGCTGGTCGATACCGAAACGCCGGCGCGCCGAGGGCGGTTTCCCCGGCGCTGCTGTCATCGTGGCCCAGCTGACCGCAGGGCCACCGCGACAGCGTGTGGGCGTCTCGGCCGATGGTCGCCGTCCGATTCGTGACGGTGCCGTGCTGGCAGATGCCGGCGGCAATCAGGTCGGCATGGTCACGAGCGGCGGGTTCGGGCCGACAGTCGATGCGCCCGTCGCCATGGCCTACGTGGGAGCCGAGCACTCGGCCGACGGCACTGAGCTGTTCGCCGAGGGCCGCAAGGGTCTCGAGCCGTGCCATGTGGCCCCGCTGCCGTTCACCGAGCACCGCTACTGGCGGCCGACGTGACTGACGGCTGTGACCGAAGGGCGTGATCAGCAACCGTGATCAGAAGAGGCACTACCCATGAGTGAGCCCCATGTAGGTACGAGCGCAGGCGGTGAATTCGCATCGCGTCACATCGGCCTGCGACCCGACGATGTCACCGCCATGCTCAAGCGCCTCGGGTTCAGCTCGCTCGGTGACCTCGTCGACGCCGCGGTTCCTGCCGAGATCCGGATCGACGAGCCGATCGTGCTCGACGGCATCGACCGGCCGTTGACCGAGACCGAAGCCACCGCAGCGATGCGCTGGCTGGCGAACGCCAACACACCGGTGCACTCGCTGATCGGGCTGGGCTACTACGGCACGCTCACCCCGGCGGTCATCCGGCGCAGCGTGCTCGAGAATCCGTCGTGGTACACCGCGTACACCCCCTACCAGCCCGAGATCTCCCAGGGACGGCTGGAAGCGCTGCTCAACTACCAGACGATGGTCTGCGATCTGGTGGGCATGGAGATCGCCAACTCGTCGCTGCTGTGCGAGGGCACTGCAGCAGCCGAGGCAATGGCCATGGCGCGTCGCATCACGCGCAGCGGCCCCGACCGCTTCTTCGTCGATGCCGACTGCCATCCGCAGGTCATCGACGTCATCGCAACTCGCGCCGCCCCGCTCGGCATCGAACTGGTCATCGGCGATACCGACGCCGATCTGCAGCCGGCCGAGGTGTATGGGGCCCTGCTTGCGTACCCGGGCAGCAGCGGTGCCATCCGCAACCTTCAACCGGTGATCGAGGCGCTGCATGGCACCGGCGCGATCGCGGCAGTCACCGCCGACCTGCTGGCGTGCTGCGTCCTGCAGCCACCCGGCGAGCAGGGCGCCGACATCGTGGTCGGCAGCTCGCAGCGCTTCGGCGTGCCGTTGGGCTTCGGCGGCCCGCATGCTGCGTTTCTGGCCACCAGCGAGCAGCACCGGCGCTCGATGCCCGGACGGCTCGTGGGCGTCTCGGTCGACGCCGCGGGCAGACCCGCCTATCGGCTGGCGCTGCAGACCCGTGAGCAGCACATACGGCGGGAGAGGGCCACCAGCAATATCTGCACCGCACAGGTGCTGCTCGCGGTCATGGCGTCGATGTATGCGGTCTGGCACGGCCCCGAGGGCTTGGCCGAGATCGCCGGGCGGGTACAGCGCCTGACCGCAGCGCTTGCCGCCGGTCTGCGGTCCATCGGGTCAGATGGCATGCCGCGCGGCGCCTTGGGTGGTACCTCAGGCGGACTCTCGGTGCGCAACGACACCTTCTTCGACACGCTGACGGTGGAGGTTCCCGGCGCCGCCGACGCGGTGGTGGATGCCGCACGCACGGCGGGCTTCAACCTGCGTCGCGTCGATGCCGACACGGTGAGCGTCTCGCTGGACGAGACCTGCGACGAGGCAACGGTGGCGCACCTCCTCGACGCGTTCGGCGCACTGCCCGACGGCAGGACGCTCGATGTCAGCACCGTGGCCGAGTTGGCCGCCTCGGCGCCGTCGGGAATCGCCGGCGAACTGGCGCGCACCAGCGAGTACCTCACCCATCCCACCTTCCACTCCTACCGCTCCGAGACCGAGATGATGCGCTACCTGCGCCGTCTTGCCTCGGCCGATGTGGCCCTGGACCGGTCGATGATCCCACTCGGCAGCTGCACCATGAAGCTCAACGCCGCTGCGGAGATGACGCCGGTCACCTGGCCCCAGTTCGCCGACGTCCATCCCTTCGCGCCGCCCGACCAGTGGGAGGGCTACCGCCAGATCATCGCCGACCTCGAGCGATGGCTGGCAGAGGTCACCGGCTACGACGCCGTGTCGCTGCAGCCCAACGCCGGCTCCCAGGGCGAGCTGGCCGGGCTGCTCGCCATCCGCGGCTACCACGACGACCGCGGCGACGCACACCGCACGGTATGCCTCATCCCCTCATCCGCGCACGGCACGAACGCAGCGTCGGCGGTGATGGCCGGCATGCGGGTGGTGGTGGTGGGCTGCACCGACGACGGCGATGTCGATCTCGACGACCTCGACGCCAAGATCGCCGAGCACGGCGATCAGCTCGCCGCGTTCATGGCCACCTACCCCTCCACGCACGGCGTCTATGAGGACGGCATCCGGCAGGTCTGCCTGAAGGTGCACGAGGCGGGCGGGCAGGTGTACGTGGACGGCGCCAACCTCAACGCCCTCGTCGGGCTCGCCGCACCGGGCACCTTCGGCGCCGATGTCAGCCACCTCAACCTGCACAAGACGTTCTGCATCCCCCATGGCGGGGGCGGGCCGGGCATCGGGCCGGTGGCCTGCCGGCTGCACCTGGCCAAGTACCTGCCCAACCACCCGCTGGTGCCCACTGCCGGCCCCGACACCGGTCCGGGAGCCATCTCGTCGGCACCCTGGGGCTCTGCGGGCATCCTGCCGATCCCGTGGATGTACATCGCGATGATGGGTGTCGAGGGGCTCACGCAGGCCACCCAGACGGCAATCCTGTCGGCCAACTACCTGGCCTCCCGGCTCGGCGAGCACTTCCCGATCCTGTACCAGGGGCGCTACGGCCTCGTCGCGCACGAGTGCATCGTGGACCTGCGGCCGTTCTCGGACTGGGCCAGCGTGGACGACGTGGCCAAGCGGCTCATCGACTTCGGTTTCCACGCCCCGACCATGTCGTTCCCGGTCGCCGGGACCCTGATGATCGAGCCGACCGAGAGCGAGTCGCTCGCGGAGATCGACCGGTTCTGCGATGCGATGGCAACGATCCGATACGAGATCGACAAGATCGCCTCGGGCGAGTGGCCGGCCGACGACAATCCCCTCGTCAACGCACCGCACACCGCGGTGGATGTGCTCACCGGCGAGTGGGATCACCCGTACTCGCGCACCGAGGCCGCCTACCCGGCCGGCACTGATGTGGCGACGCTGGTCGCGGACAAGTACTGGCCGCCGGTGAGCCGCATCGACGGTGCCTACGGGGACCGCAATCTCATGTGCGCCTGTCCCGACCCCCGCGCCTTCGAAACCTCCTAGCGTTCGAGCATGGCGCGAGTCGATCCTTCCGTGCTGGAGATGCCGGCCGACGCTGCGGCCGGCACGATGCCGTACTTCTCCCATGTCGACACTTGGCTGCGCGCCGAGATCGACGGGCTGAGCGACGAACAGCTCGACCTCGACGACCAGTCCCCTGATCGGGAACTGATGTGGTGGTCGATCCGCCGGCAGATCAGCCACATCGCCTGGGTGTCGCTGATCTTCTCGAAGCGTCGCTGCGGGTCCCTGCTGTGGCCCGACGGCAACATCCCCGAGCCGATCGTGTGGTCCGAGCATCACCAGGGGCGCAACAACAAGCACGGGCTGCGTCTCGACCCCAAGCTGTTCTGGGACGTGCCGGACCTGCTCGACAAGCTGGATCTCGGACTGAGCTGGATGCGTTACGTGGTGGCGTCTCACCCGATCGAGACATTCCGCGAGATGGTCGAGTCACGCCACAGCACGCACTTCTGGGACGACGCCATCACCGTGCTGCCCAGGGGTGCATGGCACGACCCCGATGACGAGCGCATGATCGTCAACACGCTCGAGTGCGCCGTCTGGATGCTGTTCTACGAGATGGCCTCGCACATCCGATCCATCCAGCGCATCAAGGAGATCCAGGGGCTGCTGCCGACCGTCGAGCTGACACGCTTCGGCTACCTGCGCCTCCCCCACTACTGGGGTGAGACGGACGCGCCGGCACCCAGCATCACCAAGCTCTAGTCCTGATCTGCACATGCTGTAGTCATGGCGAAGCCGAAGATCATTCTCGACTGCGACCCAGGTCACGACGATGCAGTGGCGATCCTGCTGGCAGCCCGCCAGTGCGAGATGCTGGCCATCACGACGGTGTCAGGGAACGCCCCGCTCGAGATGACCACGGCGAACGCCTTGATCATGTGCCAGCTCGCCGGGCTTGACATTCCGGTGCACGCCGGCGCGGACCGGCCGCTGCTGGTGCCCGCGGCCCACGCCTCGCGTGCCCATGGGGCAACCGGGCTCGACGGACCGCCGCGACCCGGCGTGCACCTGGAGGCAACAAGCAACGATGCCGTCGGCGCCATCATCGAGACAGCGCGAGCCCACGACGACGTGTGGCTCGTGCCGGTCGGGCCGCTCACCAACATCGCGCTGGCCATTCGCCAAGCGCCAGACATCGTCGATCGAGTGGCGGGCATCTCGCTCATGGGCGGCGCAGTCGGTCCAGGCAATGTCACGCCGACGGCCGAGTTCAACATCTGGGCAGATCCCCATGCCGCCCAGATGGTGTTTGCCGCCGGGGTGCCGCTGGTGCGCATGGCCGGGCTCAACCTCACCCACCAGCTGTGCGTCGGTCCGAACGAGACCGCCTCTTTGCGGGCGCAGGGCGGCATGGTGCCCGAGTTCGTAGCGGCCCTCTTCGACTTCTACCTCGCCGGCTACCGCGAGCGCGCCGGGCTCGAGGCCGCGCCTATGCACGACCCGTGTGCGGTGCTCGCCGTGACCCACCCCGAGCTGCTCACCTTCGGCGCTCGACATGTCGATGTGGAAACGAACGGCCAACTCACGCGAGGGATGACGGTGGCCGACGAGCGGCCCGGCGCCGAGGCCACGCCGAACTGTGAGGTCGCCTACAGCATCGATGCCGCCGCCGCGCTCGAGCTCATCGTCGACGCCGTCAGCAGTTACGACTGAGACTGCTGGCCCCGACGCTGGCGGCCAACCGAGCCGTCACGTCGGTACCGTTGCCGCTGTGCCGACCCACAGCGCTGAGACGAGTTCAGCGAACAGCCCGGCGTTCAGGCTGAGCCAGTACAGCCACGGTGCGGGCTGAGCGTGCAAGCTCGGGCCATCCGAGCTGGCGCAGGTCCTGCGCCATCTGACCCCCCCGTCGCATCCGGATCTGCTGGTCGGCACCGACACCAGCGACGACGCCGCTGTGTGGCGGCTCGATGGCGGCGCGCTGCTGGTGACATCGACGGACTTCTTTGCGCCCATCGTGGACGATGCCCGCACGTGGGGACGCATTGCGGCAACCAACGCCGCCAGCGACATCTACGCGATGGGCGCCAGCCCGCTGTTCGCCCTCAACGTGGCGGCGTGGCCCCGCGACGTGCTGCCCTTGGACCTGCTGGGCGAGGTGCTCGCCGGCGGCGCGGACGCGGCCAGTGACGGGGGCTGGGTGGTCGCCGGCGGTCACACGATCGACGGGCCCGAGCCCCTCTACGGCATGTCGGTCACTGGCACCTGCCGGCCGGCCAGCGACGGCACCGGGCTGCTCACCAATGCCGGCGGTCAGCGAGGACAGGCACTCGTGCTTACCAAGCCGCTGGGCACCGGCCTGCTCGCAACGGCACTGAAACGCTCCGAGCCCGAGGCAGTCGCCCAGGGCGGCGCGCTGGCGGGCACCTACGAGGCCGGCGTGGCCGAGATGTGCAGGCTCAACAACACGGCTGCCGCTGTGGCCATCAAGGCCGGAGCAACGGCAGCCACCGATGTCACCGGCTTCGGACTGCTGGGCCACCTGGCAGAGCTGGCCGCGGCCAGCGAAGTGAGTGCCGTAGTGGATGCCACCGCGGTGCCGACGCTGCCCGATGTCACCCGGCTCGCGACCGGCGGCCATGTGCCCGGCGGCACCGGGCGCAACCTCGACCATCTTGCCGAGCGCCTCGACGGCGGCGACGAGCTGACCCGCACCGTGCTCGCAGATCCGCAGACCTCGGGGGGCCTGCTGTTCAGCTGCGATCCCGGACGCGCCGAAGGCGCCGTGCGCGAGCTGCGAGACAGCGGTCACGGCGCTGCGGTGATCGGCGAGTTGGTCGCCGGCAGCAGCGGCACGATCACAATTGCGGGTGCCATCACCGCAGACTCCGCCTCCGACGCGGGCTGAGGTTCACCGTGGTCGCTTCGGAGGGGACGACCAAAGACCCTGCAGGGGCGCCGGCCGCTGCAGCACCGCCCGCGTCGGCTGCAGGCACGTCACGAAGGGGCGTTTTTCCCGGCTCGTTCAACCCGCCTACCATCGCTCATCTCGCCATCAGCGAAGCCGTACTGGTGCAGCGCCGCCTCGATGTGCTCGTGTGGTCGGTGAGCCGGGTGGCGCTCGCCAAAGAAGACGTGCAGCGCCCGCGCCTGGCCGACCGGATCGCCGTTCTGGAGGACGTTGCCGACAAACTCGACTGGCTCAAGATCAGCGTCACCGATGCGCAGCTGCTGTCGGAGATCGCCGCGGGATTCGACGTCATCGTCATGGGCGCCGACAAGTGGCAACAGATCCACGACCCGGTTTTCTATGGCAACGACCCAGCACGCCGGGACGCCTCCATTGCAGCGCTGCCGACGGTCGCCATCGCGGCCCGCCCGCCGCACGACTGCCCCGTCGAACTGGTCCTGCAGCTGCCGGACTGGATCGGCACCGTGTCGAGCACCCAGGCCCGTACCACCGACCCCGCGCTGATGGCGCCCGAGGCAGCCCGCTTCGACAAAGAAACCGGCGCCTGGACCGACCCGGCCCGCTACGAGGCCTGGCTGAGGGGCGAACAAGGAGACTGAGGCGCCCAATGGACGAGATTCTTGATGTTGACCTGCTGGCCTTCGAGCAGGGTTCGGCGGTGCAGCGCAGGGCCGTCACCGATGGTGTCATGGCCAGCCTGCGGACCGGTTTCGTGTACACCGCGCACGATCTCCCGGGCGGGCTGCTTGACGACGCCTACGACGTGCTGGGCAGGTTCTTCGCACTCGAGCCCGACGCCAAGAGGCAGTACGTCGACGCGGAATCCTTCGGCGCCCGCGGCTACACGGGCCGCCTGACCGAGACCGCCGCGATCTCCGACCTGCCCGACTGGAAGGAGATGTTCAACTGGAGCGACCAGCCCCCGGCTGGCCATCCGCTCACGACCAGGTACGGCCGGTGGTACCGACCATCGATCTTCCCCGACGCTGACATCGCCGATGCCGGCGACATCCTCACCGAGTTCCACCGGCGGCTCGTCGAGCTGCAGCGGCGCTTTCTGCGGGTGATCGCGGAGGGCATCGGTGCCCACGAGACCTACTTCGACCGGATGACCACCTACGGCACGCACCTGTCCCGGGCCATTCACTACCCGCCAATGTCGCACGCCCCCGGCGGCGGCAGCGAGGGCCACATCTGGGCGGACGAGCATGCCGACATCAACCTCATCACTGCCCTGCCCCGGGCGACCGACCGTGGGCTGCAAGTCCGCATCAATGGCGAGTGGGTGGATGCGGCGCCGCCGCACGACCACGTCATCGTCAACTCGGGGATCATGCTGGAGCACGTCACCAATGGCCTGATCGGCGCCGGCTGGCATCGCGTCAAGGCCGATCCAGACCAGCACACCAGCCGGCTCAGCGTGGTCCAGTTCTGTCACCCCCGCCCGTCCACCATCCTCACGCCAGCGCCGCCGACGGTCACACCAGCGCGGCCGTGCCGTTACGAGGCGGTCTCGGCCGAGGACCGGCTCGAAGAGGTGATCTGGGAGATCAACCTGATCCCCGACGCCCGCCGCATCGACTAGCCGGTACCGAGCCCGCTAGAGCTCGAGCAGGGCGTTCTCGATGACCCCCCGAATGGGCACGCGCGAGACGCAAAGACGGCCTGAGTCCTGCTAGAGCTCTAGCAGGGCGTTCTCGATGACCTCGGTGAGGGCGGGGTGAATGTAGAACTGCTCGTGGGCCATCTGATCGACGGTCTGGCCGAACGCCATGCCCTGGATCAGCTGCTGGATCAGGGTGGAGGCCTGCGGACCGATGATGTGGGCGCCGAGCAGCTCGCGGGTCTGCGCGTGAGCGATCAGCTTGGCGAAGCTGGCGGTGTCCTCCATCGCCCAGCCGTAGGCGGTATGGCCGAACGGCTTGTTCGCCACCGAGATCGGCAGACCTGCTGCGCGGGCATCGCGCTCGGTGAGACCCACTGACGCGACCTGCGGGTGCGAGAACACCGCATGGGGCACCAGCCGCTCGTCCACGCTGCACATCGGCCCGTCCGCGTGGCCCTCGGCCACCAGCAGGTTGTGCCTCAGCGCTTTTGCCTGCGCGTTCGCCAGGTGCTTGAGCTGGATCTCACTGGACAGGTCGCCGAAGGCCCACACGCCCGGCGCTGAGGTGCGAAAGAACTCGTCAGTCAGCACGCGGCCGTCTTGGTCCTCCACGCCTCCGAGGTCGAGCGCGAGCTGGTCGCCATTGGGCACCCGCCCGGTGGCCACAAGCAGCACATCGGCGTCGACTGACTCGGCGCGGCCGTCACGGCTGAATTCGACGGTGTAGGTGTTGCCGCTGGCACTGGGTGAGCCGTCGGCGGCAAACGTGAAGTCTCCGCGCACTGAGCTGCCGGTCGCGGCGCCGCCGCGCACTGAGGTCACCGTCGCGCCGAGTCTCAAGTCGAAGTGGCGCTGCGCCGCGGCAGTGAATGCCACCGAGACATCGTCGTCCTCGGCGCGCAGCAGGCGCTCCCCCCGGTTGACGACAGTGACTTCGGTACCCAGAGCCGAGAACACGTATCCCAGTTCGCATGCGATGTAGCCCCCGCCGAGCACGATCATCGACGCCGGCAGGGCATCGAGTCGCATCACCGTGTCGGACGTGTGGTACGGCACGGTTCCGAGGCCCCGATAGGGCGGGACGAAGGGCCGGGCACCGGCACCGAGCACGATGTGACGGCCCGAGACTGACTCGGTGGTCCCGTCGTGCATGCGCACAGCCAGACGCCGGTCGCTGACAAATCGCGCATCGCCCTCGAACACAGTGACGTTGGGACACTCGTCGCCGATTCGGTAGCCGCGACCGCCGCCGGCAATCGGATCGATCCGCCCGAACACGCGGTTCCGGATGGCGGGCCAGTCGGCGCTGTCAAAGCTGGCGGCAATGCCGTAGCCGGCCGCCGTTGCGATCGTGTCGGCCACGTCGGCCGCGTACACGAACATCTTGGACGGAATGCACCCCACGTTCAGGCAGGTGCCGCCGAAGACGCCCCGTTCGACGATTGCGATCGACCAGTCGTCGAACTCGGGGCCGGGAATGGAATTGGCCGAGCCGGTGCCGACGATGACCAGGTCGAAATCTGCCATGTGCGCAGTCAATCAGCGCCCCGCATCACACGAGTGCTTGGTACACGAGGGCCTTCAGCTCAGGCCGGATCGGGTGGACGCTGGAGGGCAGCAGCTGCGTCAGGAAGACGAGGGTGATGTCCTCGACCGGATCCACCCAGAAGGCCGTCGACGCGGCCCCTCCCCAGGCGAACTCTCCCTTGCTGGAGACGACCTTCGCCTTCGCAGGATCGAGCACCACCGAGAAACCGAGGCCGAAACCCACGCCGTCGAATGCCGCCTCGGAGAACAGGGCCCGACCGCACTCGGTGAGGTCGGTCCCGCCCGGCAGGTGATTGCTGGCCATGAATTCGAGGGTGCGCCGGCCGATGACGCGGGCACCGTCCAGCTCGCCGCCGTTACGCAGCATCTGCGTGAAGCGGTGGTAGTCGCCCATGGTCGACACCAGGCCGCCGCCGCCGGAGAGGATCTTGGGCGGTCCCAGATAGGCCGACGTGCGCGGGTCGTCCATCAGCGTCCGTTGCAGGCCCGGATCGTCGGGCCGGTATGCCGGCACTGTCGGCCCCGTGTTGCCCGCGGCCTCGCGTGCCGCCAACGTTGCCGTCGTGTAGTTGGCTGCGAATCGCTCGACATCGGCAGCAGGAACCTCGAAGCCGGTGTCGACCATGCCGAGCGGCCCGGTCACGTGCTCGACGAGGTACTCGTCGAGCGACTGGCCCGAGACGAGCTCGACGACACGACCCAGCACGTCGGTGGAGTAGCTGTAGTTCCATTCGGTGCCCGGATCGAACAGCAACGGGAGCGATGCGAGGGCTTCGCAGGTCTCTTCCAGGTTGCCCGGAGCACCCCAGTTGAAGCCGTTGGCCCGGTACAGCGCGTCGACTTCGTTGGCAAAGTGGAAGTCGTAGGTGAGGCCGGAGGTGTGGGTCAGCAGGCTGTGCACGGTCACTTCGCTCGCCGGTTCTCGTGTCTGGTACTGCATCACATTGCCGCCGGCGAAGACGCGTGCATTGGCGAATTCCGGTATCCAGCGCGAGACCGGGTCCTTTAGCTGGAAGCAGCCCTGCTCGTAGAGCTGCATCGCAGCAATCGACACGATGGGCTTGGTCATCGAGTAGATCCGGTAGATCGTGTCGGAGGTGACCGGCAGCGACCGCTCGCAATCCCGTTCGCCGTAGCGATGGGTGTAGGCGATCTGGCCGCCACGCGTCAGCAGCACTGACACGCCCGGCAGGCGCCCGTCGTCGACATAGCGATCCAGATGGGCGGCGATGCGCTCCAGGCGGCCGGCGTCGAAGCCCACATCTGCCGGATCGACGGTCGGTTCGATATCGGGCGTGCTCGATGCCATCACTGCCTCTGCCTTGTCTGCCTGCGGCGCTGACGTCCTATGTCACGCGTCCTCGGGCCGCAGGCTACGGCGCTGGCGTCGGCCGACGGCCCTGTCAGTGGCTCTCAATGGCTCTCGGGCAGGTTCAGGACGCAGCAGCTGACGGTGGCCGCGGCCGGGAGCTGCTCAGTGGCCGCGAGGCCGCGCTCGACGACCGCCTCGGCCAAGTCGGGGTCAGACCAGCTGGAGACGATCTGGAAGCCCCGCTCCTCGTAGACCTCGACGGGTTGGCCGCCCATGAAACCCATCACCGGCCGCAACGACGGCGACGCCTTGGCCACGACGGCCGCCGCGCCAGTGGAGGCCGCCCACTCCAACAGGTGATCGAGCAGCCCGGCCCCGATGCCCCGACCGAAGTAGCTGCTGTCGCGGTCGTCGGTGTCGTCGAGCTGGCCGACGTGATAGCAGAAGACGCTGATCGTGCTGGGGGGAAGAGTCGGTGCATGGCCGTCGAAGTCCATCCAGTACAGCGGGTCCCAAATGCTGTCGGGACTTCGCTGTCCCCTGATGTATCGCCGGAACTGCAGTTGCCCGACGTGGCGGTCTCCGTCGAACGCCAGGATCGCAGCAGAGCCAAGGCTGGCGATCCGCGCTTCCAGCTCGTCGGGTCCGCCCATGCAGCCCACAGGCACCGAGCCGACATCGGAGGCCGACATTGCTCGGTAAGTGATGTGCTGCGTGGCCGATATTCCCGTGCCGCTTGTCATCAGGCCGCAGGCTACACCGCTAGAGACAGCTTCCTAAACTACACAATAACTATGGAAATAGATTGAAAATAAAGCTCTTGACAGCAGCCAAGCAACGGCAACTAGAGTGCCGCAGACCTGTCGGACGCTCGGCCATGCGACCGGGGCTTCCGGCATCAAGCAATGCAGCGAGAGGTGAGACGCCTGTGATGACCACACATGAGTTCTGTTTGTTTGTCGACGGCGCCGACTTAACCGCTGCAGCAACGGTTGAGCGACTCGAATGCGCCGGCTACTCCCACCCGGCTGCTGCGGCCCACGACGGCGTCCAGGCACTCGTGTTCTCGCATCGAGCGGAGCGTCTCGTCGACGCGGTGACCGCTGTCGTGACAGCAGCCGAGGACATTCCCGGGCTCTGCATTGCCAGGGAGGCGAAGAGTGGCGCTGTACCGGTATTCGACGCGGCTTCGCTGGAGCTTGCGACGACCTGCGTGGTCACCACACCGACCGATCCCGTCGGCGCCGCACCCGGGCGGACACGCCGCCGATCAATCCTCCCGCGACATGCCGACAGCCTGAACTCTGTGAGCTGACGCAGGGCGAGCCAGCAGAGTCTGCCCGTCGGCACGGGACGCGCGCTCGTAGAGTTCTGCGGTGTGGATGTCCGCGGCAGGCGACATGGCTGAGCACGAGCTGCTCTCGCGCCTGCTCATTGTCCGCCATGGCGAGTCGGTGGCCATGGCCGAGGGCATCGTCGGCGGGCCCAACGGATGCCGGGGGCTCACTGAGCGGGGCCGGGCACAGGCCAGCGCTCTGCGGGACCGGTTTGCCGCGGGCCGGGAGCCTGCCGTGGACGTCGTGTACACCTCCCCGCTGCCGAGAGCACGCGAGACCACAGAGATCGTCCTGCCGGCGCTGGGGAACGGATCGGGGTGCGGCGAGCTCGAAGTGCTTACGCACGCCGAGCTCGAGGAGATGCGCCTCGGACCTGCCGACGGCATGACGTGGGAGGCCGCACGCGAGCGCTTCGGATTCATCCAGCCGATGGACCAGCCGTATGCGCCCGTTGTGGAGGGCGGCGAGAGCCGGGCGGGCTTCCGCCACCGCGTCGCGCAAGCTCTGAACGACATCGCCGCGGCGCACCCGGGAGACACCGTGTTCGTGGGATGCCACGGCGGCATCGCTTCCGCCGCGATGGCCATGGCATTCGGCATCCCGCCCAGCCATCGCGGCGTCGGCGTCGTGACGGCGGTGACGTCCATCACGGAGCTGGAATTGCTTGCATTCGAAGGCAGACGCCTGTGGCAGGTCCGCCGATTCAACGACGCTGCGCATCTCGCTGCCGTCGAAGCAGCCTGAGGGGTTTCTCGCCGAACAGCAGCAACTACAGCGCCTCCGAGGCTCTAGCTTGGCCTTGGCTGTGTTGTCGGACGCAGGCTCATGACGTCTCCGGGAGGACCAGATGCTGGTTGAGCGAATCGAGGCCAAGTGGATCGACACGTTCTCGTCGGTTTTCGAGCTGTGCGGAGTCGAGGAATCCCAGACCGCCGCCATCCTCTCGGAGAGTCAGAGCCGGGCGGTCAACGTGAACCTGGCAGAGCTGGCGCTGGATCGCCTGGGCACACCGCCGATCCATGTCGTCGTGCCCACGCCGCGCCAGTCCGCACCTGTGCCGGTGCGCTCCACCGGCGCGTCCGATGCGATCGCCGGCTCGCCGGCAGTGATGGCAGCGCTGAGCGCGGTGGACTTCGTCGTCGACTGCACCGTGGAGGGCCTGCTGCACGCGCCCGAGCTCCCGTCGATTCTGAGCGAGGGCACGCGGATTCTCATGGTCTCCAATGAGCATCCCGAGGCCCTGGAGCGGCTGCGTCCCCAGCCCGACCTAGAGCCGAAGGTCAAGGTCGGCATCAAGAAGCTGATCGGGGCATCGGAGATGAAGGTCACCTCGGCGGCCGGCACCGATCTCACCGTCGACGTCAGCGGGGCGCCGTGCGGGGGCGGCTGGGGCTACACGTCACGACCGGGGACGATCAGTCACTGGCCCGGCGGGCTGTGCCTCGCATTTCCCAAGGCCGGGACGGTCAACGGCACCATCGTGATGGACCGCGGCGACATGAACCTCACGTTCAAGCGATACATCGAGTCGCCGGTCACGTTGCACATCGACGACGACTACGTAGTCAACGTGGAGGGCGCCGGCACCGACGCTGCGCTGTTCCGCAGCTACACCGATGCCTGGGGCGACCGCGAGGCGTACGCCACCAGCCACGTGGGATGGGGCATGAATCCCGGCGCTCGCTGGGACACCATGTCGATGTACGACCGCAGCCAGACCAACGGCACCGAGCAGCGGGCCTTCGCAGGGAACTTCCTGTACTCCACCGGAGCCAACGAGCACGCCGGCCGGCACACGCTGGGCCACTTCGACCTGCCGATGCGCAATCACAGCGTGCTCCTCGACGGCGAGGCGGTTGTGATCGACGGTCAGCTGCAAGGCGAACTTGCCTGAGTCGGGCTACGGCCGGCCCCTCGCGGCCGGCGCCGATCTTGCGGCGCGTGTCGAGCGCTGGGCCAACCATCGCCCGGAAGCCGTTGCGGTGTCGTTCGAAGAAGCCGAGCACAGCTACCGTTCCTTCGCCGACCAGATCGCGGCGACCACCGGCTGGCTGGCAGATGCCGGCATCGGCGAGGGCGACCGGGTGGCATGGCTCGGTCCGAACCGGCCCGCGGCGCTGCGGCTGCTCCTCGCGTGCTCGTGGCTCGGCGCCATCTACTTGCCGCTGAACTCGCGCCTGGCGCCGCCCGAACACCGCTGGATTCTCGACCACGCCATGCCGAGCCTGCTGGCGACCGATGCAGCGTTCGCCAGCCATGCGGCGTCTATCGGAGCTGCGTGCGAGACCCGGGTCGTGCCGGACGAGCCCGACTGCTTCAGCGCGCCGGGCACAGCCCGGCCGCGCCGTGGCACGCCGGCTCACCCAGTGCTGCTCGCCTACACCTCGGGCACCACCGGGCATCCCAAGGGTGCGCTGCTCGATCAGGCGGCGATGTCGGCGAATGCCGTCAACTCGACTCACGCCCATGACCTCACCAGCCGGGACCGAGTGCTCACGACGATCCCGCTGTTTCACGTGGGCGGGCTCAACATCCAGACCCTCCCGGCCCTGCTGGGAGGGGCAGCCGTACGGCTGCAGCGCGCCTTCGATGCCGGAGTGTTCCTGGATGACGTCGAGACATGGCAGCCCACGTGGACGGTGCTGGTCCCGGCCGCCCTCGCCGCCGTGTCGGCCCACCCGCGATTCGCCGGGGCAGACCTCAGCTCGCTGCGCGGCATCATGACCGGCTCGTCGCCGGTGCCCGCGGCCGTCACCCAGCCGTACTTCGACCGCGGGCTGCCGGTCGGGCAGATCTACGGTTCCACCGAGACCGCCCCGATCGCGGTGCATCTGCGCTGCGACGAGGCAGCCGGCCATCCGGGTTCGTGCGGCAAGCCGTCGACCATGTGCGAGGTGCGGATCGTCGGCGACGCCGGGACAGATGCTGCCGCGGGCGAGCACGGCGAACTGTGGGTGCGCGGGCCGAGCGTGCTGCGGGAGTACTGGAACGACCCGCAGGCCACCGCCGAGGCCCTCACGGACGGCTGGTTCCACACGGGCGACATCGGGCACGCCGACGCCGACGGCTGGATCTTCATCGACGATCGGCGCACCGACTTGATCATCTCCGGAGGCGAGAATGTCTACCCCGCCGAGCTCGAGGAAGTGCTCTCCGGTACCGACCTCGTCGCAGAATCGACCGTCGTGGGTGTGCCCCACGAGCGCTGGGGGGCGGTACCCGTGATCGTGGCGGTGCGAGCTTCCTCGGACGCTGGCGCGCCCGATGCCGACGACGAGACCGCTGCCGAGCTGCTCCGGCTGTTCGACGGACGGCTGGCACGCTTCAAGCGTCCCAAGGCCGTCATCTGGCTGGACGAATTGCCGCGCACCGCCTTGGGGAAAGTGCGCAAGCACGAGGTGAAGGCGCTGCTCGCTGCACGCCGCTCGACACACGACGACGGGAGAACCCCCCATGAGCGATGACCCGACCAGCTATCAGCCCGGCGACAGCCCCACAGAGCCGGCGCAGGAGTCGGCCGACGTCGCCTTCATCGGACTCGGCGTCATGGGCTACCCGATGGCCGGTCACCTCGCTGCGTCCGGTCACCGGGTCGCTGTCTTCAACCGAACCGCCAGCGTCACGCAGCGGTGGTGTGGCGAGCATCCGGGTCGTGTCGCCACGACGCCTGCGGATGCGGCTAGCGGCGCCGAGTTCGTGTTCATGTGCGTGGGCGCCGACGACGATGTGCGAGCGGTCACCTACGGCGACGACGGGGCGTTGGGGGCTATGAGCGAGGGCGCTGTGCTGGTGGATCACACGACCGCCTCGGCCGATCTGGCACGCGAGCTGGCCGCTGCCTGCGCGAAGCGAGATGTGGGCTTTGTCGACGCGCCGGTGTCCGGCGGCGAGGCCGGAGCACAGGGCGGCGTGCTGACCGTCATGTGCGGCGGCACCGATGAGCATTTCGAGCGAGCCCGACCGGTCATGGATGCCTACGCCCGAGCCGTCACGCTCATCGGCGGAGCCGGAGCGGGACAGCTGACCAAGATGGTGAACCAGATCTGCATCGCCGGGCTGGTTCAGGCCCTGTCAGAAGGCCTCGAATTCGGCCGCCGCGCCGACCTCGACCTCGACGCCGTGCTGAACACCATCGCCCAGGGCGCCGCAGGGTCGTGGCAGATGTCCAACCGCGGCACAACGATGAAGGCCGACGAGTTCGACTTCGGCTTCGCGGTGGACTGGATGCGCAAGGATCTCGGCATCGTGCTCGCCGAGGCGCAACGCAATGGCGCTCCCCTGCCGGTCACCTCGCTCGTCGACCAGTTCTACAAGCGTGTCCAGGAGCTCGGCGGCGGCCGCTGGGACACCTCCAGCCTCATCACCCTCCTGCGCCCCCTCGAAGAGCGCTAGCGCTGAGTGCGCTCGAACGTCACCGGTGTGCGACCGGTACCGTGCGGGCCCGTGACACACAGCGACCGCATCCTGATGGGGCCGGGACCGTCCAATCCCTACCCCGAAGTCATCGAAGCCTTCACTCGGCCTGTGCTGGGTCACCTCGATCCCGAGTTCATCGCCCTGCTGGATGAGATCAATGACCGGCTGCGGACCGTGTGGCAGACGGAGAACTTGCTCACGTTTCCTGTCAGCGCCACCGGCTCGGCGGGCATGGAAGCTGCGTTCTGCAACTTCGTCGAACCCGGTGACGTTGTGGTCATCGGCGTCAACGGCGTCTTCGGCACGCGCATGTGCGACGTGGCAGCACGGTGCGGTGCCGACGTCGTGGAGGTGAACGAGGACTGGGGTCGCGCCATCGATCCCCAGCGACTGATCGACGCCCACCCGTCGCCGAAGCTGATCGCCGTCGTGCACGCGGAGACGTCCACCGGCGTGCGCAATGACATCGCACCGCTCGGCCAGGGCAAGGGGGAAGCACTGCTGCTCGTCGACTGTGTCACGTCGTTGGGGGGCATCGATGTCGACATCGACGGCTGGGGCGTCGACATCGCCTACAGCGGCACGCAGAAATGCCTCGGCGTCCCCCCAGGTCTGGCGCCGCTCACCGTCAGCGATCGGGCGCTGGAATCGCTCGTCGAGCGACCCCAGAGCTGGTACCTGGACCTGAACATGATCCGGGCGTACGTCGTCGGTGAGGGCGCCCGCGCCTATCACCACACCGCGCCGATCTCGATGCTCTACGGGCTGCATGCCGGCCTCGGCGCGGTGCTCGACGAGGGGCTCAAGAACGCCTGGGCTCGCCATCAGGCCTGCGGCGACGAACTGCACGCGCGCCTGCCGGAACTCGGCTTCGAGCTCTGGGCCCAGGAGGGCCACCGCCTGCCCGAGCTCACCACCGTCACCCTGCCGGACGGCCTTGACGATGCCTCCGGGCGCCGTGCCCTGCTGGAGCGCTACGGCATTGAGGTGGGCGGCGGGCTCGGACCTGTCGCCGGCAAGGTGTGGCGGATCGGCTGCATGGGGCACACAGCCCGGATGCGCAACGTCAGGATGCTGCTGGGAGCACTCGAAGAACTCGTGGACGGCTGAGCGCCTGGCAGCGAGATGGACCGCGACGCCCGTTCAGGGTGTCGGGTGCAGCGGCAGCAATTCCTGTCCGAGCGCGGCCCTGTACGTGTTATGGAAATGGTGCAGCGCGGGCTCGTTGCGCCCGAACACGACGTGTTCGAGTGCCCCGCTGTTGGCCGAGCGCTGCTGGCTGGCGCTCATCACGTAGTCCTCATCCCGGATGACGTTGCTGAATGCCCGCGACGCTTGGGCCAGGAAATCGAACTCGGCGTCATCGCGCGCAATGTCGGGCCGCAAGTAGAAGGAGATCTGGCTGGTGTGACGGCCGGGTTCGGTCGGATGGGGATACGCCCGCACCAGGAACAGCACCTCGCGCGACGGGATCAGCTGCACGTTCGGGAACAGCCAGTACACCGGCAAGCCGTACCGGGTGATGTCCCACTCCGAGGGCGGCCGCTCGCGAGCCTCCTCGATGACGCGGCGGCACAGGATCAACCGGTGGTGGCGCCCGAACTCGTCGTAGCACTGCACGTTGCCGTAGAAGTCATTCGACAGCGTTTCCGAGTGCAGCACGGGGAAGTGGTAGGTCTCGCCGAACGTGTCCATGGCGAGCTTCCAGTTGCAGCCGACCTCATAGGTGTCACAGCCCAGCCATTGCAGGTTGCCGAAATCCCAGCCGGCGATGTCGGCGGTGAGCTCGTCGCCCAGCAGCGCATCGGGATCGAGCGTGCCTTCGGGTTGCGGGTGCACCCACAGCAGGCCATGACGTTCCGCTGCCGGCAGCTCCACCAGTCCTAGGTCGTCACGATCGAGCTCGCCGAAGTGATCTGACTTCGGCAGACCGACCAGCGCGCCGTCGGCGTCGTAGGTCCAGTTGTGGAACGGGCAGGCAAACCGGCGCTTCCGCCCGCGCGGCTCGGTCTCGATGACCACGCCGCGGTGGCGGCAGGCATTCACGAACGCTCGGAACCGGCCGCTGGGCGACCGCACCAGCAGCATCGGCGTGCCCAGATCGTCCTGGGTCATGAACGAGCCGGGTTCGGGCAGATCGCCCGACAGCCCCACCATCTGCGGATGGGTGTCGAAGAACTCCCGCCGCTCGATCCGTGCGAGCTCGCAGTCGGTATAGGAGGATGTCGGGTTGTAGCGCACGCCGCCGGCATCGACGTTGGTGCCGGAGTCAAGCCGTGCGAGCAGCGTCTTGATGTGACTGATCTGTTCGGCGTGGTCCACGGTCGGCAGTATGCCAGCATGCGGCGCCGCGGAGCAGCCCTGTGCTTCCCGCTCTAGCTCCCAGTTTCGATTGACTACGGGCTCGCGGGCCGCTTGGGCCCAGGGTTCAGCCAGTCGTTGAACTCAGGCGGCCGCTTGGCCAAGAACGCCGAGACACCCTCAGCCGCATCGGGCAGGTGATCGGTGATGGCCGTCTTGGAGGCGATCTCGTCGAGGGATTGCTCCCAGGTCATCTCTGCGGCCAGCAGGATCGACCGCTTCAGCATGCGCATGGCCACCTGCGGGCCGTCGGCCAGTTCGGCCGCGAGCTCGGCGGCAGCAGCAGGCAGCTGTTCGTCGTCGACCACTTCGTGCACCAGTCCGAGCTCGTGTGCGGTGTCAGCGTCCACGATGCGCTTGCGCATCATGAAGTCAGTCGCCTTGGCGACACCCATGTGCTGCACCAGCAGCCACTGGCCGCCCTCGTCGGGCAGCAGGCCGAAACGAAGCGTCGCCGAACCCATGCGAGCCGATCGTGCTGCGATCCGGAAATCGCACGCGAGGGCGAAGCTGAAGCCTGTCTGGATGGCGAAGCCGTTGATGGCCGCGACCGTCAGCTTGTCCAGGCGGCGCACCGCAGTGTTCACTGCTTGCGAGATGGTCCGCAGGCTGTTGTAGGTGCCCGCGGCGTTGTGGTGACCACCGAAGATCTCGGGCATCGCCGAGGGACGCTCGACCTGGTAGCCGCCCAAGTCGTCTCCAGCCCAGAACGCACGCCCCTGCCCAGTGAACACCACGACCCGCACGGCGTCGTCCATCTGTACCTGGGTGACCAGCTCGATGAGGTCTCGCTTCATCGCGTGGTTCGAGGCGTTCATCGACTCGGGCCGGTTGAACGTCACGGTGAGCACTCCGTCGGATCCCAGTGCTTGGGAGAATCCGAAATACTCGGTGTCCAAGTAGCCCGCTTCTTCGCTTGCCATTGCTCGATACCCCCTGTGTGAGTCGATCCGCTCCGGGGCGGCTCGCATGCCGAAACTAGTGAAATCTCGACTCCTCGGTACGCTGCCCGCCGTGGCTGTCGAGACCGGCGACGCAGGCGGTGCGTCGTTCGCTCCTTTTGCTCCCTATGACGGCGTGCTCATGCTGCGACTCGACACCCAGACGCCGACCGGCGACCGCACCTACTACGTCACACCGTTCGTCACCGACGGCAACCGGATGTTCGTCTTCGACGAGCCCGGCGACCGCAGCGACGCGCTCGAAGAACTGCTCATCGGCAATCGCACGACGATCAGCTCCGCCTCCACCGGCGAGCTCAGCATCAGTGCTGTCGGGCGCTACCCGACATCGGACGAGGAGGCATGGGCGCGTGACGCGTGCTCGGCGCGCTTCTTCTACGACCAGGCCTTGCAGGATCTCGCCCAGCTCGGCGGTCTCGTCACTCTGACCCCCGAGATCTAGGGTTCCGGGCGTGCGGACAGCTATTGGATTCGGCGGGCCGGCGTCGGGAAAGCGCCGGGACTGGGATGAGCAGGTCGACTTCCTGCGGGAGGCCGACCGCTTAGGCGTGGACATCCTGTGGTCCGCCGAGGCATGGGGCATGGACGGGGTCAGCACGCTGGCCTACCTCGCTGCGGTAACGGAACGCTGCCAGCTCGGCACGGGCATCTTGCAGATCTCGGCACGGACGCCGGTGATGACTGCCATGACGGCGCTGTCGATGGCTGCAATCAGCGGCGACCGGTTCATCCTGGGTCTGGGCGTCAGCGGGCCCCAGGTGGTCGAGGGGCTCCACGGCGTGCGCTTCGCCGACCCGCTGGGACGGCTGCGCGAGACGGTGGACATCTGCCGCCAGGCTTTCGCCGGCGAGAAGATCGCCTACGAAGGCCGCCACCATGTGCTCCCGCTGCCGGACGGGCAGGGCAAGTCGCTGCGGCTGGCGCAACCGGCCAACGACTCGATCGAGATCTGGCTCGCAACGCTCGGACCCAAGTCGTTGCGCTACACGGGCGAGGCCGCCGACGGCTGGGTCGGCGTGTGCTTCGTGCCGAGCCGTCCCGAGGTCACCTGGGGCCAGGTGCTGGACGGTGCTGAGGCCGCGGGGCGCCCGCCAGGCTCGGTGGCCTGCCAGGCTGGCGGTGCCATCGAATTCGGCGACGACCTCGAGGCGCTGATCGAGCCGAGGCGGCCAGGCATCGCCTTCACGCTGGGCGCGATGGGATCGGCCACGGCCAACTTCTACAACGACGCCTACCGCCGAGCGGGCTTCGAGGAAGAATGCCGTCACGTGCAGCGCCTGTGGCTCGATGGCGACCGGGCCGCCGCAGCCGCCGCGGTCCCGGATCGGCTGATCACCGAGACCAACTTCCTGGGCAGCCACGAACAGGTCATCGCCCAGGTGCGGGCGTATCGAGACGCCGGCGTGGACGTGTTGCGCCTGCAGCCAGAGGGGCCGACCGCTGCTGACCGGCTGGACGCCCTCGCCCAGATGATCGACATCGTTCAGGCCGTGAATGCGGAGGCGTCAGACGGGGCGCCCTAGTCGCACCCTTCACCCCATCCGCAGGCGACCCAACCGCCGTCTGCTGCATCACTACCGTGGTGCCCATGACTGGGCAATCTGAGACTGCACGCACTGTCACCTTCTCCGAATCGGAGCTGCGGGAACGGCTCACGCCGATGCAGTACCACGTCACTCAAGAGGCAGGGACTGAGCGACCGTTCACGGGCGAGACCTGGGACAACCACGACAATGGTGCGTACCACTGCGTCGTGTGCGGCGCCGAGCTGTTCGACTCAGAGACGAAGTTCGAGAGCGGCTCCGGTTGGCCCAGCTTCACCAAGCCGGTCTCGGAGGACGCCGTCGACACCGAGGTCGACCGCAGCTACGGCATGATCCGCACCGAGGTGATGTGCAAGGCCTGCGGAGCTCACCTCGGTCACGTGTTCCCGGATGGTCCCCGCCCGACAGGCGACCGGTTCTGCATGAACTCGGCGTCGCTGCAGTTCACGCCCACGCCCGACGTCGACGCCGACTGAACACCGCCGACGACGTGCTTGGGGCCCTCAGCCGGTGCCGTCGCCGCCAGAGTTGCCCCCGATATCCAAGCTGAGCTGAACAGCAATCGGCTCATCGGGGAACAGCTTCACCACATCGGCATCAAGCTCACGGCGCACTCCCGCCACCGGCAGCACCGTCAGCATCGCCGCCTGACCCTGGCGCAACAGGCTGAGCACCTGATCGTCGTCGACCAGCAGCACATCGCTGCCGCTGATGACGATGTTCGCCGAGGCAACCTCGCCCCCGAGCTGGTTGCGCAGGTAGTCGAATGCGCGGGCGATCGACTTCAGGTCGATGCCCTGGTCGCGCATCGTCTTGGCGATCTTCAACTCGACCAGGTCGTTGTAGGAATAGCGACGCCGCGAGCCGCTGCCAGCGGCTTGGGCGACCGACGGCTTTACGAGCCCCTGACGGGCCCAGTGGTCGAGCTGGCGGTAGCTGATCCCGACCAGTTCCGCGGTCTGCGGGCCGAAGAACCCTTCGGCCAGCGCACCGGCCGCCTCGGGTGGTGCCGGGGAGTCGGATTCGGTGGATGGCTCGGGCAGGGGCGCCGGTGTGCGGTCGCTCCCGGAGTTGATCGCTACAGATGAAGCGGACCGCTGCTGATCGGCCATCGTTCTCGCCTCCCCGTTGTGACAGGACCTCTCAAATCACACCCCGCGAACTACCTGGCTGTGATCTGCACTCCCTCAAAGCGTACGAGCACTCTCCACCGCTGCGCAAGGGCGACGCAGCGAGAGCGTGCGGCGACCGATCGGGCCGCAGCGGCCCGATCGCCACACCTCACTCTTTGTCGCCGGCCTCCGCCGCCGGCCCGAAGTCGTCAGGCTGCACGTCGTCCAGGAATTGCTTGAACTCGTCGAGCAGCTCATCGGGGTCGACGTCGTCGGGGGGATCCGCGGGGAGCTCGATGATCTGCCCCGCTTCGTCCAGCACCGATTCGCTGGCGAAGATGGGGGTGTCGGCCCGCACTGCCAGCGCGACGGCGTCGCTCGGCCGGGCGGAGATCGTGTGGGTGTCCGAGCCGATGGTGACCTCCATCTCGGCGAAGAAGGTGCGATCCCGCAGGTCGGTGACTGTCACCTTGACCAGCGTCGCTCCGAGGACATCCAAGATGGCTGCCATCAGGTCGTGCGTGAGGGGCCTCGGCACGCGAATCTGCTCGATGCCGCGGTAGATCGCCTGGGCCTCGGGCGTGTCGATCACCACCGGCAGCACTCGCTGAGAACCGCCAGTCTCACGCAGCAGCATGAGCGGGCTCTGCGAGGGCATCTCCACCTGCACGCCAAGCAGCTCCATCTCGACCATGCCCGCACACTACTTCGGCCCCTGTGAGCAAAGAACAGTGACGCTCTGCGACTAGCGCCGATAGCGGCGCAGCGCCTCCCCCATCACGACCGACCGCAGGCGCTCGCACAGCGCCATCAAACGGCCCAGCGAACGCTGCGCGTCGAGGTCTGCCGAGACGCCGCCGGCATGCAGAATCGGCTGGATGCCCTGCTCGAACATGGATGCATCCCGCGCCGCGGCATTGCGGATGACACGGAGGTGGCGGGCCTGCAATCCGTAGGTGGCAAACTCACGCGAGATACGGGCGATGAGCAACGCAGTGCTGCCGTAGCGCGGCTCGGGCGGTTCGAGCCCCAACGAGGCCTGCACTGGATCGGGTTGCGCCGCGCCGGGCTGTGGCGGCAGTAGCCGCGTCGCGTCGTCATCGGCGAGCGGCACGAGCAACCCGAAGTCGGTCAGCTCAGCGATTTCGGCGACGGTGAGTCCGCTCTCGGCACTCAGCTCCGCTGCGGAGTACGTCAGCGAGTCGTCGGCTGCAATCCAGGGCGACGGAATGCTGGCAGCGGTCGCAGGTGCATCGGGCTCGCCAGCCGATCCGCCGGTGACGTCGGCCGCCAGCGTCTCGGGGGTATCGACCGCCGCGGGTTCGCCGAGGAGTTCCGGCTCGGAAGCCCCGGCTCCAGACAGCTCTGCGGGCTCGGGAATCCCGATGCCCCAGATGTCGGCCAGATGCTCACCTCGATCGATCCGCTCCCCGATGATGCTGAGCGGCAGGTACTGATCGCGTTGACGGGTGAGGATCCAGCGCAGCACTTCGATGTCATGGGATCCAAAGCTGCGGTAGCCGCCCGGCGTGCGGGCAGGCGAGATGAGCTTGCGATCTTCGAGGAACCGGATCTTGGAATCGGTCAGATCACTGAACTCGGGCCGCAGCAACGCGACGACCTCGCCGATCGACAGTCGTGCTCCAGGTGAGGAAGGCTGGACCCCGGTGCTCACAGCCCGACCGAGGCAACCAGGTAGAGCAGTTTGAACTTGCCCACCTGCAACTCGTCGCCGCTGTGCAAGATGACCTCGCCGTCGGTGCGAACGCCGTTGATATATGTGCCGTTCAGCGACCCCACGTCGTACAGGATGTGACCCGCCGTGGCGAGTTCGAGCACCACATGACGGCGCGACACGGTGATGTCGTCCAAGAACACATCGCTGTCGGGATGGCGGCCGACGGTGACCCGGTCTCCGGCAAGCTCGAATCGCGTCCCCGACCGATGGCCGGAAGTGACCACCAGTTCCGCCTGACCGCTGTACGGCGGGACCTCCGTGACGCCGACAGGCGAGAGCACCTCGGTGGGCGCATCGGCAGAAGGGTCGAGACGCATCCCGCAGCCCGAGCAGAAGCGTGCATCGTCGGTGTTCGAGTACCCGCACCTTCCGCAGACGATGGCCATGACGATCAGACGTCCTCGGCGATCAACGCGGCATAGCCATCGGCATCGAGCAGAGCCTCCATCTCGGCGGACGCCTGCGCTGCGTCTTCGGCCGGGGCGATGACGCAGATCCACCCGTCGCCGTAGGGCGATTCGTTCACCAGCTGCGGCTCATCCTCGAGGGCGACGTTCACCTCGACGACCTCGCCCGAGATCGGGGCGAAGATGTCCGAGACCGACTTGGTGGACTCAATCTCGCACATTGGCTCGTCGGCAGTGACCTGAGCGCCGACCTCGGGCAACTCCACGTACACGACATCACCGAGCGCATCCTGTGCGAAGTCGGTGATGCCCACCTGCACCCCGCCATCGGCGGGGCGCACCCATTCGTGATCGCTCGAGTAGCGAAGCTCGGCGGGAATCTCCATGCTCGTGAAGCTACCGGATGGCTGTCACACAGATAGCTCAGCCGCTGGCGCTGCCGGCACGCCCCTCACGCACGGCATCGAAGGCCTGGGGGATATAGCCCACCGCCGACCAGTAGTGGACCGGCAGGCCGGTCGCCACGAACACCCAGGCGGCCACGCCGAAGGCCTCCGCCACGACGATGTCGCTGTGGGAGGCCAGGAAGCACGGCACTGCGAACATCATGAGAAACGTCCCGGTCTTGCCCCACCAGGTCACGTCGATCTTGCGAGCTCCGAGCGCACCGAGCACCAGCGCCGCCACCGCAACCACTCCCTCGCGGAACAGCGCCAGCACCGCGACCCACAGCGGCAGCGAACCGTCCACGATCATCACCACCAGCGCCACCAGCAGCAGCAGTCGATCGGCAGTGGGGTCCAGGATCTTGCCGAGCTCGGAAACCTGATTGAAGCGCCGCGCCACCCAGCCGTCGACCCAGTCAGTGGCACCGAGAGCGCCGAGCAGCAATGCCGCGGCCCAACGGTCCTCGGCGCCGAACACCAGCCACACGAACCACGGCAGGCAGCACAGGCGAGCCAGGCTGATCAGGTTCGGAACCGTGAACGGCCGCCACCCGCCCTCGGGGGCCGGCGACGCGCCCGGGCACTCGCTCACGCGGCTCACAGTACCGAGGGCATAGGAGCCGCGCGGGTGGGTGCGCCCGCTGCGGAGGCGCCAGGACCCTCTGCTCCCGCGATCCGGCAGGTTATGAGATCGGCACCTCACCGCATCTCTTGACCGATGTCATCCACGCGTCTCCGTGCATCTGAGAGGCGACTGGTCGCAACGTCGCAGAGTCTCCTGCCGCCTCCGCAGCTATGGCATCTGTGCCAACTGGCCGGAGTCCTTAGGCTTCGCGCATGAGCACCGTGTTCACGCGGATCATCGAGGGCGAGCTGCCCGGGACGTTCGTGTGGCGCGACGACCGGTGCGTTGCATTCCTGTCGATCAATCCGCTGTCGCCGGGTCACACGCTGGTAGTGCCGATCGCCGAGATCGACCACTGGCTGGACGTCCCGGCGGACCTGCAGGCTCACCTGTTCGACGTGTGCAGGCGCATCGGCCAGGCGCAGATGCAGGCTCTGAAACCCGAACGCATCGGGCTGGTGGTCGCCGGATTCGAGGTGCCGCACTGTCACATCCATGTGTGCCCGGTGAATTCGATGGCCGACATGAACTTCGCCCGGCCCCTGCCGATGGCCCCGGCCGAGGAGCTACGCGGGCCCGCCGAGGCCATCCGCGCCGCGCTCGACGGCTGAGCCGGTCCGCTCGCAGCGCGGGGCTAGACGAGCCGATCCGGCTCCGCTGGCTCGATGAGACTCGGGTCGCGATTGCGGACGTTGCCCACCTCTCGACCCACCTGGTGCGAACGCAATGTGCCCTCATCCGCGGGCACGCACAGAGCCGACAGCATCTCGACGTGGTCGTTGGCAGGGTCGAGCCAGGCGTCCCACTGCGAGCGTTCCAGCAGCACCGGCATGCGGTCGTGAATCGGCGCCATGAAGCTGTTCGCGGCAGTGGTCAGCACCGTTGCCGAGTGCAGGGCCTGGCGTGGACCGGTCGGGGCATCCGCGTTCGCTCCGTCGGCTGCATCACCGGCAGGGGGCGGCAACCAGCGCTCCCACAGGCCCGCCATGGCCAGCATGGCGCCGTCGGCGCGGGTGATGTAGTGCGGAAGCGGTCGGTCGTCGCGGCTCGTCCCTTTCGGGGTCTTGGGCCACTCGTAGAACCCGTCGGCAGGAACGATGCAGCGGCGCCGCTTGAACGCGCCACGGAACGAGTTCTTCGTTGCCGCTGTCTCGGACCGGGCATTGAACAGCGGCGGGCCCTGAGCAGGATCCTTGGACCATTGAGGCACGAGGCCCCACCGAAACGTCTCGATCCGGCGGGCATCGTCGTTGCCCACGACCGCCACGATGTCGGTCGTGGGTGCCACGTTGTAGCTGCGAGGTGCGTCGAAACCCGGCAGTGGGGTGTCGAAGTGCGCCGCAATCTGCTCGAGACTGGCTGCTGAGACAAACCTCCCGCACATGGGTTTCCGCCTCGTCGGGTGCTGTCGCGCCGCTACACGTAGGTGGAGCCCTTCATGGCTCCGCGGTCCTGGCGGATCTCCACGTTCACCAGTGCAGGCAAACCCGAATCGAACGCCCGCTGAAGCGCAGGTGCGATCTGGCCGGGCTCGGTCACGTGCTCGCCATGGCCGCCCATGGCCTCGACCACCTTGTCGTAGCGGGTGTAGTTGAGCTCGGTGGCCACCACCCTGTCCTGGCCGTAGAGGCTGGCTTGGGGACGCAGCATCTGACCCCACGCCGCATCGTTGCCCACGACTCCCACGATGGGCAGCCCGAAGCGAACCGCTGTGTCGTATTCGAAGCCGTTGAGCCCGAATGAGCCGTCGCCGTAGACGATCAGCACCCGCTTCGACGGGTGCGCCTTCTGCGCCGCGAGGGCGAACGGCATTCCGACGCCGAGCGTTCCGAGCGGTCCCGGATCCATCCAGGTGCCGCGCCTGGGCACCCGGATCACCTTGGACGCCTGCGCCACGATGTCGCCGCCGTCGCCGATCACGATCATGTCGTCGGTGACGGCGTCGGCGATCTCGCGGCACAGTCGCAGCGGGTCGATCGGCACCTCGTCGCTGTTGAGCTCGGCGCTGCGCGCCTCATCCAGTTCGGCCTCACGCGTCGCGAGCACGGCAAGATGCGCCGATGCATCCACCGCGACGCCGGTCGACTTGAACACCTCAAGCAACCCATCAAAGTTCCGACCCAGATTGCCGACGAGGCTCACTTCCGCTGCACGGTTCTGGCCGATGAGCGTCTCGTCCAGATCGAGTTGCACGATGCGGGCGTCGGCTGGGATGGCGCGGCCGAACTTCATGCGAAAGTCGAGTGGCGTGCCGGCCAGGATCACCACATCAGCGACCGCGAGGGCCTCAGCCCGTGTCAACGACAGGAACGAGGGGTGATCCCAGTCGATCTCACCGCGCGCCATTCCGTTCACGTAACACGGGATGGCCGTGGCATCCAGGAAGGCCGCCAGTGCGCCGCCGCCCTCGCTCCATTTCAGCGACGTGCCGGCCATCACCACAGGTGTGCGGGCACCGGCAATGATCTCTGCCGCCTGTGAGAGCACATCGGGATGTGCGGCCGAGGCGACCCGGTAGTCGCGGAACTGGGGCATCTGCACGGCGTCGAGGTCCACCTTGCCGTGCAGCACGTCCATCGGGATCTCCAGGAAGGACG
The DNA here is from genome assembly GCF_965208925.1 of Candidatus Poriferisodalis sp. Lineage (GTDB taxonomy): Bacteria > Actinomycetota > Acidimicrobiia > Acidimicrobiales > Poriferisodalaceae > Poriferisodalis. Next base: position 2,488,104 of record NZ_OZ242364.1, on the reverse strand, counting down.
GTCCGGGCACACCGCTGAGTGCCGTGCGCACGGCCAGCTCGATGTACTCGGCGATGCGGCGGGTCTCCCCGCACGCACCGGACCATTTCGTCACCGGTCGCATGAGCGACACGTGGTCCATTTCCTGCAGCGAGCCGCGGCCAGCGTGCTTGAACGGTCCCTGGCCGCCAAAGACCAGGATCGGCGAGTTGGCTCGCCAGGCATTCGCGACGCCGGTGACGCCGTCGGTCACCCCGGGGCCCGCGGTGAGAATGGCCACGCCCACCTTGCCCGGGTGCAGGCGGGCCCATGCATCGGCGGCATGCGTCGCGGCTTGCTCGTGACGGACGTCGACTACCTCAATGCCCTCGTCGAGGCAGCCGTCGTAGATGCCCATGACATGCCCGCCCGACAGGGTGAACACGCATTCCACGCCGGCTGCGGCCAGTGCCTTCGCGGCGAGCTTGCCGCCATGGGCTTCGGTTGCCGTCACACCCAGCGCTCGCCGTTCCTTGTCGCTCATGTCGTCCTCCCGCTCCCGCCAGCACGTGTCCGATGCTGCTGGCTTATGCCAGCACGTGTTCGATGCTGCTGGCTTATGCCAGCACGTGTTCGATGCTGCTGGCTTATGCCAGCACGATGTTCACCAGCTTGCCCGGTACGGTCACGACGCGCCGGATGTCTGCACCGGCAGTGAGCTGGGCGATGCGTTCGTCGGCCTTCGCGGCAACTTCGAGGTCGGCCGGCGAGATTCCGGCATCGACCGTGATCCGGCTGCGGACCTTGCCGTTCACCTGCACTGGCACCTCGATCACCTCGGCTGCCAGCATCGCAGGGTCCGCCTGCGGGAACGGCGCGTAGACGACCGTGGTCGAATTGCCCAGTTTCGACCACAGCTCCTCGGCCAGGTGCGGCACCAGCGGCGCCAGCAGGCGCACCAGCACATCGGCGACTGATCGGGGTGTCAGCCCACCGCGCCGCGTCAACTCGTTGTTCAGCTCGGTGATGCGCGCGATCGCCGAGTTGAAGCGCAGATCGGACATGGCATCGGTGACCGCGTCGACGGTTCGATGGACCATGCGCTCGAGGTCAGCGTCGGGTTCGACATCGGTGACCGTGAGCTCACCGGTTTGCTCGTCGATCAAGCTTCGCCACACGCGCTGCAGCAGACGGTGCGAGCCGATCACCGAGTGTGTCTCCCATGGACGCCCCTGGTCGAGCGGGCCCATGAACATCTCGTAGGTCCGCAGCGTGTCGGCCCCGTACGCGCTGTAGATGTCGTCAGGCGTGACCGCGTTGCGCAGCGACTTGCCCATCTTGCCGAAATGGCGGGTGACCTCGACGTCGCCCCAGAAGAACTTGCCGTCCCTCTCGGTCACCTCGGACGCCTCCACGTACACGCCCCGGTGGTCCTGGTACGCAGCCGCCTGGATGTATCCCTGGTTGTACAGCCGGCCGAACGGCTCGGGGCCGCTGACGTGACCCAGGTCGTACAGCACCTTGTGCCAGAAGCGCGCATACAGCAGGTGCAGCACGGCATGCTCCACGCCGCCGACATAGAGGTCGACACCCCCGACCCCGCCATCGGGGTCAGCCATCCAGAACCGTTCCACCTCGGGATCCACCAGGGCGTCGTCGTTAGCGGGATCGAGGTAGCGCAGGTAGTACCAGCACGATCCGGCCCACTGCGGCATCGTGCTCAGCTCACGGCGGTATATGCGCTCGCCGTCGCCCAGGTCGTAGGCGGCGGTGGCCCACTCGGTGGCGCGGCCGAGCGGCGGCTCCGGATCCGATGACTCGTCGAGCGCGCGGGGCGCCCAGTCGATCAGGTCAGGCAGCTCCACCGGCAGCTCGCTTTCGGGCACCGCCAGAGGAAGCCCCGTCTCGTCGAACACGATCGGGAACGGCTCGCCCCAGTAGCGCTGCCGGCTGAACAGCCAGTCCCGCAGCTTGTAGGTGACCGTGCGGCGGCCGCAGCTCCGCTCCTCCAGCCAGTCGCAGATGGCATCGACGGCATCGGCCTTTTCCAAGCCATTCAGGAAATCGCTGTTGATGGCCGGACCGGGACCGTCGTAGGCCTCGCCGTCGAAGTCTGGCGGCGGCTGCACCGTGCGCATGATCGGCAGCCCGAACCTGACGGAGAAGTCCCAGTCACGCTGGTCCTCCCCCGGCACCGACATGACCGCGCCCGTGCCGTAGTCGATCAGCACGTAGTCGGCGACGAACACCGGCACTCCCTCACCGGTGGTCGGCACCACGCAGTTCACGCCCAGCCACACTCCGGTCTTGTCGCGCTCGGTCTGGCGCTGCAAGTCGGTCATCGCTGCTGCCTGCGCCCGGTATGCGTCGAGAGCCTCACGGGGTGTAGCGGCACCGCCGGTCCAGCGCGGATCGGTATCCGGTGGCCATTCGTCGGCGACCAGCTCGTCGACGAGCGGATGCTCGGGTGCCAGCAGCATCGCCGTCGTCCCGTAGATCGTGTCGGGACGGGTGGTGAACACCTCGATGGCTGGGCCGGACGGTCCCGCTTCGGCGTCGGTCGCGAAGCTGATATAGGCGCCCTCGCTGCGGCCGATCCAGTTGCGCTGCATGATCTTGACGCTCTCGAACCAGTCCACCCGGTCGAGGTCGGAAAGCAGCCGGTCGGCGTACGCAGTGATGCGCATCATCCACTGCTTCATCGGGCGGCGGAAGACCGGATGGTTGCCCCGGTCGGAACGCCCCTCGTTGGTGACTTCCTCGTTGGCCAGCACCGTTCCCAGCGCGGGGCACCAGTTGACCGGTGCCTCGCCCAAGTAGGCCAGGCGATGCTCGTCGAGCTCGGTGCGCCGCTCGACGTCGTTCATCTCGGCCCACGCAGCACCGCTGGTGGTGGCCTTTTGCCCGGTCTCGAACAGCTCGATCAGCTCAGCGATCAGGCGGGCCCGCTGCGCATCGGTGTCGTACCAGGAATTGAAGATCTGCAGGAAGATCCACTGCGTCCAGCGGTAGTACTCCACATCGGTCGTGGCCAGCGATCGCTGGTCGTCGTGCCCGAGTCCCAGTCGGGCCAGTTGGCGCGACATGTTGGCAATGTTCCGCTCGGTGTTGATCCGGGGGTGCTCGCCGGTCTGGCGGGCATGCTCCTCAGCAGGCAGGCCGAACGCGTCATAGCCCATCGGGTGCAGCACCACGTAGCCGCACATGCGCTTGAAACGTGCATACACGTCAGTGCCGATGTAGCCCAGCGGATGCCCCACATGCAAGCCCGAACCCGACGGGTACGGGAACATATCCATGATGAAGAGCTTCGGCCCTCGTGGGGCCGAAGCAGTCAAACTCAGGTTGTTGCCAGCAGGCGAGTCCGCCGACGGCCCGACGGGATTGGATGTTCGGTACGTGCCGTCGGCCCTCCACCGCTCCTGCCAGCGCAGCTCGATCTCGTTCGCCATCTCGGCGTTGTAGCGATACGGAGGGAGATCGCTCCCCTCAGCTGAGTGCGCGACAGCGACATCGGCCGATGAGGAGGGATTCATGCGGGCAAGGATGCCACGGTCACCCTCGAATCACTAAGAGAGCGCCACGGGAGAGCCACATTCCCGTCTGGAAGGCGACCGCTACCCTGCGGACCGTGGCTGAGACGCCCACATCGCAACACGACGCCGCGCTCAGCGATCCCGATTTCGCCGATGTCTCCGGGAGCGACTGGGAAGCTGCGGCCGCAGGCGCGCTGCGGGGCGAGCCGCTGTCGTCGCTCCACACGATGCTGCTCGGCGGCATCGAGACTGCCCCGCTGTACACGGCGCATCGCCACGGCACCGAAGCTGACCCCTCCGGCTTGCCCGGCAGTGCACCGTTCGTCCGCGGAGCCGCCGCCGCGAGCGGCGCACGGGGCTGGGAGATGCGCCAGATTCACGACGTACGACTCGCGGGCACACCCGATGCCGTCGCGGTGGACACGACATCGGGCGTGGATGCCGTCACAGTCGCCAGGGGCTGGGATGCCGACGGTGACGCTGCCGCACTCGCCGCAGGCATCGGCGACGCGGCCGGAGCTGGCGTCACGATCCACCTGCAGTCCGGCGCGTCGCCCGCGCAGGCCGCTGCGCTGCTGGATGTCTTTGCCCATCACGATGTGGATCTCGCAGGCCTGCGCTCATGGTTCGGGCTCGACCCGATCGCCGCGGCCGCAAGCGGTTGGCGCCCCGCCGATTCCGGTGACAGCGCCGCACTCGTCTCCGCTATGTGCAGCACAGCGCGCAGCGCGGCCGGGATCGCACAGCGCTCGCCTCGGGCCGTGCCGCTGGAGGCTGACGGGTCGGTCTTCGCAGATGCCGGCGCGAGCGACACCACCGAGCTGGCTGCGATGCTCGCGACCGGGGTGGCGTGGCTGCGGGTGATCTGCGACAACACCGACGGGCCGGGGCTCGACCCCGCTGCGGCTGCCCGCCTGGTGGGCTTCACGCTGTCCGCGGGGCCCGACGCCTTCCTGGTCACCGCCAAGTGCCGGGCGATGCGGATGTGCTGGACGCGTGTGCTGGGCGCCTGTGGGGTCGACGTTGGCGGCGACGATGGACCGCCGATGCGGCTCCACGCCGTCACGGCGATGGCCATGCTGAGCGCTCTCGATCCGTGGGTGAACATGCTGCGCGCCACCACCGCGTCGTTCGGCGCCGCGAACGGCGGTGTCGACGCCATCACCGTCCGACCCTTCGACACCGTCAGCGCCGGCCAGGCGTCCAGCAGCTTGGGTTGGCGCGTCGCCGCCAACACGCAGCTGATTCTGCGCCACGAGAGCCGTATCGGGTCGGTCATCGATCCCGCCGGGGGATGCTGGTACCTCGAAGACCTCACACGCAAGCTGGCGCACGCAGCCTGGGACCGCTTCCGAGAGATCGAAGCGACCGGTGGCATGTGTGCTGCGATGGCCGGCGGCGAGCTGGAGACATCGATCGCCGCCGAACGAGCGATGCGCAACGAGCGGATCGCCACGGGCGAGCACGTGCTCGTCGGCGTCACCGACTTCGTGGACTCACAGGCCGAGCAGGCATCGGCCGTGAGCGTCTCCGCAGGCGATCCGGCCGGCTCGCCTGCGGTCGGGCTGGGCGTGCACCGCTGGGCGGCGCCCTACGAGGCCGGGACGACGGGCCAAGCCGCGACGGGAGCGGCAGGGTCATGAGTGTCATCAGGAACTTCTCGAACCTCCAGCTCGATGACAGCGGGCCGGCCGGGGCTGGTTCGAACGGCGCCAGCAGCCCTGGATCGTCGGCCCAGCCTGAATCGTCGGAAAGAGCGGAGTGGGCGGAACGATTCGCCTCCGAGACCGGCCGTGCTCCCACTTCCAGCACCACGCCTGAAGGAATCGACATCGCGCCGCTGTACGTCGCTGCGGACGTCGCCAACCTCTACGACAGCGGATCTGATGCCAGCGGGAACGATCCCCGAAGCCGCACGTACCTCGACGGCTACCCCGGCTTCGCCCCGTACCTGCGGGGCCCGTACCCCACGATGTACACGAACCAGCCGTGGACGATCCGCCAGTACGCCGGGTTCTCCACCGCCGAGGACTCCAACGCGTTCTACCGGCGCAATCTGGCCGCGGGTCAGCGCGGCCTGTCGGTTGCCTTCGACCTCGCGACCCACCGCGGCTACGACTCGGACCATCCCAGGGTGAGCTCCGATGTGGGCATGGCGGGTGTCGCCATCGACTCGATCCTCGACATGCGCACGCTGTTCGACGGCATCCCGCTCGACCGCATGAGCGTGTCGATGACGATGAACGGGGCGGTACTGCCGATCTTGGCGCTCTACGTCGTGGCGGCCGAGGAACAGGGCGTCGCTCCGGCCCAGCTGACCGGGACCATCCAGAACGACATCCTCAAGGAGTTCATGGTCCGCAACACCTACATCTACCCGCCCCAGCCATCCATGCGGATCATCAGCGACATCTTCGAGTTCACCTCCGCCGAGATGCCCCGCTTCAATTCGATTTCCATCTCCGGCTATCACATGCAGGAAGCAGGGGCGACTGCCGACCTCGAATTGGGCTACACGCTGGCCGACGGCCTGGAGTACCTGCGCTGCGGCATCGGCGCCGGCATGAGCATCGACGACTTCGCGCCACGTCTGAGCTTCTTCTGGGGCATCGGGATGGACTTTTTCATGGAGGTGGCCAAGCTGCGTGCGGCCAGGCTGCTGTGGGCCAAGCTGGTCGCCGGCTTCGAGCCCGAGAATCCACGATCGCTGTCGTTGCGGACTCACTGCCAGACCTCGGGTTGGTCGCTCACCGCCCAGGACCCGTACAACAACGTGGTGCGCACCTGCATCGAGGCCATGGCCGCCGTCGACGGCCATACCCAGAGCCTCCACACCAACGCATTCGACGAGGCGTTGGCGTTGCCGAGCGACTTCAGCGCCCGCATCGCCCGCAACACACAGCTGTTCCTGCAGCATGAAGCCGGCTCGACTCGGGTGATCGACCCCTGGGGCGGGAGCTACTACGTGGAACGGCTCACCGCCGAGCTGGCGCAACGGGCCTCCGCGCACATTGCCGAGATCGAGCGGCTCGGCGGCATGGCGCGCGCGATCGAGGCCGGCATTCCCAAGATGCGCATTGAAGAGGCCGCGGCGCGCACCCAGGCTCGCATCGAGGCCGGGCAGCGCACGGTTGTCGGGGTCAACCGCTACAGGTCTGAGCTGTCCAATGAGGTCGACATCCTGCGGGTCGACAACGCTGAGGTGCGCGCCGCCCAGCTGGCGAAGCTGGATCGGCTGCGCAGCGGCCGCGATGCCGATGCGGTTCGCCGCTCATTGGATGCTCTGCGCGACGTGGCCCGCAGCGGCGAGGGCAACCTGCTGGCCGCATCCGTCGACGCGGCGCGCTGCCATGCCACCGTGGGGGAGATTAGCGCGGCGATGGAGGACGCCTTCGGGCGGCACACTGCCCAGATACGCACCATCAGCGGCGTGTACGGGAGCGAGATGGCTGGCGACAGTTCGGGCGACGACAGCACCGCCGCAGGCGACGGCAGCACGAATCCGATTGCGGCAGCCGTCGACGCCGTGCGCAACCGGGTAGCTGCCTTCGGCGAGCAGACCGGGAGGCGGCCGCGCATCCTCATCGCGAAGATGGGTCAGGACGGCCATGACCGCGGCCAGAAAGTGGTGGCCACGGCCTACGCCGATCTGGGATTCGATGTCGACATCGGCCCGTTGTTCAGCACGCCTGCCGAGACGGCTCGCCAAGCCGTCGAGAACGACGTCCACGTCGTCGGCGCCTCGTCGCTCGCCGCGGGACACTTGACGCTCGTGCCGGCGCTGCGGGACGCACTCGCAGAACTCGGTCGGCCCGACATCGTGGTCGTGGTCGGCGGCGTCATCCCAGCACAGGACTTCGACGCGCTGCGCGCTGCAGGCGCAGCCGCGATCTACCCGCCAGGAACGGTCATCGCCGAAGCTGCGGCCGAGATGCTGGACCTGCTCGAGGGGGCTGGATAGCACCCCGCCGCCACCGCCGGCTCAGCGGTGGCGACGTCCCACGTTGCGGACCTTCTTCTTGGCCCGAGCGGCGCGGTACGCGCTGCTGGAAGCCGCTCTCATGCTGCGCGGCGCAGCGGCGAGCCGTGCATCGGCGTCTTCAAGGTGGCTGTGGTAGCGGCGGTGCACCCACAGCTTTTCGCTGCCGACGACGATCTGTCCCCACGCCGAGCCGCGGATGTCGAACGGCTCGACACGCTCGATGCGGTCGAGCAGCTCGACCGGCTTGGCCGGCCGCAGGGCCCGGGTGCGCATGACCACGATGTCGGCATCGGTCAGTGCGAGCAGGCGGTAACGCGACATGGTCAGCACTGCCGCTGTCGCAAAGACCGTCGTGGAGATCAGGCTGACCTGCACCCACGGCAAGTCGACGGTCAGCACGATGCCAGCCAGCGCCGCCACGCCGATCACCAGCATCGAGAAGGGGTGCATCCCGCCCTGCGCCGGCACGAGTGCGTGCAGGTGGTCGCCTTGGTTCAGGTACTGCTCGGCGGGGTGGGAACGGTCCCCAGTGCGCATCCGCTTCAGCAATCCCACCCGCACATTGTGCCCGAAGCGCCGATGCGCGCAGGCAGGCCGTCGCCGTGGCTCCCGGTACCTTGCTACCGATGGCCGAAGTCGATGTCGCCGAACTTGCCGCCGGTGTACGGGCGTGCGACCGCGCCGCCATCGGCAGGGCCATCACCCTCGTCGAGTCCCGGCTGGCGGACGACGCCGAACCAGCACAGGAACTGCTCGCCGAGCTGCTGACCGACACTGGCGGTGCGCACCGAGTGGGCATCACCGGTGTTCCCGGCGTAGGCAAGAGCACGCTCATCGAGACGCTCGGCACTGCGCTGACGGAGCAGGGTCACCGTGTCGCCGTGCTGGCCGTCGACCCGACCTCGGCGATGCACGGCGGCTCCATCCTCGGCGACAAGACCCGCATGACGGCACTCGCCAACGATCCCGCGGCCTTCGTGCGACCGTCTCCGACGCAGGGAGAGCTCGGCGGTGTCACCAGGGTGACCCGCGAGACGATCCTCGTCGTCGAAGCCGCCGGGTTCGATGTCGTGCTCGTGGAGACCGTGGGAGTCGGCCAGTCAGAGACAGTCGTTGCGGACATGGTGGACTTCTTCGTCGTGCTCATGCTGTCCGGCGCCGGCGACGACCTGCAGGGCATCAAGAAGGGCATTCTCGAAATCGCCGACTTGATTGCCGTGAACAAGGCCGACGGCGACAACACTGATCGTGCCGCAAACGCGGCGCGCGACTACCAGCTCGCTCTGCACATGACCCAACCGGCCTCGCCGACGTGGACGCCGCCCGTGATCACCTGCTCGGGCTTGACCGGCGACCGCCTCGAGGTGCTCTGGGACCATGTGGTCACCCATCGCCGGCTGATGTCGGCCTCGGGCGAGCTCGACGCACGTCGAGCCGACCAGCGTGTGCGGTGGATGCGGGCGATGCTCACCGAGCGCATGCGCTCCCGCCTCGCTGCCGGCGTTGCAGGCCTGCTGACCGACCTCGAGGCCCAAGTGCGAGCAGACGAGCTGACGCCCACCGCTGCTGTGGACCGGCTGATGGCAGCCTTCGACGGATCAGAGGCGAGCGCTCGGCATCGCTGATTCCTCATGCACAGCCATTGAATGTGCATTACTACATTCCAAGACTTGTTAGGTTTCCTGGCGTTGCCATCACGTGACCTCTGAGCGGCGTCTGCGCTGCCGCACGGTCTCACTCGACCAGGAGCAAGCCAATGACCCCCCTCCCCCCTCCCCGCGGAATGACCCGAGGGCGACGCTCGCGGCGGGTGACCGCTGCCTTCGCCGTGCTCCTCGCCGTCACGACAGTCCTTGCATCACCGGCGGCGGCACACGAGCCGTCACCGCGTACGCCACCACAGGCGAAGTCGGGCAACTGCAACGATGCTCTGCCGATCGTGGTCGCGTCCGACGCGGGCGCCCAGTCCGACATGTACTCGGCTGTCACGCTGGCCGGCGCACTCGGCACCCAGTGCATCATCCTCGCCGGCGCCCGAGGCGCTGCATTCCCCGCCGCCGAGCTGGAATGCCTCAAGGCCGCAGCGAAGGGCGGTTATGTGGTCGGCGGCAAGACCGCAGTGCCCGACAGCAAGCTCGCCGGCCGCAGCATGACCCGCATCGCCGGACGCGACCGTTGGGCGACCGCCGAGGCGGTCGGCGCCGAAGTGCAACGCGTGCTCGGCACACTCAGCGCCGCCGCACGCAAGCAGAACGCCGGCACACCTGTTGCGAGCGGCGGCCGCGGCTGCGGCACCACAGCCGACAGAGCGCTGTCAGCGAGCGAGATCCTCGCCAAAGTCGGACCATCGATACCGGCAGTGGCGGGGTGCCTTGAAACCGGCAGCGGCATCTTGATCGACGGCGGCTACGTCCTCACTGGTTACCAGACAGTCGGACAGTGCGAGACCGTCAATATCTTCTTTCCTGACGGCAGCGAGCATGCAGACGTACCGGTAGCCGCGCGCGTGCCCCTAGGCGACTACGCCGTGCTCGGACCCATCCGGACGACAAAGAAGGCGTTGACGCTCCACGACGGAGAGCAGTTGCGCAGCGGCAGCCGACTGTACGGAATTGACGGCCGCGACACGCGGCCATCGATTCAGCCTGGTCGCTTGGCGCAGGTCCCATATGTGGACTCCAACGGCTTTACGCTGTTGAAAACCGATGCGGCGCTCAAGGACTTCTCCAGCGGCGATGTGCTCGTCGATGAGCAGGGGCGGATCGTGGGCGTATTCACGTCGCGCTGGGGTTCGACTGCTTACGGCCTCGCCTTCTCTACCGCCATCCACGCCGAGGCCATCCCATCCTTCGTGCAAGATGATCCCGTCGACGGTGGTTGGGTTGGTCTCGTCGACGCCAGCGCCGGTGCCAAGCGGTGGAATATCGATCTGACCGCAGGCGCATCCCAGAGAACCTTCGTCATCGACAACTCCTACGACGGCGAGGTCGACATCAGGCTGAGCGGTTGCGTTGGCGGCGCCGTCTGGGTGGCGGACTCGCATGGGTCGTGGACTGAGCCAGGTGATCGCAGCGCTAGGTACAGCCAAGGCCCGATCCCTGGCGCAGAGTTTCCAGCACCGAGTCTTCCCACGTTCGCGACGGTGTACCGATACGGCTCAGGCTCTGCGTCGTGCCGGTTGACCAGCAACGTCAACTTGTACGAGTACTTCGCCGGTTGGAATGGCTCCGAAGTGATCTTGGACGAAGGCGGTTCAACCTCCGTCTCTGGCCTGATTGAGCACGACGGATGGGCAGACTTCGTCGCCGTCCGCCTCGCTCGAGGCGACACGCTTCGGGCCTGGGCCGACTCGTTCACTGCCGACACCAACCTCGTTGTGTACGACGACGCTGGCAACCAAGTCGCCGGGGACGACGACAACGGCCCGCCGGACATCTTCGGCAACGCCCTCAATCCCGAGCTCAGTTACCGCGTGCCCGCAAGCGGCCTCTATTTCATCGAGGTTGGACACCTGCCCGGTTCAGGTGTCCCGGGCGCGGGCTCGTGGACGCTCTTCATGGAGCGCACCCGTTGAGGTTGCGCACCCAGCTTCACGGCAACTGGCAGCGTCACGCAATGACCTCCATCCGGGGCAAGCGCTGGAACCGCTTCCGGCGTGCCATGGCGCTGCTGCTTGTCGTGGGGCTCGCCGCGTCCGCATGCTCGGCGGTCGAATCCGATGACGGCGCCGACTCGGCTGGTGCCGCCGACACCGGGTCGGGAGCGCCGGTGCTCGACATCGACGATGACACCACTTGGGTGCAGGTGGCCGCAGCCATCGCCGGCGAGGACAAGGCGGACTGCGCCGATGACGCCTACGAAGACGACGGCGTCGACGGGTTGCTCCAGTCTCCGATGCTCGTTCTCGGCGAGTTCGACGGCTGGCCAACCATCAAGACAGAGTTGCTGGGCATCGGCATCGGCGGTGACAGCTGGCCGCACAAGTCCTGGCGTTGCCTGTCAGATCGCGACGCGACTGCGCTGTATCTCAGCGCGTTCATCCAAGAGCTAGACGTCGAGGTTGCGGGGCTCGCAGACGGCGATCGGGCGTGCATCTCACTGCTCCCCCAGGGGAAGAGCCTCACCAGGACCGCCGCGCTGGTACTCAAGAACGAGCATGAATTCGCCGGGTCCGACGCCTCGGAGTTCTTTGACGAACTGGCCGCCATGGCACTGAGTCGCTTGTTCTGGTGCCTGCCTGACCTCGCCGGAGCCGCGCTTGAGTCGTCGATCGCTGAGCTCTACGACGCAGAGCTCAGCGGCGCGGAGCTCCGATGCATGACCGACGCCGCGTTGGCCGCCGCCCGCGGCCCCGACATAGACCGCGACGCCATGTTTGTCATGCTCACGAGTGACGACGCTGATGTCGACGCCGACGCACTTGTCGACTTCTTGGGTCTCTTGGAATCCGGTGCCGAGACCTGTCTCGGCGTGCCGGACGGCACCGGCAGCGGAACCGAACCGGACGGCACCGTCGATCGGAACGAGGAAGACGACGAAGCCGGTGGAGACGTCGACGCGGAGGCAGTGCAAGCGTCGCTTGGCCAGCCGGTTCATGGCTATCTGGACGACGACGGCGACGTTGACGTGTTCTTCTTCGAGGCCACCGGCGGCGAGTTCTACGAGATTGCGGTGTCAGCGGGCACGCTGGACGACCCGACGATGACGCTGTACGACGCCGACGGCGCATGGCTCGACCAGAGCGACGACTACGGGGATTCACTGGAACCTCTCCTGATCTGGGAGGCGCCGGAATCGGGATTCTTCTACGTCGACGTGAGCGGCTACGGCACAGGGGGGTCGTACACGCTGAGTATTGATGTTGCCGACATCATCGACGATCACGCCAACTCACAGGCGAGCGCGACGTTCACGGCGGTGGGGAGATCGGTGGAGGGCAGTCTGGACTACGACGGTGACGCCGACTACTTCGCTTTCGCGGCCGTGCAGGGCGAACTCTATGAGATCACTGTGACGTCGGGCACACTGAGCGACCCGAGGCTGACGCTGTACGACATCGACGAATACTGGCTCAACGGCAACGACGACTACGGGGATTCGCTGGCGCCCCGCATGTTCTGGGAGGCCTCAAGCACGGACCCTCTCTTTGTCCTGGTAGGGGGCTACGGCGTCGGGACGTACACCCTGACGATCACCGCCCTCGTCACCGACGACGACACCCGTCCCGGCGAGGGCGTGAGGGTCACCATGGGCCGTGCCAACTGGAGCTCCGGCTACTTCCAAGCGGAGGTCTACCGGCTGTTGCTGGAGGAGCTGGGCTACACCGTGAGCGACCCGGCCGAGCTCGAACTCGCGCCCGACACCGCCTACGTCGCCATGGCCGAAGGCCAGATGGACTTCTGGGCCAACAGCTGGTACCCGGCACACCTCGGCTGGGTGGCAGCCGAGCTGCCTGACGGTTCGCTGATCGGCGACCACCTGACGATCCTTGGCGAGCAGATGACCGCGGGAGGCCTGCAGGGTTTCGTGGTCAGCGCGTCATTCGCGGACGAGTACGGCGTCTACACGATGGACGACCTGGACTCCGACTTCAGGGCCCTGGCAGCATTCGATGCCGCCGACCCGATGCCGGGCAACGGCAAGGCCGACATCTTCGGATGCCCCGAAGCGTGGTCCTGCGACGACATCATCGAGAACCAGATCCTGTTCTCCGGCTGGAACAACATCAGCCAGATCACTGCCGACTACGACGCCATGTTCGCCCAGGCTGCGGACGCCCTCTGGGACGACATCCCGATGGTGGCCTACGTCTGGACCCCATCGGCCTACAGCTTCGAGCTGTTCGCAAGCGAAGGTGTGTACTGGATGGGCGTCGGGCGCATCCTCGATGACTCCAACCCGTCGGGCGGCGAAGGCGGCGAGACTCACTCGCAACGCGGCGCTGACGGCACCGGCGGCTACGCACCCATCGGCCCGGACCAGTGCCCGTCAGCGGCAAACAATGCAGATGGGCTGTGCCCGATTGGCTGGATTGCCGCCGACATCCTGGTTACCGCCAACAACGATTTCCTTGCTGCCAACCCGGCCGCTGCGAGGCTGCTCGAGGTGGTGAAGCTGCCGGAATCCGAGGTGTCGATGGCCAATTTCGAGCAGGCCCACGGCGCCGCACCCAGCCAACTGGCCGCTGACTGGATCGCCTGGAACCGCGGCACTGCCCGTGTATGGCTGAGCGCAGCTCGCGCAGCAGCGTGACAGGCCCGGCCGGTGACGGCCACATGGCTCCGGTAGTGCTCAGCCGTGCAGCCGGCAGTCAGCGACTCGGCTTGCGACTCCTCAATCGCCATGACATCTGCCCGGAGTGAGCGGCGGGGACGCTTCGGAAGCGCCGTGGCCCTGTTGCTCGTTGCAGTGTTCGCCGCAGCGGCCTGTTCGGCGAGGGCTGGCGACGAAACCAGCACAGACGTCGGAGCGGCCAAGGCAAAGCTCGGTTCCAGCACCGCGGCAGACGATCAGCACGCCAGCGGTGCCCTGCGGGCGGAGGGCGCTTCTGCCGCCGTTGCCTACCCGGACGGCAGCGAGATCGGCCTTGACACGACATGGCTCCAGTTCCTGCGGGCCATGGCGGGCGAATCGGAGATCGAGTGCATCGAAGACGAGATCGGCCATGGAGTGCCTGAAGGGCTGATCGAACTCAAGATTCTCGACGACGTCTCCCATCTCACAGCGTGGCCGCTGATCAGGCCGGTGCTGTTCGGCGCCGAGTTCGGCAAGGACCGCTGGCCCCATGAGATGTGGGCGTGCCTGCGTCCCGCGACTGCGGCTCAGGTGTACGTGACTTTGGAGCTGCACGACTTTGAGCAGCACGGCTATGCGATCCCGCACGCCGAACGGTCATGCACTGAGATGCTCGCGAGCGACGCGGCCTACGCCGCCGGCGTATCACGCGTGATGCACCGACCCCAGCGATTCGACAACGACGCTGACGCCGAACAGTTCGTCGCCGAGCTGCGTCATGCGGGGCGGCCGGAGGTCATGGGCTGCGTCAGCGAATCGGCCGAAGTATTGCTCAACGCACTGGGGCCGAGGTACATCCCCATCGACTCCTCGTTCGAAGAACTGGAGTGCATGATTCAAGCCGCCGTGAATGCCACGCGCGAGCCGAGTTTCAACTATGCCGAGTTCTACCGCTCGCTGATGGTCGAGGACGCAGACGACATCGATGACGAGGCGTACGCACATCTGATGGCGGTTGTAAACGCAGGCGCCGACGAATGCCTGAGCGCGGACCCCTGGGACGCGGTGGACATGACCGCCGGGGGATTCCTCACCGAGGGGGCATCGCGGGCTTGGGTGGGTCAGCCGGCTGACGGTTGGCTGCTCGAGGAAGGCGAGGCCAACTACTTCGCCTTCGAGGCAGCCCGAGGCGAGCTCTATGAGATCACCGTGTCGCCAGGAACGCTGGAGGATCCCATCCTTGCGCTCTATGACGGCGAGGGGACATGGCTGGACGGCAACGATGACTCCGGGGATTCGCTGGCGCCTCGCTTGTACTGGCGAGCCCCAAGCTCGGGGCACTTCTTTGCCGAGGTGAGTGGCTACGGAACCGGGTCCTACACGCTGTGGATCCACCCGAGCGATGCCGCCGGCGATTTGCAGGCAGAACACGCAGAGCGGATCTGGGAGACAGTCACCAACTCTGATGCGACACCCGTCGTGGTGTCGCCGGATGTCTGGGGCAACCTCGTCGTCGCGACGGACTACTCGGGTGCCGTGTGGGCACTCGACGGGGCCAGCGGCGAAACGATGTGGGCTCGCGATGTCGGCAGTGAGATCAGCACGCCGGCCGTGATCAGCGGCGGCGTGGTGCTGGTCACCGGCCTGACGACCCACTACGGGATCGATGCACTCTCTGGAGACATCGTGTGGCAGATCCCGGGCGGCGAGCACCGGCGCGGTCGTCCGGCGGTGGCGGGTGGCAGGGCGTTCTACCTCGCTGCCGGGCAGGCATCCGACTCCGCCGTCGTCGCCGTCGAGATCGCGACCGGCGTGCAGCTGTGGAAATCCGACGTGAGAACCAGCCGGTTGCCGCTGCTGGCTCCCCTGACGGCGCATGGCGATCGCTTGTACGTCTCCGACGATCGCATGATGCATGCGCTCGACACCGAGACTGGGATGCTCATGTGGTCCGCCGAGGTGATGCCCGCAGCGCAGCCGCATGCCTCGCCATCGAGTCTCGGCATCATGGGCACC
This sequence comes from Candidatus Poriferisodalis sp., assembly GCF_965208925.1. Lineage (GTDB taxonomy): Bacteria > Actinomycetota > Acidimicrobiia > Acidimicrobiales > Poriferisodalaceae > Poriferisodalis. The sequence goes on along the minus strand of NZ_OZ242364.1, from coordinate 2,472,378 downwards.
GTGGACGCTGCGGATGCAGCCGACAACGAGGCTGCGCCGACCTCGTGCCTGCGCGGCGCCGACACGGGCTACTGCCCGACGGTGGTGGACGCCGAGACCGGACGGCTGCTGTGGTACTGGGATCAAGCCGAGAAGCTGTACGGCCACGCCGAGCTGCCCGATCGGCCCGACGGTGCGTACCTCGCCGCCGTCGACGGCCTGCACGCCGTCGACGCTCGCACCGGCGAGCTGCTGTGGTCGGCGCCGTACACGATACTCACCGGCACGCCGCTCGCAGCCGGCGACACGCTGTACATCGTGGACCTGTGGGAGGGCCTGGCAGCCCTCGACGCATCCGCCGGCGCAGAGCTGTGGAGGCTGCCCGATGTCGACGCCTCTCCAGGCGCGATGGTGCTCGACGACGGGGTGCTGTATGCAGCGGCATCGACGCGTCAGGAGCTCTACGCGGTCAACGCGGCCACCGGCGAGCTGCTGTGGACGACCCGGGCCGTCGTCGCCGGCGGCGACCATCGAGGGTTCGCCGTCCACAACGGCACCGTGTTCATCGGATACCAAGACGGTGATTCAAGTGGCGTACGCGCCCTGGCCGCACCCGACCCCGACGCTCGTTGAGCGTGGGCAGGCAAAACAGCACTCGACACAAGGAGACAACACCATGAACGCTGAGTCAGACGATCACACCGGGCAGGCAGCGCCAGGCGAGCGCGCCGAACAGGCGGCCGAGCGTCCTTCGGCGTGGAGACGCCTGGCTGCGCGCTTGATCGACTGGGCGATCCACACCCTGATCGTCGCGGTCGTCGCGACGATTCTCCTGACGACGAGCATCGGTGAGGACTGGTCCGGCAGGGCATTGGGGACGCTGTTCTTCGGCCTGACGGCATTGCTGCGAGGCATCTTCGAGATCGGCTTCGTCGGCGCAAAGGGAGCTACCCCGGGCAAGCTGGTGATGAGTCTCCGAGTGCGCACGAGCGACGACGGGACCAGTTTGGTTGGCTGGTCGGCAGCGACGGTGCGCGGTGTCCTGATCGACCTTCCCACGCTCTTCGGAGGTCTGTACTACATCGTGCTGATCGCCGCGCCGAACTTGAACGACACGGCCTTCGCGCTCTGGACGATCCTGTGGGTGGCCACATGGGTGTTCTGGCTCGTCGAAGTGCTCAGCATCTTCGGCAATTCCGCACGACAGGGGCTGCACGACAAGGTCGCGAAGTCGGTGGTCGTCTCGAAATGAACGCGAGGCGGCCTGCGAGCGCCGGGCCACCCGCCCGGAACGCTTCGGTAGCTGAGCGATCCGTATCCCCGCCGGACTCTCCGGCATACACCGCCGGGTCAATCTCCGCTGCCTGGGCGACCGCCCGCGCCGCCGCGATCGTTGCCGCGTCCATCGGCCGGGCCAGCGGCACGATTTCATTTTTGATCGAAACTTACTTGAACTCATTTGAAATTATTTAAACAATATGAAAAGATCTGCAACAGATTTGTAATGAACCAACATCCATATGGGAGCGTTCGTGTGACACGTGTCCGGTAGGATGAACGTATGTTCTCGCAGGTGCAGCAGGCGCTCGAATGCCTCGTCGCAGCGCTCGACGGCGTCCAAGCGGCGCCCACCGGCGAGCTGCGCCGCACGCTCGAGATGGCCAAGCAGCTGCGCTCTCGCGTCGAGCTGCTGGAGACCAAAGCCGCTTCGGCGGTCGCCCAGCGAGAGCGTCACGGCGACGGCGGCGCGGGACTGCTGAATCAGGTCGGCGGGCGGTCGCGTTCCGAGGCCGCCCGCAACGTCCGCACCGACGCGGAACTCGCAGTGCTGCCTGAGGCTCGCACTGCGGTCTCGGAGGGTGAGATCTGCCTCGCGAATGCCTCCAAACTGGCGCAGGCGGCGCGCAAGACCAGCCCCGACGCCGTGCAGGCAGATCCCGAGCTGGTCCAGATGGCCAAGACGCTCCCCGAGGACGAATTCGCGCAGGCTGCGCAGCGCTGGACGATCCGGCACCAGAGCGCCGACGATCTCGCCGCGCAGCATCGTCGCAATCGGCGCAACCGCAGCGTGCGGTTCTGGAACGGCGAAGACGGCTCAGTGCAGATGCGCGGTTCGTTCGATGCCGAGATGGGCGCCCGCATCCAACAGCGCCTTCGCCGTCAGGCCGAATTGCTCCGCCAAGCAGACCGGCGTCGCCAGACCCACTCGCAGCCCCCGGGGACAGCCCGTGACGGTGGCGACAGCGACGCTGGCTCCGTGCCTGAAGCGGCCGTGCGCACACGCGACCAGCGCATGGCCGACGCCCTCGACACACTCCTCGCCAACAGCGCGGCAGCGACGCACGCCGCCGATACCCCAACACCGCGCAGCGAGCCCGCCGGCACGAGCGAGTCGACACAAACTCCCCAGACGAACCTCCTGGCGCCGCCAAAGAGCGACACCACCATCGCTCGTGGCGACTGCGAGACCGACGGCGTCCACCGCGTCGGGCCGCAAGCTCGAGGCGAGCACACTGCCGAAGCCGGGCCGCAGCCGTCCGTCGGGCACAAGGCGACGGCTGCGGAGATCATCGTGCGAGCCGACCTCGCAGCATTCGTCGGCACGCCGGGCGGCGTCGCCGAGATCTGCGGAATCGGCCCGATCCCGCCCGACACCCTGCAACGGCTGGCCTGCAACGCCGACGTCTCGGTCGAGATCTTCGGCGACAACCTCACACCGCTGTATGAGACTGTCGCCAGCCGAGCCCCTACTGCGGCACAACGACGTGCGTTGATCGCCCGCGACGGGGCGTGCATCGGCTGCGGTGAACCGCCGGGCGAATGCGAAGCCCACCACATCACACCCTGCCAACGCGGCGGCAAGACCCGCCTCGACAACCTCGTGCTGGTGTGCTGGCGCTGCCACGACCTCATCCACGACCACAACTGGCAAGTCACCATCCGAGACGGCCGCTACCGGCTCGCACCCCCCGACCCCGCACACGCCGCCGAACCCGCGCCCCAGCGCAAACCCAAACGCCGCGCCCCTCAGCATTCGCTCGAACTGATCGGCTGACTCCCGCTGAGGCTGTGGATCGACCGACGCCGGCGACCTCGCCTAGAAGTCCTCGTCGAAGGCGACCTCGCCTTCGATGCCCACCTGGTAGCTGGCGACGGTGCGCTCGAAGAAATTCGTGAGCTCCTGTACGTCCTGCAGTTCCATGAACGAGAAGGGATTCTTCGAGCCGTACTCCTTCGCCAAGCCGAGCTGGGCGAGCCGCTGGTCAGCCACGAACTCCAGATACGCCCGGGTGTCGGTCACCGACATTCCCGCCACGCCGCCGGACAGCACATCGTGCGCGAATTGCGTCTCGACGTCGACCGCCTCAGTGATCATCTGCCGGATCCGGTCGGCGAGATCCTGGTCGAACAGCTCGGGCTCCTCGGCCCGGATCGTGCGAACCACCTCGAAAGCGAAGTTCATGTGTGCCGACTCGTCCCGGAACACCCAATTCGTGCCGGCAGCCAAGCCATTCAGCAGCCCCTTCGACCGCAGGAAATACACGTAGGCGAAGGCTGCGAAGAAGAAGAGCCCCTCGATGCATGCAGCGAAGCAGATGAGGTTCAGCACGAAGGCCTTGCGGTGCTCTGCGGTCGAGAGTTGGTCCAGCGACCACACGCTGTCCATCCAGCGGAAGCAAAAATCTGCCTTGGCGGCAATCGAGGGAATGTTCTCAATGGCCGCGAATGCCGCTGACCGTTCGTTCAGGTCTGGGATGTAGTGGTCGAGCAGCGTCAGGTAGAACTGCACGTGCAGCGCTTCCTCGTACAGCTGCCGGCTCAGATACATACGAGCCTCAGGGCTGTTGATGTGCTGGTACAGGTTCAGCACCAGGTTGTTCGCGACGATCGAGTCGCCGGTGGCGAAGAACGCCACGAGCCGGTTGATGAGGTGCCGTTCGGCGGGCGCCAGCTTGCGGTTCAGGTCGACAATGTCGTCGGAGAAATCGATCTCCTCGACCGTCCACGTGTTACGGATGGCATCGCGGTACATGTCGAAGAACTGCGGGTACCGCATCGGCCGGAGTGTCAGCTCGAAGCCCGGGTCCAGGATGTTGCCGCGCTTGAGCGCCCCGTCGCCAGCGGGGTCGACCGCGGGCGCGCTGCCAGACGCCGGGTCACTGAGAGGTGGGACGAATTCGGGTTCTGACTGGACGAGTGCCATGAGGATCCTCTGTCGGTCGTGGGCCTCTTGGTGTCAGCGATGCCTCATTCGCAGGCTTCGCAGGTCTCGGGGTTCTCGAGCGAGCACGCAACGGCCTCGGCCGCCGCAGCGTCAGGCATCGCTGCGACCGTTCCCTGCCGAGACGGCAGAGCCGCATCGGGCGCGGAGTCGGTGGTGGTCTGGTTGATGCGGGTGGCTGGACGGGAGCGCAGGTAGTAGGTGGTCTTCAGGCCCGACTTCCAGGCGTGCATGTACATCGAGGAGAGCTTTCCGATGTTGGGGCTCTCCATGAACAGGTTCAGCGACTGGCTCTGGTCGACGAAGGCGCCGCGTGCTGCGGCCATGTCGATGAGCGCCCGCTGAGGCAGCTCCCACGCCGTGCGATACACGGAGCGGAGGTCATCAGGGATCTCCGCGATGTTCTGCACAGAACCCTCGGACATCTTGATCTTGTTGGCCATGGCCTCGCTCCACAGGCCGCGCTGCTGCAGCTCGCGCACCAGGTAGCGATTGATCTGCATGAACTCGCCCGAGAGCGTCTCGCGCTTGAACAGGTTCGACACCTGCGGTTCGATGCACTCGTAGCAGCCAGCGATGGACGCGATGGTGGCCGTGGGTGCCACCGCCACCAGCAACGAGTTGCGCAGTCCGTGCTGGCCGATCCGCTCTCGCAATTCTGCCCAGCGCTGAGGCTGAGACGGCTCGACGCCCCACAGATCGAACTGCAGCTGCCCTGCTGCCGCGCGTGTGTCGCCGAATGCTGCATGCGGACCGTGCTTGCGAGCCAGCTCGCAGCTCGACCAGACCGCCCAGTAGTAGATCTCTTCGGCGATCCGGGCCGCAATCTCGACTGCTTCGGGCGAGTCGAAGTCGAGGCCGAGCTGGAAGAACACGTCCTGCAGGCCCATGACGCCCAGCCCGACGGGACGCCAGCGCTCATTCGACCGGGCGGCCTCGGGCGTCGGGTAGTAGTTGATGTCGATGACGCGGTCCAAGTAGGGCACCGCTGTCCGCACGACCTCTCCCAGTGCCTCGTAGTCGACGGTCTTGGCGTTGTCGTGGTCGTCGCGCACGAACTTGGCGAGATTGACCGAGCCGAGATTGCAGACCGCCGTCTCGGCGTCGCTGGTGACCTCCAGGATTTCCGTGCACAGGTTCGACAGGTGGATGACATTGCCAGGCTCACCGGTCTGGTTGGACTTGGCGTTCGAGGCGTCCTTGAAGGTCATCCAGCCGTTGCCGGTCTGGGCGAGCGTGCGCATCATGCGGCTGTAGAGCTCGCGGGCCGATACCTGCCGTTCGTACTGGCCACTCGCTTCGGCCTCGCGGTATGCATCGGTGAACTCGTCGCCGTACAGGTCGGTGAGATGCGGCACCTGCTTGGGATCGAACAGAGACCATTGCCAGTCGTTCTCGACCCGGCGCATGAACTCGTCGGGCACCCAGTTCGCCAGGTTCAGGTTGTGGGTGCGACGGGCATGGTCGCCGGTGGAGTCCTTCAGCTCCAGGAATTCCTCGATGTCAGCGTGCCACGACTCGAGATACACGCACGCAGCCCCCTTGCGCCGGCCGCCCTGGTTCACGGCAGCAACCGACGAGTCGAGCGTCTTGAGCCACGGCACGATGCCGTTCGAGAGGCCGTTGGTGCCGCTGATCAGCGAGCCGCGTGACCGCACCCGGTGCCAGCCCACGCCGATGCCGCCGGCGAACTTCGACAGCTTGGCGATGTCGGAATAGCGGTCGTAGATGCCTTCGAGCGAATCGGTGGGACTGTCGAGCAGGTAGCACGACGACATCTGCGGATGGGCCGTGCCCGAGTTGAACAACGTGGGCGACGACGGCAGGTACCGCAGGCTGGAGATGAGCTCGTAGAACGAGATGGCCTCTTCAGCCGTCTGCGACAGGCCGCAGGCGACCCGGAGCAGGAAGTACTGCGGCGTCTCGATGACCGTTCGGCGCTCGGGATGGCGCAGCAGGTAGCGGTCGTAGACGGTGCGGAGCCCGAAGAATTCGAAGCCGCCGTTGCGCCCGGACAGGACGGCATCGTTGAGCTTGCGGGCATTCGCAGCCACGAATGCCACCACATCGGGGTGGATGAGCCCGCACTCGCCGCCTTCGGATATGGACTGGCTGAACGAGTAGATGTTCTGGTTCTGGACTTCCTTGTCGATGTAAGTGGCCAGCAAGCGGGCGGCCAGCTTCGAGTAGTTCGGTTCCTCAGAAATCAGCGCGGCGGCTGTGCGAATGGACAGCTCGTCGAGCTCGGTGGTAGTGGCGCCGTCATGGAGACCTGAGATGGTGCGTGTCGCGACCCGCATGGGGTCGACGCCGCCTAGCTCGATGGCGCAACGTTCGACGGCACGCACGATCTTGTTGACATCCACGGCCTGCATGGAGCCGTCGCGTTTCTGCACGCGCATGCCGGGTGTGTCTGTGGTTTGCTGCTGCGTGTCCTTCGTCGGCGCCTCGGTGACGCTCATCTGCCCGCATCCTGATGTGGACAGGCACCGAGATGCACTGTGGGATGCACTGTGCGACGTGCGATGTTCATGCCGGCCTCGTCCCTCTCATCCCGCCGATTGCAGCGCCGCCCCGGGTGTTTGCAGGCCACGACAACTGCTTGAATCACACTGTTGTAATTACAGGTGTGAGGAACAGTTATAGCGCGGTCGGATCGGTACTGCGCGCCTTGGTCCGATCCCTTGGCAACTGGCCTCTTACAGGACCACCGCCAACGCGCCGCCGCGCGGTCTGCCCGCGTCAGGGCTGTGCCGCCAGTCTTGTTCTCTCTCAGAGATGACACACTGCTCGCGTGTCGAACACACCGAATCGCATTGTCATCGTCGGCGCTTCCCTGGCGGGTGCGCGTGCCGCGCACAGCGTGCGCTCTGCGGGCCATGACGGACCGCTGACGCTGATCGGTGCCGAGCCGCATCTCCCCTACGACCGGCCTCCCCTCTCCAAGGAGTTCCTCACCGGCGATCAGGACCCGGGTTCACTGGCCCTGGATCCCGATGGCGCCTACGACGAACTCGACGCGGAGGTCATGCTGAGCACGCACGCCGTCGGCCTCGACACCGAGGCCCGTACGGTCGCCATCGCCCCAGCGGCGGGCGGGACCGCCGAGACGGTGCCCTTCGACGGCCTCGTCATTGCGACCGGCGCTGCAGCTCGGCCGCTGCCCAGAGTCGGGAACCTCGCCGGCGTGCACACGCTGCGGACCCTCGACGACGCGCAGGCCATCCGTGAAGGCCTCGACGCGGGCGCGCGAGTCGCCGTAGTAGGCGGCGGCTTCATCGGCTCTGAGGTAGCGGCCTCGGCCAAGGCCCGGGGTTGCGAAGTGACGGTGATCGAAGCGGCCTCGGCCCCGCTGGTGCGCGGGCTGGGCGCCGACATGGGCACGCGCGTCGGTGCTCTGCACGGCCAGAACGGTGTGGAACTGCGACTGGGCGTCGGGGTGGACGGCGTTCTGGGAACCGACCGCGTCGAAGCGGTCGCCATGGCTGACGGCAGCCGTGTCGAGGCCGACTTGGCAGTGGTAGGCATCGGAGTGGTGCCGAACACGGCGTGGCTGGAAGGTTCAGGACTGCGGATCGACAACGGCGTGGTCTGCGATGAGACGCTGTGCTGCGGCCCCCCGGGCGTCTACGCCGTCGGTGATGTGGCGCGTGCGCCCAACGGGTGGCTCAGCCCATGGCACGGCGACCGTCCGATCCGGGTCGAGCACTGGACGGCAGCGGTAGAGCACGGCATGGCGGTGGGCCGCAATCTGGTGGCTCCGGCGGAGGCGCAGCCCTACAACTCGGTGCCATTTGTGTGGTCGGATCAATATGACGCCCGCATCCAGATCGCCGGGCACCCGGACGCCGACGACGACGTTGAAGTGCTCGTCGGCTCGGCCGAAGCCGGTCCCGCTTCGGGCAGCCAAGACTCGGGCAGTCGAGATGCAGACCGCTCCTTCGTGGCCGGCTACCGGCGTGATGGCCGCCTGAGCGCGGTGATGGCGCTGAACGCGATCCGGCCGTTCGTGCGATTCCGCCGGCTCCTGGCGTCTCACCCGTCGTGGGAGGACGCGCTGGAACTAGCCGCCACGCTCAATTGATGCATGCGATCGTGACGCGCGCAGCGCACGCAATCGTCACGTGACGGTCTGGTCCACCTTGTCACGCTCGGCATAGAAGCTCATCAGCCCGGCGATCTCCGCCATCTCAGGGATGGGATCGGGATAGGACCACACGACATCGTCGTAGCGCTGACCATTCACTGCTACTGACCAGTAGCTGGCATCGCCCTTCCACGGTCAGTGCGTGGACAGCACGGTCGGGTGGAGCAGTTCCGTCATCACGTCTGAGGCCGGCAGGTAGTGACGCGGCGGCAGCCGCCCCTCAGTCAGCACCACGGCGGCAGTCGAATCCGCCACGACCACTCCGTCCACCCGGACGGTGACCCGTCCTGGCTCCGGCAGGATCGCAATCTCAGGCTTGCGATGTTCTGTCGCCGTCTCGCTCATCAGCGCTCCCTTCGCTCCGTCAGGCACATTGTGACACCGTGCTCACCAGCCGTGTGATGCTCCGTGCGGCCCTCCGGGAACACTGGGCGATCAGTTGATGATCTTGAGGCCGAGCAGTTCGCACAGATAGGGATGCTGACTGCGGAGGCGCTCCTCGACGGCGTCCATCCTGACGTCGTCGTTCAGCGCCTGCAGCAGCAGCAGCTCGAATGCCGGGAGTTCCAGGCTGCCCCCGACGCGCTCGAGGAATCCGATCACCGCCGTGGCTCCGGACCGCTGCTGGAATCGCCGCAAGGCCGCATCGTCGCTGCCCATGATCTCGCACGAGCTGAAGTAGATGATCCGTCCACCGGCCCGTCCGTCGAGCACGTCGGCGAGCTCCTCCAGCGTCACCTTGGTCGAGCCGCTCAGCCAGAGCTCTCCCGGCTTGCCGTGAAATCCGAAGTGCCCGATCTGATAGTCGCGGTAGCGCTGCTGGGTCCATTTGCGGACGTAGTAGAAGAGCTCGGGCGCCGTGCCGATGTCACGCCGGATGAACTTCAGGCCGCTGAGCTCGCGGACAGTCTGCAGGAGCGTGGCCACGCCGAACTGCTGACGGAGATCCGCATCGGAGTCGTCGCCTTCAAATGCAAAGACACCCGTGGCGAGCCGTCGTCTCACATTTCCGCCCGGAGCAACCGCGGGCACGTCCTTTGCCATGACACACCCCGCCGTGGTCGGGCTGAGAGGATTTGAACCTCCGACCCCTGGTCCCCCAGACCAGTGCGCTAACCAGACTGCGCCACAGCCCGTACCGCAGGCACGATACCGGCTGGGCTGGATCGGAAGTTCATCAGCGAGCCACTCAGCCGATCCACTGGATCAGCCACACGACGCCTTCGACCGCACGCCAGCCCAAGTACACGGTCGCCATCACCACAACGAGCCAGAAATGCCACGGTGCCCCCGCACCCCGTTGTTGGGGTTGGTCGTCTTTGCTGCTCTGATGCCTGCCTGGATGGACAGGTTCGCCCAGCGAGGGGCGGCGATTCTGCCGCTGGTCGGTGGGAGCCGCCCCGCGTCTGGACAGCGGCCTCATCGTCGGCGCACTCGCAGCTTGAGGGGCGTTTTGGCGAGGCCCAGCTCTTCGGACAAGCGGCGCTCGAGGTATCGCAGGTAGGTGGCCGGGAGTTCCCGGTTGACGAACAGCGTGAACGTCGGCGGCTGTGTTGCGGCTTGGGTGGCGTACAGCACCCGTGCTCCTCCGGGTGCCGGCTGTGCGGACTGCGCGAGCTGGACGATCTCGTTCACCTTGGCGGTCGGCGCTCTGGACTCGTACGCCTCCATCGCAGCGGAGACGGCGGGCACCAGCCGGTGCACGCCTCGACCCGTCAGCGCGCTGATACGCAACACAGGTGATTCGCCGACGAAGTGCAGGCGACGCGCCAGCTCTCCCAAGACGCGTTCACGATGCTCGGCATCCAGCGTCTCCCACTTATTGAGCAGCACCACTATCGGGCAGCCGGCGGCGTCAATGCGCTCGGCGAGACGCTGGTCCTGTGCGGTCACGCCTTCGGTGGCGTCGATGACCAGCAGCGACACGTCGCAGGCGTCGATAGCCCGCAGCGCCCGCAAGTTGGCGTAGTACTCAGTGTCCGCGTCGACCCGGGCCTTGCGGCGCATGCCTGCGGTGTCCACGAATCGCACCGGGCCCGCCTCGGTCTCCACGAGGGTGTCGATGGTGTCGCGGGTCGTGCCGGGCCGGTCATGCACGACCGATCGTTCGTCGCCGATGAGCCGGTTGAACAGGGTCGACTTGCCGACATTGGGCCGGCCCACGATCGCCACTGCGGGCACGGCCGCTTCGCCTTCGACGGGGACCTCGTCCTCGCTGGCGAACTCGTCACAGCCTGGATCTGTGCCTTCGGCAGGATTCGCGGCCCCGTCGGGGCTGCCGGGAATGCTGGCGGAGGGGTCGTTTCCATCAACGTCAGCATCGACATCGAGCAGGTCCAGCAACCGATCAAGCACATCGCCGACGTTGCGGCCGTGCAGGGCCGACGCTGCCCAGGCTTCTCCGAGCCCTAGTCGATTGAACTCCCACCGCCCGTCGTCACGCGTTCGGCTGTCGGCCTTGTTGGCAACCACCAGGGTCGGTCGGCCTCTGCGCCGCAGCAATGCAGCGAGACGGGCGTCGGGCTCGGTGATGCCCACGGTGACGTCGACCACCAGCAGCAGCACATCGGCATCGTCCATCGCGCGCTCGCTCTGCTCGGACACTTTGCCGTCGAGCGTGTCGCCGTCTGCAGACCACCCTCCGGTGTCGACCACAATGAAGGGGTGGCCGCGCCAAGCGGCCTCGGCTGCCTTGCGGTCCCGCGTCACGCCGGGCTCGGGAGCCACCACGGCCTCACGACGCCCGACGAGCCGGTTGAACAGCGTGGACTTGCCGACGTTTGGCCGGCCCACGATCCCGACGACGGGCAGGCTGGCGCTCATTGCGGTGCCCCCGCCGGCCGGCGTGCCGACGGTTCATCGGCAGCACGTCCGGGCTCGACGCCCGCCGCGGCGTCGAGCAGCTCCCGCAAGGCGCTGCCGTTGGTCGGGACGATCTCGACAAGCCGGGGCAGCTCGGCGGGCGTCACGCCGTCGAGGAACTTCCCGCCCGACAGGCACACGTCGGCCAGCAGGTAGCGGTGAGAGGCTGGCTCGTCTTCGAGCGTGGCTGCGATGTCCGCTCCGGCGAGCAAGCCTGTCACGCCAATGTTGCCGCCGAAGAACCTGTTGGGCACCTCGATGACCCGCGCCGCAGCCGCACTCCCGCACTGTTCGGGCATGGCCTGGGCGTTCCACCGGCTCACCAACGGCGCCAGCACTGCAGCTCCGTAGGTTCCCGTCAGGATCCCGATGGGCTGCCCGGTGGGTTCAGGGCTGATCGGACGGATCGTTCCAGATGGGCCATGGCGGGGTGACCCCGACAGTGTCACGGCCACTGGCATCGGCGTCGGCCCGAGACTGAGCGGCAGACCGTCAACGTCGATCTCGCCGCTGCGGTTCGCGCCGTGCCCGGGCATCCGTACTGCGCGGTAGCCCTGCGCTGGTGCCCCATCCACCCACGAGAAGAATCCAGCGGCCGGCGCACGCTGCCTGATGCCCCCGTCTGGCGTACGCTCGCCGACCGCCCAGAACTCCTGCTCGAACGCCCGCGCCATGCCGATGCCGTCCTCGTGCATCGGGAAGCCGCCATAGGTCGATGCCGCCGGAAAGTCGCGGTCTGCGAGCAGGTAGTACTCATCGGCAGCAAATACCAGGCGGCGGCCGAGCACGTCCAGATAACGCTGCTGCCACTCGTCGCAGAGGTCCACGACCGCCGCAGCCTCCGCAGCGGTGTGGGGGCGCATGGCCGCCTCCCGCTGGTGGGAGCTGACCCCGAGCGGCACTACCGCCAGCGTGGCCAGCGACGGGTAGCGGTCCAGCACGCCTGCCAGCGTGTCGGCCAGCACCTGCCCGTCGTTCACGCCCGGGCACACCACCACCTGCCCGTGCACCTCGATGCCCCCGTCGAGCAACGCGCTCAGCCATCGCAGGCTGGTCCCGCCACGCGGATTGCGGAGCATCCGAGCCCGCACCACAGGATCGGTGGCATGAATCGACACGTACAGCGGTGACAAGCGCTCGTCCAGCACTCGCTCCAGGTCCAGCTCAGTGAAGCGGGTCAGCGTCGTGAAGTTGCCGTACAGGAACGACAGCCGGTAGTCGTCGTCCTTGAGGTAGAGACTCCGGCGCAGCCCGGGCGGCAACTGGTAGATGAAACAGAATTCGCAGTGGTTGTCGCAGGTCTGCACCCGATCGAAGATCGCGGCATTCACCTCAGCGCCGAGCGGGACGCCGGCGTCTTTCGGAATGTCCATGGCGATCTCGTGCCCGTCGCGCACCACCTCCAGCGTGGGATCGGCCTCATCGAGCAGCAGCTGCCAGGCAATCACGTCAGTAGGTGTGACACCGGAGATCGACACCACCTCGTCGCCGGGGGCCAGCCCGGCGGTCTCGGCCGCCGAGCCGGGTTCCACCGCCACCACAACCGGCCGGGACATAGGTCAAGAGGCTGAGCCGAACGGCGAAGCCGTGGCCCGAGCGGCCCGTGAGCGGAGCGAACAAGAGCGGGGAGCATCAAGTGACGCAATGAGGAGGTTCTGCAGCCCGCGCACACGTTCAGGATAGGAACCTCTCACCTCGTCGGTATCGTCCAAGCCGTGGCTGTGGACCAGGTGCTGCTGGCAGCGCCTCGCGGCTTCTGCGCCGGCGTCGAGATGGCCATCAAGGCGCTCGCCTGGCTCGTTCGCTCGTTCCCGCCGCCGGTGTACTGCTACCACGAGATCGTCCACAACCGCCTCGTGGTGGATCGCTTCGAGCGACTCGGCGTGGTGTTCGTCGACGACGTCGCCGAGGTACCGCCCGGTCGGCCGCTCATGCTGTCAGCACACGGCTCGGCACCCGAAGTGGTGGAACAGGCCCGTCAGCGCGGCGGTTACGTGGTGGACGCGGTGTGCCCGCTTGTCACCAAGGTGCATCACGAGGTCCGCGTACGCGCCGCCAAGGGCTTCCAAGTGGTGTACGTCGGGCACGAGGGACACGACGAAGCCGTCGGGACCATGGCCGTGGCGCCCGACGCCATCTCGCTGGTCTCCGAGCCTGCCGACGTCGAGGGGCTCGACGACACCGAGGCACCGGTCGCGGTGCTGGCCCAGACGACGCTCAGTCATCGTGACTGGGCCGATGTGGCCGATGCTGCCAAGGCACGTTTCGGCGACGTCTGGATGGCGGGACGCTCGGACCTCTGCTTTGCCACCACCAATCGCCAGAGCGCCCTCGAGCACCTCGCACCCGAATGCGACGCTGTCGTGGTGATCGGGTCGGCCAACTCCTCCAACACCATGGCGCTCGCCAAGGTCGCCGTCGAGTCGGGCTGCGAGCGCGTGCTGCGGGTGAACGCCGCCGCCGAGCTCCCCGACGACCTGCATGGCACCATCGGGGTCACCGCCGGCGCATCGGCGCCCGAAGAACTGGTGGACGCCGTGATCGAGCGGCTCGCACCGGTCCAGGGCACCACCCAGGTCACGATCACCGACGAGGACGAGTACTTCCCCCCGCCCCGCGAGCTGCGAGACCTGCTGGGCGCCATGGAGGCCGCCGTTCATGCCAGCCTGGCCGTGCCCGCGGGCGCACGACTGGGTGCAGCAGACAGGACGACGGCGGCCAGCGGCGTTCTCGCTGCGCTGGTCACCACCGAGCGCTGAGGCGACACCGCGCCGTCAGCGCACGTTGGGCGTGCCGACGTCGGCTTGGGCGCGGTCGAAGACCTCTTGGATGCGCTCGCGCAGCTCTTCGGTGGTCTCGCGGATGGCCCGACGGGAGACTCGCCCGCTCGGTCCTGGCGCTGGCGGGTCCATCGGATCGCCGATGATGAACTTGATTCGCCGCGGATACATGAACCTGGCGCCCCGGGGCATGGCTGCGGCGGTGCCCCCGATCCCGACCGGCACGATCGGGACCTGCGCCCGCGCCGCCAGGTACACCGGACCGTCCATGAGCGGCAGCACGCGCGGGCCGTCCTTGCGCTCGCCCTCACCGAACATCACGACCGGACTGTCGCCGAACTGCAGCGCATCCAGTGCTGTGCGCAATGCGGCCCGATCAGGTGCATCACGGTTCACCGGGAAGCAGCCGATCGTGGTGAACAGCCAGCCCGGGAAGCGGTGCTTCCACATCGAGTCTTTGCCCATTACCCGCATCCGCGCAGGAATCGCGGCATGGATGGGCGTGTCGATGTAGCTGCGGTGGTTGGGCACCCACACGCACGGGCCGTCGGGCAGATTCGCCAGGCCGTCCACGGAGATGCGGTTCCAGGCTCGGAACACACCCCAGATGGCGTACTTCATGATCTTGTAGACGGCCATGTTGAGCGGCCCGTCGCGCAGCTCGGTTTCAGGCCCGCTGGGTCCGTTCATCGGCCCTCGAGATGGTTCATGCGCGTCGGCGCCTGGGGTCCGGTAGCGCGGCGGTAGAACGCAGTGATGGTCTCGACAGCCTCGTCCTCGGACAGCTCGCTCGTGTCGACAACGACCGCCCCGGGCGCTACCCGCAGCGGCGAGTCGGCCCTGCCCGAGTCGAGCGCATCGCGCTCGCTCAGCTCGGCGGCCAGCGCTGCGACTGCATCGTCGGGTGGCATTGCATGGCCGGTACCGCCAGCCCCCACAGCCTGCTGGACCAGCCGGCGGCGGGCCCGCTCGCCCGCAGTGGCGGTGAGGAACACCTTCAGGATCGCATCGGGGAAGACCACGCTGCCGATGTCGCGGCCCTCCATCACTCCCCCGCCCACGCGGTTGGCCCAGTCACGCTGGCGCCGGGTCAGCACCCAGCGCACCTGCGGGTTGGCGGCCACCACGCTGACGCTGCGATCCACCTCTGCGCTGCGTATTGCCGCTGTGGCATCGACGCCGTCGACGGTGACCTGCTGCGCGCCGCTCGCGGTGGAAATCTCGATCTGCGCTGTGCGCGCGATCTTCGCCACCGCTGCGAGGTCATCGAGGTCGACTCCGGCCCCGAGAGCCGCCCAGGCCACCGCCCGGTACATGGCGCCGGTGTCGAGGTAGTCCATGCCGAGCTCGGCCGCCACCGCACGAGCCGCGCTGGACTTGCCGGAGGCGGCGGGGCCGTCGATCGCGATCACCGGAACCTCCGGTGCCGAGTGCATCTCCGGCGAGGCTCTGAGCGTCTCCAGCACGTCGTAGAAGTCGGGAAACGTCTTGGCGACGCAGTCAGGATCGTCGATGTCGATCCCGGCCACCCGCAGACCGATGAGCGACATCGCCATCGCCATGCGATGGTCTCCGTGGCAGTCCACCAAGCCCGCTCGCAGGCCGAATGGGTTGGCACGCACCGTGATGCCGTCAAGCTCGGCAGTCGCGTCGACGCCACGCTTGGCGAGCTCGGCTGCCGTGTTGGCGATGCGGTCGGTCTCCTTGCGGCGGATGAAGCCGATGCCTTCGATGCTGGTCGTGCCGTCGGCGAACGCCGCCACAGCCGCCAGCGTCTGGGCCGTGTCAGAGAAGTCGCGCAAGTCGAAGGTGCCTGCCCGCAGCACCCCGTCCGGCGGTGCGCCGACGGTGGTGGCGTCGTCGCTGATGGTGACGTCGGCTCCCATCTCGCCGAGAACTTCCGCGAAGCGCACGTCGCCCTGGATGCTGTGGCTGCCGAGTCCGTCCACACGCACCTCGCCGCCGCACAGCGCCGCGGCGGCCCAGACGTAGCTGGCGGCAGACGCGTCCGGCTCGATCGGGTAGCGAGCAGCGCGGTAGCTGCCCTCGGTCACCACGTAGCGATCAGGGCTGGGTACGACGACGTTGGCGCCGAAGGCCTCCATGACCGACACGGTCATGTCGATGTAGGGCCGGCTCACGGTGTCGAACTCAGCGTCGATCTCCACATGGATGCCGCCGCGCACCGGACCCGCGAGCAGCAGTCCTGTGGCGAACTGGCTGGACACATCGGCGCGGATGCGCACATGACGCAGCAGCGCCTCGGCGCCGGCAGACTTCACTTCGATCGGCAGGCAGCCGTGCTCGCCGAGCTCGTGCACCTCGACGCCCAGCGAGCGCTGTGCCGCGAGCAGATCGTCCAGCGGACGCGCGCGCAGCTGGGGGTCGCCGTCGAGCAGCCAGCGGCCGCCGAGCGCCGCGACGACCGGCAGGATGAAGCGTGCTGTGGTGCCCGATGACCGCGCGTGGACCATGATCGGCTCGTCACCAGCGTCGTGGGACTCCGAACGCCGGCCGCCGATGCCGTCGATGACGAGCCGGCGCTTGCCGCGGTTGACGCGCACCACTGCGCCCAGGGCCGTGACGGCCTCGATCATCGCCTCGGTGTCGTCCGCGAACAGGACCCCGTCGAGGGTGCTGCGCCCCTGCGCCAATGCGGCGCACAGCACTGCCCTGTTCGTGATGCTCTTGGATCCCGGCAGCAGCGCCGAGCCCGACGCGCCGTTGGTGAAAGGGTCGATGACCCCGATGACATGCCCGGTGCTCATGCCAGATCGCGTGTGGTGGGGTGATATCCCTGCCCGGCCAGCGCCGCCAGAAAACGCTGCGCCTCGGTGCGTGCCACCACGAGCACGAGCACGCCTTCGGACCCTTCGGGCGAGTGGGCCACCTCGATGTCGGCCACATTCACATCGCAATCCGCAGCGAGCATGGTGATGGCAGCAATCTGGCCCTTCCTGTCCGGGATCGGCACCCGCACTTCCAGCAGTTCCTGCGGGCGCACATACCGGGACGGCAGGTTGGTGCGGGCGCGTCGTGCCTGGGTGAGCACGGCACGCAAGCCGTCACGGTCTGCTTCCGCTACCACGTCGCGCATCTCGCTCAGGCGCTCGGACAGCTCGTCGAGCACGTTCACGATGGCATCGCGGTTCTCCCCGCAGATGTCCAGCCAGATGCCCGGGTGACCAGCAGCGACCCGGGTCATGTCCCGGAACCCGCCGGCCGCCAGGCGCAGCAGCGGTGCGTCGTCGAGGGCTCGATCGTCGGCCAGGCACATCAGCGATGCGGCGGTGAGGTGCGGCACGTGGCTCACCACCGCGACGAGCGCATCGTGCCGTTCGGGCGTCATCGTCACGACATCGGATCCGAAGCCCGCCAGCACGGCGCGGCACGCACGCAGGGAGTGGTCGTCGGTGGCCTCATTCGGCGTCAGGGCCCACACGGCGCCGGCGAACATGTCCGGGTTCGCCCCTTCGATGCCCTCCTGTTCCGAACCGGCCATCGGATGACCCGGTACGTAGCGAGGATCGGCGATGGCGCGGGCGACGGGCGTCTTCACGCTGCCCGTGTCGGTCACGACAGCGCCCGCGGCGGCAGTGTCTGCGAGTACGGCGGCAACCTGATCGGCCAGCATCGCGGCGGGAACCGCCACGACGCAGAACGTCGCCTCCGGATCGGTGCCGACAGCATCGAGACAGCCAAGCTCGAGTGCTCGCTGGGCATGGCCGCCGACGGCGTCGCGCCCCGTGACATGCCAGCCCGACTTGCGCAATGCTGCTGCGACCGATCCGCCGATCAAGCCCGTGCCCACCACTTGGGCGCGACCCGAGGGCGGGTCGGCACGCGTCGACGGCGGGGTCGCTTCAGCGGGACTCGAGGCCACGGAACGAAGGGTACCGATGGCCCTCACCGTCGCCGGTGTGGGCCACGGGAGTCCGCGGGCGGCGGTGCCTCAGCCGGGCGGCGCCAGTCCGGCGACATGGGTCGCCAGCTCCGAGCGGAACGTCGCGACGGTGGCCATCTTCACCTCCTCGTAGCCCCGCACCAACTCGGCCAGCCCAGCGACGGCGACGGCCTGCTCGTAGCGGGCCGCGCCCGCATCCCGCTCCAGCGCTTCGAGTGCCGCCTCGAGCGCCGCTGCGTACTCGCCTGGCAATGCACGCTCGGTGCGGCGGACCTCGGTGCGGCCGAACGGATCGCACCAGCGACCGCGAAGGCGCTTGCCACGCGCCAGCAGCACGAACAGCGGCCGCCACGCCATCGAGAACCGGACCTTGCCGGTGCGCCCGAGCGCTCGCAGCAGCGGCGGGTGCAGGCTCCACGACACTATGCCGCCGACCGACGCCGCCAAGTCCCGTGCCGCTGCATGTGCCTGCCGATCCATCATGAGCCGGGCGACCTCATACTCGTCCTTGTACGCCATCAGCTTGAAGTGCCCTGCCGCGGCCGCGGCTGTCAACCGGCCAGAGCCGTCCCCTGCGGACCCATCCGCTGTGGCTGCCCGTTCGACCGCGTCGAGGAATTGCGCTGCCAGCCGGTCCGATTGGTAGGCACACAGCTCGGCCGCATACCGGCACAGTCCTGCGCGGAGCCCATCGAGGTCGCTCGCGGGTCCCCCGCGGGCCAGCCCGTCGACCAGCGCGTCGACGCGGGCCGACAAGTGCTCCGGAACCGCACTGTGCACACCAGTGCCTTCGGCACTGTGCACACCGGCGCCTTCGGCGCCGCCCGGGTGGCCCGCTGCACCGGCAGGGAGCTGCGCGGCGGCTGCCGTCACCGCCGCCGGATCGCAGATCATCGTCCGGCCCCAGCGAAACGCAGCGAGGTTCTGAGCGACAGCGACACCGTTCAGCTCGATTGCCGCCTCCACGCTGGCCGGTGCGATCGGCAGCGCACCCGCTTGGACAGCCATACCCACGACGAACACGTTCGCTGTCACTGCAGAGCCGCACAGTGCCGTCACCAGCGAGGCGGCATCGGCCCAGTGCTGCCTGCCGTCGATGGTGACCGCAGCCACCCGCTCGAGCAGCTCCGAGGTCGCGGGCGCCTCGATGCTGGGATCGGCGACCATGGCGCCCGTCGGCGTCGGCGACGTCGAGCCGACGACCATCGTCCGGGTCGGGTCGGCGACGTCGAGGCCCGCCGCTGATGCCGCCACGAGCAGATCGAAGGCCACGATGACGTCGGCCTGGCCGCTGCCGAGGCGTGCGGTGGCCGGCCCGCCGATCCGCTTCAGCCGCAGGTCGCCCACCACGGTGCCCGCCTTCTGCGACAGACCGATCTGGTCGAGGCCCCGTACTTCGAAGCCGTCGAACATCGCCGCTGTGCCGAGCACCTGGTTCACCGTCACCACACCGGTCCCGCCGATCCCGCACATGCGCACCGACACCTCATCGGGACCCACGAGCGGCACCGGATCGGGCAGTTCAGCGGGCGGCTGAGGCCGAGTGCCGGCGCCATCACCGCCGCCCGCCGCCGGCTTGCGCCGCAGCGGCGCCAGCATCTCGCGCACCGCCGCACGGAACGGCCCCGGCTCGCTGATGGTCATGAACGACGGGCAGTCGCCGTCCAGGCACGAATAGTCCAGGTTGCACGACGTCTGATCGATGCGGGTCTTGCGGCCGAAGAACGTGTCGACAGGCTGCACCGACAGGCAGTTGCTCTTGGCGCCGCAGTCGCCGCAGCCCTCGCAGATGCGCTCGTTGATCAGCACGCGCTTGGTCGGCGTGGGCTGGGTGCCGCGCTTGCGGCCCCGGCGCGCTTCGGCCGCGCACTGCTGATCGTGGATCAGCACCGTGACGCCGTCGATGCCGGCCAGCATCTCCTGGGCTTCGATCAGGCGATCGCGGTGCCACACCTCGACACCGGCAGGCAGCGCGCGGCCGCGATAGGCAGCGGGATCGTGGGTGGTGACGAGCACCCTGGCCACGCCGCCCGCCAGCAGGCCGGCCGCAACATCGGGCACCTCGAGCTGCCCGGCGGGGTCCTGCCCGCCCGTCATGGCGACGGCTCTGTTCCACAGGAGCTTGTAGGTGATGTTGGTGCCGGAGGCCACCGCACCGGCGATGGCCAGCTGACCGCTGTGGAAGTAGGTGCCGTCACCCAGGTTCTGGAAGATGTGCTGCGTCTCCACGAAGGGCGACATGCCGATCCACTGCGTGCCCTCCTGGCCCATGCAGGTCACGCTCACGATGTCGCCGACCCGCTCGGGCTCCATGAACAGCGCCATGGTGTGGCAGCCGATGCCGGCACCGACCAGGGCGCCGTCGGGCACCTCGGTGGAGCGATTGTGCGGGCAGCCCGAGCAGAAGTACGGCGAGCGGCTCTGGCCGGGCGCCAGCGGCAGCTCGATGCGCACACGCTCGGGCTGCGCAGGCGCCAGCCGATCGCCGATGCGAGCCTCCAGCCGCCCGCGCAGCGGCCCGATGAGGTCGTCGGCGGCCAGCGCACTGTAGGAGCCGAGCAGCGTCCGGTCGTGCTCGTCGGTCTTGCCGACGATGCGGGGGTGGTGCGACTGGTTGTAGAGCGCGTCCTTCAGCAGCGATTCGATGTTGGGGCTCTTCTCCTCGATCACGAACATCTCCGAGACCCCGCGGGCGAAGTGGCGCGCTCGCTCGGCGCTGAAGGGAATCGGCATGCCCATCCGCACCAGCCGGATGCCGGCGTCCCGAACCGCATCGTCGCTGCCGAGACCCAGCCGTCGCAACGCCTCGCGCACTTCGCGGTAGGTGATGCCCGACGCCACGATGGCAATCCAGGCATCCGTCGGGTCGACGGCGGCGTCGTTCAGACGATTGGCCGCTGCGTAGGCAATGGCCAGCTTGTAGCGGACCTCGACAATCTCGCGTTCGATGTCGACCGTGTGCGGGGTGAGGAGGTAGCCGTCGGGCCGGTGACGGTAGGGCTTGCCGTCGACGAGCGGGATGACCGGGTCGAACCGGTCAGGATCCAGCAGCACCGTGGCGGCACCGTCCGCCACGTCGGCCACGATCTTGAGGCCTGTCCAGAGCCCGGTCGTCCGGGACATCGCTATGGCATGGCGGCCGAGGTCGAGCGCCTCGGCGGGCGTGCCCGGGTACAGCACCGGGATGTGCAGGTCGGCCATCGAGCCGGCTGAGCTTGACGGGATCGTGGAGCTCTTGGCTGCGGGGTCGTCGCCGGCGATGGCCACCGCGCCGCCGCGGGGATCAGCGCCGGCGAACACCGCATGCCGCAGCGCGTCGGTCGCCCGGTCGACACCTGGTGCCTTGCCGTACCACAGCCCGACCACACCGTCGTAGGTGGCATCGGGTCGGGTGGTGGCCAGCTGGCTGCCCATGACCGCGGTCGCAGCCTGCTCCTCGTTGACAGCAGGCGAGTGGACAATGGGCAGATCGGTTGCGCTCCGGGCAGCCTCGACGGCGGCGTCATATCCGCCGAGGGGCGAGCCCGGGTAGCCCGACACGAATGCCGCTGTGCGCATCCCGGCGCGCCGGTCGGCGCGCAGCTGCTCGATCGGCAGACGAGCCAGCGCTTGCAGCCCGGTCATGAACGTGGTGCCGCTGTCGTCCGTGTATCGCCCCGACAGCCGGTACGTCTCAGCGAGGCTCATCCGCGTGCTCCCATGTGCTGGCAACGGTTCGGGTCGGTCATGCCACAGGCCCTCCGTGCGTCACGTCCATTGTGGTCGCTGCATGTGACACAGCGAAGACGCCGAACAGCACCCCGCGCCGGCCAAGACGCAGCGCTCTGCTGCGCGAGCGGATGCGCCCGATGCGGCGCCCATTGTTTCCCGCTCTTGTTCCCAATTCCTCTTGGATACGGGCCGCTCGGGCCACGGCTTCGCCTGCCGGCTCAGCCTCTTGCGGCGCGGTGCAGCTCGCGGACCTCGTCGGCAGTGAGCGATCGGTGCTCACCGGGACGCAACGCCGGATCGGTGAGCGGCCCGATGCGAGTCCGCACCAACCGCAGCACCGGATGGCCCACGGCATCGCACATCCGCCGGACCTGGCGGTTGCGGCCCTCGTGAATCACGATCCGCAGCACCGACGGCTGCGGCATCGACACGACTGCGGGCGCGGTCGGCCCGTCGTCGAGTTCGATGCCCGTGCGCAGTTGCGCCAGCGCCCCGCGCGCAGGCACCCCGTCCACGTGAACGAGATACTCCTTGTCGACTCCCCATGACGGATGCGTCAGCCGGTGCGTCAGCTCACCGTCGTTGGTGACGATGATCAGCCCTTCGGATTCGGCATCCAACCGCCCGACCGGGTACACGCGCTCCGCGGTCGGCACCAAGTCGGTCACGCAACGCCTGCCGCGGTCGTCCGATGCTGCACTGAGCACACCGCTCGGCTTGTTCACGAGGTAATGGACCATCGCCGTGTCCCAGATGACGACGGCACCATCGACCTCGATCCGGTCGGCCGGTCCCGCGCGATCCCCGATCCGGGCGATCGTGCCGTTGACCGTGACGCGCCCCGCAGCGATCATCTCCTCGCACACGCGGCGACTGGCGACGCCGGCACGAGCCATGACCTTGTGCAGCCGTTCGGCCTGTTCTTGTTGGCCGTCGTGCGGCACCGCTAGCCGTGCTTGGAAGCTGCGAGGCGATCCATGGCCTCCACGGCGTCAGCGTCCACGCTCAGCTCCGCCAGCGAGGGCAGATCGTCGAGGCTGTCGAGGCTCAATCGCTCCAAGAACGTCGGCGTCGTCCCGAGCAGGGCCGCATTGCCGGGACCCGGATCGCGCGCGACCTCGGCGATGTAGCCCTGATCTGCGAGCGTGCGGACGACGCCGTCGGCGTTCACGCCCCGGATTGCGCTGATCTGCGCTCGTGAGATGGGCTGCTTGTAGGCCACCACGGCCAGCGTCTCCATCGCTGCTGCAGACAGGCGCGCCGATCGGCGGCTTCCCACGAAGCGTTCCACGTACTCCGCGACTTCTGCGGCGGTCTGCAACTGGTATCCACCAGCCACTTGCATCAGGGTGAAGCCTCGCTCGGCCTGGGCGTACTCCCGTGCCAACTCGTTGCAGACCGCTTGGACCGACGTCGCGGGCGCCCCGATGACCGCAGCCAGCACCTCGGCCGGCACCGGCTCGGTCGCGACCATCAGCACGGCCTCGATGGCCGCGTACAGCACGTCGTCGTCGAAA
Source organism: Candidatus Poriferisodalis sp. (assembly GCF_965208925.1). Lineage (GTDB taxonomy): Bacteria > Actinomycetota > Acidimicrobiia > Acidimicrobiales > Poriferisodalaceae > Poriferisodalis. The sequence goes on along the minus strand of NZ_OZ242364.1, from coordinate 2,449,256 downwards.
GTCCGCTGCTCACCGAGCCGCATGTCGCCGGTCTCGATGCCCGTGGTGCCCTCTGCGTGGCCGTTCTGCGACATCGACGAGCCATTGACCGTCTGGTTGCGCCCGGAGCGCATCGACGGATGGGAGGGCGGATGCGCCGGGGTCCCCGACGCAGGCGAGCCAGGAGACTGCTCCGGCGGCACAGGCGGATCGGCAACCGTGCGTCCCTCATCGCTGATCAGCCGCAGGCCGCGCGCGGATTCGACCGGCGGGCGCTGCTCGCTCACAGAGCAACTCCGCCGCAGCGGCCCGCCGCGATCTCGAGACGCAAGCGTCCGACGGCCGATATGACAGCGCTCACGCGGCGTCTTTCCCGTAACCGCCGGCCGCAGCCGGCACTGCCGCGCCGTCGCCGATCCAGTCGACGCCGATGTCGCCAAAGCGCTCAGCTTGGGTCAACTCGACGAGCCCCGATCCGAACAGCTCCAGCACGGCCAGGAAGTACACGACCACCACGATGCGCTCGGTCACGTCGCAGGTGAGTTCACGGAAGGTGGCCGTGCCCGTGTCAGCAAGCTGCTCGATGATCTTGGCCGCGGCCTCGTCGACCGTGATGCCGGCCGCCCTCAGGTGGCTGACATCGACGCGCGGCACTGGCCGCGGCGCAAGCACCCGTTCCATCGCCGCGGTGAGGTCGTCTCGTGATGCGCCCGCCAGCAGATCCGGCGCGAACACCAGGAAGCGTTCAGGGGGCCCCGCCGTACGGGGCCATTGCAATGCTGCGGCATCCCAGCGCTCACGCAGCAGTCGTGCGGCTGCGCCGAACGTGCGGCCCTCGACCAGCCGCGCCAATGCGGCATCGCGCAGGCCGTAGGCGGCCAGTTCGTCCTCCAGGTCCAATTCGACCGGCGGGGTGGGCAGCAGCCGGCGCGACTTCAGCTCGATCAGCGTCGCGGCCAGCAGGGCGAACTCGCTGGCTGCATCCATGTCGATCCGGCCGTCACCAGCAGGCGCATCTGCGGCGCCACTGCTCGATGGACCGGCGGCGGCGGGGAACTCGACTGCAGCCATGACGGCGACGAAGTCGTCGACCAGGCGCGTCAACGACACCTCCCAGATGTCCACTTCCTGGGACACGACCAGCTTCACCAGCACATCCAGCGGACCGGCGAAGGCCTCTGTGCGAACCTCGTGGGCCACGCGGCCCGAAGGTACCGCGGCATGTCTGCGGGGCCCGGGATATTTGGCGGGTTTCTTCGGGCGCTACCCGGTACCGTCCGGCGCCATGACACGAGTGCTCTCGGGCATCCAGCCCACCGGCGATGTTCACCTCGGCAACTATCTCGGGGCGCTGCGCCAGTGGGCGATCGACCAGCACGACGCCGACGCCTTCTACTGCGCCGTCGACCTGCACGCCGTCACCGTCCAGCAGAATCCGGACCAGCTGCGCGCTGCCACGTTGGGCACGATGGCCACGCTCATCTCGGTCGGCCTCGATCCCGATGTCTGCACTCTGTTCGTGCAGAGCCATGTGCCCCAGCACACGGAGCTGTCGTGGCTGCTCGAATGCACGGTGTCGCTCGGCGAGCTGCGCCGGATGACCCAGTTCAAGGACAAGTCCGCGCGGTCGGAGGGGGACGAGGGGGGCGGCGACCATGTCTCAGCCGGCCTGTTCACGTACCCCGCGCTGATGGCGGCGGACATCTTGATCTACGACGCCGATCGCGTCCCCGTCGGCGATGATCAGCGCCAGCACCTCGAGCTGACGCGTGATGTGGCGCAGCGGTTCAACAGCCGCTATGGCGACACGTTCGTGATCCCTGAGGCTGCGATTCCCACAGTCGGCGCCCGCGTCATGGACCTTCAGAATCCGACCGGCAAGATGTCCAAGTCAGCCGAGAGCCCCCAAGGCTCCGTCGGCATCTTCGACGACCCTGCCGACATCGCGCGCAAGTTCGCCCGTGCCGTGACCGACTCGGAGTCCGAGGTGCGCTACGACCCCGAAGCGAAGCCGGGCGTCTCGAACTTGCTGTCGATCCTGGGTGCTGCCACGGGTCGCAGCCCTGCCGACTCCGCAGCGGGCTACAGCCAGTACGGCGCCCTCAAGTCCGACACCGCCGATGCGATCGTCGCCATGCTCGAGCCCATAGCAGCGAAGAAGGCCGAACTCGATGCCGACCCCGCCGAGCTCGCCCGCATCATCGCCGCCGGCGCCGACAAGGCCGAGGCCGTGGCGTGCGGCACCTTGGCCCGCGCCAAAGAAGCGATGGGCTTTCTGCCCAAATAGCCGCCTCGACGGCTAGTAGCGGGCGCGGGGGTGGGCTTGGCGGTAGACCTCGGTCAGCCGTTCCTGTGACACCGCGGTGTAGCGCTGGGTGCTCGAGATCGACGCGTGGCCGAGCAGCTCCTGCACGCTGCGGATGTCGGCGCCGCCGTCGAGCATGTGCGTTGCGCACGAATGGCGCAGGACATGGGTAGTGAGCTGGTCGGATCCGAGGCCGACACGGTCGCCGTGGCGGCGCACGATCAGCCAGACGCCCTGACGGGTGATGCGGCGACCTCGGGAATTCAGGAACAACGCTGCGGCGTCGTCTCTTGACCGCCACGCAGCAGGTTCCAGCGCTTCGCGTCCGGCGCCGCTCAGCCATTCGCCCACTGCATCTGCAGCGTGACGCCCCACGGGCACGACGCGCTCCTTGCCGCCCTTGCCCCACACGCGCATGAGCCGCTCGCCGAGGTCGACATCGCCCAGCGAGAGCGCCACCAGCTCGCTTGCCCGCAGACCCATGCCGTAGAGCACTTCGAGCATGGCCCGGTCTCGCCGCACCAGCGGGCCGTCTCCCACGGGGGATGCCAGAAGCTGCTCGACCTGATCGCGCCGCAATGCACGCGGCAACCCGGCAGGCGCACGGGGCATATCGAGCGAGCCGGCGGGATCGGTCGCTGCCAGATCCTCGGCCACCAGGAACCGGTAGAGGCCGCGCAGGCTGACCGCGGCACGAGCCGCAGTGGAAGCTGCCCGCCCGAGATCGTCACGCAGGTGCGTCAGGTATGCCGCTATGTCAGCGGAGCTGGCACCGAGCAGATCAGTGCCTCGTGCCTCGAGCCATGCCGCAAAACCGCCGAGATCGGCCCGGTACGACGCCACGGTGCGCGGCGCTCGGCCTCGCTCGTTCGACAACCAGCCCAAGTAGTCCTCGGCCTCGACCGCCAGCGCAGCGGGCACCGTCAGGCCAGGGGTTCAGTGCCCAACGGCCCGCTTCCAGTGGATGCCGGCAGCAGTTGAGGATTGCGTCCCTCGGCCCGCGCCAGCGCAGCGCCTACCAGTCCGCAGAACAGCGGGGCCGGGCGATTCGGGCGGCTCTTGAACTCGGGGTGGGCCTGGGTGCCCACCCAGAACGCATGACCGTCCAGCTCGATGAACTCCGCCAGCCGCCCATCGGGCGACAGCCCGCTGCACTGCAGGCCCCCCTCCTCCATCCGCTGCCGGTAGGCGCTGTTCACCTCGTAGCGATGCCGGTGCCGCTCGTTGACCAGCGTGTCGCCGTACATCGCCGCCACGCGGCTGCGCGGCGCCAGCCTGGCCACGTATGCGCCGAGCCGCATGGTGCCGCCCTTGTCCTCGATGCCGCGCTGTGCATGCATGAGATCGATCACCGGGTGCAGCGTGTTGGGGTCGAACTCGGTGGAGTTGGCGCCCAGCAGGCCCAGCTCGTTGCGGCAGAACTCGATGACCATGACCTGCAGCCCCAAGCACAGGCCCAAGCACGGTATGTCGTGTTCGCGCGAGTACGCAGCTGCGGCGATCTTGCCCTCGATGCCCCGCGAGCCGAACCCTCCCGGGATCACCATCCCGTCGAGGTGGCGCAGCCGCCCCGCAGCGAGCAACCCCTCGATTTCCTCGGAATGGATCCACTCGATGTCGAGGGCGACGCCGTGGTAGGAGGCCGCGTGGCGGAGCGCCTCCACGACAGACAGGTAGGCATCGGGAAGCGCCACGTACTTGCCGATGATGCCCACGCGCACCGTCGCCTGCGGCGCCTTGATGCGTGCAAGCATCGCCTCCCAGTCGGCGAGGTCGGGCTCGACGTCTTCGAAGCCGAGGATCCCGCACAGGAAGCTGTCGAGACCTTCTGACCGCAGCACCATCGGGATCTCATAGAGGACCGACGAGTCGGGGGCGTTCACCACGCCGGCCAGCTCGACGTCGCTGAGGTTGGAGATCTTGTTGCGCAGGCCGTCCTCGATGGGACCCTCGCTGCGCAGCACGATGGCGTCGGGCTGCACGCCGCGGCTGCGCAGCTCGGTCACCGAGTGCTGCGTGGGCTTGGTTTTCTGCTCGCCTGATGGGCCGATGAACGGCACCAGCGTGACATGGACGTAGCACACGTTCTGCCGGCCGACCTCAAGTCGCATCTGCCGGATTGCCTCGAGGAATGGCAGGATCTCGATGTCGCCGACCGTGCCGCCCACCTCGGTGATGACCACGTCCACGTCGCCGTCGGCCAGCTTGCGGATGCGCTCCTTGATCTCGTCGGTGATGTGCGGGATGACCTGCACGGTGCGGCCCAGGTATTCCCCCCGTCGCTCGTCGGCGAGCACCTTCTGGTAGATCGAGCCGGTCGTCGCATTCGAGTCACGGGTCAGCGAGACGTCGATGAACCGCTCGTAGTGGCCGAGATCGAGGTCGGTCTCGCCGCCGTCGTCGGTGACGAACACCTCACCGTGCTCGTACGGGTTGAGGGTGCCGGGGTCGACGTTGATGTACGGGTCCAGCTTCTGCATGGTGACCCGCAGTCCGCGAGCCGCCAGCAGTCGCCCGAGCGACGCCGCTGTGAGTCCCTTGCCGAGGGAGCTGGCAACTCCACCGGTGACGAAAATGTGCTTAGCCACGCGGCTGTATGGGTGGACTCTCTCGCATGTGTCATCAAGCTACCGTCGCACCGGGCCCCGTTGGCTGATACACGGCTAGCCACTGCAGGGCTGGCTGATGACAGGGAGAGGCCATGAGCGACACCGGTGACCGCACACAGCACACCGGGCCCGATCCTGCGCCGGCGGACCTGGTTGTGCACAGCGCTGACCTGCTGGCGACCTGCGACGATCAGCGCCGCGAGATCGTCGGCGGGTGGGTTGCCATCACCGACGGGCTCGTCAGCGCCGTCGGCGATGCCACCGCTCCGCTGCCGGCTACGAAGGATCGCGTTGACGCAAGCGGCTGCCTGGTGACGCCGGGACTCGTCAACACCCATCACCACATGTATCAAAACCTCACCCGGTCATACGCGCCGGCACTTCGAGGCGGCCTGTTCGACTGGCTCACCACGCTGTACCCCCTGTGGGCTCGGCTCGATGAGCAGGGCGCGTACCTGTCCGCCTGGGTCGGCCTTGCAGAGCTGGCGCTGGGCGGCTGCACCACCAGCACCGATCATCTCTACGTGCATCCGCGGGACGCGGGCGACTTGATTGCCGCGGAGATCGCCGCCGCCGTCGAATTGGGCATGCGCTTTCACCCGACCCGAGGCTCGATGTCGCTTGGCCAGTCCGACGGCGGGTTGCCCCCCGACCAGGTCTGCCAGTCTCCCGACGAGATCCTGGCCGAATCGGAACGGCTGGTCGTTGCCCACCACGACCGCGCGCCCGATGCGATGGTGCGCATTGCGCTGGCCCCCTGCTCGCCGTTCTCGGTGTCGACCGACCTGATGACGGCCACCGCCGAGCTGGCCGAGCGGCTTGACGTGCGGCTGCACACCCACCTGTGCGAGGACCCCGGCGAGGACGGCTTCTGCATCGAGATGTTCGGGATGCGCCCGGTGGACTACTTCGAGCACTGCGGTTGGGGCTCGAATCGTTCGTGGATCGCGCACGGCGTGCAGCCCAACGCAGCCGAGATCGCCCGCTTGGGAGCGTGGGGCACCGGTGTGGCGCACTGCCCGAGCTCGAACCTGCTGCTCGGCGTCGGGCTGGCGCCTGTACGCGAGCTGCGAGCTGCGGGCGTGCCGGTGGGACTCGGCGTGGACGGCTCGTCCAGCACCGATTCGGCGTCGATGTGGACCGAGGCGCGCAATGCACTGCTGGTGGGGCGGCTGCGCGACGGCCAACGGCAATTGAGCGCCGAGAAGGGGTTGGACAGCGGCAGGCCCGCCGATGGCAATGACGGCTGCGCCGAACACACCGGACACGACAGCCCCGGACAGGACAGCACCGTGTACTTCGCCGCTCGCGAAGTCCTCGAAGTTGCAACCCGTGGCAGCGCAGGGTGCCTGGGCCGAGTCGGCGAGATCGGCGAGCTGTCGCCCGGCGCGTGCGGCGATCTCGTGGTATGGCAGCTTGACGGGCCGGCATTCGCAGGCGCCCTCTCTGATCCCATCGAGGCATGGCTGCGCTGCGGCCCACTGTCCGCACGGGACACGATCGTGGCCGGTCGGCCGGTTGTGCGCGACGGCCAGATCGTTCACCCCGGCCTCGACGAGCGCCTCGCCGAGCATCGCCAATGCGCCGCTGCCATGCAGCGGGCATAGCCGCCTCCCCAGCGGGCGCACCTACTTAGTGGCGATGGGGCGAGCCGAGCCGGTCCAGCCAGCGGAGCGGCGGTACTGCATCGATGAGCCGGCTGAACGACCAGCGCTCGCTGGCCAGGTTCACAGCCGACAACACCGCCAGCACGACCCACTCAACAGTTGCCGGATACGCGACGACCGTCGCTATGCCCAAGACGGCGCCTACTGGATTGACGCCGGTGTCACCCTGCATGTGCTGCTCAGCGAGCTCGCTTCGCAGCAGTCCGACTGATGCGCCGACGGCAGCCCCAGCCCACACAGCCCATTCGGTGACCTCGAACCCCAGACCGAAGCGTCCCGCTGAGCCTGGCGCCACGAGCGCCGCCGGCACCAAAGCAATCAGCCACCATCCGAGTGAGGCTTTGGCGGCGCGTCCGGGCGCTCGGTCCAGCAGGTTCAGCAGGTTCGCCGACAAGGCCACGATCAACACCCCGCGCATCAGCGCCATCAGGCTCCATGTGGCGTCGGGATCGGTGCCCAAGCCGACGGCGTGCGGCACCGGATCGAACCAATCTCCAGGATTCGCGCCGGCGAGGTAACGCGCCTCCCCCGGGTCGCCCCACAGGGCGATCTGCACAGCCACGGCCGCAACGAAGAAACCGCCAAGCGCCTTCTGCAGCCCGGTTGTGAAGGCTCGCTGGCGCAAGCTCTGACGAAGGTGTCCGGCGAAGCCGCTCGCGGCCGCTTGGCCGTCTGTGGACCCGCGGGCGTCGTCGCGATAACCGAGCCAGCCGAATCCCCCGAGCAGCACCAGCGCAGCAATTCCGCCGGCGATCGTGGCCGAATCAGGCGAGCGGGCCAGCAGCACAGATTGATCTGGTGCGTGCACAGCCCAGTGCCACTCGCCCTCGGGCAATGAGACGATGACGACTGCTGTGGTCGCAATTGCGATCAAGCTGACGACCAGTACGACCAGACCCGAGACGGCGACGATCGGCTGCCCCCGGTAGTTGGGCCGGATCCAGCGATCTCGGCTCATGCTCGCGCCGAACCAGCGCCAGAACAGCGCTGCAACGAGCAGTGATCCCGCGAATGCCGCGCCCAGCAACGCCCCCGTGTGCGTCGTATTGATGATCAGGGCCAGCGACGGCACCAGCGTCATGGCCCTCGTGTGCGCCGGCGCCGCAATGGACGCCACGACCGCAGGTCCCGAAGCGAGCGCGGCAGTCGGAACTGCCATGCTCGCTGCCATGACTGGCGTGCCGTGCTCCCGATCCGCTGCCCCCGGGCACGCAACGGCACACGGCGTGCTGCGGAGATGGTGCGGCTCAGCAGTGAGGCGACCAGCGAGGAGACCGCCTTCGGCCAGCCGGTGCGAGCCGCCACCGCGCGGTAGACGTGGCGCCCGATGCGCGCCCGATGCGCGAAGCCGCTGAGGTCACGCCCGGTCTGCCGATGGCTGAAGCCGATCTCGACCTCGCTGATACGGGCTCCGCGGTCGGCTGCATCAAGCGTCAGACCGATCTCGAGACCGAACCCGGGCGCCAGATGCAGCGATCGCATCAGCGGACCCCGCACGGCGCGCTGACCCGAAAGGGGTTCGGCCAGTTCGAGTCCCGTCTCAGAACGCAGGACGCGTGCCGCGAACGCCTTGACGAGACCGAACCCGCTTTGGCTCTCAGCAGCATCGAAGACGGCGATCGTCATGTCGGCTTCGCCCAGCGCAACCGGCTGCAGCAGGTCAGCAGCCAACGCGGCGGAGTCGCCCAGATCGGCATCGATGAGGAGGTACACGTCGGGGGCGCCGGACGCCGCGATGCCCGCGGCGACCGCCGCTGCTTTGCCGCGATTGCGTGCGAGCTCGATGACGCGCGCTCCTGCGGCGGCAGCCGCAGCCGCAGTTCGGTCCCGGGACCCATCGTCGACCACGATGACGTCGAGCACATCGGACACCGTCCGCAGCGCCGTCACCGTGGCACCCACCGTGTCCGCCCGTTCGAAGGCGGGCACAATCGCCACGGCATGGGTCATGACGGGCCCAGACCGTGGTTGAGATCAGCTCTCGAGAAGTGACTGACGGCAGGCAGCCGCTCCAGCGCAACCAGCAGCGCCAAGTCGCCAGAGAAGGTCTCGACATCATCGACACTCGCGAACGATCCCGCGAGCACAGGGTCGGACCGGACTCGCTTCAGCACTGCGCCATAGCCGACTCCCGCTGCCCCGGGCGCGGGTACTTCGACGATGACGCCGGTGCCCGCGTGGCCGTCGTCAACGACCGCCCTCAACAGATCGAAAATAAAGTCCTGGTTCAGCCCGGCCGCCGCCGCATCGGTGACCACCACAATTCGCAGTGGCTCGCCGCCAAGCAGGTGCAGCGCGACGGCGCCAGTGCCGTCATGGGTGACCAACTCCAGATCACGGAGCAGGGTGAGCGCCGTACGAGTCGGCGGGACCGCCGAGAAGCCGCGAGCGAAGCCGTCAAGCGCCCCGAAGTCGGTGATTGCGTTGACATCATCGGCGAGCATCTGGCTGGAACCGGCCTCTGTCGGCCTGAACAGCGCCTGAGGCAGCAGGAAGCGAAGCGCTCTGCGCACCGCGTTGCGGCTGTCACCGGCCAGCGAGAATGCCTCGGCGATGCTCTGGCGCACTCCGGGATCGTGCAGGCGGAGATCATCGCTGAGCCACAGCACCCCGCCATGGCGCGCGTCCGTCGCATCGAGGCGTGCGCGGATCGCCGCCACGGCGGCCCGGTCCGTGGATTCCGGTGCCACGATGAGCGTCGTCGTGCCGCTCAGTCGACCTTGGGGAAGGTACGGCCGTACGAGATCCTCGACTTCGAACCGTACGGACCGCGCCGCTTCAACGCTCGCAAGCGCTGCGTCGCGTGCGGCCTCAGCCTCGCCGAGCTCCGCCTCAGCTTCCGCTTGTCGTTCGATCGCCGATTCGGTGTCGGCCTGCAACTGGTCCACGCGTGACTCCAGGTTGCTCACCAGCACCGAGTCCACAAATGTCGAGCCCAGCGCCAGGCCGATCGCCAAGGCCAGGAAGACTGCCGCGATCGACACGATGTGGTAGCGGAGGTTGATCATTCGGCCGACCGATCTACAGGCCCATGTTGATCCACAGGGTGCGCAGCAGGAGCCTGCCCGGCTCCGTCACCGCGGCGATGACGCCGATGGTGACGAGCGCCGAGATGATCAGCATTGCCATGTCGCGCTTGCGCACCTGGGTTCGGTAGAGACGGCTCACGCCTTTCGCGTCGACCAGCGCCGGCGACACCTGCATCCGGGTCAGGAAGGTGGATGCCATGCCGCGGCGGCCCTTGTCGAAGAAGTCGACCATGGACGTGTGCGATCCGACCTCGACGATCTGCTCGGCTCGCTGCTCGAATGCCAGCCGCAAGGCGAGATCCTCGCTGGTTCCGGGCGCGGCGATGACGTCGTAGCTCAAGCCTGCGTCGTCGAGGCGGACCGCACCGGGCGCTCCGCCTTCGGGATAGCCGTGCACGATGAGCTGCGCCCCGCACTCGAGTGCCCGCGGCGATACCGAGTCGAAGTCGCCGATGATGATGTGGGGCACGAGACCGGCCTCGAGCAGCGCATCGGCACCCCCGTCCACACCGATGATGACGGGCCGCATGTCCGACATGTAGCCCGATCGGCGCAGTGCCGCCAGATCTTCGCGGTAGTCGATGCCGCGCACCACCACCAGCACGTGACGGCGTCGCAACTGGTGCCGCAGCGGCGGGATCTCCAGCTCATCGGTGAGGACCTGCGGTTCCCTCTCCAGGTATTCGAGCGTGTTCCGGGCAAAGCTCCCCAGTTCGCCGCGCACCGCCACACGCGCCGATTCCAGCACGCGTTCAAAATGCTCGGCATCGCGGCGGTACCCGGTCCCGATCACCTGGTCGCCGCGCAGCACCTCATCGCCTGAGATGGCCAGCTCCTCGCCGTCTCGGAGCGACGCGAACACGCCCTCGCCGATGTCCTCCAGCACCGGCACTCCGGCCTGCGCGAGCGTGAGGCCGCCCAGTGCCGGGTACCGGCCGGTCATCGTCGGCTCTGCGTTGATCACGGCTATCGCGCCTGCGGCCAGAAGTCCGTCAGCAGCGACCCGATCCAGATCTGCGTGGTGGATGACCGCAATCTCGCCGCGTTCCAAGCGGCGCAGCAGGTTCTTGGTGCGTCGGTCTACGCGGCAACGTCCCGCGATCTCCGCGTGGTTGCCGCCGTGGGTGCGGCGCGAGCGCTGGCGTCTCGACAGCGAACGCGAGCGGAACATGCTCACTCCCGGGCGCCGCCCCGCGCTGCGGCGGCCACCTCCAGCAATTCGGTCGCGTGCTGGCGGCCGCTCGCCCAAGCCGGCTGGCCTGCGAGCATCCGCGCCAGCTCGCTGACGCGATCCGGTCCCGTGACGGCCACGAGGTCTGACTCCACTGCGTTGCCGTCGTCGGTCTTTCGAACGGCCACTTGGTGGTGTGCGAACGCTGCGACCTGCGGGAGATGCGTGACCACCAGCACCTGGTGCTGGCCGGCCAGCGAAGCCAGCGCCTGACCGACCGCAACTGCAGTCTCGCCGCCGATGCCGGCGTCGACCTCGTCGAACACCAGGGTGGGCGGACCGGCGGTCAGCACGAGCCGCAACGCCAGCATGACGCGCGCCAGCTCGCCGCCCGATGCCACCTTCGACAGCGGGCCGGGCCCTGCACCTCGGTTGGCGCTGAAAAGCAGTTCGACGCTGTCGCTCGGCGCCTCGCCGGTGACGCTGACGTCGAGCGTGCCGTCGGCCAACGCCAGCGAAGCCAGGTGCTCGCTCACCGCAGCGGCGAGGCCGGGTGCAGTTGCTCGGCGGGCCGTAGCCACAATGTGAGCCTCGGCTTCGACATGGCGCTGCGCCGCTTCGATGCCGGCCTCCAGCTCGGCAGCCAGCTCGGTGTGACGTTCGAGCTGCGACAGACGCTCTGCTGCTTGGGCGCCGAACGCGCTCACATCGGCGAGCGTGTCGCCGTACTTGCGCGTCAGCTCGCGCAGACGCTGGTGCCTGGCACGGACATCGGCCAGCGCTTGCGGGTCGTCCTCGATCGTGTCGAGCACACCTCTCAGCTCCGCGACGGTGTCATCCAATTCTGCGGCCACAGCACCCAAACGGTCGCTCACCGGCGCGAACGCCTTCCGGGCGGCCAGCAAGGCCACCGCAGCGCCCAGCCTGTCGATTGCGCCCTCGTCTCCTGCAAGTGCTTGGCGGGCTGCGTGACCGTCAGCGAGGACCGCTGCTGCATCGGCGAGCAGGTCCTCACGCTCGGCGATCCAGCTCAATTCGTCAGGGTCGTCCAGCTGCGCCGATGCGATCTCGTCCACCTGATAGCGCAAGAGATCGATCTCTTGCGCCCTTGCTCGCGCGTCACCGCCGAGCGCGGCCAGGTTTTGCGTGAGCGCTCTCAGTTCGTCACGCGCCGCCGCCAGCGGGCGCACATCGATGTCGCCCCAGCGATCGAGTGCCTCACGCTGGGTCCGGGCGCGCAACAGCGATTGGTGCTGGTGCTGCCCGTGCAGGTCGACAAGCCCGGACCCGAGCTCTGCAAGCTCTGCCGCCGAGGCCATGCCGCCGTCCACGTAAGCGCGGCTGCGACCGCCTGCTGGGATCACACGGCGCAGCACGCGCTCCGTCCCACCGGCGTTCACGAACCTGCCCTCGACAACTGCTTCGACTGCGCCAGTGCGCACCATCGCGGGGTCTGCACGCCCGCCCATCAGCAGCTGCACCGCTTGCACCACCAGCGTCTTGCCGGCGCCCGTCTCGCCAGTCAGCGCCGTCATGCCTGCGCCGAGCACCAAGTTGGCATGTGAGATGACGCCAAGATCGTGCACCGCCAGCTCGACGAGCATCAGCGGTCCTTGAGGCCGAACTTGTGCTTCAGCACGCGATGAAAGCTGTCGCCGCCGGCGGTGACGAACCGTGCGTCGTACGGAGCGCGCGTCACAACGAGTTCGTCGCCGGTCGCCAGCAAGCTCGCTGAGCGCCCGTCCACAGCGGCGAGCGCCGGCCGTTCGCTGACCACCCGGATGCCGATCTCGGTGTCCGGCGGCAGCAGCAACGAACGGTCGAAGAGCATGTGCGGCGCGACAGGAGTGACCTGCAACGACGAGTGCGTGGGCGCTACCACCGCACCCCCTGCCGAGAGGCTGTACGCCGTGGAACCCGTCGGCGTCGAGACTATGAGGCCGTCTGCGGCGTAGGTCGCGAATACGTCTCCGTCAAGCCACACTTCCAGCCTGACCGTGTGCCCCGGATCGCGTTTCTCGAGCACAACCTCGTTCAGCCCGGTCCACGCCACCTCCTCATCGCTGTCATCGCGATCATTGCCTGCACCAGGGCGTACTCGTGCGCTGACCATCATCCGTTCCGAGACGTCCAAGGAACCCCTGAGTGCGGCGGCGACCATGTCGGTGAGGTGCGCCGGCTCGAATTCGGTCAGGTAGCCGAGATGGCCGACATTGACGCCGAGTACCGGCACGCCCGCTGCTGCGACCAGGTCGAAAGAGCGCAGCATGGTGCCGTCGCCGCCGATGCTCACGGCGAGATCCGGGACGGTTCGGATCGGTTCGTCGACACCGAGCTCAGGGCGGCCGATTGCCGTGGCCTCCACACCGCCCATTTCCGCGCCGTGACCCTCACCCTCAAGCCACGCGACCAGCTGTTTCGAGGCCGTCAGCGCCTCTGCGCGCTCGGCATGGGCGATGATCAGCACGTCACTCATGCCGATGCCCCCTCAGAAGAAGCGCCGAGTGCATTCTCGATTGCCATGTCTATTGCGCTGTCGAGATCAAACGACCCCGACCTCGCACCTACGTGCGGTTGGCATTCGTGATCGGCAGCACGACGGCAGTGCAAGAAGAACTCGACATTGCCTGCGGCCCCTCGCAACGGCGACGCGGCGATACCAGTGGGCGAGAGACCATGGCGGGATGCGCTCGATGCCACGTCGCCGAGCACCCGCCGCCACACGTCCGGGTCGCGCACTACTCCCTTGCCGCGCGAGGCCTCGCGCCGACCGGCTTCGAACTGCGGCTTGGCAAGCAGCACCGCTTCCCCGCGTCGCGCCGTGCACGCTGCGAGGTTCGCCATCACGGTGCGCAGCGAGATGAACGACAGATCGGCGGTGGTGATGTCCGCCGGGCCGCCGATGTCGGAAGGTCCAATGTGTCGCACGTTGCACCGTTCCCGTACGGTCACGCGGGCGTCGGCCCGCAGGCGAGCATCGAGCTGTCCCCAGCCGACATCGATCGCAACGACTTCCGCAGCCCCCCGCTGCAGCAGACAATCGGTGAAACCGCCCGTCGAGGCGCCGGCATCGACGGCGCGCCGCCCCGCCACGGCGACCCCGAACTCGTCCAGCGCAGCATCCAGCTTCTCTCCGCCGCGTGACACGAACCGAGCCGGCTCGCCGCTGAGCTGGACCGGCTCAGAAGCCGACACCATACGAGACGGCTTCTGCGCGACCGATCCACCCACAAGAACCCGGCCGTCCGAGATGAGTGCTTGCGCCGCAGCCCGAGACGAGACCAGGCAACGGCGCACGAGCTCGTTGTCCAAGCGTCGCCGGGCGGCGTTCATGCAGCCGAAAGTACCAGCGCGCCCACGGCGCACCGCAGTGGTTTACGCGACGAAAGTAGTGTTCTCAGACGTACCAGGTGCCGCGTGAGCGCAGCAACTGCGCGATGTCAGCGGCACCCTGCTTCTGTTGAGCCGCCGCCAGCTGCCGAGTGGAGGCCATGGCGTACTCACTGCGCCGCACGGCGCGGAACACCCCGATCGGTGTGGGCTCAAACGGTCCGCGCGCGAGACGCGCCAGCATGAACGCGGTCGAGGGATCATGCTTCGTCTCGTCGTGAGTGAGCAATTCGTCGTTGCTCACATCGGCTGTGTGGACAACCCGGGCGCAGCCTGACTCGTCGATGACCCCGAACTCGCCGTCAGCTCCGAAGCGAATGGGCTCGCCGTGCGCCAGCGGGATGAGGTTGGCATCGCGGTTCTGTTTCTTGGTGACCCCTTCGAAGGCGCCGTCATTGAAGACGTTGCAGTTCTGGAACACCTCCACAAACGCGGCGCCGTCGTGCTCGTGCGCCCGCCGGAAGGTGTCCATCATGTGCTGGCGGTCCATGTCGTGTGTTCGTGCCACGAACGACGCCTCGGCGCCGAGCGCCACGGCGAGCGGGTTGAACGGCGCGTCGAGCGAACCCATCGGCGAGCTCTTCGTGACCTTGCCGATCTCGCTCGTAGGGCTGAACTGGCCCTTGGTCAAGCCGTAGATCTGGTTGTTGAACAGCAGTACCTTGATCTTGACGTTGCGGCGCAATGCGTGGATCAGGTGATTGCCGCCGATCGACAGCATGTCACCGTCGCCGCCGATTACCCAGACATCGAGATCCGGCCGGGCCATCGCCAAGCCAGTGGCGATGGCGGGTGCTCGGCCATGGATGCCGTGCACGCCGTAGGAGTTCATGTAGTAGGGGAACCGGGCAGCGCAGCCGATGCCTGACACGAACACCGTGTTGTGCGGTTCGGTGCCGAGACTCGGCATCAGCATCCGCATCGCCGTGAGGATGGAGTAGTCGCCGCAGCCCGGGCACCAGCGGACCTCCTGGTCGGAGGCCCAGTCTCCGGGCTGTGTGGTCGGCGTGATCGATGTGTCGGTCATCGTGCTGTCGGCCTCTGTCTGTACTCGCTGGTCTTGCACTCGTTGATCATGTCTCGCCGGCGCCTAGCTGGCTGCCAGTTCCTCCAGGCGCTTGCGAACTGCTGAGGTCACTTCGCCGGTGGTGAACGGCACACCGTCGATCTTGCCGATGTGCTCGACATCGATCAGATACTTCGCCCGCACCAAATCGCACAGCTGCCCCTTGTTCATCTCGGGACACACCACCGCCCGGTAGCGACGCAGTACGTCGCCGAGATTCGCGGGCAGCGGATTGAGGTGCCGCAGGTGCACATGCGCCACCTCGAAACCGGCCTCGCGCAGCCGTCCTGCAGCCGCGTCGATGGCGCCCCACGTGGAGCCCCAGCCCAGCACCACGAGATCGGCGTCTGCATCGCCGGCGATTTCGACATCGGGGACATCGACGCCGTCGATCTTTGCCTGCCGCAGATCGACCATCAGCTGGTGGTTCTCGGGCTCGTAGGAGATGTTGCCGGTGCCGTCCTCCTTCTCGATGCCACCGACGCGGTGCATCAGGCCAGGCGTGCCGGGAATGGCCCACGGGCGAGCCAGCGTGTCGGGATCCCGCAGATACGGCAGGAAGATGCCGTCGCCGTCCTCATTGGTGCCGTTGAACTCCGTCGCGAAATCGACGCCGATGTCCGGCAGGTCATCGACCTCGGGCAGCAGCCACGGCTCGGAACTGTTCGCCAGGTACCCGTCGGACAGCACGATGACGGGCGTCCGATATTTCAGTGCAATGCGAGATGCCTCGATCGCGATGTCAAAGCAGTCGGCAGGACTGCGCGGGGCCACCACCGGCAGCGGCGACTCGGAATGCCGCCCGTACATGGCCATCATCAGGTCGGCCTGCTCGGGCTTGGTGGGCAAGCCCGTCGACGGGCCGCCGCGCTGGATGTCGAGCACCACCATCGGGAGCTCGAGGCTCACTGCGAGGCTGAGCGTCTCGCCCTTCAGCGCCAGGCCGGGCCCCGATGTGGACGTGAACGCCAGCGCCCCGCCGAAGGCCGCCCCCACAGCCGACGCTGCCGCGGCGATCTCGTCTTCGGCTTGGAACGTTCGCACGCCGAAGTTCTTCTTCAGCGACATCTCGTGCAGGATGTCCGAAGCCGGCGTGATGGGGTACGAGCCGAGAAACACCGGCAGGCGTGCCAGCTGGCCCGCCACGACACAGCCCCATGCCAGCGCCGTGTTCCCGTTCACGTTGGTGTATTCGCCGGGTGCCAGCGGGGCTGGCTTCACCTCGTAGTGGGCCTCGAAGATCTCGGCCGTCTCGCCGAAGTTGTAGCCGGCCTTGAACGCCGCTGTATTGGCATTGATGACCTGTTCACGGCCCCGGAACTTGGTGTTGATGAACTCGAGCGTCGGCTCGACCGGGCGGGTGTACATCCAGGAGATCAGGCCGAGCGCGAAGAAGTTCTTGGAGCGTTCCGCGTCCCGTGGCTTGACACCGTGCTCGGCCACGGCGTCCCGGGTGATCTGGCTCATCGGCACCGGGTACGAGCGGTAGTCGTCCAGCGTGCCGTCATCGAGCGGATTGCTCGAGTAACCAGCCTTCTCCAGGTTGCGGTCGTTGAAGGCATCGGTGTTCAAGATGAGCGCGCCGCCCTGCGCAAGGTTGTGCAGCTGCGCCTTGAGCGCCGCGGGGTTCATCGCCACCAGCACCGTAGGGGCATCGCCCGGCGTGGTGATGTCGAAGTCGGAGATGCGCACTTGGAACGCCGAGACACCGGCAAGCGTGCCTTGCGGGGCGCGTATCTCCGCGGGGAACTCCGGCAGCGTGGACAGATCGTTTCCGAGCGCCGCCGAGATGCTCGTGAATTGGTCACCGGTGAGCTGCATGCCATCGCCGGAGTCCCCGGCGAAGCGGATGATGACCTCGTCGATCTCCTGCAGCGGCAGTTCGCGCGATGCGGTGTCGGTCACAGTGTCTCCTGGTCGAAGGGCTTGTGTGGGGAATCGGCTCGCAGTCTCGGAGCCGGGAAATTGCGGCCGCTTCAAGCGACCACGCTAGCCGCGGCCGCGTGCACGCAGCCGGGTCGGATCACGCCTCAGGCGCCCCAGACCTCAGGCGCCCCAGACCTCACGCGATAGTCACCGCCTGGTCCAAGTAGACGTCCTGGATCGCGCCGAGCAACTCGACGCCCTCGGCCATGGGTCTCTGGAACGCCTTGCGTCCCGAGATCAGCCCGATGCCGCCGGCTCGCTTGTTGACCACGGCCGTGGTGACGGCCTCGGACAGGTCGGTGGCCCCCGAACTGGCGCCGCCGGAGTTGATGAGCCCCACACGTCCCATGTAGCAATTCGCCACCTGCCAGCGGCACAGGTCCACCGGGTGATCGGTCGTCAGACGGTCGTACACCGCCGCGTGGGTCTTGCCGAAGCCCGGCACCGAGACAAAAGCCCCGTTGTTCTCAGGCAGCTTCTGCTTGATGATGTCGGCCTCGATGGTCACGCCGATGTGGTTGGCCTGTGCGGTGGCATCGGCCGAAACGTGGTGGTCGACCCCATCGACGTTGATCGCCGAGTTGCGCAGGTAGCACCACAGCACGGTGAACATGCCGAGACGATGGGCCTCGGAGAACGCAGCGGCCACCTCGGTGATCTGGCGGCCGCTCTCAGCCGAGCCGAAGTAGATGGTCGCGCCGACGCCCGCTGCGCCGAGTTCGTGTGCCTGGGTGACCGAGCCGAACATGATCTGGTCGTATGAGGCCGGGTAGGTCAGCAGCTCGTTGTGGTTGATCTTGACGATGAACGGGATGCGGTGGGCGTAGCGGCGAGACACCGCTCCGAGCACGCCGAACGTTGTGGCCACAGCATTGCAGCCCCCTTCGACCGCCAGCTCCACGATGGAGGCCGGATCGAAGTACATCGGGTTCGGCGCGAACGAGGCGGCACCCGAGTGCTCGATGCCCTGGTCCACCGGCAGGATGGAAACGTAACCCGTGCCGCCGAGCCGACCGTGGTCGAACAGCGACTGGAGGCTCCGCATGACCTGCGGCGAGCGGTCGGTGCCGGCGACGACATCGGTCACGAAGTCGGGCCCGGGCAGGGTGAGCAGGTCTCGCCCGATGCCTTCGCACTTGTGATCCAGCAAATAGGAGGCCTGCTCGCCCAGCAGGCGCTCGATGTCGGTAGTCACGATGTACCGCTTGCCTCGCGTTATCTGGCGGCGCCGGTACTGAGGGCTGGTACTGGGGGCGGCGCGTGCCGAATGACGGGATCACTCTATCCGCGCACTCGCGCCGAAGGGCTGACCCTTCGAGCTGATCTCCGCCGGGCCTCGCGGCGGCTGTCCGCTACGGCGGTGTCCCCTACTGCGGTGTGTCTCCGGTTTCAAGCGCGGCCAGCCGGTCAGCTGCATCTACGAACTCGGGTTCGACGTCGGCAATCCGAGCGAATCCGCGGCGGGCGCGCTGCAGGTCACCGACACGGTCGTACAGATCCGCGAGCGCGTACCACAGCCTGAGGTGATGGTCCTTGGGGCGTTTGGGTCGCAGCGGGCCTGCCTCAAGCAAACGGATTGCGTCGCGTGGGCGACCCTCATCGGCCAGCGCCCCCGCAGCCACGATGCGCCCCTCGGTGATCGTCTGGGCGTCAGGATCGGCATGTCTCAACCGGTCCCACACGTCTTGCACGTCGTTCAGACGTCCCAGTGCTCGGTAGCAGTCCGCCAGCACCGGCAGCTGGTCGATGGCACCGGTCATCGCCTCGTATTGCTCGAGCCGGTGTGATGCCGCGGTCCAGCGGCCAAGCCGGTACAGCGTCAGACCGAAGAGTTCCTGCACCTCGGCGACGGCTGCATAGCGGGATGCGAGCGGCCGCAGGATGACGTGCGCGTCACCGAATCGTTCGGCCAGAAAGTCCTCTCCCGCGTCACGCAGGCGCCGTGCCAGCCGCTGCTGCTCCTCAGCCGGCATGCCGCGCAGGCCGGTCGGATCCAATTGGGGAACGTCCAGCCGCACGGCCGGCCGCCGGCGGCGCTGCGCCTCGGTGCGCGCACGCTCCGTACGTTGAGGCCCCTGTGGCAGTTCCGGTCGCGGACTGCGGCGTTCCGGTGCCTTCGCCGCGTAGGCATCGCCCCGATCAGCGCCGGGGATCGGCCGGAGTACCGAGGCGCCCTTGCGGGCGACGCCGCCCCAGTCGGTCCGGCGAGCCGCCTGCTCGGCAACCTCGTCAACCGGCTTGTCGCTCCGGCGAGGAGGGCCAGAGCTGCGCCGCGCCGGACCTTTGCGAGATGGGCCCTTGCGAGGCGGGCCCTTGCGAGACGGGCGCCGGTTCTGCGTCACTCCTCGAGGCTAATGCCGTGTCATGCCACCCTTGCGCGGTCGTCGGCACGCCTTCTTGCAGTGCAGGGTTGCCCGACCCGGGGCTTGGCCTCGCACGCGAAGAACCCCCGCCGTAGACACGACGGGGGTTCAGGGTTCCGGCAGCGACCTACTCTCCCAGGGGAATTGCCCCCAAGTACCATCGGCGCTGGCAGGCTTAACTTCCGTGTTCGGAATGGGAACGGGTGTGGCCCTGCCGCCATAACCACCGGAGATCTGTGCGCATTCGACCAGTCGAATGGTGACAGGCCGAGCGCAGACCGGTGAAGACTGCACAGCGATGCACGCACAGCGCTCGGTCGTGCCGTGCGCTTCCTCGAGGCTGAGTACCGATACCAAGCCCTCGGCCGATTAGTACCGGTCTGCTGAACGCATTGCTGCGCTTACACATCCGGCCTATCAACGTGGTTATCTGCCACGGGCCTTACCTGGTTGTACCAGTGGGAGATCTCATCTTGGAACAGGCTTCGCGCTTAGATGCTTTCAGCGCTTATCCCTTCCGCAGGTCGCCAACCAGCCGTGCTCCTGGCGGAACAACTGGCACACGAGAGCTGCGTCCATCCGGGTCCTCTCGTACTACGGACAGCTTTCCTCAAATCTCCTACGGCTACAGAGGATAGGGACCGAACTGTCTCACGACGTTCTAAACCCAGCTCGCGTACCGCTTTAATGGGCGAACAGCCCAACCCTTGGGACCTGCTTCAGCCCCAGGATGCGATGAGCCGACATCGAGGTGCCAAACCTTCCCGTCGATATGGACTCTTGGGGAAGATGAGCCTGTTATCCCCGGGGTACCTTTTATCCGTTGAGCAACGACGCTTCCACACGCAATCGCTGGATCACTATGCCCTGCTTTCGCACCTGCTCGACCTGTATGTCTCACAGTCAAGCTCCCTTGTGCCATTGCACTCGACGACTGATTGCCAACCAGTCTGAGGGAACCTTTGGGCGCCTCCGTTACCATTTGGGAGGCGACCGCCCCAGTCAAACTACCCGCCTGGCACTGTTCCCGAACCCGATCAGGGTCCTAGGTTAGAGTTCCGACATGAGCAGGGTCGTATTTCAAGGGTGACTCCACGCATGCTGGCGCACACGCTTCCTAGTCTCCGACCTATCCTACACAACACGTGCCACAACCCAATACCAAGTTATAGTAAAGGTCCACGGGGTCTTTCCGTCCTTCTGTAGCCAACGAGCATCTTTACTCGTACTTCAATTTCGCCGGGTCTGTGGTTGAGACAGTGGGAAAGTCGTTACGCCATTCGTGCAGGTCGGAACTTACCCGACAAGGAATTTCGCTACCTTAGGACCGTTATAGTTACGGCCGCCGTTTACCGGGGCTTAGGTTCACAGCTTCGCTCCGAAGAGCTAACCGTTCCCCGTAACCTTCCGGCACCGGGCAGGCGTCACAGCGTATACATGGTCTTACGACTTCGCACGCTGCTGTGTTTTTAGTAAACAGTCGCTTTCCCCTATTTTGTGCCACCCTTTCCGGCTCGGGCAGCTAGTGCCGTCACCATCACAGGGTCATCCTTCTCCCGAAGTTACGGATGCAATTTGCCGAGTTCCTTAACCACAGTTCTCCCGTTCGCCTGAGTATGCTCTACCTGCCTACCTGTGTTGGTTTAGGTACGGGCACCACGTGAACTCGCTAGAGGCTTTTCTAGGCAGCATGGAATCAATGACTTCGCCTGTAGCGGCTCGGCATCGCGTCTCGGACTTCATGGGGCCCGGACTTACCTAGTCCCCGTCCTACTCGCTTACCCCAGGTCTACCATCGCCTGGGTTCACCTATCCTCCTGCGTCCCCTCATTGCTGTCCTCGGTGCGGTGGGTCGGTTCGTCGTTCCCCGAAGGGAGGACAGCCCCTTAGCAACCGCATTTTGGACTGGGCGCGCACGCGGTGGTACCGGAATATCAACCGGTTGTGCATCGACTACGCCTCTCGGCCTCGCCTTAGCTCCCGACTAACCCTGGGAGGACCAGCCTTCCCCAGGAACCCTTGGGCTTACGGCGGAGGGGATTCGCACCCCTCTCTCGCTACTCATGCCAGCATTCTCACTCGGACCCGCTCCACCGGCGCTCACGCTCCGGCTTCGCTGCAGGCACGACGCTCCCCTACCCCTCGAATTCGCTCGAAAGCGAATTCAAAGGCGCGGCTTCGGCGGTGTATTTAGCCCCGTTACATTATCCGCGCAGGACCACTCGACCAGTGAGCTGTTACGCACTCTTTCAAGGGTGGCTGCTTCTAAGCCAACCTCCTGGCTGTCTGGGCAATCCCACATCGTTTGCCACTTAATACACACTTAGGGGCCTTAGCCGGCGCTCTGGGCTGTTTCCCTCTCGTCCAACGAAGCTCATCCCCCGTGGACTCACTGCCGCACTCTGGAGCCATGGCATTCGGAGTTTGACTGGGGTCGGTAAGCTTGTGGGCCCCCTAGCCCAATCAGTGCTCTACCTCCATGGCTGAACGTGCGACGCTGCACCAAAATGCATTTCGGGGAGAACCAGATATCACCGTGTTTGATTGGCCTTTCACCCCTATCCACAGGTCATCCGCCCAGTTTTCAACCTAGGTCGGTTCGGGCCTCCACGGAGTCTTACCTCCGCTTCACCCTGCCCATGGATAGATCACACGGCTTCGGGTCTACAGCATGCGACTGTGCGCCCTGTTCGGACTCGCTTTCGCTCCGGCTTCCCATCACTGGTTAACCTTGCCACACACCGTAACTCGCTGGCTCATTCTTCAAAAGGCACGCTGTCGCGCTTGGGCACAAGTGCCCAGTAGCGCTCCAACTGCTTGTAAACCAATGGTTGCAGGTACTATTTCACTCCCCTCCCGGGGTACTTTTCACCTTTCCCTCACGGTACTAGTTCGCTATCGGTCGCCGACACATATTTAGCCTTACGAGGTGGTCCTCGCAGATTCACGCCGGCCTTCACGGAACCGGCGCTACTCGGGAGCAATCCCAGGAGGCAAGCAGATTTCGCGTACGGGGCTGTCACCCTCTGCGGCCCGCCTTTCCTGTACGGTTCCGCTATCTGCCTGCTTTGTAACTCCTTGACCGATCTGGTGCTCGGTCGGGGATGTCCCACAACACCGATCCGGCAACGCCACCAGGCTTTACCACCGGATTCGGTTTAGGCTCTTCCCATTTCGCTCGCCGCTACTCCGGGAATCGCTGTTGCTTTCTTTTCCTCAGGGTACTGAGATGTTTCAATTCCCCTCGTTCCCTCTACCTGCCCTATAGATTCAGGCAGGAGTGACACCCGATAAAAGGTGCCGGGTTTCCCCATTCGGATATCCACGGATCAAAGCCTATTCGGCGGCTCCCCGTGGCTTATCGCAGCCTATCACGTCCTTCATCGGTGTTCGGCGCCAAGGCATTCACCATTGGCTCTTCGTAGCTTGGTATATCGATACTCAGTCTCGAAGAATCAAATCTCCTCCGCCACGGTCTCAAGTGTGACAGTCGCAGAGGATTTTGATGCTCGTGCATCGCTATGCAGTTATCAGAGAGCCGCGGCATCAAGGCGCGACGCAGCGCTCCCTGGCAGCAGAACAGAGGACGAGCCGGCTGTGGTAAGCCGAAGATGGACTTCGGCAATCAGACTGCCGATTATGGAAATCGGCGGTCAGATACAGACAGCACCAGTGCTCCAACTGGGAATCTCCGTCTGAGATCTGAGACCACGGTGGTCTCATTCTCGGAGGTGACTCCTTAGAAAGGAGGTGATCCAGCCGCACCTTCCGGTACGGCTACCTTGTTACGACTTCACCCCAATCGCTAACCCCACCTTCGACAGCTCCCTCCCTTGCGGGTTGGGCCACTGGCTTCGGGTGTTGCCAACTTTCGTGGTGTGACGGGCGGTGTGTACAAGGCCCGGGAACGTATTCACCCCGGCGTTGCTGATCCGGGATTACTAGCGACTCCGGCTTCATGGAGTCGAGTTGCAGACTCCAATCCGAACTGAGACCGGCTTTTTGGGATTCGCTTGACCTCACGGTTTCGCAGCCCTTTGTACCGGCCATTGTAGCATGTTTGCAGCCCTGGGCATAAGGGGCATGATGACTTGACGTCGTCCCCACCTTCCTCCGACTTGTCGCCGGCAGTCTCCCACGAGTCCCCGCCATTACGCGCTGGCAACATAGGACAAGGGTTGCGCTCGTTGCGGGACTTAACCCAACATCTCACGACACGAGCTGACGACAGCCATGCACCACCTGTGATGGGACCATAAGGAGGCCGCATCTCTGCGGCTGTCCCCAACATGTCAAACCCAGGTAAGGTTCTTCGCGTTGCCTCGAATTAAGCAACATGCTCCGCCGCTTGTGCGGGCCCCCGTCAATTCCTTTGAGTTTTAGCCTTGCGGCCGTACTCCCCAGGCGGGGCACTTAATGCGTTAGCTACGGCACGGATCCCGTTGGATGGGACCCACACCTAGTGCCCAACGTTTACGGCGTGGACTACCAGGGTATCTAATCCTGTTTGCTCCCCACGCTTTCGCTCCTCAGCGTCAGTACCGGCCCAGAGTGCTGCCTTCGCTATCGGTATTCCTCCTGATATCTGCGCATTTCACCGCTACACCAGGAATTCTACACTCCCCTACCGGACTCTAGTCATGGCAGTATCGAGTGGCGTCTCAGAGTTGAGCCCTGAGTTTTCACACCCGACTTACCAAACCGCCTACGAGCCCTTTACGCCCAATGAATCCGGACAACGCTTGCGCCCTACGTATTACCGCGGCTGCTGGCACGTAGTTGGCCGGCGCTTCTTCTGCAGGTACCGTCAATTTCGTCCCTGCTGAAAGGGGTTTACGACCCGAAGGCCTTCTTCCCCCACGCGGCGTCGCTGCGTCAGGCTTTCGCCCATTGCGCAATATTCCCTCCTGCTGCCTCCCGTAGGAGTCTGGGCCGTGTCTCAGTCCCAGTGTGGCTGATCGTCCTCTCAGACCAGCTACCCGTCGATGCCTTGGTGAGCCGTTACCTCACCAACAAGCTGATAGGCCGCGAGACCCTCCCGGAGCACCGGAGCGTTTCCTGAACACACCATGAGGTGCAGGCAGGGTATTGGGTATTAATCCAGGTTTCCCTGGGCTATTCCCATCTCCGGGGTAGGTTTCTCACGTGTTACTCACCCGTTCGCCACTTTCCCATTGAGACCGAAGTCTCGGGTTCGTTCGACTTGCATGGATGAAGCGCGCCGCCAGCGTTCGTCCTGAGCCAGGATCAAACTCTCCGTCGAGATCAAGCCCGCAATGTCGTACGGCTGAGCCGCAATCCATCACCGGCACGATCGAAGAG
The DNA here is from genome assembly GCF_965208925.1 of Candidatus Poriferisodalis sp. Classification (GTDB taxonomy): domain Bacteria; phylum Actinomycetota; class Acidimicrobiia; order Acidimicrobiales; family Poriferisodalaceae; genus Poriferisodalis. The sequence goes on along the minus strand of NZ_OZ242364.1, from coordinate 2,424,429 downwards.
CCTGTGCCACGATCCGAGGGAATCCCTCTTCCCGCGACGACTGGCTGGAATTGGTGCACCGTCGCACGTGGGCTCGCTCGAGGCGAGCCTGATGAGACGGCACGAACAAGTTGGTCCCCGGTCATGGGTTGACCGCGGACCGGCTGTGTGGTTCGACCAGCGGCTGGAATCCAGCAGCCGATCGCCCGCACTGGCGTTTTCGTCCTCTGTTCTGTTGTCAAGGAGCGCTGCTGAGGCGAGTCCGCCGGCAGCTGACACTCGATCGGCGCCTGCCACTGCCCTCTGTGAAAGAGCGCTGCGGGCGACACCGCCGGAGGTGTCGGACCCCTCTGGACGGCAAATCCGTCCGTGAGGGGGAGGCACGAGAATACAGGCGGCGCCGCACTGCCGCAACCATTCACAGCGGCCGATTCATCGCGGCCGCGTGGGTCTCAGGGAGCAGTCGCGACGTGCCAGCGCTTCTTGCCCCGCCGCAGCAGCACATAGCGGCCGAACAGCAGGTCATTCGACCCGACGAGGCGGTCGGGATCGCTGGTGCGGTCCCCGTTGATGTACACGCTGCCCTCGGCCAGCGCCCTGCGCGCCTCGCTGCGGCTCTGGGCCAATTCGGCATCGACCAGCACATCCACGACAGACGCATCAAGCGCTCGCAGCGGGCGCGATGGCACCTCTGCGGCCACGAACGCCAGCGCCGAGGCGGATACTTCGCTCAGCGAAGCGGTCCCGCCGAACAGCACTTCGCTGGCACCGGCCGCAGCCGCGGCCGCCGCGTCGCCATGCACGATGCCCGTGATCTCGGCCGCGAGACGCCGCTGTCCCTCGCGCCGCCCTGGATCGGCGTCGTGCGCAGCAGCGATCTCCCGCACGTCGGCCATGTCGAGGAACGTGAGCTGGGCCAGCAGCTTCGCGACATCAACATCGTCGACACCGATCCACGCCTGGTAGAAGCGGTACGGACTCATGGCATCCGCGCTCAGCCACAGCGTGTCGCCGCCCGCTGTCTTGCCGTACTTGGTGCCATCGCTGCGCGCGAGCAATGGCCAGGTCAGCGCATGCGCAGCGCGTCCCAGCCGTCGCCGGATCAGGTCGATGCCGAGCACGATGTTGCCCCACTGGTCCGATCCGCCGACCTGCAGCTCGCACTCGACGTTCTCCGCCAACCACAGGTAGTCGTACGCCTGCAGCAGCATGTAGCTGAACTCGGTGTAGGACAGGCCGTCGCCCTCGTCGAGACGGTTGCGCACCGATTCCTTGCCCACCATCTGCTGCACGGTGACGTGCTTGCCGACGTCTCGCAGGAAGTCGAGGACGCCGACGCCGACCGTCCACGCACGGTTGTCGAGGAGCCGCGCCGCGTAGGGCCCATCGTCAAAGTCCAGGAATTGGCGCAGCTGCGGGACGATTCCCTCGAGATTGCCTGCCAGCGCGTCGTCATCGAGCAGATTCCGCTCGGTCGAGCGCCCGCTGGGATCACCGACCATGCCCGTTGCGCCGCCGGCAAGGGCGATCGGACGGTGGCCGCCCAATTGCAGCCGCCGCAGCGTCAGCAAGCCCATGAGATTGCCGACGTGGAGGCTGGCCGCCGTGGGGTCGAAACCGCAATAGACCGTGATCGGGCCGCTCTCCAAGCGCTCCGCGAGCGCCTGGCGGTCGGTCGTCTGATGAATCAGACCACGCGCCTCGAGGTCAGCCAGGACATCCACCGTGCCAGTCTGCCCGCAGCACAGCTGCGGCGCGACAGCCAGCCTGCCCGCAGCACAGCTGCGGCGCGACAGCCAGCCTGCCTGACGGGTAGCGCCATCAGGTCGCGGCGATGCCACCGCCCGTGTGCGGTGGGCGGGTCCCGACGTCGGGCTAGCCGCGGGGCGTCCAGCGGAAGAAGCGCACGGTGACCAGCACGCCGAACACGCCCCACGCCGCCATCACCAGCCAGTTGCCGACCGGTACCGGCACACCGTCAATGAACGGATCAAACGTGTGCCTGAGCGCGTGCGCGAGATGCTTGATCGGGAAGATGTCGCCGATGAGGCCCATCCAGCGAGGCGGGCCCGACGACGTGATGACGAAAACGTCGGAGACGAAATAAAGCGGCAGCACGAACATGTTGGTGATCGCAGGCGCCGCCTGCTCGCTGGGGCACATACAGGTGACTGCCAAGGCCAGCGCAGAGAATGCCGCCGTGCCGATGGCCAGTGAGACGAACAGGCTGGGCAACGCTCCTGCCTGGATCCCGACGCCGTAGGCGATCCGCCCGATGCCCATCACCAGCACCGTCATCATCGCCGTCAGCACCAGCGACGACACGACCGAGCCCCCCACGTAGACCCAGGGCGGCAGCGGTGTTGCCCGCATGGCCTTGAGCACACCGCTCTCGCGCTTGACCACCGTGAAGATGGCCTGGTTCATGAAGGTTGCCGAGACCAGCGCCAGCGCCAGAATCCCGGGCACATACTGCGTGGCGACCCGTGCCCCGGTCGCGTTGATGGTGTAGTTGCCGAAGATCGAGGTGAAGATCACCAGAAAGACGAGCGGCAGGATCACCGTGAAGAAGGTGGCTGCAGGGCTGCGCCGGAATCCCAGCAAGTTGAACTTGGTCTCGCTGCGGATTTGGCTCAGTCTGCTCACGTCGTGACTCCCGTCGAGTCAGCTCCCGGCAACCCGTCTCCCGCAGACCCCTCCCCTGTCAAGGCCAAGTAGGTGTCCTCGAGTGTCGGCGGCCGGACGGCCAAGGAATCCAGACGTATGCCGGCGCCTTCAGCCGCCGCGAGCAGCTGCCGGACGACAGCGTCGACGTCTCGAGTGGCAATCACGAGTCCTTCGGGAACGCGCGCCGACGCCTCTGACGTGCCTGCCGGCCCAGGCGGCCCTCTGGTGTCCAGCAGTTCTCGCAGCCCCTCGGGAAGCTCGTCGTGGCCGAGCTGTGCGGCATCCCAGCTGATTCGCGTCGGCATGGCGACGTGACTGGCGAGTTCCGCAGCGGTGCCATCGGCCACGATCTGCCCGCGCGAGATGACCACGATGCGATCAGCGAGGTGGTCGGCCTCGTCCATGTAGTGAGTGGTCAGCATGACCGTCACTCCCAGCGAGCGCAGACCGCCGATCGTCTCCCAAGCTTCGCGGCGAGCGGCTGGGTCGAAGCCGGTCGTCGGCTCGTCCAGGAAGACCAGCTCGGGGTCGCCGACGAGGGCCAGTGCCACTGCGAGACGCTGCTGCTGACCGCCAGAGAGGCGTCGGGTCCGGGTGCCGGCAGCATCGCTGAGCCCCACTAGCTCGAGCACTTCGGCCACCCGGCGAGGTGAGCGGTAGTAGGCGGACCACATCGTCACGATCTCCGCGGCAGTGAAATCGCCCTCATGCTTGGCCCCCTGCAGCACGACCCCGATGCGCTCTCTCCACTCAGCGCTGGCCGCCGCCGGATCCACACCCAGCACGTGCACATCCCCGGACGTTCGCGTGCGGAGGCCTTCGAGTATCTCGACGGTCGTGGTCTTGCCCGCCCCGTTCGGGCCCAGGAAGGCCACGACCTCGCCGGTCGCGACCGACAGGTCGACGCCGTTGACCGCCTCGAGTGCCCCGTATCGCTTGTGGAGCTGAGTGGCCTCGATGGCGAGTTCTGCGTCGGCGATCATTCGGCGTAGCGCTCGGGATGGATGACCTGTGGCCGCGCTGCTGCTGCGTACAGCAAGACGCCCAGCGGACCGCTGTAGATGATCAGCATGACCCAATGCCAACGACGCTTGCCGGCCAGCTCAAACCGATCGCGACCCAATCGCAGGACATCGACGATGCCGCCGGCCATGATCAGCGCCGCCACAACGGCTGCGACGATCAGCACGGCGCCGAAGTCCACCCGGTCACGCTACCTGTGCCCAGAGGCTGAGCCCGGGGCCCGAGCGGCCTGTGAGCTCCGTCGCGTGAGACGGGGGAAACGAGCGGTGAAGACGACAACGAACCCGTCATCCGCCCAGCGACGTCACTGCGTCGGAGATGTAGAGCCCAGCGCCGGCGACTCCTGCGATGACGAAGCCGATTCCCGCCGTCCAGAACGTGCCGTTGAACAGCAGCCGGCCGCCGGCGGCCAAGACCACGGTGACAGCGACTGCCGGCAGCACCGAGCCCGGCAGAAAGGTGACAGCGATCCATCCCAGCACCAGACCGCAGAGCAGCAAGACGATGTTCTCGACCAGCAGCAGCAGGTGGCGCACGGATTCACCGTACGCGCCAGCAGCAACCCGACTGCTCTACCGGTTCAGTTCACGATGCGGGCGAGGTCGAAGCCATATCGAGCCAGCCGGCGCGTGCTGGCGTCGAGCCCCAGTTCGGGCTCGGTGAGCTCGTCGCGCCCGATCCACCTCAGCTCTTCGGACTCGTGGTTGCCGCGCATCACGGCACAGCGTGGCGCACGAACAAGGAATCGCACGTCGAAGTGAAGATGGTCGGGTTCGGGGTGCCTCCGGTTGACGAACAGGTGCACGTCAATGTCCACGGGCTCGGTCCAGATCTCCAAGCCGTCGATGCCGGTCTCCTCGGTGGCTTCGCGCAGCGCAACCCCCGAGAGCGAACCCTCACCGTCAGCATGACCACCGGGCTGCAGCCAGCGTCCGATCTTGCGATGCAGCAGCACCAACCCCTGTGTCGCGTCGTGGTTCACCACCCACGCCGATGCCGTCAGGTGTCCGGCGGCGCACGAGCGATGCAGCGCATCAGGGTGACGGGCAGCAAAGCCGATCAACCGCCGCCGGTGCAGGGCCTGAATCCGGTCGCGCGGGACAAACGCATTGACCTGTGCGGTTGCGGCCGCGAGGTCACCGGGCCGCGCATCTATGGCCGCCGCCCCCACGAAACCGGGTCCGCTGCGCGTCGGCGAAGCCGACGCGGGTCCGTGGCTCATCGCGTGCTCACGTGCGGGCTGCTGGCGTCGTAGAAACGCCATGGGAGCTCGGTGCCGCGGCTGATGCCGATGCGCGCAGCCTGTGTCACCTCGGCCGGCATCCGGCCGTCGTCGCAGATGCTGATCCCTTCGGCCGACGTCAAGTCGCAGCCGTCGTGGGCACCTTCGATGCCTAAGGCCTGGGTCAGCTTGGCCGGGCCCGAGCAGAGGTCACGGCAGCTCGTCTGACGCCGTGACTGGCTCCGGAGAGCAGCCATGAGCGGTACGCCATGGATCGGCTCGAGTGCGCGCACGAGCACCGCGTCGCCGACACCTGCCGGTGCGCAGACAGCGTTCGCACACCAATGCATGCCATAGATCAAGTACACGTAGAGGTGTCCCGGCGGCCCGAACATGGAGGAGTTGCGAGCCGTCGGACCGCTGCGGGAATGCGCCGCGGGATCGCTTTCGCCGCAGTAGGCCTCGACCTCCACGATGCGGCCCGCGCGCAGCGTCTCGGCGCTGCCATCGGGATCGTGCACCAGCAGCTTGCCGAGCAGATCGGGCGCGACGTCAGTAGCCGGACGCTCGTAGAACGCGCGAGGCAGCGGGTTGCCCGCGGGCACGCTCAATGCCCGTTGCTGTCCGCGGCCAGGGCAGCGTCGAGACGCTCGAGTTGAGCTTCCACGGCATCGGGACCGCCTGCGCCCGGAGTCGAGCGACTGTGGTAGGCCGCGCCAGGCGCGAGCAGTCGTGCAGCCTCCTGGCCGAGATCCGGGTGTGCGGACACCAGTTCCGTCAGGCGGCGGGCACGCATGGAGACCGCTGCGTCGTCCAGCGCTTGACGCACGAGCCCCGCGATGACCCCATGGGCGTCGCGGAAGGGCATGCCCCGGGCCACCAGCCATTCGGCCAGGTCAGTGGCAGCCGTGAAGGGGTCGTCGGCAGCTGCCGCCATGGCCGCGGCATTGAATTCGACGGTCTGCATCAGGCCATCGAGCGCCAAGACCACCAATCGCACGGTGTCGACTGCGTCGAACAGCGGCTCCTTGTCTTCTTGAAGGTCCTTGTTGTAGGCGAGCGGAAGCCCCTTGAGCGTTGCCAGCAGGCCTGTCAGGTGACCGATCAGCCGTCCGGCCTTGCCGCGTGCCAGCTCCGCGACATCGGGGTTCTTCTTCTGCGGCATCATCGACGAGCCGGTGGCGAAGGCATCGTCGAGCACGACAAATCCGAACTCGGCGCTCGACCACAGGACCAGTTCCTCGCCCAGGCGAGACAGGTGGATCCCCGACATCGCCAATGCGAACAGGGTGTCGGCGACGAAATCGCGATCGCTGACTGCGTCGAGCGAATTCTCGAAGACCGCTGCGAATCCCAGATCGGCAGCAGTGGCCGCGGGATCCAGCGGCAGCGTCGAGCCTGCAAGTGCACCGGCACCGAGCGGCGAGACATCCGTGCGCTGCCTGGCTTCGCCCAAGCGCTCGACATCTCGCAGCAGCGCCCATGCGTGCGCTGCCAGGTGATGCGCCAGCCCCACAGGCTGCGCCTGCTGCAGGTGCGTGTAGCCAGGCAGCCGCAGGCCCCCCGCATGTGCCTCTCGTGCCCTGGCCGCGAGCGTTCGCGCCAGACCCAACAGCAGCCCGGTCAGCTCGTCGATCGCACCACGAGTCCACAGGCGCAGGTCAGTCGCGACCTGGTCGTTGCGACTGCGACCGGTATGCATCTTGGCCGCGGCCGCGCACAGCTCGCTTGCGCGGCGCTCGACTGCGGTGTGAATGTCCTCGTCGGTCGGAGCCCAGACCATACGGCCCTCGGCAATTTCGGATTCCACCTCGTCGAGGGCCGCCACGATGTCGTCACGCTCACCATCGGTCAGCAGACCGACGGCGGCCAGCATCGACACGTGAGCCCGCGACGCCGCGATGTCCTCGACGAACATGCGCTGATCGAACGGGAGGGAGTCGTTGAGCGCCGCGAGAGCATCGGCGGGCGCGCCGGCAAACCGGCCGTGCCACAGGGTGGTGGGGCCGGCTCCGGACGGGCCGATCGACTGCGAGGGCGTGTCGCCAGAAGCGGTGCCAGCAGGAGGAGTGCCGTCGGCAGATGTGTCGTCAGCAAACACGGGACCGCACGCTCACAAGTCGGCCAGATCCCGGCAGTGCTCGGCGACTGCAGGACCGCCGAATTCTTCTGTGGCCACGATGAACAGCGTGTCGTCTCCCGCCACGGTTCCGACCACGCCGTCCACCGCGCTGCGGTCGATCGCCGAGGCAACGACGTGCGCCGATCCCGGCGGCGTGCGCAGCACCACGATGTTCTGTGAGGAGCGCACGTCGAGCACCCAGTCCGAGAACACTCGCCGCAGGGTGTTGGGCGGCAGCGAGTCGGGTGCGTCGGCTTCGGGCACCGCGTACACCGTGCGCCCGGCAGTGCGCATCTTGGCGACGCCCAGCTCCTCGAGATCACGGCAGACGGTCGCTTGGGTGATCTCCACTGAGCGCTCCGCCAGCAAGCCGACCAGCTGCGCCTGGCTGCTGATCTCGTGACTCGCCAGCAGCTCGCGGATGAGATGCTGCCGCTGCGCCTTCGTACTCATGACACTGCTCCGGTTGACGCCGCTCCATGCGGCACCGTGCCGCCCGACGCCGCTCCATGCGGCACCGTGCCGCCCGACGCCGCTCCATGCGGCGCCGTGCCAGCCAGGAAAGCCAGCAGGCCCCGCGCAGCGTGCATCCGGTTCTCGGCCTGCTGCCACACCCTGCTCGCCGGACCATCGATGACGTCAGCAGTCACTTCCTCGCCCCGGTGTGCTGGCAGGCAGTGCAGAAAGATGGCCCCGTCAGCGGCACGGGACATCAGATCTGCAGTGACCTGGTAGGGACCGAACGAAGCGAGACGCTCAGCCTGCTCGTCCTCTTGACCCATGGAGGTCCAGACGTCGGTGCAGACCACATCGGCGCCCTTGACGGCTTCGGCCGGGTCGTCGGTGACCGTGAACGTGCCGCCGAGCGCATCGAGTCGCTCAAGCGTTTCGGCGACGGGTGCATAGCTCGGCGGCACTGCCAGCGAGCTCTCGATTCCCAGCATGGCGCAACCGATCGCGAGCGAGCGCCACACGTTGTTGGCGTCGCCGACGAACGCCACGCGCCCGGTGCGTTCGAGCCCGATGCACTGCGAGACGGTCAGCAGGTCGGCCAGCGCCTGGCAGGGATGGGAGTCATCAGACAGCAAGTTGACGACCGGCACCGCCTCGCACGCTGCCATCCGTTCGAGATGGCCGTGTCGAAAGACACGCGCTGCGACGATCGCGTGATAGCAGGCCAATGTGCGCACGATGTCCTCCGCGGTCTCGCGGACATCCATCCCGACTTCTTCCGGCCGGATATAGACGGGATGACCGCCAAGCTGCTTGACGGCCATCTCCATCGAGTTGCGCGTACGGTTCGAGGCCTTCTCGAATACCAAGGCCACGCCATTGCCGTCCAGGACTGCGGGCGCGTCGACTGCAGGACGCGACGATGCGTCCAGCACCCAGCGCAGCTCGTCTGGGGACAGGTCATCGACTTCCAGGAAGTGCCGCATCAGATCAGTCACCCCTTGCTGGCGAGCACGCTCGCGAAGATGGCAAGCCCCTCGTCGATCTGCTCGCTGGACACGACGAGCGGCGGCGCGAAACGCACGGCCGTCGGCGTGATCCCGTTGATGACGAGTCCGGCCTCCAAGCATGCGGCAGCAGTCTCGGGACCGCTGCGACCGGCGGCGTCGGTGTCGATCTCGGCCGCGATGAGCAGGCCGAGCCCGCGAGTGTCGATGACGCCGGGAACGCCCATGAGCTTGCCGGCCAGCTCTTCGCCGCGGGCGGAGGCCACCGCGGGCGCATCGATTGCCTCCATAGTGCGCAGCACGGCACGCGCGGCGCTCGCGGCCAGCGGCTGCCCGCCGAAGGTGGTTGCGTGATCGCCCGGCTGGAACGCGGCGGCGACCTCCCGGCGCGCCCAGACCGCACCGATCGGCACCCCATTGCCCAGCGCCTTGGCCATGGTCACGATGTCGGGTCGAGCAGCGCCGGTCGGTCCTCCGGCCGGGTCGAAGTGGTGGTGCCACCCGAACCACTCGCCTGTGCGCGCCAAGCCGGTCTGCACCTCGTCGACGATGAACGCGATGCCGCGCTCGTCGCAGATCTCACGGACGCGGTGCAGGTAGGCGCTGTCGGCGACGTTCACGCCACCCTCGCCTTGGACAACCTCAAGCAGCACCGCGCAGCAGGCGGGGTCGAGCGCTGCCTCTAATGCGTCCGCGTCGTTGTAGGGCACGTGCCGGAAGCCGTCGGGCAGCGGCTGGAACGTCTCGTGCTTCTCTGGCTGTCCGGTGGCGTGCAGGGTCGCCAGCGTGCGCCCGTGGAACGACCGCAGCGCGCTGACCACGACGTAGCGACCGCGGCCGCCGTACTTGCGCGCCAGCTTGATCGCCCCCTCGAGCGACTCGGCGCCGCTGTTGCAGAAGAACACCTGCCCGCCGCCGCCCTGCAACCGGTCGATGGTCTGGGCAACCTCGACCTGCGGCTCGGTGCCGAAGAGATTCGACACGTGCAGCAGCGTGCGCGCCTGCTCGTTGAGCGCGTCGGCGACTGCCGGGTGGGAGTGGCCGAGCGACGTCACCGCCAGCCCTGCCAGGAAATCCAGGTAGCGCTTGCCGTCGCGGTCGTAGAGCTCGCAGCCGCTGCCTCGCACGAACTGGACCGGCGGCGGCCCGTAGGTCGGCATGAGCGGGCAGTGCTCCAGCCCTGCGGCGCCCATGGCGGCAGCATGGGGCGAGAGCCCGTTACTGGCACTGGTTGCTGTGGTCGTCTGCGTCATGAGATCGTGGCTCGCTCTCGGTTTCTGGAGTACCCAGCAGTTCGGGTTCTCGGTGTTCTGGGCTAGTGGCCGGCTTGCAAGGCTGTCGGCCGATCACGGGTGATCATCGTGCCGACACCGGCATCGGTGAACAGCTCGACGAGCACAACGTGCGGAATGCGGCCGTCGAGCAGGTGCGCGCTGTTCACGCCGTTGCTCACCGCGCTGATGCAGGCTTCGATCTTGGGGATCATCCCGCCGCCGATCCTGCCGCTGGCCAGCCGGGCAGCAAGCGAGTCGGCCGTCGTCCGCCGCACGAGCGACTCCGGGTCGTCGACATCATCGAGCAGACCCGCGACATCGGTGAGGTACACGACCTTCTCGGCTTCGAGAGCCGCGGCCACCGCACCGGCCACCGTGTCCGCGTTGATGTTGTACGCCTGCCCTTTGGCGTCAGCGCCGATCGTGGAGATCACCGGGATCAGCCCCTCGGCAAGCAGGCGTTCCAGCAGGTCGGTGTTCACATCGGTGACCTCGCCCACGAATCCCAGATCGGGGTTCCGGGCGGTGGCGGTGATGACCCGGCCGTCTTCGCCTGAGATGCCCACGGCCAGCGGTCCGTGGACGTTGATTGCACCGACGATGTCGCGGTTGACCTTGCCGACCAGCACCATGCGTGCAATGTCCAGCGTCTCTGCGTCAGTGACCCTCAGCCCGTCGCGGAACTCCGAGGTCTTGCCGAGGCGCGCCATGAGATCGCCGATCTGCGGTCCGCCGCCGTGAACGACGACCGGCGCCAGGCCGATCTGGCGCAGCAGCACCATGTCGGCGGCGAAGCCGTCGGTGAGCGCAGTGTCGACCATCGCATTGCCGCCGAACTTGACAACCACCACCTTGCCTCGCCATCGGCTGATGTACGGCAGCATCTCGACGAGCAGCTCGGCGCGCTCAACCTGCTCGGCGTGCTCAGGATCGCTCATGGCATCAACCCTGTCGTCGGCAGGCCTGCGGTCTCAGGGAGTCCGAGTGCGATGTTGGCGCACTGCACCGCCCCGCCGGACGCACCCTTGACCAGGTTGTCAATTGCACTGAGCACCACCAGCCAGCCAGTGCGAGGATCCACCCTGGCGCTCAGATGGCAGGTATTGGCGCCGAGCGTCGCCTTGGTGTGGGGGGCGTCGCGATGCACCACGATGAACGGCTCGTCCGCGTAGAAATCTGCCAGCACGCCGAGGGCGTCATCGGTGGTCAAGCCCCCCATCGAATCCGGCAGCGGTCTGGCGTAGCAGGTTGCCAGAATGCCGCGCACCATCGGCGCCAGGTGAGGCGTGAACAGCACCTGGCATCCGGTCGCCTGCTCGATCTCGGGCGTGTGGCGGTGGTCCAGCAAGCCGTAGGCCACGAAGTCTTCGTCGACCGCCGAGAACGTCGTGTTGGGCTTGGGCGCCCGGCCCGCGCCGCTGACTCCCGATGCGGCATCGATCACGACCCCGCTCGTCGAGATGTGGCCGCCGCGGGCGAACGGCGCCAGCGCCAGCGCAGCGGCCGTCGGGTAGCAACCGGGCACGGCGACGCCCGCAGCGCCGAACAGCGCCTCACGGCCGAGCTCGGGGAGCCCGTAGGGCAATTCGCCCAACAGCTCCGGCATCGGATGCGCTGCGCCGTACCACTGCGGGTACAGCGTCGGGTCGGTCAGACGGAAATCCGACCCCAAGTCGACCACGCAGCCGACGCGTTTGTACAGGTCGGCAACGACGGGCGCGCTGGCCATGTGCGGCAGGCCCAAGAACACCACGTCGAGTCCGACGAAGATCTCCGGGTCGTATGCGCAGTAGCGAAGATCGCCGAAGTCAGCCGCCAAGCTGGGGTACAGGTCGCGGACCGCTGCGCCGGCCTGCGTGTCGCCGGTGACGGCGACCACGTCGAACGACGGGTGCGCCGCCGCGAGTCGCAGCAGCTCCGCGCCGGTGTAGCCGGACGCGCCCACGATGCCGACGCGCACTGGCGAGAGCGGCCCTGTGTCCTTGCGTGCCGGTGAGGCCGGTCCTGTGTCCGGGCGCACCGGCGAAGCCGGTCCTGTGTCCCTGCGCACCGGCGAAGCCGGTGCGGTGTCTGTGTTCATGGCGGCGTGCCTATCTCTCAGAACGGTGCTCACTCTACCAGGTGCACGGCCCAGATATGCATCAATTTGCAAATTTATTCATCAACCGCGGCCGCCGTCGTGCACTGCCTCGGTACACTGCTTGTTCCCAGGGCCAACGACGTCCCTGCCGCCGCCGAGTTCCGACATCGGAACTCGCTTCGAATGTGCACCGGCCAAGCCGGCGCCGACAGCTCACCGGGACGTCGCCGATGCCCACTCATGACACTGCGGCCGCGCCAGGCGCCCACGATCGTCCTGCCGTGCGTACCGGCCCCCACGCCGGGCCGCCTGCTGCACAGGGCCTCTACGACCCGGCATTCGAGCATGACGCGTGCGGCGTGGGCTTCGTGGCCGACATGTCCGGAGTGCCGAGCCGTGCGGTCGTCGATCAGGCGCTGCAGTGCCTCGTCAACCTCGACCATCGCAGCGCGACGGGTGCCGAGGCCAACGTCGGTGACGGCATCGGCATCACCATCGGGGTGCCTGACCGGTTCCTGCGCGAGGTGTGCGACTTCGAGCTCCCGCCAGCCGGTCGCTATGCGGTCGGCACGGCGTTCCTGCCCCGCGCCGATCCCGACACTGCCGCTGCGTCGATCGAATCGATCATGGTGGACGAGGGGCTCGAGGTGCTCGGCTGGCGCGACGTCCCCACCGATCCCTCGTTGCTGGGCAAGTTCGCGACCGATCCCATGCCCGTGTTCCGGATGCTGTTCGTGGCCGCCCCGTCCCCCGAGGGCCGAGAGGCTGAGCCGAATGGCGAAGCCGTGGCCCGAGCGGCCCGTGAGCCCGTATCAGATGAGAATCGGGAACAAGAGCGGGAAGCAGACGGCCTTGAAGGACTGGCACTGGAGCGCCGCGTGTACGTCGCCCGCAAGCGCACCGAGCACGAGATCGATCCCGCGCCGTACTTCCCATCGCTGTCATGCCGGACGCTCATTTACAAGGGAATGCTGACCTGCAGCCAGTTCGCAGAGTTCTATCCCGACCTGGGTGACCCCCGCATGGAGTCGGCGCTCGCCCTGCTGCACTCGCGCTTCAGCACGAACACGTTCCCCTCCTGGCCGCTCGCACACCCGTATCGCATGCTCGCCCACAACGGCGAGATCAACACCGTCATGGGCAACCGCAACTGGATGCGTGCGCGCGAAGGCACGCTGTCGAGCCCCTTGTTCACCGACGCTGACGGGCGGAACCAGCTGGAGCGCACCTACCCGGTGTGCACGCCGGGCGCCTCGGACACCGCCAGCTTCGATGAGGTTCTCGAACTGCTCCATCTCGGCGGGCGGAGCCTCCCCCATGCCGTGCTGATGATGATCCCCGAGGCATGGGAGAACCATGCCCGCATGCCTCAGGACAAGCACGACTTCTACGAGTTCCATGCCTCGTTGATGGAGCCGTGGGACGGCCCGGCCAGCATCGCTTTCACCGACGGCACCGTCGTGGGCGCAGTGCTCGACCGCAACGGCCTGCGGCCTTCCCGTTACTGGGTCACCGCCGACGGTCTGGTCGTGATGGCGTCCGAGGTCGGCGTCGCGGACATCGACCAAAGCCGCATCATCCGCAAGGGTCGCCTGCAGCCGGGTCGCATGTTCCTGGTGGACACCTCGCAGGGCCGCATCGTGGGCGACGACGAGATCAAGCATGACCTCGTGAGCTCAGAACCGTATGGCGATTGGCTCGCCGATGGGCTTGCACACCTGGAGGACCTGCCGCCGCGCTTCAGCCTGACGCCTCAGCACTCCTCGGTGACGCTGCGCCAGCGCACTTTCGGCTACACCACCGAAGAACTGCGGATTCTGGTGGCGCCTATGGCCCGCACCGGCATCGAGCCGATCGGGTCGATGGGCACCGACACGCCGATCGCCGTGCTCTCGAAGCGGCCGAGACTGCTGTTCGACTACTTCAGCCAGCTGTTCGCGCAGGTCACCAATCCGCCGCTGGACGCGATCCGTGAGGAATTGGTGACATCCACCAAGGCCAAGATCGGCCCGGAAGGCAACCTGCTGGAGCCCGGCCCGGACTCGTGCCGCCAGATCGTGCTGCCCTACCCGATCCTGTCGAATGAAGATCTCGCGAAGATCCTGTACATCGACGAGGACCTGCGGACCGACGCGGTCTCGGGAGGCCCGCAGCACTACCGGCCATTCGCAGTCGACGGCCTGTACCCGGCCGAAGACGGCGGTGCAGGCATGGAGCGGGCAATCACCGAGGTGTGCGAGCAGGTCGACGAGGCCATCGCCGGCGGCTCCCGGATCATCATCCTCTCGGACCGCTACAGCGACGAACAGCACGCGCCGATTCCCTCGCTGCTGCTGACCGGTGCCGTGCATCACCACCTGGTGCGCAACAAGACCCGGACGATGGTGGGCCTGGTGACCGAGTGCGGCGATGCACGCGAGGTGCACCACATGGCCTTGCTGCTGGGCTACGGGGCGAGCGCCGTCAACCCATACCTGGCGTTCGAGTCGATCGATGACATGGTGCGCAGCAGCGTCATCACCGAAGTCGACGAGCGCACGGCAAAGCGCAACTACATCAAGGCGTGCACCAAGGGCGTGCTCAAGGTGATGTCCAAGATGGGCATCTCGACCGTGGCCAGCTACACCGGAGCGCAGGTGTTCGAGGCAGTGGGCCTCGGGGCGGACCTCATCGATCGCTACTTCAGCGGGACGACATCGAAGCTCGACGGCGTAGGCCTCGACGTGCTCGCCGCCGAGGTTGCCGAGCGCCACCAGTTCGCCTACCTCGACAATCCCACCGAGGCCGCACACCGCGATCTGTGGGCAGGCGGCGAGTACCAGTGGCGGCGCGAGGGCGAGTACCACCTGTTCAACCCCGAGACCGTCTACAAGCTGCAGCACTCCACGCGCGCCGGCCGCTATGAGATCTTCAAGGAGTACACGCAGCTGGTGGATGACCAGTCCACCGAGCTGGCGACGCTGCGGGGGCTGTTCGAGCTCCGTCCGGCGCCCGGCGGGCCGATCCCGATCGATGAGGTCGAACCGGTTGCCGAGATCGTGAAGCGATTCTCCACCGGAGCGATGAGCTACGGCTCGATCTCCGCGGAGGCACACGAGACGCTGGCGATCGCCATGAATCGCATCGGGGGCAAGTCCAACACCGGCGAGGGCGGCGAGGACCCGGAGCGCTATGTGCCGGACCCCAACGGAGACCTGCGGCGCTCTGCCATCAAGCAGGTGGCCTCAGGGCGCTTCGGTGTGACCTCGGAGTACCTCACCAACGCCGACGACTTGCAGATCAAGATGGCCCAAGGCGCCAAGCCAGGCGAAGGCGGGCAGCTGCCGGGGCCCAAGGTCTGGCCGTGGATCGCAAAGACCCGCCACTCGACGCCCGGTGTCGGGCTCATCAGCCCGCCGCCGCACCATGACATCTATTCGATCGAGGATCTCAAGCAGCTCATCCACGATCTCAAGAACTCCAACCCCGCAGCGCGCGTCCACGTCAAGCTGGTGGCCGAGGTGGGCGTGGGCACCGTCGCCGCCGGCGTGTCGAAGGCGAAGGCCGATGTGGTGCTGATCTCCGGCCACGACGGCGGCACTGGGGCGTCGCCGCTGACGTCGCTGAAGCATGCGGGTGCGCCGTGGGAGCTCGGCCTTGCTGAGACGCAGCAGACGCTGCTGCTGAACGGGCTGCGAGACCGCATCGTGGTGCAGACAGACGGACAGCTGAAGACCGGCCGCGACGTGATCGTGGCAGCCCTGCTGGGCGCAGAGGAATACGGCTTCGCCACGGCTCCGCTGGTGGTCTCGGGCTGCATCATGATGCGCGTCTGCCATCTCGACACCTGCCCCGTGGGCGTCGCCACCCAGAACCGCGAGCTGCGCAAGCGTTTCGGCGGCCGGCCCGAGTTCGTCGTGAACTACTTCGAGTACATCGCCCAGGAGGTCCGCGAGTACCTGGCGGTGCTGGGCTTCCGATCACTGCCGGAGGCCATCGGGCGGGTGGATCGGCTCGACACCACCGATGCAGTCGCCCACTGGAAAGCGCACGGGCTGAACCTGTCGCCGATCCTGGCGGAGCCCGAGACGCCGTGGCCGCAGGACCGCTACTGCTCCCAGAGCCAGGACCACGGCTTGGAGCGAGCCCTCGACCAGCAGCTCATCGAATTGGCGGCGCCGGCAGTCGAGCGCAGCGAGCTGGTGCGGGCCGAGCTGCCGATCAGCAACGTGAACCGGACTGTCGGCACGATGCTCGGCCACCGCATCACGGCCGCCCACGGCGGCGATGGCCTGCCCGATGACACGGTCGATTTCACGTTCAACGGATCCGCCGGGCAGAGCTTCGGCGCATTCGTGCCGCGCGGGCTGACGATGCGGCTCTATGGCGACGCCAACGACTACCTCGGCAAGGGGCTGTCGGGCGGTCGCCTGGTGGTACGACCGCTGCGTGACACACACCCGGATTTTGTGGCCGAGGACAACATCATCGCCGGGAACGTCATCCTGTACGGCGCCACCGGTGGTGAGGCGTACATCCGCGGCACCGTCGGCGAACGCTTCTGCGTGCGCAACTCCGGAGCGACCGCCGTCGTCGAGGGCGTGGGCGACCACGCGTGTGAGTACATGACGGGCGGCATGGTGGTGGTGCTCGGCGCCGTCGGCCGCAACTTCGGCGCGGGCATGTCAGGCGGGGTGGCATTCGTGTACGACCCCGACGACGTCTTCTGGCGGAACCTGAATGCCGAGATGGTCGACCTCGAGCCCCAGCTCGACGACGCCGACGCGGAAAGAGTGCGCACGGTGCTGCGCCAGCACCTCGCCGAGACCGATTCGGCTCCGGCCCAACGCATCCTGGGTCGCTGGCACCGCGAGGTGCGCAGCTTCCGCAAGGTGATGCCGAAGGACTACCGGCGCGTGCTCGAAGCGCGGGCAGCAGCGGCCGAGCTCGGCCACGACCCCGACGAGGCAGTCATGGCGGCTGCGCATGGCTGAGAACCGCGACCGCTGTCTGGGCGCAGCCGCCAGCAGGCCGACACAGGGGCTGCGCATGGCTAGGCAACCGCGCTCGCTGTCCCGGCGCAGCCGCCGGCACGCCAACACAGGGGCTGGCAATGGGTGATATCCGGGGATTCATGCGGCACGACCGGGAGCTGCCGACGCGGCGTCCGGTACCGGTGCGCCTGCGCGATTGGCGTGAGGTGTACGAGCCATTCGCCGACGAGGACTTGCGTGCCCAAGCCAGTCGCTGCATGGACTGCGGAGTGCCGTTCTGCAACTCGGGCTGCCCGCTGGGCAACATCATCCCGGACTGGAACGATCTCGTGTACCGAGATCGCTGGCGTGACGCCATCGAGCGACTGCACGCCACCAACAACTTCCCTGAGTTCACCGGCCGGCTGTGCCCGGCGCCCTGCGAGGGCGCGTGTGTGCTCGGCATCAACGCCGACCCGGTCACCATCAAGCAGGTCGAGGTCGCGATCATCGACAAGGCCTTCGAGATGGGTTGGGTCCGCCCCGAATTGCCCGCCGTGCGCACTGGCCGCAGTGTGGCAGTGGTGGGCTCGGGGCCGGCAGGACTGGCCGCGGCGCAGCAACTGACCCGTGCCGGTCATGACGTCACGGTGTTCGAGCGTGCCGATCGGCTCGGCGGCCTGCTCCGGTACGGCATCCCAGAGTTCAAGATGGAGAAGCGCCACATTGAGCGGCGGCTCGACCAGATGAGCGCCGAGGGCACGAAGTTTCGCACCGGCGTCGAGGTCGGCGTGGACATCGGTGTGGCGGATCTGCAGGCGAGTTTCGACGCGCTGGTGCTGGCCGGCGGGGCCACCCAGTGGCGTGACCTGCCGATCACCGGTCGAGAGCTCGACGGCATCCACCAGGCGATGGAGTACCTGCCGTGGGCCAACAAGGCTCAAGAAGGAGACCTCGATCCGGCCGACGTGCCGATCAGTGCTGCAGGCAAGCGAGTGGTGATCATCGGCGGCGGCGATACCGGCGCCGACTGCCTGGGCACTGCACATCGCCAGGGTGCTGCGTCGGTGCACCAATTCGAGATCTTGCCTCGGCCGCCCGACGAGCGGTCGTCGGGCAACCCGTGGCCGACCTATCCGATGGTGTACCGGGTCTCCTCGGCCCATGAGGAAGGCGGCGACCGCGTCTACTCGGTGAACACGGAGGAGTTCTTGAGCGACGGCGCAGGTTCGGTGCGGGCTTTGCGAGCGCACGAGGTCGTGTTCAGCGACGGCCGGTTCGCCAAGGTGGACGGCACCGACTTCGAGCTCGAATGCGAGCTGGTGCTGCTGGCCATGGGTTTCCTCGGGCCGCAGCAGGAGGGCTTGCTGGCTCAGCTCGGCGTGGAGACCGACGCGCGCTCCAACGTCGTGCGCGACGACGAGTACCGTACGAGCGTCGATGGTGTGTGGGTGTGCGGTGACATGGGCCGCGGGCAGAGCCTGATCGTGTGGGCCATCGCCGAAGGTCGAGCGTGCGCCGCGGCAGTCGACGAGGCCCTCATGGGTCATACGGCGCTCCCGTACCCGATTCCCCCTTCCGCACGCCCGCTCGACTGAGCGACGGAGGAGATGGCGGTGAGCACGAGCCCGTACCCGGTGAGCGGCGAGCGTCTGTGGGAGACGCTCCATGCCCTGGCAGAGATCGGCGCAACGGCCGCCGGGGGTGTCGCCCGGGTGGCGCTGACCGACGAGGACCGGGCGGGGCGCGACCAGTTCGTGGCGTGGGTGCAGGAGCTGGGCTGCACCGTCCACGTCGACCAGATGGGCAATCTGTTCGCACGCCGTGAGGGCACCGATCCGCTGCGGGCGCCTGTGGTGGTCGGCAGCCATCTCGACAGCCAGCCCACGGGCGGGAAGTACGACGGCGCCTACGGCGTGATGGTGGGCCTCGAGGTGCTGCGGGTGCTCCACGACCATGACGTCAGCACTGCGGCGCCGATCGAGGTCGTGTCATGGACCAATGAGGAGGGAGCGCGCTTCCCACCGGCGATGATCGGCTCCGGCGTCTTTGCCGGGGCGTTCAGCCTGGACGAGGGGCTTGCGGCACCAGGGGTGGACGGCACCACGCTCGGCGGCGAGCTGGCGCGCATCGGCTATGCGGGCGACGAGCCGTGCGGCGCCCCTGACGGAGCAGGCCGCCGGTCGATCGGGCACTACATCGAGCCCCATATCGAGCAGGGCCCGATCCTGGAGGCCGCGGACGTGACGCTCGGCGCAGTGACCGGGGTCCAGGGCATTCGCTGGTACGACGTTGTGATCGACGGGCAGTCGGCGCACGCTGGCAGTACGCCGATGGAACACCGCGCCGATGCGATGGTGGCCGCTGCGCGGTTGATATGCGAGGCCGACGAGATCGCGGCTCGCCGGGCACCGGAGGGCCGCGCCACAGTCGGCACGCTCACGGTGGGCACCGGTTCGCGCAACACCGTGGCTGGTTCGGTATCGCTGACCGTTGATGTGCGCCATCCGGATGCCGCAGAGCTGGAGACCATGCACGACGAGCTGCTGGCGTTCGCCGAGAGTCCTGCATTCGGCCCGCAGCCCAGCGCCGCATCGAGCGGCGTCAACCAGCCCAGCGCCGCATCGAGCGGCGTCAACCAGCCCAGCGCCCGTTCGCTCCCGCGCCCGCAGATCACGCCGATCTGGTACTCGCCGCCGATCGTGTTCGATCCCGCCGTGGTCGACGCGGTGCGGGAAGGTGCCGTCGCGGCGGGCTTCGAGCCGGTCGACATCACCTCGGGAGCCGGTCACGACGCTTGCTACATATCCACGGTTGCGCCTGCCGGGATGCTGTTCATTCCGTGCGCCGACGGCCTGTCGCACAACGAAGCCGAATCGATCCTCCCTGAGCACGCAACAGCGGGTGCCCAGGCGACGTTGAACGCAGTGCTCTTGCTGGCGGGCTGACGCCGCTCAGGTCAGCTCAGCCAACGCCTGGCACTTGAGGATCGCTCGGGCGGACTGCTCCATGGCCGTCCACGCGGGCTGATCGGCCACCTCGCCCTGCCAGCCCATCTGTGCCAGGCGATGGGTGAGCCGCACATCGCCGGCGCCCACATCGGCCCGGGCGAGCCAGCCGGTGGCAGCCTGGACGTCGCGTACCGCTGACCTTCGGGTCTCGATCCACAGCTGCTGGTCGAGATCAGGCAGCGGCTCGGCGGGAATGGCCACGATCATTGCCCTGGCGGTGTTGCGCCAGTGGCGGGCGATCTCCGCCGGCACCGCTGCGGGCCATTCCCCGAAGAGCTGCCGCTCAACACTGCGGTCGTCGGGCGACGCGTCATGGACCACGCTGATGTCGACGTTGCTCAGTGCTACCGCCGCTGCGGTGGTGGCCCTGACGTCGGGGCGCGGTGGTGCCAGCCGCTCTCGCAACTCGCCAAAGGCCGCTGCACCGTCGGGACCCGTCGCCCAGGTAATGAAGTCGCTGCGGGCCCGCGCCCGGAACATCGGCGACGAGAACGTGTCGGCCCACCACTCCACCGGTCGCAGCAGGTGCGCCGTGCGGGGGTCGTACTCCTCCCAGTCGCGGGCGTGCTCTTCCGACCGGAAGAGATTCATGCCCGCTCAGCGGAATGGCCGGCTTGCGGCATCGCCGCCGACCATGCTGCGGGTGTAGCCGACCATGGTCGGCGGGTCGACGGACAGGATCTCCTCGTCGCGCATCTCGATCCGCAGCGGTTCGCCGCCCAGCAGGCACGGCGCATCCACGGTGACCGTGCAGCCCGGAAACAGCCAGCGACACGCCAACGCTTCGAAACCGCATTGGGCAAACCAGCGCTGTTCGCCGTCCACGCTCACCCGGTACTGGGTGGGCTGGTTGTTGAACGGCGGGAACGACGCAATCCAGTCGGTGCCGGGGTGCATCCAGCCGGGCGTGAGGTCGATGACTCGCGTGATCAGCGCTTTGGCGCGCCGCGGTTCGACGCCCACCGTGCGGGCCAACTCGGCGTAATGGGGTGCAACACCGGTCGAGACGATCTCATCCATGATCGCCGCATAGGCGGCGTCGAGTTCTGCCAGCGGAATCTGCTCTGGCTCAATCGCGTCTGCCGCCATATTGCGACTCTACGGCGCGGCCTCCGAATGGGCCGACCTATCAGCATCTCGTTCTCAGTGCCATCAGAAATCTTGATGGTGAGCATCCTCATAGTCACAACTATTTTACGGTACTCCTGTTTGGTCGCATGCCGTCGGCGACGGCTCACTTCGCTGATTTCAGGAGGGCTCGGTGCCCGTTGCGACTTCACAGCACTCGATCTCTCGCGGCGGGCATCGCAGCGCGTCGCGATGGACGGTCGTGCGCCGACAGCGCCGGCGTGCCGCAGCGTTCTGTGCAGTCGTCGTCGCTGCAGCCTCGTTGGCGGTTATCTCACCCCCCGCCGCTGAGCCCGCAGCGGCGCTGAAAGCGCCCCCGCTCGACGCCACCTGCAGCGAGCTCAATGCCATGGTCGGGCACCCGACCAGGACCTACATCGTCCGCCAGGGCATCCGGTTCCTCTCGGACTCCGCCGCCGACGTCGGACCCGGATCGGACGACACGTATGGCAGCGGGGAGACCGTCCGCATCCAGGTGACGCTCAGCCTGAATGCGAGCTGGGGCCGCCGTGACGATCTCTACGCCAGCGCTGAAGAACTGCACATCACATTCATGCTCGGCAGCACCCCCAAGGAAGCCGTCGCAACCCCCGCCGAGGGCCGAGGCTCGAACCTCCTGACGTTCGAGTACACGCTCGACCCAAGCGATGGGAACCACAGCGCCCGCGACGTGTGGATCCCGGAGAATTCGGTCGTCGCCAACGACTTCGCCAAGTCGTTCGGCAGGGACGCCCCCTACGACGACGGTGCAGCGCATCAGTTCATCAGCGGCCCGTGCGGCGGCGCGCAGGTGGAGCACCCAGCGGTGTTCCACCCTCAAACGCCTGGCTCGCCGACGATTGTCAGCCGCCCCAGGATCATGAGCGAGCCGCACAGCGGCGACACCTACTACGAGGGCGAGAAGATCTGGGTCCGGGTGGAGTACAGCGAGCCGGTGACGGTGACAGGTACGCCGGTGATCAAGCTGCGGTTCGGAAGCGACACCGACACAAACCCGAGCTACCGGCACGCTCGCTACGTCTCGGATTCCGCCAGCGACCCGCCCAATGACCCTCGGCGCCGATCCAGCATGCATCGCTTGCTGTTCGAGTACGTCGTCCAGAGCGGCGACAACGACTCTGACGGCTTCAGCATCGACTGGGGCCAGCTGAGCGGCGGCTCGATCGTCGCGATGGACAACGGCGTGGCCGCGACGCGCAATCACGACGGCTTGGCGGCCCGAGTCGAGGCCGAGGCCCGAGGCGGCGGCGACCCCACGGTTGCGAAACACCTTGTTGACGGAAGTCGAGGTCTCAAGACGTCACCGGAGCTGCACGACACCGGCGATCCTGCCGTCATCCAGAGCTACGCGACGCGCGTCGTCAGCGAGCCTCGCAGCGGAGCAACGTTGCACGACGGCGAGTACGTCGTGGTGAGGGCCGATTTCAACGAATCGGTCGTGGTCTCCGACACCCGCCTGGAACTCCCTATCGAGCTCTTCAATTGTCACGACGCCGACTTCAATCACCGAAGCCAGCTGTCTGGCACCGACCTCGACAGCTACGACGCTGAGCTTGCCGAGCTCGGATGCTGGGATGACAGCACTGACACGAAGCTCAATCCGACGCGCAGGTATGCGAAGTACTTCTCGGGTTCAGGCAGCAGCCGGCTGCTCTTCGCCTATCAGATCACCTCGCTGGACGAAGACCGCGACGGCATCGTCGTGCCGGACGACAGCGAGCTCACCTACGACGGCGGCACACAGATCACCTCGTCCATCCAAGACAGCATCATCAGTGCCCACGACGGCGGGTCGCTCCATGTCGGCTATTCGGATGTCTTCAAGAAACCGCTGAAGTACCAGCGCGCAGACGGCCAAGCCGTCGAAGGCCCGCCGATCATCACTGCGCTCACGATCACGAGCGATCCGAACAGCGGAGACAACGACCCCCTCGACTACTACGAGCATCAGGACACCGTCGAGATCCAGGTGACGTTCAACCAAGGCGTGGTGGTCACCGGAACGCCGCTGTTGGCGCTCAACATCGGCGGGGTGCTCAAGAACGCCGAGTACTCCTCGGGCGATGGCACCACATCGCTCCTGTTCCGGTACACGGTGGAAGCCGGCGACGAGGACGCCGTCGGCATCGGCATCAATCGTGACAGCCTGACGCTCGGAAACGGCACGCTCACAGCGCTCGATGACGGCGAAGGTGCATCGTTGGATCATCATCCGCTTTCCCGCCAGCGCGGGCACAAGGTGGACGCCGCAGTTCCGACCATCACCGGGCTGCGTATCGCCAGCTCGCCGCCGAATGGCGGCACGCACTACGGCGTCGGTTTGGCCATCGACATCGAGGTCAGCTACGACGAGGCCGTGACGGTGTCAGGAACTCCGAGCTTCGACTTCGAGGTCGGCACTGTCACCAAGACCGCGTACTACGACCAGACCGAGAGCGACGCAGACAGCAACGGCCGCACCATTGTCTTCCGCTACACCGTCCAGGACGGGGACGAAGATGCCGACGGCATCGCGGCGCCCGACCCCGAGATCGTGGGCGGCACGATCACCGATGCCAGGCAGAACGCGAATCCGCTCCCTGCCGACCGGGACCACCCACCACTCGGAACCCAGCCAGCGCACAGGGTCGAGACCGATCCACCCGAGGTCGATTCCGCAGCCGGTTCGGTCGCGATCACGTCTCAGGGCACCGGCACCGGGGGCGAGTACGTCGTCGATGACCTGATCGATGTGACGGTGACCTTCGACGAGATTGTCTATGTCGATGAGACAGGCGGAACCCCCCACATCGGCATCGACATCGGCGGCACCACGCAGCAGGCGAGCTACGTGCGCGGCAGCGGCGCCGGCAACCGCAAGCTGGTGTTCTCCTACGAGGTCCCCGAAGGCCTCATCGACACCGACGGCATCGAGGTGGTCGAGAACTCCCTGGCCTTCAACAACGGCGACATCACCGACCGCGCCGGCAACCGGGCGATCCTCGACCACGAGGCCGCCGATGGCGTCATCGGCGACACCAACACCCACACCGTGGACTCGATCGTGCCCACGATCACCGGCGGACCGCGGATCTCGAGCTGCCCGCCGAACTGCGCACCCCCGGAAAGCAACGACACCTACGGTCTCGGCGACATCATCATGTTCGAGGTCGACTTCAGCGAGGACGTGGAAGTGCAGGGCGTCCCAGTGCTGCGATTCCAGATCGGCGACGACGCCGTCACGCCCGCGAACAACCACCGAAACGCCCGACTGACGGGTTCATCCGCTGGTTGCACCGAGGCGGATACTGGCACCTGCACCCTGACGTTCAGCTACACCGTGGGCTCGAACGACGATGACAACGACGGCATCAGCGTCGATCTCGATGCCACCCTCTCTCCGCCGGAGACCACCGCCGTCAGCGGCACGATCTCCGACCGCACCGGCAACCGGGCCAATCTGACCCACGACGCGCTGCCCGACGACAGCGACCACAAGGTCGACGCTCAGCCACCGCGCGTCAGCACGATCGAGATCACCTCCACCGCTTCACGGCACAACAGCACGTACCGATCTGGCGACACCATCACGATCGACGTCACATTCGACGATCCGATCAAGCTGACGCTCGACGACGGCGACGCCGACACCGACGACAACCCGCAGATCGCCCTGCGGATGGGTTCGGGCGCCAAGTACGCCGACTACGTGTCGCACCAGGAAACCGACAGCAACGGCGTCGGCGTCGTGACGTTCAGCTACGACGTGGAGGGCGACGACCTGGACATGGACGGCATCGGCATTGGGGCCAATGCCGTGCGGCTGGGGGATGCGACGCTGACCGATCCCCAGGGCCAGACCGCGACGCTCGCCAACATGTCAATCGACGATTCGATGGACCACAAGGTGGATGGCGTCGCCCCGACCGTGACCGGAGTCGGAGTCTCAAGCGAGCCGCCCCGCACGGAAAGCCCGTACCTCAACGACAAGTACGGCGTCTACGACTCGACATCGAACGACCTCCCGATCCTGGTCAAGGTCACGTTCAGCGAAGCCGTGAAACTGTCCACTGGTTCCAGCATCGATGTGACGATCGGGACCACCGACCGATCAGCGATCTGGGTCGAACCCGACGGCTACAGCACCACCGCGGGCACTCGCGAAGCCATCTTCAGATACGAGGTCGCGAGTTCTGACACCGACGACACCGACGGCATCGACATCGTCGAGAACAGTCTGAGCGGCACAATCACCGACCTCGTCGACAACAGCGCGAACTTGACCCACGGCGCGCAGAACAGCTTGGCCGATCACAAGGTCGACACGACCGCGCCCTCGGTGACGGAGGTCTCGATCACCTCTCCCTCCCCTGACGGCAACCTGGAATACGACAACACCTACGCCCGGGGCGACACCATCATGGTGACGGTCACGTTCTCCGAGAAGGTGGCGGTGAACGGCGATGGCACTCCCAAGCTCAAGCTGAATATCGGCGGCGGAACGTCCGAGGAGGCCGCGTTCCAGCCCGGTGACGGCAGCACGAACGGCGACAACACGACGAAGCTGATGTTCACCTACGTCGTGGCGGCTGGCGACGAGGACACCGACGGCATCAGCATCGACGCGGACAGCATCGAGCTGAACGGCAGCACCATCACCGATCTGGCCGGCAACGACGCTGCGTTGACGCACGATGCCGTCCCTGATGACGGCGACCACAAAGTGGACGGGGATCTCAGTCCTCGCGGCCCGTACGCCACTTCGATCTCGATGTACGACGGCCCTGACAAGCTCGGCACCTATCGCGCCGGCGAGCACATCTTCTTCGATGTGACCTTCAGCGAGCCGGTCACCGTCGGCGGCACGCCGATGCTGCCGATCATCGTCGGCAATCAGAAGGAAGCCGGCTACCACTCCAAGCCCAGCAGCACGACGCTGCGGTTCCGGTACACGGTGCAAGCGGGAGACCTCGACGACGACGGCGTCAGCGCCGCTGCGGTCAGCATTGACCTGGACGGCGGGACCATTCGGGCCACCGCGGGCAGTGCCGACGCCCTCCTCGGCGTGCCTGAGCTCGCCGACCAGCCGGGGCACGAGGTGGATGGCGTGGCACCGAGCGTGGCCGGCACCCCGCGCATCACCAGCGACCCGACGCTCAACGACGACGACCCGCCCAACACTTACGAGAAGGACGATGTCATCGAAGTGACGGTTGAGTTCGATGAGGGCGTCATCGTCAGCGGCACCCCGTACATCAACATCGTCTTGAAGACAGGCACCATGCGGGCCGATCAGTCCGGACCCGCGATGATCGATCCAGGCACGGGCACCACCACGCTGACGTTCAGCTACACGGTGAGCGGCGGCGACAAGGACATCGACGGCGTCAGCATTCTTGCCGATCAGCTGCATGGCACCATCACCGACCCGGTCGGCAACGCAGCCAACCGCTCGCACGATCCGGTGTTGGACGACGCCGGTCACCTGGTCGACGGCGGCAACTGGCCCGGGCACGGCAAGCCCTCCGGCACCAGCAGCTCCGGCGGGGGCACTACCGGCAACCAGGGTCGCAATCCGGTCGAACGCGAGAACCACGGCGATGACAATTGGGGGGTCCGCGTCGAGCGCATCGGCGGTGTCGATCGCTTCGAGACCGCCAAGCTGATCGCCGAGCGCTACGTCCGCGAGGTCGCACAGGACACCTCACTCCCCCCTGACATGCGCAAGGTCGATACGGTCATCATCGCCTCGGGACGGGCGTTCCCCGACGCGCTGTCGGCATCGTCGCTCGCCGGCTCGATACTCAGCCCGATTGCGCTCTCAGGGCCTGCCCTCGCCGGCACCCACCAAGCCCCGCTGCTGCTGGTCGAACCACGCGAGCTGACCCGCTTCACGAGGGAGTTCCTGACCGAGAACGAGATCGAGCAGGTGTACATCGTGGGCGGGCCTGCAGCCGTCAGCAATGGGGTCGAGGATGAGATCGCGGCCCTGCCGTCGGTGACCAGCGTCACGCGCTTCGGCGGTGCCGATCGCTACGACACCTCAGTGTCCATCTCGTCAGAGGTGATCGCCATGATGGGCAGTGCTGCAGAATTCTGCGGCACGTCGCTGCGCACCGCCCTGCTGGCCACCGGCACTGATTTTGCAGATGCGCTGGCACTGGCACCGATCGCCGCCAAGGGCCCCCACCCGCTGCTGCTCACCCGCCCCGATGAACTGCCTGCCAGCGTACGGAGTTACCTCGAGGCGGCGAGTGCCGCGCGCAGCATCGAGCAGATCATCATCGCCGGCGGCCCCAACGCTGTGTCCGACGACGTCATCGACGAGCTGACCGCGATGGGCTTCAGCGTCGTCCGCATCGGCGGGGTGGATCGCTACGACACCTCGGTGCGCATCGCCAAGTACGCGCTTCGCGCCGCGGTCAGCGGGCATGGTGCCTGCCTGGACAACAACCGCGTCGGCCTGGCAACCGGCGAGGTCTACGCGGACGGACTGGCGGGAGGACCGCTGCTGGCGTTGCTCAACGGCGCCGGTGTCTTGCTCGAACCCGACGCGCTCCCCCGCGTGGTCAGATCCTTCCTGGCGTGGTACCGCCTCGACCACCAGGACTTGACTCTCACGGTGTTCGGCGGCCGCGCAGCACTCTCCTACGGCGTCATCAGGCTGGCCAAAGAAGCTGCGGAGCGAGGCCTGCCGTAGCTCACGAACGGGCTCGCCAGGCACAAGCCACCAGTAGCTTGCACCCATGGCGTCGCACGTGCCTGGCAACAACGATCTGACGGCCTCGCGCTTCGATGCGCTGATGGACGTGCTCCGGCTGCGGCGATCGGTGCGCAGCTTCGAACCACCGCCTGAGCCGTTGCCCACCGAGGTGCTGCGCGGCATCTGCGAGGCCGGACGGTGGGCGCCGTCGGGGGCGAACACGCAGCCATGGCACTTCGTGATCGCAGCGGAGCGAGCCGACGTGCTGGCCGTCTCCGATGTGTTCGTGCGCCAGGCCGATCGGCTGGTGGAGCACTGCCGGGGATTCCCGCACGTTCACAAGAAGCACTGGCTGCACAATTCACTGGCCATCGTGCTGCTGTTCTGTGATCCCCGCTGGGTCGACTCGTACCCGGTCAGCGACCACGACGGCTGGAGCGACGAGTACGCCGCCAACAACGAGAAGATCCTGCTCGCATCCGTCGGCGCCGCCGCGCAGAACATGCACCTGGCGGCTGCCGCGTACGGCTTGACAACCGCGTGGCTGAGCGGCGGCGGCGAGGAAACTACGGCTCGGGAACTGCGTGAACTGCTGGGCGTGCCTCAGCCGCTGGTGCCGATCGCCACCATCCCGATCGGCTGGCCGCACCGCCGTGCCGAGTCCCGCTATCGCCATCCGCTTGACCAGCTCATCCACTGGGGACGTTGGGACCCGCAGCGCACGCCGGACGACGATGCTGTGCAGACCTACGTCAGCGGTGTCCGGCGACAGGCCATGTACCGCGGGAGCGAAACCCTCGAAGACTGAGCGGCTCAGCCTCTCACAGCATGAAGCGGCTGACCGTGGAGCTGGCCAACCACATCTCGATGTCGCGAATTGCCTGCGTCATGGCTTGCCCGATCAGGTCCAGCTTGCGCACCTGCTCGATGCGCGGCGCAGCCTGCTCCAACTCCGACTTGGACAGCAGCTCGCCGAAGATGCCGCACGCATCCACCAACGCGATGATCACGACGTCACGCGGGCTCGGGATCTCGTCACTGAACAGCACGCCCATGATGCGCAACTTGACCTCGCGCTCAGCCTTGCCGTCGACCATCGGGTAGCGGCGAGATCGGAACACCCACAGGTGGCGATCGTCCTTGCGTTCGAGAATGCCCCGGTCGACGAGACGGGCGAATGCCTCCTCGCGGATGCCCTCTGCTCGCGAGGCCACAAACTCCACCCAATAACGCGAATCGCTCTCGGCCTGCTGAGCGGCGATGTGAGCCAGCGTGGGATCCAGCAGGCCGTCGCCGATCGGTGTCGAGTCGATCAGCATGAGCTTCTCGAGATCGGTGTCGATCCGGTTCTCCATAGCCAGATCCATGAGCACCGAGCCCGCAATCACCCGGTCGAGCGTGCGCTCGGGCACGTGGATCAGCTTGCCGTCGTCGTCTCGCAGCAGCAGGAGCAGAATTTCCTCGGCGAATCTCAGCATGGTCCCGATCCAACTCCTGTCATATCGGCTGCGCGATGGCGCACGAAGCGGCCGCGGCATCGCAGCGTAGTTGGCCGACGGCGCAATCCGGTTTCCATCGCACGCATTTCACGTTCATCTGCCGCAGCACTACTCGACGGTCACTTCGACGAACTCGGCCATGGCGAGACCGATGTCAAAGGCCAGACCGAGCGGGTGCTCGATCGCGATGCGATACGCGCCATCAGGGTGATAGCGCGCACATTCGTCGGATGGCGTCGGTGCCAGGCACGGCACCATGTCGGTCGCTGAGACCACCGAACCGCTCGCGGAGACGAACGTGATGCGCAGCGGCAGGGGTGTGTCGCGCATCCAGAACGCACCCGAGGTGTCGTCTTCGAAGACGAACACCATGGCGGCATAGCCCCCGAGCTCTGCGAAGTCGGCAACACCCATGAGCCCGCGCTGGCGGGATTGCGGGGTGTCCGCGACGATGACCGGCCATACCCGGATGCCATCCGGCCCGGTGACTCCCAGCACACCCTCGCCGAAGCCTCCTGGCGGATCGGCGGCGGCGAGCACCGCTCGAGCGAGTGCAGCCGGATCGAGTTCAGCCAGTGCAGGCTCAGTCAGTGCAGGCGACGTCGCGGCGGGCTCGAGGGCTGACGCGGTGAACACGTCGGTCGACTCGCCCATCACAGTCACGACCGTCGGTGCAGGCGACGTCGCTGTCACGGCAGGACCGGTTGGAGGGATCAGGCCGCCGCTGCGCGTGGATTCCTGCACCGAGCATCCCACCAGAACCACCGCGACGGCGCATATCGCCGTCAACCGGCGGAACTGCTGCACGGCGTCAGTCTGTCGTGACTGCCGGCCCGTGGCGACGGGGTGCGCGGTGGAACGAGCCGGCGTGCGTGATGAGATAGGGGTTGTGAGCAGCACTGCTACAGCGCCTGGATCGCGGCGGGTACCGGCCCGCTCGGTCGACGATGAAGGAGCCGTTCCGTTCGCCGACTTCGCGATCGGCGAGTTTGCCGATCTGGTGGCGATGAGCCGGGAACTCAGTCGCACCGGCGACTGGGTCGTGCGCACCCCGTTCGGGTTGTTCGTCCATGGCTACGACGAGGCCCGAACGATCCTGCGCGATCCCGTGTGGATCTCGATGCTCGCTGGGGTCGCCATGCTCGACGGCACTGGTCAGAATCGCACTGGGATCGGCAGCAACGGGCGTGCGCCGGTGAACTTCAACGCATTCATGGCGCGAGCCCGCCGGGATGCACCCCTCAGCACCGGCGGCGAGGCCATGCGGGCCCGGCCGAACGTGCTGTCACTCGAAGGAGACGATCACCGTCGCCTGAGACGGCTCTTCGGTCGTGCATTCACACCCGCCGCCGCAGACCGGCTCCGGCCCTTCATGGCCGCCCACGCCACGAGACTGCTCGAACCGCTGGTGGCCGGCGGCGGGGGCGAGATTGTCGCGGAGCTGTGCGACCCCTATCCGGTGCCGGTCATCTGCCGCTTGCTCGGCGTGACCGATGACGACTGGGGCCAGTTCGGCCGGTGGGCCGAGACCATCTTCGGACTCTTCGACGGCGACGCCGAGGCCGTCGTCCGCCGGCTCGGCGACATTGCGACAGCCCAGGCCGAGCTCGGCGCATACGTGATCGACCTGATCGAGCGCCGGCGGCGGGAAGGGGCCGACGATCTGCTCACTGAGCTGATCGGCGTGACTGATGAGGGCGACCGGCTGAACGAAGACGAGCTCATCGGCATGGTCGAGGCATTGCTGATCGCCGGCACCGACACCACACGCAATCAGCTCGGCGCCACCTTGGCCGTGCTGGCCGACCGGCCGGAGCACTACGCGGCGCTGCGCGCCGATCCGGATCGGATCCCGGCCTACGTGGAAGAGTCGCTGCGCTACATCGGGGCCGTGCGCACCGCGATGCGCATCGCCACCACCGATGTCGTCGTGAATGACCTGCTGTTCCCGGCGGGCACCGTGGTCATGATCGGCCTGCATGCCGCCAGCCTCAGCGGCGGCTGCCCGGCGCACGCGGCAACCGACGCTGCGACACCGACTCGCGCCGAGAGCCCAGCCGCTCCACAGGATCACCAGAGCGAGCACAGCTTCGACTCCTATGGGTTCGATCCGGCAGTCCCGCGTGAGCATCCGCATCTCGCATTCGGCAGCGGTGCCCACCACTGCTTGGGGGCATTCCTGGCCCGCGCAGAGCTGCAGGAAGCGCTGCGCGTCTTCGTCTCGAGTGTCGAGAGCTTCGAGTTGAGCGAGCCCGTGCAGTGGAAGCCGCTCTCATTGGGCATCTGGGGACCGTCGCGCATGCACCTGCGATTGAATGCGCCGCCGCTGGCCGAACGCGTGCCGGCCGGGACGCTGCCGCCCGCCGACGTCCAGGCAGATCTCGGGACTTCAGCCGAGCGCGATCGCTACCTCGCCTCGATCGCACCTATTCGCCGCGCAATTCACGACAGCGTCCCCGAACTGATCACGCGCCCGCGTTTCCCGCCTGTGCTTCGGCTCGTCGTCACAGCGGCTCGCATCGGCTGGGCCACATACGCCGGACGGCTGCTGGACCGGCGACTCGATCCCGACGAGCGGCGGGAGCAGATTTACCGGCGGCTGCGGCTGGCGGCCACCAAGCTCGGCCCCGCGTACATCAAGCTGGCACAGCTGATCGCGGCCGGCGAGGGGGTCTTCCCCGATGCGCTCGTGGCCGAGTGTCGGCAGTGCCGCGACCAGGTGCCTGCCGAGCCATGGACTGCGATCCGCAGCGTCGTCGAGGCCGAGTTGGGAGATCTCGACTCGCGGTTCGCTGAATTCGACACCGAGGCGACGGCCGCGGCATCCATCGCGCAGGTCCACGCAGCGCGCCTGCCGGACGGCACGAGGGTCATGGTGAAGGTGCAGCGTCCCGGCATCCGCCGGCGGGTCGAGCGCGACCTGGCAGTGCTGGCATGGCTCGCGCCCAAGCTCGTGGGCCGCATCCCGATCACGGCGCTGGCCAACCCGCCGGCACTCGTGGAGCTGTTCGCAGAGACCATCACCGAAGAGCTCGACTTCCGCGTCGAGGTGGCGAACCTCTTCGAAGTCGACCGTGCGCTTCGGGCCACGACCGCTGGCCGCTGGCAGGTGCCCGAACCGGTGCTCGACGGCGTGACCGAGCGAGTGATCGTGATGAGCCCGGTAGCAGGCCGGCCGCTGAGCGAGCTGCGTTCGGAGGATCTTGCCGACGGCGAAGCCGCTGCCATCTTCCGCCAGATGAACGACGCTTTGCTTCACGGTGCGTGCATGAGCGGCGTCTTCCACGGCGACTTCCACGCGGGGAACGTGTTCATCGACACCGAGGGGACGCCGCCGGGTCAGCCGCCGGTGATCGGACTCGTCGACTTCGGCATCACGGGCCGGCTCGAAGGGCCCAAGCGGGTTGCATTCTTGCGCTACGTGGTGGGTCTGCTCACGGGCGACCTGCAGTCGCAGATCGCCGGCATGATCGATCTTGGCGCGTTCGGGCCTGGCAGCAACCCCGAGCAAGTCATCGCCGATCTGCGCCTCGACCGGCCCGGCTTCGACCCGCTCGAGCTCACCGAGGACGAGTTCACCGCCGAGTTCCGGGCTCTCATCTCGGGGCTGCTGGCGAACGGTGCTCGCATTCCCAAGGAATTGATGCTGTTCATCAAGAACTTCGCCTACCTGTGCTCCGTGACCGGCGAGCTGGAACCCGAGATGGAGGTGCTGGCCCAATTCGAGCGCATCGCCTCGTCGTTCTTCGCCCGCAACGGCGTACGGATGGCCACCGAGATCGGCTTCTCCCCTGCCCCCGATGACGTCGACGAACGCATCATCCGCCAAGCCATGGGCATCTCGCCCAAACACGAGCGGGTCACTTGGAGGCTCATCCGGGGGCGCCGCACGGACCTCAAGGATCGGGTAGGCAATTCCGGCTGACGTGCCTGCGGGCGGCAACGTGTTGCTGCCGTGGGGCATGATCTTGCACTGTCGGCGGCACGGACTGATCCGCTGCAAGAGGAGAGACGATGGCTTCGGACACAGCAGGCCGCATGGCGGGCAAGGTGGCGGTGATCACCGGAGGCGCATCGGGGATCGGACGGGCGTGCGGGCTGCGGTTCGCGGCCGAGGGCGCCTCGATCGTGGTCGCCGACCTGAACCCCGAGCGCGCGGCGAACGTCGCCGACGAGATCAACGCGCTGGGTCGCGATGCCGTCGCCGTGCAGGTGGACACCTCCGATCAGGAGCAGAACGACGCCATGGCCGATGCCGCTGTCGATGCCTTCGGACGCATCGACGCCTGCGTCGCGGCAGCAGGGATCTCGCACTCCGGCTACGTGAGCCGCGAGATCGAAGAGCAGGCAGGGCAGGACCGCTTCGACCGCGGTGACATGTTCTTCATCGACAAGTCGCTGGAATCGTGGCAGCGGGTCATCGACGTCAATCTCACCGGGGTGATGCTCACGAACCAGGCCGTCGCCCGCAAGATGCGCGACAACGGCGGCGGCGCCATCGTCAACATCTCGTCCATTGCCGGCACCAACGTGCTCAAGGGCAGTTCGGACTATTGCGTGTCCAAGGCGGGCGTGTGGATGCTGACGCGCTGCGCCGCCCTGGAGCTCAGCCGCTACGGCATCCGCGTCAACGCCGTCGGGCCCGGCTACATCCAGACCTCCATGAGCGGTGCTGTGCTGGGCAACGAGCGGTGGGTGCGCGAACGCGAGCGCGAAACGCCGCTCGGGCGCCTCGGCGAGCCCGGAGACATCGCCAATGCCTGCTTGTACCTGTGCAGCGACGATGCCAGCTTCGTGACCGGCGAGATCATCTTCCCCGACGGCGGCGTCATGGCTGCCGGCCGCTAGACCGCCGACACGCATGCCGCGGGCGGAACCTCAGGAAGAACATACGAGGGCAGCACCATGAGTCGAATGGACGGCAAGGTCGCAGTGATCACCGGCGGCGCATCGGGCATCGGCCGGGCCTGCGCACTGCGCTTCTCCGAAGAGGGGGCGTCGGTGGTGGTGGCCGACCTGAACCCGGATCGGGCCGAGGCAGTCGCCGCGGAGATCACCGATCACGGCCGGCAGGCGACCTGGACGCAGGTGAACACGGCCGATCCTGAACAGAACGAGGCCATGGCCGATGCCGCTGTCGCCGCGTTCGGCCGCCTCGACGCCTGTGTTGCCGCCGCAGGCATCTCCCATGCGGATTACGTCAGCCGTGAGATTCCCGATCAAGTCGGCCAGGACTCCTGGCAGGGGGGCGACCAGTGGCTGCTCCACAAGTCGCTCGAGTCGTGGCAGCGGGTGCTCGATGTGAACCTGACCGGGGTCATGCTCACCAACCAGTCCGTTGCGCGCCGAATGCGGGATGGCGGCGGCGGTGCCATTGTGAACATCGCCTCGGTGGCCGGCTTGATGGCGCTGCCCGGCGGAGCGGACTATTGCGTGTCCAAGGCAGGCGTGTGGATGCTCACCCGCTGCGCGGCGCTGGAACTCAACCGGTACGGCGTCCGGGTCAATGCTGTCGCCCCGGGGTACATCCGCACGCCCATGACGGCGTTCATGACCCATAGCGACGAATGGGTGCGCGGGCGCGAACGCGAGACGCCTCTGGGTCGGCTCGGCGAGCCCGCTGACATCGCCAACGCTTGCCTGTATTTGTGCAGCGACGAGGCCAGCTTCGTGACCGGCGAGATCATCTGCGCCGACGGCGGCCTAGCGGCTGACATCCGCTGAGGACTGCAGACGGTGTGTCACGCGCAGAGCGAACGGGCGACAACGCCATGAGCCTGCTGGTTGCCGTCGAGCCCGACTGCTGGCGGCGCCCCGTGCTGGCCGAGGCGGTGGTGCAAGGCGGCGGCACGGTGAGCACGCCGGACCGAGCATCGGCACTCGTGTGGGCCGAACCCGCCCAGGCACACCTGATCGGGGAACTGGTGGATGCCAATCCCGGCATCGGATGGGTGCAATTGCCGTACGCGGGCATCGAGCCGGTCATCGACATCGTGACCGCCCGGCCCGCCATCGAGTGGTACTGCGGCAAGGGCGTGTACGCAGAACCCGTGGCCGAGCACGCATTGATGCTGGCGCTGGCCGGCATGCGAGGCATGGCCACCTATGCCCGGGCCGCAGACTGGGCAGCCCCCGAGGGCCGCAACTTGCTCGGCGCGTCGGTGACGGTGCTGGGCGGCGGGGGCATCACCGACTCGCTCCTGCGCCTGCTCGGGCCATTCGGCTGCGAGGTGACGGTGGTGCGCAACCGGCCGACATCCATGAGAGGAGCCGCCCACGTCGTCGGGCCAGACGAGCTGACACAGGTACTGCCGAGCACCGATGTGCTGTTCCTCGCGCTGGCGCTGACACCCGCCACCGCGGGCATCATCGCTTCGGCCGAGCTGGCGGCGCTGCCCGATCACGCGTGGATCGTGAACGTGGCACGCGGCGGGCACATCGTGACCGACGACCTCGTCGAAGCACTGCAGGACGGCCAGATCGGCGGCGCCGCTCTGGACGTGACCGACCCCGAACCGCTCCCTCGGAGCCACCCGCTGTGGAGCCTGCCCAACTGCCTCATCACCCCGCACATCGGCAACACGCCCGAGATGGGTCTTGCGCTGCTGGCAGACCGGGTGGCCGTGAATGTGGCCCGCAGGATTGCTGGCGAACCGCTGGTCGGGCCGGTGTATCTGGACCTGGGCTACTGATCTGACGTTGCTCCGAGGTCAGCGGAGGCTCGCGTCGTGGAAGTGCTCCACGGCGTCGATGCAGCGCTGGCGGATGTCGGCTGCCTGCTCGTCGGTGAGCGTGCGGTCGTCGGCTTGGAGGCGCAGGCGGTAGGCCAGCGAGCGGGTGCCCGGATCCATCTGATCGCCTCGGTAGATGTCGAAGAGGCTGACCGAGCGCAATTCGTCGCCGCCTGCAGCGAGCAGCGTGCTGCGCACCTGTGACGCTTGAACGTCATCAGGCACCGCGAATGCCAAGTCGATGTCGCTGGATGGGTAGGTCGAGACCAGCTCGTAGGGCCGGTCGGCGGCCGCCGATGCTGCCGCGAGCAGGGGTTCCACGTTCACCTGGAGCCAGGCGCAGCGTTGTGCGAGACCGTGGCGCTCGCAGACCACAGGGTCGATCTCGCCCACAAAGCCGACCGCCTGCCCGTCAAGCAGCACCTGGGCTGCCCGCACCGGGTGCATGCCGTCGAGGTCGTTCGCGTTCTCGAGATCGAGTTCGAGGCCGAATGCCGATGAGATGAGCTCGGTCAGATGCACCGCGTCGGCCGCTCTGCCACCGGCCCAGATGACGCCGACGTGCTCTGTCTCGGTGGGCAGCACCCGCGCGGCGACATCGTCGGCGCCGTCCGTGGGCGGCGGGCCGAACACCACGCCGATCTCGAACAGCGACACGGTGTCGTTGCGGTGGGAGGTGTTGTACGCGGCTGCGGTGAGCAGGCCAGGAAGCAGCGACGGCCGAAGCACCGACTCTTCGGTCGCGAGCGGGTTCAGCAGCCGCACTGGTTCTGCGCCGTCGATCCCCGCCCGGCGCACGGCATCCGGGGCCAGGAACGGGTTGGGCATTGCTTCGGACAGGCCCGCCCCCACCAGCACACGCCGCAGGTCACGACGCAAGCCTTGGGCCGGCGTCAGTCGACCCGGCTCGGGTGAACGCGGAACGGTGCGGCCCAGCCGCTGGTACCCGTAGTGGCGGGCAACCTCCTCGGCCACGTCGGTCTCGGTGACCACGTCGGGTCGGAAACTGGGAATGGTCACTTCGAGCGCCCTGTCCGCCGCGGCGCCGTCGCGTTGCGCGTCGTCATCAGGCACGACGCACTGCAAACCGATGGGATCGAGCAGGCCGCGCAGCTCATCGGCGCCGAATGGCCTCCCCAGCAAGTGGCTCATGCGGGCAGGGCGCACGCGGACGCGGGTGGCTGGGGGCAAGGCGCCCCGGCCGTCCAGCCGGCCGCTGCACACCGACACGCCGCCCGGGGTCACCCGGTCCAGCAGCTCGCAGAACCGGTCCAATGCGACCGGCACGAGCTCATGGTCGGTGCCTCGCTCAAAGCGCATCGAAGCCTCTGAGCGCAGGCCCAGCCGCTGAGACGTGCGGGAGATCGACAGACGATCCCACCACGCGAGCTCGAGCAGCACCGCTGCGGTGCTGTCGCTGATCTCCGTGTTCTCGCCGCCCATCACGCCCGAGATGCCAATCGGCCGATCGTCACGGTCGACGATCAGGCCGTCGCCCCGGAGCATCTCGCGTTCGCTGCCGTCGAGCGTGACGAGCCGCTCTCCACCCGCCGAACGCCTCGTGCCCAGGTGGCCGCCGGGCACGAGTGCCAGATCGTAGGTGTGGTTCGGCGTGCCGAGCTCGAGCATCACATAGTTC
The DNA here is from genome assembly GCF_965208925.1 of Candidatus Poriferisodalis sp. Classification (GTDB taxonomy): domain Bacteria; phylum Actinomycetota; class Acidimicrobiia; order Acidimicrobiales; family Poriferisodalaceae; genus Poriferisodalis. Next base: position 2,386,960 of record NZ_OZ242364.1, on the reverse strand, counting down.
GAGACATCCACCACGGAATTGATCGGGCGCATCCCGCACAGCGTCAGCCGGGCCTGCATCCACAGCGGCGACCGGCCAATGGACACGTCCCGGATGACGCGCACACCGAACCGGCCGCAAAGATCTGCGTCGATGATCTCCACCGATGCCACCGTCGAGATGTCCTCGCCGGACTCGCTGACGACCGGCGCAGGGATCCGGAAGGGCACGCCGAGCCGGGCCGCCAGGTCACGAGCCACTCCGGCCACCGACATGGCGTCGGGACGGTTCGGGTTGACCTCCAGGTCGTACAGCACGTCGCCGGCCAGGCCCAGCTGCGACATGAGCGGAGCGCCGAGCTCAAATTCGTTGGGCAAGATCATGATGCCCTCGGCATCGGCGCCGAGCTCGAGTTCCGCGGCGGAGCAGCACATGCCCTGAGAGAGCTGGCCGCGCATGCGCCGCTCACTGATTTGCATGCCGCCCGGCATCGTCGCGCCGATAGTGGCGAGCGGCACCAGGTCGCCGACCGACATGTTGAACGCGCCGCAGCACACCTGCAGCGCACCGTCGGTTCCCTCACCCGTGAAACCGGGCAACTCGACGTCCACGAGCTGGATGCGGTCGGCCTCGGGGTGAGGCCGCAAGCCGGCCACACGGGCAATCACAACTCCGTCCAGCGACGGCAGGATGCGCGTCTCCTCGACGGCCATGCCGAGGTCGCTCAGGTGATCGGCCAGCTCACCAGGATCGCCTTCGATGGGCGCGAACTCGCGCAGCCAGCTCAGCAGCACCTTCATCGGGCCAGCCCCCCTCGCCGAAGCAATCCTGCGGGCATCAGAACTGGCTGAGGAAGCGGATGTCGTTGGTGTACATGTCGCGCAGGTCGTCGATGCCGTGACGCATCAACGCCAAGCGGTCGATGCCGAAGCCGAAGGCAAAGCCCGTCCATTCCTCGAAATCGATGCCGCAGTTGGCAAGCACGTTGGGGTGCACCATGCCGCAGCCGCCCAGCTCGATCCAGCCGGTCCGCTGGCAGGTCTGGCAGCCGGAGCCTTCGCAGATCACGCAGTTGATGTCGAACTCGGCGGACGGCTCGGTGAACGGGAAGTACGAGGGGCGCAGCCGCGACGAGATCGACTTGCCGAAGTAGGCCGAGGTGAACTCCTCGAGCGTGCCTGCGAGGTCAGCGAACGAGATGCCCCGGTCGACCACGAGGCCCTCGATCTGGTGGAAGACCGGCATGTGGCTGGCATCAGCGGTGTCGCGCCGGAACACACGCCCCGGGCAGATCGTGTAGATCGGCGGCGGCTGCACTTCCATCACCCGGATCTGCACCGGCGAGGTGTGGGTGCGCAGCACCACGTTGGATGCTTCACCGCCCTCGCCGTCGCCGAGCTCGGTGCGCTCGCCGAGGTCCAGGTAGAGCGTGTCCCACATGGAACGGGCGGGATGCGCGGACGGCAGGTTGAGCGCCTCGAAGTTGTACCAGTCGGTCTCAGCCTGAGGCCCTTCGGAGACCGTGAATCCCATGCCGACGAACACGTCCTCGAGGCGTTCGGTGGTCTGGGTGACCAGGTGCAGATGGCCGCGCTCGGGTCCCGGCGGAGTCTCGGTGAGGTCGAGCCACTCTCGCTGCAGCTGTTCGCGGCGCGCCGAAGCGGCCATTTCCCGAGCGGCCTCTGCATGTGCAGAGCGCAACGCCTGCTGGGCATCGTTGAGTACTCGCCCGACAGCGGCTCGCTGTTCTGGCGGGAGCGAGCCCAGGTCCTGCTTGATCTGCCCGAGTACGGACTTGCGCCCGAACAATCCCGACTCCGCCAGTGCCAGCTCCTCGCTGGTCGACGCGGCGCTGACCGCAGCCAACCCCTGGCTGCGCGCAGCGTCGATGCTGGCGAGCAGCGCTTCGGGCGATGCCTCCGCGGGGGTGTCGCTGGCCGGGCTGTTCACGGCAGGCAGGGTACGAGCCGGTACCGGCGAATGGTCGGCATGTTCAGGCGCGCGGCCTCATTGCGTACATCAGCACAGCAGCGGCCACGGCGACGTTGAGCGAATCCACGGGGTGCTGCATGGGTATCGAGACCGCCACGTCGGTGCCCCCGATCGCCTCGGCTGACGGCCCATGCGCTTCGTTGCCCACCACGAGCGTCATGCGTTCAGCGATCGGCAGCCGGTCCACACCGATGTCGCCATCGGGCGTCGCTCGCATGCGCACGTGGCCGGCGCCGGACAGCGCGCTGAGCACCTCAGCCGTCGAGTGTCCGCGGCACACCAGCGGCCCGAATGTGAGCCCCGCTGCGCCGCGCAGCGCTTTCGGGCTCCATAGGTCCGTCGAACCGTGCGTGGCGATGACCGCGCCGAACCCGGCAGCGACGGCGCTTCGTACGACGGCACCGGCATTGCCCGGGTCGCGAACTGCTTCGAGCACCACCACCCGTTTTGCCATCGCCGCCTCATCGAGCGCTGCGTCGGCGAACCGTGCTATGGCAAGCACGCCTTGGGGATTCATGGCATCGGCGAGCGGGTCGAGCACGTCTGCGGGCACCGGATGGATCGCTCCGATCCGCACCCGGTAGCCGGCGCCCAAGCGCCGGGCGTCGGGATGATCGTCACGAGCACCCTGCGGCGCGTAACGGCCGACGAGTTCTGGGCGGGCGAACACAGCTTCGAGCGTTGCCCCGCTGGCCAGCGCTCCGTCAACCGCCCTGGGTCCCTCGACGACGGCCAGGCCGGAGGCATCTCGCTGGCGGCGGTCGCGCACCAAGCGTGACAGCCGCGACAGCGCGGCTTGTGACGGCGGTTGCGGGTCGGAGTGTGTGCTCAGGCTGCTGTGTCGACGGCGCCGTCCGCGACGGCGGCCTCAGCGCGCTCGGCGATCGCAGCGAATGCTGCGGGGTCGCTCACGGCGAGGTCTGCCAGGTGCTTGCGGTCGACCGCGATGCCTGCCAGGTCCAGCCCGTGCATGAGGCGGCTGTAGGTGGTGCCGTTCTGGCGCGCAGCAGCATTGATGCGCTGGATCCAGAGGCGCCGGAACTCGCCTTTTCGGGCCCTGCGGTCGCGGAACGCGTACTGCCCGCTGTGCATGACCTGCTCGTTGGCGGCCCGGAACGACCTGCTCTTGTTGCCGTAGTAGCCCTTCGCCTTGCCGAGCGTCGCCTTGCGACGGGTGCGGCTGGCTACGGATCGCTTGACTCGTGCCACGTTGATCTGTCCTTGCTTGCCTTGGATTGCCTGCGGGGCTTGTCCGCGGATCGTGTGCCTGGGAACCGTTTCGTCCGCGGGTCGTGTCTTCCAGAGTGCGGCTCAGCGGCCGAGCATCCGGTTGACGCGCTTGGCGTCGGCCGCCGACACTTCGCCTTCGAGTGCCAGCCAGCGCTTGCGCGCTGACGACTTCTTCTCCAGCAGGTGATTCCGGTTGCGCTTGCGGCGCACGAGCTTGCCGGAGCCGGTGGTCTTGAAGCGCTTCTTGGCGCCGCTGTGAGACTTCATCTTGGGCATGGTGTTGCTGCCTTGCTTGTGGTGGATCGAACTGTGTGGAACACGCGGGCTGGTTGCGTGGTCGTGAGCGGCGCGCACAACGCTCAGCCTCTCGGCCGCACGCACCACCCGTGTCGCCGCGACTCAGTCGTTGGGCGGATCTGCGGCCTTGCGACGCTGACGTGACACGCGGTCTGGGCTCAGCAACATCGTCATGTTGCGTCCGTCGAGGCGGGGAAACTGGTCGACCTTGCCGACATCGGCGACCGCCTCGGCAACCCGCTCGAGGATCTGGCCGCCGAGTTCGGGATGGAAGACCTCACGCCCCCTGAACATGACGGTGACCTTGACCTTGTGGCCGTCCTCGAGGAACTTGCAGACCTTGGCCGTCTTGGTGCCGAAGTCGCCGGTCCCGATCTTGGGCCGGTACTTCATCTCCTTCAGCCCGGCATGGGTCGCCTTGCGCCGTGATTCCTTCGCCCGCTGTGCCGCCTCGTACTTGTACTTGCCGTAGTCCATGATCCGGCAGACCGGCGGGGCGGCGTTGGGCGCCACCTCGACGAGGTCCAAGTCCATATTGCGGGCGATTTGCAGCGCTTCGGGAACCGACTTGATGCCGATCTGCTCGCCGTCGGGTGCGACCAAGCGGACCTCGCGGACCCTGATGTCCTCGTTGATCCGGGCGTCACCGTCACTTGCGCGTGCTATGGCCGTACTCGCTTGTCCAAAGGACGCTCCTCGTCCACGCGGCGTCCTGTGCGAGCCCGGTACCGGAACGCGCCCTGCGGCGGCCCAGTGGGGGTCAGACCCCGCTTGTTCCTGTTGTAGGGGCCGTAGGGTAACAGCGCTGGGGAAAGCCAGCACAGCCTCAGCAGCAGCGTCGGCATGAGCCAGCACAGCCAGTCGGGGCGGGGAGGTCAGCGATGAGCACGTTGTGGACACCCGAGGGTGAGCATCGGGTACCTCGCGAGAGCACCGGCGAGACGCCGAGCGCTCCGCCTCCCTCGGCCGACCAAGGAGGCGCATTCGATACAGCCGAAGAGGGCGGCGCCTTCGCCGGCGAACTTGACATCGATCCCGAGACCGGGCTGCCGATCGATCCGCGCACGGGCGAGCCATTCGATCCCGAAGAGCTGGCCGCAATGCAGGAGCAGCTGCGCGAGGCGCAGGAACAGCTCGTCTCGGTGCCCGCGGCCGAGATCGTGCAGAACCACATGATGGGGCTGTTCGAGCTCGCGGCATTGCATCTGCGGCGTGACCCGCCCGATCTTGCCGAGGCACGGCTCCCGATCGACGCACTTGGCCTGCTGGTGGACAACCTCGCCGACCAGCTGCCGGCCGGCGACACGCTGCAGGGGGCGCTGCAGCAGATTCGCCTCGCCTACGTCGAGATCCACAAGCGCCAGACTGCAGCCGAATAGACGCGGCGCCCGAGCCCCAGGGCGCACTCATCACGTAATTCGGCACGGTGCCGCGAGGTGCCGCGGGTACCGTTACCGCCCGTGCTCAAGCTCGTGCTCCCCAAGGGCTCGCTCGAAGAGGCGACCCTGCAGCTGTTTTCCGACGCGGATCTGCCGGTACGCCGGAGTTCTGCGGTGGACTATCGCGCCACCGTTGACGACCCGCGCATCGACGACGTGCGGATCTTGCGGCCCCAGGAGATACCCACGTACATAGAGGACGGTCTGTTCGACTTGGGCATCGGCGGACGTGACTGGATCGAAGAGACCAGCAGCAACGTGGTCTCACTGGGTGAGTTGCGATATTCCAAGGCCACGTCACGGCCGGTGAGAATTGTCGTCGCCGTTCCTGAGGACAGCAGCTTTCAGACGCTCACCGACTTGCCCGACGGTGTTCGCGTATCCAGCGAGTATCCCGAGCTCACCCGTCGTCACTTCGCGGAACGCGGCATCGACGCTGACATTCGATTGAGCTACGGCGCCACTGAAGCCAAGGCGCCCGAGATCGTCGACGCCGTTGTGGACGCAACCGAGACTGGGCGGGGGCTCCGGGCTGCCCGCCTGCGGATCATCGACGAGATCCTCACGAGCTACACCGAGATCTTCACCAATCAGGCTGCCTACGACGACCCGGACAAGCGCCGGGCCATGACGCAGATCAAGACACTCCTCGACGGGGTGCTGGACGCGCGTGGTCGGGTGCTGGTGAAGCTGAACGTGGGGCGCGAGCACCTCGACGCCGTAGTGAAGCTGCTTCCCTCCATGAAGGCCCCGACGGTGAACGAGCTGTGGGGCGGCGAGGCCTATGCAGTAGAGACGGTCGTGCCGAAGCACCAGATCAACGTGCTCATTCCCGAACTCCTCGAACAGGGCGCGGCCGACATCATCGAGATGCCGATCTCCAAGATTGTCCCCTGAGGCCGTCCTGCGGCGGCAGAGGCATCAGCAGCCGGCGTCGCGGAACGGGTTGGCGCTGGCCGGGGGGAAACGTTCAGGCTCGAGCGGGAAGGTGACCCAGTCGTCGGAGCAGAGTCCTCCGAACTCGGGCGCCAGGTTCCACAGAATCGGCAGCGAGGGCGCATTCCGCCAGGCAGCCCAGAACTCGTCGCTGCTCGTGATGTTGCGGGTGTACCACTCGGGAACCTTGCCTGCCAAGCCTGCGAGCACCACCTGCTCGTCTTCGAGCGACGGCCGGTCCCCCAGCGTCGGGCAGCCGTCGGACTCGTAGTACGTCAGCCAACCGTGCGGCACCATGAGGTGCTTCACCGTGTCCGCCAGGATCTCGCCCCCTGGGAGGTCGTTGCGGTTGTAGCAGTCCGGATACTTGACGGCGAAGTAGAGCTGCACGGCACCCCACGCCTTCGCGGGCGCGAGGCCGGCCTGGATGTCGTACACGTGCAGGAGCTCGTGGACAACGCCGCCGAAGGTGAGCTGGGACATGGTCATGCCGCGGATCTCGCAGCCGCGCTCGTGCCAGTGGTGGCACGAGCGCCACACGACGCCGCCGCCGCCCGACGCGGCAACGTTCGCCTGGTCACGAATGTGGTCCCATGCGATCTTCAGCCAGGGGTAGTCGGCCTGCCTGCGCCGCGACTCCTCGTCTATCCACGAGTGCAGGATTTCCAGATCGGTGAGGGGAGCCTCCTCAGCCGGTATCGGGACGAACTGCATGGCGAGCCTCGGGCTCGTGCGCCGCACCGTGGTGCCGTCGCCCACTTGGGAGACGCTGTTGTCGCCCCAGCACGACACACGGCCGTTGCGGCGCAGAGCGCACGCGTGAGCGGGAATCGGTGTCGAGCCGAGGCTGATGCCCACCTCGAGGGCATCGGAGATGCCGATGATGCGCTTCGGCGAGGTGCGCGACGTCCGGGTGCCGTCGCCGAGCTGGCCGGATTCGTTGTCTCCCCAGCACGACACCCCGCTATCGCGATGCACCACGCATGCGTTCTTGTCGCTCACCGACACCGAGAGGGCATCGTGCACACCCGCGACGCTTGGTCCCGGGTGTCCGCCTCGCAGGTACCAGCAGAACACCTCGCCACCGCTGCTGACGGCGCAGGCGCGTCGATCTGCTACGGACAGCGACGACACTCGGCTCAGCCCCTTGACGCGCTGCGGGGAATCGAAAAACGAGCCCCCCCAGCACGACACGCCGCCGTCGCGATGCACGACGCAGAAGGAGGTACGGCCGGCCGCGATGGCGACGGCGTCATGGAGACCTGGCACACGTTTTGGCACGTACTGGTTGTGGCGCGTGTCGCGATGGCCGACCTCGCCGCGACTGTTCGCGCCCCAGCACGACACGCCGCCGTCGCCGTGCAACGCGCACGTGGTCTCGATGCTCGAAGCGATGTCGGCAGCGTCGTCGATTCTCGGGATCTTCACCGGCACGTAGCGGTTGCCGGTGCCTCCCTGCCCAAGCTGTCCTTTGGATCCTTCACCCCAGCACGAGACCGTCCCGTCGCCGTGCAGCGCGCAGGCATGCAATGCCAGATAGCTGGTGTTGTCCGATGAGCTCAGTGCAACAACATCGGTGAGCGATGCGGTGGTCAGCCGCTCGAGCAAGCCCTCGGCGCCCCAGCACGACACGGTCGCGTCCAAACGCACCATGCAGGTTCGCCCGCGCGCGACCGTCAGGAACGTCTGGTCGCTGCGGGGCCCATCGAACGCCGGGTACGTAGCCGGCGCAGCGTCGTCGGTGTCTTCGGCGTCCTCCGGCTCCTGTTCGGGTTCGGCTTGCCTGCTGGCGAGGTACTCGTCGAGAGCTGCCTGGGAGACTGCCGCGTCGCCACCGAAGACGTGCAGATCGACCGAGTCGTGAGCACTGCGTGCTGCGTCGAGATACACAGCCGTGCCAGCGGGAATCCGCGCCGGGTCGGCGAGCAGGAGCGGAGCGCACAGTTCGCCCAACAGCGGTGCCGCGCTGAACGAATCGAACGGCACGCGGGCCCGTGCAATGCCCACTGTGGCGGACGTGAAGCATGGCTTTCCGGCAACGTCGCTGTAGCGGTTGTTCATCAGTTCCGCCGCTTTGGCCGCCGTGTCGTAGCGATCTGTGCCGGCCACGCGTGTCACCGACATGCCCATGGCGGTGATCGCGTTCTCGACAGCTTGGCCGAGTGCAGCCGTGCCGCCCATGATGACTACGTGCTCGATTCCTGAGCCGGTCAGGTAGCGAGCCACCTCCGCGTGCAGCTCACCGGGCGGACTCAGCAGCACCGGATGACGGCCGCGGGCAGCGATCGGGCCTGCCACCAGCGCATCAGCAAACACTTCGCTGCTCGCAAGGATCGCTGTGCGGCCCAATCCGGGCATCACACCGGCCGTGACCTGCCGCGCTGCGGCTACCGCAGTGCCGACACGGTCCGAGCCTGAGATCCGTTCTGCCGACACGCCAATGCCGACGAGCGAACGCAGCACAGCCGCGCTCACGCCTCGTCCGGAACCGTGCACCGCGCTGCCCGTCTCCGGGCCCACCACCAGCGCACGGGTCACCCCAGTTCGCTGCAGGAAGGCCGTGGCATCGCCTCGCAGTTCCGTGGGCGGTGTCATCAGCACCGGCGCGCCCAGTGCGCCAGCTACCGGGGCAGCCACGACGGCATCGGTCCAGCGCTCGCCGGACACCAGCACGACCTGCTCGACGGACCCGCCAGCCGCAGCCGCCACCGCCTCGGCAATCTGCAACGAGGTGGCATATCGATCCGCGCCGCCATAGCGGACGATAGGCACATCATCTCCGCTGGCGCCGGCTGCAACCGCCGGCACAACCAGCACGCTCGCCAGCAGCGCCACGGCCGACAGCACCAGACCACATCGTCTTGGCATCGTCAGCAATCTAAGCAACGACTCAGCACCAATGCGGTTATCTTCGCATACGGCCGATCATGTGCGCCTAACTGCATATGGCTGGCATCCCCACAGTCTGCGATCTTTGGAGCTGGAGGAGACAGACCCCATGATCCCGCAAGTCAAGCCTCGACGCTGCAGGAGCGTGCTTGTTGCCATGCTTGTGCTCAGCGCTGCTGCGCTGCTGCCGATCTCCGCCGCCGCGGCACAGTCGGGGGCGTCCGAACTTGCCGATGTCGAACGCGTGCGTTACGGCGGAGCGGATCGCTACGCCACGTCGCTGCTCATCGCTGAGGCAGTCGCAACCCATGCCGGCGGCGAATTGGAGTGGGTCGTCATGGTGTCCGGCCGCAGCTGGCATGAGGCTGTCGTGGCGGCATCGGTGGCGGGCCATCTCGAAGCGCCGGTGCTGATGACACCTCCAGATGCCGTGCGCAGTGACGCGCTGGAGTTCCTGGACCGTGTCGGAGCGTCGAAGGTGCTCCTGGTCAGCAGCGGCACCGGTTCGGCGCGCACGATCACCGACGCGGTCGACAGACAACTGCGCGCGGCCGAAATCGCGGTCGAGCGCATTGAAGGCGGCGATCGGTACCGCACCGGCGTCGCAGTCGCAGAACGGCTCGGCGCAGTTGGCAATCTGGGTGGTGTCAGGACTGCGATCGTCGCCAGCGGCGAGGTGTTCGCTGACGCGCTGGTTGCCGGACCGCTGTCGGCGCACGGAGGCCACCCGGTGCTGCTGACCCCGAGCACCGGGCTGCACCAGTCCGTGGCCGACTATCTCGCAAGCAAGCGCATCGAGCGTGTCGTGCTCATGGGAGGGACCTCCGCGTTGTCCCAGCAGGTGGCAGACGCAATCAGCGAACTGGGTATCTCGGCAGATCGCATCGCCGGTCCATCGCGCTTCGAGACGGCAACACGATTTGCCGTGTATGCGGCCGGGCAGTCGAGCAACGGGTGCTTTGCCGAAGCCAGGGTGGGGCTGGCACGCGCGCGCGTTCCGTTTGACTCGTTCAGCGCGGCGCCGCTGCTGGCTCGCAGGTGCGCAGCGCTGGTGCTCACCAGTCCCAGCCAAATTCCGTCGGCCAGCGCCGACTATCTCGACACAGTCCGCGGCTCAGCCGGCGACGACGCAGCTGAGTTGCTCGTGTTCGGCGGCGAATCGGCTGTGTCCACGTCAGCCATCGACGCCTACCTCGCCCGAGGCGACGACGAAGGCGATGGCTCCGAAGCCGAGGATGCTGACTTGGGTCCGTGTGGCGGCACCCCCACCGATGCACCGGTGCAGCTGCTCGAGAGCCCATGGGCGAGCCAAGCAGATTGGTCACCCGATTGCCGGCACATCGTCTACAACAACGGAGGCGCACTGGTGGTAGCCGACCGAGACGGCAGCAATGGGCGAGTGCTGTCTAGCGGGGTAGGCATTTCGCCTCAGGAACCTGCATGGTCACCCGATGGCACCAAGATCGCCTTCGCCGGCTGGAAGAGCACAGATCCTGCCGAAGGCACCGATCCCTACCGGAGCCACATCTGGACGGTCAACAGCGACGGATCAAACGCAGTCCAGTTGACGAGTGGTGCGGTTGAGGATCGGTGGCCGACTTGGTCGGCCGACAATCGCAAGCTGGCATTCGGACGACACAATTGGGAGCCCTCGGCGTGGTACCTCGTCGCGATGGATGCCGACGGACGCAATCCAGTGGAGCTGGGCCGGAAGTTCGGCTCGGGAGCTGAGCCGGCCTGGTCGCCTGACGGCTCGCTGATTGCGTACAACCGGCACGGGATACTGTCGGTCGTCAATCCTGATGGCACCGACGTGCGATCGTTGCCTCCCGATGACAACCGCGGAGGCAGGCTGAAGCGCGAGGTCGAGAGCAAGCTGTCGTGGTCACCAGACGGCACGCGTCTGGCATTCAGCCTCTGGGAGACACGCGACGGCCGCACAGTGGCGGGCGAGTCGAACATTGCCATTCTCGAGGTCAGCACCGGCGAGATCACGCAGGTCACGGAAATGCCAGGCCGTGAGATCAACCCCGATTGGTCGCCGGATGGCCAGCGAATCCTCTTCAACACCGCCCAGGACAGCGCGGGTCACACTCGCGTCTTCGTGGTGGGTGCCGAGAGATCGGTGTCGCGCTAGCGCTGGCGAGGCCGGATATCAGTCGGCGAGCGGAGGCGCCTCTTCGAGATCTGCCTCGACTTCGACTGCGCCCTCGGCCTCGTCGTCCATGAGGTGGCCCAAGCGCATCTTCTTGGTTCGCAGGTAGGCCCGGTTGTAAGGATTCGCGTTCGATGACGTCGGCACTCGCTCGACCACTTCGAGCCCGTAGCCCGACAGCCCGCCGATCTTGTTGGGGTTGTTGGTCATCAGCCGCATCCGCTGCACCCCGAGCTCGGCCAGAATCTGCGCACCGATGCCGTACTCCCTGCTGTCCACCGGCAGGCCCAGCTCCAGGTTGGCGTCGACTGTGTCGCGGCCGGCGTCCTGCAGCGAGTACGCAGCAATCTTGTGGCCGATGCCGATGCCGCGGCCCTCGTGGCCCCGCAGGTAGACGAGCACGCCCGCGCCGGCTTCGGCGATGGCCTCGAGCGCACTGTGCAGCTGTGAACCGCAGTCGCAGCGCATCGACGCCAAGATGTCGCCGGTCAGGCATTCACTGTGCACGCGCACCAGCACGGGCTCTGCGCCCATCACAGATCCGTATGTCAGGGCCAGATGCTCGGTGTCGTCGAAGTCGCGGAAGACGTGGCCGGTGAACTCGCCGTAGATGGTGGGGATGCGGGCCTGAGATATCGGGTCGACCAAGCGCTCATTGACCCGCCGGTAGCGGATGAGGTCGGCGATCGAGATGAGCAGCAGACCGTGCTGCTCGCAGAACTGGATCAGGTCGGGCACCCGGGCCATGGTGCCGTCGTCGTTGACCACCTCGCAGAGCACGCCCGCCGGATGGCAGCCAGCCAGCCGGGCCAGATCCACGGCCGCCTCGGTATGGCCGGCCCGCTTGAGCACGCCTCCTGGGCGATAGCGCAGCGGCAGCACGTGGCCGGGACGGTTGAATTCGTTCGCGCTGGACTTGGGGTCTGCCAGCAGGTTGAGCGTGAGTGAGCGATCTGCCGCCGAGATGCCCGTCGTGGTGCCCTCAGCAGCATCGACGGTGACCGTGTAGGCGGTGCGCATGGACTCGGTGTTGACCGTCACCATGAGCGGCAGCGCCAGTTCGTCGAGGCGCTCCCCCATCAAGGGTGCACAGATGACGCCAGAGGTGTAACGAACAAAGAACGCCATCGACTCCGGAGTGGCGTGCTCGGCCGCCATGATGAGGTCGCCCTCGTTCTCGCGGTCCTCGTCGTCGACCACCACCACGATCTCACCGCGGCCGATCGCATCGATGGCGTCGGGAATCGCAGCGAACGGCGAGCCGTCCGGTGCGTCTTCGGCTGCGCTGCGGTCGTTCATGCCCGGCTCATTCGCTTTCTGATGCACCGGCGCCGAGTGCGTCGGCTGGTGCGGTTGCAGCACCATTCTGCCCGAGCAGACGCTCGACGTAACGGGCCAAGACATCGGCTTCGAGATTGACCGGGTCGCCGGGCTGCACCGTGCCCATGGTGGTCATCGACATGGTGTGCGGGATGAGCGCCACCGAGAACTCGCAGCCGCCGGCTTCGTCGTCGGTGATGTCGAAGCAGGTGAGGCTGACGCCGTCGAGCGTGACGGAGCCCTTCTCGACGATGTAGCGGCGCAAGCCTCCTTCCGGCGGCACCGCCACGCGCAGGTCAGGGCCGGGCTGGACGACGGTTGCCACGCCGTCGACGTGCCCTTGCACGAGGTGTCCGCCGAGCCGATCCGCATAGCGCATGGATCGTTCAAGGTTGACGGGATCGCCGGGTTGCAGCGAGCCCAGGGCAGTGCAGCGCGCCGTCTCGGCGCTGACATCGGCCTCCCACCAGCCGTCGCCCATCTCCACGACCGTCAGGCAGCAGCCGTTCACTGCGATCGAATCGTCGACCGCTGCGTCGCTCAGCACGATCCCAGCGGTGAACCGGTAGCGGTCGCCGTCGCGGCCGGCGAGGCTTCCGAGTTCCTCGACGAGTCCGGTGTACATCAGGAGTCCTTTCGCCGACTGGCGCTAGGCGCGCGATATTCCGCCGACGGTACCGGTGGAGTCGGCCGGAACCAGACCGAGGCCGGGACGGCGGGCAGGAACGGGGCTGAGGCGCATCTACCGAAGCACCGTGATGCGCAGGTCGCCGCCGACGGTGCGGACATCGGTGAGCTGCCCGCGCCAGAACTCGGCGACGGTTTGAGCGCCCTGTCCTGCCAGCACCGGCAGCCCGTCGTCGCCGCCCGCAATCGCCGGCGCGAGATAGACGACGTATTCGTCCACGAGGCCATCGCGGTGCAGCTCTCCCGCGGTATTGGCGCCGCCTTCCACCAGCAGCTCGACGACGCCGTCATCGGCCAGGCGTGGCACCACAGTCCGCAGCGCTCCGCTGACTTCGATGCACGGCTGCACCTTGGCTTCCGCCGGTGCCATGCCGAGCACGAAGCGGCGCGGATCGAGCCGCTCGGCGGCCGCGCGGGTCAGCGGCAGACCGGCCGGCCCGTCATCTGCATCGCGCATGTCCATCAGCGGCTGATGGGGATCTGCGGGCGGCAGCTCGCGAACGGTGAGCGACGGGTTGTCAGCACGCACGGTGCCTGCCCCCACCAGCACGGCATCGCAGCGGGCGCGCAGTGCGTGAGCATCGGCTCGGGCTTCGGGCGAGGTGATCCACTGCGAGGTGCCGTCGGGCGCGCCGATGCGCCCGTCGAGCGTGGCGGCCAGCTTCAGCACCACCCACGGACGGCCCGTCTGGCGCTGGTGCAGGTAGGGGCGAAGCGAATACGCGACAGCGTCGGCGGCAACGCCCGCCTCGACATCGATGCCTGCGGCCCGCAGTGCCTCGACTCCGCTGCCGGACACCTTGGGGTCGGGATCGGTCACCCCGACGGCGACCCGGCCGACTCCTGCGGCAATGATCGCCTCGATGCACGGCGCGGTGCGTCCCGTGTGCGAGCAGGGCTCCAGCGTGGTGTGCAGGGTCGCTCCGGCCGGATCGGCACCGGCGCTGCGGGCTGCGTCGAGCGCCACGATCTCGGCATGGCGCCCGGGCGGTGGCTCAGTTGCGCCCTCGAACACCGTGCCGTCGGGCAAAACCAGCACGGCGCCCACCCACGGATTCGGAGCTGTGGTGCCGCGAACACTCTCCCCCAGCTGCACGGCACGGTGCATGTGGGCGAGGTCGTCAACGGCATTGGCCGACTCGCCGGTGGGAGCCAGACTCTCGCCGGACATCAGTGCAGCCGTTCGCCTGCCAGCAGGGCCAAGGCGTGAGGCAGCACGTCGGCCACGGCCTCGAAGCACTCGACGCAGCCTTTGGTGGATCCGGGTGTGTTGAGCACGATCGTGCGGCCGATGATGCCTGCGACGCCTCGGGAGAGCCGGCCCAACGGGTTCACCAGCCGCATCGCCTCGGCCAGGCCCGGGGCTTCCCGCTCGATGACGGCACGGGTGCCTTCTGGCGTGAGATCCCGCTCGGTGAAGCCGGTCCCGCCGGTCGAGACGATGAGGCCCTCGAACCGGTCCGACATCGACCGCAGGGCATCGGCCACCGTGTCGACGCCGTCGGCCACGACGCGTCGCTCGACCACCTCGTATCCGGCGCCAGCCAGCGCTTCGCCCAGTGCCTCGCCGCTGCGATCATCACGCGTTCCGGCGATCACGCCGTCGGAGACCGTGAGCACCTTGGCGGCGAGCTGGTGCTCGCCGTCGGGCGGGCTGTGAGCGTGATGATGTGCCGCATGCGATCCGGCCATCGCGGCAGGTTACCGACGCTCATGTGAGCGTTCCCCTGGCCGACTCGCTGCACCCGTCGGCAGACCCGGCGGCTCGCTTCGCCCCGTCACTAGCCTGCGGTCATGGCATACGCGAGCGGCCGGACCTACCTCGATGCCGACAGCCACCTCATGGAGCTGCCGGACTTTCTGCAGTCACACGCTGAGAGCGACATGGCGGACCGTCTCCCGCTGATCGAATTCTCCAGCGCGGGCGAATCGGTGAACAACTTCGAGGCGGCGGGCGGCAGCCGTTCCCACACGCCCGAGACCGTGGCCGATCTTGTCGCAATGGGCGACGACTTGATCCGGGGACCGAAGGGGTACCACGCGCTGGGTGCGTTCAACTCCGCCGAACGCGCGACTGCACTCGACCTGCTCGGCTTCGACCGGCAGTTCGTGTTCGCCACCTTCAGCGCCGGCGTGGTGTTCGACCCCAAGCTGGACCACGATGTCCGCTACGGCGCAGCCCGTGCGCACAACCGCGGCATGGCTGAGTTCTGCGGAGACGACGACCGCATGATCGGCGTGGCGCTGCTGCCGCTCGACGATCCGCAGATGGCCATCGACGAGATGTCGTTTGCCCTCGAGGCAGGGCTCGGCGCCATGTGGGTGCCGCACCGGCCCGCCGGCGGCAGGTCGCCCGGCCACAACGACCTCGACCCGGTCTGGGCCCAGATGGCAGAAGCCGGCGTGCCGTTCCTGCTGCACGTCGGGGGGAACCCGCTGCAGATCGCGCCGGAGTGGATGAACACGGGTCGCCCCACGCCGACGGATTGGCTGGGCGGCGGCGAGAACGTCCGCGGCAAGGACATGGTCGCGCTCCACCATGCAGCCGAGACATTCGTGGGGGTGCTGGTGCTCGACGGCGTGCTGAGCCGGCACCCGAACCTGCGCGGCGGGGTCGTGGAGCTCGGTGCAGCCTGGGTGCCCCAGATGCTGCGCCGGCTGGACGTGACCGTCGAGACCTGGAAGCGCTCCGAGCCCGAACTCGCCGCGTTCAGCGAGCTGCCGTCGCAACAGGTCACACGGCAGATGGCCTTCACGCCCTACCCCATCGAGGACGTCGGCGCCATGATCCGCGAGTCCAACGAGCACCTGTACATGTTCTCGAGCGACTACCCCCACATCGAGGGCGGTCGCAACCCGCTGGGCCGCTTCAACGCCTCGCTCGAAGGCTTCGACGGCGGTGTGCTGGACCGGTTCTTCGCCGACAACATGGCGGAGCTGATCGGCGATCGGTCCTGACCCCGGACGCCCGCCGATCCGTGGTATTCCCGCGGCAGGAACCGTTCCGGCCCTGAGGAGAAATCGAGGTCACCCATGACTGCAATCAGTGAAGTGAGCCGCGTCGTCACGTTCGATCTCGACACCGTCCGCGTTGTGCTGCACGTGCTGGCGGTGACGGTGTGGATCGGCGGCCAGATCGTTGTCGGGGCGGTGGTACCCGTGGTCGGGCGTGCCTTCCCGGGTTCGGGCAAGGTGGCTGCGAAGGCTTTTTCGCGCGTGGCGTGGCCCGCGTTCGGCATCGCCGTCGTGACTGGCCTCTGGTCGATGCTCGCCATCCCCAGCGAGGAGACGAGCACCGGTTGGTCGATGCTGCTCGGCATCAAGATGCTGCTGGTGCTCATCTCGGGCGTGGGTGCGCTGGTGCATCAGAACGCCGGCGACAACGTGGCCAAGCGGGGCGCGGGCGCAGGCGTGTCGCTGCTGTGCGGCCTGACAGCACTGCTGTTCGGCGTGATGCTGTAACGCTGGCACCCGGGGACGAGCGCGGCTACCAGACGGCGCCGGCGACTCGCAGGTCGAGCACTTCGTCGTCGCTGTAGCCCAGTTCGCACAGGATTTCGTCGGTGTGCTCGCCGTAGTCGGCGGTACCGCCGCGCACACCCCGGAAGTCGTCCACATCGAACATGGCCGGCGGGCCGACGAAGCCGTCGTCGAAGGTCACCATGTACTCGTTGGCCAGGATGTCCGGGTTGTTCGCGATATCGGTGACGCGATTCACCGGCGACACCCAGGCCCCGCATCCCCGGATCGTGCGCCACCAGACCTCGGTGGTGTCGGTCTTCATGTGCTCGGCGAACAGCGGCGTGAAGGCGTCACGGTTGGCAATCACGCCCTCGAAGGTCGCAAACCGCGGATTGTCCAGCCACGACCCGATGCCGACGGCGTGGGCCAGCCCCTCCCACTGCGCCTCCTGCAACACGGCGAGCGCGATCCAGCCGTCCGCCGTCTCGTACACCGTGAACAACGGGTTCCAGGCTCCGGAGACATCGAAGCGATCCATGCGCTGACCCACGTTCGCGGCGACGCCCACGGCCTGGCTGGTCAGCCAGAGCAGCGCCTGGGTCTGCGAGGTGCCCACCACGCAGCCCTTCCCGGTGCGCGCACGCTTGATCAGCCCGGCCATCACGGCCGAGGCCATGTTGGATCCCGTCAGGATGTCGCTGAGCGCGCCCGGCGGATAGGTGGGTTCGTCGGTGGGCGCGATCGCATCCATGAAACCGGCGTGCGCCATGCCCACGGTGTCCTGGCAGAGGTCTTCGGCCAGCTCGCCTCGCAGCCCGAACCCGCCGCCCCGGCAGTACACCAGCTGGGGATTGATCGCGAGCAGGGTGTCGGCATCTGCGCCGTAACGGGCGAGACCGGCGGCCCGCAAGTTGGTGATGAATGCATCGGCGCCGCCGATCAAGCGCTCGAATACCGGGCGGCCTGCTTCCGAAGCAATGTCCAGCACCAAAGATCGCTTGTTCCGGTTGACGGATCCGTACAGCCATTCTTGGCCGCGTTCGTCGAAGGTCACGCCGAACAGGCTGGTGAAGCTGCGCAAGTAGTCGGCCTGGCCCACCTGCTCGATCTTGATGACGTCCGCGCCGAGCGATGCCAAGGTGAGGCCGCTTGTCGGGCCTTGCACGTACATCGTCATCTCGACGACCTGTATGCCGGCGAGCGGCGCCTCTGCGGCAGTCTCGTCGTGCATCGACCCTCCAGCCCAGCCTGCATATCGAAGCAGGCTCGTTGCTCACGCGCTTGACTTGTGCGAGCTTGAACTGCGAGCACGACCGGAGGGACGAGCCAATGACCGGATCCGACTACACCTGCTTCGACGTCGAGGTGAGCGACCACATCGCTCGCCTGGTCATGAAGCGCCCCGAGAAGGCCAACTCGATGATCCTGGAGTTCTGGAGGGAGCTGCCCCAGATCACCGACGAGATCTCGTCCGGCACAGACGCTCGGGTTGTGGTGCTCTCGGCGATCGGTCGCCACTTCTGCTCGGGCATGGACCTCGCAGTGTTCGGCGATTTCGACGAACCATCCAGCGGCGTCGGCGGCGGGCACAGCAGCCGGACACGAGCGCAGTTCCGCGACACCGCGTTGCGCGCGCAGCAAACGTTCAACGCCTTCGAGCAGAGCCGGCTGCCGGTCATTGCCGCCATTCAGGGTGCGTGCGTCGGCGGCGGGGTGGACATGGTCTCGGCCTGCGATCTTCGCTACGCCACCCAGGACGCGTTCTTCTCGATCCAGGAGATCAACATCGGCATGACCGCCGACGTGGGAACGCTGCAGCGCATGCCCAAGCTGGTGCCGGAGGGCGTCGTGCGCGAGCTGGCCTTCACCGGTCGTCGCATGAGCGCCGAAGAGGCGCTCGACCGGGGCTTCGTGAACGCCGTGTACGACGACCACGACTCGATGATGAAAGCGGTCGACGACATCGCAGCGGAGATCGCCTCGAAGAGCCCGATGGCGATCTGGGGCACGAAGCAGTCGATGAACTTCAGCCGCGATCACTCAGTGGCTGACGGGCTCGAGTACATCGCCACCTGGAACGCCGCGATGTTCGACACCGACGACATGGGAGAAGCCTTCCGGGCCCAGATGGAACAGCGCGACCCCGACTTCCCCGATCACCGTCCCATGAGCAAGGGCTTCGGCGCCTGACAAGGCGCGCAGACAACACGGCGCCTGACAAGGCGCGCAGGAGGTACAGCGCCTGATGGGGCTCTCGCTCGTTCCGCTCGAATGCGGTTGGCTGTCGACCGCGACTGCGTCGGTGATCGCCGATGCCCCCGGCAACGTGAGGCTGCCGATCCCGAGCTGGCTGGTGCGTCACCCGAGCGGCCAGACGCTGGTGTTCGACACGGGCATGCACCCCCAGGTGCAGGACGGCGTGGGCGCCCGCTACCCGCTGCTGGCGAAGTCCTTTGAGGCCGACTACTCGGCAGACGACGAGGTGTCGGCCCGGCTGCGCAGCGTCGATGTCGACCCGGACGAGCTGACCTTCGCCATCTTCAGCCACCTGCACTTCGACCACTGCGGCGGCACCGAGCTGCTACCCAACGCCCGGCTGATCTGCCAGCGGGCCGAGTGGGAGTCGGGGCATCACCCCAAGCTGATCGAGCACGAGGTGTACAAGCCCGAAGACTTCGACCTCGGCCACGACGTGCTGCTCATCGACGGCGAGCACGACGTGTTCGGCGACGGCTCGGTGACCTGCATCCCCACGCCGGGTCACACCGCAGGCCACCAGTCGCTGCGGGTCGAGCTCGACAGCGGCCCGGTTGTGCTGACCGGCGACTGCGTCTACTGGGAGGACGTGCTGGACCGAATGCTGCTGCCGCCGTTCGGGTTCAACCACGACATGCAGCTCGAGTCGATGCAACGCCTGAGATCGATGCGAGACGATGAGGGCTGCCGCCTGCTGTACGGGCATGACGACGCCCAGTGGGCGACGCTGCCCTACGAAGGCATCGGCCTGACCTAGATCGCTCCCTGGTCCGGCTGCCGGACTACGCCGGCGGGTCGACGCGGTAGAAGCGGCGCGCCGTGCCGGCGAACAGGTCCGCGCGCTCGGCGGCGGTGTAGCCCGCCTCGTCGCAGATCCGCTGGAACGCGTTGAACAGCACGGTGTACGAGCAGCCCTGCTTGTCGACGGGGAAGTTGCTCTCGAACATGCAGCGATCGGGTCCGAACGTCTCGATGCAGTGGCGGATGTCGTCGCTCCAGGTGGCTGCGACGTGCTCCGAGGACGGCGCCTGCGGGAGCCGCTTGAAGCCGACGCCGTAGATGCTCATGCCGATCCCGCCCACCTTGACGGTGACCTGAGGGTGGCGGGCCAGCGCCTCGAGTGCGGGTCGCACAACGGCGCGCACCTCGTCGCGGCGGTCGGCGTAGGGGCCGATGCCCAGCGGGCCACCGAGGTGATCGAGCACGACGGGAGTGTCGGGCACCGCGTGGGCAAGCTCGACAAGCTCAGCGACCTGGGTGTGGAACATCCAGCCATCGAAGCTGAAGCCCATCCGGCCCAGCGTTGCGTAGCCGGCCCGGAAGTCCGGATCTGCGAGAAGCTGGGGCGGCGGCTTGGTGTGGCTCTCGCGGATCTGGTCGCTGCCATCCCAGGCGTTGGCGTGGCGGATGCCGCGGAACAGTCCCTCGCCGGCCTCGTCGTGCGCGGCCAGCACCTCCTCGACGGCATTGCCCAGCGTCAGGTCGGCGAAGCTGACGATGGCCGAGATGGTGGCGCCGTCGGCTTCCGCGGATATTGCAGCCTGCTCCCGGACGAACGCTGTCTCGCCCACGGGCCGCATGTGCTCGGGCCCGCTGGTGTGATAGCCGGCGGCGCATTCCACGAACACGGTCTGTGTG
Organism: Candidatus Poriferisodalis sp.; assembly: GCF_965208925.1. Classification (GTDB taxonomy): domain Bacteria; phylum Actinomycetota; class Acidimicrobiia; order Acidimicrobiales; family Poriferisodalaceae; genus Poriferisodalis. Next base: position 2,366,680 of record NZ_OZ242364.1, on the reverse strand, counting down.
ACGTTGTGACCCGCGCCGGTATCAGCGTGCAGCTCCGGCACCAGATACGTGCCGGCGGGGAAGTCCCACAGGTGATGGTGCGGGTCGACGATCTCCTCATCGGCGTCGACCGGTTGCTCAACGGTGGCCGCGAGCCATGCGTCCTTCTCGCTTGCAGTCTCATCGGCCACGGCTGTCCCCCTTCGCCCGAGCTCGCCGCAGGCTAGACGTAGTCCCAGGACTCTGTCGGTTCGAGGCCGCCGGGAGTGAGCTGCCACAACGACGGCGTGGCGATGCCGTCTGCGATGTCGAGATAGCCCACGGTGCCGAGCTGCGCGCTGAGGTTGCGGGGAAACGTCGGCGAACCGGGGTTCACGCACAGCACGCCCGACAGCGTGTCGATGCGGTGCACGTGGGTGTCGCCGTACACGCATACGTCGAGCCGCTCATCGGCACCGAAGTGCCGTTCAATGGCGTCGGCCACGGAGTAGAACGACAGCTCCGGCACCGGCAGGTGGTGGGTGAGGCCGATCCGCACGCCGTCGAACGTGTGCGCCCAGGCGTTGGCGAGCAATGGATGGTCGGGCTGGACATCGCGGCCCGACGAGCCGTCATCGCCGTTGCCGCGGGCAGCCCAGGTGGGAGCGATCTCGTTGAGCTGGTCGACAACAGAGATGTCGTAGATGTCGCCCGCATGAAGGATGGCGTCGCAGCCCTCCATGGCCGCATAGGCCTCGGGCCACAGCTCTGGTGCCGCTTCGGGAATATGAGTGTCGGAGATCAGCCCGATGCGCATCCGACCACGCTACGAGACCAGCCGGCAACGCGACAGGCCGGCCGCACGGCCAATCGGGCCCTGTGCTCAGCCGAAGCGGGCACCGTCGGGCAGGCGGGCACCGTGGAGCCAGGCGTGCGCGTCGATTGCGCCTCGTCCGGCCGGCTGCACGACCTCGAGCACTATGACGCCCCGCCCTGTGGCAACGACGTCGCCAGCGAGCGTGCCGGGAGCGGCATCGTGGGCTGCGGCACTTTCGGGAGGGGCATCGCTGGCTGCGCCTGGCGGCGAGTCGGCCGGTCTGCCGGTGCGGACGACGAAGCGCTGGCCCTCCAGCGTGGTCCATGCGCCGCCGACCCGGATCTGGCGGTCGATGACGGCAGCCCGCTGGGACCAGTCGATCCGCCGGTCTTCGGGCAGGAGCTTGCGGGCGTAGGTCGGCGTGCCCGACTGGGGCCTCGGTGCGGGCAGCCCTTCCGCCAGCGATGCCGCGAGACGAGTTGCGCCCTCGCTGGCGAGCAGTTCGCGCAGCCCCTCCGCTGTGTCGGCGGGCCCGATCGGCACCTCGTGCTGCCAGAAGACGGGCCCCGTGTCGAGCGTGGGTTCCAGCGCCATGAGCGACACACCCGTGCGGCTGTCGCCTGCCAGCACCGCCCGCTCGACGGGAGCGGCACCGCGCCATCGCGGCAGGAGCGAGAAGTGCAGGTTGAGCATCGGGGTGGCAGCCAGCAGCTCGGCGGCGATGAGCTGCCCGAAAGCGACGACCACTGCGCAGTCAGCGCCGCGCCCGGCGAGATCGGCCGGGTCGTGGCTGACTGTCAGGCCCAAGTCGGCGGCGGCCGCGCCCACAGGGCTGGGCGCATCGCTGCCCCGGCGGCTGCGGCGGCGGGGGGCGCCGGTCACCACGACGGGGATCTCGAATCCGGCCTCGGCCAGCGCTCGCAACGTCGGCACGGCGTCATCGGGTGTGCCCGCAAACGCCACGCGACGAGGACGCGGCGGAACGGAAGGCAAGTGCCGGGTCTGCGGGGCCTCGCTGTCCACGTAGACGGTCTGCTTCGGCTCGAACTGATTCAGCCGTCCGCTGCACTGCGGCCCACGAGCGGGACCGGACCGCTGGCCGCCGGTCCGTTCGCGCCGGCTTGCAGCTGCGCAAGCTGGGTGCGCCATTCGCGCAGCGCTTCCTTGCGCTCGGCTCTCTCGAGATGGTCAACGAGCAGGACGCCGTCGAGATGGTCGAGCTCGTGCTGGAACAGCCGTGCCTGCAGCTCGTCGGCCTCGATGCTGACCTCGTTGCCGTCGAGGTCCAAGCCCACGACGTGCACCTGCTTCGGGCGCACGATGTCGAAGGTCAAACCCGGCACCGACAGGCATCCCTCGGTATAGGTCCACTCGCCGTCGCTCTCGACGATCTCAGGATTGATGAGCGTCTGGGGGCCGTCGCCCTCATAGAGGTCGAAGATGAACAGACGGCGCTGGATGCCCACCTGGGGGGCCGCGAGCCCGATGCCTTCGGCCTCGTACATGGCCGGCAGCATGTCGTCGACCATGCGCGCCACGCGGCCGTCGATGTCGGTGATCTCGGCAGCGCGCTGGCGCAGCACCGGATCGCCCATCAGCCGGATCTCGAACGTGCCTCCCATGGGCTTCGGAGGCTACCGACGCCGTCTCGCGCCGCCCGATCGAGGCCTGCCCGAGCGGACGTCAGGCCCGCAGCGGGTCGACCGCGACTCGCATCCTGCCCGGGGGGCGCTCGGCAGCAGCCAAGGCGTCCAGCAATGCGGCGCGATCGTCGCTACGGATGCGCCATGTCCCTTCCGCGGATCCGGCGATGTCCAGCAGGGCGGCGTGCGGGCCTGCGGAGAGCTGCTCGACGTAGCCGGGAGCCGCGGCGCCAGAGACAAGTGCCCACGCCGCTGCCGGGGGCTGGCGCATCTGGACACGGCGTTCCCATTCGCCGCGAACCCAGTCGCTCGGATCGGCTTCGGCCGCGGCGCTGAGCACCGGGTGGGCGGGCAGGCGGGTCTGCACCAGGATCTGACCGTCGCCCGAGCGCGGTCCGGCGAGCCGCGCAGCGCGCACCAGCAGTGCGAATGCCTCCTCTGCGGCGCGATAGCGAGGTGCCATGAGTTCCTGGTCGAAGTCCACGAAGGCCACTGCGTCGGCGGCCCGCACCCGGTGCAGCACGGCTTCGGTGCCGATGTAGAGCGGCGGCCTGCTGCCGGGCGGCCCGTGCGCATCGCCCGCGCGTCCGTCGGCGCCGGTGGCGATGTCTGCGGCAGTGGCGGCCGCATCGCCCACCACCTGAATGACCGGTCGCGACGCCAGGCGCTCCATCTCTTCGGCAACGCCCTTGACGCCGACGCGGGCACGACGGAACTTCGTCGCACCGCACGACTCGCACACTGCCGGCCGCTCCTCGCCCGTGTCGGGATCGGTGAATTGCTGCTTGTCCAATCGCAGCGCACGGCCCGAATGCCGCGAGACCGCCAGCTCGCCGCACGAGTTGCAGAAGGCGAGGCGCGCCCGTCCCGTGCGGTTCAGCACACAGACCACGACGGCGTCGCTGCGCAGCAGTTCGGCGAGGGCTTCGCCGCACCACTCTCCCGTCGCGGGGTCATCGTCGCGGCGGTCGGCGACCTGCAGCCGCGGCCAGGCGTCACGCTCGGCGGGCCGCGGTTCGGCGATCACCGTCACGCTTGCGGGCTCGTCCGTCGCCGGCTGGAGAGCTGCCATGTCTGCAGCGATCGGATCGGCAACAGCCTGTCCGGCCAGCACGAAGGCGTCCGGAGACGGCATCGGCCCGACGAGCAGGCAGTGCGTCCCGTCGCGCCGGGCACGCTCGACCGCCACATCACGGGCGTTCCAGGTAGGCGCTGCCTCGGATTGGTAGGCCTCGTCGTGCTCGTCGAGCACCAGCACCGCGTCAAGCTGCCCGCACGGCACCCATGCAGCGGCCCGGGTCCCCACGATTGCATGTGCCGCGACTGCCCCTGCCCAGTCGCGTGGGGCCAATGACGTCGACACGCCCGCCCGGCGCAACCGGCCCGCGAGCCTGGCCGCCCACGCCACAGTGGGAACAAGCACGAGCGAGCGGCCGCGCCGCAGTGCCTCGATGACCAGCGGCCACTCATCGGCGCACGGTCCCAGCCGAGCCACGCGGGGCATCGGCGGGTCCGTCGTCCACGCCTCCCGCACCCAGTCCGCCGTGCCAGCCAACTCGGGCGAGGGGAGGTGCGGCCAGGTCGCAGGCTCGCTCGGCACTCCGGCGACAGCGCGATCGGGGCTGGCGGTCCGCAAGAAGTGAGCTCGGGTGCCAGCCCAGCGCCACGCGGCCCACTTCGCCAGATCGACCACATGCGGCGGCGGGCCGACACCGACGATGCCGCTGATCGGCGCCAACTCCCGACCGCTGGGCATGGGCGCGTCCAGCTCGGTGACCCACCCCCGCAGGCGGCGGCGGTTCAGCACGACCCGGACAATCGTGCCGACGGCGACCGGCACCCGCCCAGCAGCCAGCTCGGGCGGCAGCAAGTACGTGAATTCGCGGTCGATGGCCGGCTCGTCTACAAGCACTTGCACCGCTTGCCGCATCGTTGCAGTCTGCCCCGCCCCGCTCCGACCCCGAGCGTCGCTTTCGCAGCCCCGCAGCCAGCGCGGGAGCCGCTGATGGCTCGGCCGGGCGCTGGCGCGCTCGGCCGCTACAGACCCAGCGCGGACTTGAGATCGTCGACCCGGTCGAGGCGCTCCCAGGGGAACGTCATGCCAACAGACGGCCTGCCGAAATGGCCGTAGGCCGCCGTGGTCTTGTAGATGGGCTGGCGCAGGTCCAAGTCGGCCAAGAGCGCTGCCGGCCTCAGATCGAACACGTCGGTCACCGCCGAGGCGATGGCGTCGGGGTCCACATGCGATGTCCCGAACGTCTCAGTGAGCAGCGAGACCGGCTCCGCACGGCCGATGGCGTACGCCACCTGGATCTCGCAGCGATCAGCAGCGCCGGACGCCACGATGTTCTTTGCGACCCAGCGAGCACCGTACGCAGCCGACCGGTCGACCTTGGATGGGTCCTTGCCGCTGAACGCTCCCCCGCCGTGACGGGCGTAGCCGCCGTAGGTGTCAACGATGATCTTGCGCCCGGTGAGCCCTGCGTCGGCGACCGGTCCGCCGCTGACGAAGCTGCCCGAGGGATTCACCAGCAACTCAAAGTCGTCGTCCGCGAACTGGGCGGGCAGCGTGGGACCGATGACGTGCTCGAGCAGGTCGGGGCGCATCATGCCGTCGATCTCGATGCCATCGCGGTGCTGGGCGGAGACGACGACGGTGCGGAGCCCGATCGGCTCGCCGTCGCGGTATTCGAAGCTCACCTGCGTCTTGCCGTCCGGTCTCAGGTACGGGATGCAGCCCGATCGGCGCGCCTCGGTGAGCTGCTCGGCCATGCGGTGAGCCACATGGATCGGCAGCGGCATGAACGCATCGGTTTCCCGGCAGGCATAGCCGAACATCATTCCCTGGTCGCCGGCACCCTGCTCGGGAATGAGGTCTTCCGTCGCCGCTGCTTCTGAACTCCCGAACACCCCCGTGGTGATCTCGGGCGATTGCTCATCCAGGGCGATCATCACGCCGCAGGTGTTGCCGTCGAATCCCAGTTCCCCGTGGTCGTATCCGATGCCCGTGATGGTGGACCGCACCACCTTCGGGATGTCGACATAGGCCTCGGTGGATACCTCGCCGGCCACCACGACGAGACCGGTGGTGACCAGCGTCTCAACGGCGACGCGGGCGTGACGATCCTCGGCGATCAGCGAGTCGAGGATGGCGTCGGAGATCTGGTCGGCCATCTTGTCGGGATGGCCTTCCGTCACCGATTCTGAGGTGAAGGTCCACTGACTCACCGTGGCTCCAGATTCGATCGTGCTTGGCCCGCCGCGCCGGCGTGTCGCAACTGCAGATTGCAGCAGCGCGGCAAGGCTAGACGAACAGGATCGCGACGCAGCAGAGGGAATGCTGGCATGCGCGAGCCGCGGCTTCGCTTACCGAAGCGGCCGCTCGCGGAACTACTGGCGCAATTCGGCGACCGTGTCGAGGACGGCGTCGGCAACCTCGCGCTTGGAGCAGATCGGCAGCGGGTGCGCGCTGCCGTCGGCCAGCAGGATGGTCACGATGTTGGTGTCGTGCGCGAAGCCTGCGCCGGCTGCCGAGACGTCGTTTGCGACCATGACATCGAGGTTCTTGCGAGCCAGTTTCTGAGCCGCGTTGTCGAGTACGTCAGCGGTCTCGGCGGCGAAGCCGACCAGCACCTGACCCGGCGGTTTTCTGGCCCCGAGACCGGCGAGGATGTCATGGGTGTGCTCGAGCACGATGACGGGGGCTTCGGCGCTCTCGGCAGGGTTGCCCTTCTTGATCTTCTGCGGGGCAACGTGGGCAGGCCGGAAATCGGCTACCGCCGCAGCCATGATGATCACGTCGGCGTCGGCATGCGCGCCGGTGGCGGCTTCCATCTCGGCCGCCGACTCCACCCGGACCTCTCGCACGCCTTCGGGCGGGGGGAGCGGGGCGCTCGTCACCAGCGTGACCTCCGCACCGCGATCGCGGGCGGCAGTGGCGATGGCGTAACCCTGCTTGCCCGACGACCGGTTGCCGATGAAGCGCACAGGATCGATGGCCTCGCGGGTGCCGCCCGCGGTGACCGTCACGCGGACGCCGGCGAAGTCACGGCGTGCCGGCATCGGCTCGTGGGCAGCGTCTCGTTCCGGAAGTGCAGCGAGCACCTCGCTGACGGCATCGAAGATCGTGGCCGGCTCGGCGAGGCGGCCCGTGCCGATGTCGCCGCCGGCGAGACGGCCTGCCTCAGGCACCACCATGTGCACGCCCCGGCCGGTCAGCACCTCGATGTTGTGCTGCACAGCGTCGTGCTCCCACATCTCGGTGTGCATGGCAGGGCAGACCACCACCGGCGCCCGCGTGGCGAGCAGCGCGGCGGTGAGCAAGCCGTCGGAGATGCCCGCGGCATAGCTGCCGATGACGCGTGCAGTGGCGGGCGCCACGACCACCACGTCGGCCGTCTGGCCCAGCGTGGTGTGCGGGATCGGGTCGTCCTCGCCGAAGATCGAGGTCTGCACGCGCTCGCTGGCGAGGGCGTCAAACGTGGCCCGGCCGACGAAGCGCTGTGCTGCTGCGGTCATCACCGGGATGACGTGAGCACCGGCGTCCATCATCAGCCGGCACAGGATCACTGCTTTGTACGCGGCGATGCCGCCGCTGACGCCGAGTACCACGCGGCGCCCGGCGAACGGCGACGCCGCAGCGTCAGGCAAGTCAGGCCTCGAGGTCGGGAACCACTTCGAGCATGGCCGCGTCGGCCTCCGCCGCGGCAAGCGCTTCGGCCTCCAGCCGTGCCCGCTCTTCGGGGTCGAACCGCTCGAACGTGATCTTGTCGGCGTCGATCTCCTCGAATGCGATCGACAAGGGCTTGCGAGCAACCGATGCAACCTGCGGCGGCACGACCGAGCCGATGCCGCCGTCGAGCTGGTTGTAATACGAGTTGATCTGCCGAGAGCGCATGGCAGCGAGGCTCACCAGCGTGAACTTCGAGTCGACCTTGGCGAGCAGGTCTTCGAGCCCTGGGGTGATCATGGTGTCGGTTGACTCAGTCATCGCAGGTCGCAGGCTACCCAGTGAACTGCCCGGAGCACGGCTTGGCTTGACGGCTGAGCCGCTTGCTGCCCGCTCTTGTTCCCAGTCTCGATACAAGTACGGGCTCACGGGCCGCTCGGGCCACGGCTTCGCCTGCGGCTCAGCCTCTGCGGGACCGGGTGCGCTCCACGAATGCGGCGATCTCCGACACGGTGCTCGCGAGGTCCCGGTTCACAACAATGAGGTCAGCCATGCGGTAGCCGACGGGCAGTTCCTCGTCGGCCTTGGCGAGCCGGCGTGCCACATCTGCATCGGGGTCGCCCCGGCGGCGCATGCGCCGCTCCTGCTCGGCGCGGCTCGGCGGCAGCACCATGATCACCAGCGCGGCAGGATCACGGTTGCGCACCGAGACTGCGCCCTGGACATCGATTTCGAGCACCAGATCTCGCTCGAGATCGGGTGGCGGCATCGGGGTGCCGTAGCGGTACTCGAAGAAGTCCGCCCACTCCAGGAACCCGCCTGCAGAGATCCGGGCGTCGAACTCTTCGGCCGTCACGAACGTATAGGCCTCGGCCGGCTCCCCGACCCGGCGAGGGCGGGTTGTCCACGATCGGCTCAGCAGCAGCGTCGGGTCCTGCGCCACCAGTTCGGCCACAATCGTGCCCTTGCCGGCGCCGCCCGGCCCGCACACCACGTACAGAGTGATGCCCCAAGGCGCGCTGTCGCCTGCTGCGCGCCCCGGCGCGCCAAGACTCGCAGCGCCGCGGGGCGCCGGGTCGGTCATGCGACTGTCTTCACGCGCCTGAGGCGGAATCCTGTGCGAAATGCTCGCTCAAACGGCGCCGCTGCGTCTCGCCGAGACCTCGCAGCCGCCGGTTGTCGGCGATGCCAATCTCAGCCATCAGTCGGCGGGCCTTGACCTTGCCGAGACCGGGCATGGACTCCAAGGCAGCGAGTGCCTTGAGCTTGCCGACGTTCTCGACAGTGTCGGCTTCGGCCAGCAACTCGTCGAAGGTGAGCAGACCCATCTTCAACCGATGCTTGACGTTTGCGCGGACCTCGCGGGCCTCCTTGGCCTTGGCCAGCGCCTCGGCACGCTGCTCGTCACTCAGTTCAGGCAGCGGACTCATTGTCGAGCAGTGTAGCTATGCGGTTGGCGGGCTCTAGGGACACGCGCCCGCGGCGACGGCGGAGGAGCTCTCTGCTCCGGGAATCCAGCAGGTTCCAGTCTCGCAGAGCCCCCCTCCGCCGTCGCCGCTATGACATCTGCGCCGGCCTGGCGACACTCTCATTGCGCGCCCGACTCAGCGGTCACTTCGGCAACGATGGCCGCCGCTGCAGCGTCAGGATCAGGCGCTGCGGTGACCGCTCGGCCGATGACGAGCACATCGGCACCGGCCGCCAGTGCCGACGCCGGGGTGGCGACGCGCCGTTGATCGGCCGACGGCGCTCCGGCAGGGCGAATGCCCGGGACAACCCGCAGCATCCCCGGCACGGTCTCGGTCACCACCCCAAGATCGGGAGCGGCGCAGACGACGCCGCCGCAACCGGCTCGTTCGGCCAGCTGCGCGCGACTCACCAGCACTTCCGACGGAGCATCTGCGTCTGAGGTGAGCACGGTGACGCCGAGCGCGATCGGCGCTTCGGAGCCTGAGTTCGCGCGGGCAGCGCTCGAGCCTGCATCAGCAGCGCCGCTGCGTGCGCTGGCCGCACCATCGCTCAAGCCGCGGGCGCCCGCGGCCAGCATCTCCAGGCCGCCCTGGGTGTGCAGGGTGAGCAGCCAGACGCCCATCTCGCCTGCGCAACGAGCAGCGTGCTCCACCGTGTTGGGGATGTCGTGAAGCTTGAGGTCCAAGAACACGCGACTGCCCGCCGACACAATGTCGCGGACAACCCGCGGGCCCTCGGCGAGGAACAGCTCGAGACCGACCTTCATGACGCCGAAGTCAGCACCGAAGCGCTCCACGAGCGCCATGGCAGCGTGCCGATCGTGCACATCGAGCGCGAGGGCCAAGCGATGACGCGCTGGGACTCGCCCGAGGACCGATGCCGGTGCGGTGGCAGTTGGCGGGTTCACGTGGTCTCCCCTGCGTCGGTTGCAGTCCGGTGGGCGCGCCCCGTCAAATCAGCTGCAGCGCGCACACCGTGCCGCTCGCACCAGCGCCGCAGCTCGTCCAGCACCTTGCGAGGTGCCCTGGGATCCCAGAACGATGCAGTCCCGATCTGGACCGCACAGGCGCCGGCAGCCATGAGCTCCACTGCGTGCTCCCCCTTGGCCACCCCGCCGACGCCCACGATCGGCACGCCGCCGAGCGCCGCACGCACGTCGTAGATGGCCCTCACCGCAACCGGGCGGATGGCCGGGCCCGACAGTCCCCCGCCGCCGATGCCGAGCGTGGGCTGCGCTGTGACTGGATCGATTGACATGCCGAAGACGGTGTTGATGAGCGTGAGCGCCTCGGCTCCCGCGTCGAGGGCCGCTTCGGCGATCTCGACGAGATCAGTGACATTGGGGGTGAGCTTTGCCCACACGGGCACGCCCGCGGCAGTGGAGGCACTGATGGCGTCGGCCGTGGCCGACGGATCGCACGCGAACATCTGGCCCCGCCCTTCCAGGTTCGGGCAGCTGACGTTCACCTCCAGCGCCGTGAGCCCGGCACCGGCGAGCGCCGCTGCGGCCGCGGCGTAGTCGGCGACCGTGCGGCCCCAGATGCTGGCCACCACGCGGGCCCCCGTGCGGGCCAGGCGCGGCAGCTCGCGGTCTGTCCATTCGGCGACTCCCGGATTCTGCAGCCCGACCGCGTTGAGCATCCCCGCAGCGGTGCCCACCACCCGCGGTGCCGGGTTGCCGGCCCAGGAAAACGGCGAGAGCGATTTCGTCACGATCGCCCCGAGCGACGCCAGGTCCAGGTACGAGCCCAGCTCAGTGCCGTAGCCGGCAGTGCCAGACGCCGTCATGACCGGGTTGGGCAGATCCACGCTGCCGACTCGCACTGCCATGTCGACGCCTCCGCGAGGGACGGCCCGGGGCCGTGACTCAGGCATGCTCGGACTCAGGCATGCTCGCGTCGCATCGACGCATCGAGTTCTGCGTGGAATTCCTGCAGCGGCCGTACGGCCAGATCGCTGGCGAGCCACTCGCGCAGACCGGTTGCTGCGGCACGGGCCGCGGCCACAGTGGTCAGGCACGGGACGTGATGCGTGCGTGCCGCCGCCCTGATGTGGCGACCGTCGATCTGTGCCCCCCGGCCCCTTGGTGTATTGACCACCAACTGGATGCGACCTGCAGCGATGAGCTGCACCGAGTCCTCGCCGGGCGAGGTTTCGTGCCCCTCCACTGACAGCTTCGCCACCTCGATCGCGACAGCAACGCCGTTGTCTCGCAGGTATCCGGCGGTGCCGGCTGTCGCAGCGATGTCGAAGCCGAGCTCGGAGAGCACGCGGGCCGCCTCGAGCCCCTCGGGCTTGTCGCGGTCGGCCAGCGTGAGCAGCACCGTGCCGCCGGACGGGAGAGCGTCGCCTGCGGCGATCTGGCTCTTGGCGAACGCCAGCCCGAAGGTGGCGTCGATGCCCATGACCTCACCAGTCGAACGCATTTCGGGTCCGAGCACGGTGTCCACCGAGGGGAACCGGCCGAAGGGCAGCACGGCTTCCTTCACCGCGACATGGCGCGGTCCTGTCGGCCTCTCGGCGGACTGCGCCGATGCGCCGTCGTTGGGCAGCTGGCCGTTGCGTGACCAGCCGGGCAGCATCCCGTCTGCGACGAGCTCGTCGAGCGTTTCACCTGCCATCACCCGCGACGCTGCCTTCGCGAGCGACACCCCGGTGGCCTTCGCGACGAAGGGGACCGTGCGCGACGCCCGCGGGTTGGCCTCGATCACGAACACCTCGCCGGCCTTGACGGCGAACTGCACGTTCAGCAGCCCCACGACGCCGAGCGAATCAGCCAGCTGCCGGGTATAGGTCACGATCGTCTGCTGGGTCTCGACGCTGAGGCTCGGCGGCGGGATGGCGCATGCGCTGTCGCCCGAGTGCACGCCGGCCTGCTCGACATGCTCCATGATCCCGCCGAGCATCCACGCGCCGGTGCGATCGCGCAGCGAGTCGACATCGACCTCGATGGCGTCTTCGAGAAAGCGATCCACGAGCACGGGTCGTTCGGCCGACAGGCCGCCTTCGCGGCCCAGCGAGGAGAACTGCGCCAGCTCGGCCATGGCGGCGGCCAGCTCGTCGTGGTCGTACACCACGGTCATGGCCCGTCCGCCGAGCACGTAGCTGGGGCGCACGAGCGCGGGAAAACCGATGTCGTCGCAGATAGCTGCCGCCTCGGCCGGCCCGGCTGCGGTGCCGCCGGGCGGCTGCGGGATGGCGAGTGCAGCGCAGAGCGCATTCCAGCGCTCTCGGTCCTCGGCCAGGTCGATGGAGTCGGCAGGAGTCCCGCACACGAGCTCGGCGGGCAGCTGCGATGCCAGCTTGAGCGGCGTCTGGCCGCCGAGGCTCACGATGACTCCGACCGGGTCCTCGGCGTCGATGATGTTCAGGACGTCCTCGGTGGTGAGCGGCTCGAAGTACAGGCGGTCAGAAGTGTCGTAGTCCGTGGAGACCGTCTCGGGGTTGCAGTTGACCATGACGGTCTCGTAGCCGGCCTCGCGCAGGGCGAAGCTGGCGTGCACGCAGCAGTAGTCGAACTCGATGCCCTGGCCGATGCGGTTGGGCCCCGAGCCCAGGATGATCATGCGGGGGCGGGTGCCGGCGCGGATCTCGTCCTCGTCCTCGTAGGTGGAGTAGTGGTACGGCGTGCGGGCATCGAACTCGGCGGCGCACGTGTCCACGGTCTTGAACGTGGCGCGCACGCCTGCTTCGATGCGGGCGGCGCGCACCTCGGCCTCGTCGGTGCGCCACAGCCATGCGAGCTGGGCGTCGGCGAAACCGAGCTGCTTGGCTCGCTTCCACGCCCGCCTCCCGAGCCTGCCGGGACCGCCGGCCGCTGCCAGAGCCGCCCGTTCGTCGGTGACGGCGAGCATCTGGTCGACGAACCACGGGTCCACGCCGGTGATGCTGCTGACCTCGTCAGGATCAGCACCCCTGCGCAGCAGCTCGGCCATCTCGAAGACTCGCTCCGGTGTGGGCGTGCTGATCGCGTCGAGCAGCTCGGCCGTCGTGCGCTCGGCGTACTGCGCCTCGCCTGCGTCGGCATTCAGGCCGAAACGGCCCTGCTCCAGGCTACGCAGCGCCTTCTGCAGGCTCTCGGGGAAGGTGCGGCCGATGGCCATCACCTCGCCGACCGACTGCATCTGCGGGCCGAGCACCGGCGCTGCGCCGGGCAGCTTCTCGAAAGCCCAGCGAGGGATCTTGGTGACCACGTAGTCGATGGTCGGCTCAAAGCTGGCAGGCGTCTCGCCGGTGATGTCGTTGGTGATCTCGTCGAGCGTGTAGCCCACGGCGAGCCGAGCGGCGATCTTGGCGATCGGGAAGCCGGTGGCCTTCGACGCCAGCGCAGAGCTGCGGCTGACGCGGGGGTTCATCTCGATGATGATCTGCTCGCCGTTGACCGGGTTCACGGCGAACTGCACGTTCGAGCCGCCGGTCTCGACGCCGATGCGGCGCATGCAAGCGAAGGCCGCGTCGCGCATCTGCTGGTACTCCACGTCGGACAGTGTCTGGGTGGGTGCGACGGTGATCGAGTCGCCGGTGTGCACGCCCATCGCGTCGAAGTTCTCGATGGAGCAGATCACCACGCAGTTGTCGGCGTGGTCGCGCATCACCTCGAGCTCGAATTCCTTCCAGCCCTTCACCGACTGCTCGATGAGGATCTCGCTGATCGGGCTGGCGTCGAGCCCCTTCGCTGCGGCGGCCTCGAACTCGTCGGCTGTGGTGGCGAAGCCGGTCCCCTCACCGCCGAGGATGTAGGCGGGGCGGATGATGACCGGCAGGCCGATCTCGCCGATCGCCCGGCGGGCCTCGTCCATGGAGTGGGCTATGGCCGAGCGAGCGCACCGGAGGCCGATCTCGGTCATCGCCTGGCGGAAGCGGTCTCGGTCCTCGGCGGTGTTGATGGCCTGTTCGGACGCGCCGATCATCTCCACGCCGTAGCGGTCGAGCACGCCGCTGTTGGCAAGCTCGGTGGCGAGGTTCAGCGCCGTCTGCCCGCCGAGCGTGGGCAGCAGCGCGTCTGGGCGTTCGCGGGCGATGATGGCCTCGAGCACTGCCGCGTCGAGCGGCTCGACATAGGTGGCGTCGGCGAACTCGGGGTCGGTCATGATCGTGGCCGGATTCGAGTTGGCCAGGATCACCCGGTAACCCTCCTCGCGCAGCACCCGGCAGGCCTGGGTGCCCGAGTAGTCGAACTCGCAGGCCTGGCCGATCACGATGGGCCCCGAGCCGATGATGAGGATCGAGCTGATGTCGTCGCGGCGCGGCATCAGCCGGCTCCCCTGCCGCAGCCGGCGCTGGCGCCGTTGCCGCCAGTGCCATTGCGCCTGCGGGCATCTCCCCAGAAGCTCGCCATGAGCTCGGCGAAGCGGTCGAAGAGGTAGCGCGAATCGTGCGGGCCAGGACTGGCCTCGGGGTGATACTGCACGGCGAAGGCGGGCAGGTCACGGCAGGCGAAGCCCTCCAGCGAGCCGTCGTTGAGGCAGACATGGGTCTCGTCCACGCCGGGCACCGAGCCGGACTCGATGGCGAAGTTGTGGTTCTGGCTGGTGATCTCGATGCGGCCGGTGGCCTCGTCGCGCACCGGCACGTTGCCGCCGTGGTGGCCGAAGGGCAGCTTGTAGGAGCGGCCCCCGAGCGCGAGCCCCAGCACCTGCTGGCCGAGGCAGATGCCGAAGATCGGCACCTTGCCGAGCAGGTCGCCGAGCGCGGCGGTGACGCTGCCTGCCATCTGCGGGTCGCCGGGGCCGTTGGACAGGAACACGCCGTCCGGCTCGCGGGCCAGCACGTCGGCCGCAGTGGTATGCGCCGGGACGACCTCGACAGTGGCGATGCGTCCGAGATTGACGGCGATGGCGCGCTTGATGCCCAGGTCGTAGGCGACGACACGCCACGGCCCGTCGCCGGCTGTGTACGACTCGGGGGTGGTGACCTCGCTGACGAGGTCGACGCCCGCGGTGCCGGGCTCGGCTTGGGCCGCGACGCTGAGGCGGCTGAGCGAGTCTTCGTCGGGCGCCGGGCCGAACGCGCCCGGCATGGCGCCGCAGTCGCGGACGTGGCGCGTCAGCCGGCGAGTGTCCACGCCGGCGATGCCGGCAATGCCGTGACCCCTCAGGTAGGCGTCGAGGTCGCCGTCAGAACGCCAATTTGATCTGCGGCGGGCGAGATCTCGGATGACGACGCCGCGGCAGAACGGCCGGCGTGACTCGGCGTCGGTCGGTGTGGTGCCGTAGTTGCCGATGTGGGGATAGGTGAATGCGATGATCTGGCCCGCGTAGGACGGGTCGGTGATGACCTCCTGGTAGCCGGTCATGACGGTGTTGAACACGACCTCGCCCGACGCGATGCCGCCCGTGTCGGGGGAGTCCGATGCCAGGGGCGCGCCGATCATCTCGCCCTCGAAGGTCGTGCCGTCGGCGAGCACGAGCGCTCCGGCGACAGGCCGTGCGGTGCTCATGCGCTTGGCTCCTGTATGAAGCGTTGCCATCTGCGGTGGGCGCGAATTGACGCTCGATCAGCGGCAAGGTCGTCGGGCATCTCCGGGTAGCCAGAGCGAACTGCCCAGGCGCCTTCGATGACGGTCTCGGTCACTTGGGCATTCAAGCGTCGCTCGTGGTGCGGCGACACTCGCGCGAAGGACTTGTCACGGGTGATCTGGGTCCACGGCCGGTCAAGATCGATCAGCACGAGGTTGGCCGGCTGTCCCGGCTCGATCGGACCGCCGCCCAGGTGGGTGACGCCGGCCAGCTCGGCGGGCCGCCACGACAGGGCGTCCAAGGCCGCTTCCAACTCGATGTCGGGGTGGCTCAGCACGATCGCGGCGCAGGTCTCCAACGACGCGAAGCCGGGCGGCGCTTCATCGAAGGGCACGTCTTTGTCGTTCGGCGGCAGCAGCGTGTGAGCGCTCACCACCGCGTCGATGATTCGGTCGTTCACAGCAGCAACCAGCGCAGCCCTGTCGATTGCAGTGCGGTACGGCGGCTCGGCACGCATCAGCGTGTCGAAGCCCGCCGCGTCAGCGTCGATGAACAGCAGATGCTCCGCGGTGACCGATGCCGAGACGTCCAGGCCATCCGATTTGGCAGCTCGCACCAGCTCGACCGTCGCCGCAGCGCTGATGCGGTCGAGGTGCAGGCGGCCGCCGGTGCGGCGGGCCGCGCTGATGGCCGCTGCAGCCGCAGCGTGCTCGGCCTCGGCGGGCTCCCCCACGACGCCCATGCGAGCCGAGACAGCGCCTTCGTGCATCGGCGCACCTATGCCGAGCACCGCACCCGACGGGCGCACTGCCACCGTCGCTCCCAGCGGGGCGGCGTACTGCAGCGCCCGGCACAGCAGCTCCCAGTTCAGCTGGGGACCCGTATCGGTGAACCAGCGGACACCGGCCTCTGCCAGTTCGGCCATCGGTGCAAGATGCTTGCCAGCCCGCTCGGCGGTAACCGTCGCTGCGGGAACGATGTGGCAGCTCGGCGCGGACGCCGCGACGCGACGCAGCTCAGCAAGCTGGCCAAGGCGGTCCAGCGGAGGGTTGGTGTCGGGCTGAGCGATCAGCGCCGTGAACCCGCCTAATGCCGCCGCCATGGCGGTGATCTGCATCAAGTCTTCGTCGACGCCAAGTGGCTCGGCGACGCGTGCGCACAGATCCACGAAGCTTGACGCGACGACACAGCCGGTGGCATCGACGAGAGACATCGTTGCCAGCAGTGGTTCTCCCGCTGCGGCATCGTCGCCGAGCATGGGCCCGAGGTCGTGAACCGCATCGACCCAGGTGTGCGCTTCGCCGTCCGCGCGCTGCCGGTTTGCCTCCAGTTGCGCTCGCTCGTGCTCGACGAAATCGGCGAGCGGATGCTGACCCGGCGCATCCACGCGCACGATGCGGCCGTCGATCACGTGGATGTCGGCGCGCCGACGCCGACCGCGTTCGACGATCTCGCCGCCTGCAATGACAAGCCCCGGCCTCCGCGCCGTCTCGCTCGGCGGTGTCCCCAGGTCAGTCACGGTCGTCGGCTCCGAGTGCGGTGCCCGATCCCACGAGCCAGAACAGCGCTGCCATGCGGACGGCCACGCCGTAGGTGACCTGGCGAGTGACGAGCAGGCGGCCGTCGGCTGCGAGGTCCTCGGCGGTGTCGCCGGCGATCTCAATGCCGCGGTTCATGGGTCCGGGGTGGGTGACCACCGCGCTTCGCCGGAGACGATACGCCCGCTCGAAGGTGAGGCCGTAGCGGGCGACATACTCGGGAATCGAGCCGATCAGCCCGTCGATCATGCGCTCGCGCTGGCAGCGCAGCAGCCCGACCACGTCGAGCTCGTCGAGCACATCGTCGAGGTGGTGAGTGATCTCGACTCGCTTGGCGTCGTCAGGCGGCAGCCAGCCGTCGATCCACTCCCGGGGTTGCGCCGGCAGCAGCGTGGGCGGGGCGACGAGCACGATGCTGGCGCCCAACGCGGTGTACGCCTCGATCTCGCTGCGTGCCACGCGGCTGTGGACGATGTCGCCGACGATGCCGATCCGGCGGCCTGCCAGCGTCGGCACATCGGGTGCGGCCGTGCCCGGCGGCTCATCGGGCATCGGGCAGAAGTGGCGCCAGAGGGTGTAGGCATCCTGGAGGCCCTGGGTGGGGTGGGCGTGCCAGCCGTCGCCGCCGTTCAGCACGCTGACCCCGTCTCCCACCCAGCGGGCAACCTGGGCGGGAACGCCCGAACTGCGATGGCGCACCACCATCGCGTCGACGCCCATCGCCTCGATGGTCTCGACGGTGTCGCGCAGCGATTCGCCCTTGGCGAGCGACGAAGACGACGCCGAGAATGTCAGCACATCAGCCGAGAGCCGTTTCGCGGCGGTCTCGAAGGCGAGCCGGGTGCGGGTGGATTCCTCGAAGAACAGCGTGGCCACGGTGCGCCCGCGCAGGGCAGGCACCCTGGGGATCGGTCGCTGGCCGACCTCCACGAAACGGTCCGTGAGCGCCAAGAGCTCAGAGATTCCCTCGGTGCCGAGCTCCTCCAGCGTCAGCAGGTGCCCGCTCACTTGCGCATCTCCCCCAGCAGCACGCCCTCGAGCGTGACGTCCACCATCTCCTCGCGGCTGGTGGGCAGGTTCTTGCCGACGAAGTCGGGGCGGATCGGCAGCTCGCGGTGGCCGCGGTCGATCACCACGGCGAGCTGCACGGCTCGCGGCCGCCCGAAGTCGTTGAGGGCATCGAGCGCAGCGCGGATGGTGCGGCCGGTGAACAGCACGTCGTCGACCAGCACGACGGTCATGCCGTCGAGGTCGAAGGGGATGTCGGTGACGGCCTCGGCCATGACCGGGCGCAGGCCGATGTCGTCGCGGTGCATGACCACATCGAGCGTGCCGAAGGGCACATCGGTGCCGTCGATCTCGAACAGCAGTCGCACGATGCGCAGCGCGATCTGAACGCCGCCGGTCTGCAGGCCCACCACCACGACGTTGTCGAGGCCCTGGTTGCGCTCGATGATCTCGTGGCCGATGCGGGTGAGCGCCCGATGGACCCCGCTGGAATCGAGAATGGTGGTCCGGGCAACGAAAACGCCCCCATACGGGGGCGTCATGCGTCGCTCGCGGTCTGCCACGCGCAGGTCCTTCCTGTCCGTACGAGCCTCACCGGACCCGCTTCACGGTCAGAACCGCACCCTAGCGCGGAGGCCTCACCGGGCGGCGCGCTTTTTCGTGGTCGACGAGCCGCTCAGGGTCGCTGGCCTGCGGCCGCGCCCGCCTCTGCCTGCTGGGCTTCGCCGGAACCGTACTCCTCGCATGCTTCCCGCTCGTCCAAGCCGAGAATCTCCCCGATCCGGTGCCAAGTGGCACCGTCAGCGCGCGCCCTCCCGACTGCGTCGGCGATTTCACGTTCGCATAATGCTCGGGTCCGCGCGGCGCGCTCGAGCAGGTACTCGGCGACCGGAACCTCCTCTAACTCGGAGGGATCGATGCCCTCGAACCAAGCCGCCAGCTCATCTGCCTGCGAGAGGGTTTCCTCGACCGAACGGCGAGCTGTGCTCATCTCAGCAACCTACGCCGTGCTTGAGCGCGCTCGGCGCGATGGATGGGGTCACGGCCTCACTGCGCAGAGTTCGAGGCCGGGCAAGTGGGGAGGATTGCTCCGGCCAGATCGGCGACGTCGAGCGCTTCGAGGCTGAGCGCGTGGCGACCGTGTGCTGGGGCGAGGCCCTGAAGCAGCACGGGAGACCAGTCCAGCGATACGTCGGCTTGGACGGCATCGCCGCGACGGCACACGGCGCAGGCCGGCGCGGCGCAGCCCGGCGGAAGCGTGCAGCGCCGGGAACTGCTGCCGGCGGCTGCGCATGAGTCGAGCGTGCTGGTGGCGACCCGGCGGGCCTCGTTCGCGGCGTGATTGCGCAGACCAATGGCTTGGGCAGTGTCAGCTGCGGCTGCGCTGAACAGCGCGCACATCGCAGCCAGCGCCAGCGCAACGAGCGGTGTGCTCATGATCCCGCAGCTGGCTGCTCTGGCACTGGAACGGCCGCTCGGAAACGGACGGTTTCTGCGAACAACGGCGAGACCGCCAGCGGGCACACCACGTCGACGCTGACTGCCACCGGCTCGGTACGGCCCGGCAGGCGATGCACCGACGCCGAGACGCCGTAGCGAGCGTCGGTGGTGTCGCAGTCGGAGATGGCAGCGGCACCGACGATGCGTCCGGCGATGCCTGCTGCATGGCCGTCCAGCGCAGCGTCGGTGATGCCAGGCGGTGGTGACGCGAGTGCGCTGGCGGCGTACTGGACAGCCTCTACGCCCGCAGCGCGGACGCTGGCAGTGGCGCGAGTGGCGTCGCCCGAATAGTCGACCAGCCAGATGCCGAACACCAGCAAGGTCGCCACGCTCAGCATCCCGACGCTCTCATCCATGCGCCGGTCTTCCCCACCCGAACACCCCACCTGAATGTACCGCGATGCGTCGCGGCCCATGTGCCTGGCTCCGAGACGGAACCGCCTCGTCGCTCAGCACGGTGGTGCCACCGGCGCTCGCAGCGCCGCTCCCTCGGCCGACGGCGGACGGCGGCAGGCAACACCGAGCGCGCCGGTCGACCCGAGCCAGCCCGCGGATTCGACGCGCACCGCGACGATCACCGAGCAGGTGCCGTCGGCACGCAGCTCGACAGCCGTGGGCTGGACGGCGGCAAGCTGCGCGGTGCGGTCCACGGCTGCTCTCGCTGCGATGGCCCCCGCGCCGGCTGGGAGGTTCGCCTCCGTGCAATCCCAGCCGGGCGGCACCAGGTCGGTGACGGCAATGGCCGCGGCGTCGGCAGCGCCCTGCGCCGCGGCAGCGCCCACCTGGTGAACGAACAGCGAGATCACCAGCGCCATGAACACCGCCAGCACGCTGAACAGCCGCAATATCGAGAGCGAGCTGTCCATCGAGGATGCAGACCTCTGTCGATGCGCTCAATGGGCGCAGATCGGCACGGCAGTGGCTGACACGAGCCAGCTCGGTCTCACAGCTAGCTAGCCGCACTTCGGGGTGTTGCTGTCGTCCCAGCTACCACCGACCGCGGCACACAGCTCCGAAGTTGTGATCTTGGACTTGTCGACGCTGCTGTCGTGAGCTTGGGGAGCGTTGTTGCCGAGAGTGGTCCACATCACTGTCACCACCAGAATCGAAGCGGCGACGGCGGCGGCGATGAAGATCAGCTTGGTGACGGGTGAATCCATGTTTCTGCTCCTTGCCCGCTCCTGCGGGCGGTCGGGTTCGGGGCGTTGGGGGTCTCGCATGCGGCGCTCATCGGCTGCCTCACACCGAGGGCAGGGTCATGACGATGGTCACCATGACCACGGCGGACGCCACTACGGCGAGCAGCGAGGCGGAGGCGCCGACCGAGCGGCCGAGGCGGTCGATGGACTCGCGGCGGCGGTCGTCCATGGCTCGCACGACACGGTCCAGCACGCGGTCCAGCAGTTGCGATGCCGCCGCGCCCGAGCGCTCGGCAGCGTCCACCGTGCGCAGCAGCGATGCGGTCGGCGAGTCGGCCAGCTGCGCCGCGACAGCCGACAGCGGGTCACGTCCGCCAAGCACCGCCGCGTTGACGGCACCCGCCGCCGGCGCGAACGCTGGATCGCTGACGCGCTCGGCTGCGTCGAGCACAGCGACGCTGATCGGGTGCCCTGCCGCCACGAACAGCCGGATGCGGCGAAGCCACAGCAGCACGGCACCATCCAGCCGACGACGATTGCCCGACAACGCCGAGCTTGCCACCAGCCCAGGTACCGCCCAGGCGACCGCAACCGCTGCCAGCAACGACCATGCCAACGCCAGCGCGGGCGACGCAGCGGCCTCCGCGGAGAATCGGCTGCTGGCAACGAAGGCGATGCCGACAGCGCTCACGGCGACCACCGTCGCCAGCACGGCCAATCGTGGCGTGGTCCAGCCCAGCGCGGCCAGTCGCCGACGGTTGCGGCGACGCCGCTCGCTGCCCGCAGCCAATCCCACCGCCGCGACGGCGCCCATCCCCACGAGGATCCAGAACACGAGCACCCCCAGCGACGGCGGAACCACGCTCACCGGGTCAGCTCCCAGGCCGAGGCCAGCGGGCGGGCGCAGATCGCTGCCGCGATGGTGATGGCCGCGAGGCCGACCCGTTGGCCTTGAGGCCCGATCAGCCACGCCCAGGCATCGGGACTCACCAGGGCGCTGCCGAGGGCGACCGCCGAGCCCAGTACGGCCGACAGGCCGAGCTGGGGCAGGTTCGCCGCGACGTGACGGTGGAAATGGCGCGCGGTGGCTGCGTCCTCGGCTGCTTCGGACTCGAGCACACCCAAGATGGGCACCCATTCGCCGCCGCTCGACGCGGCAACAGCAACAGCGTCGGCCAGCCATGCTGCGACAGCACCCTCGGTGCCCGCCGCGAACTGCTGCGCGGCGGCATCCACGCCCGCGCTGCGGCATTCATTGACGAACCGGGCGGCCGTGTCGGCAATGGGGCCGGTAGCGAGTGGCGCCGCAGTCTCGAGCGCATCGACCACGGTGCGCGAGACCTGCGCTTGATTGGACAGGATCGACGCGAACTGCGCCACCGATTCCGCCGCGGCGACGCGGCGGCGACTGCGGACGATGGCCGCCGCGCACCAGGCACAGATGCCGACGACTGCACCCGCTAGGCCGGCGGCGGCGGGTCCGAACGCCAGTCCGGCGACGAAGGCCGCTGTGCCGCTTATCGCCCACGGCCAGCGCGTCGGGCTGCCGTCTCGGCGGCGCTCGGGGGCAGCACCCGCGAGCACCAACCACAGCGCCGCAGCGCAGCCGGCCGCCCCGAGCGCCGCGAGCCTCAGCACGCGCCGTCCTCGCCAACGAGCGGTTCGTACGCCGGCGGATCGTCGATCGGCACGAGCGGGCCCGGATCCCACAGAACGCCACCACGCTGTGCACCGCTGCGCCGCGTCGGCTGGAATGCGGGCGCATCATCCTGCGGCGTGACCGGCGCAAGGACGGCTGTCGACGCGGCGGTCTTCTGCGGCGCAGGTGCCTGCACCACAGGCACGGCTGATGACGGCACGGCGGTGGCGGCGGACTCAGGCATGGATCCCTCGTCGGATGCGCGAACCGCCGGAGGCGATGCGGCTCCGGCGGGCTCGGATGCCGCGAGATCCGGAGTCACCGGGACGTCGACGATCTGGGAATACGCGGTTGGCAGTTCGGCGTCGCCGCCGGCCTCGGGAAGGCCAGCGGACGCATACACCTCCGCTATGCGGCCGGCAGGTCGGCCGGCCGGGGTAGCCCATCGGTCGCCCGGCCGCAGCGCCCACAAGCATGTCGTCGAGATGACTCCGGTGAGATCATCGATGCCAGTGAGCTGGGTCACGTCAGCGACGATGCGCTCCCCGGCGTCATTGCGGCCCATCCAAACGCAGAGATCGACTGCAGCTGCAATCTGACGGCGCGCGTAGTCGGGTTCCGCTCCTTCTGAGCAGGCGTACGCCACCAGCTTCTCCAAGACGCCCTTGCCGGGCTGCGAGTGGAGCGTGACCAGGCACCCGTCCAAGCCCGAGGACATCGCATCCAGCAGCGCCTCGCAGCCCTCGCCGCGAATCTCCCCCACTACCAGCTTGGCGGCATTTGCCCGCTTGGCATCGCGTATGTGATCGGCCATCGAATGACGGCCGTGGCCGTCCTGATTGGCATCGCGTGTCAGCCGCTCGT
The DNA here is from genome assembly GCF_965208925.1 of Candidatus Poriferisodalis sp. Taxonomy (GTDB): domain Bacteria; phylum Actinomycetota; class Acidimicrobiia; order Acidimicrobiales; family Poriferisodalaceae; genus Poriferisodalis. The sequence goes on along the minus strand of NZ_OZ242364.1, from coordinate 2,343,977 downwards.
AGGTGTTGGGATGGATGCCGTACTCCGCCAGCCGCAGCTCTGGCGTGTCCTCGATGGTGTCGATGCGCTCGTGGTCGGGCACTGCGGCGAGCAACGCCTGGCACAGCGTGGTCTTGCCGCCGCCCATCGCAGCCGCCACCACCACGTTGGCCCGCACCCTGCCCGCAATGGCCTCGATGAGCACGCTGCCGAGCTCGTTCGATGCGATGCCGAGATCGTCGAGACGCATCCGGCCCGCCATGTTCGAGCGGAGCACGACGTTGGGCGGGCTTGTCACGAACGCCTCGGCGTGAAGGCGCCAGCGGTCGCCGACCCGCACGTCCAGCCGGGGGTCCAACTCGTCAAAGCGCTGGGGTCGATCGCCGGAATAGCTCGCCAGAAATCGCACTGCCTCGATGAGGTCGTCATCGGCAGCGAACGGCGATGGCCGTCTCTCCACCCGGCCGTCCGCATACTGCACGAGCATCGACTCCCCGCCTCGTATCTGAAACTCCTCGATGTCAGGCTCGTCCAGCAGCTCGGAGAGCGCGTCGGTGGCGGCGCGCGCAGCGGTGCGGCGCCGCACCGCACCGTCGGTACGGTCGAGTCGCTGCGGGGCGCATGCCGATGACGCCAGCGAGCGCCCCAACCGGTGAAGCTGCCGGTACGCGCCGCGGGTTCCGACCCGCTTGATGCGCACCACCCGGTTCGCATCCAGCGCAGCGGACAATTCGCCGGTGGGATCTCCGCGCCCGCCGTCTGCGCCCGGCAGCCACACTGCGGTGCGTGGCACCCCGCGCGACACCGCGGCGTGCCATGCATGGGCGGCGTGAGGGCTGCCGGCTGGACGGGTGGCGGCACGAGCTGCGGTCACGCCGAGCAGCAGCACCACCTCGCTGGACGCGGCCGTCGCGGCAGCGATGGCATCGGACTCGACGTCGCTGGTCAACCACACCACGTACGGCTCCCCGCCCTCGTCCGGGCGCGGCATCGACACCACGTCGGCGGCGAACCAGATCTGGCCCGCAACCGCAGACAGACCAGCCCGCATCGCATCGCGCACCCAGTCGCGAGTCGCTGGATCCAGGGCGTCATCGCACAGCACGAGCAGCACTGCTCAGCCTCCCGCCGATCGGCACTGGGGCCAGCCATCGGGCGGTGCGGGCCACACCACAAGCCCGTCGATGTCCGCGGCGCTCGCGTAGCGTGCAGCGCCCGCTGCATCGACGTGAACCACGATGCTCCCCTCGGCGCCGCCCGCCAGAGTTGTCACGTCGAGTGCGCAGCCGCCGAGCACTCCGGCCACGACAGCATGACTGCCGGCTCGGGGGCCCGGTGGCGGCCATGCGGAGGTGTCCGCCCGCAGGCGCATGACGGTCTTCGCGCCGGCAGCAGCCTCAGGCGGACCCAGCAGGGCTGGCGTGACGAAGGTACCTGCGGGGACATCGAAGGCCGTGACGCTGCCCGCCACCTCGTCAGGATCGGCGAACTGGTCGGCAAGATCTTGCGGGACCTCTACCGCGTCGAAGGCACCTGGCGGCTGGCCGGCGAACCACGCCTCGGATGTCACCGCCACGAGCGCCTGTGGCGACCCCTGGTGCGGACGCCCCCACAGCCAGATCGCCGCCACGACAACCGCCACGATCACTGCCGAGACCCCGATCCGCCACGGCTCGATGCCGTGTCGCGTCATGCCGGGCGCACCGGTGAGCTGCTCCTCGGGTCCGAAGCCAGGCCGAGCAGACGCCGTCACGGCCGCTCTCCGCTCTGCGCGACAGTCACGCGGCCGTCTGCGTAGTCCCCGATCGAACGTATCCAGTCCACGCCCGACGCGAGCGGCACCCAACATGGATCGTTGCCACCGGGCTCGCTGCCGCTTCGCAGCCCCGAACCTGATCGGACCGGTGCGCCCTCCAGTTCGAAGCAGACGCTCGCGCCCCAGGCGTACGCCGCCGGGTACGCGAGCACCCATCCGCACAAAGCAGCTGCGCTTGCGCCCGCGGCGTCACTAACTGTGCAGACGACCTCCGCGGGTACTGCACCGGGTCGATGCCACTGGCGTACGAGCAGGCGTTGATCTGCGCTCAGCGCATCCCATCGCATGACCAGATGCCGGGTGCTCGCACCCGCCTCCATCGCGCGGCGCTCGGCAGCCACCCATGGCCGCTGATCCGCCCAGGAGACGCGCACCCACGTGGCGATCCACCGGCACCCGTGCTCAGAGACGTCTACCGCTCCGCGGATCTCGGCCCAACCCTGTCCGGGAGCGACTTGCAGGTAGTGCCCACCGCCGGGAAAGTGCCGCTGGGGCGAACGCTCAGAGTCGGCAGAGCGAACGTGGGACACCCACCTCAGTCCGCCGAGAGCGTCAGCGGCCGCAGTCGTCGGAGGAACCGTTGCGCACTCGTCATCGGGAGGCACCGTGGTATGCGTCGGCGGGATCTCGTCGGTGCCGCCGTCGTCATCATCGCCGTCGTCCTCGTCGAAGTCGTCGTCGTCCTCGGTCTTTTCCTCGTCGTCCTCGGTGTCGTCGTCTTCCTTGTCCTCTTCCTCGTCGTCCTCGTCTTCGGTGTCGTCGTCTTCGTCGTCCTCTTCCTCGTCATCTTCGGTGTCGTCGTCTTCGTCGTCCTCTTCTTCGTCGTTCTCTTCTTCGTCGTCCTCTTCCTCGTCGTCCTGGATCTCGTCGTCATCCTCGTCATCGCCTGCGTCGTCGCCGCTCTCGGCGTCCTCGGTGTCGTCATCGACGGGCCGGCAGGCGTAGTCATACGAGCCGTTGATGCGCGTTCGCACGTACGGCGGCAAGGTGCTGAAGCTCGAGCAGTCGAAGATGCACACCCGGTAGGTCTCTGAACCGCGAGCTGGGTGGGCATGCTCTTGAATCTGGGTTCCCGTGAGCTCCCCGATTGCCGGGCAGTAGGTGCGGATAGTCGTTTCTTCACAATCGCCGGGGGTCGTGCACTTGCTGAGCAGATCGCTGCCGGTGACACAAGTGCCCCCGTGATCGGGGCGGTAGGTCGTTCCCTCGATGTCATCGCAGATGTCAGGGTCGCTGTCCCATGTACGGCCCGGCAGCTTGTCGCAGGACACGTACGACAACAGGCCGTCTGCACACCGATGAATGCCCAGCTCGGCGAGCCGCTCATCGCTCTCGCCGGCCAGGTGATGCAGCGGCCGCGCGTTGCCATCGAGACTCTCGTCGGAGCCGCCGCTGTCGTCCTGCTCGGCGCCGGTGTCGGTGCCGGAGCCAGGCGCCGTCGACTGGCACGTCAACACGGACGGCCCGACGCCGCCGAGCGCATCGCCGTAGCGGGGTACAGATCCGGCTGGACAGCTCTGCTGTGCCGGCGCGGACGGCCCGCCCAGGAAGGTGCGCTGGCACTGACTGCCCACTGCCTGCCAACCCGCCCCGCACGGCCCCTGCGTCGCCGGCGATGTCACCCACTCGGTCACCGTCTCGTAGACGGGCTCCGTGGTGTAGTGGATCGTCGGCACCCGGTCCCAGTAGCCGGTCTCGCGTGTCTCGTAGACCGGATCCTCCCGCCAGTAGCCCGGGATGGTCGACGTGCGGGTCGTCCGCCACTCGTAGACGGGCACCTCTGTCGTGAGGGTCTCAGTGATCGGCGGGCCGGGAATGCAGCACTCGAGACGCGTGCGGGTCTCTGTGTGCGTGTCGGTGACCGTTTCGTTCCAGCACTGCCGACCGGCGAACGGGTCGAACGAGCATCGCCGCACAACACGCTTGGTCTCGACCTGCACCTCGTAGCTGACCTCGTAGAGCACATCGGGCCCGGGGCGGGTCACTGTCTTCGACTCGGTGCGAGTGCCCACCTGCACCCGTACGGGCGGCACCAGCGGCTCGATCATCGTCTTCGGCGGCACCCAGACGCGATTCGTGCCGGTCTGGACCGTCTCGGTGCCGGTCGGCACCCACACGTTTGCATACGTCGTGTGGCTGTAGACCCGCCTCGTCCGCCCGGTGTTCACGGTCTTGGTCACCTTGGTCTGGCATTCATGGCCGCCGTAGTGGCCGCTGACCTTGGTGGAGCCCGCCGGGCAGTACGAGGGGCGCAGCGCAGTCTGGGTGTGCACCGTCAGGCACTTCCCGCTGGCACGGTCGAGCACCATGTTGCCGCTGCAGCTCAGCACGGGTGCCACCGACGTCTGTGCGCCGGCGGAATCGTCGAGAGCAAATGCGACGATGAGCGCAGTCACCACCGCGACACCGCCCGCAATCCAGTGCCGTACGGCTCGAGTGTGTCCGGCACGATCGATTCGGGACTCGGTCGCCGCCGGGGGCCGGGGCGAGGCTGCCGCCGTGCTGCAGATCATGACGGCGCCCCCGCGGTGCTTCCGGCGGGCGCGTCGCCCCGTGCCTCGGCCCCAGACGGCTGCCCAGCCAGCGGGTCGGCCGCGGGCCACCAGAACTGATCGGTCTGCGGCGGCCAGCCGGCGCCGGGGCACGGCGGCATGGGACGCGGATAGGCATGCCCATCGGCAGCGAGCGGGAGCGAGCGCGGCGGCCACGGCTTCTTCGCCCGCCGCTCGACCGGCCGAGCAAGCGCCTCGTCGATGAGGTCAGGATCCGCATGACAACCGAGGACCTGCTCGAGCGATTTGAATGGCGAGAGGTACATGCGCTCGTGCCAGCTCGCACCCGGTTCCCAGTGTGTGGCCGAGAGCTCGCTTGTCACTTCGGGCGCAGCTGCCGCCGCTGCGGCCAGCACCGACCACTGCTCGGGAGTGCAGTGCGACGCCAGCTCCCCTCGCCGCAGCTCGCCATCGACCAGCGCGCCGACCGGGATGCCGGTCTCGCACCAGAATCCCAGGTGCCACCCGTGATCGCGGTGGGCTCGCCACACCTCCTGCTGAGGCACCGCGACCCACTGACGCACAGCAATCCACTGATTGCGCACACCTGAACCCCAAGCGCGGGGTTCGCTCCAGTCGATGGTCGCTGCCTGAGTGTCCTTCTCGCCCTGCAGCCACCGCGTTGCGTGGGCGAAGGCGTCGCTGTCGCAGTCGCCCTCGAACAGGGCATTTCGCAGCACCCGGTAGCTGAGCCGGGACCATGTGAGCCACATGGCCTCGACATGCGCACCGTGATCGGTGCCGGCGTCGAGACGTTCGCCCGTCGATGCGTCCAGCAGGAAGGACTGCCCTGATGGATGGCAGATCACCGCCAGTGCGTGCCCGGCTGCACTCAGATCGGCTACCCAGGCTCGCTCGACGGGGGGCGTCGTGAACTCGAGCCGCAGACCACGAGCCCACAGCGACTCGAGCTGCAAGGTGCGGTGCGAGGTGGTGTAGATGCCCGGGATGATCGTGGCCAGATCGCTGCAGGCTTCCCAGAGGGTGGCGGGGCCACTGCTGACAGCGGCGTGCCCGATGATCGAGTCCGTGACCGCGCCCTGGGCGGCTCGCCGGGTGAGCCAGCGCTTCGCCGGCACCGACCAGTCGCCGGGGAAGAATCCCGCGTCAGTCAGGCTGTGGCCGCCGAGAGCAAGCTCCATCGGCTCGCCGGGGCTGTAGACGAGCAGCTTGGCGACCTCGTTGACCGTCGTACCCCACGAATGCATCGGTCGCCCCCCGGGCGAGCGCATCCCGGTGATGAACGCTTCGATGGCCGCACCGGCCCGTTCCTGCTCGGCGTCTGTGACACCCGGATTCGCGCCGAGTGAGGCGGGTGTGGGATGCGGAGGGCACAGCGATACGTGGTCGTAGGCGACGCTGCGATCCGCATGGATGCGGGTTTCGTAGTCGAGCCCCGCTGGATCTATTGCCAGCTCCCACGCCGTCTCGGTACCTCCGCGACGTCGAGCTGCCCGGGTCCCTTCGGCGAATGCTGTCCGAGCTTCCGGCAGGTAGGGCGGCATCGCTTCCCATTGCGCCCGCTGACGGACGACGTAGTCGTAACCCCGCCCGACATCGTCGAGCAGTTTCGAGTGCGAGCCCACGGCGGCCGGCTGGAGCTGCCGTACCGGGTCGAGATGCGGCTCCGGATACGTCGGCCAGGGGACCCAGACGCGGCCGCCGCCGATCGCTACGGCCGACTGCAGTTCGAGCGACGGGAGATGCGCTCGCGAGCTCGGGTACCCGCCGTTGCCCGCAACGATCAGCCGTGCCTCGCCGGCGGGTTGATCGCCCAGCGCTGAGCGCTGCTCTGTGTCGACGCTGTCGGTGCCGCCGATGGCGTCGCCGGCGGCGGCCGAGATCGACGGGGCAGGATCGACTGGTTCTCCGCCGTCGTCGCTGCACGCTGCCACGAGCGCCCCGACAACGGCTGCCAGCAGTCCCAGTGCGGTCAGGCTGCGGCGCCTTCGAATGGCCATCGCTCAGCTCCTGCGAACTCGTCGTGCGAAATCGTCTTCGCGGTCATCGCGTTCGGTCGGGATCGCCGCGAAGAGTCGATGCGAGTTCTAGGCGCGTTGTTTCAGATGATTCCAATGATTTTCAAGATATGTGATGTACACGGCAGAATCGCTGCGGTCTGGCACTTCCTGCGAGCGCGATGGACTGGCCCCGCTGCTGCGGCGCGCAGGCACGAAAGCAGCCGCTGGCCCTAGGCGCCGGCGGCGAATGATGACGGCCGGTGGCGGCGGGCCCACAGGGCGAAGCCGAGCCCGATCGCCCCGTAGCCGGCATACGCAGTGACCAGCGGGGTCACCGAGCCGGCGATCATGCGGTCGATGAGCAGGGCGAGCACTGCGCCGCCGCCTGTCGAGATCGTGCCGATCACCGCCGATGCGGTGCCGGCCAGGTCGCCCATCGGCCCCATGGCCTGGGCCTGCATCAGCGGGTTGACGAACGTGCGCACAGCGTTGATCACCACGATCACCGCGAACCAGCCGAAGAACGACGGCTGGCCCCCGGCCTGCCACGACCACAGCGCCAGCCCCGCCGACATCGCCACCGTGGCCGGCAGCAGCGTCACGATCATCCGGTCGGCGCCGATCGTGGTGACCAGCCGGCTGCCGGTGAACACCACCAGCCCCATGCACACGCTCATGCCGGCGAAGTAGTAGGCGAACACGTCGCCGCGGCCGTACACGTCATCGAACAGGAGCTGGCTGCTGCCCAGAAAGGCGAAGAACGAGCCCATGTCGAACATGACCGCCAGCGCCGAGCCGATGGTGAGCTTGTTGGTGAACACGGCGACGATGGCCTCGCGCGTGCGCGCAAGGGTGAGGGGGCGTCGGCGCTCAGACGGCAGCGACTCGGGCAGCCGGATGATCCACAACGCCAGCACCACCGTGAGCACCATCGGCGCGCCCATCACCCAACGCCACGACCCGAGGGCCAGCACTGCTTGGCCGAGCAGCGGCGCAATGGCGGGAACCACCATGAACACCGCTGCCACCGCCGACAGCACACGGCCCAGCCGGTCGCCCTCATAGAGGTCTCGGCCGATGGCCAGCGACAGTGCGCGGGGCCCGGCGGCACCGATGCCCCAGATCAGGCGACTGGCGATCAGCACGCCGAACGTGGGCGCCAGCGCTGAACCAAGCGCCCCCAGGGTGTAGAGGGCCAGGCCGGCGTACAGCACCGGCTTGCGGCCGAAGCGGTCGGTGAAGGGGCCATAGAGCATCTGCGCGCCGGCCAGGCCGAAGAAGTACAGCGTGACCGTGAGCGCCACCCGGGGCGAATCGGCTGCGAGACCGAGACCCAGCCGGATCTCGGTGAAGGCGGGCAGCGCCATGTCGATGCCCAGCGCCGTGGTGGCGCTGATGGCGCCCAGCAGGAAGACGAGTTCGCGTTCGGCGATCCGTCGCGGCTGCGGATCGCCTGCCGGGCTCACGTGTCGGCCGTCACGATCCGGCCATCACCGGCCGTCGACTGCGGCGGCGAGCACGCCGTTCACCAGGGCCCCGCTGCGATCGGTGGCGCCCAGCCGGTGTGCCAGCTCGACGGCCTCGTTGATCACGACTGCCGCGGGTGCCGCCCCTCGCTCCAGTTCCAACAGGCCCTGCAGCAGGATGAGCCGGTCGCACACGCCGAGGCGCTCCGGCGTCCAGCCCACGTTCAACAGCCCGGCGAGCCGCCCGGTCAGGATCTCGCGCTGGGCGTCGATGCCGGTGGCCAGCTCGAGCGCGAACGGGTCCAGATCGCTGATCTGCTCGGCGAGCACATCGGCCAGCTCGCACGACTTCATCTCGGCCTCGTACAGCAGCTCCACCGAGCGCTGGCGCGCCTCCCGGCGCCGGGTCGGCTCGTCGGGAGCGGCGAACGGGTCGCTCGGGCGGCTCATGGCTGAAGCTCCGAGCATGTCGCGGCAGCCCGAAGGCCTCAGCCGCGGGCCCGCTCGATGTAGTCGCCGCTGCGGGTGTCCACCTTCAGCCGCTCACCGGTCTCGATGAACAGCGGCACCTGCACCACCAGCCCGGTGGACATCGTGGCCGGCTTGCGCGCACCCGACACCCGGTCGCCCTGCACGCCGGGATCGGTATCGGCCACCTCCAGCACCACCGATGCGGGCAGCTCCACGCCCAGCACCTCGTCGCCGTGACGCACCACCGTTGCCGTCTCGCCCTCCACCAGGAAGCTCGTGGCGCTGCCCGCCGCCGCCCGACTGACCGGGAGCTGCTCGTAGCTGTCGGTGTCCATGAACACCAGCGAGTCGCCGTCGGCGTACAGGTACTGCATGTCGCGCTGGTCGATGACCGCGCGCTCCATCCGCTCGCCCGCCCGGAACGTGCGCTCGAGCGTGGCACCGGTGCGGACGTTCTTCAGCGTGGTGCGCACGAACGCGCCGCCCTTGCCCGGCTTGACGTGCTGGAACTCGGTGAGCTGGAACAGCCCTTCGGCGAGGTCGAGCGTCATGCCGTTGCGGAAGTCGGCGGTGGAGATGGCCATGTCAGCGCCTCGAGGTCAGCCTGGGTGCGTGCAGATTCGCAGCGGGACGGTACAAGCACCACCCGCCGTCACGACAGGGCGTCACGATGGCCGGTCGGCTTCATCGCCGGCATCGGGGTCATCGGCAGCGGCGAGCGCCGCATCGATAGCCAGTGCGACCGCCCGCGGGTAGCCGGCGCCGCCCTCCCCCGCCACCCGGGCAGTCGCCAGCGGCTCCACCACCGAGGTGTGCCGCCACGGCTCGCGCTCGCGTGGCTCCGACAGGTGCAGCTCCACGATCGGGCCCTCGAACGCGGCCAGCGCGTCGTGCAGCGACCAGCCGTAGTGGGTGAGCGCACCAGGGTTCACCACGATGGCCTCTACCCGGCCGATGCCTGCGTGAATGGCGTCGACGAGATCGCCCTCGTGGTTGCTCTGGCGGTGCTCGAGGTCCCAGCCGCGCTCGGTGGCGGCTCGGCGGGCGGCGCGCACGTGATCGAGCAGCGTGTCGGTGCCGTAGATCTCGGGCTGGCGGGTGCCGAGCAGGTTCAGGTTCGGGCCCGACAGCAGCAGCATGACGTGGCGAGACATGCAGCGACTCCTCCCGCTCACATCCGCTCGAGCGCGCTGCGCAGCACGCCGGGGTCGATGCCGGGCACTGCTTCGAGGCCATCGGGGCCGTCGAGGACGAAAGTGATGCCGCCGGCAGCCTTCTTGTCTCGGCCGAACAGCTCGATGATCTCGTCGTGGTCGATGCCGTGGGGCAGGCTCGCGTCGAGTCCATAGGCGTCGAGCACTCGCTCGTGCTCGGCCACACGATCGTCGTCGATGCGTCCGAGCAGGCGAGCGACCATGGCCGCGTACCGCAGCCCGATGGCCACCGCCTCGCCATGGCGCAGGTCGAACCGTCCGGCGATCTCGAGCGCGTGCCCCAGCGTGTGCCCGTAGTTCAGCAACGCCCGGCGACCGCTCTCGGTTTCGTCGGAAGCCACCACTTCGGCCTTGATGGCGACGCACGCCGCCACCAGTTCTGCCCCTTCGAGCGAGCTGAGCGGTTCGCCGCCGTCCAGGCGCTGAGCGAGCGACCGGTGGGAACCGATGAGACGCGCGGCCCGCGGTGAGCAGCCGATGAAGTGGTACTTGGCCAGCTCGCCGTAGCCGGCACGCAGCTCACGCTCGGGCAGCGTGTCGAGCACCTCGGTATCGCACAGCACTGCCGCGGGCTGCCAGAAAGCCCCGACGAGGTTCTTGCCCTCGGCCAGGTTCACACCTGTCTTGCCGCCCACAGCGGCGTCGATCTGGCCCAGCAGCGTGGTGGGGATATGTACCACCGCGACGCCCCGGTGGTACACCGCCGCTGCGAAGCCGGCCACGTCGGTGACGACGCCTCCCCCGACACCCACCACGACGTCACGGCGGGTGAGGCCGAAGCGAGTGAACGCGCTGCACAGCTCGCCCACGGTGGACAGCTCCTTGGCCCGCTCACCGTCGGGAATCTCGAAAGTCTCACATCCGATGCCTGGATCCACGTCGACGTCGATACCCGGCTGGGTGACCACCGCGGCACGCTGCGCGCCGGCAGTCAGCTTGGATTCGCGCAGGACCGAGGCGAGCTCGTGGCGCGCGCCGGCGCCGACCAGCACGGGGTACGAGCGGTCGCCCAGCGGAACATCGACGCGGAGAGTGCCCGACATCGCCTGCGAGGGTACCGATGCATCCCGGCTGGCTCTCTGCGGGAACGACGATGCGCGCAGCGGATGCCTGCCGGGAAGCGAGCGGTATGGGCGAGGACGGCTTCACGCGGCAAGGCCCGGCGGCATGAACCACCAGGCGGCGACGAGCGCGCCGGCGACCAGCGACGGTCCGAGGGCGAACCGGTGGTCGGCGCTCCGGCCCAACGCGACCACACCGAAAGCACCGAGGGCTGCGGCGATGGCGAAGCCTGCGAGCAGGCCGGCCCACACGGCGGAGAGCCCGCCGAGCCCCAGATGCAAGCCGAGGTAGCCGCCGAGCCGCACGTCGCCATAGCCGAGCCCGCCCCGGGCGGCGCGCCAGATGACGTGCATCACCCCCCAGCCGAGGGCTGCTCCGACGGCTGCCGCGGCCGCCGCGCTCGCCAACCCTGCGAAGCCGCCGTCGAGCACCGCGGCCGTACACACCAACGGGACCGCGACGGCGGCGCAGGCACGCAGCAGCCGGGTAGGGATCAGGTGGGTGCGCAGGTCGACCGCGGAGATCATCACGCCGGCCCAGCCGAATGCGAGCAGCGGTGCGAGGTAGGGGTGGGCGCCGATCCGCAGCGCAAGCATCGCGCCCGTCGCTGTGCACGCCGCCATCGTCAACGCCGGCTGCAGGCTGACCGCGAAACAGCGCCGGGCGCATCGGGTGGCAGCCGCACCGGCAGCAACGCCACCCAGCGCGGCCGCCAGCAGGGCCAACACGCCCGCGTCGAGGGCGGTTGCCGTGCTCGGTGCTGCAGAGATCACGCCGTTGGCCCTCCGGTCGCCGGCAGCCGCAGAAGGCTGCGCTGGGCCGGGGAGCTACCCGGCGATGTCCAGGCCGACGGCTGCCCCCATCGCCCTCGTGGGTGCATCGCGGCCGGTCCACATCTTGAACTGCTCGGCAGCCTGGAACAAGAGCATTCCCGTGCCGTTCAGGGTCTGCGCCCCCGCTTCGTCGGCGATTTCGAGAATCGGCGTCACCGCGGGCGTGTAGATGAGATCCACCACGAGCTGCCCGCCGTGCAGCAGTTCCGGTTCGACCGGCAATGGATCGCTCCCGTGCATGCCGAGCGGCGTGGCATTCACGACCAGGTCGGCGTCTCGCACCGCGCCGGGAGCGCCGACCATCACCGACATGGAGCTGCCGACACCGGCCGCCAACGCAGCCGTCTTGCCGAGTTCCGCAGCCCGCATGGCCGGCTCGATGGAGCGGTTCACAATCGTGACCGAGGTGCCCTCGCTCACCAGCGCCACCACCACGGCGCGCGCCGCGCCGCCAGCACCCAGCACCACCGCGTGCTTGCCAACGGGCTCGACGCCCGCTTGGCTGCGCAGCGAGTTCACGAAGCCCACGCCGTCGGTGTTCTCGCCGATCAGCCGGTCACCGCTGCGGCGCACGCAGTTGACAGCTCCCAGCATGGCTGCGGCAGGAGACAGCTCGTCGCAGGCGTCAGCCACCTCCGCCTTGAGGGGCATCGTCACCGACAGGCCGTCGATGCCCAGGGCGCGCATCGCGGCGACGGCAGCCGCGCCGCCGCCGGCCGGCACCTCGAGCGCGACATATGTCCAGTCCAGGCCCAAGTGGGCGAAGCCTGCGTTGTGCAGTGCCGGGCTCAACGAGTGCCGTACCGGGTCGCCGATGACTCCCGCGAGGCGCGTGGTGCCGCTCGGCCGCATCATGGCCACATTCTCGTCGTTGAGCGCCGACGGGTGCGCGATCCCGCGGCCTGCAGCCTCTGAGCCACGCTGCCCTCAGCCGCGCTGCCCTCAGCCGCATAGGCCCAGTTCTTGGCACACCGCTTTGTCGCGCTGGAATTCCTCGTCGGTCTCGGAGAACGACAGCGTGCCGTCAGGAGAGGTGAGCACGAAGTACATCCAGGGCCCGTCGGTCGGATTCAGTGCGGCCTCGAGCGAGGCGCGGCCCGGGGTGGCAATCGGCGTGGGCGGCAGTCCCACGAGCACCCGGGTGTTGTACGGCGAGTTGACCGCCAGCAGCTCTGCGGTCAGCTCGCTCTCGCCCACCACGTAGACGACCGTGGCATCGAGGCCGAGCGACCAGCCCCGCGCCAGCCGGTTGTAGATCACCCGCGCCACCTTGGCCCGGTCCTCGGGCCGCTGGGCCTCCCGCTCGATCATGCTCGCCACGATCAGCGCCTCGTACGGCGTCAGGCCCACACGCCGGGGGGCATCGTCGTAGCCCAGTTCGGTCAGCACCGCATCGAGCCGGTCGACCATCAGCGCGACCAGCTGCTCGGCACTCGTCTGGGAGTCGAAGAAATAGGTATCGGCGAAGAGCTGTCCCTCGGCCGGTTCGATGACGCCGTCGGGCAGCACGCGAGGCACTGGCGCAACCAGCGAGAGCACCGGCCTCTCGCGGATGGCCTCACCGAAGTCCCTGCCGCTGAAGCTCAGGCCCTCCACCTCGTCCAGCAGCGCGGCCATCTGCGCCACCGTCAGGCCTTCGGGAATGGTGAGCGATTGCTGGGCGGCTTGGGCAACCCGGCTCGGCCCCGCCTCGAGCACCGCCAGGGTCTCCCAGACGGACGAGTTGGATTGGAACGTGTACTCGCCGGCCTGAAACGCCGGGCCGCCCTTGAACCTCACATACCACTCGTAGGCCCGCGAACTGGGGACCACACCGTGATCGCCGAGCAGGTCGGAGATGCTCGCTGTGCTCGATCCGGGCGGCAGCGTCAGCACGATCTCGCCGGTGGGATCGCCGGGAGGATCGAGCTGCTCGGACACCCAGCGGTAGCCGCGGCTGCCCGCCATCCAGGCGATGACGCCGAGCACCACGAGAAACAGCAACGCGCCCGGCGTGCCCAAGCCGCGTCGCGTGCTCACCACCTCGAAGTCGACGCCTCGGCGGCCTCCGACCGGCGGCGAGCTCTGCGCACCGGCCCCAGGCACTGATGGCGACACGGAGGCTCCCGGCGGCAGCGCACGTTGGGCGTCCGTGGCCGGCGCGGCCGAACCGTGATCGCCGCCGATCTCCGTACTCGCTGCGAGACCCGGCTCGGCTCGGGGAGATTCGCCGTCGGATGCCAGCCCCACGAGGCCAGCGAGCCGGTCTGCCAGCCGCCGCACGGCCGATGGCGCTCTCACGGCAGTCGCACGGCCGGCGTTGCCGGACGCGTGGCGCACCTCGCGGCCGTCGCGGGGAGCGTCGGTGCTGTCGTCAGTCACGTGCGTCGAGCCACGACTGCAGGATGACCGCAGCAGCCACCTTGTCGATGACCTTGCGGCGAGCGGGGCCCCGCATGCCTTGTTCGGAAAGGATGCGCTCCGCGCTCACAGTCGTGTAGCGCTCGTCGTGCAAGACCACCGGCACGTCGAGCGCCGCCGCTATCTCGCCGGCCTCGGCTCGCACGCCCACCGCAGCCGGTCCTTCGCTGCCGTCGAGCGAGGTCGGCAGGCCGATGACGACCACCTCCGCACCCACGTCAGCGACCATACCTGCGAGCGCTTCGTGGTCTCGGGCACGCTCGCCGCTGCGTTCGAGGACTTCGTAGGGCACGGCCACTGCAGCGTCGGCCGGCGCCACGGCCACGCCGATACGCACCGAGCCCAGATCCACGCCGACAGCCCGCATCATCGGGCCCGGCGCCCCGCTCACTCCCCGAGTGCTGCCGCTCTGGCCTGGGCCAGGGCGTCACCGATGCCGTCGGGGTTGCGGCCGCCGGCCACGACCAGCGGCGGGTCGCCCTTGGCACCGAAACCGCCGCCGACCGTCCGGGCTGCGTCGCGTAACAGGTCGCCCGCAGACAGGCTGCCGTCGGGATCCACCGCTGCGACCAGCGCCACTCCCCCGGCTGCCGGCGCCGAGGCCAGCACCACAGCTCGGATGCCGTCGCGGTCGCGCACCGACACTGCCAGGTCGCGCAATGAGTCCCGCTCGAGGTCGCCGAGGTCGGCGACGACGACGCCGCTGTCGGCCCCGGCCGCCAACTCATCGGCGCGTGACGCCGCCATCGAACGCTGCAGATCGCGTACCTGGCGGCGGAGCTCGCGTGTCTCGTCCAGCCGTCGCTGCACCGCGGCGGCGAGCTCGTCGGGCTGTGCGTTCAGCATCTCGGCCAGCGAGTCCAGCGTGTCTTCAGCGTCAGCGAGCCGATCGACGGTCGCGAGGCCGGTGACCGCCTCGATGCGCCGCATGTTCGAGCCGATGCTCGCTTCCGAGACGATGCGCAGGTGCCCGATGTCGCCGAGGGCCGCCACGTGGGTGCCGCCGCACAGTTCCACCGAGTGCTCGCCCGCTTCGAGCACCCGCACTACGTCGCCGTACTTGTCGCCGAAGAAGGCGATGGCGCCGATGGCCTGTGCGTGGCTCATCGAAGTCTCATAGTGGCGGCAGCGGCCATTGGCGATGATCTCGGCGTTCGCAACGCGCTCGATCTCGCGCAGATGGTCGCGGCTGACACCCTCGTAGTGGCTGAAGTCGAAACGCAAGCGGTCGGGCGCCACCAGCGAGCCCGCCTGCTTGACGTGGTCGCCCAGCACCTCCCGCAGCGCCCAGTGCAAGACGTGGGTGCCCGTGTGGTTGCGCCGGATCGCCGCCCGACGCCCGTCGTCTATCTCGGCGCTGACCAGCGAACCGACCTCGACACCGTCGCCCACGACGCTCCCGACGTGACGGTGCAGGTCGGCGAGCGCGTACGTGCAGTCGAGCACCTCGATGCTGCCGTCGGGACCGGTGATGGTGCCGATGTCGCCGATCTGCCCGCCGCTCTCGGCGTAGAACGGCGTGCGATCGAGGAACACCTCGACCAGATCGCCGCCCGGACCGTCGTCGTCCTGCGGCAGGTCGAACACGGCGAGCACCCGGGCGTCTGCCACCGTCGGTGCATCCCGCACGAAGTCCGTGGGCCCGAACTGCGCCAGGATCTCCCGGTAGCGCTCGTCCGCGAACGTCGGGCCGCCGGCCCGGCCAGCGCGTGCTCGCTCTCGCTGGCGTTCCATAGCGGCCTCGAAGCCGTTGCGGTCGAGGCTCAGACCGCGTTCGGTGAGGATCTCTTCGGTCACCTCCACCGGGAACCCGTGCGTGTCGTGAAGCAGGAAGGCGACCTCGCCGTCGAGCACCATGTTGCTCGAGTCGGCTGATTCGTCGTCTGGATCCGTCGGGCCCAGATCTGCCGTGGCTTCGTCCAGGATCTTCTGGCCCGCAGCGAGAGTGGTCCGGAAACGTTCCTCCTCGCGGGCCACCACGTCGGCAATGAACTGGCGGTTCTTGACCAGGTCGGTGTAGTGATCGCCCATCACGTCCACCACGATCTCGACCAGTCGCGGCATCACGACATCGGTGACACCGAGCACCCAGGCATGGCGCACAGCACGTCGGATGATGCGCCGCAGCACGTAGCCGCGGTCCTCATTGGAGGGGAACACGCCGTCGGAGATGAGCATCGCTGTCGTGCGGGCGTGGTCGGCGAAGATGCGCATCGAGACATCGGTCTCGGGATCGGTGCCGTAGGTCTTGCCGCAGATGCGCTCGGCTTCGGCCAGCAGCGGCGCGAACAGGTCGATGTCCCACGCGGCCGGAACGCCTTGGAGCACCGCCAGGATCCGCTCGAGGCCGGCGCCCGTGTCGATGCCGGGGGCTTCCAGCGGTGTCATCTCGCCGGTGCCGTCGGCCGCGAACTGCATGAACACCAGGTTCCATATCTCGACGAAGCGGTCCTCGCCGCCGTGCGCAGGGCCGCCGCCGTCGCCGAGCTCGGGCCCGAGGTCGTAGAAGATCTCGCTGCAGGGCCCACACGGTCCGACGTCTCCGGCGGCCCACCAGTTGTCCTTGTCGAGGCGCTGGATGCGCTCGGGCGGGACGCCGACGGAGGTCTGCCAGATCTCGGCGGCCTCGTCGTCGCTGACGTGCACCGTCACCCACAGCTTGTCCCGCTCGAGTCCGAGCACCTCGGTGACGAACTCCCAGGCCCAAGGGATGGCTTCGGCCTTGAAGTAGTCGCCGAAGCTGAAGTTGCCCATCATCTCGAAGAACGTGAAGTGACGGTTCGTGCGGCCGATGTCATCGAGGTCGTTGTGCTTGCCGCCCGCCCGGACGCACTTCTGGATGGTGACCATGCGGCGCGTCGGCGGCACCTCCTCACCGAGGAAGTAGGGCATGAACGGCACCATGCCCGCCACCGTGAACAGCAGCGACGGCTCGTGCGGGATCAGGCTCGCGGAAGCGCGGACCTCATGACCTCGTTCCGCCCAGAACGAGTTGAACGCTTCACGCAGTTCGCCGGCGCGCATCGGAGCAAGGATAGCTATGGCCGCTTCGCGGCCTCCGGGGGCGCTGTGTCGCCGAGCGGTCTCTATGACCGCCTAGGCGGCTTCGCGGCGGTGGCGGCGTTCGGCCCAGCGACGGTCCCGCTCGTCGCGCAGACGCTGCTCGGCGTCCTCCATCTGCCGCTTGCCGTCCTCCCACGCCGCGTCAATGCGCTTGCGACCGTCCTGCCAAGCGGTCTTGAGGTCGCGACGCACTTGGCGGGCAGTGCCGAGCGCCGTCGCCGTGCCGCGAACCGGTGCATATCGGTCGAGGAGGTGACGCAACCGCCGCTGCACCCACAGCGAGGCACCAGCACCCAGTCCGGCACCCAGCGTCAGCCATCGCAACCGTTTCAGCATCTCAGCGCCCTGTTTCCTCGCTGCCTGCGGCAGTGCCTTGGCTGCCTGCAGACGTCTCGCTCTCCGTGCCACCGAACTTGCCGCGCAGGGCTTCGGCTGCTGCCCTCACCTTGTCGACCGGCACACCGGCAATCCTCGCGGCGCCAGCCCCGGCGGATTCGGCCAGCCCGGCGACCTTCTGCGCGATGTTCAGCAGGTCCCGCAGCCGGCCGATCTCGGTCTGAGCCATCTCAGCGGTATCAGCCAGCTGGCTCAGCGCCGGCCCGACCTTGGAGTCGAAGTCCTCCAGCTTGCGCCGGAACTCCCGCATCAATGCGAAGGCCTGGGTCAGCACGGCGATCAGGGCCACCAACGCGACCACCACGCAGACTGTCACCACCACGGCGGCCAGATCGCTGCTGCTCACGAATCGACCTCTTCGTCCGAGGCGATGACAGCCAAGCCCAACTCTTCCAGCTGGTCGGCTGAAATGCGGCTCGGGGCATTGGTGAGCGGGTCGGCGCCGGACTGGCTCTTGGGGAACGCGATGACCTCGCGGATGTTCTCCTCGCCGCACAGCAGCGCTGCTAGCCGATCGATGCCGAACGCAAAGCCGGCGTGCGGCGGAGCGCCGAACCGGAACGCATCCAGCAGGAACCCGAATCGCTCCTGCGCTGCAGCCGGGTCGATGCCCAGCAGATCGAAGACCTGCTGCTGGATGTCGCCCCGATGTATCCGGACGCTGCCCGAGCCCAGCTCCCAGCCGTTCAGCACGAGGTCGTACGCCTGCGAGCGCACGCCCAGCAAGGTCTCAGCATCGAAGCCGCCGCCAGATGCCATGCGCGCCGATGCCGCGGCGACAATGTCCAGATCGTCGGCATGGGGCATCGTGAACGGGTGGTGCGCCGGGATCGGGAGGCCATCTGCACTGACGTCCTCGAAGAGCGGAAAGTCGACCACCCACAGGAAGTGCAGGCCGCCCTCGTTCACCGGTGGGCGGCCCAGCTCCAGCCGCAGCAGGCCGAGCACCCCGCTGGCCCTGCGCCAGGTGTCGGCCACCAGGTAGCACATGTCCCCCGCCTCGGCGCCCAGGCGCTCCAGCACGCCGTCGATCTCGGCATCTGACATGAACTTGGCGACCGGAGAGATGACGGCCAGCCGGCCACCGGCCGCGCTGCGGGCGCCGTCGGCCAGCGGCTCGCCAGCGCCGACTCGCATCCACACGAGGCCCTTGGCGCCCCAGCGCTGGCACTGCTTGGTGAGATCGTCGACTGCGTTGCGGCTGATGTCGCCGCCGCCGGGCACCCGGATGCCCCGAACCGCAGGCGCCTTGAACGCGTTGAAGCCGGTCTCCGCGAACAGGTCGGTGAGCTCGACGAGCTCGAGCCCGAAGCGCAGGTCGGGCTTGTCCGACCCGTAGCGGTCGATCGCCTCGTGCCAGCTGATCTCGGGCATCGCTGCAGGGCGCGCTCCGGTGATCTCGGAAGCGGCTTCGGCGACCGCCTCGCTGATCACGGCCCGCACCTCGGCGCCGCTGGCGAAGCTCATCTCGAGGTCGAGCTGGGTGAACTCGAACTGCCGATCGGCCCGCAGGTCTTCGTCGCGCAGGCAGCGGGCGATCTGGTAATAGCGGTCGATGCCGCCCACCATGCAGAGCTGCTTGAACAGCTGCGGGCTCTGCGGCAGCGCGTAGAAGCGCCCCTGATGCAGGCGGCTCGGCACCACGAAATCGCGGGCGCCCTCAGGCGTCGATGCCACCAGCGTCGGCGTCTCGACCTCGATGAACTCAGCCGCCTCCATCGAGCGGCGGATCGCTGCGTTCACCCGTGCCCGATTGACCAGGTTCGAGTGCATGCGGGGGTTCCGCAGGTCGAGGTAGCGATGGCGGATGCGGAGCATCTCGTCGACCTCGGTGCGGCCGTCGATCTGGAATGGCGGCGGCTCGGAGCGCGACAGCACCTCAACCGTCGCATCGCCGATCTCGATCTCGCCGGTGGCCAAGTCGGGATTGGCTGTGTCTTCTGGACGTACGCGAACTGTGCCGGTCACCGACAGCACGTACTCCGAACGCAGATCGTGAGCGTGGTCCACGACGCACTGCACGATGCCGGTGCGGTCGCGCAGGTCGACGAAGGCCAGGTGCTCGCCGTGCTCGCGGCGCCGGGAGACCCAGCCGCAGACGGTGACTTCGCGGCCGATGTCGGCACGGCTCAGCCGCCCGCAGTAGTCGGTTCGCATCGCTGTGCCCATCACGTCCCACCTTCCGCATTGAGCTCGTCGAAGATGCGCCGCAGCGCGCCCAGCAGCTCGGCACGCGGCACGGTCTGCTGCGCAATGTCAGCCTCGCCGCCGTCAGGGCGTCGGAGCGGCCGAACCGTGACGGTGCCGGCGTCGACTTCGTCGCTGCCCACGATGAGCGCTATCTCGGCACCGGAGCGGTCAGCAGCGCGCATCTGCGCCCGCATCGACCGGTCGTCGAATGCTCGGTCTGCCCGGATGCCCACCGAGCGAAGCTCGTGCGTGAGATCGCGTGCCGCAGCGCCTCCCGCCGTGTCGATCACCCACACCTCGGCCCGCTGCGCCGGAACATCGAAGACGCCTTCGGCATCGCAGGCCAGCAGCAGCCGCTCGATGCCCAGGGCAAAGCCGATGCCAGGCGTCGGCGGACCGCCGAGCGCCTCCACGAGCCCGTTGTAGCGACCGCCGCCGCAGATCGTGTCCTGGGCGGCGTCGAGGCTGGCGGCTCGGAACTCGAACGTGGTGCGGGTGTAGTAGTCGAGCCCCCGTACGAGCTTGTGCTCGACGTCGTGCTCGATCCCGAGTGCATCCAGCCCTTCGCGCACCCGCTCGAAGTGGGCTGCCGTGGCTGCCGACAGATGGTCGATGATCCGGGGGGCTTCCGCGGCTACTGCCGCCGTGGCCGCACGCTTGGAATCCAGGATGCGCAGCGGGTGGTGCTCGATCTTGTCCTGATCCTGCGGGTCCACGTCGCCGATGCGACGCTGCAGGTAGGTGCTCAGTGCCTCGCCGTAGGCAGCGCGGGTGTCGGCGTCGCCCATCGAGTTCACCAGCAGCGGTACCCGCTGCAGCCCGATTGCGCGGAAGAACTCGGTGGCGAGGGCGATGATCTCCACATCGGCATCAGGGTCGTCGGTGCCGAGCGTTTCCGCCCCGATCTGGTGGAACTGGCGGTAGCGGCCGGCCTGGGGCGCCTCGTAGCGGAAGAACGGCCCCTGATACCAGACCTTCCACGGCGTGGTGGGGCGGTGCTGGGCGAATGCGCGGCAGACCGACGCTGTGCACTCGGGCCGCAGCGCCAGATGGCGGTCGCTGCGGTCGAAGAACTCGTACATCTCCTTGCCGACCACGTCGGTGCCCTCGCCGATGCGCGCAAACACGCCGATGTCCTCGAAGATCGGCGTCTGCAGATAGCCGAAGCCGGCACGGTCGGCTGCGGCGATGAAGGCTCCCAGCAACGCCACCCAGCGGCTCGATTCGGGCGGCGCGAGATCGTGCGTCCCGATCGGCGTACGGAACGACTTCGGGGCCGCCGCATCGCCGCCGTCGGCAGGGCGCGCGGGCGTCGAAGGCGTACCGGACATGACCAGCGCAGGCTACGGCCCTGCCGTCGCCAGTCCTAGCTGTCCCAGTACGTCAGTATTCGGTGCGGGCGAGGCCTTCGAGCGTGCGGTAGGCGTCGAACACGCCGGGCACCTCGCGCAGGGCAGCCAGCAGCTGATCCAGCAGGATGGGGTCGCCCACCTCCACCTCGAACTGCATCACCGCTACCTGGTCGTCGCCGACGAAGGTGTCGCAGCTCGCGATCGACAGGTCGTGGCGGCCCGACACCACCTGCACCACGTCGAGCAGCAGGCGGTTGCGGTCGAGCCCGCGCACCTCCAGCGCAGCGGCGAACTCGCCCGCCCAGCTCTCGTCCCATTCCACCTCGACCTGACGAGCCCCCGACGCCGTAGCCAGCTCGGCCGCGTTGGCACAGTCGGCGCGATGCACCGAGATGCCGCGCCCGCTGGTCGAGAAGCCCAGGATCTCGTCGCCGCGCACCGGGCTGCAGCAACGGGCCAGGCGCACCAGCGCGTCGTCGTGGCCGTCGACGTGCACGCCGGCGGAACGGCGGCGGCGCGAGCCCCGCTGCCGGGCGGGCCGGGCCGGCAGCTGCACGCCGTCGCCCTCGCCTCGCAGGTGGCTGACGAGCCGCTTGGCCACCGAATGGGGTCGCACGTCTCCCTTGCCGACCGCTTCGAAGAGCTGGTCGAGATCGGCGCGGCTGAACTGCTCCGCTACCGCACGCATCTCATCGCCGTCGATCAGCAGCGACGCTTTGAGCCCCTCGGAGCGCAGCTCGTCCGAGATCGCCTCTCGCCCGGCCGCCTCCCACTCGGACCGGTCCGAACGGGCAAACCAGCGCCGGATGCTGTATCGGGCCCTCGGTGTGACGGCGATCTCCAGCCAGTCGCGCGACGGCCGCGTGCCGGGATCGTCGGAGGTGAACGCTTCCACCGTGTCGCCGGAGCGCAGCTGCCGGTCGAGCGGCACGAGCCGGCCGTCGATCTTGGCGCCGATGAGCGTGTCGCCGATGTCGGTGTGAATGGCGTACGCGAAGTCAATGGGCGTGGCGCCGGTCGGCAGCGTCACCACGTCGCCGTTGGGTGTGAACACGTACACCTCCCCGTGACCGAGGTCGCTAGCGATCGTGCGCATGAACTCGGCCGGGTCGTCGGACTCGGCCTGCCACTCGACCAGCCGGCTCAGCCACGGCATGTCTTCCTCGACGGATGCGCTGCCTTGGCGCTGCGCTTTGCTGCTCTTGCTGCTGCTCTTGTTGCCGTTGCCGTCGCGCTCGGCCTTGTAGCGCCAGTGGGCCGCCACGCCGTACTCGGCACGCTGGTGCATCTCGTCGGTGCGGATCTGTACTTCCACGGCCGTGCCCGACGGGCCGACCACCGTGGTGTGCAGCGACTGGTACAGGTTGAACTTGGGCATCGCGATGTAGTCCTTGAACCGGCCCGTCACCGGTTTCCAGGTCGCGTGTATGGAGCCCAGCGCCGCATACGCGTCGCGGATCGTCGGCACCACCACCCGGATGCCCACCAGGTCGAAGATCTCGTCGAATGAGCGGTTCTTGATGACCATCTTCTCGTAGACGCTCCAGTGGTGCTTCTTGCGCCCGGTCACCGTGGCCTCGATCTTCATCCGGGAGAGCTGCTCGCGGACCTCCTCCAGCACCTGGTCGACGTAGCGCTCCTGCTCGGGAGTGCGCTCGGCCAGCATGCGGTCGATCTCGGCGTAGCGCTTCGGGTACAGCGCCGCGAAGGCCAGGTCCTCCAGCTCGTCGCGCACCTGCTGCATGCCCAGCCGATTCGCGAGCGGGGCGTAGATGTCGAGCGTCTCGCGGGCCACGTCGGCCTGCTTCGCGGCACCGAGCGCCCCGATCGTGCGCATGTTGTGCAGCCGGTCAGACAGCTTGATCATCAGGACGCGGGGATCGTTGGCGATCGCCACGAGCATCTTGCGCAGCGTGGCGGCCTGCTGTGCCTGCTTGGAGGCGAAGCGGACCCGGTCGAGCTTGGTGACCCCGTCCACGATGGCCGCTACCTCGGGGCCGAAGTCGTCGGACAGCGCGACCAGCTCCACGCT
The DNA here is from genome assembly GCF_965208925.1 of Candidatus Poriferisodalis sp. Lineage (GTDB taxonomy): Bacteria > Actinomycetota > Acidimicrobiia > Acidimicrobiales > Poriferisodalaceae > Poriferisodalis. Next base: position 2,321,190 of record NZ_OZ242364.1, on the reverse strand, counting down.
GGTGTCCTCCACGGCATCGTGCAGCAGCGCTGCGGCAATCGAGGTGTCGTCGAGACCGAGGTCGGCGACCACGCCTGCCACGGCGACCGGATGGGTGATGTAGGCCTCGCCGGTCTTGCGGCGCTGGCCCTCGTGCGCCTGCGCGGCCGCTTCGTACGCCCGGATGACCAGCTCGGGCGACCGCTTCGGCCAGCGCTGGCGGTAGCGCTCGACCACCGGCGAGATGTCGGCCGCGACCGTGTTCGCGATGCGCCGCCACGGCAGCACGCGCGACACCGCAGGCATGGTCCTAGCCAAGCTTCTCGCAGCGGCGTCCGGCCGGCGCGCAGCCAAACACAGGAAGACTCACACTCTCATTCTGCCGTGCGGCGCCGGCGGTCAGGGTCTTCGGCTCGGCGGCCGGAACTGTGTGCACGATCTCCATCAGTCCGTGGCACAATTGTGGCCATGTCCACTGAATCGCTGCGTACCGTGAGGGATCAATTCTCTGACTTCGTGGAGCGTGTGCACAGCCAGCACGAGCGAGTCGTCATCACTCGCAACGGATCGCCTGCGGCGGTGCTCATGAGCCCTCAGGATCTTGAATCGCTGGAGGAGACGCTCGCGATCCTGACCGACAGCGAGGCACTGCGCGAACTCGCGGCAGCCCAGCACGCCATCGCCGCAGGAGATGTCGTGCGCGGGGTGGAGGCGGTCCGGGCGCTCCGCAACGGATGAGCACAGCGCCCGACGAGGCACCTACCGCGTCATCTACCGGATCGACGACGCACGCCGGAACGTCGAAGTCCTGCGAGTGTCTCATCGCAACGACGCCACTCGCCACGGGTCGCGGCAGCGCACGTCCATGAGCGGCAAGCGACGCCAAGAAATCATCTGAAATGTACGTCGATCTGGCGTACAATCGGCGCATGAGCACCAAGACCGAACGGTGGACGCTGCGGGTAACGCCAATGCAGGACGCGATCGTCCGTCAAGCGCTGCGTGCAACCGGGAAGTCGCTCAATGAGTACGTCGTGAACTGCGCGATTGCTTCCGCAGCCGACGATCTGGCCGACCGCCGCGTTTTCGCGCTGTCATCCGACGAGTGGGATCAGCTCAGAGCCATCTTGGACCAGCCGGCCCGGCACAAGCCCAGGCTCGAAACCCTGCTCGCCGAGCCATCGGTGCTTGAACGCCAGCAGTGAGCGCCTTCCGCGGACCAGAACTCTTCTCGAATTCACATGACATCGAGGCATTCGACTGCGGCGACGAAGCGCTGAACAACTGGCTTCGTCGCCGGGCTGCTCACAATCAGCGCGAGGGTTCCAGCCGAACCTGGGTCGTCGTGCACGCGGATCAAGTGGTGGCGTACTACGCATCGAGCACTGCAGTCGTTGCCCGCTCGGAGGCGACCCGTCGAGCCGCACGCAACCAGCCCGACCCCCTCCCCGCGATGCTGCTCGGCCGCCTCGCCGTCGATCTCCGACATCAAGGCGCAGGACTCGCCGCCGCGCTGTTGAAGCACTTCTTGCAGACCGCTCTCGAGGTAGCCGAGCTCACGGGGCTACGCCTCGTCCTGGTGCATGCGAAGGACGAGCAGGCGAGCAGCTTCTACCGACACTTCGGATTCGAGTCGTCCCCCATTGACGATCTCACGCTGATGCTGCGCATCAAGGACATCCGAAGCTGACGCAAACCTACCTCGAGCGCAACGCACGCGAAGTACGTGAAGTACGTAAAGTACGTGAATCGTGTAGTGTGTCAGGTGCGTGCCAGTCAGGGAGCATCGCTATGGCCTTTCTCTCCTATACCGACACCCGCAACCGGCTTAAGGAGGTGCTCGACACGGCTGACCGGGGCGTGCCGGTGGGCGTCGAGCGCCATGGCCGCCGCGCTGTCGTAATGGACATGGCGCTGCTGTACGAGCTCTTGGCCGCGTCGCCGCGGCTGCGTCGACCGGAGGCCATTGCCGAAGGTGACGGGTGGTCGGTGTTCCTGCCTGGCACCCCGGTCGCTGCCGACGGAGCCGATCTCGACGAGGCGACCGAGGAGTTCGTCGTGGCCCTGCGAGAGTACGCCGAGGACTGGGTCGAGCGGTTGCGACTCGCTCCCAACCACGCGCAGCACTGGCCGCTCGTGCACTTCGTATCGCTGAGTTCGGACGCCGACCTGACCGGATGGGTCCGGGGCGGCGAGTGAGTTTCCCCGCAGCAACCCGCGACGACCATCGCCGCTTCTGCGAGTCCGAAGGCTGGCAGCTCGTACGGTCGGCCACCGGCAGTCGCAGCACGCACCACGAGACCTATGAGCTGGACTTGCCGGACGGAGACGTGCTGAGGACCCGCATCTCGCGCCCGCCAGACCGAACGGTCTATGGCAGCGGGATCTGGTCGCACATCCTGCGTGATCAGCTCCGAGTGAGCCAGCGGGAGTTCTGGCGCTGCGTGAACGATGGCATCCTGCCTCGGCGAGGCCAGCCTGCCGCGCCAGAGCACTCGATCCCCACTGAAGTGCTGTACCTGCTCAAGCAACGAGTCGGCCTGTCGGACGACCAGCTCGCAGGCATGACCGCTGAAGCGGCAATCGAGCGATTGCAGCAGTACTGGACGACCGGCCAGTAGAGCGCTAGCGGCGGCGGCCCAGCCGGGCTCGTAGCCCTTCAGCCACGCAACGGTGGGCATCGCCACGAAGATCGATCTGTACGAACCGACGAGGCCCTGTGCCCGGGGGAAACTCACCGCCGCCGCATCCACATCGAGGCGAAGCTAGGGAGCGGCATAGCGCTCACAGGTGCCGTGAGCTAGCAGCATTTTCCAGCAATATTATATAGCAGTATCTGCTAGCATCAAGTGATGGCGTCGACCCGAGCAACCTTCACTCTCGATGCCGAATTGGCCCGCTCTGCGCGTCGCCTCGGCATCAACGTGTCCGCCGCAGCGCGACGAGGTCTCGAAGCGGCCGTCGAACGGGCGATGGCCGATGCCGATCGGGCTGCGTACATGGCCCAACCGGAGCAACCAGACGAATTCTGGGACGACGCAGAAGCCTGGAGCGAAGCGTGAACCGTGGCGACGTGTGGTGGGCCGAAGTCGGTGGCAAACGACGGCCCGTGCTCGTGCTCACGCGCCCCGGGGTCATCGATGTCCGCCGACTGGTCACGGTTGCAGAGATCACCACCGCCATCCGAGGACTTGCAGTCGAAGTCGCCATCGGTGCCGACGAGGCCGATCTGCCCCAAGAGTCCGTCGTCAACTGCGACGGACTGCATACGATTCGACGCTCATCGCTCGTTGATCGTGCCGGTCATCTCCACGCGTCCACCATGCGCGACATATGCGGCGCCATCGGCTACGCACTCGCCTGCTGACGCCCCGCGCCACGCACAAGTGCACACGCTCACGCTGTTGAGCCAGCAGGGCGCTAGCGGCGGCGGCCCTTCTTTCGGGGGCGGGGCGGGGCGCTGCGGGTGTAGCTCTCGGCGGCGAGCGCCTGTGTGGCAGCCTCCATCGAGTCGTGACGGCCGGCGGCGTCGGCCGCTGCCTGCGCGGCGGCCCAGCCGGGCTCGTAGCCCTTCAGCCACGCCACCGTGGGCATAGCCACGAAGATCGAGCTGTATGAGCCCACGAGCAGGCCGATCATCAGCGCGGTCGCGAACTCCGCCAGGGTGCCTGCACCCAGGAACCCGGCGCCCACCACCAGCAGCGACAGCACCGGCAGCACCGACGTAATCGAAGTGTTCACCGACCGCGTCAGCACCTGGTTGAGCGACACGTTCGCGAGCGCGTGGTACGTGAAGTGGCTGCGCGCCGGCAATGAGCGCTCGTTGGACTTCACGCGGTCGAACACGACGATCGTGTCGTACAGCGAATAGCCCATGATCGTGAGGAAGGCCACCACCGTCGCCGGCGTCACCTCGAACCCGAACAGCGCGTAGGCACCGACGGTCAGCACGATGTCGTGCCCCACCGCAATCAGCGCACCCACCGACATCTTCCACTCGAAACGGAACCACAGGTAGAGCGCGATCAGTACGAAGAACACCACCAGCGCCCGGCGCGCCTTGCCGGCGACCTCATCGCCGAACGACGGGCTGACCTGCCGTGACGACAGGCTCTCCACATCGACGCCGACAGCATCGGCCAGCGCCCCGGCAACCGCTGCGCTGTCCGCATCGGGCGCCAGCACGCCGCGCACCCGGAAGATGTCGGGCGCGCCGGTCACCACCACGAACTGCACGCGCGCATCGGGCACGCCGGCCGCCGCGGCCGCAGAGGCCACATCGTCGGTGGTCACGCCGCCGCCGACTGTTTCATCAGTTGTCAGGCTGTCGCCTGCCGTGTCGCCGGACCCGGCCCCCACCTCACCCGGTTCGGCGCCCTGAGACTCTTCCGGCACCGGTATCTCCCACACCGAGCCGCCTTCGAACTCGATGCCGAGATTCAGGCCTCGCACCAGCAACGCCACCACGCAGACGAGCACCGCAATGGCTGAGCCGATGAGCACCTTGCGCGACAGGCGCAGGATGTCCCAGGCATTCTCGCCTCGATAGAAGGTGCGCAACGCTGCGATCACGACGTGCCTCCTGCCGGTTCTGCGCCGCCCGCTGACACTGGCGCCGGGACGACATCGCCGTCGGCTGCCCGCAGCACGCCCAGACGCCGGGGTTCCTCGTTCACCAGCCGGCGGGCAATGAACACCACCAGCGGCCGCATGAAGAAGTACGAGACTGCCAGGTCGATCAGTGTTGCCAGCCCCAGATACAGAGCGAAGCCGCGGACAGTGCCGCTCGTGAGCTGGTACAGCACGCCCGCGCCGATGAGCGATGCCAGATCGGCCCACACGATGGTCATGAAGGCGCCCTTGAAGCTGGCGTCGGCGGCCGAACGCACTGCCCGGCCGCGGCGCACCTCTTCCTTGATCCGCTCGTAATAGACGATGTTCGAGTCGACCTGGACGCCGATCGACACGATGATGCCGGTGGTGCCGGCCAGCGTCAGCGCCAGGCCCCGGCTCTCGCCGAGCCAGCTGATGAGCGACCACAGGACCGACCCGCTGATGGCCAGGCTGGCCACCGCCACGATGCCGAGCAGCCGGTAATAGACCAGCATGTACAGGCCCACGAGGATCAGCCCGACGATGCCGGCGATCACGCCCGCACGCAGCGTTCCCTCGCCGAGGGTCGCCGACACAGTGCGCACATCGTCCTGCTCGAACTCCACGGGCAGCGCACCGAAGCGCAGTGCGACGGCGAGGTCGCGCGCCCCGTCTTCGTCGAACGTGCCCGAGATGACCGCTGTGCCCCCGAACTCGGTCGCGCGGATGACCGGGGCAGACTCGACGACGCCGTCGAGCACGATCGCGACCTGCTGCCCGAAGTAGCGGGCTGCGATCGCATCGAAGCCGACAGCGCCGTCGTCGGTGAGGTCGACGTTGACGACCCACTCGTTGTTGAACGTCGCTGCAGCCTCGGCGACCGCCTCGCCGGTGAGTTCGGCCGGGCCGAGCACGTATCCCACCGGCTCACCACGGCCCGGCAGCACCACGGCCTGATCGGCAATGTCGTCCTCGGGCAGCGTGAAGTTCGGGAACGCTGCGGGATCGACTGCCTCGGCTTCGGCAGCAGCATCGTCCTCTGGTTCAATCGCGCCGTTGTAGGCATCGGCGAGATCCAGCGCGGAGCCGAACTCGGCCTCGTCGAAGGGGTTGAACGTCAGCAGCACGGGCCGGAACCGCAGCTCCGCTGTTTGCCCCACCAAGTCGACGGCGCGCTGCTTGTCCTTGACTCCAGGGAGCTGCACCACGACCTGCTCGCCTTGACGCGTGATGTCGGGCTCGGCGACGCCGAGCGCATCGACACGCGACCGGATGATCTCGATCGCACGATCCAGCTGCTCATCGTCGGCCGGGGCGGTGGGCCGCAGCAGCACCTCCACGCCGCCCTGCAGCTGCACGCCCAGCACCGGTGCCCAGCCCGCCGCCAGCACGCCAGCCAGCGAGCCGAACCCGATCAGGATCGCGAGAAGGAGCGAGACGATCTGCGAGCGGCGCACGTCAGACCAATGCGCCGATGCCTGCGCGACGCGCTGCGGCCAGGGTCATTCCGATTCGTCGACGCCGTCCGATGCGGGCGGATCGTCTGCGCCTCCGCTGCCGGCAGACGTGATGATCTCGCCGATGGCGCGGCGTTGCACCCGCAGCTCCACGTCGCTGTCCACCTCGATGCAGACAACCTCGCCGGGCTCCTCGACTGCGACGATCTTGCCGATGACCCCGCCGACCGTGGCGATCTCGTCGCCGATGTCGGCGGCGCGCAGCATCGCTGCCCGCTCGGCGGCCCGCTTGCGCTGCGGCCGGATCATCAGGAAATACATGATGGCGAACAGTGCGACGAGGATGATGATCGAACCCATGACGTGCTCCTCAGCGTGGCGTCATTCGGCGGCGCAGCGTACCGGGCTTCCCCCGCTGGCAGCGGCTCAGGCCCAGACTTCGTTGACCTGCTCTCGGAATGCGCTGAATCGGCCTGCTTCGATGGCAGCGCGTGCGTCGGCCACCAGGTCGTTGAGAAATGCGATGTTGTGCAGCGTCAGGATGCGGCTGGCTGTCGGCTCGTTCACGCTCATCAGGTGCCTGAGATAGCCGCGACTGAAGCGGGCACCCGGCCCGATGCGACCGTGCCCGCCGTCTTCACGGGTGTCGAGGGGCGTGGCGTCGCGGGCGAACCGGGCATTGCGAATGTTGATTCGACCCTGGGAAGTGAGCGCGGTGCCATGGCGGCCGAGCCGGCTGGGCAGCACGCAGTCGAACATGTCCACCCCGGCGGCGATGGCGTCGACCATGCGGGCCGGATCGCCCACGCCCATCAGGTAGCGCGGACGGTCGGCAGGCAGCACGTCGGTTGCTGCGTTCAGTGCCGGGCCCATCTCGCTGCGCGACTCGCCCACCGACAGCCCGCCGATGCCGTACCCGTCGAAACCGATGGCCGCCAGCGTCTCGGCGCTGGCGCGTCGGAGGCCGGGATCGATGCCGCCCTGGCAGATGCCGAACAACGCCTGCCCTCCGGCGGTCCCGCCCCGGCGTGCAGCCTCCATCGACGCTGCAGCTCTTGCCGCCCACAGGTGGGTGCGTTCGGTCGCCTCGCGCACCTCGTCGGGAGGTGCGGGCAGTTCGGGGCAGATGTCGAGCGCCATCTGGATGTCCGAACCCAGGCGGCGCTGGGCGTCGACCGCATCTTCAGGTGTCAACCGCATCTGGGTGCCGTCATAGGTCGAGCGGAAGGTCACGCCTTCGTCGTCCACCTTGGACTTCGCATCCTGAGGGGAGTTGCCGGGACGGCGGCCGAGGGACATGATCTGGAAGCCGCCGGAGTCCGTGAGGAAATGGCCGTCCCAGCCGGAGAAGCCGTGCAGCCCGCCGAGCGCTTCCACCACCTCGATTCCGGGCCGCGCCAGCAGGTGGTACGTGTTGGCCAGCACGACCTCGAGGCCGAGGTGCTCATAGTCGGTGGCGTCGAGATGGATCACGGCGCCGCGGGTTCCCACGGGCATGAACACCGGCGTCTGGAACGTCCCGCGGGCGGTTGTGACCCGTCCCCTGCGAGCTGATCCGTCAGTCGCCAGCAGCTCGAACGCCAGCGGGCTGCTCGGAACGCCCGTCACCGGGGCGTCCGCCGGAGCAGCATCGCATCGCCGAAGGACAGGAAGCGGTAGCCCTCCGCGAGCGCTGTCTCGTACAGGCCGCGCCAGCGCGGCCCGATGAACGCGTCGATCAGCAGCAGCAGGGACGACCGGGGCAGGTGGAAGTTGGTGAGCAGCGCGTCTACAGCCAAGAATTCGGCGCCTCGCCGCAAGAACAGGTCTGTCGCCCCGCACACGTCGGCCGTGCCTGCCTGCGCCTCCGGGACGTCGGCCGTGCCTGCCTGCGCCGCCGGGACGGCGGCCGTGCCCGGGGCGCGCCCGTGGCTTTGTCGCTGGCGGGCTGCAGCCTCGAGTGCGCGCACGGTGGTGGTGCCCACCGCGACGACGCACTCGGCCGCAGCGCAGGCGGCGAGCGTCTGCGCGGACACCCGATAGTGCTCGGTATGCATTTCGTGCTCGTCGGCATGCTCGGCGGTCACCGGCGCGAATGTCGCCAGGCCGACGGTCAGATCCACGGTCGCAATGCCGACACCGTTCGAGCGCAGCGATTCCAGCACGCGTTCGGTCAGGTGAAGTCCCGCCGTGGGCGCCGCCGCTGAGCCATCCGAGCGGGCATAGACGGTCTGGTAACGATCCGCCAGCGCCGTTCGAGCTGCATCGCTGTCGGCAACTTCGACGCCGAGGCGCTGGGCGATGGCAGCTCGCGCGACATTCGGGTCGATGTAGGGCGGCAGCGGCGCCTCCCCCGCCCGTTCAAGCAGCCGGGCTTGCGACACATCGGCAAGCGGCGCCTCGCCGACGAGCACACGCACGGCCCGTCGCTGGCGGTCGAGACGCTCGCCCACCACCACTCGCACGCTCGGGTCCCGCTCGGAGACCAGCACCGTTCCGTCCGCAATCCGTCGGGAAGGTCGCACCAGCGCCGCCCAGCGCCGGTCGGCGTCGAGGTCGGCGCTCTGGGAGGTCGAGTCAGGCGCCGCTGCGAGCGGGGCGAGCAGCAGCACCTCGGCCGCCCCGCCGGTGCGCTTGCGCAGCGGCAGCCGAGCGGGCATCACCCGCGTCTCATTGACGACCAGCAGATCCCCGGACCCGAGCATCGAGGGCAGGTCGCCGATGCTCCGGTGATCCGGCGCCTTGCCGGGTCCCCGGTCGGCGAGCATCCGGGCCGAGTCGCGCGGCTCGACCGGAACGTGCGCTATCGACGATGGCGGCAGTTCATAGTCGAACTCGTCCATCCGCAGCCGCGGCTCGTTCATCGCACGCTGAGGCTATGGCCGCGGATGATCTCACCAAGGCGCATCGTCGACCTGCACCGGGGCATCGGCCGGCGCATCCATCGGCCTTGGCGCGCCCTGGGGCGCGCCAGCGGGGTCCGATGCATCGAACAGGGTGGCGTTGGCGTCGGCATCACTGCCGACGTCTTCCGACGGCGGCGCGTCGACGCCGAGGTGCGCGTACGCCGCGGCGGTGGCGATGCGGCCCCGCGGCGTGCGCTGCAGCAGCCCGCGCTGGATCAGGAAGGGCTCGTACACGTCCTCCACCGTCTCGGTCTGCTCGCCCACGGTGATCGCCAGCGTGGACAGCCCCAGCGGCCGTCCCGCATGCGTCACCGCGAGCGCATCCAGGATGGCCCGGTCAACCTTGTCGAGGCCGAGTTCGTCGACGCCGAATGCGGCGAGCCCGTCACGGGCCACGGCTACGTCGACGCCACCGCCGGCGCGCACTTCGGCGAAATCGCGGACGCGACGCAGCAGCCGGTTGGCGATGCGCGGCGTGCCCCGGCTGCGCGAGGCGATCTCCGCTGCACCGTCAGCATCGATCTGCACGCCGAGGATTGCCGCCGCGCGAGTCACGATGGCAGTCAGATCGCCGGTGGAGTAGTAGTCGAGGCGCTCGACCAGCCCGAATCGATCCCGCAGGGGTCCCGAGATCAGCCCGGTGCGAGTGGTTGCACCCACCAAGGTGAACCGCGGCAGCTCGAATCGGATCGAACGCGCCGCCGGTCCCTTGCCCAGCACGATGTCGATCGCGAAGTCCTCCATGGCCGGGTACAGCACTTCTTCCACCACCTTGGGCAAGCGGTGGATCTCGTCGATGAACAGCACATCGCCGTCGGCCAGGTTGGTGAGGATTGCTGCGAGGTCGCCAGCACGTTCCACCGCCGGCCCCGAGGTGAGATGCAGCGCGGCACCCAGTTCGGTGGCGATGATCCCCGCCAGCGTCGTCTTGCCCAGACCCGGCGGGCCGGCGAACAGCAGGTGATCAGGCGACTGGCCTCGGGCCAGCGCGGCTCGCAGCGTGATGGCCACGTGTTCCCGAACCTCGGGCTGACCGACGAAGTCCTCCAGCGACCGCGGACGCAGCGAGGCCTCGGCATCGCCGTCGTCTGCTGCCGAGCGAGCCGGGTCGGTGACCTCGCTGCGGCCTGGTCCTGACGCCGCCGGCTCGTCGCGCCGGTACCCCTCGCTGCGGGCTTGTGCCGCGCTCATCGCGGGCCGAGCTCCTGCAGTGCCACGCGCAGCAGGGCACCGGTGTCGGCATCACCATCGCGCGCCGCCTCCACGCCGACGGCTGCCATGGCCTCGCGCACCTCCGACGGGCTGAAGCCCATCTGGCTCAGTGCGGCCCGCACTTCCGCAACCGCAGATCCTGTGCCGTCGCCGGTCGCTGCCGCAACACCGGCGCCGGCAGTCTCGGGCGCGCCGAGCCGCGACTTGAGGTCGAGGACCATCCGCTTGGACGTTTTGGCGCCGATGCCGGGCACCAGCTCCAGCGCCGCTGCGTCATCGGCAGCCACGGCCCGCCGCAGCTCGTCGGGCGGCAGGTGTGAGAGCACCGCGAGCGCCAGCGCAGGTCCCACGCCGTGTGCGCTGAGCAGGGCCTCGAAGCAGCGCCGCTCGTCGAGCTCGGCAAAGCCGTAGAGATCGGAGGTGTCCTCGCGCACCTGATGGTGGACATACACGAAGCACTCGTCGCCTACCGGCCCGGCACCGGCCAGCGTGGACGGCGCCACGATGACGCGGTACCCCACACCGCCGGCCTCGACCAGCAGCTCGCCGCCGGGATCCTTGTCGAGCAGGCGCCCGCGCACCGAGCCGATCACGGCGGGGACGTCGCTGCGCCAGCAGCAGGAAGCAGCACGCGCGCCCGCGCATGCGGCCCTGCACGGCCCCAAGGCGCCTGGGACAAGTGGCACAGCGCGACCGCAGCCGCATCGGCGGCGTCGGCGGGCTCGGGCGGCTCCTCCAGCGCGAGCAGCTCAGCGACCATGCGCTTCATCTGGTCTTTGTCGGCCCCGCCCCAGCCGGCAACGGCTTGCTTGACCTGGGTCGGCGTGTATTCCGCCACCTCCAGCCCGGCAGCGGCCGCCACCGCCATGGCAAGGCCGGCCACTTGGGCGACGCCGATTGCTGTGCGCGCATTGACCTGGAAGAAGACTCGCTCCACGGCCACCACCGAGGGCCGGAACTCGGCGACGAGTGCCTGCAGCTCGCCCATCTGCGTGGCCAGACGCGCTGCGTGCGGCTCGTCGGGATCGGTGCGGATGACGCCCAAGGCGACCGCTTCAGTGCGGGCGCGCTGTGCCCCCGAGCCCGCAATCTGCTCCACCACGCCGTACCCGCAGCGCGACAATCCCGGGTCGATCCCCAATACGAACATCAGTACGAACCGTAGCCTTTGGCACCGTTCGAACCGGGCATGCGTGCCGGCCCCATTGCCGTGGCTCGACCGCCGCGACACCGGTCACCGCCCTCAGCCGGCGATCGCCTCCAGCAGCGAATCGCTGATGTCGAAGTTGGCGTACACGCCCTGCACGTCGTCGTGATCGTCGAGCGCATCGAGCACAGCCATCACCTGCTTGGCCTCCGACACGCTGGTCAACTCGATCAGGTTTTGCGGCGCATAGGTCAGATCGGCCGATGTCACCGCAATGCCCGCTGCCTCGATGGCCTCACGCACCGCCATCGTGTCGGCCGCAGCGGCAGTGACCCTCCAGGTATCGCCCTCCTGCTCGACGTCCTCTGCGCCCGCATCGAGCGCCACCAGGATCAATTCGTCTTCGTCGGGCGCAGCGCCTGCTCCCTCCGATGAGTCCGGTGCCGCGGCAGGCACCACCACCACGCCCTTGCGTTCGAACTGCCACGCCACCGCGCCCGGCTCGGCCAACGAGCCGCCGGCGCGGGTGAACAGGCTCCGGATCTCCGAACCCGTGCGGTTGCGGTTGTCGGTGAGCACGTCCACGAACATCGCCACCCCCCCTGGCGCGTAGCCCTCGTAGGTGACCTGCTCGTACGACACGCCCTCGAGCTCGCCGGTGCCCCGCTTGATGGCCCGCTCGATCGTGTCCAGCGGCACCGAGTTGTCCCGTGCCTTCTGGTACATGGTCCGCAGCGTGGCGTTGGCGTCCAGGTCGCCGCCGCCCTCGCGTGCGGCCACCTCGACCTGGCGGATCAGCTTGGCGAACAGCTTCCCGCGCGCCTTGTCAGCAGCGCCCTTGCGGTGCTTGATCGTGGCCCACTTGGAATGACCGGACACAGACCCCCTCCCACATGACACGCGCCCAACAGCAGGCGCCAGACGAGTCGGATTCGTCCGACAGTCTGCCCGACCCGCTCGCCCGGTCGGGATGCATGGGAGCGATCGGTGGATCCTGTTGTACGAATATGTGATATTCTTTAAACGCGTGCTTGGGAGTCGAGCATGTGAGTGCAGCCGGGGATCAGGCGTTGATCCCCGGCTGCCCCCCCTCCTCGTGGCCATGCTGCTGCTTGTCGCAGGCTGCAGTACGGGGGTCCAGGCGTTGAGTCCCGCGGTAGTGCCTTCGCTGCAGTCCGAGGAGGCTGCCAGCACCGAGCCTGCCCGCGTCCGGCCGCTGCGAGCTGACGCGACCCCCATTCTCTACACGGCCCCCGACAAGCTGCGTCCGCAACGCCCCGAAGAAGTCGTCGACACGGTGCCGCCCATCACGACAGCGGCCCCGGCACACAGCGAGGTCACGTACTGCACGGCGAAGCTGGATTCGCTGCAATCCCTGTTCACCGCCATCGCAAGTCGCAAACAGCAGGTTTCCGACGATCTGGATCGAGCAGACATCGCAGGCGCGCAGATGGCGTACGACGTCATGCGCTGGGCGACTGAGGATTTCGAGAGCATCGGAGAGTCCCTCGCCGAACGCTGCAACGGCATCGCAGCCGTTGACGCCGCCAAGTCCCAAGCTGCCGTCGACATGGCGCAGGCCCTGTGGCACGCGGCCGAAGGCGATTGTCGCGCCCGCTTCGCCGACCTGGGACTCGACTGCGGGTGATCAGCCGGTCAGCGGGCGCTGTCTGCGACCTCGATCAGCGCATCGGCAAGGCCCTCGAGCAGTGAGGCCTGCAGCGTCGGGTAGTCCTCGCTGAGCTCCGTCAGCTCGTCCGGGTCGTCGTCGAGGCAGAAGAGCTGGTCCTCGCCCGTGGAATGGCGGGTGTACTTCATGCCATCGGCAATGAGCGTCCTCGTCTTGGCGGGCATGTCCCCCCACGAGCGCGCCGCATTGGGAATGTCGTCCTCGATCAGCACCGACTCCCGCACAGCAACTGCCGGGTCATCGAGCACCGGTGCCAGGCTCACGCCCTGGATGCCGTCGTAACCGTCCAGCCCTGCCAGGTCGAGCAGCGTCGGCCCCAGGTCCAGAGAACTGACAAGTGACACTGTGCGCGCCGCGCGGCGGCCGGGGCTGGCGATCACCATCGGAACCTGCAGCGTGCCGCGGTAGTGCATGCAGCCCTTCAGCAGCAGCCCGTGGTCGCCCATCATGTCGCCGTGGTCCGAGGTGAACACCACGATGGTGTTGTCCTGCGCACCGGCGCGCTCCACAGCGGCGAGGATCTGCCCGACGCAGTCGTCGATGAGCTCGATCATGCCGTAGGTGGCGGCGATCGCTGCGCGCGCCAAGTCATGATCGCCGCCGAGGCCGCATGGATAGACCCAGTACGGCTGACGGGACGGGTGCAGACGGGCCGTGCGCCGCAGATGCTCCGGTGCGGCATGGAGCGGGTCGTCGACCGTGCGAGGCAGCGCCATCTCGTCGGGATCGTGACGGTCGAACCACTTCCCCGGTGGGCACATGGGATGGTGCGGATCGGGAAAGGATGCCCAGACCAGCCACGGCTCACTCGCGTGTGCAGCGTCGGCGATGAACGCCGCCGCGCGCTCCGCCACGAAACGGCTCGAGTGCAGTTCTTCCACATAGGTCGGCCGGTAGATCTGCCACCAGCTGTGGTGCCGCCGCTCCGCCGGGCACGCGGGCGTGTAGGGCACCAACAGCGCCTCCAGCGACGCCCCCTTCTCCAGCGCCCAGCGCATGTGATGCCCCGTGATGCGCGAGCCGTGGTCGATGGCCAGCTCCACATGGTCGAATCCGTAGAAGCTGTCGGGAAATTCCGGCTCGCCGTCGAAGTACCGCTCTGCATGCTCCAGCGTGTTCCACCCCGCCGGGTACGGGCTGTCGAAGGCGGCCTGCAGCCCGGTCTCCACCACCGCGTTGCGGCTCAGGCCGTGCTGCAGGTGCGACTTGCCGATCAGCGCGGTCCGGTAGCCGGCTTCGCGGAACTGCCGCACATGGGTGTTGGCGCCCCATTCCAGCGACCGGTCGTTGAAGATCACGCCATGCGCGGAGGGCATCCGGCCGGTCATGATCGACGACCGGTTGGGCATGCACACGGGGTTGGCCACCCAGGCGTTCTCGAACACGGTGCCCCGGTCTGCGATCGAGTCCAGGTGCGGCGTGCGCACCACATCGTTGCCCGCAAAGCCCACATGGTCGGCACGCTGCTGATCGGTGATGATGAACAGCACATTCGGCTGCGTCGAATCGATGCCGCCGGTCACCGCTTGCCCGACTTACCCGCTGCCGAGCGGATGTACGGGATGACCGACTCGCCCGCGAGCATCGGCCCGCTCGTGTGCAGGTGGCAGCGGACGTAACCCCCATGACGTGCGGCCGTGGCATGCGGCATGAGCTCCGAGCAGATGTCCATCGCGACCGGACACCGGTTCGCGAAGGGACAGCCGGGCGGCAGATCGGCCGGGCTCGGCGGCTCGGCATCCTTCTTGAACGTCTGTCTCAGCGCCCTGCGATCGGCCTGCGCTGCGGGGTCGGGCACCGGCACCGAGGCGATCAGCATCTCGGTATAGGGGTGCGCCGGCAGGTCATAGACCCCATCGGCGGCACCCTGCTCGACGAGATAGCCGAGGTACATCACGCCCACGTCGTCGCTGACGTGCCGCACGACGTCCAGATCGTGCCCGATGAACAGGAAGGCCACGCCGGTGTCGGCCTGCACCCGGCGCAGCACATTGATGACCTGGCTCTGGATGGACACGTCGAGGGCACTGGTGGCCTCGTCGGCGATGATGAGATCCGGCTCCACTGCCAGCGCCCGCGCAATCGACACCCGCTGGCGCTGCCCGCCGGACATCTCGTAGGGATAGCGGTCGAGGAATTCGTCGGCCAAGCCCACCTCGTCGAGCAGCTTGACGATGCGTTGCTCGCGTTCGGGGCCGGGCTTGATGCCGAAGTGGCGGGTGATGCCGTCGCCGACGATCGTGCGCACCTGGTGGACCTGGTTCAGCGACGAGTACGGGTCTTGCAGCACCGCTTGGACCCGCTTGCGGAATGCCAGCTCCGATTCCCGCTGCACGTGCGTCACGTCGACGCCGTCGAGCCGGATGATTCCCGCGGTGACGTCGGTGAGCTGCAGGACGGCCCGTGCGACGGTGGACTTGCCCGAGCCCGACTCGCCGACGAGGCCGAACGTGCGGTGGGGCTCGATGGCGAAGCTGATGCCGTTGACGGCCTTCACCGTGGGCATGGTTTCGCGCAGCAGCCGCTGGCGGCCTGCGAAGTGCACATGCAGGTTCTCGACCTCGAGAAATGGCTGCGTCATGCGCTCGTCTCCGCCCCGGGGCCGAACTCGAACTCGGCATGGCGCACGCAGCGCACCAGGTCGGTGCCGATGGCTTCCAGCAATGGCACCGAGGTGCGGCACTGATCTGTCGCGAACTCGCAGCGCGGCGCGAACCTGCATCCGTCGGGCCACGCGGCAGCCGACGGCACGACCCCGCCGATCACCGGCAGGTCCCCGTGCCCGCGGTGGCTCTGCGGCATGGTGCTCAGCAGTGCCTGCGTGTAGGGGTGGCGCGGCCGTGAGAACAGCGTCGACACGGTTGCCGTCTCGACGACCTGGCCGGCGTACATCACCAGCACGCGATCGGCCGCATCGGCGATGACGCCCAGATCGTGGGTGATCAGGATGACCGCCATCTGGTGGCGCTCCTGAACCTCGGCCATCAGGTCGAGGATCTGGCCTTGCACCGTGACGTCCAGCGCCGTCGTCGGCTCGTCCGCGATGAGCAGCTTCGGCTCGCAGGCCAGCGCCATGGCGATGCCCACGCGCTGCGCCATGCCGCCCGAGAACTCGTGCGGGTACTGCTCGAGCCGGCGCTCCGGGTCGGGAACCTGCACCTCCGCGAGCAGCTCGGCGGCCCGTGCCCGCGCCTGCGGCCTGGTCATGTCGGTGTGGACGAGCAGCGACTGCATGAGCTGCCGCCCCACCTTGAGCGCCGGGTTGAGCGCCGCCACCGGCTCCTGGAAGATCACGCCGATGTCGCGCCCGCGGATCTCCCGCCATTCCGACTCGGGCAGGAAGGTGACCTCGCGGCCGTCGAACGAGACGCTGCCCTGGCTCAGATAGCCGGGCGCAGGCGTGAGGCCCAGCGCCGCCAGCATCGTCATGCTCTTGCCGGAGCCCGACTCGCCCACGACGCCGAGCGTCTCGCCCGGGTACACCTCGAGCGACACGTCCGACAGCACCCGGTGAACCGAGCCTCCCGCGGCGGGGAACCCGACCGCCAGATCCCGGATCGACAGGACGGCGCCGCCGGCGTGAAGCTGCACGACGGGAGGCAGCGCGACCTGGCGGGGAACCGTCAGGGAGCTGTTGGTGGCATCACGCCCGAGCGAGTCGCGAATGCCGTCGCCGAGCAGGTTGAACGCCAGCACCGTCAGCACCAGCGCCCCGCCCGCAGGAACGATCTGCCAGATTCCCTCCAAGCGGAAGTCGAGGCGTGCTGTGGCCAGCATGACGCCCCAGTCGGGGTCGTCGAGCTTCGCGCCGATGCCCAGGAAGCTGAGCGTGGCGCCGATCAGGATGACCGCTCCCGAGATGATGGCCACCTGCACGATCAGCGACGGCAGCAGGTTCGGAGCGATGTAGCGGCGCAGGATCGTCGTGGGCGACAGCCCGGTGATGCGAGCCGCGTCGACGTACAGCTCCTCCTTCTCCGCGAGGGTGACCGCACGGGTCAGCCGCGCGAACCGTGTCGCCATGGCGATGCCGACACCGAGCATCGCCGAGGGCAGGCTCGGCTCCAGGATGATGATGACCGCCATCGCCAGCAGCACGATCGGCAGCGAGAACAGCACGTCGTTGATCCACATCACGATGCGGTCGACCCGTCCGCCCCGCCAGCCCGAGAACAGGCCCACCGGCACGCCGATCCCCACGGCGACGACCATCGCGATGACGATCGAGTTCACGGCGAAGCGCGCCCCGTGCACCACCCGGCTGTAGAAGTCGCGCCCCTGCCCGTCGGTGCCGAGCCAGTGGTCCCAGCTCGGGCCTTCGAACGTGCGCGTCAGGGTCACGTCGCCGGCGTAGGGGTCATGGGGCGCCAGCAGTCCCGGCCACAGCCACGCCAGCAGCAGCAGCGTCACCCACACGCTCGCCGCGACGGTCAGCGGGTTGCGGAACATCCGCACCCAGAACTGCGAGCGCGATCGGGCGGGCTGGGTCGGCTGCGGCGCCGACGCCGCCATCGCCGTCGAGGCGTCGCTCACCGCTCCAGCCTCACCTTGGGGTTCAGCAGCCCGTAGCTGATGTCGACCAGCAGGTTGACGACCAGCACCACGATGCCGACGACCAGCATCGAGCCCTGCAGCACGGTGACGTTGCGGGTCTGGATGGCGTTGGTGAGCAGCGTGCCCATCCCGTTGATGTTGAACACCACCTCCACCGTGAATGTCAGCCCCAGCGCTGCGGCTGCGCGGAAGCCGATCGCAGTGACGGTCGGGATCATCGCGTTGGGCAGCGCGTGCTCCCCGATCAGCGACATCCGCCCGACGCCGCGCGCACGTGCGGCCAGCACGTAGCGCGACTGCAGGGCGTTGCTCATGGAGCTGCGAAGCTGGCGCTGCACCAGCGCGACGGTCGGCAGCGCAAGCCCGATGGCGGGCAGCGTGATGCTGCCGAGCCATCCCGTGATGCTCTCCGACGGCCGGGTGTATCCGGCGGGGCTGAGCCAGCCCCACTTCACCGCCAGCCACCACGACAGCAGCATCGCGAGCACGAAGCCGGGGGCGGCGATGAGCGCCGCCGAGGCCACCGAGAGCGCCCGGTCGGCACCTCCGCCGGGCTTGACGCCCGACACGATCCCCATCGCCATGCCGGCAGCCACCCCGATGACGAGGCTGTAGCCCACGATGCTCAGCGTCGGCCCGATGCGGTCGGCGATGAGGCTCCACACCGTGACGCTCTCGTTCGTCAACGACGTGCCGAGGTCGCCCGTGACGGCACTGGCGAGCCAGCGCACGAACCTGATCGGCATCGGGTCGTCAAGCCCGAGCTGGCGCTCCACCTGGGCGATGCACTCGATGGTGGCACCCTCGCCGCAGACCGAGCCAGCGATGGATCCGCGGGCTTCCATCGCGACCGCGATGGCAAACGAGATCACCGCTATGGCGAACAGCAGGGGGATCATCGCCAGCAGGCGGATTCCGATGTAGCGCGCCACGTGGTCCCCTCAGTCCATCGGGTGGGTGCGATGCGCCGGGGGGCGGGGGCGCCCCGGCGCATCGCGACTCCTGACGTCAGCTCTTCGTGACCCCGTGCGGCCAGAAGTGGATCGGGATGCCCTGGGTGTGGTGCACGCCTTCGACACCGTCCTGGTAGGCCACCACTGTCGTCAAGGTGTTGTTGACGATGAAGATGCACTCTTCGAGCATGATCTTCCAGGCCGCCGTGACATCGGCCTCGCCGTCGGCGAAGTTCTTGCCTCTCGCTGCGGCCACCAGCTCCACGACGCCGTCAGGGCTGACCTTCGACGGGTTGAAGCCCGCTTCGCCGGTCCGCGCGACCAGCGACATCAGGGCGTTGGGCTCGTTGAACGGGATGATCTGGACCGGGTGCTGGCCTCGGGCGAGGCGTGCGAACATCTCGCCCCCGCTGGGCGGGTCCAGCGCCTCGTTCTGCATGGTGATGCCCAGCTCGGCGAGCGCGGTGCCCCACGCCGACGACAGCACCGGCCAGAAGCCGGCCGGCAGGTGGCCGTTGGTGAACGTGAAGCCCTCTTCGCCGGTGGCCTCGAAGCGTGCTTTGGCCGCCTCGATGTCGAAGTCGGGAACGTCGAGATCGTCGATCCATGCGTAGTCGGACGGTCCGGTCGCGAACTGGTTGTTCTCCGAGCCCGGCGCGTTCAGCCGCGCCTGGATGCCTTGACGGTTCAGCGCTTGGGCCATCGCGCAGCGCACTTCCCGGTTCGCCAGCTGCGGGATCTGCTGCCCTGTCCAGTCGGCCACCACGAATCCGATGCGGACGGTGAAGTTGCTGGTGACGTCGCCGGTGATCAGCAGGTCCAGGTCGTTGAGCAGCACCACCGACGCGTCGTACTGGCCGGCGTTGAAGGCGTCCACCCGGGCGATCTGGTCGATGGCCACCACGAGCCGCGCGGTCTCCAGCCCGACGAGGCCCGGCTGCCAGTAGTCGGCATTGGCGGCCAGGTCGATCTGGGTCAGGTCGGGGCTCGACTCGGACCAGGCGTAGGGGCCCGTGCCCATGGGAGAGGCGGCGGCATCGCCCAGCGACGCCGGCGAGACCATCAGGCCGGAGTTGCGGATCAGCCCGCTCAGCAGCAGGATCTCGCCGGGACCCTTCAGGTTGAACTTCACCGTGTGCTCGTCCAGCGCCTCGACGGTGTCCACGATGCCGAGCTGGCCGGCGACCGGCGGGATCACCTGCGGCGGGCCCGCGGTCTTCACGAACTCCACGTTCGCGACCACTGCGTCGGCGTTGAAGGGCGCTCCGTCGTGGAAGGTGATGCCCTCGTGCAGGTAGAAGGTGACCTCCGTGCCGCTGTCGTTGGTCTCCCAGCAGCGCGCCAGCCACGGCACGACGCTGCCGTCGGCGTTCTGGCGCACCAGGCCCTCGTAGATCCAGCCGTAGTAGGCGAACGTCGCCGGGGTCTGGTCGTCGTGGGGGTTGAGCGAATTCGCCGGGAGCGAGATCGCATAGACGAAGTCGCCGCTCGGTGCGAACGTGCCCGGCTCCAGCGGCGGGAGGTCCGCCGCGCAGTTGGCGCCTTCGGCCACCACGACCTGCCCCAGGTCTGCGGGCTCGTCGTCTTCCTCTTCGACCGCCGCCGGTTCAGCCGCATCGGCATCGGCCGGCTCGTCGGCGTCGGCCGGGGCTGCGTCGGCACCGGCGTCGTCTGTCGCTGCGTCCTCGACGATTGCAGGCGCAAAGCCGGTGTCGTCGCCGCCGCATGCAGCCGCCGCTAAGCCGAATGCGAACAACAGAGCAAGTGCTCGGGTCCATCTGCTTCGAGTCATCGACTTGTCCCTTCCGCCTGGCTGGTCCGAGCGGAGCTGCCGCATCTGCGTGCTCCCTGCGCTCGACAGCGAGTGTCATGAAGAATAATCGCGCTTCTTCGTCTGTCGGGGACCGGTCTCAGAACGCGTGCCGCGACGCCGCGGAGGCCGCTCTAGGTCAGCGACGAGAACGCTTTGCAGAACCGAAGGGGGTTCTCGTGGAAGATCGCGCCCTTCTCGCTGTCGTCGAGCCAGCCGAACTCATCGATCTTCGCCACGAGGTCGTCGGACGGCCGTCCGGCGCTGTCGCGGGTGGTGCCCGCGGCACTGGGCACCTCGCTGCCGAAGCACATCCGGTGGGGCCCGAGCTGGCGGATGGCGGCGCTCAGGAACTCCGCGTCGTACGCGCAGGTGTCGTAGAACAGGTTGTCGACGAAGTCGTCGGCAACCATGTGCGCCCGGTCGGCTGAGGGGTACCGCTCGATCACCCCGCCGCAATGGCAGATCAGCATCCGCAGGTCGGGATGCCGGTCGAAGACGCGGCCCCGCAGCACGAACTGCTTCGCGTGGTACTCCTCGGCCTGGTAGTCGAGCTGGAAGCCCAGGAAGATGTCGTTGGAGCGCTCGTCGCGGTTGGCCGCCCCATGCACGATCAGGGGCACGTCCAGGTGCGCGGCGCGTTCGTACAGCGGGTCCCAGTAGCGGGTGTGCATGCCCGGCAGCGAACGCGTCCCGCACGGGTTCGGGCTGACGTAGGCCGCGACGAACCCCAGCTCGAGCACGCACCGGTTGAGCTCGGCCAGCATGTGCGTCGAGTCGTCGGCGTCGCGCCGCTGGGGAAGCTGTGCTGCAGCCAGGAACCGATCGGGCGCCAGCCGGCACTGCGCGTCGATCAGGTCGTTGATCAGCTCGGCGCAGGCTTCGATGATGTGCGTCGGCGCCCAGCCGAACTGCATCGGGGGCTTGGGCCCGATGATCTGCGCGTCGATGCGCCGCTTGTCGAGCTGGCGGATGTGCGCCTCCACCGCCGGCTCCAGCTCGCCGATGTCATAGGGAAGGACGGGCGGCATCGGGCCTGTCTTGACGGCGCTCGGCATCGGCGAGTTGGCAGCCAGCATCAGCAGGACCGGCGTGTACAGGCTCACAGGTGCGGAGACGTGCCCGTGCACATCTAGGACCTTGCGACCGTCATGCATGGGCACACCTCGGTTCGGCGCTGTCCGATTGGGGGGGGGGGGGGGGTACTGGGCCGGTTGGGTCGCCGCTGTGCGACATCGGGTCGATGGTTGCCATCTTTCCTCCGGTTTGTTCTGATTTGTCTTGACAATTGCTTTCGGTGCCGGGCCGCCCGGGCGTCATCCGCCAGGCACGACTCCTGAGATCGCCGTCGCCCACAGCAGCGCTGCAGCAGCGCCGGCAGCCAGGTACGGCCCCAGCGGCCGGCTGGCACGAGCGCCGTGCCGCGCCATCACCACCAGCGCCTCGGGCAGCGCTGCAAGGAAGCCCGCGGCGAGGCCCAGCAGCGCGACATGCCACCCCCACCAGCCGCACACCAGCCCGTTGAGCACGCTGAACCGGACGTCGCCGAAACCCATCGACGGCGGGTGGACGAAGTGGATCGCGAACACCGGCGCGCTGGCCGCGAATGCCCCGGCAAGTGCGCCCCACAAGCCCGATGCATCGCCGCGCGCCAACGAGGCGACGGCGTACAGCGCCCAGACAGCACCCGCTGCCGGCCAGATCAGCCGGGTCGGCAGCAGCCGGCTGCGCAGATCGATGACGGCGAGCGCCACCGCCGAACCGAGCCACACCAGCAGTGCGGCACAGACGAGTGCGGCGGTCCAGGTCACGGCGTTCAGTCGATCCAGCTAGCGCTCGGCGCTGCCCGTCGTCCTTCGCGGGCGACGGGCGTGCAATTGGGAGAATAGTCATTCGTCTTCCAACTACATTGGCTGAATCGTGTCCGATCTAACCCAAGCATCAGCAGGCGAGGCATCGGGACAGCCGCGGCCCATCGTCATGCCCGGCGGAACGCGCAAGCGCCGCATGGGTCTTGTGCTGGTGGGCCTGGTCCTGGTCGCCGGCACTGCCTTCGGGTTCTGGTACGTGCTGCAGACCGTCGACGAACGCCAGCCGTTCGTCGTGGCGGCACGTGACATCGCGCGCTGGGAGCGGGTCAGCTCTGCGGACTTCCGGCTTGTCGAAGCGAATATCGGCGATGCCTCCGCCATGGTTGCCAGCCAGATGGGCGGGATCTACGGCCAATGGGCGGCTGGCCCGATCCCCGCGGGCACGTTCATCACACCGGGCATGTTCCGGCCGCCGCCGCTGTCCAGCGAAGCCGAGGCCCGCAGCATCGTCATCCAGGTCAGCCTGCCGGCCGAGGACGTCACCTACGGCGCGCTCGAGACCGGCGACACCATCGCCCTGATCGGCCGCGAAACGCTGCTCGATCCCACGCAGGGTCTCAGCGCCGCAGAGAGCCTCGACGCCGGATTCGCCGCGCAGCCGGAGCTGTCGCTCCTCGGCGTGCTCCGGCTCGACAACGTGCAGGGCGGCAACATCATCTATGTCGTCGAGCCTGCCCGCGCGTTGGAGATCCAGCGCCTGGTGAGTCGCTACCTCGCTGCGACCGATCGTCAGATCTGGCGGCTGGGAATTGACCTCACCGCCGAGGAGGTGCAGCGGGCTCTGGACGGCGGCACCGATCTAGGGGACAATGAGAACGAATAATCAGGACTCTTCGAAAAATGTTGACCGTCTACAGCACGTATGGATCGCCGGGCGCTTCCACCACCGCGATCTATCTCGCTGCCCAATGGGCGTCATCGGGGCGCCAGGTGCTGTTGATCGAAACCGACGCTGCAGCCGGTTCGCTGAGCCAGAAGCTCGGCATCCAGTTCACGCCCGGCACCGCCTCGTTCATGGCAGCGGGCAAGCCGGTGACCTCCGCAGACCTGATCGAGCATGCACAGGACGTGCTGTTCAACGACTTCCACGTCATGCCGACGCCGTCGAGCCCGTCCGGGGCCAAGATGGTCGCGGAGAAGTTCGCCCGGCTCGGCGAGGAGCTGCGCGACATCTCCGACGGCGAGATGGCGATCATCGTCGATGGGGGTCGGCTGACAGCCGATGCGCGCACATCAGAGCTGACCACGAGCGCCGCCGCCGTCCTGATTGTGTCCTGCGACAACACTCAGCTTCCGAGTCTCGAGCATCTCGGCGGCGTCCTCGTTGACGATGCTTCGCTCCCAGGGCCGCTCGGCCTAGTGGCGACGGTCGGGCCGAGCCCGCTGAAAGACGCCGAGTGGAGCAGCAATCACGGCTTGCAGTTCGTCGGCAGCGTCGACCTCAGCACCGAGCGCGGCACCGATCTGTCGATGTTCGTGTCCCGCGGCAAGCGCAAGTCGCGCAAGCTGCGCGGCAGCCTCGAGAAGCTGGCCGACGCGCTGTATGAGTACGCGTGCCCGGCAAGCGCTGCTGCACCGCGGGTACGGCTGCCGGCGAACCGGCCCGAGGCCGACACGGCGCCCGCGGACACTCCCGATGCGACGCCCGCCGTCGACCCAGATGACCTGCTCGCAGGCGTGCCGCCTCCTGCCGCACCCGCACCCGCACCCGCACCGGCGCCACCACTCCCCCCAGCCTCAGCACTGCCGCCGCAGCAGTCTCCTGCCTACGAGCAGTACGGCACCGGAGTGCCCGGGGCGCCGCCGGGCCAACCGCCCCTTCAGTCGCCTCAGTACAACCAGCCGCCACCCGCTCCGGCGGCCCATGAGCCGCCGCCTCAGCAACCCGACTACCCCCAGCAGGGCTACCCCGAAGGCGGCTACGCCGATCCGGGCCACGCCCACGGCCAGCCGCAGCCCCACCCCCAGCAGCCGTTGCAGCCGCCCGGTCATGTCCAGCCGCAGTATCCCGCTCCCCCGCCGGGCTATGCGCCAGCGGCCTACGACCACGGCGTTCAGGGCGCGCCGCGATACGGCCAGCAGGAACCGGTCGCGTACCAGCCCGCGCAGCCGGCTGCAGAACCGCCTCCGGTGCCGCCTGTCGAGATGCCGCCTCCCGAGGCGCCCACCGTGCCGACCGGCTCCTTCCGCAGCTGGGCGGTGCAACTCTTCGGCGAGTCGGCCGGGGGCGATCCCGACGAGAAGCAGCCGCGCCCGGGAACCGGAGCCACGGCGTGAGCGCTGGCCGGCGCGCTCTCGCCGGTGCAGCTCGCGCGCATCGCCGCTCGTAACACCCGGTCATGACCGACACCACCGAACGTCGACCGGGATTCGAGTTCTTCGAGCAGTCGCGCAACGACCTGCTGCGCCACTACCTCGAGCTGCAGCGCCAGAAGCTGCCCGCCGAGGTCATCGACGAGCGGCTGATGGCGGCGGCCGATCGGATCCTCGAGCAGAACGACACCGCGGCGGTGATGCGCGGCGCCACGCAACTCGACGCCGAGAGCCGGCGGGAGTTTCGCGCGAACGTGCGAGGGCTGATGGGCGGCGGCGCACTGGTGCCGCTGCTCGAGCGTCCCGATGTCGAGAACATCCACGTGCTCGGGCACGACACGGTGATCCTGTCGCTGGCCGACGGCCGTCGCGTCATGGCGCCGCCGCTGGCGGACAGCGAGGAAGCGCTGGTGACCATGATCCGTCACCTGGCCGCCACCGCCGGCCACACCTCGCGCCGGTTCGACACGGCCTCGCCGATCCTCGACCTGCGCCTGTCGTCGGGGCACCGGCTGTTCGCCGTCACCGCCGTCGCGGAGCGCACCTCGATGGTGATCCGCCGTCACCGCATGCTGACCGCCTCGCTCGACCTGCTGCTGCAGTCGGGCACGGTCACGCCGCAGATGATCCCGGTGCTGCGCGCCGCCGTGCGGCCCCCCGACCCGGCCAACATGCTGGTCGTCGGCGGCACCGGCGCCGGCAAGACCACGCTGTTGCGCTCGCTGCTGTCGGAGGTGCCCCAGTCCGACTTGATCGTGACGGTCGAGGACACGCTCGAGCTGCACCTGCGCTCGTCGGGCCTGCACGAGCGCACGCTCGCGCTCGAGACGCGCACCGCCAACACCGAGGGCACCGGCGAGATCTCGATGTACGACTGCTTGCGGGCTGCGCTGCGGATGTCGCCCGACCGGGTGATCGTCGGCGAGGTGCGCGGCGGCGAGGTGATGCAGCTCTTGCAGTCGATGGGCATCGGCGTCGACGGGTCGCTCGGCACCATCCACGCGGGCAGCACCGAGGCCGCCATCAACAAGATCCTCATCTACGCGCAGCGCTCACCCGACGCGCCGACGCCCGATTCGGTGCTGAGAGAGATCGCCGAGGTGCTGCACCTGCTGGTGTACATCAAGAAACTGCCCGACGGCCGCCGGGCCATCACCTCGATCCGCGAGGTCACCGGCTACGCCGACGGCGAAGTGCTCACCAATGAGGTGTTCTCCGCCGGCCCCGACGGCGTGGCCGTGTACATGCGGCCGTTCACGCCCGACGGCGAGGCGCTCGCGAGGCTGCAGGCATCGGGCTTCGACCCGTCCATGCTCGGACCGCCCCAGCAGCCGATGGACGCCGCACCGTACGCCCCGGCCCCTGCGCCGGCTCCGCCGCAGTACCGCCAGCCGCACGTCCAGAGTCGCTACCAGCCTTCGTCGCCACCGCGAGTCGGGGGCCAGCCCCCCGCCCCGCCCCCGCCGCATCCCCCGCCGATGCCGGCGCAGCAGCCGCATCAGAACGGCACCGTTCCGGCGACGCCTGCCATACCCCGCCAGCCCCACGCAGGGGGCTGAGCCGTGCACGGCTTCGCCTCGGTGGCCTTCGGTGCGCTTGCCGGCCTGGGCGTGGTGACGCTGCTGATCGGCCTGCTCAAGCTGCCTGCCCGCCCGCGCCGGCAACGCCTGCGCAGCTTCCAGACCAAGGAACTGCGGGCGCGCACGCAGGGCGTCGACACACAGCTCGTGGGGAGCTTGGGCATGGCCGTGCTGCTGGCTTTCGGCACGTGGTACGCCACCGGGTGGCCGGTCGCCGTGCTGATCGGCGCGGCCACCGGGTTCATCGTCCCCAGGATGGTCGCCGTTCCCCGCCAGCGCCGGGCGGTGGCCGACGAGATCGAGGCCTACTCGCAGTGGACCGAGCAGATCCGCGACCTGGTGTCGGCCAGCGGATCGCTGTTCGAGGCGGTCACGCTGTCCGCGCCGAGCGCGCCGCCCATGCTGCGGCCTCACGTGACCCAGCTCGCGTCGCTGGCCGGCACGGTCGGCCTCGCGCCGGCGCTGGACTGGTTCGCCGCCCAGATGAAGTCGCCCTACGCCGATCGCCTGGTGCTGGGCATGAACATCGCCTGGGATTCGGGCGCCCGCATCACCGAGGCGTTCGAGAGCGTGGCCCGCGCCATGCGCAACGAGGTGGAGATGCGCCGCCGCAACGAGGTCGCCAATGCCCGTACCTGGACCCAGGTGATCTCGATCACCGGCATCACGGTGGTGTCGGTGGTGGGGATGTTCGCGTTCAACCGGGGCTTCTTCGACCCGTTCGGGTCGCTGACCGGCCAGATCATCCTGCTGGCAGTGGGCGTGATGATCTTCGGGAACATCCTGTGGGTGCTGAAGCTGTCCGCCTCGGGAGCGCCGGTGCGGCTGCTTGACCAGCGCGAGCTCGAAGAGAAGCTGGCCGGGCTGGCGGCCACGACCGAGGCGGCGCAGTCATGACGTCGCAGGTGCTGGCGTTGGGCGTCGCGGCGGGAATCGGCATCTTGCTCGTGGGCGTGGGCCTGCGTCGCAGGCCGCCCCAGCTGACGCTTCCCGGTCTGGATGCGTCGGGGTCGGGCATGCGTGGGGCGACGCGGCGTGCGGCCGGCCGTGTCGAGCGTGACCTGCAGCGCAAGCAGCAGTTGGGCCAGGACGCAGCCATGGTGGGGCGAACGCTCGAGATCCACGCGCTGACAAAGCTGGGCGGCCTGGTCGCGGGCGCTGTGCTGATCATCGTCGTGTCTGTGATGTTCACGGTCGCGATGGGGGTGTCCATTCCGCCGATGCTGATCGTGGCGTGCGCTGCCGGCGGCGCGCTGCTCGGCTGGTGGCTGCCCGATTCGATGCTGAAGACCGATGCAGAGAAAGAGCGCGAGCGCTTCAAGCAGTCGTCGGAGGCGTGGCTGGAGCTGGTCGCGCAGCTCGTGACGGCGGGCTCCGACGAGCATGCTGCGCTGAATGCCGCAGCGCGCTGTTCCAATCAGCCGGCGTTCACGGCCATACGCGATGCGCTGGCTGAGTCTTCGGCGCTGGGCGAGCCGCCGTGGGACGGCTTGCGCCGGCTGAGCGAGTCGCGCCGGCTGCGGTTCATGGAGCCGTTCATCGCCGCGCTGGAGCTGGCGGGCACCACCGGCGCGGGTTCGCGCCAGGCCATCCTGAGCCAGGTCGAGGCGGCGCGCAACAAGTCCCTGGCCGAGGCCGATGCCGAAGCCGCATCTGCCAGCGAAAAGATGGGCGCTCCCCTGGCGCTCATCGGCGGAGCCTTCATGGTGCTGATGGGCTACCCGCCCCTCGCCGGCATCTTGAACTCCGACTCCATCCCCACCGGCTTCTGAGGAGTCTTGGTCATGGACACAGTGATCGTCGTTGCGCTGGCCGAACGCGGAACCAGCCACACCGCCACCGCCAAGTGAGTGAGCAACGCTGAAGTGTGGGCCGGTGCCCTGGCGTCAGTGCTGGTGTCGCCCATAGTCGCTGTCGCATCCACCGGCCTGACGCGGCTCATCGAGCGTTCGTTCGCTCGCAGTTCGGTTGGACAGACGAGAAGATTCCGTCACCGGGCGCGCCCACCTCGCCTGCGGCCGGCCAGCGTGGACATCGCAGCCGCTATCGCCATATCCGGATCGGTGCCGCTGGAATACGCAGAGCATGAGTCGTCGTACTCCAGGGCGCGGAATCTGCTCAACGCGCTCACCCTCGCTCCCAGCAGTCCCAAGCCGGCGTTTCCTGTCGATAGCTGCGAGCTGGTGCGACCTACTGAACCGGCTATCGCTGGCAGTCCGATCCTCGGCGGCTTCAGGCTCAAGGTTCGACTGCGCTCAGGCGAGCACACAAGGCATCTCCGCAGATCAATCCTCAAGCTGAAGCCGCGACGGGGATACACCCGGACTATCGCGGTCTGCGAACCCGCGGAACTGGCCCGACCAAGCAGCCAAGTGCAGTGCTACCTCATCGACAGCGCAAAACCCTTCGACGAATGCAACGAAGACGGCGATGGGCCGTACGTCATGCTGCCATCAGCGGACCCGCTTGGCACCGCTCACGGCAACAGGTGGCAATCGCGGCGGAAGGACGTACCGGGCGACGTCATCTGGCTCGTCTCACATGACGGGACTCCTCCCATCGACGGTGACCTCGAACGCATCCAGGTCTCTTCGTCACGCTGGCGGCGTTACGCGCTCCTGGCGCTATGCCCGCTGCTGATCATCGTGGCAACGCTGGTTGTCGCTGTCTATGCGGTGCTCGCCGGTTGGCTCGCAAACGCCTTAGGTGTCGGGTCCGGATTGCTGGATGGCCTGACCACGTTGACGACCACGATCGTGCTCACGGTTCTGCCCTACGAATTAGCGCTGACTGCAATAGCGGGTCTTTGGATCCTCGCATCACACCTCGTCTCATACATCGGCTTCGAACGACGTTGGCGCCCGTCATGGACTGGCAGCACCACTCGTTGCCTCAAGGCTGGCTACCTCATGCGCAACGGCATCGAACTATGAGCCGATCCGCCAATCGCGGCACCTACGGCACAGTCTCCGACATCGCCTCAGACTGCCGAGCATTGACAGCATTCACTGTCGATATTCGACACGTCCCAATGTTGCGATTCGACAAGCCATGGAGGCGTTGTCTGACACGGCGTCGGGAGTCCGCTCTGTCCCCGCGTCGAGCCGGGCTCACACCCGCTGTCGCGCGTGGTCGGCGGGGTGTGAGCGCTGCGGGGGTGTTGCCGCTGGCCTGTGCGTTGAGAAAAACGAAGAATGGTGCTTCTTCCTTGACATGAACCCATGGCCATGACAGCTTGGGCAGAACGTCAGCGCATGCTTGGTGGTGATGCTCAACGCGTTGCCCCAAGCCCGACCAGGGAGGGGCGCGATGGCTGAAACGCTTGCATTGGCAGTGGGAGTACCGGCGGTGCTCGCAGCGGCATGTTTGGCATCCCGCCGAAGTTGGTCGCCCACTCTCGGGGACATCCGCGGCATCGCCCTGCAGACCGTGATCGTGATCGTGGTCATGCTCGTCATCGCCGGCGGCGTCTCGACAGTGCTACTCACCCGCGGTGCCGACGTGACGGCCGATCTCCAGAACCAGAACACGGCAGCCGTCGACTCCTCAAACTGCACCACCTTCCGGCTGAACGGAATCGCTGGCGTGGCGCTCGCAGCCACTGCAGGAAATCTCGGAGGGTGCTCGTGGACAGGCACGACGGCGAACCCCGTCCGATCAAATGAATGCGATCTGGTTCGAAGCAGCGCCAATGGCTCAGCGAACAGCTTCCGCTACACGGCGTCGGGCGCCCTAGCAACCGCGCAAGCCGCATCGGGCATCAACGTGGCCTTGCCGACTCTCGCCTTGGCTTCCAATGTCGGCGGTCTTTGCCAAATCGCCTTCTAACAGCTGAGATTCATGCCATCGGATGAGCGGCTCAGTGCGTCCCGCCCGTATGTCGGTCGATGATGCGCACTGAACCGCTCGCCGATGGACTGAACCGGCAATAGCGCCGAGAGCCTGTGCCTTCCCGGCGCAGCACGCTCAACGAACTGCGCAACGCCATCACCATGCACGGGCGAACGAGACCTGCGAGCGACGAGCGCGGGGAGGTCTTTCCGGTCGCAATCTTGTTCGGAGGGGTGCTGCTCACCATCCTCGTCGGCGTCCACGTGGTGCTGCACTCGATTGCGACTACCGCAGTGCAAGCGGCGGCCGACCGCGGCGTCGCCGCTGCGGCGGCTGCCCCTATCGGAAGCCCCATATCGTCTTGCCCACCCCTGACCGACCTCGCCTCCGGTGGACCGGCTACACCGACCAGCGAGCGACAGTGTCAGGGCGGCTTCGCCGCCTGGGCGGCGATGAATGCCTCAACCGGCATGGTTCGCCTATCGCAGCCCCCGGCTGTCATCGTCGACGAGGGCACCGTGTCAGTAGTCGCCTTCGGCACCATTAGGACCCCGGTGCTCGGCTCAATCGACGTTGTCGGCTTTGCCTGCGGTCCGCTCGATTTCATCTCGGACCACACGTCGGCACACCCCGACGCATCGGTCTGTTGACGGCGCGGCAATCCCACCATGCTGAGGCTGTGCTCTGGCGGCTCCGGGGTCAGGAGCGACGAGTCGGGCTCGGGCACGGCCATCGGTGTCGCGATTGTCTTCCCGCTGTTGCTCCTCGTCATCATGGTCCTGCAAGGCATCACGTTCGCGACGCGCACCGAACAGGCGCTCCAAGCAACGGCCGACCGTGCGGCGCACACAGCGTCGCTGTGCTGTCTCCACGTAGGTGACGCTGGCGCGGCAGCCCAACGCAGCATCACGGCACACATCGGCAGCGCACCGTGGCACCGGCTGGATTGCACGAACGAAGTGGCTACCGACACGGCAGTCGAGTTTCGAAGTGTCACCAACGCCGTAGTGCCAGACACAGACCTGTCCGGCAACCCGAACATCGTCCCTGCCGGGGGGCGCGTCGAGGTGTTTGTCAGCTGCCGGCTGCCACCGAGCCGCGTCGGGGTGTTCTCACTGTTCGCAACCGATGTCCGCCGCAGCGCTATCGGCGTGGCGACGCTGGACCCGGGCCGGCATCGTTCGATGACGGTCACACCATGAGCGCGCCAAGGCGCCGGCCGCCCGGCCAACGCTGCACGGGTGAGCGGGGCGACTACTCGATGTTCATTGCCATCGTCGCCGCGGCGCTCCTGCTTTTCGGCGGTATCGCGTACGACGCTCCTCGGCTCATCACCGCCCGCCAGCACGCCATCCACAACGCCAACGAGGCTGCGCGGGTTGCCGCCGCAGTCGTAGCAGCGGGAGGCACGTTGCAGGAGGCCGAGAACGAGGCCACGAGACGAGTTGCTGCCGCGGGATCGCTGTACGGCGCGCCGACATCTGTCGACACCCCGCTGGACTGCGTCGGGAACCGGGTTGAGGTGACCGTCCGCACGTGGTACTCAAACCGGTCCGCTATCGCGATATTCCGTCAGCAACAGCCGATCATCGCGACCGGCGCCGCAGAGGCAGAACTGGTCGGCCCCGACGGCCAGCCTGTCCCGCTCGGCTACCTCCCCGAGTGCCCCCTGCGCGCCTAGCCCGAGCGACAACCGGCATTCTCGCTTGCCATGTCCAGGCAAGCTCCAGATACGTCGTGCTCTCTCCGCCGTCCTGATCTTCGTCGGTCGATTTGACCATCTGGTCAACCCAACGCGCCTGTCGTGGTCCGAGCGGTTCCACGCCTATACGACCGCGAGCTCTCCCGCGGGATCCAAATGCCGTGAGCCTCGAAGGTGATCGGTGTCGTCACGATCGTCCGCACCCGGTCGTAGTCGTGGCAGCCGCCGGCGTGCTCTCCCACACCTGCCCGAAGTCATGCAGCAGCAGTCGCAGCCGCCACTCCTCGTCCTCCCTGAGCAGCGCCGGCTGTAGCACATAGGTGGTACCCTTAGGGCATGTCCGAAACGACGACTGTGCGTCTCAATGACGAGGAACGCGCATTGCTGGACGAGCTTGCAGCCGTGTACGGCGGCCGTTCAGGGGCGATCAAGCACGGGCTCCAGATGCTTGCCCAAGACCGGAATCGACGGCTCGCTCTGGCGGACTTCATGGACGCATGGTCGGCTGAGTCAGGGCCGCCCGACCCCGAAGGCGTCGCAGCCATGCGCAAACGGTTCTTCTCGGATCGGTGATGATCGACGCAAGCTTGTTGATCGCCATTGATCGGGACGAGCCAGACGCGAAGGAGTTCATCGAGGCCACGCGCTTGGAAGATGAGCCGCTGCGCACCACAGCGCCGGTCGTCGCACAGGTGTGGCGTGACGGCGCACGGCAGGCCCGCCTCGCCCACTTCCTGCCGACGCTCGACATCCGCCCCTTTGCCTCGGATCAGTATCGGGATGTCGGCAAGCTGTTGCGGGAGTCGGGTACCTCCGATGTCGTGGACGCCCATCTGTTCGCCTGCGCCATCTACCTCGGAGATCGAATCATCACCGCCGACGTCAGCGACTTCGTGCAGCTCAGCGCCCATCTCGGCGCAGCCGCACCCCTCGCCGAATCCTGGCGCTGAGCGAGTCCTCCCGACGGAATTGCCAGCCGCCGAACGCCGCCGACTCTCGCCCCGCCCGTCAATCGCTTGGCGGGCTCAGTTGCTTGAGGATCTAACGAGCTCAACCCGCTTCACGCCAGAGTGAGGTCGGTCACGTGCCGCACCCCAGGCAACTCACCGCTCGTCAACCGGCATTTTCGCTTGCCATGTACAGGCAAGCTCCAGTTACGCACCGCTCTTTCAGCCGTGCGGATCCTCGTCGATCGCCGTGACCATCTGGTCAACCCATCGCACCTGCCGTGGCCCGAGCGCTTCGCCCGGGAACACTCGGGCCACGATCCCCGCAACGTCGTCAGCAGAGCTGATGTTCCCGTGTCTCAGCAAGCGGCGGAAATCGGACTCGTCAGTTCGACGTGCCGAGCGTGCCTTCATGGCGATCATGTGCTCAACGGATGCGGCGACAACGGACAGACCCGGCTGCTCATATGCGATTGCACCGTGCCGGTCATGCTCTCGTGGCATGTACATCGTCGCCTGTTCGTTGATCCATGTCGACGGCCAGCCACGTTCGCTGGCGATCTCATGCGCTGCCCGCATGACTTCGTCGTAGCCGGCAGAGATCGACGCATCGACGTCGCGAGTAAGGCGGTGCTCGTCGTACATCAACGCCATGGCCGCTCCGCCGGCGACGTAGATGCGGGCGACCACGCCTCTGCGGGACAGCCGCCGCGCAAGATCGTCCAGTGCATCCCGGATGTCAGCTGCGCCGAGCGGTTCCACGCCTAAACGACCGCGAGCTCTTCGCGCGGGATCCATATGCCGTGAGCCTCGAAGGTGATCGGTGTCGTCACGATCGTGCGCACCCGGTCGTAGTCGTGGCAGCCGCCTGCGTACCAGAACGCCCGCAGATGGCGTTCGCGCTGCTGCGTCCACGCGGGCGGCTCGATGCCGTCTTCGATGCAGCGATGCTCCGCGTAGGCAGCCAGGAACGCATCCCAACGCGGATCCACGCTGTCGGGCTCGCGGCTGACAAGCGCCAATCGCTGCCCGGCCGGCGTGCTCTCCCACACCAGCCCGAAGTCATGCAGCAGCAGTCGCAGCCGCCACTCCTCGTCCTCCCTGCGCAGCGCCGGGACGTAGCGCCACAGAGCGTTCGGCGGCTGGTCGCTCTGCCCCGGGCTGTTCGCGCCGTCGTCAGCGGCGTCTGCGCTGCCGAGACCGGCCATGGCAGCCAGCGTAACGGCACCGGAATTGCCAGCCGCCGAACGCCGCAGCCCCTCGCTCCGCCCGTCAATCGCTTGGCGGGCTCAGTTGCTTGATGATCTGTCTGGACCGGCCCGTGTCGCGCCGGCTCGAGTGCGAGCAGGAGTCGGAGGGGTGAGTGGACACAGAAAAGAAGAGTGTGGATTATTCTTTGAAGTGCTGTGGCTCGACGTGGATTCCTCTCGCGAATGTTCCGCCGACGTCCGAAGGTGGCCCAGGAGCCTGACGCGGCTCTGAGCGCCCGGACTGAACGGCGAGGCAAGAAGCGCAGGAAGGCGCCCCCGCCGGGGCCGCTGCCGGCGTCGGAACTGCCCGACGGCGGCGGCGACGATGCCGCGGGCGGCGAGTCCTCCGAGCCGTGGTACCGGCAGTCGGGCCCGCTGTTCGACGAGTCGTTCAACGACAGCCCGCCCACCCCTGCCCCGCAGCCGCCCGACAGCGAGGCGGGCGCCGAGTTCACGCCGCCGCTGCCCGCCGACCCGGCCGCCATACCGTCGTCGGTGCCGATGATCCAGCGGGTCGGGCAGGTGACCGACCCCGGACCGCTCTCTGAGGAGATGCGCGGCGCTTTCGGTCCGACCTCAGAGGGCGGCGACGAACCGGCGACCGAAGACGAGCCTGCAAGCGAGGCATCGGCAGACGACGAGGCGGTCGCGGAAGATGCGCTGGCCGACCCATCGGCCGAATCGGCGACGGAGGAACCATCGCCGTGGATGCCGCCCATGGCAGCCACGCCCCGCGCCGAGCCGGGCATCAGCTTCGACAATGGCGACGGCCAACCGCCCGAACCGCTCATCGACTTCGACGCCGACGACGCTGTCGCGGATGCCGAACCCGAGCCCGAACAGATCGACATCACCGACGACGGCCTCGCAGATGCCGCGCCGGAAGAGTTCGACGTTGGCGACGATGCGGCAGACGCGGCGGCCGAGGATGCGGTACCGGACGATGTCAGCGAAGGCGAGATCGCGCTGCCGGCCGAAGCGCCGTCGAGCGAGATCGCTCCGGCTCAGCACGAGCCGCCCATGGTGGTGCCGGTGCGGGGGTACTACATCGCCCGCACCGAGGACACGCTGCGCAGCGTCGCCGCACAGTTCCTCAACGCCCCCGAGCGCTGGTCGGAGCTGCGGGCGCTGAATGCCGCCTATCCCGGCATCGCCGACCTTGATCCTGACGAACTGGTGCCCGAGGGGGCTGCGCTCGCCCTGCCCGGCGATCCCCTGCCGTGGGGACGCCCCGACCCGGTGTACCTGTGGACGCTGGCCGAGACGTTCCTGTACACGGCCTGGGGCCGCGAGCCGTCGCCCGAGGAAGTGGTGCCGTTCTGGCGCGGCCTCACCCAGGGCGCCTTGCCCGAAGGCGAGCAGTCGCCGCTCGGCATCGAACTGCCCGATGTCGCTCAGATTGCGGCTCGCAGCGCAGAGAGCGATACCGAGGCGCCTTCTGAGACCGAAGCAGCGCCCGATGCCGACGTGCCCCCGATGCCGCCGGCGGCTTTCGAGATGCCCGCAGCCACCGAGCCTGAGAGCGACATCGAGGACGTGTACCTCGATGTCGAGACTGACGTAGAGGTCGAAGCCGACCTCGACGAACCGGTCGCTGTCGAGATCCCGACGGACGCGCCGAGCGACGAGCACGAGGCAGAACTCGGCGAAGACCTCGTCGACGAGCACGAACCCGAAGCCGAGGTCGAACCGGACTTCGAGATCGAACCCGAAGACGCCGAGAGTGTCGAGCCAGAGGTTGATCTCGAACCCGAATCTGCCGC
Source organism: Candidatus Poriferisodalis sp. (assembly GCF_965208925.1). Classification (GTDB taxonomy): domain Bacteria; phylum Actinomycetota; class Acidimicrobiia; order Acidimicrobiales; family Poriferisodalaceae; genus Poriferisodalis. Next base: position 2,285,653 of record NZ_OZ242364.1, on the reverse strand, counting down.
CGCGTTCGAGATCAAGCCACTTGAGCCAGCGCCGCCGGCTGGCGAGATCGAGTGGGAGCCCAATATGCCGCCGGCTGGCGACATCATCGCAGAAATCGATGACGAAGCCGAGGCCGACGTCGAGCACATCGTCGATGCTCCACCGCCGGTGGTCGACACTGCCGAACTGACCGGCCTGGTTCAAGCAGTCGAGGAGGCCATCGAGGCCGCCGAGCTGCCGCACGACGATGACATCGTCGACGCCGAGATTGTCGAGGATGTGGCGGCCGAGCCGGCACCGGTCGAGCCCGAACTGCCCGATGCGGAGCCGTTCATCGACGAATCGGTGCTCGTTGAGCCTCCCGTGGCAGAGCCGCCGCCCCCTGAGGCACCTGTGGCCGATCCGCCGGTCCCCGAGGCGCCGCCGGCGCCACCGACGGTGGACGGGCCGCCGCCCGCGTATGCGGAACCCCCGGCGGCCGCGCCGCTCGAGCCGCCACCCACATTCGAAGAGTGGATCGACGAGCCACCGGCTATGCCGCCGCCCCTCGATCCATCGGCGCCGTATGCAGGCATGCCCGGCGCCAGCACAGCCGAGGCGCCCCCGCGGCCGCCGGAGGCAGAGGCACCTCGGGTGCCTCACTTCCTTCCTTCGGTGACCGGCACCACTCCCGGCGGGCTCACGACTGCGGCCCAAACCTCTCCGGTGGGCCGCAGTCTCGCCGGGACCGCGGTCGGCGACGCGATGCTTCTGTGGCAGCTCGCGCGCCGTCGCAGGCAGAGCCAGCGTGCCGCGGGGGCGCCCGACGCCATCGAGCAGTCGCTGCTGCAGTCCGTCGGCAGCGAGTCGCTCGAGCTCATCGAGGCCGCCATGCGGCACCTGTACGCCGTCACGGTCGGCCAGCAGCGTCCCAGGCCGAACGTGCTGGCGGTGCGGTCGGGCACCTACGGCTTCGAAGTGCTGCTGGATCGGCCCATCCCCACGCCGCCGGGCTGGCGGTCGGCCTCGGGCGGCTTTGTGCTGGAGCTGCCGCAAGGGGTCACCGCACGAGACCTCGGCGCCATCGGGCAGGGGCCGTCGCTGTGCCCCGCGCTGGTGCCGGTGGGCAACACCTTCGAGGGCCCGCTGCTGCTCAACCTCGAGCAGCTCGGATGCCTCGCCGTCTCGGGGCCCAGCGCGCCCGCTGCCAGCCTGCTCGGCGCCATCGTCGGCACGCTGGGCTCCTCGCCGATGGCCGACCACCTGCGCATCACCGCCGTCGGATTCGAGAACGCGTCCGGCATGATCGGCTGGGAGGCCGTCAGCTTCGCCAGCTACGACTCGCCCGAGCTCGAGACCCTGCTGGCCAACGCATACGGGCCGGGCGACGGCATGATCGAGCTGCTGGTCATCGGCCCCGGCAACGACCTGCTCATCCAGCGTGCCGGCCAAGTCGCCACCGCGCCCGAGTCGCGGCTGTCGCTGGTGGGCGCCACGTCGGCAGTGAGCGCACGCTGGCCGTGGCGCATCCACGTCGACGACACTGGCACCGCGATCGTGCATCCCATCTCGATCACCATGACCGCTGCCCGGGCGGTGCCGCCCGAGACGCTGGCTCAGCTCGGCGGCACCCAGTTCGGGTCCGCAGCGGGCGGCATCGATCCCGCAGGGCTCCGATGAATCTCGCGCCGCTGCGCCGTCGGCACCGGCGCTGCGGCAACCAGCGCGGGCGGACACGGCGGCTGCTCGCCGGCGTGGTCGCCGTGGCGCTCACCGTTGCGGCGTGCGGGGGCGGCGCCGACCAGCCGGTGGCCGACCCCGGCAGCGCTGCCGCGAACGAGCCGCAAGCGGTCACCGATGTGCTGGCGACACGGACCGGCACGGGCATCGCCTCCGCCGGCGGCGACCTCTCGGCGTTCAGCCCCGACCAGTGCAGCCTCGCCAGGGCGGTGCGCATCGCCTACCTCGGTCCTGATCTCAGCGAATTCGAAGAGGTGGGTCTCGGGTCGCTCGTCATCGAGGACCCGTGGCGAGGCATCTCGGCCTACCTCACCGAGGTGAACGCCAACGGCGGCATTCACGGCCGCTGCGTGCAGGTCAGCGTCCACCAGTGGAGCTGGACCGATCCCGAGTCGTCGTTCGACAAGGTGTGCCGGGCAGTGCCCGTGGTGGAGCCGATCGTCGTCATCAACCTCTTCGGCGACGCGCGAGGCGTGGAGTGCCTCGCCGTCGAAGCCGAGCTGCCGATGCTGGGCCTGTATGCATCGGTGCCCGCCAGCCTGCAGCGGCGCAGCAGGGGCCGGCTCTTCCTCGACGACGGCACTGCCGGCTATCTGCTGGCCAACAGCATCGAGGTGGCTCGGCGGTCCGCGATCTTCGCCGAAGGCGACAAGACAGGACTGCTCTACGGCCCGCCGGTGGGGGCGCCCCCGTCGTGGCAGGACAACATCGGCCGCGATTTCGACCAGGTGGAGATGGTCACGGGCAGCTCCCTGTTCATCCCGGGCACCATCACCCACGTCCCGCGCAAGTTCGGCCAGCTCGATCTGCTGGGCGCCGAGGACCGGGTACGGCTGCTCGAGAGCGACCTGACGACTGCCGAGCAGGCCGCCGCGGCGAACGAGCTGTCGGGGCTCTCGGCCTCGGAGCGGTCGGTGCTGGGCGAGATCGAGCAGTTCTACCTCGACGCAGCAGTCGAGCACCGTGACAGCGGCGTCGTGGCGGTCTTCGCTACGGCGCCTTGGTTCGAGCTGCGGCGCATGATGCGCGCCGCGGAGCGCATCGGCTGGCGTCCCCGCTGGATCGCGAGCGACATCCAGGGCGCCACGCTCACGCTCACCGGCGCGCCGCCCGCGCAGGCAGACAACTTCTTCCTGGTCAGCGCTCGCCGGGCCGCCGGCGACCCGCAGACCGAGCTGGACCGCGGCTGCGTCGGGCTGCGCAATGCCGCTCCGGACGAGGAATCGTTCGAGCACCGCCATCACACCGACGCATGGAGCGTGCTGGTCGCCACGTGCGACTCGCTCGACGTGACGCTGAGCGCGCTGTCGCGCATCTCGGGCCCGCCGTCGACCGAGGCGTTCGTCACCCAGCTCGCCGCCACAAGCTACGAGGCCGGTTTCGGGGGCCGCCTGGGCTTCGGTCCCGACGACTTCTCCGGCGCGGACCGGTTCCGGGTGCTGCAGGCCGATCCCGACTGCGTGCTCGACGAGTGGGGATGCATGCGCGCCGTGACCGACTGGCTGGAGCCTTCCGCCGACGTGCCCCGGGAGGACGGATGAAGCAGAACCTCACCTCCAAGCGCGTCGTTCGCAGCGCGGCGACGCTGCTGCTCGCCGCGTCGGCGATAGCGGCTGCGGCCTGCGGGGCCGATGCCGGCAATCAGCCCCCCGCGGGCGAGGTGCCGCCCGAGACGCAGACGCCGGCTGCCGACGCCGACACGATCCGCTTCGCGCTGCCCTCCGAGCCGCTGTGGCAGTGGCTGGTGGACTCGGGGACGCTCGCCGAGTGGGAAGCCGAGCACGGGCTGCGCATCGAGGCCAGCCACCCGTTCCGGCCATTCACCGCACTGGTCAGCGGCCATGCCGACATCATCCTCATCGACGCGCTCGACGTGCCGGTGTTCTCCGAGGGCCTCGGCAGCGACCCGGTCATCATCGGCAAGTACGCCAGCGACCGCTCGATCGCCGCCATCAAGCGCACCTCGCAGGCCACCGACTTCGCCGGGGTGGTCGAGGGCCAGATCGCCATGGAGAGCCAACTCGGCTCGACGCTGCTGTGGTCGCTGATCGTCGAGCAGGCCCACTCGCTCGATCTCAGCGAGGACAGCCCCGACTTCGACTTCATCCTGGCCACCTCCGGTGTCGGCGACACCGTCGAGCGCGGCGGCGCCGACGCCTGCATCTGCCTGCCCGACGCCAGCGTCGCCAACCTCAGCAGCGGGATGCTGCGGCCCCTCTACGACGGCAAGTCGGCGTCGCAGCTCTACGCCGAGCTGTCGGGGCAGCCAAACGACCGGCTGCTGGGCGAGGTCTTCCTCACCGAGCGCGAATGGTTCCGCGCCCACCCCAACGAGATCGGCGCCTTCCTGGAGCTGTGGGAGACGGCCGTGGCCCACTGGCATGCCCACTACCCCGAGCTGATCGCCGCCTATCCCGAGCTGCTGTCAGTGCAGACCCAGGAAGACGTCGACTGGCTGACGCACCACATCACCGGCCACAACTGGATCACCCCCTCGGTGTACCTCACCGGCGGCGATGCCCGGGCCTACGCCGATGCCGTCGCACGCCTGCAGGAACGCGGCCAGCTTCCCGCCGACGCCGTAGCGCCGTCGGTCATCACAAACCGCCCGACTCCGGCAGGAGGTGAGTAGCCGTGGCATTCGACACCTCGGTCACGCCTGATGCCGTCACCGATCTCTCCGCTCGCGAGATGCGCCGCTCGGTCATGGGCCGATGGGGCCTGCGCCTCGGCGTGATCATCGGATGGCTGGCGTTCCTCGGCGTGTGGTACCTGTTCTCGCAGTTCGTGCTGGGCACCCAGCAGCTGCCGCCGCCGCACACCGTGGGGCAGGAGGCGTGGCAGGTGGTCACCGGCGCCGGCTTCGGCTCGACGCTGTGGGCGAGCCTGTTCCGGGTGATCGCCGGCTGCCTGCTGGCGCTGGTGGCCAGCATCGTGCTGGGCACGGTGATCGCCTACAGCGCCTGGTGGCGCGGCCTGCTGGGCAGCCTCACACGGTTCTTCGTCAGCATCCCCACGGTGGCGCTGGCGATCCTGGCGCTGATTCTGTTCGGGGTCTCGGGCCTGGGGCCGATGCTCACCGCAGCGCTGGTGGCCACGCCCTATGTGATGTCCAGCGTCGCCCAGGGCCTCACCGGGGTGGACCGCCGTCTCATCGTGATGAGCGAGTCGTTCGCCCGCACACGGGCGCAGATCATCACCGGGGTGCTGCTGCCGTCGTCGGTGCTGGCCGTGATCGGCGGCGCACGGCAGGCATTCGCCCTGGCCTGGCGCATCACCCTGCTCACCGAGGTTTTCGCATCCTCTGACGGCGTCGGCTTCCAGATCAGGCGCAGCTTCGAGAGCTACGACGTGCGCGGGATGCTGGCGTGGACGGCGCTGTTCATCGGCCTGATGTTCATCTTCGAGAACTTCGTGTTCCGCCAGCTCGAACGCCGGGCGTTCGGCGGGGCGCACGTCTCGCTCGCGACAGCGGAGCCGGCCCAATGAGCTACGCAACCGATTTCCCGGTCATGCCCGGCGGCGGCCAGTCGCCGGGCGTCCCGCCGAGGCCGTCCGACCGTGCCACTCACTGGACACGGCGGACCTGGTTCATCAACGCGCTGGCGGTGGCGATTCTGCTCGGCATCTGGCAGTACCTCACCACGATCAACGACCGGGTGCCCGGCGTCGACGAGGTGGTCCAGTTCCTCGGGGTGGAGATGGGCGGCGGCTCGCACGGCGGCATGATCCGGGGAGAGTTCTGGGCGCCGCTGGTCATCAGCCTGCAGCGCTACGGCATCGGCCTGGCCGTCGGCATCCCGCTGGGCGCCCTGCTGGGCCTGCTGATCGGCGGCTCGCGGCGGTTCCGATCGGTGCTGAACGACACCGTGCTGGTGCTGCTGGTGCTGCCGTCGGTGGTGTGGGCGTTCGCCGCCTCGCTGTGGTTCGGGTTCGGCTCGACGGCGCCGATCGTTGCGGTGGTGCTGACGGCGGTGCCGTTCATGGCGTTCAACCTGAGCTCGGGCATCCGGGCGCTCGACCCGGGCCTCAGCCTGATGTCCGACGCGTTCCGGGTGCCGCGGATGCGCCGTGCCACGCATCTGCTCGTGGGCGGGGCGCTGTCGAGCGCGGTGACCGGCGTGCGGCTCGCGTTCATGACGAGCTGGAACAGCCTGCTCATCGTCGAGTGGTTCGGCGCCACCTCGGGTGTGGGGTGGCGCGCCAGGTTCTGGTACGACGCGCTGCGCTTCCCGGGCTTCGTGGCCTGGATTCTGCTGTTCGTCGTGTTCATCACGCTGCTCGACTGGCTGGTCCTGCGGCGGCTCGAGCGCATATCGGCTCGCTGGCAGCAGCAGCCGACGCTGACCTTCGCCGAGGGCGAGGGCACATGAGGGCTCGCACCTGCGCGCTCGCTGACGCCTCTGACGGAGGAAGGACGAGATGGCCACCATCCTGATCGAGAATCTCACCAAGGTGTACCCCCCGACGCCGACGTACCCCCAGCAGGTGCAGGCGCTGGGCGGCGTGTCCATGTCGGTGACCGGCAACGTGTTCGTGGCGGTGCTGGGCCCGTCGGGCAGCGGCAAGACGACGCTGCTCAACATCGTGGCCGGCGTCGAGGAGCCGACTGCGGGCGCGGTGCGGGTCGTGCAGGACGGCGTGCCGGCACAGGTCGGCTACGTGTTCCAAGAGCCGCGCCTGCTGCCGTGGCGCAGCGTGCTCGACAACATGCTGTACGTCCAGAACCGCAAGTCGGACCGGTCCAAGCGCGAGGCCGAGTTCTACCTATCCATGGTGGGCCTCAGCGAGGTCGCGCACCTGTACCCGGCGCAGCTCTCCGCGGGCATGCAGCAGCGTGTGGGCATTGCGCGGGCGTTCCTGGTGAACCCCGACGTGCTGCTGATGGACGAGCCGTTCAGCCACATGGACGCGCTGACCGGACGGTCGCTGCGCGACTACCTGCAGCGCATCTGGCTGCACACCCGCAAGACGGCGCTGTTCGTGACCCACGACGTGGGCGAGGCAGTGGAGCTGGCCGACCGCATCCTGATGCTGCGCCCCGGCGGCGTGGTGTTCGACGACATCCCGGTGAACTTGCAGCGACCTCGGCGGCCCGACGATCCGGCGGTGCGTGCCGTCGAGTCGGAGGTGCTGCGCCGCTTCGACTCGATGGAGGCAGCGGTGCGCTTCGGAGATCAGCGGAACTGAAACGGCATGGGTGGCGGCTCGTTCCGGCGGTGATGCTGATGTCGGCGGTGGCCGCCTGCTCGCTGGTTGGCGGCGATGACGCGACGCTGGCCGATGCAGACGCCGGGGTGCAGCCATCGAGTCTGGCTGGTGACAGTGGCCGGCCGGTGGTGGAGGTACTGCCGCCCCAGGCGGACCATCGCCCACCGCTCGACCCGGACGCCGACCCGCAGACGCCGCTCGGTCAGCTGCGTGCGCGGTATTTCCCGGTGTGGACGCAGGAGTTCGACGGCGCCTTCCCGCCGGAGACCTGCGGCACTGCCTGGGAGCTCGACGGCATCGCTGAGCCCACAGGCGGCATTGACATCTCGCTCTACGGGGAGGTGCCGGTCATGGCGGCGCTGGGCGTGATGCGTTACGAGCACCTGGTGTCGCGGGCGCTGGCCGACCCCACGCCCCTCGCGCAGCTCTGCGTAGCGGTGGGCTCAGTGGGCCCGGCACGCACCGCCGCCTTGGAGTTACTGCAGACAGCGCTCGAATCAGATCAGCCCGCCAGCCTGGGCGCGTCCTACCCGAGCGAGGTGACACTCGTCGCAGTAGGTCCGTCGGCAGCGCTCGCGGTGGCGTGCGTCGGCCCCCAGGCAGCTGCCGCCTCGACAGACTCAGAGACGGGTGAGGCCCACTCCCCCGTCGAGCCCACGTATCTGGGGGCCTACCTGCTGCGTGTCTCGCGCGGCCACGAGGATCGCGTCGCTGACACGTCATATCGGGTGTTCGACGTCGAGCACCGGGAATCCCCCGGCTGTGCTGGCTGGGAGCCATGGCTGGCTCAGTGGCAGGACACCGTCGACACCTGGCTCAATGAAGGCCAGATCTGGCAGCACGACGGCCAGCAGATCACCGCCGAGACCATCTGCAACGCACCGCCCGCCGCAGGCGAGCCCGACTGCCCAAAGCAATGGCCCCGCCAATGACGCCCCCCAGGCGCCCCTGGCGCCGGGGCCTTCGAAAAACCCTCACGTGCGCGCTCGTGGTCATTGCACTGCAACTGTCCCTACTAGCGGTCCCCGAACTGCCAGCCCCTGTCTCCGAACTCGGCACCCCCGCCGCCGCCGCCCAGGTGGCGCCCCTGCGGCTAGTCCAGGGTGTCCCCAGTACCTGTGTTGATACGCCCGACTTCTGGTCGCCGAGAACGGGAGATCCGGACTACAACACTGCGAGCGAATGTGAACTCGAGCTGCCAGCGTGCCCGGAGGATCCATTGCAGCCAGGCTCGCAACAATTCATGAGACTGTCGTCCCCGCTGCCTGACACCATCACTCGCTTCCCAGCCCGCAATGTCGCCTACCCCGACATTGGTCTTCCGAGATACTCCCACTTTTGTGAGCTCAGAGTTCCGGATACAGATCCTCTCTACACCAACTGCACGTCGGAAGACGGTTTTGTCCGCGAAACATACGAAGATCCACCGCTATCAGGTCTGTACCATTGTCGTCTCTTGCACCCGATTGCGTGCCCGGCGGGACTGCAATTGGTCGCAACCCAAACATGCAGAGGCATTCAACGTCGGACGTGGGAATGCGCACAGCAAGACGATGTGCCGCTCAACGAATTCAACACTTGCGCCCGGCGCACAACTGGCACCGGCAGTCGCGACGCATGCAACCCTGCGCCCGCTTCCTTGACCGTCGAGCTATGCGAACTCTATGTAGACGACGACTTCGTCGATAACGCCTCAAGCGTGACTTGCGCATCCACCTACGCGACCGGTACGCCCGTGAACGACAACAGAGGTAATCGAGCCATTGCTACGGCGCCGACCGTGGCATTGAGCAGTGTGCCCATTGCAACGCTGGGCATGCCGGCCAACGACTACTGGTGCCGCTATAGCACGAATTGGCTCAGGCAGGAGTGCCACGGGGCCAGCAGTAGTAGTCCGAGCGATTGCACACAATATGTCGAAGCTCTCTGCTTGAAGCGCGCTAGCGGTGGAGGTGGTTGCAACTCCATAGCCTATACGGTTCGTTGTCGCGCCTACGAGGCGGCATACCTCGAACATCGAGTCACCTGGATGCACTGGCGGCCAGCTCACATCGATGTCGTGCCTGCAGATTATGTGCGTTCCGAGGGGTGCGAGCCATGCACCGCATTGCCTTTTGAGACAATCCCGCGCGAGTGCCCTCCTGAGTCCAAGTGGGATGCCATTCCCGGATCGCCCCAAGGCAGTGTGGTTCAGCGCGATGGGCAATGGTTCCGTGAGACTCTCCCTGAGAGCAACGACAGGGCAAATGCTCATCGAAACAAAACCGATGCCGGTGAATGTGCTGATCCCCCAAGCGGCAGGATCACTTGGTCGCCAACCCATGTTTCCGATCGAGCGGTTGTCAATAGCGCTGTCATAGTCACAATCAATGACCTTGGCCTACAAGAGATATATGGCCCCAATCCAACCGACACAATCAGCAGGCCTTCACAGTATCCCGACTACAAGAGGTCATTCTCTGCCACTGAATCACCGATTACGTGGAAGACATCCCTTAGCTACACTAGGTTTGACAATGCGGTAGATGCTCAATGGTACATACAGACTTGGAAGCGCCCAGATGCATCGACCTCATACGCCGACCTCGACAGCGCGGTCGGCAACTCTGGGTGCGTGGCCCGAAACGGCCCCACATTCCGCGTAATCGCGCGAGAGTTATGGCCTGATCACGGACCTGTCTTTGAGGACAACAACCCAGACTGTGGTCCAACAGGAATCATTGTCACAGGCGAAGCTGCAACGATACTCGACCTCTTTGGGCCAGATTCTCTACGGTGGTGGTGCGCTTTAACTGAACAGCAGCGGCGACTGAGAACCGAAGCGCGCGGAATCCAATGGTGGCACGACACGAGAATGACATCCAGCGACCAAGACGCGCGCAATCAGGCCCTCACTGACGAGGAATACTGTGCGTTCGGCATACGCACAGCAAATGACCGGTTCAGCGATGTGATCTGGTGTCGCTGGGTGCCGACGCGTTCAGGCTATTTCGAGCTACACGCAGCAAGCGCATGGTCTATGAACACAATCGTCAACATGGAACCTGCAGGTGCCTACTTGACCGCTCTCTTGAACTACCTCAATGATCCTGACCCGGCCATTGCCGCAAGCCGGCAGACCGCTATGAACAACCGACTTCGCTCTGCACACTTGTTGTCTGGCACGCCACCCAACACCGATTGGAGTCTTGTCGGACTTTATTGGGATCGGGGAATAAATGTTGTGTCCGCGCTACCCGTCCCGGGAGGCAACCCAAACGATCCGAATTGGGTTTACCACGAAGACGTCATGCCAACGTCAATGTGCCCCACCGTCGATCTGCGCGTCCGGTGCGTCGTCGATCACGTCGAGGATTACTCAACGACACCGCCCGTCGGGGTCATCGTGCACGAGGCGCGGGTCGTCACTCGGGCGCCGTCCTGACTGGTCCTGCGGCGGCTCAAGCGAGTTTCGGCTCGCTGGCAGCAGCTGCCGACGCTGACCTTCGCCGAGGGTGAGACGGTGGAGCTGGCCGACCGCTTCCGCGAGGCTTCAGTCTTCGACGAACAGCCCGACCGCGGTGGCGACGTCTCTCACGAACGCGAGCCCTGCGCCTTGGCTGAGATCGGCATAGATGACGCTCGACTCGAACAGTCCCTTCCCGACGCCCCCATGGTCGTACACCACCGCGACGTGGCCCGTTTGCTCCGAGACGGTCAGCAGGACACGCAGCGCGGCCTCTGCGTGATCGGCGGCGATCTCTGCCTGCCGGGAATTCCAGATGAACCCGGCGGTGGCATGGCCTCCTAGGTTCAGCCGGGAGCGTCTGAGGGCCCAAGCACGGGTACATGAGTAGTGCTCGGAGGGGGCGGCGACGATCTGTTCCCGAGTCATTCCGTAGTGCTCGAGCTGGTCGTCTCTCAGGTCGACAACGCGTACCGGCGTCCGGCACGCGACCGCTCGCAGCGACAACCCTTCCAGATCGGACCGCTGCACGCTGTTCTGTGCACCCCACGTGTCACCCACGGCACTCTCGAGCAGCGCGCCAAGGTGATTCTGTGCCAGGTACACATGCGGGATCACCTGTCCGTCACCGCGCGTCAGCGGACTGAACCGGCTGTCCCCCCGGCCCGAACTGTTGAGAGTGTCCCGATGGCGCGAGACGTTGTACCAGACCCTCCCAGCGGTGATGACGGCCGACCTCGGGTATCGGGGGCGCGACTGATCCACCGGGCACGTCCGAGGATCTGGGCAGGTCATGAAGTGGCTTGCACCATCCGGCGATGAGCAGCGGCGTACACACGCTCTGGGTCAGCATCGATCACGTCCGCTGCGACCTGCCCGGACAAACCGGCATTCGGTCGCGCAATCCATCCCCAGATCGCCCAGTCGCTCAATCTGGCTTCTTTGAGCACCGAGATGACGGGCTGCCAGGCCGGGCGCACGTCGAGCGCATCGTCGAGCAGCACCGCCGGGACGCGGACTTCGCCTGAGACGGTGACGGCAATCAGCTCGTCACGCTTGCATGCGCGCTGGATCTGCTTGTGGACAGTGTTCAGCGAGCAGTCGCGTGCCGCTGCGAGATCCTTGGTGGACAGCGAGCCCATGTCGAGCAGCTCTTGCCTGGCGAGACGCACCCGCTGGGCGTTGAGAATGAGCGTCTCCGTGCTTGGGCAGCGGTAGTGGCGATCGTCGACGAGCACGTCGTCGATGCCGCCCTTGCCCGTCGCATCGGCATCGCGGCGAACAGGTACCAACCCCCAGCCCTGAAGCCACGGTGTCAAGTCGACGAGCCGCTCAGCCACCTGCCGACCGGCTTGGGCCAGATCGTCTCTCTGCGATGGCGTTGCCACGTCAGAATATCCTGTCCGCTCTGTACATAAGACTACTCTAATGGACAGACATGACATGCCTGCAGCACATCCGGCTGCACACCCGCAAATGCGGCGCTGTTCGTCCGATGGGTGCAGCGGCCTCGCTGGCCCGACGGCGCGGCAACCGCAGCGCCGATTCAGTCGCCCTCGTAGAGACGCTCGAGGTCGACGAGTCCGACATCTAGACGACATCACATCGACATATACTGTGACATACGAACGTCATATTGTTGCCGGCTGGATCGGAGACGAACGATGTCTGCAATCGCTCCTCTGCTTGATGAACTCTGCGACAGCGAGGTCGTGGACACCGTTGACCTCGCATTCGTGAGCGATTCCAATCCGCGAAGCGTGACAAGGTGGCGAACAGATGGGACTGTGCCACAGCGCGAAGCCGAGAACAGGATTCTGGAGTTGCGCAGCGTGGTCGATCTCGCCTGCAGAGTCATCCAACGCGACGCCGTGAGGCTGTGGCTGCGCTCGCCCAACAGTGACCTCGGCTACGAGAAGCCCCTGGACCTGATCGCGCAGGGCGAGTACAAGCAGGTGATCGGACTGCTGTTGGCGCTCGCCGAAGGCGTCACCACCTGAGATGACTGGTGCAGTCCATGGCTTGGTGGAGCGCGCTCCGAGACGACTCGCGGATGTCAACGGCTTCCGCAATCAAGCACCCGGATTCGACCCGAGCAGCGGTCAGGGTGCTCTGCTTAACGGCGGGCGCTACAACGCACCGGGGAGCTTCCCAACGGTGTACTTGTGCTCAACTCGAGAATGCACCGTGGCAGAACTGACCCGTCAGGCAACTCAGCAGGGTCTGCGCATCGCAGACCTGCTGCCCCGCGAGCTGTGGGAAGTCTCGACGGTTGAACCCATCGCTGTGCTCGACCTGACTGACCCAGAAACGCTGCAACATCTGTCGCTCGCCCATAGCGACCTCATCCGCAACGATTTCCGGCCCACTCAACAGATCGGGCAAGCCGCTCATGACGCTGGCTATCGCGCCATCCGCAGTCCTTCGGCAACGGGCATCGACGTCGTCCACGCAGTCTTTTGCCACGAGCTCGAAATGCCACTGCAGTCCAGTCTCATCGAGACCTGGACTGCACCACACCAGCTCTGATCTCGGACCTAGGCGCACTCTCGCTCAGTGCTACGTCGATGTCCTCGCGACCCGACAAGTATTGCGGGCCAAGATTGCTGCGGGACCAAATGGCGCGCCGCTGGGGGTGACCTAACTACGCAGGAGGCTGCGCGCTACCGTTGCTAGCGCATGCCTGATGGGACTGCGCCTGAGGCCAGCGAAGCGCCTGAGGTCGGCAAGAGGGCCCGCCGCACCGCCGACCTGCGCAGGCGACTGCTCGACGCGGCCGTGGCCGAGTTCAGCGATCGCGGCTTTGAGGCCGCCAAAGTCTCCGAGATCGCTCGGCGCAGCGGGCTGTCGACCGGTGCCATCTACTCCCGCTGGCGGGACAAGCGCGAGTGCTTCCTGGGCGCCGTCCAACATGCCGTGTCGCAGCGCCTGGCGGGCGACAGTGCGGGCGAATCGCCGCTCGGCCAGATTGCGGCCTCGCTCGGGGCCGACCAGCTGAGGTCCGATGACGACGACGCCCGAGCCCTGTTCCTGGAGGCGTGCGTCATCGCGAGGCGCGACTCGGCGATGAGAGCGAACATCGCGGAGGCCTTCGACACTGAGGCTGATGCGCTCTCGAGGCTGGTCACCGAAGGCAAGGCGGCCGGGATTCTCGATGAGTCCCTGAGCACCGAGCTCGTGGTGCTGTGCTGCCAGGCGCTCAGCATCGGCATGCAGCTTGCGCTCTCGATGTCGGAGGACCGCATCTCCAGCGAGGACGCCGACCAGTGGGACGAGCTGATCCGGCGCGTCGTGAACAGTTGGGCGCCGCCCGGGACCACTCAGTAGCTCGGCAGCTGGCCGTCGCAGAATTCGGGGCTCATCTGGGGCGTCGGACCGCGCGCGGCATCCGACGGGTACCGTTCCTCACACCCTGACGTTGCATGTGATGAAAAAGGCATATTGAAGACGAGTGAAGACTATTCTTCATATGTGATATCTCGCGCGCAAGACACTGAACACGTTGCCGGTGACAACCGGGCCCTGGTCGAGGAGATCGGACAGCGACTGTGCAATGCAACAGTCGGCGGCAACGGATTCGACGCCTGTGCTGTTGCAGCCATCGTCGACGAGGCCAAACAACGAGGTCTGATCGATGAGGCGCTCACGACGAAGTCCATCGTCTCGTTCTGCCAAGCCTTCGGACTCGGCGCGCACACCTTGGAGTCAGTGCGACCGAAGGGGGGGGGGGGGGGGGGTAGCAACGTGGAACGCCGTGATGGAGAACATTCTCCAAGCCCTCGGCCCTGGTGGCTCGCTGGACTCGGAGTCGACCGCCTGAGAAGCGACCGTCTGACAGGCTGGCTCGCGCAGACCGTCAGACTTGGACCATGCCGCTGAGCCTGCTGCTGTGGCTGTTCGCCTTGTGGGCAAACGGCGTCTCGCTTGAACCATCGCAGCCCACGACGACAGCCCCGAACAGCGCCGTCGACGTTGCCATCGAACTGCTGGCGACCGAACTGAAGGCCCACAGGCTCGACGTGATCCTGCACAGCGCCGAGAAAGTTGCTTGGAGCGACGCTTCCCTGGGCTGCCAACAGCCCGGCTACGCGTACGCGCAAGTGCAGACTCCTGGCTGGCGGCTCTCGTTCACCGTCCACGGCGCTGAGCACGCTGTCCACACCGACGACGCCGGCCGTTCCGCAGTCCGCCCCACCGGATGCCTCTGACCCCAGCTACAAGCGCGCCACCTTGGGATCAATCGGTATGACGGGAACCGACCATGTCGAGGAACATGCGATGGATGCGGTCGTCCGCCGTCAGCTCGGGATGGAAGCTCGACACCAGGATCGGTCCCGACCGGCACAACACCGGAACCGATGACCGTGCGCCGTCGGTCGAGGAGTTGGAGGTGGGCCTGATCTCCGCGAGCACCTCGACGCCATCCCCGGCGCGCTCCACCCACGGTGCTCGTATGAACACCGCCCTGAAGGGCTCATCGAGGCCGTCGGTCGCGAGTTCCGCCTCAAAGCTGGCGACCTGTCGGCCGAACGCATTGCGGCGCACCGAGATGTCGATAGCGCCGAAGCAGCGCTGATCCGGGCGTCCGTCCAACACCTCGGTGGCGAGCAGGATCATGCCAGCGCAGGTGCCGAATGCCGGCATGCCACCGGCCAGGCGGTTTGACAGCGCATCGAAAAGCCCGCTCGTGCCGAGCAGGTGCGACATGGTGGTCGACTCCCCGCCGGGAAGCGCCACAGCATCTACACCGTCGAGATCTGCGGGCACGCGGACTTCGAGTGCTCTGGCCCCGACGCGCCGGAAGGCGGCAACGTGCTCGGCGGCAGCTCCCTGCAGCGCGACAACGCCGATCAGCGGCAGGCTGTCGCTTGCTGTGGCGCTCTTGCGCGCCGCCATTATCTCCTGCCCTTGTTCCCGGTTTCCCATGCGATTGGGCTCACGGGCCGCTCGGGCCACGGCTTCGCCATGCGGCTCAGTCTCTTACCAGCCGCGTTCGGCGAGCTTGGTTTCGAGGCCTTCCATCTCGAGACCCGGCATGGCGCTTCCGAGGCCCCGGCTGACCTTGGCCACCACCGACGGATCGCGGTAGTGCGTGGTGGCCTCGACGATCGCCTCGGCCCTCGGCCCCGGGTCTTCGCTCTTGAAGATGCCCGAGCCGACGAACACTGCCTCGGCGCCCAGCTGCATCACCAGCGACGCGTCGGCCGGTGTCGCGATGCCGCCGGCGCAGAACAACGGCACCGGCAGGCGCCCGGTCTCGGCAATCTCCTGCACCAGCCCGAGCGGCGATTGCAGCTGCTTGGCCCAGTCGAACAGCTCGGCGGCATCGGCTTGGGTGATCTTGCGGATATCGCCGGTGATTGCCCGCAGGTGACGCACCGCCTCGACGATGTTGCCGGTGCCGGCCTCGCCCTTGGAGCGAATCATGCAAGCACCCTCGGAGATGCGCCTCAGCGCCTCGCCCAGGTTGGTGGCGCCGCACACGAACGGCACCGTGAACGCCCACTTGTCGATGTGATGTGCCTCGTCTGCGGGGGTCAGCACCTCGGACTCGTCGATGTAGTCGACATCGAGGGATTCGAGTACCTGGGCCTCGCCGAAGTGGCCGATCCGGGCCTTGGCCATGACCGGAATCGTCACGGCCGCCTGGATGCCCTCGATCATCGCCGGGTCGCTCATGCGGGCCACACCGCCGTCGCGGCGAATGTCGGCCGGCACGCGTTCGAGCGCCATGACGGCGACCGCCCCGGCATCCTCCGCGATCTTGGCCTGCTCGGGCGTGACGACATCCATGATGACGCCGCCCCGGAGCATGTCGGCAAGCCCGCGCTTGACCCGCACCGTTCCGACCAGATGAGACGCTCCGTCACCTGAGTTCATGCGCTCAGTGTAGGGAACGGTCCCAGTGCTGCCCCGGGGATTTGCCCGCCGTGCTCAGAATTCGCGCAGCACCGCGACCCGTGTCTCAAGGTCGGCCCGGTAGTCGGGCAGGCCGGCGGGGTCAACGGCCGCGTCAGCCCTCGGATCAGCCAGCCACAGCGGCCAGGTCACCCGCGGTGCATCGGTTCGCACGCCGGTCGCCGACATCGTCTCGAGCGCATCGGCAAGACCGGGCGGGTAGCGGGTCAGCCGCACGGCTTCGGCGTCATCGTCGAAGTCGCTGCCGGTACTGGCCTCGCGCTCGGTGCGAGCCTGCACCAGCGGCCACACCGCAGGCCATAGCAGCGCCGGCAGCCCGACCGTCGTTACGGCTGTGGTCAGGTACGCGGCCCGCCCGTCACGAATCTGCGTCAGCAGGCGCGCGACGACGGCTTCCAGCTCGATGCGATTCAGCGCCTCGAGCAGGCCTTGGGTGACGACGAGAGTGGAGCGCTCTGGCCGTCGGCCGAATGCCATCGCGTTCGCGGCCGCTGCCGGGTGGACGACGAGCGTCGGCCGCTCCACGCCGACGAGCAGGCACATGCCTTCGACGATGTTCGCCAGCCGGGGCTCGTCAGCGGGATTGCACTGCGTCGAGCCTGCGGGATCCATCACAGACCTCAAGCGGCGCTCACCGATGCCCAGCCAGAACAGGGCGAGCCCGCATGCACCGACCAGCGCAATCGGCATCGCCCACCATCGCAGCGAGGTGAACAGCGCGCAGAGCAGACCCGCGACCGTTCCGGCGACGAGATGGACCGCCCACAGCTCGGCAACCAGCTTGTCAGCTCGGCTGCGGTAGATGGCGAACAGCGGATCCACCGCTGCATTCAACCGGGACCAATGCCCCGCAACACGTCTTCTCGCCAGAAGATGACTCAGATAACAATTTCGCCGCAGGACACGCGCCGCAGTACCGTGTTGCCATGGCAGATGACGACGTCCCCGAAGATGTTCCCGAATCACTGCCGTCAGCCGGAGAAGCACTCGACGCAACGTTCGAGGTCCAGAGGGCCGCACTGCAGCGGGTCGAGAAATCGCAGCGCGACATCGAGAAGTCGCAGCGCGACATCGAGAAGTCGCAGCGCGAAGTCGCCGAGACGCTGACAGGCCACACCGAGCTGCTGGTGGGCATTGCCGAGAAGGTCGACAAGCTCAGCGCGTGACGATCGCTCGCTCGTACATGTCGAGGTAGATCTCGGCCAACCGGCCCATGGAGAACTGCTCGGCGCGCTGGCGCCCGGCGGCGACGAGCTCGGCTGCATGATCGGGGCGCTGCAGCACGCGCAGGAGTGCTGTGGCCAGCGCCCCTGCATCACCCGGCGGCACCAGGTCTGCCTCGTCCCCGATGCGGGCCACGTTGCGGTAGCCGGGCAGGTCGCTCGCGACCACCGGCGTGCGTGCCGCCATCGCCTCCAGCAGCACCACGCCGAAGCTCTCGCCGTGCAGCGACGGAACGCACAGCACGTCGGCACCCTTGATGCGCGCCAGCTTCTCTGCCTCGCTGACCCGGCCCAGCCATTCGATGCGCGTGTCGCGCTGGTACCTGCGCTGCAGCTCCTCGGTCTGCGGGCCGCGCGACATCACCCACAGCCGGACGCCTTCAGGCAGCCGTGACATGGCCTCGAGCAGCACCGTGAGGCCCTTGCGCGGTTCGTGGCGGCCGATGTAGGCGATGGTGGGCGCTTCGTTGCGCTTGGGAACTGCGTTATCGAAGTGGTCGAGCTCGACGCCGTTGAAGACGAGTTCGTAGTCGCCGCCGACGCCATTGCGCGCCATCTCGGCGGCATCGGCCGAGACTGCGGCCCGGACGTCGATCCGTGACGCCAGCCACCGCGTTCCCGGCACGAGATACGCAAGACTGCCGCCCGCTGCGTGCCACGTCCCCACGATGGGCGCAGAGCGCAGGAACAGCGCCGTCTGCGTCGGCCCCGGACACAGCGGCTCGTGCAGGTGCAGAACGTCGAACTCCTCGTCGCGCAGTGCCCGCACGGTGCGCAGCGTGCAGGCGAAGTCGGGGGCGATCGGGGCGACTGAACCGTTCGCGAACGTGGGGATGCTCGCGCCGAGCGGGGTGACACCGGTCTGGGGCGGGGCGCCGTCGCAGGGCGCCAGCACCCTGGTCTCGTGACCGTTGGCGGCCAGCGCACGGGCCAAGCCCAGCACCTGCACTTGGACACCGCCGGCGCTGGTCAGGCTGTACGGCGAGATGATCCCGATTCGCACTCGGCCCCTCCCACTGTCCAACGCGACGCTAGGCGCGGCACAGATGCCGCAACAAGCCCAATCGGGGCTCGCTGCTATGGCGCCTCAGTCCCGCCGCCGGCGCCGGCGGTTCGATCTGATGGCCAATTGGGGCCGAAGAGATGCCACTGATGCGGTTCTGCGGCGATCAGCGTCACGAGCTCGTCGGCGAGCCGCTGGGTGACCGCGGTCACGTCGTCGCGCAGGCGCCCGCGCCGCGTGACATCGATCGGCGGCCGAACCGTGCCCAAGTGCCTGCCCCGGGGGCGGAAGTACACGGCAGTCGGCAGCAGAGCGGCGCCTGATCGCAGCGCCAGCATTGCTGGGCCCGCCGGCAAGGTGGTTCGCTCGTCTCCGAAGGTCACCTCGATGCCGTCGCTGGTGAGATCGCGGTCGCAGAGCAGGCAGACGATCTCGTTGCGGCGCAGTGCGCCGAGCACCTCGCGTCCGGCATTCGGCCCCAGCGGCACCACCCGCATGCCCAGTCGTTCACGGAAATCGGCGAACCACTCGAACAGCTCCGGCGGATCGAGCGGTTCCACCACCACGGTGATCGGCAGTCGATTGACCGTCGCCATCCAGAACCCGGCCCACTCCCAGCCCCCTAAGTGCGGCAGCGCCAAGATGACGCCGTTGCCGCGTTCGAGGGCTTCCTCCACATGGTGATAGGCCGGAACGTCGATGCCCTGGTCCAGGGTGAGTTCGCTCAGCGCCGGCAGGCTGAACGATTCGAGCCAATAGCGGGCATAGGAGCTGAACGCAGCCGCGGTGGCCCGACGGAGATCTTGCGGCGAGTCTGCGGTCCAACGCTGCGCTCTGGCCTGATGCCGCTGCACCATCGCTGCCTTGGCCGGCATCAGCCGGGCGAGTGCCGGGCCGGCCAGCTTGGCCGCTCGTTCGGTGAGCCACAGCGGCGCCAAGCGGGCGGCTGACGCTCCCGCCTTGTACCCGATCACTATGGCCCTGTCCCGGCCTCTCAGCCGGCGAGCCCTGTCCCGGCCTCCCAGCCGGCGAACCCTGTCGCGGCTTCCCAGCCCGCGAACCCTGTCGCGCACGCGCTCCAGGAATGGCACCGCGTTCACTGCGACATACGTGCGCTGGCCTGGCGCCACACCTTCACGAAGCGCATCACCGCAGTTACCACAGACAGCGCCAGCAGCACCCAGAGCAGCGGGATGAGCAGCACTTCGAAGGCAACCGCCACGGCGAGCACCACCGTCCGCTCGGCGCGCTCCATCAGCCCGCCCTTGGCCTCGAAGCCCAGCAGCTCGGCCTTGGCCCGCTCGTAGGAGATCACGGCGCTGACGCCGAGCACTGCCATGGGCAGCACTGCCCACTGGGCGCCGTGCTCGCCGGCGAGGTACCAGGCGATGCCGCCGAGCAGCAAACCGTCGGTGACCCGGTCGGCCGTCGAGTCGAAGAAAGCACCCCGGCTCGACGAGGTTCCCCGGGCTGCTGCGACCGGACCGTCAAGGAGGTCGGACAGCGCCGTGATCACCAGGAACACGGTTCCCAGCACGAGCCGGCCGGCGCCGATGGCCACCGCACTGGCGGCGGACATGACAAGCCCGAGCCCGGTGAGCACATCTGCGCTCAGGCCGATCGCCGCAAGGCCGCGCCCGATCGGCGCCGTGACACTGTCGACGCCCTTGCGGAACTTGCCGTCGAACATGGTCAGCCCTCGTCGTCGGGCGACGTGGAGATCCAGGTCTCGGGATTGTCCTCCAGCCACTTCTCAAGCACCGCGCCGTTCAAGGCGTCCACCAGCACCAAGCCCCGCCGCTTGGGCGGATCCTCCGCCGAGTAGACGAGCACCCGCCAGGTCGGGCGGCTCATCCAACCGCGCCAGCCGAGCTGGGCGCTGGCATGACCGACCGCGAAACCGACGTCGGCGACGGCGGCCACCAGCGCCTCGTTCTCATTGACCGCAAATCGGCGGCCTGCGGCAAATTGGTAGAGCCCGAACAACGCGAGCAGCACTCCGCCCGCCACCACGCCCTGATTGAGGAGCACGGCGTCGGTGTCGGCAGCCAGCGCCGCTGTCGCGGCCCAGACGCCCGCTGCGAAACACAGCGCGCCGGTGATGCGCCTGCGGGAATTGTCGGGGAACTTGTAGGCGCCGACGAAGCCCCGATCCAGATCGGCTGGCAGCTCGTCGCGCACCTCACCGAGTTCTTCGGGCTCGGCCATCGGGGCCAACGCTACCGGCGCTCTCACAGCGAGCCTGCTGCCCTCTGGTCAGCACGGCAAAATCGACAGGGGCCGACTGCGGCGGGAATCGTAGGGTGCCGGAGGGACTGGCCCGCTGGCTCTGCCAAGCGACACAGCGGGCCGGTCCTCCTGCGCAGAAGCCTACAACACGACCCCCAGCAGGGCCGCTGCGTCACTGACCGGCTCGCCGGCATCTGCGGCGGCGTCAATCTCGGCCAGGGCGCCCGGTGCATCCAGGTCGTCGTCGAGCCGCTCTCGCACGCGTGCCAAAGCGCCGTCCCCGCGGCCCGCGACTCGCCAGCGCTCCAGGCGCTGGGCCGCATCTACCAGCCGGCGCTCGGTCCAATCCCAATCGGCGCGGTAGTGAGCGCCCAGCAGCGCCAGCCGCACCGCCATGGGTTCCCACTGCTTGCGCAGATCGGCCACAAAGACAAGGTTGCCCGCCGACTTGGCCATCTTGGCGCCGTGGTGGCGCACCATCGACGTATGCATCCAGTGGCGCACGAACGGCCGCCCGGTCGCGGCCTCCGACTGCGCCCGTGAGCACTCGTGATGCGGGAACACGAGATCGCTGCCCCCGCCGTGCACATCGACCGTCTCGCCGAGATGCGCCAGCGCCAGTGCCGCACACTCCACGTGCCATCCAGGGCGGCCGAAGCCCCATGCGGAGGACCACTCAGGCTCGCTTGGCGCCGAGCGCTGCCAGAGCACGAAGTCGAGCGGGTTGCGCTTGTTCGGGTCGTCGGGCCGCCCGCCGCGGCGGCGCGCCAGATTCACCATCTCGGCGGCATCGAGGCCGCACAGCCTGCCGAAGCTCTGCGCCGCAGAAGTGTCGAAGTACACGTTCTCGCTGGTGCGATAGGCGTGGCCGCTTCGCAGCAGACGCCCGATCAGCCGCCGGATCTCGGTGATGGCCGATGTCGCTCGGGGCTCGACGTCGGCGGGCAGCAGGCCCAGCGCCGACATGTCCGCGTCGAACGCCGCGAGCGACCCGGCAGCCAAGTCCAGGTAGTGCACGCCCACGGCACGCGCCCGCGCCAGCAGATCGTCGTCGACGTCGGTGATGTTGCGAACGCAACGGGTGCGGCATCCCAGGTCCCGCAATCGGCGCTGGAGCACGTCATAGGCCAGAAACGTGGCAGCGTGACCGACGTGGGTGGCGTCGTACGGCGTGATGCCGCACACGTACATCCGCACGGTGCTTCCCGGTTGCGCGTCGAGCGGCACGACGGCTCGCCGCTGGGTTTCGTACAGCTTCATCGCTCTGCTTGCAGAGCCCGGCACATCGGATCAGTCGGGGACGGTCTCAGCGGCCGGTTGGGCGGCTTCGGTGCCGCTCGGCCCGCCGCCCAGCACGCTGATCGGCACGTGATCCAGCCCCACGAGGCGGAGCGCGACCCGGGTGCGGTACCGGGTGTTGAGCTGCATCAGCACAGCAGTGAACGCTTCGATGGCGGTGGCGTTGGACAGGTTGCCGCAGTCGAGCGCCCGTGCGCCGGGCATGCGATCCACGATCTCGGCGATGTGCCAGGTGGCCTCGCGATGGTCACTGCAGATGAGGATGTCGCCGTGCACCGGCTCGTCGAGATTGCCCAGCTCGGTCGCAGGCACGTGCTGGAGGGCAGCCGCAACCCGCGAGTCGGGCAGGGTGGCCTGCACCGACGCAGCCACGGAGCCTCTCGGCGGGATGAGCGGCACGAACTCGTCGTCGACGCGGGCCAGCGCGTTGGACATGGTTGCCACCACCTTGCCGCGCAGCTGCTCGGCCACGTCCCGTGCCGTGATGGCCGCCGCATCCCAGGGCGTCGCGATCACCACTGTGGGCTCGGCTGCAGCAAGGCTGTTGGCGCCAGGATGGATGCGCAGCTGGCGGTCGGGCCAGCGATCCACGATGTTGTCCACCACCTCCATCGACCGATACTTCGAACGCGAGCCCAGCGTGACCTCACAGCCGATGTCGGCCAGCCGGGCTGCCAATGCGGCGCCGGCGGGACCGGTGCCGCCGATGATGCCGATCCGGGTGGGTTCGGCGCCGCCTGCGGGACCCGCTGCTGCGACCCCGTCCACGGCCCCATTGGGGGTTGCATCTGCTGGCACGGCAGTCACGGTACGGCCGAGCGCGCTCGGCAGCAATGTGACCGGCCGGCGTCTCGCCCGGTGGCTCGGCCTCGGCGCGCCGGATCACGTGCACTCCCGCCGGCAGCGGCACCCAAGTGGCGCGTGGCGCAGCGGTAGCGTCCGGCGAAGAACGGTGCTGTACGCGGCAGCGCCCAGACACCCAGCGGAGGCGAGAGCGTGGCGGGCAGCGGAATCGTGGAAGGCAAGAAGTTCCTCATCACCGGCGTGCTGACCGATGCCTCGCTGGCGTTCAACGTGGCCCGCTTGGCGCAGGAGCACGGCGCCGAGGTAGTGCTCACCGGCGCCGGCAGGGGCATCCGGCTTACCGAACGAGCGGCCCGGCGGCTGCCCGACCCGCCCGATGTCCTGCCGTGCGACGTAACCCTGCCCGACGAGATCGAGGCGGTACGAGCCGATCTGGAGCAACGCTGGGGTCGGCTCGACGGCCTGCTGCACGCCATCGGCTTCGCGCCCGCAAGCTGTCTCGGTGGCAACTTCCTCCATGCCCCCTGGGAGGATGTCGCCACGGCGCTGAACATCTCCGCTTACAGCCTCGCTGCGCTGACGTCGCCGATGGCGCCGTTGCTGGCGGATGCCGAGGGCGCAGTGGTCGGGCTCACGTTCGATGCCAGTGTGGCGTGGCCGGTCTACGACTGGATGGGCGTGGCCAAGGCGGCGTTCGAATCAGCGGCGCGCTACTTGGCCAAGTCGCTGGGACCGCAGGGCATCCGGGTGAACCTGATCTCGGCGGGACCCATTCGCACGATGGCTGCCAAGTCGATTCCCGGCTTTGCCGAATTCGAAGATGCATGGACCGAACGGGCGCCACTGGGCTGGGACATCACCGACAGCGAGGCAGTGGCTCGCAGCACCCTGGCATTGATGTCGGACTGGTTCGGCGGCACCACCGGAGAGATCGTGCACGTGGACGGCGGTTACCACGCAATGGGCGCCTAACGCCGATCAGCCCAATCGCTGGAGTGTCTCGTGACGGCCGAGGAATTCGAGATAGCTGCCGGCTCGCGGTCCAGTTTCGGAACCGAAGAGCACCTTGTAGAGCGCCTCGAAGACCAACGCTGCATCATCCTTGGGGTCGATCTCGACGCCGCGTGCTGATTCGAATATCTCGTCCTGTATGGCCCGGGCGCTCCATGGCTCCAGCGCTTCGAGCCGGCGCGCAAGCTCATCAAGGAAGGCGATCTGACGGTCGCTCAGCTCATCGCGTTGCCGGATCGCCTCGGTCGCATCGAGCATTGCAAACGTGCCCGCGAGATCGGGTCGGGTGTCCATCAGCTGCTTCGCCGCTTCAGCCTTGTCATCCAGCCACGCCGACTCCGCCTCAGTGAGCTGGACGCCGAGCGACGCGATGTGGTCGTCGAGCTGCATGTGCGGCTGCTGAGACAGGCTCAGCACGGAGTCGAAGGGCGGGCTGAACTCGGGCGCCGGCGGCACGTCCGCCCTCGCCGTCGAGCGTGAGATCGAGTAGAGCTGAGCATCGTTGGGGCGCGGTTCCGCACTCGCTGCGGATCGCCAGAGCCGCTCGTACTCGACGAACGCTTTGGTGAGGCCGGGCACGTCAAGCGCGAAGTCGATGGCTCGGCGCGGCTGGGTTCGAAGCACGACATAGCGCAGCAATTCGGGCGGCAGCAGCTCGACCAGGTCCGACGATGTCATGCCGATGCCCCGTGACGAGCTCATCTTGGCGCCGCCGAGCGTGAAGAACTCGTACGGAACCGGCACCGGCACCGGGCACTGCAGCACTTGGCGCGCCAGCGCAGAGGACACCTCGTGCGAGCCGCTGGCAGCCATGTGGTCCTTGCCGGCGCCTTCGATCGAGACCCCGAAGAGCTTCCACTTGGCGGCCCACTCCAGCTTCCACGGCAGCTTGCCGTTGCCGCCGAACGGGCTGATGCGGCCCCGGTGTCCGCAGCCGGTCGCCCAGGCCACGAGGTCGGCCCGGCACTCATACGCCACGGTCTCGCCGTCGTAGTCAGTCGCATACGTGGTGCCGATGCGGCCGCACTGCTCGCAGATGGGCTGGAACGGCAGCCAGTCGTCGGCACGCTCGGCTCCGCTGAGCCTGAGGTAGATCTGCCTCACGTCGGCCGCGGCTCGCAGGAACGCATCGATGATGCCGTCGAGCCGGCCAGACCGGTAGATGTCGCTGATGCGGTAGAACTCGGCGTTCACGCCGAGCTTGTCGAACGGCCCGGGTGTGTCATCGGCCGGCGAGTCGGCGGAATCGAACCACTTCCCGGTGAATTCGCCGAAGTAGGCCTCAGCCATCGAATCGCCACGAAAACCCTCAGGCGCTGGGGCTGCCCACAGGGGCTTGCCGAGGTGCTCGACGAAGTGCTCGCCGGTGCCGAACGGGATCTCGTCGACTGCGTCCATGTCGTCGCAGCCGTACATGAACGTCGCATCCAGGCCACGCTCGCGGGCCGCCCGGGCCAAGGCGTCGTGGATCAGCACGCCGCGCAGCGAGCCCACGTGCGCTCGGCCGCTGGGCGTCTTGGAATCGTTGACCACAACCTGCCCGGGGCAGCCGTCGAGCGCTTTGTCGATCCAAGTCATGATGTGGGTCCTCGGCCGCACGGGGCCTCGCAACGAGCGCGGGAGCCTAACCAGCAGGGCCTAACCAGAAGCGAGTGTGCCACCCCCGGGACCGCCTGTCGCGGCAGTTTTCTCGCCGACACTGCCGGGATCGCCGATCAGGCTGCGCAGCAGGTCGTCGAGGGCCACGACCCCGAGCGTGCGCCGCTCAGCATCGGCGACGACGGCAAGGTGGATCCGTGTGCGCTGCATGCGGCGCAGCGCCCTGTCGAGCGCCACGTCGGGGCCCAGCCGCAGCATCCGGCGCACGAGGCCGCGGCCGGCAGGCTGCGCGGCAGCGAGACGGTCAGCTTCGGCGAGGTCGCCGGCGTCGCGCACCGCAGAGATCGCCAGATCATTGCTGTGCAGCATTCCTCGCACATCGTCGGGTCCGTCGCCGAGCACGACCAGCCGTGAATGGCCGGTGCGGGCGAATTGCTGCTCGACCTCGGTGAGCGGGTCGGCCAGCCGCACGGCCGCAACAGCGCCCGCGGGCGCCATGATCTCGCTCACCTTCGTTGCCTCGAACCGCATGGCTCGCTCCAGCAGTGCCACGTCGGTCGGCGCGATATGGCCCTCGGCCAGCGAATCTTGCGCCATCAGCGTCAGCTCGGCGGGCGTCGCCACGTCGGCAAGCTCGGTCGTCGGCTCGACACGCAGCATCCGGGTCAAGCCGTTCGCCACCCACTGCAGCGCCCGGGCGACCGGACGGAAGACGGCGAGGTACGCAGCCATGGGCCGGGCCAGCACCAGCAGCGTGCGCTCGGGCCCGATGAGCGCCAGGTTCTTGGGCACCATCTCGCCGAACACCATGTGCAGCACCGTCACGATGCCCAGCCCGATGCCGAAGCCGATGGCGTGCAGCGCAGCGTCGGGGATCTCGATGATGCCGTGCACCGCCCGCTCGATGAGGCCAGCGATAGCCGGCTCGGTGAGGCGTCCGACTGCCAGCGAGCACAGGGTGATGCCCAACTGCGCTCCCCCGAGCGTGGTCAGCACGTCGGACTGCATGCGCTGCGCTGCCGATGCCGAGCGCTTGCCGGTCGCTGCCTGACGGTCCACCGCGGCGCGCTTCGCGCCGATGAGGCCGAACTCGATCGCGACGAATGCCCCGTTGAACACGATGAGCACCAGGCCCACGGCAATGGCCAGCGTGGTCATCATGGGTCGTCCGCCCGATCGTCAACCCCGTCCACCCCGTCGTCGCCGTCGCTGTCACCGGCGGCCGCGGGCGGTGGGCTGACTCTGACCTCGGCCACCCGGAGCCCATCGGTATGGGTGACGTCGAGCTGCCAGCCGTCCCATGTCACGACGGCGCCCGCCGAGGGGATCTCGCCGAGGCGTTCCAGCACGAAGCCCGCCAGCGTCTCGTAGGGGCCTGATGGCACCGCCAGGCCGGCGGCCTCCTCCACTTCGTCGAGCGTGGCGGCGCCCGCGAGCGTCACCGGCTGTCCCGGTCGCCGGGAGGTCAGCAGGGCAGGCTCGTCGAACTCATCGGCGATGTCGCCCACGAGTTCCTCGGCGATGTCCTCCCGCGTGAGAATCCCGGCTGTGCCGCCGTGCTCGTCCACCACCACGCACAGCCGGCAGTCCGACGCGGCCATGTCTGCGAGGACGCCGTCGAGTTTGCGGCTCTCGGCCACCACCACGACCGGACGCATGATCGCCCCGACCGGCGTGTCGTCGCGCTCGGCCACATCGATGCTGAACACGTCGCGAACCTCTGCGATGCCGAGCACGTCGTCCGAACTCGCTCCCAGAACCGGGAAGCGCGAATGCCCCCTGGCGCGCGCCAGCTCCACCAGTTCCGTGAGCCTCGCTTCAGCGCCGATGGCTGACATCGACGTACGCGGCGTCAGCGCGTCGGCGGCGTCCTTGCGACCCAAGCGCAGCGTTCGCACCAGCAGATCGGCTTGACCGTCGCTGAGCGTCCGCTGGCGCGACGAGCGCACCACGTACTCCAGCTCGTCGCGGGTGCGCACGATGCGAAGCTCCTCGGTGGGCTCGAGGCCGAGTCCTCGCACAGTGGCGTTGGCGATGCCGTTGAACAGCAGCGTGAGCGGCGCAGCGACGGTCCCGTAGAGACGCAGGACGGGCGCCAGCACCAGCGAGGTTCCCAGCGGCCGCGACACGGCCAGGTTCTTCGGCAGCAGCTCGCCGAACACCATCTGGACAACCGCAGCGAGCGCGATCGCCACCACGGCGACCACCCCGGCTGATGCCAGCGGGGGGCCCCAGCCGCCCAGCGACCATTCGATCAGCCGGCCGACGGTGTCCTCAGCGATGATGCCGAGCACCAGCGACGTGAGCGTGATGCCGAGCTGGGCGCCAGCGAGATGGAAGTTGAGCCGCCGCAGCAGCGACCGTACGCCGCGGGCTCGTCGCTGCCCCTGGCCGGCCAGAACGTCGACCTGCGAGGTGTCAACGGCCAGCAAGCAGAATTCGCCAGCCACGTACACGCCGTTCAAGACGATGAGCGCGACGACAATCCCAAGTCCTGCGATGAGTCCCAGCGTCATGCCGGTGCCGTGCACCCCCGAGCGCCCCAGTGGCAGCGCCCACGGTACCGGTTCGTCCCGGCTCGGCCCGCAGGCGCGCCGGTAGTCTCGCCGGGATGCGGGTAGCCCCACCAACTGCGCCCGCGGAGTCCGCTGCGCAGCCCGAGCACCATGGGGATTGGATCCGCGCCGACCCATCGCTGAGCTGGATCCGTCGGCTCGGACCGCTGCTGCGACGCCAGCGGGCGCGCATCGTCGTCGCGCTGATCGCGGTCATCGTGGCGACCGGCGCGGGGGCCGTTGCCCCAAGAGTGGCTGGCTACGCCGTCGATGCCGCTGTGCCGGGCCCCGACGGCGCGACCTCGGGCTCGCTGTGGGCGTTGGTCATCGTCCTCGTGGGGCTCGGCGTGGCCCGCGGCGTCTCCACCTTCGTCTACCGCAACTCACTCTTCTCGATGGGCCACCGGGTCGAGTTCCAGCTGCGCACGCTGCTGTTCGCCCACCTCAGCCGGCTGTCGTTCGCGTTCTACGACCGGGTGCACACCGGCGAGATCATCTCCCGCTCCAACTCCGACATCCGCTCGGTGCAGATGTACCTGGCCTTTGCGCCGATCGTGTCGGGCCAATTGCTGAGCTTCGTGGTGGCCATCTCGCTGATGGCGTGGATCAGCCTGCCCCTGACTGCCATCACGATGCTGATCATGCCCGCCGTCTACGTGCTGGGCCAGCGGCTGCGGCACATCATGTTCCCGCTGTCGTGGATCATCCAGTCGCGCAACGCAGAGGTCGCCACCGTGACCCACGAGAGCGTGAACGGCGTGCGTGTCGTGAAGGCCTTCGCCGCCGAGGCCCGGCAGGTAGAGGAGATGGCCCGGGCGACCCAACGGCTGCGCTGGGCCAACATGCTGCAGCACAACAGCAGGGCGCACTACACGCCGGTCATCGAGAATCTTCCGCGCATGGCCCAGGCCATGCTGCTGCTGGTCGGCGGACATCTGATCATCGGCGGCTCGCTCTCCGTCGGCGACCTGATGTCCTTCTACCTGTACATCCTGCTCCTGCAGGCGCCGTTCCGTTTCATCGGGATGCTGTTCATCTTCGGCCAGCGGGCCAAGGCCTCTGCCGAACGCGTCTATCAGCTGCTCGATGAGCCGGTGCTGGTCGCAGACCGTCCCGGCGCCGTCGATCTGCCCCAG
The DNA here is from genome assembly GCF_965208925.1 of Candidatus Poriferisodalis sp. Taxonomy (GTDB): domain Bacteria; phylum Actinomycetota; class Acidimicrobiia; order Acidimicrobiales; family Poriferisodalaceae; genus Poriferisodalis. Next base: position 2,256,520 of record NZ_OZ242364.1, on the reverse strand, counting down.
CGCCGCGGCCCGACGCGTGGGTCCGCAGGCATGGAAGTGCGATTCGACGATGTGCGTTTTGCCTATGGCACGGAGACCATCGGAGGCGTCAGGGGCACCGCCAGTGCCGATCGCGACGCGCCGCTGGTGTTCGACGGGCTGGACCTGCGCATCGGCGCCGGCGAGCGGGTTGCGATCGTCGGGCGAACCGGCTGCGGCAAGTCGACGCTCGCACGGCTGCTGATGCGCTTCTACAGCCTCGGCGGCGGCACGATCTCCGTCGACGGCTACGACGTGAACGACCTCACCGGCGAGAGCCTGCGGCGGGCCGTCGGCCTCGTCCCCGACGAACCGTTCCTGTTCTCGGCCAGCATCCACGACAACATCGCCTACGCACGACCCGATGCCGCCCGGTCCGAGGTGGTCGCCGCCGCCACCGCCGCGCAGGCCCATGAGTTCATCAGCGAGCTCGACGACGGCTATGACACGGAGGTCGGCGAGCGCGGGTACGACCTCTCAGGCGGTCAGCGCCAGCGCATCGCCATCGCACGGGCGATCCTCGCCGATCCTGCCGTGCTGATCCTCGACGACGCCACGAGCTCCATCGACGTGGCGCACGAGGCGAAGATCCACGATGCGCTCGCCGAGCTGCTCGCGGAGCGCACGACCATCGTCATCGCCCACCGGCTGTCCACAATCAGCCTGGCCGACCGGGTGATCCTGCTGGACGGCGGGCGGGTGGCGGCCGACGGCACCCACGCGGAGCTGATGGCCACCGAGCCTCGCTATGTCAAGGTGCTGGCTGCGGGGGGCGACACGCACGAGCACGACTCACTCAGCGTCGCAAGCGACGGCGCAGGCGGGAGCGGCAGCTCATGGTGATGGTCGGCGGCCCGGGCCACATGGGGCCGACCGCGACGCAGGCGAGCGCGGCGGCGGGACTGCCGTTCGCCGGTGTCCCGACCGAGATGCAGGAAGGCGCCAACCGGCTGCTGGAGCTCGAGCCCGAACACCCCGAGCCGGAAATCCATTTCGACCACGTGGCGGAGCGCGCCGATCCCCGGCGGGCGCGCCCGTACGGCCTCCGGGACATGCTGGTGCCGCACAGCTGGGGTGTCTTGGTGGCACTGCTGCTGCTCGGCGCCGAGACCGCGGCGATGCAGGCGATGCCGGTGCTGTTTCAACAAGGTGTCGACCGCGGCGTCAGGGAAGGCGACCGCTTCGCGCTCAACATGGTCGTGCTGGTCTTCGTGGGCGTCGTCGCAGCCAGCATCGTGCTCAGCCGGCTGCGTCAACGCCTGAACGGGCGCATTGCCGAGCAGGTCATGCACGACCTGCGGCTGCGCCTGTTCAGCCACTACCAGCGGCTCTCGCTGGACTGGTACACGACATCGAAGTCCGGGGTGCTGCTCAGCCGGATGACCTCCGACATGGAGTACGTGGCGCTGCTCATGAACGAGGGCTTCGTGAACCTGCTGATCCAGGTGCTCACCGTCGGCGTCGTGACCGTGGTGCTGTTCATCTACAACCCGCTGCTGGCGACGATCCTGCTCGTGGGAGTCATCCCGCCGCTGGTGGGGTTGACGCTGTGGTTCCGAGTACGCAGCGAGAAGGGCTACGGCGAGATCCGCGACCGCATCGCGGACGTGCTCGCCGACCTGTCCGAGAACCTGGCGGGGATCCGGGTGATTGCGGCCACGGGGCGGCGCCTCGAGAACGCCGTGCGGCACCGCAAGGTGACCGCTCGTTTCCGCGACGCCAACCTGTCCATGTCCAGAGTGCAGGCGATCTATGGCCCCAGCACCGAGGCGATCGGCATTGCCGCACAGGGGCTGATGCTGGCAATCGGCGGAGCGATGGTGCTGCGGGGCAGTCTCACCGTCGGGGAGCTGGGCATGTTCGTGCTGTATGTCACGACCTTCTTCGCCCCGATCCAGCAGCTCGCGCAGCTCTACAGCACCTACCAGCAGGGCCAGTCCGGTCTCCGCAAGATCAGCCAGGTCCTGGCGACGCAGCCGACGGTGCGCCAGCATCCCGACGCGGCCGAACTGCCACCGGTCAGCGGTCATATCCGGCTCGAGAACGTGTCGTTCGCCTATGACGACGATGCGGCGGCTGGCGAAGGGGACGGCGACGGGACCAGTGGGAACGGCGACGCCAACGGCGCGATTACTGCCGCGAAGATGCCGGCGAGAGAGGTCAACGCATCGTTCGATCCGATGGCGATGCCGGCGCTGGGCAACGGCGCCGGGCCTGCTCACGGCGGCAGCTCTCGCAGCGGCCTAGCGGATGGCGGCGTTGCTGACGGGGACATTTCTGACAGCGGCATCGCTGAGGGCCGCGAACTGCTCGACGACGACCCTCCCGAGGTGCTGAGCGAGGTCAGCCTGGAGATCCGCCCCGGCGAGACGTTCGCGTTGGTCGGGCCCACGGGCGCAGGCAAGAGCACGATCGCGAAGCTGATCATCCGTTTCTACGACCCGACTGAGGGTCGGATCACGATCGACGGCTGGGACCTGCGTGACGTGACGCTGTCGTCGCTGCGCAATCAGCTGGGCGTCGTTCCCCAGGAGCCGTTCCTGTTCCACGGCACGATCCGGGACAACGTGGCTTTCGGCCTGCGCGACCGCGCAGGGCAGGCCGGCCGCGACAGCGACGCGCAGCTCGACGCCGACATCGACGCGGCGCTCGACCTGGTCGGCCTGCGTCGCTTGATCGACAGCCTGCCCGAGGGTGCAGACACCCAGGTGCACGAGCGCGGCGTGTCGCTGTCGGCCGGCGAGCGGCAGCTCTTGGCGCTGGCCCGGGCATTCGTGGCGCGGCCGCGGGTGATCGTGCTCGATGAGGCCACCTCCAGCGTCGATCTCAGCACCGAGGCCGAGATCGAGGGTGCGCTGGACCTGCTGCTGGAAGGCCGCACGGCGGTGCTCATCGCGCACCGGCTGGCGACGGCGATGCGGGCGGATCGCATCGCCGTGATCGACGAGGGCGGCGTCGTGGAGCTGGGCACCCACGACGAGCTCGTTGCCCTCGGCGGTCGCTACGCCGAGATGTACGCCACCTGGGTGTCCCATGCCAGCGAAGGCGGGCGAGACCGCCCGTGAGCGAACGCCCGAGCGTCTCGCTGCGCAACGTGTCGGTCGTGTACGACGGCGCCACCGTGCTGGGACCGCTCGACTGGGACATCGCACCGCACGAACGGTGGATCGTGCTGGGACCGAACGGATCGGGCAAGACGAGCCTCATCAAGGTCCTGTCGCTGTACCGCTTCCCGACCACCGGCACGGTCGAGGTGCTCGGCGAGCGTTGGGGGGCGGTGGATGTGCGCGAGCATCGGCGGCGCATCGGCCTTGCGAGCTCGTCGCTGCGAGACCAATTCCGGCCCAACATCAGCGCCCTCGACATCGTGGTGACAGCGCGCTACGCGGCACTGGAGACCTGGTGGCACAGCTACGCCGATGCTGACCGGTCGAGCGCCCGGGCGTGCCTTGAGCGCGTGGGTGCCAGTCGGCTGGCTGAGCGGGCGTTCGCCACCCTGTCATCGGGCGAGCAGCAGCGCGTGCAGCTCGCCCGCACGCTGATGGGCCATCCCGAGCTGCTGCTGCTGGACGAGCCGACGGCCGGCCTGGACCTGGCCGGCCGCGAGCAGCTCGTGGCCAGCCTCGAATCGCTGGCCGCGGACCCCGACACGCCGGCGACCGTGCTCGTGACCCACCACACCGACGAGATCCCCCCGTCGTTCACTCACGGGCTACTGCTGCGCGACGGAGTGCCGCTGGCGTGCGGGGCACTGGACGAGGTGCTGACGGCGCAGTCGCTGTCGGAGTGCTTCTCGCACAAGCTGCGGCTGGAACGGCGCGATGGCCGCTGGCTGTCGTGGGCCGTCAGCTAAGGGTGCGGGCGCGGGCTGCGAGACTGGCGCCATGAGCGAACACCCCATCACTGGCGCCGACAGCGCCAGCAGTGATGACCGTGCCGGCGACACCGACAGCGCTGACCGTGCCGATGGCGCCGACGCTGAGATCGCGGCGTGCATCGAGGGCTATTTCAGCGCCTGCACCTCGGGCGATGCCGATGCCGTGGCCCGGCACTTCACCGATGACGCCGTCGTGTATGACACCAACCACGCGCCGGTACGGGGGGCAGAGGTGATCGGGCGCTTCTGGTCACGCATCGCCGCCAAATGGCAGGGCGCGTCATGGCACTGCGAGCGGCTCGTGACCGACGGCGAGACGGCGGCAATCGAGTGGATCATGAGCGGCACGATGGCGGCGCATCGCAGCACCGAGGCCGCCGAGCCGTTCGCCGTACGCGGCAGCGAGCACTATGACTTCGGCATTGACGGCGCAACCGGCGCACGGCTGATCTCGGAGATCCGCCAGTACTGGACGTTCGATCTCGATCACCCGTCCAGCGAGCTGGTCGACTACCCGTACGGCGACCTTGGCCGTCTCGGTGCCTGAGAGGTGACCTCAGCGTCGCGGGATAGCCAGCCGGGTGACGGGCGGAACGATCTGCACCTGATCTACCCCGATCCCCAGCTCGATGAGCGCAGTGCTGCCGCCGGTTCGCTGCGACGCTTGGCGCATGCGTTCGTGCGGCATCGCACCGACCCCCAGACGCTGGCCGAGATTGCTGCGTGGGCAGAACGCACCGCAGAGCACTTGGAGGCAGGCTCAGCGCCGGTGGCCCGCCCGGAGGACTACTTCGCCCGCCGCTACACCGATCCTCGGCCCGCTGACGGCGCCGAAGTCATGGCTTTCAGCGACCGAGCCTTCAGTGGGCCGGCCAATCCCACAGCGATGGAAGTCGACATGCGCCGTGACGGCGACGGAGTGCGGGCAGTGGTCACCTTCGGTGCCGCCTTCGAGAGTGCTCCGGGACGTGCGCACGGCGGCTCGGTGTGTGCCGTGGTCGATGACGTGCTCGGCTACCTCATGGTCTGCCTCGGCATCGCCGCCTACACGGCCCGCTTGGAGATCGACTACCGGGGCGGCGTCCCGATCGACGAGCCGGTGATCTTCTCCGGGCGCGAGACGCGGCGTGAGGGACGCAAATCCCACGTCGAGCTGGCAGTGCAGGCCGGCGACGCGCCGGCCGGGGCTCCGCCGCTGATCGAAGCCGCCGGGCTGTTCGTGATCGTCCCTTCAGACCAGCTCGCCTGATGTGAATGTCCGCATTCGCCCGCTAGGCTGCGCGCCGACCATGACGAGCTGTCGGCCGGGGGGCCTTCGGCGCACACCGTCGGGTCGGACTACTTCAACGCACGCTTTGTCGCTTGTGCGAGCGCTCATCCATCAGTCAGCCGCTGGTGCCGCCCGCAGCGAAACCACGAGAACCAACGACGACGGACTGACATGTATCTCTACGCAGACTTGGAAGCGATCGCGCGCTCAGGCGGCTATCAGGGTGCGCGCAACGGCATCTTCCGCATCGCGCCACCCGATGTTCAGAGTCTCCAAGCGGGCCTCGCCCGCAGCAGTCATGCCGATGTTCAGGCTCTTTCGACCGCAGTGGCGCAGCTTCGCAGGTGGATGGTGCACGGCGACAACCGGCCGCCACCGGTGCGCGGGGCAGGATTCGTCCGCAGCGACGGCGAAGTGTGGATGGCCTATACGACCCATGAGTCGCCTGCGATTGTCCGCGGCCGCGTCTCGCACTTCGAGGACCTCCGGATGTATCTGCCGGTGACGCTGCGTCCGGACTATGACGGTTCCTTGGGCGTGCGGACCAAGCCGCCCATCAAGCTCAGCTTCGATGAGACGCTCGTGCTGGAATCGCCGCACGGCAGCGTGGCAATCAGCGAGGCCGAGGCGAACAGCCTGGAGCGTTCGCTCTCAGCCTCGCTGCGGCGGGGCGATCGGCTCGGGGTGCTGTGCCTTCCGGGAGCATGGCAACCGGACGCCGCGAAGGCCCAGGAGGCCGCTCGGAATGGTCAGGCGGCTCCCCCTCCTGGAGGCACCATCTCCATGCAGCCTGCACCGCCGTTGTCGGCGGGCGATGCGGCAATCTCCGAGCGCGCCCGAAACTGAAGCGGGAATCAGTACTCGTCGAAATCGTCCGGGGCCAGCAGGAACTCCGGATGCGACTCGATGCCCAGTTCGCCTATGTCCTGACCGATGCGTTCGATCTCTTCGGCAACGCGCACCCCCATCACCAAGTCGATGAGCTTCCACACAACGAAGGACGCGGTCAGCACAAAGGCCATGACGGATCCCACGCCGACGAGCTGAGTTGCGAGGGAAACGTCGGTCGTGATGACCGCCGCCAGCGTGCCCCACACGCCGGCCACGAGGTGAACGGGCACGGCGCCGACGACATCATCGAGTCTCATCCGCTCGAGCAGCCACGTCGCGAGCGTGCAGAGCACGCCACCGATCGCGCCGATGATGACCGCCCACCAATGCTCGGCCATGGTGGGTGCCGCCGTGATGGACACCAACCCTGCGAGCGCGCCGTTCAGGCTTGAACTCAGGCCGACACGACCGAACACGCGGCGGCTGATGATGACGGTTGCCAACATGCCAGAGGCCGCGGCGAGGTTCGTATTGATCAACACGGCGCTCATGACAATCACGTCTTGCGGCGTCGCCAGAGAGCCGTGCGATCCAGCATTGAAGCCGAACCAGCCGAGCCACAGGATCAAGACTCCGAGCGTCGTGACCAGCACGTTTGACGGCGGAGTGGCCTTCACGGTGCCGTCGCGGCGGAACTTGCCGAAGCGAGGTCCGACCACCATCATGCCCACGAGCGCGGCACTTCCGCCCACCGTGTGCACAACGGTGCCGCCGGCGAAATCCTGGAAGCCGGCCTGCTCCAGCCAGCCGCCGCCCCATGTCCATGCGCCGACAATGGGGTAGATGAAAGCCGTGAGGAACACGGTGAAGAGCCAGAACGACCACAGTTTGACGCGTTCGAGCATCGCTCCCGAAACGATCGACGCAGTCGTGGCCACGAACAGCATCTGAAAGAGCCAGTTCGACATCGAGGCGCTGCCTGCGCCGATGGCGTCGCCGAGGCCTGAGACATCGTCGGCGAGCGCTGCGACCTCAACCTCCAGCGGCGAGTAGAGGAATCGGAAGGTGCCGATGAGGTCGCCGACGTCGACGTACATCAGGTTGTAGCCGATGAACAGGTAGGTGAGGGCGGCGATGGAGTAGATGCCGACGTTCTTCAGACAGATCATCGACGCGTTCTTCGTGCGCACCGTGCCGGATTCGAGCATCGTGAAACCGGCGCACATCCACATCACCAGCGCACCCCAGATCAGCAGCGAGAACGAACTGATGACGAACTGAAGGTCGGAATGGCCTGGTGCGGCAGCGGGTTGTGCCGCTAGGGCTGCAGCCGGAAAGGCGAGTACTGCTCCGAACGCAAGCAGCAGTGCCGCTGCAGCCTGGACGAGCCGAAGCGAGAATCGCCGAGCGCTACGCCAAACGAGGGGGGGGGGGGGGTACTGATGCGTCTTCTTGCGCGCCGAGCGGACCACCACCTCGTACACGCCGCCCGCTGGCCTCACAGCGGGACACCATACACAACGACAACGAATAGTCGCTGTTGTTCTTTTTCCTTCCGCGGCCTTCGAAGCTCGGGCGAGGCGCTCAGCCTCAGGGCGAACGCAAGATGAGCTGCCCCAGCGGCTCACCCACATTGGCCCGGCCCGACGGCAGCTCGCCCTCAGCAGCCTCGACGTCCCAGACCATGACGTCATTGTCGAGCGTGTACAGCAAATACCGGCTGTCGGGTGCCCACGCCATGTCTCCGAGATCCACACCGATCTCCGGCGAGTGGCGGCCCCAGTCCTCGTCCAGGTCCACCACCACGACTCCCGCTGGAGTGCCGTTGCCGTGCAGGAGCCGCAGCGCGATGCGATTGCCGTCCGGCGACATGAGCCCTTGCTCACTCCAGCGGTCCGGCGACGCTGCCTGCAGCTCTGCAGGCAGCTCCACTCGCCGCTCCGAGATCACCCCGGTGGCGATCGGGTAGCCCTCGCAGAACGTCGAGCAGTCCTGCGCCAGCTCGGCTTGGTCGTCGCGCTCGCCGAATCGGCCGGACGCCTCTGCGCAGATCTCCTCGCACCAGTCGTCGCGGCGCTCAGGGCCCACGGTGGCACTGAACGAGGTGTCGGTGATCTGGCAGCCGTACTCCTCGCACTGCAGCCGCACAACGTGACCATCGCCCACGGCAAGCACCCGGCCGGCACCGAGTTGCAGCGCCGCATTGCGCCCGTCGAGCGCCATGACGCTGCCTGCCATGGACACGACGACGTGGTCGCCGAGCGCACCGTGCACGATCGCCTCGTTGGGCATCTGCACTGCCGAGCGGAACACGCCGTCGGGGCCTACCACCCGCGCGAACAGATGCTCAGTGCCACGCACGACGCCGACGATCCCCGACGGGCTGTAGGCGGGCAGCACCTCGGTCACGTCTTCAGCGATGACGACGGTGTCCCCGCTGTCGATGTCCACCCGCAGCACGTCGCGCCCGATGCCCACCACGAGCGCCCCGTCGAGATCGACGAGCGTGTGCGGCAGGCCCGGCAACGGCACGTACCGCGCCTCTCCGGTCAGCAGATCGAGCTGGTACAGGAAGCCGCGGATGTTGCCCGTCGGGTCGCCGGCGAGCGTGGCGATCATCTCGGCGGCGGGACGTGCGGGCGGCAGCTCGCCGACGGCGGCGTCGAGCGCTGTCGGCGGCGGCAGCGTCGTGCGCGGCGGCTGTGCCGGTGCCGTGGTGGTCGTCGTCGCCGGGGGTTCGGTCGTGGTGGTCGCAGGCGCCAGCGCGGCATCGGACTCACCGTTGCCGCGCACCCATGCCACCACGAGCGCCGCGACTGCCAATGCCGCAGCGAGGCTCGCGAACACGGCCAAGCGCGGCGCTGACGACGGCCGTCGCTCCACCACCGTCTCCTGCACACTGGCGAAATCGGCACCGCCCTCAGGGAGGATCTCGAGGCCCTGCGGCGACTGGGGACCCTGGGGCGGTTCGGTCATGCTCACCGCTTCACATTCTGCGCCGATTGATGAGCCCGCGCGGCTTTCGGCTCAGTACAGCCCGTTACCAAGACGTGGCGTTCTGGACAAGCTCCCGGAATGGCGTCGCCGGATCGGGGCCAGGTTCGCGGGGCAGTCCGAGCACCCGCTCGCCCAGGATGTTGCGCTGGATCTCGTCGGTGCCGCCATAGATGGACGGTGCAGGCGAGAACACCGCCATCTCCTGCAGCACCCCGTCGGTTGCTGCAGCGTCGCCCCACAGGGTCATGTCCGCTCCGAGGATGGTGCTGGCGAGCGATCGGGCACGTCGCAACGCAGCCGTCATGCGCAGCTTTGCCAGGTTGCCCTCGCCGCCGGTGCGCTGAGACTTCTGCCGCCCGCGCACGGCGGAGAGTCGCATCAGCTCGATGTCGATATGCATCGCAGCGAGCTCCTGGCGGACAAGTGCGTCGCTGTCACGACCGCGGGCACGAGCCTCGGCGCTGAGCTGGTTGAACGTGCCCGGGCCCACTCCCCCAGCCGCCAGCGCAAGCCGCTTGCCGCGGAACGTGCCGGCCGGCCGGTCGAGGTGTCCCGCGATCGAGCCGGGGTGCGCAGCGGCGAAGGCGAGTCCGTGGCTGCCGCCGATGCCGGCACGCTCGACCATGAGCGTCGTGTTGGTCACGCGCCATCCGTCGTTGAGCTCCCCGATGATGTTCGCGTGGGGCACCCGCGCCCCATCGATGAACACCTCGTTGAACAGCGACCGGCCTGTCATCTCGCGCAGCGGCCGAACCTCCACGCCGTCCTGGTCCATCTCGAAGGCGAACCAGGTGAGGCCGCGGTGCTTCGGCGCTTCGGGGTCTGTGCGCGCCACGAGCATGCCCAGATCGGCATGCGAGCCTTCGGATGTCCAGACCTTCTGACCGGTGATGATCCACTCGTCGCCGTCGCGGATCGCCTTGGTCTGCAGACCGGCGAGGTCGCTGCCTGCGCCGGGCTCAGAGAACAACTGGCACCACGATTCGGCGCCGTTGAGAATGGTCGGCACGAAGCGCTCAATCTGTTCGGGCGTGCCGTGCTCGAGGACGGTGGGGGCGGCGAGCAGCATGCCGAGCCCGGCGGGCGAGCCGATGGCTTCGGCAGCGCGGATCGCGTCGACGAGCACGCGCGTCTCGGCGCGGCCCCAGCCCCTGCCGTACGGCTCAGGCAGCGTCGGGTTGGACAGCCCTGCGACGGCCAATCGCTGCCACCATTCGCGCACGTTGGCTTCGGGATCCCAGTTGTCCGCGAGCCAGGCATCGAGCTCGGACCTGAGCTCGCCACCCGACGTCGCGCCCACAGATGCCTGCCGCTCGCTCATGGCGGCGAACCCTAGCGTCGACCCCTGCTGACCCTTCGGTCGCAAAGCGGAGCCTGCATCACCCTTCCTCCGCAAAGCGCAGCCTGCATCACCCTTCCTCCGCAAAGCGGAGGAAGATCGCAGTGGCGGGAGCGAGGAAGAGCCGCCACGCCTGCAGGATCCCGCCGTTGGGGCCGCAGACCATCCGGGTGACCGAGCCCGCTGGCAGTTCCACGACGATCCTGGGGCTGAAGATCCACAGCAGCTGCAGACGCAGCGTGTAGCTGCCGGGTCGCAGCACGAAGCTCTCGGTCTTGTCGTCGCGAATCTGGCCCACGCGCTGACCCTCGATCAGGACGTGATAGCTGCGAATGGTGTCGCGGTAGTGATGGATGCGCTCCAGCACCAACTCGGCGGTGGCCCCGTCGGCAACCTCGGCCGCGGCGTCGGCTGAGTCGTCGTCGTCGACAACCTCCGGCATTCCCAAAGGCGTGCGCGGGGCCTTGGCGTTGTGATCGGCCATGCCGCGCCGCATTCGCTCCCAGATCGACAGCTTGGGCAACGCCGCCTCACCCTGCGATTCAGCCGGTTCAGGCGCGTCGCTGCCGGACTCCGACGTCATCTGGCTCTCTCCAGCAACTGCTCGACGACGACGGCGACGCCGTCTTCTTCGTTGCTCGGCGCAATGCGGTCGGCCACGTCGCGCACCGTGTCCGAAGCGTTCGACATGGCTACACCGTGGCCGGCCCACTGGAGCATTTCGACATCGTTGAGGCCGTCGCCGAAGGCCACCACATCGGTCGGCGCAATGCCGTAGCGCTGGCAGACGATCTCCAGGCCCGCCGACTTGCTGACGCCTGCAGCAGCGATTTCTGCCATGTCCAGTCCCGAGGGGCGGATTTCGGTGCCGAGCGGCATGTGCGGCGCGAGCTCGTCCACCATCGCCAGCGTGTCCATGCCGGGCGCATGAACGAGCCACGTCAGCACTGCGCCGTCGACCGCTGCGACGGCGTCGTCAACGTGCAGAACGCTCAGATCCGCGATCAAGTCGGTCGGCATCTCAGGAGCGAATCTGTGCTCCCACAGGTGCCGGCCATCGGCCATGTCGAGCCCGAGGCTCACGGCGGGCAGGAGCTTGCGCGCAATCTCGGCCGCCTCGATGGCCTCGAAGTGCGTCATTGACCTGTCAGCGATCCGTTCGCCGGCGACGGCATCCATCACCACCGCTCCGTTCAGGCACACCGCATAGGAGAGCACCGGAGCGCGGCGCAACACCGACTCGGTCTGGGGCCAGGGCCGGCCAGTGGCGAGCGCAGTGATGACGCCGGCATCGGCAAGCGACTCGAGCGCCGCCGCGGTTCGCTGGCTGAGCGCACCCTGACGGGTGATGAGCGTGCCGTCGATATCGAACGCGGCCAGTCGTGGCAGGCCGGCTCGAGGTCGAGCCAGAGTGCTGCGGGGCGGCGTGGTCATGCCCTGCACGGTAGAGGCACGGTGTGACACAGCGGAGGCGAATTCGGCTCGATGCGCCGCTCGATGCGCCGCGGCCGGCCGCACTCGGTCGCCAGCTCGGTCAATCCAGGTACGCAGCCGTCGCAGTGGCCGTCTGCAACAGGCGGTCGGTGCCCCCGGCTGTCTCGAAGATCCGGGTGCGACTGGTCACGATGTGATCAGTGTGGGCCAGCATCTCTCCATCGACACGGAACGGGCCGCCCCGTCCCGGCGCCAGATAGTGCACGTCGGCGAACACGCACCGGGACCTTCGCTCGCGGCTTGCCGCCAGCCCGGCAAGGTGGTTCGCCATCACCTCGGCCACCACGATCGACGCGCCGCCTTGCAGCGAGCCGAACGAGTTGCGGATGCGGTTGTGCATCGGCAGCTCGATGCGCGGCTCGCCCGGCACCGGCGTGATGCGCAGATATTCGTCGAGCGGCGGGCGGGGATCCAGCTCGTCGTCCTCTCGGTAGTCGACCGTGTTGTCGCGTGCAGTGGCATCCACCACCGGGGTGTCGTCCCGCCGCGGCAGCCGGGCATAGGTGCACGTGGAGCGGGCGATCTCGGTTCCCGCCCCGTCGACGACCGAAGTCTCGGTCACCACCTGGTTGCGACCGACCCGCAACGGCGCGCAGCGGGCCGTCACCTCGGTGCCCTCCGCACGCGCTGCCAGCACCGTCGAAAGGTGCAGCGTGGCCGACCAGTCGGGTGTCACCTGCAGCACGGCGTGGTGGCCCGCAACGGAGTCCACCAAGGTCGCAACCGCACCCAGGCGCAGCCAGCCGCCGTCCGCCAGCGGACCGTCGGCCAAGTCGTCCAGGATCGGCATGGTGGCTGTCAGCGTTCCGTCGGCGGACATCTGGTGGCCCAGTCGCAGGTGCCGCAGGATGTGGTTCTGCGGCGGGTAGCGGGCTGGCACATTGCCGGCTTCCTCCGACCCAGCCGCGTCGCTGCTCGCCTCAGCGGGGCCGGTGCTCATGTCGCACGCTCGCGTGCCAGCCTTTGCAAGGCATCCCACAGCTGCGCTGTCGCGTCCGCCAGCTCGTCGGTGCCGCCGCCGTTGTGGATGACGAAGTTCGACACCTCCCGCCGCTGCTCGTCTGTTGCCTGAGAGGCCAGCCGTGCCTTGGCGTCGTCTGCGCTCATGCCGCGTTCGATCAGCCGCTCCAGCCGTACGTCGGGTGGCGCCTCGACAGTCACCACCACCTCGTAGGGGAAGCGAGTGTCGCGGCCCAGCGTGCTCTCGGTGAGTACCGCCATGTCGAGCACGACGACGCCGGTCCCCTCAGCCGTCCCGATCGATTCGATTCGCTGGTCGAGCAGATCGTTGATCGCCGGATGGCTGATCTCGTTGAGGGCTGCGAGCTCGTCGGGATCGTTGAACACGATCGACGCGAGCGCAGGACGGTCGACACCGCCGTCGGGCCCGCGCAGCTGGTCGCCGAATCGCTCGAGCACCGGCTCGACGGCCGTGCCACCTGGGGCGATGATCTCGCGCCCGAGCGCGTCGACATCCACAATCGCCGCGCCGTGGGACGCCAGCAGCTCTGCCACGGTGCTCTTGCCAGCGCCGATGCCGCCGGTCAAGCCGACGATCAGCACCGCACGCTCCGGGCGCGCGTCAGCACTGCGCCCGCGGGCGCACCGATCAGCACTGCGCCCCCGGCGCTTCCGGCAGCACGGCGCTCAAGCGGCGCGGCGACTCTCGGCGTCGGTCGGCGGTCCGGCGAATGCCTGGGCGATGTCCATCCACCCTGTCGCCAGCGGGCCGGTGACCGACAATCCGGTCTCGGTGTGATGGCGACGCTGCGTCACCGCCAGGCAGAAGTCGTAGGCATCGCCGCTCACCTTGTCGGCCGCATCTTCGGGACCCCACGTCCACAGCTCGCCGCTCGGGGCGTCCAATTCGACACGAACCGGTCCCTCTGGCACCTCGAGGCCCCGGTTCGCGTAGCTCCAGCCACGCGTGCCCACCCCGATGTGGGCAACGTGGCGCAGGCGGTCGGTGCGGGGCAGTTCCCGGCCGTGCGTATCGGCCACGTCATGCCCGTGCGACCACGTCTCCATGAGCCGGGCAGTCACGAACGACAGGGCCCCCATGGACGGTCCGAACCACGGAATGCGGTCCTTGCGGTCCAGCGGTCGCACGGCGGCCAGCATCTTGGAGCGCTCGTCGCAGAGCCAGTCCCAGATCTCGGCCCCCGACATGGAGGCGAAGTCGAAACCTGCCGCCGTGTGCAGATCCATCTCGCCGCGTGCCGCTGCGGCAGTGAAGTCCCCGAAGCGCTCGGGATCGACCACGGCGATCGTCGCCACCCAATCCGTCATGCCCAGATGCACCATCGTCTCGCGGCTGTCCCAGCCCTCCGCAGGCGTGGGCAGGCGCCACTGCTCCTCGCTGAGGTCACCCACCACGTCGCCGAGCGCGTCGTTCTCTGCCTGAAGGTCGTCGCAGATGCCGTCCATGGGTGGGGACACTACCCGCACGCTCCAGAGGCTGAGCAGTCCGCTCGTCCTCTATGTTGCGCTCGATGAGCAGCTCATCAGACAGCGACGACGCCGCGGTCGCCGACGCGAGCGTGCTGTGGCGCCCCGACGCCCAGCGACGTGCGTCGACTCAGCTCTGGCAGTTCGCCGAACGGGTGGGAATCGGGCTCGACCGGCACTCCTACGCGGACCTGCACGCGTGGTCTGTGCGGCATCCCGGGGCGTTCTGGCGCGCGGTGTGGGAATTCTGCGACGGCATCGGCGAACTCGGCCCGGAGTTCGTCCTGCGTTCGTCGGGCGGCGCTGCTTCAGCGGCTGGCACCGGAACGATGCCAGGCCCTGGTCTGGAGTTCTTCGCAGGCTCCAGCCTGAACATCGCCGAGAACTACCTACGGCCCGTCGCTGCTGGCGGACCGCAATCCGGCGACACTGCACTGGTCTTCATCGGCGAGGACGCAGCGCGGCTGACCATGACGCACGGCGAGCTGCGGACAGAGGTGGCAGTGTGCCAGCGAGCACTGGCGGCCGACGGCGTCAGCGTCGGCGACCGGGTTGCCACCATGCTTCCCAACGGTCCCGAGGCGCTCATCGTCTTCCTGGCCACAGCGTCGTTGGGCGCCGTGTACTCGTCGGTCAGCCCGGACTTCGGCATCGACGGCGTACTGGACCGCTTCGGCCAGATCTCCCCGACCGTCATGGTCGCCGTGGACGGCTACTACTACAACGGCGTGCGCCATCACACGGCCGGCAAGGCGGCCGAGGTGGCAGCCAGCCTGGCGGCAACAGGGGTTGAGCCCCGGCTCGTCATCGCGCCGTACGACCGCAGCGCACCTGCTTCACCGGACGACACGCCGGGCTCGCAGACGATGTGGACCGAGTGGCTGGCGCCTCATCGCGACGCCAACGGCGACGACCTGACCTTCGAACGGCTCGGCTTCGACCAGCCGGTGTACATCCTGTATTCGTCGGGCACCACGGGCAAGCCCAAGTGCATCGTTCACCGGGCCGGCGGCGCACTGCTGAAGCTCTGGAGCGAGCAGCGCCTGCACTTCGACGTCCGCCCCGGCGATCGCGTCATGTACTTCACCACCACCGGCTGGATGATGTGGAACTGGCTCGTCGCCGGGCTGGCCAGCAGCGCATCGCTGGTGCTGTACGACGGCTCGCCATTCCATCCAGGCCCGGCGCAGCTCTTCGACGTGGCCGACGAGTGGGGCGTCACGCTGTTCGGTGTCAGCGCCAAGTTCATTGAAGGCGCCATGAAGGCCGGCCTGCAGCCCGCGCAAACCCATGCGCTCGACACCGTGCGCACGGTCTCGGTGACGGGCTCACCCTTGGCGCCCGAGGGCTTCGACTGGGTGTACGAGCAGGTGAAGGCCGATGTGCACCTGGCCTCGTTCTCGGGCGGCACCGACATCTGCGGCGGCTTCGTGATCGGCGACCCGACGGGGCCCGTCCGCCGCGGCGAGATCCAGGCGTCTGCGCTGGGCCTCGACGTCGACGTCGCTGACTCGAACGGCGGCTCGCTGGGTGCCGGAACGCAGGGCGAGCTGGTGTGCCGCAACGCGTTCGTGTCCATGCCGCTGCAGTTCTGGGACGATCCCGGCGACGCCCGTTACCGATCCGCATACTTCGAGCGCTTCGAGGGCGTGTGGCATCACGGCGATTTCGCCGAGTGGACGCCGAGCGGCGGGATGATCATCAGCGGCCGATCCGATGCCACCCTGAATCCCGGCGGGGTGCGGATCGGCACCGCAGAGATCTACCGCCAGGTCGACCGCATCGACGAGGTGCTCGAGAGCGTGGTGATCGGACAGCGAGTTCCCGCAGGCGGCGGAGCGCCGGCCAGCAGCGACACCCGGGTCGTGCTGTTCGTCAAGCTGCGCGAGGGCTTGACACTCGATGACGAGCTGATCGGCAGGATCCGCGCGCAGATCCGTTCCGGAGCGTCGCCCCGCCATGTGCCCGCGGTGATCGCCCAAGTACCGTCGATTCCCCGCACCCGTTCCGGGAAGCTGGTGGAGCTGGCGGTCAGGGACGTCGTCGAGGGCCGTCCGGTGACCAACGTCGAAGCCATTGACGACCCCGATGCGCTCTCCCACTTCGCGGACCATCCCGCGCTGGAGGCATGACGGCATCCAGTATGGCGGTGGACCCGCATGCCCCGCCGAGAGAGCCGACACATGATCTTCGCCAAGCCTGTAGCGGTATATCTGAAGCTGGTTGCCGCCGCCGTAGTGGTCAACTTCTTTGCCTTCCCCTTCTATGGCCCCGGCGACGGTCCGGACGATCCCGCGAACCTCGACGTCTGGACCGTCTTGGACTGGTTCATGGCGGCCGCTCTGGCGCTGGTGCTGGTCACGACGTGGCAACGAAGGTCGGCGGCAGGCCCCAACGATCGCAGCGCGAAGGCCATGTTCATCTTCGCCGTCGCTGTGACGATCGCCTTCGTCCCGAATTGGTTTCGCGCGATGGTGGACGGCGGTGACAACTTCACGATCTGGCACCTGATCGACACTGCGTTGCCGATCCTGCTGTGGACCGAAGGACACCGGCTCTGGAAAGCAGCCGCTGGCCGCTGACACCCTCGTCGTGCGCCCGACGCCGGGGCTAGAACAGCGATTCGTCGGTTCGGCGCAGCCCCTCGATGACGAGCACCGAGGCAGCCGTCGCAGCCATGAGCACGACGGCGAGCGCCATGGCTTGGCCCCGCAGCGTCTCCCCCGGGGTGCCGAGCAGCCGGAACAGCGCCAGCGGTGCGGTGAGCGTGTCGGGCCGCCGCGGCAGGAATGCCGTCGCGCCGAACTCGCCGAGCGACACGGCGAAGGCGAACGCCGCGCCGACCGCCACCGCTCGGGACGCAATGGGGACATCGACCTCGCGGCGGGTGCGCAGCGGTCCCGCACCGAGCACTGACGCCGCTTCCCTCAAACGGTCATCGATCGAGCGCAGCGTCGGCACCAGCGTGCGGACGACGAACGGCATCCCGACCAGGGCGTGAGCGACCGGAATGATCCACCACGCCGTGCGGAACTCCAAGGGAGGCGTGTCCAGCGCCAGCAGCATCCCGAGCCCCACGGTCACGGCGGACACGCCGAGCGGCAAGGTCAAGCCGACATCGAACAGCTGCCGCAGCCGGCCCGGGCCGGCCGGCCGTGCGGCGTGAGCCCGGCCTCCCACGACGACAAACGACGCCAATGCGCCGATACCGGTGGCAATCAAGGTCGCGAGCACGGCGAATCCCAGCGAGTGGCGCAGCGCCGCGAGTGCGGTCGTCGGCAGCATCTGCACGCGATCGGCCAGCGCTGCGAAATTGGCCACGCCGTATCCAGCGCCAGTCGCGAATGACCGCTCCACCAGCGTGATGATCGGCACGCCCAGCAGCACCGCGGCCACCGCGGCATTGACAGCGATCACGCTGCGCCGTCGCCGCGGCGCCGTGCGTCCGGGCGCCCGCCGAGCCACCGCCCGACGCCGCTCCGCCACCCCCGCCAGCGCGACCAGCGCTGCGACGGCGACTAGCTGGCACAGTGCCAGCGCCGATGCCGTCGCGAAGTCGAGCCGCGTGATGGCGTACCGGTAGATCTCGGTCTCGACGGTGGCGCGTGTCGGGCCGCCGAGAATCAGGATCACCCCGAACGACGTGAACGAGAACAGGAACGTGACAGCCGCGGCTGCAGCGACTGCAGGCCGCAGGAGGGGCCAGGTCACGTGCCGGAACGTGCGCACCGGGGTCGCGCCGAGCACGGCAGCCGCGTCCGCGTTGCGACCGTCGAGGCCGGCCCACCACGAGCCCACCGTCCGCACCACCACGGCGTAGTTGAAGAAGACGTGCGCCAGCAGTATCGCCCACACCGTGTGGTGCAGCGACAGGGTTCCGCCATCGAGACCGAATCGATCGAAGACTGCTTCGAAGGCGCCGGCAACCACCACCGTCGGCAGCACGAACGGAACGGTGATCACCGCACGAACGACCCGCCGCGTCCTCGGTCGCAGCCGTGCCAGCGCTGCCGCCGCAGGAATGCCGACCGCAAGGGTGAGGGCGGTCGATGCGACGGCCTGCCAGATCGTGAACCACATCACCCCACGAATCGCGGAGCGTCCCTCGAGGTCGCCGAGACTGCTGAGCCCGTCCGCCACCACGGTGAGCACCGGGTAGGCGAAGAACACCGCCAGGAAGGCGAGCGGCGCTATGGCGGCCAGCACCCAGCCGCCGATGGCCGCCACCTGGCGCCGCTGCAGCGGTCGGGCCACCTTCACATCGCCCATCAGCTCTGCCAGCGGGCGGGCAGCGGGTTCAGCGCAGCACGATCTCC
This sequence comes from Candidatus Poriferisodalis sp., assembly GCF_965208925.1. Lineage (GTDB taxonomy): Bacteria > Actinomycetota > Acidimicrobiia > Acidimicrobiales > Poriferisodalaceae > Poriferisodalis. The sequence goes on along the minus strand of NZ_OZ242364.1, from coordinate 2,237,930 downwards.
ACCCACCGCTCGGTCCACGCGTCACGGTTGGCCTCGATCTCGGCCGGGTCGAGCATCAACGGGTCCTCGGGAACTGCGGTGTGCTCGACAAACTCGGGCGGGAGTGTCGCACTCTCGATGACCGGGTACACGAACATGTTGAGCGGAACATCGTTCTGCCATGTCTCGCTCAGCATGAAATCTATGAGCGCACGCGCCCCGGCTTCGTTGTCGGTGCCCGTCAAGATGCCGGCGAACTCGATCTGGCGGTAGCACGACTCGGTGATGACGCCCGTGGGCGCTGTATCGGTCGGCGGATCGGCGTAGATCACCTCGGCGGGCGGGCTGGAGGCGTACGACACGACCATCGATCGGTCGCCCCCGCCGGAGATGAACTCGCCGTAGTAGGCGTCCTCCCAGCCGGCGGTGACGGTGACGCCGTTGTTTCGCAGATCCTCCCAGTACAGCTCCCAGCCGTCGCCGAAGGAAGCAATGGTGGCGAGCAGGAACGCCAGGCCCGGCGAGGATGTTTCAGGATGCTGCACCACCAATTGGTCGGCGAACTCACCGAATGTCAGCTCGTCGAGGGTCACGGGCTCCCAGGGCACCGCGTCCTTCCAGTAGTTCACGCACACATCGCCGTAGTCCACCGGGGTGACGCGATGGCGCGGATCGATCTGCAGATCCTCGGGCACGCCGGCAAGTGCCGGCGATTCGTACCGCTTGAAGATGCCGGCGTCGAGGCCTCGCTGGAGGAACGTGTTGTCGATGCCGAACAGCACATCGCCCAGCGGTGCGGCCTTGGTGAGGATGGCCTCGGCCACCAGCGTGCCGGCGTCGCCGACCTCGAGCAGCTCCACCGTCACGCCTGTCAGCGCCGTGAATTCCTCGAGTGTCCCGTCGGACAGGTTGAACGAGTCATGGGTGATCAGGGTCACGGTCGTGCCGTCGATCGACGGCTCGGTGGTGGTCGGCGCAGGGGCCGCCGCGTCGTCCGCCGGGGACTCGGTCTCGGGTGGGATCGGCGTGTTGGTCTCGGGCGCGTCGCCGTCGCCGCATGCCGCCACGAGCAGCATCGTCGCCGCGACGGCGACAGCGAGTCGGTACGGCCTGCGCACTCGGTGGGTGGTCATGTGCTTCCTCCGCTGGCATTACCCAGATCAGGTTCTCGGGTCGGCGACGGCACTGCCGTCTCCCTCTCAGCCCCATGGGCTCCCCGGTATGTGTTGTCGCCGTCACCCTACCGTGCGGCGCCGGCCGGCTGGCCCCAGAACGGGTCTCAGAACCAGCGACGCGAGGTATGCAGGGGTGTCAGCACCGGCGCTGTGGAGATGAGATCCAGCAGTTCCAGTTGGTCCTCACTGAGATAACGAGTGCGACCCGCAACCTCGGCGAGCGGCTGCAGGGCGATGCCTGTGGAGTGCACCCCCACCATGCATCCCGATGTGCCCTCCATGAGCACCTCGACCGCGCGGGCGCCAAGCCGGCTGCCGAGCAGCCGGTCGGCCGGCGTCGGCGGCCCGCCACGCTGGATGTACCCGAGCACGGTTGTGCGCGTGTCGTAGCCGGTGCGTTCCGCAAGCAGGTCGCCCACGAACTGCCCCATGCCGTCGAGGACCCGGTTGCCCCACTCGTCGGTGCCGGTGTCGGGCATCTCGACGCTGCTGTCGGGAATCGCGCCCTCGGCGACAACCACGATGGACGCGTTGCGGTCGCGGTGATGCCGCGCGATGAGGCGCTCGGCGATCTCGTCGATGTTGAACGGCGCTTCGGGAACCAGGATCGCAGCGGCGCCCCCGGCGATTCCCGCACCGGCAGCTATGTGGCCGGCCTGGCGGCCCATCACCTCGAGCACCATGATCCGGTTGTGCGACTCAGCGGTGGTGTGGAGCCGATCGACCGCCTCGGTGGCCACTCCCAGCGCCGTGTCGAATCCGATGCAGACATCGGTTCCCTGCACGTCGTTGTCGATCGTCTTGGGCACGGCGATCACCGGGAAGCCGGCGTCGGAGAGCCGTCCGGCGGTGATCAGCGTGCCGTCGCCGCCGATCGTCACCAGTGCGTCGACGCCGTCTCGCTCGAGCTGCGCGATCAGCGGCGCCGCACCCTCGGTCTCGAGGCGACGGCTGCTGCGGGAGGTGCCGAGCATCGTGCCGCCCCGTGGCAGTGCGCCTCGCATCGCCTCGGAATCGAGCTTGACGCTGTCGCCTTCGAGCACGCCGTTCCAGCCGCGCCGGTAGCCGATGACGCTGCGGTCCAGCTCGTGGCCGGCCGCTCGCACGACTCCCCGGATCGCCGCGTTCAGTCCCGCGCAGTCGCCGCCGCCGGTGAGCACCCCGATTCGCACGGGCTCAAGCTACGCGACTTCCGTCGGGGCCCCGTTTCACCAGGACCGGACACAGGGCGGCGGTCAGGAGCCCACGGTCTCCGATTTCTCGACCCAGCGGCTGTTGTAGCTGCCGCTGACGAGGCGCAGGCGAATCGTCAGCTGCGTGCCGGCGGTGCCGGTGATGCTGTAGGGAAGCTGGCCCTGGGTGACCGTGGCGGTGCGGCCGTCGGCGACATCGTCGGAATAGTCCTCGCCGGCGGCCTTCCACTGGATCTCGATCTCATCGACCCAATCGAGGTTGATGTTGCGCGAGTTGTTCCAGTTCGCGTCGATAAGGCCCGATCCGGCTTCGAGCACGATGCCGCCGGGGTTGTTGATCGGGCAGCCGTCGTTGGCCCACGGGTTGCGGCCCGCGGATGGCGTGCCCTTGGTCTTGGCCTCGTTGGTGGCGCCGGAGTTGCTGCAGTAGCCGCCGAAGAGCGTGCTGAAGTAGTTGACCGGCACCACCCGGTAGCTCAGCGTGCCGAGTTCGTGCACCTGGAATGCGCGTACGTGCCTCCACAGCTTGGCCGCATTGACGTCGTAGCTGCGGTCGTAGATGTCGGAGCCCGACGCGCTGTACTCGGAGGCGAACCAGTCGGGGATGTCGCCCGCCAGCACGTCGCGGATGAGAGCCTCGTCGGCTGCGCTCGGATCGCCGTCGAGGTTGTTCGTCAGATCGTCGCAGTGCCTCCAGTAAAACGTCTGTCCGATGCTGGTGAGATCGCTCGGTTGGAACAGGTTGAACGGGTCGGGCAGATCCCCGCTCAGGGCCTCGGCCTTGGCGTCCTTCGTCACCACGTACAGGATGAGGTCGGCCAGCAGCTCGTGGGCTTCGCAGTACTGGCGGTCGCTGATGCCGCCTCCATTGGGGTGCTCCACGTTCATGTACACGAGGGCCATGCCGACCGAGGCGACGTCGCTGCCGTCCTCGGTGATGAAGTCGGCCATGTCGGTTGTGAGGGTGTAGATGTGGGCGAGTTCGTGCAGGAACGTGGACAGGTGGTCGGGGTCCTCCCGCTCGATGCCCTTTTTCAGCTTCACCTCGCTGAATGTGGCGGCCGGCAGGTTGTTCCTGGACGCCGCCGGGTCCATGTAGATGTTGGTGACGACGACGCCGTTGGCGTCCAGTGACTGAACCTTGATGTTGTGACCGGGTCGGCTGTCGAGGAATCGCCACACCCGGCGCAGCCACAGCCAGTCGTCTTCGAGCACCTCGATGATGTTCTTCTCGGCCCAGTGGTTGTACTCTGCCTCGTTCTGCAGCATCGTGTGCTCGAGCACGTCGCTCGGGTCGCTGTCGCCGCCGTCGTTGTAGGCGATGACCCGCACCTCCCAGTCGGTGCCGTTGCCGTCGTTGTCCCTGGCGCCGCCGAGGTTGATCTCGTACGACTTGCCGGAGCCCCTCGTCACCTGCCGGTTGACGGCGTCCCAGCTCTCGCCTGCCTGGCGCCACTGGATCCTGTAGCCCTCGGCCCTGGCCGCCCCGCTCCACTCCAGCTTCAGCTTGCTCTCGATCAGTTCGGGCTTGATGTCGAGATTCCTGGGTATGGCGGGCACAGCCCGCGCCACGCTGGTGACCGTGCTCGCCCACGTTGTGCCACTGGGGGACCCGTGGGTGGTGCCCACGCGCACCACGTAGGTGGTGTTGGCAGTGAGCCCGGTGATGGCGGCGGTCGTGCCGTTGATGGACACCCCGCTCGTTGTCCATGCGTCGCTCGCGCCGTCTGCATCCCTGTATTCCACGACGTAGCTGTCGACGTCGCCGCTGGGCGCGGCCGGTGCCGACCACGACACCATCAGGTTGTCGTTGCCGCTGCCGCCCTTCACCACCACGTCGCGAGGCGTGAAGTCCACGGCCGGCGTCGCCGTCACGGTGACGTAGTAGCTGGTGTCGGTTCCGAACGTGTTGGAGGCGCCGACCCGCACGTCGTAGGCCGTGTCGTTGGTGAGGCCGGTGATGGTGGCGGTGGTGCCGGTGATGGTCACCCCGGTGTCCGACCACGCATCGCTGGTGCCGTTCTCGCGGTACTCGACGATGAAGGTCAGGTTTGACGAGCTGTGGCCGCCGGTGTTGGTCGGCATGCTCCAGGTGACCACCAGCTCTTCGTTGCCCGGCGTGGCCGCAACGTGTCTCGGAGCTCTCGGTGCACTTCCCACCGGCGTGCCGACCGATTCGCTGGCGGTGCTGCGGCCCTTCTCGTTGATCGCGGCGACCCGTACCTCGTAGTCGACATCGTTGACCAGGCCCGTGACGGTCGTCTCTTCGTTGGCGCTGTTGGTCGCGTTCTCGCCGAACTGCCGCCACTCGTCGTCGCCGTCCTCCTTCCACTCCACGACGTAGCTCAGCGAGCTGAACCCGCCAGTCTCGGTCGGCTCGTCCCAGGTGAGCTTGAGCCCCCTGTTCTTGGCCTCGACCACCAGGCTGCCCGGCTCGCTCGGCACCGTCCCGACCGGCGTACCCGAGACCTCCTCGAACGGACCGGTGCCGGCGGTGTTGCTGGCAGCGATCCGCACGTCGTATTCGGTGCCGTTTGCGAGGCCGCGGATGACGGCGGTCGTACCGGTGATGGTCACCCCGTCAGCGGACCAGTTGCCGCTGGTATCGGCTTCGCGATGCTCGACCACGTAGGTCAGATCGGTGTAGCCGCCGTCGTCGATCGGCGCGCTCCACGACAGTTCCAGCTTGCCCCCGCCCTCGAGCGTCACCGTGGGACTGCGTACAGCGCTGGGCTCGGTGCCGAGCGGCGTGCCCTTCGCCGATGGCGTCGAGAAGGCGCTCTGGCCGGCCGAGTTGACGGCCTGCACCTGCACTTCGTATTCCTGGCCGTTCACCAGGCCCGAGATCGTCGTCGAAGTGCCCGCGATTCCCGTCCCTCCATTGAGCCACTGAGCGGTGTCAGTGGGGTCGGTCTCGCGGTACTGCACGTTGTAAGTCAGCAGCGAGGCGTCGTAGCCGCCGGTGCTCGACGGGGCCGTCCACGACACGAGCAATGCCCGGCCGCCTGCCTGCGCCCCCACGCTGCGGGGCACCCCCGGCGCGGCGCCTACCGGCGTGCCCGTGCTCTCGACGAAGTCGCTCCTGTCGGCGGGGTTCACGGTTCTGACACGCACCTCGTAGGTGACGCCGTTGTCCAGGCCGGTGATCGTCGCGGTGGTCCCTGAGATGCTGACTCCGGTGGTCAGCCAGCCGCCGCCGAGCTCCTGCTCGCGGTACTCCACCACGTAGGACAGGTGGGAGTCGGCGTAGCCGCCGGTGTCGGCGGGTGCGGTCCACGGCACGGTCAAGCGCCCGTTGCCCGCGGTGATCGTGCCGATCGTGGGTGCGCCGGGCTCGTCGCCCTCGGGGGTGCCGGTGGCGGTGGCGAAGCTGCTGTCGCCCGCAGGATTGGAGGTCTTGACCTGCGCCTGGTACTCGTCGCCGTTGTCGAGGCCGGTGATCGTGGCGGTGAACCCCGAAGCGGGAGTCCCTGAGACGCTGACTCCGGTGGTCAGCCAGGCCCCGCTGGTGCCCTTGCGGTACTGCACCGGGTAGCTCAGGAACGAGCTGCCGTAGTCGCCGGTGTTCGACGGTTCATTCCACGACACTGCCAGCGACCCGTTGCCCGCGGTCACCCCGCTGATGGTCGGCGGATCGGCACTGGTGCCCCTCGGCGTTCCCGATGTGCCCGGCGGCGCCTGTTCGGTGAAACTGCTCGAACCAGCCGGGTTCACCGTCGCGACTTGGACTTGGTATTGCTTCCCGTTGTCGAGGCCGGTGATCTTCGTCGAGGTTCCCGACACTCCCGTCGGCCCGTCTGTCCATGACCCGACACCAGTCTCGCGGTACTGCACGTCATAGGACAGGTGTGCGGATGCGTACCCGCCGGTCTCGGTGCCCGTCGGCGCGGTCCACGTCACCGTCAGTTCGCGGTTGCCTGGCGTGACCGACACGGCAGTCGGCGCTTCGGGCGCCTCGCCCGCCGGTGTCCCCGATTCAAGGTCGCTGTAGTTGCCGGTCCGGTTGCCCGGATTCGTCGCAGCAATCTGCACCTGGTACAGGTCGCCGTTGTCAAGATTGGGAATCGTCGCCGACGTGGCGGACTGGGCCGAGGCATGGGTCGACCAGCCCCCGGTCGTGCCCTTGCGGTACTGCACCGAGTAGGTCAACTGGGCGGTCGTGTAGGCGCCGCCGGTCTCGGTCGGCGCGGCCCACGTCACCGTCAGTTCGCGGTTGCCTGGCGTGACCGACACGCCCGTGGGCACGCCTGGCGCATCGGCCACTGGCGTGCCCCTCACCGCTGTGGTGTAGCCGCTGATGAGATTGAGGACTGCCGTGTTCTGCGCCGCCACCTGCACCTCGTACTCGTCGCCGTTGTCGAGGCCGGTGATCGTGGCCGGCGAGCTGGAGACGTTCGGGCTGAGGGTGTCCCAGAACGTGGCGGAAACTTTGCGGTACTGCACCACGTAGGTCAGGAACGATTCGGCGTAGCCCCCAGTGTTGGAAGGCGTCAGCCAGTCGACCCGCAACGAGCCGTTGCCGGGCGTCAGCCTGACGCTGCGCGGCGTGCTGGGCGCGGTGCCTACCGGGGTGCCCGTAGTGGTGGCGTAGCTGGGGCTGATGCCGGCAGGGTTCTGGGCGGCGACCCGCACGTTGTAGGCGACGCCGTTGTCGAGGCCTCGGATGGTGGCGCTCAGACCCGCGATGTTGACTCCTGTGCTCAGCCAGTCGCCGGTGGTGCCCGCTGCGCGGTGCTCCACCACGTAGGTCAGGAGCGAGGCGTCGTAGCTGCCGGTGTCGGGCGGGACGAACCACGACACCTGCAACTGTCCGTTGCCTGCCGTCACGGTGTCGATCGTCGGGGCGTCAGGCGGATTGCCGACGGGCGTGCCCCGCTTGGTGATGGTGTTGCTGGAGCCGCCCGGCGTCTTGGCCGCGACCTGCACCTGGTATTCGACGCCGTTGTCGAGGTTGGGGATGGTCACCGACGTGCGGGTCTCGTCGGTGGCGAAGGTCATCGTGGTGCCGCCGCTGATCTTGCGATACAGCACCGAATAGCTCAGGTGCTCAGCCGCGTACCCGCCGAGACTCGAGGGCGCCTGCCACGACACGTCGAGGCTCCCGAAGCCAGCCGTCACCGTCACGTGCTGCGGCGCGCTCGGCCCGCTGCCGAGGGGCGTGGCCTTCTCGGTGGCGTAGCCACTGGACAGCACCGGGTTCTTGGCCCTCACCCGCACCTCGTATTGGGTGCCGTTGTCGAGGTTCCCGATGGTGACCGAGGTGCGGGTCTCGTCGGTGGCGAACGTGTTCCAGCTGCCGCTGCCGGCTTCCTGGTACCCGACCTCGTAGGTCACCGATGCGTACCCGCCCCGCTCGGACGGTGCCTGCCATCTCGCTGTGAGCTGGTTGCGGCCGGGTGTCAACGAGAGACTGCCCGGCTCGCCCGGGGCCCTGGTTCCCACCGGCTCACCTTGGACCACGACGAAGGTCCCGGTTCCGGCGCTGTTTCGGGCCGCCACCTGGACCTGGTAGGTCACGCCGTTGACCAGATGCTCGATCTTGGCGCTGCTGTCGTCGTTGGTCACGCCTGACGACAACCAGCCGCCTGTCGAGCCAGCCCGGTGCTGCACCACGTAGGACAAGTTCGGGTCGCCGCCGTCGCTGTTGGGCGGATTCCAGGTGAGGTCGAGCGTGGTGTCGCCTTCGACGGTGATCCTCACGTCCTGGGGCACCCCCGGCCGCAAAACCGGCGCCCCTTGGGTCTGCCGGGCGGAGGTGCTGCCGCCGCTTCCGGTGCTGACGCCGCCGCCGCCTCCGCCGCCGCCTCCGCCGCCACCGCCACCACCGCCTCCGCCGCCGCCTCCTGCGGAGCCAGCTTGGGAGGAGTCCTGGATGTAGCTGTCGAGGGCGGTCTGGGAGATGGCGGCATTGCCGCCGAAGACGTTCAGGGTGACGCCGTCGAGGTGGGCTGCGCGCATGCGGTTGATGTGGCTGGCGGTGATCCGGGGCACCTCGCCGGTCCAGGCCAGCACCAGCGCGGCGCAACGCCCCGCCAGTAGCGGTGCCGCGGCGAACGCGTCGAATGGCACGTCGGCACGGGCCAAGCCCAGGTATGCCTGCCGCGGGCAGCCGTCGACCATCTCGCCGGCGGCCAGCGCCGCCAGGCGCCACGCCGTGCTGATCCGCGTCGCTCCCGCTACACGCTGCACGCCGATCCCCAATGCCTCAATCGCATTGGACACCTCAGCAGTCAGCGCCTTGATGCCGCCCATCACCAGCACATGGTTGACCGGGGTTTGCTGCAAGTACTGGCTCACCGACGGATGCAGCTCGTCGGGCGGCGTGAGCAGCACCGGATGACCCCCATACGCCGACAGCGGTCCGGCCACCAGAGCGTCCGCGAACACCTCGCCGCTGGCAACGAAGACGGTCCGGCCCGAGGCGCCCAGCGCCCCGGGGGTGCCGCTGCGACGCGCCGCCAGCACCGAGGTCTCGTACTGATCGGCGCCGCCCAGCCGCTCCACCTTGACACCTGCAGCTTCGAGTTGGTCATCCACCTCGCTCGGCACAGCGTCAGCGGTGGAGATCACGAGCGCCTTCGACACGCCCGCCTCGGCCAGGAACGCCATGGCGTCGGCGCGCAATCCCTCCCGAGGCGTCAACAGGATCGCAGCGCTCAGCTTCCCAGCCACCGACGACGCCACCACTGCGTCGTGCCAGCTCCGGCCGGACACCACCACCACCCACTCCAGCGACCCGCCCGCGTCTGCCGCCACCGCCTCGGCTGCCTGCAACGACGTGGCATACCGGTCCGCCCCGTAGACACGCTCGAATTCGACATCGCCCAAGTGCTCATGGGCACCCACAGGGCCCACGGGCACCACGCCGACCAGGCACACCACCAACAGCGCGATGCCCGAACGCCGCAACAACACGGGCAACCAGCCCGCGCGAGACGCGGCAGCGGTACCGGAACGTGTAGGGGGATGCATCAGACTCTTCGTGTGCCCGCAGGCAGCACGAGAAAATGATAGTTACAACTACGACAAACGCCGTCGGCCTCTCGTCCGCAGACGCGCAGCGTCTGTCCCACTGATGTGCAGCGGCAAGCCGCGGGCCATGTGTGCTGCGATCAGGCGGTGACGAGGACTCCTGCCGCCTCGAGCCGGTCGAGCTGCTGGTCATCGAGCCCGAGCAGACCTCCGATCGTCGCCCGGTTGTCCGCCCCCCGGGCAGCGACGTGGCCGTCGGTGCCGATGCCTGAGCCGAGCGCCGGACGCGCTGGCACCGCGAAGCCCGAGGCGGTCTCTGCCAGCAGCCCGCGGTGCGCGGCCCAGTCGGTCTCGGCCAGCTCGGTGATGGAGCGCATCTCGGCCACGCTGAACGGTGTGCCGGCCTCGATCGCCCGCCGGAAGTCCTCCACGTCGGCGAAGCCGGCCGCCCACTGGGTCATCTCGTCGTACAGCTCGTAGCGGTTGGCCATTCGTGCCGCAGGCGTGGCAAAGCGGGGGTCGTCTGCCAGTTCGGGACGTCCCATGGCCGTGAGCAGGTCGTCGAACCATGCGGCGGGGTTTCCGGCGATGGCCCACACGCGCCCGTCGGGCAGCACAAGGATCGGGCATTCGTGGGCAAGGCCTGCGTTGGGCTCGTCCCAGCCGCCCGCCAGCTCGAGCGCTGACCACTCCTGGATGTACACCATGGCCTCGACCATGCACACATCGATGTGGCCGCCCCGGCCGGTCCTGGCCGCCTTGACGAGCATGGCGTTGACCGTGGCGGCTGCCGACATGGCCGTCACGATGTCGCCCACCACCAGCGGCGGGTTCTCGGGCCGGGCACCGGTTTCGCGCATGGCGTAGTCGATGTAGCCCGATTCCATGTGGCCCACGGGCGCGTACGCGCGCTTGGCTGCCCACGGCCCGGTCTGGCCGAATCCGGTCACCGAGCAGTACACGAGCTTGGGGTGCAGTGCGCACATCTCGTCGGCACCGAGGCCGAACTTGGCCATCACACCCGGCCGGTAGTTCTCCACCACGACATCGCAGCGGCTGATGATCTCTCGCACGAGCTCCGGGGCCGTTGGCGCACGCAGGTCGATCGAGCAGAAGCGCTTGCCGGCGTTCTGCTGGGAGAAATAGGGGTTGACGTCGCCCGGCACGTGGGGCGGGAAGGTCCGGCTGAGGTCGCCGTCGACCGGCTCGATCTTGATGACCTCGGCCCCGAGGTCGGCCATCATCCGCGTGGCCAGCGGCCCCGCCACCACCCGCGTGAAATCCAGCACCCGGATGCCCTCGAGCGGCCGCTGATCAGCGCTGTCGTCCGCCGGTTCGCTCATGCCGCCGAGCAGTCTGACACGACCCCTGTGCGCGTTTCAGAGCCGCAGTTGTCTGCGTCGCGGCCGACAGCCGCGACGTTCTCTCGGGCGCGCTCGGACATGCGTGACGTCGCAGAGGGCCTGCCGCCGGGTGCGTCGATTGCCGCAGATTTGAAGATAGTCGTCGTTACTATTTCGAACCGCGTCCGCGGATCGGACTCCTGCGGCTGCTGTGGCCCCACCCGGGTCCTCAACCTTGCGACGAGTGGGAGCCGCAATGCAGGCAGCGGGAACGAGGGGCGCGGGCGCGCCAGGCACGTCGCGGCTCAGCAGAGCTGCAGCGGCGCTGCTGATCGCTTGCGGTGGCCTCATCGCTCCCCATCATCATGCGCCGACGTCGGCCCAGACACTGGACTGCAGCAGCGGCATCGCGGTGCCGAACCCCACCAGCAACCCGGGCTTGGTGGCCGACTGCGAGACGCTGCTCGACGCGCAGGACACCATGTCCAGCTCCGCAAGCCTCGGCTGGTCTGCGTCGGTCTCGATGATCAACTGGTTCGGGGTCGTCATGTCCGGCGGGAGAGTGACCGAGCTTCGCATCGCTGGAAAGCGGCTGGACGGCACCATCCCCGCCGACATCGACGATCTCAGCGCCCTGACCTATCTCGACATCGAAACCAACCAGCTCACCGGGTCGATACCGAGCTCGCTGGGCAACCTCAGCGGCCTCACTCACATCAATCTGGCGAACAACCAGCTGTCCGGATCCATTCCGGGTGCGCTCAGCAATCTCGCCGATCTCTCCGTTCTCGACTTGGAGAACAACGGCTTGACCGGGTCACTGCCGAGCTCGCTGGGCGACCTGTCCAATCTCACAGCGCTCGAGTTGTCCGGCAACGGCCTGAGTGGTGTGATTCCCACCACGCTGGGCGACCTGTCCAGCCTCACCGTGTTCACGGCGGCCTTCAACGAGTTCGGGGGAGCGTTCCCCTCCCAGTTCCGCCGGCTGTCCAATCTCGAAGTGCTGGACCTCATCGGGATCCGCTACCGCACGTCGTTCCCAACCTGGCTGACAGACCTCGCCAACCTGACGCATCTGAGGCTGAGCGGCAACGAGCTCTACGGCGAACTGCCGCCCGAGATCGGCAACTTGACCGATCTCGTCGAGCTCGATCTCAGCGGTCTCGGCCTGCAGCACCAGATTCCCGCCGAACTCGGCAATCTCTCGCAGCTCACGACCCTCTATCTCGACTCGAACGACCTGAGCGGCGACATCCCCATCGAGCTCGAAGAGCTGGTGAACCTGACCGCGATCTCGCTGGCGAACAACAGCTTGACGGGCTGCGTGCCGGGCTCGTTCGCATACATCGCCAGCCACGACCTCGGCAGTCTCGGGCTGCCCTACTGCCGCGCCAAGCCGATCTTTCCTGCCACAGGCTCCCGGGTGCGCAGCGTGTCCGAGCACGCTGCAGCGGGAACTGCGGTGGGCCCTCCGGTAGCCGCCAGGGACCGGGACGGCGAGGTGCTCACCTACTCGCTCGGCGGCGCCGACGCCGGGAGCTTCGAGATCGACGCCTCGACGGGACAGCTGAGGGTTGCCGCCGAGCTCGACTACGAGACCCAGCAGACGCACTCGGTCACGGTGTCGGTGCGTGACGGCACCGACCGCGACGGCAACGCCGACACCTCCATCGACACCACCGTCGGCATCACCGTCGAGGTGCTCGACGTCGACGAAGCACCCACCGTGTCGGGACCCAGCGCGGTGTCGATCGCCGAGAACTCGGAGGCGAGCCTGGGCTTCTATTCCGCCGACGATCCCGAAGGCACGCAGGTCTCGTGGTCGGTCGGTGGAACCGACAACGGACCATTCAGCATCGATGAGAACGGCCAGCTCACCTTTGACGTGCCGCCCGATTACGAATCGCCCGCGGACGCGAACCGGGACAACGAGTACAAGCTCGCCGTGCGGGCATCCGATGACACGCACACGGTCTCGCTGGACGTCACGGTCACGGTGACCCCGGTCGATGAGCCGCCGGTGCTCGTCGGACCACGGGTGGCAAGCATCAACGAGAACAGCACGGGCACGCTGGGCAGCTACAGCGCCACAGATCCAGAACGCGAGAGCGTCACGCTCACGCTGCGAGGCCCCGATGCGTCCTCATTGACGCTCGCGAGCGACGGAACGCTGAGCCTCGACTCGGCGCCGGACTTCGAGCAGCCTGACGACGCCGACTCTGACACGGTGTACCGGGTCACCATCGACGCCTCGGACGGCGCCCTCATCACTTCCAGGCAGGTGCGGGTCGCGGTGCGCGACCTCAACGAAGCACCCGAGGTGACCGGCGACACGACGATCGAGCGCAACGAGCTCTCCACCAGCGCGTTCTCGGTGCTCGGCTACTACGACGCAGACGATCCCGAATTCGGCAATGTGCAATGGCGGCTGTCCGGAGACGATCGCCGGGCCTTCACGATCGACGGGAACGGCTACCTGAGGTTCGCGCAGGCCCCGGACTTCGAATTCGCCGAGGATGCGAATCAGGACAATGCCTACGCCGTCACGGTGGAGGCATTCGACGGCCGGAACACCGGGTCGCTCGATGTACGGGTCACGGTGCTCAACGACGACGAAGTCGCCGAAGTCCGCCCGACGCTGCTGTACCCGCAAGTCGGCACTTCTGTGGGCTTGATCGTGGATGACCCTGACGGTCGCACCAGCGGACACACATGGACGTGGGAACGTCGAACCACTCAATCCGGCTGGACCCAGATTCCCGATGCCACATCGAGTTCGTACACGCCGACCCAAGCCGATCTGGGCCTGCGCTTGCGAGCCAGTCTCGTCTACAGCGACCCACACGGATCTGGCAAGAGCGTAAGCCACACATGGCAGCGCGCGACGCGCTCGCGGCCGGGGAGCAATCGTGCGCCGTCGTTCCAGTCGACGTCGACCCTTGAGCTGTCAGTGCCCGAGAACAGCGGCGTCGGCACCGCCATCGGCAGCCTCGTCACGGCCACGGATCTCGATGGCGACCAACTCACTTACTCACTGAGCGGAGTCGACGATGACTTCGTCGAGATTGACGCCTCCACAGGGCAGCTTCGCACGCGTGCACCGCTCGATCACGAGTCCGTGGCAACCCTGAACGTGCTGGTGAGGGCTACCGACCCGTCAGGACTGCGGGCGCAGCGACCCGTCAGGATCGAAGTCACCGACGAAGCGGAAGCCCCGGTCCTGAGCGGACCCCATGTCGTTTACACCAGCGAACACTCGACCTTCAGCGTCGAGTTCCGCTCCTGGGATCCCGACCAGAGCCCATTGGAGTGGCGTCTCGGGGGGCCAGACCAGGGCGATCTGCAGATCGATTCCTCCGGCGTCGTGCGGTTCTCGTCGCTGCCCGACGCCGACGCCCCCGCTGACTCGAATCTCGACAACATCTATGCGGTCGATGTCATCGTCTCCGACGGCACCTTCTCCGATTCACAGCGTGTCCAGATAGTCGTGGCCAACGTCGACGAGACCGGCTCTGTATCGCTGTCCGAGACCGAGGCGCTCCCGGGCACGAAGGTTGGTGCCCAGCTGACCGATCCGGACGGAGGCGTCTCCGACGTGAGCTGGGAATGGCAGCGGTCCCGCAACGGCGTCACCTGGACGCCCATCGCGCACGCGACCGCTTCCAGTTACACCGTCGCCCGAAGCGATTCCGGTTATCGCCTGCGCGCCGAGGCCGTGTACGACGACGGCCATGGGCGGGCAAAAACGGCAGTGAGCGGCAGTGTCGTGACGAGCTTGACGCTTGAACCTGCCAGGAAGCGGCAAACCGTTCCGGCGCAGCAGGGCTCCAGGGGCGGCGGCTCGGGTGGGCAATCAGGTACCAGCGGTGGCGGCGGCGGAGGGGGCGGCGGCAGCGGCGGAGCGAGCGGCGGCGTGGATGGTGTGGAGGGGACGACGCTGTTCGTAGCGAACGGTTGGAGTCCTGCAGACATTGGTGTTGCCGCCGCATTCGCAGCGCGTCTGGCGGGTGCGGCTGTCGTCTACACCGAGAGCGAGCAGCTTCCCCCTGCGGTCCGAGCACTGCTCGACATCCGAACCGTTCACGTCATTCCCGTCATCGGCGGCGAGGCAGCAGTGTCCAATTCAGCGCGCGCATCGCTCGCGGAAGCTGAGCCATTCGCAGACATCAAGCGAATCACCGGCAACGACCGCGTCGAGACGTCGATCAACGCTGCTCGTCTCGCGCTCGACGGCACGCCAGATGGCCGAGCGGTGCTCGTGGTGGCCAACGGGTGGAGCCCGCCCGACATCGGTGTCGCCGCAATGCTCTCAGCTCGCCTGGATGACTCCGCTGTCGTGTACACCCGCGCCGACGCTGTCTCCGAGAAGCTGCGCACCTTCATCGCGGAGACGTCGCCGTTCCGCATCTTGATCGTCGGCGGCCCCGCGGCAGTGTCGGAAGCCGTCGAGAACGACATCCGCGCCGCCGGAAGCGCAAGCATCGAACGAGTCAGCGGCACATCGCGCGCCCACACAGCCCAGCTCGCGGCCCAGCTGCTCACCGGCGGCTCGGCACGGCTTCCAGCAGGCGAGCAAGTCGTGATCATCGCCAGCGGGTGGAGCCCGCCCGACATCGGCATCGCTGCGGTGCTCTCTGCACGCACGTCGGCCTCAGTGGTGGCCTACATGGCACCCGACGGCGTGCCAACCGAGACCGCTGAATTGCTCAAGCATCTGCGGCCCGGGCTGGTCCGGGTCGTCGGCGGCACCGCTGCAGTGCCCGCGCATGTGCTCAGCGAGATCGCCGACTTGTTGCCGGCTGGAGCCCGGATACGACGCACCAGCGGCAGCGACCGCGTCCACACCTCAGTCAGCGTCGCTCGCAGCGTCCTGCCCCGCGACTGACCGGCACAGCAACGACTGGCTCGCTGCCCGCTGTGACACGCGCCTTAGGACGGCTCTGGGCGAACGATGCTCACGTTGACAACTTGGTCGGCCGTCCAGGACAGGTCGACGTTCCTGAAGACAAAGTTCGAGTTTCCGCTCGGAAAATCAAGCTCCGCATCGTCTATACGCAGTTTCCAGTCTCCTGTGCCTGAAGCCGGCGCCCGAAATGCCAGACAGAGCTTCCGCTCCGACTCCAAGTACCAGAGCCACTTGACTTGAAGCTGGATGCTGCTCGTTACG
This sequence comes from Candidatus Poriferisodalis sp., assembly GCF_965208925.1. GTDB lineage: Bacteria > Actinomycetota > Acidimicrobiia > Acidimicrobiales > Poriferisodalaceae > Poriferisodalis. Next base: position 2,222,101 of record NZ_OZ242364.1, on the reverse strand, counting down.
TTCGAGAACAGGGTGTCGTCGTTGTAGGCGCCCAGGCTGCTGCTGCCATAGTCGGCCACCGTCATCTCCCCCGACCACAGCGTCTCGACCGCATGCGCCACCGCAGCCGTCGCGTCGCTGGTCAATGTCTCGGAGAACCCGTGGTCATCGGTGAAGCTGACCTGCACCTTGATGGCCTTGCCCACGTCGTCGTGGGTCAGGGTATGCGTCTGGCCGGTGGCGCCGACAATGTCCGTGTCTGAGCTGCCGTCGCTGCGTATCCACTGGTAGCTGAACTGCACGTTGGTGAGCCCATTGGCGTCGCTGATCCCTGAGGTGTCAGCACTGAGCGTCTCACCCTCCTGCGCTGTGCCCGTGATGGTCGGCAGGCCGGTGGCGGTCTGATTGGACGGGCTGAACACCCAGGGACGGGCTTGCTTGATGGCGAGGATGTCGTCGCTGGTGATCTTGAATTCGATCTCCATGGCGAAGGGCTCGCCGGGTGCGGGGTCGTACAGCGTCTTGAAGTGGTCGTGGATCACTTCGAGGTGCTCGCCGAGCTGGCGGAGCTGGGCGTCGTCGAGGAGGAGTTCTCCGGGTTCCACCTGGTTGGAGGTCGCCAGGATCGCGATGTCGTTGCCGCTGGGGTGCAGCAGGATCTCCTCGGGCTCGGAGTAGGCATCGGGGTTCGTGACGAGGTCCTCGCCGAGCTGGGTGTTGACGTAGTAGTAGCCGTCGAATCCGCTGACGGGGTCGAAGCTGACCGCGACGCCGTTGGCGAGCTCGTCGGTGTAGTTGGGGTGCACCAGCACCCCCATCGCGGTTGCGAGGTGGTCGATGCGGTGGAACTCGCGCTCGGTGAAGGCCCGGAAGTTCCACAGGCTGGCATAGACCCCTTTGATGGATTTGTCGATGCCGTCTTCGACGGTCTCGTCGGGATCCTGGGTCTTGGAGTCGTACAGCCCCGCCCCGCTGAACCCGGGAAGGTCTTCGTTGTTGGTGCTCGACCGGTAGCGAAGCGACTGCCCCACGGGGTAGGTGGCGTGCATCGCGGTGAGCGCGTCCAGGATCCAGGTAGGCGTCTGGCCCTTCTTGATGGCCTTGCGCAGATCCTTGAGCATGTCCTCTTGGACATCGAAGTCGGTCTGGAAGCTCTCGTCGGCGAGCATCTCTTCGATGTCGTCATAGAACCCGTTGTGCTTCATGAACTCGTCGTAGAAGTAGAACGGCACCGCGAATCCCTCGGGCACGGTCCCGGGCGGGAAGCCCAGCGTCCCCAGCACGGCCACATTGGCGGCCTTGACCCCGAAGGCGTCCCAGTCCTCGAAGCCGACGGCGCTCAGGGGGGTGATCGCGGTGACCGACAGATCGCGTTGGGGTACTTGTGCCGTAGCGGGCCGCAACGCGGCGTAGTGGGCGTCGACCTCGGCGGGGGTGGCTGCCCTCAGGCTCCATCCGCTCTCGGTCACCTCGTAGCGGACGTAGCTGTCGAGGAGGCCGTCGATGGTGGCGTCGTTGAGGGCGTCGCTGATGAAGGCGTTGGGGACGCCGTCCTGCACGGCCCTCAGGTTCACGTGCGACAGCGGCGTCTGGGGCACGGTGGTGATGATCCCTGCGACGCGGGGCAGCTCGTTGGGCAGTGCCTCGTATATCGCGATGTCGCGGGGATGGGGCCGGTCCCCCTGCTCCATGACCCGCAGCCGGCCGTATCCCACTGCGGGGTTCATGGGCAGGAAGCTGGATCCGGGGTGGATGTCCTCGTCGAACATGAGCGGGATGCGCGACTGTCTCAACAGCGGCAGCTCGGACTGGTAGCTCGCGAGGCGGTAGTTCGGTATGTGCAGGGCCAGGTTGTCGTCGAGGAGCGGCATCCCGGCCGCGAGCAGGGTGTGGATGCGCTCGAGCAGGTCGGTGCTGTAGCGGTTGTCGTAGCGGTTCAGCCACCAGTAGTAGACGCCGGTGCTGCCGTCGGGGGCCTCGAGTGCGGGGTCGTAGACGATCTCGCCCGGCACGGCCCAGGGCAGGTCGGCCTCGAGGTGGCCTATCGCATCGAGGAACAACGCGATGGGATGGCGGAGGTGCGTCTTGGAGTTGATGAAGAACAGGGTCGGCGAGTCGGTGTCCATGCCCAGCAGAACGAACTTGACGTACTGCCCGCCATAGGCCAGCGTCTCGAAGGTGGGCTGATCGGGCACGGCTGCGGCGCCGTCGGTGAGCCCGATGGCCGGGGCGGGGTTCACCGGGCTCATGGTCCCGAGACTGTCGAGTTCGGTGAGGTCGTCGACGCAGTCGCCGTCGACGTCGGCGGGGTCGGTGATGAGGTACTTCTCCACCCGGTAGCGCTCCGGCGGCAGCGCGGCCACGTTCTCCGCCAGCATCGTCGTGGACGCCTCGCCCCTGATCACCGCGACCGGTGTCTCGGACACCACGCCGTCCTCTTGGTGGTTGACATACAGCACGAAGTACTCGCCGATGTTGGATGCCACCTCGATGGGGACCGCCGTCACCGCCACCGCCGTGGGCGTCGGGTCGAAGACCGGCGAGCACGAGCCGCTAGTGCCCTCGTCGTTGTCGGCGATGGTGATGGTCTGCGGGACGCCGATCACCGCGCCGTCGAGCATCGCCGTGATCTCGATGCTCTCGTCGGCGTCTCTGACAGTGTCGTCCACCGCGGTCACGGTGGCGTGTGCCGAGGTCTCGCCGGCGGCGAGCGTCAGCGTCTTGGCGGTGACTGTGTAGTCGGCGACCTCGGTCGCGGTGCCCGCCAGGACCAGCGTGACCGTCTTCGCCTCGGTGAACGTCACGCCTCCGGTGCTCACGGTCACCGCCGTCGACGTCTCGCCCTCCTCGGCGATGGATTCCGAGCCGACCGATACCGCCCAGATCGCGGCGTCGTCGGCGACACGGTGGACCGTCAGCGTGTAGACGCGGGTGGTGACGAGGTCCGAGGCGGTGACTTGGACCTTGATCGTGTTGTCGCCCAACGCGAGGTCCACCTGCTGGCCGTCGGCGTGGTCGTCGGCGTCGGGGAGTTCCACGTCGTTGCCGTCGAGGAACACGACCGTGGCGTTGCCCGCGTCGGCTGCTTGGGCGGTCACCGTCACCTGCGACACCGAGTCGCCCACCGAAACCGTGTAGGACGTCGTGGCGGTGCCGAAGGCGGGGGTCAACGTCCCGGCGCTGAGGCTCAGAGCGCTCAGGTCGGCGTTGCCCGGCATGTTGTAGGCGAACAGCTTGTCGCTGTAGGTGGTCCCCACCCACATGGTCGCGCCGTCGGACCAGATCGCCCGGGGAAGGTCCTGGACGTGCCAGAACAGGGTGTCGAAGTCCCGGTCGGGGTCCCGCTGCCCGTCGGCCAGCGTGTAGGCGAAGATCTTCTCGTCATACCAGCTGTTGGCCACCCACATGGTCGTGCCGTCGGACCACAGGCCGGCGGGACGGGCGTTGGCCGGGTCGAGGGTGTCGAAGTCCTTGCCGGGGTCCCGCTGCCCGTCGGCCAGCGTGTAGGCGAAGATCTTCTGTTTGTGAACGTCGGACACCCACATGGTCGTGCCGTCGGACCACAGGCCATAGGGGTACTGGTCGCCGATGTCGATATCCTTGCCGGGGTCCCGCTGCCCGTCGGCCAGCGTGAAGGCGTAGAGCTTGTTGTCGAAACTCTCGCCCATCCACATGGTGGTGCCGTCTGACCAGATGGACCGGACATGGGTGTCTCTGGAGGGCTTGCGGAGGTCGATGTCCTTGCCGGGGTCCCGCTGCTTGGTGGCCAGCGTGTAGGCGTAGGCCCTCTCACTGCCGTCGGCGTCGTCGGCCACCCACATGGTGGTGCCGTCGGACCACAGGCCGGTGACTGACCTGTTGTCCGCCGCGGCCAAGGTGTCGAAGTCGTCCTCGGCGCTCCATCCGTAGGGGGCCTCCGACCCCCGGTTGATGCTGACGGTGTAGCCCTTTCTCGTTCTGCCGTCGGCGGCGGTGACGGTCATCCTCACGTTGTTGCGGCCCTCGCTCAGGTCCACTTGGTGGCCGTCGGTGACGCTGTCGGCGTCGGTTCCGCTGTAGACCACCGCCGCGTCCCCGTCCGCGACGCCCAACACCGTCACCCGCGCCACCGAGGCGCCCACACCGAACTGGTACGCGGTGTCGCTGGCGCTGAATCCGGCAACACTGACGCCGTCCACCGTGAGCGCACTCAGGTCGGCATTGCCCGGGTCGGCGTTGCCGGGCATGTTGTAGGCGAAGATCTTGTCGTTGAGGAAGCCCGACACCCACATCGTCGCGCCGTCGGACCAGATCGCCCAAGGAAGGGTGTGGCCGTGCCCCGACAGGGTGTCGAAATCCCGGTCGGGGTCGCGCTGCCCGTCGGCCAGCGTGAAGGCGTAGAGCTTGGCGTCGAAACTGTCGGCTACCCACATGGTTGTGCCGTCGGACCACAGGCCGACGGGTCCCGTGTTGGCCGTGCCGTCGGTGTCGATGTCCTTGCCGGGGTCCCGCTGCCCGGTGGCCAGCGTGTAGGCGAAGATCTTCTTGCTGGAAAGGTCGGACACCCACATGGTCGTGCCGTCGGACCACAAGCCCATAGGGGATTCGTTCCCGGCCGCGCCGTCGGTGTTCAAGTCCCTGGCGGGGTCCCGCTGCCCACCGGCCAGCGTGTAGGCGAAGAGCTTGGCCTCGAAGTGGTTGGCCACCCACATGGTGGTGCCGTCGGACCATATGTCTCGGACATGGGCGTCTCCGAACGCCCCGGTCTGCCGGACGCGGATGTCCTTGCTGGGATCTCGCTGTTTGGTGGCCAGCGTGTAGGCGAAGATCTTCTCATTGCCGTAGGAGTCGTCGGACACCCACATGGTGGTGCCGTCGGACCACAGGCCATCGGCTGACTTGTTCCCGGCCGCCGCCAGGGTGTCGAAGTCGTCCCCGGCGCTCCATCCAAAGGGGTCCTCCGACCCCCGGTTGATGCTGACGGTGTATTCCTTGGTCGTGTTGCCGTCGGCGGCAGTGACGGTGACCGTCGCGACGTTGCGGCCCTCGCTCAGGCCCAGTTGGTGGCCGTCGGTGAGTCTGTCGGCGTCGGTTCCGCTGTAGGCCACCGTCGCCGCCCCGTCCGCGACGCCCGACACCGTCACCTGCGCCACCGAGGCGTCGACACCGAATTGGTACTCCGTGGTGCTGGCGCTGAATCCGGCGACACTGACGCCGTCCACCGTGAGCGCACTCAGGTCGGCACTGCTGGCGGGCGGATCGTCGTCGTCGGCAGTTCCCCGCACGACGGCTTGGGCGGTGTTGCGCAGCATTCGCCCGTCGGCGGTGCACACCGCGTGTGCTGTGACGCAGTCTGTTGGGGCGTTGAGCGACACGGTGACGTCGCCCGCTGCGTCGGGGGTCACGGTGAGTTCCCAGGTCTTGCCGGCGGGCGACACTTCGGTCACGACCCCCAGCGAGCCGCCGGTCACGGTCAGCGCGTCGGCCATCGATCCTGCGGTGACCTCGACGTCTGCTTCGTCGAAGTTGAGCTCCAGCGCGAAAGAGGTCGATCCGTCGTGCGTGTCGGGCACATCCGAGAACCACGCTCCCGGCGGTGCCGCGCCACGCTCAGGAAGCGTGTCGGAGCCGACGCTGAGCGACACGTCGGCGGTGCCGCCCAGAGAGGCGGACAGCACGCCGTTTGTGGGCCACCAGTACGTGCCGCGCAGCGCCAGCCCAGCGGGAACCAAGCTGTCGGAGCCGATGAACTGCTGGCCGTCGATCTCGAGGGTGAACTCGGTATCCAGCGAACGCCGCAGGCCCAGGTACAGGCCGCCGGCGACCTCGGCGAGCAAGATGACGTCATACGACGACCCGTCGACTTCGAATTGAACCGGCGTCAGCGAACCAAACTGCGCCCAGCGCGAGTAGCCCGCCCCGTCGTCACTCGCCCCCACATCCAACACTGATGTCCACGCCTCGACGAGGTCTGCGGGGACGCCCGGATCTGACTCAGTGCCCGGGTCTGTCTTAAGGCCCGGATTCGTGCGGGTGCCGACGGGCTCCCCCACCGGCTCGGTCACCTTCAGCTTGAGCCGGTACCCCACCGGGCCCACGGACTCCAGCCGCACCACATAGCTGCCCGCCGCCAACGTCAGGCTGAACCGCTCATCCGAACGCCCCAGCTCGGTGCCCGAGCCCAGCACCTCACCCCAGGCGTCCTCCAAGAACACATCCAGGTTCGCGCTCAGCAGCCGCAGCACCACCTCCACCGACTGCGGCGACGACAGCTCGAACCCATACCGCACCACACCGCCGGCCGCGTCGTCAATGGAGCTGTTGACCACCGTCTTGGCCTCGTCCGCGAGGTCGCCCAGCTCCACCGCCTCAGGAACGTCGCGAAGCTGCAGCTCCGGCGACGCACCCATCGCCGACGCCAACGGCCCCAGCACCGCCGCCGCCCCCACCAACACCGCCACGGTCGCCCTCAAGCACCGCGACCCACCACGCCGGCGTCTCACGCGTGCTCGCACTCAATAGATAGTAATGAGCACTATCTACAAAAACGAACTCTCGCGGCGCGAGAGTTAGTCCAGTCCTGGCAGGCGATCCTGACGGTGTGGGTGTCGCCGTCGTCGGCCTTAACGGTGATGGTCCAGCCGAGAACGGTGCCGAATTCACGGGCTTACAGATGGTGGGCGATACAGGAGTCGAACCTGTGACCTCTTGCGTGTCATGCAAGCGCGCTAACCAACTGCGCCAATCGCCCGGAGGGTGACTCAAGCTAGCAGCCTGCTTGCATGGCTCGGCCTACGCCGAAACCCTGCTCGGGGCCTAGCCGGCCAGTGAGGCGGAGACCGGATTCGAACCGGCGTACACGGCTTTGCAGGCCGCTGCCTAACCACTCGGCCACTCCGCCCGGCCGTCCGCAGGGTAGTGGCCGACCCCCGCGTTGACGGCGGCATTTGCAGCGACGTCGACCGCGGCGCTCCACGAGTCGAGAGGCGGCGTCGCTCGCCTTGCTCCGCCGTGAGGCATCGCCGTTCCCATACACTCGGCAGCCAAGGCAGTTCGCCGTGTGGCCCCACTGCCCAGCGTTGCCGCAGCCGAGCTCGCGGCGCCGCAACCTTCTGGGCCACATCCTTCGAAGAGACCCCCGTGACAACATTCATTGACTTAGGCGTACCTGCGCCCCTGTGCGACACCCTGGCTGACCAAGGCATCACCGAGCCATTCGCCATCCAGGAACTGACCATCGGCGAAGCACTCGCCGGGCGGGACGTCTGCGGCAAAGCCAAGACCGGCTCCGGCAAGACGCTGGCGTTCAGCCTGCCGATGCTGGCGCTGACGCCCCGCGCCGCCGACGGCCACCCCACCACGCTCATGCTCACGCCGACCCGCGAGCTGGCGAACCAGATCGCCGCCGTGGTCGAGCCGCTGACCAAGGCCGCCGACCTGCGGTCGATCGCCACCTACGGCGGCACCAACCTCGATCGGCAGATCGAGCTGCTGTCGGGCGGCATGGACGTGGTCATCGCCACGCCCGGCCGGCTGATCGACCTCATCGACCGCGGCGCCGTCAACGTTTCGGGCATCCAGCGCGTGGTGGTGGACGAGGCCGATCGCATGGCCGACATGGGGTTCCTGCCCCAGGTCGAGTGGGTGCTGCGCCACATCGACGGCCAGCATCAGACGCTGCTGTTCTCAGCGACGCTCGACGGCGTCGTGGACACGCTGGTCAAGCGGCACCTGCGAGACCCGGTCTTCCACGAAGTGACCGAGCGCGAGGTGACCGTCTCGGAGATGGGCCACCTGTTTCTCTCGGTGCACAAGATGGACCGGGTGCGGGTCGCCGCCCGCATGATCGCGGCGAACGGGCGCACGTTGCTGTTCACCCGCACGAAGCGCGGCGCCGACCAGCTCACCCGCGAGCTGCGAGAAGCGGGGGTGCGAGCAGGCGCCATCCACGGCGACCTGCCCCAGGTCAAGCGGGAGCGTGCGCTCGCCGACTTCGCCAAGGGCAAGCTGGCCGCACTGGTCGCCACCGACGTCGCCGCCAGAGGGCTGCACATCGACGAGGTCGACGTGGTGGTGCACTACAACGTTCCGCCTGAGCACAAGACCTACCTGCACCGCTCCGGAAGGACGGCTCGAGCGGGCCGCAGCGGCACCGCCGTCACGATGTTCCTGTGGGACGAAGAGCTGGAAGTGCGCCAGCTGCAGCGTCGGCTCGGCCTGCGGTTGCGTCTGCACGACGTGTTCTCGAACGACGAGCGTCTTGACGATCTCGCAGCGTTCGCGGCCAGCAGCGACAACGCCAGCCGCTGAAAACTGCTTTAGACAGGCCAGAGGGGGCCGGTACCCTTGCCTACCCAGCGGCACTCTGGCCGCTGGAACCCGGCCCCGGAATCGAAGGCCCAGGACGAAGGCTCAGCTGTGGACAGTGCGAGGCGCGCGAGCGCCCCGAACGACGATGCGGCGGCCTGGCCGCTGCCCGCCTCGGGTGCATGGCACCCGGGCCTCGGCGCGGCCGAGCGGCAGTTCTTCGATCTGTCGCCGGATCGGCCGTTCACGCTGGAAGGCGGTGGCGTGCTCCAGCAGCCAGTGCTCGCGTACGAGACCTGGGGCGCGCTCGACGCTGACGCGTCCAACGCGGTACTGGTCTGCCATGCGCTGACCGGAGATGCGCACGCTCATGGCGCAGCGCACCCGCCCGCTCAGCCCACTGATGGCTGGTGGAACGACTTCATCGGCCCCGGCCGCCCGCTCGACACCAACCGCTACTTCATCGTGTGCGCCAACGTGCTCGGCGGCTGCCAGGGCAGCACCGGCCCGTCGTCGCTGAACCCGTCCACCGGTGAGCGCTACGGACCCGATTTTCCCGTCGTCACCAATCGCGACGTGGTGCGCTCGCAGTGGGCGCTCGGCCGGCACCTCGGCATCAATCGCTGGCTCAGCGTCGTCGGCGGCTCGATGGGGGGCATGGCAGTGCTGGAGTGGGGCGTTACCTACCCCCAACGGGTCGGCTCTCTGGTCGTGATCGCAGCGTCAGCAGAGGCGTCCGCGCAGCAGATTGCCTGGAGCAAGGTGGGCCGGCAGGCAATCTATGACGATCCCAACTTCAGGGACGGTCGCTACTACGACGCAGCCGACGGGGACGGGCCCCATCGAGGCTTGGCCAATGCACGGCGGATCGCGATGATCCACTACCGCTCCGGTGACGAATTCGATCGCCGGTTCGACCGCCACAGCGAGGAACAGGTGCTTCCGCTGCGGCTCGAGCAACGCTTCGACGTCGAGAGCTATCTCGACTACCAGGGAGCGAAGTTCGTGCCCCGCTTCGACGCCAACACCTACCTGGTGCTCAACAAGATGATGGACCTCCACGATGTCGGGCGGGGCCGCGGCGGCATCGATGCTGCACTGGCCCGCATCGTCGCACCGACCATGGTGATGAGCGTCCGCACCGACTTTCTCTACCCGCGGCCTCAGCAGCTCAGGATTGTCGAGGCACTCCGCAGCCGGGGCACAATGCGAGTCGAGCACGTCGACATCGACAGCGACAACGGCCACGACGGCTTCCTCACCGAGCCCGACCAGACAGGGCCACCGATGGGCGAGTTCATCGACGACATCTACAAGAGCGGTGCGGGATCCCCGGGAGCCACCCGTTGACCGGCAGCGGAACGGCGCTGCTGGCCGACGCGCATGCCGGCGTGCCATCGGAGGCCGTCGGCTCGGGCCTGGGCGTGTGGTGGCTGCTGGTGGCAGTGCTGGGCCTGCTCACCGTGGCCTGTGGAACCGGATTCGCCCTGTACCTGCGGCGCACGGCCCCACGACAGTGGCAAGGTGACGTGAGCACCGCGGCCGAGCCATCATGAGAGCCGGAACGACATGAGCGAAACCTTCGACCCCCAGGAAATGATCACCCGCTTTGCCGAGCGTGCGCTGGCGGTGCGCAAGCGAAACCTGCCTGCCATCGGGGGCGAGGAGCGGCGCCACTTCATCCGCCAGGCCGAGCTGGACTTCATGGACTACGCCATGATCGGCGACGCCACCGCCACGCTCGACGACGGGATCCTGACGCTGCGCATCGACCTGCGGCCCTCCGAGGAATAACCGCCGGCGACGGCAGGGGCTCGCAGAACTCACGCATCGCGGCGGCTGACGCCTGCCGACGGGCGCTTGCTACAGTGATCCGCCGCGCGGATGTAGCTCAGTTGGTTAGAGCGCAACCTTGCCAAGGTTGAGGTCGCCGGTTCGACCCCGGTCATCCGCTCCAGCACGCCTCGAGACGGGAGAACAACATGGGTGCACTTGACGGACGTGTCGTCCTGATCACCGGCGCCGGCCGGGGCATCGGCCGCGAGCACGCGCTGCTGATGGCGTCGGAGGGGGCGAAGATCGTCGTCAACGACCTCGGCGGATCCGCCGACGGCACCGGCGCAGATCAAGGACCGGCGCAAGACGTGGTGTCTGAGATCGAAGCCATGGGAGGCGAGGCCGTCGCCAACGGCGACAGCGTCACCGACTGGGAGGGCGCCCAGCGCATGGTGAATGAGGCCGTCGAGGCCTTCGGCGACCTGCATGTGCTGGTCAACAACGCCGGCATCCTGCGCGACCGCGTCGTGGTCAACATGACCGAGCCGGAGTGGGACGCCGTCGTCGAGGTGCACATGAAGGGGCATTTCTGCCCCACCCGCTGGGCCGCTGCGTACTGGCGAGAGCAGTCCAAGGCCGGCAAGGAAGTCAGCGGCTCGATCATCAACACCGCGTCGGGGGCCATGCTCGGCAACCTTGGCCAGTTCAACTACTCAGGCGCCAAGGCTGGCATCGCCGCCATGACACTGGTGGCTGCCGGCGAGCTAGCTCGATACGGGGTTCGGGTCAACTGCCTGGCGCCGGTTGCGCGCACCCGCCTGACGTTGCAGACGCCGGGGCTCGGCGACGTGGTGAAGGCACCGGATGACCCCGCGCAGTTCGACGTGTACGACCCGGCCAACGTCAGCCCGCTGGTGGCGTACCTGTCCACGGCTGAGTGCCCGTTCACCGGTGGCGTCTTCCACGTGGGGGCCAACGAGGTGGGCCTGTACCAGGGCTGGTCGCTGTCGGACGACGACATCATCGTCACTGAGGGCCGCTGGACGGTCGAGGGCCTGACGGCTATGGCGCCCCGGCTGAACGAGGGACGCTCGAAGCTGGCGTCGGTTGCGACGGCCATCGGCGACACGTTCAAGAACTACGGCCAGCGCGAACCCACGAGGTAGCGCTTTGGGTGCTTGCTGTATGCCGCCGTCGCCCGGTGTGAGCGGGGTGCACCAGTAATCTCGGGGCATGGGCGTTCCCGACCTCGCGGCTGCCCGGCGCGCCGCGGGCGAACTCGTCGAAGCGGGCGCCGGGAGGGTCCTGCTCTTCGGGTCGTTGGCACGTGGTGAAGCCACAGAGCGCAGCGACATCGACTTGGTGGCCATCTACGACGACTTGGACTATGCCGAACGGGGCAAGCGCCGCTGCGCCTTGGAAGCCCGAGGCAGGGCCGCTGCGGGTCACCGGGTCGATGTCATGGTTACCGACGCTCCCGAATGGGCAGTGCGCACTGCCCGCGTACCGTGCTCGGTCGAGGCGCGCATCGCCGGCTACGCGCTCGAACTGGCCGACGCAGGCGACCACGACGGGATCGACTGGGACAAGGAGATCGGATTGCCATCAGACTCGACTGCCGAGCTGCAGAGCCGATTCACGGACATGTCCGACGCGATCGCTGCGCTCACCAACCAGATGCAGCCCGCGCCGCAAGAGGTGGCTGCCGCCGATGACATCGAGGAGCGCGCCGCTCTGGAGGATGTTCGTTGGGCTCGGGCCATGGGTGAGGTTCACATGATTGTGGAGTCGGCCGCCAAGGCCGCCCACATCGTGACCACCGACAGCGCACCTCCGCACGACCACAGGATCGATGCGCTGCTCGCCGACCAACCTGAAGCATTGCGCGACTCGTTCAGTCAGCTTGCGGGCGACGACGTCGAGCTTTCGGAGCTGCACATCTGGCGACCCGGTGCCACGTACTCAGCCGACCGTCCCCACAGCCGTTTCGACGACGCATCGCTTCGGGCGCACGTCGCGGCTGCCCTCAAGATCGCCGATTTCGCCGCCGAGCAATGCAGGCACGAGGGCGTCGCCGACTCGGCCCTCGTCCGCTACGAGCGCCGACGCAGCCACTGCCAACAGGTCCTCGAAGGACCTCTCCGCCACACCGGCACCCCGGGGAGCGCCCTCGAAGACCAAGCGTGACCCGCCGAGATTGCAAAACACGCACTGGCAGATTGCGAAACATGCATTGACAGCGTTGCAAGACACGCATTCGTGCGTTGTGAGTCGGATTCGGCTGGAGACGCCGGCTCGGTTGCTTCGTCGGGTGCGGCAAATCGCTCGTGGATTTCGGGGTCCAGGTGTGACAATGGAGCCGTGGAAACGCTCCATGTTGCGAAGCACCAGGCTCTCGGCAATGACTTCTTGATCGCCCTCTTGCAGCCGGACGAGCAGGCGGCAGTTGCCGCGAGTGGACTCGCATGGCCGGCCTTGGCGTCTCAGATCTGCGATCGAAGCTCTGGTATCGGTGCAGACGGATTGATCCTGGCTGCCGATACGAGTGCTATGCACCCGAATTTGGCTCAAGACGCATGCGAGGCGAATTCTGCGGCACAGACCAAGCATGTCCAAATGAGGCTGTTCAACTCAGACGGATCGTCGGCCGAGGTGAGCGGAAATGGTCTCGCCTGTCTCGTCCATGAGGTGGCGCGGGGACTCCTTCCGAGCATGAAATTCGACGATGGCGTCGAGTCTTCCGACCATGTTCTCGAACTCGTCGTCGACACTGACGGCGGAGAGAGACGGATGACGTTGGATGCCGAGCTCGACAGCGACGCAAGCGGTTCGCTCGTTCTCGTCGAGCCGGTCGCCCACGTCCGCATGCCAAGTGTGGTGCCTGGACCGTCCATTACAGCCGAGCTCGACGAGCAGATCAGCGAGTCGTTCGGCAACAGACAGCGAGAGACTGGCAACGTCGGCAATCCGCATCTGGTCATCAACGCGGGTCGGCCAGTGGACGAACTCGAGACCGCCCGCTTGGGGCCCAGATTTGAAGCGCCTTTTCCTCACGGCATCAATGTCGAATTCATCTGGAGCACCGAGTCAGACGCCTCGACTTCAACAGCCCCAGCGTCCATCGGCATGTCAGTGTGGGAGCGCGGCGCGGGTTTGACGCAGGCGTGCGGCACAGGTGCCGTGACTGCGGCTGTGCTGGCGACACGCTGGGGTCTCGTCCGGCCGAGTCCAGAGACAACCGTCGAGATGCCCGGAGGCGAGGCGATCATCTCGACTGATGGTGATGACGACCGTCCCGTTCTCAGCGTTCCGGTCGAGCACCTCAGCGACCATGAGTGGCCGCTGCACGCGACGTCACTGGATGCGTGATGGCTGGGACTGACGACATCGTCGAAGGGTCTGACGACACGCATCGGGGGGCGTTTGGGGAGTTCGGGGGGGCTGAGTCGGGGCTGATCGACCGGGCGTTCCGGGAGCAGATCGTGCTGGTGGGGGTGCAGCTTGCCGAACGGACGGCTGATGAGGTGGACGCCAATCTCGACGAGCTGGAGCGGTTGGTGGACACGGCGGGCGCGGACTCGGTGGAGCGGATCGTTCAGCGGCGGGATGCGCCTGACCCTGCGACGTTCGTCGGGCGGGGGAAGGCTGACGAGATTCTGGATGCCTCGCTGGAGCACGATGCCGACACGGTGGTGTTCGACGACGAGCTGTCGCCGGCGCAGCAGTTCAACCTGGAGCGGATTCTGAAGCGCACCGCGCTGGACCGGACGGCGGTGATCCTCGACATCTTCGCCCAGAACGCTACGACGCTCGAGGGCAAGGCGCAGGTGGAGCTGGCACAGCTCCGCTACCGGCTCCCCCGCCTGCGGGGCCGCGGCCGGCAGCTGTCCCAGCAGGCGGGCGGCATCGGCACTCGGGGACCGGGCGAGACCCAGCTCGAAGTGGATCGCCGGCGGATCCAGCGGCGGCTGGCGCGACTCGAGAAAGACCTGCGCGGGCTGCGGCGCACCCGGCTGAACCAGCGCAAGTCGCGCCGACGTTCCCGCTATCACACGGTGGCGATCGTGGGCTACACCAACGCCGGCAAGTCGACCCTGCTGCGGCGACTCACCGGAGCGAACGTTCTCGTGGAGGACCGGCTGTTCGCCACGCTGGATGCCACTACACGCCGTCTGCAGCTTCCCGGCGGCGAGACGGTGCTGGTCACCGACACGGTCGGCTTCATCAAGAAGCTGCCCACCTCGCTGGTCGAGGCGTTCATGTCGACACTGGAGGAGGTGGCCGAAGCCGACCTGCTGGTCCACTTGGTTGACGCCTCAGCGGCGGAGCCGGAGATGCACATCGACGTCGTGCGTGCGGTGCTGCGTGAGATCGGCGCCGGCGAGGTCGACGAACTCATCGCGTTCAACAAGTGCGACACGGCCGACGACGGCACCGTGAGGCAGCTGCTCGAACGGCACGAGGGCTCCCAGGCGATCTCGGCCAGCAGTGGCGACGGCATCGAGAGTCTTCTGCTCGCGGTCGGCGACCGCCTCCGGCACCTCACCGAGGTAACCGAGCTGCGCATCCCCTACTCCCGCGGCGACGCCCTTGCGGCAGTGCACCGGGAAGGCGAGGTGCTCTCGGAGACCCACGGCGACGACGCGACCGTGGTGCATGCACGACTTGACGATGCCTCTCGCAGCCTGTTCGCAGAATTCGCAACTAGCTCCGCCGACGACGACACCCCTGCAGATGTCGTCCGAGGCAGCGGCGAGCGATGATGCGGCGTGAGCTCGCACGCTTCGGAGGGGTACGTCCCGCCGCCCTACCCGTATGACCGGCTGGACGAGCTGAAGTCGCTCGCCGGATTCTGCAGCCGACGGCCGAGCTGGGCGATGAACATGGCTGCCATCACCGCCGATGCGGCAGCGACGACGTTGGCGCTGATGGACCACCCGAGGGCCGACTCGACCCTCGCGACGCGATAGCTCCCCGCCGTGACGGCCGACAGCTCGATGACTGCTGTGCTGACACCGCCGGCCACGGAGGCATACGCGAACGCGATCCACCAGGCAACCAGAAGGGGCGGCGTGCGGACGTCTCCCCAACTGCTGTCGACCGTGCCGTCGGTTCGCTCGGCGTTCGCGATCCGGTAGATCTCGGCCAACACCTTCGGCGGGATCACGAACCACAGGACCGGCAGGAAGTAGCCGCCGACCGCCCACGCCGGTCGCCAGCGCCGGTCGTAGGCCCACAGCTGGCGTGACACTCGATGCGCCTGGAGCGTCCAGACCACGAAGAGCACGAAGATCGGCAGGTACACGGATTCGAACAGCGCGACCACATCGGCTTCGCGCGCGATGGTCGCCAGGTCGTCCTCGGTGGTCGATTCGTTGAACCGGAAGTAGGCCATCGCGACCGTGACGGACTTCACCACGACTACGACGGCGTAGAACGCCAGCAGCCCGACCAGCCAACGCGTCAGATCGCGCGACAGGCCCCTGTCCTCTCCCGAGGTGACAGGCCTAAGGGCAACTCGCGGGCTCGTCATGAACGCCTCTCACCATAGGCATGACAGGGCTTCTTGGACTTGCTCTCTAGCGAACCGAAACGACTCAGATTACGATTCATGGTGACTCACTCATGACTCATCAAGGAGCAACTATATGGACCAACTCACTGTTCGGGGCTTCGGCGACGACCTCAGTGAGGCGATGGAGCGATTTGCGGAGACCGAAGGCGTCTCGCTGAACAAGGCGGCACTGCGACTCCTGCGCAAGGGTGCCGGGCTCTCTGAAGTCGCCGATGCCGACGACTCCATCGGCTCGTCTCTCGATCACCTAATCGGCAGCTGGTCGCAAGAGGAATATCTGGAGGTGGTGGCCGTCTTGAAGGAGCTCGATGTGATCGACGAGGAGGCCTGGCTGTGAGGCTCTTGCTCGACACCAGCGCATACACACTGCTGATGCGCGGCCAGAACGAGGTTGGTCAGCTCGTAAGGCGCGCACGAGAGCTGTTGATTTCGGCAGTCGTGATCGGCGAGCTCATGGCCGGATTCCGCGGTGGCACACGTCTAGGGCAGAATCTGGACTCCCTGCGATCCTTCTTGGACAGCCCACGCGTATCGATCGTCGAAGTCGGCCACGTCACCGCGGACCGGTACTCGCGCATCTCTGCCGCTCTTCGCGCGAAGGGCCGACCGATTCCCTCCAACGACGTCTGGATCGCTGCCCACGCCATGGAGACGGGTGCAGACCTCGTCTCAGCCGATCAACATTTCAGGCACATCGACGGGATTGTCTGGACTCCGATCAGTGCCTACTGATCCGGCACGCAACAGCACCGGGTACGTCCCGCCGCCGTATCCCTATGACCGGCTGGACGAGCTGAAGCCGCTCGCCGACCAGCACGACGGCGGGTTGGTGGACCTCTCGATCGGCACACCGGTGGACCCGCCCACGCCCGCCGTGCTGGCTGCTCTGGGTGGGTCAGGATCCGAACGCGGCTACCCGCCTTCGATCGGCACGCCCGAGCTGCGGGAGGCAGCTGCGCATTGGTGCGAACAGCGGCTCAGCGTGCAGGTCGACGCCGCGACGGAGGTGGCGGCCACGATCGGCTCGAAGGAGTTCGTGGCGGGACTGCCCCACTGGCTGCGCCTGCGCAGCCCCGGACGCGACACGGTGCTGTTTCCCGAGATCAGCTACCCGAGCTATGCCATGGGAGCTGAGCTGGCCGGCTGCCGGGCGGTGCCGGTGCCCGCAGACGAACACTGGTCGATCCAGCTCGACGCAATCTCCGAGTCCGATGCCGAGCGGGCCCTGGCGCTGTGGGTCAACACGCCGGGCAACCCCGCCGGCGGCCTCGATGACCTTGCTGCGGCCGCGAGGTGGGGCCGGGAGCGAGGCGTGCCGGTGTTCAGCGATGAGTGCTACGCCGAGTTCACCTGGGACGGTTCGCCCCGGACGATCCTGTCGCCGACCGACGCTGGCACCGCTGCCGGCCGCTCTCCGCGCGCAGAAACGGCCGGCGTGGTGGCCGTTCACTCGCTGTCCAAGCGATCCAACCTGGCCGGCGTGAGAGTGGGCTTCTACGCAGGCGATCCCGAGCTCGTGCACTACCTGCGGGAGGTTCGCAAGCACGCCGGCTTCATGGTCCCAGGCCCGGCCCAGGCAGCGGCCGTCGCAGCACTCGCCGACCAGACCCATGTCGCTGAGCAACGAGAGCGATACCGCAGCCGCCTGGAGCGCCTGGCGCGCATCGTCGGCCGCTTCGGCCCCGAGCCCCCGCTTCCGCGAGGGGGGTTCTACCTGTGGGCCGCTGCTCCCGGCGGCGACGCCTGGACGTTCACTCGCACGCTGCTCGCCGAGGCGGGCATTCTGGTCTCGCCCGGTGAGTTCTACGGAGCCGCTGCTGCGGGCTACGTCAGGATTGCGGCGGTGCTGACCGAAGACGCGCTCGAACTGGTCGAATCCCGCCTCAACTGAAGCTTCAATCTCGACTTGAGGCTTTGGCGTGGCTGCGGCGGTCAAGTCTCAAGCTGGGCCACCTCATCAGCCATCGCCAGGACGCTCCCGTGCGGAATCCACGTGATCCGGGGGTCTCGGGCAAACCAACGCACCTGCCGGCGGGCGAATCGCCGGGTGCGTGCAATGGCGGTCTCGAGCGCCTCGTCGAGCGAGCACTCCCCCGATACGTAGGCACGCAGCTCCTTGTAACCGAGAGCCTGCGCAGCGGTGCGTGACAGCGGCCCGTCCATCAACCGCCGCACCTCTTCGAGAAAACCGTGCGCCATCTGATGCCGGTATCGATCGGCGATGCGCTGGTCGAGCGTGGCGCGGTCGGTCTCGATGCCCACGAGTCGAAAGGGCACCTCGGGGTAGGTCTGCAAGCCGGGTCCGTATGACGAGAACGGCCGGCCGGTTCCGAGGCACACCGACAACGCCCGCACGATCCGGCGCAGGTTGGTCGGCTCCATGCGGGACGCGGCCACAGGGTCCAGCTCGGCCAGCCGACGGTGCAGTTCGGCTGCGCCAGGTGCGTGGCCATTCCCAGCCCGCTGAGGTGAAGCCGCGCCTGCCGTGCTCTCGCCGACACTGCGCCCCTCCCCTGCTGGCGCTGCATCGGAGATCACAGCGGCTTCGGCTTCGAGCTCGGCGGCGATGTCGGCGAACTCGGGCGGCGGCCGGAGGCCGTCGATGACAGCGCGCAGGTACAGGCCGGTGCCGCCGACCAGCAGCGGGACCGCGCCGCGGCGGGCGATGTCGGCTATGGCCGCCTCGAAGGCCGTCGCATAGTCGACGACGGTGAAGCGCTCCGCTGGATCGACGAGGTCGATGAGGTGGTGCCGAACCTCCGCCTGCTCGGCGGCGGAGGGCTTGGCGGTGCCGATGTCCATGCCGCGGTACACCTGCATCGAGTCGACCGATACGAGTTCGATCGGGTTCGCCGAGCCTGACGCCACGGCGCGTCGTGCCAGATCGAGGGCCAGCGCCGACTTGCCCGTCGCTGTCGGGCCGACGATCACCAGCGGCGGCTCGATGGGGTCGCCGCCCATGGCATGCCTCGCAGCGAACGGCTCAGCGAGCGGCGACCGGAATGCGGGTGCGGTGCCGTGCCGGCGCCGTCACCTCCACCAGCTCGCCGTTCAGGTGAAAGGTGGCTGCCTCCTGGACGCGCACCCGGGCATAGGTGCCGGTACGCAGCGGTTCGGAGGCTGAGAAGTGGACGAGACGGTTCTGCCGGGTTCGGCCCGTGAGCACGGCTGGATCCCGCTTGGACGGTCCCTCCACGAGGACATCCTCGATGCGTCCGATGCGGGATTCGTTGCCGAGGCGTGCGGAGCGCTCGATCACGTTTCGCAGCCGCTCCATGCGCTCAGCCGACACCGCAGGGGCGACGAACCGGTCGGCCAGCTCTGCGGCCTCGGTGCCGGGCCGCGGCGAGAAGACGAACGTGAATGCGCTGTCGAAGCGGGCCTCCGCGGCCAGCTCGAGCGTCTCGGCAAAGTCCGCCTCGGTCTCGCCGGGGAAGCCCACAATGATGTCAGTGCTGACCGCGAGATCGTCGATGCCGGCGCGGGCGGCAGCCAGCCGTTCCAGGTAGCGCTGGGCGGTGTAACCCCGGTGCATAGCGGCGAGCACCTCGTCGCTGCCGGACTGCAGCGGCAGGTGCAGGTGCTCGCACACCGCAAGCGTCTCGGCCATGGCCGATATCACCTCGGCCCGCAGATCCTTGGGATGCGGGCTGGTGAAGCGCACTCGCTCGATGCCGTCGACGTCGCCGACGGCGCGCAGCAAGTCTCCGAAGAGCGGCCGCGCCGAACGACGGCCGGCCGACCACACCCCGCCGGCCCGCCAGGCGGCAACGTCGTGCGGCGCGCCCATCGGCCAGTCGGGCGGCGCGGCGGCCTCGCGGGTGCCCATTGCGGCGGCGGCCGCAGGCTGCGCCGGGTTCGCGCCGGTCGTGCTGCGCAGGGCCAGCGTGACATCGCGGCCGTAGCTGTTGACGTTCTGGCCCAGAAGGGTGACCTCGCTGACGCCGTCGGCTGCCAGGCAGCGCACCTCGTCGATGAGCTCGCCGAACGGCCGGGAGATCTCGCGCCCCCGCACCGACGGCACGATGCAGAACGCGCAGGTGTTGTCGCATCCGATCTGGATCGTGACCCATGCGGCGTGCTGAGCATCCCGCCGTACAGGCAGCGCCGATGGGAACTCGTCGGACTCGGCCAGGATCTCCGTCACCGGGCCCGACACGCGGGCCTCGCTCAGCAGGTCAGCCGCACGGGCCACGTTGTGCGTGCCGAAGACCACATCGACGTGAGGGGCCCGCTGCCGCACGAGATCCCGGTCTTTCTGCGCCAGGCAGCCTGCGACTGCGATCTGCACCTCGGGCCGTTCCTCCTTGAGGCGCTTGAGGTGCCCGAGCTGCCCGTAGAGCTTGTTGTCGGCGTTCTCACGGATGCAGCAGGTGTTGAGCACGATGACGTCGGCATCGGCCATCGTGTCCGCGGCAACGAGATCGTCGGCTTCGAGCAGGCCAGCGATCCGCTCGGAGTCGTGCTCGTTCATCTGGCACCCGTAGGTGCGCACGAAATAGCTGCGCCGGCCCCCGTTCCCGTCGACTCGCTCGCCTGCAGCCACGACGTCAAGGCTAGGGCCGCGCCCAGAAGCCGAAGGCAGATCGAACCCAGTCAGATCAGGCTGCAGTCAGCGCTGCGTGAAGGCGAAGTTCTCCGACATGTTGTCGCGGGCGTGGGACATGAAGCCGAGGTACTGCTTGATGTTGCCGTTGAAGTTGCCGTCCTGTCGGCGGTTCTCCGCGCCCTCGAAGTTGTAGTAGCCGGGGGTGCAGTCACGGTTGCGGGTGGTCTTGCCGCGGTTGGCGATGACCTGCTGCACCCACCACTCCTCGGCTTCGGGCAAGCAGTCCATGGACTGCAACCCGCCCCGGCGCACGAAGTCGATGCACTCCGCGATGTGCTCGCCTTGGCTGTTCAGCACGTCAGTGAGGTTGAATGCGAAGAACGCTTGGTAGCCGCCCATGATGAACAGGTTCGGGTAGCCGGCAGTGTGGATGCCCAGCAGCGTGCGGATGCCGTCTGCGTACTTGTCGTTCAGCTCCAGGCCATGCTCGCCGACGATGCGGTTGTAGATGCCGGTGCGCTGCACCTCGAACCCGGTGGCGTAGATCAGCAGGTCGAGCTCATACTGCACGCCGTCGAAGAGCGGGCCGTGCTCGGCGATCTGGGTGATGCCCTTGCCCTGGGTGTCGACCAGGTGCACATTCGGCCGGTTGAACGTCGGCAGGTAGTCGTTGTGAAAGCACGGCCGCTTGCACATGAGCATGTACCAGGGCTTGAGCGCCTCGGCCGTCGCCGGGTCATCCACGACCTCGTCGATGCGCCGGTGGATGCGCATCATGGCGTCGATGTTGGCGTTCTCCTGGCGGCGGATCTTCTCCTCGCGTGACATCGCCGCGCGGCGCGCCTTCTGCTCCTCGCTGATACGAGGCCCTGCCATTGCCCGCTCGCGTCGGCGCGCCTGCCAGCCCGGTTGCAGCTTCGCCGCCCACTCGGCGTCGGTCTCCCAGTCGTCGCGGATGTCGATCGAGGACGGCGTCCGCTGGAAGACGTAGAGCTCCTTCGCCATCTCGCCGAGCTGTGGGATGGCCTGCACCGCGGTCGCGCCGGTGCCGATGATGCCGACCCGCTTGTCGCTGAGCTTCTCGAGGTCGGCGCCGGTGTAGTCGTAGTCCCACCGCGATGTGTGGAAGGAGTGCCCGGCGAACTGCTCCATGCCTTCGATGACGGCCAGTTTCGGTTTGGCCAGCGTCCCATTGGCGCAGATGACGAATTGGGCCGTGATCTCATCGCCGCGGTCGGTGCCGATCCGCCACACCTCGGCGTCGCCGTCCCAGACGGTCGACGTCACGGTGGTCTGGAACATCGCCAGGTCGTACAGCTCGTACTTGCGGGCGATCAGCCGGCAGTACTCGTAGATCTCGTCGCCGGTGGCGTAGTGCCGCGTCGGCACATAGCCGGTCTCGTCCAGCAGGGGCAAGTAGTCGTACGAGACGACATCGCAGGCCACCCCCGGATACCGGTTCCAATACCAGGTGCCGCCGACATCGGCGCCGCGCTCGACGATGCGGATGCTCTCGACGCCTTTCTGGCGCAGCCGGGCAGAGGTCAGCAGTGCCGAGAACCCGCCCCCGATGAACAGCACCTCGACCTCGTCGTGCACGGGCGGACGCTCGATGCGCTCAGCCGCGTACGGATCCTCCTCGTAGCGGGCGAATTCGCCGACGAGTTCGGATGTGTAGATCTGCGTGCCCGGCGGCCGGTAGCTCAGCCGCAGGTCGCGTTCTTCTGCGAACCGCCGCTTGATGTCGTCGTAATACGACTGCGGTGGGCGCCCGTCTACCTCGCGGGAATAGTCGAAGTTGAAGACGTTCTGCGGCTTGTCGGCCTTTTGCTTCCCGGTCTGCTGCGCCACCTGACTCTCCCCGATCCGAGGCTCCTGATCCGAAACCGGATCGCCCCGCTCGCCTTCGACCGGATCAGGCTAGAGCAACACCGTCGTGCGGGTCAGTCGACGCTGGCGCCCTCGGCTCGTGCCGACTGCGCATCGTCAAGGCGGTCGAGCACGTCGGCATTGTCGTCTGCCTCGCCATCGGCGCCGATGCCGAGCGCCGAACGGATCCGCCCGTCGATCTCGACGGTGACCTCGGGATTGGCGATCAGGAATTTCTTGGCGTTCTCGCGGCCCTGACCCAGCTGCTCGCCCTCGTAGGTGTACCAAGCACCCGACTTCTTGACGATGCCATGCTCGACGCCCACGTCGAGCAGCGAGCCCTCACGGCTGATGCCCTGCCCGTACATGATGTCGAACTCGGCCTGGCGGAACGGCGGCGCCACCTTGTTCTTGACGACCTTGACGCGGGTGCGCCCGCCCACCACCTCGCCCTCGACCTTGATGGCCTCGATGCGGCGGATGTCGATGCGGACTGACGAATAGAACTTCAGCGCCCGGCCGCCCGAGGTGGTCTCGGGGCTGCCGAACATCACGCCGATCTTCTCGCGCAGCTGGTTGATGAACACGCAGATCGTCTTGGTCTTGTTCAGGTTGGCAGTGAGCTTGCGCAGCGCCTGGGACATGAGACGCGCCTGCAGGCCGACATGGGTGTCGCCCATCTCGCCCTCGATCTCGGCCCGTGGCGTGAGCGCGGCCACCGAGTCGACGACCACGACATCGATGGCACCCGAGCGGATGAGCATGTCGGTGATCTCGAGCGCCTGCTCGCCGGTGTCGGGCTGGGAGATCAGCAGCTCGTCGACATCGACGCCGATGTTCTTCGCATACACCGGATCCATCGCGTGCTCGGCGTCGACATAGGCGCACACGCCCCCGGTTCGCTGCGCCTCGGCCACCAAGTGCATGGCGAGCGTGGACTTGCCCGATGCCTCCGGGCCGTACACCTCCACCACCCGGCCGCGGGGAAAGCCCCCGATGCCGAGCGCCAAGTCGATCGCGAGGCTGCCCGAGGAGATCGCCTCGACCGCCATGTGATGCTTCTCGCCCATCTTCATCACGGAGCCGTCGCCAAACTGGCGGCGGATCTGCGTGAGCGTCATATCCAGCGCTCGGTCCCGTTCTGTGTCCTGCTGGCTCATGTCGTCCTCCTCGGACTCCCGTTCGGCCGCACCCGGTGTGCGATGCCGTCTTGGGGCACCGTAGGAGCGGGGTGTGACAACTCACGGGTGAATTTCTGCCGACCCGTAATGACAGCAATGTAGTTCCGAACATCAGTTCGTGTCAAGGCAAGGCAGGCACAGTGACCCAGCCATGTGGCACGCTGCGCTCCATGAGCCCCCCTGCTGAGAATTCCACTGCGATGACCGACAGCGACTTCGAGCTGCTGCACATCGAGCGCGACGCGGGTGTCGTGTTCGCCACCATCGACGCTCCGCCGATCAACGTGATGACACCTGCGCTGTTCCGCGAACTCGCCAAGTTCAGCGTTCACGTCGCCGATGACGACTCGGTGCGGGTGGTGGTGCTGCGCAGCGACAATCCGGACTTCTTCATCGCCCACTTCGACGTGACAGCGATTTTGGGCTACCCCACCGACGGTCCCGCCGAGCGGCCCACCGAACACGTCGGGTTCCACGCCATGTGCGAGACGTACCGCACGATGCCCAAAGCCACCATCGTCGAGATCGGCGGCCGTGTCGGCGGAGGCGGCAGCGAGCTGTCCATGTCGTGCGACATGCGCTTCGGCGCGCTGGGCCGCACCGTCATCAACCAGATGGAGGTGCCGATCGGCATCCTGCCCGGCGGCACCGGCACCCAGCGCCTCCCCCGTCTGGTGGGCCGCGGCCGTGCCATGGAGGTGATCCTCGGCGGCGTCGACATCGATGCTCGCACGGCCGAGCAGTGGGGTTACCTGAACCGGGCGCTGCCCGCGGACGAGCTGCGGCCGTTCGTGACCGATCTGGCATACCGCATCGCGAAGTTCCCGCCCCAAGCGGTGGCTCTGGCCAAGCAGGCCGTCAATGCGGCCGATGAGCTCCCCCTGCGCGAGGGCATGTTCGAGGAGCGGTACCTCTTCCAGCGGCTCCTGCGCACGCCCCAAGCCCAGCCCGCCATGGAGCAGTTCCTGGAGCTGGGCGGGCAGACGCGCGACGGCGAGATGCGGGTCGGCCATCTCGTCGCCGGCATCAGCACCGACGGCGGCGGGCTCGCCGGCGACGGCGACAACACCGGCACCGGCGGCCTCGACGGCGACGACACAGGCGACTGAATCCCGCTCCTGTGGCCGATGCCGCTCCCCCGCTCGCGAGCCAGCCTGAGCTGATCGACTCATGGCGCGCCTGGCTGGTGGCGGTCGGCGCCGGCCTGTCGTGCGGCGTGGCCTTCGGCACCATCTACACGTTCGGTGCGTTCATCGAGTCGATGTCCGCCGAGTTCGGCGCCGGCCAGGGCGGCACCTCGGTCATGATCGGGATCGCCACGCTTCTGTTCTTCAGCACCGGAATCATCTCGGGTCCGCTGTTGCATCGGCTGGGACCGCGACCGCTGCTCGCAGTGGGCGGGGCGATGTTCGTGGCCGGCCTGGTCCTGACGTCGTCGGTCTCGCAGATCTGGCACGGCTACGTCGTCTACGGCATCGGCTGCGGATTCGGTGCCGGCCTGTTCGTCTCGCCGCTGTTCGCGACCGCTGCGTCGTGGTTTCTGCGGAACCGGGCAGTGTCGCAGGGACTGGTAGCGACCGGACCGGGCTTGGGCACCATGTTCTTGGTGCCGCTCGCCGAGCGCATGATCGAGAATCTGGGCTGGCGCGAGGCGTTCCGTTGGCTCGCCGTCATCGGAGCGATCACGTTCGTCGTGTGCTTCGTGCTGGTGCGGCGCACGCCGATTGTCGCGACTGCTCATCCACGCGAGCACGTTCGCCGCGTCTGCCGAACGAAGGCCTTCTGGCTCTTGACGATCGGCTCCGCGCTGTTCGCGGTGCCGGTGATCGGATCGCTCGCTGCCATCATCCCCTTCGCCCGCTCGGTCGGCATCAGCGCCAGCGCAGCGGCGTGGCTGCTGTCGGTCGTCGGCGGCGCGAGCATCGTCGGCCGCCTGCTGCTGACCAGCTTTGCCCGGGCGCTCGGATCGGTGCGCTTGCTGACGATCAGCTTCGGGATGCTGCCGGTCGCGTACGTCATCTGGTTCCTCGCATCCGACCGCTACTGGCAGATCGTGGTGTTCGCCGTGTTGCTGGGCGTCGGCTACGGCGGTTTCGTCGCGCTGCAGGGCGATGTCACGCCGCACCTGTTCGGCGTGGCGGGCATCGGGTCGGTGCTGGGCCGCCTGTTCTTCTGCTACGGCATCGGCAGCATGGTGGGCCCGATCCTCATGCTCACGATGCACGAGCAAACCGGCGGGACGCTCGTGCCCATCGCCGTCGTGGCAGTGTTCGCCCTGGCAGGAACGCTGGTCATCTCCAGACTGACCCGCGACCCGGTGCCGCTCGGTCCTCCCGATGGCGGCCCGCCACCGAGACGCACGCCCGTGCAACTGTCTCCCCCCAGCGTCTGGATGCCTGTGCGAGAAAGCAGCGGCATCGGCGCTTGACCGTGGGCGGCGGGCTCGTCCTCGTTGGTGGTGCGGGCGGGCCGCGACATCAGCACCCGACAGCGGGCAGCGGGCGCTGCGCGGCTCTATCGTCAAGCGCCGTGGAACGACCGCTCGAAGACGTGCTGGTGCTGGACCTGACCCGCGCCGTGGCGGGGCCGATCACCGGTCGCCTCCTCGCCGACTTGGGCGCCCGGGTGGTGAAGATCGAGCCTCCTGATGCCGACCTCACCAGGTTCATCGTTCCCAACGTCGACGGGTTCTCGCCCTACTTCGCGCAATTCAACGTCGGCAAGGAGTGCGTCTCGCTTGACCTGACCCGGCCCGCAGGCCGCGACGTGCTGCTGTCGATGGTCCCCAAGGCCGACATCGTGCTGGAGAACTACCGACCGGGCGTGCTCGACAAGCTGGGGCTGGGCTACGACGTGCTCAGCGAGATCAACCCCGGCATCATCGTGGCGTCGGTGTCGGGCTGGGGGCACGGCAACAGTCGCAGCGGCCGGGGAGCGTTCGCGTCGGTGCTGCACGCCGAGGCCGGCGTGACCGAGATGGTTTTCCGGCGGCGGGGCGGCGACGCCTATCGCAACGACCCGATGTCGCACGCCGACACCTACACCGGGCTGCATGCACTGGGGGCCGTCCTGGCGGCGCTGCACATGCGCGTGCGAACTGGACGCGGCCAGACCGTCGAGGTGTCGATGGCCGAAAGCACGCTCATGTGCAACGACCAGGCCGCGACCGACCTGACTGGCCAGGATCCGCTGATCGGCTTCAAGGGCGGGCAGAACTGGGCGGCGGTGTACCCACTGTCGAACGGCCGCCATATCACGGTGACGCTCGATCTGACCGCCAACTTCGGCTTCAAGGTGATCGCGGCTGCGATGAACCGGCCAGATCTGCGCGACGACCCGCGTTTCGCACGCATCGAGGATCGCGTGCTGCATCGCGATGAGATCGAAGCCATCTTCGGCGAGTGGGTGAGCCAATTCGACAGCGCCGAAGCAGTCGAGGCGGCGATCGGCGTGAAGTCGGTGATGGCAGCAGAAGTGCGCACCGTGGCCGAGCTTGCCGCGACCGACTGGGCAGCTGAGCGTGGTGCATTCGTCGACATCGTTGGGGGCGAGGCCGCCGCGCCGATGACCGTCCCGCAATCGCCGTGGCGCTTCAGGGAGGCCGATGCCGGTCTGGCGCCCGGAGCTGTCGCCGGTGACCGGGGTCAGCACAATCGCGAGGTGCTACGCGACCTCGCTGGCCTCGACGACAGGGCGATCGATGCGCTCGAAGACGAGGGCATCGTCTCAGCCGGCGAGGCAATCCGCCGGCCGAGTGCCCCTCGACGCAACTGATCAGCCAAACCGGATCAGCTCCTGAGCATCGGCTTGGTCATGGGTCTTTACGGGCCGGATGCGATCATGCGGTCGTAGTCATCGTGAGCGCCGATCCACACCCAGATGAAGTCGTCGCCGTCTGCGACGGCGAGCGCTCGATGGTCTCGGCTGACCCGCGCAGACCAGAACTTGCCGACCTTCTTGAAGCGCAGTGACGGGTGCGCCGGATCATGTTCGAGTCGCTCGAAGCTCCGTTCAGCGGCGCGCTGGACCGGCGGCGGCAGACGACTGAAGCGATCCCAGAACTGGGGTGTTGTCCGATGCATCGGGACGCAGCTGAGTGCGCCTACAGCGCCGAGAGCGATCCCTGCTGCTTCGAGGAGTCTGCCTCATCGATCAGGAAGTCCAAGCTGCCCGATGTGGCGTCTGCGTCGATTTGGTCGTCCCAGCGATTCCAATCCAGCTCGCTCATCCAGGCGCGCAACTCCGCGTAGTCGTCGGCCGGCAGGCTGCGAATCGAAGCTTGGATGTCCGAGATGCTCGTCATGATGCGGTCCTCAGCGCAACGGGGGCCTTGCTCGCCGACGTTCGACACTCCCCCGAGTGCGTACCCGAGTGTATGGCCCGGCCCGCCGGTCGGAGGTCGCATTCAGGCTGCTGGATTCGAACTCGCATCGGCGGGCGGTCTACGAGAGCAGGGTTCCACCGATGTGGTCGACGAAGGCGGCCACTTCGTCGACGGTCTGGCCGTTGGGCAGCAGCACCAAGCGATCCACGCCCATCTCGGCGAAGCGCTCGACCATCTCGGGCGTCGGGCGCACCCGTGGCGTGACGCTGA
The DNA here is from genome assembly GCF_965208925.1 of Candidatus Poriferisodalis sp. Taxonomy (GTDB): domain Bacteria; phylum Actinomycetota; class Acidimicrobiia; order Acidimicrobiales; family Poriferisodalaceae; genus Poriferisodalis. The sequence goes on along the minus strand of NZ_OZ242364.1, from coordinate 2,194,292 downwards.
TCTCGAGCCGGCCGAGCTCGACGGGCCGGTCGTAGCGAGCGCCGGCCTCGATCCCTGCCAGCTAGCGGAACTGAGGCGCCACCTCGTGGATGAACAGATCCATGGAGTGCTTCTTGGCCTCCATGGGGCCGAAGGTGAAGTCGGGGATGATCAGCTCGTCCACACCCACTTGCCGGTACTGCTCGACCACCTCGCTGACCTCATCGGGCGTGCCGACGATGGTGGCACGGCCGAGATCCATCGAGCGGAATCGATCCAGCTTCGCCGAGTCCTCGTTGATGAACAGCAGCGCGCACGCCGAGCGGCCGATCTCGCCGGGATCGCGACCGATCGCCTCGCAGTGCCCGTCGAGCACACCGCACAGCTCCGCGATGTCGTCGGGCATGCCCCAGTAGTTCCATTCGGTTGCCCAGCGGGCCGTGGTGCGCAGCGTGCGTTTCCGACCGCCGCCGCCGATCAACAGCGGGACCGGCGACTGCACCGGCTTGGGATCCAGCGGCGCCTCGGCCACGGTGTAGTGGTCGCCGGCCAGGTTGGTGCGGTGATTGCCCAGCAGCGAGCTGATGATCTCGACGGCTTCGTCGAAGCGATCCATGCGGCTGCGCAGCGTCCCGAAGTCGAAGCCGTAGGCCTCGTGCTCGTTCTCCTGCCAGCCGGCGCCGATGCCCAGCACCACCCGACCCCCGGAGATGTGATCGATGGTCGTCGCGATCTTGGCCGTCAGCGCCGGGTTGCGGTAGGTGTTGCCGGCCACCAGCGGGCCCAGGCGCACCCGGGGCACCGCCACCGCCAGCGCCGCGAGCACCGACCACGCCTCGTGGACCGGCTGGTCCACGTTCTCCTCGTTGGGCATGAAGTGGTCAGCAAACCACAGGCCGTCCCAGCCGGTGGCTTCCGCGTGCTGGCAGCACTCGATGATCGCCGAGATCTCTTGATCGTTCTTCGTCCAGAATCCGAAACGCATCGGGACAGCCTGCCACCTCGAGGCTGGGTCCGCAGTTGATGGCAGGCCCGTCGGCGTCGGGGGCGCCGTCGGGCGCGGGCGGGGAGTCCGCAGGCGCCACGGGACGCGTGTCAGGGGACGCGGGCTGCGCCGAAGCCGGCGACGATCAGCACCTGGGAGGGCCAGTCGGCGTCGGGGTCGCCGTCGGGCGCCAGCGGGGTCCACAGGCGCAGCTCGCCGGTGATCTCTGCGGCGCCGGGGCCGTGTGCTCGGGCGCGCCAGTCACCGACGAAGGTGTCGGGCGGGGGTGCCTCGCCGGGCAGCGGCTCAGCGTCGGGCGGGGGTGCCTCGCCGGGCAGCGGCTCGGCGACCGTCACGATGCCCGACCATCCCGGCCATGCGCTGGCTTCGCCGGCGCCGTCCGGGGCGCCGCGGGGCTCCGCGAGGCCGAGGGTGAGCGGGCTCCATGGCAGCGGCGGTCCGGCGCCGGGCTCGAGGGTGGCGTGATCGAGGGGGATGATCACCACGCTGTCGATGCTGCCGCTGAGCTCTGCCGTGTCGCCGGCGGGCGCGAGGACAAGGGTGACGTCGGCGGCGAGGCCGTAGCGCTGCTGGTTCCAGAACAGGTGGCCGCTGACGCGCCCGCGCCACGAGGCGGGCGGCTGGGGCTGGCTGTCCGCGGCTTCGCCGTAGGCGAGACCGCCCTTGGTGGCCACGACGCGCTCGGGGAACATGCCCACCGGCGCCACCGTCCACCAGCCGTAGCCGGAGTGCTCGAGGCGGCGATCGCCGGCGTCGTGCGACACCGCCAGCGCCACATCGTGGGTGGCGTCGGGACGGCCGGGGGGCGGGCAGTCGGTGCGGTTCCACAGCCCGGCACCGGCGACGGGATGGCCGGGATCACCCCAGCCGGGCACGGCGTGGGCGGGCTCATAGCGGTAGTAGGCGCCGAAGGGATAGCTGGTGTGCAGCTTCATGTCCCAGCCGCCGTCAGCGGCACGCAGCAGCGCCTTGGTGCCCGCTGACGCCCGCTGCAACGGCACCGCGGCGCGGTCGTCGGCCAGCAACGCCGCCGCATCGCCCACGGCGTCGCCGTCGCCGCTGTCCGCGCCGCCTGCGCCCGAACCGATGCCGGCAGAACCGGTGTCTGCGCCGGCGCCGTCGAGCGCCCGGCCGATGATGTCGCCGTCGAGATCGGCCTGGTCGAACAGCGCTGACAACGGCGTCGGCTCGGGCCACTCTACGGCCGCCTGGGAATCGCCCCCGGGCGCCCAGGCCCGACCCGGGTAGTGCGTGAGATGCTCGGCCGACACGATGTCGCCTCGCTTCCAGGGCCGTCCGGAGGGAGTCTCGCCGGGCCCGTCGTCGGGACCGCAGCCGGTCACGACCGGACCCGCGCCGGTCACGGCCTCATCCGGTCCGGGCGGCCCCGCCAGATCCCGCGTCACCTCGAGTTGCACCTGCAGCGCCCGCAGCGACCACTCGATCATCGGCTGCCCGCTGACCTGCGCAGTCACCTCGAACAGGTAGTCGCCGTACTCGGGCAGGCCCGCCACCACACGACCCCGGTCCGCCGGGTCGCTGAGCCCCTCGCCGCATGCGACCGCGCCGGCCACCCCCAGCTCGAGATGGCCCGGCGTGCGGTACACGCAGGTGAAACCGGTGATGCGCGCTGCGCGGCTCTCGTCCACCTTCCACGAGAGCACGACGCCCGAGCGGCCGACCTCGGCGCTCAACTCGGTGAGCAGGTAGCCGCCGCTGGCCGGCGCCGTCGAGGTCACCACCGGGGCGCGCCCGGTGCACCCCGCCAGGGCCGCAGCAGCCACGACGGCTGCGAGCAGCCACGTGCGCATGCCGCGCGACGGCCGGGCACCACGCAGAGGCACGGGAGCGCCGCCCGAACTGCCAGCCGCCCTCTACGAGCCGTCGGGCTCGTAGAGGGCGGCTCGGACGGCAGTGTCGAGGCGGTCGATGCCGGCGATGCGTGCCAGGGACGCACCGGTCGCGGCCGCCGTGATGCGCCGGGTGACGCTGGGCGGCACGGCCGTGGTGCCGCCGATCACGATGACGCGAGCGGGCTGGTAGTCCGCGATCACCGCCTCGGTGGCCTCAGGCAGCGCACCGGCCTGCGAGTACAGCACCGCAGCGCCCTCGAAACGCGCCGCCAATGCCGTCGCGGCGCCGATGTCGGCGGGGCTCCAGCCATTGACGACGATCACGGTGCGCCGCGCCTGGCGCTCAGGGTCGCCGAGCGCTTGCCGCGCCGCAGCCGCGGCCGTGTCGGCGCGGGTAGCGCCGGCGAATCGCTCCACGTCGGCGCCGGGCGCCGCGGCCCCCGCAGCCACGACGACCTGCTGCGCGACCGCCGCGGTGCCGCCGATCACGATGACGCGAGCGGGCCGGTAGTCCGTGAGCACCGCCTCGGTGGCCTCGGGCAGCTCGTCCGATTCCACGTACAGCACAGCGGAATGCTCGATCTGCGCCGCCAGTGCCGCCGCCGCGCCGGTGTCGGCGGGGCTCCAGCCGTTGGCGATGATCAGGGTGCGCTGCGCCTGGCGCTCGGGATCGCCGAGCATCCGGCGCGCCACCGCTGCCGCGGTCGCGATGCGGGTCGAGCCCGAGAGCCGGTCCACCCTGGCGTCTCCGGAGGCATCGTCGACGCCGCTGCGCACGTCCCGGCTGAGCGCCGCGGTGCCGCCGACGAGTGTCACCTTGCCGGGGTCGAGGTCGCCCAGCAGCGTCCCGATGCCGCCGGGAAGGCGGCCGGGGCGTGCGTAGATCACCCGCGCCTTTGGGTTGCGGGCGGCAAGGACTGCGGCGATCGAGATGTCGGCCGGGCTCCAGGCATTCACCACGAGCACCTCGTCGACCCCTGCTGCGGCTGCGCGGGCGCGCCGGCGCAGCGACTCGGTGGCGTAGTCGGGATCGGGATCGGGTTCGGGCTCTTCTTCTTCGTCATCTTCGTCTTCGTCGGGCTCGGCGGGGCCGCCGCCACCGCCGCCACCGCCGCCGCCACCGCCGCCGCCGCCACCGCTCGAGGTCGAGATGGCGGCGCCGACCGTGAACCTGGTGCCCGCCACCGGCACGGCCAGCTCGCCCGTCGTGGCACCCTCGATGCTGATCTGCTTGCCCGCGCTGGCGCGAGTCGGCTGGGTGACGATGAAGGTGCTGGCGGAGGTCTCGCCGGGCTTGATCATGATCGGCATCGGCGGATCGACCACGGCGCTGGTACCGGCACCGCTCAGGCTCAGCGTGACCGTCACCTCCTTAGCGGGCGCGGCACCGTCAAGCTCCGCGGTCACGCTCACCAGGGTCGGCCCGACGCGGCGCAGTCGCAGCCTGACGTTCTGCGATACGTCGTCGTCGTCGACGACCGTGACGCTCGTCGGCGCCACGGTGAAGCCCTTGACGGCGCTGACGAGGCCGTGAATCTCGCTGTCGTCGAGACCGACACCGATGGCGATGTTCTCGTCGTCCTCGCGCATGCGGTCGTCGGCGGCGCCTGTGCCCGTGATCGACACCGTGGCCGAACCGCTGGCGCGGCCGGCGGGGATGGTGATCGTCGGCAGCCGCGGTGCGGCATAGTCCTGACCGAGCGCAGCGGTGCCGCCCGAGATGCGCAGCGGCACGCGCACCCGCGGGTTGAGCGCGTTGGCGCTCGCGGCCCCGGCGAGCTGGCGAGTGGCGGTGATCCTGATCGAGGCCGAACGGCCCTCGGTGACAATTCCCGACGCTTCCAGGGTGATGGTGGGCGCGTCGTCGTCGGTGAGCAGGATCGCGGCAGGGCTCACCTCGTACCCGTAGCCGTTGCTGCCGCCCAGCCAGATGGTCTCGTCGCCCTCGACGAGGCCGTCATCGACCGGCGCGATCGAGAATGCCGACACGCTGGCTGACAGGCTGCCCGCGGGGATGGTCAACGAGGTGGGCGCCGACCCTCCCCGCCGGTAATCCGTGCCGCCGCCTGTGGCGCTGCCGCCGAGCAGCGTGTTGAGCGTCAGCACGATGTCGTTGTCGGATGCCACCGTGCCGGACAGCGTGGCGGTCACCTCCACGGCGGTCGTGCCGTCGCTCTCGGCGATGCTGGTGGGGCTCATCGACAGCGTGACCGACTTCGAGGATCGCCCGGCGTCATCGTCGGTGACGGTGATTTCGACGGCGGGCTCGACCGCCACCGCCAGCCCGCCCGACGATGTGCCGCCGCTGACGGTGATCGTCTCGTCGCCCTCGTCGATGCTGTCGTCGATCAGGTTGAGCCCGAACGTGCGGCTGCCCGAGATCTGGCCGGCCGGGATCACCACAGCGACGGTTCCGGGATTGACGTAGTCGTCACCCTTGTCCGCCTCGACGCAGCTGAGAACGGTGCCGGGATCGGCGGTTTCCGGGCAGGAGACTCCGAAGGCGAGCGTCACGGTGACGTCTTTCGTCGGAGCGCCTTCGTTGACCTCGGCGGTGGCGCGCACCGCGACCGGACCGCGGTTCTCGGCCACGGTGGTGCGATCAAGTTCGAGGGTGATCGAAGTAGATGCTTTCTCGTTGTCGTTGAGGGTGATCTCTGCCTCGTTGGAGTTGAACCGTCCCGCAGCGCCGATCAGGATCGTCTCGTTGCCCTCGATCAGCCGGTCGTCGTACCGGCCCGTGGCTGTGAACGTCACAGTGACCTCCCCGAACGGCGCGCCGGCGGCGATGCTCACGCTGGGCAACCGCCGCGCCGCGTAGTCCACGCCTGCGGTGGCGGTGCCGCCCCGGATGGCCAGCGGCACGCTCATCGCCGCCGTGCTGGTCTCGAGATCTCGGGTGGCCCTAATGGTGACCGGGGCGGAGGTTCCCTCAGCCGCCACGTTGTCCGGCACGTCAGGAACGCTCAGGGTGATCTGCGGGGCGTCGCCGTCCACCAGGGTGAGCGACGCGGCGTTCACGGTGTTGATCCCGGTGGCGTCGCCGCCGAGGGTGATCGTCTCGTTGGGCTCCGACACGTCGTCGTTGACCGGGGTGATGGTGATGGTGGTGGTGCCGCTGGAGCTGCCCGTCGGGATCGTGACGGTCTTCGACGCTGTCAGGCCCGACACTATGTAGTCGGTGGTAACCGTCGCGGTGCCGTTCAGCTCGTCGTCGAGGTTCACCACCGTGTCCACAGTGCGCGTCGAGTCGCCCACCAGGGTGGCGGTGATGGTCACCGTCTCATCGTCGGGTTCGGTGCCCGTGTCGTCGCCGTCGTTGTCCTCGTTGATGCTCGAAGGAGTGAAGCTCAAGTTGATGGCGGTGGGCGCGGTGTCATTGTCGACGATGGTGAGTTCGGCTGAGTTGACCATGAGCCCGCCGGCGGCGGTGCCGCTCACCGTGATCACCTCGTCGTCCTCGTCGAGGCTGTCGTCAGTCACAGCGAGAATGAACTGGGTCGTGCCCGACACCTGACCGGCCTCGACGGTCACGGTGATCGATCCCGGATCGGTGTAGTCGACGCCCTTGGTGGCCGCGCCGACCCCCGTTCCTCCCAGCGACACGGTCACCGGAAGATCGGCGGCGGGCGCGCCGCCGTCCACGGCGGCAATCACCGTCACCGCCGCGGTGCCCACGCCCTCCGACACGGCCGAGCGGTCGAGGCTCAGCGTGACGGCGGTGGACGCCGCGTCGTCGTCGACGATGGTGATGGGGGCGGCGACCACCTTGAAGCCCGGCGCCGAGCCGCCGATTCTGAGCACCTTGGCGCCATCCACCAGGCGGTTCTGGAGAGTGGCGACGGTCACCTGCGCCGTAGCGCTGGCCTGGTTGGCCCCGATGCGCAGCGTCGCCAGCCTCGGCAAGCGGTAGTCCACACCGACCGCGGCGTCGCCTTCCCTGGGCACGATCCTCAGCGGCACGCTCACCGCTTCGGCGTTCTCGGACACATCGCGGGTGGCAGTGAGACGGAACGTCACCGTCTCGCCCTCGGTCACGCTGGCGTGCACGCTGTCGTCGGCGTCGTCGGCGGGCCGGGGCCGCACCCGCTCGGTGGTCAGCCTGATCTTGGACCCGTCGTTGTCGATGATGGTGACCACAGCGGGGTCCACCGTGAATCCCGCCACCGAGCCGCCCACCTCGACCGTCTCGTGGGACTCGAGCTCGTCGTCGAGGGTCGGGGTGAGCATCCACCCCGTGACGCTGGCGGTGAGCTGGCGGGCGGGGATCGTGATCGTGGCGGGCAACCCGGTGTGGGTGAAGTCGCCGCCGGTCGCGTCGCCGCCCAGCGTCTGGATGATCGTCACCTCGGTGTCGGTCTCGCGGGTGGCGTCGCCGGTCAGCGTGGCCGTGAGCATCACGGGCGTCGCCTCCGCCTGGGTCTGCTCGACCGTGTCGGGGTCCTCGACGTCCTCCTCCACCGACTCGGGCTTGGCGGTCAGGGCGATCACGGTCGACGCGGTGTCGTCGTCGACGATCGTGATCGTGAAGCTCTGGGCGGGCTTCACTGTCAGCCCGCCCGTCGAGGTGTTGGCGGTGACGATGACCGTCTCGTCGGACTCGTCGACGTTGTCGTCTTCGGGGGTGACCGAGAATCTCGAGCTGGCGAACCCCTCGTTGGCGGCGATGACGATGGTGATCGTGCCGAGGTCGGCGTAGTCGCTCGGGTCGCTCCCGCCGCTCGGCGTGGCCGAGCCCGCAATGTTCAGCGTCACCGTGACCGGCGCCGTGGGGAAGCCCTTGTTCACCGACACTCCGGCCGTGAATCCCACGCCGTCGCCGCCCTCGGGCACCTGCCGGTTGCCGGCGCTGCCCGTCGTGCGGCGCAGCGACAGGTTGAGCTCGTCGGACATCTTGTCGTCGTCGACGATGGTGATTGTGGCGTCGTTGATCTGGAAGCCGGTCGAGATGTCCGTGGGGGTGAGCACGATCGTCTCGTTGCCCTCGATGAGCCGGTCCTCATGGGTGGTGATGGTCACCGTTCCGGTGGCTGACGACGAGCCGATCGGGATCGTGATGGACGGCAGATCGCTCGTGGTCAGCTCCACGTAGTCGTCGCCCGTCCGACTGCCGGGTGTCGCCGTCGAGTCGGCGTCGACCGCGAGCTTCATGGTGACGGCTTCGGTGGTGTTCTGGGTGTTGCGGGTGGCCGTGACAGTGAAGGCGGCCTCTTCGCCCTCGTTCAGCCGGTCATCGGCGCCGACGGCGCGCGATGTGCTCAGCGTGATCGCCGCCGCATCGTCGTCCACCAGGTCGAGCGACGCGTCGGTGACCGTGAACCGCTGGTCGGTCGGGCTGGTGGGGCAGGTTGCATCAGCGGTCTTGCAGGCCGTGCCGCCCAGGGTGATGTCCTCGTTGCCCTCCGACAGCGAGTCGTTGACCGGGGTGATGGTGATGGTGGTGGTGCCGCTGGACATCCGGGCAGGGATCGTGACGGTCTTCGACGCCGTCAGGCCCGACACCGTGTAGTCGGTGGTGCCCGTGGCGGTGCCTCCCAGCGCGTCGTCCAGGTTCACCACCGTGGCCACCGTGCGGGTCACGGTGCTGCCCAGCGTGGCGGTGATGGTCACCGTCTCCGCGTCGGGGTCGCTGCCCGTGTCGTCGCCGTCGTTGTCCTCGTCGATGCTGGTCGGCGAGAAGCTCAGCGTGATGTTGTCCGCCACGGTGTCGTCGTCGACGATCGTGATCGTGAAGCTCCCGGTGGGCGTCAGCGTCAGCCCGCCCGTGGAGGCACCGCCGGTGATGACGATGTCCTCATCGTTCTCGTCGACGCTGTCGGGATTCGGGGTGATGGAGAAGGTCTTCGATGCCGACCCCGTGTTGGCGGCGATGACGATGCTCTGCGTGCCCGGGTCGGTGTAGTCATTGGTGCCCCCCGCAGCCTTGACCGCGGTGCCGCCGAAGGCCAGCGGCACCGTGGTCGCCGCGGTGGGGAAGCCCTTGTCGACCGCCGCGGTGACCTTGAACTGCACGCCGCCGCCGCCTTCGGGCAGGTTGACGTCATGGCCGCTGGGATCAGCGGTGACCCGCTCGAGGGTCAGCGTGATGAAGTCGGAGTCTTCGTCGTCGTCGTCGATGGTGATCGTGGCCGGGATCACCTTGGTGCCGTTGGCATAGGGGCTGCCCACCGTGGCGCCCAGCACGATCGTCTCGTCGGGTTGCTCGATGAAGCGGTCCTCGGTCGTGGTGACGGTGACCTCTGCGGAGGCGCTGGCCGCATCGGCGGGGATCGTGATGTCCACCGTGCCGTCGCCCAGCGCGGCGGGCGCGCTCCAGTCGGTGTCTCGCGTCGCCGTCGACTGATCTTCGTCCACATTCAGCGTCACCGTCATCTGCTGGGAGTTCACCGCCAGCACGCGTGACGCGGTGACCACAAAGGTGGCCGCTTCGCCCTCGTCCACCTTGCTGCCCGAGCCGTTCTTGACCGCCGCGCTCAGCGTGACGTCGGCCGGCTCGTCGTCCACCAGGGTGAGCGATGCACCGGTCGTCATGGAGAGCCCGCTGGCGGTGCCGCCGAGGGTGATCGTCTCACCGGGCTCCGACACGCTGTCGTCGATCGGGGTGATGGTGATGGTGGTGGTGCCGCTGGAGCTGCCTATCGGGATCGTGACGGTCTTCGTCGCTGTCAGGCCCGACACCGTGTAGTCGTTGCCGGTGCCGGGCGTGGCGGTGCCTCCCAGAGTGTTGTCGAGGTTCACCACCGTGGCGGTGGTGCGCGTCGAGTCGCCCACCAGCGTGGCGGTGATCGTCACCGTGACCGCCGAGCCGTGGTCCTCGTCGATGCTGGTCGGGTCGAAGCTCAAGGTGAAGGCGGTGGGCGTGGCGTCGTTGTCGGTGATGGTGAACGTGGCCTCGGTCACCGTCGCCGCCAGCCCGCCCGCGGAGGTGCCGTCGGTGTCGACGATGCTGAACGTCTCCCCGGTGCCCTCATCGAGGCTGTCATCGGTCGGGTCGATCGTGATGTCCGCGAAGCCCGAGGTCTGCCCCGCTGCGATGGTGATCGTCGGCAGCGTCGCCGGGGTCGCCGTGTAGTCGGTGTCCCGCACCGCCGTGCCCGACACGCCCAGCATCACCGTCACCGCCGAGTCCGGCGCGCCGTCATTGACCGTGGCGGTCACCCGCACCGACGTGTTACCGGCCGACTCCGCCAGGCTGTTCGGGCTCGCCGACAGCGTGATGACCGTCGACTTATTGTCGTCGTCGGTGATGGTGATGTCGGCGGGCACCACCTGGAAGCCCGACACCGTGCTGGCGAGCCGGATCGTCTCGTTGCCCTCCACGAGGCGGTCCTCGATCGTGTCGACTTTCACCGTCGCCGTGCCGGTATTCGCGCCGGCCGCGATCGTGATCGTCGGCAGGCTCGACAGCGCCGTGTAGTCGACGCCCGAGGTCGCGCCGCCCGACGCCACCGTCCCCACCGCCAGCGGCACGCTCAACGCAGCAGTGCCCCCGCCAGCGCCGCGCGTCGCAGTGACAGTGAACGTCGCCGACTCGCCCTCCATCACGCTGTCGTCGGGGTCCGTGCCCGGACGCGAAGTGCTCAACGTGATCAACGGCAAATCGTCCTCGACCAGGGTGAGCGATGCGCCGGTCGTCATGGAGAGCCCGCTGGCGGTGCCGCCGAGGGTGATCGTCTTATTGGACTCCGTCGCGCTGTTGTCGATCGGGGTGATGGTGATGGTGGTGGTGCCGCTGGAGCTGCCTATCGGGATCGTGACGGTCTTCGTCGCTGTCAGGCCCGACACCGTGTAGTCGTTGCCGGTGCCGGGCGTGGCGGTGCCGTCCAGCGCGTCGTCGAGGTTCACCACCGTGGCGGTGGTGCGCGTCGAGTCGCCCACCAGCGTGGCGGTGATCGTCACCGTGACCGCCGAGCCGTGGTCCTCGTCGATGCTGGTCGGGTCGAAGCTCAAGGTGAAGGCGGTGGGCGTGGCGTCGTTGTCGGTGATGGTGAACGTGGCCCCGGTCACCGTCGCCGCCAGCCCGCCCGCGGAGGTGCCGTCGGTGTCGACGATGCTGAACGTCTCCCCGGTGCCCTCATCGAGGCTGTCATCGGTCGGGTCGATCGTGATGTCCGCGAAGCCCGAGGTCTGCCCCGCCGCGATGGTGATCGTCGGCAGCGTCGACGGGGTCGCCGTGTAGTCGGTGTCCCGCGCCGCCGTGCCCGACACGCCCAGCACCACCGTCACCGCCGAGTCCGGCGCGCCGTCATTGACCGTGGCGGTCACCCGCACCGACGTGTCACCGGCCGACTCCGCCAGGCTGTTCGGGCTCGCCGACAGCGTGATGCCCGTCGACTTATTGTCGTCGTCGGTGATGGTGATGTCGGCGGGCACCACCTGGAAGCCCGACACCGTGCTGGCGAGCCGGATCGTCTCGGCGCCCTCCACGAGGCGGTCCTCGATCGTGGCGACCGTCACCGTCGCCGTGCCGGTATCCGCGCCGGCCGCGATCGTGATCGTCGGCAGGCTCGACAGCGCCGTGTAGTCGGTGCCCGAGGTCGCACCGCCCGACGCGACCGTCCCCACCGCCAGCGGCACGCTCAACGCAGCAGTCCCCCCGCCATCGCCGCGCGTCGCAGTGACAGTGAACGTCGCCGACAAGCCCTCCATCACGCTGTCGTCGGGGTCCGTGCCCGGACGCGAAGTGCTCAACGTGATCAACGGCAAATCGTCGTCCACCAGGTCCAGCGACGCGGCGCTCACCGTGAACCCCTGGCCGGTCGGGCACACGCTGTTCACCGGGTCGACCTTGCAGGCCGAGCCGGCCAGGGTGATCGTCTCGGTGCCCTCGCTCTCGTCGTCGTTGACCGGGGTGATGGTGAAGGTGGTGGTCGCGCTGGCGCTGGCGCTCCCGGCGGGGATCGTGATCGACGTCGGCAGCGACCCGCCCAGCGTGTAGTCGTTGCCGGTGCCGGGCGTGGCGGTGCCGCCCAGCGCCGAGGCGAGGCTCACGGTGGTGGCCACGGTGCGGGTGGTGCCCACCAGCGCGGCGGTCACCGTCACCGTCACCGCGTCGGGGTCGGTGCCCGTGTCGTCGCCGTCGTTGTCCTCGTTGATGCTCGAAGGAGTGAAGCTGAGGTTGATCTTCGTGGGCGCGGCGTCGTCGTCGGTGATGGTGAGGTCCACCGGGTTCACCGTCAGCCCGCCCGAGTGGGTGCCGCCGAATTCGATGTCCTCGCCGTCGCCCTCGTCGATGACGTCCTGTTGGGGATCGATCGCGATGGTTGCGGTGCCCGAGGTCTGCCCCGCCGCGATGGTGATCACCGGCAGCGTCGCCGGCGCCGTGTAGTCGGTGCCGCTTGTCGCGCCCCCGCCCAGCAACACCGTCACGGTGGTGGCCGTTGCCAGCGCCGCCGCGTTGGTGGTCGCCGTCACCGTCACCGTCGTGCTGCCGGCCGATTCCGCCAGGCTGGCGGGCTCCACGCTCAGGTCGATCTCGGTCGACGGCGCGTCGTCGTCCGTCACCGTGATCGTCACCGGGGTCACGCCCCACCCCGCCGTCAGCGTCTTGGCCGATCCCGTGATGGCGAGACTCACCGAGAAGCCGGACGCGTTCCATGGGGTATCGCCGGAGGTCCTGATGCGGCGGCTGTCCCCGATCGTCCATCCCGGCGCGGCACCCGAATCCTCGGCGTCCGACGCCGTTGCGCGAACGAAACGCATGCTGTTCGTGGGGTTCGCGGTGCTGCCTGTGAACACCACGACGTAGGTCGTGCCGGCATCCAGATCGATGCCCGCTCCCGGCGCCGTGTACTCGTTGGAGCCACTCTCGAGCGAGGTCGGATTCGTCAGCGTGCCCAGGGTGGTGCCGGTCGGCTGGTTGCTCGAGTCCGCCGCAAAGATGGCCACGCTGTGGGTCGGAGTTGCCCCCGTTCCGAGGTAGTTAATGTTCAAGCTGACCCCGGTGAGCGTGTAGCCCGCGGCGTTGCTGCCTGTGGTGAACGGCTGGCTGAAATCGCTCTGGAAAGTAACGGCTCCGGAACTGTCGAGCGTCTGCCCAGTGTTCGAAACCTGCGTCGATGCGTCGGCCGCGGCCGCCGGCCCGAGCACGACGGTCTTGTCGCCGTCGTTCAGCGACTCCTCAGGATTGGTGATGGTGACATTGGCAGAAGCGCTGGCCTCGTTCTGGGCGATCGAGATGGTGGGCAGCGTCGCCGGGCTGATGGTGTAGTGGGTGCCGCTGGTGCCTGTGGACCCGCTCTGCACCGCGAGCTGCAAGCTCACCGCATCGGCGTTGTCCGACACCATCCGGGTGGCGGTGACCTCGAACGTGGCCGTCGCACCCTCCGCGACCTGGTTGTGCGGGGGACCCGCCGGATTCGTCCGCTGCACCGACAGCGTGATCACCGGCTGGTTGTTGGTCATGCCGGCCGCCGACGACGTCCACGCGCTGGTGCCCTCGCCGTTGCCGGCCCGCACCTGCACCCGGTAGGCGGAATTGGCATCGAGGCCGGTGATCGTCGTGGTGGTGCCCGCGCCCTGGTGGTCGTGGCCGCCGGTCTCGTCGGGCTCGATCCAGTCGTCGTCGTCGGTCGGGTCGGCGCTGCCCTTGAAGTAGCGCACGTCGTAGTCGTTCACCGCGGGACGGCTGGCGTCCGCGGCGGGCGCCGTCCAGCCCAGCGTCAAGGTGCTCGACGACTGCCCCGTGACCGACAACCCCGTCGGCGGCTCCGGCGGCTCGTTCTGATCGGCCACATTCACCGTCACCGCGACCGTGTCGTCGGCAAATATCTCGGTGGCGTCCACCCGCATCGATAGCGCAAGCGCGGCCGCACTCAAATCTGCCGGTGGGGACCATCCCGAGCTTGACGACTGTATGAAGTTGCGGATGCTCCAACCGCTCGCCGAGCCAGAATCCTCGGCATCGGAAAGCGTCCAATCAAGATATCCATTGTCGGCCGACACCACCACGAAGTACTGGGTGTCGGCGTGGAGGAGCACGCCTGCGGGTGCTGTGAAAACCGGGTCCCCATTATGGTCGTGGTTCACCCCGCTCGCGACCAACGCGACCCGGTTCGCGTTCGTCGGCGGCAGCTCCGAATGCACCGCCACGTTCCCATTCTGAAAGTTTCGTACGACACTGATCTGGACTGCTGTCAGCATCGTCGCCTTGGGGCCTGTGGTGAAGCCCTGCGCTACATCCTGACCCCCCAAGAAAACGCTAGAAGACTGCGGCCGGCCCAGGTTGGACACCGCCGGGGCCAGGGCTTTCTGCTCGTCGCCGAGGACGTCCTCTTTGTCGGTCACCTGGGCGGTGAAGGCGTAGCTGGACTTCGCCTCGTGGTTCAGCGTCACCCCCGGCTTCACCTTGATCTGGCCCGTGCTGCTGATCGTGAACGACCCCGCATCCGCGCCGGTCAGCGTGTACGTCAGCGTGTCGCCGTCGGGGTCGGTGGCCGCCACCGGCTCGCCCACCGACGCCCCGTCGGCGTTGTTTTCCGGGATCGTCAGCGTCTGGGAAGCTTCGCCGTCGAACGACGGCGCCCTCGCCAATGTCAGCGTCTTGGCGTCGTTGCCCGTGAAGGCCGCCGCGTTGTTCCCCGCGAGGTCGCGGATCGGGCGATGGGTGCTTTCGGTGCTGTCGTAGGAGTAGGTCAGCTTGGCCGTCCCGCTGGAGATTGGGCCGGCGACGACCTTCACCCACACCTGACGGCGGTTCCTGATCTCCACCGATATGTCTGCCTGTGCGGCACCGTCGATTGTGTATGCGAACTGGGCGACCACCGGCACCGAGCCCTCATCGAGGTCCTCGTCGAACAGCAGCACCGCGTACCACGAGCCGCCGTCGTTCACGATTCGCCCCTCCGCAGTGGGCGCCGTCGTGTCGATGCGATGGCCGCTGTCGTGGCCCACCCCGTCGTGGTCCAGCGCCGCGTCCACCGTCGCCGACCCCACCAGCTTGATCGTGCCGCCGTCTAGATCCAGCGTGTCCTCCAGCACGGCCACTCCGGCCGTCGAGGTGTTCGGGCTCGCCACCGGTCCGTAGCGGAACACCAGCGTCTTAGTGCCGCTGCCGCTGTGATACACAGCCGCCTGCTCCCCGAACATCGGGTCGAACTTGATATCCAACTGCGGCGTGCCCGACGCGGTGTCCACCGTCACCGCCGCGTCGAACGTCACCGACACGTCGATGAAGTCGCCCGGCCCGTACACGCCCGCCGGCCCCGGATCCGACGTGATCGCCACCCCCGTCACCTTCGGCTTCGTGATATTCGCCACTGTCAGTTCTGGCGCCGTCCGAACCCGGATCTTGAAGGGGTGGGAGCTGGTGGACCATGAGCCGGTCGAGGACGCGTTCCTATTGTGGCGGCCGTTCTGGATGCCCCAACCGGCCAAGTCGGCGGAGTCCTCATCAAAGTCCAGGGCAGTGACCACACGGCCCGTCGTGGCCTCCACCACCACGTAATACGTCGTATCGGCCGACAGCGTGGTGCCCGCAGGCGCGGCGAACGTATTGACCCCGCGGACCAGCGTCGCCGGGTTGGTCAATGTCGCAACAACGTTGGTGGCGCTCGGAAGACCGGTGGCCAGCTTGACGCTCACCCCCGTCGGGTCCACCGTACTTGCGAACTCGACGTCGACGCTGTCCAACGCATAGCCGTCGGAACGCGACCCTGTCGTGAACCCCACAGCGAAGTCCTGTGTGGCGAGATTCTGAAAGCTGCCCTCAGGCTTGCCAAGATTCGACACCGCCACGACAGGCCTGCCCAAAGTAAAGCTCTCCACCTCGTTGCCGCGCAGGTCCTGAAGCCTGCTGGGTTCGCCCGTCGGCTTGGCATAGGCGACGGTCACCCCATCGCCCGCCACTACAGCCGTCGCAAGAGTGATGCATGCCTGCCTGTCCTCGTCGTCGCCGACGCCAAGGATCGCAAAGAGCTGGAGTGCATGGAGAGCAACCTGTGAGCCGTTGACCTTCACCGTGAAGCCGGCGGCGTTGCCGAAATTTTTGTCGAGCTGTTCATCGAACACCACACACACGCTGGAGCCCAGCGCCGTAGCCGATGTCGGCTTGGGCGGCGACACATCGCGCGCAGCCCCGTTCACTCGCAGGCCGATGGCGCTTGATCCGACGCACGTCCACGTGGTGCCGGCGAGTGAGCAGGGGGTGTCGGCTACACTCCAGCCTGGCTTCGCTCCGGGGTCCTCGCTCCCGTCATTGGCCGCCGCGGTCTTCACCGACCCGCCGGTGCCGCTGACAATCACGATGTACGTGGTGCTGGGATCCAGCCGCTGGGCGGTGGGGGCGGTGAACTTGAGAACCCCCGTTCCCAGGCTTGGCGGATTGTCGAAGGTGACCAGCGTCGTTCCGCGGTCGGAGTCTTTTGCCAGCTTCACGACGGGATTCGCCGGTGCTGAGAGGAAGTCCAACTCCACCGAGCTCAGCACATAGCCGTCGGCATTGGGGCCTGTGCTGAACGGCACGCCTCTGGTGAAGGAGGAAATGTCCACGGGGTTTGCTGCGTTCACCTTGCCGATATTCGACACCTGCGCCTCGTCGCCGAACAGCAGGCCGAGGGTGAAGCTGTCGGCTTGGTTGCCCGACTGGTCGCGCAGCGAGTTCGCCAGCCGGGACGCGGCGGTGGGCTTGGTATAGGCGACCGTCACCCAGTCGCCTGTATCGATGCGGCTGGGCACCCTGATGTTCAGGCGGCGATTGGCCGCGGTCGCGGCCGTCGGGGCGTCGGCCGCGACCGCGGCGCCGTTGACTGTCACGGTCCAATCCGTCGCGGTGCCAAAGCCGGCAGCAAGCGGCTGGTCGAAGTCCAGCAGCAGGTTGAACCGGAAGACGCTGAATCTTGTTGCCGCAAGCGAGGTCGGCTTCGGCGGGGTCACATCGCGCTTGACGCCCTTGACGCGGATGCCCAGGGGGTGCGATCCCGAGCCCACGTCCGCGAATGTGCCTCCCGAGGCCGCCCGCTCCGCCCGCTGGTCGAACACCGCCCAGCGCGTCTCCGCGCCGGCGTCGTCGGCAGTGCCGGTGATCGTGCTCAGCTCGCCGCTGGTGCCCTCGACGACCACCCAGTACTGGGCGGCGTTGTTCAGCACCGTGCCGGGGGGTGCGGTGAACGTGAGAATGCCGCCTTGGGGCTCAGGGCTGACGGGGTTCACCAAGGTCACCCCGCCGGTGTCGGGGACGGCGCCCGCCGAGTACGCCTCGACCACCCTCACCGTCGCCCCCTCGAGGGCGCCGGCGGCGCGGATCTCGACGGTGCTCAGCGCGAAGCCGTCGGGGTTGTTGCCGGTGTTGAAGCTCTGCGCCACGTCCTTGCTGGCCAAGTCCACCTTGGTCGTGGCGTCGACGGCCTGGCCGATGTTGGACACCAGCATGGCGGCACCGGCCACCACACCGAGCGAGAAGCTGTCCACGCGGTTGCCGTGGGAGTCGCGCGGCGCGTTGGCCAGCTCCGACGCCGCCGTGGGCTTGGTGTAGGCGACGACCACGAGCTGGCCGGCCGTCACCGCTTCCGACAGGGTCAGGCTGAAGCGGCGCCGATTGCTCGCGCCGTCGTCGACCACGCTGGCCGCCGGCACGCTGGCCGCCGTTCCGTCCACCGTCACCGCAAAACTGCCGGTCAGCGACGAGATGTCACCCAGGAGATCGTCGTCGAAGTCCACCGTCACCGCGGTCCCCGACACTGCGATCGATGCAGGCCTGGGCGGCGTCGCGTCCCGCTCCAGGCCCGTGACGCGGATCCCGAACGGGTTGTCGTTCGGAGGAGCGGGCGTGACCCAATCGGCATTGGCGGCCTTCACATGCCGGTTGTCCCCCACCGACCAGCCGGGCTTTCCGCCACCATCCTCATCGGAACCATCCTTGACGTGCGCGATTCCGCTGTCGCCGGACACCCGCAAGCAATACGTAATGCCGGCGGTCAGCACCGTGTCGGGGGGCGCAGTGAAGAGCACACCGGTCCGCACAGTGAGATTCGCTGAGCTCACCAAGGCAATCTCGCCGCCGGCCGTGGTGATGTTCGGCGTCCGCAGCCATGCTCGTGCCCCTGTGGGCAGCCCGTCGAAATCCAAAGTCACCGAGCCGAGCTCGTAGCCGCCGGGGTTGTTCCCCGTCGTGAAGCACTGCCCGAGCTCCTGTTCACTGAGATTGGCGTTCGCTGTGAAACTGTTGTGCTGACCCTCGTTGGAGACCAGCACTTCGGCGCCGACCAGCAGCGCGAGAGCGAAGCTGTCCACGGGGTTGTCCGAGCCGTCGCGCGGCCCCGAGCTGAGAGGCAGCGACGTCGTGGGCTTGGTGTAGTTGACGCTCACGAGCTGGCCGGCCGTCGCCGCTTCCGACAGGGTCAGGCTGAAGCGCCGCCGCTTGCTCGCGCCGTCGTTGACCACGCTGGCCGCCGACACGCTGGCCGCCGTTCCGTCCACCGTCACCGCAAAACTGCCGGTCAGCGACGAGATGTCACCCACGAGATCGTCGTCGAAGTCCACCGTCACCGCGGTCCCCGACACCGCCATCGACGCGGGCCTGGGCGGCATGCGGTCAAGCTCGATCCCTTCCACGCCGATGCCAAATCGGGAGTTTGCGTGGCAAGTCCAGACGGCTAGCTCGCGACATCCCTGACTACCCACGCCCCAGAAATTCAGCCCGCCATCGTCAATTCCTGTGTCGCTGCTATTTACCCCACCCTCAGTGGCTGCGATGATCACGTGGTAAGTGGTATTGGCATCCAACACGGCGGCGGCGGTGGGCGTGAACGTGAGTATCCCTGCGGTCAGCGATGCCGGATTGTCGAACGTGACCACAGTCGCAGGATCGCTACTCTGGCCTGCGAGAGTGCCTTTGGCCAGCTTGACGCTGAGCCCCGCCGGTGCAGCGCTAAATCGGATCTTCACCGAGCCGAGTGTGTAACCGGAGTCAAGGGACCCGGTGGTGAATGACTGCGCCCGGCGGCTACCACCCAACGTCACGCCAGTGCTGATGGTCTTCCCGGTATTGGACACCGCGGTCGTGGCGGTGCCCTTCAGGCCGCCGATGGCGAAGCTGTCCGCTAGGTTGCCGGAGCCGTCTCTCAGCGCCGACGGCAGCGCCGCCTGGTCGGTCGGCTTGGTGTAGCTCACGCTGATCCAGTCGCCGGACCTCACCAGCGCCGACTCCAGCGTGAGCACGAGCCGCTGAGAGTCTGACTGAACTTCCGCTGACGCCAGGGTGACCGACTCGCCGTTCAGGGCCATGGTGTAGCCCGCGGCGGAGTCGCCATCCTTGACGATCACCTCGTCGAATTCGATTCGGACGGTACGGTTCGTCACGTCTTTCAGGCTCTGGGGCTTCGGACCGGTGACGTCGCGCACCACGCCTTTGATGCGGATGGCGAGGGGGTGCGTCTTGGCGGGCGTCCCCGCGGTCGGTTTGGCGAAGTTCCCCGTCCCACTCCGCTCCCATCGCTCGTTCCACACCGACCAGCGCTCGGTCGAGCCCGGGTCGTCTGTGCCGGAGGGCGTGTCGCTGGAGCCGATCGTGCTCAGGTTGCCGCTGGCGCCCTCGACGACCACCCAGTATTGGCTATCGGGGTTCAGCGTGGTGCCCGGCGGCGCAGTGAACGTCTCAGACCCCGCGCCGGAGCCGAAGCCGGCCGGGCCCACCAGGGTCACGACGTCGGCCGGGGGCGAATTCACGTCTCCCCCCTCGAACAGCTTCACCGCCATCCCGGCGACGGTGTCGGCGGTGTGCACCTCGATCGTGCTCAGCATGTAGCCGTCTGAGTGCTTGCCGGTGTTGAAGCTCTGCGCCGCCTCCAAGCTGGCCAGGTTGACGTGCACCGTGTCCGACTTGCCCTGGTCGATGTTGGACACCAGCGACACTGCGTTCGCCACCGGCGGCGTCACATTGTTCACGGCCACGTCATCAGACACGATCACCTGGACCTTCAGGGCCTGATTACTCTGGCTCCAATTGGTGTTTAGGCCCTTGAGATTGCCGTAGTGGATGTTGTCGATGCTCCACCCGGCCGCGGCACCTGAGTCCTCGTGATCGGAGTTGGTGTGGGCCAAGCTGACCGAGAAGGAGGACTCCACCACCACGTAGTAGGTCGTGTCGGCCGACAATATTGTGCCCGCGGGCGCGGTGAACGTATTGGACCCGGGGAACAGCCGATTCGGACTGGTCAAGGTCGCAACCTCGTTGGTGGCACTGGGGAGACCGGTGGCCAGTTTCACGCTCAACCCACTCGACCCCGTGGAACTGCTTAGGCCGAACACGAGATCAACGCCGCGCAGCGGGTAGCCGCCCGTTTTCGACCCGGTCGTGAACCCCTGACCGCGCTTGAAAACATTGAGCGAGGACGTCCCGTCTTGGGCTTGGAGCTTGTTCGACACCGCCGCGGATCGCCGCCCGCCACCGAAGCTCTCCACACGGTTCCCCGCCGCATCCCGCAATGCCACCGCCAGGCTTGCCCCGCTCGTCGGCTTGGTGTAGGCGATCGTCACCTTCTGGCCCGGCTGCACCTCGGGCCCGGTCAGCGACAGCACCTTGCCGGCGCTCGCAAGCGTCTGGCTCGTGAAGGCGCCGGTCAAAGCGGCGCCGTCGGCTTTGGCGGTGAACGCCCCCGCGGCGGCAAGCGCGTTGTAGTCGACGCCGGCCGCCAGATCCTCGCTGAACACCAGCGTGTAGGCCGTGCCGTTCACCCCCGCCGACACCAGCTTCGGCGAGGTCACGTCGCGCACCACGCCGTTGACGCGGATGGCCAGCGGATGCTCCGTCGACGTCGGTATGGCGAAGTTCCCCGTCCCCTTTGTGCGCGCCCGCCGCGAGTTCCCCACCGTCCAGCGCGTGGTCGAGCCCGCGTCCTCGGCGGTGATGGGCGTCGACATCGAGCCGAGAGTGCCGGTGGTGCTGAGGTTGCCGCTGGTGCCCTCCACCACCACCCAATAGCTGTCGTTCGCGTTCAGGAACGTGCCCTCCGGCGCGGTGAACGTCTCGGTGCCCGCGCCCGAGCCGAAGCTGGCCGGGCCCACCAGGGTCACCACCCTCGCCGACGACGAGTTCACATCGGTGCCCTCGACCAGCTTCACCGCCATCCCGGCGACGGTGTCGGCGGTGTGTACCTCGATGGTGCTCAGCGTGTAGCCATCGGCGTGGGTGCCGGTGTTGAAGCTCTGCGCCGCCTCCAAATTGGCCAGGTTGACATGCACCGTGTCCGATTTTTGCTGGCCGATGTTGGACACCAGCGACGCCGCACCCGCCACCGCCATCTGCGTGGCGGCCTGCACCGACGCTGTCCACACCGACACGTTGGTGCCGTCGGAGGCCCGCACAGCCACCCGGTAGCTCGTGTTCGCCGTGAGGCCGCGGATGACAACCGACGTGGCGGCGCCCGGGTCGGGCGCCGCGCCGGTCTCGCCTTCGGTGATCCAGTCGGCCTCGGCGGTCGGGTCGGCGGTGCCCTGGTAGTAGCGCACGTCGTAGTCGGTGATCGTGGCGCCGGCCGGCGCCGTCCACGACACGTTGAGGCTCACCGGCGAGGTGGGCGTCACCGTCAGCCCCGTCGGCGGCGCCTCGAGGGCGATATCGATCAGGTCGACATGCACGGTGATCGTGTCGTCGGTCGCCGGGGAGGCCTCGGGCTGGTCCGACGCGTCCTTGCCGTCGGTCACCTGCGCGGTGAACTCGTACGACGACTTCGTCTCGTAGTCGAGGGTGGCGCCAGAGGCCACCGTGATGTTGCCCGAGCTGTCGATCGCGAAGCTGGACGCGTCGGCGCCCGCCAGCGAGTAGGTGAGCGTGTCGCTGTCGGACTGCACCACCGCCAGCGTGCCCACCGACGTCCCGGCGGCACTGTTCTCCGCAACTCTGAAGCCCGTCTCGGGGCCCGCCGAGAACTGCGGCGCCGCCGTCGCCGCCGGCAGCGTGCGCACGTAGTACCAGCTCGTCACGTGGCCGTACCCCCTGGCCTGGAACCAGTGGTCGGTGTCGGCCGACAACCCCGTCACCGTGTTCGTTGCGCCAGCATCGCCGCTGAAGCTCCCCGCCGCTATCGCTTTCGTCGCGGCGTAGGTCGAGTCGCTGCCTTGCTTGCACCCCCAAACCTCGACATGTGAGTAGGGAGTGCTAAACACCGGCCAATTCGATGTCTGGGGGTTATTGTTCTTGAATACGACCGAATCTGCCGTCGGTGTCACAGACGCAAGGCCGCGGCCCAAATCGTTCGCTCGATTGTCTGTCCCGCAGCCGGCCGGCGCCGTCGGCGGGTACGGCCTGGTGCCCGCGTAGTGCCACACGTAGGCGGTTGCGGTGGAATAGCCGCCGATCCTGATCCAGTAGTCGGTTCCCGACTGCAGCAGTGGGCCACTGCTCTGGGCGCCGAACCTGCGGAGCGTGCCGGATGGGAAATCGGTATGAATTGCCTTGGAGGAACCAAGTGCGACGTTCTCTCCGGTGCCGTCGCTCTTGGTCCGGCACATCTCGAACCGGTTCCGCTCGCTTTCGCCAAAGAGGGACAGGTCGGTCACGTAGCTGATCGAGGTGGTAGTCGTCGTCACTTTCGAGAACGCGCTCTGCGTGACCCCCGTAGATGGGCTGCCGCAGCCGGCCGGCGCCGTCGGCGGGGTGCTCTGGGCGGCGGCGGGGGCGGAACCCAGCGGCGCCGGCAGGGCCAGCAGCGCCGCCGCCAGCGCCAACGCGACGCCGGCGGCCCCGAGACGCTTCACAGCCGGGGTGCGCCAGAGCGCGGGTGGCGCGTCCATGACCCCCCCCCCCCCCCCGAACGGTCGAAGGAGACCGCGCCGAGCACCGCGAACGGCCGTCATTGCCGCCGCCGCAGCGATGTCAAGGCGCCGTGCGCCGCGGTCGGAAGTTGTCATTGCCAGCCCCCAGTCACACTGTCGGGATCAAACGAGGCACCGTCGGACAGTGCAGATATGAGATATGACTGACGAATATATCTGGTTCTCTACATGCAATGAAAGCGTTTGCGCCCGCTGAGCCGGCCATTCCAGGCCATGATCCTCGCGGTGCCGCGGTGGTGTCTGTGCGAATACGCACATACACCCGGCTTGTGCGGGCTCAATCGTCGTCGACGATGACGCCCACCGCAGCGGCGTCGTCGAGGACGAGCCGGATCGGGCTGCTGAGCACCAGCAGGAACCCCTCATCGGCCTCGTCGCGGCCGTCGTCGCTGACGGCCACGGTCACGGTCGCTGTCACCTCGCCGGCGGCGATGTCGAGCGTGCCGGAGGCGGCGACGAAGTCCTCGCCTGCCGTCGCCGGCGCCACGCCGACCGGTGCCCAGGCGGCCGTCATCGGTGCCGTCGTGTAGCGAAGCCGGCCGTCGAAGGCGCCGGGCTCGTGCAGCTCGAGCGTGAACTCGATGCTGCGGCCGTCCTCGGAGACCCGGGCATCTGCGATCGACACGATGGGCACGCCGGCGGCCGGCCGGTCGACGGCGTCCGCCGCATCGTCCGGACCGCCGCCGGAGGCGTCGTCCGCCACGTCCTCGACCGCCTCGTCGACCTCGCGGACGTCGTCGTCGATGATGGTGCCGTCATCAACGTCGTCGTCGATGGCGTCCGTCGCATCGTCCAGACTGCCGCCGGAGGTGTCGCCCGGCACGTCCTCGACCGCCTCGTCGACCTCGCGGACGTCGTCGTCGATGATGGTGCCGGCTGCGCCGGCGCCGGGCGGCAGGTACACCTCGCCGCTGCGGCGGCTGACGCTCAGCCAGAACTGCTCGTCGGGCTCGGCCTGCGAGTCGGCGCAGGTGCCGACCGGCGGCAGCATCGCCGACCGGCTGCCCGCCGGGATGAGCAGCACGCCGCTGAGCGGCAGGTAGTCGTCACCGCCGGCGCACGCGGCCGTTGCAGCCCGCTGCGCCCGGTGGGCTGCCAGCAGGTAGTCGTGGAGCCGGTAGCCCAGCTCGATGTCAGAGGTCGGCGGCGGATCGAGATGCACCGCGAACGAGATCGGGCTGCCCTCGGCGGCCTGCGCCGGCCGGACCGTCACCACCGGCTCGTCGTCGATGATCTCGCACGACGCCTCCGCCGGACTGTGACCCAGCCTCGCACCACGAGCCCCCCACAGCCTCACCACGAACTGCTCGCTCTGCTCGCCCACCGGGTTCGACTCGTCGTCGCGGGTTTGCACCGTCACCGACTTGGAGTGCTCGCCGGGCTCGAAGGTCAGCGACTCATGCAGCGACGCGTAGTCGGACCCGGCGCTGGCGTTGCGGCTCGCGTCCGGCTGCCGGCCGTCGCCAGTGCTGACGTTCACCCTGACCGGTGCGGCGCTGGGGGCACCGCGGGCGTCACCCCGGTCTCTCAAGCGCACCGAGAACGTCGCCGAGCCGCCCTCGACGGTCTGGCACAGCCCGCCGACAGCGGAGACGAACAAGAACGGCTCGGGATCGTCGTCGACGATCTCGCCAGTGGCCTGGAGCAGGTCGCCGACGACGGGGCTGTCGGGATCGTCGGGCGGGAACCCGTCGCCCGTCTCGGGATCGACAAGAGCGACCAGGTACACCACGAGCGTCTCGGTGCCCTCGTGCACGCCGTCGTGGATCAGATCGATGCCGATCGCCGCCTTGCGCCGGCCGCGGCGAATGGTCACCGATCCCTCTTGGGAGACGGGGTCGTAGCCCCCGATCTCGGTGCTGTAGTCGTCGCCGGCGGTTGCTGTGCCGGCAGCCTCGTCGATGAAATAGCGCACCTCGACATCGCGGCTGACCGCCAGATCGGACGCCACGGTGAGCACAAGCCGGGCGGACCGCCCCGAAGAGCGCTCGGCGGCACGGAACCTGCTTGCCTCGAATCCGATGCCGGGCGGCCGGAGGTTGCGCAGCACCACCTCGGCGGCCTGGCCCTGGACGGCCACCGTGGACAGCAGCCCCCGCATCGGCGCCACCGCGCCGTCGGTCTCGCACTCGAAGCGCACGTCGAGCACCCCGACGCCCGCAGTGCGCCGGCCGGGCTCGAACTCGAGCCACTGCTCGTGCACGAACTGCCCCTCGCCGCCGGGGGCCGCAGCCGGTCGCACGCCGCCGATGCACAGGTGCTCGAGACCGGGGCGCGACTCGAGCACGTCGCGCACCACGGCCTCGCGGTCGAGAGCGCCCGCCTCTCCTTCCTCGCAGCACAGCGCAGCAGCGGTGGCGGCCTCGGAGGCGGCCAGGTCGGCAGTGAGCGCGACCCGTCCGCTGCGGCCCGCCCACAGCACGAACAGCGTCAGCAGCAACAGCACCGGCACCAGCAGCACCAGCTCGAGCGACACTGAGCCGGCCTCGTCGCCGGCCTCGTCGCCGAGCCCGTCTCCCGCCCCGTCCCGGCGTCTCGAGGCGGCAGCGTCAACAGCGGATTCCACGGACGGCTCCCCGTCACCCGGAGAACGGCGTGCGCCGCACGCTCTGGGACAGCTCGCGTGCGGTGGGTCGGGGAGGCGGCGGATCGCTGCGCGCCCACACCGGTCGGCCCACCTCGTCGAGCACCACCAGGCGATGCCCGCACGAAGCAGCAGGCGGGCTGGCGGGCGATCCCTCCGGCGGCGTCTCGACGCGCTGCGCGAGCCGGCCCACCGCCTCCGCGCCCATGGAGATGCCGTCGGGCCACACCTGCGTCGCGGCCCATCCGGCGTAGCGCCAGTCTGCCGCCAGCGCCACATGCACGGCGTCGCGCACGGCGACATCGGCCGCAGTCCGGCACGGCCGTGCCAGCCACTCCCCTCCTGCGGCCGTGCAGGAGGCGCGCGCCGTGTGGCCGGCGAGCAGCACGCCGTCGGCGCTGAAGCAGCCCTGCGAAGGCCAATCGCCCGACCCGGTGAGCGAGTCGCTGTAGAAGCCGCTCAGCGAGTCGAGGTCGATCCCGAGATTCCCGAGATCACGCACCAGCGCATCGGTCACGGCACGGCACGCAGCCTCCCAGCTCGCAACATGCCCTTCGGCGCCGTAGAGCCGGCCGAACTGGTACGCCAACTCGCGCTGGGAGTCGAGGGCGGCGGGCGGGGCGAGATTCAGGCGGCCCAGTGCCGCGCGGACGCCGCCGGCCAGACGGTCGAACTCCTCCTCGCCCGGGGCTGCTTCGTCGGGCAGCGCCCTGATGGCGTCGCCGAGCGCGTTGCGTTCGCTGCGCAGCTCATCGGTGAGCATCTCGCAGTCGCCGAAGAATGCCAGCAGCGGGCCGCCGGCAGTGCCCTGGCCGTCGCGCCAGGCCACCGCAAGCGCGGCGAGGTCGCCGGCCGCGTCCTGCACGCTGGACTCCGCGGCGAGGCGCTGGGGGCCGGCCATGGCCACCACCGCCGCGAAGGCCGACACCGGCACCATCAGCAGCACCCACAGGCTGACCGCCCCTCCCCGCTCGTCGCGCCGCACCGGCCGATCCTCCGAGCCCCGCAGCGCTACCGGTTCTCCGGCAGCGACCAGTCGATCGCGTCGACGCCGTCGCGGGTCACCGGCAGCGGCGTCACGGCTGGACGGCCCGTCTCCAGCACGCCGGCCAGCAGGAACTCGCTGCAGGCGGCGCCGGCCCGGCGGGCCTGCTCGGCGGAGCGCTCGGCCATCGAGATCGCCACCAGCAGGTCGCGGATGGCGCCCGCCATCGGGGGGCTCATGTGGAAGCCCACCGCGTACATGTCGCCGTACAGGGACTGCTCGGCCATCACCTGGGCCAGCGCCTCGACTCCCCCGTCGGTATGGAACACCATGTCCACGTCGAGGTTGTCGAGCACCCACGCCTCGGTGGCGGCGCGCACCTGCGGCGGCTCGAAGCCGAACGACGCGACGTCGGCGGGGCCGTTGACGAACTCTGCGCCCGGGTGGATGCCCGCCAGCCCGTCGACAAAGCCGCGCATCAGGTCGAAGCTGCGCTGGCTGCGGGCGTTGCCGGTGAGCACGGCGGCGCGGCGCACCAGGATCCCGCCCTCGGCGGCCCACTCGCCGGCGAGGCGTCCCGTCGAGCGGCCCGCGGCATACGCGTCGATGCCGAAGAAGGCGAAGCGCTGGGAGCCTGGGCTGTCGCCGGCCACTGCGAACACGGGGATGCCCGCGTCGACGGCCACCCCGATCGCGCGGTCGAGCAGGCGCGGGTTGGCGGCCTCGACGGCCAGGCAGTCGATGTCGCCGGAGGCGACGAGCGAGGTGATGGCGAGGGCCTGCGCGACGGCGTCGGCGCTGTGGGGGCCGATCACCTGGGCGTCGATGCCGATACCGTGCGCCTCGGCGGCCTCGGCGGCGGCCCCGCGCCACCCGTGCCCGAGCGATGCCGCGTGGTCGGCATCGCCGACAGCCGTGAGCGACATGACGAAGTTGAGGGCATCGCCTGCGGCGAGCTTGGCGGCGATGCGGTCGGCCAGCACGAAGTAGCCCCACGGCAGTCTCGCCCTGTGGGGAGCGGCAACCGGCACCATGGTGCCCGGCGTCCGCGCTCCGGCGCCTGAGCCGTCCGGCTCGGCCGCGTCGCCCGAGCCGGAGAGCCCGCTCGGAACGGCCGGGCCGGGTGCGGTCGTGCGGGCCGGGCCCGCGGCGGGCCTGCGGGGGTCGTCGCCAGCCGAGCACGCCACGGCTGCCAGGATCAGCGCCGCGGCCGTCAGGATCAGCGCTGCGCCCCGTGTGCATATCCTCATATGCCCCGCCGTCATGTCGTGTCCTGCCCGCTGCCTCGACCCTGCGCCCCTACGGCGCCGCGACGAGCGCGGCGAGACGCTGGCGCTGCTGGTGGTGTGGCCGGCGCTGATCACGGCGATCCTGCTGATGCTCGTCCACGCGTTCATCGTGACCAACGCCCAGGCTGAGGCCGAGCTGGCCGCCTCGGCGGGGCTGCGCTCGGCATGGCGCGCCGCGGCGGACGCCGACTTCAGGCACGTGCCGACCGAGGACCCGGCCAATCTCGCCATCCCCTACACCGACCCGGAACCGCACCCCGACGTGCTTGCCATGGCGTCGGCGGCCGAGGAAGCCGTGGCCGCCGCCGCCGCCGCCGGCAGCGGCTGGCGCTGGTGGACGCCGGACGCCGCCGAAGTCCACAGCGACTGGTGCTCGGACCAGCTCACCGACGCCGGCGCGCCGCAGGGTCGGCGGCGGCCCCAAGGCGGCGAGACCGGCTGGGTGCGCGTGGTGGTGTCGGGCGAGGTGTTCGGCCCGCTGGCGGCCCTGTGGCCGAACCGGTGGGACCGGGTGCATGCGATCGCACAGGGCCCGGCGATCCTGGCGCCCCCGGCGCGAGATGAGCGCAGCGGCGCCGTGCCGGCCGAGCTGCCGCTCTGCTGAGATCCTCCGGGTCGCGGCGGCCATCGGGTCAGCCGCCCAGACCCGGCCGCGGGACGACCGTGCACCGCGCCGGCGTGGCGAGCGTGGCCAGGCCCGGATCGCCAGGCTCCCCCGGCTGGTTCGGCGGCGCCGTCACGGGCGTGGTCCAGGCGGCTCCCGTCACGACATCGGCGAAGTCGGACGCGAGCCCGCGCTGGCAGCGCCGCCGGTACTCGCTGTCCTCGGTGCTGCCGTAGGAGGAGGCCAGCACCGCGGCATTGGCTTCGCCGGCGATGAACGCTGCCGCGATGTCGGCGTCAAGCACGCGCACCAGCGGGTCGCCCGGCGCATCGGCGGCAGTGTCCACCACCCGCTGCACGAGCAGTGCCGACGCCGCCGCCAGACCGGCAGCCGCGCCCACGATCAGCAGCCATTCCAGCGTGACCAGGCCGCGGTCGTCGCCGGGCCGGGGCGCGCCGGCACGCGGCCCGCCAGGCCCGGGCCGGGGATCCGCCGCCGGGGCGCTGGTGCCGGCCACGGTGCGCATGTCAGGGCAGGCTCGTGACGCCGCCGGTGAGCGCCGTGAACGGCGGGTAGGTCAGGATGCCGGCCAGCGCGAGGGCGACCCCGGTGGCAGGCAGCACGATGATCTGGGCGCGGCGGCCGGCTTTCTCGCGCTCGCGAGAGGTGGACTCGCGCCACAGCGAGTCTGCAGCAGCCAGCACGGCCTCGGCCAGGCGGGTGCCGCGCTCGGCGGCAAGGCCCAGCGCAGAGGTCACCGGCGCCAGCGAGCGGATGCCGTAGCGATCGACGATGTCGACGAGTCCCTCCCAGACAGGTCGGCGCTCCTGCTGAGCCGCCAGCAGGTACCGGTGCAGCAGATCCCAGCTCGTGCGCCGGCCCGCGCGGGACGCGGCGAGCATGGCCACCGGCGGATCGACGCCCGCCGCCACCTGCTGGGCCACCAGCGCGATCCACACCCGGATCACCTGATCGAGCTCGAGGCGGGCCTTGCGGGCGGTGTCGCGCACGCCCAGCATCGGCAGCAGCCATCCCGCCGCGCCCGCCGCGGCCAGCACCAGCACGGTGCCCCACAGGCCGCGGCCCCACACCACGCTGATCAGCCCGCCGACGGCCGACCCGCCCACGAGACCCCCGAAGCGCTGCAGCGCGTAAGACTCGGGCGTGAAGCCCGCCAGACGAAGGCTCTGCTCGTCTCCCTGGGAGACCGTGGGCAGCAGATCTCGCAGTGTCTCGCCGGGCGTCTGCGCTGCACGGCCTCTCGCCGGCGGCCCGACGATGCCGACGGCGACGAGCACGACCCCGACGAAGAACGCCGCGCCGGCAGCGAGCACCAGCGGGTTCACAGCGGATCCCTGGCCCGGTTGCGCCGGCGCGGCGGCACCAGCACCGAGTGCTCGTCGCGTACCACCGAGTGGTATACGAGGAACGACGTGGACAGCAGCAGCAGCGCCGCGATGGCAACGAACACGAGCTGGCCCGTGCCGGACTCGTAGGGGTCGAAGTAGGCGGGATTGTTGCGGTACATGAGCGCCACCACGCCGCCCTCCAGGCACAGCAGCGCGATCGTCTGGGTCCACAGCTGCACCACGGCCTCGGTCCTGGAGCGATGCAGGTCGACGACGTCCTCGATGCGGCTGCACAGGTCGAGCAGCGGGTCGGCCACCGAGCCGCCCGAGGTCGCCGCCATGCGCAGGCCGGCAGCCACCTCGGGCTCCCACACGGCTCCTGCTTCGGACAGCTCGTCCAGCGCGGCCTCGAGGCCATGCAGCTCGGCGGTGGCTGCGCACCTCGCCACGACGGCCGCTATCTCGGCGGGCGCGTGCTCGACGCTGCCGCGCAGCGCCTCGACCAGTCCCGAGCCGGCGCGGGCCAGCTCAGCGAGCTGGCGGCTCCACGTCGACCACGCCAGCGCCAGGCGGGTCTGCCGCCGCCGCCGGGCGGGCGCAGCCATGAACGGCGGCAGCAGCGCGCCCAGACCCCCCAGCAGCATCATCATGCCCAGCAGGCCCGTGGCCGCCCAACCTGCGAGCCCGCCGGCAGCCGCTGCCACGATCTGCACTGCCATGAGCGGGCTGATCCGCCTCAGCCCGCCACCGGCAGCCGCTGCGGCAGGTGCGGCCGGTGCGCCGGTGCGGGCCGTCCCGCCGGCCTGCTGGCGCCTGCGCTCGGCCGGCGGGACGGCTGCGCCGGAGGCACGGCCACGGCCGCGGCGCCGGAGACGGCTCAGCGGCCCCGAGAACAGCACCAGGCACAGACCGGCCGTGGCGAGGACGCCGAAGGCGATGGCCCGGGCCATCTCAGCCGCCCGCGTGCGAGTCTGCTGCGAGCCAGCCCGATACGTCGAGGCCGCCTTCGGCCACCCGCTCGACGACCTCGGGGTTGCGGGGCCGGCCGATCAGCTCGAGCGGCCCGCCGCGGCTGCGGCGGCCGAAGATCTCTCCCATCTCGAAGCGGTCGCCGTGGGATCCGAGCACCTCGGAGATCGAGCTCACGCCCCGGAAGCCGGTGCGGGGGTCGCCCCGCAGGTGCACCACCAGGTGGATGACCTCGGCGGCCTCCTGGATCAGCGCCGACTGGACCGGGGCGCCGACCGCGCCCAGGCAGTAGCGCACCAGCCTCGCGAGCGCCTGTCTGGGCGACGAAGCGTGGATGGTGGCCATCGACCCGTCCGAGCCGGTACCGCACGCGGACAGGAACGTGGCGGCTTCGGCACCGCGCAGCTCGCCCACGATCACCCGGTCGGCGCCCGAGCGCAGTGACCGCCGGGCCAGATCGTCCATGGTGATCTCGCCCGAACCGTCGCTGTTGGCCTCGCGGGTCTCCACGGCGAAGGTCAGCGGGTGGGACTGGTCCAAGAACAGCTCGAAGGTCTGCTCCAGGGTGCACACGATCTCGCTGGGGCCGATCTCGGCCAGCAGCGTGCGCAGCAGCGTGGTCTTGCCCGCGCCCAAGGCGCCGCACACGAGCAGGTTGGACGGTGCCGGCGGGCGCACCGCGGCCCGCAGGAAGTCCGCCGCCTGCTCGGAGAGGGACCCGCCCGCCACCAGGTCCTCCAGGCGGATGGCGCGGTGCCGGTGGCAGCGCACCGTCAGGAACGGCGTGCCGCACACCGCCATCGCGGCGAACACGCGCTCGCCGGTGCGCAGGCGCAGGTCCAGCAGCGGCGCCGACTGGTCGAAACGCCGACCGGTCTGGCCGTGCGTGGTGGCCAGATGGGCGATGTAGCGGATCATCTCGTCCTCGCCGGAGAAGACCGGCTCGCGTATGTGCTCCTGGCGACCGCCCGACAGGCCGAGCACCGCGAAATCGGGGCCGAAGACGTAGATGTTCTCGACATCGGGCCGGCGCAGGAACCGCTCCATGGGACCCGCGCCCAGCAGCGCTGCGAACTGTGCCCATATCCACTCCAGGTCGCCCTCGGACAGCGCCGTGCCGGTGTCGTCGAGCGCTTGGGCCTCGAGGCGGCGGATCGATGCCGACGCGATGTCGTGGCATGCCTGCTCGACTGCCTCGGCGGCACGGTCGGGGTTGGCGAGCCGGTAGTCCTGCACTTGGGGCTGCACCACGGTCCAGATCTCCTCACGCAGCGTCACCGCGGCTCCTCTCGGTGATCCCAGCCCTCACCAGCGGCTGCTGAGGGGGGCGGGCGGCGGGGACCGCCTGCTGCGCGGCGGCGACCTGGCGCGAGTACGACAGCAGGCGGGCCGCCATGTCGTCGATGCCTCTCAGGAACGCCCGCTCACGACGGCCGCCCCGCAGGCGCAACACCGTCTCGTCGTCGACGACCTGGAGCCGCCCCGCGACATGCAGGCCGGTCTCGGCGGCGAGCACCTCGTCGGTCAGGCCCGTGTGGCCCTCCACGATGAGCGCCCGGTGCGGGCAGCGCGGAGGCGTCAGGCCGAACTCTGCCAGCAACGCTCCCAGCGCATGTGCGTCGCGCAGCGCGGCGACCGGTGCCAGCACCACCAGCACGGCGTTCGACGGCACCAGCGGGGTCAGCCTCGCCGCCCCATGAGACAGCCACGACGACAGCACGATGCTGCGCTCGCGGTCAACCGCGGCCAAGTCGCCGGTGCGCTCGGCGAGCCACTGCGCGGCGAGGACGCCGCCGTCGGGGTGAGACGGCGCGAACAGCGCCCACAACGACCCCGCGGCCGTGTCGAGGCTGTAGCAGTGGTCGGCCAGCAGCCGCAGCGTCAGCGAGTCACGCGCTGCGATCAGCGACGGCAGCCCCCGGTCTGCCGGGGAGAAGTCGGCGAACGCGATGTCGCCGAACCGCTGCGCCAGCCGCGTGCCGGCGGTGTCGGCATCGACGAACAGCACGGGGGCGTCCGTGTCGGCCCACTTGCGGGCCAGCGCAAGGCCGACCGATCCCGCGTCGAGACGTGCGCTTGGCGCGGCGATCAGCACCAGCATCTCAGCCCCCGGTCGCCGATCCGGCCACCGACGCCCGCCAGGCGTCGTGCCACTGCGCGTTGAGCCGGGTCGAGACATCCTCGACATCGGTGCCCGCGGGCACGCCGAGCACCATGGGATCCGCGCCGAGCCGGTCGGGCAGCGCCCGCCAGTACAGCCATTCCTCGGGCGGGACGAACATCCGCATCCGGCCCTCGACCCAGTTCTCCAGCTCGAGGCTGCCGATGACTGTGCGCGGGCGGCCCGGGTCGTTGCCCAGCGGCTCGGCACCGGGGTCGACCACCAGCACCATGTCGCCGTCGGACAGGCCGCTGGGCGCCAGACTCGTGTCGAACGACACGATCACCTCCAGTTCGCCGGGCCCGCCCTGAAACGCCTCTCTCTCCTCTGCCTCAGCGGCGGCGATCTCGTCGACGGCGTCGGCCCACTGGGCCCGCCACACGGCGTCGAGGCGCGCCGCCAGCTCGACGGCATCGCCGCCGTCGCCCAGCGGCACCACCATCAGCGCGCCGCCCGCCTCCTCCAGCAGCGCCTCCCACTGCGCCCACTCCTCCGGCGGCACGTACAGTCTCATGCTCCCGCCGTCGAAGTTGGCGAGCGTGGAGGCGAGGGCCACCTGACGGGGCCTGCCGTCGTCTGCTTCAGCCGGCTCCTGGCCGGGGTCCACCAGCAGCACCATGTCGCCGTCGGCGACCTCCTGGGCCGCGAGGCTCAGGTCGAGCGGCACCACCACCTCCAGCTCGGAGCCCTCGGCGCCGCTGCCGGCGGCGCGGACCATCTCGAATCGCACCAGGCCGCCCGCGGGGATGGGCTGGGTCGCCACCATCCCTTCGTAGGAGAGCGGCGCGTCGTCGGTCCAGGGCTCATGGGGCACGGCGGTTCCGAGCACCAGGGAGGCCGAGGTGAGATCCGACACGCTGAGGGTGTCGCCGGCGGCGATGTCGCGGGCCGCCACCAGCACCGGAGCGCGCTCGTCGAATGCGTCGGCGGAGTACCAGAAGCCCGCCACGCTGGCCGCCGCGACCACCACGCCGCCGGCAACGAACAGGAGCCGCTTGAGATATCCGGGCA
This sequence comes from Candidatus Poriferisodalis sp., assembly GCF_965208925.1. GTDB lineage: Bacteria > Actinomycetota > Acidimicrobiia > Acidimicrobiales > Poriferisodalaceae > Poriferisodalis. The sequence goes on along the minus strand of NZ_OZ242364.1, from coordinate 2,160,732 downwards.
GCCTGCGGCGAGTGCCGGCGGCCCGTGTCGGCATTGCGCCGACGTCGATGCCGGCCGCTCCGACCCGCCCGGTCGGGTACCGGTCGCGCTTGGCCTGCTTGGCCTGCCTGCGAGCCTGCCGGCGGCTCGGCGCGACCCGGCGCGTGGCGCGCTTGGTCTGCTTGGCGTGCTTGCGAGCCTGCTTGCGAGCCTGCCGGCGGGACTTCGGGCCCGACGCCGGGCGCGCAGGGGCGCTGATCGGGCCGGCTGCTGCCGTGCCGAACGCATGGCCGGCAGCAGCGCCGCCGGCAGGAGCGCCGCCGGCAGGAGCGTCTCCGGCAGGAGCGTCTCCTGCCGACATCAATCGCTGCCGTTCCTGAGGGGGCAGACCAACGCCGGCTCCTGGCTAGTTCTTGTCGCCGATGGAGCATTCCGGCGCCTCGTTCGGACCGCTCAAGTCATTGTCGCTGTTGTTGTCCGCGCCGGGTTTCCAATTGGCCGACTGAGGCGGGTCGACGTCGGTGAAGGTGGAGGCATAGGTGATGTTCAGCCGCCGGCACCGGCTCCCGTACCGGTCGTTCATGGCCAAGATGTCGTCCGCTTTCGCAATGGTCGCGGCACGCGCGTCCTGCGTGATGGAGTCGGCCTGGATCTGCGCAGTCGTCAACCGGGCGGCGCTGCCCTCGATCTGCTCGGCTGTCTCGGTGACGACGTTCGTCACGATGACCACGGCGAGCGCGGCGAGACCGGCCACGGCGGCCACGATCAGCAGCCATTCGAGGGTGGTCAGCCCGCTGTCGTCACGGCGTACGCGCTGCAGCCGGCGGCGCGCCGGCGGCGCCGCGCCGGGGAGACTCACGGGAGCTTCAACCATGAGGAGAGGCAACCTTCCGTTCGCCGGGGCACGCAGCGCCACCGGGTCTGACTGCGAAAAACTATATCCATAGCTATTTCGTGAGGAACTTCACACGACAACACCGCCTTGCGGTGTCGAGGAGTCTGCGATGAGCACCCTGCTGGTGTGGGCCGCCGTGACGGCATGGGGCGCAATGGGCGTCTATGTGATGGTCGCCGACCTCCGCAGCGGCCGTATTCCGCGACGGGCCGTGTGGCCCGCCGGCGCAGCCGTTGCCGTGCTGCTGGGCGGCGCGGCAGCGCTGGCGGGCGATCCGGCCCGGTTCGGCTGGGCGGTGGGCGCCGCGACAGCCATCGCGCTCGCGCTGGAGCTCGCCTACCGGCGCTGGCCCGACCGGATGGGCTTCGGCGATGTCCGGCTCATCGTGGTGAACAGCCTGCTGGCGGGCTGGTGGGGCCCGGCGTGGGCGTTGTGGGCGCTCATGGCGGGAGCGCTCGCGCAGTGGCCCGCGGCGGTGGCGGCGCTGGTGCGGCACGGTCGCAGCGCGCGGGTGCGCTGGGCCCCCGGCCTTGTCACCGGCACCGCCGCAGTCGTGGCGTGGCGCCTGTGGGCCGACGGCGCGCTGCCGAGTTGACGGTGGCCCTTCACACGCAACGCTGCTAGCGACGGCCTTGGAGGATGAGGCGCAGCAGGTTGAGCGCCGAGATGGCGCTGTAGTCGGCGAGACGCTCGCGGTCGCCGGGCAGCCGGATCTCGTCGGCCTTGTCCCGGTGAGCGATTGCGGGGATGTGGCCGCGCGCTGGCTGCGCTGAGATCGACACGGCCAGGAACGCCGTGCCGAAGGGATGCTCAGGCGTGGCGGCGGCACGGTCTTCGATCGCTGTGACCGCAAGTCCCACGCTGGCACCCGTGCGCAAACGAGCTGCACGGGCGAGCGCTTCGGCGCCAGCCGCTGAGGCGAGCGCCGGTACAAGATCATCGCCCAGCGGCGAGACCTCTGAGGAGCCGGCATGCAGCAGGTAGCCGGCCAGGTGCTCGGAGCGAGCCACGATGCCGCCCGCGAACGTCCGTGGGCCGCCGCCCTCGGACGCTGTGCCGCCGGGTGCTGCGTCGTCGGGTGCAGCGTCGTCGGAACTGGAGGCAAGCCCGGGATCGCCCAGCTTGGCACCGCCCGGCGGTCTGCCGGCACGCATCGCGGCCTCCGCGGAGGACAGCCGGTTGGCCATGCGGCCGCCGGTGATGGTCTCCGCGACACCGAGCGTCAAGCCGAGCCGGCCCAGCTCGGCGAGCACGGCCGTCTCCATGTTGTCGTCGTCGTAGGCAAAGACCAGGTCGCCCAGCAGCGGTTCCAGCACCGCCTGCTCGGCATCGATGAGCTGCCATGCCTCGGCCGAGTCGGCACCCTTCGCAGTGATCCGCACCTTGATGCCCTCGATGCCGCTGGCCAGGAACGCCAGCGTCGGGTTGCCAGCCTCGTCCAGCTCGTCAATGCGGCCGGCCAGCATCTCGGCAAGCCCCGACTCGCTCTGCCCCCAGGTCCGCAGCACCCGGCTCTCGATGGTGGCCGTCACCCCGGCACGCCGCTGCAGGTCGACCAGCACCGTGCCGTTCATCATCTCGCGCATCTCATACGGCACACCGGGCACCACGTACACCACCCGATCGAGTACCTCTGCGCCTGCTGGCGGTTCAACGCCGAGGGCGATGGCGCCGACGCCCTGCACCCAGCGAATGGGCGCCACTAGGCCGGGCGCGGTGCCCGGCTGCTGCGGGATCGGCGACGCGCCGACGGGCACCATGGCCTGGCGCAGGTTGTTCTCAGGCATCGGGCGGCTGCGGCTGGCGAACATCGAACGGATCCGCTCGGCGATGCGCTCGTCGAGCACCAGCTCAACCCCCATCACCGACGCCAGCACCTCCCGGGTGATGTCGTCCTGCGTGGGCCCCAAGCCGCCGCACACGATCACCGCATCGCTGCGGTCGAGCGCCAGCCGGAAGGCATCCTCGATGCGATCCCAGTTGTCCCCCACCTTCGTCTGGTAGTGGCTGTCGATGCCTGCCAGAGCGAGCTGCTCGCCCATCCACGAGGAGTTCGTGTCGACGATCTGGCCCAGCAGCAACTCGGTGCCCACGGCGACGATCTCGGTCTTCACGAGGAGTGACCCTAGAGGCTGAGCCGAAGGCGAAACCGTGGCCCGAGCGGCCCGTGAGCCCAACCGCATGAGCATGGGGTACAAGAGCGGGAGACAACAGGCCCTGTAGATCAGCCGGACGCGTCGTCGTCGAGCTGCGCTGCCGCCACACCGCGTGCCGATCGCAGGTACGACCAGCCGGTCCAGACGGTCAGCACCACGGCCGTCCACAGCGTCAGCGTGGCGACCCAGTGCGCGTTCGTGGCCAGCGGCGGCATGACGGCGAATCCGATGGCCCAGAGCTGAACGAACGTCTTCCACTTGGCGAGCTTGGTGGCGGGCACCGTGATGCCTCGGCGACCGGCGCGCGACCGGTACGCGCTGATCAACAGCTCACGTGCCGCAATGACAATCACCGGGGCAGCGTGGAATTGGCCGTTCCACACGAGCGCAACCATCCCGCCGAGCACCAGCACCTTGTCGGCCAGCGGATCCAGGAAGGCGCCGGCGCGCGTCGTGCCGTGACGGCGAGCGAGCCAGCCGTCGAGGTAGTCGGTCATGGCGATGGCGAAGCCGACGGCGAACGTGGCCCATCGTGCCCCCCACGACACGATCATCACGATGAACACCGGAGAGGCTGCGATCCGGGCGACCGTGACCAGGTTGGCCGGCGTCGCCAGTGCCGTCGGCCCGAATACCGGGGGCGCGTCCTCCCCATCCGGATCGGCCATTGCCCTGCGAGGCTACGCGAGCGGAATGCTGGTCGGCCGCCGCTCTGCCATCTGCACGAGGCCGCCGTGAGATCAGCGGAGCCTCCCTGGGCCGACCGATGCCGTCCACGTAGTATCGGCACGTGGCGCTGCGGACGGTCCCTACCGCCGACGAGAACGCGGACGGCATCGCCGCACCGCTCAACCGGGCAGCCGATGGCCTGCGCCCCGCTCAGCAGGTCCTGAGTGCTGCCGAAGCCGTGGAGCGCATGGCCGCCCGACGCCACGGCAAGCGCGGCTGCCACGCCATGTTCAGCTCCTACCTCGGCGGCGTGGTCACCGATCCCACCGTCATGACCGTGCCCCTCGACGATCACATGGTGCACAGGGGCCACGGCATTTTCGATACCTGCTCGCTCGTGAACGGGCGCCTCTACCGGCTCGGCATCCACATCGACCGTCTGCTCGCCAGCGCAGAGGGCGCCCGCCTGGAGGTGCCGTGGTCCCGTGACGAGCTCATTCAGATGGTGGCGGACACGGCAGCCTCGTCGGGAGTCCGCGACGGCATCGTGCGGTACTGGCTGACGGCGGGCCCAGGCGGGTTCTCGTTCCAGCCCGCCGAGTGCGAGGAGCCGTGCTTCTACTGCGTCGTGCTCGACCCCATGGGCTTCGGCTCGGGCGGCTTCGATCCGATGGTGGACGGCTTCCGTGAGGCCACCGTGCGCAACACGCCGATGAAGCCGCCGCTGCTGGCGCAGATCAAGTCCAACAACTACCTGCTGAACGTGCTCACGCACCTCGAGGCCGCTGACGGCGGCGGCATGTTCGGCATCATTGTCGACGATGACGGCTTCATCGCCGAGGCCTGCGTGCTGAATGTGTGCAGCATCAGCCGCGACGGCGTCTTCGTCACTCCCCCGTTCCAAGGCATCCTGCACGGCACCACCATGCGACGCCTGCTGGATCTGGCGCGCGGACCGCTGCGCGACGAGGGCTTGCTGCGTGACGTGCAGCAGCGACCGCTGAGGGCCGACGAGGCTCGCGCCGGCGCCGAGCTCATCATGTCCGGCGGCGATACCCACGTCTTTCCCGTCGTGGAGTGGGACGGCGCTCCGATCGGCAACGGCACAGTGGGACCGGTGGCCAAGCGTCTGCACGAGCTCATCACCGCCGAGATCGAAGCCGGCGACGGCCCGCCCGAAGACTTCATCGACGTCCAGTACCCGGCGGCTGCGCCCTGAAGTGGCTCGGCCCTGTCTGAGTGGAGCCGCCCGGCCCCACCCGCCGGCCAAGCGATCACGCAGCGGGTGCTGCCAGCGCGGAAGCGTCCGAGAACCGCTCTACCTCGACTGACGCGAGCTGTTCACGTGCCTCCCAGAGGTCATAAGCCATCTGCACACGCAGCCATGTCTCTGGCGTCGAGCCGAATGCAGCAGACAGCCGGCAGGCCATTTCAGTGGACAGGCCACTGCGACCATTGACGAGACTCGACAGGGCCTGCCGTGTCACGCCCAGGCCTTGTGCAGCCCGCTTCACGGTGAGTCCCAACGGCTCCAAGCACTCCCACTTGACGATCTCGCCGGGATGAGGGGGGTTCTGCATCGGCATGACTGACTCCTCAGTGGTAGTCGACATAGTTCACATCGGTGGCATGACCGTCTTCGAAGCGGAACGTGACTCGCCAGTTGCCCGAAACGGTGACTGCGTAATGGCCCTTGAGATTGCCGGTCAGCGCGTGTACGCGGAATCCTGGGAGGTCCATGTCTCCTGCCCGAGTGCTGTGGTCAAGCACGGCGAGCACACGAGTCAGCTTCTGGATGTGATCGGGATTGACTCCTTTTGGGCTCCGCCCGTCATAGAGAGCCCGCAGTCCGCGGTGTCGGAACGAACGGATCACTGAGGAATCCTAGTTCGACAAGCGTCACTTGTCACGCGACAGATCGGGTGTGGGCCACTGCGAAGGGAACGTACCCCCAGGCACGCGCGCCCTCTGCCTCATTTTCTGGAACACGGCGGACCGTCGCTTGGCGCTTGAGAGCAACCGGCGCGGGCAGCCGCTGTCCGGTCGGCGTGACAGGGCAGTCCTAGGGTGCGCTCGTGGACGCCGCCACAGATGTTGCCCGCACCCCAGCGGACCTCCTGCGGCTCGACCCGCGTCCCGAGGCGTCGCGAGACCCAGCTCAGGTTCCCATCACGGTCGTGAGCCGCGACCAGCTCGGCGCCTTCGTCGACGCACTCTCTGCGTCCGCAGCCCGCGCGGTGGACACCGAGACGGATTTTGAGCCGCGTGACGCCGAGACGCGCGGCCTCGTGCCGAAGCTGCGGGTGATCTCCGCGGCAACACGCTCTCCCGATGGTGCCGAACGAGCGTGGGTCGTCGATGTCGGCAGGCACGACTTGGTAGAGCTGGCAACAGCGCTGCACGAGGGTCTCCGGGTGCCGGATCTGGCATCGGATGCCTGGAATGCGACGTTTGACGATCGGGTCATCGACACTCATCTGATGGAGCCGGCCGCAGCGACAGGCGCGGCCGTCGGGTCGTTGCGCTGGTGGGACGCGCAGCTGGCCGATGCTCTGCTGCATCAAGGCCTGACCGGGTTCAGCTTCTTTCACGGACTGGCTTGGGCCGCCGAGCGCTACCTCGGCCTGAGCGTCGAAGGCAAGGCCACGACGCAGTTCTCCTTCGGGGCCAATGGCCCGCTGAGTGATCGACAGATTGCCTACGCCGCAGCCGACGCCGTCGAGACCCTGTGGGTGTCGGGCGTGCTGCGTGAGGGGTTGCGAGATGCAGGGCTGGATGAGGTCTGCCGGCTGGAGCAGGCAGCCCGGCCCTTTCTCGACCGCATGGAGCGCGCCGGTCTGCCCTTCGACGTGCAGGGTTGGGAAGCCGAGCTGGCCGAGCTGGCGTCGCGGCGTGCCGAGGTGCTCACCCATTTGGCCGAGCTGACCGGCGGCGGTCAAGGCGATCTCTTCGGCGCCGGCCTCGAGCCCAGCTGGAACCCCGACAGCGAACAGCAGGCACGCGACGTGCTGAACCGTTTTGCGTCCGACGAGGTGGAGGCATGGACGGCCAAGACCGACGGCCGAGCTCGGCCGCTGGCGCCGACTGATTCGCTCGGAGCATCGGTGCTGGCAGGCATCGGCGGCGAACTCTGCCGCACGCTGCTGGCCTACCGCGATCTGTCCAAGACCTTGAGCACCTATGGGCACACGATGGCCGAGCACCTGTGGGATGACGGCCGCTTGCATCCGGAGTATCTGCAGGTGGTGGGCACCAATACCGGCCGGCTGGCCAGCCGCAACCCGAATGCGCAGAACTTCACACCGCGGCTCAAGCCCTACATGAAAGCGCCGCCGGGTCGTGTCTTCGTCTATTCAGACCTGAGCCAGGCCGAACTGCGCTTTGCCACCCAGCTCGCTGGCGATGAGGGTCTGCGGGCGGCGTTCGAACAGGGTCTCGACATCCACACCGCCACCGCCGAGCGGATGTTCGGTGTGCGCCTGGACGGACCGGCGGGGTTGGCAGCACTCGACCGGCCCCGCTACGAGGAGTTCCGCACGAAGGCCAAGCGCATCAACTTCGGGATCCTGTACGGGCAGCGAGGCGCCGGGCTGTCGCGCGGCCTCACCGACGCCGGCGTGCCGACCAGCCGAGGCGAGGCCGACGCCCTCATCGAGGCCTACCTGAGCGCGTATCCCGGCATCGCCCATTGGGTGGACGAGCGGGATCGCTTCATCGGGCACTTCGCCGCCACCTCGCTCGATGCCGATTGGCCGCTCACGCTGCGGCTGGGCGCGCTGTGGCCCCGCACCGACGATGCGCGCCGGACGCTGCGCAGCCAGCAGCGCCGGCATCACAGCGCCGAGGAGGTGCACGAGGCCCTGCTCGCATCCGAACGGGCGGGCGCAATCGACCCAGGCCGGTTTGCTGGCGGCCCGGCGATCGGCTTGAGCGAGATCGGGGTTGCAGAGGTGGCCTGGGCGCTGTCGTTCGCCGCACCGGTTGTGGTCCGTTCCGATGGCTCGCCGCTGTCGTTCAGCTCGCACACACCAGCGGGCCGCCGCCAGCAGTTCACGTTTTCCGTGGACTGGGTGCTGGGCGAAGCCGCTGCTGTGGTCGGCTGCTCGGCCAAGCCTCGCCCGGCCGAGGTGTGGCAACGGGTGCTGGCCCGCTTCGATCTTGCGCCGCCGTCAGGCGCGACGGGAGGTGCTCTGCGGCCGGCCGTGGACAAGGTGCTGGAACAACGGCATCTGCGGCGCGCCGTGATCGACGAGGTGGGTGTCGCAATGGGCGATGCCGACCAACAGTTCCTGCTGCGGCGCGCGTTGCACACCCGGGTCGGCCAGATGGCCAACGCCTATCGCAACGCTCCGATTCAGGGCGGCGTGGCCGACGTGATGCTGGACGCCTACGGCCGGCTCAGCGAGGTGTTGGCGCGCTACCCCACAGCCGACGCGGTGCAGACCGTCCACGACAGCGTGGTGATCGAGTGCGCCGAAGCCGATGCTCACGCCATCGCCGCTGATGTCAAAGCCGCGCTGGAATCTGCCATGTCGCGCTGGTGCCCTGATGTCCCCACCGTCGCCGATACCGACATCCGCACGAGCCTGTCGGAGACGTCGATCCTCGAACAGATCTGCTGACCGGCCGACGCAGGGCGCAGTGCCCGAATGCGTGCAGAGTCGGCCTGCTGCGCCTAGCGCGGGTTCGCCGGCTGGTGAGATCCGGCGCTGTTCGCGCTGGCCATCGAATAGACGATCATGCTGAGCGTCACGGCGATTCCCATGGTCAGGAACATGGTCCGGACGCCCGTCCACTCCGCCAGCACGCCGAGCGGTGCGGCGGCGATGGCGAATGCCGCGAACGGCAGCTGCACCAACGACTGGACACGGCCTTGGTACGCCTCATCGGTGGCACGCATGACAATCGCCTGGACAAGCGATATGAACCCGACCGATGCAGCGCCGATGACCGCTGTGACCACCATCGCTATCTCATAGTTCGGGGCCCAGGCGAGAGCGATGATCGAGGCACCGAACGCAAAGCCCATGCCGATCAGGATCGAGCCGGCGCTCGGCGAGTCGGCACGGGATGCGAGCATGATCGAGGCGATCACGGCCCCGATGGAGGACGCCCCGGCGATGAAGCCGACTTGCCGGTCGCCAAGACCGAAGACGCCCTCGACGAGCGCAGGCTGAAAGGCGACGTAGCTGAAGCCGAACATGATCACGATGATCGACGTCACGATCGGCCGGCGAAGCTCGGGCCGGCTCATGGCGTAGCGAATGCCCTCGCGGATCTCGACCAGCGGCCTGCTGCGAGCGTGGCGCACAGGCCGTGCGTCGGTGCTGGGACCGGCAGCCGAGTCTTTTGTCTCCGGCAACGGCAGCAACAGCACATAGCTCAGCGTCGCGATGGCCGCCGAGACGAAATATGCCCCGGCGAGGCCGAAGAGCGCCCAGCCTGCGAGCAGTCCGGCGCCGGTCGGTGCAATGACTCGGCTGCCGCTGAGCGACAGCGACGACAGCGTGATCGCATTGCCCAACCGCTCACGGCCGACCAGCTCGGTTGTCATCGAGATGCGAGCCGGTCCGATCAGGCCGAACATGAGGCCCTGCAGCGCGCTGGAGACCAGCAGCATCCAGAACGCGATGACACCGGTCGCCAGCGCCACGCCCATGCCGATCGAGCCGAGCAGCAGCACCATCTGTCCGAACAGCATCAGACGTCGCTTCGACAGTCGATCAGCCGCCACGCCGCCGAACAGCGTGGAGATCCCCAGGGCCGCACCGAAGGCGAACATCACGATGCCGAGCGCCTCTTCGCTCTCGGTGAGATCCCACGCGAGCAGCGAGCGCAGCAGGAACTGCATCTGGATGCTCATGAACGAGAACACGCCGCTGAGCCACAGCAGCCGGAACGCCGGCACCCCCAGCGCAGCGAATGTCGCGACCCGCTCATGGGACTCGGCTTGTGAGAACGTGCCGTTGCTGCCGTCGGCGGGCCGGGAATGCCCGTCGGGCGCCCTCGTCGCCCGTGATTCCCTCATACCCGTGTCCCCTTCGGACAAGCCGAATGCCGACGCTAGCGGCTTGCCTGCCCAGATGACCGGCGGATATATGGAAGTACGCACGGCCAGGCGCTCTCGCTGCTGGACCCGTGCAGGTAGCGTCATCGCTGGCCTGACCGGGAGCAGCACGTCGCTGATGACCGGTACCACCATTCGGGGAGGAGACCCAGATGCCGCGCCTTGATCTCAGTGGAGCATCAGCCATCGTCACGGGCGGAGCGTCGGGCATCGGCGAGGCCAGCGCCCGCCAGCTCGCCGACGCCGGCGCCCATGTGGTGATCGCCGACCTTCAGGAAGATCTCGGCAACAAGGTGGCGTCGTCGGTCGGCGGGCTGTTCGTGCGCTGCAACGTCACCGACATCGACGACGCCCGAGATGCGGTGGACGCGGCTTCCGAGATGGGTCCGCTGCGCGCGCTCGTCAACTCTGCCGGGCTCGGCCGTGCCGGTCGCACCATCGACCGCAACAACGTGCCGATGGATCTCGAGCAGTTCCGATTCGTGATCAACGTGAACCTGATCGGCTCGTTCAACATGCTCGCCCAGGCGGCGTCTGCGATGGCCAAGACCGAGCCCGTCGACGCGGACGGTTCCCGTGGGGCGGTAGTCAACATGGCCTCGGTCGCCGCCTTCGACGGCCAGATCGGTCAGGCGGCGTACTCGGCTTCCAAGGGCGGCGTCGTGGGCATGACGCTGCCGATTGCCCGGGATCTGTCCGCGACCGGCATCCGTGTCAACACGATCGCACCAGGCCTCATCGACACGCCGATCTACGGCGAGGGCGAGCAGTCAGATCAGTTCAAGGCGCATCTGGGCCAGAGCGTGCTGTTCCCGAAGCGGCTCGGCTCTGGCGAGGAGCTGGCGTTCATGGTGATGGAATGCATCACCAACCCGTACATGAACGGCGAGGTGATCCGGGTTGACGGCGGCATCCGGATGCCGCCCCGCTGATCGGCGCCAGAACAGGCGGCGAACGACGTTTCAGCTCGCCAGCGACTCCAGGAACTCGGCGACCACGTCATTGAAGGCCTCCGGCCGTTCCTGGTTGGCGAGGTGGCCGGCGCCGGCAATCTCCACGTAGCGAGCCCCAGAAATCCCCTCCACCAGCCGCTGCGAGGTGCGCGGCGGGGTGACCTCGTCATGCTCGCCTACTACGACCAACGTCGGCGCCGTGATGCGCTCCAATTGCGGGTAGTGGTTCGATTCGGCCATGGAGTCGCAGGCCCACTGGTAGCAGGGCATGCGAATGGACGGCACCATCATCTCGGCGACATGGGCACGCAACCCGTCGCTGGCCTCTGGACTGACGAGCCGTTGCGCGCGTGCAGCGGCGAAACCCTCGGGCCCCAGGTCGACGAAGTCGACTGCCCGGGCTCGCATGGCCGCAGCCTGTTCGGGCTTCGTGCCGGCTCCGGCGCTGGAATCGGCCAGTATCAGTGCCGACACCAAGTCGGGGCGGCGCAAGACCAACCGGGTTGCCGTCACGCCGCCCCACGAGACGCCCAGCACCGCCGCAGGCCCGTCCGACACCGACTCGATGAGCGCGGCCGCGGCGTCAGCCCAGCCGTCAATGCCTGGCGCCGCATCTGGGTCGGCCGAGTAGCGGTAGCCGGGGGCATCCCAGGCCACGAGCCGCATCCCCAGGCGCTCGGCCAGCGGGCGTTGATCCAAGAAGGCGTCGGCGCACGAACCGATGCCGTGCAGGCACGCCAGCACCGGCGCGTCAGGCGCGCCGTACGACCATCGAAACACGTTGCTCATCGGGTCGGGCTCACTGCTGGGCTCACTGGATCGGACTCCTCAGCTCGGATTCAGTTGCTCGGCCGCACCTGCGCCAAGGGGGTCGGCACGCCGGCGACCGGCGCACGAGTACGGAAGATGCAGCCGCCGTCGGAGGTGCCACCGCCCGTCACGATGTACAGGTCGCGCATATCGGCGCCGCCGAAGCAGACGCTCGTCACGAAGTGGTCCGGCACCGGCACGGCGACGTCCGACTCTCCGTCGGGTGTGTAGCGCTGCACCCGGCCGCCCTCGGCCAGCGCTACCCAAACGCCGCCGTCGACGTCCACAGCGAGACCGTCGGGCACCTTGCGTTCCTTCACAAACTCGCGACGATTCGACACCACGTCGCCGTCCACATCGGACACCCACACCCGGCCAGGGATGCTGTCGGAGTGGTACAGCCGGGTGCCGTCGGGCGAGAAACCGATGCCGTTGGTGAGCTGCACGTCGTCGTACACCTCCTCGGCCGAGCCGTCCAAGTTGATGCGGTACAGCTCGCCGGCTTCGTCGGGAGACGACTCGTCGAAGGGATTGCGTCGCAGCGAACCCACGTACACCCGCCCCAGCGAATCAGTGTGCATGTCGTTGAAACCCGCCACCTCGGGGGCGAACAGCACTGTGGAGCCGTCGGCGGTGACGTGCTGGATGTTGCGGCCGCTCACCACCACGCCGCCGTCGGCGTGCAGCACCATCCCGCCCACGCCCCGGCGCTTCGGGACAACCACTTCGATCTCGCCATCGGGTGTGCGGCGGCGCACGCCGCCGTTCGGCACATCGGAGAAATAGAAGTTGTCGTGCTCGTCGACTCGGGGACCCTCGATCAGCCCCCATCCCGAACTCAGCAGATCCAGCTCGAAGTCTGTGGTCATGTCTCTTCCCAGGAATCACGTGCTCGCACGCTGTCGTGCAGTGCGATGCGCGGACCCTAACGAACATGGCACGTGCGGGTGCAGCTAGGCGCCCGCTCCCAGCGCCTGCTGCCTGGGCTCAGCTCGAAGGACTGAACTGGATGGGCAGCGGGTGGCCGGCACGGGTGAACAGATCCTGCAGCATCCGCAGGGTCATGCCCCAGATCACACGTCCGTGTCCCACTTCGATGCCCGGGAAGCGCTCGTCGGGCCTCGGCGGGTAGTGGTAGTCGATGTGGCGCCCCGGATCAGCCAACTCCTGCACCGATACCCACAATGCGTCGGCAACCTCATAGTTGAGCGTCAAATCTGGGCGACTGCCCTCGAGCCAGCAGACGTGCGGTGTCACCCGCAGCGCTGCGCCGCGCCAGCGCGGGTTGCCTTCAAGGTCATTGAGCCGTCCGAGCCAGCGAACCCCCGAGTGCGCAGTGATGTCGAACCCGATCTCCTCGCGGCTCTCGCGCACTGCCGTGTCGAAGGTGTCGTCATCATCAGGTTCGGTCCGGCCGCCCGGAAACGCCATGTGGCCCGACCAGGGGTCCCCGTTGCGGATGGCGCGCTCGATGAACAGCATCTCGGGTCCACGTTCGCCCGGTCGCACCACGGCTGCTACGGCGGCAGTCGGACCCTGATGCGCCGTGTCCAAGTCCTGACTGAGCACCTCGGACAAGCGCATAGCTGTGAACGCTTTGGTGACAGCGTGCGGCCCGACCACAACGCCGCAGCGTAGGTGGCCGGACCATGCCGGCCCCCGGCTGGCTCCAAGTCACCGCTGCTACCGTCGCCGCGATGACTGCTGCAGGTGCTGATGCCTCGGGACGTGCCGACGATCCCGTCGCCGGTATGGAGGCTGCGGCGTTCGAAGCCTTCGTGGGCGAAGTTGCACAGTTCCGCGACACCGTCGTGGCTCCCAACGTGAACCGTTGGGAATCCGAGAAGCGCATGGCGCCCGAAGCCCTGCGTGAGGCATCCGAAATCGGCCTGCTGGCGATGGAGGTGCCCACTGCACTGGGCGGGTTGGGGATGAGCTTCGCCCAGAAGTGCCGAATCACCGAGGTGCTCAGCGCGGTCTCGATGCCGTTCGCGTTCAGCCTCGTCAATACCGGCAACGTTGCGGCGCGGGTGGCACAGCGCGGCACCGAGCGCCACCGTGAGCTCTTCCTGGCCGACTTGATGGCCGGTCGCCGTTTCGGCTCCACGGCGCTCACGGAGCCCGGCGCGGGCAGCGATTTCGCCAACATCGCCACTACGGCGACGCCCGTCGACGGCGGATGGCGGCTCGACGGCGCCAAAGCCTGGATCACCAACGCCGCGCACTCCGACGTCATCTTCTGCTACGCCCAGACCGAACCCGGCTCTCGGGGCCGTGGCATCGCGCTGTTCCTCATCGACGGCACCAGGCCCGGCTTCGAGCGGCTGCCGCCCTACGAATTGGCCGGCGGCCATCTCATCGGTACGGGCGGCTTCCGGCTGGACGGCTACGTCGCCGAGGCCGATGACCTCCTCAGTCCGCCCGGCGAGGCCTTCATCGCCGCCCTGTCCAGCGTGAACGGTGCCCGCACCTACGTCGCCGCCATGTGCTGCGCCATGGTGGAAGCCACCCTCGCGAGCGCAGTGCGCTACGGCGCTGCGCGTGAGGCATTCGGCAAGCCCGTCATCGCCCACCAGGGGCTTGCCTGGAAGCTGGCCGGCGTGCAGAACCGGCTCGAGGCCGCCCGACTGCTCACCGACCGGGCGATCGACGCCGTCACCGAATCGCTGCGCACCGGCGACGCGACCGGCGCCATCCTGCCCGCCGCGCACGCCAAGAAGTTCACGACCGAGACAGCCGAGGCCGACATCGCCACCTGCGTCCAGGCCATGGGCGCCGAGGGGCTGCGCACTGATCACCCCGGCGGCCACCACTTGGTCGGCGCTCGCATCGCCAACTACGTGGACGGCAGCACCGAGATCCAGACCGACCGGATAGCCCGGTCGTTGCAGCAGCTGTACGCCTGAGCCCGGTCGTTGCACAAGCTCTACGCGTAGAGGCTGAGCCGTCAGCCGAAGACGCCCTCGTCACGCAATGCGGTGATGTCGTCCCACGTGTAGCCGTGCTCCAGCAGGACCTCCTCGGTGTGCTGACCGAGCTCCGGCGCGACGGCACCGGGTTCGAGCGGCGTCTCTGACATGCGGATCGGGGTGCCGATCACCACGCGGTCGCCGTCGGGGTGCTCCACCCGCCGCAGGTAGCCGTTGTCGTACATCGCCTCGTCGGCGACGATCGCCTCGTAGTCACGCACCAGCCCATAACGGACGCCTGCCCCGGTGAGCACGGCCTCCCACTCGGCGAGCGTCCTGGTCGGGAACACCTCGTCGATGATGGCGACCAGCTCAGCCCTGTCCTCGGAGCTGAGCATGAGAGCCAGGAACCGTTCATCGCCGGCAAGATCGGGCCGATCGAGCAGCTCGGCGAAGATGGGCCACCCAGGCCCGGTACCGCTGAGCAGGTGGATCCAGCCGTCGGCCGCCTCGACGGTGTGCAGCAGGGTGGGAACGAACGCGTGGCCCGAGTCGACGCGCTCGGGATTTCGACCGGTCAGCAAGGTGTAGGTCATTTCCGACGCCTGGGCGTAGATCATGCCGCCCACGAGTGATACGTCGACTCGCTGCCCTCGCCCGGTCGTTTGGCGATGCAGCAACGCAGCCAGGATGCCGGTGACCATGTTCTGACAGCCGACATGGTCGGCAATGACGGCCCCGTTCATGACGGGAGGGCCGCCGTCGATCCGGGTGGCGAACATGAGCCCGCCCTCCGACTGGCCGGTCGAGTCAGCCCCCTCGCGGCCGGCTTTGTCGCCCACCGGCCCGAAGCTCGAACCGGTGGCGTACACGAGCCGTGGATTGATGGCCGACAGGTGCTCGTACGACAGGCCCCAGGCCTCCATGGTTCCCGGCACGAAGTTGTGGATCAGGACGTCGGTCTCCGCGACGAATCGCTCGACAGCGGTCTTGCCACCTGGGGTGCGCAGGTCGAGGGGTGACCATGTGACCGACCGCTTCCCCCGGTTGCACGCTTCGTAGTACGGGTTTCGCGGGTCGTCAGGCGACACGGGGATCACCCGTGCGAGGTCGCCCATGCCCGGCAGTTCGATCTTGATGACCGACGCTCCCATGTCGTGCAGCGTCGCAGCAGCCTGGGGGCCCTGCACCAGGATGGACAAGTCGAGGACGTTGTATCCGTCAAGCGCTCCCATCGCCGGATCGTAACCCCCGCAGATTCCTGCAGTCCCGTGGTGTGTCAGGATGCGAAACGCAAAGACCTTCTCGTCGGAGAGTGCCCCAATGAGCGAGCCGATGCCTACCCAGAAGTCCCAAGAGCTGTACGAACGAGCGAAGGCCGTCGTTCCCAAGGGGGTATACGGCCACTACGGCCCTGCCGTTGTCGAGGACGGCCCGGTCTTTTTCTCGTCGGCAGAAGGCGCCCGCTTCACCGATGTAGATGGCAACTCCTACATCGACTGGATGTGCGCCTATGGCCCGAACATCCTGGGCTACAACCATCCGGCAGTGGAAGAGGCGGCCGCCAAGCAGGCAGCCGACGGCAGCACGGTGAGCCTGGCCGCACCGGTCATGGTCGAGCTGGCCGAAGAGCTCGTCGACATGGTGGACGGGGCCGACTGGGCGCTGTTCGGCAAGAACGGTGCCGACGCGACCGGGTTGGCGGTGATGGTTGCCCGCGCCGCGACCGGCCGGCGATACATCCTGAAGATCGAGGGCGGCTACCACGGCTCGACGCCGTGGATGCAGGCACCGGGCAACAAAGGCACGATCGCCGAAGATCAGGCGTTCGTCATCGAGGTGCCCTGGAACGACGCCGATGCGGTGCAGTCGGCCATCGCTGCGCACCCGGGCGATATCGCCTGCTTCATCTCCTCGCCGTACCACCACCCGGTCTTCGCCGACAACGAGCTGCCGGCGGAGGGCTACTGGGCCGCAGTCGAGGCGGCCTGCCGCGACGCCGGAATCGTCGTGATCCTGGACGAAGTCCGCAGCGGGTTCCGGATCGACCTGGCGGGGGCGCATGTCGCATACGGCTTTACTCCCGATCTCATGTGCTTCGGCAAGGCGATCGGGAACGGGCATCCCCTCGCAGCGCTCGCCGGCAGTGACGCCCTGAAGGAAGCCGCCGCGGACACGTTCTTCACCGGCACCCAGTTCTTCAATGCTGCGCCGATGGCGGCCGGGCTCGCCACGCTGCGGGAACTGCGTGCGGCAGATGCCGCCAATGCGGCAACCGAGATCGGCATCCGTCTCGGTGACGCGTTGGGAGATGTCGCATCAGCTCACGGGCACGAGCTGCGGATGAGCGGCGTGCCGGCCATGCCGTACCTGCGTGTTGTCAGCGAGGGCGGCTCGAAGTTCCACGCCCGCTGGGTGGCCGAATGCATCCGGCGAGGCGCCTACCTGCTCAGTTACCACAACAACTTTGTTTGCGCGGCCCACACCGACGACGACATCAAGCGCACCTGCGACATCGCTGACGCCGCGTTCACCGCGCTGGCCTGAAGCCGAAATCGCGCTGTTCCTGGACAACCGGAACAGCGGCTGTAGCAGGCGGACGACACAGCTCACCGACCGCTCGCGGCCGGATGAGTGCTTTTGACCATTGCATGGTTGCGCGTATCTAATGGTTACGACTATCATGCGTATGCTGCAGCAAAATATGAGCCAATGTGACCATATGAGCAGCGTGAATCGGGGGGAGTTCCGATGTCGATACGCAGTTTGTTGGCGGTGGGTTTAGGGGTTGCCCGGCCCACCCGTTCGTTGGGGACAGGGGGGTCCCTGGCGGCATGGCCACGGCGGCTGGCCGCTTCGGCGGCTGTGGCGTCGGTGTTAGCCGCCGGCGTAGCACCAGTCGCGGCCAGCAGCGGCTCTGTTCCGGCAATCCCGCCGCGCCCGAGCGCGGTTGCGTCGGTGGTGGACGGAGCGTTCGAGGTGACCCTGTCGTGGTCTGATCCGGGCGATCCGTCGATCACCGGCTATCAGATCCTGCGCCGAGACCCGGGCGTGGATGCGGCCGGGCAGTTCCACGTCATCGAGGACGACACCGCCAGCGCCGACACCAGCTACGTCGACGACACCGTGGTGGCGGAGCGCACCTATGTGTACCGGATACAGGCACGCAACGACCACGGACTGAGCGTCCGGTCGCGTTACCGGCGCATCGATGTGCCCGCCCTGCCGCCTCAGGCCGAGCCCACCTCGACGACCTCCCCGGAGCTCAAAGCCACATTGCGACAGCTCCCGCCGAGCTCGTCGTCGGCGACCGATCAAGAGTGCCGAGACAAGATGGACACCGGCGTGGCCGTCAAGTGCATCAGTGGGTCGTACTCGGTCACCACCTACGGCCACGACGGCGTCGTGTGGGTGGACTTCGAGGAATGGGTCAACACCCAAACCGGCATCTTGAACTGGTCGGTGGTCATCAACACCTACACATTCCGCAACAACTGGCGAGACGCCGTCACCGGCATCGAAGTGCCGACCGAAGGCGAGCACGAGAACAGCCTCTCGATCAGGTACACGTACCCGGGGCAGGACAGCTGCGCCCCAGTCGTCGGTGCTGTGAACAATCAGGGAGAGGTCACGCGTTGGGATTGGCGGTGCGTCCAGCCATCGGGCGTGGTGCTCGACAGCACAGAATCCGTCAACGCCTATCCCTCGACTTCGGCGCCCGTCGGCCCGCCCCCGGCGCCCCGCGACATCCGAGCGACGCTGATGCAGGCGCCCACTGGATCGCCCAGCGGTCCAGGCGACACGCTCACCCAGGCGCAGCTCGACAACACCGTCGAGGCCACCGCCACCGAGCACACGATCAAGATCGTGTTCCTCCAGTACCTGCGCGACGACAACCCTTTCGGAGTCATCGGCCTCACCACCATCAGCCACTACTAACCCGCACAGGGGCCCCAGAGCCTGCTCAGATGACTCCATGACCCTCACCATCACGAGCGAGGCGGACACCTGGCGTCGAAACACCGCAGCGGGGCGCTGGTACGGGTTGGGTCGGTATTACGCGATGTTCCCGCGTGGCTTCCTCCACGACGTCATCAGCCACCTCACCAGCCCGAATGATCTGGTACTCGATCCCTTTTGCGGGCGAGGAAACGCTCCTTTTGTTGCGACTGTCCTGGGTCGTCGGGCTCTCGCTGTCGACATCAATCCCATCGCGTGGCTGTACACGGCTGCCAAACAAGACCCCGCGCCCGACGTCGACGACGTCATGGCGCGCCTCGACGAACTTGCCAGGAGCCAGCGCCCCACCGATCAGCGCTCGCGGCATCGCTTCGAGACGATGGCATGGGCGCCTCAGGTTCGCGGCCTCCTTCGGGCGGCCCGCCGCGACTTGCAATGGAGGACCTCCGTCGTCGACCGCACGCTCATGGCCTTCATCGCACTCCACATGCAGGACAAACTCGGCAGCGGATTGTCAAACTCCCTCTCGCCGACCATCGCGCTCTCGCCCGAATACTCCGTCGAATGGTGGACTGAAGCCGACATGGCACGGCCGCCCGACGTCGACCCTGTAGCGGTGCTCAAGGACAAGATCCGCCGCCGCTACAAGTACGGCATCCCTGCCCAAGCAACCAGCGAGGTACTCCTCGGCGACTCGCGCGCCGAACTCCCACGACAGCCTGCCGGCGAGGCCATGCTCCTGGTCACGTCACCTCCCTACTGCGGCGTCACCGACTACTGGAATGACCACTGGCTGCGTCTCTGGCTCCTCGGGCACCAATTTGGCCAGGATTGGAAGAGAACCTCGAAGTTCTCCCACCAGATGGCCTACAGGGAACTCATCACATCTGTCTTCCGGGAGTCCGACAGGATCCTCCGCGACGAAGCCACGATCTTGGTTCGCAGCGACCAGCGACGCAGGACTGCTGATCTCTGCATTGCCGCAATCAGAGACGTCTGGCCCGATCGGCAGCTGCTCCAGTTGCCGACAAGTGCCGCCCTCGCTGGCACCTCCAACGGCCACGGCCGGGGCGGCACCAAGTCCAGAGAGATTGACTTCCTTCTCCCTGGCGCAGGCGCAGACAGCTGGGCGCGCAGCAGAGGATTCCGTCGCGTGGAGGCATCAGGCTGATTGCTCTGCCCAATCTGCGATGCTGGTTCGCCGATGCTCGGCGAGGAGATTCATGAAGTTCGGTTTCACCGTGCCCAACAATTTTGGCGTCGACGATCCTGCTGACGTCGTCGGCCTGGCGGTCCGAGCCGAGGAGCTCGGCTTCGACTCGGTGTGGGTCAACCATCACGTCCTCAACGTGGGCTACGTGTGGGATCGCCTCGGCGAGCGTCCCTACCACGATGCGCTCGTGACGCTGACGTGGATGGCCGCCCGCACCTCCCGGGTGCGGCTGGGCACGAGCGTGCTGGTGATGCCGTACCTGCACCCGATGGTGCTGGCCAAAGAACTGGCGACGCTCGATCGCCTGAGCGGAGGTCGTCTGGTGGTCGGCCTAGGTGTCGGCAGCCTGCCCGAGGAGAACGAGCTGCTGGGGGTGGGTTACGACGACCGGGGTGCGCTCAGCAACGAGTTCATCGAGGTGCTGAACCTGCTCTGGACGCAATCCAGTGCCGACTTCGACGGCACGCACTACTCCTTCAAGGGCGCTGTCAGCTCGCCGAAACCGCTGCAGCAGCCCCGTCCGCCGATCCTCATCGGCGGCAACCGCCCGCCGGCGCTGCGACGCGTCGGCCGATTGGCCGACGGGTGGCATCCGATGATGCTGTCGCCTGACAGTGTCGCGAAGCGCCTGCCGGTCATCCGCGAGACTGCCGAGTCGGCGGGTCGCCCCGGCATCCCCGCCGAGGTCTCGGTGCGTTTGGCCGCCGACAAGCTCACGCCGGCTCTGGCAGCCGAGTACGCGTCAGTCGGCGTCGACGAGTTGGTCATCTCGTGGAACACCGGCGATGTCGCCGAGATCAGCGACGGGCTCGCCGCTTTCGCCGCAGAGCACGGCATCGGTCGCTGACAGCGAGCACGCCGTCAGCTGTCGAGTTCGACGTGGACTCCTGCGCAGCGGCGCCGGTCGATTTGGCTACTTGGTGCGGAACGAGTCACGCATCTGGTTCACGTCATAGCCGCCGTGCGCCACACCGTCGGTGGCGTACTCGTAGAGCGCTGTCTTGAAGTAGAGCCCCAAGGCACTGACGACCACGGTGACGGCGAGCACTCCCGCCACGCCCACCACGATGCCGATGACGGTGCCCACGCCAGGCACCAGGGCGGCGATCAGGACGGCAACAATGACGATCGGCAGCGACAACACAAAGCTGAGCAACCCGAACCCGGCTTGAGAGATCAGATTCTCGCCCCATGTGCGCCGCACCAAGGACATGGACTGCTTGACACCGGCGAATGACCGGTAGTCGTCGATGATGATGGCTGGCACCACGAGGTAGGTGGCGACGCCCCACGCGGCTTCTGCGAGGAACGTGAGCATCTGGCCCAGCCAGCCCATGCGCTCCCGCAGGAAGCGCAGCAGCAGGCCGACCGTCATGGTGATCAGCGCCCAGCCGAGCAGGCTGGGCAGCCGCGTCGCAGCCTTGCCCATAGCGCTGCGCACGGTGGGATCGCCGCCGGTCATGCGCTCGTGTGCTCCGGCTACCAGCGCCCCCTCGAAGAAGATCACCGATGCTGTTACCACGAACGCGAACACAAGCCCGAGCACCGCTGCGCTGCCGCCGAGGCCCTCGGTACCCCCATCGGCGTCGAAGCTGCCGGTCACGAAGCCGACCACGGCCGCCGCAGCCACGATGGCGAGGATCGTCAGCATGCTGAGGACCGGCAGCCACAGCAGCTCGCGGTCCTGCTTCAGCAGCGACCACGAGGTCTTCGTCAGCCGCCAAGTGTTGGCGAATCGACCCATCTCGATACTCCTCGCTCGTCAGTTCCCAGTGTGCGCTGAGCGTACCGAAGCGCTGTGACAGCGACGGCCGGCCTCGGGCGCCCGCAGGGCGGATAGACGACTTCAGCGAGCCCCACTCGCCGGCTCTGGTGCGCGCCCGGCACCGGCCGGCGTGCGAATCACCATCGCCACCGAGAACAGCACGACGGCACCGCCCAGGAACTGCATGGGCGTGACCGGCTCAGCATGGATAAGCCACGCAGTTCCCACCGCCACGATGTGCATTGCGAGGACGTACAGCGAGGATCGGGCCACCTCGATGTGACCGTGGCACCAAGTCATCAGCACATGGCCGAACACCCCGGTGACGAAGGCCACGATCACAATCCACAGCCAATCCAGCCCGCCGAACTCGAAGAACTGCCTCGGCGTCACCATCAGCAGCGTCGGCGGGATGGCCGCCACGAACGACCAGAAGTTGATTCCTGCCATCCACTCGATCGGATCCACATCGGTCGCCGCTCTGGCCATCCGGGTCAGGACGAAATAGACGGTAAAGGTGAGCACCGACATTGCGGTGAGGAACAGCCCGAACCCGCTTGCACGGAACTCGCCGCCAGCACCCATGATCACGCCTACAGCGCCCGCCACTCCGATCAGCGTGAAGACGATCTGGCGAACGCTCACCCGGTCGCCGAAGATCGGACCCACGAGCGCCAGCAGCATGGCCGGCTGCAAGGCCATCATCACCGACATCACCGAGATCGTGACTTCCTGCACCGCAGCGAAGACAAAGACCATGTTGATGCCGAAGGACAGGCCCGGCAGCGCCGTCTGGGTGAACACCCGCCGCGACAGCCAGCGACCTCGCAGCGCCAGCACCAAGAGCAGGAACGGCGTGGACATGCCGAATCGGATGAAGGCGCTCACCATTGCCGGCGCAGTGAGCAGCTTGGAGATCGGCGGCCCGAGACCCCACGAGACGACCACGAGGCCCATGACCAGCAGCGGCAGGGCACCGCCGGCGGTCCGCACCGTTGTGGCGCCCGTTGCGGAGCTCGCCGTCGAGCCTTTGGCCGGTGCGCGCCCCACAACCCCCGCAGCGCCGTTGAGCGGCGCTTCGACGCCGCCCGCCCGGTCGATGGCCGGGGCGACATGAAAGACGGCGCCGGACGGCACGGCCGGTCCGCTGTCGCTCGCCGCAGCCGGCTGGCCCGCACCCCTCACTAGAGCGAGGCTACGACGATCGGGCGGGGCAATACCCTGCCAGCCTGAGAACGCCCCGCTCGGGCGGAGGGAGAAACCATGAACGACGACAGCAGCGCCGGAGCCGAGGTCAGCCTGCCGCCCCAGTGGTCATCGGACCTCAGTGGGCAGACGGCATTCGTGACCGGCACCACATCGGGCTTGGGCCGCCGTTTCGCCACCGTGCTGGCTGCGTGCGGGGCCAGCGTGGCCATCTGCGGGCGGCGCGTGGAGCGGCTGAATGCGCTGGCCGCCGAGCTCGAATCTGACGGCGCCACCGTGCTGCCCATCCCACTCGACGTGACCGACACCGAAGCGCTGTTCGAGGCCGTCGCCACCGCCGAATCCCAACTCGGGACCGTGCAGATCCTGGTGAACAACGCCGGCAAGCCCGACGCCCGCCTGGCACTCAAGATGGACCCGGCCTTCGTCGACGAGATGATCGCCACCAATCTCACGTCGCTGTTCCACCTGTCATGCGAGGTCGCACGCCGCCTGATCGCCGCCGAGCTGCCCGGCCGGATCGTCAACATCTCCTCCGGAGCCGCGTTCAGGGCACCGCTGGGCACCTCGATGTATGCCATCACCAAGAGCTCTGTCGTGCGGATGAGCGAGGTGCTAGCCCAGGAGTTCGCCCGCTACCACATCAACGTCAACACCATCGCCCCGGGGGCTTTCGAGAGCGAGATGATGGACGGAATGCTCGAGCGCATGGGTGACTTCACCCAGATGTTCCCCCGCCGCCGCCTCGGCAAGCCCTCACAGCTCGACTCGACGCTGCTGTACCTCGTGTCGCCGCTGTCGGACTTCGTGTCGGGCACCTGCATCACCGTGGACGACGCACAGGGAGCCGACTGACGTTGTGAACGCCTCCGGCGGCGCCACGAGCGCCAGCGACTGCACCGACGCCGACGCCACGAGCGCCGGCGTTGCCGACCTCGATGCGGCGGTCGAGCACTGGCAGGAGCACGGCTGGGTGCTGGTGGACGGGCTGGTTCCGACCGCCGACATCGACCATGCGGTCGAAGAGCTCTGGGATCTCTACCCGCGTCCCGAGGAGTTCCACGGCGGCGACCCGGCTCATCGCGAGCGGTTTGTCGGCACCAGCTTCAATCAAGGACACAGATTCCCCAAGGCCGACGACGAGGGTCCCGCGTTCCGCTCGAAGCAGTTCCTGGGGCACATTCTGTTCCCGTACAAGTCGCCGCGGCTGAACCGGCTCCAGGTTCACCCCAGCGTCATCGGCTTCGCCCGCCGGGCGATGGGAACGGCCGACATACGCATCTACCAGGCCCGCATCTGGGGCAAGTACACCGGCGTCACCAACTACGAGCAGCCCTTCCACCAGGACCGCAACCACAACGTGGTGCCCGACCGCCTCGAGCCCGGCTGGTGGAACCTGGAGGGATTCCTGTATCTCAGCGACGTCGAGGACGATGTGGCGCCGACCGAGATCGCCGGCGGCCCAGGCGATCCCACGCTGCCCTATGAGGGGCCGCCCGACGGCGAGCGGATCTCGGCTGCCGGAAGGCGCGGCAGCTACCTGGCGTACCGGCCCGACGTGTGGCACCGCGGTGTCAACCTGACCCGGCCGGGCGGCAGCCGGTTCCTCATGAGCGCCTCGTTCAAGCCCGGCGGCGCCGACTGGATCGGCTACGACAACGTGCAGCCAGTCTCGACGGCCCGGCCGTGGTCGTCATTCGCTGCGACCTGCACACCCGACGAGCTGGCGCTGTTCGGTGCCCCACTCCCCGGTCACCCCTACTGGACCGCTGAGCTGGTGGACGCCCTCGAGCGCCGCTACCCCGGCATCGACGCCGCCCCCTGGCGCAACGCGCTCTCGTAGCCGCATTGGTTCGACAGTGCGATGCGACAGCGCTGACATTCTGGATCCAATAATTCCTTTCCAATGTGAAATATTGGACTTATATTGTCGACATGGGTCCCACACAGGATGCCGGCGGACTATCGGCGGCGAGCAGACGGGAACTAGCGACCCTTTTCGGCGCCGGCAGACGGACCGTCAGCGTCGATGAAGCTGCGGTGGCACTCGACGTGAGTCGAGTGAGAGCCGCAAAGCGCCTGGCAGCGCTGGCAGCGCGCGGTTGGTTGCGGCGAATTCGGAGAGGGCTCTACCTCGCAGTGCCAGCGGACGCCGCCATGCCCTCCGCCTGGACTGAGGATGCGTGGTATCTCGCCGACTCAGTGTGGAAGCCCTGCTACATCGGCGGATGGTCCGCCGCGAACCATTGGTCGCTCACCGACCAGGTCTTTCGTTCAACCATCGTCATGACGACGAACCGGGTCAGGCGAGTGAGCCAGGAACTCGCCGGCGTCACCTATCTCGTTCACCATGTCCCGCCGGCAGCTCTCGAGTGGGGACTCGTTACCGAATGGCGCCACGAACGTCGCATCGCTCTCTCCAACCCGGAGCGAACTGTCGCTGACGTGCTCGCAAGACCTGAGCTGGGTGGCGGAATCCGGCACACCATGGAAATCCTGGACACATTGATGCTGGACGCGAGCGTCGTCGACATTGCCGATGCGGTGAAGCGGCTGAAGAACGGCGCAGCTCTCAAGAGGCTCGGCTTCCTCCTGGAGGCACTCGGCCACAACACCGACGCAATCGATGTGCCCTTGTCCTCAGGCGTGGTCCTGCTTGACCCAGCGGTGCCTGCCGGCGGCCCCAGATCATCGAAGTGGGGGCTGCGAGTGAACGTGGACGTGTCGGCGTGATCTCCTCTCGTGAGATCGCCAACACGGCCACGGAGTGGGGACTGGCCCACAACGTCGTCGAGAAGGACTACGCCCTCGGCTGGATGCTCGCCGGCATCGCACAGCACCCAGTCACACGGTCATGGGCATTCAAGGGCGGAACATGCCTGCGCAAATGCTGGTTTGAGACGTATCGGTTCTCCGAAGATCTCGACTTCACCGTGCCGGAGGCAGATATCGACGCGTTCCGGCTCCAGAGCACCTTCAGTGAAATCAGCGAGTGGGTGAATTCCGAGTGCGGCTTACGGCTCGTGACAGATGATGGGTCGTTTCGACTGCGCCGGAACAAGCGGGGCATGCCCACTATCGAGGGCCGAATTGCCTACATCGGTCCGCTCGGGATGCCGACGCCTCCCAAGGTCAAGCTCGACCTCACGGCCGACGAAGCAGTCGTTCGAGACTTGGAACTCCGACCAGTGGCACATCCATTTGGGGACCGGCGCACCAATGGAGCCGCACAACAAGTCGCTGAGGTCCTTTGCTACTCGCTGCCTGAGCTTCTGGCGGAAAAGCTCCGTGCGCTGGCAGAGCGGTGCCGTCCTCGCGACCTGTACGACGTTGTCCATATCCATCGGCACCCGAGCCTGCTGGGGCGAGACGCCGATGTCGCCTCAATACTCGCAGCCAAGTGCGCACACGCCGGAATCGAGGTGCCGACGTTGCATTCGATGCTCGAAACGCCATTCAGGAACGAGATCGAAGCCGAGTGGTCGAACATGCTCGGCCACCAATTGCCGTTCCTGCCGCCCTTCGACGACTTCTGGTCGCAGCTCGACGAGGTGTTCGGGTGGCTGAGCGGAAGCACACCTGTTCCGATTCTCGAGCCCTACCCCGTCGGAGATGCGACTCCGGATTGGCGCCCGTCGCGCCATATGACCACCTGGCAGAGCGGATCGCCCATCGAGCTCATCCGATTCGCCGGTGCGAACCGGCTCAGGGTCACTCTTGACTACGTCGCCAGCGAAGGTCGGATCGGCCCTCGAACAGTTGAGCCTTACTCGTTTCGCCGCTCTCGGGATGGCCATCTCCTGCTCTTCGTCGTCAATGATCTTGGCGAGCTGCGCTCGTATCGAGTTGACCGGATTCGCGGGATCAGCGTCGAGCCGGAGACATTCGTCCCCCGCTACCTCGTGGAGTTCTAAGCCGGCCGCGCAGTAGCGTCGGCGGCCATGAGCTTTTTCGGACCTGATCACTTCGAGACCATCACCGACGGTCTGATTTTCCCCGAGGGACCGGTGGTGCTTCCCGACGGCTCGGTGGCCGTTGTCGAGATCGGGCGGGGCACGATCACCCGCGTCGATGTTTCCGACGGCCGCAAGGACATCCTGGCCACGCCAGGCGGCGGGCCCAATGGCGCCGCGCTGGGGCCCGACGGGGCGCTGTACGTGTGCAACAACGGCGGCTTCGAGTGGATCACCGTGCGGGGTCGCACCGTGCCCGGCGAGGTCGCATCCGACTACACCACCGGCCGGATCGAACGCATCGACCTCGAGACCGGCGAGGTGGACATCTTGTATGCCGACGTGAACGGCGTGTCGCTCAAGGGACCGAACGACATCATGTTCGACTCCACTGGTGGCTTCTGGTTCACCGATCACGGCAAGACCCGCACCCGGGACCGGGACCGCGGCGGCCTCTACTACGCCAAGGCCGACGGCAGCCACATCGAAGAGATCGCCTTCCCGATGGACGGCCCAAATGGCGTGGGCATCTCCCCAACCGAAGACCGGGTGTACGTGGCCGAGACGTTCCAAGGCGCCATGTTCGCCTTCGACCTCGAAGCGCCGGGGAAGGTGGCCGCCGGGGTACCGGCCCGGGGCTGGTTCCTGGCCCGTCCGGCCGGCCGCAAGTACTTCGACTCGCTGGCGATGGACGCCGAGGGCAACGTGAGCGTGGCCACCATTCTCACGGGGGGCATCAGCACGTTCACCCGCGACGGCGAGGAGCTGGAGTTCGCTCCCACCGACGACTCGGCCACCACCAACATCTGCTTCGGCGGCGACGACATGCGCACGGCGTATGTCACCCTGTCGGGCACCGGCCGCCTCGCCGTCGGCGAGTGGCCCCGCCCCGGCCTGAAGCTGCCGTTCTAAGCCAGACAGCGCGGCAACGCACCGCCGTTGTAGGCGACCATGTCCATGATCGCTTGGGGGACGCCAGGAAACTCATAGCCGTTGGTCGCCGCCTCGCGGTAGGCGACGTGGAGGTTGCCAGCGAGTCGCTCCGGGTCGGTGTAGTTCCCGTGCGGGCCGAGTTCGGTGGCCTGGGCCTGCTCGAGCGGTGGTCGGCCAGCGGCGAGTCCCTCGGCGGCGGTCTCCTGCACGAAGCGCAGGTACGAGCGTTGTTCGTCGAGCACCCGCGCGATGTCGTCGCCGCCGAAGTGCGGGCCGTGGCCGGGCACGATCACGTCCGCGCCATAGCTCTCGAGGACGTCCATGGCCCCGATCGTGCCCTCCACCGATCCGAACAGTGCGAACGGCGTGCCGCCGTGAAAGACCAGGTCACCGCAGAACAGCACCCGGCAATCCGGCAGCCACGCCACGATGTCGCCGTCGGTGTGGGCCACGAATCCCAGGTCCGACAGCTCGATGCGACGGTCATCGAGGTGCAGCACCATCGAGCCCTCGAACGTCACATCAGGCGCACGGAACTGCAGGTTCCCCCACTCGACCCCGGGGAACACGGCGCTGTAGTCGGGAATGCCCGCCGCGACCATCACGTCACGGCATTTGGCGTGCGAGATCACCGTGGCGTCGCTGAAGAAGCAGTTGCCGTGGGTGTGGTCGGCGTGATGGTGGGTGTTGACCAGGACTCTCACCGGGCTGGACGTCACTGACGCAATGGCGTCCATGTAGGCCCGGTTGCGGCGCTCGGTCGAGGTGGAGTCGATCGACACCACGCCGCTGGAGCCAGCGATGAATCCCATGTTGTTGATAAACCAGGTGCCGTCGGGCTGCACGTAGCTGTACACCCCCGGCGCCACCTCGCTGAGCTGTGCAGCCTCGACTGCCGCGTGTGATGCGTGCCCCGACATGTGCCCCCTCCAGCCCGGCGAAGTGGCCCTCGTGCCAGGTCGTCTCGCCGTCTTGCTACGGCGAAGCGTAGAACCCGTCGCCTACGCTGGGAAGCGCCTCGGACCGCGCCCGCGGGGACTCAAAGGAGCCGCCATGAGCACGACTGCTGACACCGACAGCGCTGCTGCAGAGCGGGACTTCGACGTCTACAGCGACGAGTACATCCAGGGCGCCGCAGACGTGTGGGACGAGCTGCGTGCCGAATGCCCCGTCGCCCACAGCCCCTACAATGACGGGCACTGGATGCCCACTACTTGGGACGACATCGCAGCGGTTGCCTACGACACCGAGAACTTCAGCTCCCGCGACATCGCCGTGGCGCCCACGCCTGAGGGCGTCGGGCTGCTCACCGCCCCGCCGATCACCTCGGACCCGCCGTTCCACACCGACGCGCGCCGCTTGCTGCTGCCGTTCTTCGGTCCTACTGCCGTGGAGGAAATGGTCGAGGTCACTCGCAGCATCGCCCGCGAGCGCATCGACGCCATCGCAGCTGAAACCGGGGCGGACGAAGGCCGCAGCGGCGTGACGGATGCCGCCGACACCTATTCCAAGCACATTCCCGTGCGGGTCATTGCCCGCATCTTGGGACTGCCCGAGTCAGATGAGCCCAGTTTCACCCGCTGGGCGGTCGACGTGCTGCAGTCCAAAGGCGACGAGTTCGACCGGCGGGCAAATGCGACCCGTGAGGTACTCCACTACTTCGGCGAGCTCACCGACCAGCGACGCCAAGAACGGGCAGACGACCTGCCATCAAAGCTGCTCGACATGACACTGCCCAACGGCGACCCGCTGGCCAACCACCACATCACTGGCGCCAGTTTCCTGTTGCTGCTGGCGGGCATCGACACCACGTGGAGCTCGATCTCGGCCAGCTTGATGCACCTGGCCATGAACCCTGCCGACCGCGAGCGGCTCGTGGCCGAACCCGAACTCATCCCCACCGCCATCGAGGAGTTCCTGCGTGCCTACTCACCGGTCACCATGGCGCGCGTCACCGCCACTGACGACGCTGAGATCGGCGGCTGCCCCGTCGCCAAGGGCGACAAGGTGCTGCTCCCGTTCGGCGCCGGCAACCGCGATCCGTCCAAGTTCGACCGTCCTGACGAAGTCGTCATCGACCGTGCCGAGAACCGCCACTTCGCGTTCGGACTGGGGATCCACCGCTGCTTGGGCTCGAACCTGGCCCGCATGGAGCTGAAGGTCGCCATCGAGGAGTGGCTGGCGCGGTTCCCGAACTTCGAGCTCGCCACCGATGTCGGCCGCGGCGGCGTGGAATGGGGCGGCGTGCAGGTGCGCGGCCCGCGCAACCTGCAAATCCGCGTTGGCCTCTAGGTCCCGGCCGACAGGCCGGACGCCCTAGTC
Organism: Candidatus Poriferisodalis sp.; assembly: GCF_965208925.1. Classification (GTDB taxonomy): domain Bacteria; phylum Actinomycetota; class Acidimicrobiia; order Acidimicrobiales; family Poriferisodalaceae; genus Poriferisodalis. The sequence goes on along the minus strand of NZ_OZ242364.1, from coordinate 2,130,942 downwards.
CCCCAGCGCGTCCGACAGCTCCTCAGCGGTCATCAGCACGTCGCGGGCCTTGGAGCCCTGCGACGGGCCCACGACACCCCGCTGCTCCAGCAGGTCCATCAACCGCCCGGCGCGGGCAAAGCCCACCTTCAGCTTGCGCTGCAGCATGGACGTGGAGCCGAGCTGGGTTTCCACCACGATCACCATGGCCTGGCGCAGCAACTCATCATCGTCGGCATCGCCGGTCGTGCCGCCGGGCAGGATGCTGGCACCGTCGGAATCGGCACTGCCCTCGACGCCCTCGACGTAGTCGACCTCGGGTGCCTGGCGACGCCAGTGAGCGACCACATGGGCGATCTCGGACTCGCTCACCCAAGCACCTTGAATGCGGCGAGGCGTGCTGGAGTTGGCCGACAGCAACAGCATGTCGCCCTGGCCCACCAGCCGCTCGGCGCCGGGCTGGTCGAGGATGACCCGGCTGTCGGCCAGGCTGGACACGGCGAACGCGAGCCGGCTGGGAATGTTGGCCTTGATCACGCCGGTGATGACGTTCACGCTCGGGCGCTGCGTGGCGACGACGAGATGAACGCCGACAGCGCGGGCCATCTGGGCCAGCCGGGTGATGGAGTCTTCGACGTCGCGAGCCGCCACCATCATGAGGTCGTTCAGCTCGTCGACCACGACAACGATGAACGGCATCGACTCGTGCGGCTGGTCATTTCCGAGCAGCTCGCTCTCGGTGCTGTGCAGTGCCCCGTCGAGCACCGCCGCGTTGTAGCCGGTGATGTCTCGAAAGCCCGCCTCTGACAGAACGTCGTAGCGGCGCTCCATCTCCTTCACCACCCACGCGAGGGCATTCGCCGCCTTGCGGGGCTCGGTCACCACAGCCGTCAGCAAGTGCGGCAGGCCGTCGTACTGGCCGAGCTCGACCCGTTTGGGGTCGACGAGAATCATCCGCACTTCGTCCGGGGTTGATCGCATCAGCAGCGACGAGATGATCGAGTTGATGCACGACGACTTGCCCGAGCCGGTCGCGCCGGCAATGAGCACGTGGGGCATCGTGGCCAGGTTGAGCATGACCTCACGGCCCGAGATGTCCTTGCCCATCGCCACTTCGAGCGGGTGCATGGCCTCGGCTGCGGCCTTGGCGGACAGGATGTCGCCTAGCGCGACCAGATGACGGTCGGAGTTGGGAACCTCGATGCCGATCGCCGACCGGCCGGGGATCGGCGCCAGGATCCGGACATCGGCGGCAGCCATGGCGTAGGCGATGTCCTTGTGGAGCGCAGTGACGCGCGACACCTTCACACCCGGGCCGAGCTTGAGCTCGTAGCGCGTGACCGTAGGTCCGGGCTCCCAGCCGGTGACCTGGGTTTCCACTCCGTGACTGGCCAGTGCCGCCACCAGTGCAGCGGCGCCCGCCGACAGCTGCGCCCGGTCGAATTGCTGGGTGCCACTGCGCTTCAGCATCGACTTCTTCGGCAGCCTCCAGCGCGGACGCCGGCTGCCAGTCCCCGTGCCCTTGCTGGCCGCGCCTGGCACCGGCACAGTGGTGGGTGCGGGTTCCTCGCCGGGTGGTTCCACGAACTGAGGCGGCGGCGGCTCGAAGACGGCTTCGTCAGAAGCAGCCTCGTCGGTGTCCGGGCCCGACGGGTCCAGACCCGGTATCTGGCCGGCCGGTTCAGCCTCCAGGTCGTACTGCTCTTCCCCGAACGACGGCGGCTCGGGATCCTCGCCGACGCGCTGCAGGCTCCGGGCACCTCTCGACAGCGAGCCGCTCAGCGTCCGGCCCAGCGCCGACAGACCGGTCCATATCCATCGCAGGACCTGACCGAGACCGATGTTGGCAACGATCATGACCGCGAACAGCATCACCAGCAGCAGCAGAACCCAGGTCGCGGGATCGTCGATGAGACGTCGCAGCGGCTCGGCAACGACGGCACCCAGCACTCCCCCGCTGCCTCGCAGGTCTTCCAGCGATCCGAAGCCGTCAGCGGGTCCGGACAGGTGTGCGGCAGCGGCGAATGCGACCGTCAGCATGCTCAGCCCGAAGGCGGCACGGCCGCTCCGCTCCGAGGAGGCCATGCGGGCGAGCGCGATGCCGATCCAGACCAGCAGGATCGGCACGACATACCGGAACACACCCAGCAGAACGGCGAGCGCGCTCTCCAGGACTCGGCCCACGACGCCCGCTCGGTCGCCCAGCAGCCCCAACGCGCAGATCACGGCGAGCGCGAACAGCGACAGCGCCACAATCTCACGGGATCGGCCGCTCAGGGCATTGCGAACCACCCGCGAGAGTCCGCTGCGGCTGTCATCCGCGGCTGACGAAGCGGAAGCGTCCTTTGAGCCGTTGGCCCCGGCGGTGCCGCGCGCACTCACCTCAGCGAGAGTACCGAGGTCGGACTACTCCTTCGGAGACCCAGCAACTCTGCGCTGGTTGCGGGCGGTCTGGACCGCAACCAGCACGAACATCGCCACGGTGAAGGGGATCGAGTAGCGATTGATGAACCTGATGACCGCTCCGAGCGGGCCCGCGAACAGATCGGCAACCCACCACACCAGCGCGAGACGCGTGAAGGTGCCAGCGAGGTTCACCACCACGAATGGCAATTGACGCATCCGCGCAATGCCCGACAGCAGGCACATCGGGTAGCCCGGAATGGCAAACAGAAGCAGCCAGCCTGCCCGCGGGAACCAGCGCTCCAGCCAGTCCATGCTGCGGATGACACGGCTTCGAGATCCGAACTCCGCGGCGAGGTATGCCTTGGCATTGGGGCCGTAGTCATAGCCGAGCCGGTACAGGAACGGATCGGTGATGAACAGGCGGGTCAGACCGATGGCCATGAACGCCCACAGCGGGGCCTGATGGGCCACGCCGAGCAGGATGGGGTCGGTGGCATTGAGCGACAGCAGCAGCAGCGGCGCCCGCGCAATGAGAGCGGCGAAGAAAATCTGACCGGCGTAAGCCGCCAAGGCGAAGCCCACAGGCACCGCTGCCAGCAGCTGCATTCGCCGCCGGTCTGCATCGCTGATCACCAGGCCCGCCGATGCCTGCGCGGAATGGGCGGCTTCATCCGCCGTTGATTCGTCCCCGCCGCCGTCAGCCACCGCGCCCGAGGCTACGCATCTGTGCACCGGTAGCGCCGGTGCACGAGTGCACCGCACACCCCTTCGAGGCCGCGCCCCATGCCCTCTAGCCTGCGGCGTCATGGACTCGACGATGATGGACGTGCCCCTCACCTTGGACCCGCTGTTCGAACGCGCTGAGACGCTGTTCGCGGACAAGGAGCTGGTGACTGCCACCGCCAGCGGCATCGAGCGGACGAGCTACGGGCGCTGGGCCGAACGGACCCGGTTGCTCGGCGGTGCGCTCGACGATCTCGGCGTCTCCTCGCAGGGGCGTGTGGCCACCTTCGCGTGGAACACCGACCGCCACCTCGAGCTGTACTTCGCTGCGCCGTGCTCCGGTCGGGTGCTCCACACGCTGAACATCCGGCTGTTCGCCGAGCAGGTCACCTACATCGCGAACCACGCCGAAGACGAGGTGATCTTCGCCGACCGATCACTGCTGCCAGCGCTCTGGCCGCTGGTCGACACCATGGACACCGTGCGCCACGTGGTGGTCATGGACGACTCCGGCGGCGGCGCCGGACCGGACGTTCCGGATGATCCGCGCATCGTCGACTACGAGGACCTGATCTCGGCGGCGTCGCCGGCGGGCTTCCGTGTCGCCAGCGAGACCCAGGCGGCATCGATGTGCTACACGAGCGGCACCACCGGTGAGCCCAAGGGCGTCGTTTACAGCCACCGCTCCACCTACCTCCACACGCTGGCGGCGATGCTGGTCGACTCCGCGGGAGTCTGCGAGAGCGACGTGATCCTGCCGGTCGTGCCGATGTTCCACGCGAACGCCTGGGGCCTCGCGCATGCCGCCGTCGCAGCGGGCGCCAAGCTCGTCAATCCCGGTCCGAACCTGGCTCCCAAGCCGTTGGCCGAACTCATCGAGACCGAGCGTGTCACCGTGGCTGCCGGGGTTCCGACAATCTGGATGGGCGTGCTCGGCGAGCTGGAAGGGCGTGACGTGTCCAGCCTGCGGGCCATTCCGTGCGGCGGTTCGGCGGTGCCCAAGGCGCTGTCGGAGGGCTACCGGCAAGCGGTTGGGCTGCCGATCCTGCAGGCCTGGGGCATGACCGAGACGAGTCCGCTGTGCTCGATCGCCCACATCCGCTCCGGCCAGCAAGACCTCGACGATGACGCCAAGGCCGACCTGCGCACCACGGTCGGCACGATCCTGCCCACCGTCGAGTTCCGCATCTGCGAGCCCGACACCACCGACGAGCTGCCACGCGACGGCGAGTCGTCCGGGGAGCTGCACGTGCGCGGCCCGTATGTGACCGGCTCGTACTACAACCGCCCCGATGCAGCCGACTCGTTCACCGCCGACGGCTGGCTGCGGACCGGCGATGTGGCCACCTGCGATCCCGATGGCTACATCCGGCTGGTGGACCGCACGAAGGACCTCATCAAGTCCGGCGGCGAGTGGATCAGCTCGGCCGAAGTGGAGAACGAGATCATGAGCCATCCCAAAGTCGCCGAGGCTGCCGTGGTCGCGGTGGCGTCGGAGCGCTGGATGGAGCGACCGATGGCCTGCGTGGTGCCCGTCGAGGGCGAGACCGTCACCCACGATGAGCTGATCGAGTACCTGACGCCCCGGATGGCGAAGTGGTGGCTGCCGAGCGCTACCCGGATCATCGACGAGGTGCCGAAAACGTCGACAGGCAAGTTCTCCAAGAAAACGCTGCGGGACCGCTTCGCAGATCTCGTCGTTGAGTGACGGGGCCGTGAACAGCACCCCTCACCGCTCCGAGCCGCGCCTGTTGGTGTGGCTAGCCCTGCGCCTCAAGGGCCTGGGCGAAATCGACGACGTCGCGGCGATCCACGATCTCGACCCCGACGACACCGAGTGGCTGCTGGCTGAGCTGGACGCAGCCGGCCACTGCATGTTCCGCGAGGTCGGCGGAGTGCCGAAGTTCATCCTGACGCCGACCGGTCGCGACGACGGCGAGGCCGCTCTGGCGGCCGAGCTGGATGCCGCGGGCACCCGCGACGCCGTGACGGCGGCCTATCGAGAATTCTTGGCGCTGAACCCCAAGATGCTGCAGCTGTGCACCGACTGGCAGGTGCTGCCCGCCAATCACCCGGCAGCCGATACCGACGGGCCCGGAGACGGCGGGCGGCTCAACGACCACAACGACGCTGACTACGACGCAGCCATCATCAGCCGGTTGGAGACGCTGCACGGCGAGCTCGGCGGGGTGCTCGACCAACTCTGCGGCGCAATGGCTCGCTACGACAACTACGCGCCCAGATTCGCTGCGGCGCTCGCCAGATTGCAGGCCGGCGATCTGGACTACCTGACGAAACCGATGATCCCCAGCTACCACACGGTGTGGTTCGAACTGCACGAGGACCTGCTGGCCACGCTCGGCATCAACCGGGCCGACGAAGGCAGCGTCTGAGGCCCGAAGGGCCGCTACCACCCGCCAAATCAGTTGCAGGCAGTCGCGGGCGCAGCAGTAGTCTCAAACGCATGAGCGCGCGATTCGGACGAGTGGTTCCGGCGATGGTGACGCCCTTTGCGGCAGACGGTTCGCTGGATGTGGACGCTGGAGTGACACTGGCCCGCTGGCTCGTAGGCGAGGGCGCCGAAGGCTTGGTCATCACCGGCACGACCGGTGAGGCGCCCACCATCACCGATGAGGAAGACTGGGAGCTCTGGCGCGCCGTTGCCGAGGCCGTCACGGTCCCCGTCGTGGCAGGCACTACGACCAACGACACGGCGCATTCGGTGAGCCAGACCCGCAAGGCCGCCGAGCTCGGCGTGGACGGCATCCTGGCAGTCACGCCGTACTACAACCGCCCCTCGCAGGCCGGCATCAAGGCCCACTTCGCCGCTGTCGCCGAATGCACCGACCTGCCGATCATCATGTATGACATCCCCATCCGCACGGGACGCAAGATCAACACGCCCACGCTGCTCGAGCTGGCGCAGATTCCCAACATCGTGGGGGTGAAGGACGCATCGGCGAATCCCGGCGAGACGGCAAAGGTCATCGCCGAGGCACCCGATGGATTCGAGGTGTACAGCGGCGACGACACGTTCACGCTGCCGCTGCTGGCCGTTGGCGCGGTAGGTGTGATCAGCGTGGCCGCCCACTGGTCCATACCCGAGCACGTGGCGATGTTCGATGCCTGGGAGGCCGGGGACGCCACCAAGGCCCGCGAGATCAACGCCGCCCTGTTGGAGAGCTACGACTTCGAGACCGGCGACGAGGCACCCAACCCCGTGCCCACGAAGGCCATGCTGCGCACGCTGGGACTGCCGGTGGGCGAGCCCCGCTTGCCCATGGGTCCGACACCCGACGGTCTGGAGGACCGCGCCCGAGAGGTCTACGCCCGGCTGAAGCAGACTTGAGCGCGTCCGGGACCGCACCGGACGGCGGCCGAGGCAGCAACCGGTCGCGTCGGCGGGGCAGCGGCCGCAACAAGCAACGGAGCGGCACGTCGCCGGTCACCGTCACCTTCCTGGGTGGGCTCGGCGACGTCGGGCGCAACTGCACCGTCGTCGAGCAGGGCGCCAAGCTGCTCGTCATCGACTTCGGGGTCATGTTTCCCGACCCCGCGATCATGCCGGGGGTGCAGCACGTGCTGCCCGATATGGGCTGGCTCAACTCGCGTGCCGCCGACATCGTCGGGCTGGTGGTCACCCACGGCCACGAGGACCACCTCGGCGGCGTCCCCCACTTCCTGCGCAATATCGAAGTGCCCTTGTACGGCTCGGCCCTGTCCATGGCGCTCGCCGAGCACAAGGTGACCGAGGCACGCCTGGCCGACCGCACCTCGTTTCATGTCATCGGCGACGGCGAGCGCCGCAAGATCGGCCCGTTCGACATCGAAGCACTGCCCATCACCCACTCGGTGCCCCAGAGCCTGTGCATCGTGCTGCACACCCCAGTCGGCGCGCTCGTGCACACGGGCGACTTCAAGATCGACCCCTCGCCGGTGGACGGCCGGCTGACCGATCTGGGGCGCCTGCGGGCACTGGGCGATGAGGGCATCGCCCTGCTGATGGCCGACTCCACCAACGCTGACCGCCCGGGACGCAGCGCGTCAGAGACCGAGATCGGCACCACGCTGCGACGCCTGTTCAGCGAACACTCGGATCGGCGCTTGATGGTGAGCTGCTTCGCCAGCCACCTGCACCGGGTACAGCAAGTCTGCGACGCCGCCATCTCCGAGGGCCGCGTCGTAGTCCCGTTGGGTCGCTCGATGGTGAACAACGTCCGCATCGCGCGCCAGCTCGGGGTCCTGGACATTCCAGAGCGTGCGCTGTTCGGCGTCGAGCAGCTCGACCGCTTCAATCCCGACGAGGTCTGCATCGTCTGTACAGGCAGCCAGGGCGAACCTGGCGCTGCACTGTCGCAGATCGCCGGCGGAGCGCACTCCGACGTAACGACCGGGCCCGACGACACGGTGATCCTGTCGAGCCATCCGATCCCGGGCAACGAGCGCTCCGTGTTCCGCATGGTGTCGCGACTGGCGCGGCAAGGCGCCGAGGTGATCCACGACGGACACGAGCTGGTGCACACATCTGGGCACGCCCAGCGCGACGAGCTGCGCGAGCTGCACCAGGCGTGCCGCCCGCGCTGGTTCGTACCGATCGAGGGCGAGTTCCACATGCTGGCTCGCCATGCCGGACTCGCTCGCGAAGTCGGGATGAAGGCAAAGCGGGTGCTCACGCTGACCGACGGGGCCCAGATCACGCTCAAGGGCAACGAGCTCCAAGTCCGCGCCGGGGTTCCGGCGCCGTACCACTACGTCGACGGCGCGCTCGACGACCCCGACACCGAAGTCATCGGCGAGCGCTTGGCTCTCACTGCAGGTTTCGTGCATGTGACCGTGGTGCTGGACCGCAAGGGTCGTCTGGCGGCTGCACCGGATATCGCCTCGCGAGGCTGGCTCGACGTGACCAAGCACGCAGACGTCGTCGAAGCCCTCTCGGGCGAGATCGCTCAAGCCGTCGAACAAGCCATCAAAGGGTCACCAGCCAGACCTGATGCCGACGAGATCGAGCGTGTCACCCGCCGCGCCGCCGGTCGGTTCGTCGGCACACGCACCCGCCGTCGTCCCGCCATCTCCGCCGCCGTGATCTCACTCAACTGACCCTGCGCTCATCGCCGTCGTGCCACCCGGCGGTACCTCACACAGCTCGGACGGGGTGTGGGAGGGGCTGGTTGAAGAGGTAGCCCTTCTCATTGAAAGGCACTTGGCCGGGCTGGGTGTTGCCGGCGACATCGGTGGCCCTGGTCATCACTGTGTGCATCCCAGCGTGCGCTTCCCAGTCGAACTCGAAGCGCACCCATCCGAGCCGCGCCTGCGGGCCGATCAGCTCCGCTCGCTGCCACGATCGCCCCGAATCGTCGCTCCATTCGACCTCGGCGATGCGGCCCGCATGCGAGTGCGCGTAGCCACCGATGCGGTGGGTGCCGGTGTCGATCTCGGCGGGCCAGGGCAGTGCGAGGGCGCTCTTGACGCTCTGCGTCGTCACCACCTGTCCCAGGGCTTCGCCCTCGGGTGCATAGTCGTCGCCGATCAGGACGTAGGACGTGGTGTTGTTGCGGGTCCACTGCTGTTCGGACGAGACCACGATGCGGCTCAGCCACTTGATGCTCGTGCTGCCCACCCAGCCCGGTACCAGCGCACGCAGCGGGAAACCGTGGTCACCCGGCAGCGTCTCGCCATTCATCCCGTGCACGAGCAGCGTGTCGGGATCCATGGCCACCTCAGCCGGGATCACACGGCGGAAGCCCGCCTCGGGAGAGTCGATGTCCATGCCGACAAGCAACACGCTGACGGCGTCCTCATGTATGCCAGCGGCCCGCAGGACATCACCGAGCGGCACGCCGGTCCATTCGGCATTGCCCACTGCCCCGGTCTTCCACTGGTCGCCTCTTGCGGCCCTCCCGTTCACCAAGTCGAACATGGCCCGGTGATTGCCGGCGCACTCGAGGTACGCCTCGAGCGTGCGGCTCTCCATCGCCGTCACCTCGTCGTAGGACAGCTCCATGGGCCTCGTCACGGCCTCGCCTTCGATGCTCAACGACCAATTCTCCGGGTCCAGCTCGATGCTGACCGAGTTGTTTCGGACGAAGAAGAACCGGTGGGGCGTGATGACGCCGTCCATGTTCTGCAGGCGGGACTCGAGGCCCTTGGTGCCGTGGACAATGAACGGCGCCGGGTCCTTGAACCACGGCGATGTCGGAGTCGAAGAGGCGACGGACGGCAGGTCGCCAGCCGGGACCCGTGTGCCGGTGCAGGCCGCCAGCACCGCGGAGGCGCCACCCGCCGAGAGCAGCCACAAGAAGCGGCGGCGCGTCATGCCGCGCTCCTGGGCCAGCTCCCAGAGTCCCTGCCGCTGGCCGGCTGTGCTCACCGCCTAGAGCTGCAAATAGTTATCGAGACCGATCGTGACACCGGGATGATCGGCGATCGCCCTGCAGGCGAGTAGCACCCCTGGCATGAACGACACCCGGTCCAGGCTGTCGTGGCGGATGGTGAGCGTCTCCCCTGCCGTGCCCAGCAGCACCTGCTGGTGCGCAACCAGACCACGCAGCCGGACGGAGTGAACGGGAATGCCGCCGGGACCCTTGCCGCCCCGAGCGCCCGGCACCACCTCGTCGCGGGTGGGATCGGGCCCCCAGTCATCGGAGGCCTCTGCCATCGCACGCACCGTCTGCATGGCGGTGCCGGAAGGCGCATCCACCTTGTTGTCGTGGTGGAGCTCGATGACCTCAGCAGTCGGGAAGAACGGAGCGGCAAGCTCGGCGAAGCGCATCATGAGCACCGCACCGATGGCGAAGTTCGGGGCGATGAGGCAGTTGCTGGAGGTGAACGCTGCCCGGCACCGCTCGTAGTCGTCGGGGTCGAGGCCGCTGGTGCCGACAACGGCGTGCACGCCGTTCGCCGCGCACCATGCCAAGTTCTCGCGGGCTGCAGCAGCAACCGTGAAATCGACAGCCACGTCGACGGCAGCCGGGTCGACGTCGGCGACCGACGCCACGATGTCGATGCCTCCGGTGGCGTCACGCTGGCCGCCTGCGCCCGGGTCGACACCAGCCGCCAATTGCAGACCGTCGTCACCGGCCACGGCCTCGCACACCGTGGCACCCATCCGTCCGCCCGCGCCGAACACCAGAACTCTCACGATGGTCACGCTAGTGGCGCGCAGCGGCAGCGCCCGGAGGGCCCGAGCGGCCCGTATCGAATCGAAGTCGGGAACCCGTCCGGGGAGAGCTGGATGTGCAGCCGAGCGGGTCGGCCTGCTGGGCCGCTTCGCTCAGCGGCGGCCGCGACGTCGGCCTGAGCCCCGCCCGGACTGCTCGAGCTCGGGCCCGAGGTCGCCATAGACGTCCTTGGCGATCTGCTCGAAATGCTCGCCGAACGACACGTCCTCACGGGCGGTACCGCTCGGTGCCGATACGGCGCCGCCCTCGTCATCGCCATCGGCATCGGCAGCCGATGCATCGGCTCCGCTGCCCGCCGGCACTGCGGCGGCGACCGGCGTGCGAGAACGGCGTGTTCCGTTGCCGCTGCTGCCCCGGTCCCGGTCACGGCCGCGGTCACGCCTCGGGGGCCCATCGTCTTCTGCCCCGTCGGCGTCGCCTTCGGAGCCGCCGACCTGTGTCGGATCGGCGGGCGAGAGGCTGATCTTGCCGTTCGGATCGATCTCCTCGACGATCACGCTGACGACATCGCCCAGCTCGAGCACTTCCTCGACCGAGTTCAGCCGCCGCCTGCCGCCAAGCTTGGAGATGTGCAGCAGCCCGTCGGTGCCGGGCAGCACATTCACGAATGCACCGAACTTGGTGATGTTGACCACGCGGCCCTCGTAGGTGGCACCCACGTCGGGCGTCGGCGGGTTGACGATCAACCGGATCTGACGCTCCGCCTCCGCCACGACTTCACGGTCGGTAGCGCCGATGCTGACGGTGCCCACGGTGCCGTCGTCGTCCACGTTGATGTCGGCGCCGGTCTCCTCCTGAATGGAGTTGATGACCTTGCCCCGCGGCCCGATGACCTCGGCGATCTTGTCGATCGGGATCTCGAAGCTGGTGATCTTCGGCGCCGTCTCGCCCACGTCGGGCCTCGGCTCGGCAATTGCCGCACGCATGACCTCGAGGATCTGCAGGCGAGCCTGCCGGGCCTGCTGCAGCGCTTGGGCCAGCACCTCGGCAGGAATGCCTTCGATCTTGGTGTCGAGCTGGAGCGCCGTGATCGCATCTTCTGTGCCGGCGACCTTGAAGTCCATGTCGCCGAAGGCGTCTTCTGCGCCGAGGATGTCGGTGAGCGTCACGTACTTGCCGTCGGCGTACACCAAGCCCATCGCCACTCCGGCGACGTGATCCACGATCGGCACGCCGGCGTCCATGAGCGACAGGGACGATGCGCACACCGACCCCATCGAGGTGGAACCGTTCGAGCTGAGCACATCGGAAACCAGCCGGATCGCGTACGGGAAGTCTTCCTTGGACGGGATGACCGGGAAGATCGCTCGCTCAGCGAGCGCGCCATGCCCGATCTCGCGCCGCTTGGGGCCTCGCATGAAGCCGGCCTCGCCAGTGGAGAACGGCGGGAAGTTGTAGTGGTGCATGAACCGGCGCCGGTCCTGAGGATTCAGGGTGTCGACGATCTGCTCCATCCGCGACATCGCCAAGGTGGTGACGTTCAGCACCTGGGTCTCGCCGCGCTGGAACAGGCCCGAGCCGTGAGCGGTGCGGCCGAGATAGCCCGCAACTGACGACAGCGGCCGGACCTCATCTGTGGCGCGTCCATCGATACGGAAGCCGTCGGCCACGATGCGCTCGCGCACGATCTCTTTCGACAGCGACCTGACGGCCTCACGAATCTGATCTTTGGCGCCGTCGAGATCGGCAAACTCTGCGGCGACCTCGTCGACCACGGCGCTGCTGGTCTCAGACTGTGCCGCCTCGCGGTCAGCCTTGTCGGCGATCGCCATGACCTCACGCATGCGATCGGCGGCGACCTCGCGCACGCGGTCGAGCACCTCGTCGGAGTAGTCCTTGCTGGACGTGTACTCCATCACCGAGATCGGGCCGGATTGCTCCTCGACCATCCGGCGCAGCGATTTCTGCAGTTCGATGATGTCGTCGATCCACTGCTTGGAGGCCTCGAGACCGCTCGCGAGCACGTCTTCGGTGACCTTCGGCGCGCCCTCGGCGTAGTACTCGAACGCCTTCTCGGTGCCGCCGGCTTCCACCATCATCACGGCGATGTCGCCGCTGTCGAGCTGGCGACCGGCCACCACCATCTCGAAGGTGGCCGCTTCGGACTCTTCGTGGGTAGCGAACGGGATCCACTCGCCGTCGGTGGACCAGGCGATGCGCACCCCGGCAATGGGGCACTCGAACGGGATGCCGCTCAGCCACAGGGCCGCCGACGCACCGTTCAGCGCCACTAGGTCGTACGGGTTGACGTGGTCCGCGCCCAGAATCGTGCCCACGATGTGGGTGTCGTGGCGGTAGTCGCTGGGGAAGTTGGGCCGCAGCGGACGGTCGATCAGCCGGCACACCAAGATCGCATCGTCGGATGCACGCCCCTCTCGCCGGAAGAATGAGCCGGGAATGCGGCCCACGGCGTACATGCGCTCCTCGATGTCGACGGTGAGCGGGAAGAACGACGCTCCGTCGCGTGGACGGTTCGACGCCGTGGCGGTGACGAGCACTTGCGTGTCGCCGATGCGGGACGTGACCGCCCCGTTGGCGAGGCCGGCGAGCACGCCGGTCTCGAAAGTGATGGTCTTGTCGGTGCCCGCGATGGGACCGGTGACCGAAATGGCTTCAGCCATGTCTGCTCCTGTTGTGGGGGTGGGGATCGGTGGTCAGCGCCGAAGGCCGAGCTTTGCGATCAAAGCCCGGTACCGCTCGACGTCGTTGGCGTTCAGGTAGTCGAGCAACCTGCGCCTGCGTCCGACGAGCTTCAGCAGCCCTCGGCGGCTGTGATGATCCTTGTGGTGGGTCTGGAGGTGTTCAGTGAGGTGCTCGATGCGGGCGCTCAACTGAGCGACCTGCACCTCTGGCGATCCGGTGTCGGCCTCTGAATGACGATGTTCGTCGATCACCGAAGCCGCTGGACTTGATCTCTTGGCACTCATGCCGTTGCTGTATTCCCTCTGTGTTGCCGCCGCAGGGCCGAAGGGAGGCCTGCTGCGACGAGCCGACCGGACAACCCGGCCGTGGTCTTCTGTCTCTTGTCAGCCGTGCAGGCTACCAGCAGAACTGTGGTGCGCCCGCTGGGGAGGCGGCAGGACCCTCAGCTATGGCAGCTGTGCCAGGCGAATCAGGTGTGCAGGCACTTTGCGGCGTCTTCGATGTCCCGGCGAAGCTGAGCTTTCAGCTCGTCGATGCCGTCGAAGCGGCGCTCGGCCCGCAGCCTGCGGACGAAGCGGACCTTGGCGGTCTCGTCGTAGAGATCCCCGCGGAAGCCGATCAGGTGGGCTTCGATGAGCGAGCGCTCGGCGAACTCGTAGAACGTCGGGCGGCGGCCGATGTTGACAGCCGCCGGATATTGGGCACCATCGGGGCGCACGTACCATGCCGCGTACACGCCATCAGCCGGTATCTGCAGGTCGGGAGTGGTGGGCAGGTTGGCCGTGGGCACACCGATCTGGCGGCCGCGGCGGTCGCCGAGCGTGACGACACCACGGACTTCGAACGGTCGCCCGAGCAGCCGGTGAGCCCGCTCCACATCGCCCGCGGCAAGTGCTTCACGGATCGATGTTGACGAGATCACGTCGCCGTCGCCGGTCATCTGCTTCACCAACGGGAGCCCGACCACTTGGTAGCCGTACTCGGCGCCGACCTGGCGAAGCGTCTCGATATTGCCCCGGCGTCCCTTGCCGAAATGAAAATCGGCGCCCACCACGATTGCCCGTGCGGTCAGGCATCTCACGAGTATCTCGTGCGCGAACTGCTCGGCAGGCACCGCCGCCTGGGCCTCGTCGAAGGTGACCACCAGCGTGAAGTCAACGCCGGTCTCGGCCAGCAGCTCGAGCTTGTGGTCGAGGTCGCACAGCAGCAGCGGGGCCGATTCGGGCCGCACCACGGTGGCGGGATGACGGTCGAAGGTCACGACGGCGGTCGCACATCCCCGCTCGGCTGCGAGGCGATGCATCTCCGAGATCACGGTCCGGTGCCCGCGGTGGACGCCGTCGTACTCCCCCACGGTCACGACGCTGCCGTGCTCGAGCACCGGGCACCAGTCCAAGTCGCGGATGACCTCCACGCGCGCAACGCTACTCAGCGGCCGGTCCGCGCACGCTCTGCGGGGGCAGGACCGTCGCCCGCAGGCGATCGTCGACGCGCTCATGCACCGCTACGAGCCGGCCGTCGGGATCGATGAGCGTCCACGGGCCGGGGCCGTCGTAGCGATGAGCGGCCAGGTGAACGCCTTGGCGGGCGTCGGCGGCGTCATCGTCGGACAGACGGATCTGGCGCAGGTCACGTACCAGCTCCCCGGGCGGTCGCAGCGCTGCCCGTTCAGGGGATTCGGCCTCAGCCAGCGAGAACCCGCCGCTGCGCGTCCGCCGGAGCGCTCGGATGTGAGCACCGCCGCCCAGCGCACTCCCCAGGTCGGCGCCGAGCGTCCGGACGTAGGTGCCGGCGGAACAGTCGACCGAGGCCCGGTACACCCGCGGATCACCGGTGGACTCCACCTCGAATCGGTACACCTCGACCTCGCGCGGCACGCGTTCCGCAGCCTCGCCGGACCGGGCGATCTCGTGCAGGCGGCGACCGCCGACGCGAACGGCGGACACCATCGGCGGCAGCTGGAAGATCGAGCCGACGAAGCCTGCAGCCGCGTCGGCGACCTCCGTCGGATCGAGGTCCATGCGCCAGGTCGCGACCGTCTCGCCAGCAGCATCGAGCGTGCTGGTCTCGGCCCCGAACACGATCTCGCACTCATAGCTCTTGCGGCCTGCAGTGGCGAATCGCAGCAGGCGCGTCGCGCTGCCGATGCCGACCACCAGGACACCCGTTGCGGACGGATCGAGCGTGCCAGCGTGGCCGATGCGCCGCTCGCCGAATCGGCGACGCAGCAGGGCTACCACGTCGTGCGAGGTGGGCCCGTGCGGCTTGTCGACGATGACGCTGCCATGAACGGTGGCCGGACGGCGTCGCGCCATGCCGTTCAGGACTCCTCGTGCTGCGGGTCGGAGAGGCCCGCCAGCAGGTCTTCGATCCGATCGGCAGCGACGGCGCCCCGATCGCGGCGAAAGCGAAGCGTGGGGGTGCGTCTCAGGCTGGTGCTCGCACCCACGGCCCGCTGGAGACGGTGATGATGCTCTTCGAACGCCGCAGACGCCCTGTCCGCGGCGTCGTCGTCGCGCACGTCGTAGTGCACCACAGCGACGCTCAGTTCGCGATCGACATCGACGCCCGCAATCACGATGCCCTCGAACGACTCGTCGAGCCGTTCCATCTCTGCGGCCACAATGCCGCGCACGACCTGGGCAACCCGATCAGTCCGCTCGTATCCGTGCGCGGTCGGCATCGTGCGCCGCCGACCGCGAGGACGACGCGCCATTCGGCTCAGCCTCTCAGGCGACGCGGGCGATCTCGCGCTCGGTGTACGTCTCGATCACGTCGCCCTCTTTCAGATCAGAGAAGTCAGAGAGACCGATACCGCACTCCATGCCCGCGGACACCTCAGCGACGTCGTCCTGGAAATGCCGCAGCGAGGAGATCGAGCCCTTCCAGATGATCGTGCCGTCACGCAGGAACCTGACTTTGGCACCGCTGCGCACGTTGCCGTGTTCCACGACGCAGCCGGCCACGGGTCCCACGCCCGAGATGCGAAAGACCTGACGCACCTGCGCCTCGCCCACCACGATCTCCTCGAATTCCGGCTCGAGCAAGCCGACCATGGCGTTCTGCACATCGGAGATGAGGTCGTAGATGATCTCGTAGAGGCGCACTTCGACATCTTCGGTCTCGGCCGTCTGGCGCGCATTGCGGTCAGGACGCACGTTGAAGCCGATAATTGTGGCTTCCGATGCGGCTGCGAGCTGCACGTCATTCTCGTTGATGCCGCCGACGCCGCGGCTCACAAAGGAAAGCTTGACGTCGGGGCGCTCGAGCTTGCGCAGGCTGTCCGTGACGGCCTCGAGCGATCCGTGGACATCTGCCTTGAGCACCAGGTTGAGGGTGGCCGTCTCGCCGGCCTGCACCTGTTTGAAGATGTCCTCCAGCCGCGCTCCGCCACCGCTTCCGCCGGCGGTGCCAGCCAGGCTCGCCTGACGCTGCCAGTGCTCGCGGGTCTCCGCCACCTTGCCTGC
Organism: Candidatus Poriferisodalis sp.; assembly: GCF_965208925.1. GTDB lineage: Bacteria > Actinomycetota > Acidimicrobiia > Acidimicrobiales > Poriferisodalaceae > Poriferisodalis. The sequence goes on along the minus strand of NZ_OZ242364.1, from coordinate 2,114,546 downwards.
AGTCTTCTCGTCTGGTGCCACGACGAACAGGTCGCCTGAGCGCGCCACCTCGCCGAGACCGAGCACCTCCACGGGCATGGACGGACCCGCCTCGCTGAGCGGGGCACCGCGATCGTCTGTCATGGCGCGCACGCGGCCCCACGCCGCGCCCGCGACCATCGGCTCGCCGATGCGCAGCGTGCCGCGCTGCACCAGCACCGTCGCAACCGGGCCACGGCCACGGTCGAGATGGGCCTCGAGCACGATGCCGACCGCACGACCCGATGCCGGGGCGGTGAGCTCCTCGAGCTCGGCGACGAGCAGGATCTGATCCAGCAGCTCGTCGATGCCCTCACCTGTCATGGCCGACATCGGCACGGTGATCACCTCGCCGCCGTACGACTCGGGCACCAGGCCCCGCTCGGCCAGCTGGGCGCGCACCCGATCAGCATCGGCGCCGGGCCGGTCCATCTTGTTGATGGCCACGATGATCGGCACGTCGGCTGCCTGTGCGTGGTCAATGGCTTCGGCCGTCTGCGGCATGACGCCGTCGTCGGCGGCTACCACGAGCACGACGACATCGGTGGCCTGCGCTCCCCTGGCCCGCATCGCCGTGAAGGCCTCGTGACCGGGAGTGTCGATGAACGTGATCCGGTGATCGCTGCGCATGGTCTGGTATGCGCCGATGTGCTGCGTGATGCCGCCCGCCTCGCCCTCGACGACGTTCGAGGAGCGGATGCGGTCCAGCAGCAGCGTCTTGCCATGGTCGACGTGGCCCATGACCGTGACCACCGGCGGCCGGATCTGGGCGCCAATGTCTGCGAGGTCGACTTCGAGCGCCCGCAAGAGCTCTTCTTCCTGCTCCGCGCCGGGCTCGGTGATGCGCACTTCGGCGCCGAGCTCGGCAGCGAAGAGCTCGATCATGTCATCGCTGAGCGACTGGGTGGCCGTCACCATCTCGCCCTGCTGCAGCAGGAACCGCACGATGTCGGCAGCCGAGCGATTGAGCCGAGCGGCCACTTCTTGAGCCGTCGATCCTCGCTCGATGACAATCTCGCCCTCGGGAACGGGCGCATCGACCGGCGTATAGGCAGTGAGCTGCTGAGGCTGCAATTCCTCGCGCTGGCGGCGACGGCGGCGGCGAGGTCGGCCCCGTGGACCGCCTCGCGGTGCTCCCCGCGGTCCTCCTGGACGAGCACCGCCGGGGGGTCCGCCCGGACGGCCCCCAGGGGGTGGCGGCGCTCCCGCGTGAGCGCGCCCGCCGCCCGGCCCGCCTCCGTGCGGACGGTCACCGCCGCCCGCGGGACGCCGGAACCCGCCGGGAGGACCCGAGCGGTACGGGCCCCCGCTGCGAGCTGATGTGCGGGGAGGACCCGGCGGTGGCGGGATCGGCTTGCCGGAACCCGAACGAGGTGCCGCCGGCGGGGGCGGAATCGGCCGGCCGTCGGCAGATTTCGGCGGCACCGGCAGACGGGAAGGAGGGGGCGGCGGCAGTGCAGATCCGGCAGACTCGTCCGGCGCCGGCCTCGACGGCGCGGCCGGTTCCTCCGCTCGCGCTGCCGGACGCCCGGACGGCGGCAGAATCGGCCGCGCGGACTCCTGGCCGCTCGAGGTGACCAGCCGCCGTGGCGGCGGCACCGGCGGCGGGGCACCTGCCGAAGGCAGCGTGCCCGGCGGCGGTGGCGTGCCCGGCGGCGGCAGATCCGGCGGAGCGCTCGGCGCCGTCGGCGGAGCCGACTCGGCTGCCACAGCAGGTTGAGATGGCGTCTCGGGGGGTGGGTCTGCGGCTGGTGCGGCTGCAGGAGCCTGTGGCGCAGCTTCGGAGGCCGGTGCCGTCTCCGCAGCCGGGCTCGACTCAGCCGGTGCCTTGCGAGCCGGGGCCTTGCGGGCCGGGCGCGTCACGGGCGGCGACTGTCGTGCCTCTGCCGAGTCGTCGCGCGAGGCCGCAGCGGCTGCCTTCGCCGGCGACTTGCGAGCCTTGCGCGCCTCGGGCGGCGGCTCGTCACGAATCAGTCCCTCACGCGCGGCCTTCCGCCGGACGCGGTCAGCCTGAGCGTCCTCCATGCTGGACGAGTGCGTCTTCACACCGATGCCCAGCGACTCGCATACGTCGAGCACCTCGGTGAGCGTCATGCCCAGCTCTTTGGAGAGCTCGTGAACGCGGACTTTCTTCGGCAAGCGGTCGGTCTTTCTGTCGGAGGTTCTGTCGAGAGTTGACGGGGCGCCCGGCGGGGCTCAGGGAACGAAACGGGGACGCGACGAGACGGGCCATCGGCCTCAAGGCGCCGTCGAGTCCGATCGAAGCGTACTGGGGTCGGTGTGAGCCTCTGCAGGGGGCCCGGCCATCGCATCATCGGTTGGCACGGCTTCGTCGCCTGGCACGGGCTCGCTGGTCTGCACAGCCTCGCTGGCCTGCACAGCCTCGCTGGTCTGCACAGCCTCGCCGGCTTCGTCGCCATCCTGCTGCTCGGTGACGGCTTCGGACCACTGGCCCGCCGTGATCGCTTCACTGCCGTCGGCAGGAACCCAAGTCTGCTCGCCGGTGTCGGGGTTCGTGACCCACTCCCCCTCGGCCCACTCCTCTCCCGAGTAGCCGGCTTCCTCCTCGGCGATCTGGGTTTCGCTCTTGATGTCAATGCGCCAGCCGGTCAGCCTGGCTGCCAAGCGCGCATTCTGGCCCTCGCGGCCGATTGCCAGCGACAGCTGGTGGTCGGGCACGACAACCTCGGCAACACCCTCTTCGGAATGAAAGCGAACTTCCCGGACCCGAGCCGGGGACAGTGCTTTCGCCACGAAGTCATGGAGGTCGTCGGAGAACGGGACGATGTCGATCTTCTCGCCTCGCAGCTCGTTCACCACCTGGCGTACCCGGCTGCCCCGCGCACCCACGCACGCACCGACCGGATCGATGTTGGGGTCATTCGACCAGACAGCGATCTTGGTGCGGTGGCCCGGTTCGCGCGCGCACGCCTTCAATTCGACGACGCCATCGGAGATCTCGGGGACTTCCAGCTTGAACAGCTCGCGGATCAGTCCCGGATGCGTGCGAGACACGACGATCTGCGGGCCCTTGGCGGTCTTGCGCACCTCCACGATGTACGCCTTGAGGCGACTGTTGGGCTCGGGCCGCTCGTAGGGAACCTGCTCGGACTGGGGCAGCAACGCTTCCACCCGCCCCAAGTCGAGCAGCGTGTAACGGGCATCGTTCTGCTGGATGATGCCTGTGACGATGTCGCCCTCGCGCCCGGCGTACTCGTCGTACTTCATGTCGCGCTCGACTTCGCGGATGCGCTGGTTCAGGACCTGCCGAACGGTCTGGGCCACGATCCTGCCCAAGTCGTGCGGCGTGTCGTCCCATTCGCGCACGACGTTGCCCAGCTCATCCACTTCTTGGGCGTACACCGTGATGTTGAACGACTCGTCGATGATGACGTACGCCTGCTCGGCGGCACCCTCACGGCGTTTGTAGGCCGATTCGAGGCCGTTGGCCACCGCCTCGAGCAGGACCTCGGTAGTCATGCCCTTCTCCGCAGCGAGTGCTTGGAGCGCTTCCATGATCTCCGGGCTGTTCATCGTCTCTGCCTTCCCGAGGAGCTACGCGGCGTGCGTCGCGGCGGTGAGCCCCATTCGAATGTGGTACGGGCCTTGGCGATGTCGCCGAACGGCACCGACAGCGTCTCGCCGACTCCCGGCTGGATCTCCTGCTCCGCGGCTGCACTGGCGGAAATCTCCTCGATGCGGACGGAAACCGCAGATCCGTCGGCGTCCAGGATCTCGCCGACGATGCGCCGCCGCAGCAGTCCGCTCGTGCGAATCACTGCTCGTTCACCGACAGCGCCTGCAAAGTGCTCTGGACGGCGCAAACTGCGCTCGAGCCCGGGGCTGGACACCTCGAGCACGTATCGGCCGTTGATCAGGTCGGCGGCATCGAGTGCGGCGGACAGCCCGCGGCTGAGCTTGCTCAGCGCTTCGACGCCGATGGCGCCGCCCCCCGACGCCGAGGCCAGCACCACGAGCGTGCCGCCTCGCCACTGCACGTCGTACAGCGCACAGCCGGACTCGGCGGCAACCGGCTCGACGAGTGCGGCAACCTGCGAAGGATCGACAGCAGACGGGAGTCCCGTGCTCTTGGGGGCGCGCGAGCTGGCACATTCGGCCTCGCGCGCGGCGTGATTGTCGCCGCCGGCACGGGACCCTGTGCTCTTGGGGGCGCGCGAGCTGGCACATTCGGCCTCGCGCGCGGCGTGATTGTCGCCGCCGGCACGGGACCCTGTGCTCTTGGGGGCGCGCGAGGCCGCAGCGGTGTCAGTCATCGCAACCTCCCTGTCCGCGTCGCCCCAGCCGCCCTCGGGGTTGTGCCTGCGGTGCCAGCCCTTGCGGCCGAGCCACAAGGACACGACCCACAAGAACACGGCGCAGAGCCCAGGTCCGACTGAAACTGTCCTGAAAGCACGACGCTACCAAGGCGCTCAGATAACCCGCGCGAGTGGCTGCGCCCGCTGCGCCTGGTGGCCAGAGTCCTCAGCGGCGGCGTATGAGGGCGACGCGTTCGGCAGCCTGATTGACGTCGTCGCCCTGCTCGCTGACGAGAGCAGCGCGGTCGGCTTCGGCGGCTGCCGCTGCGCCGGCCTCGGCCCGAGACAGCGCCGCCTCGACACCGTCAGCCGCCACGATCTCGGCCCAGCTCACCAACGCCGCGACCATCTCGTCCTCAGGCACCACGGAGACGACCTGGCCCTTCACGAACAGATGACCGCGGGATCGGCCCGCGGCAATCCCCAGGTCGGCACTGCGCGCCTCGCCCGGCCCGTTCACCACGCAGCCCATCACGGCAACTTGCACGGGCAGGTCGAGGTCACGGAACGCTGCCTGGGCCTCCTGGGCAACCGAGATCACGTCGACTTCGGCGCGGCCGCACGACGGGCACGCAATGAGATCGGTACCCGAACGTTCCCGCAGGCCCAGCGCCTGGAGCAACTGCTGCCCGGCAGTGGCCTCCTGGACGGGGTCGGCAGTGAGGCTGTATCGGATGGTGTCGCCGATGCCCTCGTTGAGCAACGTCGCGATGCCCGCAGTCGCCTTCACCAAGCCGGCGGGCGGGGGGCCGGCTTCGGTGACACCGAGATGCAGCGGGAAGTCGACCTCATCGGCGAGCATCCGGTACGACTCCACCATCAGGGTCACATCGCTGGCCTTCACCGAGATCTTGACGTCGTCGAACCCCACCTGATCGAAGTAGCCGAGCTCCCGCTTGGCCGACTCGACCAGGGCAGCCGGCGTCATGCCGAAGCGCGATTCGATGTCGGGGTCGAGGGAACCGCCATTGACGCCGATGCGGATCGGCACGCCGCGATCGCGAGCCTCCGTCGCGACAGCGCGGATCTGGTCGGGCTTGCGGATATTGCCCGGATTCAGCCGCAGGCACGCCACTCCAGCGTCGAGCGCCGCGAGCGCGAGACGGTATTGGAAGTGAACGTCGGCCACGACCGGCACTGGCGAGCGTGGAACGATCTGCGCCAGCGCCTCAACGGCCGCTATGTCGTTGGCCGTGCAGCGCACGATGTCGGCTCCCGCGCCCGCCAGCGCGTAGATCTGCGCGAGCGTGCCGTCGACATCGGACGTCTTGGTGGTGGTCATCGACTGCACCGATATGGGTGCCCCGCCTCCCACTGCAACCGAGCCGACGTGCACCTGACGGGTCTGCCGACGGGCGTAGGTGCTGGACGTGCTCATGCGGCTCAGGCTCCTACAGATCGATCGGGTTGGCGATGTCGAGGTAGAGCAACCCGACCGCCAGCAGGGCGAGCGCAGTCACCACCACGGCGACTACGGGGGCCAGCGCCCGCGGATCGCTGAAGTACCGGTCGCGTCCTCCGCGTTCCCGCCATCGCTCATAGGTAGCTATCGCCACATGACCCCCGTCGAACGGCGGCACCGGCAACATGTTGAACACGCCGAGGAAGACGTTGACCATGGCGAACATCAGCGCCCGCTCAGACCACCCCCAGGAGGTGTCCGAAGCCAGATCCACGATGCCGATCACCCCCAACGGCCGCGTGCCCAAGTCGTCGTTCGCCGAGGGATCACCAGGCGGCGACACAATCCGGTCGATCACGGCACCGAAATTCACGAACAACGACCAGATGCCTCGCACAGAATCGACCATCGCCTGCCCGAGGTCGGCGAACGCGCGGCCCGTCGCTGTGGGCAGACCGGCCGTCTCGTAGGTGACCGCCTGGGTAGCGCGAACGCCCAGCAGGCCCCGCCCGGTCTCCGGGTCCGCCGCCAATGTCGCCTCGGTGGCAAGGAGCCTGCCGTCCCGCTCGATCTCCAGGAGCACAGGCTCGCCTGGCCGAGCCTGCACCAGTGACACGAAGGCAGTCCAGTCCTCGGTGACGACACCGTTCACGCCCACGATGCGATCGCCCACCTCGATGCCTGCGGTGCCGGCCGGAAGCGTCACGCCGTCTCGCTGGCTCATCACCTCGGCGACCTGCCAGCGGTTCTCGTCGAGGGCGGGTGCGCCGAGCGCTGCATGCAACACCACGTAAGCGACCAGCGCCATTGCCAGGTGCATGAGCGAACCGGCACACACCACCAGCAACCGGCGGGGATAGCTCTTGACGCGGTAGGCCCGCTGCTCATCACCGGCCTCGACCACATCGCTGCTCGACATGCCGATGACGCGTACATAGGCCCCCAGCGGCAGGGCGCGCAGACCATAGGTGGTATCGCCGCGGCGGAAGCTCCACAGTCGCGGACCGAAGCCCAGGAAGAAGTCGGTGACCTTCATGCCCACTGCACGCGCAGCCGCGTAGTGGCCGAACTCGTGCATGAACAACACACCGGCGAGCACCGCCGCAGCGGCGACGGCGAACGGGTAACCCCATGCCAGCAGCGCCAACACCACGAGCGCAGCGATGCCGCCCACAGTGCGTGCGACCGAGCTCGGCGTCGGCGCCTGCGGTTCGTCGGTGTGGCCCCTCATGCGCGGATGCCCATCACTGCAGCAGCCGCAGCGCGGCGGCCCCCAGCATCCGCAGCGATGACCGCGTCCACGCTGTCGGCAGCAGCGCCGTCGTGATGCTGCATCGCATTCGAGATCACACGCTCGATCTCATGCCAGCGCAGCTGCCCGGCCAGGAATGCACCGACGGCATGCTCGTTGGCGCCATTCAGCCATGCGGGCGCGGTGCCGCCTGCTCGGCCTGCGTCGTACGCCAGGCGCAGGCAGCCGAAGGTCTCGGTGTCCGGCACGTCGAAGTCGAGGCGACCGACCGTCGCCCAGTCGACGGCGCCGAACGGCGTCCCGATGCGCTCGGGATAGGCCAAGGCGTAGCCGATCGGCAGGCGCATATCCGGCAGAGAGAGCTGCGCGACGGTGCTTCCGTCGGCGAAGGTCACCATCGAGTGCACCACCGACTGCGGCTGGATGACGACCTCGATCCGGTCGTAGTCGATCCCGAACAGCTCGTGTGCCTCGATGACCTCGAGGCCTTTGTTCATGAGGGTCGAGGAGTCGACCGTGATCTTCGGCCCCATCGACCACGTGGGGTGCGCCAAGGCGTCTTCGACGGTCACCTCGCGCAGTTCGGCGGTTGTGCGACCGCGGAACGGTCCACCGCTGCCAGTGAGAATCAGCCGCTCCGGCGGCGCCGACTGGCCGGCGAGGCACTGATGCAGGGCACTGTGCTCACTGTCGACAGGAATGAGCTCGGCGCCGGGCACTGCTCGCAAGGGCCGCACCAGCGGTCCCGCGGCGATGAGGCTTTCCTTGTTCGCCAGCGCGAGGCGACGCCCGGCCCGAAGCGTCGCCAGGGTGACGCCTAGGCCCGCGAAGCCCACCACGCCATTCACCGCGACATCTGCCGTGCCCGCGAGATCGGCGAACGCGTCAGTGCCGGCCAGGACCTCGACTCCGGCGGGCAGCGCGGCCCGCAGCTGCGGCGCCAACCCCGCATCGCCGATGGCGACTGCTGCGGGCGCGAACTCGCTGGCCTGGGCCGCGAGTTCGCTCACTGAGCTGTTCGCGGCTAGGGCGACAGCCCGGAACCGGTCCGGCTCAGCGCGCATGACCTCCAGCGTCTGGGTGCCGATCGAACCCGTCGAGCCGAGCACCGCGACGGTCGTCGCGCCCACGGGCCTAGCCGACGACGAATGTGCCGACGAAGTACGCCGCCGGCAAGGAAAAGAGCAGCGCGTCGAAGCGATCGAAGACGCCGCCGTGACCGGGCAGCAGGCTGCCCATGTCCTTGATCGCCACATCGCGCTTGACCATCGACTGCGTCAGGTCGCCCAATGGTGCCGCAAGAGCGACGGCGAGGCTCAGCCACAGGGCGTCGAGCAGGCTTTCCGTCCACGGGAACACGCCAGGGAAGCGATTCAGCACAAGCGTGGTGATCACCACCGACAGCACGATGCCGCCGATGAGGCCCTCGTGCGTCTTGCTCGGACTGATCCTCGCCGCGAGTCGGCTCTGGCCGGTCGTTCGGCCGACCACATAGCCACCGACGTCGTACGCCACCGTCCCGATCACGGCACCGATCAGCATCGAGTCGCCGTTCGGCTCGCGCAGGATCAGCGCAGCGAATGATCCCAAGCCGCCCACCCACAGCAGACCGAGTGCAGTGATGGCCATGTTCGCCGTGGGATGGTCTCGCTCGACGCCGAACAGGAACCAGCACAGGATGGTCACCGCTGAAACGGCCAGCACGATCGGATATGCCTCGACGCCACGCAGGTGCACAGCCACGGTCAAGCCAGCGACACCCGCAAGACCTGCCAGCGTCGCCGGGCGGTAGCCCAGCGGCCGGGCGGCCCGGTAGAACTCTGCGGCGGCCAGCACCAGCACGATCGCGACGAGCGCGACGGTGGCTGCTTCGCCGAGCCGCAGCGCGCCGAAGAACAACGCGGCCAGCACGGCGCCCACCGCAATGGCGGCCGGCAGGTTGCGACCGGTGCCGCCGGAGTCTGCAGGGGCATTGTGCAAGACAGTCCGGGCCTCGTCGCTCACGACTCCACGCTCCTCATAGTCCTGATTCCCCTCACGCCAGTGCGATGCAGACGCATCGAGCTGGGCCCACTGAGCGAACCGGTCAGTCTCGGATGGTGCGGCACCAGGCTCCGAAGGTACTTCGGCAGCGGTCGGGACCGCAGCGACAGGTGCCGGATCGTCGGCGGACGTGGTGGCAGCCTCAGCGGGGGGCGGCAGCGGCATCTCTGCCGGCGTCGATGGGGCGTCAGCAGCCGGGCTCGACGGCGGTGTCGCCTCATGGGGCGAATCGAACAGCGGTTCAAGGTTCCCTGCAGCGGGCGCCTCGGGGTCGGGGGCCGCCGGCGTCTCGCCGGCCAGACGCGGGTCATCGGGAAGTTGGGGGAACAGGCGCGAACCGCCGCGGCGCTCCGGTTCCGTCGCCGCCGCATCGGGTTCCGCGGGCGGCACGGCTGGCTCATCCGATGCAGGAGCGTCGTCGGAATCGAAGTTCACCAGCGGCCGGGTCGAGCCCAGAGGATCTTCGGCACCCGCCGGATCGCTGGGATCGGAACCGGAGTGGGCCGGCGGATGCGCGCTGCTTTCGGACATCTACCTTTACACCTGCTCGGTCAGACCTCGAGGAGTTCTTGCTCCTTGGCATCCAACGCCCGATCAATGTCTCCGACGAATTTGGCGGTGTCAGCGTCGAGCTCCTGTTCGAAGCTGCGCTTCTGGTCGGCGGAGATCTCCTTCTCCTTTTCGAGCGTATCGAGATCGTGACGAGCGCTGCGACGCAGATTGCGCACCGCGACGCGCCCGTCCTCGGCCATCTGCTTCACCACGCGTACCAGATCCCTGCGCCGATCCTCGGTCAAGGGAGGAAAGAGCAGACGCAGGACATGGCCATCGCTCGACGGATTGATGCCAAGGTCAGACTCCATCACCGCCTTGGAGATGGCGTCGAGCGCAGCACGGTCGAACGGCTGGATGACCAGCATGCGTGCCTCGGGCACCGAGAATCCCGCTAGCTGCTGCAACGGAACGGCTGCGCCGTAGTAGTCGACTTGAAGCTTCTCGACCAGCGCTGGTGTTGCGCGGCCCGTCCGGACGGTGGCGAAGTTGCCGCGGGCGTGTTCGACAGCGCCGCGCATCCGTTCGCGAGCGTCCGCACAGATCTCAGCGGCGAATTCGCTCACCTGACCAGCGTAGCGATGACCTGTCGGGGGTGGCCGTCATCCCTCAGCGCACCAGCGTGCCAAGCGCTTCGCCTTCGACGACGCGGCGGAAATTGCCCTGCGTCATGAGATCGAAGACCACGATGGGAGTGGCGTTGTCCTTGCATACGGCGATCGCTGCGGAGTCCATCACCGCCAGCTCCCGGGACAGCACTTCGAGAAACGTGACTTCGCTGAGGAGCTGAGCATCTGGATCCGTCTGCGGATCGGCCGTATAGACGCCGTTGACACCGGAATGTGTGCCCTTCAGCACGACATCGGCGTCGACTTCCGCGGCGCGCAACGCTGCCGCTGTGTCGGTTGTGAAGAACGGGTTGCCGGTGCCCGCCGCAAAGATCACGACCCGGCCTTTTTCGAGGTGGCGCACGGCGCGGCGCCGGATATAGGGCTCCGCGATCTGTGCCATGCCGATGGCGGTCATCACGCGGGTGGGCACTTCGGAGCGTTCGAGCGCATCTTGCAACGCAAGCGCATTGATGACGGTGGCGAGCATGCCCATGTGGTCGGACTGTGCGCGATCCATGCCGCCGATCGAGCCCGCCATGCCGCGCCAGATGTTGCCGCCCCCGACGACGACGGCGATATCGACCTTGAGCGACGTCCAGACGTCAGCAATCTCCGAAGCCAGCGCGTCCACCACGGCCGCGCTGACGTTGTTCCCTCCGGCGTCGGCCAACGCCTCGCCGGACAGCTTGAGCACCACCCGCTTCCACTCACGGGCTGCGTGCTGGCGCGGATCTTCCTCCTGCGGCTCCGGGGTCCCCGCCGCAGCCACAGCGATGCTCAGCGGCCGATCTCGACTTGGGCGAAACGCGTCACGTTCGCTGATCCGACGAGATCGGCGATGGTTCGCTTCTCGTCCTTGACGAACTTCTGCTCCATGAGCGTGTGCTCGCGCAGGTAACCCGTCAGGCGGCCCTCGACAATCTTCGGCAGCGCGGCCTCGGGCTTGCCCTCATTCCGGCTGATTGCCTCGAAGGTGGCTCGCTCACGGTCGAGGACCTCCGTTGGCACGTCTGAGCGCCGGATGTAGGTGGGGCGGCTGCTTGCGATGTGCAGCGCTACATCGTGAGCCACGTCCGGCGTGGCCCCCTCGATCTCCACGAGTACAGCATTGACGCCACGGCCGTTCTGCTGGTGGACGTATGCGTCGATGCAGGAGCCGGCGGGAGCCTCGAAACGCTCCACCGCGCCGACTGCGATGTTCTCTTTGAGCGTGATCTTCAGATCGTCGATGGCGGCGGCCGCGTCGGCAACCGCCGACGGGCCGCTCGCGATCACATCGGCCAGCAGTTTGTCTGCCATGGACCCGAACTGGTCGGACTTGGCGACGAAGTCGGTCTCGCAGCGCAACTCCACCACGGCACCCACGGCGCCGTCTCCGCTGTCGACCACGCGCGCCACAACCACACCGTCGCTGTTGTCACGATCTGCCCGTGCCGCCGACTTGGCGATGCCGTTCTCGCGCAGCCACTGGGCCGCGGCGTCGGCATCCCCGTCGCATCGTGTCAGCGCATTCTTCGCATCCATCATCCCGGCGCCGGTGGCGTGGCGCAGAGCCTGAACGTCCTTTGCTGTGAACGCCGCCATGTCAGGACGCTCCTTGGGATGCAGACGAGGGGGCGAGGGTCTCGGCCTCGGCGGATTCGGGGGCAGGCTCGGCGGACGCAGACGTGTCGCTGGCGGGTTCGTCGGGCGCAGATGCCTCGGCAGCGGGGTCTGCGTCACCGCCGGCATCAGCCGCTGCGGCAGGAGCCTCTGCGGATCGCATGTCGGGAACGGCGGCCGCCGCGGCGGCCTTCTTGGCCTGATCGGCGGCAATGCGGGCCTCCCGAGCCGCGGCCTCGGCCATGGCGGCCCGCTGTGCCTCGGCTTGCTGTGCAGCGATGCGTGCCTCTTCGGTAGGCGAGCGCTCGCCTGCTGGTGCCACCGCCACGCCGCTGCGCTCGGCCATGTATCGGCCTTCCAACGCGGCGTCGGCAATGACCCGACACAGCAGTTCGGTCGAGCGGATGGCGTCGTCGTTGCCGGGGATGACGTAGGTGATCGGATCGGGATCGGAATTGGAGTCGGCGACGGCGACCACCGGAAGCTTCAGCCGGACGGCTTCGGCCACGGCGATGTGCTCCTTCGGGGTGTCGAGCACGAAGACGGCGTCCGGCAGCTTGTCCATGTTCCGTATGCCGTTCAGGTTGCGCTGCAGCTTGGTGAGCTCACGGGTGTGCAGCAGAGCTTCCTTCTTCGGCATGTTGTCGAAGTCGCCGGCGGCCCGCATCCGCTCGTACTCGAGCATCTTGGTGACCCGGCCGCGGATTGTGCGGAAGTTGGTCAGCATCCCGCCCAGCCAACGCTGGTTCACATAGGGCATGCCGCACGCATTGGCATGGCGCTGGATCGGATACTGGGCTTGTCGCTTGGTGCCGACGAACAGGATCGTGCCGCCACGGGCCACTGTGTCGCGCACGTAGGCATAGGCGTCTTCGAGGAGTTGGAGCGTCTGCCGGAGGTCGATGATGTAGATGCCGTTGCGTTCGCCCCACAGGAACCGTTCCATCTTCGGATTCCAGCGTCGGGTTTGGTGGCCGAAATGCACGCCGGCGGCGAGCAGGTCGGACATGGTCACAACAGCGGACATGAATGCTCCTCCCCACGGTTGGTGTCTCTGCACCGGGGACGACGCCGCTTGGGCAGCGGCGACCGTGGGGTCGCCCCGGCTGGTCAGTGAATGGTCGGTGGCATCGTGAACTCGGCGAGACGCGCCGACTCAGACTCGGGCTTCCGGGAGACTTGGCCTCCTGAATGCCAGGTCTCCGTCGGCGTGAACCTCAGAGCACCGCATTGCCGACGCCGGAGTGTAACCAGCGCAGTTGCAGGCGATACACGGAGGGCGACGTGGGGATGAGATGAGCGCGGCCAAGCGACGACTGTCCGCCTGGGCTGCGACGGCTGCCGAAGACCTGAGCCGGGTCGAGGTAGGTCTCGCCCCGGCGCACGCCGACGTGCAGCCGATCACCCGTGGTGCCGAGTTGCTGTCGCTGCTGCACTCGTTCGCCCCTGCGCACACCAAGCGACGCGACCCCGGAGTACGACACCCGCAGACCGTCAGGATGGCTCACCGTGACGTGCAGTCGCCCTCCCACGGGCCCGGCGAAGCTGACGACTCCATCGGCAGCAGCCCAGAACGCCGAGCCGGGCTGCGTCACGAACTCGAGGCCGCGATTACCGGGTCCGTACGGATCGTCCGGCGGCCGGAACGGGTCCACGACGGTGCCGTGCACCGGCCAGATGTAACCAAGCGCCGGCACCGTCTGTGCAGGCACAGTCTGCGTCGGTGCGGTCGGCGCAGGCACAGCCTGCGCCCATGCCGGGCTGCTTGCGACAGCCAGAACTGCCGCTCCCGCAACAGCGAATGCAGCTGTCAGGCGCGCGGGTGCGCCGACTCGTACACCTCCCTGAGGCGCTCCCTGCTGACCCGCGTGTAGATCTGAGTGGTCGCGAGTCGCCCGTGACCGAGCAGTTCCTGCACCACGCGCAGGTCGGCGCCGCCGTCCAGCAGATGCGTGGCGTAGGTGTGTCGCAGGGCATGCGGATGGGTCGGCGTGGCGGCGTGGCGATCCAGGATCCGCTGCACGTCCCGGGTGCCGAGCCGGTTGCCGCGCAGGTTCACCAGCAGCGCAGCAGGGTCGCGCTCGGCCGGCTGGCGCAGTCGCTGCCCGTCGAACTCGTCGCTGCCGCCGTCGCGCCAAGCAGCGAGCAGGGCCATGGCCGGCTCGCTGAGCGGCACCCGGCGATGCTTGGCACCCTTTCCGATCACCTCGATGTGAGCGCTGCCGGGCCGGAAGGCGCCGCGATCGAGCTGGCAGAGCTCGGCGACGCGCAAGCCGCTGCCGTAGAGCAGCTCGAGCACGAGTCGGTCGCGCAGCGCGGTCGGATCGTCCGGCACCGTGCCGTCGCCCAGCATGTCGGACACCTCGGCCGCACCGAGCACGCGCGGCAAGCGTCCCGAGCCGGCCGGTGCGGCAAGCCCGAGCGCCGGGTCGACCTCGATGGCGCCTTGGCGCACCAACCACCCGAAGTAACGCCTCAACGCGGACGCCTTGCGGGCCACCGAGCGTCGCGACAGCCCGCGCACCGACAGGAATGCGATGTATCGGCGCAACCAGCGCCGACCGACGTCGCCTGGTGCGTCGAGCCCGGCTCGGGCCGCCCACTCGGCGAATTGGCGCAGATCGGAGCGGTAGGCACGCTTGGTGGACTCCGACGCCGCAGTCAGCGACAGCACGAATTCGGGGACTCGCCACTCCGGCGGCGCCGCAGCCGCACGACTCGCAGTCACCAGAACCACAGTACCGAGGGGTCCCCACCGGTTCGCAAGCCCCGCCATGGCGACGCCAGGCCCTCATCGGGCTGTCTCCCACCAGCCGCCGGTCTCGCTGGCCCAGCCCGACAGCTGCAGGCGGCCGAGCGATGACGCCAGTTCGCCGAGTCCGGCGCCGGTCTGCAACGCCAGTTCATCCAGTGTGCGCGGCCCGGCTCTGAGCTCGTCCAGAATCCGTCGGTCGAGCTCTTCCGCAAGCGCCGCCGTCGGGAGTCCGGGGCTGCCGGACGCAGCGTCGGTGCGACCAGGCTCGCCCAGCGCAGCCAACACGTCGTCCACGTCGCAGACCGGGGCGCATCCTTCGGCGAGGAGCCGGTTGGTGCCAGCCGAGGCAGTGCTGGTGATCGGCCCCGGCACTGCCATGACGGGCCGGCTGCGCTCGGCTGCGGCATCCACGGTGTACATCGAGCCGCCTGCGGAAGCCGATTCGACCACCACCAGCACTTCGCACAGGGCGGCCACGATCCGATTGCGCGCCGGGAACTGCCACGGTGCAGCGCGCCGGCCGAGCGGGTACTCGCTGAGCAGAGTCCCGTGCCGTGCCACATCGGCCCACAACGTCCGGTTCGCGGTCGGGTACACCTGATCCAACCCGCTGCCGACGATGCCGATGACCGGCCCGCCCGCGTCGAGCGCTGATCGCTGGGCGATGCCGTCGATGCCGGTCGCCAGCCCCGACACCACTGCCACCCCCGCTACTGCGAGACCCGACCCGAGTTGCTGTGCCACTGTGCGCCCGTAGGCAGTGCATCGTCGTGTGCCCACAACACCGACGCGCCGGACCTCGGGATCGATCGCAGCACCCTGGCCGAACAGCAACGCAGGCGGCTCAGGGTCTGATTCCCAGATCTCAGATGCATCGCTGCGAGCGGGCACCCACAGCCAGATGCCCTCGCGTGCATGCGCGGCGAGCAAGTCGGCGCCGACCGGATGCCCGTCGATTGCCGCACGCTCGAACGCCGATGCGACCTGTCGCCGCCATGTCTCAATCAGCGGCTCATCGACGCCGCGGCACGACCGCAGCCCGGCCAGCGCCGCGGCCCGCCCGGCACGCAGATGTTCGACAGCTTCGAGCGCGTCACGGCCGCTCAGCAGGCCGCGCAGCCGCGCAGGACCCATGTGGGGCAGCGAACACAGCGCCGCCAGTGCGCCCAGCTCGGCCCGCTTCTCTGCGGTGCTGGCTTCAACGCTGATCGCGCCGGCGGTCACGGCGCGGCCCCTGCGCCTGCAGGCGCGTGCAGCTTGCCGACGCTGGCGCGCAGCGTGAGCGCTTCGTCGAGGCGCTCAGCATCGATGAGCGGTTCGTCCCCGGCGAGATCACACAGCGTGAGCGCCACACAGCGCACCCGATGCAAGCCGCGACCGCTGAGCAACCCGCCACGCAGACGCTCGCGCAGCGCGTCGTAGGCAGCAGGCGTGAGCGGGGCGACGTGCTCGAGCTGCGGGCCAGTCAGCTCGACATTGGCCTCGACTCCCCGAGACGCGGCCCGCTCGCGAGCCGCCGCCACCCGGCTGGCCACTGCGGCGGTCGGCTCGCCGCGGATGCCGTCGAGCAAATGGTCGGGGTCGGGCGGCCGCACTTGGATGCGGAGATCGAAGCGGTCGAGCAGCGGTCCCGAGAGGCGCCGGAGGTAGCGCCGACGGGCAAGATCCGAACAGCGGCATGAACCCGGCCGCCCGGCCTGGCCGCACGGGCACGGATTCATGGCCGCCACCAGCAAGAAGCGCGTCGGGAACGAGCACGTTCCTGACGCTCGACTCACTCGAACGACGCCCTCCTCGAGCGGCTGGCGCATGGCATCGAGCACGCTGGGCGCGAATTCCCCGAGCTCGTCGAGGAACAGCACGCCGCGGTGTGCGAGCGAGATCTCTCCAGGGCGAATCGCATTCGTACCGCCGCCGATCAGCGCGCTCACCGTGGCGGTGTGATGAGGGCTGCGGAGAAGCGGTCGAGTGGCCAAGCCGGTGGGCAGCGGCAATCCTGCTGCCGATTGGACCCGCGTGGCCTCCATAGCGCACTGCCGGTTGAGCTCCGGCAGCAGGCCCACCAACCGCCGGGCCAGCATCGTCTTGCCTGCGCCCGGCGGACCCAGCATCAGCAAGTGGTGGCCGCCTGCCGCGGCAACCTCGACCGCTCGTCGAGCGGAGGGCTGCCCGATCACGTCGCCGAGATCGGGCACCGGTACGGGGGACGGCTGCGGCGGAACCGGCGGCGGATCGGGCCAGGGTGCGCGGCCGGCGAGCACCGACGCGAGCTGGCCCAGCGTGCGAACCGGGTGAACTTCTCGCGGACTTGCTGCGAGCGCAACGTGATAGGCCTCGGAGGCAACGACGACGTCGTGGTCTCGAAGCGCGTCGGTGAGGGGCAGCACGCCGGCAGTGCCCCTGACGGCACCATCGAGGCCGAGTTCGCCCAGGAACGCCTTCCCACGCAGCGACTCGGCTGGTACCTGCTCGGTGACAGCGAGCACGGCCACTGCCATGGCCACGTCGAGGACCGCGCCCCCCTTGCGCAGGCCGGACGGTGCCAGGTTGACGGTGACGCGGCTGTCGGGCCAGTCGAGTCCCGACGAGAGCACCGCCGCCCGAACGCGGTCGCGCGCTTCGCGACAGGCGGCATCTGGCAGTCCGACAATGGTGAATGACGGCAGTCCGTTCGAGGTGTGCACCTCAACGGTGACGACGTGACCGTCGACGCCAACCAGCGTCGCGGTCGTTGCAGTGGCCAGCATGGGCCTCCTCCGGCAGCTCGGACCGGACGCGGCACCTAGGCGGCGCAGTCCGGATTCGACGAAGAAGCCCGCTGGGGGCAACGATCAGTACAGCAGCGCTCGTGACGACTGGCCTGCTGAGCCTGCATCACGGCACGCGGGCCATGACTGCAGCCTCGACGGGGACCGTACACCGGGGCCGTCCACAGCAGGCCGGCAATTTCCGACGCCACGCGGCCGAGCCGCGCCGGGCGATACTGCATCAGTGGGGTACGACCCGTATCGCAAGCACAGCACCACCCGGCTCGACTACGTGCTCGTTGCTGTCGCGTCGCTGGTCGCACTGGGCCTGGTGCTGTGGGCGGTGCTGGCCTGATGGCGCCGATGCGCCAGCTGGAGCCGGTGCCCGGCTTCGAGGTGCGCCGAATGCAACCCTTCGAAGCGGTCAAGCGCTACGTGTGCGGCGGCTGCGCGCACTCCATCGAAGCCGGTACCGGCCATGTGGTCGCAGTGCCCATCGATGCTCCCGATCTGCGGCGTCACTGGCACTGGGGTTGCTGGCAGGCGCGCGAACGACGACGGCCGGTCGGGTGAATGGCGCCGCTCCTCAGAAGGCTCCGGCGAGCACTTCTACCTTGCGGCCCATCACGGACGCTGCGTCACAGCGAATCGGACCGCTCCAGCCGCCCCGCTGGCGCGCGTAGTGCGCTGCGAGACGCCGGACCTGCTGCTGCTTGCGCGCTGTGATCGCCTCGAAGCCCGTGCCGAAGCGATCAGTGGAGCGCGTCTTCACTTCGCAGATCACCAAGTGGATTCCGTCGGTCACCACCAGGTCCAGCTCCCCGAGCGGGCATCGCCAATTGCGCTCGAGCACGCGGTAACCGCGCTCGGCATACCAGCGCTCGACGAGACCTTCGCCGTACCTGCCGAGTGCTTGACGCCGGGCGGTCACGCACGCCCCGCGTCTGGCCTGCGACCGATCGCGTGCCGCTAGAAGCGCTTCTCGGGAATACGTGCTGCCTTGCCGACGCGGTCGCGCAGGTAGTACAGCTTCGCTCGGCGCACATCGCCCACCGCGACACGCTCGATCTTCGCAATGGTGGGAGCATGCAGCGGGAAGGTCCGCTCGACCCCGACGCCGAAGCTGAGCTTGCGAACAGTGAAGGTCTCGCTGATGCCCGACGAGTGCCGTGCGATCACGTAGCCCTCGAACACCTGGGTGCGCTGCCGGTTGCCCTCGACAACGCGCACATGGACGCGCACCGTGTCACCGGGGCCGAAGTCGGGATGATCGTCTCGGAGACGAGCCTGGTCGACAAGATCGGTGCTGCCCATGGCGATCCGACTCCCGTGATCGGCGTGACGACGAACACCGCAGGCTAGTGGTCAGTCTGCGAATTGCCGCAACGAGAGTTCGAGGCCGAATTCTGCGAGGAGCTCCCGGTCCGCTCCGCTCACGCCTCGTGCTGCAAGCAGATCGGGTCGCTCTTCAGCAGTGCGGACCAGCGCCATCGCCTGACGCCATCGACTGACACGGGCGTGGTCGCCGCTGCGCAGCACGTCGGGCGCGTCGAGTCCGCGGAACGATGCAGGGCGCGTCCACTGCGGATGCTCCAGCAGCCCGGTCGCAAAGCTCTCATCCGCGCTGGAAGCCTCGTTGCCCAGTACACCGGGCACGAGCCTCCCGACGGCCTCCACGACGACCATGGCGGCAAACTCGCCGCCGGCCAGCACAACGTCGCCAACCGACACCGAACCGTCGACCAGATCGGTGCGGATGCGCTCGTCCACGCCTTCATAGCGGCCGCACAGCAGGCTGAAGCCGCTTGAGGCCGCCAGCTCAGCCGCCATCGCCTGATCGAACCGCCGGCCTCCGGCGTCGAGCAGCAGCAGCGGGCGTGGCGGCACCACCGTCTCGACAGCAGCGAAGACTGGCTCGGGCATCAGGATCATGCCCGGCCCGCCTCCGAACGGGGCGTCGTCGACCGTGCGATGGGCATCGGTGGTCGCCAGCCGCAGATCCCAGCAGCGGATGTCGAGCGCGCCACGCTCACGGGCCCGCCCGAGAATGCTCAGATCGCACATGGCATCGAGCTCGGCAGGAAAGATGGAGAACAGGTCGATGCGCAGTCCCGCCCCTGCGTCGCTACCCGAGCTCGAAGAGCCCATCGGGCACCTCCACGTGGACGGCGCCGGGTTCGATGCGCACCACGAATGTCAGCGGCACCAGATGCCCTGTGTCGAGTTCGAGCAGGTCCGCCGCCGGATTCGCCACGACAGTCGTGATCACGCCAGCGTCGCATCCGTGCTGATCGATGAGCGAGCTGCCGCACAACTCATGCACCCACAGCTCGTCGGGGTCGTCCAACGGCTCAGCGAACACCTTCGTTCCGGTCAGCGCTGCCGCAGCGTCACGATCATCGATGCCCTCAAAGCTGACGAGCCATCGATTGCCGTCGAAGCGGGCGCGGGACACCGCTCGCTCTCCGGCCGCGATGACGAGTCTCGAGCCGACGTCGAATCGCTCCAGCCGGTTGGTGACGGGGTGCATCACGACATCGCCGCGCACACCGTGCGCGCGCCCGACAGTTGCGATCTCCAGCAAGCCTGCCGGTTTCCGCTCTTGTTCCCGGTTTCGATGAGATACGGGCTCACGGGCCGCTCGGGCCACGGCTTCGCCTCTGGACGGGACTCAGTCCCGGAAGTCGACTTCGACCTGGACGCCATCGCGATGGGCTGCGGCGCGCACCAGCGTTCGGATGGCATTCGCGACGCGACCTCGCTTGCCGATGACCCGGCCGATGTCATCCGAGCTCACCGTCGCCGTCAGGCTCAGCTTCGAGCCTGACTCAGCGATCTCCACTTCCACCTGGTCGGGATGCTCGACAAGCTGGGCGATCAGGTACAGCAAGACCTCTTCCGCAGCGGTGGTCTCGGTGTCCGCGCCGGCGTGACCGTCGCTCACTGGGCCTCCCCAGGTTCAGGTGATTTCGGCTCAGATGCCCCGTTCTGGGGCGCCGGCTCGCCGGCAGGCAGTTCAGCGGAAGCCGCTGTTGCATCGTCTCCGCTGGGCTCAGCGGTGTCGAGCACCAGATCGGGCGTGGGTGCGGGAGCGGGCTCGGACGGTGCAGCTTGCGCAGCCTCAGCATCGCCGTCTGCGGGTCCCGAAGAGCCCTGCGAGCGGAATTCGTCCCAAGCGCCGGAGATCGTCAGCAGCTTGGAGACGGTGTCGCTGGGCTGAGCCCCGTGGCTGAGCCAATGGACTGCACGCTCGTTGACGATCGAGATCGCAGAGGGCTCCTGTCGGGGGTCGTAGGTGCCGATGATCTCCAGCACGCGGCCATCGCGTGGCTTGCGACTGTCGACAGCCACAACGCGATAGCTGGGCTGCTTCTTCTTGCCGGTGCGCTTGAGGCGCAGACGAACGGCCATGTTGCTCCCGGTGAGGTGAATGCCGACAGCTGAGCCTAACGGGGTGCCAGTTCGTAACCCCCGCAGCGCTCAGCGGCCGGGCAGCTTCAGGTCGAGCGCATCCCAGTCGATGTCGGCAACCGACGGTTTGCCTGCCGGCTTGCCCGTCCGGGACGCTCCCTTGGGCGTGGCCCTGCCTCCCCCGCCGGTACGTGAGCCGCCCGCCGCGCGGCCGGAGCCCTTCGAGCGCTTGCGGGCGGCCTTGCGGGCAGCCGGACGGCGTTTCGAACCCAGACCCATCATGCCGCCCATCATCTTGCGCATCTGCGCGAACTGCTTGAGCAGGTTGCTGACCTGGGCCGATGACGTACCGCTGCCGACGGCAATGCGGGCCCGTCGGGAGGCGTCGATGATCTCCGGCGACACACGCTCCGCCGGCGTCATCGACAGCACGATGGCCTCGGCAGTGGCAATGCGGTCGTCGTCGATCTCAGTATTGCGAACCTGATCAGAGATGCCCGGCATCATCGAGACGATGCTCTGCAGGTTGCCCATCTTGCGGAGCTGGCGAAGCTGGTCGACGAAGTCGTCAAGCGTGAACGTGCCTTCGACGAGGCGCTGAGCGGCTGCTTCTGCCTCTTCGGCTTCGTATACGCGCTCCGCCTTCTCGATGAGCGTCATCACGTCGCCCATGCCGAGAATCCGGCCCGCCATGCGGTCCGGATGGAACTGCTCGAAGTCGTCGATCTTCTCCCCGACCGACGCGAACGCCACCGGGCGGCCGACGACCTCGGCAACCGACAGGGCTGCGCCGCCGCGAGCGTCACCGTCGAGCTTGGTCAGGATGATCCCGTCCACTTCGAGCGTTGCGTGGAAGGCCTCAGCGGTCGCGACGGCGTCTTGGCCCACCATGGCGTCGACGACGAGGAAGGTGTAGTGGGGCTCGACGGCGTCGGAGATGCGGGCCACCTCGGTCATCAGCTCAGCATCGACCGCCAGCCGGCCGGCCGTGTCCACGATGAGCACATCGCGTCCGGCTTGCCGTGCATGGGCGAGTCCGCCTGCTGCGCAGGCAACTGGGTCGCCTGCGTCGCCCGCCTCGCCCGCTGCGCTCCATACCTCCACATCGATGCTGCGGGCAAGCGTCCGCAGCTGCTCGACAGCCGCAGGGCGCTGCAGGTCGGCGCCCACCAGCAAGGGATTGCGACCTTGAGACTTGCACCACTGGGCCAACTTGGCTGCAGCAGTCGTCTTGCCGGAGCCTTGGAGTCCGGCCAGCAGCACCACCGTGGGAGGCTTCGACGCGAACTGGACGTTCAGCGGGCTGGTGCCCAGGATGTCGATGAGCTCGTCATTGACGATCTTGGTGACCTGCTGGCCGGGTGTGAGGCTGCCGGTGACCTCGCCGCCGACGCTGCGCTCGCGGACCCGCTCCACGAAGCGGCGCACGACCGCAACATTGACGTCAGCTTCGAGCAATGCCAACCGGATCTCGGCCAGTGCCTCGTCGACGTCGGCGGGGCGCATGCGTCCGCGATCCCGCAAGCCCCGCAGGGTTCCGGACAGGCGGTCAGTCAGCGTGTCGAACATCACTCATCCCCGCTCATTCCGCTCTTGTTCCTCATGCTCATGCGATCGGGCTCACGGGCCGCTCAGGCCTGGGTCGTCGGCATCGACGCCGAGCAGCGCATTGACGTAGCTGTCGGCATCGAAGTCGACGAGATCGTCGGGGCCCTCACCCAGTCCCACGAGCTTCACCGGCAGGCCCAGTTCGGCCTCGATGGCGAAGACAATGCCGCCTTTGGCCGAGCCGTCCAGCTTGGTGAGCACCACGCCCGTGACATCGGTGGCCTCGGCGAAGGCCCGAGCTTGGCTCAAGCCGTTCTGGCCAGTCGTGGCGTCGATGACGAGCAGCGTCTCGGCAACCGCGCCCGGTTCACGATCAGCGACCCGTCGGACTTTCGCGAGCTCGTCCATCAGATTCTTGCGGTTCTGCAGCCTGCCGGCAGTGTCAGCAAGGACCACGTCGGCACCGCGGGCCGCCGCCGCACTGACAGCATCATGCACGACCGAGCTGGGATCTGCCCCGGAGCTGCCCGAGATCAGCTCGGCCCCGCATCGATCAGCCCATGTCTGCAGCTGCGAGGCAGCGGCTGCGCGGAAGGTATCGGCGGCTGCCATCACCACAAGCTGACCGTCCGCCGAGAGCCGGGCGCCGACCTTGCCGATCGTGGTGGTCTTGCCCACACCGTTGACTCCCACGAACAGCCATACAGGCGTGGCGCCCTCCCGGCCTGGAGCAGTCGCGTGCAGCGCGCGATCCGCATCAAGCGCTGCGCGCATCTGGTCGGCCAGCGCATGCACCAGTTCGTCCGCATCGACGATGCCCTGATCGGCGGCGGTGCCCCGCAGGCGTTCCAGGGCGGTCATCGTGGTCGCCACGCCGACATCGGCGCCGAGCAGGGCCTCTTCCAGGCTCTCCCACGTGGCCTCGTCGGGTCGCCTTCGGTTGATGGACGCCAACCGATCACGCAGCGTGC
This sequence comes from Candidatus Poriferisodalis sp., assembly GCF_965208925.1. GTDB lineage: Bacteria > Actinomycetota > Acidimicrobiia > Acidimicrobiales > Poriferisodalaceae > Poriferisodalis. Next base: position 2,091,318 of record NZ_OZ242364.1, on the reverse strand, counting down.
GGCGCGATGAGGCCAGCCCAGAGCTGAAGGTGGCCCCGGACGGCACCTGCGCCGCGACCGGCCCATCAGTCGCCGGCGCTACGGCAACAGGCGCATGCGGTGATGCCGGTTTCGAGCGCCGCTGGCTTGCGCGATGAACGAACGGAAGGGAGCAGAGGAGCACCGTCGCCACGACAAAGATGACAATGACGATGAGAACTGTCGTGGTGCTCACTGGTCGGCAGGCTACCGAGGCGCCGTCGCGGGCTCCCTGCTGTGTTCGGAGGGGGGCTGTTCCGCCAAGGGCTCTTCGGGACCGGGTGAGCCGCCAGCGGCGATGAGTGCCGCAGCTTGGGAAGGCCGCTCCGAAACGACCACGCTCGAGCCGCCGGGCGGCATGGACACGCCGTACAGGACGTCAGCCGACTCCATCGTGCGACGTTGGTGGCTCACGATGATCAACTGCGATTCCCGCCGGAACTCTGCCACGAGATCCAGGAAGCGCTGCAGATTGACGTCGTCGAGCGCTGCTTCGACTTCATCGAGGACGTAGAACGGCGACGGCCGGCTGCGGAAGACAGCGAAGAGGTAGGCCAGCGCCACCAGCGAGCGCTCGCCGCCTGACAACAGCGACAAGCGTCCGATGCGCTTGCCGGCCGGCCGAACATCGAGTTCCACGCCGCACGTGAGGAGCTCTTCTGGATCGGTCAGCGAGAGCCGGCCCGTGCCGCCTGGGAACAGCGTGCTGAACAGCTCGGCAAAGTTCCGGGCGACGTCTTCGAATGCGTCCGCGAACGTGGCGACGATCTCTGCGTCGATGGCACGGATGACCTTGTGCAGCTCCCTGCGGCTGTTGCGCACATCCGCAAGCTGGGTGGCCACGAATTCGAAGCGCTCCGAAGCTTCCTCGTACTCCGACAGCGCCAGCGGGTTCACCGGGCCGAGGCGGTTCAGATCCGCACGCAGCGCCCGTTCGTGCGCCGCGGCGGTGACGCCATCGGGCAGCGCAGGCGGCGATGCGGCGAGCGCCGTCGCGGGGTCTGCGTGGAAGTCCGCTCGCAGCGCCGAGATCAGGGCGTCCCGCTTGGTGCGCCGTTCTGCATCTGCCACGTCGAGCGCCGCGAGCTCAGTGCGCAACTGCTCCTGGCGGGCGGCCGCAGCGTCACGCTCGTGACGGAGTGCATCGAGGCGTTCCGTGAGCTGCCGCACCAGCTCGGTGCGGGCCTCGTGGCGAGAACCCAGGTGCCGCGCCTCGGCATCGAGGCGCTGACGGTGCTGCGAGAGCAGCAGCGCCAGACGATCCAATCCCGCCACGATGACGTCGGCCCTGTCCAGCCGAACGGACGCGTCTGCATGAGAGCTCTCGTGACCTGCGAGACGCTGCGAAATGGCCTGGAGTCGCTCGGCTAGCGCCGACCGGCGCTGCTGCTGCGCGGTGGCCCGGTCGTGGGCGGCCTGAGCCTGCGCGGCCTGCCGGGCAGCGGCAGTGGCGACACTGCGTCGCAGCGTCTCCGCTGTGCTCTGGGCCTGCTGGAACGCATCGAGTGCAGCTCCGTGCGCCTGCTGTGCTGAGGCCCAAGCGGCGGCCGCCTGACGATGATCGCGGGTCAGCGTGTCAATCCGTCCGCGTGCGTGATCGAGCGCCGCGGTGGCCGCGGCCGGCCCCGAGCTGCCGATTCGCCAGCGTCGAGGCCCGAACCGGTCGCCGCTCGCCGTCACGAAGACTGCGTCGCGCTCGGCCAGCGCGCGGTCGTACGCGCTGGACCAATCACCTGGAACACAGATCGCTGCACCGACAACTGCGTCCAGCAACCTCGCGAGCTCGTTGCGGCACCAGTCCGGAGCATCGGCGGCCGCTCGAACATGTGGCCGCACGAACTCGCCGTCTGCTGCCTGGCGATTCGGTTCGTGAGCGGATGGCAGCTGGTCGAGCGAGATCACCGAGCCGTTCATATCGCCGTCTGCAAGCGCTGCAAGCGCCGCGGCAGCTGCGCTGTCATCGCGAACGACCAGCGCCGACAGTGCTCCGTCCGCCGCAGCCTCAGCAGCGGCCTCCCAACCGTCATCGATCGTCACCAGATCGCCGAGCACGCCGACAACTCCGGCCACGCCGTCCAGCGCAGCGATGCCGGAATCGGTGCGTGCAGCGGCGACAGCAGACGCCAATGCTTCGAACCGCCCGATCCAGTGCTGCAGCTCCTCCGCCGCGCTTCGCTGATGCTCATCGGCCTGTGACAGCACCGCGGCGGCGGCGACCAGACGCGCCTCGGCCTCGTCACGGGCCTCCTCGGCTGCATCGGCGGCTGCATCGTCATAGGACTCCGAGTCCGCCTCATCCGGCGGTTCCCCCGAAAGCGCGGCCTGCGCGGGGGCTGCGTCGATCTCGGCCAGCTCGGCCGAGACACGTGCGTGTTCGTCGGTGAGCGTCACCACTACGTCGGAATCGAGCAAGGCGTTGCGCTCTCGCTCGACTGAGCGCATTCGCTCATACGTCTGGCCGATCAAGCCGCGGGCTCGCTCCGACAGCGATACCACCCGCGGCAGTCGGTCAGCTGGCTCGGCAGTCAGTTGTGCGAGCTGTGATTGCGCCCCATCGATCGCCCCGTCGATGTCGGAGATCGATGCCGCCGCCGCTTCCTGCTGGGCTGCCAACTCGGCCCGCCGAGCGTCGGACGCGCTCTGTGCTCCCTGATGCGCGGCCAGCTCACGACCCGCGTTGTAGAGCTGAAGCTCAGCCAGTTCTGCGCTGATCTCCTGGTGTCGGCGGGCAGCGGTGGCCTGCCGCTCCAGCGGCCGCAGCTGGCGGCGCAGCTCACGCTGCAGATCGACCAAGCGGGTCACATTTGCCTCGGTGCCCTCCAGCCGCCGCTCAGCGCGTTCCTTGCGGCGACGGAACTTCAGCACACCGGCCGCTTCCTCGATCAGCGCCCGCCGTTCTTCGGGGCGGGCTGCCAGGACCTGGGTGATCTGGCCTTGGGCCACGATGATGTGCTGCTGGCGGCCGACGCCGGCATCGTTGAGCAGTTCCTGCAGATCGAGCAGCCGGCAGGGTGTCCCGTTGAGTGCGTATTCGGATTCGCCCGATCTGAACAGCGTGCGAGTGATGGCTACTTCTGCAGTCTGCGTGGGCAGCATCCGCGACTCGTTGTCGACGACCAGGGTGACCTGTGCTCGGCCCAGCGCCGTGCGGCTCTCAGTGCCCGCGAAGACAACGTCGTCCATCCGCTGACCTCGCAATGCGCGCGGTCCCTGCGCACCGAGCACCCACGCGATTGCGTCGACGACGTTCGACTTGCCGCTGCCGTTGGGGCCCACCACCACGGTGACGCCGGGTTCGAAGGTGAGCGTGGCCCTGTCCGCGAACGACTTGAAACCGGACAGTGTCAGGGAGCGAAGGAACACGGCAGCTCAAATTGTGAAGGTTGGCGTCTACACCTGATAATCGCAGTAGTGGTGCGTCACACCCCGGATGACCGTCGTGAGGACATCGCCCCGGCCGTTGCGACATCGCTCGCCCGCCCGCCCGAATACCTCGAGGTAGGGATCGAACCCCCCTGACTTGCCGAAGATGTCGAGATGGCCGCTGGTGCCCGAACCCCGGTACTTGATGGAGTTGTGAATGGTTTCGACGATGGCGCGGTAGAGCCGCCGCACTTCTTGGGTGTTCAGCTCGCTGGCAACGCGCGCATGGGAGAGCCGTGCCGCATGCAGTACCTCATCGGAGTACATCGGTCCGAGCCCCACCACGAAAGTCTGGTCCAGCAGCAGATCGCGGATGGAGTCAGAACGGCCGCGCAGCATGAGCGCGAAGTCAGTCCAGGGCATCGGCATGTCAACCGGGTCGAAGCCGAGATCGACCTGCTCCGGGTAGATCTTGTCGTAGCGGGACCACGACAGCACGCGCAGCGTCGCCTCATCACCTGAGTCGAGCAGGCGCAGCTGCCCGCCCTTCGTGAACGTCATCACGACCTTCGTATCGGGATCCTGCGGCATGCGTGAGGTTGCCCGCCTGAACGAACCCGTCGCGCCGAGGTTCGCGACCATGATCTCCTCTGTGTCGAGATGAAAGAGCATCAGCGTGCCCTGGCGGGACACTGACGTGATCCTCTTGTCAACCAGCAAGTCGGCGAACTGCTGCTTAGAGCGCATGGCTGGCAGCGCCTTCTTGGTGCCGGGCACATCGACCGACTTGATCTTGCGCGGGGTCGCGACTTCTTTGTCCAGATCGCGCTTGGCGATCTCGATCTCTGGCAGCTCAGCCATGAGCAGGTTCCTCCGCATCAGTAGATAGTTCGTCAGTTTCCCGCTCTTGCTCCCAATCTTCATTGGAATCGGGCTCACGGGCCGCTCGGGCCACGGCTTCGCCCTTCGGCTCAGCCTCCGCGAGCCGCGTGCATGCAGCTTGAGCCGCGCGCCGTTCGGCAGCGCGCTTGGTGGAGCCCTCACCGCGCCCCCAGACCTCATCGGAAATACGCGCCGCGGCAACGAATCGAGGGCGGTGGGCAGGTCCTGAGCTCGACACGTCGTAGATGGGCTCGGTACCGAATTGCCGCGCCACGAGTTCTTGCAGACGGTTTTTTGCTTCGCGGGTGCCCGGCTCGCTCGCTACTTCGGCGAGACGCTCGCCCAGCAGCCGCTCGACGACATCTCGAGCGGCAGCGAGGCCGCCGTCGAGGAACACCGCGCCCAGCACCGCTTCGAGCCCATCGGCCAGGATCGACTCCTTGTCAGCACCGCCGGTCGCAGCCTCGCCCTTGCCGAGCAGCAGCGCCGGCCCCAGCTCGCAGCGTCGAGCGGCCTCGGCCAACGCGCCGGCGTTCACTACAGCGGATCGCACCGCGCTCAGGTCGCCTGGTCCGAGATCGGGCCAGCGCGTCACTGCGAGCTGGCAGACACAGAGACCGAGCACAGCATCTCCGAGGAACTCCAAGCGTTCGTTGGAGGCCACCTGCGAGCCCATCGGCTGTTCAGCGTTGCGCTCATGGCACCAGCTCCGGTGCGACAGCGCCTCGGTCAGCAGATGGGCGTCGGCGAAGTGATATCCGACACGCCTCTCAAAGCTGTCGTGCTCGGCCAGTTCGGCGACAGCGGTCTCCACGTCAGCCGACGCGCTCCATCACGTAATCGATGGCATCGCGCACGGTCTTGAGGTCTTCGAGGTCCTCGTCTTCGATACGAAAGCCCACCGTGCGGTCCGACAACTCCTCTTCCAGCGCCTCGACCAATTCGATCAGTGCCAGCGAATCGGCACCGAGGTCGTCCACAAACGAGGACGACTCGGCGACCTGAGACGGTTCCAGCTCCAAGATGTCGGCGAGCTGGTCGCGGATGAGATCGAAGACCTCCTCACGCTCCGGGGGACTCTGGCGCACATGGGTTTCGGCGGGCATGGCGGCCACGAGCCTACCGGTGGTCCGCAGGGGGCGACGGGAGGCTGACGGCCGCCAGCTCGCCCAGCAAGTCAGCCTCCACCATGCGATGAGCGACCCTGATGGCGCTGGTCATGGCCCGAGGGCTCGACGAGCCGTGCGCGATCACACAGACCCCTCGCACGCCCAGCAGCATCGCGCCCCCGACATTGTCGGCACTCATTTCGTCTGCCAGCGGCGCCAGCAAGCGAAGCGCTTCGGCACCCGCCGGCCCTCCTTCGGACAGGCGCTCGAGAATCAGACGGACAAAGAACGACGCCGTGCCTTCGAGCGACTTCAGAAGCACGTTGCCGGTGAAGCCGTCGGTGACGACCACATCGACGGGGCCATCGAGCACGTCACCCCCCTCGATGTTGCCGAAGAAGTCGATTTCGTCGTCAGCCGCAAGCAGCTTGTGGGTTTCCTTGACGAGCAGGTTGCCCTTCTCCGGCTCTTCGCCGATCGACAGCAGCCCTACCTTCGGTGCCGCCACGCCGAAACGTATGCGGCTGTAGGCCGAGCCGAGACGGGCGAATTGGTGCAGCCACTGGGCGCTGCAGTCGGCCATGGCGCCCGAGTCGAGCAGGACGCGTGCCGTGCGGCTGCCGGGGACGGGAAACGCCGTCGCTATGGCCGGCCGGGCAACTCCGGGCAGTCGCCTCAGCCTCAGCAGGGCTGCCGCGGCCACGGCACCGGTATTCCCAGCGCTCACGATCGCAGAGGCTTCGCCGTCGCGCACTGCGCTCACCGCACGGCTGATCGACGAGTCTCTCTTGGTCCGCACTGCGCGGCTCGGCTCCTCGGACATCTCGATGACGTCTGCGGCCTCGATGATGGGGAGCGACTCGCCACCGGCAGCGGCAATAGCATCACGACGCCCCACGAGGATGACGTCGAGACCCTCGCGCACTGCCGCCAATGCCCCCTCCACGACCGCACCGGGGGCGTCATCGCCGCCCATTGCGTCCACGGCGACCGGCAGTGTCATCAGCCCGGCCCCGTGATTGCCATCGGGCACGATCTCTCGCGCTTGCGGGTCAGGCGATGTCGAGGGCTTGGCGACCGCCGTACCAACCGCACTGCCCGCAGACTCGGTGGGGCAGCTTGGCCGCGCCGCAGCGAGGACACAGGCTCCGTGGTGCCTCGGCCAGACGCCATGCCGCAGCTCGGCGCGAACGCGTCTTGCTCTTGGATGTCTTCTTCTTGGGGACTGCCACCGTTCGGGCTCCTCGATCGGATCGACTCCTCGAGCGGACTGGGCAGCCTATCCATCGGGCAGCCTATCCATTGGCGCTCCTGACCCGATACGCGAACTGGACTTCAAGACGGCTCATCCATTTGGCCCCGCAGCGCCTCTAGCGCCTCCCAGCGCGGATCTGCAAGCGCCGCCGGACCGCCCTCGGCCGCATCTTCGCGGGCCTCGGCGAGTTCTGCTGGAAGATTCGGGCACGGCTCGGGATGCGGGCACCGGATGGCCTCAATGGGCAGCTCCAGCAGCACTGCCTCCCGCACCATCGGAGTGAGATCTGCATATTCGGGGCCGAGTCTGTATTGCTCGCCCTCACGGGGTTGGGCGGTGAATACCTCGCGGACCGTCGTCCGCACCTCACCCTCGAGCGACAGCCAGCAACGAGCGCACGGACCGGTCCAGGCAGCCGTGACCTCACCAGCGACGCTGAGGCCGCCGCCGATCATTTCCAGCGTCAATGCCACGTCGAGATTGCTGTCGAGCGGCACTTCGACATCGGCGATGCGCAGGGCGTCGCGTGAATCAGGGTCGAGCAGCGCTGACGCCGGCACCGTCGCGGACCATGCGAGCTGGCCGGCCGAAATCAGTCGCAGGGGCACAGACAGGGACCGCTGGCGGTCCCTCTTGCTCACATCTGATCCTGGTCGAACACCACCGGATGAGTGTCGGGCGGACGGGTGTCGGGACCGCGGCCAGCCGGTCCGGGTGCTCCACTGGCTGCGGCGTCTCCCCCGGCGTGCGGAAGCGGAGCGCTCGATGACGCAGGCGCCACGGGCGTCGCGGCACGCTTGCCCAGCTTTCGCCGAGCAGCCTGTACCGCGATCTGGACTTGGTCGACCGCGCTCGCGAATTGGGCGAGCTGCCGCTCGCAGTACTCATCGACCTCGTGGCGGCGGCGGCGGGTTTGGATCCGGGCATCGTCGAGCAGCTGGCGCGCACGCCGCTCCGCTGTACGCACGACCTCGGTTCGCTGCACCATCTGGGCGACGCGGCTGCGGGCCTCATCGATGACCAGATTGGCGTCGACACGTGCCTGGGCGAGCACCTCATCGCGCTCACGCAACAGCCAGCGGGCCTGGCGTGTCTCGTCGGGCACGGCCGCCAGCGCGGACTCGAGCAGGGTCATCACCTCGTCCCGGTTGATCATGACCGAGGTGGACAGCGGCATCGGGCGTGCGGCGTCGATGATCTCCATGGCCTCGCGGATGAACTGCTCGGCCGTCACCGAGGCAGGGCGCGGGGCGAGCGTCGCCGGGCCTCGAGCGTGCGGTGACGTCGGCGTCTCCTCAGTGGGCGCAGCAGTCTCGAACGACGGCTGCCCGAACGGCGCCTGCGGCCGCAGCATCCCATGGTGAACAGCCGGCTGCGGCGCCTCGACGTCACTCTCGGACATGCTCATGTGCCCGCCTCCTGCGTGATGTGCTGCCGCAGTCGAGTGGCCACTGCAGACGGGACGAGATGCGAGCAGTCGCCCCCGAACTTGGTGATCTCCCGGATGTAGTTGGAAGCGATGAAGAGATGCTCGGTCCGGGGAGGGACGAAGACGGTCTCGACACCGGTGACCGAGTGATTCATGTGCGCCATGCGCAACTCGGACTCGAAGTCGCTCTGGCTGCGGAGCCCCTTCACGATGACATCGGCACCGAGGCGCTGAGCGAGGTCCACGACCAGTTCTCCGAACTGCACCACCGAGACGTTGCCGAGATGGCTCGTCGACTCGACGATCATCGCGACGCGCTCGTCATCTGAGAACAGGGGCGTGGCCTTGGCAGGATTCCGCATCGCGGCCACCGTGACCGAATCGAACAGCCGGGACGCCGCCGATATCACGTCGAGATGCCCGTTGTGCACAGGATCGAACGAGCCTGGATACATCGCCATGACCACCGAAAACGGCCCCTCCGGATCGATCCGTGTCCAGTGGGGCGACCGTACCGCGCCACGATCGCGAATCGAGGGACCCTCCCTGCTGGGCCGCCGAGCGAATCCGTTGCCTGGATCAGTTCTCGGTTTCGATGTCGGGGACGATGACGTCCCAGCGGTCACCGCAGTCAGCGCAGCGGTAGGCGACGACATCGCCGGGCTGGAAGCCCCAGTCCGGCTCCGGCACGCTCAGCAGGCCGCAACGCCCGCCACAGTCGACGCAGGCGATCTCGGCGGGCACCGCGACGTCGTCCATGGTCGCAGTGTGGCATCCACCTGCTGTCATCGCCGTAGGCATCCCGCCTGCTGTCACAGCCGTAGGCATCCCGCCTGCTGTCACAGCCGTAGGCATCCCGCCTGCTGTGGCCGCCGTAGGCATCCCGCCTACGGTGGCGCCATGCGCGTCGTCGGCGGGGCGTTGCGCGGCCGCCCCCTGGAAATGGCCGGCAATGATGCGATTCGGCCGACGTCGGACCGCGCCCGCGAGGCCATCTTCAACATGCTCGTAAGCTTGGAACTGCCTGAAGACGCCACGGTGCTGGACCTGTTTGCCGGTTCCGGAGCGCTCGGTATCGAGGCGCTCTCGCGCGGTGCCGCGCACACCACGCTCGTGGACTCCGACATTGCTGCCTGCCGCACCATCGCAACGAACCTGACAGCACTTGGCATCAGCGATCGCGCCACGGTGGTCCGGTCCGACGTCGGCCGATACTTGGCGGCCCACGGCGATCCGATCGCCCTTGCGTTCGCCGATCCGCCCTATCGGTTCGACGGTTGGAGCGATCTCCTCAGCACCGTGAACGCCAACGTGCTGGTGTGCGAGTCGAACCGCGAGATCGAGCCCAGTTCGAACGATGCGTGGCAGACGCACCGCGTGCGCCGCTACGGCACCCCCGTCATCACCGTGCTGGTGCGGCCCGACGGCAGCGGGCCGCGATCAGCCGGGCGCTAGCTGCGCTGCAGGTAGTCGGGATCGCGACGGCTGGCGAACCAGTCGACCTCGTCTGCGAGCGCCGGATGAGCATCCAGATCCCCATCGGCCGCGATGAGATCGATTGCCGCGTCACGGGCGGCCTGCACCCAGGCGAGATCGCGGGCCAACGATGCCAGCTTCAGATCGCTGCGCCCTGATTGCCGCTCGTCGAACAGCGTGCCCTCGCCGCGGAGCTCCAGGTCGCGCTCGGCCAGCTCGAACCCATCGTTCGACTCCGAGAGTGCGGTCAGTCGTTGGACGGCAGTGGGGGTCGGATCGTCGTCGCTGACCAGGTAGCACGACGATGCGTGGCTGCCCCGACCCACCCGGCCACGCAGCTGGTGCAGCTGCGCGATGCCGAAGCGGTCAGCGGACAGCACGACCATCACCGTGGCATTCGGAATGTCGATCCCGACTTCGATGACCGTCGTCGCGACCAGCGCGTCCAGCTTCCCTGCCCGGAACCGGGCCATCGCACGTTCCTTGTCGGCCGGCGGCATACGGCCGTGCAGCAACCCGACCCGAAGGCCAGCGAGCGCGCCGGCCACGAGCTCGGCGTGCATGCGTTCCGCCGAGCGTGCATCCAGGCTCTCGCTCTCGGTGATCAGCGGGCACACCACATACGCCTGGCGACCGGACTCGACCTCGTCGCGCACCTCGGACCACATCGATTCGGTGGCCAAGGGACCGTGCACCCACTGCGTCGCTACCCGTTTGCGGCCCGGCGGGAGTTCGTCGAGCACCGAGACATCGAGGTCGCCGTATACCGTCATCGCCGCCGTGCGAGGAATAGGTGTCGCGGTCATCACCAGCAGGTGGGGAATGCGGCGGTCGTCACGGCCGCCCTCGCGCAGCTGGGCACGCTGCGATACGCCGAATCGGTGCTGCTCATCTACGACGACGACACTGAGCGAGCCGAACTTCACCGACTCCTCCAGCAGGGCGTGTGTGCCTACGACGATGTCGGCAGCGCCCGTCGCGATCTCCACCAGCACCTCTCGTCGCTGGGCCGCCGAACTCGAACCGCTGAGCAGGCGCAGGCGCAATGGCCGCGTGCCGCCGAGCCGCGCCTCATCAGGGACTTCGAAGCCGTCGAGCAGTGCGCGCAGGGCGATGAAGTGCTGTTCCGCGAGTACCTCCGTCGGCGCCATGAGCGCGCCTTGGTGGCGGTTCTGCACCGCGATAAGCAATGCGTGCAGGGCCACGAGCGTCTTGCCGGACCCGACATCGCCCTGCAGCAGACGGTGCATCGGGCGCACGGTGCTCACGTCGGCATCGATGTCGGCCATCGCACGCCGCTGCGCCCCCGTCAGCTCGTAGGGAAGGAGACGGTGAAATCCCTCGATGAGCGCGCCGGCCGGCTCGTGCGCGATGCCGAGTTCGTTGGCCTCGCGCGCCAAGCGCTGGCTGCGCAGCACCAGCTGCACCCGCAAGAGCTCGTCGAACACCAGTCGATCTCGCGCGGCAGCCTGCTCGGCGGCGGAGGACGGCCCATGGATGTCGGCCAAGGCACTGGGCCGGTCGATGACGTCGAACCGGCTCCGCAGCCAGTCCGGCAACGGATCGGCAATGCCTCGGGCTGAACAGCGTCGTTGCGCTTCCGCAACCCAGTTCGCGACATCCCACGTCACGATGCCGGCGGCTTCCGACTGCGCGTAGATCGCCACGATCTTTCCCGTGCGGTCCGAAGTGGAGCCGTCACCCAGCACATCGACTACGGGATTGGTCATCTGCTTGCGGCCCCGATAGTTCTCCACCTTGCCGAACAGCGCCACCGTTCGCCCTTCGGTGAGCTGACGCTCACGCCACGCCTGGTTGAAGAACACAGCGCTGAGCGCGCCGGTGGCATCGGTCACCTCGACGCTCACCAGTCGCCGGCCTCCTCGCAGGCGGCGGCTCGACACGGCATGCACATCGGCCACGACCGTCATCTCCGCTCCGACAGCGGCCTCGCTGATCGGCGCCTGGGACGTGCGGTCGACGTAGCGCCGGGGATAGTACGTGAGCAGATCGAATACGGACTCGACGCCCACTTCGGCCAGGGCCTTGCGGCGCTGCGGACCGACACCGTTGAGCCGGTCAACGCTGATCGCGTCGAGCTCCCGCAGCGTCAGCGGGCCCTTCGCAGCCGCCCCCGGGGACCGGCCCGCAGCGAGCTGGCTGGGTTGGGGTGGGCTCATTCGATGCCGAAGAGGTACGGGTAGTGGTCTTGACCGCCGACGTGCCGCTCAACCTCGACGTCGGGCCAGCGCTCGGCGAGCCACGCCGTCACCTCGGCGGTCTCGGCGGCCCGGGCGGCTGCTCCCTCGATCAGCGTGAGGATCTCGTGGGTCGGCTGCAGCATGTGCGCGAGCAACCCGATGGCAGCTGCACCGGCCGTGGGTCCCGTGGCGACGATGCCCGACTCGTCAAGACCGATCCATTGACCGGCGGCGACCTGGCCGACAGAAGCCGTCGTATCGCGCACGGCCTGCGTCACCTCGCCTGCGGCGACCGCGGTGGCTGATTCGCCCATGGACGCTGCGTTGCGGGCCGCATCGGCGCCTGGGTCGTACCCGATGAGGGCTGCGAGGCCCGCGGGAACCGACGTGGTGGCTACGACTTCCACCTGCTTGACCGTCTGTGCATCGACCTGGCGGGCAACCGGGACGATGTTGGAATTGTTGGGCAGCACCACGACCTGCTGTGACGGTGCGGCGCTGACTGCCGCGAGCAGTTCCGCGGTCGAGGGATTCATCGTCTGTCCCCCGGTGACGATTTCCTGGACACCCAGCGCCGTGAAGAGCTCGTCCAGCCCCGGTGCAGGCGAGACGGCGACGACTGCGCATGCGACCTGCGGCTGATCCCTGATCGCCGTGCCGCCATTTGCGTGCGCACCGTGCTGGCCTGCGTGCGCACCGTGCTGGCCTGCGTGCGCACCATGCGCACTGTGGCCGCCGAGGCCAGCGACTTGCTCATGAAGATCGGTGATCTGGATGCGATGGGGCCGTCCCACGTCAATGCCCGCTTCGATGACGGGGCCGATGTCATCGGTGTGGATATGACAGTTCCACAGCCCGTCGCCGCCCACCATCACGATCGAGTCGCCCAGGGCATCCCAGGCAACCTTGAACTGATCGATGTTCTCGTCGGGCGCCGCGAGCAGGAACATGACCTCGTAACGGGTGCCAGACGGATCGTGCACGTCGTGACCCCCGCCGTCGCCCGGGTCGAGGTGGCTGTGCAGTTCGGCGCGTTGTTCCGCGACAGGATCCACAGGATCGCTGGGCAGGTTGGTGCCAGCGTTCCCGTGTGCGATGACAGCTGCCACCTCAGCCGGCAAGTCGACCTCATCCGGCAGCGGGCGGCCGTCGACGACGCTCAGCAGTGCATCGAGCAACAGCAGGTAACCCGCGGCGCCGGCGTCGACCACCCCAGCGTCGGCCAGCACCGGAAGCTGCTGCGGGGTGGCTTCCAGTGCTGCCTGTCCGGCCAGCCGTGCGCTCTCGAGCACAGCTGCCAGCGCCGTCGCGCCGGTGCCCCGCTCGTCAGGCGTCAGGGATTCGAGTGCTCGCTGTGCCGCCTGGGCTGAGGCGCGCGCAACACTCAGGATCGTGCCCTCGACGGGCCGCATGACCGCACTGTCGGCAGCCGTGCTCGCGGCGAGCAAGCCCTCGGCGAGCAACGCGGCGTCGATCGGCGGATCGCTGTCGGGAGCGTCGTCGCGGGGGGCGAGCGTGGCAGCCAGGCCGCGCAGCAACTGGCTGACGATGACACCGCTATTGCCGCGCGCGCCCATGAGTGCACCGTGCGAGATCGCGCGGCAGATGTCCCCCCTGCCGGCACCGGACCTCAGCAGTTCCTCCGTGACTGCTGCGAGCGTCAAGGCCATGTTGGTGCCGGTGTCGCCATCGGGCACGGGATAGACGTTGAGGCGATCGATCGTGACCCGGTGCTGGTTCAGCGCGGACTGATACCGGCGCATGACCTCGGCCAGCGCTCCGCTGTCGAGAGAGGGCATGGTGCCCACCGATGTATGAGCGTTGCTGTCGCCCATGGATGCCGAAGCTACAACGCGCCCGCGGCGACCGGTTGGTAGCGTTCCGGAGACTGCGCGGGCCGCCACGGCGGCCCCTCAGCATCCCTGCCACTGGAGGCGCATGTGCAAGGCGTCATCAAGTCGTACGACCCGGCATCCAGAGTCGGGATCGTGACTGACGACGTCACGCGCTCCGAGCACGAACTGGCCCCGAATGCCCTGGAGGGATCCATCTTTCGGATGGTGCGGCAAGGCCAGCGAGTGATCTACGACCTGGACGAGCGGGGGCTCGCCACACGGCTGCGTCTCGGCTCGGAAGTGGATCTGGGAACACCTGATTGGATCACCGCCGGGGGGGAGACAGCGTGATCTGAGGCCGGCGCAGGCGCGCTGGCCGAAGAACGAGTTACCAGTCACGTCGTGCGGGAGCACGAGCATCTGACACGTCGTGCGCAAGCGCGAGACTCGGACCCGGAGGACAATTTGCCTGCGACCACTCACCGTCAGCTGATCGATTGGGTCGATCATTGGGCCGGCGTGCTGCGCCCCGATGCAGTCCACTGGTGCGACGGCTCACAGGCGGAGTACGAGCGGCTCTGCGGCCAGATGGTGGAATCGGGGACGCTGATCCCGCTCGATTCCGACGCGCGCCCCAACAGCTACCTCGCCCGTTCCGATCCGGGCGACGTCGCCCGCGTCGAAGATCGCACCTTCATCTGCACCGAGCGCGCCATTGACGCCGGTCCGAACAACAACTGGCGGGAACCTGCCGAAATGCGCGAGGAGCTGCTGAAGCTCTTCGAGGGATCGATGCGCGGCAGGACCATGTACGTGGTGCCGTTCTCGATGGGACCGCTCGGCAGCCACATCGCCCACATCGGGGTCCAGCTCACCGACTCGCCCTACGTCGCCGCCTCCATGCGGATCATGACTCGCATGGGCCAGGCAGCGCTCGATGTGCTCGGCGACGGCGACTTCGTGCCCTGCGTCCACTCGCTCGGCGCACCGTTGGAACCGGGTCAAGCTGACGTCCCGTGGCCGTGCGACGCGGACCGCAAGTACATCGTCCACTACCCCGAGACACGCGAAATCTGGTCCTACGGTTCTGGCTACGGCGGCAATGCCCTGCTCGGCAAGAAGTGCTTCGCGCTGCGAATCGCCTCGACCATGGCCCGCGACGAAGGCTGGCTGGCCGAGCACATGCTCATCGTGGGCGTGACTCCACCGCAAGGCGAGACCGTCTACGTGGCGGCAGCCTTCCCCTCCGCCTGCGGCAAGACGAACATGGCGATGATGATCCCCACGCTTCCCGGCTGGAAGATCCGCACCATCGGCGACGACATCGCCTGGATGAAGTTCGGCGACGACGGCCGCCTGCACGCCATCAATCCCGAGGCCGGCATCTTCGGCGTCGCGCCCAACACCGGCGCCGACACCAACCCGAGCGCGCTCGGGACAATGTGGGGCAACTGCGTATTCACCAATGTGGCGCAGACCCCTGCCGGCGATGTGTGGTGGGAGGGCCTCACGCCGAAACCGCCGGAGGGCCTCATCGACTGGCGCGGCAACGAGTGGTCGCCGTCCGACGGCACGCCCGCAGCCCATCCCAACGCCCGCTTCACGGCCCCTGCCTCTCAATGCCCCACCATTGCGCCCGAGTGGGAGGACCCCGCCGGCGTGCCCATCTCGGCCATCCTCTTCGGCGGCCGGCGCGCTACCACGGTGCCGCTCGTGGTCGAGGCCTTCGACTGGGAGCACGGCGTGTTCCTGGGCTCGCAGATGTCCTCGGAGAAGACAGCTGCCGCAGCAGGGACGGTGGGCGAGGTGCGGCGCGATCCCTTCGCGATGCTGCCGTTCTGCGGATACAACTTCGGCGACTACTTCCAGCACTGGTTGGACATCGGTGCGAAGCCGGGCACCCAGCTGCCGAAGCTGTACTACGTGAACTGGTTCCGCAAGGACGCCGACGGCAAGTTCATCTGGCCCGGCTTCGGTGACAACGCTCGAGTGCTCAAGTGGATACTGGAGCGGGTCGCCGGCCACGGTGAAGCAGTGCCGACCGCGATCGGTCTGGCGCCGCCGCCCGAAGCGCTCGACACCAGCGGCCTGGACCTGACCCCGGCAGAGATCGAAACGCTCCTCGGCGTCGACGAGGACGATTGGCGAGCCGAGATCGACATGATCGAGGCCCACTACCGGAACCTGGGCGAGCGCCTGCCCTCGCAGATGCGTCACCAGCTCGACCTGCTCGAGGAGCGACTCGGTCTCTGAGCGCATGCAGTGAATGGCGCACCCGTTGTGGGTGCGCCAGGCTCGTCAGCTGCCCAAGAACATGGCTCGGATGGCGAGCCCCATGATGAACAGCGCGCCGAGTCCGAACAACTCGTAGCGACGGTGTTCCAGCTGCTGGCGGTAGGCGTAGACGAACAGGACCGCAACCGCGCAACAGACCCCGTAGAAGACGTGGAATGCCGGGGCATCGACCGCTGCAGCTCGCATCAGGATGACACCCGAAGTGAGCTGCACGAACACCAACACCCATGCGCCGCCCAAGAACCACCACAGGCTGCGATGACGCAGTGCTTCCCAGCGTCTCGCGCCAAGCGCCCAGAGCCCCGCGGCGCCGTTCGACAGCACCATCGCCCAGCCAATCGCCGTGTGGACTGTCGAGGCGACCTCGGCGCTCACTGAGACGACGATGGCGCGACGTGCTGCGTGAACAGGTGAATGAACATCAGCAGGTTCTGGGCATCTCCGTGGCCATTGGCAAGGTTCAGCTCGCCGGGACGGCGTGCCTCGGTGTCGCTGAGCTTCATGACGTCGAGCGCGCGCAGCAGCCCCACCGGGGCCCCAGCCGAAACCAACTCGCCGATGTCTCGCACGATGTGACGGCCCCGAAGCCCCTGAGACTGGATGAGGCTGCGCAGCAATAGGCGGGCCAGTGCGCAGGCGCTCGCCGGAGACACGTCGGCGACAGCGACAGCTTCGGCATACAGCGGTACGAGCTTGCGGTCGAGCCCCGGCGGTGCGTCGCTCGGCTCTCGGCCTTCCTGCTCGCCGGCACTCGCCGGTCCCGCAGCATCGCTTCCTGTGTCAGGCGACGGCACCGGTGTCGCGCAGCTTTGCGATGTCGTCGGGGTCGTAGCCGGCGATGGCCAGCACGTCGTCGGTGTGCTGGCCGGGGTGCGCAGGCGGCCCCTGAACGGCCTGGACCGTGCGGCTGAAGCGAGGCGATGGGCTCGGCTGGATCACGCCGGCCACCTCGCAGAACACGTCACGGTGAACGTTGTGAGGATGCTGCGGGGCCTCCTCCAGCGTCAGCACCGGGGCGAAGCACACATCGGTGGCATCCATGATCTCGCACCACTCGTCGCGCGTCTTCGACTTGAAGACCTCGGCGATCCGATCCTTGAGCTCCGGCCACCGGCTGCGCGAGTGCTGCTTGGCGAACTCCGGATCGCTCTCGAGACCGGTGAGCCGCAGCAGCTCGGCGTAGAACTGCGGCTCGATCGACCCGACCGAGATGTAGTTGCCGTCGGCGCACTCATACACGTCGTAGAAGTGGCTGCCAGTGTCGAGCAAGTTGGTACCCCGCTCGTCGTTCCACACGCCTAGTGCCCGCATCGAGTGGAACATGGCCATGAGCGTTGCCGCGCCGTCGACCATGGCTGCGTCGATCACCTGGCCTTGGCCCGACCGCTGCGACTCGAACAGCGCGCAGGCCACGCCGAACGCCAGCAGCATGCCCCCGCCGCCGAAGTCACCCACCAGATTGAGCGGCGCGATCGGCGGCTCGCCCTTGCGGCCGATGGGATCGAGCGCACCGGCCAATGCGATGTAGTTGATGTCGTGCCCGGCACCCATGTGGTAGGGGCCCTCCTGGCCCCAGCCGGTCATGCGGCCGTAGACGAGCCGCGGGTTGCGTGCCAGACACTCGTCGGGCCCGATGCCGAGCCGTTCCATCACGCCGGGCCGGAATCCCTCGATGAGCGCGTCGGAATGCTCCACCAGGCGCAGCAGGGCCTCGACGCCGTCGGGGTTCTTGAGATCAAGCCCGATGGAGGCACGTCCGCGGGCGAGCACGTCGATCGGCGGCCTCGCAGGGTCACGGTCTCGCACGTTGGCCGAGCGGTCGACGCGGATGACCTCCGCACCCATGTCGGAGAGCATCATCCCGCAGAATGGCCCCGGGCCGATGCCCTGCAGCTCGATCACTCGCACGCCTGCCAGCGGTCCTGTGCCCATCGTCACTCCTGTCCTTGTCGTGCGGTAGCCGGTTGACCTGCGGGTCACGCTACTGCGCGCCGTTGTGGACTTCCCCGAGTCACCAACGGGGCCGGGTCGCATTCAGGCCAACGCCCGCGCGATCGTCTGTGCCACGCGAGTCACGGCTGCAGGCGTGCGTGTCCCCCACCAGAAGAGATCCTGGCCGTCGATGAGATGGGCGGGCCCGATTGCGGTGAGTTCGTCGAAGTGCCGGCGGTGCCACTCGTATGGCTCGGTGGGAGCGAGGACCAGATCGATTGGCTCGCTGCGGAGGTCCTCCTCGCTCAGGGTGGGGTATGTCTCGGGCCGGTCGGCGAAGGCCACCTGCACGCCGCAGTACTCCAGCAGCGAGACGCCGTACGTGGCGGCGCCGACGGTCATGTACGGCCGCCGCCAGATCGGCACGAACACACGAACCGTCCGGGCACTGCCCGACGGGTGAGGCAGCGGCGGCAGTGCGGCGCGGTCAGGCAGCGGCTCGGGCTGCCAGTCGACGCCGATGCGACCTGCCAGCCGGGCCAGTTCTGGCGCGACATCGTCGAGAGTCGCAATGTGCAGCACCTCGACTTCGAGACCGGCCGCCAGCAGCGCGTCGTAATCGTCACGCCGATTCTCTTCGCAGTCCACGACGACAAGATCGGGTTGCAACGCGGTGATGGCGGCGATGTCTGGATTCTTCGTGCCGCCGACGTGCTCCAAGTCGGGCCGCTCGCAGAAGCGGGTGCAGGCCACCGGATCGGCCCCCCAAGTCGCCAGCGTCTCCGTAGCGCTCGGGACAAGGCTGACAACTCGCACCTTCAGCAGCGTATGGCTGCCAACCCCAGGGTCAGAGGGGTCTAGGTTCGCCTCGTGAGCGATGCGGCGCCCGCGACGGATCCCGGTGAGGCTCTCCCGCCCGACGACAGACTCGATTCTGCCCAGCGCGCCGCAGTTCGTTCCCCAGCGGCAGCGTTGCTCGTGGTGGCCGGTCCGGGAAGCGGCAAGACCCGCGTGCTCACGCAGCGAATCGCGTGGCGAGCTGCCACCGAGTCGATGCAGCCACAGCGGGCGATGGCCGTGACGTTCACTCGCCGGGCTGCCAGGGAGCTCCGGTCGCGGCTGCGGCTAGCCGATGTCGACGACATGGGGCCGGTCGGCACGTTCCACTCCATTGCGCTTGCACAGGTCCGGCAGTACGACACAGACCACGGCCGGGCCGAACGGAAGATCCTGCCGAGCCGGGCTGCGCTCAGCGGCGAGCTGTCGGAGCAACTCCAGCGTTCGTTCGGCCCGCGGCCGCCGATCACCGTCGCCACCGCGCTGCGCGAGATCGACTGGGCCAAGGCGAGCGACCTGTCGGTCGCCGAATATCGCGACGGGCCCGCGTCGCGCCGGCTCGGGCCAGCCGCAGCCGAAGCAGCCGCAGCGCTCTTCGGACACTTCGAGCGCACCAAGTCGCGCCGCCGGCTGCTCGACTTTGATGACTTGCTCTCCGAATGCACGCGCCTGATGCGCTCCGACGAGGACTTCGCGGCGGCTCGGCGCTGGCTCCACCGGCACTTCTTCGTCGACGAGTTCCAGGATCTCAACCGGCTGCAGTGGAACCTGCTGCAGGAGTGGATCGGCGGCGCCACAGCAGTGCACAACGGGACCGCCGACATCTGCGCCGTCGGCGACGCCGACCAGGCGATCTACGGATGGAACGGCGCTGACAGTCGCTACATCACCGGATTCGAGCGCCATTTCGAAGGGGCGCAGATCGTCAGGCTCGAGCTCAACTATCGCAGCCACCCATCGCTGGTCACCGCCGCTCAGGCGGTGATGGAAGGAGACGGCGACCGAGAGGCTGAGCCCTGGGCCCGAGCGGCCGGCGAGCCCGCGTCGGTCGAAGGCGGGAAGCAAGAGCAGGAAGCAACAGGATCCGGCGGAAGGGCGCAAGCATCGGCGCGACCGCACGAGACGGGTCCCGCGCCGACGGTGACAGCGTTCGACGATGCCGCAGCCGAGGCCGCCGGCATCGCTCGGTGGGTCGCTGATCGCCACGTCGGCCGGGTGCGCTGGGACTCGTTCGGTGTGCTCGCTCGTACGAACGCCCAGCTCGGTGACATCGCGACCGCTCTGGATGCCCGCGGCATCCCCTGCCGACTCAGCGGGCAGCGAAGCCCATTCCTGCAACTGCCCGCCACCCAGCAGCTGCTGGAGCGCCTTCGCGTCACCGGCGACCAGTTCTCGACTGCAGTCGCCGACATGCGGGCCGACGCGCTGGATGCCGAGCCGGACAACCGGCCCGAGCCGGCGCTGGAACGAGTGCTCGACCTCGCCGACGCCTATCTCAGCGAGATGTCTCGCATGTCCGGCCGCAGGTCACCTCGCAGCGGCCCCACCGGAGAGGGCTTCGCAACCTGGGTCAGCCTGCTGTCGTCCAGCGACCGTGAGCTCACTGCGGACCTATTCGACAGCGACCGCTCAGGCGCCCGCTTCGATCTGCGGGACGGGGCCGTGACACTGGCGACCTTTCATGCAGCGAAGGGCTTGCAGTGGCATCACGTCGTGATCGCCGGCGTCGAGGACGGCCTTGTGCCCCTGCGCCGCAACGATCCCGAGGAACGGCGGCTGTTCTATGTCGCCGTCTCGCGAGCGGCACGCACGCTGCACTTCACGTGGGCACGACATCGATCCGGGCACGCGGCGGATCAGCCTCGCAGCCCCTCACCCTGGTTGGCACAGATCGCAGCCGCCACCGCCGAGCCACCGCCGCTGTCACCAGACGACGCCGCCGCCCGGCTGGCCGCCGCCCGAGCTGTTCTCGACAGTTCGCGCGAGCGCTGAACAACTCAGAGCGTGAGATCGGCAAAGACGGGGGTGTGGTCCGAGGGCTTGGTTCCCTTGCGAGCGTTGCGGTCGATGAGGCAGAACTGCGTGGCCGCGACCACCGGCACGGTGCCCAGCAGCAGGTCGATGCGCAGGCCGTGGCGCTTGTAGAACGCGCCGTCTCGATAGTCCCACCAGCTGTACAGGCCGTCCGCGTCGTAGTGCTCGCGGAAGATGTCGGTCAGCCCCCAATCGCACACCTCCGCGATGGCATCTCGCTCAGGATCGGTGACGTGGGTGCGCGGCTCAGGGTTGTCGGGATCCCACACGTCTCGGTCGTCGGGGCACACGTTGAAATCGCCGCCGACCAGCACCGGCTCGGCCGGATCGCACGTGGCCTCGAGGTGAGCGCGCAGGCGTCCCAGCCAGTCCAGCTTGTAGTGGTAGTGTTCGTGTTCGACGGCGCGGCCGTTGGGCACATACACCGAACTCACCGTGACGCCACCGCAGCGGGCCGAGATGATGCGTGCATCGGGGTCGGGCTCACGGCCGTCGGCAAAGCCAGCGACCGGATCCTCTATCCCGACGCTCGACAGGATGGCCACACCGTTCCATCGGCCTTCGCCATGATGCACCGAGGCATAGCCCTGCGCGTCGAAGTGCTGGTGCGGGAACTGCTCGTCGGACATCTTGGTCTCTTGCAGCAGCAGCACGTCCGGCTCGGCGTAGTCGAGCCATTCATCGACCCGTTCCAGCCTGGCGTTCAGGCTGTTGACATTCCACGTGGCAATCCGCACCGGTTCGACGCTAACGGCTCAGCCTCTCGCTCTCCGCTCTTGTTCGCTGCGCTCACGGGCCGCTCGGGCCACGGCTTCGCCTGACGGCTCAGCCTCAGCGGGCGAGCGGCTTGTAGGTGAGCCGAGTCGGATGCGCCGCGGCAGAGCCGCGGCCCGTGGGTCCCGCGTCGGCGCCCAGCTCGCGCTTGCGGAAGGCTTCGTAGTCGGTGAAGTTGCCTTCGAACCAGCGCACCACGCTGTCGCCTTCGAAGGCCAGCACATGGGTGGCGATCCGGTCCAGGAACCAGCGGTCATGGCTGATGACCACGGCGCAGCCTCCAAATGACTCCAAGGCAGCCTCGAGCGCACGCAGCGTGTCCACGTCGAGGTCATTGGTGGGCTCGTCGAGCAACAGCACGTTGCACCCGCTGGTCAGCGTCCGGGCCAAGTGCACCCGGTTGCGCTCGCCGCCTGCAAGATCTCCCACACGCTTCTGCTGATCCGAGCCGGTGAAGTTGAACGATGCAACGAACGCCCGGCCGTTGACCTCGCGGGCGCCGTCCAAGCCAGTGATGCGCAGCGTGTCGTGCCCATCGGTGATCTCCTCGTACACCGTGCGCTCGGGATCCAGCACTGCGCGTGACTGGTCCACATACGCAATGTCGACGGTCTCGCCGACGGTGATGCTGCCTGCATCGGGCTGCTCGTCGCCGACCAGCAGCCGGAACAGCGTCGTCTTGCCGGCACCGTTCGCGCCGACCACGCCGACGATGCCGCCCGGCGGCAGCCGGAACGCGAGATCGTCGAACAGCAGCTTGTCGCCGTAGGCCTTGACGAGACCCTCGGCCTCGATGACCTGCGAGCCCAGACGACGTGACATCGGGATCGTGATCTGCAGCGCATCTGCCCGGCGCTGCTCGTCAGCAGCCTTGCGGTGCGTCGCCAGCAGTTCCTCGTACGCGCTGACGCGTGCCCTGCTCTTGGCTTGTCGCGCCCGCGGCGACATGCGCACCCACTCGAGTTCCTGTGCCAGCGTGCGGGCTCGAGCGTCGGACTGCCGCTGCTGGGAGGCGAGCCGAGCATTGCGGTGCTCGAGCCACGCGCTGTAGTTCCCTTCGAAGGGATGCGTGCGGCCGTGATCGATCTCGAGGATCCAGCCGGCGACGTTGTCCAAGAAGTAGCGGTCGTGGGTGATGGCGACGACGGTTCCTGAATAGTCGGCCAGGAACCGCTCCAGCCATGCCACCGATTCCGCATCGAGGTGATTGGTCGGCTCGTCGAGCAGCAGCAGGTCAGGGTGGGACAGCAGCAGGCGGCACAGCGCCACACGCCGTCGCTCGCCGCCCGACAGCGTGGTCACATCGGCATCGCCAGGCGGCAGGCGCAGCGCGTCCATGGCGATAGCGACCTGGCGGTCCAGGTCCCAAGCATTGGCGGCGGCGATCCGATCCTCCAGCTCTGCTTGACGGGTGCCGAGCGCATCGAAGTCGGCATCCGGTGCTGCCCAGCCCGCCATGACTTCCTCATACGCCGACAGCAGGGCGGCGGTCGCTGCAACACCGCTCATCACGTTGCCCTCGACATCGAGTGCGGCATCGAGTTCTGGCTCTTGGGGCAGCAGTCCCACCGAGGCTCCCGGCGAGAGCCGCGCTTCGCCGACGTAGCCGTCGTCGATGCCAGCCATGATCCGCAGCAGGGTGGACTTGCCCGAGCCGTTATGGCCGATGACGCCGATCTTGGCGCCCGGCAGGAATGCCAACGTGACGTCGCGCAGGACTTCCCGGTCTGGGGGGTAAAAGCGTCCGAGTTTGTGCAGTGTGTAGATGAATCCCGACTCCATCAGTGCACCGCCATCAGCGAATCGCCGTCACGAGGTCATGGTCTGACGGTCATCGCAGCTCGAAGCCGACGAGTGACTCCAGTTCGAGCAGGGCCTGGTCCGGATCGGTCACCTTGATGGCCGCCATGCCCATCGCCGCAGCCGGCTTGCAGTTGATGCCGAGGTCGTCGAGGTACGCCGTGCGCGCCGGGTCGATGCCGAGCCGGTCACAGGCCAGCTCATAGATGCGGGGGTCGGGCTTGCGCAGACCCACAACGGACGACTCGATCACCACGCCGAAGAGCTGCATCACCTCCGCCACCGCCGCAGCAGCGCTGGCATCGCGTGCCATGCCGGCGCCGTGACCCGTTCTCACGTTGTTGGTGATGCAGCCCACGGGCAGACGCGCCGCGAGGATCTCCAGCGCACGCACCATCTGCGGGCGCAGCCCGCCGCTGAGGCACGCCAGCACCTGCGCGCCCGACATCTCGTGTCCCCGGTCGGCAGCTTCTGCCTCGAACAGCTCAGAGAACTCGTCGACGCTCACCTCGCTGCGTTCCAGTCGCGCCCACGCGTTGGTGTCGGGGTTGGTGGCGTTGATCTGCCGGATCGTGTCGCGTGGCACTCCGATGCGATCTTCGTAGCGATTGAACGCTTCGAATGGGCTCTCGGTGATGACGCCGCCGAAGTCGAACAGCACGGCGTCCACGACGGCCGAAGCAGATCGGCTGTGGTTCCCGGCGCGAGGTGAAGGATCGGCGGTGCTGGGTGGGCCCTCAGACACGGACCGGCACGCTATCCACGAGGCGGCCGGTCGTCACCACAGCGCGCGCATCGCGCGATTATCGTCGACTAATTCGCGCGTAACGCGGAAGAAATCGCGCATGTCGCGCGAACATCCACCGTAAGCGCGCGAGCGTTCGCTAGGGTCCCGCCATGGCTACGGACACCTCGGCGTCGTCATCGCAGACCGCAACGGAGACCACTGCACCGAAACGCAAGCGATGGAAGAGCAGGGCTGTGTCGCGCACGGTGGACGCTGGCAATTCGGCCTACTGTGCCGTCTGCGATGAGCTCATCAAGTTCCGGGCACGCATCCGTGCGGAGCAGATCATCTGCAACGTGTACGTGAAGAACCGTTGGGATCGCGTGGAGCACTACCACCCGGAGTGCTACGAGGAAGCTGACTCCCCCTACGGCGAACCCAAGGGCTGAGCCGATTGGCGCTGATGCCGCAGCTGTGCAGGCGGCAGCTAGAGCACTTGGCTCAAGAACAGCTTGGTGCGCTCTTCTGCGGGCTCGGTGAAGAAGTGGTGAGGCGTGCCGACCTCCACGATCTCGCCTTCCTCCATGAAGATGATCCGATCGGCCACCTCACGTGCGAAGCCCATCTCGTGCGTCACGACCATCATGGTCATGCCCGAACGCGCCAGCTCCTCCATCACGTCCAGCACTTCTTTGATCATCTCGGGGTCGAGCGCCGAGGTGGGTTCGTCGAACAGCATCACGCGCGGTTCCATCGCCAGTGCGCGCGCGATCGCGACGCGCTGCTGCTGGCCGCCTGAGAGCTGGCCGGGGAACTTCTGCGCCTGCTCGGGAATGCCGACGCGCTCCAGCAGCGACTCGGCCAGTTCCTCGGCCTCAGGCCGCGACTTGCGGCGCACCCAGATCGGAGCCAGCGTGATGTTGTCCATCACTGTCAGGTGCGGGAACAGGTTGAACTGCTGGAAGACCATTCCCACCTCGGAGCGAATCTTCTCGATGTTGCGCAGATCGTTGGTCAGCTCGATGCCATCCACGATGATCTGACCGCTCTGGTGAGCCTCCAGCCGGTTGATGCACCTGATCCAGGTGCTTTTGCCCGATCCAGACGGCCCCAGCACGACAACGATCTCCTGCTCCTTGATCGTTGCGGTGATGCCGCTCAGCGCCTGGAAATCGCCGAACCACTTGTCGACGTCGCGGCACACGATCATGTCGTCGCGTGCGGCGAGCTCGTCGGACACCGCGATGGTGGCGTCACCGTGGGCCGGTTGCATGCTCATGATCAGTTCCCCCTTGTCTGAGCCGACATCGCTAGTTCCCGCTCATCGCTGGCCCAATCCCACACGTCGCTCGAGCCGCTGGCTGTACTTCGACATCGCGAAGGCCACTACCCAATAGACGACCGAGACAAACAGCAACCCCTCGCGCCGGACCCCCAAGAACTGCGACTGGTTCGGTATCACCGAGTTGGCCATGCGCAGGAAGTCGAACAGCCCGATGATGGCGAGCAGCGAGGTCTCCTTGAACGTGGCGATGACCTGGCCCACCAGCGGCGGGATGGACACCCGCAAGGACTGGGGCAGCACGATGAAGCCAGTGCGCTGCGTAGTGGTGAGTCCGACGGCGTCAGCCGCCTCGTACTGCCCGCGGCGGATCGACTGCAGCCCCCCGCGTACGTTCTCAGCGAGGTAGGCAGCCGAGAACAGCGTGTACCCGAGGATCGCCGCGGCCAGCTCCGCTAGCTCCATGCCGTCGGGCAGGAACAGCGGCAGCACGCCGGAGAAGAACAGCAGCAGCGTGATGAGCGGGACGCCGCGGATCACCTCGATGTAGATCGTCGAGAGCACCCGGAAGATCGGCTGGCGGGAGGTGCGGGCCAGCGCCAGCAGCACCCCGATCGGGAACGACAGCATGATCGTCAGCACCGAGACGAGCAGCGTGACGCTGAACCCGCCGATGAACATGTCGGTCGGCGTCTCGACAGTGGACGGCGAATTGATGACCGTTGCGCCGTAGAAGACGACCAGCACCGCGAACAGCCACGCCCCCACCAGTCTCCGACGCTGGGCGGCAACGCCGGCGAAGTTGGGAGCGAACAGCCCGGCGATGGCCAGGAGCAGGAAGGCGATGCGTGCAACCTGCAGCATCGAGTACCAGCCGAAGTACGCCGCGACCCAGTGGAATGCCGCCAGCAGCAGCAAGCCGATTGCCGCCAAGCGCCCGACCTCGCCGGCGTCGCTGCGTGTCAGCCACCACAGCACCGCCCCGCCCGCCGCTCCGAAGGCCAGCCCCATCGGCAGCATGGTCGAGAACACATGGGCATAGTCGATCTCGGGATCGCGCATGACGACCCAGTAGAGGAAGAACGGGCTCAGCACCCATGCCAGATTGACGATCGCTCGGGTTTTCGTCAGGGCGTCCCGGGGCAGTTCCTGTGCTCCCTCGTCAGGTGCTCCCTCGATGTCGCCACCCGCGTCAGGAGCCGCTTGCGCCGAGGCGATGGCGCGATCGCGTGCAAGCCGACCGATCCCGTAGCAGCCGATCAACAGCAGCCACATGACCGTCCACGGCACCCTCGTGCTCATCGCCACGAGCTGCGCGGGTTCAGCGATGAACTCGCCGTCGACAAATCCGTAGTGCCCGTAGCGGATCACCCAGGTGGACGCCACCAGCAGCGCTGGCACACCGAAGACCAGCCAAGCCACCCCGATCTCGATAGTGCGCCGGCTCAGATCATCGAAGAGCGACCACAGCACCAGTCCGAGACCGAACAGCACGATCGCGATGGCCCACCACACCCAGCGGTCGGCCATCGCGGCAGCGAAGGACTCGCGCACCAGCTCGCCGGCGTCGTCGCGCACCGATTCGCCTGCTGCGTCGGTGAGCACGCTCGGCTCCCGTATCAGCACGCCGACGGCGATCAGGGCGCCCCCCGACACCAGCCAGCCCATCAAGCGCTTCAGCGTCACGCCGCCCCAGCGGGCCCAGATGCCGGCGCTCAGCCCCGCGAGCACCATGACGATCCCGACGGTCACCCACACCCGGATGTACTGGTGCTCGGGATAGGCCTGAGTGAACAGGAGCCGCAGATTGGTGCGCACCGCAATCCACGAGCGCTCCTCGCTGAACACGAAGTTCAGCAAGCCGCGGTACGCGAACAGGGCGACGAGGATCGCGAAGATCGTGAGAATCGAGTTGCGAACGTTGGGAAAGAGGTTCTCGCGGATCCAGCGGCCGGGCGGCAGGCTCGGCCGGTCAGGCGGGCTCGCCGTCGGGCCGACCGGCTCGGCACCGAGAGCGGTCGACGCAGCGGGCACCATCGGATCGGTCACGTCAGCGCTCCACGATCCGCAGCCGGATATTGAAGAAGTTGACGACTGCCGAGATGGTCAGCGAGCACGCGAGGTAGAACAGCATCCACACCGCCATGACCTGCAGCGTCTTGCCGGTCTGGTTGTAGACGGTCTGGCCGATCTGCACGAGATCGCTGTAGCCCACCGCGATCGCCAGCGAGGTGTTCTTGGTGAGGTTCAGGTACTGGTTGCCTACCGGAGGCAGGATCACCCGCAGTGCCTGGGGCAGGATCACCCGCCGCAGCGCCGTCGAACGCCGCAGGCCCACCGCCTGAGCCGCCTCGCTCTGGCCCTTCGGCACTGCCAGAATGCCGCCGCGCACGATCTCGGCGATGAACGCAGCCGTGTAGAACACCACGCCGAAGTAGACCGCCGCAAAACCGATGGGCAGGTTCAATCCGGCGGGTCCGTAGTTGGGGAAATTGCCCGGCTGCACGATGTCGGGCCGCATCGCGTCGATAGGCGGACCAGTACGGCCGTTTCCGAACTTGTCTGCGAGCACGCCGAGGCCGTCGCTCGATGAGTTGACGACCCAACTCGACAATCCGGGCCACAGCACGGCCACAAAGAGCACGACGATCACCGCTGCCACGACAGCGAAGATCATGCGGAACCAATCGTCGTCGGTGAGACGAGTGAGACCCGCTGGAGTGCGGTGCTGAGCGAGGAAGCGGCGTATCCACCACACCGCCACCGCTGCGGCCGCCAGCGCAGCGACGAGCTGCACCGCGCCCTGCGGGATCGAGCCCACGGCGTCCGACAGGCCGCCGAAGACGCTCCCCAACCAGCCGAAGATGGGGTGCACCCACCACCCCACGATGGCGAAGGCTGCGACGATGCCGGTTGCCCACGCGCCGGCGTTGGTCTGCATTCCCGTCTGCTCGCGTCTCGCCGCCAGCCGCTGGAAAACGACGCGCGCGATGACGCCGCCGATCAGCATGACGACG
Organism: Candidatus Poriferisodalis sp.; assembly: GCF_965208925.1. Classification (GTDB taxonomy): domain Bacteria; phylum Actinomycetota; class Acidimicrobiia; order Acidimicrobiales; family Poriferisodalaceae; genus Poriferisodalis. The sequence goes on along the minus strand of NZ_OZ242364.1, from coordinate 2,063,052 downwards.
GCCCATTGGTAGAAGCCGTCGGCGACGAAGACGCGCGGGATCGACAGGCCCTTGTTGGACAGGTGAATCCAACCCGAGATCGGCCCCATGTCGAACGAGACATTCGGCAGCGACGCCAGCACTGCGGCGTACACCAGGATCTGCACCAGCAGCGGGATGTTCCGCAGCGCTTCCACGTACACACCGGCGAGGCGTCGGAGCGGCCAGTTGGAGGACAGCCGCGCCAGGCCCACCAGGACGCCGATGACCGAGGCAAGCGCGATGCCCGCGGCTGCCATCCGGATGGTGTTCACCATGCCGACCCAGAGCGCCCGGCCGCCCGAGTCGGGATTGGTGTCGATCCCCCAACCGACCTTGATGCCGATGTGGTCGGAGATGAAATCGAAGTCGATGTTCGCCCCGCGGGCTCGCAGGCTGTCCCCCGCCTCGGTGGCGAGGAACCACAATGCCGCCAGAACGAGAACGAGCGTGCCGACCTGCGCGATCCAGCGCACGACCGTCGCGTCCCGGTAGAACGGCGGACGGGTTCCCAGCGTGCTCAGCGAGGCGTCACGGTCCGGTGCTCGGGGGTCGCTCACCGCAGGTCACCCTACGCGACGAGGTCGTATGCATGGGGCTATTGCATCGAATTATGCAGTCGCCAATGCATCCATACGTGGAGTGCTTGGTTTTCTGCGCCAAGACGCGCAGCGGCCCCCGACCCAGTCGGGCCGGGGGCCGTCGCAGTTGCTGTGATCACTCGCCTGCCGGACCGGGCGGCGCCCAGCCGGCAAGCACGCGATCAGCGAGCAGGCGGTGCGTAGATGAGGCCGCCCGCAGTCCAGCGCGCGTTCGCCGAGCCGTCACGGCTCAGGCCGACGGGGCCGAGGTTGCGGGTATAGATCTCGTCGTAGTTCCCGACCTGGCTGATCACGTTGTAGAACGCGTCAGCCGACAGGCCCATCTTGGTCTGCAGCTCGCCCTCGCCGCCGAGCATGCGGACTGCCTCGGCATCGAGGTCGCCGCTGCCCATCATCGAGTCGATGTTGGCCGAGGTGATGCCCTTCTCATCAGCGATGATCGTGGCGTACACGGTCCAGTTCACGACGTCGCCGAAGGTCGACTGGTTCTGCGGGTAGACCGGCCCCAGCGGCTCCTTCGAGATCGGCGTCGGCGGGAAGATCACCCAGTTCTGATCGCCTTCCTGCTTCACCTTGCGGCCGACGAGCGCAGAGCCGTCGGTGGTCACCGCATCGCACGCACCGGAGATGAAGTTCTCGGTGACGATGTCGAAGTCCTCGAAGGTGGACAGCGTGATCTCGATGCCGGCTGCATCGGCAGCATCGGCGATGTTCTTCTCGGTGGTCGTGCCGGCGTTGGTGCACACCGTCGCGCCATCGAGATCCGACACGGTTGACGTGCCTGAGAAGCCGTCGTCAGCGCGGGCCATGATCTGCTGGCCGTCGTAGTAGGTGGTCGGCCCGAAGTCGAGCACCAGGTCGGTGTCGCGGCTCTGGGTCCAGGTGGTGTTGCGCACGAGCAGGTCGATGTCACCGGCCTCCAGCGCTGTGAAGCGCTCGGCCGCCGTCAGCGGAACGAAGTTGACCGCATCGGCATCGCCCAGGATCGCTGCGGCTACTGCACGGCAGTAATCGGCATCGAAGCCGGTCGTGCTGCCATCAGGCTGCGTCTCCGAGAAGGCCACTGCCGAACCGCTGACGCCGCAGTTGAGGGTGCCGCGATCTTGGACAACCGCGAGCAGGTCGCCGGTGTCCTGCGCCATCTCGACTTCGGTTTCCGGTTCTTCGACCGCTGCCTCTGCTTCGGTTGTCGCCGCCGGCTCGTCGCCGTCGACGTCCTGATCGTCGCCATCGTCAGAGCCGCATGCCGCGGCCACCAACGCGATTGCCATCAGCACGCCGCCGAGTCGCAACGCAGACCGCCGAGAAATCGGCGCGAATCGTCTATTCATAGAGAACATTCCCTCCATCGGTAGTCCATGACGCAGGCGCGCGACGCGCGGTGTTGCACTCCGCCGCACCTGATGGACCGCGAGGCTACCCGTACTGATTTGCGGCCCCGACACGTTCCTGGGAGGAATGACGGAGATCCATTGAAGGCATGTCGCCGTGACCCACATCGGAGTTGCTGCCGGCGTGTTGACAGCGCGTCCAGAGGGCACACTTGGCCGATGGCCCAACCCGACGACCACGCTCTTGCCGCAAGCGTGGCCACCGAGACCGGGGCCCTGCTGGTGGAAGTCCGCGATCGACTCTTCAGCTCAGGGGCCGGCACCTGGGAGGTCCGTGACACGGGCGACTCCGAGGCCCACCAGCACATCGTGAATCGACTGGCCGAAGCGCGACCCGATGACGCCATCCTCTCTGAGGAAGGGCGCGACGATCTCGCTCGCCTGTCTGCGGACCGAGTCTGGATTGTGGACCCGCTGGATGGAACGCGCGAGTATTCCGAACCCGGCCGCTCGGACTGGGCAGTGCATGTGGCTCTGGTCGAGAACGGCGTGCCCACCGCCGGTGCCGTGGCGCTGCCGGCAGTCGGGCAGACACTGTGCACCGATCCCGAGCCGCTGCTGCCGGCACCTCACAACGGGCAGCCCCGCCTCGTCGTCAGCAGGTCGCGCCCGCCGGCTGCAGCGGTCATCATCGCCCAAGCCCTCGATGCTGAGCTGATGACGCTCGGCTCCGCAGGTGCCAAGGCCATGGCCGTGGTGCTCGGCATGGCTGACATCTACGCCCACTCGGGAGGACAATTCGAGTGGGACAACTGCGCGCCGGTGGCGGTGGCGCGAGCGGCCGGCCTGCACGCCAGCCGCTGCGACGGGTCGGAACTCGAATACAACTTCGCCGACCCGTGGCTGCCAGACCTGTTGATCTGCCGCCCCGAACTCGCCGAGGACGCACTCGAGGCGCTGCGACAGGTCATCGAAGGCGAAGCCTGAGATGACCCATCGGACACAGAATCGAAGGCGAAGCCTGAGATGACCCATCGGACACAGAATCGAAGGCGAAGCCTGAGAATCGCCGAGAGGGACACATGGAGCTGAAGGCAACGAAGTACTCGGTCGAGGGTCCGGTCGCGACGCTGACGCTGTCACGCCCGCATCGCCGCAACGCTTGGACCGGTCGGATGCACACAGAGCTGCGCTGGGTGCTGGAGCAAGCCGAGCAGGACGCGGGGGTCCGGGTGGTGGTGATCACCGGCGAGGGAAGCGACTTCTGTGTGGGCGCCGACACTCAGGCCCTGGAGGGCCATGGCGACAAGGGCGGCTATGACCCCGGCACTTCCGCCGATCTGGCGATGCCGGGCTATGGAGTAGCACCCGAGTTCGACCAGAACTTCGCGTTCATGATGGCGCTGGAAACCGTGACGATCGCGGCGGTGAACGGCGCCGCGGCAGGCGCCGGGCTGGTGCTGGCCTGCTATTGCGACCTGCGGTTCGCTGCACCCGATGCCAGGCTCACCGCCGCCCACGGGCCGCTGGGACTGCCCGCGGAGTTCGGACTCTCTTGGGTGCTCCCCCGTCTCGTAGGCATCACGCGGTCCAACGACCTGCTGCTGTCGAGCCGCAAGTTCCTGGCTGCCGAGACCGAGGGCTGGGGCCTGTTCAACGAGATCGTCGAGGCGTCAGAGCTCATGGATCACGTGTACGAGTACGCGTACGACATGGTCGCCCGGGTTGCGCCCAGCTCGCTCACCACGACGAAACGGCAGATCTATCTGGACCAGCACCGGGACGTGGGCACCGCCGTCTCCGAATCGGATCGGCTGCTCAACGAGATGATCCCCAGCCCGGACTACCTCGAAGGCGTCCGGGCACTGACCGAGCGGCGGCTTCCCGACTGGCCTGAACGCTGAGCGACTGCTGCTACGACACTGTGACGCCGAGCGTCACAGCTCCAGCACGGTGATCACGCCGGTGTCGCCATTCACCTCGATGAGGGCGCCATCCGGGATGCGTCCGGTCGCCCCCGTTGCCGAGATGACACAAGGCAGTCCGAGCTCGCGGCTCACGATCACCGAATGGCTGAGCGCAGCGCCCACGTCCACCACGACCGCGCTCGCGCTCACGAACAGCGGCGTCCACGACGGATCGGTGAGCGGCGCTACGAGCACATCCCCGGGGGACAGCGCGGTCGGGTCGCTGCTGTCGAGCACCACTCGCGCCCGCCCGCGGGCGATGCCAGGGCAGCCCGGCAAGCCAGCGAGCGTCTCGCCCGCTGAGAGCTGCGCCAGTTCGGACGCGCCCCGACGAGGCCACTCTGACAGCGGCGGCGGGTCACCGACGATGACGAACGGCTCCTGGCGCGATGCAGCGTCGTCCCACCGGGCCTGACGCTCCGCAATGACCTCAGCCCAGCCGGTCGGGTCATCGAGCATCTCGTGGATCTCCGACAGCCGCAGCATGCCGAACTCGGTCGCGCCGCTGAACTGCCCACGCTCGACGAGCCGCTCGCCCAGCACCCGTGAGGCGATGCGGCACTCGTTCACGTAGCGCACGCAGTTGGTCTTGGTGCGCTCGCGTCCGGGCAGGTACACGGCTGCCGCGCCGAGGGCCAGGTTGAACTGCATCTGGGTGTCGGGGTCGGCCTCGAGCAATGCAGAGATCTCTGCCGCCAGGGCCTCTCGCTGGGCGGCCAGTTCTGCGCGCCGCCGTGCCGGCTCGGCATCGGCGGGAGCCAGGCGCATGCGGTCGATGGCCGCCAGCGCGATGTCGGGGTCGGTCTCCCAGGTAGGGCAGCTCATCTCCCACTCGTTCGGACCCCGCGAGCCGAACTCATACGCGAACGAGTCGAAGGCCTCGTTGAACGCCGCGACGTCGCCTGACGGGTCCTCAGCGCCTGCCGCAGCGAGGCGATCAGCCAATCCCGACGGTCCAGCGTCGAACAACGCCCCCAGCGCGCTGGATTCGGCGACCTGCCGTCCGAGTTGCCACATCGCATCCGAGGGCGCAGCGGAGGCCACGTCCCCGAAGCCGGCCACCAGCTTGAGCGTGTCCTCAGGCCGCCCCAGCGCCGCGCACACCTGCTCGATCGCGCCCAGCGGCACCGCCGCCAGGAAGGACACCTTCAGATGCCGCGCGAACAGCAGCCGGAAGCCGGTGCCGTCGATGTAGCCCGACTCGAGGAAGTTGCTCATCCAATCGATGATCTCGTGATCGCCCATCTGGGCGAAGTCGGGGCGCTGCGCGCGCAGCTCGGCGATGTTCTGCTCGTCTTCGAGCACTTCCGGCAACGCCGGCGCCGCGAACAGCATCAGGAAGGTCTCGCCGATGCGCTGCTCGGCCTCGGGGCTGGCATCGTCGGGATGCGGTTCGTAGGGCGGGATGCCCGGCTGCTCGCCGAAGAAGGTCCGATCAACGGTGTCGACATCGATGCCAGGGGCGCGGGCGCCGAAGACACGCCCGATCGCGGCGTTGAGATAGGTGTAGCCGCCGAAGACGCCCAGGAACACGCAGTTGTCGGGATCGAACTCGTCGTAGTCGAACGCGCCCATGTCCACGTACGCATCGCGGAACCCCAGCTCGGACATGCGAATGCCGTCGTCGTTCTGGAACGCGAAGTCGAAGGTGCTCATCCGCACCGGATCGGGGAACACCTCGCCCACGTTGGCGCGGGTCCAGATGGGATAACGCTCCGAAGGTTTCGTGCCGACGAAATAGCCGCCGCTCCGGTCTGTCAGATCCGCCATGTTGCCTCCCGACGGTGCTGAACGTGAAAGCACAGCGGGCCGGGCAGCCGCCTCCCCCTCATGGCGGCTGCCCGGCCAGGCCGTGATGTGATGCTAGACCGTCACGCACGCGTTCCGACCCGACATGGAGCAGCCGATGCCGGTGACCATCGAGCACTACCGAGATCTCGGCGAGTTCGACTATGGCGCCTGCGACCAAGTGTCGCCGATGATCCGTCGCGTCATCTGCAAGAACCCGACGCCGTTCACCTATCGCGGCACCGGCACCTACATCGTCGGGCGCGGCGAGGTAGCGGTGATCGACGCCGGTCCGCCGCTTGCGAGCCATCTCGACGATGTCCTGGCGGCACTCGAGCCTGGCGAGACGGTCAGCGCCGCGCTGGTGACGCACACCCACAGCGATCACTCGCCCCTCACCGGAGATCTGGTCGCAGCCACCGGCGCCCTCAGCTACGGCTACGGCCCGCACGCCAGCGTGTGGAAGCTCGATCCTGATGATCGGGTGGACTTCTCCGACTACATCAGCGCCGAGGAACAGGAGAAGTACCAAGCCGAGTTCGACGAGCTGCCCGAGGAGCTGAAGCGGGAAGGCGCCGACACCGAGTTCGTCCCCGATGTCGCGCTGGTCGATGGCGACATCGTCGCCGGTGACGGCTGGACGCTACGCGCGGTGCACACGCCGGGTCACTGCTCGAACCACCTGTGCTACGAGCTGCTCGAGGAGAACTCGCTCTTCTCAGGCGACCACGTCATGGGCTGGGCTACAAGCGTCGTGGGGCCTCCAGACGGCTCGATGCAGGACTACCTCGACTCGCTGGCGAAGCTGCTCGAATTTGACCACGAGCGCTACTGGCCGACCCACGGGCCCCCGATTCCCGAACCCACGGCATACGTGCGCTCGTTCATCGCGCACCGCAGCGACCGAGAGCAGCAGATCATCGAGCACCTCCGACCGGGACCGTGCCGCATCGCGGATTTCGTGCCGAAGATGTACGAGGCCTACGACAAGCGGCTGTGGTATCCCGCGGCAAGCTCGGTCTACGCGCACATGCTCCACCTCGTGGAGAGCGGCCGCGCCCGGGTGCTCGATGCAGATGGGCGCGATGGCGATGGGGGCGAGCCCAGGCTCACGTCGGTCTACGAGCTGACCGCAGCCGCCTAGACCATTGCGGCTGGTCATCGCTCGCTGCACGGTCGACTACTCGGGACGGCTCGACGCGCACCTGCCCGAGGCCGTCAGACTGATCATGGTGAAGGCCGACGGCTGTGTGGCCATTCATGCCGACGGCGGTGCCTACAAGCCGCTGAACTGGATGAACGCGCCCAACCGGCTCGTCTGCGAGCCCGATCTGTGGCGCGTCACGAACGACAAGGGCGAGCGTCTCGAGATCCGCCTCGCCGAGGTGATCAGCGACACCGCCCATGACATGGGCATCGATCCCGGTCTCGAGCGGGACGGCGTCGAGGCACACCTGCAGGAGCTGGTAGCCGCACATCCCGAGACGCTGGCCGGCGGCACCGTGCTGGTGCGGCGCGAGTACCCGACCGACATCGGTCCCGTAGACCTGCTGTGCCGGGACTGCGACGGCGCGACGCTGGCCGTGGAGATCAAGCGGCGGGGCGAGATCGACGGGGTCGAGCAGCTGTGCCGCTATCTCGAGTACCTGAACCGGGATGCCCGCTTGGCGCCCGTGAGCGGCGTCTTCGCCGCGCAGGAGATCAAGCCCCAAGCGCGTGTGCTTGCGGCCGACCGGGGCATCCGCTGTGTCGTGCTCGATTACGACGAGCTACGCGGCATCTCCAGCGACGCCCTCAAGCTGTTCTGAGCTGCCGCTTCCGCAGCTCAGGCGTCGGCTTCTAGGCGTAGATGCACAATCCGTTGTCGATGACCACGCGCTGCTCGTCGGTGCCCTGCTGAGCGACCGTGCGGTAGATCGCTCGGCCTTCGCCGTCGTCCCACACCTGGATGGTCAGCTCGTCGCCGGGGAACACCGGAGCAGAGAACCGGGAGTCCATCGACCGGAAACGGGCGGGATCGCCCTCGCACAGGGTGTGCAGCAGTGCCCGGCCGGTGAAGCCATAGGTGCACAGGCCGTGCAGGATCGGCTTGGGAAAGCCTGCGAGCTCGGTTGCGAACCACGGATCGCTGTGCAGCGGGTTGTAGTCGCCGCTCAGCCGGTAGGTGAGGGCCTGATCGGGACGTGTCCGGTACGAGATCTCGTAGTCAGCGTCGCGGTCGGGCGCGCTGACCAGCGGAGCGGTGCTGCCCGGCTCGCCCCCGAAACCGCCCGAACCGCGGATCACCACCGAACTCCGAAGCTCGAAGATGACGTCGCCGGAATCGGGGTCGACCGCGCTGGCCTCGGTGTCGATGATGGCGTTGCGGCCCTCACCCTTGTCCCACATGCCGGCGATGCGATCGGTGATCTCGACGGTTCCTTCGGTCGGGATCGGCTGGTGCACGGTGATCCCCTGACTGCCGTGCAGCAGCTTGCCCCAGTCCAGATCGCCGGCATTCGCCATGGCACCGCCGGCGCCGAATCCGATGACGACGCCTTGGGTCGGGAACGCCTGGTGGGCGATGTTCTTGGAATTGTGGGTGGTGAACTCCAGTTCGGAACCGAACGGATCCTCCGCCCCGGCGCCGATGCCGACGGCGTACAGCAGCGAGTCGCGGAACGTCCACGACCGCTTGGTCGGAGTGCCGGTGGCGCCGACTGCTTCCGGATTGAGTCCCATGATTGATGCCCTCCTTGAGCGAAGCGAACGGGGTAGTGAAGCGAATGGGTGGTTGGGTGGAGTCTGCCCGTCCGTGACCCTGGTCAGCGGCTTGGGCGTCTGTCGTAGCTCAGTCGGCCACGCCGCCGTCGGCCGGCTCGCCGCTCATGCCGCTGTTGAGGCGGGCATCGCGCACGAGCTGACGGGCTGCATCGCCGATCTTCGTCGGGTCGTCGACGGCGTCGACGGTCGGGCCGCGCTCCCAGCCCTCTGCAACCGCCAGCATCCGGCCGGAGGCCTCGAAAACACGGCCGGACACGCCGGCTGCTTCTTCCGAGCACAGCCAGGTGACAATCGGCGCGATGTAGCGGGGGTGCATCATGGCCTGGTCTTCCTCGGAGGCTTCGCCCATGCCCAGGTCCTCGGTCATGCGCGTGAGCGCGCCCGGCGCTACTGCGTTCACCCGCACGCCGTAGCGCGCCAACTCACGCGCTGCGATGATCGTGAACGCCGCGATGCCCATCTTGGCGGCGCCGTAGTTGGTCTGGCCCGGATTGCCGTAGATGCCCGACACCGACGTCGTGTTCACGATCGACGCATTGACCGGCTCACCGGCTTTCGACTTCTCTCGCCAGTACGAACTGGCCCATCGCGCCGGTGCAAACGTGCCCTTGAGGTGCACCTTGATCACCGCATCCCATTCGGCCTCGGTCATGTTCACGAGCATCCGGTCACGCAGGATGCCGGCGTTGTTCACGACACCATGCAGGTCGCCAAAGGTTCCGATGGCCTGATTCACGAGACGCTGGGCGCCTTCCCAGTCGGAGACATCGTCGCCGTTGGCCACCGCCTCGCCGCCCATCGCCGTGATCTCGTTGACGACGTCGTCGGCGGGGCCGGTGTCGGCGCCGGTGCCGTCGCGCGCTCCGCCCAAGTCGTTGCACACCACCTTCGCACCATGTTCGGCGAGCATCAGGCAGTGCTCACGCCCGATGCCTCGGGCACCTCCGGTCACGATGACGACCCGACCCTCGCACAGCTTGCTCATGATGTTCCAAGTCCCTTCCCTGTGTGCCGCCACCTGCGTGCGACGGCTCGGAGTATCGCACGCTCGACGCGCCGCCTGCAGCCCGCAAGTGACCCGTACGATCAACCCTCGTGCACTGGCCGACGTGGGCCCCTCGCTGGTCGATCATCACGGCGGCCGCCGTCCTGGTCGCGTCCATCGGGGGGACGGCTGTGCTGGCGCTCCGGAACCCGGATGATGCTCCGCCGCCGACTGCTCCAACGACGCCTGACGCGCCAGCGACAACGAGTGCACCGATCGTCATTCCCACGACAGCTCCGGGCGCGCCGACTCAGGTGAGCCCCGACACCGTGCACTTGCGGATTGCCGCACTCGCAGCGGAGCTGGCGGCCACGCCTGTCGTGGTGCGCACCGACGCCGGTGAGCTGACGCTCACGGTGGCCGATCTCGGTATCGCGCTGGAGCGAGACGCCACGTTCCAAGCCGTCCGGGAACTGAGAGCGGGCAGCGCCGAAGAATCCGACGGGGACGCTGAGTCGTGGGTTGGGTGGTCTTCTGACCCCCGGTTCACCGAGCGCCGGTACCGCGTCGATCGATCGATGGCCCGAGCTGTGCTGGCTGGCGCCGCCGACCTCGGTGTGACGGCGACTCCCCCATCGGTGGTCGTCGTCAACGACACGCTGGCAGTCGACCTCGGCCTACCCGGCCAGGTCGTCGACGCAGACGCCGTCGTCGACCAGGTGCTCGAAGGCATCGCACGCTCGTTCACCCGCATCGAGATCGCCGCAGATCTGACGCAGAGCGAGCCGATCGCCTACACGCCCGAATTGCAGCAGGCTGTCAACACGGCACACCAGAACTACGGGCGCAGTCTTCTCGTTGCGTACGGAGACGCAACCCACGACCTCACCGTCGAGACGATCGCCGGCTGGCTCCGGCTCGACCCCGGGGCCACACCGCCGGAGATCGCGTTCGATCATGCACAGGTCGGGCCGTACCTCGAGGAAGCGTTCGCCGCAGCATCGGCACCCTTCACCACCGGCGCGATGACCGTCGTCGGCGGCGTGCCGACGGTCGTAGCGAGCGATGGCAGCGTCGCCTGCTGTGCCGATGATGTCGGCGCCCTGATCGAAGAGGCGCTGCTGGCGCGCATCGAAGGACCGCTGGCTCTGCCGTCGCGTCCGGCGGTGAGCCGAGAGGAGCAGGCGCATCTTGACGGGCTGGGCATCATCGAACTCGTCGGCGCATTCACCACGAAGCACGCGTGCTGCCAGGGGCGCGTCGAGAACATCCACCGCTTCGCAGAACTGATGCGCGGCGCGACTGTCGAACCTGGCCAGAGCCTCTCGCTGAACGGACATGTCGGTCGGCGGACCGAAGAAAAGGGATTCGTGGAGGGCGGCTTCATCGAGAAGGGCGTGCTGGTCGACGACATCGGCGGCGGGGTCTCGCAGTTCGCGACCACCATCTTCAACGCGTTGATCCGGGCCGGGATGACCATCGACGAGTACCAGACGCACTCGCTGTACCTCAGCCGTTACCCGTTCGGATTGGATCCCACGATCTCCTACCCGAAGCCCGATCTGAAGTTCACCAATCCCACGCCGTACGGCCTGCTCATCTGGCCGACGTACACCGACACGTCCATCACCGTCGAGCTGTATTCCACGCGCAATGTCCAGGTGACCATCGGCGAGCCCGAAGAGGAAATGCAGGAGTTCTGCCGGCGGGTCCGCACCGAGCGAACACGGGTGTTCGCCGACGGCACCGTCGAGGTGGACACGTTCCATGCCCGCTACCGACCCGAGGAAGGGCGCGACTGCGACGGCTCGCGTTCGGTGCCGCGGCAGTGCGTGGATCCGCTGCTCGCACCCCCGGGCTCGCCAGACGACGAGCCGGCGGCCGACGGCGAGACGCCCGAGGATGCTTCCGGCACCAGTGATGCCGACGCAATCGAACCGGAGTTGGTCGAAGACGGCAGCGAGCGTGCCGACGGTTCGATCGTGGAGTGCCCGCCGCTCGAATGCATCGAACAGCCCGGCGAGCGCGACTCCGAACTGCCGCGCTATCCCGACGATCCCTGTCTCGGCGTCGATCTGAGCCAGTTGAGGGCCGACGATGAGACGGAATCCGGCCAAGGCGACACAACCGACGGCGAAGGCGACTCGACCGAGCCTGACGACACCGGCGAGACAGGCAGCAACGGCGAAGAAGGCGACACTGACGACGCAGACAGCGGGCAGTCCACGGCCGCCGATGGGATTGCCGAAACCAGCGAGCCGGAAAGATCATGAGCGAGTGACCATCGTCGATGTCCTGATCGTCGGTGCCGGTCCGGCAGGCGCATCCGCCGCCGTGTGGGCCCGGCGCGCGGGACTCGGGGTCATGCTCGTCGATCGCGCGGCGCCGGGACGTGACAAGTGCTGCGGCGATGGCCTCACTGCGCTCGCGCTGCGCGAGCTCGAGTCGCTCGGCCTGCAGCCGGAGCGGATGAAGTCGTGGATGCCAGTGGAGGCTGCCTGCGTGCGCACGCCGCGCGGACGCGTCATGAGGCTGCCCCTCCCCGAAGGTCGCGGGCAGTTCGCGAGCGTGTGCCGGCGCACCGAGCTGGATGCAGGGCTCGTCGACCTCGCTGCGGCAGCACAGGCTGACGTCCGGCTCGGCATCGCATTCGACGGCTTTGAGGACTTCGGTGAGCGGGCGAGCACGGCGTCCGTCCGGCTCAGCGACAACAGCGTCGTGCACGCCCGCTTCGTGGTGGCTGCCGACGGCGTGTATTCGGCTGTGCGCAAAGCGCTCGGCATCGGCCCGCACCGCTACCGCGGCGATTGGCATGCGTTTCGCGGCTACCTGCGTGCGAGCGGCGCCGCTGCCCGCGACATGTGGGTCTGGTTCGAGCCCGACCTGCTGCCGGGTTACGCCTGGTCGTTCCCCTTGGGCGACGGGCGCGTCAACGTCGGATTCGGGGTGCCCCGAGCCCACCGCGGCCACGACTCGGCGGGCGGCGCAGGAACGCTCGACGGCAAAGAGATCGCTGCAGTCTGGGCGAGCCTCACCCAGCGCGGCCACATCGCGACGGTGCTCGGCGCTCACCAACCCGACGGCCCGACGCGAGCGTGGCCGATACCCGCGCGGCTAGGGGAACTGGAGCTGGCCCGGGGGCGCGCCTTGCTGTGCGGCGATGCCGCTGCGGCCGCCGACCCGCTCACTGGCGAGGGAATCGGCCAAGCCCTGCAGATGGGGCGGATGGCGGCGGCGGCGATTGCGCGCGGCGGTCCCCCCCACAGCGTGACGGCTCGCTACGTGCGCGACGCGCGAGCCGAGTTCACGCTCGACCACCGGCTGGCGCGCGGCCTCAGCCGCGTCCTGACTCACGAACGCCTGGCCGAACTGTCGCTGCGCGCAGTCGACTGGTCCGGTTGGACCCGCCGGCAATTCGCCCGCTGGATGTTTGAGGACTACCCGCGAGCCGCCGTCGCGACGCCGCGGCGCTGGCATCGGGGACTGGCGACAGCACAAGGCGCATACGACCCGGTTGCGGTCGGTGCCATGAGTTCGCCAAGCTAGGCGGGTGACAGACGGCGCAATGCTTGAGCCGGGCATCGATGACCGGCATTGCAGGTTCACCCGCGAGCAGTGGGCCAAGCTGCGAGACGCCACGCCGCTGTCATTGACAGAAGCCGAGCTGGAGGCGCTCGCGGGCCTCGTCGAACCGGTGACGCTCGACATGGTGCGAGACATCTACCTGCCCTTGTCGCGGCTGCTGAACCTGCGTGTCGCAGCCAAACGCCAGCTGCGCGCCGCCACTGAGGGCTTCTTCGGCAGGGTGCTGCCGCCGCGGCCCTACCTGATCGGCATCGGCGGCAGCGTCTCGGCCGGCAAGAGCACCACGGCACGCATCCTGCGAGCAGTCTTGGCCTCGTGGCCGGATCACCCCGAAGTGGATCTGGTCACGACGGACGGATTCCTGCTGCCGAACGCCGAGCTCACCGCGCGCGGCATCCTCGGGCGCAAGGGTTTCCCCGAGTCCTACCGCCGCGGCGAGCTGCGCGATTTCCTCCAGCGGATCTCGAGCGGCGAACCCGACGTCGCAGCGCCCGTGTACTCGCACAGCCTGTACGACGTGACCGACGAGATCCAGCTCATCAACCAGCCCGACATCCTCATCGTCGAGGGCTTGAACGTGCTGCAGACCGGACCGCCGTCGAGCACGCCGTTCGTGTCGGACTTCTTTGACTTCACGATCTACGTCGATGCCGAGGCCGAAGACCTCGAGGAGTGGTATGTCGAGCGCTTCCAGCAGCTGCGCAAGACGGTATTCCGCGAGCAGTCCGCCTATTTCGCCCAGTTCGCCGATCTGCCGCCCTCTGCGGCCGACGCAGTCGCGCGCACGATCTGGCGCTCGATCAACCTCGTCAACCTGCAGGAGAACATCCTGCCGACACGGGCCCGAGCCGACCTGGTGCTCGCGAAGGGCCACGATCACGTCGTTGACCACGTCGAGCTCCGGTACCACTGATCCGCAGCGGATGCTCGACTGGTGACGAATTCCTCAGCAGACGCTGGGCCGGCCGCGGACCGGATGCCGGGCTGCACGTTCTGCGCGATCGCGGCAGGCGACGTCCCGGCACTGCGCTTCTACGAGGATGAGCACGCCGTGGCGTTCATGGATCGCCTGCCCATGACCGTCGGTCACTGCCTCGTCATTCCCCGGCGGCATGTCACCGATATCTGGGAACTCACCGATGACGACGCTGCACACGTGATGCAGGCGGCGCGCCGGGTGGCGGGCCTGGTGCGCGAGCGACTGCAGCCAGCGGGCGTGAACTTGCTCAACAACAACGGCGCCGCTGCAGACCAGACGCAGTTTCACTTCCACATCCACGTGATCCCCCGCTACGGGCGGGACCGGCTGCTGCACCCGTGGGAGCGGATCTTCGCGCCGGCAGGCGAGATCGAATCGGCGTACCGGTTGCTCAGCGCGCCCACCTCGCAGGCCCCGGCGGCTGCTACCCCGAACAACTAGCTTCGGGCGCCATGAACGACCGCTACGCCCCCTTCTCCGCGCTCCAGGTCACCGGTCCCGACGACGACGGCGTGCTCGAGATCGTGATCGACACGCCAGGTCGGCTGAATGCCGTGGATGCGCCGAAGCACTTGGCGCTGGCCGACATCTGGCGGGCGGTCGACGACGATCCCGACACCCGGGTGGCGGTCATCCGAGGCGCCAACGGCACCTTCTCCGCCGGTGGCGACTTGGACATGATCCAGGAGATCATGGACGACTTCGAGATGCGCCAGCGGGCACTGCGCGAAGCGCGAGACATCGTCTACAACATGATCAACTGCTCCAAGATCATCGTCTCGGCGATCGAAGGCGTTGCCGTCGGAGCCGGCCTCGCGGCGGCGCTGATGGCCGACATCTCCATCGCGGGGCGCAGCGCCCGGATCGTGGACGGGCACACCAGGCTCGGCGTGGCCGCCGGCGATCATGCGGCGATCGTGTGGCCGATCCTGTGCGGGATGGCCAAGTCGAAGTACTACCTGCTCACCTGCGACACGATCACGGGCGAAGAGGCCGACGACATGGGCATCGTGAGCAAGGCGGTCGATGACGATGACGTGCTCGACGAGGCATTTGCCGTCGCCCGCAGGCTGGCGGCGGGCAGCCAGAGCGCTATCCGCTGGACGAAGTACAGCCTCAACAACTGGATGCGGCTGGCAGGGCCCATCTTCGACACCTCTGCCGCCCTGGAGATGCTGGGCTTCACGGGCGATGATGCGCGCGAGGGTCACGCCGCCATCGTCGAGAAACGCCGCCCGAACTTCGCCTGATCGCGGCATCACCTCAGAACCTCAGGAGGGCGACGACATGGCACTGCTGGACCCGCCGGATGAAGAGCACCTGACTGCCCACGAGCGGGCTGCGCCAATGGCTGCGCAGAACTCGGGCCCGCTCCAAGGTGTCCGCATCATCGACTGCACCCATGCGCTGGCCGGGCCGTGGTCGACGATGATGCTGGCCGACTTGGGCGCCGATGTCATCAAGGTGGAACCACCGCGGGGCGAGCTCGCCCGCAAGATGGCGCCGTTCACCCGCGAGGACACCGAGCGGAACTTCGGCGCCGGGTTCGCCAACTACAACCGCAACAAGCGAGGCATAGCGCTCGACCTCACCGACGAGGATCAGCGGGAGCAGTTCCTGCAGCTCGTCGACACCGCGGATGCGCTCGTCGAGAACATGCGCGCTGGCGTGATGGATGCGCTCGGAGTGGGATGGGAGGTGCTCCACGAGCGCAATCCGAAGCTCGTGTACGGAGCCATCCGCGGCTTCGGCGACCCGCGCTCGGGCGAGAGCCCGTATGTGGACTGGCCGGCGTACGACGTGGTGGCCCAGGCCATGTCGGGCATGGTCTCGGCCAATGGCAGCGGTCCTGCTGACCGTCACGTCGTCGGCCCCTACATCGGCGACACGTACCCGGGCACGATCGGCGCCATGGGCGTGCTGGCAGCGCTGTTCCATGCACAGCGCACGGGCGAGGGCCAGTTCGTGGACGTGTCGATGGTCGATGCTGTGATGGCCCTGGGCGAAGTCGGGGTCACCCGCTACAGCGTGATGGGCCAGCCCGACACGCCGCCCAGCGGCAACAAGAACCAGTACATCGTGCCGTTCGACATCTTTGAGACCTCCGATGGGTCCGTTGCCATCGGCGCGCCCACCGACAATCACTGGCGGGAGCTGGCGGTGGCCATCGGCCGCCCGGAGTGGGCCACCGCGGACGAAACCCGCACCCTTCGCGCCAGGTTCCATCACCGCGACATGATCGTCAGCGCACTCACCGAATGGACCGCTTCGCACACCAACGCCGAAGTGCTCGAGGCCATCGGCGGCAAGGTGCCATGCGGCCCGGTCAACCATCCCGGCGACCTGTTCACCGATCCCCATGTCGCAGCCCGCGACATGCTGGTGTCGGTCGAGCAGCCGGTGGGACGGCCGATCGTGCAGATCGCGCCGCCGATCCGCATGAGCGCTACGCCGCCGGGCATCTACCGCCGCGCTCCCAAGCTCGGCGAGCACAATGACGAGGTGCTCGGCGAGCTCGGCGAGCACAATGACGAGGTGCTCGGCGAGCTCGGCGACGACTGATCGCGCCCGCCGGCAGAGCGGCGCGATCACGGGGCACCCCTGACCCACGGGTAGCGTGACCACAATGGGCAGGCGCAAGCGTCGAGTGCCAGCAGCGCGCATGAGGCCTTCTGGCTTCGAGCCCGTGGTCGCTGGCTTGATCTCGCCCCGCCGGGCGGTGCCCGGGCACATCGAGTTGCCGCCCTACGCGCTCAGCGGCACGTCATCGCCGGCACCGAGCGGTGTGGAACCCTCCGACAGCGCCACGATCGACGCCATGCGGTCGGCAGGCTCGGCAGCCCGACGCGTGCTGAGGGCCGTGGCCGCAGAGATCGCACCGGGCGTCACCAGCGATCATCTCGACGAGGTCTGCCACGAGACATGCATTGCCGAGGGTGGCTACCCGAGCCCGCTCAACTACAACGGCTTCCCGAAATCGCTGTGCACCTCGGCCAACGAGATCATCTGCCACGGCATTCCCGACGACCGGCAGCTGCGCGACGGCGACATCCTGAACTGCGATGTGACGATTTACGTCGGCGGCGTGCACGGCGACCACTCCGAGACGTTCCTGGTGGGCGACGTCGACGAGGCCTCGCAGCGGCTCGTCGAGGTCACCCGCGAGTCCATGTACCACGGCATTGCGGCGGTGCGGCCGGGAGCCCAGGTGTGCGACATCGGCCGCGCCGTCCAAGCCCGGGCAGAAGCCGAGGGGTACGGCGTCGTGCGCGAGTTCGTCGGCCATGGCATCGGACAGATCTTTCACCGGCTGCCCAACATCCCGCACTACTACGACCCTTCTGCACGCACTGAGCTGGTCGAGGGCATGACCTTCACTGTGGAGCCGATGATCACGGCGGGCACACCACGCGCCCAGCTGTGGCCTGACGGTTGGACAGCGATGACCGCCGACCGCAGCCGCACCGCGCAGTTCGAGCACACGGTGCTGGTCACCGCCGACGGCGCCGAATTGCTGACCGTGACCGACGACGAGCCGCAGCCGTTCCTGTCCGCCAGCACCGCGAGCCGGCTCCACGCCCACAACTGGCCCCGGCAGCTGAGCACGGCGGCCGTTCGAACCGGCTGAGCCATGGCTCGAACACGTGGGGCAGGTGCCGCTCGCGCTGGCCAGCTCGCAGCAGCACTTGTAGCGCTGGCAGCAATTGGCGGCGCCTGTGCCTCCGAGCCGGAGGCGGAGCCGATCCCGACGACCCTTCCCGTGCTCACCACGCTGCGCCCGCAGCTCACCACCACGACCATCGCCGCGCCGCCGCCGCAGCGTCGCATCTATGTGGTTCAGCCGGGAGACACCCTCAGCAAGATCGCCAACGGATTCGGCGTCTCCGTCCGGGCGCTCATGGAAGAGAACGGCAAGGAAGACACGCTGCTCCGCATCGGGGAACAGCTCGTCATCCCGCCGACCGTGGTCGGCGCCAACAGCTCGCAGTGACGAAGGCCCGTGACGTCTCCTGCTCACCGCGCCGGGGGGTGATGTCCGTGGCGATCGCTGTCGCGGCTTCCGGCATGGCGCTCGGATGCACCCTGCTGCCGGGCGAGTCTCGCACCGAGGCCTCCGCCACGACGGCTCCTGCGCACACGGCGGCACCGGCCACCACGACCGAGCCGCCGCTGCTGACCCCGTACACGGTGGTGCGAGGCGACACGCTGATCCAGATCGCAGACCGGTACGGCATTCACCTGAACGATCTGGTGCGGGTGAACAACATTGCCGACCCCACCAAGATCTTCGTCGGCCAGATTCTCATGATCCCGCCGCCGCCCGACCCCGATGCCGGACCTGCGCTCACCATCGCTCCCGCCACCGACCCCGTCCTCCCGCCGCTGCTGCCCACCACGACCGCGCCGCCGATCACGCTCGGCAGCAGTGGCAAGGGGCGGAACCTGCCGCTTGCTGCGCCATTGCCTTCCGCTCTCGTTCGCTCCGCTCACGGGCCGCTCGGGCCCCAGGGATCCGGATGATGCCGGCATCGTCATCGCCCGACACTGAACCGGCCGAAGCGCAGGACCCGCTGTCGGCGGCAGCGCGGCAGATCGCCCGTTTCGACGGTGCTGTCGACAGGTGGTGGGAAGTCCTGCGAGGCCGCAAGCTGATGGACCGGGTGATGTACGGGGCCTCGGATGTGGGCGAGTTCAGCCAGATCTGGCACGTGATGGGTGCGATACGAGCACTGGGACCGCGCCGGGAAGCGGCCGACGCACTGCGCTTCAGCGCACTCATGGCACTCGAATCGCTGGTCGTGAATCAGGGTGTCAAGCGGCTCTTCGCGCGGCGCAGACCCGGCACGGCCGCGGAGAACCCGACCCAGCACCGGCTCCGCCAGCCGATCACGTCCAGCTTTCCCTCCGGCCACGCCTCGGCGGCCTTCTGTGCCGCGGTCGTGCTGTCGCGCGGGTCGCGACTGGGACCCGTCTACCGGCTCGCAGCGGCCATCGTGGCCGTCTCACGCATCCATGTGCGCCTGCATCACGCGAGCGATGTCATCGCAGGCGCCGCCGTCGGCGAGGCAATAGGACGTCTGGCGGCCCGGCTGATGCGGCGCTGAACCGACCGCAGGGGCGGTGGAGCGTCGCTGACTCAGGCGCGGGCGACGTCCTGATCGGCCTTGGTGGCCGTGGGCAGCTCCGCTGCTTCGTCGCCCCGGCGCAGCAGTGTCCGCACGTCGAGCAGCACATCGGTGACCTCGACCGACGAGACCAGCTCGCGGCTGAAGAAGTCGCCCAGCGCACTGTCGATGACCTCGAGTGCGTCGGAAATGATCCGGGGCTCATCTGTCCGAGTCGGTTCCGTTGTCTCGGTCATCTCTGTTCCCTCCCGGCTCCCGACGCCTCTACTCATGTACTGGTACCGGCGGCGTTGCTGGCTGTGAGCCTCACCCTATCTCGCACCCGACGCCAGTCACCGTCAGTTCTCCGAGACTCACACAGCCGCCGACAATCGCCTGCAGCCGTACCGGCGAACCGCGCGACCGGCAGGTACGGTGCGCCGCCATGAACGCGAACGGACCGGCCGGTGCCAACTCGACGGGGACAGGGCCCTATGGCGTGACCGTCGGCAGCCTGGGAGTGCTGGGGCCCGCAGCGGTCACCGACATCGCCCGCTCCGCGAAGGCGCAGGGCTACTCGTCAATCTGGACCGTCGAGGCGACAGGGACCGATGCGTTCTCGTTGCTCGGCGCCGTTGCCCACGCTGCCCCCGGCCTCGATCTGGCAACCGGCATCATTCCAGTCCAGCTGCGCGCGCCCACCCTGGTGGCCATGACGGCCGCCACCCTGCAATCGCTCAACGACGATGCCGACGTGCTGGTGGGACTCGGCGTCTCGGCGCCGGGCATCCTCCGCCAGCACGGTCAGCCGCCGCCTGATCGCCCCATCGCGATGATGCGCGAGTACGTGGCGCTGCTGCGCGAGTGCCTAAGCGGCGAACAGGTGACCTTCGAAGGCGACTTCTGGCAGGTGCGCAGGTTCCGACTCGCCATGCGGCTGGGCGAGCGGCGCCCGCAGATCGTGCTCGCAGCGCTCAACCCCCAGATGCTGCGTCTGGCAGGCGAGGTGGCCGACGGTGTCCTGCTCAACTACCTGCCCGCTTCGCACGTCGGGAGCGTCGTGGCCGAGGTGCGCAAGGGCGGCGACGCGCAGATCATCTGCTACGTCCACGCCGCCGCCGGCGAGCTCGAGCGCTCGGCCCGCTCGGCGCAGCGGGACCTGCTTAACTACGCGATGGCCGACGGCTACGCCAGTGCCTTCCGGGCAGCGGGCTTCGGAGACGAGGTGGACGAAGCCCGCGCCCGCCAGTCCGAGCGAGATCGAGACGGCGCCCTCGCTGCGATCTCGAACGAGATGATCCAGGCGATCGACTTCATCGGCACCCCGGCAGAGATCGCCGCCTTTGCCCGGGAATATGTCGATGCAGGGGTAGAGCACCCCGTGCTGATGCCGCTGCCGTGGGGCGAAGACCGGCGCGCCGTGACAGACGAGACCATGGCGGCTTTTGCCGCCGCGTTCGCTTAGTCCCCCGCTCTCGAGCGAGACGCCGCTGGCTTCGTTGCTGGGCTCAGCCTGGACAGGTCAATCGGCGGCGGCAACTCCCACGGGACATGACTGGCCGGTGCTGCCCAAGCCGCAGTAGCCCCACGGGATCTTGTGCAGGTACTGCTGGTGGTAGTCCTCGGCGTAGTAGAAGGGCCCGGCCAGGCAGATCTCGGTGGTGATGGAACCCAAGCCGGCATCGTCGAGCACGGCCTGGAACATGTCCCTGGATGATTCGGCAATCGCCAAATCGTCCTCGTCGGACACATAGATGCCCGACCGGTACTGCGTCCCGATGTCGTTGCCTTGGCGCATGCCTTGGGTGGGATCGTGTCCTTCCCAGAATGCCTTCAGCAGGGCTTCGAAGCTCGTGACCGACGGATCGAACACGATCAGGGCGACTTCGTTGTGCCCGGTCATCCCCGAGCAGACCTCTTCGTAGCTGGGGTTCGGCGTGATGCCGCCCGCGTAGCCCACTGCCGTGGTGTACACGCCGGGCAGCTGCCAGAAGATGCGTTCCACTCCCCAGAAGCAGCCCATGCCGACCACCAAGTGCTTGAAGCCATGAGGAAACGGCGGCGTCATCGGTGTTCCGAGCACGACGTGCGCCGGAGCCACCGGCATCGTCTGGCTGCGCCCGGGCAGCGCAGCGTCGGCATTCGGCAGCTCCAGCTTCTGCGACCACAACGCCACGGTTCTTCCTCCTGCTCTGCCACAAACGCTACTGGCGACCGGGCGACCACCCAGCGCGGACGACCGCTGCCCGCAGCACTCGATGGCGCTGCCTCGTAGTGTCAGGCACATGAGCGAATCGCTGATTCCGGCCGAAACGCTGGAGCGCGTCGGCGAGGTGCTGTCGGGACCGGTCACCGTGGTCATCGACCGTCGGGAGGCGCAGCGCTACGCATATGCCGTCGGCGATGAGAACCCCATCTACTTCGATGAGGTCGCGGCCCAGGCGGCCGGGTACCGGACGCTGGTGGCGCCGCCCACCTACGTCACCCATGCGGTTGTGCAGCCGAGAACTGCATCAGACCTGCGCACGGACGGCCTGTACCGCGAGGGCACCCGGATCCGCCTGCAGGTCGACCGGGTGATGTTCGGCGGCGAGGAATGGGACTTTCTCGCGCCGGTCTGCGTCGGTGACGAGATCACCGCCACCGTCCGGCTCGCCGCGGTCGACCAGAAGGAGGGCCGCAAGGGGCCCTTCGTGCGACAGGTGCGCGAGACCACGTTCGTCAATCAATTCGGCGACGAAGTCGCCCGTTCCCGCATGATCGGCATCGCACGATGAGCCCAGCACCATGAACCCAGCTAGCGGCACGGCCACGGCAGTCCCGGACCTCGCAACGCTCGAGGCCGGACAGGAGCTGCCCACCATGCACAAGTTCCCCGATGAGGCGCAGCTGTTTCTGTACAGCGCGGCGAGCCACAATCCGCACCGGATCCACTACGACCGTGAGTACGCCCGGTTCGAAGGACATGACGACATCATCGTGCACGGTCCGCTGCAGGGCGCATGGCTGACACAGTTCGTGACTGACTGGGCGGGCCCCGCCGCCCGGCTGCTGGGCGTCACGTGGCAGAACCGCGCCAGCGGTCTGCCAGGCGAGGAGCTGGTGTTCTCGGGCACGGTGACGTCCGTCGATCCCGAGACTGGGATCGTCGAATTGGAGATCGCCGAGCACACCTCCGACGGAAGACTGCTCATGCCGGCGACAGCTAGGGTCCGCCTGCCCACCGCGTAGCCCCAGGAGACCACCGCGCATGAAGATCGCCGTCGACTTCCCGTCCATTGCGTTCCGGGAAGGTCCCCAGCGTGTGCTCGATCTAGCCAAGGCCATCGAGGACCTGGGATACGACGAGATCGCCGCATTCGACCATGTGGTGATGGGCCACCCAGGCGAAGGCCGGTTCACCATCTACCCCGCGAACATGCCGATTCTCGAAGCGCTCATGCTGCTCGCGAACGTGGCGGCGGTGACCGAGCGGGTGACGCTGTCGACTGAGGTGCTGGTATTGCCGCAGCGCCAGCCGGTGCTGGTGGCGAAGCAGATCTCGACGCTGGACACGCTGTCGAATGGGCGGGTGCGCCTTGGCATCGGCGTGGGCTGGCAGGACTCGGAGTACGACGCGCTCGAAGAGGATTTCGGTACTCGCGGCAAGCGCATGGACGAGGCCATCGACCTCATGCGGACCTACTGGGCCGGCGGGCGCATCGAGTTCTCGGGCGAGCACTACAACAGCCACGACATGGGCATGGAGCCCGTCTCGCCGCAAGGTGCCGCTATCCCGCTGTGGATCGGCGGCGACAGCCGCGCCGCGCTGCGACGCACTGCCCAGAAGGGCGACGGCTGGATGGCGTCGGGCGTCAGCGACGAGCGGGCGCTCGAGTGCATGACGGAGATCCGCCGCCGAGCCGAGGAGGACTTCGGCCGCGATCCCGACTCCATCGGCATGCAGCTGATGCTGGCCCCGCCGCCTCGCAGCGACGCCGACAAGGGCTTCTACAAGGACTTGGACGCCATCGGCGAGCGGGCCGCCGTCGTCAGGGCACTGGGATTCGACTGGGCCTCGGTGAACGTGACTGCCATCTTTCAAGCCGGCGCCCGCTCGGTCGAGGCGATGATCGACCGGCTGGGCGAGATCATCGAACGCATCCGGGCCGAGACGGGTTGAGCCCTGCTGAATCACCCGCTGACACAAAGACCACAGGACAGAACAGGACAAGCACCATGAGCCAGCCGCAACTCATCATCGACAACCTCAAGGCCTGCTGGGCGAGCTGCAAGGAGTTCTACGGCTCGCTGGAGGGCGACCAGTGGGACGTGCAGTCACATTGCCCTGACTGGACGGTCCACGGCGTGCTGGTGCACCAGGTGTCGGTGGAACAGGCCCTGTCGGGCTGGCTGCCTGAATCGGTGGAGACACCTCCCCCGTTCGGCGATATCGCCGGCTACGTCTCCGCAGCCACGGCCATGAGTGGCCCGGAGCTGACGGCGTTGGCCGCCGAGGTGTGGGACGGTCGTGCCGCGCAGCTCGAGGCGCTGGACGAGGAGGTCTTCGAGCGGGGTTCGATGACCCCGGTGGGGCCCGGCACCTACGGACGGTTCATGGCCATCCGCGAATTCGACCACTGGATGCACGAGCGCGACTGCCGCACCCCGCTGGGGATGCCGACTGACAATGGTGGCCCGGCCGCAGAGATGGCGCTGAACGAGGTGCATCTGTCCATCGGTTACATCGCGGGCAAGCGCGTGGGCCTGCCCGACGGCGCCACGATGCGCTTCGACGTCACCGGTGCCGTCGAGCGCGACATCTATGTGCAGGTCGATGGCCGGGCCCGCGAGGTCGACCACGTCGAGCATCCCGACGTGACGCTGCACTGCGACTCGATGGCGTTCATGGATCTCACCTGCGGGCGCATCGACCCCGAAGTGCCGATTGCCGCTGGCCTGGTCACGTGGTCGGGCGACGCGAAGATCGGCGCTCACGCCGCCCGCAACCTGCGCTTCACGATGTAGCAGGCGATCCTTGCCGCTTGGGGCGCGGGCCCCGCATCCCACAACTTTCGATCAGACAACCAAGGAGCACTTCATGTCCGACACATCCCTGCCCGTGCGGCACCTGTTCAGAATGGACATCGACGCCGACCTGTCGAATGCCACCCGGATCCGCGGCGGACCCGCCGGCACCCGGATGGTCGCCTCGGTCGACAGCGGCACCGTCACCGGCGAACGCATCAACGGCACCATCCTGGGCCCGTCAGGCGACTGGCTCTACCGGTCCGCCGACGGCACCATGCATCTCGACGTGCGCATCTCGATCCGCACAAACGACGATGTCGACATCCTGATGGAGTACCAGGGGAAGATCTACCCGGACGGTTCGCCGCGTTCCGCGCCCACCTTCCAGACGTCGATGGAAGGCCCATACAACTGGCTCAACAAGATCCAGGCCATCGGCATCGGCTCGATTGACGACGGCAAGCTCGCCTACGAGGTCTACGAGCTGCTGTAGGCGCGTCGTGCTGTCGCAGGCGGTGCGGCGGGCCGGCTCATCTCGCGGCTGAGGGGCCGCGCGGGTAGCCGAACCACATCAGCGGGATGCACAGCGCCTGCAAGATCCCGAGCAGCAGCCACATCCAGTTGTAGAGATGCACGTCGTGGGTGCCGCCGAGCACGGCGATCGCCGCGGCCACGCCGACGGCCGCCAGCCCATAGCGCAATGACTGGTGGACGCCGTTGGCGGTCGCGATCGAAGCGGTCGGAATGTCGGCGAGCGCCGCCGAGTTGAGGTGGCTGGCCAGCACGCCCAAGCCGAGCCCGAACAGCATCGTCGAGGGGAACATCGCGACCCAGTAGCGCACGCTGGCATCCAGGAAGAACAGCAGCCAGAGCATCCCGCCTGTGGCGAACACTGATGCCAGGGTCATCAGTCCCCGGAAGCCGTGCTTGTCGGCCCAGCGCCCGCTCAGGATCGCCACCGCACCCGAGACGACCGGCGCCGGCGTAAACGCCAAGCCGACCCCCAGCAGGCTGTAGCCCCAGACGCTGGTGAGAAAGAGCGGCCACAGGAACCAGCTGGTGAAGGCGCCGATCATCGACAACGCAACGGCGACGTTGGCGACGGCGAAACTCCGAATCCGGAACAGGCGCGGATCGAACAGCGGCTCAGGGTGCCGGGCCGATCGCAGCAAGAAGAGCGGCAGCAGGATCGCTCCCCCACCGAAGCACGCCAGTGTCCAGGTGGACGACCAACCCCAATGACGGCCCTGCAGTGTTCCCAGCACGATCAGGAACACCGCTGCGGTGCCCATGAACACGCCGAGCAGATCCAAGGGTGTGCTCAGGTCCCGTTTGGCCGTCTCGTACAGGAATCTCAGCGAGCCCAAGAACGCAAGGGCCGCGATGGGGACGATCGCCAGATAGACGCCCCTCCAGCTTGAGATCTCCAAGATGACCGCCGCCAATCCCGGCGCGATGCCGGAGGCGACCATGCCCGCCGCTGCCCAGATACCGATGACGCTGGCTTGACGGCCTGCGGGGAACTGCGGCAGGACGAGGGCCAGCGACGAGGGAACGGTCAGCGCTCCGCACAGGCCTTGGATGGCGCGGGCAGCGAGCAGGATGCCGACGTCGGGTGCGAACCCCGCAATGATCGACGAGACCACCAGCCCGAGCACGCCTGCACGGAAGACCAGCAGGCGGCCGTAACGGTCGGCCAGCCGTCCCCCGACGATGATCGTCGAGGCGAACGCGAGCGCATATCCGCTGACGATCCAGCCAGTGATGGCATCGGAGACCCCGGGGAAGGAGCGGACGATGTCGGGGAACGCCACGTTGGTGACCGTGACGTTGACGGTGCCGAGCACGAACGCCAGCGATCCCGTCGCCAGTGCGAGGCCGGCCCGGCGGCGAGGCAGCTCGGCATCGCCGGCGGACCGCCGCTCGATCGGGAGCGGCTCGGCTTGGTGTGGCGTGGCGCGATCGATGCGCGGCGGTGCTGCGCCGGCCGCGCTCGATGCCAGGCGCGATGCACCGTCGGCGAGCCGGAGCTGGACGACCTGCGGTGTGGGGTTCGACGCTGAAGGGAGGTCAGTCATCGCCCGCCGGGGGACGACGATCGCGCAGGCCGCTGAGCCGAGTCGGATGTGCAGCGAGGGCTTCTTCGATGGGCTCGGTCCCCCACCCGGGTGCATCGCCCAGCACCAGGTGGCCGTCGACGTAGTTCGGTGCGATCGTGACGATCTCGTCGTCCCAAGCGATCCGGTCGATGTCGGTCTCCATGATGATGATGTTCGGCGTCGCCGCTGCCCAGTGGGCATTCATCATCGTGGCGAGGTGACCGTAGAAGTTGTGGGGCGCGACGCTGTGACCCATGCCGTCGGCCATCGCGGCCATCTTGGACGACTGCCAGAAGCCGTTCCAGATGCCGTCGATGATGGGTACATCAAGTGAACCGGCCTGCAGGTACGGGTACAGCTCGCGCACGCCGAACAGCGACTCTCCCCCGCTGATCGTGCAGCCGGCCTTGGAGCGGATGTGCGCCATGGCAGCGGGATGGTCCGAGTCGATCTCGATCCAGAACATGCCGAAGTCGGCCAGCTCGCGCACGATGCGGGCGTAGCCCTCGGTGCGGGCGTTGAAGTTCAGATCAAGCAGCAGGTCCATGCTGTCGCCGGCGCCGTCCCGGAATGCCTGCAGGGTCGCCCGGATCTCGTCGATGAGCTGGCGGGACACGTTGAGCTCGGGAGCGAACGGTGTGCCGAAGCCCGGCAGCCAGCCGCGCAGGCCATCGGAGGTCTGGCGGAAGATGTTGGTCTTGAGGGCGGTGAAGCCCTTCTCGGCAACCTCGGCGCCGAGCGCACGCACACCATCGAGATCGGTGATGCGGTTGCCGTAGATGTGCCCGAGGTTGATGCGCCAGGTGCCGCAGTGCGACCAGTACACACGGATGCGGTCACGCACCTTGCCGCCGAGCAGGTCGTAGCAGGGCACGCCGAGCGTGCGCGCCTTGGCATCGAGCAGCGCGTTCTCGACAGCGCCGATGGCCTCGCCGATAATGCCGCTCGCGGCTTGACGGGTACGGGCGAACAGGTGCTGGTACGTGGGCTCGTGGTCGAAGACCGAGCGCCCGATCACCAGCGGCGCCAGGGCCTCGATGGCCGTGGTGAGGCCGGGCGAGGCGAACCCCTCGTCGTACTCGGCCCAGCCGACCACGCCATCAGCGGTAGTGATCTTCAAGAAGTAGTAGTTGCGCCACGCCGCGTCGCACGACAGTGTCTCGACGCGCTCCACCACCGTTCCGCTATCCGAAGAGCCACTGCGCCTCGCCGCGTCACTCATTGCTGCCCTCCCGGTTCAGGTGTGCCGAGCCACTCACCGGCCCCTGAAGCTAATTCGGGGCCGGTGGTACGATCCGGCTATGACGGCTGTCACGCTGAACATCGAACCGCTCGATGCCACGTTCGGGGCGTGGGTGCACGACATCGAGCTCCGCTCCATCGACGACGCCACCTTTGAGGCCCTGCACGAGACGTGGCTGGAGTACGCGCTGCTGATCTTCTCTGATCAGTTCCTGACCAACGACGAGCAGGACGCGTTCGCCCTGCGCTTCGGCAATCTGGAGTTCAACGCGGCACCCATCTCGAACGTCGGCAAGGACGGCAAGGTCCACTACGAGCCCAGCGACGACCTCGTGAAGTCGCTGCAGGGCAACTGGGGCTGGCACCACGACAGCACCTACATGCCGCTGCAAGCCAAGGGCGCGGTGTTCACCGCCGAGCTGGTGCCCGAAGACGGCGCCGACACCGGCTGGGCGGACATGCGCGCGGCGTACGACGTGCTGTCCGACGAAGACCGCGAGCTCGTGCACACGCTGGAGGCGCACCACTCGCTTTACTACAGCCAGGGCCGGGCGGGGCTGCTGCCGAAGAAGAAGGACGACGGCACCTACGGCATGTACGGCTACCACGACATGGACATCTCGGTCCGGCCGATGGTGAAGTACCACCCCGACACCGGTCGGCCCAATCTGCTGATCGGTCGGCATGCGCACGACATCATCGGCATGGACCCAGATGAGTCTGTGGCGCTGTTGGACCGGCTCAATCAGGAGGCCTGCCAGCCGCCGCGCACCTACCAGCACGCATGGACCGCCGGCGAAGCCGTGATCTGGGACAACCGCCGACTCATGCACCAGGGCGTGCCGTTCGACATGTCCCAGCCCCGCAAGATGTGGCATTCGCGCATCGCCGGCGAGATCGAGTCGGAACTGGCGCTGAACCACACCGCAGAGACGGCGGGCTTCAAGCACGGCCGCGACGCCATCATGAACTCGGTCTCGTAGCCAAACCGCTGCTGGGCCGAAAGGAGCAACGTGGCTGCATATGTCATCACGCGGGTCAACGTCACCGATCCGGACCAGTACGAGAAGTACAAGGCGCTGTCGCCGGCGGCTGTCGCCGAGAGCGGCGGGAAGTTCATCGTGCGCGGCGGTGATTCGGTGACCCTTGAAGGTCCTGAGGAGAACCGGCGCCTCGTCGTGCTGGAGTTCCCCGACACGGAATCGGCGAAGAACTTCTACGACTCCGAGAAGTACCGTCACGCCCGCGACGTCAGGGCTGGTGCTGCCGAATTCCAGATGGTGGTCGTCGAGGGCGTCTAGCCCGGCCGCCGCATGCGTCTACGGTCCGGTACTGAGCACACAGGAGCAGGCAACATGGCGCGCAAGTCGATTGAGATCGAGAGCTTCCAGCACGCGAACCCGATTCCGGCTGCGACGCGGATCGGGCCGTTCATCACGAGCAGCATCACGCCGCCGACCAATCCCGGCGGCCGCGACGTCCCCGACAGCCTGGAGGAACAGATCGACAACCTGTTCACCCATGTCGGCCAGATGCTCGAAGGGGCTGGCGCCACCTGGGACGACATGGCCAAGATGACGTTCTATGTCACCGATCCGGCCGCGTCACGCCCGGCACTCAACGGGCCGTGGATGGAGCGCTTCCCCGATCCCGAGTCGCGGCCCGCTCGTCACAACATGAAGGTGGAAGGCGGCGGGCCGGTGCAGATCTCCTGCACCTTCGAGGCCTACGTCGAAGACTGAGCCGCCGAACTTCAGTCGTCGACCTCAGGCAGTCCGACCCCGCTGTATCACTCTTCGGCGTCGGGCAAGCCGACCCCGCTGTATCACTCTTCGGGGTTTCCGACCCCGAAGCTGATCTGCCCAAGGGGGCCGAAGTCGGCGACGACGGCGTCGCCCGGGCGGATGGTGCGGGCGCGGATGAACGAGCCCGACAGGATCGTGTGACCGGCCGACATCGTGACGCCGAACTCGTGGAGCTTTCGGGCCAGCCAAGCCACCGAGTTGAGCGGGTTGCCCATCACGGCGGCGGCGGTGCCGGACTCTTCGAGATCGCCGTTCAGGTACAGCGCACCGCCGATGTGGCGGATGTCGACATCGGTGAGCTTGGTGGGCCGGCCGCCCACGATGATGAACCCGCATGAGGCGGCGTCGGCGATGCTGTCGGCAACGCCGGCCTGGGTGCTGCGCCGGTTGTAGCGCCGGTCCACCACCTCAACGGCGGGCAGTATGAAGTCGGTTGCCCGCATCACGTCGATGGCGTTGATGTCGGGCCCGCCCAGATCGGACTTGAGCACGAAGACGATCTCGATCTCCACCAGCGGGACGTTCAGGATCGAGGCGGGCACGATGGAGCCCTCGTCGAGGAACCAGTTGTCGAACAGCGTGCCGTAGTCGGGCTCGGTGGCGCCCGATGTCGAACGCATGGCCTTGGACGTGAGGCCGACCTTGTAGCCCTTGATGACGCGGCCAGCCGCCACCTTGGCGTCGGTCACGTACTGGCCGATGGCGTAGGCGTCTTCGTTGTCGGCGCCCGGGTAGGTGTCGGTGATCGGGTCGATCCACTCGCGGGTGTTCTCGGCGTGCAGCAGCGCCGCGGCCGCTTCACGCCGCTGCTCGTCGGTCATCGCCATGTCGTGCTCCCCGTCTCCGGTGCTCCAGCGCGCCTCATCGCCAGTCAGCCGAGAACGCTAGAGCTTTCGTCGCCCTGCCCATCCGTCGGCTCGGGTCACGCGAATCCGAAGATCGGCGGGAAGGCCACGACGACGAACGCAGCCCAGGCGGCGTAGATGCCGAAGTGAGCGGTCTGCCAGCGCACGATGTCGCCGAAGGGGCGTCGGTGGCGCCACAGCTCCAGATAGAGCCACACGCTCCCGGCCAAGTTCACCAGAAAGATGACGTTGATGCCCATGATCGCCGTCCGGTTCGGGCTCCACCCGAAGTCGGCGATGCGGCCGATGACAGCCACCAGCGTCAGGACACTGGTGAGCAGTCCCGCAGCGGCGAGCACAGCAGCTGCGCCATCGAAGAACCCCGGCCGATCGCTCGGGCGTCGCGCGGCGCTGCAGAACAGCAGCAGGCCCACAACGAAGCCCAGCAGCACGTTGAACAGGATGAGCGCCTCTCGATCGGCTTCGATGCTGCGGCCGGTCGCCGGCACTGCCATGAGGAACACCACCAGCATCGCCGCGAACAGCGGGGTGAAGATGTACGCCAGCAGTGAGGCGAATCTCGAGACGGCACCAGCCCAGAACTCGACGAGCCAGGCGGTGACAACAACGGCACCGGCCGACCCGGCGACCATCACCCACTCGGTCATCCATCTCGTGTCGATGTCGAGGGCCACGAAGGCGCCGACGGTCAGGGCGCTGAATACCGCGCCCGCCAGCGCTATCAGCACGCCATACACAAACCACTCGCCCGTGAAACGCACATAGTCCATGCGCGGGCTTGGCAGCCTCCAACGTTCTCCGGTTCGGGCCAGGCCGGTGACCAGCCACAGCAGCACCGGCAGGTGCAGCACGGCGAGCACGAACGTGGAGCTGTCGTCGTCGAACGGATACGCGTTGACGACCGCCGCCGAAGCAGCGACGACAGCGCCGATGACGGCAATCACCCAGTACGGCGGCTGCTTCAGCCACACGAACCAGCCCGCCAGCGCCGGCAACACGAGCAAGCTGAAGTTGCGCGCATAGAAGCTGGCGTCGTCGGAGTCGGTCAGACTGAATCCGAAGGCCTCAGGCAGTCGCACCGCAATCGCTGCTGTCACCGCGAACGCCGCCATGACCCAGAAGCCGCGCCGCTCGGAGCCCCGCTCGTCCGTCTCCGTCGGCGCAGGCTCGGGTTCGTCCCACAGTCCGGCAAAGCGCTCCCGAGCGAAGGCCCTCACCTCGGGGTCGCTCCCGGCCAGCCGCCGCGCAGCAACCAGCAGCGCCTCGTCTGCGGCGAGGCCCGCTGACTGCAACGCCTCAGTCTCGACCCTCAGGCCAGCGTGAGTGACCGGCGGATCCGCAGCCACGCGGTCCTCGGACTCAGTCATTGCGCGACTCTGAGTCAGGGCCCGGCTGGGCTTCAGTCATCGTCGGTCTCGCTCCGACGCAGCCGGGAGCGCTCCCGAGCTGGCTAGTAGGTCGAGTTGCCCCAGGTCTCGTCGAAGACGATCTCCGACAGCGGCAGGCGGTCCAGCTTGCGCGGGAACGGCGTCGCCCGGTAACCGACGGCGATGTGAGCCGCGGTGGCCACGCCTTCGGGAATGTCCAGCATCTCGGCGACCTGCGGTTCGTACATGCACAGCAGCGTGGTGAGCGCAGTGCCCAGGCCGGCCTCGCGGCAGCCGAGCAGGAAGTTCTGCACGGCGGGGTAGATCGAGCCGCCGCCCACGACGCTGAGGCGCCCCAGCTCGGTGTCGGTGGGATGGACGCCGTCGATGTAGCCGCAGGCCACCACGATCACCGGCACTTCGGCGAAGTGCTCGGCGAAGTGGTCAGCGCTGTCGAGCAGGCGGTTGGCCTTCTCGCCGACGATCTCGATGTCGCCCGACCGGGCCATGCCCAGGTAGGCCTTCCACGGCTCCAGGTACCACTCCTGCAGCTGCCGCTTCTTGGCCTCGTCGCGGACCACGATGAACCGCACGGGCTGGCGGTTGCCGCCTTGCGGCGCGTGCCGTGCGTAGTCGAACGCCTGCTCCAGCGTCTCGTCCGACACCGGATCGGTCGTGAAGTACCTCGTCGTCATCGACGTCAGTGCTGCTTCGCCAAGTTCCATGACTTCCTCGTTTTCTTGGATTGCGCCGTTGCCGGCCCGACGCCGATCCACGCCGACGACGGCGCCACAGTACCCACCAGACGCGAGCAGGATCGCTCAGAGACGAAGGCGTTTGGCGCGTCTGATCTCTTGGCTGACCGGATCCACCTCGAACCTGGCCGACTCAAGTGCCAGCACGCCCAGCAGCGGCTCGCAGCCCGGCGGTCCGTATACCACCCTGACGAAGGCGTCTGAGTCCATGAACTCGAGCCGCGCCCCGGTGAAGTCGGCGGTCTGGCTGCTGCCGTCGGCCAACTCGTAGGAATCGCTCCCGTAGGGCCGCAAGCCCAACTCCTCCAGACGGTCTCGCGGCACCAGCGTGTCGGTCGACCCGGTGTCCACTAGGAAGCGCCCCTCCCAGGAGCGCTCGGGCTCAGCAGGGCTGCGGACCGTGACGTTGGTGAAGGTGAATCCCATGATGTCTCCGCCTTCACAATCAGGCTGCCGCCACTGCCTGGTACTTCGATTTCTGACGAGAGTGCGTTCGGCGAGTTCAACTCACCGTTCCGCTCGTAGTCGGAGGTGAGCGGCAGTCAGATTAACGCAGGCCACGCCGCTTACCAGTCGTGCCAGATCACTCGGCAAGCTATACCAACAGGCTAGAACGCGCGTGAATGTAACTTTGCCTCCGAGGCGTGCGTCAGCGGTTCTGGTACAGCCTATGGCGCAATATTGAGCCATGGCGACAAACGATCCCAGGCCAGTCCGCAAAGCAAGGCTGAGCGCTGAGAGATAATGTCCGCATTCCATTCTTCGTTATACGCTGCAACGCCAGCAACTATCGGCAAGTAATCGTTATCCACCAATACCTCCATGGCGATATCGAGTCCAGCGTCCTTCATCTCCTGTCGTGCAGTCTCAATTTCTTCTCTATTCCTCGCTGCCAGTATCCGGTACATCATACGCTTCTCTTGCCAGGGCCTGTTCGAAATCAGCGAATTGGCCCGTGTTGGCAGCAACAAGAGATTGCCAAGACAGTCCTTCATTCCAGTATCTCTATAGATCGAGGTAGACCAAGTTGAGCCATCACCTGGATTCTGGGGGGCGACATGTTCTACAGTGACGCTTCCACTATCCATCCACTTCTCGTAATTCAGTAGCGGCAGCACGCCTGGCCGAGCACGCTTGATCAAACCCGGTTGAGTAGGATCAACCGTCGTATCGTGTGTAGCTGCTAGCAACAGCAGACGGGCGAGGTCCTTGTTGTGATGGTAGATTGCGACATTCGAAGCGGCCGCGACCCAAGCGTCACGTGAGTCTAAACCCTCGTCCCGTAGCGCAAGACGGAAGTACGAACACAGAGTCTCGACATCCAAGGCGTCCTCGTCGGCAATCAATCGTGCCAGGGCTGGAATGCCGGTCTCCGGCCTACCTTTTGCAAGTAGGTCTCGGTGTGCGGCGTCGATACCCGAGGTTCCGCCCTTTGCCCCTCTCCAAATGGCCAGAAATGCCGTCACTGCTCGCAAAACCGTCCCGATGTTGACATCTTGATCATGGCGTTGAGCAGAGTAGAATCTCGTCAATACACCGATCGCAATGCGGTGATTTGTCGACTGCAACACATCGAAACACAGCTTCTCTTCCGTATCCAACGGCTCAAGGCCGATAAGCGATGGGCCAGATGGACTCCATGTACTCTTGTCCCAGGCTCCTTCGAGTAGTTGTGCAGTGTGCGACATGTTCTGTAGGAAGACATCACGTTCTTCGGTTCCGCTGTTGTCGTATGTACTTCTAAGGTAACGCCGTTGGTCGCTCAGTCGCTTTGACAGTTTGTAGCCGGACTCCGCGAGCGCAAATGGGATGAGGAGATTGCTCGTAGCAGAGAGTCGATTCTGTGCGTTCTCAAACTGCTCAAGATAGGTCTCAACCTTCGACAGATGACCATGTGCGGGCGACCCCTGGTATTCGGAATGTCCTTCTTCACGTATTACACGCGGTCGGAATGTCTCAAATGCCGTAAGTGGTTCTCCAGTCGTGTTTAGCGACTCGAACATGTCGAATGCGTAGTCTTCCGATCGCGTAGTGACGACGGTAACTGCGACTCGATGCAATGCAAATCGGGCGAAGCCGAGCAACCTGAATAATTCTGCATACCTGCCGTTCGCTGAATCATTCAGCGCATCAACAACCGCCGGCGGTAGCTCATCGTTAAACAAGGTAAGGGCGAGGTAGCCAGCATCTCCGAATAGCGCCACCTCGGGGAAATCAATGTCTGAATGTGTTCCTAAAGCAATCGCCCGACGAATAGTACGGCGTACAAGCTCGTAGCTCCGTCCCAGCGGTCGCTCGCCTGTGGGTCGGAATGTTCCCGAGCTATCGGAGCGACAGTGCCTACCATATTGATGCAGCAAATCTGCAATGTCTGATTCGTACTGGGCTTCATTGTCGAGTCGAGACCACTTATCCAGATAAGCGCGCGTCATGCGTGGATACCATCGATAGTCGCCATCGCCGTGGCTCATATCCTCTTCAAGAGTATCTCGGAGCTCAGATAGTGTCTGGAGGCACTGCTGAAAAAGCCACTTTGACGCATCATCATTGGGCTTATCGAATCTCAAGTGACGATTCGTTAACTCATCGTGCAAGACCATGTTAAGCAATAGCAACGTGGTCAGCCGTTGCTGACCATCAATCACGGTCATCACTTTGCTAGGGACCTGTGCCCTGACGAGCGGATCGATGGTCGTGTAGTCGGTATCGTGGATGGTGATTAGCGTGCCAATGAATGCAGTTGCATCGTTGCGCTGCAGCAGTTGATCGAGACCATGTACAATGTCATCCACCAAACGCTCAATATTCTCACGTCCCCACGAAAACGGACGTTGATAGGCTGGGATATAGAAGCACTGGCCGCGCTCACGCATGAAATCAGCAGTGCTTTTGGGGTAGGCCTCGAATACGTCCGAAAGTTTCTTGATCGTCACGGTGCGTCTCCTAGGATTAGCGTTCGAGAAGCTTTGTTGCAGTAATTTGTCGAGGCCTGATTTGTATGCGCGTGAAGCGAATGTCTAAGTCTATTGTCTCGGACTTGCATGAGAGTTTCCGTCAAGCTCACCATTGGAAGCCACAGCCCCGGGCCGCATAGAGTCGTCGATGCCTTGTTCGGCAGCGGCCAAGAGTCGCGGCCACGGGACATCGAAGTAGCTATGGGTATGTCCGACACGCGCCACTTCTCGCATCATGCTTTGTATCTGGTGAGTTGCCTTCGACCCACTTGGAACCTGTTCTTGGCGTGCTAGAACAGCGACAACTGCTGCGCGTGCGGGCGGTGCAGACAGAGATGTTACTCGTCTGATGGACCATAGAGCCAAGTTCTCCCACACGGTCGGCTGCCGAAGTGCTTCGTGCGCTTCAGCCGTCGTGAGTTGGTCGCCGTGGCGTGCGGTTTCCTCGCTCACCTCTAGTGCCACCCGCCAACGCCACCATGCCATCGC
Source organism: Candidatus Poriferisodalis sp. (assembly GCF_965208925.1). Classification (GTDB taxonomy): domain Bacteria; phylum Actinomycetota; class Acidimicrobiia; order Acidimicrobiales; family Poriferisodalaceae; genus Poriferisodalis. The sequence continues at coordinate 2,027,342 of NZ_OZ242364.1, read as the reverse complement.
AATCGGACAATCCGTGAGTGGCGATACGTTTCCGCGCACACGACGCAGGCCGCCCACGCGTCGCAGAAAGTTGCGCGTGCGTGCTTCGCCGTTATCGGCCTTAGGTCCGTCGAAGAAGACTGCTCCAAGATCACTGCCGAACAGAAAAGATCGCATCCAGAAGGCGTGGCACAAGGTCCAAAAGGCCGGATCGGCGGCCTGAGCCGGGACGATGCTCTGGTGGAGCCGAATGGCAATCTGCCCTTCTGCGAAAGCTGGCAAGCTGCGCATTTCCGCGACCGTGAGTGGCTTCGGAAGCACAGGGATCGCATCCGCGCCAATGTCCGCCTCGCTGACGCCGAGTCTCCCGAGCAGGTAGGCGAATGCGGCCGAGGGCCCGGCTTCAACCGCCTCCGCGAGAGTCTTCTGTTCTTGCGCTACGCGCTGCTGAGCCTGTTGTGCCTCGTCGCTGCCTTGGTTGCGATACAGCTTTGGCTCATAGATCAATTGCCGCTGCCAATCCTCGAAGCGGCCAAGATCGATGATTCTCGCCAGATCCGCCGCACTCATTCTTCGTCATCCTCATCAAGATCAACGTGGAGGCGCTCCAGCAGTGTTGCCATTCGTGCTGGGTCGAAACTCTCCGGGTTGTCCCACGTCTCAATGTCTGCGTCTGTAAGGCGCTCGCGCAATTCTTGCGCCATTGGGTGATCCCAGTTTTCTTGTTCAGGACCCATCGTGCTGCCCGGCAGCCGTGCGCAGGCTGCGATTAGCCCAGCGATCCAGACATCACGGTCACGGTAACGGTGGTCGTATACGTCGGCAGCCAGCCGCACGACAAAGCACGGCGTGGACCCGTCGCTGTCTTCTGAAACCGACATCTGGCCAGGCTCGAGACGGCCCTCGTTATCGCGCCGGAACTTCACGAGTGAGGCCACGAGCGGCGTCACTCGGTAGGCCTCTCCGCGGGCCAGCCACCATCCTGCGGGAACGGTCAACGTACCCGCCGCAGGCCATGCGAAAGGATTGAGGCCGGTGGAATCCAGACGCAACTCGCGCGCCGCTACCAAACCGGTCACGAGGAACGTATCGCCAACAGCCTCGTCCTGAGTCCACGTCATCCTCTGCTGAGGCAAGTGGGCCCGAGTCTGACGACTCAGCAACGTTCGCGGACACCTGAACTCCGTGACCCACTCCGCCTCACCTGCCTCAATCAGAGCCTCAAGAATCGGCGCGTCCTTCAGGACATGCTCAACGTCAGCCTGGCCATCCCGAAGCGTGATCTTCGTGGCGTACCTCGCGCTGATCCAGTCGAGGCGAGAGCCGTCAGCGGCCAAGACGGGTAACGGCGCCCCCGTCACCGACTTGTGCCTGTCGTAGAGGTGTGCGTGACCACAGAATCGGCTTGTGACGCGACCGGATGAGCCAAACCACTCGCATCTGCGACCAGCCCGTCAGCCGTAGAGGCCGTGCCGTCGGAATCACCGGGATCGGCCTCGCCATCCGCTTGAGGCCGTTCTTTGGGCGGTATTCGCTTTACGATGTCGACTTCTAGCAGTCCAGGCTGTGAGGCCGCGTCCGCCAAACGAATCGTTAGCAGCCTCTCCCCCGAGACAGCCGGCAATGTCAGCTCGAAGTCACCTGCACTACTCGAAGCCCTCGAGCTGTTTCCTGACTCGTCGACGATCCGCCGGAGCCGGAGCCAACTGTCTGGCAGCGGATTGTCGCATGTTCCATCGGATCCCGAGGCGACCCGAATTCGAACTCCAATGGTGCTGCCTACGGTGACTTCCTCGTCGTACGCAATCAGGGCTTCGAGGACATCGGCTTGGCCGCCATCCCTTAGAGACGACCGGTAGCGCGGGGTCGTCCCCCGCTGGGGCTGTCCAGCGCGCCTCGGTGACGCCTTACTGCCTCCAGTCTTCTTCTCACCCCGCGAAACGTCGCTCTCGCCGCTCCCACCTCCCGCAGGGAGCCGCGGGCGCTTGACTGTTTCAGCTGCTCTGACTTGGTGTCCTTCGATGGTTGCAAACCCAGGGGGCGTGAACTCGGTCAGATCGCGACGCTTGCCCACTGCTTGGCGAAGCCTGTCCGCAACCCCTGACACAAGCTCACGTAGCTTCGCCTTCTCGGCGTTGCTCAAACGGCGTCGATCGATGCCCCGATGCTCAGGGCCCTCGGCGCTACGCACGAGATCCTCTAGCGGACCAGTGTCCAATGAGAGCACAGCATCAAATGCGTATACGTTGGAAAAGTCCGAGGCATTGAGACCGGGTGCGTTCGAGGTAATCCACATGCCTTTGCGGAACACGTGAACTTGGGTTGACGAGCGCTCTTCGTCCTCAATCGATCGCCAGCGCACCAAGGTGCCGTCCGCCACGTTGATGCGAGATCCGGCATCGACCGTTTGCCATGCAGCATGAGCGCGCGAGCCGTTGATCTGTCCTTGCTTCGGCGCTCGACGCTGGCCTGCCGTCGGACCCAAGATCGCGCCGAGCGTCTCTGCTGTCACCTCAGCTACGGACCCCAGCTGCTCATCCTCCACGATTACGTGGAGCCGACCCGCGTGAACGGCATCGGAGAAGTTGGCCGCAGCAACACGACAGATCGACTCGGCAGCGGTGGGGTCGTCGTCATCTCTATAGAAATCGTTGAAGCCAACGATGCACACCACAGTGCCGGTGTCAACCACCTCATCCAGGTGCTGAGCGAGCAGATCTGGCGGATTCCGCGGGTAGCTGGTGTGGCTACCGTCGAATGCCATTTCACCTTGGCCGAGACGAAACCAGTACCCGTCGGCCGCTAGTTCGTGACCGGATTCGTCCGAGTCTCGATGGCTGGCGAGAATGGTGTGGCCCGATGAAATCGTCCTCAAGCGTTCGTCGGAATCGCCTCGATACTTGGCTGCATAGAGCACATACCGCAAGTTCGACGCGCCGAACGCCGCGTGATGTCCGAGACCAAATGAACCGGCACCTTGCTCGCCCTTGCTGGTGTTGCCTGGCGTGAGCAACGCGTCCATACGGTGCCCGTCAAGGCCTACGCCGTTGTCCACGCACAACAGCAGGGGGATCTCCACTTCGCTGCGAGCGCTCTCAATCCGCTCGATGACCATCTTCTCGTCGTGCGAAGGTGAGCCTCCGTGCCACTGGTAGCGGGCTTCGAGAGCCCTCTCGAAGGCGTGCTCGTACGCCTCCCAGCCCGGGATCATGCGCCGGGGAACATCGGTGATGCGAAATCGCACCTGTGCTGCGCGACCAGCCTGATGCGCAGCATCAAGGCTGTTCTGCAACAACTCGCGCACCACTGGCTCAGCGGAGCCGTCAAACTGTGCGACAACTCCACTGGTGAAACCACATGGCGCATGGGTGCGCCCGAAATACAGGTCAGCGCGCTCTTGTTCCATAGTGCGATCCCTTAGTCGGTGCAATCGCACGCTGGCGTGCCGTTGGCGTAGCGATCATCCTCCGGCGGACGGCCGAGCGCCACTGCTTGGAAGGACGTCTTGTTGACGCCGAAGAATCCGAACCGCGACGTACCGCCACCTCCGCGGCGAGGGATAACTCGTGCGTGGCGCCGCTCAAAGTCTGCCCACCAGTCAACATCCGTTGGCGTGTCGAGGAGTCGCCGCGAGTCCCCAGCCGTCGCCAGCTCAGCCAGTTGTCGTGTCCCCTTCATGAAGCAGAAGACGCAATTCCCGGCACCCAACGGAATGTCCAAGTCAAAGTCGCGCTGCGCCCAAAAGGCAGCGATGTCGTCTGCTTCAAATCCGCTGTCGTGCAGCGGGAAGTACGGCCGCTCACCGGGCGGTTGTGTCTTGACGGTGCAGGCCGCGGAAGTGGCACCTTCGGCATAGAGCGTCCTCGACAGCACCCGGGCGACACGACCCGGCTCGTCGGCGCGTAGACCCAGCAGCCGCACATGCTGGGCTGCACCTGGCCCTCGCATCGGCGCCGGCTTCGCCCCGTCCGGCGGAATGGGAACTGGGACCGAGGTGAAGTCTTCCCAACGCTGATGAGGCCGGGAGGGCGCGTGAGTGGCAAGATACGCGGCGCGTCGACGAACTGACTCAAGTGATGCCGTGCCACCGTTGCGCACGTAGCGCTGCGCGACCCTCTCAGGATCGACCAATCCCGAACTGGCGTTAGTGCGGGCAACGTCGGGCAACGTTTCACACCCGGGTGATTCGCATCGGTGGTCCGACCAATGGTGGCCAGCATGTCCCGGACCAGCAGTACCGCCCAGCCACTCTCCGAGCAACTCATGAGATGGGTACAACTTCAGCTTCGCTGTGCAGGTCCGAGAGTGCGGGTTCGGCAACATGCCCTGCAACGACACCATCTCTTCAAAGAGCTCACCGCGCGAGCGATACCCGTCAGGGTCGTCTTCGAGGGGTACCGGTTTGACGAGTCGGTACGAGGCCTTGCGGTGGTAGTCACCACGCCAGGCATCTTCGACAGTGCAGAATTCGAACCAGAAGCACGGTAGGCCGAACTCATGTTCAAGCCTCGAAGTGCACTCCGCCGCGAACTCATAGGTACCTGGATGCTCTGCCGAGGTGTTTGCGAAGAGCACGACGTCACGCCGATCAGGCCGCAGCAAGCCTTCCTCAGCTGCCATGAACGCCAAGGCGGCGGACGAGCGTCCGCCCGAGAAACTCACAACGTGTGGGAGTAGTGCGTGCGAAGGATCGCGGTACCGAAGCGCGCCAAGCAACGTTTTCCCTGGAATCGGTACGTGTACTGCGGTGAGTGCCACCGAGGTCATTTGTCGCTCCTCGTCCATGCTGCCCGGCGAGGCCGGAACAGCGTTCGCCGCTACGCCAATGACGATGACAGCGGGGTGTCACAAGGATGGCACCTTGTCTCTTCGGCTGCGCCGATTGCGGGCTCGCGAATTGCCGTCGGCACCCGCAGCGGGGATTGTCGATCAGTTCGGGATAGCGCACTCCGCGCACCCTTGACTCGCGATCGTCGCCACTCGCCAAGAGATGTCAGCGAGCTAGCGCTACTCGTAGCCCGACCAATCATGCGGAGGTTCGTGGCGTCCCTGTCGTCCTGCGTCGATCACATCCCGAAGCTGCGCAGGGCTCCCACGAACCCTGTCCAGCGACGGAAAGGCGGGCAAATGGCGACCTGCGCTCGGGTCCATGATCTCTCACAGGAACGACAGTCCTCGAGACACAACCTTCCTCCCGCATCTGCAAGGTCGCACTTTGGCATGTGATAAGCCCAGCTTGTGACGGCAGCGCACAAGCACGGGGCGGAAGCCTGGGTTCAGCGCGTTCGTGAGACGACCCGCTTCCAGGCCACGTCCGGCACGAGAGCGCCCTACAAACCGCTGCTTCTGCTGTGGCTTGTAGGCCGCCTAGCGAACGGTCACGGAACCGCGGCGACGTTCCTAGAGGCGGAAGACGAGGTCGGGCGACTCTTGAGCTCGCACCGCGTGGCGGTCACGCCACCATCGGCAGCGAATCCGTTCGTCTACCTGGCAAGTGACGCCGAACTCTGGTCAGTTTGCACGGCCGAGGGCGACGACATCAGAGCGATGCCGCAACGCGTTAGGGAGAACTCAAAGCATCTACGCGAGCATGCGATCGGCAGATTGGCTCCGCGCTTTGCAGCTGCGCTCGCTGATCATGAGCTCCGAGATCGTCTGGTAGGTGAGCTCTTGCGCAGCGAGTTTCCTGAGACTCTCCATGAGAGCATCTTGGCCGAGGTTGGCCTCGCTCAGCATGTCCGGCTCGCCTCTGCTCCCCGGGACCCACAGTTCCAGAGAGTCGTCCCCATGGCGTACGAGTTTCGCTGCTCTTTCTGCGACTTCAGCGCAATCATGCTCGGCGAGCACGTAGGCCTGGATGCAGCACACGTGCGGATGCACAGCAAGGCTGGGCCCAGCACCATCGACAACGGCATCCTGTTGTGTGCCCTGCATCATCGGCTCTTCGACCGAGGCGCCCTCAGTCTCGACGAGGATCGCCGCATCCTCGTGAGTCAGCAGCTCTCGATTACGGATGGCAGGTCGAATCGCAGCCTGCTGGACCTTGCGGGCCGCCGTATGCGCTTGCCACAAAGTGCGTATGTTCCGCCGGCGATCGAACACATCGAGTGGCATCACGAGAATCTGTTCAAGAAGCCGGCGCGAGCGCTGGCCTAGACCGAACATGCCACGCCGAGAAGGTGTGGGCCCTATCAGGGGCGGGGCGGGACTACGGCGACAGGAGTCCCGCAGCCATGCGTCGGAACTCATTGCGCGCCGTGGGCCACGACTCGACCGCGCCACCTGAGCAGTCGCGCGCAAGCTCAGCGAGCGGCCATTCGACGAACCGTCCCTGCCGGGCGAAGTAGAACCCCGCAGCATCTAGGCCATACACGTCGGAGTAGTCGAGCAAGGCGTAGCCGAGAATCTGCCACAGGCCGTCGCGGGTGACCTTGGGGTCAACTGTCGTTTTCACGTCAATCAGGGATGTGCCCACGATCATGTCGGCGTCAGCACCGCCTAAGTCCCGGCTGCCTTCGAATGTCGGGCCGATACGACACGGCTGGTGAAGCCGATCGCCTGCGGCTTCGAGGAACATCCGGGAGAGCACCCTGAGGTCTTCAACCCACGCAATCGGGACTACTTCGAGCAGGTCGTCCACCGATGGGCGATCACATTGCATCAACGGGGAGTTGTCGAGGACCTTCGGCCCGACCCTGAATGACTGATCAAACCACGCGAGATTCACAGCGAACCGGCACAGAGTGTCCTCATCGGCGTCAACGAGTCGTGCACCGGGCTCGATGCGCGACCCGAACTGCTCAAGCGCCTCGAAGAACCCGGACAGCGACCCGAACTCCCAGCCCTGCATTTCCCACAGCAAGTACGCGCCCTGAACGGTGACCCGACGCTCATCGGCTTCCTCCGCTGCCGCGCCCGGAAAGTACAGACGGATACGACGGTCAATCGCAGTGCCGATGGTGCTGTAGGCCGTGTGCCCGGGGTCTTTGGTCTCGAACTGTCGCACCGCGTTGTTGCTCGGGCCAGTGACCCTGCGTGTCGCTCCGAACGTGCTCTCCATGAACTGCCGGACGGGACTGTCCTTGCACTTCAAGTGAGCCGTGAGCGAATTCGGCTGCATCCGGCCCTCGTTGGTACCGGTCAGTAGCTGCATCGTTGTCTCCCTTCAGCGGCCATCCGCTGCAGACTGCGTCAACGGACGACATGCTCACAGAACGGTGTGACACGAGAAGAGATGACGAGAGACCGACGCCAATCAGAGTGCGATTGCCTCGGCGTCCACTGCCTCGCGCTTCTCGTCAGTCAAGCCCCCATCAGTGGAAACGTGCACCGGTGCGTCGAGCAGTTGCTCCAGTTCCATCTGCAAGTCCGCGACATCGAAGAGGCTCGTCCCGGGAACTGCGGTGATCAGAACGTCGATGTCGCTGTCGTTGCGTGCTTCCCCACGAGCGACTGACCCGAAAACGCGCACGTTGCTGGCGCCCTTGGCGTGTGCGATCTCAACGATCCGGCGACGCCTACGCAGCACTCGGTTCATTAAGTCCGCACTCTCGGCGCTTGCGCTTGGCTCCAGGAAGTGCTTCAGACTGGTCTGCAGTACCGCGGTCACCGACGGCGCGACAGGCTGCGCCTCAATGAATCTGTCCAAAGCAGCCTCGAGATCATCGGGGATCGTCACCGTCACGCGCCGCACGGCGCCAACATAGCGACGCCATTGGCGGAGCATCAGTTGATGCAAGTGATGAACGCCGGCCTGACGCCCTGTTGTTGGCTTCGCTTGTGGGAGGCAGGCGACAGCTCGCTGTTGTTATCGGCGGGGTCGTCTGGCTGGTGGCTAGCCCGTCATGCCGTCAGTTGCCTCGGACTGCCGGAGACGTGCGACGATCATCTCGATACCTCACAAGACACCGATACCTCACCCTGGTACTGAGGAATAACTAGCTGCTGAGCATTGATGATCGCCGCGCCTCAAGACATCAGGGCACTGGGGCAGATCATCCCGGGCCGCCCGTTCAGCTCAGCTGGGGTGCGAGCGCACTAGTGACCGCATCCCAAGACCGCACCACTCCGAGGGACATAGCCTTCGTGGGCTGTAGCGCACCGCGAGCTCGGATCTCTCGTCTGTACGATCGCTGGATGAGCCGTTCTGGCGGGTGACCGCCAGGAGTGAGATGTGCCCTCCATTTCGTTGGAGGGCACTTCTGCATTTCAGAGGTGCTCCGACTGCCACCGCCGGCGAGAAAATCCCGGTCGACCGCGTACGAGGGACTCCTAATGTGCCGTCGATGGCCACTCGGCTGCTGTTCCTGGACGATTCGGGCAAGCCTGCTGCCAACGACGGCACCATGGCGATCGTCATCGGTGGCTTCTCGATTGCATCCGAGGACGTCCCCATTCTCAGTCGGAGAATTGTCGGCGCCAAGGCTCGCTTCTATCCGAGTCGCGGTAGCCCGACGGCCTGGGAGGTCAAGTCTGCAGACGCCATCTCGCGGAATGCGTGGAGGCGCCGGAAGAACCGCGACTTCGTCGACGAGCTGACACGCATTCTCGAGCGACTGGCATGTACTTCGTACACCGCGGGTATTCGCAAGGCGAACATGCTGCACCCAATGACGCTCAAGACAACCGTCCCGTTGCAGCTTCAGGCACTCGTCGAGCACTTCGCCGTGGAATGCAAGACTCAGCAGGCGACCGGCATCGTGGTTTCGGACTGGTCCAACCATCAGCTCGACGAGCACGCCAGCAGGTGCGTTGCGAGCTACGCCGCGTCGTATCGGCTCGACATTCATCCCGGCGTCTACTACGCCAGCTCCCACACGACCCAAGCAATCCAAGCCGCTGACCTCATCGCAGGCATCCAGCGCAAGGTGCTCGAGGGCGATCAGCGGTTGGCAGCAGTCGGGCGCCGATTCGCGTCGCTGAGCTCCATTCCCAATCAGGGCTCCTATCGCACCCACGCGTGGCGCAGGTACACCAATCAGATCCTCCTGATTTGAGAGGTGCAATCTGCTTGTGTCTCCCGGTGCCTGCGCCTACAGTGGGATCTGTCGAATGGTCCGGTTAGTAGGCGTCAGCCGAATGCAACCGACATACCGCGGCAACGGGACCCCGGATCGCACGGGGTCCCTTTTCTTTTCTCTGCGATCGCGAATAGCAAGAGCGCGCAGCGACGCGCGCCTAGGTTCGGGGCTGGACGGTGCGCGACAGCCTGGGAGGGCGGGTGAGCGAGGCAACTGACGCTGAAGAACGCGAAGTGATGGACTGGCAGCGCTACGGCGTGGCCGTACGGGAGCTGGCGCAGATGATCGCCGACGACGGCTACCGGCCCCAGATGATCCTGGCCATCGCCCGGGGCGGGCTGTTCTGTGCGGGCTCGCTGGGCTACGCCCTGTCGGTCAAGAACATCTACGTCATGAACTGCGAGTACTACACCGGCGTCGACGAGCGCCTCGAAGTGCCCATCATGCTGCCGCCCACGCCCGACCTGGTCGACCACCGCGACTCGGACATCCTCATCGCCGACGACGTGGCCGACACCGGCCACACGCTCAAGCTGGTGTACGACTTCTGCCTGCCGCGGGTGCGCAGCGTCCGCACTGCCGTGCTGTACGAGAAGCCGTGGTCGACGGTCAACTGCGACTGGGTGTGGCGCCGCACAGACCTGTGGATCAACTTCCCCTGGTCAACCGAACCGCCCATCGTCACCGACGAGCAGGCCCGCGCCTGACGCCGCCTTCAAGCTTCCAGACACACCCGTGGCCGCGGGACGGTGGCGGACCCGCCGGCACGTGACAGATCGCGAATTCATAGCGCTGATGAGCGCCGCCCCAGCAATCGCCGTCGACTCGGTGCTGCGAGCGTCCGAGCAGCTCGGCGCATGGGGCTACCAGATGCGGCGAGCCGCGGCCCAACGGCCGAGTTCGTGGCGGTTTGACAGCTGGAGCTTGCGCAGCACGGCCGAGGCGTGAGTCTCCACCGTCTTGGTGGAGATCGAAAGCTGCCGGGCGATCTCCTTGTACGTGTAGCCCCGAGCCAAGTGACGCATCACTTCGCGCTCACGCTTCGTCAATCGATCGAAGTCTTCGTCGGTTTCCGAGCCAGCATGCACTGCCGCCCCATCTACGAACGCGTCGAGCACGAACCCGGCGAGGCGCGGCGAGAACACGGCATCGCCGTCGCGCACCCGGAAGATGGCATCCACAAGGTCGTCGCCGCCGATCGACTTGGTGACATAGCCACGCGCCCCGGCGCGCACCACCCCGATCACGTCTTCGGGAGCATCCGAAACCGACAGAGCCAAGAACTGGGTCTCGATTCCGGCCGCGGCCACTGCGGTGATCACCTCGCTGCCCGATCCTGACGGAAGGTGCACATCGAGCAGCACCACGTCTGGGCGCCACCGCTCGATCTCGGCCACTGCCGAGCCCACGTCGTCGGCTTCGGCCACGACGGTCGTCCGATCTCCGATTTCAGCCCGCACGCCGCTGCGGAACAGTCTGTGATCATCGACGATCACCACCCGTGGACTCGGCGCTGCCACAGGCGTCAACGTATCCGCAGCCTCGCGAGCGCAGCACACAGCTCCCGCAACGACCGCATCGGCGCCCTCACTGCCGGTTCAGCCGCAATCGCACTTCCGCACCGTGGCCGGGCGAGCTGAGAATCTCGCTGTCTCCCCCGACTCGCTCGAGACGGCCATGTATCGAATCGCGAATGCCATGACGGCCATCGTCCACCCGCTCCGGATCAAAGCCCACCCCGCGGTCTCGGACGAATACCTCGACTGCAGTCGCCGTCGCCTCGACATACACCGACACCGTCGGGCATCGCGACCACCGGGCGGCGTTGGTCATCGCCTCGCCAGCCGCGGCGACCAGAGATTCCGTTGTCGAGTCCAGCACGGCGTCGCCGACGGCCACCACATCGATGGCAACACTGTGGCGGTCCTCTATTCGCCCAGCCAGATGTTCCACGGCCGCCACCACCGTGGATGGGTCCGAATCACCCGACTCACCCGACTCACCCGTCTCGCCGAAGAGCCAGTTGCGTAGCTCGCGTTCTTGACGACGGGCGAGGGCCGACACGCGAGCAAGATCGTCGGTGCGCTGTACGAGAGCGAGCGTCTGCAGCACCGAATCGTGCAGGTGGGCGGCCATGTCGGCACGCGCATCGGCCCGAATGCGTCGCTGGCGCTCATCGCGACGGTCGCGAATCAGCACCGCAACCCAAGGCCCGAAAATCATCGCCAACCCACCCAGCACCAGACCTGTCGAGAGCAACTCGTCGCGAACTGCCGACAGCGAGAGATTCGAAGCGACAATGACGCCGATTCCCATGGCCAGCAGGATCGTTCCGGCCGTGATCCGCGCCGCCCCTGCTCGGTTGAGGCCCGCCACCGGCGAGGACCGCCAGACCACCGCCGCGAATCCGAGCGCGAGACACAGCGCGGGCCAAGTCACGGCGTCGGGCAGGGTTGCGCCCAGATGCCGGGCCAACAATAGGGTCCCGATGACGATCAAGGCCAATCCCGCCGCCCGCCTGGTCACGGTGCGAGGCGGAGGCGCGGGCGCAGCGAACTGAGCCCGAAGCGCCGAGGGCTGTGGCAGCAGCACCCAGCCCAGCAGATAGAGGGGCACGCCGATCCAGGCCAAGGCAAGCGCCGCGAAGGCGATCCTCACGATGGTGGCGTCGATGCCAAGCCGATTGCCGATGCCGCTGCACACGCCTGCGATCAGCCGGTCAGAGCGGGACCTGACTGGCCAGCGGGCACGATGCCGCGCCATGAGCCGCCACGCCATGAGCCGATCATGGCACGACTGCGCCGTTCCGACAGCCAGGACTCACCCTGATATCAGCCGATTCATGAGGGACCGCTCAGGGACATCCCCTATTGGACGCTGCGAGTCCGAACGCCACTCTGGGACCCATGACCGACCGGAAGCCGACCGACGACGATTCAGACGACGAATTGACCGGCGAACCGGCTGGCGCACGCGAACCGGTGTCCGAGGAAGATCGAGGCGCCGACAGCGGCGAGACGACTGAACGCCGCCCTCTTCGCCGCAGTTCCGCAGATCGTGTGATCGCCGGTGTGGCCGGAGGGGTGGGCAACTACTTCGGTACCGATCCCGTGATCGTTCGAGTCGTCTTCATCGGGCTCACGTTCTTGGGCGGTTCCGGCGCGTTCCTCTACCTTCTCGGCTGGCTCGCGTTGCCCGGCGACAACTCGCCAAGCATCATCGCCAAGGCACTGGGTAGCAGTTCCGACCATCGCTTCCGCAACCTCGCGGCGGTAGCGCTGATCGGTGTCGGCCTGCTCACGACGGCCACCCTCAGCGACGATTTCTTCCGCCTCTTCGGCAAGCTGTGGACTGCTGCGCCCTATCTCGCCGTGATGCTCATCGCCGTCGGCTTGGCCTTGGTGCTGTGGCCGGGCCCTGCCCGCCGACCGCGATCAGGTCGTGCCCGGCCGCCGACGCCGCTTCCTGCGGCGCCTCACGCCCCAGACGCCGAGCGTGTGCAGACTGCATTCTCAGAGGCGCCGCAATCCGCGACTGCAGCGCCGTCTCACGCCTCGCCAGCCAAGCGGCGGCGCAGACGCTCTGCAGCAGGAGCGCTCACCATCGGCGTCCTGTTCATCTACGCGGGCGCGGCGGCGATCCTTGGTCGGCTCAGCGTGATCGAACTCGAGATTGGCGACTTCTTTGCCGTCGCACTGGGCATCATCGGCATCGGATTGGTCATCGCTGCACTTGTCGGGCCTGCGCGTGGCCTGATCCTGCTCGGACTGGCGACCTTGGCCCCGGTTGTGGTGTTCTCGGGCACCGACGCCGTGTGGGCATCTGACGTCGGCGAAGTACGAGTCACAGCCAGCGAACCCGACGAGCTGACGAGCGACTACCGCCATGGCATCGGCCGGCTCATCGTCGACTTGCGTGATTTCGACGCTGACGGCTCGATCAGTTCGCTGGCCATCAGCGTCGGAATAGGTGAGGCGTTGATCTACTTGCCCGACAACCTCAAGACCATCACCGATGTCGACGTGGGAGCCGGGGACATCCGTATTTCGGCGAGATCAGCCGCTGTGGCCACTCGGCCCCGCGGGCTCGCACAAGAAGACGGAATCGGCCTCACCCGCCGCATCGAGACGTCTGCCGACGGCGAGCTGGCCGGCGTGCTCCGACTCGACGTCGATATCGGCATCGGCCGCGCAGAACTCGTGACGAGCACAGCTCCCAACGCGGAGGACAATCGATGAAGGCCGATGACCCAGCAGATGCAGCGACGCCCGATGACGCTCCTCAGACTCGGCTTGCGAGGATTCGGCTGAGGCAATTCGATGTCGTCTCGTTCACGGCAGGCCTGCTGTTCATCGCCATCGGGCTCCTCGCAGTGGCCGACCTCATTTGGGCCGACATCGACCCGATGCTGATCCTCGGCGGTTCTGCGGCTGTCGTCGGCGTGGCCGTGATTGTCCGCGTGGCCATTCGCCAGAGACATCGGCGACATGAACGGCAGGCGCAGACGACTACGCCTCGCAAAGAACAGGGTTAGAGCGCTGACAGCGAGGACGTGAGCAGCCCCAGCATCAACACTGACTCGTCGGGCTAGGTCTCGTCCCCGCAGTCGGAGCACTCGCCGTACAGATCGAGGCTGTGACGCAGGGGCGTGAAACCCGCCTCGCCCGCAGCGCCGACAAGCGCTCGGTCGACCTCGTCCTCGAGCTTGCCGTCGAGGCGCATGTCCTCGATGGTCCCGCACGACACGCAGATCAGATGATGGTGATGGCCGAGCAGCGACTCGGCCAGCTCGAAGTGGGCCCGATCGCCGCCGGCGCTGATGCGGTAGACGATGCCCCCCTCCCGGAGAGCGTCGAGATTCCGGTACGCCGAGCTCTGGGGCAGCTCGGGAACCAGCAGCACGATGTCGCGCAGCGTCAACGGGCGCTGTGCCGAGGCGAGCACGTCGACGAGAGCACGCCGCCCGCCGGTGTAGCGCTGACCGGAAACGGCCAGGCGCCGCCCAACTTCTTCGTGGAGTTGATCGAGATCCTTCGGAGGCTCCATCTGGCTTTCCCGGTCAGGCTGGCAAACAGATCAGCGGGGCGACGGCAGGCCGCCCCGGGCGGTCAGAGACGTCGAGCGTGCTGGTGCTCTGCTTCGTGGTCATGGTCGTGGTGGTGGCCGTGGTGGCTGCCTGGCGGCGCAAGCTGGCCGTGACGGGCGTGCGAGACGACGCCGACATACGGGCTGTGACCGGGATCGCCTGCCTCGTGGGCGTGGGCACTCTCCATGATGAACTCGTGCTCGGTGCCGTCGTGAGCCACCACTGCGCCGCCGAATGCGGCCGTCAGGTGCGCATCGGTCAGCACCTCGTCGGGAGGCCCGTCGGCAAGCACCATCCCCTTCAGCAACAGCACACGATCACAGCGTCGTGCCTCCTGCAGGTGGTGCGTTGACATCACCACGAGGTGGCCGGCCGCACGCTCAGCCTCGATCACCTCGAGAATGGTCGTCTGGCTTGGCAGGTCCAGACCGGTGATCGGCTCGTCCAAGAGCAAGCAGTCATAGTCGGACGCGAGCACCATCGCCACCATCACTCGCTGACGCTGACCCCCGGAAAGCTCGCCAAACGATTTGTGACGCAGGTGCGCAACGTCGAGCCGCTCAGCAGCAACGCGAACCGCTTCCTTGTCGCTGCGACGAAACCGCCTCAAGAGTCCGCTGCTGCGGTATCGCCCAATGGTCAAGACCTCTTGCACGGTCATCGGCATGAAGGGGTGCGGTTGGTGATGCTGGCACACAAACCCCACCCTGACGTCGCCGGCCGATTCCAATCGGCCCGACGTCGGGCGTTGCAACCCGCTGAGCACCCGCAGCAAGGTGGTCTTGCCGCTCCCGTTCGGACCCATGAGTGCGACCGACGACGGGCCGTCGAGCTTCAGATCGCCTGTCTCGAGCACATGGCAGGGCCCGAACGAGACACGGATGTCGTGGAGATGAAACAGGGCCTGCCTCGCTTCGAACTCGAAGGTGCTTGGGTTACCAAGCCTCGATAGGGTAGCTGAAACTGATTCTCATTCTCACAATCTGAGGTGAGGCGAGAGCGCCAGCGGGGCTCTTCCGCACTTGCATCGGAGCATACGGGAGGCACACATGACGGTCGAAGCGGTCGCGAATCGACAAAGGCCTCGGCGGATCCGCCGAAGCGGATTGGTGGTAACGGTTGCCGCGGTGCTGTTCGCAGCAGCTTGCACCGGCACCGACAGCGACACCGAGGCGGTTGACGCGACGGACGCATCGTCGACGGTGCCATCGGTGGTCGCTACCACGGGCATCTGGGCCGACGTGGTCAGCAACGTGGGCTGCGACGACAGCGTCTCGGTGACCACCCTCATCCCGCAGGGCGGCGACCCGCACACATACGAGCCGTCGTTGCGAGACCGCGAGACGATGGACGCGGCCGATCTGGTGGTGGCGAACGGCCTGGGTCTCGAGGAGCGACTTGAGGACACCCTGGAAGCTGTCGCGGCCGAGGGCGTGCATGTGTTCGAGGTGGCTGAGCACATCGACACCATCGAATTCGAGTTCAGCGGTGGGCACGACGACCATGGCCACGGCGAAGAGGACGGGCACGACGACCACGACGAGGAAGACGGGCACGACGACGACCACGACGAGGAAGACGGGCACGACGACCACGACGAGGAAGACGGGCACGACGACGACCACGACGAGGAAGACGGGCACGACGACGACCACGAAGGCCACGACCACGACGAAGAGGACGGGCACGACGACCACGGACACGAGGGCCACGACCACAGTGGTGGCGACCCTCACGTTTGGTTCGATTTGCAGCGCGTCGCCGGTGTCCTCGGCGAACTGGCCGACGAACTGATCCATGCGGGCGCCGACGCCGACACGGTCAACGGCTGCCTGGATGCCTACCGTGAGGCGCTGGCCGAAGCCGATGCCGAGGTCGCCGAGATTCTCGATGCGGTGCCAGCGGACCGCCGCATCATGATCACCAACCACGATGCGTTCGGGTACTTCGCCGACCGCTACGACTTCGAGGTCGTGGGCACGGTCATTCCGTCACTCTCCACTGCAGCGGAGACCAACCCTGCGCTGCTGGAGGAACTCGCCGAGATCATCGAGCACGAGGGCGTGCCTGCAGTGTTCTCAGAGACGACACACTCCGACGTCGACATCCAAGCCCTGGCAACCGCCGCAGGGGACATTGCCGTTGTGCAGTTGCTCACGGGCAGCCTCGCGCCGGCAGGCGATGACGGCGACACGCTGATCGGCATGCTGAGGTTCAACGCGCAGGCAATTGCCGACGCATTGGGCTGAGAGCCGTAGCGTTGCAACGACACCACCCCTAACCAGGGGCGAGCCGACCACCAGCCCATCAGGGGGATGACATGACGTTCCTCACCGATCCGGTGGGCTGGTGGATCGAGCCGTTCACCTCCAACCCCTTCATGACCAAGGCGCTGGTCGCGGGCCTGCTTGCTGTGCTGACCACCTCGATGGTGGGCACCTGGGTGGTGCTGCGGAGCTTGAACTTCCTCGGCGACGCCTTGGCGCACGGCGTGCTTCCCGGCATTGCGATTGCCTTCATCGTGGGCTTCGACACGGGCCTCGGCGCGCTGGCCGCAGCCATCGTGATGGTGAGTGCCATCTCGTTCATCCCGCGCATTTCGCCGCTGTCGGAGGACACGTCCATCGGCGTGCTGTTCGTGGGACTGCTGGCGCTCGCGGTGGTGATCATGTCGTCAGGGGCTGCCGCCGGCAGCGGCGACATCGACCGTTTTCTCTTCGGCTCGATCACCGGAGTACAGAACTCCGATCTGGTGCGCCAAGCGGTGGTCGCTCTCGTGGCCGTCGGCGGCGCAATCGTCTTCTACCGGGCGTTCTTCGTGATGACCTTCTGCGAGGTGCAGGCAGAGATGGCCCGGCTTCGGCCGCGCCTCACCCACGGCGTGCTCATGGGTTTGCTGGCCATCACCATCGTGGGTTCGTTTCAGGTGGTGGGAAGCCTGCTCGTCATGGCTTTCTTGATCGCTCCCCCGGCGACTGCCGCGATGTTCGTGCGGCGTGTGCCGCTCATCATGGTCGCGGCGGTGCTGATCGGAGCTGTGTCGGTCTATGTCGGATTGCTGCTGAGCTACCACCACCGGCTTGCCGGCGGAGGATCGATGGCCTTGACGGCGGTGGCCATCCTGTTCGCGACCATGCTGATCAGGGCCCTCGTGCATGCGCTGCGGCCAGGGCCGCCAGACGACGCGCTGCCGGTGCAGATGCTCGCCGACAGCCGCTGAGCTGCTGTTCCGAACAGCGGCGGCCGGCTACTGCTCGCCGTCGGTGAAGCTCGTGTAGATGGTGGGGTTCTCAAGGTCGGCGAGCTGCTGGTTGCGGTGATTGACATCGGCCAGCAGCTCAGGATGTGAGAGCACCCAGAAACGCCGTTCGTACATGGCCTCGATGACCTTGGCGGCCACCTGTGCGGGGTCCATCCCCCGCTCCAGCGCGGCGGCGATGTTGGCGTTGCGGCGGCGGGCGTCGGCGGTCTCCGTCGGCGCCTCGCCTTCGGGCCGCGGGCGGCGCTGCCGCCGCAGCTCTTCGGGCCGGTTGCGCTGGGCGGTGGCGATATTGGTGCGCACCACGCCCGGGCACAGCACCGATACGCCCACATCGGCGTTGCGGTCGCGCTGCATCTCGAGGTACAGCGTTTCCATGATGGCCACCACGCCGTACTTGGCGGCGTTGTAAGGGCCGAGCCCTGGCACCGACATCAGCCCTGCCACCGAGGCGGTGCTCATGATGTGAGATTCCTCTGCCTCGATGAGGTGTGGCAGGAAGTGATGGACGCCGTGGATCACGCCCCACAGGCACACGTCCACCACCCACTTCCAGTCGACGAGCTGCTGGTTGCGGATGAGCCCTCCCCCGCCGACGCCGGCGTTATTGCACACCATGTGCACTGCGCCGAAGCGGTCGATGGTGGCCTGCGCCAGCGCACCCACCGAGTCGGCATCGGTGACGTCGGTGATGACGCCGAGCGCCTCGACGCCGTGGCCGGCTACCTCGGCCTCGGCGGCACGCAGCGGCTCCTCTTCGATGTCGGCGAGCACCACGTTGGCGCCCTCGCCGGCAAAGCCCAATGCCAAGGCCTTGCCGATGCCCGATGCCGCCCCGGTCACCACCGCGACGCGTCCGGTCATGGTTTCCATGTCTGTCCCCCTACCTCGGTTGGCTCGAACTCGGCAGCGCTCACGCGTTGAGATGCTCGAAGCGCTCCATGACGTCGAGATACTCGCTGATCATCTCCTCGACGACCCGCGTGGCCGAGATCGACTCGTTGAGCTGCCCGACCACCTGGCCGACGAAGTAGTTGGCCAGCTCCACTGCGCCCTTGTTGGAGGGGTTCATGGCCGCTCGGTCGATGCGGCGGCTGGCGGCACCGATCAGCATCGGCTGCAGCGGCATCGGGAGCGTCCCCGGCGAGTTCTCGCCCTCCCACTCGTCGGTCCAGGCCGAACGAAGCTGGCGGGCAGGCTTGCCGGTGCGAGAGCGCGACCGCAGCGTGTCTGATGAGCCGGCCGCCAGGAACTTCTCCTTCACGACGGGGTGCGTCTCGGCCTCCTGGGTGGTGAGCCAGACCGACCCGCACCACACACCCTGGGCGCCGAGCGCCAGCGAGGCGGCCACCTGGCGGCCGTTGCCGATGCCCCCAGCGGCCAGCACCGGCACCGGTGCGATGGCGTCCACCACTTCGGGCACCAGCACCATGGTGGCGATGTCGCCGGTGTGGCCGCCGGCCTCGTGGCCCTGCGCGATCACGATGTCGACGCCTGCGGCGACATGGCGCTCGGCGTGCACCTTCTTGCCGGCCAGCGCCCCCACGAGCACGTCGTTGTCGTGCGCGCGCTCGATCATGTCAGGAGGCGGCGGGCCCAGCGCATTCACCGCCAGCCGGATCGGGTACGAGAACGCCACGTCCATCAGCGGCACCGCCTGGGCGTAGGTCATGGGCGGCTCGGCGTCGCCGGCGATCGCGCCGGGCTTGTCGTCGGCCGGCAGCGGCGGAACGTCGTAGCGCTCCATCATGTCGTCGAGGAACTCGCGGTGCGCCGGCGGGATCATCGCCTTGAGGTCCTTGACCGACAGCTCGCCCTCGGACTTGCCCTCGTACTTGGCCGGCACGATGATGTCCACGCCGAAGGGACGGCCGCCCACCTCGTCCTGGATCCAGCCCATGTCGATGTCGAGCTGCTCGGGCGTGTGCCCCGCAGCCCCGAGCACGCCGAAGCCGCCCGCCTTGGTCACCGCCGCCACCACGTCCCGGCAATGGGTGAACGCCACGATCGGGACGTCGCAGCCCAGCATCTCGCACACAGGTGTCTTCATGCCCCGAAACTACCGGCGCAGCGCAACTCCTCGCAGCGGACGCATTTCCTGTCGGACTGGTGCGGATCGCCTCGCTTGGTCAGGCCAATCCCAAGAAGACGACCAGAGCGCGGCCCAGCCGTGTCATGTCCTCATCACCGAGCCGACCGATGTGTTGGCCGAGCCGGGACCTCGGAACTGCGGCGACCTTGTCGACCATCAGGCTGGAGGGCTGATCGAGGCCGTTGGCGCCGTCAGGCTCGACAGGCAGCCGGATGAGTGGTGCCGCCGTCGAGTCCGTCGTAAACGAGCACACCGTCACCGAGTCGGTCGCCGCGAATCGGTCGTCTTGAACAATCACTACCGGTCTGGGTTCGCCTGCATATCCGCCGCCGCCCGCGGCGGTCCAGATATCGCCGCGTTTCATACGTCGAGAGCAGAAATCGCGTCGATAAAGGCTTGATCGTCAGCAGCGTGTTCGCTTGCCGCTACCGCTGCGGATTGTCGTCGGGCTTCCTCGGCGAAGTCGGGGTGCCGCGTGTCAATGACCCACATCTGGATCGGTCGAAGACCCTGCTCGCGCAGCTTCTTGCGATGCCTGCTGACTCTGGTCGCCACCCCTGAAGCGTCCTGCTGCTTCGCCACGTCTCCGTCCTAGGCATCGGTGGTTACATGTAACAGCCAGATTTTTCTGAAGCGGCTCATGGAACGCGTGCGACAAACCAGCGCGTCTCGGGAATTCGGCCGGCCTCATCGGCGCCGCTGGAGAGTTCAGGTGGTGGGATGAGCCACACCATTGCGATCGCGAAATCCTCTCCTACGGCGAATCTGGCCACGGCGTCCATGTCGCCAAGGCCGAACGCTTCCTGGGCTGACTCCCAGCCCCACTGAACGCCGTCGCGAGACCAACCGACCCACTGCTCCGGAACGCCTGCAGCCATCGGCGGCGGAGGACCCATGACTTCGAACAGTTCGACCATCGAGAACGAGACGAGGTCCTCGCCGGTGTCAGGATCCTCGAACGTCAGCATGGCGAAGTCGCCGGACCCCTCAGTGCGAACACCAGGCGGTTCCGTGGTGCCTTGGACTGCCTCAGCACTGAAGACGTATACCGTCTCACCGGCAGTCAGGTCCCACAGAGTGATTCCACCCTCGGGTTCGTTGAAGCGAAGCTCGTAGCCGTCCTTGTTCAAGCGCCCGTCGGGCATGGACTGGCCGGTTGCGGAATCTGAGCCGTCGAGCGCTGTGAAGCCCCCGACCACCAGGCCTGCGTCCCCGACGGCGAGACCGCCCAACGCCTCGATAACTGGGAAGTGTGCAGTCTGTGTACCCGACTCGCCGACCTGCTGGCGGTGAATCGAGCTGCCGAACCCTCCGCCGAGAGTGGTCGAGAATCGGGCAGTCCACAGGGTGCCGTCGGGGGCGAACGCGTCGAGGTGAAGCACGTCGGCGGACGAGTCGCGGTCGAGTGGATGGACGCTCCACGACTCGCCGTCGGGCGATATCAGCAGACTGTCGCCCTCTTCTGTGAACAGGATCAGGCGAAAGCCGTCGTCAACTGCGCTGCCCGTGCTCGCCCATCCGCGATAGGACGCGCGGAATGAGAGTTCTGCCCCTTCGCCGCTGAACAGGAATACCCGCCCGCCGTGGAGGGGATCGTCTCGCTCGTCTCGAAGCAGCGCCTTCTGCGAGTCCGTGAGTGCCAGGTCATCGTGGGAGTAGCGCAGCTCAGTCTCGCTGCCGTCGCGGTTGTCCAGCCAGACGCGCACCGAGCCGCCTTCCGATGCCCAGCCAGCGACGCGCGCGTCGGCCTCCAAGCGTCCGGCATCGACAAGCAATGACGCGACGTCCAGCCGAGTGTGTCCCTGAACCGCAGCCACAACGTCGTCGCCGGACACATAGACCGAAGTGAGGCTGAACTCCACTGTCTCGTCAACGCCGAGGTCTCGCCGGGCGGCCTCGATGTCCAGCGCCGCCTGGCTCCATGTCGCGCCCTGATTGCCGGAAACGAAGACCCGCGCGCCGATATCGGCAACGTCTCCTCCGGCGGGAGGCTCTGCATAGGGCACCCCGCTGATCGCAACGAGGTCATCAGACATGTCGATGCTCGACGCGAGCAAGAGCATCTCGTCTGGCAGCGGCATCTGCGTCCAGGTTGTGCCGTCTCCGGTGACGAGCAGATGCGAGGTCGTCGGGAACGAGTCGCTCGCGGCCGAGCTCCCTGCCGCCACGATCCTGCCGTCGCTCGTGGCATAAGGCGCGATGCCGTTTGGAAGGTCGAGCTCGACCTCGGCCCACTCGAGCACCGGATCGGTCGACAACTCCTCGGGCGACGTGTCCGCCACGGCGTCAGCGGTCGTCGAGCCCATGATGTCGGAAGAAGCGGGCTCCCCGTCGACGGCAACAACCCGTTGTGGTTCACGAACAGGCTCAGTTCCGACGGCGTCGGATTCCTCAGGCTGATCGCCACCCGTCGAGACACGATCAGTCTCGATGCCACCGCAACCTGCTAGAGCGCCGATCGCGAAAGCGGCACCGCCGAGCGCCAACCATCGGATCACCCCACCCAGCCGTCTCTGACTGACCACATAAGCGACACTAGGTGACGGCGGTCTCCCGCCAGCTTCGCCCAGTCGGCGGCGGCTCTAGGCGAGCATCAGCCGCTCGCCCTTGGGCTCCGGCACCGGGTCTCCGAACTCGCGGGCAGTCTCGATCCACAGGTCGATCGCAGATTCGGCGTTGTGCAAGGCATCCATCTTCGTGTCGCCATGCGCTACACAGCCGGAAAGCTCGGGAACCTCGGCGACGAATGCCTCGTCCAGATTGCTCCAGTAGATGATGACTTCGTACTTGTGCACGCTGTCCCTCACAATCCGTGCCGAAGAACAGTCTGACGAACCTGTCTGACGCTCGCGTCGGCTCGCCCGCTCAAGATCCGCCGACGCACCTTGCGACTCGTAGCCACTGGCGGAATGTAGGCCTCGCCTCGTCCGCGCACGAAGCGGATTTCGGCGACGGGACTCACGGCACTCGGGCGATGAACCAGCGCTGTCTCAGGTCGACCCATTCGAAGATGTTCTCGCTTGCGGTTGCCTCCGAAGGAACCGGTGCCGGAGCCGCGACTGGGCCGAAGTCATGAACTCGGGCCAGCACGAAGTCGCTCCCAACCGCCAAGTCAACGACGGCCTCCGCCTCAGCATCAAAGCCGAATGCGGTTGCAGCAAGCTGCCAGTCCCACTCGACACCGTCGGGCGACCAGCCGATCTGGATGTCTCGCGGGCCATTGTTGTCTGACTCGCCGAGGTGGTGCAGCCGACGATGCTCCTCATAGACGTGGCCGACATCGGCACGTGTGAAGACAACCAAGTCCTGACCCGAATGGATGTCACTGAACACCAACCCGTAGGTTCCGTCGACGACGCCCCAGCGGACACCGTCGGGCGGCTCATCAAGCGCAGCTTGGCCTGCATCAGACACATGAATCGGCATGTCGTTCGCAACGTCCCACAGCGTTAGGCCTCCGGAGGGCTCGTTGAATCGGAGTTCGTAGTCGCCCTTCGTAACGCGCCCAGCGGGCACGTCACTGTCGGAATCGGCGGCGTCACGGCCCGGTGAGACCGCCACGGCGACTCCGGGAGCGGCAGCAGAGAGGCTGCTGATCTCGCCCATCCCGCGGATCAGACACGACGTCTGGCGACCATCACGGGGACTCAGGCAGTCGATTCGAACGCCCTCATCGACGCTCGTCGCCGTCCAGATCGACCCGTCGCCTCGAACGGTCCGCCGACTACGCCGGTAACCGCCCCTGCGTACCCGCGCCGCGCCGTCGTCCACGACCGTGTCGGACCACGACCGGCCGTCCCTCGACCGCAGCAGCGTCGTGGCGCCGCCCTCACAAACCAGCACTATTCCCTCATGGTCGGCCACGCCAGTGATGTCGTGCGCCGTTACTTCGAATTCAGCATGCGGTTCAGTGATGACGCCATCTCCGACGAAGACCATCTGGACCTTCTGCTTCCGTTCCCGCAGGCACTGCTGTTGCTCGTCTGACAGGCCGAGATCCCGGTATGACGGCGTGAGCTCGACCCAGGTGCCTTCATGTTCTCGCTCGAGATCGCTTGCGGGCGGTCGATCTTCCGTGAACTGAAG
Source organism: Candidatus Poriferisodalis sp. (assembly GCF_965208925.1). Lineage (GTDB taxonomy): Bacteria > Actinomycetota > Acidimicrobiia > Acidimicrobiales > Poriferisodalaceae > Poriferisodalis. The sequence goes on along the minus strand of NZ_OZ242364.1, from coordinate 2,003,820 downwards.
GGTGATGTGCTCGTCTGAGGGTTTCACCCACACGAGATGCATTCCGGCGGGGTACATACCTCGGTCGGCGAGCAGCGCATCGATGTCGAACTCTGCAGTGCACTGCACCACCGCCACGACTTGCTCGTCCCACGACATCGCCTCGAGCAATTGCCAGGTCTGCGTGACATACGGAACTGAGGGGTCGATGAGTTGCGCCACATTCACGGTGGTCTCAGTCCAACTCAAGCCCCGGTCGTCGGAATGCCATACCCGTTCGACGAGACCTTCGACTGCGCGCGGGTCCGACTCGCCGTCCGAAACGTCCTGGCCGAACGCAATCCACCGCTTACCGGACAGATCAACACCAACGTCGGCATCTGAGGCAATGTCGGCGACGCGGAAGCCATCAGGCAGGCGCAGCGGCTGCCACTCGGTGCCGTCCGAACTCACGATTGCGAGGGTTGGCGCCTCGGGTCCCTGATACAGGCGACGGAGTACCCAGCCGCCGCCGACGGACTCAGGCGGACCGTACGAGACATGGTCGTCCGACGAGGATCGCAGCTCGGTCCAGTTCAACGGCGGCACGCGCCGCAGCGTAGGTAGTCGGTCAACCGGTGCTGCGATGAATTGCGGCGACGGGTTGGCGGGTTGTGGTGGCAGGATGCGCAGATGAGCAACTCGGGCAGCATCAGTGCAGTCGGGCACAGCTATGTCGACGCCGCTACAGGAACGCAGCTGGACGCCTGGTTTCCGGAAGGAGCGACAGAGGACTCGCCGCCGGCCCGCTCGTGCCTGGCGGTCGAGCTCGGCGTCAATGTCGGCGAGACACTCACCGTCACGATCGACGATCTCGATGCGCCTCCGGCGGACCTGGCAGATGCGTACCTGCGGCTGCACCTGCTGAGCCGCCGGGAAATCAAGCCTCACGACGCCAACCTCGACGGCATGTTCGGCCTGATGACCAATTGCGCGTGGACCAGCGCGGGGCCGGTGCTGCCCGAACGAGTCGACGATCTGCGGACTGCGGCAGCCGCGCGCAGCCAGCCCGTCACGGTCACGGCGGTCGACAAGATTCCGCGCATGGTCGACTACGTGATCCCGGCAGGCGTGCGCATCGGCGACGCCGATCGGGTGCGGCTCGGCGCCCACCTGGCCGACGGCACCACGGTCATGCACGAGGGATTCGTCAACTTCAACGCCGGCACGCTCGGGCCTGCCATGGTCGAAGGCCGTATCTCTGCCGGCGTGGTCATCGGCGCGCATTCGGACCTCGGCGGCAGCGCGTCGACCATGGGCATGCTGTCGGGCGGCGGCCGGGAGCGAGTTTCCATCGGCGAGCACTGCCTGCTGGGCGCCAACTCCGGCATCGGAATCGCGCTCGGCGACAATTGCACGGTCGAAGCCGGGCTGTACGTGACTGCGGGCAGCCGGATCACACTGCCCGACGGCTCCGTCGTGAAGGGCCGGGACATCTCGGGTCACTCGGGCATGCTCCTCATCCGCAACAGCGTCACCGGCGCCATCGAGATGCGGGTCGCCGACCCGGGCCGCTGGGAAGGCATCAACCCCGAGCTCCACAAGAACTGACAGCGCACCTCCCCACGGGCGGCAGCAACAGTCGAGCCGCCGGCCATCGCACGATCGGCACGGATTTGCGCCCGGAAGCGCCAGCGATGGGAGCGGTATCGTCGAATGCGCCGCAGGGACATCAAGGGGACCGCCATGGCCTACGTCGAGGACAGGATCATTCACGACGCCGACGCGCACACGATGGAGCCGCCCGAATGGCTGGACGAGTTCGCATCGCCCGAAGTGATCCGGTACGCGCTCGACCACTTCTCCATCGGCGACAACGACACGGTGTTTGCTGACATCGAGAAGGCTCGGGCTCGCCAGGCCGACCTTGAGTTCCGCGCCGGCGCCGCAGACGAGGTGATGCTGCGCAAGAACTACATCGCGCCCGGCGCTTGGGATCCCGCTGATCGTTCCCAAGCACTCGATGACCTGGGGTTTGCCAGCCAGCTCGTCTTCCCCTCCATGCCCAACACGCTCATCGAGGCAATGGAGCACGAAGCCGAGCCTGCGCTCACCTACGCGGCTTCAACCGCAGCGAACCGTGCCCAAATCGCGTTCTGCTCCGGAGATCCGCGCTTGCTGCCGGTGTGCTCGGTACCGCAGCAGGACATCGAACGAGCCGGACCCCACGCCCGTCAGGCCATCGACGACGGAGCGGCGGCGCTGCTCATCCCCAACCGCATGCCGAAGTACCACGCCCAGAGCCACATCGGCTTCGATCCCGTGTGGGCAGCCGCCCAAGAGGCCGGCATCCCCATCGTCATGCACGTGGCCACGCCGGACTTGGTGATGCCGCCGCAGCATCGCAATAACGGCCTGCCGCCCGAGCCCGATTTTCACGGCGGCGGCGAGAATTTCCGCTCGGTCTCGTACATGGCGATCTCTGCCGCGCCGCTGCAGGCGCTGTCGATGCTGATCTTCGACGGCGTGCTCGAGCGATTCCCCGAACTGAAGATCGGCGTGATCGAGCTGGGCGCCGTGTGGGTGCCCGGATTTCTGCGCCAGCTCGAGGCAGCCTTCGACGCCTTCGAGCGCCACGAGCGGCGGCTGGGCAAGCTCAGCCTGCGCCCCTCGGAGTACGTGCGCCGCCAAGTCCGGGTCACCCCCTACCCCACCGAGCCGACCGGCTGGATCATCGAGAACACGGCACCGGAGATCTGCATGTTCAGCTCCGATTATCCCCACGTCGAAGGCGGCCGCAACCCGCTGCGCCGCTTCGACCGTGAGGTCGAGCACCTGCCTGCCGACGTGCAGGAGCGGTTCTTCCGGCTGAACTTCGAAGACCTGATGGGAACCGCCGCGTACGTGCCGGCGGCTGCGGCCTAGCGACCCCTCAGCGGGCCATCACACGAGCCGCAGGCATGGGAATCCGTCTCGACAAGCCGTGGCGACGGCTGGACGACACCGCGATCGACGCATTGCCGTCACAACTCGGCGTCTACCACGTCGCCGATTCGGGCGGCACCGTACTGTCGGTCGGTTACGCCGGCGCCCGTGAGCCGTTCGGCATGCAGTCCGCGCTGCGGCGAGAAATCGAGCAACTGGGTGCCGCGGCCACACAGTTCCGCTGCGAGTTCACATCGAACTACCGCAGCCGCTGGGATGAGCTGCTGATGCTGCACCTCGCCGACCACGGCGAGCTTCCCGAACCGCAGCGCGACCAAGCAGCACGCGTGGGGCGACTCTCCCCCGCCTGACAGCTCCAGATCGAGGCACCGAAGCCTCGACAGTTCAGATGATTCGCTCGGCGGCCAACGCAGCCAAGTCGTCGCCGTCGAGGCCGCAGAACTCACCGTAGATCGCTTCGTTGTCGGCGCCGACGGGTCGGTACGGCTCGAGCTCGCGCAGGTCCGAGCCATGCCAGTGCAGCGGGCTGTGCGCCAGTGGTATCTCGCCGAGCCCGTCCAACTCGGTCCATTGCAGGAAGCCGCGTTCGATCATGTGCTCGTCATGCACCACGTCGGTGACCTCGCGCACCTCGGCCACCGGCACGCCCGCCGCCCCGAACGCCGCCGCCGCTTCTGCCCGGGTCTGCTGTGACGTCCAGCCTGAGACCAGATCGTCCACTTCGTCCATGTGCTCGCAGCGGCCCGCATTGCTGCGCAGGCGCTCGTCACTCAGCACGTCGGCGCGGCCGATCACCTCCAGCACCGCCCGCCAGTGCGAGTTCATGGCCGCGATCAACGCAATATGCCCGTCGCTGCACGGGTACACATTGGACGGCGAGACGCTCATGGCCGCGTTGCGATTGCCCATGCGTCCAGTCACGCCGTGCAGCTGCCATGCCTGCAGCGACGTGGTGAGCGTGTAGTAGGTGGCCTCCGCCATCGACGTCGACACCAGGCGACCGCCGCCGGTCCGCTGCGCTTCGAACAGCGCTGTCACCACGGCGCCGTACAGGTGGGTGCCGCCGAGGAAGTCGATGAAGGTCGCCCCGGACTTCACCGGCGGGCGGTCGGCGAAGCCGTTGATGCTCATGACGCCCATGTGTGCCTGCACGGTGACGTCCATGGCGGTCCGCTGAGCGTCCGGACCGTCGAGGCCATAACCGCTGGCCTGCGCGAATACCAGCTTGGGATTCGTCTGCCACAGCGTCTCGGCGTCGATGCCCAGCCGCTCGGGCACGCCGGGAGCGAAGTTGCACAGCACCGCATCGGCACCGTTGGCCAGCTCGATGAACAGCTCCCGGCCGCGGGGCGATTTGAGGTCCAACGACACCGTCTCTTTCGACGAGTTGAGCATGGCGTACGGCAGCCCATGGCTGTGCCCCCGCAGCGCCTCGCCGCGGGGATGCTCCACCTTGATGACGCGGGCTCCCGAGTACGCCAGCAGCAGCCCGGCATAGGGCCCCTGGTAGATCTGGCCGAGGTCGAGTACCACCACACCGTCGAGCGGCAGCGGCCGGGATGCCGCGCCCTGCCCCGTGTGGGATTCGTTCATTTGAAGCTCCCGCCGAGGATGTCGCGGGCCATGATCAGCCGCTGCACCTCGCTGGGACCCTCGCCGATCCGGCGTATCCGCAGCTCCCGGTACCAGCGCTCGAGCGGCAGGTCTTTGGTGACGCCGATGCCGCCATGGATCTGGATGCAGCGGTCCACCACCCGCCCGGCCGCCTCCGACGCCACCAGCTTGGCCATCGCGGCCTCGGTGCGGAACCGCTCGCCGCGGTCGGCCTTCTGAGCTGCCTCCAGCACGCACCAGCGGCCGTGGCGGATGTCGATCTCGTTGTCGACGATCATCCACTGCACTGCCTGCTTCTCAGCCAGCACCGAGCCGAACGTCTCGCGGCTGCGAGCCCACTCGATCGCCATCTCCTGCGCCATGATCGCCGGCCCCAGGCAGCCTGCCGCGTACGGGATGCGCTGGCGGCTCAGCCGGTCGTTGGCGATGCCGAATCCCCCGTTGACCTCGCCGAGCACGTGGCTCTCGGGCACCCGCATGTCGGTGAACTCCAGCTCGGTGGCATAGCGGGTGGCGCGAAGCGTGTGCACCACGCGGCGCACGTTGAACCCGGGCGTGTCGGTGTCGACGATGAAGGCCGTGACGCCGTTTCGACTGGGGTCGTCGGACGTGCGGGCGAACAGCAAGGCATAGTCGGCTTTGTCGGCACCGGAGATGAACAGCTTCGAGCCGTTCAGCACCCACTCGTCGCCGTCCTTGTAGCCGCGGGTGCGGATGGCCCGCCCCGGGTCCGAACCGCCCGATGGCTCCGTCAAGGCGAAACAGCCCGTCTTCTCGCCCCGCAATGTCGGGTAGAGCCAGCGCTCCTTCTGCTCGTCGGTGGCCTCGTAGAGCTGTGCCAGCCCGGCCCCGCCGAACACGCCGTAGCACGGGTTGTAGAGCCCGGCGCGGTGCTTGGACATCTCGATGGCCATGAGCGCCCGGGTAGTGGTGTCGAGGCCTGGTCCCCCGTACTCCGCCGGGATGTCGAGACCGTAGAAGCCCATGTCGCGAGTCATCTGCGTGAGCCGGGCAGCGTCGGTGGGTTCCAGCTCGCCGGCATCAGGGTCGAGGTCGGCCTCCAGGGGGATGATCTCGCTCTCGACGAAGCGTCGAACCGTCTCGACGATCAGCGCCTGCTCGTCGCTCATGGAGAAATCCACGCTGCATCTCCTTGATTCGGCGCCCGATGCTAGGAGGCCGGCGGCAGCAGGGCCTATTGGGTGCCGGGCGCATGCCGCGGCGGAGGCGGCTTCGGGATCTGTGCCTATGGGCTCGCGCGGCTAGCCGGCGGTCCAGTCGAGCTGGGCGAACGCCGGGGCGACGACGAGCCGGTCGCCGACCGAGACTGACAGGTCGACGCTGAACCCGGCATCGTCGGATGTCGCGATCGTGCCGGAGCAGGTCACGGTCTCACCAGCGTGCACCGGCGAGCGATTCCGGTACGCGAGCCGGACCAGCCGGGCGCTAGGGCCGGCGGCGCGCAAGACGCATTCCGCCAGCAAGGCGCCGAGCATCTGGCCGTCGACCAGCGGTGCCGGAGCGCCCAGCCGGCGGGCGTGAGCCTCGTCGTAGTGCAGGCGATGCCAGTCCCAAGTGGCGGCTCCGTACGCGACCATGTCTGCCAAGGCGATCCGCCGGTGCAGCGGCCGGAGCGAACGGCCCGGGCTCAGCCGAGCCCGCGGCAGCGGTTCAGGGCCAGCAGGGGCACCGAGATACTCGGCAGCACCGACGGTCGCTGGGTCGTCCGCCTCGGGGGTTGGCGTCGTCGGCACGGCCCCTGCCGTGGAGCCTTGGGCCGCGTCCGCCTCTGCTTCCTCATCAGGCGGATCGCTCTCGGGCTGAGCGGCCTCGAGCGGGCGGAAGATCATCGTCTCGGCATTCGTCGCGAGCGGATCGCCGTCGGCGGAATACGCCGCCTCGGCAGTGACGAACAGGAGCGGATGGCCCTCCCGATCGAGCCGCTCGGTTGCATCGGTCAGGGTCCACGTCGTGGAGATGACGTGGTCGAACCGGGCAGGCTGATCGAACCGGTAGTCGTTGCCTCCCCGGAACATGGCGCATCGCACCGGCAGCGGAAGTTCCCAAGCGTGCCCGAGGTACGCATTCCCATCTGGCACTGCGCGGCCGGTGAGCTGCGCTGTCTCGCAGATAAGCGTCGGCGGCGCCTCGTCCCGCCAACGCCCCGGATCGGCACCGATGGCCAGGGCGAAATAGCGAATGGACGCCCGGCCGAGCGGTTCGGGCGCCACGTACATCACCGTCGTGCCGAGCGCGGCGCGCACTTCAGGGGTCAGCAGCTGCGTCATGTTCCCGGCTCTTGTTCCCAGTCTCGATGAGATACGGGCTCACGGGCCGCTCGGGCCCCGGCAACGCCCGGCTCTGCCTCTCAGGGCATCAAGGCGACGGCTTCCACCTCGATCAGCCAGCGGCGACTGAGCAGCCCCGACACCACGACACCAGTGGAGGCGGGGAACGGTCGGCCCATCACCCGCTGGCGCACCTCTCCGACGGCCCGGTAGTCGCCGACGCCGTCGGGCGTCACGTACTCGACGGTCTTGACGAGGTTGTCGATGGAGGTGCCGGCCATCTCGCAGATGGCGGCGATCTCGCCGTAGACGAATTCGGCCTGCCCGCCGATGTCGCCCTCGGCGACGGTCTCGCCAGTGCCGAGATTGAACGCTGTCGTGCCGGAAATGAACAGCAGCCCGCCGGCCTCTACCGCTGGGCTGAAGGTGAGCGACGAGTAGGCCTCAGCCAGGTACGGCACGACTGTCTTGGGATGCGCCGACGCCCACACATCGAGCGCCACGAGGGCTTCGGGATGAGGCAGCTCGGGCATCAGCAACCCCGTCGACGAAGGGAACTGCGGTGCGAGCAGCCGCCGGCGTGCCTCCGCAGTCTCGTTGTACTGGCGGCGGGTGGCCGCGGTGGTCTGCTGCACGATCCGCACGACGTTGGACAGATCCATGCCGTGAGCTTCGAGGCGGCGGCCGGCTTCTTCGAGCGCCCACTCGCACTGGCCGACGAAGTCGCCCGGCAGCACCGCGTTGCCATCGTCGTCGACGGGCAGCACCTGAGGCACGTGCACCAGTCCGTCGACCTGGCCGGCCACGACCTCTACTTCCACCAGCGCCTCGGGCCGCACGAGCGATTCGACGACGAACGTCGAGGGCCGGACCCCACCGACAGCGGAGCCCAAGCCATGCGGACGTTCGCCCGCGATGGCGTCTCGCTCAGGTGCGCCTGCGACGGTGACGTATTCGGTTACTTCGGAGCATTCGCTGATGTCGCGCCCGGCGGCGTCGAGCACTGCCTCGACCTTGGCCCAGCACACGCTGGCCTGCTCGGCACCGTCGCCGCGCACCGTGACTCGGCCCGATTCGGCGTCGTACGCGCCTGCGGTCTGGCCCGCCAGCCACGCCGCCCCGCCGGCCTCGATGCCCTGGGAGAAGGAATACCGGCTGGTGTCCAGCCACGGAAAGGGCTCCGGGGTGATCTCCTGGGGAGGCATGGTTCGTGCTCCTCATGCACAAACGGCGACACGGTCGGTGCCGCTCACACCTTGTCTAGTGCGCGCAAGCGTTCGACGCTAGGACGCTCGCAACGGCGCCGAGCGCCTCGGCGAAGTTCCCCGTGAGGACTGGGCTGCAGCCCCTCGCACCGAGCGGCGCGTCAGTTTCCGGTGAAGTTCGGCGCGCGGCGCTCCACGAATGCGGCGATGCCCTCGCGGCCGTCGTGGGTCAGCATGGCGTCGGTGATCGTCTTGCCTTCGAACTCGCCCGCCTGCTCGAGCGGGGAGTCGATGCCGTTGTAGATCACCCGCTTGGCGTGGCCCAGCGCCCACGCCGGGCCGTCGGCCAGCGCCTGGGCCAACTCGGCGGTGGCCGAATCGACCTCGTCGTCGGGAACCACCCGGTTGACCAAGCCCCACTGCTCGGCCTCCTCCGCCGACAGCACGCGGTTGGTGAGGGTCAGGTCGAGCATCCGCCGAAGCCCGATGTGGCGGGCCAGGAAGTAGGACGATGTGCCATCGGGCGTCACGCCGGCGCGGGTATAGGCCATGGTGAACTTCGCCGACTCGCCCGCGACCACGAGATCGAATGAAGCTGCCAGCGACATGCCGGCCCCGCCCACGCTGCCGCCCACGCCGGCAACGAACGGCTTCGGTGTGCGGTTCATCTTGTTGATTGCTGCATGGAGGTCGATGACCATGTCCGATGCGAGCTGCGGCAGGCCGTCGCCTGCGGCGTGGAATTCCTTGAGGTCGCCGCCTGCCGAGAACACCCGGCCTTCGGCGGTGACCGACGCCGCCTTGACCGCATCATCGAACTCGATCTCCAGCATCACTGCCCGCAGCTCGCGTGAGAACTGCGGATTGACGGCGTTGGCGCCCTCCGGTCGGTTGAACCGTACGTGCGCCACCCCGTCGCGCACTTCGTAGATGATCGTCTCGAGGTCCATGTTCGCTCCTGTAGATGCTGGCGCTAGCCGGTCCACGGGAGGTTACGCGCCCCGCCTGCTGGTCGTTCCAGCCGGCTAGGCGCGAGCGGCCGGTGACAGGTCGCGGGCCGCCTGGACGGGATCGATGCCGCCGAACGGCATGATCGAGATGGCCGACACGTCGACACCGTTTGCGTGGTAGCGGTCGATGTGCTCCCGGCACGCCTCCGGCGGGCCGTGCACCAGCAGTTCGTCGACCAGATCGTCGTCGATGACCTCGAGCGCTCCGCGGCGATCGCCGTCGGCCCAGCGTTCCCACATGGCGGCGAGCAATTCGCCGCGTCCGAGCCAGCGGTGGAATTCGGCGTACACCGGGACGTTGAGATAGGCGGCGACGGCCCGCTTGAAGCCGGCTCGGACCGTGTCGGCGTCGGGATTGGGGCACACGAAGATGCGGGCCACCACTTCCTTGCCGGCGCCGCCCTCGTCGACGTAGGGACGCACAGTCGACACGTCGTCGGCCGAGAGCCAATTGATGATGGCACCGTCGCCCTCGCTGCCGGCGAGCCGCAGCATGCCGGGCCGCAGGGCCGCCAGCAGGATCGGAGGCTGGATTTCGGGCGGGCGGCCCAGGCGAAAGCCCTGAATGTCGAACGTGTCGTAGGTCTCGCTGATGCGCTCGCCGGTGAGGGCTTGGCGCAGGAATCGGGCAGTGTCGCGTGTCCGCTTGAAGGGCTCGTCGAAGCCGATGCCGTTCCAGCGCTCGACGATGACGTTGGACGAGGCCCCGATGCCCATGGCGAAGCGTCCGGGCGCAGCCTCGCAGATGGCGGCCGTTTGCTGGGCCAGAAGTGCGGGGCCCCTGGTGAAGACCGGGATGATGGCGATGCCCAGTCGCACATCAGGCACCCATTGGCTCGCCAGCACGAGCGGGGTGAATCCGTCGGTCCCGTCCGCCTCGGAGCTCCAGAACTCCGTGTAGCCGAGGTCGGCGAATTCGCGGTAGAGGTCGGCCTGGGCATGCAGGGGATCATCAAAGGGAACAGTGATGCCGTAGCGCCAGTTGTTTCGTTGGGAGGTCACGGCGCGCAGGCTAGTGAGGCGGCACAGCCGGGTTTGGGTGCCGCCACAGCGACCTTGCCGTCTTTCGTGTCACACCCCCTCATCACACTGTGCACATGGCAGAACAGCTTGATCTCCCACCTCAGCTCCGGCTGGTGTCGACCAGCCGGATGCCCCACCGGCTGAACCGGGCCACCCGCCAGGAGGGCCTGCGGGGCGTCGCTCGGGCACGGGCTGCGCTGGCCGCCACGGCGCGCCCGCCCGAGATCGGTCTCCACGCCGCCTGATGCCGGCCGCAAGTACAGTGCCGGCCATGAGCAGCGCATCCGTGAACCACCACCCCGACGACATTGTCATTGTCGACGCCGTCCGATCTCCTGTCGGCCGGCGCGGCGGCGACCTGAGCGGTATCCATCCGTCCGACTTGCTGAGCGATGTGCTCACCTCGCTGATGGAGCGCACGCAGGTCGACCCGGCCAGCATCGGCCAGATCGTGGGCGGCTGCGTCAGCCAAGCAGGCGAGCAGACGGCCAATATCGCTCGCACCGCATGGCTCGGCGCGGGCTATCCCCTGTCGGTCGCAGCCACCACCGTCGACGCGCAGTGCGGCTCGAGCCAGCAGGCCACCACGCTGGCATACGGCCTGGTGCGCAGCGGGGTGGTCGATTCGGCCATCGGATGCGGCGTCGAGTCCATGACGCGCAACCCGATGGGCTCCAGCTACAAGAAGGGCCAGCGCACAGCGACGTCGCGCTACAAGGAGCACTACGAGTACACGACGCAGTTCCAAGGCGCCGAGCTGATGGCCAAGCAGTGGGGCATCAGCCGCGAAGAGTGCGACGCCTACGGCCTGCGCAGCCAGAACAATGCCGCCCGGGCGTGGGAAGAAGACCGCTTCGCGACCCAGATCGTCGAGATCGACGCCCCGATTCTGGACGACGACGGCAAGCCCACCGACGAGTTCCGCCATGTCGTGCGCGACGGCGGCATCCGACCCACGACGGCCGAAGGGCTCGCCGGGCTGTCGCCGGTGATGGACGGCGGCGTGCACACCGCTGGCAGCTCGTCGCAGATCAGCGACGGCTCGGGCGCGGTGCTGCTCATGCGTGCCGGTCGTGCCGCCGAGCTGGGTCTGAGCCCGCTGGCCCGCATCGTCGACACCTGCCTGGTCGGCAGCGACCCGGTGCTGATGCTGACCGGTCCCATCGAGGCCACGAACTACCTGCTCGAGCGCAACGGCATGGCGATGTCCGACATCGACATCGTCGAGATCAACGAGGCGTTCGCGTCGGTGGTGCTGGCCTGGCAGCGTGAGGTGAACCCTGACATGGACGGGGTGAACCCCAATGGCGGCGCCATCGCGCTGGGCCACCCGCTGGGCGGAACCGGCGCGATCCTGCTGACCAAGGCGGTGCACGAGCTGCACCGGGCCGACAAGAACACGGCGCTCGTCACGATGTGCTGTGGCGGCGGGCTGGGCACCGGCACCGTCATCGAGCGGCTCTGACCGACGGCAGGCCGTTCTCGGGATCCGGCCCGGTCGGACGAGCACCCGTCGAGGCTGGCCGCCGCCCGAGTGCCGGTCGCTCGGCCGGCGGTCGCAGAGCGATCCAAATCGCCGCGATAGCGGCCACATGCGTAGGTGCGTTCGCCGGTTGGCAGTACCTGAGCGGCGGCGAGACGGCCCCGGCTGCCCAGAGCGCTCCGTCGGCATCCTCTGAGACTGAGGGCGGCCCCGGTACCACTGCCCCCCATGGAGCGCTGGAGCCGAACGCCGTGGTGCTGGCCGTCATCGACGGCGACACGATGGACGTGGACCTCGACGGGCGACGAGCCACCGTGAGATTTCTCGGCATCGACACGCCCGAGAAGACCGGCGGTTACCTGCCGGCCGAATGCGGGGGCGATGCAGCCACCCGGCGAACGGCGGAACTGCTGCCGCCCGGCACCGAGGTGTTCCTCCAGCGAGACGACGAGCTGTACGACCGCTACGACCGGGTGCTGGCCTACGTGTACCGCGCCTCCGACGGCCTGTTCGTGAATCGCTACCTCGTGCTCGACGGCTACGCCGGCACCATGCACTTCGAGCCGAACACGGAGCACCGGGCCGTGCTCGACGAGGCCCAAGCCGATGCCCGCGCCGCCGGCAGGGGGATCTGGGCCGACTGCGGCGGCCCGAACCGGCTACTCGAAGACGGCAGTTAGCGTGTCGGTGTGGCACCGCTGTGCCAGCGGCTCGGATACGGCCCCGACGACAGACTGCTGATCATCAGCGCGGCCGGACTCGGCGGGTGCCACGCGATGAACGAAGGCGTCTACGCCGCCCTGCGAGACGGCTTGGCGACCACCGGAACGCTGCTCGTGCCGTGCCCGTGGTCGCGCGAGGCAGCAGCGAGGTTCCGGGGCGAGGACATCGGAGTCGCGCTCACGCTGAACGCCGAGTTCGAGCTGTACCGGTGGGGGCCGATCACCTACGGCCCGTCGCTGCTCGACGGCAACGGCGGGATGCCCAGCACGGTGAGCGATGTGTGGGACCACGCCGATCTCGACGAGGTCCGGCGGGAATGCCGGGCACAGATCGAGCGGGCGATCCTGTGGGGCTTCGACGTCACGCACCTCGACAGTCACCTCGACGTGCTCAGCGTGCGCCCCGAGTTCTTCGACGTGTACCTGGAGCTGGCGGTGGAGTTCCAGCTGCCCATGCGTCTGATCTCCAGCGAGGCCCGGCGCCAGCTGGGCTTCCCCGCTGAGGACCTGGTCGCCTCCGAGAGCGTCGTGACCCCGGATCGGGTGTTGCGCATCGCACCCGGGATGATGGGTCGGTACCGGCGCATCGAAGCGCTGCTGGACTCGCTCGAACCGGGACTGACCGAGCTGCAGCTCCAGCCCGCTGCCGATCTGCCCGAGCTCAGATCGCTGACCGCCGAATGGGGATCACGAGTCGAGGACCTGCTGCACCTGCGTGACAATGCCGAGCTGCGCACCCACATCCAGCGCAGCGGCATCAAGCTGATCGGCTATCGGGCGCTGCGTCAGCTGCAGCGATCCGGCACGGGTTGATCCAGCCCGACAGTGTTCCGTCGAGCGCTGTTCAGCCCATCACCGATCAGCTCGGCGAGCCCAGCGAGCCCGCGGCGCGCCAGGCCGGCAGCAGCTCCAGCCAGAGCGCCATGTCGCCGGAGACCTTGAGATCGCCGGCCATGTAGTGCCGGGCAGGATCGGCATTGCCGCGGACCACGTCGGCAGCGAGCTGCCACGGCGCCTCCAGGGTCAGATCAGCACCTCGGGTCGTGCCTGCAGACGCAGCCGTCAGCACGCCGGACTCGAAGATCAGGCTGACGGCGACCTTGCCGTCGGGACCGCCGGCAGTCTTCATCACGACGGTGCCCGACACGCTTCCCAGCGGCTCATGGCCGGTGTCTGCCCACTCCGCCAGGAACTCGTCGTCGAGGAAGCTCATGGACGCAACCCAGCGAAGAGGTCGTGCTCCATCGGTTCGGTCGTGATGCGCGATTCCAGCAGCATGTACTCCTCGAACGGATGGATCGAGTCGGCGACGTCGTCGGGCAGTCCGAACCAGAAGGGCGAATCGGGATCGACCTGGGTGGCGTGGGCCAGCAGCGCCTTGCGTCGCACTGCGTTGTTCACCTCGATGACCGCAGTGATGCGGTCGTCCCGGCTGGGTCGCCCCAGCCACTTCTCGTCGAACGGCGACTCAAGGCCGAGATCCAAGAAGGCCTGGTGAATCAGCCTCATTCGCTTGTGCGACCACACAGGTGCGTACATCTTCATCGGCGTGAACGCGGGGCCGCACTCCGGGCGCCAGGCCGGTTCACCGGCGTGGGCGAAAGCGGGAATGCAGATGGCCGTGACCTGCAGGTGATCGGGGTGCGGGTAGCGCGACTGCACCAGCGGGTAGGTCAGGATGACCTGCGGGCGCACCCGGCGGATCACAGTCACCAGTCGGGCGACTGCTTCGTCGAGGTCGGCGTTGGCGAAGGCGTCAGGGTGGGCGTTGGCTTCGGTGTCGGGCATGCCTGAGTCGCGATAGCCCAGCATGATGACTTCGTCGTAGCCGATCTCGACGGCAGACGCGTCCAGCTCGGCACGCCGGACTTCGGGGAGGTTCTCCTTCACCTCGGGCCGGTCCATTGCCGGGTTCAGGATGTCGCCCTCCTCGCCGCCGGTGCAGCACACGAGCGTGGTGCGGATTCCTTCATCGGCATACCGGCGGACGGTGCCCGCCCCCTTTGATGCTTCGTCGTCGGGGTGAGCGTGCACCGCGAGAATCGACAGTCCCGTGTCCAGCGACATCGGCGGTCAAGCTACCGGGGTCAACACTGTGCTGGCCGACCGTCCGGTGACTCCGATCACAGTCTCGGTGGTCAAGCGACCGGTGTCAGCTCGACGTGTCCGGTTTCCTCGTCGATCTCCATCGAGTAGCCGCAGATCGCCGCGAGCCGGTCGCGGCCTTCTTCGGGACCCGAAGCGAGCAGCTCGTCGCCGACCCACAGTCGCACCGTGCGCGGGGGGTTGTAGATGTAGCTGGCGGCCCGGCGGATCGCCAGCACGTGATAGCCGGGGTCCACTGCCAGCCCCAGCGACCCGAGGGTTGAGTCGTCGGCCTCCGAACCCGGTGCCACCGGCACCTGCACGACGATGTCGTCGGTGTCGCCGAGTGCGAGCGCCAGCACCGGGTGGATGTCCTCATCCTCGAGGACGAGCGAAGTGATGTTGCGGGCCTGGTCGCCGATGTCCTCCGCGGCCTCGGCGACGTGCAGCAGACCGCGAAGCGCCGCAGGATCAGCCTCTGCGCCATCGGCCCCCTCCGCGGCAGCGCGCAGCACCCACGTCTGCATGGACACCTTCATGCCGTCGAGTCGCTCCTGCATCGACCGCACTTCTCGGGCCAGCGACAGGTCATGCAGCACGAGCGCCGAATAGGCCAGCCCGATGGCTGCCTCCGACAGGTTCTTCATCTCGACCAGCGTGTCCACCGCTCGGTCGAGGTCGCTCGGCGCCTGCGCCTCGTCGGGCTCGGGCGGGTTCCAGCGCTCCATGGCCGCCAGTTCCCGCAGCCGCACGATGCCTGCGGGATCGCCGCGCATGAACAGCACGTCGCCCGGCTCCACGATGCTGTCGCCGCCGACGTCGGTCAGCCAGTGGCGGCCCCGCTGGATGGCGACCACGCGCATGCCGACCGCCACGGGCAGCTCCATGTCACGCAGCGGCCGGTTTGCAAGGTGACTGCCTTCCGCGACGACCAGCCGGTGCGAGACCTCGGCCGCCTGTGCCAAGTCCACGATGAGCGCTCGGGGAATGCCCAAGTGGTGCAGCACGATCTTGCAGATGTCCACCGCAGCATTGGCGATCTGCTCGATAGACGACACCACCTGCAGCACCGAGCTCATGCCGTCGACCTCGCGAGGATGCCGCACGGCCAGCATGGCGAGCGATCGCATCTCGTGCACCAGGGCCGACATGTCCTCCTCGAGACCCAGGACGGCATCGGCCATGCCCTCGTCGTCGAAATAGAGCGCGGCGTAGGCCAGATCGACCATGAGCTCAGAGGCGTCCTTGGCCTCGGAGAGCATGGATTTCAGATTTCGAGGCTTGTCTTCAGGATCTGATCGCATTGCAAATCGTCAGCGAGCGACGCGACGGGCTCCAATCGGCTCGGGGACCTGGATGCGTCGCCGTGCCAAGCGTAGGCACAGCGGCGCGGGGGCGAGGAAGGAATTCACGACAAACCCACCCAGCTGACGGCCAGCACGAGCGCCGCGGCACCGGCAAGGTCGACGGTGCTGTTCACGAGCGGGATGCCGTAGGTATCGGGGTCGACGCCGACGCGGGTCGCGACCACGGTGCCGTAGTAGGCGATGAAGCCGGCAAGCGCCGTCGCGATCATGCCTCCGATCAGCGAGATGGCCACAAGGCGGACGGTTCCCGGCGTGGACAGTGAGAACAATGTGCCGAAGGCGCTTGCGAGCAGCCCGTTCAGCACGAACACGGGCACGGTCAAGCTGAAGGCGAACAGGATGTCGAGGCGTGCGCCTCGCTGCGGCAGAGCACGCGGCTCGATGACGCCCAGATGCAGCTTGGTCGACAGCCGGCTCGACAAGATGCCGCCGATGGCGCCCGCGGCCGCGAGACATGCCGGCACCAATATGAGCACGGCACGCTTGTCGGCCAGGTCCTCGAGACGGTGCTCGATCACGACGCCGGCCACGATGAGCACGAAGCCGCCCACGCACAGCACAGGCATCGACTCACGCAGGATCTGCCAGAGCTGATCGAGCCCTGACCGCCATGCCCAGAACATGGCCGCGGCAGCTGCGGCGACGCTGGCGGCTGCGAGGATCGGCGTGAGGGCGGTGATCCCCACGAGATAGGTGGCCAGGAACAACGCCGGCAGCGTGACCACATCGCCGACCGCGGAGATGAGCGGCGCGCTGACGTTGTCGAGGTCCCAGCCCCGGCGGGTGGAGCTGGCCGCGAGACCGAGTGTGACCACGAGCACCACGATCGAGGCCAACTGAGCGCCGACGACCGACACCACGATGAGATCGGTGATGCCGATGATGTCGGACAGGCCGAAGACCGGCGCCATCACCTTGGCCATGACGCCGAGCGCCACGGCGGTCACCAGCGTGAGCACGGCTGCGGCGATCACGTTCTGGCCCACGATCGTGTCGCTGCGGGCTGTGGCTCTGAAGGTCCCCGCGTGAATGGTGGTGGCGAGGCGGCTGCCCAGCGCGCCGAAGATGTCGCCGCGCATGCCGATCGCAGCGGGAACGAGCACGAGCAGGCCCGGCAAGCGCTCGAGCGTGCCGGTGACCGCCGCAAGCAGGACGCCTGCAGCGGTGGCGGTCAGGCTGCTGACCGCAAGCGCAGTGAGACTCTGACGGGCACCGGTGACATCAGGGCCCAGCAGGCCACGCAGAAAACCCAGCGGGTGCAGCCTGACCACCGGGCGAAGCAGCCGGTCGCGGCCGAATCGAGCTGTTTCGCGTCGCAGTGCGAACTCCCTATCAGGGTGGTCCGAGCAGCGACTCGAAGAATGCCGCGAGGTCGGCGGGCCCAACACTGCCGGCGTACCGCAAGACCACCTCGTTCTCGGCATTGACGGCGACGATGTAGGGCACCGACTGCAGGCCGAATGCATCGACGACGGACAGCGCCGGAGTGTCGGCGATGACGGGGTGCTGCCAGCCTTCGTCGCGCAGCCACTTCTCGGGTGGATGGTTGCCGCGGGTGGGGTCTTCGAGCACCGAGACCGCGTAGAAGTCCACGCCCGCGGGCAGCTCGTTGGATTCCAGCCACTCCGTGAGATCGGCCACCTCGGCCTGGCAGTGCGGGCACCAGTGGGCGTAGAACGCGATGACGATCGGACGTCCTTGGGGGGTGATGCGCACCACTTCGCCCGTGAGCAGGTCTGTGCCGACGACGACCGGTGGTGTGCGACCGACGGCCGGGTCGTCTTCTAGCTGCTCGAACCGCGGCAGCGCAGTACCGGAAACTTGCGTCCGGTTGGGAGAACCATCGCTCAGTGCCGTCGTTGCAGAACCAGCAGTGGTCGCAACGGTTTCTGATGGATCGTCTCCGCCACAGGCTGCAGCCAGCAGCACTGCACACAGACCGATTGCCACTCGTCGCACCGCCGTCAAGGCTAGGCACGGCGCCGACCTCACCGGACGTGGGCCTGCCGCCATGCCCGGGGCGTGCCGGGCGGCCGATGGCAGACTTGGTCCGTGGAGACCCGCCAGCTCGAATCGACACCCGGCTTCGTCATCTTCGACCTGCCAGGCGCCCAGCACTACGTCGGGGAGGCCCGCCTCGGCAGCCGCCTCATCCCCGGCAACGCGACGATGCTGGTGCGGCATCTGACCTACGTCTTCGCCACGCTGGAGCAGCAGCGCAGCGGCGCCAGCATCGGCCTGAAGTCCGACCCCTCCGATGCCGCCGGGGCTGTCGAAGCGCTGGCGGGCGAACTGGCCGACGACTTGCGCAGCGGCCGGCTATCGACCAGTCCGGGCCTGCGGCTCGACGCCGAGTTGCTTGCACCCGTGCTGGCCCACGACCAGCGCAACCTCATCGGCAATGACGATCGCGACGGCATCTCGTTCAACCACGAGCTCATCGGGGTCGGGGCTGCTGCGGCAGCAGCCAGCCTGCTCGGCGGTCTCGACGGCAAGCGCATCGCGATCGAGGGATTCGGCCCGGCAGGGTTGGGCATCGCACGAGAAGCCGCCGCGGCAGGGGCCAGCATCGTGCGGGTAGCCACAGCGAAAGGCTGTGCCAATGGCCAGCTCGATCCGACGGCACTGGCCGAGGCTTGGCTGGCGGACGGCGAGATGTGCGTGGCAACGCTTTCGGGCGACGGCGAGCCGGCCAAGCCGTGGACCGTCTGGAAAGACGACGTCGACGTGCTGTTCTGCGGCTCGAAGCCCGGTGCCATGTCCGGCGATGGGGCCTCGATGGCCGGTTCCACACCGGTGGTCGCCTTCTCGTCAGCCGCGGTGTCGTCGAAGGCGCTGGCAGTGCTGCGCGCGGCCGGCACGCCGGTTGCGGCCGACTTCGTGGCTGCCACCGGTCCGGCATTGGGCTGGTGGGCCGATCCTGTGCTCACGCACGACGATCTGCGTTCGGCCACCGCAGACACCGTGGAAGCCGTCATGTCCGAAACCGTCGACCATGACGACGGCCCGTTCATGGCCGCCTGCTACCGGGCCGAGTCGTTTCTGCAGACCTGGCAGGACGAGCTGCCGTTCGGCCGACCGCTGGGCTGACGCAGCACTCGCTGCGTGAGACCGCTCTCAGCGGAAGTCGCGGCTCCCCACCGAAGCAGGCACATCGAGAGCTTCGAGTCTCTCGGCGATCACATTCGCCACGTTCTCATGGCGCTCGAGGCGGCCTGACACCATCAGCGCGGGCATGTCGCGTGCAACCGAGCGGTACCGCTGCCAGCATCCCCGCGATATCACCACGTTCACCAGGCCCGTCTCGTCCTCAAGATTCAGGAACGTCGTGCCGCCGGCCGTCATGGGTCGCTGGCGGTGCGTCACCAAGCCGGCAACGCGGATCTTGCCCGGTGGGCATGTGAGCAATTCGGCCGCAGTGCGAACCCCCGCAGCGGCCAGCTCGGTTCGCAGGAACCTCGTTGGATGTCCGTTGGGGGCTACGCCGGTGGCCCACAAGTCCGCGGCGGCGGTCTCGGTTGCTGACATGCGCCGCAGCGGCGGTGACTCAGCACCGGTCACGACCCCCGCGAGCCGGTCCGAGCCTCCCTGGTGCACCGCCCCGGCCGCCCACAGTGCTTCGCGCCGCGACAGCCCGAAGCAGTCGAACGCTCCCGCGGCGGCCAACGCCTCCAGCGCCTGCAGGCTCAGTTCGGCTCGGCGCTGAAGGTCTTCCATGCTGCTGTAGGGGCCACCGACGGCGATCCGCTCGGCAAGCTCATCGCCCACCTCCCGCACCGATGACAGCCCCAGCCGCACAGCCATCCCGCCGGTGGAGGCATCGCACGGTTCCAGCGTGGCTGTCTCGGAGGACAGGTTGATACAGGGCGAATGCACCACCACCCCGTGACGGCGAGCGTCCTGGCACAGCGAGTGCGGTGAGTAGAACCCCATCGGCTGCGCGTTCAGCAGCGCCGCGCAGAACGCCGCCGGGTAATGCAGCTTGATCCACGACGAGGCATACACCAGGTGAGCGAACGACACCGAGTGGCTCTCGGGGAAGCCGTAGTCGGCGAAGGCGACCATCTTCTCCCAGACCCGCTCGGCCACATCGCCGACCAGCCCCCGGGAGGCCATGCCGCTGAACAGGCGCTCGCGCAGGCGGCCCATCCGCTCGCGGGACCGCTTGGAGCCCATGGCCTGACGCAGCTCGTCGGCCTCGGCGGGTGTGAACCCAGCGACGTCGATGGCTATCTGCATGAGCTGCTCCTGGAACAGCGGGATGCCCAGCGTCTTTTTCAGCGAGTTCTCCAGCAGGGGGTGCAGGTAGGTGACCGGCTCTTCCCCGTTGCGCCGCCGGATGTAGGGGTGCACCGAGCCGCCCTGGATGGGCCCGGGGCGGATGAGCGCCACCTCCACCACCAGGTCGTAGAAGCAGCGAGGGCGCAGCCGCGGCAGGGTGGCCATCTGGGCACGTGACTCCACCTGGAACACGCCGATGCTGTCGGCGCGGCAGAGCATGTCGTAGACCTCGTCTTCCTGCGGCAGCATGCCGATGTCGATGTTCGTGTGATGCGCGTCAGCGATCAGGTCGACGGCGTAGTGCAGGGCCGACAGCATTCCCAACCCGAGCAGATCGAACTTCACCAGCCCGACTGCTGCGCAGTCGTCCTTGTCCCACTGCAGCACCGAGCGATCCGCCTTGGTGGCCCATTCGGTGGGGCAGACATGAGTCACCGGCCGGTCGCAGATGACCATGCCGCCCGAGTGGATGCCGAGGTGGCGCGGCGCCCCCTCGAGCGCAGCAGCCAGCTCTGCCACGTCGGCGGGAATGCCGGCCTCGTCGTGCTGTGACTGGCCGGGGCCCGACGGGCTGGAGCCGTTGCCTGTCGGCTCAGGCCCTGCATCGCGCCAGTCGCGTGCACGGGGCCGGCCTGCCCGATGGGGCTGGGCCGCGGACCCGTTCGAGGCACCGTTCGAGGTGGGCAGCGGGCTGTACCTGTCGAGCGACTTCGACCAGGCATCGGCTTGGCCGGGCTCCCAACCCAGGGCCCGGGCCATGTCACGCACCGACGAGCGCGCTCGGTAGGTGATGACGTTCGCCACCTGCGCTGTGTGGGTGCGGCCGTAGCGCTCGTACACGTACTGGATGGCTTCCTCGCGGCGGCCGCTCTCGATGTCGATGTCGATGTCGGGCGGCCCGTCGCGCTCAGGTGACAGGAAGCGCTCGAACAGCAGCCCCAGATCGACCGAGTCGACATTGGTGATGCCGAGCGCGTAGCAGACCGCCGAGTTCGAGGCCGAGCCGCGGCCCTGGCAGTAGATGTCACGGCTGCGGCAGAACGACACGATGTCGTACACCACCAGGAAATAGCCGGCGAAGCCGAGCTGTTCGATGAGGTCGAGCTCGTGATTGAGCTGCGCCCACGCCCCCGGCACCCGCTCGCTCTCAGGGGTGCCGTACCGCCACTGTGCCCGCCGAGCCACGAGGTGCCGCAGGTACGACATCTCGTCGTGACCGTCTGGGCAGGGGTACGGCGGCAGGTTGGGCGCAACCAGCGACAGATCGAATGCGCAGTCGCGACCGAGCTGCGCGGCAGCACGCACCACGCCCGGCCAGCGGGCGAACCGGCGGGCCTGCTCGGCCCCGGATCGCACGTGCGCTGTCGCTGCTGGCGGCAACCAGCCGTCCAGCTCGTCGAGGCTGCGCTGGGCTCGCACCGCAGCCAGAGCGGTGGCCAGCCGTCGCCCGGCGGGAGTGGCGTAGTGGACGCCGTTGGTGCAGATCGGCTCGACGCCGGCTCGCACAGCCAGTTCGGCCAGCGCGTCGTTGCGGTCGCTGTCGAGCGGGTGGCCGTGGTCCCACAGCTCGACGAAGACGTTGTGGCGGCCGGCTGCGGAGATGAGACGGTCGAGCTGGGCGGCTGCAGCGCGTGGCCCGCCGCTGGGTCCTTCGGCCATGAGTGCTGCGGGGACGGCGCCCTTGCGGTGCCCGGTGAGGATCGCCCAATCGTCGCGATGTGCCGCCGCGGCTGCGAGGAACTCGCCGGTGCTCAAGCGCGGGGCGTGCTTGCGGCCCGCCATCTGCGCTGCCGAGATCAACTCGCCCAGCGCGGCGTACCCCGCCGGCGAGCGAGCCAGCACCACCACGTGAGAGCCCACGGGATCGGCACAACCGGTGCGCTCAGGTCGTGTGGCGCCATACGCGTCGAGCGTCAGCTCGTCGACGCCATACGCGTCGAGCGTCAGCTCAGTGCCGAACACCGTCGGCAGCCCGGCCTCGGCGGCAGCCTCGGCGAAACGGACCACCCCGTAGAACCCGTTGTGGTCGGTCAGCGCCAGCGCTTCGAGCCCCAGCCGTACTGCTTCGTCCACCAGTTCGCCCGGGCTCGACGCCCCGTCCAGGAAGCTGAAGTTGGAATGAGCGTGCAGCTCCGCGTACGGCACCGTGAGCCCCGCCGGCCGCGGTCGGGCGACAGGCTCGATCCGCTCGCCGTCGGCAGCAAGGCTCTTGCCATAGCTGTGTTTGATGCGCCGGCCCTCACCGGACCGGCCGGGAAACGGCGGCCGGCTGGGTTCGATGGACCGGCCCCGAGGGGGCCGGTCGGACAATCGCCGCTCCAGCTCGCGCCAGGGAATTCCCGGATTCGTGAAACCCACGGCCCGACAATAACGAACGAGAGTTCTGAGAACAACAGTTTTTGAGAACGCAAGTTCTCTCCGACGGCATCGCCTCTGGTCTCAGCCGCTGAGCGCGGCCTCTCTGATCCCGACCGGCAACCGAACTACGTTGCGCCCATGGTTGAGACGTCACCCACCAGCGCATCGGCCGGCGCACCGAGCGAAAATCTGCCTGACGGCGTGGCCACCGCCGAGCTGTTCGCTTCAGGCGAAGCGTCGGCGGTCGAACTGCTGGCCGAGGCCACCTCCCGGGCAGACCGGGTGAACCCGGAGATCAACGCCATCGTCGGACGGCTCGACGACGGCGCCCGCCGTGCGGCCGAGCAGCTCGACACCGCACGCAGCGCCGGCGAGACAGGCGGTTCGCTGGCAGGCGTCCCGTTCCTCACCAAGGACCTGACCTGCACCACGCAAGGACAGCCGTACCACGCCGGCAACGCCGCACTCAAAGCGGCGGGGTACGCGGCGCCGAGCACCGCTCACCTGGCCACGATGTTCGCTGAGCTGGGATTGGTGAACTTCGGCCGCACGAACACCCCAGAATTCGGCCTCACCATCACCACCGAGCCGCTGGCGTACGGACCGGCAGCCAATCCCTGGAACACCGGTCATTCGACCGGCGGATCCAGCGGCGGCTCCGCAGCAGCAGTGGCCGCGGGCATCGTGCCCATCGCCCACGCCAACGATGGGGGCGGCTCGATCCGTGTGCCCGCCGCCAACTGCGGGCTCTTCGGGCTGAAGCCGAACCGGGGCCGGGTGTCGCTGGGACCCGATTCCGGAGACGGCTGGGCCGGTTGGAGCGTCGACGGTGTCGTCAGCCGCAGCGTGCGCGACAGCGCCCGGGTGCTCGACGGCATCAGCCGGCCGTGGCCGGGCGACCCCTACTGGGCGCCGCCGCCGTCGGGCACGTTCGAGTCCGCGGCGGAGCGCGAGCCGCAGACGCTCCGGGTCGGGTTGTGCGCGCACTCCGATTGGGGCCCGGTGGACGCCGAGTGCAGCCAGGCTGTCGAGAACGCCGGGAAGCTGTTGGAGAGCCTCGGACACCGCGTCGACTATTCGGCACCCGACGACATGTTCCACGCAGAGTTCTTCGAGCACTTCCGCACGATCGTGTCCGTGCAGAACGTCGTCATGCTGTCTGGTCTTGAGGAGGCCTTGGGCCGGCACATGAGCCGTGCCGATGTGGAAGGCGACACGTGGGCACTCATGAACATCGGGCGCGAGGTCAGCGGGGCGCAGTACGTGTCGGCACTCGAGTGGTGCCATGCCTGGACCCGGCGGCTCGCCGCATGGTGGGCTGACCGCGACGTGCTGGTGTCGCCGATCATGGCCGAGCCGCCGCCTCGCCTCGGCGAATTGCGCAATCCCGAGACCGGCCGCGGCCGGCTGAACGACCTGCTGCAGTTCACCCCGCAGTTCAACGTGACCGGCCAGCCGGCGATGTCGGTGCCTCTGCATTGGGCTGCCGGCGATCTGCCCGTAGGCGTGCAGTTCGTGGGCGCGCACGCTCGCGAGGAGATGCTGCTCGCGCTGGCAGGTCAGCTCGAGCGGGCAGCCCCGTGGGCGGGTCGCACGCCGAGCCTGTGGGCCGGCACCGGCTGAGGTCGGCTGCGGAGAGGTCGAGAGGCTGGGAAGCGGGGACATGTCTGCTGACCGCCGCTTCGAGGACGCCACGGCGCTGGCGCAGGCATTTGCCGCGGGCGAGACCGAACCCGCCGAGGCGATGCAGGCTGCGCTCGCACGGATGGAGCGGCTGAATCCGGCTCTGAACGCGGTCATCCATCCCCGCCCGGAGCGGGCGCTGGCAGAGGCTGAAGCGTCGGCGCAACGCTGGTCGCGGCGATGGGCCGGTGGCGAAACGCTCGACGACGCTTCCGGCGTTGGCGTGCCGTTCGACGGCGTGCCCATGGCAGTCAAGGATCTCGGCTGCGAGCAGGCCGGCGAGTTTCACCACGCCGGTGCCCGTTTCCTGGTCGAGCTGGGCTGGCAAGGTTCGCTGGACAGCCACCTCTACCGCCTGCTGAGCGGCTCCGGGCTGGTCTCGGTGGGGCGTACGAACACACCCGAGTTCGGCACCACCATCACCACCGAGCCGGATGCCTACGGCCCGACGGCCAACCCGTGGTCGCTCGACCGCTCGCCCGGCGGCTCCAGCGGCGGATCGGCGGCCGCTGTTGCGGCCGGCATCGTGCCGGTCGCGCACGGCAACGACGGGGGCGGCTCGATCCGCGTCCCCGCTGCAGCGTGCGGCCTGGTTGGGTTGAAGCCGACCCGGGGCCGGGTCTCGACTGCGCCACGCCTCG
Source organism: Candidatus Poriferisodalis sp. (assembly GCF_965208925.1). Classification (GTDB taxonomy): domain Bacteria; phylum Actinomycetota; class Acidimicrobiia; order Acidimicrobiales; family Poriferisodalaceae; genus Poriferisodalis. Next base: position 1,979,156 of record NZ_OZ242364.1, on the reverse strand, counting down.
GCGAGCACCGCGGCGGCTTCGCGGTGGACGGCATGCTCACGCGGACCGTGCGCGACGCCGCACGGTGCCTCGACATCATCAGCCGCCCGGCGCCCGGCGATCCCTACATCGCTCCCCCGCTCGGACCCGGCGAGTCGTTCGCCGGCTCGCTGGCCGCCTCGCTTCCGCCGCTGCGCATCGCGGTGTCGACGGGCGGCCGCGGCCGAGCGAGCCCACCGGTGTGCCGGGCTGTCGAGCAGGCTGCCGATCTGCTCGCCCGACTCGGTCACCGCATCGAGCCGGATACAGCGCCCGACGGTTGGTTCAGCGCAGAACTCGCCGACCACACGATCGTGGTGCGCATGGTCGGCATGGCAACCGAACTCGCCGGATGGGCCGAACGTCTGGAACGCCCGATGACGTCCGACGACGTCGAGCCCGCCAACTGGTGGTCGGCAGAGCTGGGCGCATCGCTGCCTGCGTCGGCGTATGTGCAAGCACTCGAAGCGCTCGCTCGCTGGCGCCGGCGCGTCATGAGCTTCTGGAATGCCGATCCCGCCCCGGGTCCGAGCACGCCGGACCGCAACGGCTTCGACCTGCTGATGACCCCCGTGCTCGCCGACGTGACGCCTCACCTCGGATACCTGGCCGATCCGATCGACGGTGCCCGACGGATCGCCGAGCTGGCCGCCTTCGTCAACCAGGCCAACCTCAGCGGGCAGCCGGCCATCTCGCTGCCGACGGCGCGTGACGCCGACGGATTGCCGCTGGGTGTGCAACTGCACGCGGCGCACGGAGGCGAGGGCCTCCTGCTCGCCGTGGCCCAGCAGATCTCCGAGGCCGATGGGTTCATCGCACTGGGAGATCTGCCACAGGAATCGTCATGACGCGCACGCCATGAATCCGGCAGATCGGGCCCTCGAGCGGGCGGTGGAGCTGCTCAGCGAACTGGGCGTCAGCGTGCGCACCGCCGTGGTCGTGACCGACACCGAGACTGCCCGAGCACACCGGCGCATCATGATCGTGCGGGTCGCCGCATTCGCCCTCGGAGCGGGCTTGGCGATTGCGTGGGGCATCGGCTGGCTGCTGATTGTGGCGGCAGTGGTCGCTCACCAGCTCCTGTTCAACGTGCACCGACTGCTGGCGGCCGCCGACGGCGGTCTCGTGCTGGCCGACATCAGCTTCCGTCGGGCCGTCATCGTCGCCCGATGGAGTTCGGGCAGTGATGCCACGCTGGTGCTGCGCACCGACAGCCCCCGGGTGGAGGTGTCCGTCGAGCCGCCTCTGGACGAAAGCGGCGTAGGCGAGCCCTGGACGGGCCATGTCAACGGCACCGACCTCGACAGGTTCGAGGACACGATTCGCGCTGCCGGCGGCGAGCCGTTGCGCCGAACGGCGAACGAATGAGCATCCGGCGCGCAGCGGTCACATTCGCTGGCCCAGAGGCTGCGGGCGCGCAACCAGTACGGTGACGCGCCGTGAGACTGCTGCGCTTCGCCCTTGCCGGTGACGGTTCGGCTCACGTCGGCGTGGCATCCGACGACGGCGTGGCCCAGCTCGACGGCCTCCAAGCCGAGAGCGGGCCGATCGCCGCCATCGGTCAAGCCGTGGCCGCCGCGCTGGCTGATCCGGCAGAGCTCGAGGGGGCGCCTGTCTCGGTTGGGTGGGACGAGGTCGCGTTCGCCGTGCCGTTCGATCCCGGTGCCCGCATGCTGTGCGCAGGGGCCAACTACCACAAGAAGTACCCGCTGGGCGGCAACGTGCAGGCCCCCGCGCAGCCCGTGTACTTCAACAAGCCGCCCGGCACGCTGGTGGCCCACGGCGAGGAACTCGTCCGGCCCTCGGTGTCGATCCAGTTCGACTACGAGGTGGAGCTCGCGGTGATGATCGGCAGAGCCGGGCGTCACATCGATGTAGCCGACGCCCTCGACTACGTCGGCGGGTACTCGGTGCTGAACGACGGCTCGGTGCGCGACTGGCAGCGCCACAGCGTGGCCGCCGGCAAGAACTTCTACCGCTCCGGTTCGATGGGCCCGTGGATCACGACCGTCGACGAGATCGCCGACCCGGCCGCGCTGGAGGTGATCTGCCGTGTGAACGGTGAGGAGCGCCAGCGGGCCAGTGTCAGCGAGATGATCTTCTCGGTCGCCGAGATCGTCTCCTACCTGTCAAAGGTGATGCCGCTCGAACCCGGCGATGTCATTGCCACCGGCTCGCCTGAGGGCACCGGCGGTTCGCACGACCCGCCGCGCTGGCTGGTTGCGGGTGACGAGATCGAGTTCGAAGTTCCCGGCATCGGGGTCCTCCAGAACCGGGTGATCGACGAGTAGCGGCGTCAACCGACGCAATCACGCTGAGAGCCGGTTGCGAATTGCTGCGGGCGACACCCACGAGCGACCGCCCATCGGTACCGTGGGCCGAAGGTCCCGGTCGTCGCTCGCGGCGACCACTGGCGACCGCAGGCTGACGACGGCGCCGGCCCGAGGCCGGCCGCAGCAAGGACGCGCCCGGTGCGAGGTTCACAGCGGCAATCGCGCCCCACCACCGCACAGCACACCGCGGCACGTCCTGGCACTGGGCGTCGCAGCATGGCGCGCCGTGGAGCTGCTGCGATCGCGTTCGCTCTCGTCGTCAGTGTGGTGCCGATCGCCGGCACTGGTGCGCAGCCGTCCGATGCCGAGCTGCGCAAACGCCAGGAACAGCTCGAGCAGCAGCAGAAGGAGCTGGAGGCCCAGCTTGCCGAGGAGAAGCGCATCCGCGACGAGGCCCAAGCCGAACTGCTCGCGAAAGTCATGGAAGTCGATCTGCAGCAGGCCGATGTCAACGTGGTGCTGGCAGCCTTCGACCAGCTGAAGCTGCTGACGAACGAGCAACGAGCCGATCTCGATCAAGCAGAGCTGGCATTGGCCGCAGCCGAGGCATCGGTAGAGGCCGCTATTCAGCGCGTTCTGTCGCTCGATGCCCAGCATGGCGAGCTGGGGCAGCGAGTCATCGATCTCATCGTGCAGACCTACATCGGCCACGACGCCCTGGTGGAGGGCTCCTATGGCCTCGTGCGCACCGGCGACATCTACGACGCCGCTCGCATCCGGGTGCTGATCGGCGCTGCGCTCGGCGATCTGAATGCGACCGCGGACCAGCTGCGGGCTCTCACGATCGACGCGGAGCTGGCGGTGCGGGAGTTCCAGCGTGCCGAGGAGCTGCGAGACGCCCGCCGCATCGAGTCGGAGCGAGCCTTGGACGACCTGCTCGACGCGGTGGAGCAGGAGGCCATCGTTCTCACTGAGCTCGAGTATGTGCTCGACGTATTGCTCTATGAGCAGGCAGCGATGGAGGAATGGAACGCTGCTGCGGCAGCCGATGTCGCCGAGACTGCCAACCGCGTCAATAGTGCCATCACTGAGCAGAGGCGCATCGAGACGGAACTGAAGCGTCGCAAGGCAGAAGAGGAACGAAAACGACGCGAGGCCGAGGAGCGGGCCCGCCGGCTGCGAGAAGGCACCGCCGGTCAGCCCACCGACAACAACGTCGACCTCAGCGAGCTCACCTGGGTGGGCGGCATCCTGGTGCACGAGTCGATCGCCAACAGTGTGCAGGATCTGCTCGAGCACGCTGCTCGCGACGGACTCAGGCTGACCGGCTGGGGCTACCGCACGGCCGCCTCGCAGATCGCGCTGCGGCGGCAGAACTGCGGCACGAGCGAATGGGCAATCTGGCAGAAGCCCTCTTACCAGTGTCGCCCGCCCACGGCCCGACCCGGGCGTTCCATGCACGAGCGCGGTCTCGCCATCGATTTCATGTACAACGGTCGCTCAATCTCGTCCCGCAATACGGCGGGGTATCGCTGGCTGGCCGCCAACGCCGCTACCTACGGCCTGAAGAACCTGCCCAGCGAGCCCTGGCACTGGTCCACGAACGGCAGATGACGGGTCGAGCCGAGAGAGAATCCGGGCCAAGATAGGAGCAGGGTCGAGAGAGGCTGCGCCACGCTGGCGAACTCAGTCGTAGGTGGCCTCGCGCTGCCAGCGACCGCTCTCGACAGCGCAGAGATGGGCGGTGCCGTCATCGAGCACCAGTTGGAATCGTGCCTGACGGCGCGACCGTGTGCTCCACCAGCGCTCCTCCAGCGGCCAGGGCCCTGCCCACGCTGCAATGCGGCTGGTGCGCCCATCGGCCCGGCGCAGCATGACCGGGGGCGCGCTGACCTGTGCCCTGCCGCTGACGCCTACCGGATCGCTGTTCGCATCGAGCACCATGAGCGGCTCGGGCTCGGTCAGCACCTCGGCAGGGGCCGGCGCGCCCAGCCGGCCCGGCCAGGGGGGTGTTGGGCCCAATGCGCCGGCCCCACGAGGACCGGCTGTGCCCGATGCGCCGGTCCCACGAGGACCGGCTGTGCCCGATGCGCCGGCCCCACGAGGACCGGCTGTGCCGAACGGGAAGCGCTGCTCGAGATCGGCAAAGCGGCGGCCGGAGCCCAGGCGGCCCACGGTGACCCCGTCGAAGCCGACCAAGGTCTGAACTCGCTGCAGCGCCCGCTCGGCCCGCTCGTCCGTCTCGGACTGGCCGCCCCAGAAGCCGAGCTGGCGCCCCTCGTCGGGAAGCGTCTCGACGGCCCGCAGCCGGATGAACGAGATACCGCCGGTGGGGCTGTTCTTGCCCTTGGCGCTGCGCCAGCCGTCGAGCTGCCAGCGCACACGGTCGACCAGATCGGGCGGGCTGAAGCGGAATCCGTGGCGCCACCGCCCGTTGCTGGTCTCACCGTGTTCGGTTTCGGCACTGATCTCCACGCACACCAGTGCCTGACCCTCCCGGGCCAACTGGGCGTCGAGCTGATCTGCCAGAGACTTCGCGGCAAAGGCCACCGTGTCGAGCCGATCCGCGGGCGGGTCGATCTCGGTTTCGACACTGAGATCAGGCTGAGCGGCGGCAGGCTGGCTCAAGCGAGGATCACGCCCGCTGGCCAGTGCGTGCATCCACTCCCCTTGCGTGCCGAACCTGCCGACGAGGTCTCCCACAGGCAGTGCCGCAAGGTCGCCCAGCGTGCGCAAGCCCAGCTGCCACAGCATGCTGATCAGATCATCAGTCGTCCCATCGGCGGCACAGCCCGTCAGCAGGGAGCATTCCTCGGCCAGCGTTCCCAGCGGCAGCTCGCCCAGGAACTCTGCGCTGCTGCCAGGGGCCACCACCAGCACCGGCGTTGACGGAGTTCGGACCAACGCCGCTCTTCCAGCAAGGCCAGCGGCAAACAAGCCGTCGGCAATGCCGACGCTGACAGATGATGCTGGGTCGTACGCTCCGGCGGCCAGCACTTCAGTGATGGTGCGATGCGCCAGCTCCGCCAGCGCCTCATCTCCGCCGTAGTAGCGCGACGGACCCCGGGTGGCGACAACGCAGCAACCGGGTGCCAGCACTTCGACTCTCGGCGTCAGGTCTTCCAGCGCTGTCGCCACAGGGGCGAAACGGCGAGCGTCGAGATCAGGATCGGGCTCGGCGTGCTCGACTTCCGCTACCAGCATCCGCGGCGGGACATCGGCAGGTTCGTCCTGGCTGGCCAAGCCGGTCCGGCTGTCTTGGTTATCCCGCACGGCGCTGCAGAGGAACGACGGCGTCGTCATCGCTTCCCGAGGCACCGGCTATCGAGATGCCGTCCTGGGCGGAGACGACCTGAGCAGGCCAGGAAACGGTGTCGATCGCACCGCGGACGGCAGTGATGTGCCCGTTGGCATCGGGCAGCCACAGGACGGCTCGTCGCGGCAACGACGCCGCACCGCGGCCCGCAGCAACCACCTCGGCCCGGCGTTCCCGCAGCCGGCCGTGCCCGTGCCCGAGACCGGTCCACGCAGCACGTTCCACCGTCATGGTCACGTCTGGACTGAATGCGCCGGCCCCACGAGCGCCGGCTGTGCCCAATGCGCCAACCTCGATCACCACGGTGCCGCGCTCCCGCAAGCGGGTGCGCAGGCGCCGGCTGTGGGCAGCCGCCAACAGCACGCCTCCAGCCAGCAAGATCACGTCGACATTGCCGATCAGGGCGTTCAGCACCTCGGCTGCGGCGTTGCCGGGTTCGTCCACGAAGACCCACCGGTCCAGCGCTGCCCCCCGTTCCGCCACCGCCGAGACTCCCATGCGTCCCAGCCCTACCGCGGTCACCCATCCGCCCGAACGCGAGACCTCCGCCGCAAAAGCGGTTGCCAAGGTCAGCGCTCCTGGGCCGCGGGCAGCCAGCACCGTCCCGGGGACAAGCCCCGGCTGGGTCAGCAGCGGTGCCAATTCGTCAGCGACGGGCAGCAGCCGTTTGTCGTGCCCGATGTCCGCAGCATGCGTTATGTCCAATGCGCCGACCCCACGAGGGCCGGCTATGTCCAATGCGCCGGCGGTATGACGCAGCTGCACTGCCATCGCGACAGACTAGACGAACAATCGTGTCCACGAACGGTTGTTTATGAACCGTTGCTTGCAGCTGCGCTTCCCCTGAAGCCTCTGGACAGGGACTAGGCCGGCTGCTTCGTCCCGACAAGCAAGGTCGCGCCGACTGGACCCGCCATCTCGCTATGCAGCGTGCCGGCGGAAACCTCGCACCAGTCCCCCACTCCCATGACCCGGGTCTCGTCCTCCAGTCCCAGCCGGAACTCGCCCCTGGTCACCATCGCCATGGCGGAGAACTCGTGGCTGTGAAGCTCGCCATCGGCGTGAGGCTCGAACTCGGCGTCGCGCGGTTCGCCATAGCCCTGCGCTGCCAGCTCGGAACGGAACTCGTCTTCGGTCATAGAGCCACAGTAGCCAGCGCCGTGCCAATCGCTCACGCGGGCGAGCTCGCGACGGTGCCTGTCGCTAGCGAGCGAGCGACTGTGCTTGTCGCTATCGGCAGCAAGCTAGCGGTAGTGGGCGAAGAGCTCTTCAATGAGCTCGGCGATGCCGTCGGAGGTGTGGCCCCGGGAGAGGTCGATGGTGGCCACATTGCCGTACACGTGAATGTGGTCGACGCCGCCCCGTTGGAACAGGCGCCACGCCAGCAGGTCGGCCGGGTCCTCGGCACTGGCGGCATCTTCGGCACTGTTGTAGTAGCGGTGGCCCGCCCCGGTCAGCGGACGGTTGGTCTCGAACTGCACCGTGCCCACACGGACCGACGACGGTCGTTCTGCTACTCGAACGGGCTGACCCATGGCCGATGAGCGTAGCGAGATATGTCGCTAGCTTGGGGCTGCTCGCATTCCGGATTTGCCACTTCTTGCACGAAACAGGAGCCCGACATGGCCGCTGCCGACACCGCTGAGATCACCGAGGAACAGTTTGCTGCTGAGGCGCTGGATTTCTTGGAGGCCAACGCCAAGCGCAAGGCCGAGCGGCGCGAATTCGTCTGGGGCGAGGGTCCCGACAACGCAGCGCTCTTCGAGGAGATCGACCGCGAGCGCGAGCGGCGGGAGCTGGACGCGTCAAAGGAGTGGCGAGCCGCGAAGTACGACGCCGGCTTCGGCTGGATCAGCGGGCCGGCCGAGCTGGGCGGCGGCGGCATGCCCCGCAAGTTCGAGCGCGTCTGGGGCCAGCTCGAGAGCCAGTTCGACACGCCCGACGGCGGCTTCTTCGGCATCGGCTTGGGGATGGTCGCGCCGACCATCCTGGCGCACGCCCGCCCTGAGGTGTCCGCCGAGGTGCTGCCCCAGATGTACCGGGCCGACATCGTGGGCTGCCAGCTGTTCTCTGAACCGGGCGCCGGCTCGGACCTCGCCAGCTTGCAGATGCGGGCCGAGCGCGACGGCGAGGAGTGGATCCTCAACGGCCAGAAGGTGTGGACCTCGGGCGCGCACTACTCCGACATCGGCGAGGTGATCGCCCGGTCCGATTTCGATCTGCCCAAACACCAGGGCCTCACCGGCTTCCTCGTAGACATGAAGGCCCCCGGCGTGGATGTCCGGCCGTTGCGGCAGATGACCGGCGGTGCGAACTTCAACGAGGTGTACTTCACCGACGTCCGCGTGCCCGACTCGAACCGGCTGGGCGATGTGAACCAAGGCTGGGGCGTGGCGCTGACCACGCTGATGAACGAGCGGGCGGCGATCGGCGGCGGCTCGGGCGGCGGCACCGGGGGCGGCAGCTTCACCAAGCTGGCTGCGATGGCCAACCACTACGGCATGGCTGACGACGCGCTGGCTCGTCAGAAGCTCGCCGAGATCTACACCCACGGCAAGGTGCTGGGCTGGTCGAACCAGCGCACCATGGATGCATTGCGGGCCGGAAAGACACCAGGCCCCGAGATGTCGCTGTCCAAGATGGGCCTGATTCGCCAGATGAACGCCACCTGCGAGTTCGTGGCCGACACGATCGGACCCAAGCTGGTCGTCGACTCCGGCGAGTGGGGAACCTTCTCGTGGGCCGGCTACGTGCTGGGCTTCCCGGCGATGCGCATCGCCGGCGGCTCGGACGAGGTGATGCGCAACATCGTCGGCGAGCGAGTGCTGGGGCTGCCCAAAGAGCCCGGCATCGACACCACCAGCCCCTTCCGCGAGCTGAAGGTCGGCACCCAGCGTTCCGAGTGAGTTCGCCAGCATGAAGATCGGTTTGGCGCCCACGAACAGCGATTACGGCCCGTCGACGGCCGAGATGGCGGTCGAGGCCGAGCAGCGGGGCTATGACTCGCTGTGGGTGGGCGAGCACAGCCACATCCCGGCCAGCCGGGAGACGGTTCACCCCGACGGGGGCGATCTGCCGCAGCTCTACTGGCACATGCGCGACCCGTTCGTCTCGCTGGCAACGGCCGCCGCGGCAACGTCGAAGATCAAGCTGGCGATGGGCGTCTGCCTCGTGCTCGAACACGAGATCCTGGACCTGGCCAAGAGCGTGGCGACGCTGGACGAGGTGTCCGACGGCCGGCTGCTCTTCGGCGTGGGCGTGGGCTGGAACCGCGAAGAACTGGCCAACGTGTCGAACGTGCCGTGGGCGCAGCGCTACAACGCCATGCGGGAGACGGTTGCCGCACTGCGGCTGCTGTGGACCGAGCACGAAGTGTCCTACTCAGGCGAGTTCGTGAACTTCGCGCCCTCGTGGGTTTACCCGAAGCCGACGCAACAGCCCGGCCCCCCAGTGCTCGTGGGCTGCCGGGGCCGGATCGGGATGCGCCACGTTGCCGAGTATGCGGACGGCTGGTGCCCGCTCGATGTGGGCTTCCGCGATGTCAGGGTCGGCATGGAGCGGTTCCGGACCGCCGCAGAGGCAGCGGGCCGCGATCCCGACGGCATCCCGATCTCCATGTACTGCTACGCGAAGCCCGACGCACAGAAGCTGGAGCTGTACCGCGAGCTCGGCGTCGAGCGGATCGTCCTCGCCGCCCCGGACGGCGCAGATCGCTTGGCGCGCTTCGTCGACCGCAACCAGCATCTCGTCGACACGTTTGCCGACTGATCTTGCGGTCGGCGGGGCCGGCTAGAGCCGGTCGCGCAGATCGGCGAGGGACACCAGCTCGGCTTGGGGGGTCTCGATGTCGCCTTCGGGCAGCATGAAGCGCCAGAACGCGATGCCGAAGGGGCGACCCTCAGTGTCGAGCCAGTTGGGAACGCCGGGGTCGGTGTGGGCGATGGCGGCGGTGAAGCGGCCGTCGTCGTCGGCGACCATCTGGGCGCGGTTGAGCGAGATGGAGCGGTTCGCGTAGTCGAGCGATTGCAGGTGGCGGTTCCACAGGCTGATGTTGGCGTAGCGGCACTCGGGCCAGCGGCCGCGGATCACCAGTGCCTCGTCGGGCCCGACCACGAACGGTGCCAGGGCGTAGGCGGCGTCGGTGGCCGACAGGCCGAGGTCGCCGGGCAGGCCGGGCGGCGGGAACTCGTTGGGCACCAGCGACACCCACGACCGGGGCTCGCCTTGGGCCATCGGCACGCGATCGGTCGTGAGCTCGCGGATGAACGCAGCGGCTCGCCGGATGCCGGCGCTGACCGTGGAATCCGACGGCCGAGGCGGAGGCGTGCCGTCGATCACCTCGATCTGCATCGCGGGCCACCGATCCGGGTCGGTGCCCGCGTGGGTGGTGTCCTCGAAGTAGTGACGGCTGATGATCTGCCCTTCGTCGGGCGGCGGCGCCAGCCAGTTCCCCTCCTGCGGCTCGCCGCCGATGACGATCTCGAAGCGGCCGTCGGCATCAACCTCCAGCGTTGTGTCGTTGAGCACACCGAGCACCTGGTTGTCCATCGAGCCCCAGCCGACGCTCGACTCGACGGTGATCGACAGGTAGTCGGCGCCTTTGGTCTCCCCCCGCACCCGGTAGGCGTAGTCGGCCGAGATCGGAGCCTCGAAATAGACCGTGTCGGGGTTGTCGCCGAGCAGCTTGCGATTCGGTGTCACCAGACGCTCGAAGCGGGGAGCGGACGGGTCACGCTCGAACAGCCCCACCAGCCCCCACTGCAGGTAGTGCATAAGCGCCCGGTGCGCCTCGACGGCGTCGTCGGCGGTGTACAGGTTCCACTCGGGCGACACCCAGCGCTCGTCGACGTCACGCAGCACCTCGAGCAGCTCGGCGAGGGCCCGGCGGGACTCGGTCTCGGGAAGCGGGTCCATGATCGTGGCCGGCTCAGCCCTCTGGGGGCAGGTCGAAACGCTCGATGTACTGGGCCGTGGCGTCGCGGATGCCCTCGGCGGTGAAGCCCCAGTCCTCGGGCTGGTAGCGGTGCACTCCGTATTTGCCCTTGGGCTTGTGATCCAAGTAGTCCCGCACGGCGGTGGCGTAGGCATCGGTCATCGACAGGCCCATCTGCTCGAGGGCCGCACCCAGCGTGGCCACCGGGTCGGTCACGAGCTGCACGTAGTTGACGTCCACGAATTGCTCGTCCGGCACCACGCCGGTTGCTCGCAGATTCACCGAGTCGTTGAGGGCGAACGCGAAGGCATCGTGCACGAAGTGCGCATTCCCGACGGCGTCGACGTCGCTGAAGCGCATCCAGTGGACCATGGCCGTGATGTTGGCCGTGGAGGCCATCGTGCGGGCCGGGTCGCGGTGGGTCTGGATCACCCAGGCGTCGCCGAATGCCGCGAACAGCTGCGGCAGCACGAACAGGTGACCGGGCGTCTTGAGCACCCATTGCGTGGAACCCCCGCCGTGCTGGAGCACCTGGAGGATCTGCCGCTCGTAGCTGTAGTTCACGTCCAGGTCAGGAATCCACTCAGTCAGCGGGGCGATCATGCTCCAGTGGAACCCGGCGAAGCTGCCGGTGGTCAGGGTGATGCACTCGACGGGCAGGTCGGCCCGGAACTCGTGCATAGCCAGGAACTCGGGCTGGATGTCGGCCCAGAACTCCTGCTCGCACTGCCCCATCTCCATCCGATCCGCAAGCCCCCCCTCGGGCAGCGGCACCGGGTGGAGCGCCTCGGCGCCCAGCGGGGCTCGCAGGTCGGGATGCAACCCCAGCAGCTCGAACAAAATCGAGGTGCCCGAACGGGCCGGGCCGGCGATCATCACGGGCGAGGCCACGGGCTGAGCGGTGATCTGCGGTGTCGCGTCGATGGCGGCGGTGAGCAGCAGCCGGGTGCGTAGCGAGCGCAGCAGCTCCTGCTTGGTCATCAGCCGGCCCAGCAGGTGCATGGGCGAGGCGTCCAGCTCGGCAGACAGGGCCTCGAAGCGCTTCTGCCAGTCGGGATCGCCCAGATCGCCGGTCGGCATGCCGCCAACTGCTGCGGTGGCCAGCTTCAGCAGCTCACCGGTGTCGATGGGCACCAGGTCCCCGGGGCGCCCCCCGATCGAGTCGCCCATGAGGTTGATGCGCCGCACCCAGTCAGGCCGGGTGTAGCGCTCCCCCATGGACGGAAGTGCATTGCTTTCATGAGACATACGGGCGGCAAGGTATCAGCGACAGCCACCACGAACGGCCGAACCCGTTTCGCGAATGCGGGTACCAGGTGGAACACTGTCCTTGTGCATGCGGACGCGGCGGCACTGATCGAGCGGCTGACAGCGCAGGGCGTGATCTCCGCTCCGGTAAGCAGCGATCTGCCGCGAGCAACCGGCCAGCAGCTTCCGCGACCTCATTCGCCCCTGTCGGAATTGGTGAGCGGACAGCGGCGCTGAAGGCTGGTCGTCGCCTATTCCGAGGCGGCAACCGGCGCGGGCAATGCAACGATCTCAAGATCAGCGATGCCCTCAAAGTCGGCAGGGTTCGCGGTGTACAGCGGCAGTCCATTCGAGATTGCCGTGGCAGCAATGAGCGCGTCGTAGGCCCGCGCTGCACGCTTGCGTCCAGAAGCCCGCAGGTCTGAGGCAACCTGACCGAAGGCCCTGGCGGCTGCATCATCGAATGGCAGTGGATCGAAGTCAGCTTCGGCTTGCTGCAAGTGGGCTTGGCGCTTGGCTCGCTCGGCCGCGTCGGAAGCCACCAGCGGCCCGACGGACAGCTCAGCGAGTGTGATGGCCGTGATGGTCGGTTCGGCGGGCAGCATCCCGGCGTCGGCCATCCGTGGCAGGCCGATGACCGCGTTGGTGTCCAGCACGCCGCGGTCGTGCCGGTACTCGACACTCACAGCGCGGGGTCCATCAGGTCATCGATATCGGACCGGAGTCGGACGGGGTCGACGACTGGAAGCCGACGCCAGCGTTCGAGCAATGTCGAGGCATCGAGCGCCCGGCGAGGCAGGGGACGCAGCTCTGCCACCGGCCGGCCAGACCGTGTCACGGTGAGCCGCTCACCCCCCTGCACGCGGTCGACGACCTCGCCTCCATGATTGCGAAGCTGCCGGATCGTCACCTCGTCCATGACCTCACTGTATCACCCGTGATACGTCCTTCGGAGACCGACCGAGGTTCTGTCCATATGCCATACCGTAAGGACATGGCTCAACGAGAGGTGCTTGTCCAACTCGATGACGAACTCATCGAGCGTCTCGCCGAGATTGCAGACGCCGAAGGAACGAGCATGTCAGAGCTGCTGCAAAGAGGCGCACGAGCGGTGATCGAGGCCGCGGATCTCATGGCTGCCGATGCTGAACTCATAGCTGATTATCAGCAAGAGCCGCAAGATGAGGCATTCGTCGAAGCTGCGGCGCGGCTCGCGGCTCGAACCGCGACCCCGTGGTAGAGCGCGACGAGATCCATTCGTGAGGCGCAGTGACGACGCGCTCGCGACACTGGCCCTCGTTAGTCGGTTGTCTCGTGGCGACGTACGGCCGTTGAAGGCATCGGAGTACTGGAGACTGTCTGCGATCCTCGAATCTGGTCCTAGCAGCTTGCTGGGAAAGAGCGCCGCTGATCTGGCGGTTGACTCTGGAATCTCGAACTCCCTTGCAGATCGCGTGGTTGCTCTGATGGATCGGACAACAGCTCTCGCCTTCGAGCTCGAACGCCTGGAGCACTCCGGTGTGCAGACGCTCACTCCGTTCGACGAGCACTATCCCAGCAACTGGACGCAAAGACTGGGATCCAAGGCCCTTCCGCTGCTGTACGCAGCGGGGTCGGTCAAGCTGTTGGACACCGCTGGGCTCGGGGTCGCGGGCAGCCGAGACGTGAGCCCCTCGGGGGCTGAGGTCGCAGTCGAAGCGGCCAAGTGCGCTTCTCGCCGCCGCATGCCATTGGTGTCGGGCGGAGCCAGGGGTGTAGATCAGCTCGCCATGAATTCAGCGTTCAACTCGGGGGGCGCCGTGGTCGGACTGCTGGCGGATTCTCTGTCTCGCAAGCTCGCCAAGAACGATGTCAGAGCAGCGATCCACAATGAACAAGCCCTCATGTGCACGCCCTACAACCCCGATGCCGGCTTCAGTGCCGGCAACGCCATGGGCCGCAACAAGCTCATCTACGCGCAATCAACGCTCACGCTCGTGATTGCGAGCGACGAGGGCAAGGGCGGCACCTGGTCTGGCGCGACCGAGGCACTCGACCACAGGTTCGGTCGAGTCGCCGTGTGGCGAGGACCGGGCGAGGGACCGGGCAACGAAGCACTTGAACGGCGCGGCGCGGTGCCCATCTCGGACCTCAACGACCTAGGGCAACTCCTTGATGATGGCGATGCCGATACGACCCGTGACACATCTCCGCTCGTTTCCGAGTCTGAACAGGGTGTCCTCTTCGACGTCGCAGCTGCTAGCTGAGTCGTTCACGGCAGCCAGCTTCCGGCACTGATTCGCGAATTGGATGTGATCGCTTAACCGAGGCCGAACTCCTCAATCAGCTCCGGCAGATGGGGAGAGGCTGTCGGCGAGGGCTTGGATCTCGGCGAGGGCGGCTTCGAGGTCTTCGGCGATCTCGGCTGCGAGTACGTCCGGGGGTGGCAGGTTGTCTGCGTTCTCGAGGCTCTCGTCGCGGAGCCAGAACAGGTCGAGGCTGACCTTGTCGCGGGCGATCAGCTCGTCGTAGGCGTAGCGCTTGAACCGCTCGGATTCGGTGCGCTTGTGGCGGGCGTCGGCCCGGTAGCTGGCAACGAAGTCGTCGAGGTCGGCTCTGGCGAGCGGATTCTGCTTGAGCGTGAAGTGCTTGTTGGTGCGCAGGTCGTACACCCACAGCTCTCGGGTCCACGGGTCCTCGGCACCCTCGCGACGGCGGAAGAACAGCACGTTGGCCTTGACGCCCTGGGCGTAGAAGATCCCCGTCGGCAGCCGCAGCAAGGTGTGGACCTCGCAGTCGTGCAGCAGACGGCGGCGGATCGTCTCGCCGGCGCCCGCCTCGAACAGCACGTTGTCGGGCACCACCACGGCCGCGTCCCCGCCGATGCGCAGCAGGCTCACGACGTGCTGGACGAAGTTGAGCTGTTTGTTGCGGGTGGTCGCCCAGAAGTCCTCCCGCTCGTAGCTGTCCGATGACGACCGGCCGAACGGCGGGTTGGTCAGCACCATGTCGAAGGGCTTGCCGGGAGCGTCCCGCAGGGCGTCGTCCACGACGATCGGCGAGTCGGACTCGGGGCTCTCGATGCCGTGCAGCAGCATGTTCATCGCGCACAGGCGGGCAGGCAGGTCGGCGATCTCCCAACCGGTGAACGCACCCGAGCGCAGATGCTCAACTTGGTCGGGCTCCAAGTGCGGGAAGCGCTCCACGATCGACCGGTATGCGCCCAGGAAGAACCCGCCGGTGCCGCACGCCGGGTCGCAGATGCGGTGGCCGGGCTCGGGCGCCATCACATCCACGATGGCGTTGATGAGCGCCCGGGGCGTGAAGTACTGACCCGCTCCCCGAGCGCCCTCCTGGGCAGTCTTCTCGATCAAGCCCTCATATGCATCGCCCTTGAGATCGGCGTCGTAGCTCATCCACTCGTGCTGGTCGATGAACTCCTTGATGAGCCGCTCCAGCTTGGCGGGCGTCTGGATGCGGTTGCGAGCCTTGCCGAAGATCACGCCGAGCATGTCGTCGCTGCTGCCCAGCGCCGACAGGCACTCGCTGTAGTGGTCTTCAAGCTCCGACCCCGACCTGCTCAGCAACGACTGCCAGTCGTGCTCCACGGGAACGATTCGCTCGCCGCCGAGCATCACGTACTGCTCATCGGCCATCTTCAAGAACAGCAGGTACGTGAGCTGCTCCAGATAGTCGCCATAGGACAAGCCGTCATCGCGCAGCACATCGCAGAAGTCCCACAGCCTCTGCACCAACGCCTTCGGATCCTGCGCAAGCACCGGCTCACGCTACGCCGTGAACGAGTACCAGAAGCTGATGACCGACCGACGACACCGGTGAGCGGCATTCCGATAATCGGAGGAAGGTCGAGAACGCGCAGCGCTAGCTTGACGCGATGCTCGACGCAGAACCTCGACTGCAATCACAGCGCGCTTGGCCCTACGTCTGCGAGCGCGACCGATGAGCGCAGATGGGGGCGACGAGGGCTACAAGCTCAACATCTCCCGACTGACGATCGACAAGCTCGGTGTCAGGCTCTACGACCGAGCCTCGGCTGTCGTTGCTGAATTGATCGCCAACAGCTACGACGCAGATGCGACTCAGGTGACCGTGAGCCTGCCCATGGGCACTCAACTCGACAACCCGGACGGGGACGGTCAGCCGTGGGACATCGTGGTCGAAGACAACGGCCACGGAATGGACCCCACTGAAGCGCAACTCTTGTTCCTCGATGTCGGCAGCGACCGCCGGACGCGTTCGGCTAACGGACCGAAGTCGCCGCGATTCAAGAGGCCGGTGATGGGCCGCAAGGGAATCGGCAAGCTCGCACCATTCGGTATCTGCCGTCAGATCGAGATCCTCTCGGCGGGCGGAGAACCCGTCGACGGCAAGTATCAAGTGAGCCACTTCGTCATGGACTATGGCGAGATCATCAAGGACGAGCCCGGTGCCGCCCCGCTGACCTCCGGCGAACACGACCGCACATGGCGAGAAGCGAGCGGCACCAAAGTAACGCTGCGGCAGTTCCTCCCGAAGCGGGTCCCCCCGGCAGACGTGTTCCTCCGCCAGCTTGCGCGCGTATTTCGGGGCACGACCGACTTTGCGATCTCAGTCCTGAACCTCAGGGAGCCGCTCTTCGGGGCGCAGCCCTTGCCACCATTCGAGATCGAGGTTGACGAGCAGACCCGAATCCGCCTGGATGATCGCCCCGTGCCGTGCGGAGACAGGGAATTGCCGGTCACCGGGTGGGTCGCGAAAGCCAAGAGTGCCTACAAGAACGATGAAGACGCCGGCGTCCGCATCTACGCGAGGAACAAGATCGTCGCCACGACCCGGGACTTCGAACAGAGTTCCGGTTACAGCGGCGAATTCGTGGTCCGCTCGTACCTCGTCGGTGAGGTGGTGGCCGAATGGCTCGATGTCGACGACCACGACGACCTCATCCGGACGGACCGGCAAGACATTCTCTGGAATTCTGAAGAGGGCGAAGCCCTCAAGCTGTACGGCCAACAGTTGGTGAAGGAAGTCGCGAAGTCGGCCATTCCCGTGCACGAGCAGTCGATGGCGACGCGCGTCGTCGAGAGGTCACGAGTCGAGTCGAGGGCGCGAAGCACCTTCAACGACGACGAGCTCGTCGAGTCAGCCGTCGAACTCACCACGATGCTTGGCAGGTCCGTCTCCGAGGAGAAGCTCAACGACTCGGACTACCTGGAGCGTCTCGTCCAATTCGTGCTGTCGGTCGCTCCGCATCACCTACTCGTCGAGAGCTTCGCCGACCTCGCGCAGCTGGCGAGCGGCAATTCTGACGCACTCGATCGCCTTGTAGCGCTGTTCCGACGCACGGAGGTCGCGGCGCTCGCCTCGTACGCGCAGGTAGCACGAGGTCGGATCGAAGCCATCTCGAGTCTCGAAGCCGCCCTTGAGCGTGATCGCTCAGAACCGGTGGACGAGTCGAGGCTGCAGGCGATCCTGCGCAGCGCGCCATGGCTGATCAATCCGGAGTGGGAAGTCATTTCCGAGAATCAGACGCTGCGAACCTTCGCCGACCGCTACGCAGCGCTGATTCAAGAACGCTGGCCGAGCGCATTGAAGCTGCCTGCGGAGGACTTCCGTCGACGCCCCGACTTCATCATGATGGAGACCTCGGGCCAGCTCCACTGCATCGAGATCAAGCGCCCTCATGCAGGACTCAAGAAGGAAGACTTCACCCGCTTCTACCACTACATCACGGTCTTCGCTTCCATGCAGGAGCAGGAGGCAGCCCTGACCGGCCACTGGGCCCGCGGCTGCGTGTTTCACTTGATCGTCGACCGGATTGACCTTGCCGACAACATGCAGGCCGACTTGCTCCGTCGCTATATCGACGAAGGCACTGTGGTTCACTCGACGTGGAACGACTTGTTGGCGAAGACGAGACGGTCCAATGCCGACTTCCTCGCGGCGCGCGAAGCTTCGCTGCAAGCTGTCGGCGAACCTGGGCCACCCGACGGTGAAGGTGCATGAGGTGAGGTCCGAGAAGCTGAGCGCAGTGAGCCTCTTCTCCAACTGCGGCGCCGGAGATCTCGGTTACGCGAAGGCAGGCTTCTCCTTCGAGGTCATGGCGGAGATCGAGCAACGCCGCCTCACGGTGGCGCTGGCCAACCACGCGGACGCAAGCGGGGTGCCGGGCGATCTTCGATTCACCTGGCGCGAGGCGGTCGCATCATTCCGCAACGAAGCAGGGGCAGAACCGCCCGCACTGCTCTCGGCGTGCCCACCTTGCCAGGGTATGAGCACGGCTCGAGGAGGCCGTGGACGCGAGGAAGATGCCGCTGCAGGCAGTCGTGACGGCCGTAACTTGCTCGTCGAGGTGATCGCCCAAGTGGCCAACGGGCTTCGACCACGACTTATCGTCGTGGAGAACGTCGCCGCCTTCTTCTCGCGCTTGGTGCTCGATCCTCGAAACGACGAACCGATCTCCGCTGCTGTACTGCTGCAGGACTTACTCGACCCGCACTACGAGTGCTACCCGTTCTTGACCGACCTGGCCGACTACGGCGTACCGCAACGACGGGTGCGGGCCTTCATGACGTTCATCCGACGTGATGAAGCGGCAGTCGAGACACTGGCGCTGGCCGAGTGTGTCCCCTACCCGATGCCGACCGCCTCTGCTGAGGACGGCAACTGGACATCGCTCAAGGAGGCCCTAGAGCAACTCGACGCTGCAGAACTCGATGCAGCGAGTGCCGAGGCAGCGCACGATTCGTCGACCCCGATGCACTCAGTGCCGATCTGGGGTTTGGACCACCGATACCGCATGGTGGCAGCAATCCCGCCTAACTCCGGTGGGCGCGCTTGGGACACCGCGCACTGCGAGGCCAAGTGCGACGTTCAGGTGGATGCTGACGACGCCGTGTGCCCGGCTTGCAATGAACCTCTCCTGCGACCCGTGGTGCAGGAAGCTGACGGCAGCTACCGGTTGGTGCGTGGCTTTCGGCGATCGAGCTACTCCCGCATGCGACCCGAGGCGCCAGCGCCGACCATCACAACGGCGAGCGGACATGTCGGCTCAGACAACACGATTCATCCGTTCGAGAACCGACTTCTGAGCCCCTTGGAGTGTGCCTATCTCCAGACGATTCCCGATGACTTCAACTGGGGAACCTCGCTGGACGAATGGGGCCCAACGGCTGTGCGGGCGATGATCGGCGAAGCTGTACCGCCTCGCTTCACCGAGATGCACGGACGCGTCCTCGCGGAGCTATTGGACGGACGCACCAAAGGGCTCACATCCACGAATGATCGCCGTGTGGCGAAGGCCATCGAGCGCATGCAACGCGGCCTTCCGGCTAACGCCTGACTGCACACCATCATCTTCGGCAGTCGCCGAGAACCGTTCAGATCCGTCCAGCATCCCGATCGGTCAGCTCCGAAGTAGCTCGTCGGCTGCCTGCGGATCGATATCCCACTCGTGGGCGAAGAGTCGGGCGATCTGCAAGTCCGCCAACTCCTGAGAGACGCCGCCGATGACGAGTCCATCTGTGAGCCGCTCGGCAAGACTCGGGCCAACTGCCGTGCCATTCTGTTCGGCCTCCACTTGGCCGACTAGATTGTCAAGCGCCTCCAGCAGCGCATCAGGCACCGGACTGGGGGCGTACCCAGCGATCTCGCTCCGTGCCGAATTGAAGCGATCAACCGCACCGTCGACTGTCATGCGAACGACCTCGTGACCTCGCTGTTGCTCCGGGAGATACCCGACACCGGAGATCGTCTGGAGAGCGATGTGTGCTGAAGTGAACGCGTCGAAGAGGTGGCTCGAATGGGGCTCACCGAGTTCGCTGGCCCATGCGCCAACGTCCGGTGACGGCCAGCATTCCGTGATCATGCGTATGGCAAAGCCCGTAGCCGGGTGACGAGACCGCGTCGGCACCAATAAGTACGTCTCATCGGAAGGCTCATTGCCATCGAGTACCCCCACGAGCATTTCCGCCGCCTCAGGCCACTGCAGCAATGACGGCAGCTCCACGGTGATCGCAAATTCGCGCAGGGGACCATCCTCATGCCAGTTCGGAAGGACGGTCACGTCGAGCCCAGTTGCTTGGCATACCGTCTGGATCTCGGAACGGCGCCGCTTGGCCTCCTTTGCATGCTGTCGACGGCACCATTCAGCGGCTCGCCGCAGTGTTTCGTCCTGGTTTCCCGACAGTGCGGAACTACGAATCGCTGTCGGTTCCGATTCGCTGAGAGCGAGTACTTCAAGGACTGCCGCAATGCCAAGCAGGGATTCGCGCATCTCGTCAAGGCAGTCGGGGTATCTGTCGATGCCCACCAAGGGCCAAGGCTCGTTCTTGGAACCCTCAAGATGCCTATCGACCACCGACTCTCGGATATAGACGACGAGGCCGCGGTACTGACCCGGCTGCGTAATCCGCGGAACGATGTTGCCGGTTAGATCGGTGATCAGCGCTACTGGATTGTCGTTCTCCAGCGCTGCTGGTCGGTCGAGAATTCCCGGCTCTGGGACACCTGCGCCTCGTATCGGAGGCTTGATCTGCGTACCCGCAGAGTGCAGCGCTGCGATTCTGGGACGAAGATCCGACAGGTCAGGCAGACCCGGCAAGTGCTTGACGAGCCGGACGCCGACCTGATGCACAAGACGGTTGGCCTCTTCCAGCAGCGGCAGCAGCGCCCGTAGGCGATGCGAGTCGCTGACCCCGAGCAAGGTCCGGATCACTTGAACACGCGCCCGGTTCCACGCGGTCGCATGTTCGCTCAAGACGGCTTCACGCACAAGTTGGCTGACACCGCGCTCATGGCCACCGATGCGCAGGGGTCCTCCCCCTGGCAGGACCGCATGAACGTTGACGGCATCGATGCCAGGCACCAGGCTCCACAGACGACGTGCAATCGCATGAGCGGCATCGTCAGGGTCATCCTGCTCGGCATCAGAGATGTGGAGGAAACGGCCCTCAGCAATTGTCGCCTCGGGGGTTTCGTCAAGCTGAAGCGCGACCGTCCATGGATCCGATGCGCGCATCTGCTGCAGCATCGCCTCCCGGCCGCCGAGCAATTCGATCACCTTGACAGCGAAGCCCGATGCGGCCTCGTGGGCTGTCGTCAGGAACGCTGAGAGAGCCTCAATCGATGACGTCCGGAGTGCGTCGACGATGGGACTCGATACGTCAAGGGAAAGGCCCAGTGCTTCATCTACGGACTCGACAGTCTCACCGCAGACAGCCAACAGGCCGGCGGCCGACCGCAGGTCCTGAGTGGAGACGACGAGTTGCGCAATCCGATCGACGCCCACGGCCGAGATGAGTGCGTTGCGTCGCTTGGGCCCCGGCACCGCTTCCATCGCTCGCTGTGCTGAACGCAGTTGGACCGGAAAGAAATCCGGCAGTCTCAACCCGGCAGTCGTGAACGAGAAGAGGACCATCCATGTCGAAGGAAGTACGCCTCGCTGCTCGACCAACTCCCTCCACTCAGCGGCACGAGCGCGATAGTCAGCGAGTCGCACCCCGTGGAGGAAGGCAGCCATGCGATCGGCCGACAGCTCCTCACGCTGGGCCGCCTCAATCAAGACTTGGATCAGCTCGGGCTCGTCCCGCAGCAAGTTGGAAACGAAGCCGTGAAGCTGCGCGGTCGGCACGGATGGAAGCACACGCTCTACCGTCTGCCGCAATTCCGGAGGCGGATAGGCGTGCGTGGCCTCACAAATCGCTGCTGACCGCAGTTGGTGCATGCCGTTGATGACGCCGTCCCGCTCAATGACGAGGTGTTCTTCCTTGAGCCGCGCCAGTGCTGCACTCAGGTCGGCCTCCGACAGGTCAGACGTCTCGACGAGCTCGGGCAGCGCAAGAGCAATCGACCAGCGATCAGCCACGGATACCAATCGCAGCACGACTAGCTCGTCGCCCCGACGCTCTTGGAGCCGTCGATCGACTTGGTCGCCAATGACCGCCGCAAGGCGCTCTCCTCGGGTCAGCATGTGGGTGAATTCCAACGTCAGACCGTCGCTTTGCTCGTAGGCATCACGCCAATCGCTGAACTCAGTTGTTCCTCGATGCAACAGTCCCTCAAATATCGCCGCGGCCGTCGTTTCGTTGAGTCTCACGTCCACTTGCGCGCAGTCGGCTAGCGCCGGGATGGTGATGAGATCTTCGTTGCGAGCCGTAGCAACCATCAGGACTCCTGACATCGCGGCCGTCTGCGCACGCAGTTGAGACCATCCGTCGAAGCTCTCAGTCCCGGCCGCATCGACCAAGAATCCCACCGGTGATGCCGCTGACGCTCCGTATGCGCGAGCGAGTGTGACGAGGTCGGGCACGTCCGACACGGCGAGTCGCCGCACGCGGAACCAGAGCACATGTGGCAGCTCCATGGGCAGTGTCCACAGAACGGCGCTCTTTCCGACGCCGGACGGGCCGTGGATCACTACAACCGAGTAGGAGTCGAGACCGGCGGCCACCTCGTCCACGGCGTCTGGGCGTGGAGTCACCAGACCCGCTGCGACGTGGAACGGCTGAACGGACACTCCCTCGAAGAACCTGTTGTCGGCAGGTGCCGATACGTCGTAGGCGAATGCCTCACAGCTGCCGCTCGCCAACGCAGCTTCGAGCGCTCCAACATCGATGAGTTGCGCAGCGCTCTGAATCTCGGCAAGGAGTTCCGACCGCTCGAGGGTCCGACGTTGGGCGAAGTCGGGGGTGGCGTTGTGGTCTGCAGCGTCGGCTACCAGATTGCGAAGTCGACACATCACCATCCCGAGCGCCGCAACTGGCAGGTCCACGCACTCACTCAGGCGCGTAAGCGCCTCCGCGGTGATTTCCCCAAGGGTGAGTCCAACCACGAAGGTGGATTGCAGGAATGAATCAATGTCTGTGGCGGTCAATCCCGAACCCGATGCCCTGGTCCGTATTGCGTTCAGGAATTCGGAGTCAGCGTCCAGGGTCATGTCGAGCGAACGATCCATGTCGTCCAGCTCGTCTCCGACCTGAACACCGGTCTCGAACACGACCACGAGTCTCGAGCCACTACGGAGACGCTCCGTCTGACTATTCCAGGCGCCAACGACATGCTTTGCCGCCAGCCCAACTGGGAATTCCCCGAGGTCCGGTCTCCGGGACTTGACCTGCACGAGCTGCGGAGCCAGCCCATCGAGCCACACATCTTCGCGACCCTCGGGCACGAGTGAAGTGTCGGTGATTGCACCCGACGCGATTCGTGCCGCTAGCAGCGCGCTCACAACATCTTGAAAGTGGAAGCCGCGGCCAGCCGTGGCTCCCTGGCGCGTGCTCGCCCATTCAGTGGCGTCTTGATCGTCAGCAGAGTCGGACAGCACGGCCGTGACGGTTTGGCCTGGCCCGCTTCTTTCCAGTCGCCGAGGCCCAGACCGCTTCGCAGGCGCTCGTCTTCTTCGCCCCTTCCCTGACACGTACGAAGTATCTCCGTTGCAGCTCCGGGTTGCATCGGCTTTTTCGACACTCGCGAGCCGTTGCCGAACCCGCAGCCGTCGTTAACCTCGCCACGCCCTCGTTCGCCGGTGAAGGAGTCCTCTTGCTCGGAGAATGGTGGATTGCAGATTCGTTCACGGATAGGGACGACTCTGTGCCGCCCCAATCGGCAGACCGCGTTCCAGGAACGCTGCATGAGCTTGAGCACGGCGAGTTTGCCCTAGAGACAATTGGCTTTGTCAGGACGCCATCGAAAAAGGGCGAGAACTGGCTGCAACGACTTTTCCGACATGTATGCGCGGCCGTTGGATTCATCCGCAAGCCGCGGAGTCCGGTCAAGGATCTCAGACCCGACGAAGAGCCCGCTGCACATATTCACATCTGGGGATCCGGCCGCGATGGGAAATGCGTCAGTTTGATCGACTGTATCCGCACGAGTGAGACCGAGAGGATGGTGGGCGTCGCCGGAGGGCATGAGGATTGGGCTGTTGACTGGCTCGCGGACGGCGATGCGTGGGTAACTCCTGAAGATCAGTGCACACGCAGCTGGTTGCGTACGAGCGACCTCCGCGCGTGGGCGCTGCACGGGCAGTCAGATTCCGTGGTCTCCGTTGACTTCGGCGCATCAGCAACGGTTGATCTTCGGGAAGAAACGCTAGGCACGACAGGCATCGGTGACATCAGCGTTTCGCTGGTGCGACGTCCTAGCCCATCCCGTCATCGCACATGGGACGCTCAGGATCCGATCTTCAGAGTCGACGAGGTCGTGTCATGGAAGCTAGTGGGTTCTCTCACGCTGCAGGCCGTGGCAAAGGACTGGGCGAACTACATCGAAGGCTTCGTTCGATTCATGACGATGACGCCCTCGGTCATCACCGGAGTCGAGTGTCGGCTGCCTAACTCCGACGAGACGCCTCTTGCCGTAGCTCTGACTTTGCGTCGGCTGCCGCGCGATGCCGCGCCCATTGTCGGCGCCAGCCAAGCCGGCACCAGACCCCACGAGTTTCTAACTACCTGGGGCTCCCTGTCCAGACGCAGCGTCGACCCGATGCAGGTATTCGCAAGATACGTATCCGAGGTCGGGCTCGGCGACGCCTACGTCGCCATGGTCTCGCACCTTGAATCTCAAGACCGTCTCTTAAGTCGGGGCGCCGATGGCGCTCTGCTCAACGGCGTCCGTTCCGTCGAGGCCCAGTTCGTGCTCGAGAACCCTGGCATCGACGACCGCAGCAAGGGCGTTCAGGCCAAGATCAACGATGCTGCAAACCAATCTGGCGATGTCGGGAAACACATTCGAGGCGCATGGAAGGCATTCGACGACATCAACAGCCTTCGAATACAGGTTGCGCACGGGAAGTCACGCCCGGGTGCTGATTTCGGGCTTCGATGCCTCGGCGGGGCCAAATCGCTGCAATGGATACAGCGGTTCCACTTGCTCCGCGTGCTCGGAGTCAACGAAACCACTGCCGAGACCATGATCTGCTCGAACCCACGCTTCCAACGAGACCTCGGCTCACTCAAGATGTGGAGTGGGCAGGTTTAGCCAACAACTGGCCAAACTGGCCAGTCAGCTCAGCCTGACGAGGTTCGGCTGCGGAACGGCTGATTCGCCTTCAGGTTGCTGAGAGACGAGCCGACCAGTGAAGGCCCTAGCCAGCACGGCACGGCGCATGACTTCGATCTTCGACATGACTGCCCAGACCGCACTGCCGACGGCATCAAGACGAACAAACTGCTCCTCGATCGCATCCACGATGCGATCCTGCTCGGCCCTCGGAGCCAGCGGCACAGTGAGC
The DNA here is from genome assembly GCF_965208925.1 of Candidatus Poriferisodalis sp. Taxonomy (GTDB): domain Bacteria; phylum Actinomycetota; class Acidimicrobiia; order Acidimicrobiales; family Poriferisodalaceae; genus Poriferisodalis. The sequence continues at coordinate 1,954,161 of NZ_OZ242364.1, read as the reverse complement.
TGCCGTATTCCTCGCAATCCGAGTCGCGGCCGTCCCACTCCCTTGATGTCAGCGGCCGTCTCCCGCCTGAGGCGCGGGTCTTGTAGCGCGAGGTTGACATAGGACCGGTTCACTTCGGGATGGAGGCGAACACGAATGCAGTCAGCCTTCACGATGGCCGGAGGTACCCATGGAGGCACCAAGCACGCCCGAGGAAGCTGCTCTCCAAGAGACGCGACGATCAAGTCACCGGGCTGAACAGAATGCGCGGCGAGCGACTGGAAGTGCTCGGGCGATACATGGGCATCTTCACGCTTGAACTCACCATCGCCGATGTTCTGTAGGCGGATGACTCTCGGTCCTGTCGTCGTGTAATGCGCTGTCTTAAGATTCGATCCAAATGGCCCGTCAGTGATCGCACGTGGCTCTGGAGCAGTGAGATCCTGGAGCTGCGCCCAAGCCCAGCCAGGGGGAAGCTCCCACCGCGAGGTGGATACACGCTCCTCAGTTGAGAGCGAACCCTCGGGATGTGAACTCGAGCCCGTGATGCGGTCCAGCAGCATTGTCGCAGGCTCCTCCTCCTTGTTCTGCGTAGAGAGCCTGCCCGAGAGTGCTGCCACGAGAATCGACTGCCGCGATGCCGCAGCCTTCACTCCGGCTGCGCGAGCGGCATTGGCAGCAGCGTCGAGGTGGGAGAAGTGCTCTTCGATAGCAGCAACGATTCGATCCTGTTCCGCGAGCGGAAGGACGGGGACGCTGGTTGACAGGAGATCGTTCTTCTTGAGATTGTTGATGTTCGTCCCAGCCGCCGCGCCACGCCACAGCCTTCTGACGTAATCGCTCTGCAGCCAGTACGAAAGGTACGCCGGTTGAATGTCGGGATGAGGACGCAGGATGGCCATGAACGCGCCGTGTGCACCGGTCCAATCGCTCGTGACTAAGGCCGACTTTCCTACGACGGAGAGGCTCCCACTCGATGTCGCGATGAGTGTGTCGCCCGAACGCAGATACTGCTCAGGGGCGACCCGCTCGGCAGGGACGTAGATCAGGTCCTTGTCGACTCGGATTCGACCGTCTTGCACATTGCCCGCCCGAAGTATCGGCACGAGGCCGATGTCGGGTTGCCTTGAGGTTTCATGCTTCTTGAACGTGACTCCGCGAACGAGCGTGGCTACTTCTCCGACCGTTGATGACGACCACCGAGACGGAATCCCTGTGGTCATGCGGCGAGGGCGTGAGTGAGTTCGTCAAGTAGGGCATCGAGTTCGTCACCGAAGAGCTGCTTGGCTTTGCCGAGGCCGCCCTGGGTGCTGAATGGTGGTGCCGTCAACTCAGTGGACTCGATGCCGAGGGTGGCGGCGATGCGATCCTTGATCAGCTTCAGGAATTGCGCCTGGTCGCGCGCGAATGTTCGGCCTGCGTTGGCCTGCTGTAGCAACCACGCCTCGAATCGGTCATTCACTAGCTCAGGGAAAGAGACCAGCTCGTCCGCTTCGCCGAGGGCGTACCTCACGAGGCTCACCAAATCGGTGCTGACGCGGTGCCCGGAGCCGCGCACCTTGGACTTGTCGAGCGTCTCGTAGGCCTTCCACAACGACTCCGGAGTCCAGCGGTACGGCGGCTTCTCGATGGCGTTGGCAAGCTCCTTGATCTGGGCGAACGTCAGGCCGCTGCCGTAGGGCTGGCTGTACAGGACCTCCAGCGCCGTGATCTCGTCCTTGTTGTCGTCGATGAACTCCTGCCACGATTCGATCTGCGACATCGCGTGATCGCGTGCCTCGAGCGAGAATTCGCCCGAGATCACTCGGTCCTTCGACGCGGTGTCGATCACCTGCTCATAGCTGCGCCTGACATCGATCAGCTTCTGGCGCAGCGCGGGATTGCTGGCGAGCGGCAGCACGGCCTCCTGAATCAGCTTTGTGCCAGCCGCAGCGACCTGCTCAGTCGTCGGCTCGTCGGTCGCCGCGTCCTCTGCCGCCACTGCGTGCTGACGGTCGGGGTCGAGCGCGTCGATCATTTGACGCACAAGATCGGCCAGCGGGATGCTGGCGGTTTCTTCGACCTCGGCCCGGTCTTGCTCTGTCATGCGGCGGTCGAGACGGGCAAGACGTGACGCTGCAGAAGACACGACATCCGGATCAACCGAGCCAACACCGATCAGGTTCAGCAGCCGATCGAAGCTCATCCCGCGCTTGCGTTCGAGCGGCACAGTGTCGTGCAGATCGAGCTCGGTGACACCCACGGCATCCACGATCACGAATCGGTCCTTGTCGGTCTTGGCATCTGGCGTGACCCCAACCAGGAGGTCCCTGTCCATTACCCGCACGCCACGCCCCTTCATCTGCTCGAAGAAGTTGCGGCTGCGCACTAGACGCATGAAGACCACACACTCGATGGGCTTCACATCTGTGCCGGTGGCGATCATGTCCACCGTGACGGCGATCCGCGTCTTGAATTGGTTGCGGAATCGGCGCAGCAACTCCTCGGGTTTGTTGCCGCCCTCTCCCGACTTGTAGGTGATCTTGACTGCGCCTTCATTGTCGAGGCCGAACTCTTCCCGAACGATCTGGATGATGTCGTCGGCGTGGCTGTCGTCCTTGGCGAAGATCAGCGTCTTGGGGATGTTCTGCAGCAGGCCGTTCGCTCGGCGATCGCGGTCCTTGAACATGACCGGCAGCGAGTCCCGCAGTGTCCTCACAACTGTGCGTATCTGATCAAGCGCCACCACGCGCTTGTCGAGTTGAGCGGCGTCGTAGTCGATGTCGGTGTCGACCTTCTTCAAGCTGATCTCACGCGTCTCGCGGTCTCGGAACTTGGTGACGAACTGCGCAGGAACCGTGCCTCCAGACTCAGTGATCTCCGTGCGGATGCGGAACACATCGAATTGGGCGTTGACCTTGTCTGCCACGGCGTGCTCGTGCGTGTAGCGCATCACCAGGTTCTGCTCGAAGAAACCGACAGTCTGGACTCCAGGCGTCGCAGTCAGCCCCACCAGAAAGGCGTCGAAGTACTCAAGCACCTGCCGCCAGACGCCATAGATCGAGCGGTGACATTCGTCGATGATGATCAAGTCGTAGGACTCGATGGGTACGGCGGGGTTGTAGGCGACCTCGACTAAGTCAGGTGGCTCGACTTCGAAGCCACCTTGCTCGTCGAGGTCAGCGTCGTCGCCACCGCCTTCGTCACCTCGCAGGATCGAGTACAGACGCTGGATGGTGCAGATGTGCACCTTGGCCGCGGCCTCCTGAGCCATGTCCAGTTGCGACGACGTGAGATGCCGGACGTTGTAGAGCTCAGTGAACTTGCGGCCGTCGCCGGGGATCCTGAACTTCTGGAACTCCTGCAATGCCTGACGACCGAGGTTGGCCCGATCAACGAGGAACAGAATGCGCTGGGCGCCTGCGTGGTGCACCAGGCGATAGCAGGCATTGGCAGCAGTGATCGTCTTGCCTGACCCGGTAGCCATCTGGATGAGAGCCCGAGGACGGTTCTCCCGGAATGAGTGCTCAAGGTTGCGGATGGCCTCGACTTGTGCCGGCCACAGGCCCGTCGAGTCGGAATCGGCATCGAGCTCCGGCAAGAGCGGGATACCGGCGCGCAGGCCGGCGCCGCGGCCCTCGATGAAATCCTCGTGCCAGCGGGCGAGCGTCTCGGGTCGATGGAAGGTGTACGCCCGACGGCTGGCTGACACAGGATCCAGCGCGCTTGTGAACCGAGTTTCAGCGCCGGTCGATTCGTAGCCGAAGGGCAGGGCCCCATCGATCTCGAACGCCGGCAGTTCATCGGGATAGGCGCCCTGGTACTTGCGGGTTTGGTACTCGACGCCGGTCAGCGTGCTGCCGACCTTCTTCGCCTCGATGACGCCGACCGCCTGGCCATCGACATAGAGCACGTAGTCGGCTGGACCCGCCGCGGTAGGGACTTCGCGAACGGCAACACCCTGGGCCGCGAGCACCGCTGCGGTCTTGTAGTCCTGCACTACCCAACCGCAGGCCCTCAGCTGCTCGTCGATGTCCTGGCGGGCCAACTGCTCGGGCGATACGTACGCGCTCACATCGTCCCCGAACTCACGACCGCGACCCCGCACACCAGCGGCCATCGTACGATCTTGAAGCGGATGGTGGAAGTGGCGCACGGCTGCTCATGGGCACTAGCGCCGTTTCCGAGACTGCGGTGGCTCACTGCCGCTTGCCGATCGAATCACAGACGGTCGATTGGGCCATCGCTAACGGTGGAGGTGCGTGAACTTGTCTTCGAAGCTCGTAGCCGCAGAGGTGTTTCCGCCCGGCGAACACCTCGCAGACGAACTTGCTGCGCGTGGTTGGACCATTCCGCAACTTGCGAAGCTGATGGGCCAGCCTGCGCACATCGTCTCGGACATCCTCGATGCTCAGATTGAGATCACTCATGACTTGGCCGAGTCCGTCTCCGCAGCGCTCGGCACATCGACAGAGTTGTGGCTCAATCTCGAAGCGGCTTACAGATCACACACGAGCACCCATGGCGCGTAGTGCGGTGCCGATGTCGGCGACGGTGAGGTCGGTCGAGGCGACGGTCATGACGAGGTTGTAGACCGCGTCGTTCGCGGCGGTACTGACGCTGGCGTCGTTGAGCTCCAGGAACACGGCGGTCGCGAGCCAGCCGAGTAGCTTGTTGCCGTCGACGAGCGGATGGTTGTTCACGACTGAGTGCAGCAGCGCGGCGGCCTTCGTCCAGATGTCGTGGTACGCGTCCTCGCCGAACGCTGACGCTTGGGGCCGAGCCGCTGCCGCCCCAAGCAGCCCCGTGTCCCGGATCGGCGGAGGATCGCCGAGCAGCGAGCTGGCCAGCTCGACCAGATCCTCAGCCGAGAGGCATTCGACGCTCTCGTTCACTCGCCGAGTCGCCGGAGCGCTTCGGCGTGACGATCCGTGATGAGATCGGCTGCCGCCGCCACTCGGTCGCGATGAGTCGCCTTGGCCACGTACTCGCGCACGGCGCGCCGAGCTGCCTCTTGCATCGAAGTGCCGTCGAGCGCGGCTCGCTGACGCAGCGCCTCTTGCTCGTCGTCAGTCAACCGCAGCGTCATCGCCATTTCCCGTATGGTATCAATCAGATACCGGGACATCACCTGAAGTCGACGAGTCGCACTCTGCCCTCACTTATCCTGCCGAGCCCGACCTCAGGACTCTGGGTCTTGAATGAGACGCCGGCTCTCTACGAGAGATCGTGCGGCGCCAGCCCATCGCACTTGCAGTACATCAAATGCGCGGCCTAGCCGGCCTCTGCACTGCCGTTCCAACGCACTGTGACATACGGTGGGCTTCGACTGGAAGCTGGCACAATGCCGGGCATGATCAGTCTTGTGGGCAGCCCTTACAGCTTAGAAACCCGGGGCGCGTGGGTTCTCGATGAGGCATCAAGACTGCACGACCGCGTGGGACTCCTACGGTCGCAAGGGCAGCTGACAGAGCAGACGTTGAGGGCCTACTTCGGCGACAAGCGATTCGAGCAGATCGCGGAATCGAACGCCATCGAAGGCAGCACGCTCACCGTGGGTGAGACGAAGATGGCGGTGGAGCGAGGAATCACCATCACTGGTCATGACCCGGCCTACACCACCGATGCCGTCAATCTCTCACGGGCGTTGGATCGCCTTGAGGAACTCGCGCAAGACTCTTCGCCAACCGATCTGGTACAGGTCAAGGAACTTCACGCACTGGTGCTGGGCGAGAATCGCGGAGCCGGCCTCTTTCGCACGACGCCGGTGATAATCACAGGCTCACCACACGAACCACCTGAGTCATGGGAAGGCGTGATGTCGGGAATGGAGGACTGGGAGCGTTGGTCTGCGGCCAACGCTGGCTCCTCAGCGCTCTTGCGGGCCATCGTTCTGCACACATGGCTCACTCACATTCATCCGTTCACGGATGGCAACGGGCGCACGGCGCGAGCAGTGATGAACCTCGAACTCGTCCGAGGCGGCTTTCCCAGCGTCATCATCCGCCGCAAGAAGGACCGCCAGCGCTACTACGACGCCTTGGCTGAATCCGACACCGGAGGCAGTCTCGAACTCATTGCCGAGCTGATTCTGAGCAGAGCTACCGACGCTCTACGCGATCTCGAACGAGCAGCGACTACTCATCAGGGTTACGACGCAGCGCAAGCCCAACTGCGCAAGGCACAGGAACGCCAAGTCGCTATCTGGAACGACGCGGTCAGGCTCTTGTTCTCATTGGTTGACGACGCGCTTGAAGCCGCCGTCGGCAATGTTGGCAATGTCGCGACCCGGTGGTACGAAGCAGAACTCTCAGCAGATGACTATGCGGCCCTCTCCCAAGCAAACTCAGAGGGCAACTCGTGGCTCTTCCGCATCGACGCCTCGGTGCCCGGCTTGCAAAGCCAGCGCTTCCTGGCATGGACCGGATTTCGCAGCTACGCGATCCAGAATGCTCGCGGCATCAATGTCGGCCCATCCATCTTCTGGTCAGTGCCTGATCCAACAGGCAATCGAACATGGTTCCAAGACGACCGACGATCACCAGGCGTTGCCGAACTTACGTTGCGATTGCCAGATGTGGACAGCTGGATTGCTCGTTTGCCGAACGGCGACGTCTTAGCGCTGAAGCCAAGTGAAGTCGCCCAACGAATCACCCAATCCATCGTCGACACGATTGCGGCTACGTAGGACTGGCACCAAGGGGCAGGACCGACCGCTCCTACTTGCTGCCGCCAGATTCGGCCAGTACTGCGATATACCGGAACCTCAGTGAACGCACTTGCGGCCCTGCCGGGTTCATGACCAATCGATTCCTTGCCGGAGTGGCCTTTGCCGCCTTGGTGATCTCTGTGCTGTCGCTGTTCGTGGCGTTGAGCACCACCGACGTGCAGCCAGCACGGACGACAACAGACGTCGCGGCTGCGACGACCACGGCCAGCGCCGACAGCGAAGCGGCGGTGTCGCCGCCGCCGACAACGGCCGCCGGCGCGGCGACGGATCCTGAGACACCCTCGCCAACGGTCATCACCGCTACCACCGTGGCTCCGGCCACGCCGGCCGCCACGACCACACCTGAGGCCGCACTGCCGGGCACGCCAGCAACGTTCGGACCGGCGGCTGGCACACAACTCGGCGTCATCGGCGTCGCTCACGACGACTGGCTCAACGTGCGCGACGTGCCCAGCGGCGAGATCGTCGCAACGCTGACGCTGCAGCTGTCGCCGCAATCACCCGCCGAGAGCGCGCTGCTGGTCCGCGACGCCGATGCCGAAGCGGCGTTCGCGAGGATCGGCGTTGCGGGAGTGACCGCGACCGGCCGCACCCGCGATCTCGCCACGAGCACGTGGCACGAGATCCAAGCCGGCCCCATCGTCGGCTGGGCCAGTTCGAACTACCTGGCGCCGCTGTCACCGGAGACCGTCCTCGACATCACCGCGCTGGTCACTGCCGACATCGACGGCGACACGAGTGCCGACACATTCGCTCAGCTCGTCGACCGGGTCGTAGCGACCATCGCCTCAGCTGAGCCTCGGTCGCGCATCAGGACCACTTCGGCGCCCGACCCGTCCGGAGATCTCCTGGAGATCGTTGTCGATGTCGTCGGGCAGCCGGATGACTCGGTGCGTGGCTACCGGTTGCTGATCGTTGCCCAGATGGCAGCAGACACCAGAGCCTTGGAGGATGCCGACAGCGGCGACTTCACCACCGCCTTGGGGCCGTACACGCTGCGCACCGTCCTGGCAACGCCGCTGTGCTACAGCCATCGCGGTATCAGCACGGACGGCGCCTGCAACTAGTCGTCGTCGGCAGGCGGCGCCAGCGTGTCGCCGATGAGGTGCTGCACAACTTCGGCGAGGGCCTCGTCGTGATCGGCGCCGCCATCGAGCGCCGCCTGATAGACGGCCAGCTGGCGGTTCGCGGAGGTGCCGTGCTCGCAGATCGCACGGAGATGGCGGATCTCATCCACGCAGCCGAGCGCCTCGGCATCAGGCATCACCAGCTCGATGAGCTCGTCGACCAAGTGCTCGTAAGGCACCAGCGTGCCCTTGCCGAAGTCGATCAGCGAGCCGCCGATGCCGTAGCGCTCCGCCCGCCACAGGTTCTCGCCGATCAGGAAGTTCGCGTAGCTGCGCCATCGCTGGTTCCCGTCACGCAGCCGCCACAGCATCCGCAGCAGGCAGACGTACGCAGCCGCGATGGCGATCGTGTCTTCCATGCGGGTCGGCAGGTCCGTGACCCGCATCTCCAGGGTCGGGTAGCGCTCCGAGGGCCGGATGTCCCACCAGACCTTCGATGAGTCCTCGATGATCCCAGCGTTCACCAGCACATCCACATGGCGACGGAACTCCGCCCAGGAGTCGAACTTCGGGGGCAGGCCCGTGCGCGGCAGCGTCTTGTACACCGCCGACCGGTAGCTGGCCAGCCCGGTGTCTCGGCCCTGCCAGAACGGCGAGGAGGTGGACGCCGCCAGCAGATGCGGCAAGAAGTACGTCACCTGGTTCATCAGATCGATCCGAAGCTCGGGATCCTCGATGCCCACATGAACATGCAGCCCCGAGATGACGAGCTGGCGCTGGATTTCCTGAAGATCTTCGGCCAGATCCCGGTAACGCTCCTTGTCGGTGATCTGGAGCTCCTCCGGTCTGGCGAACGGATGGGTGGACGCGGCGATCGGCGCAAGCCCATGTTCCGCGGCGGCCTCGGTGACCGCGAGCCGCAGCAGGCCGACATCGGCGCGCAGATGCTTCATGTCGCGGCAGATGCCGGTGCCGATCTCGATCTGCGCGCTGAAGAGCTCAGGGCTCACGAGCCCGTGGCGCAGCTCGGCGACCCGCTCGATCAGCCCGGGCGGCTGGGCCTGGACCAATGCGCCGCTGTCACGGTCGACGAGGAGATACTCCTCCTCGATCCCAATCGTCCAGCTCGGTTCGTCGATCATGGACCGCGAGTGTGCCAAACCCGTGCCTTCTGCCGTCGAGCCGGCTGGGCCTCGCAACAAGCGGGAGCGCGGGCGACCGTCTGCCGGATCAGTTGCGCGCCGTGACGATCCACGCAGCTGCAGGGAACACGACGCCTGCTGGGGTCTCGAACGGCTCGAGTGCCGCGATCACGGCTTCCTTGGCTTGAGCGTGCACTGCGGGCGGGTGTCCCTGCAGCGCCCGCTGGGCGATGCCGAGATCCATGGCGAACTGGGCCGTATCGGCGAGCGTGTTGCCGGCGCCGTAGATCATCTCGGTCTCGAACGACGCAGAGTCGACGGCCGACCAGCCCGCGTCGCCGAGGATGCCGTGCACAAAGTCGGTGTCGGCAAACGCAAACGGATCCACCGTGGGACCGTCGCCCTCAGGCATCTCCACAATCTCCAGCACCGCCTTGTTGACCGTGATCAGCCACGGGTTCTGTCGTGGCGTCTGCCAGCAGGCAAAGGCGAGCTGCCCGCCCGATCGCGTCGCTGCCCGCAAGTTGGCGAACGCCGCTGCGGGATCGGCGAAGAACATCACGCCGAACCGGGAGAACACCACGTCGAATCCGTCAAACGCCCCATGACGAGCCGTCGCCTTCGCACCGAGCACCGTCATGTCGGCGGTCTGCGCGTCAGCCACGGCGAAGCTGATGGGTGCCGCCGCAGGATGCTCGGCGGCGTGGGTGGCAGCTCGCCGTCGCGCCACGTCGATGAGCAGGTCACTGATGTCAACCCCCAAGACTGATCCGCTCACCCGCTCGCTCCACTGCAGCGATGTCTGGCCACAACCGCAGCCCACGTCGAGCACGTTCGCACCGGACGGAAGTTCCTCGGCGACATCCATCGCCGCCAGGCCGATGTGAGCGAGCTGTGCGTCCAGTCGCTCCTGTTGCTGCACCCAGATGTCCGCGTTGCGCCAGAACTTGCGCTGGCCGGCGTTGGGATCGTCGCTCACGCTCATCGGTCGCCCTTCTCCGAAGCTGCCTTCTTCTAGCAGCCCACGCCCGCAGCTTGCTTCCGACGTGGCATGTGCCCCAGTGCCTGACGAGCCGACGAAAGCAGCGACTCAGAACAGCGTCGTATCGGGTCCCGCGAAGGCTCTCGAGTAGGTCGCCAGCGCCGTCTCGGCGTCGCGATGCGCGACGCTCGGCACCGGCTCGGCGTCGGGCAGCGCATCGGTGAACGACCAGCTCAGCCGGTGAATTGCGCACGGCCCGTGTGTGGCCAGCGCGGCACGGTGAACCGGCGCGGGATAGCCCTTGTTCGACTCGAACCCGTAGGGAGGGAAATCGGCCGCCAGCAGCGACATGATCCGGTCCCGCACCACCTTGGCCATGATGGAGGCGGCGGCAATCGACAGGCAGCGCCGGTCGCCCTCCACCAGCGCCCTGCTGGGACGCCAGTCCACGAAGTTGAAGTTGCCGTCGAGCAGCACCCGATCGGGCTCGGCCGGCAGCGCGTCCAGGGCCCGGCGAGTGGCAACACGCAGGGCATCGGTCATGCCCAGCTCGTCGCACTCGGCAGCGGTGGCGTGCCCCACCGACCAGGCGCGGGCCCACCCGTCGATGCGCTCGAAAAGCTGCTCACGCACCTCGGGGCGGAGCTCCTTCGAATCGCGAATGCCGTTGACGCGGCCCTGCGGCGAAACGACTACGGCGCCCACCGTCAGCGGTCCGGCCCAAGCGCCGCGGCCTACCTCGTCCACGCCGACGACCGTCGCCTCACCCGACTCCCAGCACCGCCGCTCGAACGTGAGGCTCGGCCGCACCGTCATGGAGGTGAACCTAGTTGCCGACCTCGCGCCGTTCGGCAAGGCGGCCACACGGCTGAACCGCTATGCAGGGGGCGCCAGCAGGGTCTCGCCCTGCCAGCCGGTGGCGGCGAACGCCGGGTCGAGTCCCGGTGCCGTCACCGTGGGAGCGCTGCCGTCCAGGTGGTGCGGCACGACGTCCCACAGCAGCGCCGGCCGCTCGCCGTGCCAGCGCACCGCCCACGACACCCTGCCGATGCGCGTCGGCACGTCGTGGATCTCGACTGGCTGGCCCAGCCATGCCGCCGGCCAGTGGGCAGCAAGCCGCAGCGTCGGCGTCTGCGCTGCGTACAGCGTGCCGTCGTCAGGCACGTCGACCATCAAGCGCAAGAGCGTCCTGACAAACAGCCCGCCCACCATGAGATCATGCCCTGTGCCGTTGGTGCCGGTGTGCAACCGCGGATGCACATAGGTCGGCCAGCTGAACGTAGACGATGCCACCGACACCAGCGCCTCGAGCCGCTCGAAGGAACGCTCCGGTGCCGGACGCGCCTCGGCAAATGCCAGCAGCGCGGTGGCAACCAGATCATGGCCACACGATGCCGCTGTGTCCTCCGCGAAGTCGATTGGAGTGCCTTCGGCCGGTTCGGGCGTCACGAACGGCAACGGCGGAGCCCACGGGACGGCTCCATGGATCCACAGTCCGGTGTCGTGTGATATCCACTCCCAGCGCCGACTGGGCGGCGCTGGCGTTGCGTCCCAGGACGCCTTCCACGGCAGCTCTCCCGAGTCGTCCCGGTAGAACGATGGCGACGTCGGAGCGTGCGCAGGGTCGACGCGCTGTGCCTCGGGCAGCGATGCCGCCTCACGCCGCAAAGCAACCGCTGCTCGCTCCGCCCCGTGCCGCAGCAGGAGCCGGTAGCCGGCTCGCAAGCCTTCGCGAATCGTCCACGGCCCCTCTCGCCTGTCCGCGTCGCGCGTCAGCAGCCATCGCGCGCCTGATGCTGTGAACTCCCCGACGGCCTCGGCGAATGCGGGGTCGGGGTGAAGCGACAGCAGATGCTCGGCGAGCACGAGCGATGTGCCTGTGACCGAAACGCCCATGCTGGAGGTCTCGCCGGAAGGAAACTGCGCTTGGGCTTGGCGCAGCAGGAGATCGCGAACCTGCTCAGGCGCTCCCGACTCGATCAGCGCCAGCAACTGAACCAAGTCGTCGCCAGCGAACTGAAAGTCGGTGGCCAGCGCCGAGGCGAGCATGGGACCGACGACACCCGGTCCGTCATCGAATGGCGCCGTGGCGAGCAGCTGGGAGGCACGTGCCGACATCACGGCATCGGCCAGACGGCCACTGGGCAGTTCGATCCGGCAGCCTGCATCGACGCGCTGCCGCCAGCCATTTGCCACCCGCTCCAGGCCAGGCACCGCTTCCAGCACGGCGGCACCGAGCGCGGGGCTGCCGTCATCGTCCCATTCGAATGCCGAGCCGCGCCCGACAACTGCAGCACGCAGCGTCGCGCCGGCGACGAGCGGGAAGACCGCTGCCGCGTTTGCCAGGCGCTGGGGGCACGTCACCGAGACCGGAACGCGCTTGAGTTTCGGTGTCGATGCCGGATTGCTGAGAGACCCACTGCTTCCGATGCTGACGGGCACCGAACTGGCCTGTTCTGTGGCGGCATGACCGGCTGAGGACACGAGCCCTGCGGCGCAGTCGATCCCGTTACTGCCGACGACCACGTCGCCTGGCACGCGATCAAAGACCACCGCCGTGCGGTTCGCCGCATGGAGGTGAACATCGCCAAGCGTCATCACGCGACCGTCGACGAGAATCTCGTCGATTCCCCACGCGTTCGACCACTCCCATGTCTCGTCGTTCTCGTGCTCGAAGGCACCCAAGTGGCATGGCCGCGCCGCGAGTGCCACTGCCACGGGCGCAGGCGTTCGATTGGCGATTTCAATCACCAATACCTCAGGAACGGCGCTTGCGCCGTCGCCCAGCACCCGCTTGTCCTGCCTCGGGACGTGCCGCTCGGCGTCGCCGAGCTGGACGGCAGCGCCCCGGGCCGCCGCAACGCGATGGGAGACATCGCCACCGCCGATACGCAGGATCGTCTCGACCACCGGCATTCCATCCACCAAGCGCTGCCTTACGGAGGACGCTCGCGATGGGAAGGCCCACTCCTCGCCGGAGCGCACCCACCAATCCAGCGACCATCCCCCGCACACCACCAGTCCCCGCGGATCCACCTCGGCCCGCTCCAGCGTCTCGGGCAGCCCGACAGTCGTCCATGAACGGCCGAGCGTGTTCGCGAGCACGCCCGCTTCGACGTGGTCATCGCTGTTCCAGTAGCGGACCCGACTCGCCGCCGGAGCGTATGCGGCCGAATCGGGGTCGAGCTGACGCTCTGCCCACCACGGTCGGATCCAGCCGGACGGCGGCTCCGCTGGACGCGGGGGGCGGGGGCGGTCAGCCCGTTTGCCGATTCGCACCGTCCTGTCCTAGCAAACCGCCGACTGTCAGCCTCGGCAGATGCGGCCGAGAGGCTGGGCCATACACTCGCCGCGGGTGACTGCAACCGGCGTCACGCCGACCGTGCTCATTCCCGTCAAGGGCTTCCGGCTTGCCAAGGGCCGCTTGGCTGACCGCCTGAGCGAGTCCGAGCGGCATGAACTGGCCCGCAACATGGCAAGGCAGGTCGTGAAGGCCGCCGGCTCGTTGCCGACCAAGATCGTGTGCGACAACGACGAGGTGGCCGATTGGGCGCACGCGGCGGGCGCTGAGGTGCTGTGGATCGACGCCGACGGTCTGAATCCGGCGATCACCGCTGCCGTGACCGCACTCGAGACTGCCGGCACCAGTGGCGACGGTCTTGGCCATGTCGTGATCGCACACGCCGACTTGCCGCATGCTGAGACGCTGGACGGGCTGGCTGAGGCAGGCACGGTGACCATCGTCCCGGATCGGCATCTGGACGGCACCAATGTCATGGCGTTGCCGCTGGGCGCCGGTTTCGAGTTCCACTACGGGCCCGGCTCGTTCGAGGCTCACTGCGCCGAGGCGCTGCGGTGCGGGCTCGACCTGCGCGTGCGACGAGTCGCCGCTCTCGAATTCGACATCGACACGCCCGATGACCTTGACGCCGCCGAGCTCGGCGGGCGTGCCCCCGACAATGCCCGCTGAGGCCCCGAGCCCGCAAGCCGGCTTCTCAACGGATCTGCCAGTGCCGGCTTCAGCGCTGGTCATCGCCGCCCATCCTGACGATGCCGAGTTCGACTGCGGCGCCACGCTGGCCAAGTGGGCAGCCGGCGGCACGGTCGTGCACCACTTCGTCTGCACCGACGGCTCCAAGGGCACCTGGGACCCTGACTGCGACCAGGCGGCGCTGGTACGGCTTCGCCAGGACGAGCAGCGAGCCGCAGCGGCCGCGCTCGGTGCGACCGGCGAGGTCCGGTTCGGCGGCCACGTCGACGGGGAGCTCGACAGCGACCTCGCAACCCGTGCACAGGTCGCCCGGGCCATCCGTGAGCTCCGGCCGGCTGTCGTGCTGGGCCATGACCCGTGGAAGCGCTACCGGCTGCATCCCGATCATCGCCACGCCGGACTGCTGGCCGTTGAGGGCGTGGTGGCAGCGCGGGACCCATTCTTCTTCCCTGAGCAGGGCCTGCCCCCGCACCGGCCCGACGAACTGCTGCTGTTCGAAGCTGACGAGCCCGATCATGCGGAGAACGTCGAGGGCTGGACCGCCACGAAGACCGCTGCGCTGCTGTGCCATCGCAGCCAATTCGTGACCACCCACGACATTGCCGATCCGGAGGACCCCGCCCAGGTGCAGCGTTTCGCCGATTGGGTGGACGCCGTGGCCGTGGCCAGCGGCCAGCAGGCGGGGATCGCCTACGCCGAGCTCTTCAAGCGCATCGACAGCGTTTGAGCGCCTAGTCGATCTCGCTGTCGTCCCAGAAGCCGACCAGCGGAGCCGCGGCGCCCTCGGCGTAGCTCGCCAGCCGGGCAGCAGCCTGGTCGTCGAACAGCTCGATCACATCGAAGACTGCTGCCGGCCCCAGCGTGCGCAGGGCACGGTCGCCCTCGGCACCCGGTCGCGGCAGATGGGGTGTCAGCAGCAGCAGTCGCGCATCGGGCTCGGCCGCGGCCAGTACCGAGGCGCGACCCAGTGCCTTCCACAACGTCTCGGCGCGCAGCAGGCCAGGCCGAACGGTGGTGAATGCTCCCGCCACATCGATCCACCACTCGCCGTTCGCCCGGTCGGCCACCAGAAAGCTGAACTTCACCCCCGAACCGCGCACCGTTGCGGGGCTGCGCAGTACTTCGAAACCGCAGTGCTCCAGCAGATCGCCGGCAATGTCGTGCGCCTTGCGACCAGCCTCGGTGGCCTGGCGGACGAACGCATCGGCGGTCATCTCGTCGGCTATCGGCGCTGGCGTTCTCGGCCGGATCGCACTCGGCTCGAACAGCGGCGGCTGCTCGGCGCGGCGGGGTGTCTCGGGCGGTGCGGAAGCGGCGGTCTCGACACGCGAGCGGGCAAGTTCCACGTAGTCGGGATCGAGGTCGTAGCCCACCGGTCGTCGCCCGCACAGCACGCTCGCCACCAGCGTCGTGCCCGAGCCCATGAACGGGTCCAGCACGAGATCGTTCTCGTAGGTGTACAGGTCGATCAGGCGGCGGGGCAGTTCCAGGGGGAAGGGCGCTGGATGCCGCACCCGCTGCGCGCTCTCGGGACCCATGTCCCACACGTCGAGCGTGGCTTCCATGAACTCATCGGTGGACAGGCTGCTGCGGTACGGCAGGCCCTCGCTCTCGCGCTGCGCTGCCGAACGAGCCCGGTCGAAGCGGCCCTTGCTGGCGATCACGATGCGCTCGGTGGTGTCGCGCAGCGTCGGGTTCGACGGGCTGCGGAATGAGCCCCATGCGCACGATCCGCTCGAGCCCTTGCTCTTCTGCCAGACGATCTCGCCCCGCAGCAACAGGCCGAGCTCCTCGAAGATCTTTGCCACATCGCCCGACAGGCTGCGGTACGGCTTGCGGCCCAGATTGGCCACGTTGACGGCGATGCGGCCGCCCGGCTCCAGCACGCGCACACACTCGGCGAACACCTCGCGCAGCATGTCGAGGTAATCGAAGTAGCTCGTGGGAATGCGGCTGTCGGCGCCCGCTGCGACCGCGTCTTCGTAGGACTTGCCGACGAAGTACGGCGGTGAGGTGACCACCAGGGCCACGCACGCATCGGGCAGCTCGGCCATCTGCCGCGCATCTCCGCAGAAGCAGCCGTCGCCGAGACGTTCGGCCAGCTCAGGGTCGAAGTCGGGTCCCCGAGCCACCGTGTCGTCATCGGACAGGACCGGGGGCGTGAAGCGGGCGTAGAACGCCGAGGCGTCATGACCCTCGCGCCGGGAGGCGCCGAATCGAGACGTCGCCGTCCGGCGAGCAGACGGCGCAGCGGTGCGCGTTGCGCCCAACGGCTCCCGGGGAGTCATTTTCCACAAGGTACCGAACAAGCGCGCGCTCGCCAAGAAGGAACGTTGGAAATAGGGGTGGGTGGCGTCGAACGGGGACCCCGCAGCCCGCAGCTTGCGAGGACTGCGGGGTGTTCGGCGACAGGACCCGCCCCGGGCTCCAAGGCTGCTACGCGTCGTGCAGCACCATGCGGACGCGCTTGTTGCCCTTGCCCTTGGACTCGGTCTTGGTGATCTCGAACCGGCCCACCGCACCAGTCGAGGCCACGTGTGTGCCGCCGTCGGCCTGGCGGTCGAGCCCCACGATGTCCACCACCCGGATGTCGGTCACCCACTCGGGGATCAGATTGACCTTGGTGCGGATCAGCTCGGGATCGGCCAGCGCCACCCCGCGTTCCAGGAAGCTCACCTCGATGGGCCGATCCGCGGCGATCTCGGCGTTGACCAGCTCGGTGACCCGTGCCGCGAAGCCCTCGGGCAGCGGGCTGAACTCGAAGTCCATGCGGGCGGCCAGCGGCTCCATGTTCCCGCCGGTCACGAGCACTCCCCACTCGTTCCAGATGACCCCGCACAGGATGTGCAGCGCGGTGTGGGTGCGCATGAGCTGCAGCCGCCGGTCCCAGTCGATCGTGCCGGTCAACGCCGTTCCGGCAGGGGGCGGCTCGGCGTCCACCCAGTGCCAGACGAGGTCGCCCTCCTTGCGCACGTTGCCCACCTGCCAGGAGTTGCCATGGGCGTCTGCCAGCGTGCCGGTGTCGTGGGGTTGCCCGCCGCCGGTGGCGTAGAAGACGGTCCGGTCGAGCGCGACGGCATCGTCGCGCACATCGATCACGGTTGCCTCGACGCTCTGCAGGAACGCGTCGCGCAAGTAGATCTGATCGGTGGCCTGTTCGGCATTCGGCGCGGCAGTCATCGGCGCAGACGATACGTCGCCGGGCCTCGCATCGGTCAGTCAGCTCGCCGCGGTGCGTGACCGTTACGGTGACCCCGTGCGCATCGTGACCTGGAACCTGTGGTGGCGCTTCGGCGACAACTGGGAGGCTCGCCACGAGGCCATTGCCGCCACGCTCGCCGAGCTCGAAGCCGATCTCATCTGCTGCCAGGAGATCTGGGCCGAGCGCGACGGCCCCAATCAGGCCGACCTGCTCGGCGAGGCGCTCGACATGAACGTGGCGCATCACCCGCGCTACGGTCGGCGGGGATTGTCGTTCAGCAACGCCATTCTGAGCCGGGAGCCGATCATCGAGTCCAGCTCGCACTCGCTGGCTGTCGGCGACCCCTCGTCGCCTGAGGGTCAGCAGTCTGGGCATCGGACGGCGGTCGTGGCGCGGATTGCCCGCGGCGACGGCGAGATGACGGTCATCTGCACCCACCTCGAGCACCGCTTCCATCTCAGCGAGATCCGCCAAGCACAGGTGGCCACGCTGTGCGAGCTGGCGGCACCTCATCACGACCCCGAGGGTTTCCCGATCGTCATGGCTGGCGACTTCAACGCCGTCCCCGGCTCCGAGGAGATCCGGCTGCTGACCGGCGAGCGGCCGCCTCCGGTTCCCGAACTGGTCTGGAGCGATGCCTGGGCACAGGCGGGTGACGGCCCGGGCTTCACGTGGAGCGGCCAGAATCCCTACCTGTCCCAGGCCATGTGGCCGAACCGGCGCATCGACTACGTGTTCGTGTCGACGCCGCGCCCGGTTCCGCAGGGCAACATCGCGAGTGTCCGGCTGATCGGCACCGAAGCCATCAACAGCGTGGTGCCGTCGGATCACTACGGCCTCGTCACCGAGCTGGTCGACTGACCAGCTCCGGCACGGCTACGGGCTGTAGAGCTCCAGGATCTCTGCGGCCGCGGTGCGGCCGGCTCCGGCCAACTCGGGCGGCAGCGCGGCTGCGTTGACGACGTGGGTCGCGGCACCGAGGCGCAGGAGCATCTGACCGAGCACCATCGGGCTGCGGATGGCGTAGCTGACGATGCACCGGTCGCCGTCGTCGCGTACCTCCAGCGATGGGTATGCCTCTACTCGCCACAAGTCGTCGCAAGGAATCGACAGCACCACCTCGGTCGTCTCGTCGGACTCCGCCGGCGCAATTGCGGCTGCCTCCACCGTCTCGGGGTCCCGGCCGTGCAGTTCACCCGTGTCGCTGCACTCCTCGATGCGATCCACACGGAACGAGCGCAGGTCCTGCCGCAGGTGGCACCAGCCCCGCAGGTACCAGTGGCCGTCAACCAGTGTGACCCCCAGCGGATCCACCCTGCGTTCGCTCAGCGCATCCGTATTGGGCGTGTAGTAGTGGATGGAGACGGCGGTGCCGGTGGCCAGTGCGTGCCGCAGAGTCGCAAGCGAGCGCGGCAGCGGCAGATCCACTGACACCCGGACGCGTTCGCCATAGGCAGTGCTCAGCTTGTCGAGCGCGGTCGCCAGCGCACCCGATCGGTCAGCGCCGCGCAGCGCCAGCGCGGACTGGCCGGCCACGAGAATCCCGAACGCTTGGGGCACCGACAGGTTGAGCGGCCGATCCAGCATGGCGCCCGGCTCGACATGCACCCACGCCTCGCTGGCGTCTTCATCGTCGCCATCGTCGCCGAAAACGACGATGCCAAGATTCTCATAGGCGCTCGCCCCCACCACCTCGTAGCACATCGCTGCGAGCAGCAGGTCATAGACAGCGCCGGTGTGCATCTCGAATCGCTCAGCGATGTCGGCCACCGTGGCGCCGCCGCGCTCGACCACCCACGGGATGATGGCGAGCAGTCGCTCGATCTTGACTGAGGTGCTCGGCCCTCTCACCGGCCGGCTTCCCCTGCCCCGGCGCTCAGCGCTCCCAGCCATGACGTGATCTCGTCGACCAGCTCGGGCGGCGATTCCACGATGGCGTGGCGACCCATGTCCAGCAGCCACATGCGAAATGCGGCTCGGTTGCGTACTCGAGCCGTCACGGTCACCGAGCCGTCATCGTGCCGCTCGACGACTGTTCCGCGCTCGGCAGTGGACTGCTGCGCCATCGTGGCGTCGATCCGCACCTGGGCCTCGAAGTCGTCGCCGAAGTCGATTTCCATCGGCTCGGACGGCAGCAGGCTGGCCACATCCACATCCGCCCGCGCGAATGCCCCCCGCTCAGAGACCTCCACGTCGCCGTCCATGCGATCCACCCGGAACGTCTTCACCACGTCGTCCTCTCGCGCAGCGAGATACCAGTAACCCGCCCGGCACAGCAGGCCCAGCGGTTGGGTGTCTCGCTCGCGACCGCCATAGGAGAACCGGACGGCTGCCCGTTCGGCGGCGGCTGCAGCCAGCGCGGGCAGCCGTGCGCTCGTTGCGCTCTGGCTCGCCGCTGCGGTCTGAAGCGCCACCTCCGCCCCAGCGGGCTCCGTCTTGCGGATCGGTGCTGACGGGTCTCCGCTCGCGAGCTTGGCGACAGCCTCGAGATCCCACGTTTCGCCGATGTCCACCCGTGCCGCGGCGAAGCGCAGCGCGAGCTGCTCGTCGCGGCTGAGCTGCAGGTCGGGCAGGAAGTAGTCCCGGGGCCTGATCGTGTACGACGTGGCGCCGTCGTGCTCCATCGACTCGGTGATGCGCACGCCGAGATTGCGAATCAGCGCCTTGTCGCGTTCGAACGACGCCCGGGCGCTGTCCAGCGAGCGTCGGTCCGTCGTGCCTTCGGGGGCGTACAACCCGGTGTCGCGCCAGATCTCCTCGCGGGTCTTGGGCACGTCGCGGGCGAGCAGGAACATCATCAGTTCCATCACGCGCTCGGTTGCATCCGGCCGTGATCTCGCTGCCACGCTCGGGAGTGTAGGACTGCGGTATCGGGCGTCCGGTTGAGTAGTCGGCTGGGTCGGCAGGCGGATTATCGCCGAGTCTCAGGTCGTGACGCCTGCTCCTGCGAGCGCCGCCCAGACCCGTTCGGGAGTCAGCGGGAAGTCGTCCATCCAGACGCCGGTGGCGTCGGCCAGTGCCGCGGCCACCGCCGGCGCGTACGGGATGACACCCATCTCGGCCATGCCGCGGGCGCCGAACGGCCCCAGCGGGTCTGCCAGCTCCAGGACCACGCTCTCGGTGGCCACGGGGATGTCGCCGATGCCGGGAATCAGATAGGTGGAAAAGCGGGGGTTCAGCAGGCGGCCGTCCCGGCTGCGCAGGTGCTCGCTGAGCACGTGGCCGTGTGCCTGGGCGACCGCACCCTCGATCTGGCCCACGACGAAGCGGGGGTTGATGGCCCGGCCGACATCGTTGGCGCTGATCACCCGGTCGATGCGGATGTGACCGGTGTCGATGTCGACGGTCAGCTCGACGTGCTGGGCGACGTACCCGTAGGAGAAGTTCGGCGTGCCCTCCCCGGTCTCGGGGTCCAGCTCGGTGGTCGGCGGGGGCGTGAAACGGAAGTGCCCGATGGCCGGCCGGGCTCCCTCGCGCCATGCCTTCTCGGCCTCCTCGGCAGCACCCAGGATCGAATTGCCGGCCATCCACGTCAGGCGGGATGCCGATGCCGATCCCGAGTCCCCCGATGTCCCGGTGTCGCTGAAGCGACCCACGACCCTGGACGGATCGACCCCGGTCGCCTCGGCGGCCATCTGCAGGAAGGCCGTGTGGGCGCCCTGGCCGACGTCGGCACCGGCGTGGGACAGCTCGACCGATGCTGGGGCCTCGTCGCCGGGTTCGCCGTGCAAGACAATCGTGGCCTCGCAGCGCTCGGGGAAGCCGAACGAGAACCCAACGTTCTTGAACGCGCAGGCGAATCCACGTCCCCGCCGCAGCGATGACCGCCTGCCCGGCAACGACACGAACGGGCTGAACGGCGCTGGCGCCTCGGTGCCGTTGTCGGTGGGGTCCACCGGGCGGGCCGCGGCCTGCGCGCAGGCTTCGATGACCTCGGGCATGGTCACGCCAGCAGGCATCGGTGTGTGAGCGATGCTCGGCGAACCCTCGCGCAGGGTGTTGACACGGCGGATGTCGATGGGGTCCATGCCCAGCGCTTCGGCCAGCTTGTTCACCTGGCACTCCACGGCGAAGGCAGCCTGCGGTGCGCCGAAGCCCCGGAACGCTCCGCCGGGTGTGGCGTTGGTGTACACGACGTGGGTGTCGATGGCGGCGTTGGGCAGCTCGTAGGGCCCGCCGAGGCCCAGGTGCAGGTTCCCCATCACCTTGTTGGAGGTGTAGTTGTAGGCGCCGGCATCCAGCCAGGCCTCAGCCTGCGCGGCGGTGATCCTGCCGTCGCGGTCGGCGCCCCAGCGAGCCCAGATGCGACCTCGGTGCCGCTTGTGATGGCCGACGATGGACTCCTCCCGTGACCACTGCATGGCCACTGGACGGTCGAAGCCGCTCTCGGACAGCCGCAAGGCGGCCAGCGCCAGGACGATCTGCATCGAGGTGTCCTCGCGGCCGCCGAATGCGCCGCCGATGGCGGGATAGCGCACCCGGATGCGCTCCTCGGGCAGGTCGAGTGCGTGGGCGATCTGCTCGCGGTCTTCGTGCACCCATTGGCCCGCTATCTCGACGTTGACGATGCCCTCGGCGTCGACCCACGAGGTGCCCGCTTCGGGCTGCAGATAGGCGTGCTCCTGGTACGGCACTTCGTAGGTGGTCTCCACGACCGCCGCGGCGGCGGCGAAGCCGGCGTCGAGGTCGCCCTTGCGGGTGCGCATCGACTCGTACAGGTTCGACCCGATGCCGTCGTAGGGGTGGACGAGCGGAGCGTCTGGCGCAAGTGCCGTGTCCAGATCAGTCACGACCGGCAGCGCCTCCCACTCGACGTCGATGGCGGCAGCGGCGGCACGCGCTTCATCGAGGCTCTCGGCAACGATCAGCGCAAGGTGATCGGCCTCCCAGCGGGAGACATCGCAGGGCACTGCGCTGCGCCCGCTGTGATCGAGCCCGACGAAGACGGGCTGGTCGAACTTGGTCAGCCCGTACTCGTTGCAGGGCACATCGGCCGAGCCGAACACCGCCACGACGCCTGGGCAGCGCTCGGCAGCGCTCACGTCGAGGCGACGCAGGCGAGCGTGCGGCTGGTCAGTGAACACAGCGAAGGCCCAGAGCGCATCGGCAGGGATGCGGTCGGCGGGATAGCCGGCTAGGCCTGAGACCTTGGCCGGCCCGTCGGCACGCGGCGGCGACTGGCCCAGACCGCCTGCCTGCGGCGACGGCATCTCCAGCTCAATGGCCGCGCCGGGCGCGCCGGGAGCAGCGCCCTCCCTCACGACGCGCCTCCAGCCGTGGTTTCAACCGCCCCTGAGTCGAGCGAGGCAGTTCGCACCGCCTCGATGATCGAGCAGTAGCCGGTGCAGCGGCAGAGGTTGCCCGACAGGCCGACGGTGATCTGCTCTGCGGTGGGCTCTGGAATCTCGTCCAGCAGCGCCACGGCGCTCATCACGAATCCCGGCGTGCAGAACCCGCACTGTGCCCCGCCAGTGTCCACCATGGCTTGCTGGAACGGATGCAGATCGCCGGCGGGCGATGCCACGCCCTCGACGGTCGTGATGTTCGCCCCATTGGCCCGGCCTGCCGGCACCAAGCACGAGAACACCGCCGCACCGTCGAGGTGCACCGTGCAGGCGCCGCACTCGCCCTCCGCGCAGCCCTCCTTGGTGCCCGTCAGGCCGAGGTCGTCGCGCAGCCAGTCCATCAGCGTCTTGCCCGCTGCTCCTGCGGCGGTTCGCTGCTCCCCGTTCACTGTCGCCGATATGACGCCATCACGATCAGCCAGTTCAGTCGACGTTGCCGGCGCACGATCGACGTGCGCTGACAGCGTCAACTGCGGCGGCTCGGACGGCCACCGGTCAGCCTCGGTGCCGCTGTCCAACGCACGCACCGCCCGATCCACCACGACGCCGACAGCGTGCATGCGGTACTCGGCGCTGCCCCGGATGTCGCCGATAGGAGTCGCCGCCCGGCACGCCGCGGCGACGATGTCGGCACTGGCCTCGGCCAGCTCTCGACCTGCGGCCAGCTCAGCCGCCTCGGGCACGGTGACGATGGTGGGTGCCACGCTGCCGAGGGCGACCACGAGCTCAGCCACCCGACCTCCGTCGAGCTCGGCAACCACGGCGGCATGCACCACCGAGATGGCTTGCGCCCGCCGCAAGCCGAGCTTCACGAAGACGCCGCGACGATCAGTGGGCCGATCGTCGCCGTCGAGCGCATCGAAGGCCACTGCCGTGACGATCTCGTCAGGTTCGAGCACGGTCTGGCGGAAGCCGGCACAGAACTCGACGATCGGCACGGTGCGCTCTCCGCGAACCGATGCCATCGTCACCTCGGCACCCAAGGCAACGAGCGCCGAGATGGTGTCGTTGGCAGGGCTGGCCGTGACGATGTTGCCGACCACCGTGGCCCGGTTGCGCAGCGGCGGCGAGCCCACCTCGAGGCACGCTTGGGCCAACGGCAGACCGGCCGTCAGCATCGGCGCCGAAGCGATGACCCCGGCATGGGTGACGAGCGGCCCCAGCGTGACGCGGCCGCCTTCGTAGGAGATCTGATCGAGGCCGTCCAGTGTCGAGATGTCGACGAGCAGTTCGATGCCCGATCGGGCGCCCCTCGCGAGCTCAAGCATCAGGTCGGTGCCGCCGGCGACCAGCCGCGCTGCGGTGCCGTACGACGACAGCAGCTCAGCCGCCTCGCCGAGCGAGGCCGGGGCCACATAGCGGCTTGGCAGCGGGACTGCCCGCTGCACTTCGTGAAGCTCGAACATCCGGCATACAAGGGTGTCAGATGGCCGGCCCGTCAGCGACCCCCTGCCCGAGTTGATGGCGCTGCACCTTGCCGAGCGCGTTGCGGGGCAAGGCCGCGATCCGGTAGGTGCGGCGGGGTCGCTTGTAGTACGCGAGTCGCTCGCCGACAAAGTCCTTGAGTTCGTCGTCGCCGAAGTCGCGCTCAGCGACGACAAAGGCAACCACCGCCTCACCCCACTCGGGGTCGGGTTCGCTACCGACAGCGCACTCGATGACCTCCGGATGGGATGAGATGACTTCCTCGACCTCGCGGGGGTACACGTTGAAGCCGCCGCAGATGATGAGCTCCTTGGCCCGGCCCACGATGCGCAGGTAGCCGCCGTCCCACTCGCCCAGATCGCCGGTGCGGAACCAACCGTCGTCGAACGACTCCGCGTTGGCGTCAGGTCGTTCCCAGTAGCCCGAGAACACATTGGGGCCCCGCACCAGGATCTCCGCAGCACCATCGTCGACTGCTGGGCCACGCTCGTCATCGTCGGCGTCGAGCGCATCGAGACGGATGTCCACGCCCGGCAATGGGAAGCCCACCGTGCCGGCTCGTCTCGGCCCGTCGTGCGGATTCGACACCAGCATGACCGTCTCGGTCATGCCGTAGCGCTCGATGACGTGCTGACCGCTCGCCTGCCGCACGGCATCGTGCAGCTCAGCGGGCATCGGTGCCGAACCCGACACGCACAGCCGCAGCGCCGACAGCTCGGCTGCCCGCGGCGAGGCCACCAGCCGGGAGTACATGGTCGGCACGCCGAAGAACAGCGTGGCTCGGTGCCCCAGAGTCCCGTCAAGATCAGTGATCGCGTCGAATACGGCGTCAGGATCGAACGTCGGCTGCAGCACCGCCCGCGACCCGACGGTCAGTGTTCCGTGGAGTCCCACACCGAGGCCATGCATGTGGAACAGCGGCAGCGTCAGCACCAGCACGTCGTCGGCCGTCCACCGCCAAGCCAGCTCCAGCGCCCGCACCGACGCCAGCAGGTTTGCATGAGACAGCACTGCACCCTTGGGACGCCCGGTCGTGCCGGAGGTGTAACCGATGAGCGCCGGCTCGTCGGCCGAGCGCCGGCGAGCCTGCTCGGCGAAGTCGAGAGTGCCAGCGGCACTGCTGCCACCGTCGCCAGCGCCTAGTTCGGCAGCATCGAACGTGTCGATCAGCACCGCCGGATCCGCAGCGGTGATCCACTGCTTCCACTCGTCAGGACTGCCGACACCTTCGATCAGCGCCGCCGCCGGACGGCAGTCCACCACGACATTGCGAACCTCGTCGGCGCGGTAGGCACCGTTCAGTGGGACCACCACCGCTCCGATCCCCAGCAGCGCCGTATGCGCAGCAACGAGTCGGGCCGACGACGGACCGCTCATCAGCACGCGATCGCCGGAGCTCACCCCGGCTGCGGCCAGCCGCCGAGCTACCTGCTGCGCAAGCTCGAGCAGTTGGGCACCGGTCACCCACCCCGCCTGGGCGTCCCAGACAACCGCCCGCTGCGGATCAACCGTCCAGCGATCCAGCCACACCGCAGGCAGCGTGCCGCCCGCCGACAAGTCGACATCGCCGGCGCTGAGGCCGGCCGGCAGGTGCCGGTGCCAATCCGACGCTTGGCTCGAGACGGCCACGAGCACCCCCAACGGGATTCGAACCCGTGCCGCCACCTTGAGAGGGTGGTGTCCTTGGCCGCTAGACGATGGGGGCTGGTTGAGATGCGGGGAGCCAGCATAGCCACGGCCCCCGAGTCGACCCCTAGCTTCTGTCGACCGGCGGCCAGATCTCGGTATCGGGATGCAGGCCGTACCAGGCGAACCAGAACGACTGTGACGACACGATGCGCGGCAGCCGGAGATCGATGCCGAGCTGACGGTCAATGCCGCTGACGTGCAGTTCATCGTGCTGCACTCCCTCAGGTGCCACCTCGACTGAGGCGCCGTGACGCCAGGCTGCGGCCGGTACCCCTCCCACATCAGCTGCGCTGTAGACCCGGGCACCCCCCTGGTTCGGCACGATCACCAGCGGCTCGCCACCGAGCACGTAGACGAACGGGTCCAGGCCTTCCAGTGCTGCCAGCCCCAGCGCCAAGGCATGGTCGTTGCGGTCGACCGTGACGACCTCCTCCTTCAGCTCGAACACGTCGGGCGTCTCAAAGGTCGGGAACCACAGATCTTCGCTGGAGTAGTACGAGCGGTACGCCGCGCCTGGCGTGTAGTCGTACGCGATCGGCGGCCGCTCGGGCAGCTCGGGGAAGAACGTCGGCGGGGGTGTGTCCAGCGTGAACGTGCCGGGGTGATCGGCCAGCCAGTCCGACCAGCGCGCCGTGGCCACCGGGAACTGCTCGAGCTTCGTGCCAGCCAGCGGACCGGCGAACGCCGTGCCCGAGAGGTGGTTCCACAGGCTCTCGGTTTCGTTGTCGATCATGATCTTGTTCGAGTCCATCAGCAGTCCTGATGTCTGGAACGTGAGCACATCGCCGTTCGGAAGACGCCGGTCGAACATCAGCGCCGTCAGGCACAGTGTGCAGTAGCCGAGCGCCACCGGTACGCCGCCGACAACGTCATTGGCAAGCTCATGACGCGCCAGGAAGCGGACCGGATAGGCCCCGGCTTCCCCGCCGATCACGAAGCCCAGCACCAGCTCGTCATCGGTCATGAAATCGGCCTCAGCCGGGGTCAGCCGCTCGGGGTTGTTCAGCTCCGGTATCCCGCCGCGGCGCACGCCGCCCCACTGGATGGCCCCGAGCGTCACCCGGTCGGTGACCTGAGCCAGTATCTCGTCGTACTCGTAGGCGACGTAGGCGTACAGCACCCGCTTGTACTCCTCGTAGCCCTCGCCTGGATCGATGCCGTACGTGCGATACCACGAGCCGTACCGGACGTAGTCGGTGTTGAAATCGCCAGAGCTCTCGACGCCGGTGATGGTCTCGAGCGCGCGCATCGAAGTCGCATTCACGTTCCGCGTCCCGCCGAAACGCATGATGTCCAGGATCCACGGAACCCACCGCTGTTCGCCGCTCAGACCCATCTCGCCGGCGATATTCGCTGCGAACGCAGTGTTCGGCAGCTCCAGGAACTCGTCGATCTTCTCCAGCAGCGTCAGCTCCAGGAACGGCCGCCCGTCCTCGGTGCCGGGAAAGAACGGCTGGGTCGTCGGCGTCGGCGCTTCGGAGGGTGTGGTGTCGGGTGGCCCCATGCCGTCGTCGGCGGCCCCGGAGGCCGCTGCGCTGTTCGCCGGATCCGTCGCGAGGGCTGACGAGGTCGCGGGTGCCTCAGTCGGGGCGGAGCCCTCGTCCTCTCCCGACGAGGTCGAGCACGCGGCGGCAAGCACACTCACTGCCGCGACTGCACAAATCAGCCTTCGCATACGGCGGCCGAGCCTATGGCAGGCCCCTGCTGCGCCA
The DNA here is from genome assembly GCF_965208925.1 of Candidatus Poriferisodalis sp. Classification (GTDB taxonomy): domain Bacteria; phylum Actinomycetota; class Acidimicrobiia; order Acidimicrobiales; family Poriferisodalaceae; genus Poriferisodalis. The sequence continues at coordinate 1,926,918 of NZ_OZ242364.1, read as the reverse complement.
TGGTCAGGCTGGTTGGGCTAGAACGGCAAGCGTGAGCGGCCGCTGCGGCGGCACCACGAAGGGGGAATCCGATGGACAACGGTGCCAGCAACGGTGCGATACCTGACAACCCGGCGGGCTACGTCTGCCTGACCTTCGATTTCGACGGACCGTCGCTGTGGATCGCCCGGCGCCAGACCACACCAACGCCGATCTCACGTGGCGAATTCGGCGCTGTGGCCGTACCGCGGATCCTGAAGCTCCTGGCGCGCCACGACATTCCGTGCACCTTCTTCATCCCCGGCCACTCGATCGACACCTATCCCGATGCCGCCAAGATGGTCGTCGACGCCGGCTGCGAGGTGGGGCTGCACGGCTACGCCCATGAGTACAACCCCCGGCTCAGCGAGGACGAAGAGCGCGCCATCCTCGAGCGGACCTATACGCAGATCGAATCGCTGACCGGTGCTCCCCCGAAGGGCTACCGGGCGCCGTCAGGCGACATCAATCCGTGGACCATCGACCTGCTGATGGAATACGGGCTCAGCTACGACTCGTCACTGATGGGCCATGACTACGCGCCGTACTGGCTGCGCACCGGCGACCAGTTCCCGCTGGACGGACCCATGGAGTTCGGCGAGCAGGTGGACCTTGTCGAGCTGCCGTTCAGCTGGCACCTCGACGACTACGTGCACCTCGAATTCGTGACGTTCAAGAACACGATCCTGACCGGCCTCGAGAACCCCGGCACCATGTTCGACACGTTCCTGTCGGATGTGAAGTGGATGACCAGCGAGGTGCAGCACGGGGTGTGCACGGTCACGTTCCACCCCCAGGCCATCGGCCGGGGCGGTCGCCTGTACGAGATGGAGCGCTGGATCTCCCAGATGACTGATCTCGGCGTAAGCTACACCCGCATGTGCGACGTAGCCGAGGCGTGGCGGGCCGGACGCCAACTGGGCATCGAGTGAAGGAAGCGGCCGGCTGGCGCGTCTGAGGCGCCGCTAGCCATCGATGCCGTCAATGCCGTCCAGCATGCGGCTGATCAGCATCTTCTGGACTTCGGACGTGCCCTCGTAGATCTGGTACACCCGCACGTCGCGGTAGATCTTCTCCACCGGGTAGTCGTTCAGGTAGCCGTACCCGCCGTGAATCTGGATGGCCTTCGACGCCACCCGCTCGGCCATCTCAGCGGCGAACAGCTTCGCCATCGATGCCTCCCTGGCGCAGTCCAGACCCTGATCGCGCATCTGGGCTGCGTGCAGGTAGAGCTGGCGTCCCGCCTCGACCTGGGTGGCCATGTCGGCAAGCGTGAACGAGATTGCCTGATGCTCGAAGATCGGACGTCCGAACGCTTCTCGCTCCTGGGCATAGGAATGGCCGGCGTTCAGCGCCGCCCGCGCCCCGCCAACGGCCTGTGCAGCGGCTGCGATCCGGCCCAATGAGAGATTCCCCAAGGCGATGCCGAGTCCCCTTCCGGGCTCGCCGAGCACATCACTGACCGGCACGCGCATGTCCTCGAACACGACCTGGCAGGTGTCGTTGGTGCGATGTCCCAGCTTGGTCTCTTTGGCGATCACCTGGTAGCCGGGGTTGTCCGTCGGCGTGATGAAGGTAGTGATGCCCCGCTTGCCGGCATCCGGATCGGTGACGGCCACAATCATCGCCACACCCGCGCTGGCACCGGCCGTGATGAACGCCTTGTGCCCCGTCAACACGTACTCGTCGCCGTCACGGGTGGCTCGGGTGCGAATGGCGGCTGCATCTGAGCCGGTGTGGGGCTCGGTGAGGTGTATGGAGCCGAGCCACTCCCCGCTGGTGAGCTTGGTGAGATAGTCGCGCCGTTGCCGATCTGTGCCGGATTGCTGAATCGCCATGGCGACTGGCGAGTTGTTCGCCGCCATCATGTTGCTGATCCCACCGTCGGCAGCCGAGATCTCCTCGATGGCCAGCGCGTACGACACGAAATCGGCACCCGCGCCGCCCCATTGCGGGTCGATCATCACCCCCATGAGTCCGACATCGGCCATCTTCTGGTAGAGCTCGCGCGGCGTTCCCCCAGCTCGGTCCCATTCAGCGGCGAACGGAGCTATCTCGCGCTGTGCGAAGGCTCTTGCCACCTCGCGGATCTGCTGCTGCTCCTCGGTCAATTGCACGACTCGCTCCTCGCACTCGGCCGCCGCGATCGGGGCCCGGCACCGCTGTGCAGCGGCGACTTAGGGTACCGAAATGCAGAATTCTGATTCCGGAGATCGCCTCTCTGAGGCCGGATTCGATTTGGACCAGGTGGACCGCCTGCTCACCACGACGAGGGCCGTGCGCAAGCGCCTGGATTTCGACCGTTGGGTCAGCGACGAACTCATCTTCGAGTGCATCGACTTAGCGGAGCAGGCACCCACTGGCGGCAACGATGCGAGCCGCCGGTGGATGGTGATCCGCGACCAAGAACTCAAAGACCGCCTTGGAGAGCTGTACGCCGAGGTGGGCACCATCTTCATCAATGCCCGCGGGCGCCTCGACGGCACTGGACACCCCAAGGAGCACATCGTCAGCTCGAGCGCCTACCTCGTGGAGAACTATGCGAAGGCCCCGGCGCTCGTGATGCTGGCGATCTGGGGCATCCACGACAACACCGGCCGGCCGGGACTGTTCGACAGCGCCATCCCCTCCGCGTGGAGCTTCAACCTGGCTCTGCGTTCCCGGGGCTTGGGCACCGCGTACGCCACGATGCTCAACAACAAATCCGACGAGGTGGCTGAGCTGCTGGGCATGCCGCCGGGTCTCACCACGCTCGTGTGCTTCCCGGTGGCGTACACCAAGGGAACCGACTTCTCGCCGGCGCCCCGCCGTCCGGCGAGCGAGATCACCTACTTCGACCAGTGGGGCTTCACCCGCCAGCGGCCCAGCGCCGACGGCACCGCCCGGGTGGCCGACGGGCAGGGCGTGGTGGCCGAGATCGACACTGACGCCCGACCCCGTGCGGTCTGGGAGGTCATCACCGACATCAGCATGCCGGCGCAGTTCTCCGAGGAATTCCTGGGCGCCGAGTGGACCTCGGAGGGCGATCCCGGCGTGGGCTCGACGTTCCGGGGCCGCAACTCGATCCCCGACGTCTTCGACTGGGAGACCGACTGCATCGTGACCGCCTGGAAGGAACGCTCAGCGTTCGAGTGGCGGGTCACCGATACCGACAATCCCGGAGCGACCTGGCGGTTCGACCTCGCCGAACAGGGCGGCGGCAGCCGGCTGCGGTTTTCGATGCTCATCGGCCAGGAGAACAACGGCACGGTGCCCATGGCACTGCGCGACCCCGCCAAGGAGCAGCGTGTGCTGAACCGGCGCCGGGACGTTCTGCGGGCGAACATGCAGCGAGTGGTCGAGGGCGTCAAGGCCATCGTCGACGGCGATTGACAAGCCGCCCAGCATTCGCTGACTGGCCGCCGAATGCGACACGAACGCGAGAGGGCCGGCGGGCAGATGCCCGCCGGCCCTCTACGTTGACCGTTCGGTCAGCTAGGTGATCAACAGCAGCGCTGCTGATCCCCTAGTGGCAATTGCCTAGCGGCAGCCGCCGTTGTCCTTGTCCCAGGCGCAGTTCGTCGACTTGCCGTTGACGTCCACGACATCGCCGACCTGGGTCCAGGTCTGCTCAGTCGCATTGAACTGGCTGAAGTCCGAGCCCTCAACGAAGTACGCATCGGCGTTGCCGTTGAGCTGCGTGATGATGCCGTCAAGAAGCATCGGGTGGTACATGTCGATCGACCGCACGGCCAGGATGAAGTTTGTCCGGTTCAGGCCGCCCGGCAGATCAGCCGCAATGCGCAGCGCCTCGCCGTAGGGGTAGCCGTAGGTGTAACCGATGGCGTACAGCGACACCGCCGGATCCAAGCCACCTGCCTCGAGGTTGCTGTTGACGAACGACATGAACGGCTCATCGATGAACTTCGGGTCGGTGGAGTCCTTCGACCCACCGCCGATGATCCACCAGCCGTCCGCCGCATCACCGGCGGGCTTCATGTAGGCCTCAATGCCCTTGCACACCGACGGCGTGAACAGCGCGCCGCCCTTGGCGTTGATGTCGTCGTACAGGCCGCTCTGGCCGGCCTCCTGGACTGCCAGCAAGCACGGGTTGCCCGCCGTCATCGAGATGAACACATCAGGCTCGAACGCCAGGATGGTGGTCATCTCGTTGGTCAGCGTCGGCGCAGCCGGGTCGTGACGCACGGGCAGGTACTCGCTCACCACATCGGTGTTGGCCTCAGCCCACTCGTGGAAGCCCAGCTCGTAGGCCAAGCCGAAGTCGTTGTCCATCACCAGGCCGGCAACCTTCACCGGCAGCAGGTCGGGCAGGTTCTCACGGATCCAAGCGCCCCACAGAATCGACTCGGTCGAGTACGACATCTGCATGATGGTGGTCCACGGGTGGTTCACCGGGTCGCCCCAAGCCGGGTGGCCGGTCATCACGAACGGGTGCGGGATGCACTCCTCGTTGATCTTGTCGTACACCGCCAACGTGTTCGGCGAGCCCAGCGTGAGGATCGAGAACACGTTCTCCGCCTCGATCAGCTCGTCTACGAACTCGATCGTCTGGGCGGCCACATAGGCGTCGTCCTTGATGATCAGCGTCAGGTCACGCGGCGAGCCGCCGACCATGATCGGGTCGTTCTCGTTGATCCAGTTGAAGTAGTTCTCCCAGCCGTAGGCGATGTTGCCGTACGCAGCCAGGTTGCCCGACTGAGCCGTGGTGTGACCGATCCGGATCTGCGAGTCGGTGATACCCGTCGTGTCCGACCAGTCGCTCGGGCACGCGCCGATGTCGATGTTGAAGCCAGCGGGTCCGCGCAGGATGCCGTCGTCGCCGACGCCGTACTCGCCCGACTCGATCTTCTCGGTCAGGTCAGCAACGGACTTGGCGCGACGGGCGGCAGCCTCTTCGAAGATGCCTTCGAGGGTGGAGCGATCAAACATCATCTCCTCCTCCTCCATCATCTCCTCTTCGGCCATCTCCTCGTCTTCGTCCTCGCCGGCAACGGCGGCTTCGATGTCTTCCTCGGCCGCAGCACCGCCGAGAGCACCGGTGGCGCCCTCGTCGTCTTCCTCTTCGGCCATCTCCTCCTCGTCCATCGCCTCGTCTTCGCTCGGCGCGGCCGTGGTCTCGGTTTCTGTCTCGCCAGCGTCGGCATCTGCGTCGTCATCGCCGCCGCCGCATGCAGCGGCTACGAGCGAGAACGCGAAGAGCAGAGCTAGCAAGCGCCACATTCGACGCTTCGTCATGTTGTGTCTCCCCAATTGGTTGCAAAAGCACGAACCGGCAGCGGAATCGCACAGATGCCTCAGCCGGTCTACCGAGACGCTAGTTCCCGTCTCACGGCTGGTCACCGGGCGGGTATGTCAATTCTGCAACGATTTCGATTCTGCAATCTGTGTCGCAACGCGGCAGGGCCGGCGGGCAACTGCCCGCCGGCCCCGTCGCACTGATCCGAGGATCAGCTCACTTCAGTCAGACGCAGCGAACACAACCGCAGCGTCTGATGTGAAGGCTGCCTATCGACAGCCTCCATGCCCGATACGGAGCCTGCCTATCGGCAGCCTCCGTTGTCCTTGTCCCAAGCGCAGTTGGTGGACCGGCCGTTGACATCCACGATGTCGCCGATGATGTTCCATGTCTGCGCACCCGCATCGAACTGGCTGAAGTCGGAGCCCTCGATGAAGTACGCATCTGCAGAACCGTTGAGCTGAGCGTTGATGCCGTCCAGCGCCTGCGGGTGGTACATGTCAATCGAACGCACCGCCAGGATGAAGTTCGTGCGGTTCAGGCCGCCCGGCAGGTCAGCCGCGATGCGCAGCGCCTCGCCGTACGGGTAGCCGAACATGTAGCCGGTGGCGTACAGCGACACCGCCGGATCCAAGCCCGCTTCGACAAGGTTGTCATTGACGAACGCGATGAACGGCTCATCAACGTACTTCGGGTCGGTGGAATCCTTGATGCCGCCGCCGACAATCCACCAGTTGTTGGCGTAGTCGCCGGCAGGCTTCATGTACGCCTCGATGGCCTTGCACACCGACGGCGTGAACAGCGCGCCGCCCTTGGCGTTGATGTCGTCGTACAGGCCGCTCTGGCCGGCCTCCTGGATGGCCAGCAAGCACGGGTTGCCCGCCGTCATCGAGATGAACACATCAGGCTCGAACGCCGCGATGGTGGTCATCTCGTTGGTCAGCGTCGGCGCGGCCGGGTCATGACGGACCGGCAGGTACTCGCTCACCACATCGGTGTTGGCCTCAGCCCACTCGTGGAAGCCCAGCTCGTAGGCCAAGCCGAAGTCGTTGTCCATCACCAGGCCGGCGACCTTCACCGGCAGCAGATCAGACAGGTTCTCGCGGATCCACGCGCCCCACAGAATCGACTCAGTCGAGTACGACATCTGCAGGCCCGTGGTCCATGGGTGGTTCACCGGGTCGCCCCAGGCCGGGTGGCCAGTCATGACGAATGGCTGCGGGATGCACTCCTCGTTGAGCTTGTCGTACACCGCCAACGTGTTCGGCGAGCCCAGCGTGAGGATCGAGAACACGTTCTCCGCCTCGATCAACTCGTCCACGAACTCGATCGTCTGGGCGGCCACGTAGCCGTCATCCTTGACAATCAACGTCAGGTCACGCGGGGAGCCGCCGACCATGATCGGATCGTTGGCGTTCATCCAGTCGAAGTAGTTCTCCCAGCCGTCGGCGATGACGCCGTACGCAGCCAAGTTGCCCGACTGAGCGGTGGTGTGGCCGATCCGGACCTGCGAGTCGGTGATGCCCGTCGTGCTCGACCAGTCCGAGGGGCACTCGTTCATGTCGATCTCGAAGCCCGCGGGGCCGCGCAGGATGCCGTCGTCGCTGACGCCGTATTCGCCGGCCTCCATCTTCTCGGTCAGTTCCGCAACGGTCTTGGCACGGCGAGCGGCGGCCTCATCGAAGATGCCCTGGAGGGTGGAGCGATCAAACATCATCTCCTCCTCTTCGGCCATCTCCTCTTCGGCCATCTCCTCGTCGTCGTCCTCGCCGGCGACGGCTGCCTCGATGTCCTCCTCGGCCGCAGCACCGCCGAGAGCCCCGGTAGCGCCCTCGTCGTCATCCTCTTCGGCCATCTCCTCGTCCATCGCCTCGTCCTCGCTGGCCGCGGCAGTGGTCTCGGTCTCTGTCTCGCTGGCGCCGGCGTCGTCCGCGTCGTCATCGCCGCCGCACGCAGCAGCGACGAGCGAGAACGCGAACAACAACGCCAGCAAGCGCCACATTCGACGCTTGATCATGTCGTTTCTCCCTGTAGGTGAAAGTGAGACGCCGGCTCCCCCAGTCGATTGCTTACGAACCGGCGCGTTACGAAATTAGTTCCGCCCTGTCGGGCGATGTCGAGCTCGGGCGTGTCAATTCCGCAACGATCTCACGCCCGCGCTCCGTGTCGATCTGCCCGGGGCGCCTGATCTTCCTGACGGCGGTTGAACATGCCGACGAGGCCACGCGGGAATACGAACGTCAGTGCCACCAGCAGCGCGCCGAACACGAACTGCTCCTCGTCGAGCAGGCGCAGGAACTCCCCGAGCGGACCCAGCCCGCTCACGTCGCCGAGCAGTTCGCCGATCCTCGAGAAGACTTCCCGGATAGCGACGCCGAGCACGGAGCCCCACAGTGAGCCCAAGCCGCCGAGCACAGCGGTGGCATACAGCACCAGCGACTCCTGGAACGGGTACGACTCCTGTGAGGCGAACGGCACCAGCACGACGCCGAGCGCTCCCGCGAGTCCGGCCAGCGACGCACTCACCGCGAACGTGCTGACCCTGGACGCCACCAGGTTCACCCCGTACACGGCCGAAGCCGTGTCGTTGTCGCGCACCGCACGCATGGCACGACCGGGCCGGCTATTGATGATGTTGTGCGTCAGCCACATCGCCAGCCCCACCACCACCAGGCAGATCAGGTAGTGGTACAGCCCTTCGGCCCAGCGACTGGTGCCGAACCACGACGGCGGCACCAGTTCGGCGCCGACCGCCCTGCCGCTGACGCCGCCGGAGAACGCCGGCACCCGCTTGGCGAGCGGCTGGAACACGATGGCCAGCCCAAGCGTCACCAGCGCGAGGTGGATGCCCTTGATGCGAAGGGCGGGCAGACCGACCAGTGCGCCGATGACGCCGGCGAAGGCTGCTCCGGCCAGGATGGAGAGGGCCCACGGCAGCGCCAGGTCGTCGACAGCGTAGGCAGCCGCGAACGCGCCGACGGCCACGAAGACTCCGTGGCCGAGGCTGATCATGCCGCCGTAGCCCGTGGCGACGTTGACGCCCAGCACCGCGAGGACCATGACGATGATCTGGGTGTTCTGCCGCAGTTCGGTTACCGAGCTGGTGAGCGGCATCGCCACCAGCCACACACCGAGCAACACAGCACCGATCCAGCTCAGCGGGCCGATCCGCCTGCGGGGCCGCTCGAGATGATCCGCGCCGCCAGCGTTGAGGACCGCTGTGCCGGCGCCGGAAGCGGCTGGCGGGCCGCTGCGCACGCTGGGCCCTCCCCCGGACGGCTCGGCGCCCAGCATCGCAGTCTCGGACGGTTCGTCAGCTCCGGGCAGCGATGCAGTCTCAGACGGCTCGTCAGCTCCGGGCGGGGCGAAGACTGCGAACACGCTGGCTTCTGTACCCGGGTCGTCATCGTCGCCTGGGCGCGGCATCGGCGAGGGCCAGTTGTCGTCGCTCACACCCGCTCGATCCGCTGAGTGCCGAACAGGCCGGCCGGGCGAACGATCAGCACTACGACCATGGCGACTAGGGCTGGCAGCACGCTGAGCTCGAAGCCGATGAACGGCACATAGGCCGGGATCAACGTCTGGCTGAGACCGATGACCACACCGCCGACCAACGCTCCCTTGGGCGAATCCAGTCCGCCGAGCGTCGCTGCGGCGAAGGCGTACACCAGTACCCGCACCATCATGGTCGGCTCGAGGAGCACCGAATTGGCGCTCATATTGGCTGCGATGGCCCCGAGCCCCGCTGCCAGCGCCCAGCCGTACATCAGCGTCGGACCCACGCGAATGCCGTTCAACGCGGCCGATTCCGAATCAATCGACACGGCGCGGAAGGCCAGACCGGCCCTCGTGTAGCGCAGCAGCAGAGCAAGCACGGTGAGGAGCGCGAACAGCACAAGCCATGCCCCGACCGTGGAGAAACGCAAACGGGCGCCTGCGATGTCGATGTGGTCGCCAGGAGACGACGGGAAGATCGGCGGGAAGACACGCGGACCGGTCCCCCACCATTGGCCCATCAACGAGTTCAGCGCCAGCAGGATGCCAATCGTCACGTTGACAAGCGCTAGCTCCGGTGCGTTTCGTAACGGCCGGATCAGTACGCGTTCGGTCGCTGCGCCGGCCGCGATGCCGATGACAACCGCACCTCCGATCGCTAGCGGCGTCACCAGCGGGGCCCCGATCCACGACGCCAGCCCGCCACCGGTGACGCCGGGTGCCGCACCGGCGAGCAGCACGAAGGCGACGTAGGCAGAGAAGGTGGCCATCTCGCCTTGGGCGAAGTTCAGCAGCCCAGTGGATCGAAAGATGATGACCAATGCCAGCGCCAGCGAGGAGTAGATGGCGCTGTTGAACAGCGCATCGAAGATTCGCTGCAGCAGCAACGACCAGTCGAAGCCGACGAAGGCGAAGTCCATTGCGGCCGCTCAGCCCTCAGCAGTGCATGTCACGCTTCTGCGCTCCAGCGCAGGCGCAGGGCGCCGTGATGCGCCGCGCTACATCTACGCAGAGGCGCCGACGTCTTCAGGCGCTGGCTCGGGAGCCGTTTCGGCCTTCTCCTCGGAGAAGACGAAGTAGCGCAGGCCGACGAAGATCGTCACCAATATGACGATGACGCTCAGCACCAGCGACAGCATGCTCTGCGTCGGCCAGCCGATGAGCCAGAAGCCCACCGATGTCTCGGAGGCATCGATGGCATCGGATGCCACGTTGCACAGCTCGCTGACCGACATATCGCTGATCTCACCCGAGGGCGAGGTGCCGCAGAACTCGCCGGGCGTGCCAACGAAGTCCTTCGCTTTCGCCGCCTCATTGACGAGCGGGATTGCGGGCACCGTCTTGCCATCGGGGTTCACTGCGATCGCTTCTCGGGCCAAGTGACCCACATGGTGAGCCCGCAGCGCGATGTTCAGGGCAAACGTCTGGATGTAGGCGAAGCTCAGCACGCCGAGGATGCCCGCTGTCTTGGCCTGCGAGCTCACCGCAGCGGCGTTCTCGCCGCGCCGGCCCGCTTTCGCCGCCCGGAGCTCGTTCATCGAGACGAATACGACGATCGGAGCGAGCACCACGATGGCGAAGCGCAATGCGAAGGCGAGCGTGCCGACGATGAGGTTGTCGACGTTCATCAGCACCCAGCCGATCACCAGCAGCACTGGGCCGGCGACGGCGAATCTCATTGCCCACGAGGCTCGCGTCGAGGACGGGCCGGGGTCGAGGCTCGCGAGCGGCGTGATGGGGTCGCCGGCTGGCGTCAGCGGGACCACCTGGATGATCCTCTTCTGTATCGCCGTCACCATCGAGGCGATGCCACCGGGAGCGAAGAAGGTGAACAGGATGAGAATGAGGCCGAAGATGGCAGCGGAAAGCGGGCCATCGCCGTCGAGCGTGTAGAAGCCCAGCGGGATCGAGATCCTCTTGGTGAGATCTCGCACCCATACCACGAACAGACCGCCGAATATCGAGCCCTGCAACGTGCCGACACCGCCGATCACCAAGCCGATGATGAGGTCGACTGCCAGCAGGAAGGTGAAGTCCTGGCCGGCCACGAAGCCTTTGTCGAGGCACCACATGAGGCCCGCCAGTGAGCCCAGCGAGGCGCTGAGCGCGAAATTCACGGTCTTGTAGAGCGGCAGGTTGACGCCGTACACCGCGGCGCCTGCCTCGCTGTCGCGGATCGCCAGAACCGCCCGGCCAGGCCGGCTGGTCATGATGTTGCGGACCAGGGCAATGACGATCACCGTCATCAGCAGCAGGATCCAGTAGCGATACGCATTCGCGCCCCGCGCACCGTCGACACCGGGCAGCCACTCGAAGAAGCTGGAGAAGCCGCTTTCCTGCCGATCGACTTCCTCGATGACGTCCCGGCCGTTCGGGCCGCCGGTACGACGTGCGATACCGAGTTCGTCGATGTTCACCAGCGTCGGGAAGACCGCCGCTTGGGCGATGGTGACCAAGGCTAGGTAGAGACCTCGTACCCGCAGCGCCGGCAGGCCCACGATGATTCCGATGGCAAATCCGACGATCACCACGACCGGGATGACCATCCAGAAGTCCCAGAGCTCGTCCTGGACCATCGACGCGGCAACGAACGCGCCGATGCCCATGAACGCCGAATGCCCCAGCGCGAGCATGCCGTTGAAGCCCACGACCAGGTTGACCGCCAGCACGGCAACCATGAGGACCAATGCGCGGTTCATCTTGCCGATCTCGAACGGCTGCAGGACCAGCGGCACCAGGATCGCCAGCGCCAAGGCGTAGCCCCAGCTCAAGAACCGCCACTGGCGATGCTGTGTGCTGCCCCTGGAAACGATGAGCAGTGGTGAACTCATACCTCAGCAACTCCCCTTGGGTAGTTGAGCTAGACGCGCTCGATGCGGCGGGTTCCGAAGAGACCCGCTGGACGGAACAACAGCACGATCAAGATCAGCAGGAACGCCGTCGCCAGCTGCAAGATCGAGAAGTAGGCCTGGCCGAGCACGACCACGCCGAACCATGAGACCAGTACCGACTTGATGAGCCCCACGACCAGGCCGCCGATGACGGCGCCGCCGAGGCTGTCGAGCCCGCCGAGCGCGGCGCCAGCCAGGGCGTAGATCAGGATCGTCAGCATCATGTTGGGGTTGACGCCGCCCAGCGCCGGCGCCACCAAGGCAGCGGAGAGCGTGCCGAACACCGAGGCCAGCGCCCAGCCGAATCCCAGCGTGCGTCCGGTGTTGACGCCGACCAGCCGGGCTGACTCGGTGTTGGAGGACACCGCACGGAAGGCCAGACCCGCCTTCGTTTTGCCCAAGATGATCGCGAGTGCGATCAGCGCGAGGGCGAGTGCGATCCACGTGCCGATGGTGCGGTAGTGGAGGCGTGCCCCGATGACCTCAAAGAAGGTGCGGCCGACCATCTCGCACATCTCGGCGCCGGCAGTGCCGGGCGCCACCTCGGCGAGATTGCCGTCTGCATTCGTCATGCAGGCGATCGTGCCGTCGCTCGATGTCTTGAGCTCGCTGCCGTTCGGCACCCAGCTGGGGAATTGGCCGAACGGGTCGTTGACACGCCGGACCTGGTAGTTCCAGATATCGCCGGCGACGGCGTTGATGATCAAGAACAAGCCCAACGTGATCAACACAACCGGCAGGTGGTCGGCCGGGTCGAAGGGTCTGACGAGTGCTCGCTCGACGGCCGCGCCGATCCCGGCGCTGATGAGCATCGCGATCGCGATCGAGAGCCAGAGCCACAGGCCCTGCTCGATGTTGAGTACATAGACGAAGAAGGCGCCGAGCATCGCCAACTCACCGGTGGCGAAGTTGATCAGCGTGGTGGCCTTGAAGATCAGCACCAGCGCCAACGCGGCAGCGGCGTACACGGCGCCGTCACGTAGCCCGTTGAAAATGAAATCCGGGAGGATCTCGAAGTTCCAGTTCACGGTGTGCCCCCGTACCTATGAATCACGCGCCCAAGTACGCTTCCTGCACTGCAGGATCGTTCTTGAGCTGATCGGCCCGTCCATGCAGAGCGATCTCGCCGCTCTCAATCACGTACCCGTAGTCGGCCATGTCCAGTGCCAGATTGGCGTTCTGCTCGACGAGCAGCATTGTCAACCCGGTTTCCTTGTTCAGTTGGGCGAAGCGCTCGAAGAGGTCTTCGATGATGAGCGGCGCCAAGCCCAGCGAGGGCTCGTCGAGCAGCAGCAGCCTCGGCCGGCACATCAGCGCCCGGGCGACGGCAAGCATCTGCTGCTCGCCGCCCGAGAGCGAGCCGGCGAGCTGATCGCGGCGCTCTTCGAGCCGGGGGAAGATCTCGAACCAGCGGTCGACGTCGGCGCCGACCTCGTTGTCCTTGCGGGTGTAGGCGCCGATCTTGAGATTGTCCATCACCGAGAGCTCGGGGAAGGTGCCCCGGCCCTGGGGCACGTGGGCGACGCCTCGCCGCACGATGTCGGCGGTCTTGGCACGGGAGATGTCGTCGCCTTCCATCGTGACCGTGCCGGTCGTGGTGCACATGTTGCATAGCGCCCGCAGAGTGGTGGTCTTGCCGGCGCCGTTGGCGCCCAGAATCACCACCACGTTTCCATCGGGCACTTCGAAATCGAGCCCGCGGAGCACCTCGACGGCGCCGTAGCGCGCGTGGAGGTCCTCGACCTTCAGCATCATGTCTGTCATGAGGAACTCCCCAGGTACGCCTCGATGACCTCCGGGTCGTTGCGCACGACATCGGGGTGACCATCGGCGATCTTGCGGCCGAAGTTGAGCACCACCAGGTGCTCGCTGATGTTGAGCACCATGCGCATGTGGTGCTCCACCAGCAGAACCGACAGGTTGTGCCTGTCGCGGATGTCCTTGACATCTTGAGCGAGCGAGTCGACCTCTTGGTGCGTCAGGCCCGACGCCGGCTCGTCCAGCATGATGAGACGCGGGTTGGAGATGAGGGCCCGGGCAAGCTCAATGCGCTTCATGGTTCCGAAGGGCAAGCCGGCCGCTGGGTGGTACGCATACTGCTCAAGGCCGAGCTCCTCGAGCGCTTCCCAAGCCCTGCGCCTCAGGTCCTTCTCTTCGTTGCGGGTGCCGAAGCGGAACGCAGCAGTGAAGAAGTTGGCCTTCGTGTTGGTGTGGTCGCCCACCATCACATTCTCGATCACGGTCATGCCGCGCCACAGGGCCAGGTTCTGGAATGTGCGGTAGACGCCGACGCGGCTGATCTGGTGAGCGGGCATGGCCAGCAGATCGTGCCCGTCGAATGTCACCGAGCCGGTCGTCGGGTCGTAGATCCGGCTGACCACGTTGAACAGCGTGGTCTTGCCCGCACCGTTCGGGCCGATGAGACCGAGGATCTGTCCCTCGTCCAGAGTGAACGACAAATCGTCGAGCGCACGGATACCGCCGAACTGCACGGAGATGTCTTGGACTTCGAGCAACGCCACGCGCTGAACCCCCTCCGGTCCTCGCCGATCAGGTGACCGGCCGCAGGCAAGTTATCAGGTCGATCCAGCAGCGTGAGTTTCCGCGTGGAGCCTCTCGCGGGCCGGGCCAGCGGGTGATGCTAGGACACAAATCGACGGATGGTGCAAATCGTGGCGGGGACGCCGAGGACGTGGATGTTTGGCGACCGCTGCCAGCGCCCGATGCGTGGGGAAGTGCCGCCGATCACCTGGTTCGGGGAGGAGGACTCGAACCCCCAATGACTGGACCAGAACCAGTTGTGTTGCCAATTACACCATCCCCGAGGGCGGGGACAGGCTAGCGCTGCGGCTCTTTCAGTGGCCCTGATTATTCCCCGGAGTCTGCTGCGCCTGCGAGCTCCGCCAGCGCGGCGTCGAGGCGCGCGAGCGTGGCATCGCGGCCGAGCAGCGCGAGCGATTCGAACAGCGGGGGGCCGACGGCGCGGCCCGTGGTGGCGACGCGAACCGGGGCTTGCGCCTTGCCCAGCTTCAAGCCGAAGCTCTCGGAGATCGCGCGCAGCTCGGCGTGCAGCGTCGCGGCGTTCCAGTCGGCCGCGGCGAACGCGGTGCGCGCGCGATGGAGGATGTCGCTTGCCGGTGCCGCCATCGCGGTGGCCCAGTCGTCAGGCTCGATCCGGGGTTCAGCGAAGAGGAAGGCGATGCGGTCGGGAGCGTCGCCGAGCAGGCGGGTGCGCTCGCGGATGAGCGGTGCGACCGTGCTCAGACTGGCTGCATCGAGATCGGCGCCCCAGGGTTCCGCGCGTACCCACGGCCCGATGGCAGCGGCGAAGCCGGCATCGTCGAGCGCCCGCACGTAGGTGCCGTTGATCGCGGTGAGCTTGTCCATGTCGAACATGGCAGGCGCCGCATTGACGTCAGCAAGATCAAACAGCTCAACGATCTCGCTGAGCGGCCGCACCTCGACGTCATCGGGGGGTCCCCACCCCAGCAGTGCCAGGTAGTTCACCATTGCATCGGGCAGCACGCCCTGGTCTCGATAGCTGATGAGCGACACGTCGTCGCGCCGCTTGGAGAGCTTCTTTCGTTGCTTGTTGACGATGAGCGGCAAGTGGGCGAACGTCGGCATCTCGGTCGCGTCGAGCGCAGCCCGCAGCAGCACCACCTTCGGCGTCGTGTTCAGCAGGTCTTCGCCTCGCACGACGTGCGTGATGCCCAGATCGAGATCGTCGACGGCGTTCGCGACGAAGAAGGTCGCGCTGCCGTCGCTGCGCCGGACCACGAAATCGTCGATCGACGCATTCGGGAACTCGACGCGGCCCCGCACGATGTCGTCGAAGGCCGTCACGCCGTCGTCGGGAACGGCGAACCGCACCGCCCCGTCGTCGACATAGGCACGTCCCTCGTCGAGCCAACGATCGACAGCGGCGTCGTAGAGGGCGCCGCGCTGGCTCTGGAAGACGGGGTCGCCGTCGAAGTCCAGCCCGAGCCATTCGAGCGTCTCCAGGATCTGACTGATGTGTGCGGTTGTGGCGAGTTCCGCGTTGGTGTCCTCGATGCGCAGCACCATCTCCCCGCCGCAGCGGCGGGCATACAGCCAGTTGAACAGCGCCGTGCGCGCCGTGCCCAGGTGCGGCAGCCCGGTGGGGGCAGGAGCGAAACGCAGCCGAGGTGCGCCGCTCAGCACTGACCGGTGCTGCAGTTCGGGCCTGCGTTTCCCATCAAATCAGGCGAATCGACCCAGCGGCCCACGGGCCTGCCTGCCATCGCCAGCAGTCGTTGCAGCGGCGGGGTGGACAGGTCGACCGGGAGCACCTCGAGCCCTGGCCAGACCGTGACGGCAGGGGCTGCAGCGAGTATGCGATCCACGAGGAGCTCGTCGAGGCCCGCACCGGCACTGATGGCCTGCTGCAGGTCGTATCCCAGCACGGTCAGCTCGGTGACGCGCGTCCACAGCAGGTCGCGCAGCCTTGGGCTGAATCCAGCGCCCGCATCCAGGCTGGCTGCCATCGAAAGCACCGTGCGGACGCTCTCGACGACTGGCTGCGTGGGATCGGGGCGATCTTTCGCACCCGTGCCGAAGCCCAAGCCGATGCCGCCTGCGGGCGTCGGGATGCGTACCTGCGGCGGCGCTGGCTGACCGCCCATCTCGGCGGCTGCAGCGAGATTGCCGTTGACGGCTCGCTCCAGCAGGTCGGCCACGGTGTAGTCGCTCAGCGGCGGGGCCAAACCCATGCCCATGTGCTCCCATGCGGGCAACCGCATCCTGGCGGCGAAGTCGGTGCACGCTCGGCGATGCAGCCGCAGGAGCTCGCGGTCGGGCTGCATCGCGGCGGTCGCACCGGGCGACGACGCGATCTCTTGGGCGATCGTCGGGGCGTTCGTCATCTGGGCCATGGGTTTCTCAGTCTCGCGTCAAGGACAGGGGATCTGCTTCATACCGACGCCTGATCGCCGATGGCGCGAGGGCGAGCACTTCGGTCGGGACACGGGCCACCAGCTCGCGGACATGTGTGTAGTGGTGTGCCTCCGCAGCGCCCTCGAACAGCGGCGTGCGGCGTGCGACCAGCTCCGCCGGCGGGTGCTGGTCGAGGAAGCCAAAGGCCAGGTACCCCGCCTCGAGGTCCCACACCACCGGCGCACGTCCGAAGATCGACGCACGCTTGAGCGCTACGGCCACACAGCCGGCGTCGACGTCGTCACGATCCTCGTTCTCGGTGAGGTACACCCGGTCGTCGAAGAGATGGATCAGGCCGTAGGCGTAGCCCTGGTCAGGGCCTTGGTGTCCGCGCAGCGCACCGGTGGGCTGACCGCCGGCCAGATCGCCGGGACGGGCGGCTTTCCAGCTTCGGGGCGTCACTTCAGGCGAGGAATAGGAACGCACGACCGAGAGCGGTTCGACCCGGACGTGTCGCGGCGCAGCCATTGCCGCGCAGCCTAGAGGCTGAGCCGATAGGCGAAGCCGTGGCCCGAGCGGCCCGTGAGCAAAGCGAACAAGAGCGGGAGATATGGGTTCGAGGCAGAAAGCCAGGACGTTGCGACCGAGGCTGGCGCCGGCGCCGCAGGCTGCTACTGGCTCGGGCTGTCGTCCAAGCGATGACGCATGAGCGCATAGATGACCGAATCGCGCAGTGCAAGCCAGGAGGACTCGATGATGTTCTCCGAGACGCCGATGGTGGTCCAGGTGGTCTCGCCGTCGGTGGAGTCGATGAGCACCCTCGTGACCGCTTCGGTGCCCCGGTCGGCATCCAGCACCCGGACCTTGTAGTCGGTCAGGCGTACCGCATCGAGTTCCGGGTAGTCGTCCCGCACGGCTTGGCGGAAGGCATTGTCGAGCGCGTTGACCGGTCCGTCGCCCTCGCCGACCGTCACCCGCCGGTCACCGCCGACGACGATGCGCAGCGTCGCCTCCGTGTCGAACTCGGCCTCCCGGCCGCGCTCCACCAGCACCTTGAATGACTCGACGTTGAAGAATTCGAAGGTCTGGCCCGCAGCCCGGCGCAGCAGCATTTCCAGCGACGCATCGGCCACTTCGAAGTGATAGCCGGCGTGCTCGAGCCGCTTCAGCTCGTCGACCACGTCGGCCATCGCGGCCTTGTCGATCTCGATGCCGAGCTCGGCCGCCTTCAGCTCCACCGACGCCCGTCCCGACAGATCGCCGAGCAGGAAGCGTGTGCTGTTGCCGACTGCCGCCGGGTCGACATGCTCGTAGCTGTCGGGGCGGCGCGCGATGGCGCTGGTGTGCAGGCCCGCCTTGTGAGCGAACGCCGAGGCGCCCACGTACGGCTGCTGGTTCTGAGGCGGCATATTCACCAGTTCGGCCACATGATGCGCCACTGAGGTGAAGCGTGACAGGCACTCGCGAGGCACGGTCTCGATGCCCATCTTGAGCGTCAGGTTCGGAACCAGCACAGTGTTGTCGCAGTTGCCGGTGCGCTCCCCGTAGCCGTTGACGGTTCCCTGCACATGGGTGGCGCCGGCAACAACACCCGCGACGGCATTGGCGACGGCGCAGCCGGTGTCGTTCTGGGTGTGCATGCCTACCTGAATGCCGTCGAAGTGGACGACCACCTCGCGCACGATCGTCTCCACCTCATGGGGCAGCGAACCGCCATTGGTGTCGCACAGCACCAGGCAGTCGGCGCCGTTGACGGCCGCTGCTTCGAGCACCTGCAGCGCGAACTCCGGATTGCGCTTGTAGCCGTCGAAGAAATGCTCCGCATCGAAGAAGACGCGCAGCCCCTCCCCCTTGAGGAACTCGACGGAGTCGCCGACCATGGCGACCCCTTCGCTGAGCGGCTGCCGGAGCGCTTCGGTGACGTGGTAGTCCCACGACTTGCCCACGATGCACACCGTGGAGGTGCCGGCCGCGACGAGGGCTGCCAAAGTCTGGTCGTCGTCGACGCGGCCGCGGGGCCTGCGCGTGGAGCCGAAGGCCACCAGCGTGGCGTGCTGGAGCTGCAGCTCCGCGGCCGCTCGGGTGAAGAACTCCTCGTCCTTGGGATTCGATCCGGGCCAGCCGCCTTCGATCCAGTGGATGCCGAGCGCATCGAGCTGGCGGGCCACTTTGAGCTTGTCGTCGGGCGACACCGAGATGCCCTCGAACTGGACGCCATCGCGCAGCGTCGTGTCGAAGATCTCGACTCGCTCTGGCCAGGCAGGATCACGCTCGCCCTCACGGATGAGCGGAGCCGATGATCCGGGTTCAGCGTCGGTGTCGCCGGCGCCTGCCGAGTTCGCCGCTTGCGTGCTCATGCCGACCTCACCCCTGCTGGACGCCGGACAGGATCGCCTTGGCAATCTCGTCGGTGCCCACATCGGGCACGGCATCATCGGCGATGACGGCTTCGCACGCCGCTCGCACACGCTCAGCGCACTCGGCTTCCCCCAGGAACTCCAGCATGAGCACTGCCGACAGCACCGCAGCGGTGGGGTTGGCGAGGCCCTTGCCGGCGATGTCGGGTGCCGATCCGTGCACCGGCTCGAACAGCGACGGCCCCGTTCGGTCCGGGTTGAGGTTGGCTGAAGCGGCGAGCCCGATGCCGCCGGCCACGGCACCGCCGAGGTCGGTGAGGATGTCGCCGAAGAGGTTGTCGGTGACGATCACCTCGTAGCGGTGCGGATCGGTGACGAAGTGGATACAGGCCGCGTCGACGTGGTTGTACGCAGTCTCGACGTCGGGGTACTCCGCAGCGACCTCGTTGAACGTGCGCTCCCACAGGTCGCCCGAAAACGTCAGCACGTTGGTCTTGTGGACCAGCGTCAGGTGACGGCGCTCGCGTGCGCGCGCCAGCTCGAAGCCGTACCGGATGGCGCGCTCAGCTCCCATGCGGGTGTTGACCGAGCCTTGGGTGGCGATCTCGTGCTGGGTGCCCTTGCGCAGGAACCCGCCCTCACCCGCATAGGTGCCTTCGGTGTTCTCCCGGATCACCGTGAAGCTGTGGCCGTCGGGCAGGGTGAACGGGCGCAGGTTCACGTACAGATCCAGCTCGAAGCGAGCCTTCAGCAGCAGGCCGCGCTCGATGACGCCTGGGGGCACCTCCGGCGTACCCACAGCGCCGAGCAGGATGGCGTCGAATGTGCGGAGCTCATCGAGGGTCTCGTCATCGAGCACCGTGCCGTCGCGCAGGTAGCGATGCCCGCCCAGTTCGAACTCAGTGGTCGAGATGCCGGCTCCGGCGGCAGCAATCACATCGAGCGCAACCGAGATCACCTCGGGTCCGATTCCGTCTCCGCCGACGACTGCGATGCGATGCGTCACTGTGATGTCCCCTCTTCGGCTTGTTGTCCCGGATCGTGCCGGCAAGCGTGCCTTCGACGCCGACCCGCCGGGACGGATGAGGCGCAGTTGCGCCACAGCTCAAAAGGCAACAGAGAGTGTGCCAACAGAAGCCCTCGGTAACCTCGCGGGGTGCCCGAGATCCACCACATCTCAGCGGAGACCCGCGATCGGCTCGAGGCCGAGCTCATCGATCTGACCGGGCGAGGCCGCATCGATATCGCAGCCCAGATCGAGGCAGCCCGGCTGCTGGGAGACCTCTCGGAGAACGGCGACTACCACGCCGCCAAGGAAGAGCAGGGGAAGATGGAAGGCCGCATCATGCGGTTGAAGTCGATCCTGGAGAACTGCGAGATCGTCGCCGATTCGGAGGACCCCTCCGGCGACCGCGTCGTGGCACCTGGTCTCGTGGTGTCCATCCGCTTCGAGGGCGACGACGAGGTCGAGCAGTACCTGTTCGGCTCGATCGAGGAACGCCGGACGGGAATCGAAGTGGTGTCGCCGGGGTCGCCGATGGGCCAAGCGCTCGAGGGCGCCCGAGCGGGTCAGACGGTCACCTATGAGGCGAATGGCAACGAGCTGAGCATCGAAGTCATCGCCGTCGAAGCCTGACCGGAGGGACCCTTCAGGCCATTGCGTTGGAATGACAGGCCTACAGGGTCCATAGTGAGGACGTGACAAACGCCGCCGCGACGGGTGCGCGCACCCTCAGCGAGAAGGTCTGGGACCGCCATGTCGTCCGCACCGGCGGCGGGCAGCCCGATCTCCTCTATATCGATCTCCACCTCATCCATGAGGTCACTTCCCCGCAGGCCTTCGACGGCCTGCGCATGTCGGGACGCACCGTGCGCCGCCCTGACCTGACCGTGGCGACCGAGGACCACAACGTCCCCACGGCCGATCTGCACCTGCCCATCGCCGACCCGATCTCGGCCAAGCAGGTAGAGGTGCTGCGGGCGAATTGCGACGAGTTCGACATCACGCTGTACCCGATGGGCGATCCGGGCCAGGGCATCGTGCACGTCATCGGCCCCGAGCAGGGCCTCACGCTGCCCGGCATGACCGTCGTGTGCGGCGACAGCCACACCTCGACGCACGGTGCGTTCGGCGCACTGGCCTTCGGCATCGGCACCTCGGAAGTGGAGCACGTCCTGGCGAGCCAGACACTGCCGCAGGCACGGCCGTCCACCATGGAGGTCCGCGTCGACGGCGAGGCGCCTGCGGGCGTGACCGCCAAGGACATCGTGCTGGCGATCATCGGGCGCATCGGAACCGGCGGCGGCATCGGCCACATCATCGAGTACCGCGGCACGGCTATCGAGGCGCTGTCGATGGAAGGTCGGATGACCGTCTGCAATATGTCCATCGAGGCGGGCGCCAAGGCGGGCATGGTGGCGCCCGACGAGACCACCTTCGAATACCTGGCAGGTCGCGCCCACGCCCCGGCCGGCGCCGACTGGGAGGCTGCGGTGGCCGACTGGCGCTCGCTGGTCACCGACGAGGGGGCGGCGTTCGACCGCTCGGTGACCATCGACGGCGCCTCGCTGCGACCGCACGTCACGTGGGGCACCAACCCCGCACACGTCATTCCCATCGACGGCGCCGTGCCGGGCCCCGACGATTTCGAAGACCCGGTCGAGGCGGCGACCGCCCAGCGGGCGCTGGACTACATGGGGCTCGCGGCGGGCACCCGGTTGTCTGACGTGCAGGTCGACACGGTGTTCATCGGCAGCTGCACGAATTCGCGCATCGAGGACCTGCGAGCTGCTGCGGCGGTGGCCCGGGGCCGCGCAGTGGCGGACGGCGTCCGCACACTGGTGGTGCCCGGTTCGTTCGCCGTCAAGGCGCAGGCCGAGGCCGAGGGGCTGGACGCGATCTTCGTTGAAGCGGGGTTCGATTGGCGCGAGCCCGGCTGCTCGATGTGTCTGGCGATGAACCCCGACAAGCTCTCGCCCGGCGAGCGCTCGGCATCGACGTCGAATCGCAACTTCGAGGGTCGACAGGGCCGCGGCGGTCGCACGCACCTGTGCTCGCCGGAGGTGGCCGCGGCGACGGCCATCGCCGGTCGCTTCGTCACACCCGACGATCTCGGCTGAGCGGGAGAGGAACAAGTCGATGGAGCCAGTACGAGTCCATGAGGGGCGGGCGGTGCCTCTCGATCGTTCCGACGTGGACACCGACCAGATCATCCCCAGCGACTGGCTGAAGCGCGTCGAGCGCACCGGCTTCGGCAAAGGGCTCTTCAGCGAGTGGCGTGACGAGCGCGATTTCGTGCTGAATGACGAGCGCTTTGCGGGCGCCACGGTGCTCGTAGCAGGGTCGAATTTCGGCACGGGATCGTCGCGCGAGCACGCCGTGTGGGCACTGATGGACTATGGCTTCGTAGCGGTGGTTTCCCCCCGTTTCGGCGACATCTTCCGCAACAACTCCACCAAGAACGGGTTGGTTCCGGTGCAGGTGTCCGAAGAGGCCGCCGCCCGACTCCGGGCCGCCGTGGCTGCCGACCCCGACTTGGTGGTGACGGTCGACGTCGAGCGACGCCTGCTCAGCGCACCCGCTGCGGGCATCGAGGAATCGTTCCCGATGGATGACGCAACCCAGGAGCGCTTCCTCGAGGGCCTCGACGACATCGGCATCACACTGCGCAGCGCATCGGAAATCGACAGCTACGAGCAGGTCCGGCCTGCATGGCTGCCCACGACCTAGCTCCGATTGCCGGAGGGCTCAGGCAGGTACCGGCTGGATATCGAGCCGCTTGAGGCCTCTCAGCAAGAAGCTGGGGTGATACTCGAAGTCGTTCGAGGCACAGAGCGCGACGGAACGCAGCCGCTGCGACAGCTCTTCGGCCGCAACCCGCCCTTCCAGCCGTGCCAGTGCCGCTCCCAGGCAGAAATGGATTCCCCGGCCGAACGCAAGGTGGTTCGACACGCCGTCGCGCATCGGGCGGAACGAGTCTGCGTCATCGAAGACCGACCGGTCCCGGTTGGCCGAGCTGAACATCACCACTAGGTGAGAGCCAGCGGGAAGGTCGACGTCGGCGAGCCGGGTGTCCTTCTTCACCACGCGGAACATCCCCTGCGTCGGCGTCGACAGGCGCAGGGTCTCTTCCACAAATGCTGCGGCTCGCGAGGGGTCCGCTCGAAGAGCCCCCCACTCGTCGGGATGCTCGGCCAGCAACCGCAGCATCTCGGTGAGCATCTTGGTGGTGGTCTCGTTGCCGGCCACCAGCAGCTGCTGAATGATGCTGAGCATCTCCGCAATCGTGAGCGGCTCGGTCGACACTGCGTCACCGGCGACATCATCGAATTCGCGGTCGATGCGTGCGTTGAGGAGATTCGTCAGCAGATCGTCCTGCGGTTCGGCGCGCCGAAGTTCGAGCTGCTCGGCGAAGTACTTCTGGAACTCGATGACCTCGCGCTCGGCTTCGAGACGTTCCTCGATGGAGATGTTCGTGCCGATGCCGGCAATCGAGGCGTCGCTCCAGCGCTTGAAGTCGGCAAGCCGGTCGTCGGGAACGTTGAGCGCCCGGGCGATGACCGCCACCGGGAGGGGCACCGCGAACGCCTCGACGAAATCGATCGAATCGCCGCCAGCGGCATCAGCGAGCATCTGGTCGATCAGCGCCGCGGCTATCTCGCGCACTGCAGGTTCGAGGTCATTGACCACCTTGGGAGTGAACGCCTTGCTGACGAGACGGCGGAATCGGGTGTGCTCGGGAGGATCCGCTGTGAGCATCGTGCCGACCCGGTCGTATCCGCCCTCGGCCTCGTAGAGCTCCTTGGTGCGCCGAGCCAGCTCAGCGTTGCCCCGACCGCCCACATCGAAGCGAGAGGAGAATGTCTCAGGATCCCGCACAGCCTCCAGCACGTCGTCGTACCTGGTGATCAGATGCAGCGAGGCACCGCCGGCCGCCGCCTCATACACCGGCGCTGATTCGCGCATCTTGGCGTAGTAGGCATGCGGGCACTGCTGAACAGCCGGGTCGAACAGACCGAAGTCTCTCAGGCTGACCCCGTCTGAGCGGGCGAAGAAACGCAGCATCCAGCCAGCGACGAGTTCCTGGTTGCACGGCGTTGACAGGCTGGCCTGGGCTTCGGCAACAGCATCGGCGCCCAGCAGCTCAGTGCGGCTCTCGTACAGCGGGCCCACGAACTCGGGCTCGAATTCCGGGTGGCCCTGCAGTCCGACGAGGTGCTCCCCCACTGCCAGCATCGCGATCGGGCACCGATCGGCACCCGCCAGCGCCACTCCGCCGGGCGGCAAGGACAGCACCTGGTCCTGATGGCTGTGGATGAGTCGGATCTCATCGGCAGGCGGATCCATCCAGGGACGCCGCTCGTGGATCGTCCAGACGTTCGCGCCCACCGTCCAGCCGTGCGAGGCTCGCTGCACCGTGCCGCCGAGCGCGTGGGCGATCATCTGGTGCCCGAAGCAGACGCCGAACATCTTGCGACCCTCGGCGTGCAGCTGCCGCACGAAGTCTGCGAACCGGTTGATCCAGGGCGCGTCGTCGTAGACCGAGGCGCGGGTTCCCGTGGTCATCCAGCCGTCGTACGCATCGAGGTCGTCGGGCCATTCGTCATCGGGGAGGCTGAAGGTGTCCATCTGCACGCTGGGATCGACCCGAGCGATGACGTCGGCGAACATGTCCGAGTAGGTGCCGCAGATCGATCTCAGCTCGGGGATCGGATCGTCGCAGCGCAGCAAGCCCAGGCGCAGCGGACGGTGCTCGGCTGACGTGCCGGTTTCCCGTATTTCTCGTCGCGGGCTGTCTGACATCTGCAGCTCAGCGGAACGACGAGACCAGGGCGTTGTCGGAACCGTGCGCAAGCGGTTCGAGCAGCCCGCGTTCACGCAGGATCGGCATGACACCCTCACCGAACCAGTACGCCTCCTCGAGGTGCGGGTAGCCCGACAGGATGAACTCGTCGAAGCCCAGCGCGTGGTATTCGGCGATGCGGTCCGCCACCTCGCTGTAGCTGCCCACCAGCGCCGTTCCTGCACCGCCGCGGACGAGTCCGATGCCCGACCACACATTGGGGTGGATTTCCAACCGCCCCGTGCCCTCGGCGTGAAGCTGCGCCATGCGGCGCTGGCCCTCCGACATCGTCGTGGCGAAGTCGGCCTGGGCGGCGGCGATGGCTTCGGGGCTCATGTGCGCCAGCATGTCGTCGGCCACGGCCCAGGCGTCGGCTGCATCTGGCCGGGTGATGACGTGGAAGCGGATGCCGTAGCGCAACGTGCGATCGTGCTCGGCGGCCCGTGCACGCATGCGGTTCAGTCGCTCGGTCACCATGTCGGGTGGCTCGCCCCACGCCAGGTAGACGTCGACGTGCTGCGCCGCGATCTGCTCGGCAGCCGGCGATGCCCCGCCGAAGTAGATCGCCGGGAGAGGGTCAGGTGCCTCCCGGGTGGTAGCGGCGGCGACCTTGTAGAAGTCGCCCTCGAAATCGAACGGCTCGCCTGACCATGCCTCGCGCACGATCCGGAGGAACTCGCCGGTACGGGCATAGCGGGTGTCCTTGTCAAGCCAGTCGCCGAAGCGGTTCAGCTCGCGCGGTTCAGCGCCGGTGACAATGTTGATGAGCAGCCGCCCGCCCGACAGCCGCTGGTAGGTGGAGGCCATCTGCGCCGCCAGCGTCGGCGACAGGAAGCCCGGCCGGAAGGCGACGAGGAACTTGACACGCTTGGTCAGCGGCGCCAGCGCAATCGTTGAGAGCCACGCGTCCTCGCACATGGTCCCGCACGGCGTGAGCATCCCCTCATAGCCGAGCTGATCGCAGGCGGTCGCAATCTGGGCGAGATAGTCCATTGACGGCGGCCGCCAGTGCGCGCCCGGCTCGTCGGGCAGCACATCGCGAGAATCGCCGCCAGTTGGCAAGAACCAGTGGACCTTCATCGGCCGACCACCTTGCTGACGCCACCGTGCTGCACACAGAGGACTGCGTGTGTCACCGTCGATGGCAACGACATCGTCGGTTACGGTAGCGCAGGCTCTCGCAGGGCCTTGCCAACAATTGCACCCGTCGTCGTGTGACGGGTGGGTGCCTCCAGAAGGGGAGACAGCTCATGAGGATCACGACGACACGTGGCGCGCAACGCCGCTTCGGCCGGCTATTGATCGCCTTGCTCGCGGTGTTCGCGCTGATCGCCGCGTCGTGTGCCAGTGACGACGACAGCGATGACGCCGCGCCGGCGACCACGGCTGCCGCGGACACGGGCAGCGATGCCGGCGACGACATGGACGATGGCGACGACCACGACCATGACGAGGACGACGGCCACGACCATGACGAAGACGGCGACATGGCCGACGACGACATGGCGGATGACGACATGGCCGACGACGACATGGCCATGGACTATTGCAACGGCGGGGCCAATGTCGGCGGGACGCTCATCATCGGCAGCACGCAGGTGCCGCGGCACCTCAACGGCACGGTGCAGTCGGGCTATGCGACCGCCGTGCCGGGCACGCAGCTCAATGCGAGCCCGCTGCTCTACGACGACCAGTACAACCCCATGCCGTACCTGGCCGAGAGCTGGGAAGTCGCTGACGACGGCCTCTCGGTGACGCTGCACCTCGTGGAGGACGCTGTCTTCCACGACGGCATGCCGATCACCTCCGCCGACGTGGCGTTCTCGATCCAGACGGTGCAAGCCAACCACCCGTTCAAGCCGATGTATGCACCGGTGACGAGCGTGGACACGCCCGACGAGCACACGGCGGTCATCAACCTCAGCCAGCCGCATCCGGCGATCCTGCTGGCGATGTCGCCGGGCCTGCTGCCCATCATCCCGAAGCACATCTTCGACGACGGCCAGGACATGAAGTCCCACCCGCGCAACAGCGAGGACTTCGTGGGCTCGGGCCCGTTCCGGCTGGCCGAGTACGAGCCGGGAACCATCATCCGTATGGAGCGCTTCGACGACTTCTTTATCGAGGGCACACCGTGCCTCGACGAGATCGTGATGGAGATCACGCCCGATTCGACAGCCATCGTGCTGAGCCTCGAGAACGGCACGACGCACCTGTCGTCCACCTTGGGCCCCGCAGCAAACGTGCTTCGCCTGATGGACAACCCCGACGTGGAGGTGACCGCTCAGGGCCACGAGGCCATCGGCCAGATCAACTGGCTGGAGTTCAACTTGAACGACCCTGCCTTGTCTGATGTGCGAGTGCGTCAGGCCATCGGGTACGCGATCGACCGCGACTTCCTCTCGGGAGTCATCGAACAAGGGCTCACCTTCCCGGTGCCGACCGGCATCGCCGCCGCCAGCCCGTTCCACAACGCGGATGTGAACCACTACGACAAGGACATCGACCGGGCCAAGCAGCTGCTGGCTGAAGCCGGTTACGGCGAAGGCGAGCTGGAGCTCACCATCGACTACATCCCGCCGGCGTTCGTGGTCCACGCCGAGTATGTGGTGCAGGCGCTGGAGGAAGCCGGCATCAAAGTCGAGCTGAGCGTGTCGCCCGACTTCCCGACCTGGGCGCAGCGAGTCGCCGGTGGGGACTACCAGATGACCATCAACCAGGTCTGGAACTGGGGCGACCCGGTGATCGGCGTCCACCGCACCTACCTGTGCGATAACCGGGTGGGCGTGATCTGGACCAACAACACGGGCTACTGCAATCCCGAGGTCGACGCGCTGCTCGCTGCGGCAGGCCAGGAGCTCGACGCCGGCGAACGGACCAGGCTGTACGCCGAGTTCCAGGAGATCGTGGCCGACGAGGTGCCGATCTACTTCCTGAATACGCCGTCGTTCTGGCAGGCGTTCAACCCGGCGGTCATGAACCCGCCGACCAACAACATCTGGGGGCAGATGTCGCCCATGCACCAGGTCTGGCTGGATCAGTAGCGGCAACGGGACCAGGTGCCGGCAGCGCTGAAGTGACCGCCGGCACTGCGCCCAATAGCTACGGGCTCAACAAGGACGGAGCATGCTGAGGTCCATCGCTGCCAGGATCGCCCAAGCACTCGGGCTGATCCTGGCAGTGATGTGCCTCAACTTCTTGCTGATCCACATCACGCCCGGCGATCCGGCCACGGTGATCGTGGGCGAGAGCGGCGCCGGTGACCCCGAGCTGCTCGAGGAGATCCGGGCCCAGTACGGCCTGGACCGTCCGGTCATCGTGCAGCTGCTGTCCTACGTCGGCAGGGTTGCCACGGGCGATCTGGGCGACTCGTTCTTCTTCAACCGGTCGGTGACGTCGCTCATCATCGAGCGCCTCTGGCCCACGGTGCTGCTGGTCGGAACGGCGCTGGCGTTCGCCGTGGCAGCCGGGACCATGGTGGGCGTCGCTACTGCGCGCCGTCCCGAGAGCCCGCTCAGTCACGGCGCAACCGTGCTGGCGCTCGTGGGCTTCTCGATGCCGGTCTTCTGGACCGGGATCATGCTGGTGATCCTGTTCGCGTCAACGTGGGAGCTGTTGCCGATCCAGGGCTGGCATGACGTGAACTACGGCGAGGGAGCGCTCGCGAATGTGCTCGACGTGGGCGAGCACCTCGTGCTGCCCGCACTCACGCTCGGGCTCATCTACCTGGCGCAGTACAGCCGGCTGTCTCGGGCCTCCATGCTGGAGGTGCTCGAATCCGACTACGTGCGTACCGCCCGGGCGAAGGGACTGGGCGAGCGCCGGGTGGTGTACAAGCATGCGCTGCGCAACGCCGTCATCCCGGTCGTGACGGTGATCGGCCTGCAGTTCGGGGCACTGCTGTCGGGCGCGTTGCTGGTCGAGACCGTATTCAACTGGCCGGGGCTGGGAAGGCTGGCTTTCGACTCGATCCTGCGCCGGGATACCTCGGTGCTGCTCGGCGTGCTGCTGGTGTCGTCAGTCATGGTGATCGTGGCGAACCTGCTGACCGACCTGCTGTACACGATCATCGACCCCCGTATCCGCCTGCGGGAGCGCTCCAATGTCTGACGCTATGGGACGCAGTGAGGTGGCAGCCGCCGATCTGGGGGTCACCCCCGGTCTGGGGGCCGGTGGCGAAGGCGGATCGGGACGCCCCGGCCGGGAGACTCTGCGGCTCTTCGTGCGCAACAAGGCCGCAGTGGCAGGCGTGGTGATGCTCATCGGCATCGTCTTCATGACCGTCGCCGGCCCGCGGATCTACGACAACGACCCCAAGGACATCGTGGCGATTCCGCTCACTGGTCCAGGAGAGCTGGAAGAGGCCCGCCTGGGAACTGACTATCTGGGTCGCGACGTCTTGGCGGGCGTGATCGGCGGCGGCACGACAAGCCTGACGGTTGCTGCCATGGCGGCCGCGATGGTGCTCGTGATCGGCATCAGCATCGGCGCGCTCGCCGGCTACTACGGCGGCTGGCTCGACAGCGCCCTCATGCGCTTCACCGAGTTCTTCCAGGTGCTGCCTGCACTGCTGTTCGCGATGGTGCTGGTGGCCCTGTTCGAGCCGTCGATGTTCACGATCTCGTTCGCCATCGGCGTGGTGGCGTGGCCGGGGATCGCTCGCATCACCCGTGCAGAGTTCCTGAGGCTGAAGAACCTGGAGTTCGTGCGGGCTGCCCGAGCGGTGGGAGCCACGGACTGGCGCATCATTCGCAAGGTGGTGTTCCCGAATGCGCTGCCGCCGCTGATCGTGTCGGCCACGCTCATCATGGGCACTGCGATCCTGTTCGAGGCTGGATTGGCGTTCCTCGGCCTCGGTGATCCCAACACCACCAGTTGGGGCCTGATGATCGGGCTGAACCGGGGGAACTTCCTGACTGCGTGGTGGTCGGTGACCTTCCCCGGTCTGGCGATCTTCTTCACGGTGCTGAGCTTCAGCCTCATCGGCGACGGCTTGCAGGATGCCTACAACCCCAAGCTGCGGGGACGCTGAGCTGTGAGCACGGCCGACGCAGGAGGCGACAACAACGCAGCACCGAGACTGCGGGTTCGGGGCCTCACGGTCGCTTTCGACGACTTCATCGCCGTGAACGACGTGTCGTTCGACCTGCACGACGGCGGCACGCTGGCGGTGGTCGGCGAGTCGGGCTCGGGCAAGTCAGTGACCGCACTGTCGATCATGCGCCTCATCGAGATCGGCACCCGGGCGGAGATCCGCAGCGGCGAGGTGCTGTTCCGCCACGACGACGGCAGCGTCGACGATCTGCTGCAGCTGCCCGAACCGCAGATGCGATCGATCCGGGGCGATCGCATCTCGATGATCTTCCAGGAGCCGCTGACCAGCCTCAACCCCGTCTATACGGTCGGCAGCCAGATCGGCGAGGCGCTGCGGCTCCACCGTGGCATGAACCGTGGCGAGGCTCGCGAGCGCACCTTGGAGATGCTGAACCGGGTACGCATCCCCGACGCTGCGCGCCGGATCGACCAGTACCCCCACGAGATGTCTGGCGGGATGCGTCAGCGGGTGATGATTGCCATGGCGCTCGCGTGCGACCCGGCCATCCTGATCGCAGACGAGCCCACCACCGCGCTCGACGTCACGATCCAGGCACAGATCCTTGCCCTGATCGCCGAGATGCAACGCGAGACCGGTGCAGCCGTGCTGATCATCACCCACGACATGGGCGTCGTGGCGGAGATCGCCGACGAGGTCGTGGTGATGCAGCAGTCGCGATTGGTCGAGCGCGGCCATGTCTCGGACATCTTCGATCGGCCCAGCGAGCCCTACACCCAGTCGCTGCTGGCAGCGGTGCCGCGCCTCGGGTCGATGGCGGGCGTCGAGGCTCCGCAGCGCTTCGACTTGATCGACCCCGATGCACTCGCAGCGGCTGCCACCTCGGGAACTGACAGCAGCGGGGGCTCGGACTCGTGACGCAGCACGATGCCGCGGCACCGATTGTCGAGGTCGAGGCGCTCACCAAGCATTTCCCAGCCAGCCATGGCGCGCGCGTTCACGCCGTGGAACAGGTGAGCCTGCACATCGATCGGGGGGAAACGCTGGCCGTGGTGGGCGAGAGCGGCTGCGGCAAGTCGACGCTCGCATACCTCATCATCCGCCTGCTGAATCCGACCAGCGGCACCATCCGGCTCGACGGCGCCGACATCACGAACCTCGGACCCCGTGCGCTGCGGCCTCACCGGCGCAAGGCGCAGATCGTCTTCCAGGATCCCTTCGCCAGCCTCGATCCTCGCCGCACCGTGGGCAAGGCGATTGCGGAGCCACTCGAGATCCATCGTGCCGTGCCCAAGCGCGAGATCAACGACCTGGTCGCCGACCTCCTGCGACGAGTCGGCATGTCGCCCGACGACATGCGGCAGTACCCGCACCAATTCTCCGGGGGTCAGCGGCAGCGCATCTGCATCGCCCGGGCCTTGGCGCTGCGGCCCGAACTGGTCATTGCCGACGAGGCGGTCTCGGCGCTGGATGTCTCGATCCAAGCGCAGGTCATCAACCTGATGATGGACCTGCAGGACGAGATGGGGCTGTCATACCTGTTCATCAGCCACGACCTCGCCGTCGTGGAGCGGATCGCGCACCGGGTCGGCGTGATGTACCTCGGCCAGATCGTGGAGCTGGGTTCGCGTCGTGCGATCTTCGAGAACCCCATGCACGACTACACCAAGCGGCTGCTCGACGCGGTGCCGATCGCCGATCCGGGGCGTCGCCGGACTGACCGCTCGGTGCAGACCGATGAGGTGCCGAGCCCGGTCTTCGAGGCAGGCACCTCTCCCGACCCCGTGACCTTGGTGGAAGTGGAGCCGGGTCACCTCGTGGCACAGGACCTCGACAACTGATGACGACAGCCCAGACCGGCCCCAGCGAGAGCGGTGAGCCGTTCGTGATCTTCCCGGCACGCCGGGTCATCACCGTCAACCCCGCATTCCCGTTCGGCGAGGCGGTGGCGGTATCGGGCGATCGCATCCTGGGCGTCGGCAGTGCCGACGAGCTGGCGACATGGGGCGAGCACCGGATTGACAACCGCTTTGCCGAACACGTGCTCATGCCCGGGTTCATCGAGGCGCACTGCCACGTCATGTCTGGCGGGTTGTGGAACTCCACCTACGTCGGCTACTTCGACCGGCGCGACCCGCAGGGACTGCTGTGGCCGGGCTGCGCCTCCATCGACGATGTGCTCGAACGGCTGGGCAAGGCCGCAGCCGACATGAGCGACGACTCCCAGACGCTGCTGGCCTGGGGTCTCGACCCCATCTACTTCCCGGGCGAGCGGCTCGTGGCACGCCACCTCGACACGGTGACCGGCGGCCGGCCGACGCTGGTGCTGCATGCCAGCGGGCATCTCGCCACGATCAACTCGGCGCTCATGGAGCGTTGCGGTATCGACGACACGGCGACCAGCCCCGGTGTGGCCCGCGGCGGCGACGGGTTGCCCAACGGTGAGCTGCATGAGCCCGCCGGGATGATGCTGGCCGGCGAGGCGTTTGCCGACATGATGAAAGCCAACCGCAGCGAGCAGGCCCGCTGGCGCTACGCCAACGAAGCTCGCAATGCCGGGCACACGCTGCTGACCGACTTGGGCACCACGCAGCTCTGGGATCCTGAACAGCTTGGCAATTGGAAGAAGGTCACCAGCGATCCGGCCTATCCGGCACGGGTGATGGTGGCGATGTCGAACCTGTTCGGAGCCACGGCCGACCCGGCGGAGCTTGCAGAGCTGTGCGTGAAGTTGATGAGCGAGCAGAGCGACAAACTGCGCTTCGGCATTGTCAAGCTGATTCTGGACGGCTCGATCCAGGGGTTCACGGCCCGTATCAGTTGGCCGCACTACTACAAGCCTCCGCCGGGACACATCGGCAACGGCATGTGGCTGACGGCGCCCGACCAGATGGCCGATCTCGTCGAGCCGTACCACCGTGCCGGACTCACGGTGCACTGCCACTGCAACGGCGACGAGGCCTCAGAGGTGTTCATCGACGCAGTGGAACAGGTGCTCGAGCGCTGTCCCCGCTGGGATCACCGACACACCGTGCAGCACTGCCAGCTCACCACACCCGACCAGTACCGCCGCATGGCAGCGCTCGGCATGCATGCCAACATCTTCTCGAACCACATCTTCTACTGGGGCGACCAGCACCGCGATGTGACCGTGGGACCTGAGCGCGCTGCCCGCATGGACGCCTGTCGGACAGCCTTGGACAGCGGCGTCAGTTTCTCGGTTCACTCCGATTCGCCCATCACGCCGCTCGGCCACCTGCACACTGCGTGGTGCGCGGTGAACCGTGTGACAGCGTCGGGCGAGGTGCTGGGGCCTGATGAGCGCATCGGCGTTCCGGACGCGCTGCGAGCCATCACGATCGAGGCAGCCCGGCAGCTCAAGCTGGACGGGGACATCGGCAGCATCGAAGCAGGCAAGCTGGCCGACTTCGCAGTGCTGGAGGACGATCCTCTCGAGGTCGATCCGATGGCATTGCGGGACATCGGCGTATGGGGCACGGTGCTCGGCGGCGTGCCGCAACCGGCCCAGTTGAGCGAGGTGTGAGCACTCAACGCCTTCCCGTGACCGTCATCGGCGGCTATCTCGGCGCCGGCAAGACCACGCTCGTGAACCATGCGCTGCGTTCCTCAGACGAGCGCATCGCGGTGATCGTCAACGACTTCGGCGAGATCTCGATCGACGAAGATCTCATCGCCGCTGCTGAGGGCGACAAGCTGACGCTCGCCAACGGCTGCATCTGCTGCACCTTGGCCGATGGCTTTGCTGCGGCACTGAACACCATCCGGTCTGCCGAGGTACTGCCTGAGCGGCTGCTCATCGAGGCCAGCGGTGTCGCCGATCCCGCCCAGATAGCGGCCTATGGCCACACCCCCGGTCTGCGGCTCGACGCAGTGGTCGTGCTGGCCGATGCCGAGCAGGTACGGCGCCAGGCCAACGACCGCTGGGTGGCAGACACCGTGCGGATGCAGCTCGCAGCAGCAGACCTGCTCGTCGTCAACAAGATCGACTTGCTGGGCGATATCGCTGCTGCCGATGCCTTGTGCGACTGGCTGACCGGCATCGCCAGCACGGCTGCGATAGTGCGTGCGAGCCGCGCAGCCGTGCCTGTCGAGGTGCTGTTCGGCCCCCAGCCCGAAGGTGATGCGGTCAACACGCTCGATAGATCGGCACCCGATCCAAGCGCCGCTCGCTCACTGCCGGCTGCGGAGGATCTCTTCGAGTCGCAGACCGTCGTCCTTGACGCACCAGTACCTATGCCAGTCATCGAGGCGTTGCTTGCCGACCTGCCCGAGAATGTCGCCCGGCTCAAGGGTTTGGTGCAGGCGGCGCCACCCGCGGCCGCTGGCGACGCCTGCGGCACAGAGGCGGCCGATACAACCGCCTACTTGATCGAAGCCGTCGGAGCCCGCGCTTCGATAACCCCGCTGGCTCCGGGCTCCGACGAGTCGCCGCGCCAGTGGGCAGTCAGCGTCATCGCCTACAAGGGTTCCCTGCCCTCCGACTGGCTCAGTGAACGACTGGTGAGACGCGGCTGAAGTCCTCGTCGCCGGGTGAGCGGCGGCGGTTGCGTGCCAGACTCGAGGTGGCACACGGCCGACGGTGCCTGAAGCCGCTCCCGAATTCCCGTCCCGGAGACATGCGATGGCGATCACGATCCCTGAACCTGATGTCAACAACGTGTGGCGGACCGAGACACCGGGCAATGAGGGATGGCATCGCTCGGCGCGTCCGGACGCCGACGACAAGTTCTTCATGTGCTCGGCGGACGGGCATGTGCAGGAGCCGAACACGTTCCTCTACGACCGCATCGATCCCGCGTACCACCACCGGCTGCCGACGATCGCCGTCACCAAGGCCATGGACGTTCACGGCAAGGGCGCGAAGGGCGACGGCGCCAAGGGTGAAGGCGCCAAGAGTGAAGGCGGCAGCGCGACCGAGGAGCAGTTCTTCCAGAAGGCAGAGGGCTTCCGGCCGGCCAAGCTCAACTGGACCAAGCCGTTCGAGGGCCATGAGAAGCTGCGCAACCAGTCCGGGCGCAGCCCCGAGGCCCGGCTGGCTGATCTGGCGCTGGACGGCTGCGATGCCGAGATCCTGTTTCCGAACAAGGGACTGTCCATCTGGGCCACCCCCGATGCCGACTTCAGTCACGCAATGTGCCGGGCCTACAACGAATGGGCCTGGGAGGAGTTCGCCGACTACAACGACCGGCTGACCCCGATGGCCTGTATCGCTCCGGCGGCATTGGACAAGGCCATCGCCGAGATCCAGCGATGTGCGGCGCTCGGGTTCAAAGGTCTGAGCCTTCCGGCCAAGCCGGTGTTCGGGCCACCCGACGTGGACGACCTCAACTACAACCTGCGCGAGATGGAGCCGCTGTGGGACTGCATCGACGAGGTGGAGCTGCCGGTCACGTTCCACGTTTCAACCGGGCGTGACCCACGCACCTCGCGCAGCCAGGGCGGCGCTGTCATCAACTACGCCGTGCACTCGCTCGCACCCACTATGGAGCCGCTGGTCAACATCTGCGCCTCAGGGGTTGCCGAGCGGCATCCGACTTTGCAGTTCGGCTCGATCGAGGCCGGCATCGGCTGGGTGCCGTGGATGCTGACCGCAATGGACGAGGCCTACCTCAAGCACCACATGTGGGTGCGGCCCAAGCTGGAGATGCTGCCCAGCGAGTACTTCAAGCGGCAGGGCTTCGCGAGCTTCCAAGAGGATCCCGCCGGCTTGGACCTTGCGCGCGAGCACGGCCTGGTCGACAACTTCCTCTGGGCGAACGACTTCCCGCACCACGAGGGTTCGTGGCCGTACTCCGCACAGGCCATCGAGCGCACCATGAGCCATCTGGACGACGGCGAGCGGGCCAAGATCCTCGGGCTCAACTCCGCCCGCATCTTCGGCTTCGAGATCCCCGAGCGCTACCTGGGACACCCCGACGCCGCCGCAGTCGCCGCCCAGCGCTGACGCTTGCCCGGTCAGGCGTTGACGGCGTAGGGGACGGGGTCGCCGGCCAGGGCCAGGTTGACCTGCTCGGCGATCTGGGTGCCGGCGCGATCCTGCGCCTCGGTGGTGCTGGCACCGAGGTGTGGGGTGG
Organism: Candidatus Poriferisodalis sp.; assembly: GCF_965208925.1. Taxonomy (GTDB): domain Bacteria; phylum Actinomycetota; class Acidimicrobiia; order Acidimicrobiales; family Poriferisodalaceae; genus Poriferisodalis. Next base: position 1,891,034 of record NZ_OZ242364.1, on the reverse strand, counting down.
CGACCACATCGGGGCGGCCGAACAGCGGGGAGTCGGTGGCTGGCTCGGCCGCATAGACGTCCACCGCTACACCGCCCAGCCGGCCTTCTTCGAGGGCCTCTGCAGCGGCCGCCTCGTCGAGGATGCCGCCCCGGGCCGTATTCACGATCAGGGCATGCGGGCGGCACTTGGCCAGGTTTTCGGCCCCCAGCAGCCCTGCCGTCTCGGGCGTGCGCGGCATGTGCAGCGTGATGATGTCGGACCGCTCCAGCAGCTCTTCGAACTCGACCATCTCGACATCGGCGGCTCGGCCGGATTCTGCGCTTACATAGGGGTCGTAGGAGATGAGCGCCACATCGAACGGCGCAATCCGCTGTGCGACCAGGCGGCCGACTCGGCCGAGGCCCACAATCCCGATGGTCTTGCGGTAGATCTCCATGCCGCCCCAGCGGCTGCGCTCCCAGCGGCCGTCTGCGAGTGCTTGGTGTGCTTGAGGCACATGGCGAGCAAGCGCCAGCATGAGCGCCACCGTCATCTCTGCCGCAGACACCACGTTGCTGGATGGCGCGTTGCACACGAGTACGCCGCGCTCAGTTGCAGCGGCCACATCGACGTTGTCGAGCCCTACGCCAGCACGCCCGACGACGACGAGCGAATCGCCGGCTGCCAGGAGATCAGCATCGACCCGTGTCGCCGAGCGGACGACGAGCGCCTGCGCGCCGGGGATGGCGTCGTGAAGCTCGTCGGGGCTCAGCCCCGTGCGAATGTCGATGTCGTGGCCGGCCGCGCGCAGCAGGTCCAGTCCGGCGTCGGCCAGCGTCTCGGCAACCAGGACTCGTGCCATGTCATCCGACCAGGTCTGCGATGCGGCTGATGCCTTCGGAGAGATCGTCGAGACCCAGGGCGAACGAGAACCGGGCGTAGCCGGGAGCGCCGAACGCCTCGCCCGGCACGAACGCCACCTTGGCCTGCTCGAGCACGGATGCTGCCAGCTCCAGCGTGGTGCTCGCCTCGGCATCGTCATAGCGGCGTCCCAGCAGACCCTCCATGTTGGGGAATGCATAGAACGCGCCCTCGGGCTCGGGACACTCCACGCCGTCGATCGAGTTGAGCATCTCGGTGATGCGCTGGCGCCGCACGTCGAACGCTGCCCGCATCATGGCTACTGCCTCGAGATCGCCCGACACCGCCGCGAGCGCGGCCGCTTGGGCGACGTTGCAGACGTTGGAGGTGGCGTGGCTCTGCAAGTTGGTCGCAGCGGCGATGACGTCGGGCGGTCCAGCCATCCACCCGACCCGCCAGCCGGTCATGGCGTAGGTCTTGGCGACGCCGTTCAGCACGACGCAGCGGTCGGCGATATCTGGCACGAGCACCGGCAACGAGTGGTGCTCCGCATCACCGTAGGTGAGGTGCTCATAGATCTCGTCTGTGATCACCCACAGGCCGTGCTCGACGGCCCACTGGCCGATGGCGACGATCTCATCCCGCGGGTACACGGCGCCGGTCGGGTTGGACGGCGACACGAACAGCAGCGCCTTCGTGCGGTCGGTGCGTGCAGCTTCGAGCTGGTCCAGGCTCACCCTGAATCCGCTCTCGATGCCGGCGAACACCTCGACCGGCACGCCGCCGAAGACGCGGATCGCCTCGGGGTAGGTCGTCCAGTAAGGCGCCGGCAACAGCACTTCGTCGCCGGGATCGATGAGCGCGGCCATGGTGTTGTAGACGGCCTGCTTGCCGCCGTTCGTGACCAGGAATTGGGTCGCGTCCCAGTCGAGGCCGCTGTCGCGCTTGGTCTTGGCTGCCAGCGCGGTCTTCAAGGCAGGCAGACCGCCGGCGGGCGAGTAGCGGTGGTTCGCCGTGTCGCGGCATGCAGCCGCTGCGGCGTCCACGATGTGCTCGGGTGTCGGGAAGTCGGGTTCGCCGGCGCCGAAGCCGATCACGTTCTCGCCCGCCGCCCGCAGCGCCTTGGCCTTCGCGTCCACGGCGAGGGTGGCCGACGGGGCGATGCCCGCCAGTGCCGTCGATACTCGATTCCTCATAGAGCGTCTCCCGTCTGCTCGACGCGCTGCCGCGAGCGCCCGACAGTCTCGCCGCCAAGTCGTGTGGCGCCACCCCGCAGGACGTGCCGAGCCAGGTTCCGGGCGAATTGTCAACAAAATGTGGTTGTCGGCGACTGGCCCGGGCGCAATAGTGGCAGCCGATGGCTGCCTCTCCCTCATCGATTTCTCTTCCCGCCGAGTTGCGACCCGCCGATGGGCGCTTCGGCTCGGGCCCGTCCAAGGTTCGACCCGAAGCTGTGAAAGCGCTGGAAGCTCGCACGCTCGACTACATGGGCACCTCGCATCGTCGCACCGGCGTGCGCTCGGTGGTCGGCCGGCTGCGAGCGGCCATGACCGAGTTGTTCGGCTTGGACGACGGCTGGGAGGTGGTGCTGGGCAACGGCGGCAGCACCGGCTTCTGGGACGCAGCGGCCTTCTCACTGATCGAGCGCCGCTCCCAGCACCTGACCTTCGGCGAGTTCTCCGAGAAGTTCTCAGCTGTGACTGCTGCCGCGCCACACTTGGAAGACCCAGTGGTGATCACAGCGCCGTACGGCAGCCACCCCGTACCCGAGGCCGCAGATCTCGCGGAGATCGACGTGTATGCGCTGACGCACAACGAGACGTCGACCGGCGTGGCGATGCCGCTGACGCAACCGCAGCTCGGCCCGTCTCGGCGGGGCACCACACCGGCGCTCGTCATGGTTGACGCCACCTCGGCGGCCGGTGCGATGACGTGGGATCCCCGAGATGTCGACTGCTACTACTTCGCTCCGCAGAAGGCGTTTGCGGCAGATGGCGGGCTGTTCATCGCGCTGTGCTCGCCGGCTGCTGTCGAGCGGATAGAGCGGATCGATGTTGCGGGCCGCTACAAGCCCGCCACGCTCGACTTGGCAATCGCCGTCCGCAATTCTCGCCAGGACCAGACCTACAACACCCCGGCGCTCGCCACGATCCTGCTGACGCTCGAGACCGCAGAATGGATGCTCGACGGCGGCGGGCTCGGTTGGGCTGCGTCCCGCTCGGCCGCGTCGAGCGGTGCCGTGTACGGCTGGGCAGCAGAACGCGATTTCGCCTCGCCATTCGTTGCGGACGAGGCCATGCGCTCCCCCGTTGTGTGCACCATCGACTTCGAGGGGGTCAGCGCAGACGACATCGCTGCGGCGCTGCGCGCCAACGACATCGTCGATACCGAGGGCTACCGCAAGCTGGGCCGCAACCAGCTGCGTATCGCGGCATTCCCTGCGATCGATCCGGCCGACGCCGAGGCCCTCACCGCCTGCATCGACTACATCGTCGAACGGCTCTAAGGCTGCATCTACCAACCCAGTCGCGCGATCCTCGGATCGCCGCGACAGCTTCCCGGCAGGCGGTCAGCTAACGGGAACGGCCTCGTCGAACATCACTTCTTGATGACGAGGGTGCCTGCGGCCTTATCGTGCCAGCCCTGGTAGACGCGGTCCCACGTTGCGCTGACGTAGCAGAGGATCGACAGGAGCCAGCCCACCAAGGGGATGAGCGCAAGCAGCCCGGGAATGGCCCACCGACCGAATGCCTTGCCCCACCCGGGCAGGCCGCCGTGTGCCGCATGGATCACTCTGACGCCGACTATCCGCTTGCCCAAGGTCTGGCCCCACAGCGCGATCTGCACCACCTCGTAGCCGATACCGACGACGAGGCCGAGCAGGATGCCCGTCACATCGAAGCCCGAGAAGTCGGCCGCGTCGCTGGAGCTCGACGCTGAGGCGAACACCAAGATCAGCACGAAGAGCACTACCGCCACGATGATCGCGTCAAGCACGCGGGCGCCGAATCGAGCGCCGATCCGGGCCAACTCGACGGTCTCTCCTGATCCGAGTTCGGCCCAGCCAGTCCGTCGGTTTCCATCGTGGGATGGGGGCTCGCCGTAGTCGCTCATCAATGGCCTCCGCCGTCATGGATGCGGTCGACAGATTCGAGCGCGAACCTAGCGCGCTGCTGAACGGAGTCCCCAGCGCACATCTGTTGGCGCTCGCTGCCCACGGTGAGCCGACGCGCTAGTTCTGCGCAGGGTCGTCGGGGTAGTGGGCCAACAGCCGGGCGGGCGGTGACTGACGTGCGAGCACGTCGTACCAAAGCGTGGTGGCATCCGCAGTCAGATCGCTGGGCATCGAGTCGAACACCCACCAGCAACCCGACTGCAGCTCGCCTCGCAACTGGCCGGGTCCCCACCCCGCGTGCCCGCCATAGATCCGGACCGCGACGATTGCGGCATCCAGTTCGGCCGGATCGGCGGTGAGGTCGACCAGCCCGACCGCCCCGTTGACGGTGCGCCACACGCCGCCGGCCTCGGACGACTCGGCGCCCGAGCCTTGGGGCGACAGTGACTCGCCAGCGGGCGGTTCTGCTGTTGCCCCGAGCGCGAGCAGACCCTGCGGCTCGACCGGCCCGCCGAGCCCTACTGCGGCTTCCTCCGCGAAGCGTGACGCCCAGCGCGGGACGGCCGCGGCGCACGAGATGTCCGACACGCGGTTGATGACCACGCCCAGCGTGCCCGCGTCCTGGTGTTCGATCACGAACACGACTGTGCGATCGAAATTGGGATCCACCAGACGTGGCGTCGCCACGAGCAGGTCCCCCGCAGTGGGCACCCGCACCGGCGTCACGACAACGTCGACCACGTCCCGATTCTGCCACCATGCCGCGGCGTCTCAAGCGCCCCGAGCCGGGCGCGCCGCCTGCTGCAAAGCGCTCGGAAAATCAGGAGACGGCGCCGCCTGACGCAGCGGTCACGTCCTGGCGTCCTGCGGTGATCCACGGCATCATCGCCCGCAGCTCCGAGCCGACCTGCTCGATGGGGTGCTGCTTGCCTTCCTCGACCATGCGCCGGTAGTTCGGCAGCCCGTTGCGGTTCTCGTCGATCCATTCCCGGGCGAAGCTGCCGTCCTGGATCTCCGCCAGGATGCGCTTCATCTCTGCGCGTGTCTCGTCGGTGATGATGCGCGCGCCGCGGGTCATGTCGCCGTACTCGGCGGTGGTCGAAATCGAATACCGCATGCCCGAGATGCCGGCCTCGTAGATGAAGTCGACGATCAGCTTCACCTCGTGCAGCGTCTCGAAGTAGGCCGATTCAGGCTGGTAGCCGGCCTCCACCAGCGTCTCGTAACCGGCCCGGATCAGCTCGGTGAGGCCGCCGCAGAGCACCACCTGCTCGCCGAACAGGTCGGTCTCGGTCTCCTCGGCGAACGTCGTGGTGAGCACGCCACCGCGTGTGCCGCCGATTCCCTTGGCGTAGGCCAGCGCGTCGGTCAGCGCCTGCCCGCTGGCGTCCTGGTGAATTGCCACGAGCGCCGGAACGCCGCCGCCTTCCACGTAGGTGCGCCGGACGTTGTGGCCCGGTCCCTTGGGCGCGATCATCCACACATCCACGTCATCCGGTGGACTGATCTGGCCGAAGTGAATGTTGAAGCCATGTGAGAAGGCAACGGCATTGCCCGGCTGCAGGTTCGGCGCGATCGAATCCTCGTAGATGGCGGCCTGGTCGGTATCGGGCAGCGCCATCATGATGATGTCGGCTTCAGCGGCGGCACCCGCCACATCGGCAACCCGGAGGCCCTCGGCCTCTGCCTTGGCACGAGACGACGAGCCTTCACGCAACCCCACCACGACGTCCACACCGCTGTCGCGCAAGTTCAGGGCGTGAGCGTGGCCCTGGGAGCCGTAGCCCATGACCGCCACCGTGCGGCCAGCCAGCTGGCTGAGGTCTGCATCTTCTTCGTAATAGATGGTCGCCGGCATGCTTGTGGTTCCTCTCCGAGTCAGCGTTGGCGGGAGTCTGCCAGTCTCAGGCGGTCATGCCGACGGCGGGCTCGTCGGCATCGAGCGCCCGCAGTGCAATGCGGCCTGTGCGCTGCAGCACGTGCAGGCCGAACGGACGCAGTTGGCGCTCGCACCGGTCGAGCCGGTCTGGGTGTGCGCTCACGCTCACAATGGCCTCGCCATCGGCGTGATCGAGCACTTCCCCTCCGTACTCGGAAATCACCTCGGTGACGGCTTCGAGGTCGGCGGCGCCGACGCGGGCCAGCATCAGCTCCCGCTCGAGCGAATCGGACGGGTGCAGCTCGCTGATGTTGATGACGTTGACCAGCTTGTCGAGCTGCTTCGCGATCTGGTTGACGTCGGTGTTGTGGACATCGACCACGATCGTGATGCGGCTGTAGGAGGGATCGGCCGTCGGGGCCACTGCCAGCGAGAAGATGTTGAAGCCGCGCCGGCTGAACAGTCCGGCGATGCGCGCAAGAACGCCGAACTTGTTCTCCACGATGGCCGCGAAGATGTGCAGGTCGGGTTCCTGCGGCAGGCTCACCACCGCGGATTCCTCAGGGGACAGGTTCGTGCCCTGCGCGCCGCTCACGACGGCCTGCCGCACTGCGCGCCGCTCATGACGGCGCTGTGCCCTTCAAGGCCGCATCGGCGTCGCCCTCAGGACCGAGGATGATGTCGTCGTTGGAGCCGCCGGCCGGCACCATCGGATACACCTTCTCCTCGGTGTCGACGCGGAAGTCGATCACCACCGGACGGTCATTGACGGCGTTCGCCTTGGTGATGGCCGGAACGACTTCCTCGGCTGATTCCACGCGGATGCCGACACAGCCCATCGCCTCGGCCCAGCCGACGTAGTCGGGGTGGTCGGCGCTGAGGTACACCTCGCTGTAACGCTCCGCATAGAAGAGCTCCTGCCACTGGCGCACCATGCCCAAGTAGGCGTTGTTGAGAATGCCCACCTTCACCGGGATGTTCTCGGCGCTGGCGGAGATCAGCTCCTGCGCCGTCATCTGGAAGCAGCCGTCTCCGTCGATCGCCCACACCGTTCGATCCGGACGGCCCACCTTGGCTCCGATGGCCGCAGGCACGGCGAATCCCATGGTCCCCAGACCGCCTGAGTTCACCCAGGTGTAGGGGTGGTCGAACTGCCAGTACTGGCTCGCCCACATCTGGTGCTGGCCCACGCCCGCCACAACGATCGTGTCATCGGGAGTGTGATCACGCAGCTGCTCCACCACGTACTGCGGCTTGAGGGGGTAGCCGCCCGACGGCTGGTCATAGCTCAGCGGGAACTGCTCCCGCCAGCCGGAAACGGTCGACTTCCACGCAGATCTGTCTGCCATTGCGTCGGTGGCAGCGCTGCCGTCGCTGGGGCGCAGCGCTTCGATCAGCGCTTCGATCGCCACCTTGGCATCGCCGGCGACGGGCACATCGGGCACCCGCACCTTGCCGTGCTCGGCCGGGTCGATGTCGACGTGAATGACCTTGGCGCCCGGGGCGAAGTGCGCCGGGTTGCCCGTGACCCGGTCGTCGAATCGTGCCCCGAGGTTGATGAGCAGATCTGCCTGCTGCATCGCGGTCACCGCGGTGTAGTTGCCGTGCATGCCAGGCATTCCGAGGCACAGCGGGTGACGGTCGGGAAACACGCCACGCGCCATCAACGTGGTCACCACGTGGATCTCGCACATCTCGGCGAGTTCGCGCAGCGCTTCCGCCGCTCGAGCCTTCAGCAGTCCACCGCCGGCGTAGATGACGGGGCGCTGCGCCGTGCGGATGAGATGGGCCGCTTCGGCAATGGCGGCCGGGTCGACCTCATGGCGGGGTCGGTAGCCGGGCAGGTCGACGCTGTCGGGCCAGTACCAGTCCATCGTCGCGTTGCTGACGTCCTTGGGCAGGTCGATCAGCACCGGGCCCGGCCGTCCCGTGGTGGCGATGTGGAATGCCTCGGCCACGATGCGCGGGATGTCCGCCGGGTCGGTCACGAGGTAGTTGTGCTTGGTGACCGCCATCGTGATGCCGGTGGTGTCGCACTCCTGGAAGGCGTCGGAACCGATAGCCGACATGGCCACCTGGCCGGTCACGACCACCATGGGAATCGAGTCCATGAAGGCGTCGCACAGCGGCGTCACGATGTTCGTGGCAGCAGGCCCGCTCGTGACCATCGCCACGCCTGGCTTGCCCGTGACGTGCGCGTAGCCCTGCGCCATGTGTCCCGCGCCCTGCTCATGGCGCACCAGGACATGGCGGATCGGCGAATCCAGCACGGGGTCGTAGACCGGGAGGATTGCCCCGCCGGGCAGGCCGAACATCACGTCGACACCGCTCATCTCCAGGCTTCGCATCAGTGCCTGAGCGCCGGTGAGTTCCATGGACTTTCTCCTGAAGTGACGGTGTCCCCAAATAAAAGAGCCTCCCGAGCGGGAGGCAGGGCGAGCGCGTCGAAACGGGCTCGCCTAGGTAAGTACCCCTACAGCCTCGTCACGCCTCACGGGCCCAGCCGGGCAGTCAAGCCGGTCTGCTTGCGCACGCACCGGTTCATTCTGTCGTGCCGTCCCGGCGTCCACAACCTGACGTCCGCCGCACGCACTGTCGAAATCAGGCTGCCTTGTTGCCGGCTGGGCCTACATTGGCCGGGTGCAGGGCGGACGGCTGTTCAGCGTCGCAGTCTGCGCCGTGGTCGTCGCTGCCGGAGCGATGGCGGTCGGATGTTCTGACATCGGCATCGACGAAGGCACCGGCCCTGCCGTCAGCGATCCCGATGGCAATGGCGGCGCGGCGACGACCGTGCCCGCGACGACCCTGCCGCTGACGCAGACGCCTGAGTATGTGGCGTCCAATACGCCCTGCCCTGCCGGACTTCCCGAGCTCGGCGCGGTCCCGATCAGCGCTGTGCCCATCGACGACGGAGCGCCGGATCGCGCCGTGACGCTCGCGCCTTACATCGATCTGCCCGAAGCGACCGTGATGGTCTTCGACAGCGTTGCGGGGACTGCCCCCGATTCGGGAGGCGGCTTCGTGGGCGATCGCAGGGGTCGCATCTGGCGATTTGCACCCAACCTGGCAGGCCACGTCGGCCCTGGTCTCGGTGCAGTCACCAGCGCCGAGCCCATCGCGGACTTCTCTTCCGACACCGCAGCCGAGCACGACCAGGGCCTCGTGGGCATGACGCTCGGCCCGAAAGGACATCTGTGGATCAACCGCACCGACCGTCACGGGTCCAGCGTGCTCACCGTGCTCACGCCGAGCGCGGATCGAACGACGCTGGAGGGTCGCTACGCCGATGTGCTGGAGGTGAAGCAGACCAATGCACAGCACAACGGCGGCGACCTGCTGTTCGATGCGGACGGGCTGCTCTACGTGTCCTTCGGCGACGGCGGCGGCCTCGGCGACCCGCGTCATCACGGCCAGAATCTCGCCACCCCGCTCGGAGCAGTGCTGCGGTTCTCCGTCGACACCGGCGACAGCTCCGATCCGGGCGACTGGCGGCTGGTCCCGGCACCGGGCAACCCCGATCTCGGACCCGGCAGCGACCCGCACATCTGGGCGTACGGGGCGCGCAACCCGTACCGCATGTCGCTCGACGAGCCGACCGGCACCTTGTGGGTCTCCGATGTCGGCCAGCAGTGCATGGAGGAGGTCACGGTGCTCGGGCTCGACGAGGGCGGGGCCAATCTCGGCTGGAACGCCTATGAGGGCAGCCGCCGCTTCGTCGGGGCCGAGTTGGACGATCACCGGGTGCCCGATTTCGAGTACCGGCACGGACGGGGCCTGTGTGCCGTCATCGGGGGCCACGTCTACCGGGGCAGCCAGCTCGATTGGCTGACGGGCCGCTACGTGTTCGCCGATCTCTGCGGGGGCGACATCTATGCAGTCTCGGTGCAGCCTGGGGCGCAGCCAGACGAGGTGTGGAGCCTCGGCATCAGTACGCCGCGGCCCGTCGGATTCGCCGAGGACCGTCACGGCGAGCTGTACGTGATCGACATCGAGACCGGCGTGTGGCGCCTCACCGGATGATGCAGGCCCAATCGACGGCAACCGGGGCGTAACGGTGTTCCGACGCACGATCTACGACCGGGAGATCCTGCTGCTGGCTGTGCCGGCGTTCGGTGCGCTGATCGCCGAACCGCTCTACGTCCTGACCGACCGGGCGATTGTCGGAAGGCTCGGCACACCCGAGCTCGCCGGCCTCGCCATTGCCTCCGCCATCTTGCTGAGCGCGCACGCGGTGCTGATCTTCCTGGCCTACGGCACGACCGGGCTGGTGGGCCGGTTGGTCGGGGCCGGCTCGCTGAAGCGAGCTGCCGAGCAGGGCATAGCGGGCGTGTGGCTGTCGGTCGGGTTGGGCATCGTGGTCAGCCTGGCCATGTGGGCAGGCTCGGACTGGCTCGTGAGCCTGTTCGACCCCGAGCCCGAGGTGGCCGAGCTGGCGCTCACGTACCTGCGGATCAGCCTCCTCGGCTTCACTGCGCTGCTCCTGGGGATGGCAGCCACCGGCTACCTGCGGGGGGCGCAGGACACGGTGACTCCCTTGGTGATCGTGGTGGCCTCTGCAGCAGCAAACGTGGGAATCGAGCTGGTGCTCGTGTTCGAACTCGACATGGGCATCGCCGGCGCAGCGTGGTCGACCGTCATCGCGCAGTGGGGAGCCGCCATCGCCTTTGCGGTCGCCGTCGCTCGTCGCGCTCGAGCGGCAGGGGCGACGCTGCGATTCGTCGCTGCCGCTGCGCGCCGCTACGCGCTTGTCGGCGCCCAGATGTTCGTGCGCACGGCGTCGCTGCGGGGCTCGTTCGTACTCACCACGGTCTTTGCCGCGCACATCGGCACCACCGAAGTGGCGTCCCACGAGATCGCACTACAGGTCTGGTCGTTCTTCTCGCTCGCCCTCGATGCGGTGGCCATCGCCGGTCAGGCCATGGTGGCCAAGGAACTCGGCGCCAGCAGACCCGAGGTGGCACGTGCCGCCAGCGTCAGGATGATCGGCATGAGCATCCAGCTCAGCGTCGTATTCGGAGCGGCGGTGGTGCTGCTGCGAGCACCGATCGCCGCAATCTTCAGCACTGATCCTGATGTGGTGTCCCTCGCCGGGTTTCTGCTGCTGTTCGTGGCCTTCTCACAGCCGGTCAATGCCGCCGCGTTTGCCTTCGACGGCATCTTCATCGGTGCTGGCGACCTGGGTTTCCTGGCATGGGCGATGGCCGGTGCGGCTGTCGGCTTCTCGGTCGTCGGGGGCGCCGTGCGCCTTCTGGATCTGGGCATCGGCTGGGTGTGGGCCGCGCTTGTCCTGTTCATGTGCTTTCGCGTCGCACCGCAGTGGGTGCGCTTCCGCGGCGACGCCTGGCTGCGCACCGGCGAGAGCTGAGCTGGACGGTGTGCCCGGCCGCGCCTGCGGTCAGGCGTCGCGGCGAAGTGCGAGCAGCTGATTGACCGCCTTGCCGTCGGCCTGGCCCCGCGTGGCCTTCATCACCGCTCCCACGAAGACACCGGCCACCTTCGATTCTCCGGCGCAGAACTTCGCCCAGGCGTCGGGATTGTCGGCAATGGCTCGGTCGACGAGTGCTTCGAGTTCGCCGCTGTCCATCGCCTCGTAGCCCAGTTCAGCCGCGATCGCCGACGGATCTGCGTCGGCGCCGGGTGCCCGCTCGCACATCTGCCCGAGCACGGTCTTGGTCTGCGTGGCCGTGAGCTGCCCGGAAGTCTCCATCTCGACCAGCGATGCAAGCTGGGAGGCTTCGAGTAGTTCGGCTCCGTCCAGCGCCAAGTTCTGCACCGCATGGGTGACAGCACGACTCGCATCAGCGCCAGCTGCCACTGCGTCGAGCACCAGCGACGCGAGGCCGCGACTGCCGATCACCTGGGCATCAGCAGCGTCGGCACCGAGCACGCAGAGACGCTCGCGCAGCGACGCCGGCAGCTCGGGCATGGCGGCGCGTACCTCGGCGACCCACTCGTCGTCGGGCGCCAGCGGCACGAGGTCGGGCTCGGGGAAGTAGCGGTAGTCGTCTGCTTCTTCCTTGGAACGCAGCGAGTGCGTTCGCCCGTCCTCGGACCAGTGGCGCGTTTCCTGTACCGGGGCATCGCCGGCGGCGTACAGCTCGATGTGGCGCTGGGCCTCGTAGTCGATGGCATTTCGCAGGGACCGCAGCGAGTTCAGGTTCTTGACTTCGCAGCGGGTGCGCAGCTCACCCGAGCCGGCGGGCCGGACGCTGATGTTCGCGTCGACGCGCATCGAGCCTTCTTCCAGCCGCGCGTCGGACGCGCCGAGCGTCAGCAGGATCGCGCGCAGTTCCTCGACATACGCGCTGGCCTCTGCTGCCGAACCGATGTCGGGCCGCGAGACGATCTCCAGCAGGGGTGTGCCTGCCCGGTTGTAGTCCACGAGCGCGCCGACGGCCCCGTGGATGCGACCATCCGCGCCTCCCAAGTGCGTCGTCTTGCCGGCGTCCTCTTCCAGATGCGCCCGCTCGATGCCGACCCGGCTGCCGCCCGGGACGTCGAGCCAGCCGTCGGAGCAGATGGGCTGGTCGTACTGGCTGACTTGGTAGTCCTTCGGCATGTCGGGGTAGAAGTAGTTCTTGCGGTGGAACACCGACGGCCGGATCTCGCAGTTGAGCGCGAGACCCACCGCCATGGCCAGTTCGACGGCTCGGCGATTCAGCACAGGCAGCGAGCCGGGCAGACCCAAACAGACCGGCGTGACGTTGGTGTTCGGCTCGTCGCCGAAGCGGCTCGGCGCTGCGGAGAACAGCTTCGTGTCGGTCGCCAGCTCGACATGGACTTCGAGCCCGACCACGAGCTCCCAGCCCGAAGGCGCCACGCCCGTTTCCGATCGCGAGGCTGCAGGCATCAGGTGCCTGCCCCAGTCGAGCCGGTCACGCCTGCGAGCGGCGGTTTCGGCAGCGGCGGCGCGGCGCGCTCCAGCGCAGCGGCCACGGTCAGCATCGTCTCCTCGCCCAAGGCGGGGGCCATGACCTGCACGCCCACCGGCAAGCCCTCCGCGCCGGTGCCGAACGGCACCGACATGGCCGGGTCGCCCGAGAGATTCGACGGGATGGTGCAGGTGTCGCACCGATACATCGTCATCGGGTCGGCGCGCTCGCCGAAGCGGAACGCCACGCACGGCGAGGTGGGCGACAGCAGCACGTCGAAATCGGCGTAGGCGGCGTCGAAGTCTCGCCGTGTCAGCATGCGCACCCGCTGGGCCTTGCCGTAGTAGGCGTCGTAGTAGCCGGCGCTGAGGGCGAACGTGCCCAGCATGATGCGGGCCTTGACCTCGTCCCCGAAGCCGGCCCTGCGAGTCATGCGGTTCATCTCGGTGACGTCTGCACCCTCGACCCGCAGCCCGTAGCGAGTGCCGTCGTAGCGCGCCAAGTTGGATGAGGCCTCTGCGGGTGCGATGAGGTAGTACGCGGTCAGGCCGTAGGTGACCGCGGGTACCGAGACTCTGCCCACTGTGGCGCCAGCCTGAGCCAGCGCGTCGGCCGCCTCGAGCACCCGCTCGGTCACATCCGCGTCGATCCCGTCCAGCAGCTCGCCCGCTGCGTCTCCCGGCGCTGCATCTCCCAGAATCGGGCCACCGGTCACAGCGCCGTCGCGGCCGCTCCCGGTCAGCTCGCTGACGACACCCACTCGCAAGCCCTCGACGCCTCTTTCGAGCGCGGCGCCGAAATCGGGTACGGCAGCGGGAATCGATGTGCTGTCGGCCGGATCGTGGCCGCTGATCACCCCGAGCGCGAGCGCAGCGTCAGCAACATCGGTTGCGAACGGGCCGATCTGGTCGAACGAGCTGGCGAACGCTACGAGCCCGTAGCGGCTGACCCGGCCGTACGTGGGCTTGATGCCCACGATTCCGCAGAGTGATGCAGGCTGGCGGATCGAGCCGCCGGTGTCGGAGCCCAGCGCCAGAGGCGCGAAGCCGGCCGCGACTGCCGCGGCCGAGCCGCCGCTGGAGCCACCCGGCACCCGGGCAAGGTCGTAGGGATTGCGCGTAGGGCCGAACGCTGAGTGCTCGGTGGAGCTGCCCATCGCGAATTCGTCGAGGTTGGTTTTGCCGATCATCACGGCACCGGCGGCCGTCATGGTCCGCACGACCGTGGCGTCGTAGGGAGGCTGCCAGCCTTCGAGCATCCGCGACGAGCAGGTGGTCGCAACGCCGCGGGTGCACAGGTTGTCCTTGAAGGCGACGGGTACGCCTGCCAGCGGTCCGGGGTCGCGGCCCTCGTCGACGGCTGCGTCGATGGCCGCCGCTGTGGCTCGAGCCCGCTCGGCTGTGACTGCGTTGAATGCATGAACATCGCCGTCGTGGGCCTCTATGCGGCCGAGGAAGTCTTCGAGCACGTCCGTTGCACGGCGGGTGCCGGCGCGCACGTCCGCGGCGATGGCGCGAGCTGTATTCATCGGACGCTCGCAGGGCTCGCTGCGCTCATCGGGCTGTCACCGAGCGGGACACGGCTGGCTCAAACTTCCTCGCCGAGCACCGGCGGCACTTCGAACTGCCCGCCGGACGCGGCGGGTGCCTGGGCGAGCACCTCGTCCCGGTCCACCGGCGAGCTCGCTACGTCATCCCGGAACACATTGCGGAGCGGGTAGGGGTGCGCGAGCGGCGGCACATCGGCGAGATCGAGATCTTCCAGCTCACGAGCATGCTCGAGCACACGCGCCAAGTGGCCCGTGTAGTGCTCGATCTCATCGGCAGTGAGCTCGATTCGGGCCAGGAGCGCCACGTGCGCCACCTGGTCCGTGCTGATCGCCTTGGCATCTTCCATAGAGGCCGCCGAGGGTAGCGGCGCGGCCTCAACGGGGAATTCGTCGCCGGGCGGCTTCCGCCAGCATCTCGCCGGGGCGGGTCGGGCTGAACAGCACGCGCGACACCGACAGCACCTGAGCTGTGCCCGTGGTGCGCGGAACCACCTCGACCTGGCCGTTCAATACGGCAAGCAGCACTGGCCCGAGGGCATTGCCGCTGATGTCCACCAGGTCGTCGGCGGCAAGGTCGATGTCGGCGGGCGCAGCGCCGAGCGACGCAATATCGGCCCGCCGCAGCAGGAACGGCTCGCGCGTCGCCATGCGGTCATGCAGGACGAATCCGTTGGGGACGAACACCACCCACCGGCGCGCCAGCTGCTGCAACGAGCGAAAACCCAGCACAGCCGCAGTGAGCCCGGTGACCGTGGCAACGACTGCCCAGATCCACTGCTCGACGGCCCACAGCACCGCCGGCGCGACGATGCCGGCAACCACAGCCGCCCACACCAGCGGGATCGGCGCGACAGCCAGCAGGAACGGCGTGCGCAGCAGCATGCGCCGCTCGTTGCCGTAGCTGAGGCCGTCCACCATGGAGTTGCCGGTCTCTGGCAGCAGCGCCACGGCGGTTGCGATGGCGGCACCGGCAATGGCTGCTGCGGCACGCGGGGCGGCCAGGTCGGCGTCCCACGCCGCTGCGGCCACGACGGCACCCACCGCCACGGCGACAGAGGCGGGCGCGGCGATGCGGACCACGGTGAGCGCCCACGGCCGGCGCACCAGAGTTGCCGTCATCACCAGTGCCCACGCTGCCCACAATTCGGCACTCAGGATGCGCGCCGATGTCTCCGAGCAGGCACTCAGCGCATCCGCAGCAGCGGCACCCACGCTCCACGGCATCACCAGCCACAACAACCGCATCAGCCACAGCGTCGGATGAGCCCGCAATGACGCTCCCACCTGCGCCAGTCTCGCAATTTGCACTTCCGAATGCATGAGGGCCGCTGAGGGGCTGGGGTGCCCGCGCGCAGTTATGAAGCGCCCCTCGCATGTCCAGTCCGTACACGAAGCGCTTCATCTGTTTGAAGCACGGGTACCCCTGCCCCTCAGCAGCCCGGACAACGACAAAGCCGTCACACCGCCTAGCTACTCTCGGCAGTGCGATGGACGACGACGCCAGCGAATCCACGAGCCCGTCCGCTGACGTCGATCATCAGCGCGATCTCGATCGAATGCGCGAGCTGACCGAATTGGTCAATCGCTACGACATCGAGTACCACCGGGACGACTCGCCCTCGGTGCCCGACGGGGAGTACGACGCCCGCAAGCGCGAGCTCATCGAGCTCGAAGCGCGCTATCCCGATTTCGCGGATCCGAATTCGCCCACCCAGCGCGTCGGCGCGGAGCTGTCAGCGCTGTTTACCGAAGTCGTCCACGCCAGGCCGATGATGTCGCTCGACAATGCCATGGACTTCGATGAACTGCGGGCGTGGCATGGCCGTGTCATGCGCGTGCTCAACGCTGCGCAGCCGACCTTGTTCGACGATGACGCAGGCGAGAGCGATGACGACCAGCAAGACAACGTTGGGACTGAAGCAGGCGCACCCGAGCCCGAGCTGATCTGCGAGCTGAAGTTCGACGGGCTGGCCGTTGCGCTGCGGTACGAGCAAGGGCGTCTCACCCAGGCGGCGACGCGGGGAAACGGGCGGGTCGGCGAAGACGTCACTGCGAACGTCGTGACCATCGCGGACATCCCCCGGGAGCTGAGCACAGCGTCTCCGGTGCCCGAGGCCATCGAGGTGCGCGGTGAGATCTTCCTGCCCTTGGACAAGTTCCGCGAGTTGAACGAATCGCAGGCCACAGCTCGCCGGGCCCTCACCGAAGCCGCCGAGAGCGCGAGGCAACAGCTTGCCGGCGCTCCCGAAGAACTGCCCGCGAACGAGCGGCGCAAGCTCGAGTCATTCGCCAAACTCACTCCGGTCGACATGCAGCGCCGCCATCCCGACTACGCGAATGCTCGGAACACGGCCGCAGGCAGCTTGCGCCAGAAGGATCCGTCGATTGTCGCGACGCGCGGCCTGTCGTTCTGGAGCTACGACATCGGCGAGCTGACTGGCGGGCCTGACCTCGGCGGCGCAGACGAGGTCTTCGAGTACCTCGGCCGGCTCGGCATGCCGGTCAATCCCGAGATCCGCACCTTCGGCACGCTCACTGAGGTCGAGGCGTTCTGCACGAAATGGGAACGTGACCGCCACAAGCCTGCCTACGAGATCGACGGCGTGGTCGTGAAGGTGGCAGATCTGGGTCTGCGCTCCCAGCTGGGCTACACCAGCCGTGCACCACGCTGGGCCGTCGCGTACAAGTTCCCGCCCGAGGAACGCACCACCACCCTGCGGGAGATCATGGTCTCGATCGGCCGCACTGGCCGCGCCACTCCTTTCGCCTACATGGAGCCCGTGTTCGTCGGCGGTTCCACCGTGTCGCTGGCCACGCTGCACAACGAGGATCAGGTCGCCGCCAAGGATGTCCGTCCCGGTGACACGGTCATCGTGCGCAAAGCCGGCGATGTGATCCCCGAGGTGGTCGGACCGGTGCTGGCCGATCGCCCCGACGGGCTGCCGCAGTGGACGTTCCCGACCGTGTGTCCCGTCTGCGCGCACGCGTTGGTGCGCGAAGAGGGCGATGCCAACACCTACTGCGTGAACCGATCGTGCAGGGCACGGGTCATCCAGGGAATCGGGCACTTCGTGAGCCGTGGCGCTCTCGACATCGAGGGTCTCGGCGAGCGAACGGTGATCCTGCTGCACGAGCAGGGATTGGTGACAGACGCGGCAGACCTCTTCGGCTTGTCAGCGGACGATCTTGTCGGTTTGGAGGGTTTCGCGGAGAAATCCGCCACGAGTCTCGTGTCCGAGATTGCCGAGGCCAAGGAGGCTCCCCTGCCGCGGCTGCTCATCGGTCTCGGCATCGAGCACCTGGGTCCGACGGCGTCTGAGCTGCTCGCGATGCGCTTCGGCGCGCTCGATTCCATCATGGAGGCCACCGCCGAGGACCTCGCAGAGATCGACGGGATCGGCCCGATCATCGCCGCCAGCGTCACGGGCTTTTTTGCCGACGACGACAACCGGGCGCTCGTGGACAAGTTGCGCCGCATGGGTGTTCGCTTCGATGTCGTCGACGGACCCGACGACATGGCCGAGGTGCCCCAGGTGCTGACCGGTCGTTCAGTAGTGGTCAGCGGCAACCTGGACGGCTGGTTCATCAGCCGCGACGATGCGAAGCGGGCCATCGTCCAGCGCGGCGGCAAGTCCACCTCGTCGGTGAACAAGAGCACGTACGCGCTGGTTGCCGGCGAACGTGCCGGACAAGCCAAGCTGGACAAGGCAGCCGAACTCGGCATCCCAGTCCTCGACGAGGACGGCTTGCGCACCCTGCTTGCCGCCGGGACGGTCGACGGGTCAGATCCCTCCTAGAACGTCGTGAAACACCATTCGTAGGTGAAGTCGGCCGCCTCGACGTCAATCGTGGGGGTGGCGACCAGACGGGCGCACGATCGCCCGGTGCGCAGCTTCTCGATGATCTTGCCGTCCCCCGGCGAGAAGAAATGCTCGCCGAGCTGAATGGTGCCCGCGTCGAGCTGAGCGGCAGGAATCGTTGTGCCGTTGATGACCAGCGTCAGCCTCCAGCCGGGTTCGAGCCGAGCGCCGATGGGGCTCTGGTGCGGCACCTGAGCGCCGGGCACCGGTGTGACTGCCTGCAAGCCGCTCGGGTAGTCCGGTGCGGGTTCGCCTCCGCGGGTCAGCCACACCGCCAGGACGACGGCTGCTGCGGCAACAAGCGCGCCGAGCGTGACGGCCGTCGAGACACCCTTGCGCAGCGCCCAAGGAGTAGGGCGATCGTCGCCGGGCTGCGCTCGACTCATGTGAGATGTCCGGCAGCGGTAGCGCCGCCGAGCACCTCGTCACCTGCATAGAAGACGACGGCCTGGCCGGCTGCGACACGCCGCTGGGGTTCCGCCCAGCGCAACTGGCCTTCGGCATCAAGGTGTGCCGGCACTGCCGGACTGTGTGCGCTGGTCTGGGCCAGCACGTCGCCCTCGACGGAGGCGCCGGCCCAGCGATGATCGACCAGCCGGACGCCTGGTGCAGCCAGCTCGGAGGCTCCGCCCACCGTGACACGACGAGCGGCGATGTCCACGTCCACCGCATAGCGCCGCTGCGATGCACCGCCGAGGCCCAGACCCTTGCGCTGGCCGACGGTCACCAGCTCCACCGCCGGCGCAGTGCCGACGCGCTGGCCCGCCGCATCCACCAGTTCCGCCGGATGCAGGTCGATGCGCTCGGCAAGGAAACGCTCCCTGCCGGCAGCCTCGGTGATGAAGCAGACATCCTGGCTCTCGGGCTTGGCGGCGGTTCGCAGACCTAGCTCCGCTGCGAGCGCTCGCAGCCCGTCCTTGCGGTAGTCGCCGACCGGGAACCACAGGTCCGCCAAGTCGGCCTCGGAGAGCATGTACAGCACGTACGACTGGTCTTTCGCGCTGTCGCTGCCGCGTTGCAGCCGCCGCCTGCCGCCGTGCGTGCTGATGCGAACGTGATGACCCGTGACCAGGCGGTCGAAGCCCAAGCGGCGGGCGCGATCCAACAGCACATCGAACTTGACGTGCCGGTTGCAGGCGATGCACGGGTTGGGCGTGAGACCCCGCCGGTGTGCGTCCACGTACGGCTCGACGACGTCGCTTTCGAATTCGGCCGCATAGTTGAAGACGAAGTGGTCAATGCCGAGCTGCTGGCACACCCGGCGGGCATCGTCCACATCGGAGACGGCGCAGCAGCCCTGATCTTGGGGACCGCCCCACAGCTTGAGGGTGGCGCCGACCACCTCGTACCCCTCGCGCAGGCACAGGGCCGCAGCGACCGAGCTGTCGACGCCGCCCGACATAGCAACAAGCACCCGGCTGATTGCAGGGGCACTGTGCTGATCGGAGCAGCCCGCAGCTCCGTGCCGCTCGGTGCTTGCCGCAGCGGCTCCGTGCCGCTCGGTGCTTGCCGCAGCGGCTCCGTGCCGCTCGGAGCTCATCGCAGCTGGTCCACGCACTTGGGGATGGCGTCGATGGCTCGCTCGACCTCCCACGGTTCGGTACACCAGCCCAGCGACAGGCGGAGCGAACCGGCTGCGGCATGGCGTTCGACCCCCATCGCTGCGAGCACATGGCTCGGCTCCATGGCACCCGACGCGCACGAGGCAGCCGCGGATGCCATGACGTCGTACCGGTCGAGCAGCACCAGCAGCGCTTCGGTCTCGATGCCGTCGATGAGCAGTTGGCAGATGCCCGCCGCTCGCCGAGACCGCGCCACTGTCTCGGTGCACCCGTCGATTGCCGCCAGCAGACCATCGGCCAGCCGATCCGCCAGTTCCCGGATCCGGCAGATGTCCTCGTCGCGTGCCTCGTTCAGCTCGCCGAGCGCGGCGCCGAGCGCGGCGATGCCCGCAGTGTTGTGCGTGCCGCTGCGCCGATCGGCCTCCTGGCCGCCGCCGAGCTGCTGCGCCGACAGCGTCACCTCAGGCCGGCTGGCCAGAACGCCCACGCCCTTGGGTCCGCCGAATTTGTGGCCGCTGAGCGACAGCAGATCTGCCGGTCGCGCCGCCGCAGCGATATCGACCCAGTTGACGCCTTGCACCGCGTCGGTGTGCAGCAATGCCTCGGGGGCATGTTGCCGGACCACGTCGGCCACGGCCTCGAGATCGGCGATGACGCCCGACTCGTTGTTGACCAGCATCACCGACACCAACCCCACGGGTGGGCCCGCATCGGGCTCCAGCTGTGCGGCCAAGTGGTCGAGGTCGACGTCGCCGCCGGCGTCGACCTGCACATACCGGCCGCCGACCGCTCCGACGGGGTGCAGCACCGCGTGGTGTTCGGTTGCGGGACACAACGCCGTCGTGCCCGTTGCGGAGGTGACGCCGTGCACCGCGAGATTGTCTGCTTCAGTGCCGCCGCTGGTGAACACGATGCCGTGCGGGTCGAAACCGAGCGCCTGAGCGACGACCTCACGTGCGTCTTCGATGGCTGCCCGCGACCTGCGGGCCATGCGATGCGCTCCCGAGGGATTGGCGAACTGCTGCTCCAAGTACGGCGTCATGGCCTCGATGGCGCACGGCCGCATCGGTGTCGACGCAGCGCAGTCGAGGTATGCAGGTCGCCCCCCAGGCCGATTCCGATCAGCAGTCACACGCTGAGGTTACGAGCACGACCCGAGACCGCCTGCCGGAGGCTTCAAGCAGTCAAGTGGGCAGAACCCGGTGCTGCACCGGGCGCGGTGTGACAACGGCCGCGTGCGGTGCCACACTTGCCGGTCGCTGGAAACGAACGTCGGCGTGACGCAGTGCGCCAGCGATCCGGGACGCGATTCGCGTGCAGGCAGGCATCGACAAGGCAATCACGGGCATGGGCATCGAGGTCTCCATCGACATTCCGGCACCGCCGCAGGAAGTCTGGGATTACGTCGCCGATCTCGCGAGCAACGTCGAGTGGATGGCTGATGCGGAGTCGATCGATTTCACGTCTGCCCAGACCGAAGGCGTCGGCACGACGTTCGACTGCGTCACCAAGGTCGGCCCGCTCAAGACCACGGACAAGATCGAGGTCACCGAGTGGGACCCGCCAAACACGCTCGGCATCACCCATCACGGCGCAGTGACGGGCACCGGCCGCTTCGCGCTCGAGCCCGTCGAGGACGGCACTCGCTTCACCTGGAGCGAAGATCTGATCCTGCCGTGGTACTTCGGCTCGCGGATGGGCCAGCAACCCGCCTCCCTGGTGCTCGAGCGCGTCTGGCGCAAGAACCTGCGGAACCTGCGGGCACGGATGCTCGAACGTCAGCAGGGACCCACGGGTCACGAACCCGGGCCGCTGCTGGGGATGGGCCGCGACTCGGAGATGCGTGCCTACGGACCGCACATCATTCGCATGAGCCTGCGCGGCAGCGACCTGACTCATGAGGCCGAGGCGATGCGCCACGTGCGGGCCCACGGATTTCCTGCTCCGGAGGTCATCGAACAGCCCGACAACCACTCAGTGGTGATGGAGCGTCTGACCGGGCCGACAATGCTCGACGAGCTCGCGGCCAAGCCGTGGCTCCTGACACGCCACGTCAAGGGCCTGGCACGGCTGCATCGGCTGCTCGGCAACGTGCCTGCCCCCGGCAATTGGGTCAAGGTCTCGGCCGGCGGCTCGGTAGTGCATCTGGACCTGCAACCCGACAACGTCAAGCTCACGCCTGACGGTCCCGTTGTCATCGACTGGTCGAACGCGGCAGCCGGCGATGCAGCCTTCGACGCTGCGTCCACCTATGTGCGGCTGCGCACTGCCGCGCCCGACAACCACGCTGCGGCCCGGGCCGTCATCAACGCGTTCCGGACCCGCTTTGCCCGAGCGTTCCTCAAGGAGTTCGGTGCCGACGCGATCCTTTCGCACTTGCGCGCGGCAGCCGACCTGCGGCTTCTCGACCGCAACCTGCACCCCAACGAGCGCGAGGCAGTCTTCGCGCTCGCCCGCGGCGAACTCGACTGAGTCGGCGCCGACACCGGGCTAACTGACCTCGTCGAGCAGCGCTTGGGCAGCGGCGTACGGATCCAGCTCTCGGCGAGCAAGCTGCCTGCGCAGGCGCGCTGCCGTCGGGCCCTCGACGAGCGCGGACACACGCTCGGCGATGCTGGCGCGCAGGATCTCGTCGAGCTCGGTCTCGACGCGGGCGGCGCGGCGGGCGTCGAGTTCGCCCGAGGCCGTGCTGTGGTCGCGGTGCGCACAGATGGCGTCCCACAGCTCGGCCGCGCCTTCGCCGGTGGTGCCCACCGAGGTCAGGATGGGCGGGTCCCAGTCGCCCGGCGCGGACAGATCCAGCATCTGGCGAATGTCCCGGCAGGTTTCCGAGGTGCCGGGCCGGTCGGCCTTGTTCACCACGAAGATGTCAGCGATCTCCATGAGGCCCGCTTTGTTGGCCTGCACCGAATCTCCCCAGCCCGGGTTCACCACCACGACGGTGGTGTCTGCTGCGCCCACGATTTCGGTCTCGACCTGGCCGACGCCTACCGTCTCGATCACCACCCACGGCCAGCCGAGCGCATCCAGCACCCGCACCGCCAGCGGCGTGGCCAAGGTGAGACCGCCCAGGTGGCCGCGCGTCGCCATCGAGCGGATGTAGACGTCCTCGTCGAACGTGTGGTCAGACATGCGCACGCGATCACCCAGGATCGCGCCGCCGCTGAACGGCGACGAGGGATCGATGGCCAGCACCGCGAGCCGTTCGGCGCGCTCTCGCGCCACGGCCACCAGCGCCGAGTTGAGCGTCGACTTGCCCGCCCCGGGAGCCCCGGTGATGCCGACCGTGTGCGCGGCGCCCGCCTGCGCGAAGGTCAGCGCGCCGAGCTCGCGTGCAGGTGGGCCGCCACGCTCGACCATGGACATGACCCGGGCCAGAGCGCGCCGGTGCCCGCCGCGGGCCGCCTCGAGCAGGCTCGCCGTGTCAGCACTCAGATCGGCTTCGGGAGGAGTCATCGGCGCGCCGACGGTAGCGAGGCCATCCGGGGACAGCACACTGGAGGGTGCGCGGGAAGCAAGCGTCGGCGCGTGATTCAGCGGCGCGAGATCGGCGCACCGATGCCGGCGAGCTTGCCGGCCAAGTCTTCGTAGCCGCGGTCGATATGAGCGGCGCCGGTGACCTCCGTCTCGCCCGTTGCCGCGAGGCCCGCCACTACCAGCGCTGCTCCGGCGCGGATGTCGTGCGCACGCACCGGCGCTCCCGACAGCCGCTCCACCCCGCGCACCACAGCGTGGTGCCCCTCAGTGCGGATGTCGGCGCCCATGCGCCGCAGCTCATCGATATAGCGGAACCGGCCCGTGAAGATGTTCTCGGTGACAATCCCCACGCCGGCAGCCGTCGTGAGCATCGACACGAGAAACGGCTTGTAGTCGGTCGCGAGGCCAGGGAACGGCAGCGTGGAGATGTCGGCTGACGCCAGCCGCTGGTTCACGGTTGCGCGCAGCCCCGCTTCGTCGATGACGATGTGCATCCCCATCTCGCTGAGCTTGCGGATGAGCATTGTCATGTGCTCGGCCACTGCGTGGCGCAGGAACACCGAGCCGCCGCACATGCCCACCGCCGCGAGGAACGTGGCCGCCTCGATGCGGTCGGGAATCACCCGGTAGCCGTTGCCGGAGGGGGCAGGCGCCAGCCGTTCCACCCCGTCGACCGCCAGGCGATCCCCTGACCAGCCGACCCGCGCACCCATCTGGTTGAGGAACTCGACGAGATCGCTGATCTCGGGTTCTCGTGCGGGATTCACGATGCGCGTGCGGCCCTTGGCTCGCACAGCGGCCATCAGCACGTTCTCGGTCGCGCCGACTGAGGGGTACTCGAGCACCACCTCCGTCCCCTTCAGCAACTCTGCGGTCCCCGAGATGTCGCCGTGAGCGGTGCTGAACGTCGCCCCCAGACTCTCGAGCGCCCGCAAGTGCATGTCGATCGGTCGCGGCCCGAAGTCGTCGCCGCCCGGCAGGGCAACGCGGGCGGTCCCGAAGCGTCCCAGCAGCGGGCCGAGCACCACAATCGATGCACGCATGCGCTCCACCAAGTGGTACGGCGCTTCGGTGTTCAGCTCGGCGGGCACATCGATGACCAGCCGGTGATCGGCGCGCGTCACCGTCACGCCCATGGCTTCAAGCAACTCGCACATGAGCGACACGTCGGAGATGTCCGGCACGTTGGCCAAGACATGCTGCCCCTCCGCCAGCAGGCACGCCGCCATCAGCTTGAGCACACTGTTCTTGGCACCGCCGATGCTGACTTCGCCTTCGAGCGCGCGGCTGCGCTGCGTCACGAACGTGTCGCGTTCGCCGCTGGTGGCAACGTCCACCGACATAGCGATACCACCATTGAGGGCAGCATCGCGACGTGCCGCAGTTCCGCGATGCGAATGCAGGACCTGCGCGTGTGCTAGGCCCGCCGCCGTGACCCGCCTCGTGCGCACGTTCATGGCCGATACCGGCGAGGTGGAGGACCTGCTGCGCCCCCGCGACGACATCGTGGCCGAGGCGCCCGCTGCCACGCTCGACGGCAGCCACCGCTTCGAGCTGGCAGAGGGACCGTTCACCAGCTACTCGCGGCTGGTGGAGCTCTCGCCGGCTGCGGCGCAAGAGGCCAGCCGCACACACGGCACTGCGGGCGGCGTCGCACCGCGCTATCGGGTCACCGAGACGGTCGAGTGGCACCTGGCGGTGCCGTGGTTCGGCCCGCTCTTCAATGTCGCCGTCCGGCGAGCGATGCGCACGGGACGCAGCGGCGACGGCACCCAGCCCGTCTGGGCACCCCCACGGCGATTCACCCCACGAGCCGCCACCGTCATGGCCATGCTCGCTGCGGCAGCGATGCTGAGCGGATACCTGGCGAACGCGCCCTCGGAGCTGCACACCTACGCCGCAGACGAATTCGGTGCCGATCAAGCCGCGCAGGGAGTGCTCGGCGCCGTGGTACGCATCGGGACGCTGCTCGCGATCGGCGTGTCCGTGCTGGCAGACCGGCACGGCCGTCGACGCGTCGTCGCCGGCGCCATGGTTGTCGGCATCACCGCCGCCGCGCTCGCAGCGCTGGCGCCGAACATGGTGTGGCTGGGCGCGTTCCTGCTGATCGGACGCACGGCGAACGCGGCGCTCGGGGCCACGGTCGTCGTGATGGCACTGGAGGAGATTCCTGCCGGCTGCAGGGCGTGGTGCCTGTCGGTGCTGGCCATGTCGGCTGCGCTCGGCGCCGGCGTGGTGGTGTGGCTGCAGCCGGTGTCGGATCTCGCCCCGTGGGCCTGGCGCCTGCTGTTCGCCTTCCCGCTTGTGGCACTGGCGGCCGCTCGCCCACTGCTCCGGCGGCTGCCGGAGAGTCGACGGTTCGAGCGGCGGGGCCGGGACGTTGCATTGCGCGGCTACTGGCGGCCGATTGCGCTGCTGGGTGCCATCTACCTGGCATTCGGCTTGTTCCTCGGCCCGATCGACTGGTTCCGCAACGAGTACCTGCGTGACGAGCACGGTTTCAGCGCCGCCCTGGTGTCGCTCTTCGTGCTGGGCACTGCGACGCCTGCCGGCCTCGCTGTCTACGCCGCAGGAAGACTCGCCGACTCCCGCGGGCGTCGCATCATCCTCGCCGTCGCCTCGGTGCTCGGGCTCGGCTCGCTGGTGGCACTGTTCAACGTGTCCGGCGCCGCGCTGTGGCTCGCCGGCCTCATCGGTGCGATGCTGTCGGCAGGACTGCTGCCAGCGCTCGGGGTGTACCGCGGCGAGCTGTTCCCCACCGCCCTGCGAGCGCGCGCCGCGACCATCACCGGTGCCATGGGCGTCGTCGGCGCTGCCATCGGCGTACTCGTAGCGGGCCGGCTGCGCACGGCATGGGGCAGCTTCGGCGACGTGATCGCGCTGCTGTGGGCGGGACCGCTGCTGGCGGCCGCTGTCGCTGTGTTGTGGCTTACCGAGCGCAGCGGGCAAGAGCTCGAAGAGCTGCACCCCGCCGATGCCGCGGCAGATTCCGAGGGCTCATGGTCGCAAGGCCTCTGAACGATGCAGCTGAGACCGCACCGGGACATGATGGGGTTGCGATGCGCAGCGCCGAAGCACTCCTGCTGACGCCAGGCGCCGGTGGCGGCGCGGACCACCGCACGCTCGTCGATATCGACAATGCGCTGTCCGGCCGCCTCCCGGTGCGCCGGCACGACTTCGCCTACCGACGAGCCGGGCGGCGGACACCGCCGCGCGCCCCCAGCGTCGTCGCCGAACTGGTGGGCGACCTGCCCCTGATCGCCGCCGAGCTTGGCGTGTCGCCGGGCGGCCTGGTGATCGGCGGCCGATCGTTCGGCGGCCGTGTCTGCTCGATGGCGGTGGCCGACGGTGCCCGCGCCGCGGGGCTGGTGCTGCTCAGCTACCCGCTGCACCCGCCGGATCGGCCCGAGCGCCTCCGCACCGAGCACTTCTCCCGGGTCAGCGCGCCGTGCCTGTTCGTCTCGGGCACGCGTGACCCCTTTGCCACACCCGACGAGCTGGGCGAGCACACCCAGGCCATCAGGGGTCCGGTCACACTCAGGTTCATCGACGGTGCCCGGCACGATCCCAGCTCGGCCGCAGCACGCCGGGCGGTCGTCGAACACGTCGGCGACTGGCTTGACGCGCTCGGAGCGTGAGCGCAGCCGCAGGCCGAGACCAGCTTCAGCTGTCGATCCGATCGACGATCATCTTGGCGATCTCCAGACTCGAAGTGGCCGCGGGACTCGGGGCGTTCAGGACGTGGGTGGTGCGGCCGGCGACCGTGACGGCGAAGTCGTCCTCGAGCTCGCCGGCGGGATCCATGGCCTGGGCACGCACGCCGGCGGGCGACGGCACGAGATCTTCGGCTTCGATGTCGGGCACCAGCCGCTGCAGCGCCCGGGTGAACGCCGCCTTGTTCAGCGAACGCCATACCTCGCCCGCTCCGGTGCGCCAATAGCGACGGGCGAGGCGCCACAGGCCGCGGTTGGTGACGTGCTCACGCAGCTGTGCCCTGCTGACATCGCTCCAGCGGTAGCCCTCCCGGGCCAGCGCTAGCACCGCGTTCGGGCCGGCGTGGATGGTGCCGTCGATCATCCGGGTCAGGTGCACCCCGAGGAACGGGAAGCTGGGATCGGGAACCGGGTAGATCAGGTTGTTGACGAGGTGCGAGCGCTCGGGCGCCAGCTCGTAGTACTCGCCGCGGAATGGGACTATCCGGTAACCGCTCGCCGCGCCTGCGAGTTCCGCCACCTGGTCGCACCGCAGTCCCGCACAGTTCACGAGCCATGTCGCCTCGAGGTCGCCAGAGGTGGTGGTGATCCGGACGCGGTCCGCGGCCGGTGCGAGCCCGACCACCGCGGTGCCCGTCCGCAGTTCGCCTCCGGCAGCGGTGATCTCGTCGACGAGCGCGCGGCACACTGCGCTGTAGTCGACAATCCCGGTGCTGGGGATGAACAACGCCCCCACGCCCGCGCAATAGGGCTCGAGCTCAGCGAGGCGACGGCCGTCGATCAACGCTGCGGGGACACCGTTGCTGGCCGCACGCTCGGCGAGCGATGCCAGCCGCTCCTGCTCGGAGCTGTCGACCGCCACGATGACCTTGCCGCACACTTCATGTGCAATGCCTCGCTTCCGGCAGTATTCGACCATCGAGCTGCGCCCGGCGACCGCCAGCGAGGCCTTGGCCGACCCCGGCCGGTAGTACACGCCTGAGTGCAGCACGCCGGAGTTGCGACCGGTCTGGTGCAGCGCTGGCCGCTCCTCGGCCTCGCAGATCACCACCCGGCGGCCCGGATGATCCGCCAGATACCTCTGGGCTGTGGCCAAGCCGATGATGCCCGCACCCACGACGGCCAGATCGGCACGTGCCGACGGGGTCGAGGCGCTGGTCACTGGGGCGAAGCTATCCGGGCGTCTGGCATGAATTCTCGACACCAGTCAAACGGGCAGGCTCATCTCTCCGTGCATCCTCTAGGGTCGGCGGCAATGAATGACAATCGCAGGCTCCGCAGCGATCGAGGTCGCATCGGCGGTCCAGATCTCAGCCGTCAGGCGCCTGATCGCAACCTGGCACTCGAACTGGTGCGCACCACTGAGGCGGCGGCAATGGCCGCTTCACGCTGGATGGGTCGCGGCGACAAAGACGGCGCTGACGGCGCCGCCGTGGACGCCATGCGGGTGGTGCTGTCCACCGTGCCCATGGACGGCATCGTGGTGATCGGCGAGGGCGAGAAAGACGAAGCGCCGATGCTGTTCAACGGCGAACTGATCGGCGACGGCACCGGTGCGTTGACCGATGTCGCTGTGGACCCGATCGACGGCACCACGCTGACGTCGCTCGGCAGGGGCAATGCCATAGCGGTGATCGCCGTCTCGCCGCGCGGCACCATGCTGGACCCCGGCCCATGCGTCTACATGGAGAAGATCGCGGTCGGACCCGACGCCAAAGGCGTGGTGGACCTGAACCGGTCGCCCGCGGAGAACCTGCGGGCAATCGCGGAGGCCACCGGTCAGGGACTGCGCGACCTCACCGCCGTGGTGCTCGACCGCGACCGCCACGCCGAGCTGATCGGGGAGATCCGCGAAACCGGCGCTCGCATCAGGCTCATTCCCGACGGCGATGTCGCCGGTGCCATATCCGCAGCCGCAAGCGACTCGACTGACGTGCTCTTCGGCATCGGCGGCACGCCCGAAGGCATCATCTCGGCGGCCGCGCTGAAGTGCCTCGGCGGCGAGCTGCAGGGCCGCCTGTGGCCCCGCAACGACCATGAGCGACAAGCAGCCACCGCCGCCGGCTACGACCTCGACCGGGTGCTGCACATCGACGACCTGGTCCAATCCGATGACGTCTTCTTTGCTGCCACCGGCATCACCGACGGCGAATTGCTGCACGGCGTGAAGTTCACGGCGCATCGCGCCACCACCGACTCGCTCGTGATGCGCTCCCGCAGCGGCACCGTGCGCCACATCAAGGCCACGCACGACATCGACAAGCTCAGCGCGTACGCCGCGGTGGACTTCACCTGAGCCATGCCGGCCTCCGAGAACATTTCCGCGCCCGATGACCTGGAAGAAGGCCCGGTCGGCAACGACCTCGAAGAGGGCACAGCCGCCCGCATCGACTTCGGCAAGGTGGCCCAGATCGGCCGCGATGGCCACCAGGTAGTGCCCGTCGTGCTGCAGGACGCCGACAGCGGCGACGTGCTGTTCATCGGCTACGCCAACGACGAGGCTTTGCGGCTCACGTTCGAACGACGCAGCGCTGTGCTCTATTCCACGTCCCGCAACGAGATCTGGCACAAGGGCGCTACCTCGGGCGACACCCTGTCACTCGTCGACGTGCGTGTGAATTGTGAGCAGAACTCGCTGCTGTACCGGGTACGGCGCGACGCCGGCGGCGCGTGCCACACCCGCGACGCCAACGGTGACTCCCGGCCGGGCTGTTACTACCGGGCCGTCGACAGCCCTACCGAGCTGCGACATCTCCGAGGCTGACAGAGCTGCGCAGGCGCAGCTACTCGTCGAAACTCTCGGGCATCAGCACGAACTCGGGGTACGCCTCGATGCCGAGTTCGCCGGAATCCTGCCCGAGCTGCTCCACCGTCTTCGAGACTCGCAGACCCATCACGAGGTCCAGAACCTTCCAGACGATCAACGAGGCGATGAACACGAAGGCGCCGACCGCCACGATGCCGAGCAGCTGAATGTGGAGCTGGGCGCCCGCTGCGATCGCAGTCGCGAGCGTTCCCCAGATGCCGCAGACGAGGTGGGCGGGGATCGCGCCGACCACATCGTCCACCTTGATGAGCTCGAGACCCTTGATGGCAGCCGTGCAGATGACGCCGCCGATGGCGCCGATGATGATGGCCCACCAGTGCTCGGTGATGTCCGGGCCTGCAGTGATCGACACCAGGCCGGCAATGGCGCCGTTGAGCCCGGCGAACAGGTCGATGCGCCCGAGCAGGCTGCGGGAGACCGCCAGCGCTGCGACCACGCCGGCGGCAGCAGCCAGATTGGTGTTCACCAGCACGTTGCTCATGGCCACGGCGTCGAGCACGCTGCCGAGCGCGAGCTGCGATCCGCCGTTGAAGCCGAACCAGCCCAGCCACAGGATGAAGACGCCCAGCGTGACGACCAGCACGTTGGACGGCGGCGTGGGCCGGACCGAACCGTCCTTGCGGAACTTGCCGAGCCGGGGGCCGACCACGAGCACACCGGCCAGCGCCGCCCAGTCGCCGGTGCTGTGCACGATCGTCGAGCCGGCAAAATCCTGGAAGCCCTGCTGCGCCAGCCAGCCGCCGCCCCACGTCCAGGCCCCGACGATCGGGTAGATGACGGCAGTCAGGACCAGTGTGAACCCGAAGAAGGACCACATCTTGATGCGCTCGGCGATGGCACCGGACACGACCGAGGCGGCCGTGGCGACGAACACCATCTGGAAGAACCAGTCCGACATCACCGAGTAGCCGTTGGCAGCCACTGCCGCTTCCGCGCTGGCATCGCCGCCGATCAATGCCAGCTCGTCGGCGCTCGGCCCGTAGAGGAATGTGAAGGAGCCCCAGAGGTCGCCGACGTCGACGTACATGAGGTTGTAGCCGACGACGTAGAAGGCCAGACCGGCGACCGAATAGATGCCGATGTTCTTCAGGCAGATCATCGACGCGTTCTTGGTGCGGACGGCGCCGGCTTCGAGCATGGTGAAGCCGGCGGCCATCCACATGATCAGCGCGCCCCACACCAGGAACATGAAGGTGTTGAGGACGAACTGGCCCGTGGGCTCGATCATGAGGAGTCCTTTCAGGGCTGTGTGAGGACTCTCACATGTTTGCAGGCACCGTGCGGGTGCCGTGGCATTGCGCCGAGATCAGGCGGCGCCGGCGACCTCTATGCGCGTCTGCGCCCACGCCAGCGCAGCCTTGGCCTCGTCATCATCGGCATCGGCGGCGACTGCGGCCTGTGCAGCCTCGAGGTCAGCCTGCGCA
Source organism: Candidatus Poriferisodalis sp. (assembly GCF_965208925.1). Lineage (GTDB taxonomy): Bacteria > Actinomycetota > Acidimicrobiia > Acidimicrobiales > Poriferisodalaceae > Poriferisodalis. Next base: position 1,859,934 of record NZ_OZ242364.1, on the reverse strand, counting down.
GCGGAAACGTCGATCTCGTCGGCTGCATATGCAGCGTCGCTGAGGATCGTGACCACGTTGTTGCTGACTTCCACGAAGCCGCGGTTGAGCGCCAGCGTGACAATGCCATCGGATGCCCAGAGCTGGGTCTGGCCGATGTCGAGGGCACCGATGAAGGCGGCGTGCTGATCGAGGAACGCTATGTCGCCGTCGACCGTGCGCGTCACCACCTGGCTGCACTCACCGCTGAACAGAATGGCCTCCGGTGAGACGAGTTCGACCTGCATCAGATCAGCCTCGGGCCGGCGGCGCCGTCAGGCCCCGGCCTGCGCCAGGTCGCGGGCCTTGGCCATCGCCGACTCGGCGTTGCCGACGTTGAGGAACGCCTGCTCGGGCAGGTCGTCCAGGTCGCCGTTGCAGAGCATCTCGAACGATTCGATGGTCTCCGAGACCGGCACGAAGATGCCCGGCAGGCCGGTGAAGACCTCGGCGACGAAGAACGGCTGGCTCAAGAAGCGCTGGATCTTGCGAGCCCGGTCGACGGTGATGCGGTCTTCCTCGGACAGCTCGTCGAGGCCCAGGATGGCGATGATGTCCTGCAGTTCCTTGTAGCGCTGCAGGATCTCCTGGGTGCGCCGTGCCACGTTGTAGTGGCGGTCGCCCACCACCTCGGGGCTGAGGATGGTGGACGTGGAGGCCAGCGGGTCCACGGCCGGGTAGATGCCCAGCGAGGCGATCTGCCGGCTCAGCTCGGTGGTGGCATCGAGGTGGGTGAACGTGGTGAAGGGCGCCGGGTCGGTGTAGTCGTCGGCCGGCACGTACACCGCCTGCAGCGAGGTGATGGAGTGGCCCGATGTGGAGGTGATGCGCTCCTGCAGCTCGCCCATCTCGTCGGCCAGGTTGGGCTGGTAGCCGACCGCCGAGGGCATGCGCCCCAGGAGGGTGGAGACCTCTGAGCCGGCCTGCACGAAGCGGAAGATGTTGTCGACGAACAGCAGCACCTCTTGGCCCTGCACGTCGCGGAAGTACTCGGCCATCGTCAGCGCCGACAGCGCCACACGCAGCCGGACGCCGGGCGGCTCGTCCATCTGCCCGAAGACGAGCGCCGTCTTTTCGAGCACGCCGGATTCCTCCATCTCGAGATAGAGGTCGGTGCCCTCACGGGTTCGCTCCCCCACCCCGGCGAACACCGACACGCCGCCGTGCTGTGACGCGACACGGTTGATCATCTCGGTGATGAGCACCGTCTTGCCCACACCGGCACCGCCGAACAGGCCGATCTTGCCGCCTTCCACGTAGGGCTCGAGCAGGTCGATCACCTTGATGCCCGACTCGAACATCGTGGCCTTCGGCTCGAGCGTGTCGAAGGCGGGCGCCGGACGGTGGATCTCCCAGCGGTCGGCGATGCCCTCGGTGTCGCTGGTGATCTCAGCGCCATCCAGCGGCTGACCGAGCACGTTGAAGATGTGCCCCAGCACCCCGTCACCCACAGGCACAGTGATGCCCTGGCCGGTGTTGACGACGGTCATGCCGCGGGTCAGGCCGTCGGTGGCCTTCATCGACACGATCCGCACGCGGTTGTCGCCGATCTGCTGGGCCACCTCGCCGGTGATCGTGACCGGCTGGCCCTCCAGCTCCACGTGCATCTCCACGGCGGTGTTGATCTCGGGGATCGCACCGGGCGGGAACTCCGCGTCGACAACCGGCCCGGCAATGGCCACCACGCGGCCATCGGCGTGCTCGGCGCTGCCGTCGGTGGTTCTCTCTTCGGTCATCGTCATTGCTGTCACTCCTCGCGCAGAGCGGAGACTGGTTGGATTGCTAACGGCCGCGGAACAGGTCCGCTGTACGGGCTTCGATGGTGTCTGAGAGCAGGTCGACTTCGCCGCCGGCGGTCTGGGCGAGCGCCTCTGCACCGCCGACGATCTCCATGATCTCGGTGGTGATGGCGTCCTGGCGGGCGCGGTTCATGACGCGCGTCAGGTTGGTCTTGAGCTCCTCGGCGTTGTCGGTGGCCGCCTTCATGGCGCGCTGGCGGGCCGCGTGCTCTGACGCCGAGGCTTCGAGCAGCGCCGAGTAGAGCCGCGCCTCCGCGTAACGCGGCAGCAGCCGCTCGAGAATGGCGGCGGGTTCGGGCTCGAACTCGTAGCCGCCATCGGGACCGCCGGCTGAGCCCGCGGTGTCGTCAGCGTCGTCGAACTCGCCGGCGTCGAGCGGCATGAATGGCACGATGGCGACCGACTGATTGCCCATGGAGTGGAACTGGGTGTAGGCCAGCTTGACCCGCTGGCAGCCGTTCTCGAACAGCTCAGTCGCCGCTACGGCAACCTGCTGGGCGTCCGCGTAGCTGGGCTGGTCGCTGAAGCCCTCGAAACCCGCTGCGATGCGGAAGTTGCGGAAGCGGAAGTACCCCAGTGCCTTGCGCCCAGACAGCACCAGCTCGTAGTCGCGGCCTTCCGCTGCGTCGGCGGCGATGGCCCGTTCGGCGGCCCGCAAGACGTTGTTGTTGTAGCCACCGCACAGGCCGCGGTCAGCGGCAATGACAACGTAAGCGACCTTGGAGACCTCAGCGGGTTCACGCAGGAGCGGGTGATCTGCTTCGCCACCAGCGGACGCCAAGTTGGCGATGACGGCCGTCACCTTGTCGCTGTAGGGCCGCGCTGCGCGAACGCGTGCCTGCGCACGGACAATTCGTGATGCCGCGATCAGCTCCATGGCGCGCGTGATCTTCTTGGTGGCATCGATCGACCTGATACGACGCCGAAGAATGCGCTCCTGACCGCTTGCCATCGGTGCTCAGACCCCGCTCAGTCCTCGCTCGCAGCGTCGTCGTCGCCCGAGCCCGTGGCGTCGCCACCGTCCGCGTCGGCCGATGTGGCGAACTGGGCCGTGAAGGCCTCAACGGCAGCCTGCAGCGCTGTCCCGTCGACGTCGCCACTCGAGCGGATGTCGGACATCAATGCGCTGTGCCGTGTACCCATGTACGCGAGCAGCTCGTCCTCGTACCGGTTGACGTCGTCGACGGGGATGCCGTCGACATAGCCGTTGGTGCCGGCATAGATCACGACCACCTGCTCTTCGACCGGCATCGGCGAGTTGAGGCCTTGCTTGAGCAGCTCCACCAGCCGGTAGCCGCGACCGAGCTGAGCTGCGGACACGGCATCGAGCTCGGAGCCGAACGTGGCGAATGCCTCGAGGTCGCGGAACTGGGCGAGGTCGATCTTGAGCGTGCCGGCCACGCTCTTCATGGCCTTGGTCTGCGCAGCGGAACCCACCCGCGACACCGAGATGCCCACATCCACAGCCGGTCGCACGCCGGACTTGAACAGGTCGTCCTGGAGGTAGATCTGGCCGTCAGTGATCGAGATCACGTTGGTCGGGATGTACGCCGAGACATCACCTGCCTTGGTCTCGATGATCGGCAGCGCCGTCAGCGATCCTGCGCCGTTGACATCGGACAGCTTGGCGGCACGCTCGAGCAGCCGGCTGTGAAGGTAGAAGACGTCGCCCGGGTAGGCCTCGCGGCCCGGCGGCCGCCGCAGCAGCAGCGACATCTGGCGGTAGGCCTCGGCCTGCTTGGACAGGTCGTCATAGACGATGAGGGCGTGGTCGCCCGTCTCCATCCAGTGCTGGCCCATGGCGCAGCCGGCATAGGGCGCCAGGTACTTGAACGGGGCAGGGTCAGACGCAGGCGCCGAGACCACCACCGTGTATTCCATCGCGCCCCGCTCGCGAAGCGTGTTGACAACCTGCGCCACCGTCGAGCCCTTCTGCCCGATGGCGACGTAGATGCACTTCACACCTAGGCCTGCCTGATTCAAAATGGTGTCGACCGCCACCGAGGTCTTGCCGGTCTTGCGGTCGCCAATGATCAGTTCCCGCTGTCCTCGGCCAACCGGGGTCATCGAGTCGATGGCCTTGATGCCGGTCTGCAGCGGCTCGTGCACCGGCTTGCGGCCCATCACACCGGGTGCCTGGATCTCCATGCGTCGCTCGACGGCACCGGCGATCTCGCCTTGGCCGTCGATCGGCTCCCCCAGCGCGTTGACCACGCGCCCGAGCACCGCATCGCCCACGGGGACCGACAGGATGCGGCCGGTGGCCCGGACCGCCTGGCCCTCCTCGATGTGCTCGACGCTGCCGAGCACGACGGCGCCGATCGAATCCTCGTCGAGGTTCAGTGCCAGGCCCACGTCCCCGCTCTGGAACTCGAGAATCTCGTTCACTGAGCAGCCGGGCAGGCCCGACACACGGGCGATGCCGTCGCCGACTTCGAGAATGCGTCCGACGGTGCCGGACTCGATCGCCGGGTCGAAGCCTTCGAGGTTCCGGCGAATCGCGGAGGTGATGTCGCCAATATTGATGCTCAAGTCGGTCACGACAGGCGCTCCTTCATCTTGTCGAGCCGGGTGCGGACTGAGCCGTCGAAGACCGTGTCGCCGATCTGAGCGGTCAGTCCTCCGATGATCTCGGGGTCCACCACGACGTGGACGGTCACGTTGCGGCCGCTGGCTCGGCTGAGCGCTCCGGCCACCCGGGCGATTTGCTCCTCGGTGAGCGCGACAGCCGAGCGGACTTCGGCCACCGCCCCTCCTCGCGTAGCCGCCGCCAATGCGAGGGCTTCGTCCGCAATGGCATCGATGTCGCCGCCGCGGCCGGCACCGACCAGCATCGCCACCACGTTGAGGGTGACCGGCGATGCCGTCGACGCGAGCAGGTCCTCGACGATGCCGATGCGACGCGAGGCCGGCACCGAGCGGTCCGACAGCACGCGGCGCAGCTCTTCGTTCCCGGCAGCCGCGCGGCCCACCGCGGACAGCTCTTCGGTCACCCGGTCGAGCACGTCCTCAGCCTGTGCGATGGCCACGACTGCGCTGGCGTACTGATCGGTTCGCTCGCTCATTGGTCGATCCTGGCCTGCGTCATGATCATGAGTTCAACTCCTGTCCCGGTCCGGGGCCTGCTGTTCCTGCTGGAACGGCGCCGGCGGGCGACAGCAGGGAGATTCAGTTCCCTACCCGTTCGATGTAATCCTCGATGAGCTGGGCGTGGGCCGCCTCATCGATGCTGGCGCGCACGACCTGCTCGGCGGCACCCACGGCGATCGATGTGATGTCGGACCGCACCTCGGCCATGGCCCGTTCACGGGCAGCCTCGATATCGGCCTCGGCCTGAGCCCGCCGCTCGGCGATCTCCGGCTCGATGGCCGCGAGCCGTTCCTGTCGGACTGCTTCGGCCGCCGCTCGGGCTTCCTCGATGATGCGCGCCGCTTCGGCATTTGCCTCGGCGATGCGACTGTCATAGGACGCACGCAGCTCCTCGGCCTCGGCCTTGGCGCTCGCCGCAGCGTCCAGGTCGCCCTGGATGCGCTCGGTGCGCGCCTCCATGGCCCGCCTGATCGGCGGCAGCGCGAGCTTCCACATGACGATGAAGAGGAGGAAGAACGCTATTGAACCCCAGACCACCTCGAACCATTCGGGGATGATCGGGTTCGATGCAGTGAGCAGTCCCCCTGCTACAGCGGTGTTCACTGCCGCCTCCTACGCGAAGTTGAGCAGGATGAACACCACGAAACCGATGAGGGCCAGTGCCTCGGTGAACGCGATGCCCAGGAACATGGTCGTGCGGGCCATGCCTGCTGCTTCGGGTTGGCGCGCCATCGCTGTGATGGCATTGCCGACGACCAGACCGATGCCGACGCCGGGGCCGATGGCCGCAAGGCCGTAGCCCAAACCGGCGCCGACAGCCTTGAGGCCGTCGACCGCGTTGTCCGCTTGTGCGAGCAATTCGATCACTCGTCTCTCCTGTTGTTCGGGAACTGTTTGTGGGGATCTGTGGATGTGGCCGCGGCTGCGGCGGTGGGACTAGTGCTCTGGGTGCAGTGCGCCGCCGATGTACACGGCGGTGAGGATCGTGAAGATGAACGCCTGCAGCACCGAGACCAGGATCTCGAAGGCCGTGAGCCCGATCAGCATCAGGAACGGCGCCGGCGTGATGATCACGAGCCAGGTGGGCGTGTCGTCGGTGAGCGCCAGCCAGAACACGGTGTGGGACAGCACAGCGAAGGTCACCAGCAGCAGGTGGCCGGCGAGCATGTTCGCGAAGAGCCGCACCGCCAGCGAGAACGGCTTGACCACGATCGTCGAGATGAACTCGATCGGCAAGACAATGATCAGCAGGGCCTTGGGGACCCCAGGCGGGATGGTGATGTTCTTCAGGTAGCCGAAGAACCCGTGGTTCTTGATGCCGATGGTGTTGTAGATCAGCCACACCAGCACGGCGAGCGTCAGGGGCATGGCCATGCGGGCATTGCCCGGGAAGTGGATGAGGGGGACTATCTCGGTGATGTTCGAGAACAGGATGAAGAAGAACATCGTCAACAAGAACGGCAGGTAACGCAGGCCGTCGGGGCCGATGGTCTGCATGATGATGTTCTCTCGGATGAACTGCACCGAGGTCTCCGCCACGGTCTGGATGCCACGGGGGGCAGTGATGACCTCGGCCTGTGCGTAGCGGCGCTTTGCCATCACGAACATCACCACGGGGGCCACAAAGGCGAAGAGGTAGATGATGCCGACCTTGTTCAGCGCGAACACCGAGTCGTCGAGCCCCGGCAGGATGTTCGGCCACTCCAAGAGGTGCCCGATGTCAGGGAAGGTCAGCGCTAGCAAGTTCACTTCTGCTCCTTGCCGGGACGTTGAAGATCAAGGCCTGGGGCCGCGAGCCGCAGGGAAACATAGCGGATCTCCCACACAAGCAGACCGAGATGGCTCGTGATGATGGTGATTGCGATAGGCACAGGCTCGAAGAAGCTGAGCTGGGCGACGGCGAGCACGACGCCAGCGAGCACCACGAGCCGCGCGACGAAGCCGCCCAGCGTGGCCCCCATGAGCGCGACCGGCGATGTTCGCGCTCCCCACGCCATGAGCGCCGCGGCCGCCGCAAGATTGCCGATCACCAGCAGATAACCGAGAGCCGAGGAGAACGCCCCGCCCATTCCCCAGATGAACCCGCTGGCGACTACCCAGGCGGGAAACACCCACAGGCTTCGCCGCGCCATGTCCAGGGCGATGTCCCATTCCGGGTTGCGTTCGTCGCGTTCGGTGCTCACGCGGATGAGTCGGCGTCGACGTCGAGTGACACTCCCGTCGGCAGCGATGCCGGCTCGTCGAGGTCGCTGTCGCGTTGGATGCCCCGCCGCTCAGATGGCCGGTTCGAGGCCATTTCCTGCTCATGGGCCTGCATTCGCTCGGCGTAGCGGCGCCACTCGACGAACAGCTTCAAGATGAACACCACCAAACCGATACTGAGCATGAACCACGGTGCGGTGCCCAACCAGTAGTCCAGCCCGAACCCTGCCGCTACGAAGAGGCCGAACGTCAACGCAATCTCGATGGCCTTGGCCAAGCCGTCCTCGCTGCCGTCGCTACCGACGGCGCTGCGTGCCATGGGCACAGGCTACGAGCGTCAGCGGTCGTAGGGCGGGTGAGCGGCGCAGAGCTCGGCGACTTCGGAGCGCACTTGGGCAATGGCGGCTTCGTCGTCGGGAGCACGCAGCACGCGGGCGGTGAATTCGGCGATCTGCGCCATCTCGTCCGGCCCCATGCCTTGGGTGGTGACCGACGGGGTGCCCATCCGGAGGCCGCTGGTCACGAACGGCGAGCGGGGATCATCGGGGATCGCGTTGCGGTTCAGCGTGATGCCGGCGGCGTCGAGTGCTTCCTGGGCCACTTTGCCTGTCAGGTCAGCGTCGAAGGTGCGCAGGTCGATCAGCAGCAGGTGGTTATCGGTACCGCCCGAGACCAACCGGAAACCGTGAGTGCCGAGCGCATCGGCCAGTGCCGCAGCGTTGGCGACGATGCGCGCCTGGTAGTCAGCGAACTCAGGACGGGCGGCTTCGGCGAACCCCACCGCCTTGGCCGCGACCGCATGGTCGAGCGGCCCGCCTTGACTGCCGGGGAACACCGCTGAATCGATGCGCTTGGCGTATTCCTGCGTGCACAGGATCGCTCCTCCGCGCGGCCCGCGCATCGTCTTGTGCGTGGTGAACGTGACGATGTCGGCAAACGGGACTGGGTTCGGGTGCACCCCACCCACAATCAGCCCGGCTATGTGGGCCGCGTCGAACATGAACACTGTGCCGGTCTCGTCGCAGATCTCGCGGAACGGCGCCGGGTCGATGCGACGGGGATACGCCGTGGCGCCTGCCACGATCAGCTTGGGCCGGTGCTCACGAGCCAGCTCGGCCATGGCCTCGTAGTCAATGCGCTCGTCGCTGCGAGTGAGTCCGTAGTTGACGAAGTTGTAGAGCTTGCCGCTCGCATTCACCGGCGAACCGTGGGTGAGGTGGCCGCCGTGATCCAGGCTCATGCCCATCACCGTGTCGCCGATGTCGAGCAGCGCCAGATACACCGCGGCGTTGGCCTGCGATCCCGAATGGGGCTGCACGTTCGCATGTTCTGCGCCGAAGAGCGCCTTCACCCGGTCGATGGCGAGCTGCTCGGCGGTGTCGGCGTTGGCATTGCCGCCGTAGTAGCGACGGCGCGGGTAGCCCTCGCTGTACTTGTTGGTGAGCACGCTGCCGGTGGCCGCCATGACCGCGGGCGAGGCGAAGTTCTCCGAGGCAATGAGCTGGATCGTCGTCATCTGGCGCTCGAGCTCGGCTGCCAGCACGGCATCGATCTCGGGATCGCCGATCGGCGCCCAGCTCGCTGCTGTGGGGTGCATTCGGGTCATGAAGCTGTGTCTCCTTGCGGTGCCCGTCGTCGGTGCGGTGTGCCCCGCGACGTCGGGACGGCCTCAGCGCCGGCCGAGTGCGTCGATCTTGTCCACCCGTCGTTGATGCCGCCCGCCTTCGAACGCCGCTGCGAGGTACGCATCGAGTGCGGCTACGGCCCCGCTGGGATCCAGCAAACGTGCGCCGAGACAGATCACGTTGGCGTCGTTGTGCTCACGGGCGAGCCGGGCCGAAGTCTCGTCGTGCACAGTGGCCGCACGGATGCCGTCGACCTTTCCGGCAGCCATAGCGATACCGATGCCGCTGCCGCACACCGCCACACCGAGGTCTGCCGTCCGGCTCGCCACCGCCTTGCCGACTGCTTCGCCGAAGTCGGGGTAGTCGACCGACTCCGGGCCGTCGGTGCCCAAGTCGACCACCTCGTAGCCACTGCCGCGCAGGTGCTGCGCCAAGCGGTCTTTGAGTTCCCAGCCGGCGTGATCGGCTGCAAGCGCGATGGCCAGCGTCGGGGAGGTGTGCGGGTCGTCGTGAGCCACCGTGCAAGTCTCGCAGCGGTCGCCGCCGCTCAGGTGCCGGATTCGGCAGGAATTTCGGGAGATTCCAGCGCAACGGCGGGGACGGCACCGGCTCGCAGGACGATCGGCGTGTCGCCGGTGACATCCAACACGGTGGAAGCAGTTCCGCCGGGAGCTCGTCCTCGGATCACCCGCCCGGGTTCCGCTGTCTCGCCCGGGCGATCGGCCAGCAGCGCCGCTGCCTCGGACGCTTCGGCAGGTGTGGGCTGACCGTGCCGGTTCGCGCTAGTGCCCGTGACCGGCCCGACGTCGTCGATGAGCCAGCGCAACCAGCCCAGCGCCGGCGCGCGCACGCCCAGCGTCTCGCGGCCGTGCAGCGGGTCGGGACCACCACGGCGCTTCGCGACGAGCGTCAGGCCGCCGGGCCAGTGCTGCTGGGCCAGCGCGCGGGCGGCCGGGCTCAGCTCGACCAGCTCATCGGCCTGCGCCAGCCCCGAGACCAAGATCGGCATCGGCTCCGTACGAGGACGTTCCTTGGCTTCGCACACCCGGGCCACGGCTTCGGTGTCGGCATAACGAGCCATGACCCCGCAGAGGGTGTCGGTGGGCGCGACCACATACCCGCCCTCGCACAGCCATTCGACGGCGGTGCTCAGCTCGAGCGCATCGGGCTCGGCACGCGGGCGCGACGCAACCAGCGCTCGATCGGAGCCGGCCAAGTCACGCTCGACGCGCACGTCTTCGTAGCCGCGGGCGACGGCCATGGCGGTGGCCGCCTGCGCCTGCGTCGCCCCGAGCTCCAGCACCAGCCGACCGCCTGGCGCCAGCCAGCCGCGGGCATCTCGGACCAAGGTGCGGAGCGCGCTCAGCCCGTCAGGCCCGGCATACAACGCCTCGTGCGGTTCCCAGTCGTCGATCTCAGGAGCCAGCACGTCGCCGTCGGCCACGTACGGCGGGTTGGACACCACGAGATCGAGCTGCCCGCGCAGAGGTTCTGCGACGAGGCCGTCCGTGCGCGGATCCTGAACGCCAGCCAAGGCTTCGAACCAGTCCCCCTGGTGCAGGGAGACGCGAGTCGCCGCGCTGCCCAGGCCGGCCAGATTGGCCGCGGCCAGGGCGAGCGCCTCGCTGGAGCTGTCGGTGGCAAACACCCGGGCGTCGGGAACCTCGTGCGCTATTGACAAGGCGATCGCGCCGCAGCCCGTGCCGAGATCTGCCACGTTCAGTACGGCGGGATGCCGGCGCCCGGCAATGCCGTTGAGCCAGTCGATGGCGATGCCCGCAACCATCTCGGTCTCGGGGCGAGGGATGAGCGCTCGCCGATCAGTCGCCAGGTCGAGCGTTCGGAATCCCCAGCTGCCCAGCACGTATTGCAGCGGTTCGCCCGCCACCCGACGGGCAGCCATGGCGTCGGCGTGCGCCACCATCCGCACGGTCATCGGCATCTGGGGCGTCAGTGCAACCTCGGCGGCGCCGGTGCCGCTGGACTCGGCCGCGATGCGGCGCGCGCTCACTTCGGGTTCGGGCACGCCGGCTGCTGCGAACTGCTCGCGCAGCCCCCGGTACAGGTCGCCCAGGGTCAGCCCGTCCTTGGAGGACATCGTCGAGCCCGCTGCCGGCTTCGGCCGGCTCACTCGCCGCCGTCAGCGACCGCAGCGGCGAGCTGCTCGGCCCGCTCCGCGCTCGCGAGGGCGTCGATGATCTCGTCCAACTCGCCGGCGAGCACTCGATCGAGCTTGTAGATCGTGAGCCCGACGCGATGGTCGGTGACCCGGTTCTCCTTGAAGTTGTAGGTGCGGATCTTCTCGGACCGACCGCCGCCACGGACCTGGTCTCGCTTGTGGGCCGCTACCTCGGCGGCGTGCGCTTCCTGCTGCAGTTGCAGGAGCCGCGCTCGCAGCACCCGCATCGCCTTTGCGCGATTCTGCAGCTGGCTCTTCTCGTCCTGCATCGACACCACGACCCCGGTGGGCTGATGGGTGATCCGTACCGCGGAGTCGGTCGTGTTGACCGACTGGCCGCCGGGTCCTGATGAGCGAAAGGTGTCGACGACGAGGTCGTTGGGATCGATCTCGATGTCGACCTCCTCGGCTTCGGGCAGCACGCTCACCGTCGCCGACGACGTGTGGACGCGGCCTTGTGACTCGGTGACCGGCACGCGTTGCACCCGGTGCGGTCCGCCCTCGTGCTTCAGCAGCCGCCACACATTCGGGCCGCGCACGGCGAAGGTCACGTTCGTGAACCCACCCATGTCGCTGTCCTGGCTGCCGAGCAGCTCAAGTGACCAGCCGGAGTGCGCCGACGCGTAGGCCCGGTACATCTCGAAGAGATCGCGCGCCCAGATGTTGGCTTCCTCGCCGCCCTCGGCCCCCTGGATCTCCACGATGACATCGCGCTCATCGTTCGGATCCTGCGGCAGCAGCAGAACCTTCAATCGCTCGTCGAGTTCTGCTGCCAGCGCGGTCGCTGCCTCCAGCATCTCCGCGGCCTCGGCGGCGTCGTCGCCATCGCTGGCGTCGAGGAGATCCTTGGCGGCCGCCGCATCAGCCTGTGCTTGCTGGGCCTCGTGAGCCATGTCGATGATCTGGCCGATGCGCGCGAGCCGCCGACCGAGCTCCGCGAACTGGGCGCGGTCGCCCCAAGCGGCGCCCTCGCCGAGCTTCCGTTCGAGTTCGGCTCGTTCGGCTTCCAGCGCGTCAAGCCGCAGGGATTCCAAGGCGCCCGACACGCGTTCAGGCTAACTGGGGGGTTTCAGGCCGGATCAGGCGCCCGCGGTGGACAGCGTGCGCCATTCGTCGTCGATCTCGACGATCCGGGCAGGACTGTCCAGCCTTGCAGCCATGGCCCTGATGACGTCATGTGCGTCGCGTCGGGGCAGCGCAATGGTCAATTCGGCGTCGGGATCGAGGAACAGCCGCGCGTCTGCTGCGAAGGGCACTACGTCGAGGTCGATGCCGACGCAGACCACCACGATCAGACGGCGGCCGTCGGGTGTCAGGCCGTACGCCACCGCCGGGGCCGGGTCCTTCGGACCGCCTCGGGGCACTGGCGGCGAGGCGGCTCGCAAGCGGCCCGCGTCGACAAGTTCTGGCTGGCGGATGAGCAGCGAGCGCAGCCAGCGAGCCGCACCCATCCGGTTGAGCGGATGCGGTGATGCGCCTGGTGAGCGGTGTGTACGCACCACTTCGGCCACGCGGCGGATGGCTTCAGGCGTCGGCTCATCGGCGTGCAGCAGGGAGAACGCCTCGCGATCGTGGGCGCCCATGCCTACCTCGATCTGCCACCTGTCGGAGGCACCGTCGGAATCGCCTTCGTCGCTGTGTCCCGCTTCCGCGCCGACAGGCGCTGCTGCGACGATGCGGGCTACCTCGAGACCCTCCACCTCGCCGGTGATCACGCCGTGTTCCACGACCACCTCGACTCCGGCACTGCCCAGCAGCGCAACCAATTCGGGCACACGCGGCGGCGCGGGTTCGACCGGGCGCGGCGCCGGTTCTGCGGCCGTCGCGCTCGCGCCTTCGATGCCCCAGACCGTGGGCGTCGGCTTGAAGCAGGCCGCACGTCGAGCGAGCACACCGCTGTGATCGTCGGCAAAGACGTGCACGTCATCGCGACCGGTGCGCTCGGCCAGCGCCAATGCTCCGCCCAGCGCCCGCTCGGCTCGCTCCTGGGCAAGACACACCACCGCGGGGCGAGGCTCGGCGACAACGGCCAGTGCGCCGTCATCTGTACCTGAGACGTCGGTGATATCCGCGCCGAGTGCCGAACTCGCCAAGGCTCGCAGCTTTGCGGCGTGGAGTGTTCGGATGCGATCAGCGTCAAGCGTCATAGCGGTTGCCGCCGGACACGAGTTGCCATGTGACGGCGCCTGCTCGCGCAGGATGCTCGCCGCGCCCTAGGGCCACGCCGTGCTCCGACGTGGTCAGCTCCGCCGCTTGCGCTGGCCGTAGCGGCGTTCGAAGCGTTCCACCCGGCCCGCCGTGTCCACGATCTTCATCTGGCCGGTGAAGAAGGGATGGCTGGCGCTGGACAGTTCAACATTGGCCAGCGGGTACGTGTTGCCGTCTGTCCATTCGATCGTGTCGCTGGTCTCGATCGTGGACTGCGTCAGGAAGGCAAAGTCGGCGCTGGCATCCCGGAAGACCACGGGCCGGTAGTTCGGATGGATGTCGCTCTTCATCGTGTTTCCTGAATTGGAAGCTCTGGGCTCATCAGCCTAAGGATTCTGTGCCGTCGCGACGAGTTGATCAGCGGTGGTCGCCGAGGCTGAAGCTGCTGTCGCTGTCGAGGGAGACATCGCCGGCGTCCAACTCAGCGGTGCCGGGCAGGCCCTCGCCAAGCGCCATTTCCAGATTCGCTGCCTCGCGCAGACGTGCCGCCACAAGGTCATCGACCTGATTCCCCGTCGAGGTACGTGCCGTCGCCACCATCGTGATGGAACCCGCGTCTTCCAGGTTGCGGGCACCGCCGAAGAACCTCAGCGTCGAGGTGATGGCCGCACCCACGGGGTCAGCCGGCTGGTGTCTCCCGTTGCCGCCGGCCGCGTAAGCACGTGCAAGCCGCGTCAAGCCATCGAAGAGAATGACCACATCGGCACCGGTTTCTGCCATGCGCTTCGTGCGCTCGAGCGTGAGCTCGGCCACCGCAAGGTGCTCCTCGGGAGGCCGATCGAAGGTCGATGCCAGGACCTCGCCGGATGTCTCGAGCCGGCGGGTCATGTCGGTGACGTCTTCGGGCCGCTCGGCGATGAGCAAAACGATCAGGTGAATGTCTGGATGCTGATCGCCGATCGCGGCAGCCATGGACGCGATCAGCGGTGATGCCGATCGCGTGCCGCACGCGGTCAGCAGGCCGCGGGATCCCAGCCCGATCAACGAGAGACGGTCGATGGCTGCAAGGGCACCAGTGCCCTGCTCGCCGGCGAGCGGCAATGCGTCGGTGGGCAGCACCGGCGTGAGGTCGTCGAACAGCGGTCGGTCGGGCTGCTCGGGCGGTGGTTCGCCATTCAGCGTGTCGAGGCGCAGCAACGCAGGGTTGCGCTCGCTGCGGGCGGCCGGGCGGCTGACACCGGTGATCCGGTCGCCGCGGCGCAGGTCGTACTGGCGCACCTGGCGCGCTGCGACGTAGACATCGTCGGCCGACGGCAGCGGACCGTTCGTGCGGAGGAAGCCGTAGCCCTCGTCGCGCAGGTCGAGTAGGCCGTCGCAGTGAACCGTCTCGCCGACAATCTGCGCGTCGTCGCGCCCTCGACCACGTCGGCGGCTCCGTCGGTTGCCTTCCTCGGCCACCGGCACATCGGGCGTCGCCGCCCCGGAGTCGGCCGCATCGCCAGCTTCCGCTTCCGCTTCGGGGGCACCCTCGGTTGACGCAGCCGGGTCACTCGCCGCAGCCGGCTGTTCTGCTGAGGCGTCGGCACCGGTAGCAGGGGCGGCATCGGCCGGCGGCGCAGGCGTACGCGTGCGCTTGGTGACCGCCGGAGACTCAGACGCGGCCCCGGCGTCTGCAGAGCCGTCGCTCCCTGCCTCGCCGGTGCCCGCCTCGCCCGCGGGGGCCAAGATCGCGCCGATGATGGTGTTCTTGCGGGCGCGGGGTGCGACCTCGACGCCGAGGGCTGCGGCGATCTGCAGCAGCTCGTCTCGCTCCTTGGATTCCAGCAAGGCACGATCCGGCATGTCTGACATGGCTACCTCGCAAGCTCCAGCCTGCTCTCGCTGCGCCCAGCGGGTGAGCGAAGGGAGTCTGTGTTTTCTGTGACAGGCCTTGTCGCCCGACCCAGCGATCCGGTCCCATGACACCCGAGCGAGCCCTGCGCTGAGCACGCTCTGCACTGGGGAACCGTCGATCGGCGCCGACGCTACCGCCGCTCACCTTCGACTGCTACTGATAGCTCTCTCAAACGAGCTTCCTTCCCCAGCATGCGGCTGTCCTGTCCTCCCGCAGTGCGCAGGTGCAATCGCGACTGGCCGCGATGGCGACGAAGCCGCCCGACGGAGCTTTCTTCTGGCCATGGTTGTTGCTGCCCCAGCAGGTCACGGTTCCGTCCGGTCGCAGTCCGCAGGTGTGCCGGTCGCCCGCAGCGATTTCGACGAAGCGGTGAGGCGGCGGACGCTCCACGCTGAAAGTGCCGTTGCCCCAGCATT
Source organism: Candidatus Poriferisodalis sp. (assembly GCF_965208925.1). Classification (GTDB taxonomy): domain Bacteria; phylum Actinomycetota; class Acidimicrobiia; order Acidimicrobiales; family Poriferisodalaceae; genus Poriferisodalis. Next base: position 1,844,563 of record NZ_OZ242364.1, on the reverse strand, counting down.
CAGCGGTGCCAGAGGTGGTCAACGCGCATACGTGCGTTTGACCCATCGTGATTTGCGTGTATCGACCATTCGGAACACTGAGTCGGTTGAAGCGGTCTTTGCCCCAACATGCGACGGTTTGATTTTGGCGAATGCCGCACGCCATGTGTCCGTCCGGTCCGATGAGCACCGTCTCGAACGGCCCGGCCGGCGGATTGAACTGATGGAGCTCATCGCCGGAATTCGCAGATTCCCAACACTCGACCGAGCCTTCTGCGCGTATCCCGCACGCTGAGCGGGATCCGACAGTCAGGAAGAAGAACTGGCCGGCTGGCACCGCGAGGCGGGAACCGCCGTCGCCGTCGGTCCAACAATCCACTTCCTGGTCGAATCCGAGTGCGCAGAGCAGGTGTCCCTCCGCCGAGACGGATCTGTATCGGTGTTCGCCAACGCTCCGGATTGCCTCTTCGAGATTGCCTGTGCAACTCAAGATGCCGGTCACTCGCAGGCCGCACGTGAACGTGTCGCCGATTGCAAGCGTCTCGAATTGCCCTGACGGCGGCTTGTGCCCGACACTGCCTAGGCAGGTCATCGGTCCGTCGCTGTCGAGCCAACAAGCGTGACGTCGACTGACAACGACTTGGGCGAGAGAGCGAGCGGCCGGCTCCAGCACGGCTTCTTCGTCATGGTTCGGCGCAAATCGTCCTCGCCCTGCGTTACCCCAACACTTGGCCGTGCCGTTCGAACGCAGCGCACATCCAAAATTGCGACCAACCACGAGATCGACGAAAGTTCCCTTCGGCGCATCGGTCTCGCCGTTGCGGTTGTGGCCCCAGCACTCGATGTTCCCGTCTGGGCGCAGGCCGCAGGCATGCCACGCCCCGGCGTCGACTCGTGAGAACGGGCCACGGGGCGCATCTGCTTGCCCCCATTGGTTCCAACCCCAGCAAGCCACCGTCTTATCGGTGCGTAGTCCGCATGTGAGGCCCTCGCCGGCTGACACAGACAGGAAGTTCCCCGGCGGCGGATCGGCTTGGCCGCGGTCGTTGAAATCCCAGCACTCGATCTCGCGGTTGGTCAGCACCCCGCAGGCATGGCCCACACCGACCGAGATCGACATGAAGCTCTGCGCTGGTGTTTCCACCAGACCGTGCGCACTCCAGCAGGCGATGGTGCCGTTGTCCCGCAGACCGCATGCTCGTCCGCCTCCGGAGTCCAGGAAGCTGAATGACTCCTGCGGGCTGTAGAAGCCGCCGACTTCTTGATTGGTGAAGTCTCCCCAGCAGAAGGGAAGTCCATCGATCGACAATGCACACGTGTGATAGCTGCCGCCGCTGACGGATATGAAACGGCCTTCGGCTGCGTCTGTTTGCCCAGCGAAGTTCCAACCCCAGCACTCGACTGCGCCGTCGCCGCGAACGCCGCACGCGTGCCAGTCACCTGTGCCGATCGAGGCGAATTTGCCTGCGGGAGCGACATCGCGGCCGTCGTATCCCGCTCCCCAGCACACCGCAGTGCCGTCGGTGCGAATACCGCAGGTCTGCTCCCACTGGGCCGCTATCTGGGTGAATCGACCGGAGGGCGGCTGAGCCTGGGACTCCTTCAACTGCCCCCAGCAGGCCACCGTCCCATTGACACGTACAGCGCAAGAGTGATCATGTCCGACCGCGATCTCCTTGAAGCGTCCCGACGGCGCTGAAGACTGTCCGAGATCGTCCTTGCCCCAGCAGACGGCCGTTCCGTTCGCACGGATTCCGCACGCATGAAAGCCCGCCGCCGCAACTGCGGAGAACTCCCCGGACGGCGCGCGAGAGACAGGCGCATAGTCACGGCCCCAGCAAGAGACGGTTCCCTCCTCCCGAACGCCGCAGACCATGCCGCCATCGGTGCTGACGGACACATCGGCGAACGGTCCGCGCGGAGCTCCACGCCGGCCAATGAAGTTGCCTCCCCAGCATTCAACCTGGCCGTCGACAGTGAGGCCGCATGTTGCGTTCCAAGCGGCCTCGACCGCCGAGAACTGACCCGCTGGGGCATCTGCCTCTCCGTTGGAGTTGTCGCCCCAGCAGGTGACAGTGCCGTCAACTCTCAGACCGCACGCATGCGACGGCCCGACTGACACATCGGCGAACACGCCATCGGGCGCGTCGGTTCGGCCCGAGTCGTTCCAGCCCCAGCAATCCAAGGTGCCGTTCGTGCGCACCCCGCAGCTGAAGTCGCCCCCTGATGCGATGGTGCGGAACGTGCCAAGCGGCCAGTCGGTCTGACCGGCATCGCCCGAGCCCCAACAGCCGATCGTGCCCTCCACCTGCAGGCCGCAAACATGATCGACGCCGGGTGCGAGCATGATGTACTTGGCCGTGGCAGGGTCTCGTCTGCAGGGATTGGGCGCGTGAGTGCCGTTTGGCCGGTGCGTGCGGCAATCGTCATTCTCGAGCGTGTGGTCGTCGTGACACCATGCGCTGCCCGTGTAGATGTGCACGTGGCGTCCGCTCTGATGGGTGCCATCGGGCCGGTGAACACGACAGTCGCCGTTGGCGGGGACGTGATCGTTATGACACCAACTCCCGCCGGTGTACGTGTGCTGATGCTGGCCACCCGGACAGCGCTTCACAGGAGTGGATGGCGCTGCTGGATCTGGGGATGTGGGCGCTGCTGAAGTATCGGATTGGGCACCCGACGCCACGGGCATCAGCACGCCGAGGGCCACGAGCAGCGCTCCGCAAACGATACCGAGCCCTCGCATCGCACTTCCCTTCTGCGAGTTCGCGCGTTTTCATCATGCGCGACAGCGGCGATCTTCAGGCGCTAACACCTCCCGAGCGCGCCAAAGCAGAGTAACGGCCACGACTGTTGCCGAGCCTGCGCGTGTGCCACGGCACGCAGTCAGCGGCTGCAGCGGGCGGTGACGAAGTCGCGCAGGGTGACGAGGTCGTTTGGGAGCGAGGTGAGGTGCTCGTCACGATCGGCCAGGCCGGCAAGAGTCGGCGGCAGCTCCGGTTCGATACCGGTGGCCTCAAGCACTGCTTCGCCGAACTTGGCGGGATGCGCGGTGGACATCACGGCAATGGGCGTGGTCCAGCCGCCGACGGGAGCATCTCGGCGCGCGACGGTCAGTGCTACCGCCGTGTGGGGGTCGACAAGGCGACTGCTGGCTTCATTCACTGATGCGACGGTGGCGGCGACCTCTTCCTCCGTCGCCGAGCCGGCATCGAAGCCTGCACGCAGTCTTGCCAGCACCTCCGATGCCAGTGCTAGCGATTCCTCGGTCCGGAAGCGGGCCATGTCGGCAGCCAGCGGGGCGCCTCGGCGGCCATTCAGCTCGAACAGCAGCCGCTCGAAGTTGCTCGAGACCTGGATGTCCATCGCAGGGCTGGTGGAAGGACGGACCTCGTTGATGGACATCTCTCCGGTGCGGTGGGTGCGAGTCAGGATGTCGTTGTGGTTCGTGGCGATCACGAGCCGATCGATGGGCACGCCCATGCGCCGGGCCACATCGCCTGCGAGCACATTGCCGAAGTTGCCGGTCGGCACGCAGAACGAGACGGCCCGTTCGGGAGCGCCCAGCCGTACTGCCGTCGTCACGTAGTAGACGGTCTGCGCCGCGACGCGCGCCCAGTTGATGCTGTTCACCGCACCCAGCCTCATCCGCTCGCGAAACGGCCGATCGGCAAACAGCGCCTTCACCAAGTCCTGGCAATCGTCAAACGTGCCGTCGATGGCCACGTTGTGGATGTTCGGGCTGTCCACCGTGGTCATCTGGCGTCGCTGGATCTCGGTGACCCGGCCGGCAGGATGCAGCATCACCAGCTCGATGCCCGCCCGGTCCCGGCACGCTTCGATGGCGGCAGACCCGGTGTCTCCCGAGGTGGCACCCACGACGGTCATGAAGCTGCCGCGCCGGGCCAGCTCGTGCTCGAACAGCCTCCCCAACAGCTGCAGCGCCACGTCCTTGAACGACAGCGTCGGCCCCCAGAACAGCTCGACCAGGTGCTCGCCGGCCGCCAGCGCGCTGAGAGGAACGACATCGGAGTGGGTGAACGTGGCATAGGCGTCCTGCACCAGCGGCGCCAAACCGTCGACGCTCAGTGAAGGCGCCACGAACGGCGCCAGCACCCGCGTCGCCACCTCGTGGTACTCAAGCCCGGCAAAATCCCGCAGATCGCTCACGCTGAGCGCTGGGAATTCGCGAGGCACATACAGCCCGCCGTCAGCGGCCAAGCCTTCGAGCAGCACATCGCCGAAGTCCAAGACCGGGGCGTCGCCCCGGGTGCTCACATAGCGCACGGTGACCTCGGCCGATCCCGGCCGCTATTCGCCGATCACGCGGATCGCGTTGCCGATGCGCCTCGCCGCGTCGAGTTCGCGCACATCCCGCAGCGTGGAGGCCACGTCGGCCTCGCGGGCGCGATGCGTGATGAATTCCAGATGAGCGATGTCGTCGGCTGCTCCGGCCCGGGTGGTCTGCTCAACCGAACGGATCGACACACCGTGCTCGCCGAACACGCCGGCCACCGCGGCGAGCACGCCGGGCTTGTCAGTGACATCGAATTGCAGGTGGTAGGCGGTGTAGGTCTCGTCAATGGGGCGCAGGCGCGCTGCGGTCAACGGGCCGAACCCGTCGCACACGCCCCGGCGAAGGTTCTGCGACACGGTGATGAGGTCGCCCAGCATGGCGCTGGCCGTCGGGAACCCGCCTGCGCCGCGCCCGTACAGCATCAGATCCTCGACCGCCTCGCCCTCCAGGAACACCGCGTTGAAGGCATCGCGCACCGAGGCCAGCGGGTGGTCGATCGGCACCATCGCCGGGTGCACCCGCACGGCGATCTCGCCGTTCTGACGCTCGGCCACCGCAAGCAGCTTGATGACGTGACCCATCCGGGCGGCTGCGGCGATGTCACCCTTGCCGATGCCGCTGATGCCCTCCTGGTGGACGTCGCCAGCCACCACCTTTGCGCCGAACGCTGTCATGGCCAGAATCGCCGCCTTGGCGCCCGCGTCGAAGCCCTCCACGTCAGCCGTCGGATCGGCCTCGGCATAGCCCAGGCGCTGTGCCTCGCCCAGCACATCCGCGTAGTCGGCCCCGTCCTCGGTCATGCGGGTGAGGATGTAGTTCGTCGTGCCGTTCACGATGCCCATCACGCGGCTGATGCGTTCTCCGATGAGCGAGTTGCGCAGCACGCCGATGAGGGGGATGCCGCCGGCGACAGCCGCCTCGAACGCCAGGTCCACGCCGTTTGCAGCGGCCAATGCGAACAGCTCCTCGCCGACGTTGGCGATGAGCTCCTTGTTGGCAGTCACGACCGGCTTGCCGGCACCAAGCGCAGCAGCGACCAGGTGACGGGCCGGCTCGATGCCGCCCATCGCCTCCACGACCACGTCCACATCGTCGGCCACCACCAGCGACTCGCTGTCGCGAGTCAGCACGCCCGGAGGCAGCTCCACCGCTCTCTCAGCACTGAGATTGCGGACCGCGACACGGGCGACTTCGAAGTCCAGCGCGGTGCGGCCCGACAAGTGCGCCGCGTCTCGCCGCAGGATCGCAACGAGCGCGGCGCCGACATTTCCACAGCCCAAGATGCCGACGCGCAGAGGGCGCAGGTCGCCCGCTTGCGCGGCGGAGGACGGCGCTGGCTCGACGGCAGCTTCAGACACGGCCGAAACGGTACCGCCAGCACACCGGCGCCCCCGCAGCCTTTATTGCCGACGCTCCTCCCGACGACGTGGCGCGGCGACCAGCGGGTCTCACAGGACGTCGAGTGCGAGCATGTCGTCGACGGTCTCGCGCCGGATCACAAGACGGGCCTCGCCATCGGACACGAACGCCACAGCCGGCCGGCCGATGCGGTTGTACGGAGCACCCATCGAGTAGCCGTAGGCACCGGTGACCGGCGTGGCCACCAAGTCGCCCGCTGCGACACCGTCGGGGACAGGCGCTGACCGCACGATCACGTCACCCGATTCGCAGTGCTTGCCCACCAGCCTGACCCGGCTGGGCCGCGGCTCGGTCACCCGGGCGGGCATGAACGCGGTGTAGTCGCTGCCATAGAGCATCGGGCGCGGGTTGTCTCCGTAGCCGCCGTCGACCGCGACGTACGTCCGAACGCCCGGAATCTCCTTGACGCTGCCCACCGTGTAGAGCGTCACTGCGGCCCCAGCAACGATTGCTCGCCCGGGCTCGGCCACCAGGCGGGCTTGCAAACCGTGACGGTCGCTCAGCGTGCGCCAGCGATCGCTCAGCGCCGTCCCCCACTCGGTGATCGTCGGCGCATGCTCGGATTCCACGTAGGCAACGCCCAGCCCGCCGCCGATGGACAGCTCCTCCAAGCAGCCGGCCGCCGGCCCGCCGTCACCGAACAGGGGCGCGGCGAAGTCGGTCACTGCCTCCAGCGCCTTGGCCAAGCTCTCGGTCCGGAAGACCTGGCTCCCGATGTGGCAGTGAACACCAGCCAGCTCGATACCCACGGCAGCCGATGCACGCTCGACCGCTGCCATCGCGGCGCCGGTGCCGATGCCGAACCCGAACTTCGAGTCGGCCTGTCCGGTGGAGATGTACTCATGCGTCTCTGCCCGCACGCCAGGTGTCACGCGCAACAGCACTCGAGGCACCCGGCCGTCGACGCGATGCAGCTCGTCGAGGCGATCCAGCTCTTCGAACGAATCGACGACGATGCGGCCGACGCCGGCCTCGCGGGCCGCTGCCAGCTCGGCGAACGACTTGTTGTTGCCGTGCAGCACAACGCGCTGCGCGACCTCGTCGGCGGCGTCTCCGTCGAAGGCTCGCAGCACCGTCTGCAGTTCGCCGCCGCTCGACACGTCGATGTCCATGCCCTCGGAGATCGCGAGGCGCGCCATTGCCGCACACAAGAACGCCTTGGCGGCGTAGGCCGCTCCCCCCTCGAACGCTGCGGCTGCCTCCCGGCAGCGGGCGCGCAGGTGTGCCTCGTCATAGACGAACAGCGGCGTGCCGAACTCTGCCGCCACATCGACGAGGTCGCAGCCGCCGATGCGCAGGTGCCCCTCATCGGATACTTCGGCGGTAGCGGGCAGCAGCCGGAATGGGATCGGGCCGCTGGGATCGTCAACGCTTGCCCCAGTGCCAGAAGGTGCCGCTTCGGACACTTCAGCGTTCATGACCGCATCCTCGATTCACCGGATCCTCGATGCGCTCACATTGCCTCGGGCGCAGCCACGCCGAGCAGGTCGAGGCCGATCGCCAAGCCGATGCGCGTGCCCTCGGTCAGGCACAGCCGGGCGTCACGCACCTCCGGCGGATTGTCGCTGTGCAGGATCGGGCAGTCGTGGTAGAAGCCGTGGAAAGCGGCTGCAAGGTCACGCACCCATGTCGTCACCTTGTGAGGCGCCCGCTCGCGCAGCGCTACCTCGACCACCGACGGCAGCACCTCGAGTGCACGCAGCAGCGCCACTTCTCGCTCGCCGACCAGCGGTCCCAGGTCGGTGCCCGCGGGCGGCACGGGTTCGATCCCAGTCGATTCGGCGCGTCTGGCAACCGAGGCGATCCGAGCGTGCGCGTACTGCACATAGAAGACGGGATTCTCTGCAGCCTGAGCTGACAGCAGGTCGATATCGATGGTCTGGCGCGAGTCGATCGACTGCAGCAGGAATGCGAAACGCGCCACGTCGGGACCCACCGTGTCGATGAGCTCGCGCACCTCCACCATGGTGCCAGTGCGCTTGGACAGCTCGATGACCTTGCCGTCACGCATCAGCGTCACGTTCTGGCCGACGATGGCCTCGTAGGACTCGGCGGGATGCCCGAGCATTTGCATGGCTGCGGCGATGCGCGGCACGTAGCCGTGGTGGTCGGCGCCCAGCACGTCGATCACGCGATCACCGCGGCCGAACTTGGCGTGGTGGTAGGCGATGTCAGGCACGAAGTACGTGGGCTCGCCGTCGCTCCGCCGCAGCACGCGGTCCTTGGCGTCTTCGAACCGGCTGGTCGAAAGCCATTCAGCTCCGTCGTCGGTGTATGTCCAGCCCGCATCGCTCAGCCGCCCGATGACGTCGTCCATAGCGCCGGACGTCACCAGCTCGTTCTCGCTCTGCCAGTGGTCGAAGCAGACGTTCATCGCTTCGAGCGCCTCGCTCACATCGCGCAGCGCCCGTGCACGTCCCCACGATGCCGCGTAGGCCCAGCCGCCCAGTGCGTCGAGTGCTGCCCGTAGGTCGGCGTCACCCGATGAAGCACCGGCTGCCAACTCCGCCGCGAGCTCGCTCGCCCACTCGGCGACATACTCGCCGTGGTAGCCGTCATCGGGCACCGGTTCGCCTGCCAGCCGAGCGGCAAGGGATCGCCCGAACAGCTCCATCTGCGTGCCGCGGTCATTGACGTAGTACTCCGTGTGCGTCTCATAGCCGCATCGGCGGAAGAGACGGGCCAGGCTGTCGCCGAATGCCCCCCAACGACCCCCGCCCGCATGCAGCGGCCCGGTGGGGTTGGCCGACACGAACTCGAGGTTCACGGTCTGACCGGCACCCAGGTCATGGCGTGCGTAGGACCCGGCACCGAGGCGCAGCACCGTTTCGGCCACCTCGTGCAGCCAGGTCGGCGACAGGTGCAGGTTCACGAAGCCGGGCCCCGCCACCTCGGTTCGTTCGAGATGCGGCAATCCGGCGCCGTCGAGCTCCGTGGCAAGTTGCTGTGCCAGGTCGCGAGGCGCCAGCCCCGCGCCCTTTGCGTGCACCAAGGCAGCGTTGGTCGACCAGTCGCCGTGATCGGTGCGAGCCGGGCGTTCGAGGCCGATACGCGACGGGTCAACGTCGACGCCGGTTCGCGCAAGAGCACCCGAAATCGCACGCGTCAGCGCAGCTTCCATCACCGAAGCGACGCTACCCCTGTGGGGGCGGAACCTCAGAGCTCATTCTCAGCACGCGGTGATCCCCGACGACCGTCGATAGCTTGACCGGGCATCGGGTCCGGGAATCGATGCCAGCTGGACCTCCAGCCCTCGTAGCTCAGGGGATAGAGCAGTGGCCTCCGGAGCCATGTGCGCAGGTTCGAATCCTGCCGAGGGCGCTGCGCCGGCGCCATGCCGGCCGAGGGCGCTGCGCCGGCACCACGCCGGCCGAGGGCACTGCGCCGGCACCACGCCGGCCGAGGGCGCTCAGCCGGTGGCGGACCAGCCGGTCAGTTCAGTGCGCTGAATGACGATGGCGGCGCCGACCGGCGGCTCGGCGGCGTACTGCGGGTACCGCTTGCACAACAGCTCGATTGCATTTCGGTGCTGGGCGCCTTCGGTATGCACAACGGCCCGGCCCCGCAAGCGCACCCACCACAGGCGCTCCCAATTCTCGTCGTCGTAGTGCTCGATCAGCATCGTGACCTCGGGAAAGCGCCGGACGTTGTCGAGCCGCTTGAGATCCATGGTCGTCTTGGGCTTGTGATCGACTGCTGTCACCACGACGTCGTCCTCGAAGGCATAGGTGCATGGCACCAGGTCGACGCGCCCGTCGGACCGGATCGTCGCGAGGGTTGCCACCCGTCCCTGCTCAAGCAGCTCCAGCAGTTCAGCCTCTGTCACGGCGCGCCACCCTAGAGCCCTGAGCAGCGGTTTCAGCGTTCAGCGGCGCAGACCGATCGTGTCGCCTTGCGAGGCCGTCGCTGTTCGTTGCCGAGACGCCTGCCGTAGTCTGGCGACATGGCAATGACTGGGGAAACGACCGAGGCCCCTCCCGCATCCAACGGGGCGCCGCAGCGCTGGACCTTCCAGTGGAAGGAACTGTACGACGAGGTCATCACCACCGGGCTGTGCACCGGATGCGCCGGCTGCGTGATCTCCTGCCCGCACGACGTCATCGGCTACGAGCATGTGCAGGGCGGGTTTACGCCATTCCACCTCGAAGAGGAACTGGGGCTCGAAGACTGCGGCCATGGCCAGAAGGGCTGCACCAGCTGCACCCGTGCGTGCCCCCGCTTTCGCACCTGGGAGGACGAGGCCGACGACTTCATGTTCGGGCGCCACCGCACCGCGGATGAGCCGTCGGGCGTGTTCAAGGACATCATCCTGACCAGGGCGTCCGACGATTTCGTCCACGAGATCGGCCAGGACGGCGGGCTGGTGTCGGCGATCCTCATCTGGGCGCTCGATCATGGCTATATCGACGCCGCGCTGACGTCCTATGTCGGCGAGGGCGAGGGCAACCAGTGGACCGCCTCGCCGGGCGTGGCCTTCAACCGCGACGACGTGCTGCGCGGGGCGGGCAGCCGTTACACGTACTCGGCCAACACGCTCGCCTACGACGAGGCGATGGAGGCCGGGGCGCAGAAGATCGCACTGGTCGGCATGAGCTGCCAGAGCTCCATCGTGCCGGTGGCCAAGTCGCGCAAGGTCGGCAAGGTCGGCAACCGCTTCGTGCTGAACATCGGCCTGCTGTGCTCGAAGTCGTTCGACGAGGCCATCTTCGAGGAGCTGTTCGAGCAGAAGTACGGGCTCGACCGCCACCGCATCCGCAAGACCAACATCAAGGGCGTCTTCCAGATCTGGACCCACGACGGCGGTTACTACGAGATCAACCTCAAGGAATGCCACGCGTGGACACGCGAGGGCTGCAACCACTGCCCCGACTTCGCCGCCGAGCACGCCGACATCTCCACCGGTGGCATCGGCAAGTACAGCGACTGGACCCTCACCATCGTCCGGACCGACATCGGCCGCGAGATCATCATGAAGATGCTCGCAGACGGCTCGCTGATCGGGCGTCCCGGCGACGAGGACCCGGGTGCCATCGCGCTCATGCACAAGCTCAGCGAGAAGTCGCGTGTGCGCTGGCCGAAATTCGCATGGGAGAAGCCGGCGCTGCTGCCTGAGCCCACCAAGAAATAGGGGCTACAGGCAGAGATTCATGAAGTCGACGATGCCGGGCTGGATCTCGTTGCTTGCGAGGAAGTCGTCCAGCCGGTGAGCCGGGATGACCTCCTGAGCCCGAGCCAGCGAGCAGGCGCACAAGCTCCTCAATCGGTCTGAGCCGACCGAGCACGCGTTCAGATACGTCTGCTGTTGGGCATCGGACCATGCGGGCGGCGGCGCAGCCTCACGGCAGTCCACCAGGGCTCCGGCCAGTTCAGGAGAGAACTCCAGCGCACCCGACATGCGGTCCTCGAACACCTCGAGATCGATGACGGTCAGGCTGCCTTCGATGCGATCTGCCGCGCAGTGGCAGGGCCCGACGAGACCGGAGTCGGCCACACACGCATCCATGAAGGCGATCAGCGGCTCGATCGCGAGCAACCCGGGTGCGCCGGTGCCGGGCACGGTCGGCCGGGCAAGCGTGCCCGGGTTGTCGAAACCCGCGTCAGCATCTGTGGGACCCGAGCCGGTGGTTGCCGGCTCCACGTCGATCACGGTGACGGAGCACGCGAAGATGCCCGCCGATGCCAGCAGGGCGGCCACCAGACGTGCACCCCGCTCGAACAGGGGCCGCATGGTGTCAGCCAGGCGTGAGGTTCGCCAGCCGGCGCGCATCGCGGAGCACCGTATCGGCCATGTCGGCGGTGAGGCGGCCAGTGAAGGTGTTCTGCTGGCTGGGGTGGAACGAGCAGATGATGCGGGAGATGCCGCCGAGCGGTGGAGGCTCGGCCGACCCGTCGGCGCTGGGCACCTCTGCGATTGCACCGTGGCCGAAGCGGGGTCGAGGCCGCACGCCCCCGATCGTGCACAGCACGCCGTAGGCGAACGCGCCGAGTGCGACTGCGACGCGAGCGTTGAGGAGCAGCGCTAGCTCGCGCTCGAGGAAAGGGCGGCAGGCGTCCCGCTCAGCAGGGGTGGGCTTGTTGGCCGGCGGCGCGCAGCGCACCGCCGCCGTGATGTACGCGTCGCGCAGCGCAAGCCCGTCATCGGCGTGCACGGAAGTCGGCTGGTTGGCGAAGCCGCAGCGATGCAGGGCCGCGTAGAAGAAATCGCCCGAGCGGTCTCCGGTGAACATCCGGCCCGTGCGGTTCGCGCCATGTGCCGCCGGCGCCAAGCCGACGAGCACGACCGCGGCGGCAGGGTCGCCGAAGCCGGGCACGCCGCGGCCCCAGTAGTCCTCGTCGGCGAAGGCAGCCCGCTTGTCGGCAGCGGTCTGCTCGCGCCATGTCACGAGCCGATCGCAGCGCCTGCATGCTGCGACCTCGTCGTTGAGCGAGCGCAAGGCCGCGATGCTCGCGACATCGCCGGGCAGGCTCGGTGGGGCGCTCACGCTGCGAGTGTGCCAGGCAAGTAGCTTCGACCCGGTGCCGAACCGAACTCGACCCACACTGCTGCTGTTCGTCCGGCACGGACTCACGCCGACCACCGGCGTCGAGCTGTACGGCCGGCGGCCCGGAGTGCACCTCTCGGAGGCCGGAACGCAACAGGCGCAGCGTGCTGCGGAACGCATCGCCGCGGGCGGGCGCCGGGTGGCGGCTGTCTATGCCAGCCCGCTGGAGCGTGCCCAGGAGACCGCTGCGCCGATTGCTGCGGCTCTGGGACGCCGCGTGCGCACCCACGAGGGACTCAACGAAGCAGACATGGGCCGCTGGACGGGCCGCAAGCTCAATCAGCTGCGCAAGCTGGCGGCGTGGTCGCAGGTGCAGCGCTACCCCAGCGGCTTCGGTTTCCCCGACGGCGAGACGTTCCGTGAGATGCAAACGCGCATAGCGGCGACGGCGAGCGAGCTGGCGGCCCGCCATCGCGGCGCGACCGTTGTCGCCGTCAGCCACGCCGATCCCATTCGAGCGCTGGTGGCAGACGCCATGGGCACCCATCTGGATCTCTTCCAGCGGATCGTGGTGTCGCCCTGCTCGGTGACTGCGATCCTGTACACCGCTGACGGCCCCATGGTGCTGGCTACCAACAGTACGTCCGACCTCGCAGCATTGGCTCCGGCATGACCGACGATTTCGATCTCCGCAATCCCGACACGTTCGTGGCGGGCACCGTCGGGCCGCCAGGCCAGCGGATCTTCTTCCTGCAGGCGACCGAGGCAGGCCACGTCGTCTCGCTGAAGCTGGAGAAGGGACAGGTCTGGGCGCTGGCGAACCTGCTCAGCGAGCTGCTCGAGGGCGAGAGCTACGAAGGTCCCGCGGCGGCCTTCGGCGAGCTGGTCGAACCCGTGACCGCCGCGTGGACCGTCGGCCGCCTCGCCACCGGCATGGACACTGAGGGCAAGGTGATCGTGGTCATCGCCGACGAGATCGACGACGATGACGACGACCCCGACGACGGCACGGGCGCTGCAGCAGAGATTCCGGATCCCGACGAGGAGCGCACCGGCGGTCGAGCCCGCATCCATCTCGACTACGCCACGGCGCTCGGATTCGCTCAGCAGGCACTGCTGCTCGTCGAAGAAGGCCGCGACTTCGGCATGCGCAACGGGCATCGTCCACCCCGCACCTGATGGCTCCGCGACGTGACGGTTCGGCATGAACGAACCGGCTCCGCACCATGTGCTGCCCCGCAGCGACGACGGTGAGCAACTCGAGCTGCCGGTCATCTGGGACGCGCCCACCACCGCTGCCGTGGAAGTGCTGCACCAAGGCGACATCTCGATCCTGGGACGCATGCCATACAGCAGCAACGCCACGTTCCTGGTGCGCATTGATCACGCCACCACCCCGACTGCCGCGATCTACAAGCCTGAGCGGGGAGAGCGACCGCTGTGGGACTTCCCCTCCGGCCTGTACCGGCGCGAGATCGCCGCATTCGAGCTGTCGGAGGCGTTGGGATGGCACGTCATCCCGCCGACCGTCGAGCGCGAAGGCCCGTACGGGGTGGGGTCGGTTCAACTGTTCATCGATGCCAATTTCGAAGAGCACTACTTCACGCTGGTTGCTGAGGACCGGCACCATGGCGATCTGCGGCGAATCTGCGCCTTCGATCTCATCGCCAACAACACCGACCGCAAGTCGGGCCACTGCTTGGCGTCGCGTTGGGGACCGATCTACGGCATCGACCAGGGCCTCTGCTTCGCCAGCGACTTCAAGCTCCGCACGGTCATCTGGGACTTCGGGGGCGAACCGTTCGACGACGAGCTCGGCACCGCCATCGGAACGGCCGCCGATCCGCCAGCCGCACTCGCCCAATGGCTGCGGCCCGACGAACTCAGCGCGCTCGCTGAACGCGCCGAATGGCTCGCCGAATTCGGCAAGTTCCCCGATGACGACGGAGGCCGCCGCTGGCCCTGGCCGCTCGTCTGACGAGCGGGAATGCGACAGCCGCTCGTCTGACGAGCGGGATTCGCAGATCCGATAGCTGCGGAGGCGGCAGGAGACTCTGCGACGTTGCGACCTGCCGGATCGCGGGAGCAGAGGATCCTGCCGCCTCCGCAGCGGGCGGACTAGCGGGACTTGAGCGCTTCGATCAGCGCTGGCATCACCTTGTGCACGTCGCCGACGATGCCCAGGTCGGCAACGCCGAAGATCGGTGCTTCGGGATCCTTGTTGATGGCCACGATGTTCTTCGAGCCCTTCATGCCCACCAGATGCTGGGTGGCACCGGAGATGCCGCACGCGATGTAAACGCTGGGCTTCACCACCTTGCCGGTCTGGCCCACCTGCTTGGCATAGGGAACCCAGCCGGCATCCACGATGGCGCGCGATGCGCCAGACGCGGCCCCCAGCAAGCCTGCCAGCTCGTCGACCATCGAGTACGCCTCGGGTTGGCCCAGCCCTCGACCGCCGGACACCACCACTGCGGCATCGTCGAGCTGCGGGCCCGAACGCTCCTCGGCATGGCGACCAGTCACCGTGGCACGCCCCGCGTCGCCAGGATCGACGGCTGCCACGCTCTCGACCGCAGCAGCCCCGCCGCCGCTGGGCTCGGCCTCGAAGCTCTTCGGGCGGAACATTGCGAGCGCCGGTGCCGGTGCCCGATACGCGGTGAAGATGTTCTGCGTCCCGCCGAAGATCGGCTCCTCGGTGACGAGTCCCCCGTCGACGACCTCGGCGCCGACGTTGTTGGTGGATACCGGACGGTCCGCCAGCACTGCCAAGCGGGCGGCGGTGTCGCGCCCATCGGTGGTCTGGCCGAAGAACACGGCATCGGGCGAGGTGGCTTCGATATGGGCGGCCAGCGCTGCGGCAGCGTGAACACCGACCAGCCCGTCGCCGAGTCCTTCCAGTGCATACACGGTCGACACGCCGTGAGCGCCGAGCTCGGCGGCCATGGCTTCTCCGTGTGCCGGGGCGAATGCGGTCACGGTGTCGGCCAGCGCCCGGGCCTTGGTGGCCAGCTCCAGCGTGAGGCCGGAGGCACCGTCAGCGTCGCCTTCAGCGAAGAGCAGAATCTGTGCAAGCGTCATTCTCAAATCACCTTGAGCCCTAAATCACTTTGAGTTCAGCCAGGAATTCGACGATGTTGGCGTGCGCATCGCCCTCGTCGGTGATGATCTCGCCGGCCTCGCGCTCGGGCGCATCGGTCACCTCGACCGTCTCCTGGCGTGCCCCGGCCACACCGACCGCCGCCGCATCGATGCCGAGGGCTGCGAGGTCCTTGCCCTCGACCGGCTTCTTCTTGGCCGCCATGATGCCCTTGAACGATGGGTAGCGAGGCTCAACCACGCCCGCGGTCACCGAGACGACGGCCGGAAGAGCGCACTCCACCTGGTCGTAGCCGGCCTCGGTCTGCCGCTGAACGCTGGCGACGCCGTCAGAGATCTCGATCTGCTTCGCGAACGTGATCGACGGCAGCCCCATCACGCCGGCGATCATCTCGGGAACAGTGCCCGTGTACCCGTCGCTGGACTCGACCCCGGCGAGCACGAGATCGGCTTCGAGCTCGGCGATCGCGGCACCGAGCACCTTGGCCGTCCCCAGCGCGTCGCTGCCGGCCAACGCATCGTCGCTGATGAGCACTGCGTCGTCGGCGCCCATGGCGAGCGCAGTACGCAGACCGCTCGTCTCCGAACGCGGTGCCATCGACACGAGCGATACCTGGCCGCCGCCAGCCGCCTCGGCGAGCTGCAGCGCCATCTCGACGCCGTACGAATCGGACTCGTCCAGGATCAGCTTGTCGTCCCGGTTCAGCGTCCCGGTCTCGGGAACCAGCTCGCCTGGGATAGCCGGGTCTGGGATCTGCTTGACGCACACAACGACCTTCATGGGCCGAGAGTCTGCCGACTCACGGCTTCGATGCCACACCCCCTGCCCGATGGCGCTCGCTAGCTCGCGTCGTGTCTCATGGCGCTCGCTGGCTCGCGTCGAGGCGAGACTTGCGCGGTGCGTGTCCTGTTGCTGGTCAACGATTCGGCATCGTCGACGACCGCCCGCACGCGCGTGCTCATCCACACGGCACTCTCTGAGCGACACGACACCGAGGTGGCCTTCACCAACCGGCGAGGTCACGCGGCGCGCCTGGCACGCGGGGCGGCGACAACCGGCACCGACGCGGTAGTCGTGCTCGGCGGCGACGGCACGCTCAACGAAGCCGCCAACGGCGTCGCCGGCACCGACTGCGTGCTCGCCGCATTGCCGGGCGGTTCGACAAATGTGTTCGCCCGGACGATCGGCACACCCGACGACCCGCTGGCGGCGACTGGTGCCGTCCTTGACGCATTAGACGCCGGCAGCATCACCTCAGCGGGGCTCGGCCGCACGTCGGGCCGTTACTTCCTGTTTCACTGCGGCATGGGGCTCGACGCTGCGATCGTGGAGCAGGTCGAGCGGCACCCGACGCTGAAGCGGTATCTCGGCCACCCGCTGTTCCTCCTCGCAGGCATCGACACGCTGCTGCGCCGCTACGACCGGCAGACCGGAACGCTGAGCGTCCGCACAACAGCTCCGGCAGCCGCGACCATCGACGGCTGCTTCGTTGTGGTGGCGGCCAACACCGACCCATACACCTTCCTCGGCAGCCGCCCGGTGCGGATCGCCCCCGCAGCAACCCTGCACACCGGACTGTCGGTGGTCGGGCTGCGGTCGCTCCGATTCGCCGACGCACTGGACGTGCTCTCCGCGGTGTTCCGCGCCAACGGCAGCCTGGGCGACACCGATCCGAGCGTCGTGCAGCGCATCGACGACGTACGCGATGTCACCGTGACCGGGATGCACCCGTTCGGTCACCAGCTCGACGGGGACCACCTCGGTGCCGTCAACGAACTCCAGCTCGAGTGGGTGCCCGACGCACTGCGGCTGGCCATCCCCGCTGTGTCCGACTGACTCCGGCGATCTGACCGTTGCGAAGCCTCGGTCGGGTAACGACTTCCGAGCCTGCAGCTGAACTGCTCGTACGCACTGTAGCGATCTAAATCTGCCGGTCAGAGGCAGTTTTTGGGTGTGTCTGAAACGTTCGTATTCCTAGCGCGACGGCGAGAGCTTGTCAAGCCGTTCCGGCATCGGTTCCGGTCGACGCTTCCACAGCTCTCCTGATAGCCGCAGACCCGCGCCGCCGTTGAGGAACGCGCGTCCCGGCATCACGCTGACGCGCGACCAGCCGGCACCCCGCGAGGTGTCCGTTTCTGTCCGACTCGGACGTGCGCAAAACGAAGGATTCACAGCCGCGGTCCGCCCTCGGGCCTAGCCAGCCGCTCCGGTGGCATCAGTTGCATGGGTCCCTCCCTGCGGTTGGCGCGGTTGTGAGTCCGCTCACAACCACGGCTTCCACCCAAAGGAAACTCGCCATGTCCGCACGGATCGGAATATCTCTGAGAACCGCCGCGGCGGTCGCAGTGGCCATCGTGCTGCTGCCGCTGCTCGTGTTCGTGGACCTGCCGCCGAGCGCCGCCCACGAGCAGACCGAGCGGCGCTGCGACTACGACCCAATATCGGGCCAGAGCTTCAACTGCCGGAACGTGCCCGTCAGCCACAGCCACGACCCGCCGAGTGAGGAAGACCTGTGGGGCACCACCACCACGACCTCGCCGACCACTACTACCACCACGACCACGACAACCACGACGACCGCCGCGCCGCAACGCTGCGCGTCCGGCGAGCACTCCAACGGCGGCGCAGGCAAGAACTGCCACGCCAACCACGACTACAGCAACATCCCCTGCGGCACCGGAACCTGGGCACCCCACGCAGGCCACACGCCCGTCCAGCGTCCACCGTGCCCCACCACAACCACCACAACCACGACGACGACGCAGCCCGAGCCGCAATGCGCGTGGCCCAACCACACACACGGCGCCACCTGCCACGCCCACACGCTCACGCCGTCCTGCGGCACCGGAACCTGGATCCCCCACCACGGCCACACCCCCGTGGACCGCCCGCCATGCCCCACCACGCCGCCCACCACGCCGCCGCCCGAATGCACGACGGTGGACATCGGCACCGGCGGCAGGATCAAGGTGGTGGACGCTCACCGGCACATCCTGGGCGCGCAGCGCAATCGCGGCGGCGGCACCATGTCGGACTGCCACGCTGAAAGCGCCTCGCATTGCAACCTGAACCAGCACGAGCACGTCCACGGTTCCCAGGAATGCCACGAGGTCGATCCAGGCGGTGGCAGCGGCTGGAGCAGTCATCACTGCCCCGACGGCCAGCATCAGCACGAACATCCCTCCAGCCCGTGCCACCCGATCGACGTCGGCCACTACTGCAACGAGGGCCAGCACGCCCACGGCCTCAAGACGGCGAGCGGGCTGGACATGGATCACTGGTGTCACGACATCGGCCTTATCCACGCCAGCACGAACTGCAGTCCCGAGGACCACCGCCACGAAGGCCGAGGCTGCTACCCCCCGGGCCAGTGCCCCAACGGCCAGCACACCCACGACAGCCTCGGCTGCCATTCCGAGAGTGTCGACCGCTGCGCCAACGGCCAGCACGAGCACACCGCCGAGGGCGTTTTCCCCGAGGTGACGGGCTGCCATTCCGTCACCGCCCAGCACAACACCGGCGACCTGACCCAGACTGCTGAATGGGTCTACTTCGCCACTGGTCAAATCGTCTGTGCCCCCGCTGGAGGCGTTGTCATCAAAGCTGCGAAGATCGTCGCCAAGGGCGCTTCCTGGCTAAAAAAGATCCTCGCTAACCAAGACGCTCAGAAGGTCATCAAGATCGGCGCAGACATCGGCTGCGACGCGCTGTGGGACAGACTCGTTGTAGAGGAAGCACGTCAGCACGAGGCCAACAAGAAGCAGGATCACAACGAGCTTGGCGACGACGACGACGCTGACGGCGACAGCAACGAGGACCAGAATGGCGGCGGCCCGAAGACGACAGAAGGCCCGCCAGTGCCGACGACGACTACACCGCAGGCTGCCGTAGGATCGGTGACAGGCTTGGGCGGGTCAGCCGCAGGCAATTCGGTTTGGCTTGGCTGGAACGCACCCGCCGCCGGTCCCACGCCAACTGCCTACCGCGTACTGAGGGCCGTGTCAGGCGCCACCGAGCAAGAGGTTGCCCGAGTCGGCGGCAACGCCTATCGCGATCGAAATGTGCAATCCGGTGTGACTTACAGCTATCGGGTCCAAGCGGTCAGCGGGGCTCTCACCGGCCCAATATCGGCACCGGCCAGTGTCACGGTTCCTTGATCAGGCGACTGCGCTTCGGAACCGCCGATTCTGGGCACACTCCGATCCCGAGTGCTGCTGCATGCCCCAAGAATCGACGGAAGGCGTGAGCCATGAGCACACCGGAATACCCTGAATCTATGCCCGATCCGGATACCGGCCCAGAGCGGTCTGTCATGCGTGATCGCTCGGAGTGGCTCTGGTCGGTTGTGTTCGTCACAGCGGCGTTCGGTTTCGGGGACCTGAGACGAGACCAACCGGTGCTCACTGCGACCGTGCCGGGGCTCATATTCGGGGCAGTCTTCTTGGGTGCGGTCGCGATACTGGTTGGCCGCGACGGCCGCGAGCGCTGGGCAGGCGTCCTCTCGCCCGTCCCGGTACTGGCCGTTGGCCTGCTGGCCATCTGGCTGCTGTCCCCCGGCTGGGCGCTGGCGACGGTGATCGCTGCTATGGCAGCTGTCGCGGGACCATTCGTCGCTTGGCACAAGCGCCGCACACCGGCTCCTCGTACGCGCCCGCCGGCCGCACAAAGCGAGATATCGCCACCGGCGACGCAGCCCAAGCGACCGCCCGTTGCGGGGCGTTGCCGGTGGTGCGGGCAGCGGCCGGTAGCTGTCGTATGCGGTGGCCGTGCCGATGGCGGTCGGTGCGAAATGGCCGAGGCCGCAGCCAGCGACCTAGCCGACAGGCGCTAGACGCTTCGGCTGCCGGACCGTCTCCGCAGCGGTCGGCCGCAGCGATCGCGGCCACGGTTTGAGAGGCGCAGGCTCTAAGGCCTGTGCAATTCGGCGGCGTAGCGGGCGGCGTTGGCTTGGGCTTCCTGGTCGAGTTGGGCCGTGCGCAGGAGCGATCGGACGCTGGACGGGGACCAAGCGGACTTGCCGGTGGCGGTGCACAGTCCTGCCACTTCGAGCGCGACGCCGATCTTGTACAGGCTCAAACCCTTTGCGTGCAGCGCAGTTGCGAGGTCCTTGGCCTCTGAGGACTGCTGGCTCGGTCGGCCAAGTCGCTTGCCTTGGCTGCGCGCCACTGCGAGGGCTGCCTTGGTGCGCCCGCTAGTGAGAGAGCGCTCAAGCTCGTTGAATGCGCCGACCACATTGCGCATGAACAAACCCGCCGGTACGTCGGAGCTGATGGGCACATCAAGACAGAAGAACTCCCAGCCTCCGCTGGATGAGAGGTCCAGCAAGTTCTGCAAGTCGCGAATGGAGCGAACGAAACGGTCGAGGCGCACGGCCGCGATCAGGTCCGCCTTGCCGGCGTCGAGTCGTTCGAGCGCTGCTCCCAATTCCGGTCGCTGAGCGGGCTCGATGGTGGCCGACACAGCGTCATCGGTACAGATGTCGACGATGTTCCAGCCTTGTCCGGTTGCCGCAGCGTGGACGGCCCTGTGCTGCGCTTCAGTGCCGAGCCCCGATGCTGCTTGAGCGCCTGTGGAGACCCGCGCATATGAGATGACCCGCTTCGGCGAGAATTCGTTGCTTTCTTCGTACATTCCGCGAACAATAGTTCATGCAAACGAATGTTGTGAGCAATCGTTCGCATTGCCTGTTTGAGACGTCAGGCGATCGTCCGCAGGGGGATCTGCACCACGGCTTCTGATCCCGGCGGGGGCGTCCGCCGCCGGACCTCGAAGGTGCCGCCGAGATCGGATCCGCACAGCGCCCGGACGATCGATGTGCCGAGCCCGCCTGAACGCTGAGCGTCGTAGTCGGCCGGGATGCCGACGCCGTCGTCACGCACAACCATCGACAGCAGATCTGCCGAGGGCCTGGAGATCTCCACTTCGACGTGGCCGATCGGGCTCTCGTCGAGCGCCGGGGCCGCCTCGAGCGCCTGATCCTCGATCTCCCACAACTGGGGAAAGGCGTGATCCACGGCGTTCTGGAGCAGCTCGTTGAGCACCACGGCCAGCGACGTGGCCGTCTGCGATCGCAGCATCCCCGCTTCGCAGGAGACGGTGAAGTCGATCGGCCGCTCCGGGAACGTGATGCTCTGGCGCATCGTCTCGGTCAGCGTCTCGGCGACATCGCAGAAGTCGACATCGTCGGTGGTCTCGGTCGACAGCGTCTGGTGTACAAGAGCGATGGCGCGGATGCGTCGTACTGCCTCGTCGAGAGCCCGGTTCGCCTCGCGCGATTCCAAGCGGCGGGCCTGGATGCGCAGCAGCGATGAGACCGTCTGCAGGTTGTTGGTGACGCGGTGGTGAATCTCGCGGATCGTGGCGTCCTTCGAGATGAGCAGCCGGTCGCGGCGGCGCAGCTCGGTCACATCGCGCAGCAGCACCAAGGCATTGCGCACGGGCGTGTCGGTGAGCGGCAGCGCCTGCAGCTGCACCGTCACCGAGTGGTGCTCCACCTCGCCGACCACGGGAATGCCGCCGCTGATGGCACGTCCTACCACGTCGGGCCCCAGGTCGAGATCTCGTACGCGGCGCCCCTGCACGTTGCCGCCGACACCGATGCGGTGCAGTGCGCTGACGGCATTGGGCGAAGCGAAGCCGATGCGAGTCGTCTCGTCGGTGAGGAACAGCCCGTCGCCCACCCGCGGCGCTTCCTCATCGGCGACCTCGGCACTGCGGTAGGGGAACAGACCTGCAGCGACCATGCGGGCGAGGCGCCCGAATGTCGCGATGTAGGTCCGCTCGAGCTCGCCGGGATCGCGGATGTCGGTGAAGCGCGGCGTCACTTCGCTGCTCATCACGGCAATCGTCACGCCGTCGAAGGTCACCGGCACTGCAGTGATGCGTGCACGCCGGTCGCCGGGTATGCGCAGGCCCTCGCCGGTGACAATGACGCCGCGGGCGAATGCCTCTGACACCAATGGCCGTTCGCCGGCGGCGACGCAGAGCCCGATGTGGTCGTCGCGGTACAGCGTGCGGCCGGTCGTGGGCCGGATCTGGCCGATCACGGTCAGCGGAGTCTCGGGACCGAGCCGGCGCCACGGGCGGGGCGGGCCGTCGGGGCGGGATGAGTCAGGGTCGGCGACTTCGTCGGGCAGCTCGTCGAGCGCGGTCACCTGTCCGGGCACGAACAGCAGCAGGTCGGAGAACGACAGATCGGCCAGCAGCGACCACCATGCGAGCAGGCGGCGCAGGTGCTCGCGCGGGCCGTCGCCGGAGTTGTCGCGCACGTTGAGTGCGGGCAGCGGCCGGTCTGCGGGCGCCCGCATTCGAATCTCAGTCGGCTGCGAAGCCGATGCGCCGATCGCCAGCCGGACCCAGCTCCAAGTAGGCGAGCTTGTCGATGGGCACGCCGACGCGGCGCCCGCTGCGATCGTTCAGCCAGAGCACAGTCTCGCCGCCGCTGAGTGCGCCTTCGAGCGAAGCTGCCGCGTCTTCAGCAGCCTCGTCGTCGATCTCGACGCTGAGCTCCCGACCGCCGTGCGTGATGCCGATCCGGATGTCCATGGCCGCAGGCTACCGGTGGTGCCCGCAACGCCCTAGGAGCTGCAGGAGAGCTGGCTGCAGCCGACTCGGGTGCGGGCCCAGTCGGGGCGCAGTGCCGCGTAGGTCTCGCGGTCGGGTTGCTCGTCGTAAGGACGGCGCATGACGTCGAGCAGCTCGCCGATGGCCTCGGGGCGGCCGCCGGTCGCGGCGTCGATGGCGAGCTGGGCCAGGTAGTTCCGCAGGACGTACTTGGGGTTGACCTGGTTCATCGCCGCGGCTCGTACGGCGTCGGCGACACCGAGCGCTCGCAACCGGGCTGCGTAGCGCTCGACGAACTCGCTCGTGGCCGAGCGGTGCTCGTCGGTGACCTCTGAAGGGCGGTAGCGGGCGTCCGCGAGCGGGGCGATGCGCTCGGCGGGATCGACACCATCGGCGGTGTTCACCGTGGCGAGCCGTCGCCAGAACACTGTCATGTCGGTCTCGACCAGGCGGAGTACTTCCAGCACGCCGGTCGCCAGCTCGCGGTCGGCATCGGTGTGAAGTTCCGGCAGCCCGAGCTTGGCGGCCATCATCGCCGACCACTTCTGCTCGAAATAGGGCACGTAGCCGTCGAGGGCGGCCTGCAGCGGCTCGGCCTCGCCGACGAGCGGATACAGCGCGTTGGCGAGCTGCATGAGATTCCACTGCGCGACCGCCGGCTGTGTGCCGAAGCGGTAGCGGCGGTGGGCCGCATCGGTGGTGTTCGGCGTCCAATCGGGGTCGTAGTTGTCGAGCCAGCCGTAGGGGCCGTAGTCGATCGTGAGACCCAGAATCGACATGTTGTCGGTGTTCATCACGCCGTGCACGAAGCCGACTCGCAGCCATTCGCACACCATGTCCGCCGTGCGCCGCACCACCTCGTCGAAGAACTTCGCATATCGCTCCGCCGGCGGGTTGCCCGACGCAGCACCGGCGGTCAGGTCAGGGAAGTCGGTGTCGATGACGAAGTCAGTCAGGGTGCGCAGCGTGTCGATGTCGCCGCGGGAAGCGAAGATCTCGAAGTTCCCGAACCGCACGAACGACGGCGCCACCCGGCAGACCACCGCTCCGGGTTCGAGCTCGGCATTGCCGTCGTACAGCATGTCGCGCATCACCATGCCGCCCGTCGCCACCAAGCTGAGCGCTCTGGTCGTCGGCACGCCGAGGTGCGCCATGGCCTCGCTGCACAGGAATTCGCGCACCGAGCTGCGCAGCACGGCCAAGCCGTCTGCGGTGCGGGAATAGGGCGTGGGGCCGGCGCCTTTGAGCTGCAGGGTCTGGTGCTGGCCGTTGCGGTCCACTACCTCGCCGAGCGCGATCGCACGTCCGTCGCCGAGCTGACCTGCCCAGTTGCCGAACTGGTGGCCGCCGTAGCAGTGGGCATGCGGATCCATGCCGTCGAGCAGCGTGCTGCCGCCGAACACCGCGGCGAACTGCGGATCGCTCGCCAGCCCGACATCGAAGCCCAGCAGGTCGAACATCTCCGCGCTGTGCGCCAGCAGGTGCGGTGCCGGCACCGGCGTCGGCTCGACCCTCGAGTAGCACGCACCCATCACCTGCCGGCGGGCATTGGCGGCGTCGGGATCGGCCGGTAGCGCAGCAGTGAAGCGATTGTCGAAACTGAGCTCGTCGAGCGAGCCGATCGGCATCGCCGTCGTGCTCACAACAGCTTCAATCCCTCGTTGTAGCGGCGGGTCGGCAGGTGTTCCTCGCAGAGCAGGCGCGCCATGTCCCGGAACACTCCGGCCGCCTCGCTGTCGGGGTCTGCCGCAGTGATCGGCATGCCCTCGTCGCCGCCCGCCCGCAATTGGGGCACCAGGGGCACCTGGCCGAGCAGCGGAACCTCCAGCTCCTCGGCGAGTGCTTGGCCGCCTCCGGAGCCGAACAGCTCGTAGCGCTTGCCGTCGTCACCGGTGAACCAGCTCATGTTCTCGATCACCGCCCGCACCTGCAGATTCACCCGCCCCGCCATCTGGGCGGCGCGCTGGGCAACCTTCTGCGCTGCAGGCTGCGGCGTGGTCACCACAAGCATCTCCGAGCGGGGCAGGAACTGTGCCAGCGACAGCGAGATGTCGCCGGTGCCGGGCGGCAGATCGATGAGCAGATGGTCTGGATCGTCCCAGAAGACATCGGTGAGGAATTGCTCGAGCGCCTTGTGCAGCATCGGGCCTCGCCAGATCACCGGCTGGTCCTCGCGGGCGAAGAAGCCCATCGACATGCATCGCACCCCGTGCGCCTCGGTGGGCACGACCATCTGGTCGATCACCGTGGGCGGGCGGGCGACGCCGAGCATCCGGGGAATGGAGAAGCCCCACACGTCGGCATCGATGACGGCGGTGCGGGTGCCGCGCTGGGCCAGCGCTATCGCAAGATTGACTGTCACGCTGGATTTGCCGACGCCGCCCTTGCCGCTGGCCACCAGCAGCACGCGGGTCTTGTTCCCAGCCTGGGCGAAGGGAACGGCACGTCCTTCAGCGTGGCCGTGACCGTCATGGGTGCCCGCCGTGGCGGCCGGGTCGCCGATGAGCTGCGCTCGCAGCGCCGACTGCTCGGCCTCGTCCATGACCGTGAACTCCACGACCACGTCGTCGATTCCCTCGAGCGCACACCCCGCCTCGCTCACGGCATGCGAGACATGCCCGGCAGCCGGCCAGTCGTTCGACGGCAAGGCGACGAGCACCTGCGCGGCACGCCCCGCCACTGCGGCAGCTCGAAGCATGCCCATCTGGCCGATGGGCCGGCGCAGCTCGGGATCGATGACGTCAGCCACCGCTGCAGCCAGCTGCTCATCAGTGACGCTGGCTGGGCCGCCGTTGGCGGCTGATCCTCGACGCTTGCCCTTCACTGGGTGCCCCTGACCGGTTGCGATCGATTGCCGCGTGGTGCCTGCAGCGGCGCTACAGCCGCACCTGCCGCTCGCCTCGCACGCTACTGCCGCGACTGACGACGGCCGCAGCGCATTGCACTGGCGCGACTGGCTTCCTGGCGAACGCTCGACAGCCAGCTATTCGAGTTCGGCTTGCATTTCGGTGATTGCGGATTCGAGGGCGGCGGCCATGGCGGGCGGCGGGTTGCGTTGCAGCGCTGCGCCGTAGTAGCCGATGGCAGCTTCGAGATCTCGCTCGATGAAGCGGGCCGTGTAGCCGCGGAAAACCCACGGGTCGAACTCGGCGGGGTCGAGCGCCACGGCAGCGTCGAGCGACGCAATGCCGGCAGTGATCAGCTCGCGATCGGGGATGCGCACCAACAGCCAGCCGCGTAGCGCAAGCGCTTCGACGTCGCTGGGGTCTTCGGCGAGCACACGGTCGAGGTCCACAAGCGCGGATTGCAGATCGCAGCCGGCCACAGGACCATCGGCTGCATCGCCAGAGCCGGACGCGTCCCGCGAAGACAGCGATTCGCAATGCCGCAGGTGCAGGCGGGCTGACAGCACGAGCGCGCCGCGCAGGTCGGGATCGAGCCGGAAGATCTGCTCCAGCGTGGCGCGGGACTCATCAAGTTGATTTGCCGCAAACTGGCGTTGCGCGTCGACAAGCAACGAGCGGGCCGAACGGTCGATGTCACCCGTCAGGGTCTCGCCCGACAGGCGCAGTCCTGCCGAGCGTGCCACCAACACGCCAGCCGCCGCTCCGACGAGCACCAGCGCACCGACGGTGACGACTGTGGCGCTGCGCCAGCCGCGTCGTTGCACCCGGGCGACCGCGGGGTCCAGTTCGACATCTACGTCGACGTCGGCAATCTCGGTTCCCTCATCTGGTGCAGCAGCCCAAGCCTTCCAGCGGCGGGTCGCGGCCCACAACCCTGCCGCGGCTGCTGCGAAAGCAGCTACCGGCAGTGCCCACACCAGCGTGCCCACCCCCTCCCCCGGCGGCAGCGCATTCACGTCGTCGCCGTAGGCAGCAGCAAGATCGGCCCTGATCTCGTCGTCGCTGCGGCCGGCGTTCACCCACAGATCGATCTGCCGGCGCATGGCCGCCGCCGCTGGAGCATTCGACTCGAGGACGCTCTGGCCGTCGCAGACCGGGCAGAGCGTCGCCTGCTTGAGGTCGTACGCACGCTCGGCTTCTGTCGCCGGCGGGCGCGACGCCGTCGCGGCAAGTACGGCGGCGATGATCGCCACAGCGGCGACGGCAAGCCAGCCGATGCGTCGCAGTGCTGAAGCGCCGCGGGTCGGCGCAGCGGGCTGAGCCTGCGAAGCGGCCACCGAGTCGCTCATGTCCGGCTCACGAACCCTGCTGGGGCGCGGCGTCGCCGCTCGCGGAGCCCATCAACAGCGCGATGACCGCATCGGGATCGTCCGCGCTGATCTGCCCCTGCCAGCGAGCAGCCACGACGCCGTCGGGCGTGATCAGGAACGATTCGGGCGGTCGTAGCACGCCGAACTCCACCGCCCAGCGAGAATCGGGATCGTCGACAACCGACCAGTCGCCGCCGAGACGTTCGTAGAACGCGATTGCGTCGGACGTCCGGTCGCCGAACGGCACGGCTACCAACACACCGTCACGGGAATGGCGAGCCGACCACGTCGCGAGCGCGGGATGCTCGCGCTCGCACGGCACGCACCACGACGCAAAGAAGTTGACGAGCACCCATCGCGGATCCGATGACAGCGGACCCACGGCGTCGATATCGAAGCGTGCTGCCTCATCGGGACCGATCCTCACCCCCGGCAAGGCCTGCGCGCCGCCCGCATCAAGAAACGACTCGGGCGGCCAGATGAGTTCTCCGCGCAATGGCGGCACCAGCTCGCCGATGAGCGGGCTCGCAGCTCGGATGCTGCCGCCGTCCGAGTCTCGTGTCGCCAGCAGCGCGATCAGGCCTGCTGCGACCAAACCGACGAGCACCGCGCCGACTCGCACCCAGGCCCGGCCTCGTGGTGGTGCGACGCTCGGCACTCCGCCCGACTGCGAGGTCACGTGCTCGGACCCCCGGCGCTCTCGCCTGTCCGCTCGGGTGTGGCACTCGAGAGGATCCGTTCGTTGGGGGGGCGGCGGATCCGGTCGCGTGCGCCGATCCGGGTGGGAATCAAGGCCGCGGCAATGCCGACGGCCAGCACCGCGCCGCCGAGCCACATCCACGCCACAAGCGGCTTGATGAGCACCCGCAGCGCCACCTCGCTGCTGCCCTCGTCGGGAATCGTGGCCAGCGACAGGTAGACGTCGTCGACGAGGCTCGTTGCCACCGACGGCGTCGAGATCGGCTGGCCGAATTCGGCAAAGCGCGTCACGGCAGGTTCGAACACGCCCCGGCCTTCCACCTCCACACGTACCCGCACGACCCGGTTGCCATTCTCGATGCCGTCGGTCAGCCCGAGGTAGGTGACCTCGTGGCCGGCGACCTCGCCGCTCTCGCCCGGCGCCAGCGTGAACTCACCTTCCGACCCGTACGCGCTCGATGCGATGAACCCGAAGGCGATCACGCCCACACCGATGTGGGCGATCATGCCGCCGCCGGTACGCCCGAGCAGGCCGCGCCAGCCGTTGCGTCGGACGCCCAGCCACAGCAGCCGCGCCGCTGAGCCGATGACGAATCCGCCCAAGCCGAGGGCCAGGACCTGCCACAGACCTTGTGCACCGGCCCAGATCGACAGCGCCATCGTCACTGCCCCCGCAGCCGCAGGGCCCAGCAGGCGTACCGAACGCACCTCCGCGGGGGTGCCGCGCCAGTTCAGAGCCGGCGACAGCGCCATCAGACCCAGCAAGGCGATGCCGACCGGCGCCAGCATCCGGTCGAAGTAGGGCCGGCCGACTGCCAGCCGCTCATTCGAGACAGCCTCAGCCAGCAGCGGGAACACCGTGCCCAGCAGCACGACGAACGCCGCCACGGTGAACAGCAGGTTGTTCCCCAGGAACGCACCCTCCCGGGACCAGATCGATCGCAGGCTGGCTGCAGTGCGCAACGCTTCGCCCCGCCACGCCACCAGCACCACGCCGGTTGCCACGATCACGCCGAAGAAACCCAGCAAGATCGGCCCCAGCGACGACTCGCTGAACTCGTGCACCGACTCGAGCACGCCTGATCGAGTGAGGAACGTGCCGAAGATCGTCAAGGCAAACGTCACGATGAGCAGCGAGAGGTTCCACACCCGCATCATCTGGCGCCGCTGCTGGGTGATGAGCGAGTGCACGAACGCGGTGGCCGTCAGCCACGGCAGCAACGAGGCGTTCTCCACCGGATCCCACGCCCAGTAACCGCCCCAGCCGAGGACCTCATACGACCACCAGGCGCCGAGCATGATGCCGGTGCCCAGGCAGCCCCAGGCCACCAGCGTCCAGCGGCGGGTGTCCGCCAGCCAGCGGGTGTCGAACTGGCCCGTGATGAGCGCGGCGACGGCGAATCCGAACGGCACGGTGAAGCCCACGTAGCCGAGGTACAGCATCACCGGATGAATGGCCATGAGGGGGTGGTTGCGCAGCAGCGGGTTCAGGCCGCCGCCGTCGGCCGGCGGGCTGGCCAGCGTGCCGAACGGGTTGGCCGGGCCGGCGAGCAGCGCGAAGAAGAAGATGCACACGCCCAGCATCACCGCCAGCGCCCAGGCCACCGTCGGCTCGTCGGTGCGCGCACGGAATCGCCATGCGGCTGCCGCGACGTAGCCGCACAGCACCAGGACCCACAGCAGGATCGATCCCTCCAACGCTCCCCAGAGGGTCGCGATCTTGTAGATGAGCGGCGTCGCGATCGTGGAGTTGCGAGCTACGTAGGCCAGCGAGAAGTTGTCGCTCAGCAGTGCGATCTCCATCGCAACCACGGCCAGCACGCAGCCGAGGGTCATGGCCGCGATCCACGCCAGCGCTTGGCGGCAGCGCGCCGGCTGCCGCTGCACCCTCGCCGCGACGAGCGTTGCAGCCCCGCCGAGCGCGCTGACGAGGCCGACGGCCACGCCGAGCGTGCCCAGCACGGCGATCACAGCCGGGGCACCTCGAAGGGGCAGTCGTCCAGGAAGCCTTCAGGCGGCTCGTTGGGGTCAGGCAGGCGGTTTTCGTTCGCCGCCACGTACTCGTTGGTGTGCTTCACCAGCATGTTGTCGCTCGAGAAGAAGTGAGTGTCGCGGCCCGCCACCGTCACGACGTCGCCCGCCACCCAGCGGCCCTCGAGCACGACGGGGATCCAGGGAGACTCGAACAGGTCGGGCGGGTCGACGCTGTGACGCACAGAGACCGACGCGCAGTTGTGAACCACCTCGAAGGTGGTCACTCCCCCGTCCACCGCCACCGACGCCGGCACCACGCGCCCCTGCAGGCGGAACCTGTGGTCGCCCAGCTCGACCCGCTCGGCGATGGCCTCATCGGCATTGCGGAAGAACAGCGTGGCGTTGCGCAGCCCCGCAACTGTGGCCGCGCCGCCCGCGATCACCAGCAGCACCACAAAGGCGCCGATCATGGCCTTGCGGCGGCGGCCCAGCATCTGGCGTGCCTCGGCCCGGTCTGGCTCGGCGGGGAGGGGATGACGGGGGCTGAGGTCGGTCACGAGCTAGTTTCTGTCGGCGATCGGCTCGGGTCCGGGCCGGCTCCCGCGGGGCCGATGCCGAGGTCACGGCCGAGCGCGCGGCCGCGGCGGACCACCCAGGTCGCGTAGGCGACAATCGCCAGCGCGGTCAGCCCGTAGCCGGAGAACACGTTGGCGGCCCACGTCATCGGTCCGCCACCGATGCGTCGTGGCCCGACTCGCTGCGGCGCGCCGAGAGCAGCTCTTCGAGAGCGGCCTCTTCGGCGAGCTCTTCCAGGCGCAGCACCCGGTAGCGGTGGATTCCTATCCACAACGCGATGAGGGTGAACGTGGCCCAGGAGTACAGCAGCGTCCAGTACATCTCGCCGCTGTAGTTGCGTTCGCCGCCGATCCCGATCTCCAGGCTGGCTTCCTGGTGCAGCGTGCGCCACCAGTCCACCGAGTAGTGGACGATGGGCAGGTTGACCACCGCGATGAGGGCCATCACCGCCGAGCGCCGAGCGCGGGCGCGCGACTCGGCGGGGAGCCGCCGCAGAGCCAGATACCCCAGGTAGGTCACGAACAGCAACACCGTGGTGGTCAACCGTGCGTCCCACTGCCAGTAGGTGCCCCACGTCACCTTGCCCCACAGCGACCCGGTCACCAAGGTGAGCGCCGTGAACAGCACGCCGAGCTCAGCCGCGGCGCCGGCCACCCGGTCCCAATGGCGCGCCTGCCGATCGGCGATGACGCCCTCGGAACCGCCTGCTCCGCTGCGGGTTCGCCACAGAACCCGTGCGCTGGCGAACGCGGTCAGCACGAAGCCGCCGTATGCGACCCAGATGGAAGGCACATGGGTGTACATCAGCCGGACCGCATCGCCCTGCACCTCGTCGGCGGGCGAGACCCACAGCGCCAGTACTGCCATGACGGCCGCTGCGGCGAGCGCGATGGTGCCGAGCACCCTCGTCGCGACGCTGCCGGTCATCGACACGGATCCGACTCGCTGTGCCTGCCGGCGAAGGTCGGGCGGAGCGGCCTCGGTCATACTCAGGCATCCTCCAGCAGCGGACCGGCCGCCGCCCAGCCCACTGCGATGTAGGTCACCAGCACCACTGCCAGCAGTGCTGTCCAGCTCCAGCCTTGGTCGGCGCTGGTCCCGAGCGCCACGTCGAACGCCCGGGTTCCGGCCAAGAGCACTGGCGCCGCCACCGGGATCAGCAGCAGCGGGAGCAGGGTATCCGCCGACCGCAGGCCTACCGTCATCGCCCCGTACAGCGTCCCGCAGATGGCGAAGGCGGCCATGCCGCACAGTCCCGCGACCACCATCAGAAGCCAGTCGTGGACGGTCACCGAGTAGAGCACCAGCAGGCCGGCGGCGGTGAAGACGCCGACGACCACGAGCTGCAGTGCCAGCGCCGCGGCCTTGCCCCAGAGGATGGCGGCGGGCACGAGCCCTCCGAGGCGCAACGCGTCGAGGTTCCCGCCTTCGGCTTCGATGTCGAAGCTGCGCTTTGCCCCGAGCACGGCACCGAAGAGCACCGCCACCCAGAACAGGCCGCCCGCCCCGGCGCCCAGCAAGGAGGGGTTCGCGTCAAGCGCAAATGCGAAAACGACCAGCACCAGCAGCACGGTCGGGACGATCTGGACGAGGGTGACGCGCGCTCGCCACTCGATGACCATGTCCTTGCGGCAGACGAGCCAGATCTCACGCCACATCGGTGGAGCCATCCGTGGGTTGCATCTGTCCGGGCGTCTCGACGCGGCCGCCGGCCAGCAGCACCTGGCGGGCGGCCGCGACGCAAGAGCGGCCCGTCTCGTGCGTTGCAAACATCACCGTGGCGCCCGCCTCGACAGCGTCAGCCAGCAGTTCGTCGAGCGCGTCCCGGCTCGAGGCGTCGAGCCCGGCATGCGGTTCATCCAGCAGCCACAGCCGCGGGCGTGCGATGGTCAGGCACGCCAAGGCCACCCGCCGCTGCTGACCTTCGGACAACCGTCGAATGGCAACGTCGCCGAGACGGCCGCCGAGCGCGAAGCGTTCGACCGCCGCTGACATCTCGGCCGCTCCAGCGCGATGCACGTCGGCGCAGTGGCGCAGCTGGTCGGCGACCCGCAGATCGCCATACAACGGGGATCGATGGCCCAGCAGCCCCACGTGCGGCCGTACCGAGCGACGCTGCGCTTTCAGGTCAAAGCCGAGCACCTCGGCCCGCGCGCCTCGCACGGGTACCAGTCCCGCGCACGCCCGCAGCAACGTGCTCTTGCCCGCTCCGTTGGGTCCTCTCAGGCACACCATCTCTCCGGCTTGCACGCTGAGATCCACCCCCGCCAATGCGGGAAAGCGGTCCAGCAGGGCAACGACGCCCTCGAAGGCAACGGCAGCGCCCACGGAACGCCAAGGCTACGGCCGCGCTTGCGTTCAGGACGTGGCGACCACCGCGAGCACATCGCCTTCGGCAACGGAATCGCCTTCGGCCACGTGCATCTCCGCGAGCGTGCCGCCTTCGGGGGCAGTCACCGGGATCTCCATCTTCATCGACTCGAGGATGAGCAATTCGTCACCGGCAGCTACGGCGGTGCCCACTTCGGCGACCACCTTCCACACGGTCGCAGTCAATTCAGCTCGAACGTCCAGCACGCTGTCTCTCCTCCACGGACCCGGGCCGAAGGGCCGGCGCAAAGCTAACCGAGCAGCAGCGCTGCCGCCCTTGTCGTGCGCTCGTGACCATCCACGAGCGCGCTGCGGGCGTTCGGTACCTTCAAAACGCGGTGTTCTTCATCGCGCTCGTGACCTTCATCGGACTCGGCGTTGGCTTCGCTGTTGCGCTTGTCGCCGGCCGCACGCCATCCGAGATGCTCGGCAGGATTCGAGCAGTGCGAATCAATCACTGGCCGGTGCTGGTGCTCGGGGCGGTCCTGTCGCTCGCCGTCGGGCTCGACACCAACATGCTCGCCGGCCGGTTCGCCCTCGGCATATCGCTGGCGCTGCTGCTCGCGGGCTGCCTGCTCAACCGGCACATCGCCGGCGCAAGCGTCGCTGCAATCGGCATGGCCGCGAATCTCGGCGTGCTCCTGATGAACGGTTACGTGCCGGTGAGTGAAGGTGCCGTCGTGGCCGCGGGCATCATCGACTTCGATGGGATCGACCGGGTGCTGCTCGGCGCGGCACGTCGGTGGTCGGACGACGCGACGATCGCTGCCTGGCTCGGGGGTGCGATCCCGCTCGCGCCGCTGAAAGACGTCATCACGCTGGGCGACCTGGTGACCGCCGCCGGCTTGGCGAACGTCGGATTCCGGCTGATGTGGCCCGGTGCCCGGGAGCTGCAAGGACTGGCGGCGGTGTCGCAGAGCGGCTTCGACGACTACGACGAGGCTTCCGTAGTGCTGAGACCTGCAGGGCAGCGCACGACCCTGGAGCACCCCCCGCTTGTCGACTCATCTGCGCCGACAGCGCCCGCACCTGCCGCTGCCCCGGTTGAGCCCAGCCCGGTGCCGGCGCATGCTGAGCCAGCCTGGGCGAAGCGGGTGGAGCCCGCGCCATGGCCGGCTCCTGCGCCATGGCCGCATGAACTGCACACCGATGAAGTCCCTGCACCCAGCCGGGCCTCCGGTGATGAGCCGACCGGGAGCCACGATCCCCAGCTCTTCGGGGCCTGAACGCCACGGCGTGCCGAGATAATGGGTACGTGGATCATGGGCCCGTGGACGATGTTCTCGCTCGGCGAGCTCGGCTGAAGCGGATCACCAGCCTGGGGCAGCGAACCGGCTACGGCCTCTATGCCGCGTCGCTCATCTGCGGGGCCATCGGCATCCGCTGGGGATACACGCCGCTGCTCAGCACGCTGATCGCCGTGGCGCTCGTGGTCGGCTCGATGCTGCTCGCGCCCACCATCGTCATGAGCCACGGCATCAAGGCCGCCGAGCGCGAAGAGCGCCAGGCCGCTGCAGCCGGATCGACTGAGTGAGCGAGGCTCGCATGCCAGACACTGCAGGCCCAGCCGCCGCGGCCAGCGACGAAGCGGCCGGCGCCCTCGACGGCGTACGCGTAGTCGATCTCACCACCGTGCTCATGGGGCCCATGGCGTGCCGGATGCTGGGAGATCACGGCGCCGACGTCATCAGGGTGGAATCGCTGGACGGAGATTCCACGCGCAACGGTCTTCCCGCCCGTTCAGCCGGCATGTCCGGCTTCAGCCTCAACATCCAGCGCAACAA
This sequence comes from Candidatus Poriferisodalis sp., assembly GCF_965208925.1. Taxonomy (GTDB): domain Bacteria; phylum Actinomycetota; class Acidimicrobiia; order Acidimicrobiales; family Poriferisodalaceae; genus Poriferisodalis. The sequence goes on along the minus strand of NZ_OZ242364.1, from coordinate 1,810,104 downwards.
GCGCTCGCTGGCGCTGGACCTCAAATCGGATGCCGGTCGTGCAGCCATGCAGCGGCTGCTCGCGAGCTCCGACGTGCTGATCACCAACATGCGAGCTGCGGCGCTCGAGCGGCTTGGACTCGACGCCGACTCCCTGCGAGCGGAGCATCCGCGGCTCATCTGCTGCCGCGCGAACGGCTACGGCAGCGGCGGTCCCTACCGCGACAAGGCAGCGTACGACGACGCCATCCAAGCTGCATCTGGCCTGTCGGACCTGATCGGTCGCATCGCAGGCGAACCTGGTTTCGTCCCCTCGGTGATCGCAGACAAGGTCACCGGGCTGCATGTGGTGGAGGCCGTGCTCGCGGCCCTGTTCCACCGGGAGCGGACCGGCGTGGCACAGGCCATCGAAGTGCCGATGTTCGAGACGATGGTGGCCTTCAACCTGGTGGAGCATTATCGCGGCGCCGTGTTCGAGCCGCCCGAGGGACCGTTCGGATATGACCGGCTGCTCACGCCGCACCGGCGTCCCTACCCCACAGCCGACGGCTGGGTGTGCCTGCTGCCCTACAACGATGCGCAGTACCGGGCCTTCTTCGCGTTCGTCGAACGACCCGAGCTGGCCGACGATCCGCGCTTCGCAGACCACAACTCGCGGATCGCGCACATCGACGAGCTGTACGCCCTGTTCGGGGAGCTCTCGGTGCGTCGCACGACCGATGAGTGGATCGCCTACTGCGACACCCACTCGATCCCGGCCGCGAGGGTCATGGACTTGGCAGACCTCGACGCAGATCCCCAGCTCGCCGCCGTGGGCCTCGTCAGCATTTCCGAGCATCCCACCGAAGGGGCATACCGGTACGTGGCCGATCCGGTGGTCTACTCAGCGACGCCGACACGGTTGCGGCGCCATGCCCCGCTGCTGGGCCAGCACGCGGCGGAGATCCTCGGCGAGCTGGGCTACGACGCGAACGAGATCGACACGCTGCGCGATGAGGGCGTCATCGTCGCGCCGAGCTGACCGCCACCGGGCCATTCGTTCACACCGCGCAAAGGGCACCCCGCGAGCGGGGTGCCCCTACGTCGGCTAGCTGCCGATTGCGCGGCGCCCAGCGGGGCGCCGCCCTTGACGCTGCTCAGTCGCCGCGTCCGCCGATGCCCTTCTTCAAGGCGCTGATTGCAGCGTCTCGCACCGGGATGAACGCAACGAGAACAATGGCGGTGGCCACGTCCATGCCGAAGCGGCCCAGCGAGAGCAGCTCCATGTTCGTTCCGAATCCCAGATTGAGCACATCGTTCGCACCGTTGATCTGAGAAATCAGCACGAACAGGTATGCCCAGATCAGGTTCAGATTGCCTCCGATAATCGGAATGGACTTCAGCGTGTCGTTCACTTTGAGCGTGTCAAGGACACTGTCCACGACCACCATCGCACCCTGGAACACCATGCCCAAGATGATCAGCGTCAGGATTGTCGCCATCATGCCAATCGACCCCCTTTTGGTCGGCAATACGGCTGAAGCTGCCGACCGCCCCCGCAGGCGGCAACCACTGCACACACTAGTCAGTCTCATTGCTTTCTTGTGACATTTTCATGACAAACGCTGAAACACTCGGTGCGTGCTGCGCATCCGCCCGGCATCCGAGACCGGCCTCCGAGCGAGCGCGCCGGTAGCTTTGCGGCGCATGACGCAGGTGCCCGACAGGCCCACCGTGGACGGGCTCGAAGCGAAGTGGTCGCAGCGCTGGGAAGCCGACGGCGTGTACCGCTTCGATCGCACCGCCACCCGCGATCAGGTATTCAGCATCGACACCCCGCCGCCGACCGTGAGCGGCTCGCTGCACATGGGGCACGTGTTCAGCTACACCCATACCGACAACATCGCCCGCTACCGGCGCATGGCAGGTGACGAGGTCTTCTACCCGATGGGTTGGGACGACAACGGCCTGCCCACCGAGCGCCGTGTCCAGAACTACTTCGGCGTGCGCTGCGACCCCTCACTGCCCTACGACGAGAACTTCGAGCCGCCTGCTGACGGCGGCGACGCCAAGGCGGTGGAAGCCCGCGGCGAGCTGGCGATCTCGCGCCGGAACTTCATCGAGCTGTGCCACGTGCTCACCGCCGAAGACGAGCACGCCTTCGAAGCCTTGTGGCGCCAGCTCGGGCTGAGCGTGGACTGGTCGATGACCTACGCCACCATCGACGAACGCTGCCAGCGGATTGCGCAGCGTGCATTTCTCGGGAATCTTGAACGCGGCGAGGCGTACCAGATCGAAGCGCCCTCGCTGTGGGACGTCACCTTCGGCACTGCAGTGGCCCAGGCCGAACTCGAAGACCGAGAGCGGCCCGGCGCCTACCACCGCATCGCGTTCGGGCGCACTGGCTCGCCCCGATCACGCAACGGCCCATTGCCAGGCAGCACTGTCGAGATCGAGACCACCCGGCCGGAATTGCTGGCTGCATGCGTGGCGCTCGTGGCCCACCCCGACGACGAGCGCTACCGGCCACTGTTCGGCTCTACCGTGCTGACCCCGCTGTTCGGCGTGGAAGTTCCGGTGGTGGCGCACGAGCTGGCCGAGCCCGACAAGGGCACTGGCATCGCCATGATCTGCACGTTCGGCGATACCACCGACGTGACGTGGTGGCGCGAGCTGGACCTGCCTGTGCGGACGATCGTGGACCGCCGGGGGCGCATCTCCCCCGACCCGCCGCATGGCATCGAAGGGACCGCTGGCCGCGAGGCATACGAACGCCTGGCAGGCAGGACGGTGGGCGGCGCCCGCACTGTGACAGTGGAGTTGCTGCGGGACTCCGGCGATCTCATCGGCGAGCCGCGCCAGATCACCCATGCCGTGAAGTTCTTCGAGAAGGGAGACCGGCCGCTGGAGATCGTGTCGAGCCGCCAGTGGTACATCCGCAACGGCGGGCGCGACGCCGAGCTGCGCGACGCGCTGATCGCCCGAGGCTCGGAGATGACCTGGCACCCGCCCTACATGCAGGGCCGGTACACGAACTGGATCGAGGGCCTGAGCGGCGACTGGCTCATCAGCCGGCAGCGCTACTTCGGGGTGCCGATCCCGCTGTGGTACCCGCTTGACGACGCCGGCGAGCCGATCTGGGTACAGCCGCTTGTGCCGGGCGACAGTGCGTTGCCGGTCGACCCGAGCAGCGACGTGCCTGCCGGCTACGACGAATCGCAGCGGGGCCAGCCGGGAGGCTTCGTCGGCGATCACGACGTGATGGATACCTGGGCCACGTCGTCGCTGACGCCGCAGATCGCCTGCGGGTGGAGCGAGGACCCGGACCTGTGGGAGCGCACCTATCCGATGGACATGCGACCCCAGGGCCACGACATCATCCGGACCTGGCTGTTCTCGACGGCGGTGCGCAGCCATCTCGGGCATGACTGTGCCCCCTGGCACCACTGCGCCCTGTCTGGCTGGATCCTCGATCCTGATCGCAAGAAGATGTCCAAGTCCAAGGGCAACGTGGTGACGCCGGTGGACCTGCTCGACACGTACGGCGCCGACGCCGTGCGCTACTGGGCCGCCAACGGCCGTCCCGGCACCGACACGGCCTTTGACGAAGGGCAGATGAAGATCGGGCGCCGGCTGGCGATCAAGCTGTTGAATGCAGCAAAGTTCGCTCTGACACTCACCGGCGGCGCGACGCCCGCGGAGGCCACGGATCAGGACGCGCGCCCTGACGCAGGTTCAACCGGTCGCGCCGGCCCGGTCCGCAACGCCTTGGACGCAGCACTGCTGGCTGAGCTTGCCGGGCTGGTGCGGGCCGCTACTGACGCTTTCGAGAACTTCGACTACGCCCGCGCGCTCGAGCGGTCGGAACAGTTCTTCTGGCGATTCACCGACGACTACGTGGAACTGGCCAAGGGCCGGGCCTATGGCGGGCAGGGCGGAGAGGCGGCGGCCGACGCGCATCTCACGCTGACGACGGCGCTCGACGTGCTGCTGCGACTGTTCGCGCCATTCCTGCCCTTCGTCACCGAGGAGATCTGGTCGTGGTGGCGGGACGGTTCAGTGCACCGCGCAACGTGGCCCGACGCGGGAGAGATCGACGCGCTCGTTCCCGATCATCCGTCGGGCGCGTTCGAACTCACTGCGTCGGTGCTCAGCGAGGTCCGCAGGGCGAAGACCGAAGCCAGGCGCAGTCTTCGCGTGCCCGCCGAGCAGGTGAAGGTCAGCGCCGCGGACGCCCACGTCGCCACGCTGGAGCGAACGCGGGCCGACTTGATCGATGCCGGACGCATCGAGAGCCTGACGTTCGTGGCGGACGATTCGCTCTTACATCCCGAAGTCAGCGTGACGCTGGCGCCAGCCGACGCCTAGATCATCGCCGTAGCTACAGATCGCTGTCGGCGCCGTCAGCGTCGGCGTCCTCGGCCTCCATCGGCGAGGCCACGGTCTCGAAGGCGCTGCGGGGCCGCTCGCCGCTCTCGCCATCGGGCTCACCGCTGCGCACCCAGACCGTTCGCTGCGGGAACGGGATCTCGATGCCGGCCTCGTCGAAGGCGTCCTTGATGCGCTTGCGCATCAAGCGAGCCGTCGCCCACTGCTCAGACGGCTCGGTTTTGAGCATGACCCGGATGGTGACGGCATCAGCGCCGAAGGCTTGCACCCCAGACAGGGTGGGTTCTTCAAGCACCGTGGTGCTGTCGCCTTGCTCTTGCCACACCTCGTCCGCGACTCGCTTGATGATCGCCATGGCCTCGTCGAGATCGGTGTCATAGGCCACGTCGAGGTCGAGTGGCACCCGGGCCCACAGCTGTGACATGTTGCCCACCCGGGCGATCGCACCGTTGGGCACGTGCCAGACCGTGCCGGAGATGTCGCGCAGCCGCGTGGTGCGCAGCCCGACCGACTCGACCGTGCCGACGGCATCGCCGAGGTCGACCACGTCGCCGACGCCGTACTGGTCTTCAATGAGCATGAACACACCGGTCAGCAGGTCGCGCACGATCGACTGGGCGCCGAAGCCGACGGCGACGCCGATGATGCCCGCACCTGCGATGAGCGGTCCGAGATTCACATCAAACTCGCCGAGCAGCATCATCAACGCGACAGCCCAGATGATCGTGGTGGCGATGCTCTTGAACAGCGTTCCCAGTGTCTTGGCCCGCTGGCTGGCACGCTCGGTGCGCTCACGAAGCTGAGACATCTTTTCGGCGAGCCGCTCGGGATCCCAGGTTCGGCCCTCTTCGGCGGTGCGGGCGGCTTCGTCTTCCTCGGCGTGCTTCTTGTCGGACGCAATTCGCTCCACCATGTGGTCGATGGCGCGACGCATGACCCGGCGGGCGATGATCGCCAGCAGCAGGATGATCAGCACCGTGAGCGGCTTGTCCACGATCCACACCGATGCCGACGCGAAGCCCTCGCTGCCAGTCCAGTCCAGGATGCGTTCGCAGACCCAGCTGGGCTCGGTGCCGCACACTTCGGTGCTCCGGCTGATTTCCAGGAGCGCGTCGACCGCATCGGTCGCCGATTCGGCCTGCGCGAGAAGTCCGGTCATCTGAGGGAGCCTAGGAGTCGCTCGCCAGCCGCTGAGTACAGGGGGTTCAGCCTCTAGCATCGCTGCGATGTCAGAGGACCTCGCCAGCGACGGCACCGACAATCGCACACAGCCCAATCACCTTCGGGCCGGCGACCCGGATGCAGCCGTGCTCTACGAGGTCGCAGGCGGGGTGGCAACGATCACGCTGAACCGGCCCGACTACCGCAATGCGCTCAGCGTCGAGATCGTGAACGGCGTCGGTGATCACTTCGAAGCGGCATTGGCCGATCCTGGGGTGCGAGCGATCCTGTTCACCCACGTCGGCAACACGTTCTGTGCTGGCGCGGACCTGCGTGCCGCCCAGCCCGGGGTGCCCCAGCCGACGCTGCGCCACAACTTCGTGGAAATCCTCGAGAGGATCATGACCTGCGACAAGCCCGTGGTGGGCCGGCTGGCCGGTCATGTCACCGCCGGCGGTGTGGGGCTGGCTGCAGCAATGGACATCTCGATCGCCGCCGACGACGCCATCATCGGTTTCACCGAGGTTCGCATCGGCGTCGCGCCCGCGGTGATCTCGGTGGTCTGCCTGCCGAAGCTGCGCCGCGCCGACGCCAGCGAGCTGTTCCTTGAGGGCGAGCGGGTGCCTGCTCCTCGAGCGGCGGCGGCGGGTCTGATCAATCGAGCGGTGCCGCGCGAGCAGCTCGATGGCGAGGTGGCGGCGACGCTGCGTCGCTTGGTGCGGGGCGGCCCCAACGCGCTGGCCAACACCAAGCAGCTCGTCGCGAGGGTGCCGCAGATGGCCCGGGACGAGGCTTGGGAATGGACGGCCGAACTCAGCCAGCGGCTGTTCCAGAGCGAGGAGGCGGCAGAAGGCATCGCAGCCTTCCGCGAACGCCGCGACGCCAGCTGGGTACCGCCCGAATCCTGAACGTCTCCGGCATGTCCACGGGCCGGGCGGTAGCGTCGGCCGCCGTGAGCGGGCAGGTGCATCTCGAACGCGACGGTCATGTGGGCCGCATCATCCTCGACCACCCTGAGCGGCACAATGCCATCAGCGCGCAGATGTGGAACGGCATCACCGACGCCGCGACCGCGCTGGAGAACGACCACGACATCCGGGTGGTGGTGATCCGCGGTGCCGGCGAGCGTGCCTTCGCGGCAGGCGCCGATATCAGCCAATTCGGCGAGCAGCGGTCTGACGCGAGCGGCAACCGTGACTACGACGACACGACGTCCAAAGCGCACGCGGCGCTGCTCGGCCTGTCCAAGCCGCTCATCGCCGCCATCCACGGCTACTGCATCGGCGGCGGCCTGGCGGTGGCCCTGACAGCCGACCTGCGCGTCGTCGCCGAAGATGCGCAGTTCACGATTCCCGCCGCGCGTCTCGGCCTCGGCTACGGCGCTGCCGGCATCGGCACGCTGATGCGGCTGGTCGGACCTTCGGCAGCCAAGCGCATCTTCTTCCTGGCCGACCGCTTCGGAGCGCAGGAAGCCCTGCAGATGGGGCTCGTCAACCGGGTGGTGCCCAAAGCGCACCTGGAGGCGTCAGTTGACGAATGGACCGATCTCATCGGCCAGAACGCCCCGCTGACCATCGCCGCCGCCAAGGCGGCGCTGACCCAGTGGCAGAAGCCGGAGTCTCAGCGCGACTTCACCGAGGTGGAGGCCATGATCCGGGCGTGCTTCGACAGCGAGGACTACCAAGAAGGCGTCGACGCGTTCATGAACAAGCGCCGGCCGGAGTTCAAGGGCCGCTGAGCGAGCCGCCGCCGCGGCTCAGCGAGATCCTCCACCGCTGCCGAACGCATCGGGAATCTCCATGTCCGCGACCAGTTCCAGGTACGTGCTGAGGCGCTCGGCAGCGAGCCGGCCGTCCTCGACGGCGGCGGCGACAGCGCAACCCGGCTCGACCGTGTGCGTGCAGTCGGCGAAGCGGCATTCGTGGGCAAGGGCGGCGATCTCGCCGAACGTCTTCGCCAAGCCGACCTGAGCGCCGGCGGGTGGGCGCAGCCCCAGATCGCCTCCCCAGGGGACCAGGTCCTGCAGGCCCGGCGTGTCCACGACGGTCCCGCCGGCCGGGCCGCCGACCGGGACGAGCTGGCGGCGCACGGTGGTATGTCGTCCGCGGCCGTCCGCGCTCAGGGGAGCCACTGGTATCACGTCGGCTCCCGCGAGCCGGTTGACCAGCGATGACTTGCCCACTCCGGACGGTCCGCTGAGAGCGACCGTGGCCCCGTCAGCGGCCAGGGCACCGAGGCTCTCCAGCCCCCGGCCGTCGAGCGCGCTGGTTGCCAGGATCGGCACGTCGGCCGCCGCAGGGCCGAGCCGGCGGCGCAGCGCATCGACGGTCGCCTCGTGCTCGGCGCTCGACACCGTGTCGATCTTGTTCACGACGATCACCGGCCGGGCACCGCCGCTGAACGCCGCCGTGAGGTACCACTCGATTCGATGGCCGGCGGCGGCCGTCTCCGGTGAAGCGGCATCGTCTGCGAATGCAGGCGTCGTGACCACCGCCAAGACGTCGGCATTGGCCGCCACGAGCTGTGGGCGAATCCGGGGCCCCGGGGCGCGACGGCACAGCAGCGAGAAGCGATCCAGCACGTCGGCTATCGCCACGCGACGGTCGTGCCGGGCTTCCAGTGAGCGAACGACCCAGTCGCCGACGGTTGGGTAGTCGAACGGCGTCCTGGCCGCTCGGCGCGCCGTGGCATCGAGCGCTCCAGTGGCTTCGCCGGTGGCATCGACCAGTTCGTAGGCACCCCGGTGCTCGACGGCGACCCGGCTCACGACGTGCCCGTCCGGTAGGTCTGCGGCGGCGACGGCCCGACGCAGCCAGCCGAGCTGCCGCATGCTCGGCGAAGAACGCTCCGCTGCGTGGGAATCGGCACCGTCACTCACGGAGCAGCCACACTTCGTCGTAGCGGCCGACACCGAGTCGCTGCCCGTCGACCGATCTGCCGTCGGGAAGCGAGGTCCGCCCGAGCCCAGCGACATCAGCCGTCGCCGCCACGACGCTCGAGGAATAGCTCAGGAACACGTAGGGCGCTTCGTTCGCGAGCTCCAGCATGAACTGCGCTACTGCGTCACGTCGCTCGTTCCCGGCGTCAGTTGACTTGATCAGGCTCGCCAGCGCGGCCAAGTGCTCGCCGGTGAAGTTGGACACGTTCAGCGGCGTGGTGCGGACCGGGCCGACGGCGACCGACGCCAGGATTGCCGGATCGGACTCGCCGCCGACGCGCCAGCACGTTGCTCCGAAATCGCCGGCGAAGGACGGGCTCTGGACGACCGAGCCCGTGACGCGGCTGATGAGCCCGGTGCGGGCCAGCGTCTCGACATCGACGTGGATCAGGCCGGTGCTTTCCCATTGACGCTTGAGCTCGGCCGTCATTCGCGCAAGTGCGAGGTCGTCAGTGCACAACACCCTGACCCGTATCGGCTCGCCGGGGTCCCGGTCGTCGGAGCGTTCGGGGTCCTCCGTGTACTCGCGCAGCAGCGAGCGGGCGCGCTCGGGGTCATGGGCGGGCCATGCCGCTGCGACCTCGGTCGAATGCCAGATGCTTGCGGGCGACCACCATTGCGTCGCGGCCAGCGAATCGACGTCAGGGCCGAGTGCCGAGACGAGCCGCTCCTGGTCTGCCGCGGCCACTAATGCTCGGCGCACCCGGATGTCGTCGAACGGGGCGCGCAGCAGGTTGAACAGCACGACGCCGGCGTTGTCGTCGAATCGCCGAACCGCGCTGAGCGGGCGGCCCCCGCCATCCGCGGCTGCGGCCACCGCCGTGGACAGCTCCGCCGACCTCGACATGAGGACGTCACCGCGACCGTCGAGCAACGCCGAGAGGCGCTGTCGCTCATCGGCGATCTCGGTGAACACGACTTCGGCGGCCCACGGCAACCTCGAGCCGTCCGAGGCCGTCCGCCAGTAGTCCGGGTTCGCCTCCAGCACCGCCGGCTCCCCCACCGACCAGCGCCGGAAGACGAACGGGCCGGTGCCCACCGGTGCTCTGGCGAAGATGCCCGGGTCGGCCTCGGCGGCGACTACAGAGAAGACCCGCCCGACCGGGCCGGCCAGAGCGGCGGGCAGGCCGGCGTTGGGTTCGCTCAACTCGATGACCAGCGTGAGCTCGTCGATGACGATGACCGAGGTGATGCGAGCGTCTCGCAGGTGGCCGCTGCTGGCTCGACCCGAGCGCAGGTAGTCATCGATGCCGGTCTTGACCGTGAGCGCATCCAGCGGCTCGCCGTCGGTAAAGGTGATGTCCGGTCGCAGCGTGACCGTCCATCGCTGCAACGAGGTGTCCGCAGACACCGACTCGGCCAGCCAGGGTTCCACCGATCCATCGGGAAGCACGACAGTGAGCGTCTCGAGGACGTGGTCCAGCACATTGCGGCATGACCAAGCGCAGACGTGGTCCCACGGTGTCCAGCCGGTGATGGGCGTGGGGTCTGCAGCCAGCAGTACGCGCAGCGTGCCGCCCCGGCGCGGTGATGTGCTGGGCAACCGCTGTGTCGTCGGCACCGTCGACTGTCCGGATCCGCCGTTCGTCGGAGTGACGTCTGCCGTGCCCTCGCCGTCAGCGATCGTCGGCGTCACCGCCGCCGCTTCCGGCGTGTCCTCAGAAGCTGTGCTGCACGCCCCCACCAGCAGCAGGACCGTGGCAAGGGCCGCAATGCCGGCGCGCCGCGATCTCAGGAGCCCGGGCCTTTGCCGCTGGTAGCCCATGAACTTGTGCCGGCGTATGTGCTGTGCACCGTTTCTGACGCTAGTGGCGCGATGATCAATGCCGATTAAGGAGTGAGCCTCATGTCCACCGGTCTTGCCGTCGTGCTGGGTCTCCTGATAGGTCTCGCCATCGGGGCGGTCATCGTGTGGGCCCTGTTGTCCCGCCGGCTCGCACAGGTTCTGCTCGATCGCGACACGGCTCGCGACGAATCGGCAGGCCAACGCGACGCTGCCGCAGAGTTGCGGGCCCAGCTCGCCTCGGTCAAGGCTGATCGGGCTGCGCGCGTCGAGGAGATGGCGAAGCAGCAGGCTGAGATCGAGGGTCGATTCAAAGAGATCGCGGCCCAGGTCAGCGAAACCACGCGGGACGCCTTCATGAAGGAGTTCCGCGACCTGAGCGCCGAGCAGACCAAAACGGCGGGCAAGACGGTCTCCGAACTTGTCACGCCCATGCGGGAACGCCTGCAGGAATTGCAGGAGCATGTCAGCAATGCCGACAAGGCCCGGGTGGCGGACACGGCCAAAGTCTCGAAAAGCGTCGATCAACTGGTGTCAGAGACGAGTGGCCTGCGCCAGATCCTGCGCGACTCCAAGATGCGGGGTGCCTGGGGCGAGCAGCACCTCCGCAATGTCATCGAGGCCGCCGGCATGAGCCGGCACATCGACTACATCGAGCAGGCCACAGTGGGCGAACCGGGAGGCGAGGGCCGGCTGCGGCCCGACGTGGTCGTCAAGGTGCCGGGCGGAGCGAGCGTCGTGATCGACGCCAAGACGCCGTTCGCCGCATACGACCGGGCCGTGCAGTCTTCTGACGAAGCTGAACAACAGCAGGCGCTCGCCGAACACGCAGTCGCCCTCAGCGAGCGGGCCAAAGAACTGGGCGATCGCGACTATGGCCGGTGGGTGTCGGGATCACCTGACTTCGTGCTGATGTACGTGCCGACCGACCCGATGCTGGACGTGGCGATGGATGTCGACAGCGATGTCTGGCAGAACGCCTGGCACCGGCACCGAGTTCTCATCGCAACTCCGGGCTTGTTGATTGCCTTCCTGAGAACGGTGGCACTGGCATGGCAGCGACAGGACATTGCCCGCAACGCGGAGATCGTCGCCCAGCTCGGCAACGACCTGTACTCCCGCCTCTCGACCTACGTCGAGCACGTGGACAAGATGGGTCGGGGTCTGCGCAGCGCGGTCGGCGCCTACAACGACAGCGTGGGCTCGTTCGAGCGCATGGTGTTGCCCCAAGCCCGTCGCTTCCGGGAGCTGGGTTCTGTCACGGGAGGCGAGGAACTCAATGAGCCAAGCTTGGTGGAGCGCGATGTGCGAGCCGCCAACGCCCCGGAGCTCTCGTCAGGCGACGACTGAGCCGGCTCCGGGGGCGTCGGTGATGGCTTGCCAGACGCGTTGCGGGGTGAGTGGCATGTCGATGTGGCGGATGCCCAGGTGGGCGACTGCATCGACGACGGCGTTCTGGATGGCGGGGGTGGCGCCGACCGTCCCAGATTCGCCGATGCCCTTGGCGCCGAGCGGGTTGATGTGAGTGGGGGTCTCGAGCACCACGCGGTCGAAGAACGGCAGTTCTGCTGCCGAGATGATCGGGTAGTCCGCGAAGTTCCCGGTGAGCGGGTTGCCGTCGGGGTCGTAGACGAACTCCTCGTACAGCGCCTGGGCGGCACCCTGTGCTAGTCCCCCGTGCACCTGCCCGGCCGCGAGCAGCGGATTGAGGATGGTGCCGGCATCGTCGCAGGCCACGAGCCGGCGCAGCTCTACATCGCCGGTGTGGCGGTCCACCTCCACCACGGCGACATGGGTGCCGAACGGGAACGTGGGCGCCTCGGAGTCGAAGACCTCCTCGGCGTGCAGCAAGCGCGGTCCCGCTGCGCTGTCGCCGTCCAAGGCGCCGTTGCCTCCTGACGCCTCGGCCGTCGACGCGAGGTGCTCGGCGATGGCCGCCCAGCCCACCGACACCGCCGGTGTGCCCAGCACGTGGAACGCCGCGTCCTCGGTGTCCAGCGTGATGTCCGCAGGGTCGGCTTCAAGCAGCGTGGCCGCCACTGATCGGGCCTGGTCGACCAGCGTCGCCGAGGCTTGCCAGATGGCCGCGCCGGCCAACTGCACCGAGCGGGAGCCGCCGGTCACCTCGCCGCGGGGCACCTCGTCGGTGTCGCCGTGGACGATGTCGATCTCCTCCATCGGCACACCGGTGCGGTCGGAAATGAGCATCGCCCACGAGGTGTGGTGACCCTGCCCGTACGGCGAGGAGCCGGTGCGCGCCACGATGCGACCGCCCGAAACCAGCTCCACCGCCCCGTACTCGGAACGCCCGATCCCCGCAGTGCGCTCGACGTAGGTTGCCAGTCCGATGCCGAGCAGCTTGTCGTCGCCGTCGGCACGGCGGCGGGCTTGCTCGGCACGCAATGCGCTGTAGCCGGCCGCGTCGAGCGCAGCATCCAGGCTGGCCTCGTACGCGCCCGTGTCGTAGGGCATGCCGGTGCGGGTGGTGAGCGGGAAGACCTCCGGCTGCAAGAAGTTCTTCCGGCGCACCTCGGCAGGGTCCATGCCGATCTCGGCAGCGAAGACGTCGACGGCCCGCTCGATCGCCGCTGCCGCTTCGGGCCGCCCGGCGCCCCGGTAGGGACCGGTCGGCGTGGTGTTGGTGAGCACCGAGACCGAGGTGAAGCCCAGCGTGGCGATGTCGTAGCAGCCCGCCAGCATCGCCCGGCCGTTGTTCGGCAACGCCGCACCCATGTTCCCGTAGGCACCAGCCTGTTGAACCACGTGCACCGCAAATGCCGTGATACGACCGTCGCGGGTGCCGCCGATGCGGCAGTACTGGATCTGCCCGCGGCCGTGAACGAGACCCACCATGTCGTCGGTGCGCGAGGGCACCCACATGACCGGCCGGCCGGTGCGCGCCGCCAGCCAACCCAGCAGCGCCTCCTCGGGATGCGGCCGAGCCTTCGCTCCGAAGCTGCCTCCGACATCGCGCGAGAGCACGCGCATCTGGGACCGGTCGAGCTCGAGCATCTTGGCGAGGCCGGCGCGCACCGGGTGAGGTCCCTGGCCCGCATTGACATGGTGCAGGCGTCCGTCGTCGGCCCAGCGACTCGCCGCAACGCGCGGCTCCAAGGGGCACGGTGCGATGCGGTTGTTGATCGTGCGGACCTCGGCCACCGCCTCGCATGAGTCGAAGTCGGCCTCCTCGCCGTCGAGCGACATGCGGATCACCACGTTCGGCTCCGCCATGCCGTCGAACAGCGCTGGGCCCTCGAGTGCTTCTTCGGGATCGACGAGTGCCGGCAGCGGCTCGTAGTCGACGATGACCAGCTCAGCCGCGTCGATCGCCGCGGCCGGGCTGTCTGCCACCACGACGGCGACGGGCTCGCCCACGAACCGCACCCGGTCGGCGGCCAGCATCGGGCGCACGATGGCGGCGTCGAACGCCGGATTCGGCGACGGGTAGGGCTCCAGATTGAGATCGGCTGCCGTGACGACATCGACCACACCGGGCGAGTTGCGTGCCGCGCTCACATCAAGGCCGGTGATCTCGGCGTGAGAAACCGTCGACGTCACGTAGCAAGCGTGCGCCATGGGCTCCCAGTCGGCATCGACTGCGAGGTTGGCGACGAACTGTCCCTGGCCGCGCAGCAGCGACTCGTCCTCGCGCCGGACGACAGATGTTCCTCGCAATGCCATGAATCGACCTGTCTCTTCGTTGCGTTGCCTGCAGTCGCCGAAGCCTCCGGCTGACGCACCCGGGGGATTGTGGCAGAGGAGCTACCAGCGCGCCGTCGGATCCAGCGCGAGCACCTCGACCATCTCCGCGTGCAGCGCTGCGAAATGGGGTGAGCGCAGTCCGGCCCGGCCGTTGGCCGCTGATGCAGGATCGGCGTGCTCCGGCCACTGCGGCTGGTACCCGGCCTCAGCAAGGGTGTCATCGACCGCCGCCTGCCATTCGGCACGCTGTTCGCTCATAGGGCGAGCGATGATGCCTGCAGCAACGAGGCCGTCGGCGGCGCAATCTGGCGGGAGCTCGAACAGCTCACACGCCAACAGCGTGAATTGATCGAAGAGCGGGAGCAGCTGCGATCGACCTGCCTCGGTGCGCAGCAGCCGTGACAGCAAGCCCGACGCGTGGCGCAGGTGCGACCGTTCCTCAGCCAGAGCTCGGCGCGCAACGGCGCCGAGGGCTTCCCACGACGAGTCGGCCAGCGCTGCCCAGCGGACGGTCTCGGCCGTGTCGTACAGGAAGTGCCGGACCAAGGTCTCGCCCCAGTCGCGGCAGGGCAGCTCGGCGAGGTGCGCGCTGCGGTACTCGTGCGGCTGGCGTCCATAGGCCAACGCGTCGATGTCGTCGCCGAGCAGCCCGTACAGCGCGCGGGCATGGCCCAACTCGTCCTGGCTGATCGAGGTCAGCGCCAGATCCTCCTCGAGGAACGGGCCGACCGCGATCCACCACGCCAGGTTCTGACCGATGCACAGCTCGTCATCGGCGAGCGCCAGCGCCATCTCGCGCGCGCCGTCCATGCTTGCCTGAGCTGCGTCGGTCATGAGGCTGAGGGGTCTCCGGCCTGCCGCAGATCCCGCAACAGCGCTCCATCGTTGTGGCGATGAGGACGGTCTGCCATCTCGAGCTCGACGGTGTCGGCGACCAGCAGGTCGTCGCGGGCCACCACCCACATCTGGTCTCCCTCCGAGCGCCGGGTGTAGCAGTCGCGGGCAAAGCTGAGGGCCAGATCGTCGTCTGGTGCTTCGAGCGCGCCGACGTGGGTGAATGGATCCTTGCCGGGACGCTTGAGGAACACCTCGTACGTCTTCATGCGAATGCCGACCTGGCTGACGCCGCCCCCATGGCGGCCGGCAAGTCCACCCTGCCGACGACCTCGATCGGGTTGCGGCAGCTCGGGCACCATTCCACGCTGCGGCACGGCGTCGGCCCGAAGTCTGACCGGTGCTCCAAGGCACCGTTGCCGCAGATGGGGCATGCTGCGCCCGACCCCAGCCCGTCGGATTGAGCACGGCGAACGGCCACCGAATACTCGCGGGCCATGAAGTCCACCGCTCCGGGCGCGATGCGATCCGGCGTCCATACCGGGTCGGCGACGAACACCACGTCCACCGACACGTTGCTGCCCATGCACGCCGAGCGCGCCGCAGCGGCCACGTCGCGGGCGATCACATCAAGCGCCGGACAGCCCAACATGGTGGGGACCAACTCGATCCGGACCGCGTCGCCGTCATCGTTCGCGGCGACACATTCGAGGATCCCCAGCTCGGCGATGGTGATCTCGGGATACTCGGGATCGCACACCGTCGACACCGCCTCGAGTACCGCCGCTTCCATAGCGGCTGTGCTGGTCGGCGCCGCTTCCATAGCGGCCGTGCTGGTCGGCGCCGCTTCCATAGCGGCCGTGCTGCGGCGCTCGCTCATGCAGGCACCGCCGCGGCTTCGTCCAGCGCGGAACGAACCCATGCAGCCCCGTCCCAAGCGAGGCGCGCATCGTTCAAGCGCCGTGCGCTGTCGGGCCCGCGGCCCGCGATCGCGGCCTTCAGCGCATCCCAGTCGATCTCCCCGCTGACCCAACGGCCGGTTTCGGGATCCTGCTGCAAGTCGGGGTCAGGAATCGTGAAGCCGGCCGCCTGCAGCTGCGGCACCATCTTCTGCACGAACCGATCCCGCAAATCCTCGTTGCGCTCAGACTTGATGTGCCAGCGCAGCAGCACGTCGTCGGATCGGGTGTCGGGCCCGAACAGCTGCACCGACGGCCACCACCACCGGTCGATGCCTTCCTGCATCATCTGGTGCTGCTGAGCTGTGCCCTTGGCCATCTTCAGCAACAGCTCCTCGCCGTTGCGCATGTGGAAGCCTTCCTCGGCGATGATCCGCCGCAGGATGCGCTTGTAGGGCCCGTAGCTGCAGTTCTTGAAAACGGCCTGCTGGCTGGCGAGCGCCGCCGCATCCACCAGGTACGCGATGGCGATCTGATCGCCCCACGAGTACGCCCGGTAGTGGAACACGTTGTGAAAGGTGGTGCGCCCGGCCAGCAAGTCGGCGGTCATCTCGTCACGGGTCTTGACGCCCATGTCGGCCGCCACCATGTACAGCAGGTGCGCGTGGCCGATCTCGTCCTGGGTCTTGGCCAGCGCCGTCAGCTTGTTCGTCAGCCCCGGCGCCTTGGCGATCCAGTCCCGCTCGGTCAGCCCGCCCATGTACTCGCTGTTCGCATGCAGCTCGATGAACCGGAACACTGCCTCGCGGTACGCATCTGGCATGTCGTCATCGGGCTCCACCAGCCCTCCGCCATCCAGGAAGGCCTCGAATTCGTCCATCGAGTCCCATCTGCGCATAGTCACCTCCCTTTCACGGGGACAATGCGAATGCTACGCGTGCGCTGTGCACGGTTGACAGCGCCATAGACCCCGCGTCACACGCACTGCGCTGTGTCACACCGGCGGCGCGTGGGTGTGATGATCGGTGAGCTGCTGGAAGGCTTCGCCGACATCGGCAAGCGTCCGCTCAGCGAATGGCCTGCCGATGAGCTGGAATCCGATGGGCAGTCCATCGGGAGCGAAACCGCCGGGCAGCGCGATGGCCGGCAGCCCGGCCCCGTTGACTGGGAACGTGAACTGGGTCGTCGCGGGAATGAGCGGCACCCCGTTGAGTTCGACCGCTCCGTGGGGCAGCACCTGGTTCGGGTTGACCGGAGCGATGATCAGGTCGACGCCCTGGTCGTCGAATACCTCCATGCACGCGTGCTCGAACGCCACCCGCTGTGCCTGGGCTGCCGCAAACTCGGTGCCCGAGATCGCGGCACCCGCTTCGAGAATGCCCTGGACCTCCTCGCCGATCAGGCCGTGGCGGTTGGCGCGCAGCTCCTCGAGCAACGCCGCAGACTCAGCGAACACGATCGTGACGCCCGCCGGGGCGTGCTCGGCGCTGTTGGGCACCTGCACTGGGCTGATGCCGGCCACAATCGTGCGCAGCACATCGACGGCTGCGTCCATCACTGCAGTCACGTGAGGATCGACATCGATCCCGTCGAAGAAGCTGTCGCTCGGCACGCCGAGCGTGAGTCCACCCGGATCTGCGGCGCCGCTCAGCGGTGCCTTGGATGAGAACGGGTCATCGGGTGAATGGCCTGCGATGACCTCCAGCAGGATCCGGCAGTCCTCGGCGGTGCGCGCCATCGGACCGATGGTGTCGTAAGTCCACGAGATCAGATGCACGCCGTGCCTGGGAACCGCGCCGCGTGTCGTCTTGATCGCGGTCGTGCCGCAGCAGTTCGACGGGATGCGAACCGATCCGCCTGTGTCGGTGCCGAGCGCTCCGAACACCTGCCGGGCGGCCAGGCTTGCCGCACTGCCTCCCGATGATCCACCGGTCGAGCGCTCCGGGTCCCATGGGTTGCGCGACGCCGGGCACGAGACGCCGAATGCCAGTTCGTGCGTGTTCGTCTTGCCGACGATCACGGCACCGGCCTGGCGCAGCCGGTGCACGACAGTTGCGTCATAGTCGGGCACAAATCCCCGCAGCGCTTCGCAATTCGCCTCGGTCGGAACGCCTTCGGTGAAGAACAGGTCCTTGAGGGCGATGGGGACGCCGTGCAGCGGTCCGGCGATCCCGCCGCCGTCGAGCTGCTGAGCGACCGCACGCGCGGCATCAGCCCCGATCGAGGCAAATGCGCTGATCACGGGTTCCGTCTGGGAGATGTTCCCGAGACAGGCGTCGAGCAACTCGACCGCGCTGAGATCTCGGGCTCTGATGGCCTGAGCTGCCGCGGCGAGGCTCATCTGGGTCGGTTCCGTCATGGTTGCCGTCCTTTGTACTTGCTCGTCTGCTGTTGCATGACTGGTGCGGCCGGGCTGATCTGGCTGGATTCATCTCACAGGGCGAGGCGACCCGACAGCCGGTCCGCGAGGCCGGTCTCGCCGGCGTCGCCCGCGTCGACGATCTCGCCCTTCTCGAGCACGATGAACCGGTCGGCCAGCCGCAGCGCCAGCGCCAGATGCTGCTCCACCAGCAGTACGCCGCGGCCCTCCTGCCTCGCTGCAGCGAGGGCATCGCCGAGCAGCTCGACATTCGAGGGCTGCAAGCCCTCCGTCGGTTCGTCCATCAACAGGATGGACGCGGTCGATGCAAGCGCCGACGCGGCCGCGAGCATCTTCTGCTCGCCACCCGAGAGGGTGCCGGCTCGCTGAGCTTCCCGTCCCGCCAACGACTCGCCGAACATTGCCAGGACGCGGCCGTGCTCGGCCACCGGATGCCCGCTCAACCGCAGGTTGTCGCCCACCGAGAGCTGGCTGAACAGCGAGCGCTCCTGGAAAGCGGCTCGGAGCCCGGCTCGAACACGGCGCGACGGCGGCATCCGCGTGATGTCGGCGCCGTCGAGCCGGAGCTGCCCGTCAGTCGCCCTCAGCAAGCCGACGACCGTGCGTACCAGCGTGGTCTTGCCGGCGCCGTTGCGACCCACCAACGCCACGATCTCGCCGTCCGAGACGCAGAAGCTGACGCCATGCAGCACCGGCACGCTGCCGTATCCCGAGTGCAGCCCGCGCGCCTCGAACCGCATCAGCTGTCGACCCCCGCATAGATCGCGCGCACATCGGGGTCGTTCTCGACCTCGGCGACAGTGCCGTCTGCAAGGACCTCACCGCGTGCGAGCACCGTGACGCGATCCGCCACGGCCCGGATGAACGCCATGTCGTGCTCGACGATCACGATCGGCAGGCGATGGGAACGGTGAATCTCTCGCAGCAACGCGGCCGCTTCGAGGCTCTCGGCGACCGTCATGCCGGCGGTCGGCTCGTCGAGCAGCAGGAGCCGGCAGTCGCCTGCCACTGCCATCGCGATCTCCAGCCACTGCTTGTCGCCGTGGGAAAGATCGCCTGCCCGCATGTCGAGTCGCCGGCTGAGCTGTGTGCGTTCGAGGATCTCCAAGGCCGGTTGGGGCACCGACGTGTCCCAGGGACGGCGGATCAGCTTCCACGGCGAAGAACGAGTGCCCCAGGCGGCGATGGCCACGTTGGTTGCCACCGACAGGTCGTCGATGAGCTGCGGCGACTGGAACTTGCGACTCACGCCGTGTCGTGCGAATTCCCAAGCATGACGGCCGGTGTGTTCGGTGCCGAGCACCAGCACCCGCCCCGACTGGCAGCCCTGCTGACCCGACAGGATGTCGAGCAGCGTGGACTTCCCCGCGCCGTTCGGCCCGATGAGGCATCGCAGCTCTGCCCTTTCCATGGTGAGCGTGACGCCGCCGAGCAGCCGGAAGAAACCGAAGCTCTTGTGCACATCGTGGGCTTCGAAGATCGCTGGTGCTGCAGCCGACGGCGCCCGGTCGACGGCGCCCGACATCGCGTCAGCCTCGGTGGCGGCGGGCCGCAGCGTCGGCTGCTGGCGTCGGCGGGCCGGACGGCCCGCCAACCGCTGAGCGCTGGGGACCAGCCCGTGGGGCATCACCACCACCACGGCCACGAAGATCAGACCGGTGGCGAGCGTCCAGTACTGCAGCCAGACGTCTGCCAGCGTCGCGGAGGCGAAGTTGATGGCCATCGCGCCGATGACCGGGCCCACGATGGTTCCCCGCCCGCCGACGAGGGTCCACAGCACCACGCTCGTGGCCAGCGAGAACCCGAAGATCTGCGGTGACACGAAGCTCGTGCGATGCACGTACAGCGCACCGGCGAAGCCGGCGAGTGCGCCGCCCACGGTGAACGCCCAGATCTTGATCTGAACGGTCTTGTAGCCCAGCGCCTCCATGCGGCGTTCGTTGGAGCGGATGCCGATCAGCACTGCGCCGATCGGGCGCGTGACCAGGGCGCCGACCGCAGTGATCGCGGCGATGGCCAGCACAGAGACGGCGACGTCCTGCGCAGTATCAGAGAGCTGAGCCCCGAATGCACCGAGGCGGGGCACGCCGGTCAGCCCATTGAAGCCTCCGGTGACGTCACGCCACTGCTCGGCCAGCTGTTCGAGCGTGAGCGACAGCACCAGCGTCAGCAGCCCCACGACGACTGCGGACGGCCGGCGTCGCAGCATCGCCACGCCAAGGGCCGCCGCAACACCGGCACCCACCGCAGCAGCAACGACGAGCATCGGTACGCCCAGCGACGGCGCCGCGGTGGCGATCTTCGCCGAGGTGTAGGCAGCGATTCCGAAGGGCAGCAGTTGACCCAGCGAGAGAATGCCCGTGTAGCCCCACACGAAATCGAGGCTCACGGCGAGCGCGGCGAACACCAGGAACAGCGAGAGCTGTCCCGAGCGGTAGCCGCCGAGTGCTCCGCTGAACACCGTGGCTGCGAGGGCGCAGGCGGCACCGACAGCGAGGGCCCGCCTCATCTTGTGGCTCCCTCGACAGGCACTCGACGCAGCTGCAGCATCAGCACCGCGAGGACCAGCGCGGCGATCTGCGCCCAGACTGCGTCGTAGAAGTGGATGACGCCGGTCTGCACCGCTGCCACCGCCAGTGCTCCTGCAATCACGCCCCACAGCCGCCCGAAGCCGCCGACGATCACCACCAGGAAGGCCCCGGGCAGGTACGCGAGACCTGCCTGAGGTTCGATCGCTCCGAGCGGAGCGACGAGCGCGCCCGCGATCCCGGCGGTCGCCGCGCCGATGCCGAACGCACAGAAGTTGGCAATGCCGGTCCGCACGCCGGACGCATCGGCCAGGTCGCGGTCGGCGACGATCGCCCGGACGGTCAACCCGAAGCGCGAACGGGTGAAGGCGAGCAGTGTCACCACCACCACCACGACGGCGATGCCGATGAGCACATATCGATACGTGGGGAACAGCACGCCGAACGCCCGCGTCGCACCGGGCACCGGGTTGGGAACGCCACGGAAGTCCTTGGTGAAGATCAGCTCGACTGCCTGCCGGAGGCAGATCGACAGGCCGAAGGTGGCCAGGATCGTCACCTCCGGCCGACGATGGATGCGACGGATCAACCCGACCTCGATGCATGCTCCCAGCACGAACAGCACGACTGCGGCGAGCGGCAGCGACAGCCAATGACTGAGCCCGCTGGCGTGGGCGACATAGGCGACGTACGCCCCGATCATCACGAACTCGCCGTGCGCGAGGTTGATGATCCCCATCAGCCCGAAGACGATGCCGAGGCCCAGCGCGACGATCCCAAGCGTCGCGAACAGACTCAGACCGTTGAGCAGTTCGAGTGTCAGCGCATCCAATGGAACCCGCTAAGGCGTGCAGGTCTCGTCAGGCTCAACCGACGGGAACGACTTGACGATCAGCTGTGAGCCGTCGGCCTGGATCTCGGCCACGTAGATCGGCTGGGCCAAGTGACGGCTGCCGGTGACGGAGATTTCGCCGGTGGGAGTCGACAGGGTCAGCCCTTCCAGTGCGGCCGCCACGGCCGCCGTGTCGGTGGTGCCGGCTGCATTGGCCGCTGCGGCGTAAAGCAATGCGGCGTCGTAGATGTGCGAGCTGAACGTCATGTGCGGCGGCGCGTCAGCCCCGAATTGCTCGAAGTAGCGAGCCACGAATGCGGCGTTGGCCGGGTTGTCGACTTCCTTGAAGTAGCCCAGCGTGACGCGCATGCCGGCGGTGACCGCGGGTCCCATCGCGCCGAGCACGTTCTCCTCATAGATATTCGCCAGGCGCGGAATGGCGTCCTGGCCGATGCCGAAGTCCACCGCCTGGGTCTCGAAGGCGATGGCATCGCCGCCGACGAGCGCCGGGAAGATCAGATCGGCACCCGAGCCCGCGATCTGCTGGGCGACTGATGAGAAGTCTTGAGTGCCCAGCGGCACGTATTCCTCTCCGACCACTTCGCCGCCTGCGGCCTCGATGTACTCGCGAGCGAGCTCGAAGCTGCGACGCGGCCACACGTAGTCGTTGCCGAGCAGGAACCAGGAGTTGCCGCCGGTCTCGTCCATCATCCACGGGATGACCGGCGCGAGCTGCTGGCTGGGCACCTCGCCCGTGTTGAACATCACCGGCGAGCACTCGCCGCCCTCGTAGAGGGCTGCGTAGATGTACAGCACACCGGCATCCTCAGCGAGCGGCTTGGCGGCTTCACGCGTTGCGCTGGAATGGGTACCGAGCACCACGTCGACGCCGTCCGACTCGATGAGCTGCTCCATGGACTGGCGCCCCACTGCGGGGTCGGTGGCGTCATCGGCGAGGAACGTCTCGACCGGCCGGCCGTTGATGCCGCCGGCGGCATTGATGTCTTCGGTGATGAACTCTGCGATGTTCGCCGTCGGTTGGCCGAAGATGCCTGCGGGACCACTGTTCGAGAAGAGAATCCCGATGCGCACCGGCTCCCCTGACGGCGCTGCCGGTTCGTCGGGTGCCGCGGCAGCCGATTCGGTTGTTGCGGGCGCTGGCTCAGGTTCCGATGCCGGCTCGGTGTCCGTGGAGACCTCGTCGGCTGCCGGCGCAGCAGTGGCCGCTGTCGGTTCGGGCGCCGTTGGTCCATCGTCGCTGGTCGCGCACGCCGCAGCCGTCCCCAGCAGCAGCGCCATCATGATGGCTGCGGTTCGAAAACGGGACCGCGTCCGTGGTTTCTGTGTGCTCCCCACGGCGTCAACCTCCCCCAATATGTGAGTAGATGTTGACATATTGTCTCGTCAACCGGGCCGGGTCAAGCGCGGAGATGCACGAGCAGCGGGCTGTGACGCCGAGGCGACGGGCTCAGCCAGACGCCTGAGAATCAGCCGTGCGCTGCGACCGGAAGCTCGTCGATCACCCGGACCCCGGCCGGAGTCGCCTCCCCCAGCAGCAGCGACTCCAGCGATCCGCCCCGGCCGCAACGGCGCGGACCGCGATAGGTGCTCGTGCGCAATCCCCTCAGCAGCGACGAGGGCTCGGTGCCCCCGCCCGATCTGCAGGCGGCTGCCCAGGTGTGCACTGCCTCGTACACCCCTTCCGCGGCTGCGGACACCGGAGGAGCGCACTCTCCGAACCGATCTGCATAGCGCCGCAGAAACTCACGGTTCTCTGCGGAGTCCATGCCGACGAAGTAGCCGAGCGCGTTCCAGATGCCTGCAGCGGAATCCCCGAGATGCTCCACCACGGCGTCGTCCATGAGCGGCGCGAAGGTACGAGTGGTCGAGCGAAGGCCCGAGGACGAGAACTCGCTCTCGAACCGAACGTGGTCCTGCCCGACAAAGCTCGACACGACGTGGTCAGTGCCGTGTTGGCCGATGGCTGAGATCACCGGCGTGAAGTCCTCGGTTCCCAGCGGTACGTAGCCTTCGCCGCTGACCGTGCCGCCCATGCGCTCGATGACCGCCCGAGCGGCGGTGCCGACCGCCCGGGGCCACGAGTAGTCGTTGCCGGCCAGGAACCAGCGGGTCCCGCCGGTCACCTCGGCCAAGAGCGGGAGGGCCCGGTGCAACTGGTCGAGCGGCCGCTCGCCGAAGTGGATCAGCAGCGGATGCGTCGGAACGGCCTCGCTGGTGGGCGTGTAGAGGTACGGGATGCCGTGAGCGACAGCGATCGGCGAGGTCGCCGTGTAGGTCGCCGAGGAATGCATGCCCACCACGGCTGCCATGCCCGACACCCCGCAGAGACGGCGCATCGCGACCACGCCGGTGCCGGGATCGGTCGCGTCGTCCGCGACCGTCAGTCGAACGTCACGACCTGCCACGCCGCCGTCGGCGTTGATCTCCTCGGTGGCGAGCTGCGCGCAGTTGACCGTCGAGCGCCCGAGGATCCCGGCACTCCCCGACAGTGACGTGAGCAATCCGAGCGGCAGCTCCCAGCCCTCAGCATCGGCGCCGCCGAGGAGCCCCAGGTCGGCCCCGAGCCGCATGAACTCGCGGTCGTCGATGCGGACGCGGATCCGCAGCCGGGTGCCGCCGCTGCGCAGCGGATCGAGGTGGCATGCCACATGCCCGAACCAAGGCGATTCGTGAACCAGATCGATCCGTCGAACCGGTTTGCAGCTCAGCACCCGTGCCGTTCCGTGAACCCGTGATCCCTCACCGATGGGAAGGGCGAGTCGCACGAGTGCACCGGGCGCCAGCGCCGCGGCCTCTGAGCCGAACAGCCAGCCCAGCGATGGATCGCCGGATCCGAACAGCGCGAACAACTCGCTCGGGTCTGCCGCTAGCCGCACCTCGCTGCTCAGAACGAGTTCAGCCACCGCAAGCCCCTAGGCGCTCAGCCCGTCGTCTCGCCGGCCAGCGTCGTCGTTCCCACTGCCAGCGACGGCGACCGCTTCGTTCATGGCGTCTGCGAGCTGCTCGAGCGAGTTCTGATACACGGAGGCAAGGAAGGCAACGACTGTGTCCGCGGGGGTCGAGGTGAGCGAGTAGTGGCGGAAACGGCCGTCGCGACGCTCGGTGATCAGGCCTGCAAGACGCAGGATGCGCAGGTGTGAGGAGACAGCCGTCCGGCCGACGCCGTCGAACCGAGCTGCGATCTCCCCCACGGTGAGCTCGCCGTGCTCGCCGATCAGGCCCAGGATGGCTCGGCGCGTCTGGTCAGCAAGTGCGGAGAAGGTGGCATCGCTGGCGGGATCAGTCATGTGCGCTCTTGTATCAGCTTGTCAACACTTGTTCACATATCCTGCCACACCGAGGGCACGCTGTCGTTGGGTGCCGCCACGCAGCTAGATCGCCGACACGGTGCGTCCGAGCAGCTTGAACAGCGGCTCCTTGGTGGCTTCGAGTGCTGCGGCTACATCTTCATGGGAGATCTCGCCGTCGAACATGCCCGCGGCCATGTTGGCCACAACCGCTATCCCCGCATAGGGAATGCCGGCCTCGCGGGCCAGCGCCACTTCCGGGTAGCCCGTCATGCCCACGACGCTGCCGCCCATCTGGGCGTACATGCGGATCTCCGCCGGTGTTTCGAAGCGAGGCCCGTTCGTGCAGACATACGTGGCGGTCTGCGCCACGTCGATGTGCTCGGCATCTGCGGCCACCGCCAGCACGGCGCGCAGCCGCGGGTCGTAGGGCGTCGTCATGTCGGTGTGCACCACCTGGCCAGGCTGGTCGAAGAACGTGGCGGCGCGGCCCGTTGTGAACTCCAGGTAGTCGTCGAGCAGCAGGAACGAGCCGGTCCCCCGCTCGGGCACCATCGAGCCGACGACGTAGACGGCCAAGATCGCCGCCGCCCCCAGGTCCGCCATGGCGGCGATGTTCGCCCGGTAGTTGATCGCCGACGGCGGGATCGAATGGTCGCCCCCATGACGCGGCACGAAGACGATCCGCCGGCCGTGCCAGCGGCCGGTCATGGCGTGGGCCTCGCCCCAGTCGGTGCTCACCGTCAGGTGCTCGGCATCGGTGAAGCCGGGAAGCTCGTAGAAGCCGGTCCCTGCGATGATCCCGACCGGCGGCGGCTCGCCGGCCGTCGCGGCTGCGTCGCCGTTGTCACCCGTGTCGCTCATGTTCCCGACTCCCGTGCCAGTCGTTGCGCTCGATGCTGTACCTCGTAGCGCGCCCGTGCCTCGTCGACCGTCAGGCACACCCGGTCGGCCACGACTCGCTCGCCGCCCACCCAGACGTCGGTGACATGGCGGCTGCCCCCGGCCCAGGCCACATGGGCTATCAGCTCGGCCTGCGAGGTGACCGGCACGAAGGCCGCGTCGTCGATGTCGAGCCTGATCATGTCGGCCCAGCGGCCGGGCGCGAGCACCCCGGTGTGCAGGCCCAGCGCCTCCGCACCGTTGCAGGTCGCCATGGAGATCACCTGCTGCGCGCTCAGCACGGTGGGATCGAGCGAAGTCACCCGGGCCAGCAGCGAGGCGATCTTGATCTCCTCCCACATGTCGAGGTCGTCATTTGAGGCCGGCCCGTCGGTGGCCAACGACACGGTGATGCCGCGCTCGAGCATCTCGGGCACCCGGGCCACGCCGGATCCGAGCTTCATGTTGCTGACCGGGCAGTGCGCCACCGCGACGCCCGACGAGGCGTAGATGTCGAGGTCGGCATCGTCCAGCCAGACGCTGTGCGCAGCGAGCACACGCCCGTCGAGCACCCCCGCATCGGCCAGCAGTCGCGGCACGCTGGCCCCGCCGTGCGTGGCGGCGAGCGAATCGCCTTCGTCGGCAGTCTCCGCCACATGGATGTGCAGCAGTGCGTCCCGCTCACGCGCCGCTTCTGCGATCTCTGCGCAGGGTCCCACGCCGAGGTCGTACGCGGAGTGCGGAGCGAATCCGATGGTGACGAGGCCCGACGGATCATTCACCGCGTCGTGCACGGCGGCGACCTCGCCGACGCGATCGGCGACACTGCCCGTGTCATCCAGGTGCGCAACCGACAGCACCCCTGGGCACATGGTCAAGCGGATACCGGCGCTGCGTCCCGCATCGATCACGTCCTGCTCGAAGGCGTACATCTCGCAGGTCGTGGTGACGCCCGAGCGCAGCATCTCGACCGAGCCCAGCGTCATCCCCCACCACGCGTCGGTGGGACGCATACGGCCTTCACGGGGCCACATCACCTCGGCGAGCCACGCCATCAGCGGCAACCCGTCGCCGGCGCCGCGCACCAAGGTCATCGGCGTGTGCGCATGGGTGTTGACCAGGCCCGGCATCAGCAGGCCGCCCAGGCTGATCACCGGCGCATCGGTCGTCGAAGCGTCGGCGGCAGCTCCGACCCATGCGATGCGCCCATCCGCACCCACGTCAACTGCCCCGCGTTCGATCATCGCGAAGTCCTCGTCGCAGGTCAGCACGACATCGGCGAGGTAGCGAATCTCAACGGAGGCGGCATCTGTTCCGGTTGGCACAGCCTCATCTTCGCACCGACACCTGTCCTCCAGTCAACGCGCCCGCCCGTGACACAATCTGCGGCCGTGACCCTGTTCCTGCAGCGGGTCTTCGACTCGTTCGCCAACGGCTCCGCGTATGCAGCGCTGGCGGTGGCGATCTCGATGGTGTTCCGTTCGACCGGGGTGCTGAACCTTGCGCAGGGCCAGATGGCGATGTTCTCCGCGTACATCGCCGTGGTGTTCGCCGCGGGCGCCGACCCTTCGGTGGCGTTCTCGGGCTGGCTGACGCCATTCGCGACACCGTGGCCGATCTGGGCGGCAGTCGCGGGAGCCGTGGTCGTGTCGGCGGCCGTAGGCGCACTGCTGGAGTACACGGTCATCCGGCCGATGCGCGGCGATCCGGTGCCGACCATCGGCGCGACGCTCGGGCTCTACCTGCTGATCGGCGTCTTCGTCGTGAAGCACTTCGGCGGTCGCCAGAGGTTCCTCGGCTCGCCGTTCCCCCAGGAGCACAGCGACCGGTTCATCATCGGCGGTGCGCGGCTGTGGTTCGACACCATCGGGCTGACGCTCGTGATGCTGGCGGCGATCGGCTTGCTCGCGCTGGTCCAGCGCACGACCAAGGTCGGCCTTGCGTTCCGGGCGATCACCTCCAATCGCGACAGCTCGGCGCTCGTCGGCATACGGGTCGAATGGGTAGTGATGGGCGGATGGGCCGTTGCGGCCGCCCTCGGCGGGCTGGCCGGCGGCCTGATTGCCGGAGAGATCAACGTCCGCCCCGACATGATGGAACGCCTGCTCATCTTCGGCTTGGCAGCCGCCACGCTCGGAGGCCTGCGCAGCCCGGCGCTGGCGCTGGCCGGGGGCTACCTGTTCGCCTTCGCCGAGACGATGATGGCTGGTTACGTCGGTTTCATAGACAGCCAGGTGACGCTGGTGTGGGCACTCGGGATGCTGATCGTGGTGCTGTCGGTACGACCGTCCGGGCTGGTCTCGCGCAAGGCCGGCCGCCGGGCACTGCAGACATGACAGACGACCACTCAGCACCATGGCCTGCGCTGTTCACGGCTGCATCGCTCATGGTCATCGCCGTACTCGTCGTCGTGGTGCCGCTGCAGGCGTCGTCGACATTCGTCACCGACATCACTCAGCTCGCGGCGTTCTGCCTGGTGTTCGCCGGGCTCTGGCTGCTGACGCACCGCATGGGGCTGCTGTCGGTCGGCCATGGAGCACTGACCGGCGTCGGCGCATATGCCGCGCTGCACGCGGTGAACGACTTCGGCCTGCCACCGATGCTGATGCCGCTGGCCGGCTTTGCGGCGGGCTGCGCGGTCGGCGCGCTGCTGGGCGTGCCCGCCCTGCGCCTGCCGAAGGCCTATCTGGCATTGCTGACCCTGTCGGCGGCCGTGGCGTTCCCGATCGTGCTGCGTCAGCTCGACGGCCCGCTGCCGGTCACGCTCGACAGCGAGTTCATCCCACCGGCCTGGACGGGCATCGCAACCAACGATGAGCACATCTGGGAGTTCTGGATTGTGGTGGCGTGGGTGGCGGTCGCCTTCTGGCTGCTGCACGTGCTGCTGACCGGGCCGATCGGGCGCGCGCTGGTGGCGACCAGGGACGAATCGACCGCGGCGGCAGCCTTCGGCGTGTCGGTGTACCGGCTGCGCTTGGCCGGCGTGAGTCTCAGCAGCGGCCTCGCGGGCCTGGCCGGCGGTCTCATGCTGGTGCCGGTGAACTTCAATGACCAATCGCTGTACCCCGAGGAACTGTCCATCAAGCTGTTCGCATTGACGATTGCGTTCGGCAGCACAGCGATCGGGGGCAGCCGGCTCATCATGACCGTGCCGGCGGCAGCGGTGCTGGTGCTGCTGCCGGTGTGGCTGGTCGACCGGCCCGGCTGGGTGACTCAAGGCGGCTGGATCGGTTTCCTCAAGTCCGAGTTCTTCCTGTACGCGGTGCTGCTGCTGGTGGCCGCCTATGCGCGCAGCCGCCGGTCTCAAGCGGTTCGGGTCTACGACGCGTGAGCGCGGCCGAACGTTGGGACGCCAAGTACGCCGACTGGGACGAGCCGGGGACGCCCTCAGACTTCGTGATCGGACACGCTGAACTGCTGAGCGGCAGCTCGACGGCCGCGGACCTGGCCGGCGGCACGGGTGGCACGGCACTGTGGCTGGCAGCGCAGGGACTCGCGACGACGCTCGTCGACGTCTCGGGGCGGGCACTGGAGATCGCCCGCGTCGCAGCGGCCGAACGTGGCCTGCCGCTGCTGACGATGCAGGCCGATCTCGAGGCTGAGCCGCTTCCGACCGCCGCAGAGTTGGGCAGCGAGCGCGGCTGGGACGTGGTCGTGTGCGCCAACTTCCTGCACCGACCGCTGCTCGGGACCCTGCGGCACCTGCTCGCGCCCGGCGGCATCGCGTTCGCACAGATCGCCACCGTTCGCAATCTGCTGTACAACGAGCGCCCCGGTCGCCCCTACCTCGTCGAGGAGGGCGAGCTGCCCGAGCTGTGCCGCGGGCTCGAGACGGTCAGCTTCGATGAGGACTGGTTCGGCAGCCGCCACGAGGCGCGCCTGGTCGCGCGCCACGCAGGCTGAGCCGCCTCGGCCGTGGCTCAGCCCAGCAGCCAGTCCGCCGGGGTCACCGGCGCATCGGCGAACAGGCGCGCCTGGAAGCGGCGCATGCCAGACAGCCAACGGTCGATGTCCGACGCCTTGCGCTCGCGGTAGGTCTGCACCTCTGGGTGAGGCAGCACCAGGAAGCGCTCCTCGGCCATCGCCTCGATGACCGTGTCGGCCAATTGCGAGGGCTGCAGGACGCCGTCGCCTGCAGCGGCGCCCGGCGTGCCGCGGTCCTGGTCGCCATTGCCCGTGCGGTCGGGGCTGTTGGCCAGGATGTTGGTCTCCACAGCCTGCGGGCACAGCATCGACACCACGATGCCCTTGTCGCCGTAGGTGATCGCCAGGAATTCGCCCAGCGACACCGCCGCTGCCTTGGTGACCGCGTACTGCAACGAGCCGAGCTGGGTCAGCAGTCCCGCCGCCGAGGCGGTGTTCAACAGGTAGCCGCCGCCGCGCTCGACCATGACCGGTACTGCGGCGCGTGCCGCATACACGTGGGACATCACGTGCACTTCCCACATGCGCTGGATCTCGTCGTTCGCGATCTCCAGACCGCCCTGGGTCACATAGCCGGCGTTGGAGACGAACACGTCGAGCGCGCCGTGTTCATTGACCGTGTCAGTCACGACTGCCTTGATGGCGTCCTCGTCGGTGACGTCGAGCCCGACGGCCGTACCGCCCACCCGGTCAGCTACGGCCTGCGCGCCGGCCTCGTCGCGGTCGACAACCACCAGCGCCCGCGCCCCTTCAGCCTTGAATCGCTCGATGAGCGCTTCCCCGATTCCGCTCGCACCGCCAGTGACGACGGCGACCTTGCCCGCAAGTTCCATGGCCCGGCAGCGTAATCTCGCGGCTCGGACTCGACGCTGGCATGGAGGTCCGATGGCGGCACCGTTGGACGATGTGAAGGTGATCGAGGTGGACAGCTGGATGGCCACGCCCTCCGCTGGCGCGATCCTGGCCGACCTCGGCGCCAATGTCATCAAGGTGGAACCGCTCGACGGCGACCCGATGCGCGGCTACAGCCGTCCGGCGAAGCTGCCGCCGGAGATCAAGGACTACGACTTCCAGTTCGATGTGGACAACCGCGGCAAGCGCTCCATCGCCGTGGACCTGGGCTCACCGCAGGGCCGGCAAGTGGTCCACCGGCTCGTCGCGGGCGCAGACGTGTTCATGTGCAACCTGCTCGTCCACCGCCAGGAGCGATTCGGCCTCGACTCGGCCACGGTGACGGCGGTCAACCCGCGCATCGTGCACGCCACGCTGACCGGCTACGGCACCACCGGTCCCGAGGCCTGGCGTCCCGGCTACGACGTGACCGCATTCTTCGGCCGTTCGGGCATCTACGACGCCATGCGGGAAGGACCCGACGGCGCAGTGCCGATGGCGCGCCCCGCCCAGGGCGACCACACCACGGGCCTGGCGCTGGTGGGCGCTGTGCTGGCGGCCCTGCGGCTGGCCGAACGCACTGGCGAGGCCCAGGTCGTGGAAACCTCGCTGTACGAGACGGCGGTGTGGACCCAGGCGTCCGACTACGCCATCACCGCCGTCGACAGGGCACCGCTGCGCCAGCGGGCCCGCGAGAACATGATCGTGCCCACGGCCAACCGCTATCCCTGCGGCGACGGCAAGTGGCTGGTGCTCAACATGCCCCAGGAGAGCGCATGGCCCCTGCTGTGCCGGATCATCGAGCGGCTCGATTGGCTCGATGACGAGCGCTTTGCCGACATCCGCGGCCGGTTCGCCCACATGCCCGAGATCGTGGCCGGCATCGACGAGGCGCTCGCTCACCGCACCCGTGACGAGTGGGGCGAGATCTTCGATGCCGAGGGAATCATCTGGGGCCCAGTACTGGGCCTGCACGAAGTTGCCGACGACGCCCAAGCCGAGGCACTCGGCCTGTTCCCCACGCTCGACAGCCCCGATATCGGTCCGTATCGCAGCGTCGGCATCCCGATGCGATTCGCCAACGCCGAGGTCGGTCCCCGCGGACCGTCGCCGAAACTGGGCGAGGGCACACGTGACGTCTTGGCCGCCGCCGGCATGTCAGAAGCCGAGATCGACAGATTGATCGCCGACGACGCCGTGCGCGAGGCACAAGAGCGCCGCGTCTAAGTTCGCTTTCACAGACCTACCACCGAGGAGGTGCCCGGCATGCGACACGTCTTGATCGTGGCCAACCAAACCCTCGTCGGCGGCCACCTGCACGAGCGCGTGGAGCACATCCTGGCCGTCGATCCTGAGACCCGGTTCCACATCGTCGTGCCCGCGACCGGTGCGAACGGTCCTGATCCCGCGAGAGCGCTGGCCGGTGCACGCCGCCGCCTCAGCCAGGCGTTCGAGGCGCTCGACGACATCGGTGCCCGCGTCACCGGCGAGGTCGGCCCCGCGCATCCGGTCGTGGCGGTCAACCTGGCCATTGATCGGCTGAATCCCGACCTGATCGTCTTGAGCACGCTGCCCGCCGGCGCCAGCAGATGGCTGCATCTCGACCTGCCGCACCGGCTGCAGCGGCGCTTCGGCGTTCCCGTCGAGCACGTCTCGGCGGAGACGCAGACCGTCGATCGCGCAGGCACCTTCGAACCGCCGGTCGTCCACGCTCCTGACGACACGGTTCATGTGCTGCTGGCCGAGGAGAATCAGCACGACGTCGACGTGATCACCATGGCGCTCGCCGAGGCCGGCACGCGCAACCAGCTGCGTGTGGCACATGACGGTGCGAACGCTCTGGCGTTCATGCGTGCGGTAGGTCCGTCGGAGATCGATCTCGTTCTGTTCGACCTCAAGCTGCCGGTGGTCAGCGGGTTCGACCTGCTCGCCGAGACGCGTGCCGCCGACGAATTCGACAAGGTGATGATGGTTGCGCTCACCACCGACGAGGCCGCCGACGACCGCGCCCGCGCGTATGACCTCGGCGCGGATGCGTTCGTGATGAAGCGGCCCGACTACAGCCAGATGGCTCACGTCATCGACGACCTGCTGGCCGAGGTCGCCGGGTAGACAACCGGCCGGACACGTGCGCCCGCCGTGGAGGCGGCAGGACCCTCTGCTCCCGCGATCCAGCAGGTCGCAACGTCGCAGAGTTTCCCGCCGCCTCCACGGCTACGGCATATGTGTCTGACGGGCGGCATTCATGCCGCCGGGGAAGCCGATCTCGGCTGGCGCCTCGACTTGGCTCTGCAGCACCCACCCGAGCAGGCCGTGCCGGTCGCTGATGGCCGTGTGAGTGCCGGCCAGCCCTCGGGGTGCCACGACGGTGGCCGCATCGAAATAGAACCACTCCCCCGCTGGCACTCGCAGCAGTTGCAGCGTTACGTCAGTGTTGATGTAGGCGCCGCCGGAAGGCGAGAAGTCCCAGCCCACCGCCGCGCCGAGATCGGCCAGCGTCGCAACCCGAGCCAGCGGTGACGTCTCCTCACCGGCCACGAGCGGATAGTCCAATCGCAGCCATGTGCGGCCGGGGCCCGGCTCCTCCGTCGAGCCGTCGACGAAGCGAAAATCCACCGCATCGGCGTTGAAGCCGGGACGCGGGTAATCGATATCGGGATTCGCGCCGGGATCGGCCCGCTCGACGGGGATCGGCGGCAGCGATTGCCCGTCACTCCCAGGCTCGACCGCCGGGATTGTCGGCGTCAGCCATTGCGAGGTCGCACGGGCCACCAGGCGACCTCTGTTCGATTGGCCCGGTACCGGGATCTCCGATGGAGCGGCGCGCACCTCGGCGTCGACCAGCGCAGTTCGCTTGCCAGCCTTGACGGTGGTTGCGGTGATCTCGTAGCTCGCCATCGGCATCCCCGAGAGGATCTCCACCGTCAACCGGCTGCACACCTGAGCGATGCCTGCCCGTCGCTGCTCGCGCTCGACCGCCCAGCCCAGCAGTCCGCAGATGGCGCCGCCGTGCATCACCTGGTGAGCCCATGGGCCGCGCGTCAGCTCGGTCGCGCGCACGCCGCCGGGTTCTGAGACGAACAAGGCGGACGGCATCAGCGCCGACGGCAGCGATGCCGCGTCAGGGGAATCCGAATTGGCGCCGCTCGGCCCGGATTCGATGTTCACCACGGCGACAAGCTAGGTGGCAGGATGTTGGATCGCCGGTTTGCTGAGCCGGATCGCATGAGGGGGATGGGTGTCGTGACCGATACCGCGGCGGCGGCGCCGCCGGCACCACCAGTCGCCCGCGAGATCAAATGGTGGGCGCGGCTGCATCCCATCGGCTGGCTGGCAGCGTCCACGATCGTGATCGCAGTTGTCGCCCGGCTGTTCACCGACACCGAATACTGGATCGGCAACCTGGTCTGGTGGAACTGGCTGGTGCTCGCCGGCGCCATTGCCATGGGGCTCTGGCACGACGGGCTGGACCGGCTCCGCCGGGGCGTGGAGTCCATTGCCACGTTCAGCCTGACGGTGGCGTGGATCCTGGCGTGGGTGGTTTTCCTGCTGCAGCTTTTCAACGTCATCACCCGCTACGGCAATGACCTGGTCGAAGCCGACATCCTCTTCGGCGAGACCACCAGCCTGGCGTGGCAGTCGTTCGGACTGATGTTCCTCATTGCCATCAACTTCGGCGTGCGCGAGGGCGTCAACCCGCGCATCGACTTCTGGTGGGCCAACTTCAGCGTCCGACGCAAGGCTTGGCTCGATTTCGTCATTCACTCAGCCCTGCTGCTGCCGTTCATCGTGATGGCCATACGGATTCTCAAGGGCTATGCGGCCACATCGCTGGGACGTCGGCACAACGGGGAGTGGCCCAGCGGCTGGAGGGTCTGGGAGACCTGGGAGGAGGCCGTCGATGCCGGCGGATTGCCCGTCGGCCCGATCAAGGTGATGATCCTCATTGCCTTCATCCTGTTCGGCCTGCAGATCCTGGCCGAGGTCATCAAGACCGGCTTCGCGATGATCGGCGATGAACGCAGGGGCGACATCGTCCAGCACGATTCGCCGCTGCGGGTCGAGTAGCAACCTGATGAGCCACCTGCTCGCCATCTTCGGCATGGACACCGGCGTCTTTCTGGCGCTGACGATGTTCGTCGTCTTCATGCTCATGATCCTCACCGGCTACAACGTGGCCTTCTCGTTCGCCGCGACTGCGCTGGCGTTCGCGTTCATCGGCGACCTCACCGGCTCGTTCAACGCCGCCACGCTGAACACGCTGCCGGCGCGCTGGTTCGTGGCCATCAGCGACCCGGTGCTGCTCGCCGTGCCGCTCTTCGTGCTCATGGGTGCGATCCTGGAGCGATCAGGCATGGCCGAGCGGCTGCTGAACGCCGTGGGCATGTTGATGGGCGCACTGCGCGGCGGCGTGGCCGCCGCGGTGGTGCTGGTAGGCACGCTGCTGGCGGCTGCCACTGGCGTGGTGGCGGCCACCGTCATCGTGATGGGCCTGCTGTCGCTTCCCGCGATGGTGCGGCTCGGCTACGACAACAAGCTCTCGACGGGCGCCATCACCGCTTCGGGCACGCTCGCGCAGCTGCTGCCGCCCAGCATCGTGCTGATCCTGCTGGCCCAGCAGATGGGTGTCGGCATCTTGGGCCTGTTCGCCGGCGCCCTGCTGCCCGGTCTGATGCTCAGCGGCCTGTACGTGGCCTACGTGCTGGCCGTCTCGTGGTGGAAGCCCGACATGGGTCCGGCGATGCCGCTGGAGGAACGGAAGCTGGAGGGCAACCCGTCGGTCCAGACCAAGCTGCTCATCGCCGCGCTGCTGGGCTTCATGGTCGGCTGCGTGATGCTGCTGGCCAACGTGCGCATCGCATTGATCGCCGCCGTGCTGGTGCTGATCGCGAGCTTCGCAATCATGTTCTTCACCCGGATGCTGGCGTGCGAGGTGCTCATCGCGATCGTGCCGATCGTGGTGCTCATCCTGGGCGTGCTGGTGTCGATCTTCCAGGGGATCGCCACGCCGTCAGAATCGGGCGCAGTCGGCGTGTTCGGCGCGCTGGCACTCACGGGCTTGAACTGGCTGTTCGACCGCCTGCTCATGCGCGAGGGCGCCACCCACATCACGCCCCAGTGGCGACTCAGCCGCGCTGCGGCGGTGCAGGCAGGCAAGTCGACGGCCAGCGTGGTGGTGCTGGTCATGACGCTGCTGTTCAGCTCCACCTTCTTCAGCGCCATGTTCTTCCAGCTCGGCGGCTCCGATCAGACCTCGGAATGGCTCACCTCTATCGGCGGCGGGAAGCTGGGCTTCGTCCTCGTCGCAATGGTGGCGGTGTTCCTGCTGGGCATCAACCTGGAGTTCCTCGAGATCACCTTCATCGTCGTGCCCATCTTCGTGCCGGCCATGGAGGTGCTCGGCTTCACACAGGACGAGAAGGTCTGGTTCGCCGTGATGATGGCTGTGAACCTGAACATGGCGTTCATCTCGCCGCCGGTCGGTTTCTCGCTCTTCTACTTGCAGAGCGTGGCGCCGCCCGAAGTGCGCACTGCGGAGATCCACAAGGGCGCCATCCCGTTCATGGGACTCCAGTCGATTGCGCTGGTCATCCTCGGCGTGTTTCCGGGCATCGTGTACACGTCGCTCGAGCTATTCAGCGGCTGAATCGGCCCCGTCGGGGGCGTCCTAGGTGCGTGCTAATTTCGCGCCACGTAGTTGGCGCGACTTGCGCGCATACGGGGAGGCACTACCCATGACTATGCACGACGAGGCCAGTCCGGAGACTGCCCTCGATGATGGCATCGAGGACGCCGGCTTTGACCGGCGATCGTTCCTCAAAGCAGGCATTGGCGTAGCAGGCTTCGCCGCAGCCGCGACACTGCTGAATGCCTGCACATCGGACGGTGACGGCGACACTGCGGCGACCACCTCTGAGGGTCCCGCGGGGACCGATGCGCCGGCGACGTCGGTCGCGCTCACCCAGGACGGACCTGAGATCGAGTGGGAGATGGCGACGAGCTGGCCTGCGGCGCTGGTCACCCTGTTCGGCTCAGCGAATTTCTTCGCCGAGCAGGTGAGCCGGCTCACCGGCGGCAAGTTCAAGATCAACCCTCGACCGGCAGGCGAGATCGTCGGCGGTCTTGAGGTGCTGCCGACGGTGCGCGATGTGGGCGTGCAGGCCGGTCACACGGCCTCGTACTACTACGTGGGTCTCAGCCCGGTGCAGCAGTTCGGCACCGCTGTCCCGTTCGGCCTGACCCAGCGCCAGCAGAATGCCTGGCTGTACAAGGGCGGCGGCCTCGAGATGCTCAACGAGTTCTACGCCGAGGAGCACGGCGTGATCGCGTTCCCAGCCGGCGGCACCGGCTGCCAGATGGGCGGCTGGTTCACCAAGGAGCTCAACTCGGTGAGCGACCTGCAGGGCTTGAAGATGCGCATCCCCGGCCTCGCCGGGCGCGTGCTCGAGAGCCTGGGTGGCGAGCAGGTCACCCTGGCCGGCGGCGAGATCCTGCCCGCGATCCAGCAGGGCGCGATCGACGGCGCCGAGTTCGTGGGGCCCACCGACGACCTGATCCTGGGTCTGGACCAGTTCGCCGGCGATCTGTTCTATTACCACCCCGGCTGGTGGGAGCCAGGCACGGCGGTGGAGGTGCAGTTCCCGCTGTCGCTCTGGAATGACCTGCCTGCCGAATACCAGGCGGCCATCGAGATTGCGGCGGCGTCGGCCAACATCAACACGATTGCCGACTACGACGTGCGCAATCAGGCTGACCTGCAGCGGGTCAAGGAATTCGCCAGCATCCGGCAGTTCCCGGATGAGCTGATGGCGGCGTTCAAGGAAGAGACCGAGAACGTGCTGGATGCCGTGGCGGCTGACGATGCCCGCTTCGCGGCCATCCTGGCGCCGTGGCGCCAGTTCCGCGATGGCATCGCAGAATGGCACGGCCTGGCAGAGCGTTCCTTCCTAGATCAGCAGACGCAGATCTAGTCCCAGGACTGGCGCTGATGGCCGGCGTCAGGACCTGGCACCCATAGCCGGCAACCGGCGCCGTGGTGTCGCGCCTGTGACGCGCTGCCTTCGTCGGGAGCGGATCGGCTCCACCTAGCCTGCCGCTGTGCATCCCTTCAGATTCGGCGTCCAGTACGGCAAGCCGGAGAGCCCTGCGGCGTTCCGCGAGATGGCGCGCAAGGTCGAGGGCTTGGGCTACTCATCCCTGTTCTGCCACGACCACTTCTGGGACAGCTGGTCGCCGATCGTGCATCCTGCTGTTGCTGCGGAGATCACGACGACGCTGCGGGTCGGGACGCTGGTGTATGCGGCCGATTACCGGCACCCCGCGGTGCTGGCCAAGGATTTCGCCACGCTTGACCTGCTGGCGGAGGGCCGGACCGAGTTCGGCATCGGCGCCGGCTGGCTGACCGAAGACTACGAACAGGCGGGCATACCGCTGGATCGGCCCGGCGTGCGCATCGACCGCATGATCGAGGCGCTGGAGGTCATCAAGGGGCTCTGGCGCGGCGAACCGCTCGACTACGACGGCGAGCACTACCAGATCTCCGGCATGGTCGGGCGGCCGCTGCCGCATACGCCAGGCGGACCGCCGGTCATCATCGGCGGCGGTGGCAAGCGTGTGCTGACCGAGGCAGCACGCTTGGCTGACATCATCAGCCTGAACCCGAATCTGCGATCGGGCACCGTGGGACCGGATGCGGCGCGCAGTTCGGTCGCGGCAAAGTTCGCAGAGCGGCGTCAGTGGATCGCCGATGCC
Source organism: Candidatus Poriferisodalis sp. (assembly GCF_965208925.1). GTDB lineage: Bacteria > Actinomycetota > Acidimicrobiia > Acidimicrobiales > Poriferisodalaceae > Poriferisodalis. Next base: position 1,771,943 of record NZ_OZ242364.1, on the reverse strand, counting down.
GCTGGTGAACGGTTCGCAGAGATCGAGATCCAGCTGAACACATTCATGGCACTGGTGTCCGACGATGCCGACAGCGTCCTCGAGGCGTTCGCCCCCGGTTTCGGGCTGACGCTCGAAGAGGCTCGGGAGGTGCCGCTGGTGCTTGCCGGCACGGTGGATGACATCTGCGAGCAGTTGCACCATCACCGTGAGACCTACGGCGCCAGCTACATCATCGTTCACGACCCCGAAGTCGATGCGATGGCGCCGGTCGTGGCGCGGCTGGCCGGTACCTGAGCCGCTCAGCCGCCCGATCGCACCGCTGACTTCTCGTCAACTCTGAGCGACGACGCCTGCTGGCGCGGCCACGACGTCGCCGGCATTCGAAGGAGCCCGTACAGGACATCGCGGCGCTTCTCCGACCCGGTTCACGGCCCGCTTCGCGTCGCCACATTTGGGTCACATTCGGTTCTTACGTTGCTCCCCAAGTCAGAACCTCACGAAAGGAGAATGACATGGGGTTCACGAATTCAAGAGCAAAGAAGTGGCTTGCCGGAGCACTGGCCGGAGTCACGCTGTCGGCGGCCGCGCTGGGCGGGTTCGCCGTGGGCGCAGGCGCCGGGGACGGACCCGAGAACGCCGAGCGGCCGGCGGGCCAGGTGATCGGCGACCGAGGCGGCGGCGAGAACGGTGGCGAGAACGGTGGCGAGTCCGGCGGCGAGCGCGGCGGCGAGGTGACCGAGGCCGGCGGCGAAGGCGGGGGCGACACCGCAGCGGCGCTCACTCCCGACCAGACCTACGACGTGACCCGCAACGGCGCACGGCTCAGGCTGGCCTACGACCCCGCCACGAACACGTTCAACGGCACGGTGACCAACACCACCAACAGCGTGCTGACCCGAGCCCGGGTGGAGATCCACCTCTCCAACGGCACCGAGCTCGGCCCCACCACGCCGACCAACCTGGCACCCGGTCAGACCATCACCATCAGGCTGCCCGCTACCCAGGCGCCGTTCGCCACCTGGAGCCCCCACGCCGAGGTCGGCAACGCCGAAGCCGGCGAGAGCGGCACCGGCGGCGGCGAGGGCGCCGAGCGAGCAGGCGGCCACGCCGAAGGCAACGAAGGAGGTGCCAGCTGATCTCGTAGAGCCACAGCTGCCCCGCCCAGACGGCAGGTGACCCCCTCCCATCACCGCACCGCACCAAGGGGCAGTACACAGGGCGATCCCCCGGCACCCGACAGCAACCCGCCGTCAGGGCCGGGGGATCCGCCGCGCAATGGCACAAGACTCCCGTGCGCCGACTGATGAGAACGCTCGGCGTCCGCGGGCCCCAACATCATGGCCGTCACACCCCTGACGTAAGTTCGCTGTGGTGCAGCATCTCTGGTTCCGGCTCGTCGGCTTCGGCGCACCGGCCTGTGACGAACTTGAGGCCTTCGTCCGTGATGCCAAGGCCGATGATCCCTTTGCGCCCGTCACCGTGTTGGTGCACAACAACTACGAGGGGGTGGCGCTTCGCCGCGAGCTTGTGAAGCGACGTGCGAAGCGTCAAGAAGCCTCGGAGACCCAGCGGGGGCTCATCGCCGTGAGCTTCTGGACCCTGCGGGACCTGGCCGACGAACTGATGTCCGTCAACCTGCGTAACCAGGAACTCCGACCGGTGAACGATCTGGTCGTCGCTGCCGCGATCCGGCAGGAGTTGGCCGATGATCCCGGCCTGTTCGCTGCAGTCGCCGATCATTCATCCACGGAAGCATCTCTGGCGCGTGCGTACGCAGAGCTCCGGATGCTCCGCAACGATCAGAGACGACGGCTTGCCGGGTCCGAAGTCGCACGGACGTGCGAGGTGGTCGCCATCGCCGATCGCGTTTGGAGGCGCCTGCAACGTCAGCGCTACTACGACGCCAGCGCTCTCATGGAACGGGCAGCCGACCATCTGCGGCATCTCGACGAAGAGGCGACGGCACGTCTCAACACTCGGCTTGGCCGCACGGCATTGCACTTGCCGCGCACCTTGGCGCCAGTCGAAGTGCGCTTGGTGCGCGAGCTGGCTGCCGCGCACGAGACCGTCGTGCATCTCGGCGTCACAGGGAATCGCGACGCAGATCGCCCCGCGCACGAGACGTGCACGGCCCTGAGCAGGCCTCGACGCCCAGAGGTGGCGGACGCGCCAGCGAGCGGCGCAGGCGAATCCGTCGAATTCGCCGATGATCTCTTCGCCGACATCGAGGGCGATGAAGCCACGGCAGATGCAGTCATCAGCGTGACCGATCCCGACGACGAAGTGCGCGCCGTCGTGCGCGCCCTGCTCGAGGATCTTGACGCTGGAGTGGCGGCCAGCGACATTGCCGTCCTCATTCCGGCGCGCGAGCCCTACGCGCGCGCACTCACTGAGCAACTCGACGCCGTCGGCATCGCTTGGAACGGCGATGCTGCCAGAACGCTCGCCGAGTCACTCGTGGGGCGATTCGTCCTCAGCCTGATGCGACTCGTCGTCGATCAGCGGATGCGGCGTGTTGACGTGATGGCCCTGCTAGCAGAGGTGCCCGTATGGGTGTCGTTCGAAACTGCCGACGGCACACGAGCGCGTGCACCCGCACCCGCTGCGGCGTGGGAACGCTTGGCCCGCGCGGCCAAGGTGGTCGAGACCGGTGACTGGGTGACTGCTGGCGGCGCGGGCTCGCCAGAGCTCGATGCGTCAACTCGGCTTGGCCGGTTCGCGCAATCGCTCGATGCGCAGATCAACGCGGAGGAAGCGGACCCAGAGGCCAGTGAGGCTCGACTCGCCCGTCTTCGAGCCGACCGTCGACGCTGCAGCGACCTTGCCGTGTTCGTCTCCGAATTGTCCTCGCGCCTTGGCGCAACGGCGGCGGCGCGCACGTGGGACGCACTGTCGGCGTGGCTGCGCGCGCAAGTGAGGTACTACCTAGGACGCACCACCGACGACGACTGGACTCCGGGTCTCGAACCGACGCGCAGCGGCCACCCACCCGATTCTGACGATTGCGCATCTGCTGGCACGGCCGACACGCAGTGGAGCACAGAACGCTCAGCCGCCCAGCGCATCGACACCCTGCTCGAAGGCCTGAGCTCGCTCGGCGAGATTGAGTCCGCGGCGGATGCCTCCCTCATGCTGCGGACGTTGCAGGCTCAACTGGCTGCGCCGCACGGCCGCAAGGGCGTCGTCGGTGCTGGCGTTTTCGTCGGCAGCTTCAGCGGCCATGCCCGCGTGCCGCGGCAGCGGCTGTACATGCTCGGCCTGGCCGAGGGCATCTACCCCTCCCGCCAGCACCCCGACAGCCTCATCGGAGACGCAGACCGCCACCAGGGCGCACTGACCAGCCGCTCCGAGCGCACCGACGTCCAGCATCGTGACCTGCTGACTGCATTGGCGTGCTGCCCGGAGGGCAGCACGATCACAGTTCCGCGCGGCGACCTGCGTCGCAACGCCGAGAATGTTCCCTCCCGCTGGCTGTTGCCCACAGCACAGCGTCTCGCAGCGGAGGCATCGCATCCCAGTGACGATTTCGCCGGGGGTTTCCTCGACGCGAGCAATCTGACAGCTGCGGCGGCATCGGGAACGGTGCCCGGCCTGCGGGTCAGCCATTCGTTCACCAGCGGGCTGTTGGGTGCGCGCTTCCCGGCCAGCGACGCCGAGTACGAGAGCAAGGCGCTGCACCTCACCGCTCAGCGACGCGGTGAACTGAACCGGCACTGGCTGTTCTCCGACACCGCCGAACCCGCCTTCGCACGTGGCATCGCGCTGTGGCGAGGACGTCGAAGCGGCCGCTTCACCCGTTTCGACGGCAATCTCAGCCAGGTCGTCGAAGCCCACGACAGTCTCGCCGAGGTCCTGTCGGCGAGTCGTCTCGAGGCATGGGCTGCCTGCCCCCGCAAGTACCTGTTCTCGTACCTGCTCGGTATTGACGAAGTCGTCGAACCCGAGTCGATCGTGCGCCTCAGCCCCATCGATCGTGGTCAGCTCATCCACGAATCCCTTGATGCGTTGCTGCGAGAGCTGATCGAAGAGGCTCGCACGGTGAGCGAACTCCCCGGCATCGGCCGCAGCTACAGCCAGGGTGATCGTGACCGCTTGCGTCAGATCGGAGAAGCCAAGGCGGCACAGCTTGAGGCCGTCGGCACCACGGGCTACCCGTTGCTGTGGAGCTTCGACCGAGAGACCCTGCTGGCCGATCTCGTCGAAGTGCTCGAGCGCGACGAGCAGCGGCTCACAGACCGTCATGCCGCCGCGCCGGGCAAAGTCGTCGCTTCCGAGCACCGCTTCGGCTTGGTCCCGATGACCGATGGCGATGTCGAGGCCGCGGTCGTGCCGTTCGAGGCAGAACCAGGTCGTCAGCTGCTCCTCCGAGGAGCGATCGACCGAGTGGAGCGACTCGGCGGCCCGGACGAGGACCACTCGTCGGCCAACGGTGGGCGACTGGTGGTGATCGACTACAAGTCCGGTTCGGCATTTCCCTACTTGGGCATTCGCAGACCGTCCGAACGGGCCCGCCGACCTGACGACCCCACCCTGCGTGGCACGAAGCTGCAACTCGGGGTGTACGCGCTCGCAGCGGCGCATCACTTCGCGCCCGGTTTCCGGGTGGTCGATGCAGTCGCGCAAGCTGCGTACTGGTTTGTCTCGGCGCGCGCCGATTGGACTTGGGTCACTCGCAACATGGACGACGCCTATTTCGCGCGATTCACAGACGTCGTGCGCTCGATCACCGACGGCATCGCCGCAGGCGTCTTCGTCGGCTACGTGCGAGCGGGGGACGATCGAGCTGGCTTCACGCCATGTCCTTACTGCGATCCAGACGGGATCGGCACAGCCGAGGTCCTGCGACAGTGGAAGCGAAAGCGCCTCGCTCCCGAACTGAGCGGTTTTGCCCACCTAGTCGAGGGCCCGATCGAAGAGGTTGCGTGATGCTGGCTGACCAGGCTGAACGCGATCTGATCGCGTCGGAGGCAGATCGGCTGCTGTTCGTCGAAGCGGGGGCAGGCACCGGGAAGACCACAGTGCTCGTGGAACGGATCGTGTCGATGGTGACCGGCATCGGCGGCTTCGAACCGGTGCCGATGCCGGCTATTGCTGCGATCACGTTCACCGAGAAGGCGGCGGCAGAACTCCGCAACCGCGTGCGCACAGAACTCAACAAGGCGTTGCAAACGGCCTCGGAGCGCGAGCGCGAGCTCGTGCAGGTTGCGCTCGGCGAACTTGACGGTGCTGCAGTGTCGACACTGCACGGATTCGCCCGCCGCATCCTGGCCGAATATCCCATCGAGGCGGGGTTGCCGCCGTCGTTCGACACGCTCGACGAGATCGCTTCCGACGTGGCGTTCGACGAACGCTGGGAGGCATTCCTGTCCGAGCTGCTGTCTGACGAGTCGATGCGCTGGCCGATCGGCATGCTCGACGCGGTTGGCGTGAGCACCGACCACTTGCGAGACCTCGCCCGAGCACTCAACGACAACTCTGACCGGCTCGAGTGGCCGGCTCATGCCGCAGCGATGCTGCCGCTCAAGACCACGGAAATCGAGAGCACCGCAGCCGACCTGCTGCAACGCCGCCGTGAGTGCGCCAACCCTGCCGAGTGCAAGCTCTACGCCTCATTCCCTCGCGTCAGCATGCTCATGGAGCGCCTCGCGAATGCCCGCAATAGCCGTGAGCGACTGCGAGCGCTGTTGTCCGCAGGTATCCCCAGGGTGGGCAACAAGGGTCGCCAGCGCGACTGGCCTGATGTCTCCGAAGTGAGGGATGCATTTGACGAACTGCGCTTGCTCGTCGCCGGATCGGTGTCCTCGGTGGTGACCGAGGCATTGGCACAGGTCTGCGAACGCCTGCGCTCTTTCACCGTCGACGGCACCATGCATCGTCGCCTGGCAGGCGGCCTGGAGTTTCATGATCTGCTGACCCGGGCGCGGTGGCTGCTGCGCGACAGCCCCACGGCGCTGCGCGTCCGCACCGCGCTGTCGCAGCAATACCAGCGCCTGCTGATCGACGAGTTCCAAGACACCGATCCGATCCAGATCGAACTGGCGTGCTTGATCGCATTCCCCGACGGCCTCGACGCACCGTCGGCGGAGCCTGAGCGACTCTTCTTCGTCGGCGATCCGAAGCAGTCCATCTACCGATTCCGGCGGGCCGACATCGCTCTGTACATGCAGGCGCAACAGCGCCTCGGCCAAGAGCTCGGATCGGTGGTCTCGCTCACGACGAACTTCCGCACACTGCCCGAAGTCATCACATGGATCAACGATGTGTTCTCGCAACTCATCAGCGAGGTGCCAGCCGTTCAGCCTCCCTACCGCGCGTTGGCTGCGGGCCGGCAGCCGTCCACGCCGCAGACTCGCGCGCCGGGCGCGTCTCGGGTAACCGTGCTGGGACTCCCCGCACACCCAGCCGAGGCCCACATCGAGGACATTCGCGAGGCCGAGTCCGAGGACGTGGCCGGTGCCATCACCACGATCATTCAGGAGAAGTGGACCGTCATCGATCCCGACACCGGCACTGAGCGCTGTGCACAGCCCAGCGACATCGCCGTGCTGATTCCCAAGCGGACAGGGCTGCCGCAACTCGAAGATGCGCTCTCCGAAGCAGGCGTCTCGTACCGGCTCGAAGCGGCGTCGTTCGTGTGGCGGACCCAGATGGTGCGCGATCTGATGATGTGCCTGAGGGCAGTGGCTGACCCTACTGATGCACTCGCCGTTGCGACCGCACTGCGCACTCCGGTTTATGGGTGTGGCGACGACGACCTCTTCCTCCACCGGGTTTCGGGTCACGGTTCGTGGAACTACACCGATCCTCACCTCGCGGAGAGTGCCAGAACACCGGTCACCGAGGCGTTGGCGCACTTGCGCTCACTGCACTTGCGACACACAGTTCTCGGACCCGCCGAGCTGATTGATTCGCTGGTGAGCGAGCGCCGCCTGTACGAGCAGGTGGCCGCCCGGCCGCGGCCACGCGATGCCTGGCGCCAGATTCGCTACATCGTCGACCAAGCGCGGGCATGGTCAGACAGCCAGCACGGCGGCCTGCGCGGCTTCCTGGCTTGGGCCACGGGACAGGCATCGGAGAACTCACGCATCACCGAATCCATCCTGCCCGAATCCGATGACGATGCCGTGCGCGTGATGACAGTTCACGCCGCCAAAGGTCTGGAATTCCCGATTGTCATCGTGGCCGGACTGCAGGACAAGCCCCGCAAGCGCGGCGGTGTGCAGGTGATCTTCGGCAGCGACGACGCACAGCCCGAGATCCGCGTACGCGGCGACGTGGAGTCGCACGACTTCTGGGAGCGCAACGAAGCCGAGATCGTCGCTCTCCACTACGAGCGATTGCGCTTGCTCTACGTGGCCTGCACCCGTGCGCGCGACCATCTGATCGTCTCGGTGCACCGCAAGCCGCGGCCCCGCACGACGGGCGGCGAGCACAATCTCGAGAGCGGCCAACTGCTGGCCGTCGCCGCGAACCGGCTCGTTACGTCCGATTCCTCACAGCCGCTGCGCGGCGAGACGTGGCGTGCACGGGACTTCCGGCCGCCCGGGGCGCGACCCGACACGCCAGTCGCCGACCATGCGCACGACGACGGCCCCCTGGCTGCAGGGGATCATCGCGAAGCGACGCCGTCTGTCGCCACGGCCGATGCTGCGCCGGATGATCTCTTCAGCAGTCGCGAGGAATGGCTGCAACGGCACGCCGCAGCCGTCCACGCGAGCCGCAGACCGGCCTACCTCAGTGCCTCTGCGCTCGCCAAGCAGCACGCTGTCGGGGCAGTCGGCGCCCGCGGCGGCGACAGCGACGAGTCCGCCTTCCCCTCAGCACTCGACGCAGCCGGGCTGTCAAAGGACGACGGCAGCGCCGACATCGGACTCGCAGCAGGAAGCCCGTCTGGCATGCACGGTGATACGGCGAATGGGGCGCCGCCGATGCGCCACGGTCGCTACGGCACGGCGCTGGGCAGCGCCGTGCATTCGGTGCTGCAGAGCATCGATATTGCCGATCCAACAACGCATGGCCGCGAAGCGCTGCGAGCGCTTGCGAACATCTGCGCACGCGACCACGGCGCCTCCGGGCGTGAGCGCGAGGTGTTGCGACGGGTGGAGTCCGCGCTCACGAGCCGCACGGTGAAAGACGCTGCGCTCGGACGTTTCTGGCAAGAAGTGTTCGTGACTGCGCCACTCAACGACGCACTCGTGCTCGAAGGCTTCATCGACTTGCTGTACGAGACACCCGAAGGCCGTCTGGTGGTCGTCGATTTCAAGACCGACGCCATTGCTGACAGCGATTCCGTCGAGCAGAAAACCGCCTACTACCGATTGCAAGGCGCCACCTACGCCTGGTGCGCACAGCAGGCCACCGGCATGGCGGTGGAGCGAATCGTGTTCCAGTTCTTGACCCGCGACGCTGCAACCGAAGGTGTCATCGAGGGCGCTGATCTCGCCCGAGCGCTTGACGAGGTGCCCTCAGCCGCTCAGAGGGCGCGGGGTGGGGGCTGGTAGCCGCCGGTGAGTTCGCCGATGCGGCGGGCCAGCGTCATGGTGGTGCGGTCACCGCCGTATGGGCCGACCACTTGGAAGCCGACCGGCAGGCCCTGGGACGTGAGGCCCAGCGGCGGCACGGTTGCAGGCAGGTAGGACATGCCGGTCAGGATCGTCCAGCGGGTCATCTCGATGTACGGCCGCTCGACGCCATTTGCCGGGATGCGGCGCTCGGCGAAGGTGCCCTCCTGCATGTGATCGAAGGGCGGGTGGAAGCTGACCGGCATGAGGATCGCGTCGTAGCGGGTGAAGAAATCGGCCCACTTGCGGCGGCACTCCTCGCGCGTCATGTGGTGTTCCAGCCACTCCCGATGACCGGGTCCCTCGCCACGACCCGCCAGCGTCATGGCGGCTCGCACCAGCCACAGCCCGGTCTCCCATGCAGGCAACGGATCGATATCCGGCCGGGCCTCGTGGTCGACGCTCGCGCCGCTCGCCTCGAGTGAAGCGACGGCTGCATTCATGACCTCGAGCACGTCGCCGTCCACCGGGCAATACGGATCGTCGAGCCACGCAGCCACGCGCAGGCCGTTCACATCACCCGGTGCCGGCGGCAGCTGCGGCAACCACGGCGCTTCGCGCCGCAGCAGCACATCGAACAGCAGCTCCAGGTCGTCGCAGCTGCGGGTCAGCGGGCCGAACACATTGATGTCCGGCTCGGTCGTGCCGCCACGGACGTGATCCAGGTAGCCCGTCGTCGGGATCACACCGAAGCTCGGCTTGTGGCCCCAGATGCCGTTGTACGAGGCCGGAAAGCGGATCGAGCCGCCGATGTCCGTGCCGATCTCGAAACCGGTGAAGCCCATGGCGGTTGCGGCTGCGGCACCGCCCGAGGAACCGCCGGGCACCTTGGTCAGGTTCCACGGGTTGCTGGTGGTTCCGAACAGGTCATTGAAGGACTGGTTGTCGGCCGACCAGCGAGGCAGGTTGGTCTTGCCGATCACGATCGCCCCGGCAGCACGGCAGGCAGCGACGACGGCTGCATCGGTGTCAGGAACGTTGTCGGCCAGCTCCCGCGCCCCGCCGGTCGAGCGGATGCCCGCCGTCATCAGGGCGTCCTTCGCTGTGAACGGCACACCGTGCAGGGGCCCGAGCGGCTCGCCGCCGGCCTGCGCGGCATCGGCTGCGCCGGCCCGCTCGAGTGCCGCCTCGAAGTCCCGGGTGACGACTGAGTTGATCTCGCCGTCGAGCCGTTCGATGCGCTCGATGACGTGCGCCGTCAGTTCCCGGCTCGACAACTCGCCCGCAGCGATGGCCGCCGCCTGTTCGGTTGCGCTCAGCAGTCCCAGATCATGTGCCATGCGCTCATTCCAGCAGTTCTCACCGTCACGAACCGGCGGGCGCAGTGATCTGCCGGTAGGCATCGATGACCGACGCCAGCTCGGCGGGTGTTGCGCCGTGCATGAGCACGGCATCGCAGCCGAGGTCGATCTGGCGCTTGACGGCCGCGGCGCATTCGGCAGGAGTGCCCGCACCCATCGGGGCCAGCCACTCATCGGGAAGCAGCGTGCCGATGTGCTCGAGCTCGCCGACTGTGGCCGTGCCGTCGATCGGTGCCAGGAACTTGGCCACCACCTCGTCAGCGCGGAACCGCGCCAGCACCTCGGGGTCCCAGCGATTGACGCCCACCAGCACGTCGCCGTAATACTGCAGGTAGGTGGCGAGGCGTCCCACCGTCTTGCGCAGCCCCAGCTCAGCCGGCACCTCGTCGCTCACCACGACAAAGCAGGACCACACCGCCGCGTCGCCCGGATCGCGTCCTGCCTGCTCGGCAGCCGTCTTGACTGCATCCACCGATCGCACCACCGTCTCGTCGGAATAGAACGGGTGCAGGATCACGTCGTCGAAACAGCGACCGCCGAGCGCCAACGTCCGGGGACCCATCGCACCGAGCGCCATCGGCAAGTGCTCATCGAGCGTCATGTCGAGGAGCAGGATCGGAACGCGTCCGGTCGGACCGTCGAAGTCCGAGATGATCTCGCCCCGGAACAGCCGGCGCATGATCAGGGTGAACTCCTCCAGCTCGGCCGTGGTGACGGGCTTGAGGCCCATGATCTCCTGCGCCACGGCGACACCGCGCCCGAATCCCATCGTGAATCGCCCGCCGGCCAGGCTCTGCACGGTCAGCGCGAGACCGGCAGTCAGCGTCGGGTGGCGGGTATTGATGTTCGTCACTCCCAGCGTGATGCCGATGGAGCTCGTGACCGCGGCGGCAGCGCCGCAGATGGCGCCGGCTTCCTTGCGGTTCGGCCGTTCCCCGAGAAACGCCCGGCCGAGCCCCATTGCTTCGGCTGCTTGAACCTCGGTGAGGGCATCTGAGGAGTCGTCGGCATCGCCAGGCAGCATGTAGAAGCCCAGCTCCGGGAATTCCTGTTTGGCGGATGTGTCCTGAGGCATCCGGTCACACTAGGACCGGCCCCGAGCCGACGGCAGCTACTCGGTGCGTTCGACGAGGAACAGCGTCTGTTCGGGCTTGCCGACCACGACCGCGAGATGCTCGCCCGCCCTGCCGACCTCCCCGTTCACTTGGTCCAGCTCCTCATCGGCGATCGGGCAGACCTCCCACGTCTGCCCGCCGCGTTTCAGCATCGCCATGCCGTGGCTGACATGCACCGTCGTAGCGACATCCATGACGGTGGTCTCGTGCAGGGCCACGGCCACAGCACCCCCGTCAGCCGATCGACTCGGAGTCAGCGGCAGTGCGGGCACCGTGTACTTCGGCGGACTCATGGTCGTCCATTCCAAGTCGGCGCCGGAAGCTGCGGCGGCATGTGCATCGGAGCGAGCCACGTGCGGCCAGCGATCCGCGAATCCCCCGTCCAATCGTGCGTGCGGCCAGCTGTCACGCCGCATTTCGCCGATCTCTTCCAGATCGGCAACGAGTTCCGCTGCCGCACCGATCGGCGCTTCGTACTCCGTGGGGCTTGGGCACTGCTCGTCGAGCCACAGGCGCTCGACCCGCTCGAGTTCGATGGCTGCGTCGGTGACACGAACCCGGGCTTCGAGCAGCTCCCACCCCACCGTCGGCGGAGTGTCGTCATCGACGCGGACGTAGCTCCACTTCTCGCCTGTGCGGACTGCCACCACCTGCTCACGGCCGCACTCGAGCGGTCGAACCACACCGAACACGGCGATGCGCCCCGATCCGGACAGATCGACTGCCACGACCTCCATGTCGCCGGGCAGGCCCACCGTCTGCCAGTCCGCGCCGTCGTAGGCGTACCAATTGCCGGCTGCGCGGGCAACGGCGTGCGCGCCGCTGAACGAGTAGCGCATGTCTGCACCCTCGGCGTCCGACGGCGGTTGCACGATCGACACGGTCGTGGCGAACACGGCGGATTCCGGGTCGCTGCTGGCAGGCGGCTTGCTGTCCCAGTTCTCCGACTCGCCGGCGATTGCCGGTTCGAGCGTCTCGCCGACGGACGGCTTGGCGGGACCAGCCGCTGCCTCCTCCGATTGCTCCGGCACGACTTGGGAGGATTCGTCATCGCTCGCCGCTGCCGTGGTCAGGATTTCGGCGGCTGCCTCGTCGGCCATTTCCTCGTCCGCCATTGCTTCCTCGGCCGATTCCTCCTGAGCGACGCTGACTGCGACAGCAGCAGTCGTCGCGGACACTGGAACCGCCTCCTGCTGTTGTTCTGCGGCCACCACGGAGTCGCTGAGTTCATCAAGCCCGCCGTCTCGCAAAGACACGACACCGATAGCTGCCACAGCCACCAGAGCGAACGCCCCCACACCGCCGCGCGCTGCATTGCGCCGGCGCTGCAGCTGGGCAGCCCGCGCCTGGACGCCTGCGAGCGAGCCCGAGCCCACCGACATCGACGATGCTGTGCTGCGCAGCCGGCCGCGGAGGCGATCCTCGGCGGTCACGAACCCTCCCCTTCTTCGGGTGCCGCTTCCAGCACATCACGCAACTGCTCCAGCCCCCTGCTGAGCCGGCTCTTGACGGTCCCCGCCGCGATGCCGAGCGCATCAGCGGTCTCGGCCACCGACCAGTCCAGGTAGAAGCGAGCCACGATCACTGCGCGGTGAGCATCGTTGAGCGTCGAGAGCGCCTGCTCCAAGTCGAGGTCGCGGGGTCGGTCCTCGGTCGAGTGGGGTTGCGCCAGCAGCGGCCGTCGTTCGCGCTCGCGCCGGACCCGTCGCAGCCACGAACGGGCCCAGTTCAGCCCGACCCGGAACACCCAGCCCTGCGGATTCGCAAACGAGCTGACCTGTCCCCAGCGCTGGCAGGCCCGGGCGAACGCCTCATCTGCAGCCTCAGTGCCAAGTGCCGCATCACGCAGCGCCAGGCCCAGCGCTCGCGCCATCTCGTCGCGGTGGGACGCATAGAAGTCCTCGAACCGCAGTGCCACTGCATCGACGTGGGCAGCTCCGGTGCCCGCTGCGCTCTCAGCGACGTTCACCGTCAGTCCCGTGCGGATCGTGCCCGAACCCATGAGCTCTGAGCCCACGAGCCCTGAATCCACTGGCACTGAACTGATGAGCCCCGAGCCCATCAGCGCCGAGTCCAGCCGCGAGGCAGTGAACGGCAGACCTGCGCTCATCACTGCTGGAATCGTCAATGCAATGGGCGCGCCAGCCATGCCTAGTCCCCACGAAGACTGCCTGCCCCTTCAGACTCCCGCCGGACTGTTTCGGTTCCATGAAGATCGTTGCATGAACGTCATGGTCAACGGTCACGGTCGCCCGTGCGCGCGCCCTTCGGCCGCGAACTCGTCCTCGATGAGCACGCCCGCGCCGCGCAACGCGTCAATCTCCGCGCCGCCGGCGCCCAGCCACTCCGCCAGCACCTCGCCGTTGTGCTCGCCGAGGTACGGCGCCAGTGAATCCGATGTCACCCCCGCGATCGCCCCGGAATCCGCAGTAGCACCGGCAAATCTGTACGGCGTCTGGGTGACGCGCCGCTTGCCGCCGTCGCGGGCGTCGATCTCGATCGAGGAACCCCTGTGTGCAGCGGTGGGCGATTCGTGCGCCTCTGCCGTCGTGCGGATGTCACCCCATGCCAGGTTCGCTTCGTCGAGGGCCGACAGCATCTCCGCACGGGTCCCGAACGAGCTCAGGAATGCGTTGATCGCATCGGTGCGGTACGCCCGCTTGGTCGGGATGTCGGCGTCGGGGGGCGACGGGTCAGCGAGCCCGTGGGTCTCGCTCAGCTGCCGCCAGATCCATCGGAAGTCGCCTGCCGTCAAGACTGGACCATCGACGCCGTCCCACACGAGTCCGCCCTGGGATGTGTAGTTCCCGCCGTCGAGTCCGGCCTGGCTCCCCTCATCGGTCGCCAAGAAAGACTCGAGCATCGCGATGTCGATGTGCTGGCCGTGCCCGGTCGTTTCCGCGACGCGCAGCGCTGCGAGGACGCCGATCGATCCGTGCAGTGCTGCGTTGGTATCGGCGACAGCCAAGTAGGGCTCTTGGAGCGGCTGCTGATGCATCTTGGCGGCGCGAGCCATCCAGCCCGACTCGCCGTGCAGCACTGCCGCATAGGCCGCTCGCTGCGAATCGGGACCCTGCTGCCCGAATCCGCTGATCGACAGCATCACCAGCGCCGGGTTCACCTGGCACAGCTCGGCAAACGACAGGCCGTGGCGCGCCATGACGCCCGGTCGGAAGTTCTCGACGAGCACATGGGCCTGCGCCACGAGCCGCTTCACCGTCTCGGCTCCGCCCTCGGCCCGCAGGTCGATGCAGACGTTTCGCTTGCCCACGTTCTGCTGGGTGTAGAAGCCGGCGAGCCCCGCCCGATTGACGCCCCACAGGCGCGAGATGTCGCCTTCGGGCGGCTCCACCTTCACGACATCTGCTCCGAGGTCGCTGAGAATCCGTCCGGCGAACGGCCCAGCCAGCACGCGGCTCATGTCGACCACGCGGATGCCTGCCAGCGGTCTCATCGACATGTGCTCCCCTCGCAGGTGAGGCGACTCAACGCGGCCGGTCGCCGGCGATGGTCACCCGGAGCATGTGCCGGCGCTGCCCGTGATAGTCGTTCAGCGCGTAGTGCTGGACGCTGCGGTTGTCCCACATCGTGAGCGTGCCCGGCTCCCACCGCACCCGGCACGTGAACTGCTCGCCGACCGCATGGCTCCACAGCATCTCGAGCAGCGCCTTCGATTCGTGCCGGCGCATGCCCGAGATGGCCTCGGTGAATGCCCGATTCACATACAGCGCTTTCGCGCCGGTCTCGGGATGGGTCCGCACGACCGGATGCGTCAGCTGTGCGTGCGCCTCGTCGGACACCTCGACATTCATCGAGCTGCGCTGGCCGGCGTACCGGTCCGAATCGCCTCGCCGCCCGTACTGGCGGGCGGCGGAGTGCACCGCGCTGAGGCTCCCGGCGAAGCGCTTCATCGTGTCGGACAGCCCGGTGTAGGCCGCCTGCTGGTTCGCGAACAGCGTGTCGCCGCCGAAGCTCGGCACCTCCACCGCATACAGCGCTGTCGCCATCGGGGGGCATTCCAGGAACGACATCTCCGAGTGCCACCCACCGCCGAAATTGACCGTCTCATGGGGCTCCTTGATGACCGGCACCACCTCGGGCTCTTCGGAGGTGCCGCCGAGGTAGGGATGACGCTCCAGCTCGCCGAACCGACGGCCGAATCGTGCGAGCGCTGCCGCGTCCATCTGCTGGTCGCGGATCACCACGACATGGTGGGTGCACAGTGCTTCTC
Source organism: Candidatus Poriferisodalis sp. (assembly GCF_965208925.1). Classification (GTDB taxonomy): domain Bacteria; phylum Actinomycetota; class Acidimicrobiia; order Acidimicrobiales; family Poriferisodalaceae; genus Poriferisodalis. Next base: position 1,756,753 of record NZ_OZ242364.1, on the reverse strand, counting down.
GGATCGCTGCGCACCCTGCGCCGTCGAGCGTGGCGACATCGAGCGGCCCGTCGTCGGTCGCCCACAGCTCGGCACCGAGTGCGCCGGCGAGAGGCTTGGCCGTGATGGTCATGACGATCCTGTCGCGTTCATACCGGGTCCGCCTGTCTCAGCCGCCGTGCCACTTCCCCCGCTGCAAGTATCGCCTCTTCGGGGTTCCCGCCACACAGCGTCATGTTGATATGGCGGCAGCCGGCGTCGAGGTACGGCATGAAGAACTCGACGATGTCGTCAACCGTGCCGCATGGGGTGTACTTCTCGAACGCTTTGAATGGCACCCGGTAGAAGCGCTCCAGTTCGGGGCCGACCCAGCCGGCCGCTTCTTCACGGCTGTCGCCCAAGCCGATCCACAGCTGGATGCCGTGATCGGGCGCGGAGGGTGCAGGAGCGTCGATCGCCCGCTCAGCGGCGGCCGTCTCGGCGTAGAGGCGCAGTGCCGCCCGGTAGTGCTCCACCGTGCACCAGATGCCCAGCCAGCCGTCGGCGAAGCGACCGGCTCTGCGGATGGCGGCATCGGAACGGCCCCCGACATAGACGGGAATGGGCGGGTCGGGCACCGGGACGATGCGGGCCTCCGAGAAGGAGAAGAACTCGCCTGCGTGATCGACGGTCTCGCCGGCCAGCAACCGCGCCACGATGCCGAGCGATTCGTCTGTTCGGCGCCCGCGGGTTCGCGGATCGACGCCGCACACTTCCACTTCGTGGCGGTCGTCGCCGCCGATGCCGACGCCGAAGCTGATCCGTCCCGGTGCCATCTCGGCCAGGTTCGCGAGCTGGCGGGCGACGGGAATCGGGTGGCGCAGCGGCAGCAGGTACACGCCGAGATAGACGCCCAGCGTGGGATGCAGGTTCGCCAGGGCCGCCGCAGTGACCATGCCGTCATTGCCGTGCCCGATCCGGAAGCTGACGTGATCGGCAAAGAACACATGGTCGATGCCAGCATCGGCGACGAGTTCGAGCATGCGACGGCGCTCGGCCCACGGTCGTGACCAGAGCTTGACGTCGGGTGTGACGCCGACCCGGATTGGCGGTGCAGCAGTGCGCTCGGTCATGCCGCTGCCGCCTCGCGGCCGGCAGGCGCATCCCAGAGCACCGGCAGGTGCTTGAAGCCGTGCTGGAAGTTCGACAGCAGTCGCTCGGGTCTCCGAGCCGGGTCGAGGCGCAGATTGGGGAGCCGCCGGAGCGACTCAGCGAACATCGCGGACATCTGGCGACGGGCCAGGTGAGCGCCGAGGCAGAAGTGCGGCCCCGCCCCGAACGTGAGGTGGTCGTTCGGGCTGCGCTCGATGTCGAACCGGTCGGGCTCGGCAAACACGGCCGGGTCGCGATTGGCCGCCACGTGGAAGACCACCACCTTGTCGCCGGCACGCACGGTCCGGCCGCCGAGTTCGACATCACATGATGCCGTGCGGCGGAAGTGCACCACGGGCGGCATGTACCGCAGCATCTCCTCGATGGCGCCGGGCAGCAGATCGGGGTGGGTGAGCAGCTTGTCGAGCTGTCCGGGATGCTGCAGCAGCGCCCAGAGCCCGCCGGGCATGCCGTTTCGCAACGTCTCGTTGCCGGCTACGGCAAACAGGAAGAACATGGTCTCGAACTCTTCGTTGGTGATGCCGCCCTCGGCGTCGTCGGCGGCCAGCAGGATCGACACCACGTCGGAGCCCGGGTTCGCCCGCTTGTATGTCGCTAGGTCGTGTGCGTACGCATACATGTCTGCGAGGCCTTCGCGAGAGCGAGGGTCGGGCATGCGACCGTCGGGGCCGGGGCGGATCTGGGCGCGCACCTCGCAGGCGCGCTGCGCCATCTCCGTCCCTGTTGCCGGATCGAATGCGTCGGACACCGAGTACTCGGCGTCCTGGTAGCCGATGACCCGGTTGGACCAGTCGAACAGCAGCATCCGGTCCACTGATGGCACTCCCATGATGTCGGCGAGTGTCAGCAACGGCAGCTCGGCCGAGACCTCCTTGGCGTAGTCGGCGTGCCCGCGATGCACCACCGCGCTCACGAGGTGCTCGGCTCTGGCAGAGATGGTGGCCTCCAGTGCGGCCACGGCGCTCGGTGTGAACGAGCGCATGAGCAGGCGCCGCAGCCGGGTGTGCTGAGGCGGGTCCTGATTGAGCATCATCCGCTGGACGAATTCGAGCATGGCAGCGGTCTGGGGATCGCGGATCTGCGTCCCGCCGAGGTGGGACGAGAACGTCCCCGGATCGCGCAGCACCCGGTTCATCAGCTCGTGCGTGAGCACTGCCCAGAAGCCGGGTCCTGCTTCCCACCCCATGAGCTCGGGTTCGGGCACCCAGTGGACCGGTGCATGTGCCCGCAGGTCGGCGATCAGGTCGTGCGGCACGCCCTCCAGATAGGTGCGCGGGTCGAACAGCGGCGACGGATCCGGGCCGGCGTCACGCTCAGATGCAAGCTCAGTGCCCGTGCGAACGGCTCCCATGGAACTCAGCGTGCCATTTCTTGTTGTTGCTGTGGGCCCGCAGCGACGACAGTCGTGCGCTGCGGTGGGCTCGGGGGTTTGGTGATCACGAAGAACAGCATCCCGGTGGCGGTAATGGCAGCGAGCGCAACGAATGCGGTGACGTAGCTGCCGGTGGTGTCAGCCACCCACCCTGCGGCGAGCGGGCCGACGATCGGGCCGATCATCACGATGAGCGAGCTCACGCCCATGATCGCAGCGAAGGCCGAAGAGCCGAAGTAGTCGGCTCGCATGGCTTGCATGAGCGGCCCGCGCGCACCCCAGGCCAGCCCATGAAAAACGACGGACAGCACCACCACGAACGCGTTGGGCGCCCACGCCAGCAGCAAGATGCCGCCGGCGTGCCCGAACATGGCGACCGACGCAATGAGCCGCTTGTTGATCCGGTCGCCGAGGTAGCCGCCCACCGCCATGCCGGCGAGCTGCATCAGCGGCAGCGCGGCTGCGAACAGGCTGGCCTGCTGCAGCGAGTAGCCCCGTTCGGATGTCAGGTAGAGCTGCAGGTGCGCCATCACTGCACCGACGACGATCAGGGCGCTCAGGTGACCGAAGGAAATGGTCCAGAACGCTCTCGTGCGCATCGCCTCTTTCGCCGTGAAGTGGACGTCGGTGAGGCCTTCGGCGCGGACCGTCCTTCCGTTGGCAACGATCTTGGCCCCGCCGTCGACCTCTTCGCCGAATTCAGCAGGGCTGCCGTCGAGGTACTTGGCCAGCCACCAGGCGACGGCTGCACCGCCGACACCGGTGACCGCAGCCGTCGTGCGCCAGCCGAACCACGTGAACATCAGAACCACGAGCGGGACGCACATGCCGCCGACAGCTAGGCCCATGCCGCCGAGCGCCAGTGCTCGGGCCCGCAGCCGTTCGAACCATCGGACGATCGCGACGGTGACCGTCAAGAACCCGCAGAAGGCGCCGCCGACCGACAGGATGAAGAAGGCGCCGTAGAACTGCCACAGCGAGTGCAGCTGGCTGAACCACACGAAGCCGACCGCCATGCACACGGCGCCTGCTCGGGTAATGGTCTTGGGCCCGAACCGGTCGATCAGCCAGCCCTGCGCCGGCCCCAGCAGCGCCGTCTCGGCGCGATTCACCGCGAACGCGCCCGACAGGGCCGTCTTGCTCCAGCCGTACTCCCGATCGAGCTCCACCAGGTAGGCGCCCAGCGAGTGCATGACGAAGGCGCTCTGCAGCCCCTGGATCACTGCCCCTGCACCCACCACCCTCCATCCGCGGAAGGTGGTGCTGCGTTTGGACATCGTTACATCCTGCCTGATGAGGCGGTTGCTGCGTCGGTTCAGACCACCTCTACAGGCTGATCTAGACTCGTTTTTTTCCTCCAGCCACGCACAAGGGACTCCCAAGGGAGCGAGGAGGGCACAACATGGCACGCATGGTGACGGCCGCAATCGTGCAGACGGCCTGGACCGGCGACAAGGAGTCGATGATCGAGCTCCACGAGAAGTACGTGGCCGAAGCGTCCGCCGCCGGCGCCCGGGTGATGTGCTTCCAGGAGCTGTTCTACGGTCCGTACTTCTGCCAGGTGCAGGACGCCGAGTACTACTCCTACGCCGAAGCGATTCCCGACGGCCCGACCACCAAGCGCTTCTGCGAGCTCGCCGCCCAGCACGAGATGGTGCTCGTCGTGCCGATGTACGAGCGGGAGCAGGCCGGGCTCCTGTACAACACCGCAGCCGTCATCGACGCCGACGGCACCTACCTCGGCAAGTACCGCAAGAACCACATCCCGCAGGTCAAGGGGTTCTGGGAGAAGTTCTACTTCCGTCCGGGCAATCTGGGCTATCCCGTCTTCGAAACCGCCGTCGGAACGGTTGGCGTCTACATCTGCTACGACCGGCACTTCCCCGAGGGCTGGCGTGCTCTCGGGCTGGCCGGCGCGGAGATCGTGTTCAACCCCTCTGCCACCAGCCGCGGACTGTCCGCCTACTTGTGGCAGCTCGAACAGACATCCTCCGCGGCAGCGAACATGTACTTCGTCGGGGCCATCAACCGTGTCGGCGTCGAGCCGCTCGGTGACAATGACTTCTACGGCACGTCGTACTTCGCCAACCCTCGGGGACAGATCGTTGACGGGGCCGCATCGGACCACGCCGAGGAGCTGGTGGTGCGCGAGCTGGACCTCGAGATGCTCGACGAAGTCCGCAACCAGTGGGCCTTCTACCGAGACCGCCGGCCCGAGTCGTACGAACCGCTCGTAGCGCCCTGAGGCGGCGAGCCAAGACTGGAGCGGGCTTCACAGATCGCGACCGAGGGGGAACACGGAGATGACGACGCTGATCAAAGGGGGCACCGTTGTCAGCTCGACCGGCGCGGATCCGGCCGAGGTGCTCATTGACGGAGAGCAGATCGTCGCGGTGTTGCAACCCGGCAGCGACATCGCTGTGGCAGCTGAGCAGGGCGCAGAGGTCGTCGACGCCACCGGACGGCTGGTGGTGCCGGGCGGGGTGGACGTGCATACGCATATGGAGCTGCCCTTCGGCGGTACCTACGCCTCGGACACCTTCGAGACAGGCACGAGAGCCGCAGCGTGGGGTGGCACCACCACGATCATCGACTTCGCCGTTCAGAAGTACGGCGAGAACGTGCGCGAATGCCTCGACGAATGGATGGCCAAGGCCGAGGGCAACTGCGCGATCGACTTCGGCTTTCACATGATCATCGGGGGCGTCGACAACGACTCGCTCAAGGAGATGGACCTGCTGGTCAACGAGGGCATCACCAGCTTCAAGCTGTTCATGGCCTACCCGGGCGTCTTCTATGCCGACGACGGGCAGATCCTGCGAGCGATGCAGCAGGCCGCCGGAAACGGCGGGCTGATCATGATGCACGCCGAGAACGGCTTGGCCATCGACGTGCTGGCCGCCCAAGCATTCGAGCGGGGCGAGACCGCGCCGGTCACCCACGGCTACGTGCGGCGCAAAGAACTGGAGTCAGAAGCCACCCACCGGGCTATCCAGCTGGCCAAGGTGGGCGCGGCACCGCTGTACATCGTGCACCTCTCTGCCGCTGAGGCCCTCGAGCAGGTGACGCTGGCACGCGACGCAGGCATGAACGTGTTCGCCGAGACCTGCCCGCAGTACCTGCATTTCAGCTTGGAGGAGCACCTCAACCTGCCCGGTTTCGGGGGCGCCGCCTACGTGTGCTCGACGCCGATCCGTTCCCGGGAAGAAGGCCACCAGGACGCCTTGTGGAAGGGGCTGCGCACCAACGATCTGGCCGTCGTGTCCACCGACCACTGCCCGTTCTGCATGAAGGAGCAGAAGGAGCTCGGGCTCAACGACTTCCGGGCCATCCCCAACGGCATCGGCGGCGTCGAGCACCGCATGGACATGATCTACCAGGGTGTGGTGACCGGCGAGATCGGCTTGGCGCGGTGGGTCGAGCTGTGCGCCACCACACCTGCGCGCATGATGGGCCTGTACCCCCGCAAGGGAATCATCGCAGCGGGTTCCGATGCCGACGTAGTGATCTATGACCCCGAGCACCGCTGGACCATCAGCGTGGACAACCACCACATGAATATCGACCACTCGGCCTATGAAGGCGTCGAGGTGACGGGTCACGTCGACGTGGTGTATTCCCGGGGTCGCAAGATCATTGACAACGGCCAGTACCTGGGCCGCGCTGGCCACGGCCAGTATCTGCCCCGCGGACTCTGCCAGTACCTGCAATAGGGGGCGGCATCACCTCCCGGCGCAACGGCGCGCCGGGGCAGCACAGCGGATCGGAGAACTCAGCACATGGATTTTGGCGTTGTTCTTCAGACCGATCCGCCTGCATGGCGAGTGGTTGACCTGGCCCAGCGGGCTGAGACGCTGGGGTTCGACTACGGGTGGACTTTCGACAGCCATGTGCTGTGGCAAGAGCCCTACGTGATCTACAGCCAGATGCTGTCGGCCACGAATCGCATGATCGTCGGCCCGATGGTCACCAATCCGGGTACCCGCAATTGGACGGTGACCGCTTCGCTGTTCGCCACGCTCAACGACATGTTCGGAAACCGCACCGTGTGCGGCATCGGGCGCGGTGACTCGGCGATGCGGGTGCTGGGCCACCGCCCCACCAGCCTGGCCACACTGTCCGAGTCGATAACGGTCATCAAGGGCTTGGCCGAGGGCCGCGAGGTGACCTACAACGGCACCCGCCAGCAGATCCCGTGGTCGGCGGGCAGCCAGCTCGACATCTGGATGGCGGCGTACGGGCCGAAGGCGCTGCGACTCTGCGGGGAGCAGGCCGACGGCTTCATCCTGCAGCTCGCCGATCCCCAGATCACCGAATGGACCGTTGCCGCCGTCCACCGGGCCGCAGCGGAGGCTGGACGCAATCCCGACGATCTGTACATCTGTGTGGCGGCGCCGGCGTATGTCGGTGAAGATCTCGACCACCAGCGCGACCAGTGCAGGTGGTTCGGCGGCATGGTCGGCAACCACGTGGCCGACCTCGTCGAGCGGTACGGCGACACCGGGGGCGGGGTGCCGCAAGCTCTCACCGACTACATCGCCGGCCGCGAGGGCTATGACTACGCCGAGCACGGAAAAGCCGGCAACGTCCACACCGACTTCGTGCCCGATGAGGTGATCGACCGGTTCTGCATTCTGGGCGATGCAGACCATCACATCGCTCGCCTGGCCGAGCTGCGTGATCTGGGCGTCGACCAGTTCGCCATCTACCTCATGCACGACGCCAAGGACGAGACGCTCAACGCTTACGGCCAGCGCATCATTCCGGCGCTCAGAGACTGACCGGTCCATCGTGCAAGCGGCAACTGCTACCCAATCGCATTCATTGGCGTCCGATCCCTCAGTGATGGACGACCCGATCGTCCGCGAGCAGTTCATCAGGCTGCAGGCAGCTCGCGAGCGCCGCCGAGCGCGCACCCGCAGCACAGTCCGCCAAGCATTCGTGCTGGTGGCGTTCGTGCTGCTGCTGTGTGTCGCCTACACCGCCTACAAGGCGGTCGGGGCCGCCATCGACGACGCACAGTCAGAGTGGCCGATCATCGGCTCGTTCCTGCCCGAGTCCGGCGACCTGAAGATGCCGCCGGTGCTGGACATCGTCTCGGGCATCTTCGCCGAGCCCAGGGGCACCGGCGAGCCCTTCTGGTCGATCGTCGGCAAGGAGGCCGCCTTCACGCTGCGCGAAGCCGCAGTCGGGTTCGCCATCGGGGTCATCGTCGGCCTGGGCATCGCCATCGTGCTGACGACATCGGGTCGCCTGGAGCGAGCGCTCGTGCCGCACGTCATCGCCAGCCAGACCATCCCGCTGATCGCCATCGCCCCGATCATCGTGATCTGGGGCCGCAAGAGCTTCGACTTCCTGCCGTTCGAATGGCAGGACTGGATGTCGGTCTCGATCATCGCCACCTACCTGACGTTCTTTCCCGTGACCATCAACGGTCTGCGGGGGCTGCAATCGCCGCTGCCGGAGAACCTGGAGCTGATGGACTCCTACGCCGCACGCTGGGGACAGACGCTGTGGCGGCTGCGGCTGCCTGCGTCGCTGCCGTACCTGTTCGCGGCGTTCAAGATCGCAGCGACGGCGAGCGTGGTGGGCGCCATCGTGGGCGAGATCTCGGCCGGGGTGAAAGGCGGCCTGGGCCGCCGCGTGCTGCTCGAGGCGCAGCGCTACACGACAGGGCCCGAGCGCCTGTATGTGGCGGTGCTGGGCGCAGCCGCCCTCGGGATCTTCGTCTTCGCCGTGATCTCGTCGTTCGAGTACGTGCTCGTCCGGCGCAAAGGTCAAGAAGCTGTGACATGAGCCATACGGGACATGAGGAACGGGACATGAACAGCGCCGAGCCGCAGCCTGAGGACAACGGCACTCCCGACGGCGCACCTGCCGCCGTCGACGTAGCGGGCGTGTCCAAGGTGTTCAACCCGGGACGCTCCAACGAGATCAAGGCCCTGACCGGCATCGACCTGCGCATCGACCCAGGCGAGTTCGTCACGCTGATCGGGCCGTCGGGCTGTGGCAAGAGCACGTTGCTGAGGCTGATCGCCGCGCTGACGGGCGTCACCGAGGGATCGGTCGCCGTGAACGGCAAGACTGCCGATCAGGCCCGCCTCGACCGCGACTACTCGATGGTGTTCCAGCGGGCAGGTCTGTTCGACTGGCGCAACGTGTCGCGCAACATCGAGCTGCCCCTCGAGCTCATGGGCTGGAAGGCGGCCGAGCGACGGGAGCGCTCAGCCGAGATGCTCGACTTGGTGAAGCTCAGCGAATTCGCCCGGCACCACCCGGCGGAGCTCTCCGGCGGCATGCAGCAGCGTGTGGCGATCGCCCGGGCGATGTCGTTCCATCCCCAGCTCCTGCTGATGGACGAGCCGTTCGGCGCGCTCGACGAGATGACCCGCGAGCACATGCAGAACGAGCTGCTGCGGATCTGGGCTGAGACCCAGATCACCGTGATCTTCGTGACCCACTCCATCAGTGAGGCCGTGTTCCTGTCCACCAGGGTCGTGGTGATGTCGCCCCGGCCCGGCCGCATCTCGGCTGTGATCGACGTCGACTTGGGCGAGCGCAACGAGGCGACACGTGACGATCCGGCCTATTTCTCCTGCGTGACTGCGGTGCGTGACGCGCTGCGCGAAGGCGACGAGTCGTGAACACGGCAAGGTCGCTGGGGCGTGCGTGGCTGCCGCCGGTGGTGGCCGCAGCGGTCATGTTCGGCGGCTGGGAGCTGCTGCTGGCGTTGATTCGCCCTGACGGTTTTGTGCTGCCGCCGCCCTCGAGCATCGTCGGCGCGGTGGTCGAGAAGTTCGACGTCATCGTCACGGCAACCGGCGTCACCGGTTTCATCATCGTGACCGGTTTGATCGCCGGGGTGGCGGTGGGAGCGCTCGCCGCGGTGCTGGTCACGGCATTCCGTGCGGCGAATGAGACGCTCACACCGCTTGCCGTCGCCGTGAACGCCGTGCCGATCATCGCATTGGCGCCGATCTTCAATGCCTGGTTCGGCATCCTGTCGCCCCGTTCCAACCAGGCCGTGGTGGTGGTGCTGGTCTTCTTCCCGGTCTTCATCAACACGGCCCGCGGGCTGGGACAGGTGGAGCCCAGCCAGATCGAGCTCATGGAGTCCTACGGCGCAGGGAAGTGGCGGATCATGCGCGAGGTGCGCATCCCGAACGCGATGCCGTACTTCTTCACCGCGCTCAAGCTGGCGACGTCGCTGGCGGTGATCGCGGCCATCGTGGCCGAGTACTTCGGCGGCCGTCAGGATGCGCTGGGCAATCTCATCACCAACTCAGCCGGCCTGACCCGCTACGACGACGCCTGGGCCGCGGTGCTGGCTGGTTCGTTGGTGGGCATCTGCCTGTACGCGATCGCCGTAGCGCTGGAACGGCTGATCATGCCTTGGTACTTCGCAATGCGGAAGGCGGCATGACCTCGACCTTGGGCGTGTGAGCCCATTGAGCATCCCAACAGGGGGGGAAATATGAAGGTAAGGAAGACGCTGACAAGGACGCTGGCGCCGCTGCTGGCGCTCGGCCTACTAGCCGCGGCCTGCACTGGCGGCGACGACGCGGATGAGCCCGAATTCGAGCCCATCAGCGAGGTGTCGCTGCAGCTGCAGTGGTTCACGCAGGCACAGTTCGCCGGCTACTACGCGGCGCAGGCGCTCGGCTTCTATGACGACGTCGGGCTCAGCGTGGAAATCCTCGAAGGCGGCGTGGACATCGTTCCCGCCTCCGTGCTGGATTCCGGCGCTGCTGACTTCGCCGTCTCGTGGGTGCCGCGGGGTCTGGTGCCCCGGGAAGAAGGCACCAACATCACCAACATCGCGCAGGTGTTCCAGCGAAGCGCCACGTTGCAGGTGTCGTTCGCTGATGCGGGTATCGACTCGGTGGCGGACCTCGAGGGCCGCACGGTCGGCAACTGGGGATTCGGCAACGAATTCGAGCTGCTCGCCGGGCTGCGCCGCAGCGGGCTGGATCCGGATTCCGACATCCAGCTCGTGCAGCAGAACTTCGACATGCTGGCACTGATCGACCGTGAGATCGACGCCGCGCAGGCGATGATCTACAACGAGTACGCGCAAGTGCTCGAGACGATCAATCCCGACACCGGCGAGCTGTACCAGCCCGAAGATCTGCACATCATCGACTGGAACGACGAGGGCACGGCAATGCTCCAGGACGCCCTGTGGGCCGACGCCGACCGCCTCGATGACGATCCTGCGTACTACGACGCAGCGGTCCGGTTCGTGGAGGCGTCGCTGCGCGGCTGGATTCACTGCCGGGACAACACCGAAGAGTGCGTGCAGATCGTGCTCGACAATGTCCCGACGCTGGGCCAGTCGCATCAGACGTGGCAGATGAACGAGATCAGTGCGCTGATCTGGCCGTCTCCGCTTGGCGCGGGCATCATGGATCCCGACCTGTGGGCACAGACCGTCGATGTGGCTACCAGCGAGGGCATCTTGGCCTCGGAGCCCGACGACGGCGCCTACCGCACCGACATCGCCGAAGCGGCGGTGGCCAATCTGCGGGACGCCGGCATTGATGTCGTGGGCAACGACTGGGAGCGGATCCCCGTCGTGCTGCTCGAGGGCGGCGAATAGCCGCAGACAGCATCAGTTGAACGGTCGCGGGGCGGCGGCGAGCGGATCGCCGTCGCCCCTGCTGGCCGCGTTCGCAGGGGCATTGCCTGCCACGGCTAGCAATGACCGGTCTCGATGGTCCGGCGAAGGGGTCAGCACCCTTCGGCCTCTGCCAGAGCATGCGGACTTCTCAACTTGAGGCTCAGATTGCTGATGCTTGCTGCTCAGACTGCTGAAGCCTGCCGGGTTTCCTGATCGCATCTCGTTCGCTTGACGGAATTGGGCACAATTCGCGGCATCCGTCTGCTCGATTGGCTGAGTGGCGGTCCATGACCGACGGGCCTCGGCGAGACTTCCCGATGCCATCGACCAGCGCACTCTCCGCATCATCGGACGAATGCCGCTCGCGAGCACCTCCAACTTGGTGCCGATTCTCGCTCTGGGCGAGCCGCAATTGCGGGCGAAATTCGGACGGCTGCAGCGCGCCGGCTGGCTTGCGTCGATGAGCGTCGGGATGATCGAACGCCAGCAGCAACGCTGGTTTCTCACGAGTCAGGCCGCCGAGGCGCTCTATCTCCACGATCGTGCACAGGCGCACGGGACCGCAGTGAGCTGCGCAGCCGAGCAGATCCTGTCCCCGGACACGGGCACTCTCCCCGGCGAACCGGTCCTCGGCTCTCGCGAGCGTGTCCAGTGGACAGTCACCGCGCGAGGTGTGCGCACGTGCGTGCGCCGACTGGCTTGGCTGGAGCTGCTCTACCGGCTCGCTCCCAGGCTGCTGTTCTCCGGCTGGCTGCGTGTGCCACCTGGCGTTGCCCCTGGGGTGGGAGATCTCGCCATGACCGAATTCCGGCTGCTGCGCCACGGCGGCTGGTTTCACGCTGTCGCGCACTATGGCGAGCGGTATTGGGTGACGTTCACCTACGTGGGCCTGCACGCCACCGAGCGATCGCTGCGGCGCAAGCGAGCCCATCGCTTCTGGGGACTCGACGCGTACTCGAGCGATCACGACGCCCACGAGCGGGCTGCCGACCGGGTCTTCTACGGCGACCCCACTTACGACGCAGTGCCATCCGCGCAGGTGATCCTCGCCGCCGATTCGTGGGCGGCTCAGTTGGCGCAACGCGAGTTTGCGCGCGACGCGTGGCCATTGATCTGCACACCCGATGGGCTGTGGGGAGATCCCGTCGAGCTGCGGCCATCCAGTGATCGCGTCGACGACCCGGTCACGCCGATGGAAGTGGGGAGAGCCGAGAAGCTGAAGCGCTGGCGGAAATACAACGCAGACACGGTGGCCATCGCCGAGCCGCTCTCCTACGCCGTCTTCATGGCCGTCGCGCAGTTCCCGGCAATGCGGGGCAGCCAGCTGAGCAGCTTGTTGAGCACATCGCCTCGACGGATCGACGCAGTGCTCACCGCGCTCGACGAGGTCGGGCTCATCGACCGTTTCGACGGCCACTGCTATCTCACCGAGCGCGGTCTGCGCCGAGCGGCCAATCTGAGCCGGCTGCTGGCCCGGGCGCTCATCCGGCGCCACGGTGCCTACCTGATCCCGACCTTCCGGCACCGGCAGCGCCACCACGACGACGGCGTCAACCGGCTGGTCCTGCAATTCGCCTCCGAGGGCGCAGCAGCATTCGCGGGTTGGAGGGGGGAGATCAACGTGCCCGCCATCACGCAGATCCGGCCCGACCTCGTGGTGCTGGTCACTGATGGGCCGCTCGGCAGCGGCGCCTACTGCCTCGAGTACGAGCGCAGCGCCACCACTCCCTCGGAGATCATCGACAAGATCAGGCCCTACCGGAAATGCGCCGCCGTGGGACGACCTGTGCCCCTGCTGATGGTCTGCGAGACCGAGCAAGCAGCCGAGAGGTTCGCCGAATACGACTCGCTGCTGCCCCTGCTGGTCACCCACACGGCGGCCGTCGAAGCAGGCCGGCTGACCGGCGATGACACCGTCTGGCGGCAGCGTGACGCCGACACCGTGTCGCTGCACTGCCGCCGCTGATCAATCCGCTACGAGCAACAGAGATCGTCATGCCATGATCGCCGTGACATGCAACTTCGCACACGGCTGACGGCGCGGCAGGTGGACCTGCTGCTGGCCGTCGCCGCCACGGCGGCGATTGGGTCCGGGCTGGCGTCGTGGGCGGTGGGAACCGGTTGGGGACGCTGGCTCACCGTCATGCACGCTCTCGCAGGTCTGAGCCTGCTGGCAATGGCCCCGGCAAAGCTCCGGGGCTCGGTGCGCACAGGGCTGAAGCGTCGGCGCGCCACCCGGTGGTTGTCGATGCTGCTCGGCGCTCTCGTCGTCGCGACCGTCGTGCTCGGAGTGCTGCACGCCACCGGTCTGTGGCACGGCGTGGGCTACTGGTCGGCGTTGTGGACACATGTCCTGCTGGTCGCGTTCGTGGCCCCGCTGCTGGTGTGGCACATCGTCAGCCGGCCGGGCCGTCCCGGCATCGCCGACCTCGACCGCAGGGCATTCGTCGGCGGGGGCATCGCGCTGGCCGCCGCCGGCGCGGCCTACTGGATCCAGCAGCTGGCGGTGGGCGACAACCGACGATTCACCGGCTCTCACGAGATCGCTTCGTTCACACCCGCCGGGATGCCAACCACCATGTGGCTCAACGACCGGTCGCCCCGGGTGGCAGCGTCGGACTGGGAGCTCACCGTCGCCGGCGAGCCGGTCGTGCTGGAGACCCTCCACGACCGGGCCGCGCCGCTGATCGCCGACCTCGACTGCACCGGAGGATGGTGGAGCCGCCAGTCGTGGGACGCAGTGCCATTGGCCGAGCTGCTGCCCGAGAACGACGCGCCCACACTGGAAATCACATCGCTGACCGGCTACAGCCGGCTGTTCCCCGCCGGCGATGCGGCCGACCTGTACCTGGCCGTCGGGTACGGCGGTGAGCCGTTGCGCCGAGGCCACGGCGCCCCGGTGCGGCTGGTCGCACCAGGCAGGCGGGGATTCTGGTGGGTCAAGTGGGTCAGCCGAGTCGACCCTGTCGACCGGCCGTGGTGGCTGCAGCTCCCCTTCCCGGCGGAATAGCGGGCGGCACGCTCGAAGCCGCGGTCGCGACGGGTCGAGCAGACCTCAGATGCCTGCATCCGGTCGGGAACTCAGATGCCGACGCGGATCAGCAGGTTGCGGGGGCCTCGGATCTGGTAGCCGCCCCATTCAGCGCTGCGGCCGTCCGCGTCGGTGGCGAGCTCGAAGTTCGGGAAACGTGCGAGCCATTCTTCGAGCGCGACTTTGAGCTCCATGCGGGCCAGGTTCGAGCCCAAGCAGCGGTGAATGCCGATGCCGAAGGCGAAGTGCCGGTTCTCCGCCCGGTCGATGAGGACCTCGTTGGGCCGGTCGAACTTGGCCGGGTCGCGGTTGCCCGCCCCGAACGGCAGGTACACCTTGTCGCCCTCGGGGACCGGGCAGCCACTGATCTGTGCGTCGTCGGTAGCGCTGATCCGTGCCATCGTGACAGGTGCGTACGCCCGCAGGAACTCCTCGATGGCCGAATCGAGGAGCTGCGGCTCGGCCAGCAGACGCTCGCGGTCGTCGGGGTTGGTCGCCAGGTGCAGCAGGCTGGCCGAGATCGAACTCCACGTCGTGTCGATGCCAGCCAGCAAGAGCAGGAAGCCGACACCGGTGATATGGCGGTTGGTGAGCGGGTCGCCGTTCGGCAACCGCATGTCGATCAACTTGGACGGCAGATCGTCCGCACGTTCCTCGCGACGAGCGTCAACCAGATCGCCGAAGTAACGAAGCACTTCGCGAGTGGCGACGGCGCGGTGGTCGTGCTCCTCCGGCGTGGCCTGCAGCACGGCAACGGCCCAGCGGGTGAACATCGGCTCGTCTGACTCGGGCAGTCCCAGGATGCGGGCGATCACCCGCACCGGGATGTACTTGGAGTAGGCGTCGGCGGCGTCGACGACGCCGGAACCGCCCCGGTCCGCCCCCGTTTCGGCTGCGATGACATCGAGGCGCTCACGGGCGATGCTGCGCGTGACCTCGACGAGCTCCTCGACCGCCGGGGGCGAGAAGAACGGCAGCAGCATCCGGCGAGCGTCGGCATGGAACGGCGGATCGGAGGTGATCGGCGGCGCCGAGATGAACGAAGCACCCTCGGGCGTGTGCGCTACGGAGCTGTCGCGTGAGCTGAAGTTGTCGGTGTCGTAGGCGACCGCCGCGATGTCGTCCCAGGTGGTGGGCAACCACCCGCCACCGTTTCGGTCGCTGTGCGCGACGGGGCACTCAGCGCGCAATTCGTCCCACACCACGGACGGGTCCGCTATGTACTCGTCGCTGAAGATGTCGAAGTCGCGCTCGACCTCGCTGCGATCAACGCCGGTTGTTGTGCTCACGGCAGCCTCCTCCCCCGAGGCTCAACAGTCCCAGATGGCGCCAGCGTAAGCGAGAAGCTCGAGCCGGAGTGCGTGATGGTGTTCATCACGGCCATGACTACTGCACATTCACCGGGGTATGGAGCGGGTCCTACTCTGTGCGCATGCACTTTTCTCGACCGTCGGAACCACGGTTGGAGCCCTTGGAATGGGCAGCGAAGCTCGCACGCGAGGCCATGAAGGACTCGCCCGCCTACGTGGTGAACATGCGGGCGACGATGGCCCACAACAAGCTCGTCTCCAAGGCCATGGGCATGTTCTCCCAGACCATCCTGCTGCAGTTCGAAGACGACCTCACGCGGCGGGACGTGGAGATCGCGGTGCTGCGGACCTGCTGGAACTGCGGCTCGGCGTACACGTTCGGTCAGCACGGTCTTGTGGCGCTGGTCGACGGCGTGACCGAGACCGAGCTCTACGACGCCACCCGGCCCATCTCCCAGGGCAAGTGGACACCTGCCGAAGCCGCCATGCTCCAACTCGTCGACGACCTGTGCGCCGACGACTGCGTCTCAGACAGTGCCTGGGCCGAGGCATCACAGCACTACAGCGCCGCCGACCTGTGCCAGCTGCTCGCCGTGTCGGGCTGCTATCGCATGGTCTGCGGCTTCAACAACAGCGCCGGAGTGCAGCTCGAAGACGGCGTGCCCGGCTGGCCGACGCCGGTCGACACAGCCCAGGCCTAGCCGCCCGTCCGCCCCCGCAGCAATGCCGCGGGATGTGCGCAGCTAGCGTCCGCGCCATGAACTCCGACACGAGCGCCGCCGGATCTGCCGGAGCTGGATCCGGCAACAGCGGTGCGGAGCCGGTGGTGCTCTACGACGAAGACGACACCGTCGCCTTCATCACCCTCAACCGGCCCGAACGCATGAACACGCTCACCGAGAGCGTCATTGCCGGGGTGGCAGACGGCATCGATCGGGCGACAGCGTCGAGGGATGTCTGCTCGATTGTCATCCGCGGCAACGGCCCGACGCTCACCGCGGGCTATGACCTCAATCCGGGCGGGGGCAGTGGCTCAAGCTCAGAGGAGCTGTACGACTCGTGGGGTAGCCCATACAGCGCACCCGGCCCGAAACCCCGTGAGGGTGCTTGGGATCCGGTACGCGACTGGCAGTTCATGGGCCACAACGTGAAGCGATTCATGAAGATCTGGGAATGCCCCAAGCCGGTGCTCGGGCAGATCCACGGCTGGGCGATCGGCGGAGCCACGGACATGATCCTGTGCTGCGACCTGCTCTTCATGGCAGAAGACGCCCATATCGGCTACGCCCCGTCGCGGATCTATGGCACGCCCACCACCATGATGTGGGTCTACCGGCTGGGCCTCGAGCATGCGAAGCAGTTCCTGCTGTCGGGCGATGCCATTGACGCGCAGACGGCGCACCGCATCGGATTGGTCGCCTACGTACATCCGCCCGACGAGCTCGACGAGCGGGTCGAGGCATTCGCCCGCCGGCTGGCCCACATCCCCGCCAACCAGTTAGCGCTCAACAAGCTGCTCGTGAACCAAGCCTTCGAGAACATGGGACTCCGCACGAGCCAGCTGCTGGGAACCTTCTTCGATGGCGTGACGCGGCATACCGAAGAGGCGTACCGCTGGGTGGAGGACTTCGAGACCAAGGGCTTCCGCCAGGTCATCGCCGAGCGCGACGCTCCTCATGGCGACTACGGCGAGCGGTCCCGATGAACCCGACCGACGCGGATTGCGGCCGCTGCAGCCACCGCCGGCAGTTCCCCGGAGGAGACCGTGGCTGAGCTGCCGACTCTGGTGCTGCTACACGGGCTGGGCGCGAATCGGCACGTGTGGGACGGAGTGACCCGGATCATGGAGGCGGCCGGCGGCACCGTGTACGCGCCCGACATTCGCGGGCACGGCGAGGCGGTGTGGCGCGTTCCCTACACGTTCGGGGCCATGGCGGCAGATGTAGCTGAGGCACTACGGCGTGAATACGGGGAGCGTCCTTTCGCTGTCGTCGGGCATTCGATGGGCGGCGCCGTCGCGCTCGCGCTGGCCTCAGGTTGGTTCGGACCGCCGCCTGTCGGGGCAGCGACCGTCGGGGTGAAGCTGCGCTGGTCGGATGACGAACTGGCTCGCATGCCAGACCTTGCGGCGCGCCCCCCTCGGCTGTTCGACGACCGTGCGGGTGCCGTCGACTGGTTCTTGAAGCTGTCCGGATTGTTCGGCGTCATCGATGCTGACGATGAACGCATCGCCGCTGCAGTTACGGCCGGCGTGACGTCGGACTCAGATAGCCCAGGCCGCTGGCGAACGGCGCAGGACCCCGCCACCATCGGCGTAGGCCCGCCTGACATGTCGGGTCTGCTGCCGGCAGCGAAGTGCACCGTCGCTATGGCGATCGGCGAGCACGATCCGCTCGTCGCACCAGATCATCACGCTGACTTGGCCGCGGTCGCAGCGACCAACGCTCACGCGGCCGACGTCACTGAGCCACACGTATTCGACGGCCTCGGCCACAACGCGATGGTCGAGAACCCACAACGGGTCGTCGACTGGCTTGCGACGTTGCCGGGGTTCGCTGACGTCCTCTGACCAGCAACCGTGCGCAGGGCCGGCTCAGCCCGACTCAGCCCTCTTCGAGCGGCAGCTCTCCGGAGATCTTCACGCATTCGCCGCCGTCGATGTCCATGACATGACCGGTCATCCACGAGCCGGCAGCTGACAGGAACAGGGCAGCCTCGCCGATGTCGGACGGCTCGCCGAGCCGCTTCATGGGCAGCTGGTCGGCGATCATCTGGCCACGCGGCCCATCCCACAGAACACGGGCGAAATCAGTGCGGATCAAGCCGGGCGCGATGCAGTTGACCCGCATCTTGGGCCCCAGCTCGGCCGCGAGCTGCCTGGTCATGTGCATGAGCGCGTCCTTGAACATGCAGTAGACGCCCAGCGCCTCGGATGTGTGATGGCCGCCCACCGACGCGATGTTGATCACCGAGCCGCCGTGTTCGCCCATCCACATCTGCCTTGCAATCTGCGTCCACTGCAGCGGCGCTCGCAGGTTCACCTCGTAGGTCTTGTCGAGGCGCGGGATGTCGCAGTCCACCATGGGTCCCGCCCAGGGATTGGTGGCCGCATTGTTGACCAGGATGTCCAGCGATCCGAAACGCTCGATGGTCTCGCCCATCACCCGCTCAGCCTGATCGAGGTGGCCGATGTGAGCGGCGACGTAGCTCACCTCGCCGCTGGCGGTCTCGGCCAGTTCGGCCACCGCCGCCTCGCACTTGTCGGCCTTGCGGCTCGTGATCATCACGTTCGCGCCTGCATCGGCGAACGACTTCGCGATGCCCTTGCCGATACCGGCCGAGCCGCCGGTCACGAGCGCGGTCTTGCCATCCAGTCGCAGTTCCATGGTGGACTCCCCTAGTTCTTGCGGATCTAGTTCTCGGCGATCTAGTTCTTGCCGATCTCGTTCCACGGGCCGCCGTCGGCACGCGGCTCACGCGGCAGCCCGAGCACCCGGTCGCCGATGATGTTGCGCTGGATCTCCGACGTGCCCGCGTAAATCGTGCCCGGCCGGGCACCCATGAAGGTCTGCACCCACGCCAGCGACGAGAACTCGACGCCGACCGCGTCGGTGTTGATGCCATGCGCTGCGGGATGCCCGCTGGGTGCCGTGGCCTCCATGCCCAGCAGCTCCATTGACAGCTCGGTCACCCACTTGTGGTACTCGCTCCACAGCAGCTTGTGCAGCGACGACTCGGGTCCGGGTGCGTTGCCGGCCAGCACGTTGGTGACGTTGCGCTGGCCCATCCACCGCATGATCTCCACCTTGGTGTGGGCCCGGGCGAGGTCTTGGCGCATGAGCGGATCGTCGGCGGCGCCCCGCTCGACGGCCTCAGCGGTGATCCGGTCGAGCTCGTCACGGAAGCGCAGCGCATCGGTGGTGGCGCCGTGGCCGCGCTCGAAGCCGAGCAGCACGTTGGCCACCCGCCAGCCGTCGTTGACGTCGCCGACCACGTTCTCCTTGGCTGTCTTGGCGTCGGTGAAGAACACCTCGTTGAAGTCGTGCCGGTTGTTGATGTTGATGATCGGGCGCATCTCGACGCCGGGCTGATCCACCGGCACCAGCAGGAACGAGATTCCCCGATGCTTCGCCTCGGTGGGGTTGGTGCGGCACAGCACGAAGATCCAGTTGGCGGTGTGGCCGCTGGAGGTCCAGATCTTCTGCCCGTTGATCACCCACTCGTCGCCGTCCAGCACTGCACGGGTGCCCAAGTTGGCGAGGTCCGAGCCGCTGTCCGGCTCGCTGTAGCCCTGGCACCAGCGGTGCTCGCCCGAGATGATCTTGGGCAGGAAGTGCCGCTTCTGCTCCTCGCTGCCGCACTCGATGATGGCGTTGCCGACCATCGTGATGCTGAAGCCGTCGTTGTTGCCGCCTGTGGGCACGCCGGCCTTGGCGAACTCCTCGGCCAGCACGATCCGCTCGACCTCGCTGAGCCCCGCGCCGCCGTATTCGACCGGCCACGACACGGCGAGGAGCTGGTTCTCAGCCAGGAGCGCACGCCACTCCTCGACGAAGGTCTCGCTGGCCTCGTCGGAGAGCCGGCCCATGCCGCCCCAGTTCTCCGGGAGGTGCTCGGCCAGGAATGCCTGGATCTTCTCCCGGTAGTCCTCGGCCTCGTCGGTATAGGTGGGATCCATCGTTGCGCTCCCCTGTTATCCGCCGCTGAGTCTGCCACGCAACTGGTTGGATAGCTCAGGGGCGATACCCGAAGGAACTCGGCCCGGGCCGCAGGGTGCGGCGGGCGAGGTCGACCCACTCGCACAGCACCGGACGTGTGTCGCGGGGGTCGATGATCTCCTCGATCTCGAAGAACTCTGCAGAGCGGTGCGGCGAGCGGACGCTGTTGAGCCGCTCCCGGATCTCGGTCAGCAACTCGTCGGGGGTGTCGCTGTCGGCCAGATCCTGCTTGTAGGCCACCTCGAGGCCGCCCTCGATAGGCAGCGAGCCCCAGTCGCCAGAGGGCCATGCCACCCGGAAGCTGCGGGCGCCCGGCTTGTTGTTGGCCGCGCCTGCGACACCGAATGCCTTGCGGATGACCACACAGGCGAAGGGCGCGGTGAGCTGTCCCAGTGCCGCGAGGGCAGCCGATCCGAAGCGAATCGTCCCGCTCTCCTCGGACTCCTTGCCGATCAGGAATCCCGGGCAATCCGCGAGATGCACCACCGGCAGGTGGAACGTGGAGGCGGTGTCGAGCAGGCGGATGAGCTTGCGGCAGCTGTCGGCTGTCCAGCCGCCGCCATATACGTACGGATCCTCACCGAAGATCGCCACCGGCCACCCGTCGAGGCGCGCCAGCCCGGTGATGATCGAACGCCCCCACCGGCTTCCGATCTCGAAGAAGCTGCCCTGGTCGCAGACCGACTCGATGATCGAGCGCATCTTGTAGACGCGCCGCGGCTCTCGGGGCACGATCGAGATCAGCTCCTCGTCGCGGCGCTGCGGACTGTCGCCGGTGAGCACCCGCTCGGGCATCTCGTCCACGTTGGGAGGCAGATACGAGAGAAATCGGCGTGCACGTTCGAACGCCTCGTCCTCGCTGTCCACCACGTCGTCAATGGCGCCGTTGGCCGTGTGGATGTCCGCGTGGCCGAGTTCTTCCTTGCCGTGATCGCCCAGCGATGCCTGCTCAACCAGCGCCGGCCCGGCAATCATCATCTGCGCTGTGTCGCGCACGATGACCGAGTAATGCGCGGTGGCCACTCGGGCGGCACCGATGCCCGCCACCGAGCCCAGCGCCAGCGACACCGACGGCGCCACCGAGAGATGGTTCACGATGACATCCCAGCCCCGCAGTTCGGGGATGTACGTGCGGCCGGCCATCTCGATCGACTTGACCGAGCCGCCGCCGCCCATGCCGTCCACCAGACGGATGTGCGGCAGCCGCATCTCGTACGCCATGGACTCCGCTGCGTTGCGTTTCTCGGGGATGGTGGCGTCCGAGGAGCCGCCGCGCACCGTGAAGTCGTCGCCCGAGAGCACGACGGGGCGGTCGTCGATGCGGGCGAGGCCAAAGATGAAGTTCGACGGCGTCAGATGGACGAGCTGACCGTGATCGTCATACTCGGCCACGCCGGCGGTCTTGCCAATCTCGTGAAACGAGCCCTTGTCCGCCATGGCGTCGATGCGCTCGCGCACGGTCATCTTGCCGAAGAAGTGCTGGCGCTCGACCTTGTCGGGCCCGCCCAGCGCCTCAGCGAACGCTTCGCGGCGCCGCAGCTCAGCGATCTCAGGCTCCCAGCTCATGCGACCCCCGTTCTGGCTGCTCGCTCCGACTCAGCAGGTCCGCACAGAGCGTACGGCCGCGCTCGGTGTGCCTGCCGGTGAAGCCAGGAGAACATCCCGAACCGTTCAGCCGGCAGTGGGATCGACCAGCAGCTTGATTGCCGTGTTGCGCCGGGTTGCGAGATCGTCGATCGTCTGCGGCAGCTCGTCGAGCGTGATCGTGCCCTGCACCAGCGGGGCGACGCTGATGCGTCCATCGGCGATGAAGCCGGCAGCGGCGCGCATCTCGTCGAGCGTGAATGCCAGCGACGTGTCCACCGAGACTTCCTTGAACAGCCAGCGGTTCGGGCGGATCACCGCATCGCTGCCGGTCACGCCGACTATGCAGACTGAGCCTCCGTAGCGCACCATGTCCACCGACTGCTGGATCGTCTGAGGGATGCCGGCGCAATCGAATGCGATGTCGGCCCGCAGGCCGCCGGTGGCCTCATTCACCGCCTCTCGCATCTCTGCGCCGGGTGCTACGGCCGCATCGGCCCCGACCTCGAGCGCTAGGCGGCGCCGTTCGGCGTCAGGTTCGATTGCGATCACCGTCCCGGCTCCCGCCAGGCGAGCGCACTGGGCAACCAGCAGGCCGATCGGTCCACAGCCGACGACGCACGTCACGTCACCCGCTCGCAAGCGGCTGCGACGTACCGCGTGCAGCGCGACCGAAGCGGGCTCGATCACCGCAGCGTCGTCGTCGGTGAGCTCGTCGGGCACGCGCACCAGTCGGTCTGCGCTGGCAGCCATGAACGGCGCGAAGCCGCCGGAGGCCGGCGCCTTGGGACCCATGTAGTACGAGCGCGCCGTGGAGCAGTAGGCGGGATGGTCGGCGCGACATTCCGGACACTGGCCGCAGCCCGGTGCCAGTCCGCCCGTGACGCGGTCGCCCATGCCCACTACCTGAACATCAGCATCCACAGCAACGATGTTGCCGACCCACTCGTGGCCGCAGATGCCCGGCGCGTATGGCCAGCCTTCGGCATAGGCATGCACGTCGCTGCCGCAGATCCCGCAGAGCGAGATCTCCACCAACGCCTCGCCCGGCCCGGGCGTCGGATCGTCGACCTCCCGCAACTCGAATTGTTCCTTGCCGGTCACCAGTCCCGTGCGCATGCCACATCGTCGCGCGGGACAGCGCCCGGATTCAGCACGAGACAGCGCCCGGATTCGGCGCGGGACAGCGCCCGGATTCGGCGCGGGACAGCGCCCGGATTCGGCGCGGGACAGCGCCCGGAAATATGGTGCGCGTATGGAACTGAGACTCGATGGCCGCACTGCACTGATCACGGGCGGCAGCAGAGGTCTGGGCCGCGCCATGGCCGAGACCTTTGCGGCCGCAGGTGCCTCGGTGGCGGTGGTCGCCCGCGACCAGGCCATGCTCGACGAGACGCTGGCAGCATTGAACGCCGCAGGTCCCGAAGGTGCCCACACCGCCATCTCGGCCGATGTCCGCATGGCCGACGAGGTCACCCGGGCTCACGCCGCAGCGACGCAGGCCTCCGGCGCCATCGACATCCTTGTCAACAATTGCGGGACATCGCACGCCAAGCCATTTCTGGACATCACCGATGACGACTGGCAGGACGACTTCGACCTGAAGCTCTTCTCCGCGATCCGCCTCTGCCGCCTCTGCCTGCCTCACATGCGCAGCCAGGGCTGGGGACGCATCATCAACTCGCTGAATGCCGAGGCCAAGGCTCCGCGAGCGCAGACGTGCCCGACGTCGGCGACCCGCGCCGCAGGCATGGCGATGACCAAGGCACTCGCGTCGGAGTTCGCCACCGACGGTGTGCTGGTGAACGCGCTCAACACGGGTCTGCTGGTGACCCACCAGTGGCGCGCTCGCTGGGAACGAACGCAGCCCGGGGGGACCTTTGAGGAATACACGGCAGCGGTCGGGGAACGCATTCCGCTGGGCCGCATGGGCGACGCCCAGGAGTTCGCCAACTTGGCTCTGTTCCTCGCCAGCGACGCCGCCAGCTACGTCACCGGAGCCGCAATCAACATCGACGGCGGATTGTCCCCCGTCGTCTAGTCCTCGAGCAGCTAGCCGGGGATCAGGGCGCCGAGCTTGTCCATCAAGCCGGGAGGCGGTCGGCGGGGCTTGCCACTGTTGTCGCAGATCGCTGCGGTCAGGTAACCCTCTACCAGCACCGCCTCGTCGGACTCGCGGATGATCCGCTGCTGCCATCGCGTGCTCGCGCGGCGACGCTCGACCAGTTCGGTTTCGACGCGCAGCGTGTCGCGAGCGGTCGCGGGCGCCCGGAAGCGCACTTCCAAGTTTGTCACCACGATCTGGACGTTTTGATCTGACAGGTCCGGCAGTGCGAGATCGGCGGATTCCAGCGCCAGGCAGCGGGCGGCTTCGAAGTACGACACGTAGACCGCATGGTTGACGTGGTTATACGGGTCCAGCTCGCCGAATCGGGGCACGATCTGGGTCGCGTGTGTCGCCATCGGGGCAACGCTACGGCGCGATGGCCGTCACCATCGCCGCAACGCTACGGCGCGATGGCCGTCACCATCGCCGCAATGACACGGCGCGATGGCCGTCACCATCGCCGCAATGACACGGCGCGATGGCCGTCACCATCGCCGCAATGACACGGCGCGATGGCCGTCACCATCGCCGCAATCACACAGCGCTCTGCCCCCGGCCATCTTCCGGGTCCCCCGGTGATCCCTCTAGCGTTGCGGTGCGTGAGCGTCATCGCGGCGATCGACGTGGGAACCAATTCGTTCCACCTCGTCGTGGCATCGGTGGACGAGGATGGCCATTTCGAGGTGTTGACGCGCGAACGCGAGCCGGTGCGGCTCGGATCGGGCGGGGAGGACATGAAGCGCCTCGCGTCCGATGCCATGGACCGCGGCCTCGCGGTGCTCGACCGTATGCGACGCATCGCTGCTCACGCCGGCGCCGACACCGTGACTGCCGTAGCCACCAGCGCGGTGCGCGAGGCCGACAACCGAGGCGAGTTTGTGGCGCGGGCTCTCGCCGAGGCCGGCGTGGACATTGAAGTGGTGTCTGGAGTCGAAGAGGCCCGGCTGATTCACCTCGGCGTACTAGCGGCCGTCCCGCTGCTCGACAAGCGACACCTGGTCATCGACATCGGCGGCGGTTCCACCGAGTTCATCGTCGGTGACGGTGCCGAGCCGCTGCTCCTGCGCAGTCTCAAGCTCGGCTCGATCCGGCTCACCGACCGCTTCTTCCCCGAGGGCCGGACGCGCAAGCGTGCCGTTCGCGAGTGCCGCATCTACATCGAGTCGTTCCTCGGCCACCTGCCAGCCGAGATCGACGAGCTCGGTTTCGAGACTGCAGTGGGCTCGTCGGGAACCATCATGGCTCTCGCACGCATGTGTGCTATCCGGCGCGGTGACCGGGAGAGCCGCACCGGACGGCTGTCGTTCACGACAAAGGAACTGCGTTCCTTGACGGCCGATCTCGCCGGCGCGCCGACACCGGAGCGCCGGCTCGCTATCGAAGGACTGGAAGAACGCAGGGCTGACATCATCGTGGGCGGCGCATTGCTGCTGTCTGAGACGTTCAAGCTCCTCGGCATCAAGCGCATGGAGGTGTCCGACTACGCCCTGCGCGAAGGGATCCTCTTCGAGCAGATACGGCGAGCTGCTGCGCCGGGACTGGACCCGTTCCACCGTCTCGAGGATCTGCGGCGCTCAGGCGTGATGTACGTGGCAAACAGCTACCACGAGGACCTCGGCCACGCCGAACACATCACGGACCTCGCGCTGGAGTTGTTCGACGGCCTGAGCACGCTGCACGGACTCGGCGAAGAAGACCGCGAGCTGTTCGAGGCGGCCTCGCTGCTGCACAACGTGGGGATATTCGTCTCCCACAGCGCCCACCACCGCCACAGCTACTACCTCATTCGCAACAGTGAGCACCTCACCGGATTCACCGAGCGCGAGATCGAGATCATCGCCCAGGTTGCCCGCTACCACCGCAAGAGCGCACCCAAGTCCAAGCACCCTGAGTTCGCCTCTCTGGGTGCAGCGGACAAGAACAAAGTGCGCTGGATGGCGGCAATGCTGCGTGTGGCGATTGGCTTGGACCGCTCCAATCGTCAGGTGGTGACGCGCGTCCGCGTCACGAACGAGCCTGGGGAATCCGGCACGCAACCCGACGGCGAACTCCGGCTGGTCGCACGGGTGTCACCCGGGGTCGACACCTCCGTCGAGCTCTTCACAGCCCGAGCTCGCAGCGAGCTGCTCGAAGCAGTCACCGGACGCAGCGTGGTGATCGAACCTGAGATCGCCGAGACCGGACGGGCTGCTCACCCCACCAACGGGATGCGCAGCACCCAGCCCACCAGGATCAGGTCCGGGTCGGTCAGCGCACCGCCATAGGCCTGCTCGCGGCCCTTGTTCGCCTCGAAGATGAGTGGCCAGCTGGCGCCCTCCCCCAGGTGCAACGCCGCGATCTTCCAGAGGAAATCGCCCGGCTGCACGGTGTACAGGACGAAGTCGCTCTCGGCGACGGCACCGTCACCGGAAGTCTCATCGCCGTCTTCGGCCTCCAGCGGCGACACACGACCGCCGCCGTCGACGGGATACTGCTCGGCAGTGATCTCGCCGCCGAGGTCCTCAGCGATGTAGTCCGCCAGCGCCTGTTGGTAGGTGACGCCGAGCCGGGTGAAGGCGAGGCCACCGAGCGGGTAGCAGTCGCCGCCGTTCGCGAGGAAGTCGACCGTCGCCAGCACGACAGGATCACCTTCGGTGACCTCGCCGTCCCGAACGATTTCGGTGCCGTCATCCAATGTGACGCTTCGCAACCGCGTGCCGCTGGGCTCGATGAGCTCACAGTCGCTCTCGCGATCGACGCCTTGAGCGGTTCCGTCAGGGTCGTAGGTCACCGTCATGCCCGAGACGTGCGGGAACTGGCCCGACGCGCGCGGCAACGCGCCCAGCGCTCGTTCGAGCAGCTCTGCCAAGGTGGCACGCGGCACCGATCCACTCACCAGCACGTTGTTGAACGGAGCGATGTCCCACGTCGTGCCTACGGTCACCGCGGCTGGGGCGATGACCGAGTCATTGCGCAGCCCGCCGCCGTTGGTGACCGCCACCTGCGGCGCTTCCACGCCGAAGCCCGGCGCGAGGTGCGCGCCGCGTACACGCAGAGCGTCCGCCATGAGGCTGCCGACATTGGTCGACTGTGACCGCAGCACTGGCTTGCGGCCCTCGAGCTCGACAGCGCTCGTGCCGATCTGGGTGCTCCCGACCAGAGCCACCTCTGCCGTCAGCGGCTCAACCACGGACGACTGCACCTCGGCATCGGGCTCGCGGTCGAGCGCGACGCCGATCGAGGCGCCCGCAGCCGCCGTGACGTTGCCGTCGGCATCGAAGGTCACCTCCAGCTTGCCGATGCAGCGGTAGCCCCCAGGCGCGGTGACTACCGGGACTTGGCTGCCCGCTGCATCGTCGACCCACTGCGGGTACGGCCCCACCGGCTCCTCGCCAGGCTGGCAAGTGTCGCCGTCGTTGGCCAGCAGTTCGTCACCGCCCCCGGCAATGATCACATCAACGCCGGTGAGCCCAGCGACGAGCTCGCCTTCTTCCCGCACGTCCTGCAGGTGGCTGACGAGGATGATCTTTGTGATGCCGTCCGCCGCGAGGCGATCGGCTTCGGCCTGCACTGCGGGCAGCACCGCACTGACCGTCACCTTGCGCGGGCTCGAGATGTTCGGCAGCCACGGCGTGACCGCACCGATCACACCGATGCGCTCACCGCCGGTCTCGATCACCGTCGAGGGCGCCACCAGCCCGCGCTCGGCCAACGCGGCCAAGGCCGGTTCAGCCGAGACGTCGATGTTGGCGCTCAGGAAGGGGATCGGCGGATCGAATCCCTCGATGAAGCGAGCCGTCACGTCAGGGCCGAAGTCGAAATCGTGATTGCCCAGCGCCATCGCGTCGTAGAGCCCGCTCAGCGCGACCGAGTCGTACATGGGGCCCTCGCGGTCGAGCGACACGCCCAGCTCCAGCGAGGCGAGGAAGTTGTCACCGGACGTAAGCGTCACTACCGGCCCGGCTTCAGCGGCCGCAGCCTGCAGCTCGCGCATCGCTGCGACGAACCTCGCTACCCCCGGGAAACCGGACTCGACATCACCTAGCAGCTTCGATTCGCCGTCGTTGTTGTGCAGGATCGTCACCGTGACCGAATCCGCTGAGATGAGCGTCGGTTCAGCATCCTCCCCTTCGGCCTGGGCACCCGACGGCACCGCTGCCAGCGACACCGCCAGCAACACAGCGACGGCCGCCGTCACCCACCGCACACCGCCGACCCGTCGCCGGCGCCTTCCTGCGTCGTTCAACTCGCTCACAGCCACCTGCTGACTCCTCAGTTCATTCGCCGCGAAGTGTCGCAGCACGGTGTGACAGCGACGCCACGGGCGGGAAACGTAGAGGCAAACGCTCATGGCGCGCGCCGCACGGTCTGCTGCGGCGGTAGCTTGCCGGGCTGACCCGCTCCGGGCGCACTGTGCCGGGCACCAGACATCGCGCTGGGCCGCGGCGGCGCTCATCGTCTGGAAAGGACGCCGCCGATGTACACCGCGCTCGGCCAGTGGTGCTTCCGCAACCCGTGGCGCGTCTTCGCTGCGTGGCTGGCGCTCGCCGTCGCTGCTGCGCTGCTCGCTGGGCTCGTGGGGCCGTCGTGGGGCGCGGCGCTGAGCACCCCCGACTCCGAGAGCGACCGCGCCGCCGACGTGCTGGACAGCCACTTCGGCGACTTCGGCTCCAACATCAACGGGTCGATCGTGGTCAAGTCCAGCTCCGGGGTGGACGACCCTGCCGTGCGATCGACGCTCACTGAGCTGTTCGTCGCCGTCGATGCCCTCGACGAGGTGACGGTCAACTCGCCCTATGACCCCGGCGGCCGCCAGTTCGTCGCGCGGCAGGGTCCCCATGCGGGTCAGATCGCCGTCGCCGAGGTCCGGATCAGCCGCTCGTTCAATCTCGACAACGCGGGCGGGCTCGGCGAGCACATCGTCGAGCTCATCGACCGCAGCGGCGTGCGCGAGATCCCGGGTGTCCAAGTGGAACTCGGCGGCTCGTGGCTCGCCGGCCAGGAGCCTCCCGAGACCGAGGCCATCGGGCTCGCCTTCGCCGTGTTCGTGCTGATCGCCGCCGTGGGCTCGGTGGTCGCCATGGGCGTGACCGTCGGGACGGCGCTGATCGGCGTCGGCATCGGCGCGCTCACCATCACGATCCTCAGCAATGTGTTCACGGTGCCCGATATCGCGCCGACGCTCGGGGTGATGATCGGGCTCGGTGTGGGCATCGACTACGCGCTGATCATCCTCAACCGCTACCGGGAATGGGTGCGCAACAAGTTGAGCCCGCTCGACGCGGTCGGTGCGGCGCTGGATTCCGCAGGACGTTCGGTGCTCTTCGCCGGTGCGACCGTGGTGGTGTCGCTGCTGGGACTGCTGCTCATGGGCTTGCCGTTCGTCGCCGGAATGGGGCTGTCTGCAGCCATCACCGTCGCGATCGTGATGGCGGGTTCGATGACCCTGCTGCCCGCCGTGCTGGGGCTGATGCGCAACCGGATGACGACCACCAGGGTCCGCGGCATCCTCGCTGCATCGCTGGTGTCAGTGGCGCTGCTGGGCTTCGGTCTGGGCATCCGCCCGCTGCTGGCCGGGCTGCCCGCGGCCGCTGCCGTTCTCATTGCCGGGGCCGTCGGCGGCCCTCGCAATCCACTCAGGCGGATCCTGCACCACCGCCAGCCCAAGCCGCTGCGCTCCACCGCCTGGTACCGGCTCAGTCGGGTCGTGCAGCGCCGGGCCTGGCTGTTCGCGCTCGGCGGCACCGCCGTGTTGGTGCTGGCGGCCGCTCCGGTTTTTGCATTGCGCCTCGGTTTCTCCGACGAAGGCAATTTCCCGCCCGACAGCACCACCCGCAAGGCCTACGACCTCATCGCCGACGGCTTCGGCCCGGGCGCGAACGGCCCGCTGCTGATCGTCGCCGAGACGTCTGGCAACCAGGACCTGCTCGCGCTGTTGGAGCTGACCGACGCGCTGAACCGCACCGAAGGCGTCGTGGCTGCCTCGCCCCCGTTCCCGAGCCCCGACGGCCAGGCCGCGATGATCCGGGTGCTGCCTGCGACCGGTCCCCAGGACGCCGAGACCGAGACGCTCGTCCACACCCTGCGCGACCAGGTCATCCCGACCGCCATGGACGGCACCGGCGTCGACGCGCTGGTCGGCGGAACGGTGGCCTTCCAGATCGACTTCAGCGACTACCTGGCCGGCCGCATGCAGATCTTCTTCGGCGCGGTGCTGGGGGCGTCGTTCCTGCTGCTGATGGCCGTGTTCCGCTCGCTGGTGGTGCCGCTCAAGGCGGTCATCATGAACATGCTGTCCATCGGCGCGTCCTACGGCGTGCTGGTGGCCATCTTCCAGTGGGGTTGGTTCGGCAGCATTCTGGGCATCCAGCCCGCACCGATCGAGCCGTTCATCCCGATGATGCTGTTCGCCGTGCTGTTCGGGCTGTCGATGGACTACGAGGTGTTCCTGCTGTCACGCATGAAGGAGGAGTACGAGCGCACCGGCGATCCGGTCAACTCCGTAGCCGACGGACTTGCCGCGACAGCCCGAGTCATCACGGCAGCGGCGGCGATCATGATCGTGGTCTTCGGCAGCTTCGTGCTGGAGGAGGAACGGGTCGTCAAGCTGTTCGGCCTGGGCCTGGCCACAGCCATCGCCATCGACGCAACGCTCGTGCGGATGCTGATCGTGCCCTCGACGATGGAACTGCTCGGCGCCCGCAATTGGTGGCTGCCGGCTTGGCTCGACCGCATCATCCCCAACCTGCGGGTCGAGGGCGAACTGCCCGATATCGGGCATGCCGACGATGAGGATCTTGAACCCGAGCACGTCGAGCAGCCCGAACGCGGCGAAGAGCCCGAGCACGCCGGCTGAACGCGTCGCATTCAACCAGCGACGAAATCGGCGACCTCGGCGCCGCTCGCGCGCACCAGCTCGTCGGGCGTCAGCTCGAAGACCGTGTCGGGCGTGCCTGCGGCGGCCCACACCGTGCCGTAGGTCAGCAGTGCCGGGTCTGCCACTGCACGCAGCGGCCGCGCATGCCCGAACGGGGGCGTGCCCCCGATCGCGTAACCGGTGGCCTCCCGCACGCCATCGGCGTCGGCACGGGTGATCGTGCCACCGAGCAACTCCCCCAATCGGCCGGTGTCGACCCGATTTGCGCCGGAGGTGAGCGCCAGCACTGGCCGACCGTCGCACAGGAACACCAGCGACTTCACGATCTGACCGAGCTGGCAGCCGACTGCTGCCGCCGCCTGCTCGGCGGTACGCGTGCCCTCGGGAAAGCGCAGGACGTCGGGTGACAGCCCGAGATCGGCAGCTGCAGCCATGAACCGTTCATCCGACCGCGCCCGCCGGCCACGTCCGCTCACCGGCGGAAAGCTAGCTGGCGACCTGTCGCTGTTCTGGCAAGCCCAACCGGCGACGACACCGGCACACGCCGCCGAACACGTATCGCCTGCGGGTTCCCGCTATTCGGCCCAAGCCTTGACTTGCGAGATGACTTCGAGCGGGTTCTCGGTCTCGGGCGGGATCGTGATGTCCAGATAGCTCACGCCGACGGAGCGGTACACCTCGACTCGTTCCTTCACACGTTCGGGATCGCCTGTGAGGCTGGCACGGTCGACATAGTCGTCGGGCACCGCGGCAAATGCCTCGTCGCGCTTGCCGGTCAGGAACAGGTCCTGGATCTTCTCTGCCTCGTCGACGTAGCCGTAGCGCTTGAAGAGGTCGTTGTAGAAGTTCTTGTCGCGGGCACCCATACCGCCGACGTAGAAGCCGACGTTGTCGCGAACGCCCTTGCGCACCGAATCGACCATCGCGCCATCGCCCAGCGCCACGGTGCCGCCGGCCACGATCTGCAGGTCGGCCAGTTCGTCGGAGCGCTTGGCGCTGCCGGCAGCGAGCGACTCTCCCCACACGTCGTTGAACATCTCGGGAAGGAAGTGGATGGGCTGCCAGACCTCGGCCAGCTCGGCAGTCATCTCCACGTTGCGAGGCCCGATCGACGCCACCGCAATCGGGATGTCCCTGCGGAATGGCTTGGCCATCAGCTTGAGCGGCTTCCCTAGGCCCGTGCCCCCGTCATAGGGCAGGCTGACGGCGCTGCCCTCATGAACCACCTTGTCACCCGACCAGACCTTGCGGCAGATCTCGATCACGTCGCGGGTCCGTCCCATTGGCTTGGAGAACGGCACCCCGTGCCAGCCCTCGATCACCTGGGGTCCCGAGGTGCCGAGGCCCAAGATGAAGCGACCTTCCGACAGGGTGTCGATGGTCATGGCGGTCTGGGCGATGATGGCGGGGCTGCGCGAATAGATGGGCAGGATTCCGGTCATGAGCTGGATGCGCTCGGTCTTGGCAGCGACATACGCCAGCGTCGACACGAGATCGAAGCCGTAGATCTCGCCGCCCCAGATCATGTCGACGCCTGCTGCTTCGAGATCTGCGACGTGCTGGCTGAGCCGCTTGGGATCCAAGCTCGCGCCTGCTCCGATCGCCATGGATATCTTCATCGTCGTACCTCCTAGATCAACGGCGCGAATGCTAGGAGCAACTCTGTTGCTCTGGCAGCGCAGGCAGCGCCGCATCGATGACGGAGCAAGCATCGGCACGGACCACACTGGGAGGATCGGTGCACGACAACGACGAAGCCACTGACGAGGTTGCGGACGAGATCATCGACACACTGCGACGCTGGGTAGACGAAGTGGTGGTGCCCGAGTCGTCTGCCCTCGAGCTGGCTGACGAGTACCCCACGGCGATGGCCGAACAGATGGAGGACTTCGGCCTGTTCGGCGCCACCATTCCCGAATCGCACGGCGGGCTCGACCTCGACCATGTGACGTACGCCCGGGTCATCGAGGAGCTGTCTCGGGGGTGGATGTCGCTGGCGGGCATCGTCAACAGCCATCTCATCTGCGCCAAGCTCATCTCCCGGTTCGGCACCGGCGAACAGCGCGACCGTTCACTGCCCGGCATGGCCACCGGCAAGCTGCGCGGCTGCTTCTCGCTCTCGGAACCTGACAGCGGCTCCGACGCGGGTGCTCTGCGCTGCCGTGCGGTGCGTGACGGCGACGAGTTCGTCATCAACGGCACCAAGATGTGGGTCACCAACGGCGAGCGGGCAGGCATCGTGGCGCTGCTGGCTCGGGTTCCCGAAGGCGACCCCATGGGTTCGGGCATCACCTGCTTCCTGGTGGACAAGACACCGGGCAAGCAGTCGGGCGGCATCACGGTGAGCCGCAAGATCGACAAGATCGGCTACCGGGGGCTCGAGACCGTCGAGATGTCCTACGTAGACCATCGCGTGCCGGCCGACAGGGTGCTCGGCGGAGATCAAGGCATCGGCAACGGCCTGCGCTGGGCGCTTGCCGCGCTCGAGTTGGGCCGCATCAATGTGGCAGCTCGCGGCGTGGGCGTGGCCCAGGCTGCTTACGACGCCGCGGTCGCTTATGCGAAGCAGCGCGAGGCGTTCGGCAAGCCCATCGCCAAGCACCAGGCGATCGCCTTCAAGATCGCCGAGATGGCCACCAAGCTGCACGCTGCGCGGCTGATGACCTACGACGCGGCGCGCAAGGCCGATGCCGGCGAGCGGGTCGACCTGGCCGCAGGAATGGCCAAGCTGTTCGCCTCGGAGACCGCTGCAGAACTGTCGCTGGACGCCATGCGCATTCACGGCGGGAACGGCTTCTCCACCGAGTACCCGGTGGAGCGCTACTACCGGGACGCGCCGTTGATGATCATCGGCGAGGGCACGAGCGAGATCCAGAAACTCGTCATCAGCCGCACGCTGCTCGCCGACGACTGACGCTGCTGAAACATCTAGGTTGACGGGCGCGTATCTGGAGGTACAGGTCATGGCAGATCGCAAGTCCTTCTGGGCGTGGTGCCTGGAGTCTGAAGAACCCACCGATGCTGACCGGGCTGAACTGGCCAAGAAGCTCTCGGCCCAGTACGGCACCGAGATCGTGGCCAAGCCCGTCCCGTCGGTGGACGACGCCGACCTGCGCCCGCCCCGCATCGCGGTTCCCGACTCGGTGGCCGGCTGGTGCTCGACGAGCACCTACGACCGGGCCCGGTACGCCTATGGCGCCCACTTCACCGAGCGAGTCCGGGCCTTCAACCTGGACTTCCCGAACCCGCCCGACGCGGTGGCGCACCCGCGCAACGAGACCGAGGTTGAGGCCACGCTCGACTGGTGCGATGCCAACGGCTACATCGCAGTCCCCTACGGCGGCGGCTCGTCAGTGGTCTGGGGCCTGACGCCGCCTGAGGACCGCGGACCCACGGTCGTCATCTCCTTGGACCAACTCGATCAAGTACTCGAGATCGACGACGTGTCCCGGGCCGCTCGCATCCAGGCCGGCGTTTTCGGACCGCACCTCGAAGATCAACTGCGCCCGAGCGGGCACACGCTGCGCCACTTCCCGCAGTCGTTCCGGTTCTCCACGCTCGGTGGGTGGATCGCGACTCGCTCAGGCGGCCACTACGCCACCAACCACACTCATATCGACGACTTCGTCGAGTCGACCCGGATGATCACGCCGTCGGGCTGGTGGGAGTCGCGCCGGCTGCCGGGGTCGGGTGCCGGCCCCAGCCCGGACCGCATGGTGATCGGCTCGGAAGGCATCTACGGGATCATCACCGAGGCGTGGATGCGCATCCAGAAGCGCCCGACGTTCCGGGCGACGGCGGGCATCACATTCCCGTCATGGGAAGCCGGCTACACCGCGGTGCGGCACCTAGTCCAGGCGAAGCTGTGGCCCGCCAACCTGCGCATCCTCGACCCGGCCGAAGCCGGTCGAGCCGCCGGCATGGACGGCAAGCACGCGCTGGTGATCGTGTCGTTCGAATCAGCCGAGCTGACCCAGCGCCACAGCATCGCCCAGGCGGTCGAGATCGCCCGCGGCTGTAACGGTCATGTGCCCGACGACGAGATCCAGATCGACGACGGCACCGGAACGCCTACCGGACGCGGCGGTGCAGTCGGCGCCTGGCGCAGTGCGTTCATCGGCGTCGGCAATGGCGTGGAGACATCGCTGGGGCTCATCAACGACACCTTCGAGACAGCGATCACCTGGGACCAGTGGCCCGAGTTCGACGCGGTGGTACGCGAGAAGGTCGGCGCAGTGCTGGCCGAGGTCTTCGGACCGCATCATTCGCTGTCGTGCCGGTTCACCCACGTGTACACAGACGGTCCGGCGCCCTACTACACGTGGTCGGGCATGGGCACCCAGGGCGGCGAGATCGAACAGTGGCAGATCGTCAAGGACGCCGCCAACGAGGCACTCGAAGCAGCCGGCGGCACCTGCACACACCATCACGCGGTCGGCCGGATGCATCGCCCCAACGCGTACGACCAACAGCGCCCAGAGCTGTTCGCCGAAGCGATCCGAGCCGCGAAGAAGCGGCTCGACCCCAACGGCATCCTCAACCCCGGCGTCCTCATCGACCCCTAGACGCGACGAGCGGCCGCCGCTGCATGACTGCAGCGACGGCCGCTCTGTGTCGCTAGGTCTGGATCAGCGGCAGCCGCCGTTGTCCTTGTCCCAGGCGCAGTTCGGAGAGCCGCCGTTCACGTCCACGATGGCGCCGACGATGTCCCACGTCTGCTCCGCCGCGTCGTACTGGCTGAAGTCCGAGCCTTCTACGTAGTACCCGTCCACAGCGCCGTCGGCAGCAAAGCTGATGCCGTCCAGCAGCAGCGGGTGGTAGATGTCCAGCGACCGCGCCGCCAGGATGAAGTTGGTCCTGGTCAGGCCGCCCGGCAGCTCGGCAGCCACACGGATCGCCTCGGTGTGCGGGTACGCGAAGTAGTAGCCGGTGCCGAGCAGCGAGATCTCGGGATCGAGTCCTCGATCTGCCAGTTCGCCACGCAGGAACGAGATGAACGGCTCGTCGACGTGCTTCGGGTCGGTGGAGTCCTTGACACCGCCGCCCACGATCCACCAGTCGTCAGCCGAATCGCCCGCCGGCGCCATGTAGGCCGCCACGGCCTTGCAGACCGACGGCGTGAACGCCACGGACAGGTCGTCGAGCAAGCCCGAGGCGTCCACCTCTTGAATCGCAAGCAGGCACGGATTGCCGGCGGTCATCGAGATGAACACATTCGGGCTCGCGGCGGCGATGGTCGTGACCTCGTTGGTCAGCGTGGGTGCGGCCGGGTCATGACGCACCGGGATGAACTCGCTCACGACGTCGGGATTCGCATGCGCATACGCGTGGAAGCCCAGCTCATAGGCCAGGCCGAAGTCGTTGTCCATCACCAGGCCGGCCACCTTCACCGGCAGCTCGTCGGCGAGGTTCTGCTTGATCCAGTTGCCCCACAGGATCGCCTCGGTGGAGTACGACATCTGCAGGCCCGTGGTCCACGGGTGGTTCACCGGATCGCCCCAAGCCGGGTGGCCCGTCGCCACCATGACCTGCGGGATGCACTCGTCGTTGATCTGGTCGTACACGGCGAGCGTGTTCGGCGAGCCCAGCGTGTGCAGCGCGAACACGTTCCCCGACTCGATCAGCTCATCGATGAACTCGATGGTCTGTGCGGCCACATAGCCGTCGTCACGGGAGATCAGCACCATGTCCTTGCCGGCCACGCCACCGGTGGCGTTCACGTACTCGTAGTAGTTCTCCCAGCCGACGGTGATGTCGCCATAGGCGGCCAGGTTGCCCGACTTCACGGTCGTCTGGCCGATCCGGATCTCGGTGTCGGTGATGCCGGTGGTGTCCGACCAGTCGGACGGGCACCCGTTCATGTCGATCTCGAAGCCGGACGGCCCCCGCAGGATGCCGTCGTCACCGACGCCCCACTCGCCGGCTTCGATGCCGGCGGTCAGCTTGTCGACGATGGCGTGACGCTGCGCCGCGGCAAGCTCCCAGATGCCGTCGATGGTGGACAGGTCGAAGTCGTCGGGGTTGACCGACATCATCTCGTCGTCGGCCATGTCGTCGTCGGCCATGTCGTCGTCGGCCATGTCGTCGTCGGCGTCTTCTTCCAGCGCCTCCTGGGTGATGCCGCCGCCGATGGAGCCTTCGTCCTCCGGCTCGGCCTCGTCGGCCATGTCCCCATCGGCCATGTCCTCATCGGCCATGTCCTCGTCGGCGGTCTGCGTGCCGGCGTCCGTGGTGCCGTCGCCCGCATCGTCGTCGTCACCGCCGCCGCATGCGGCCGCGATGAGCGAGAACGCGAACAGCAGCGCCAGCAAGCGCCACAGCCGTCGGTGTGATCCGGTCATATGGGTCTCCTTGATGTGTGCCCGCACCAGCGGCCGCACGGCCCACTGACGCCCAACAGTCCCGCCGAAGCTAATCGCTTGCCACACGTCGTGTTGCCGCGCCGAGGGACATGACAAGCGACGAGCGGCCGCCACCGCATGAGTCATACGGCGGCGACCGCCCTGTGTCGCTCAGTCTGAAAGGGCTGACAGCAGCCCTAGATCTTGATCAACGGCAGCCGCCGTTGTCCTTGTCCCAGACGCAGTTGCCTGAAGCGCCGTTCACGTCAATGACGTTCGAGACGATCCAGGAGTGATTGGACGAGTCGTACTGGCTGATATCCGTGCCCTCGATCGGGAAAGCATCGGCGTTGCCGTTCATGGCGAACGTGATGCCGTCCAGGAAGATCGGGTGGTGGATGTCGATCGCCCGCACCGCCAGGATGAAGTTCGCCCGGTTCAGGCCGGCCGGGTTGTTCGCACTCGCAGGCAGTTCCGCAGCGATGCGCAGCGCCTCCACGTACGGATAGCCCAGCATGTAGCCGTTGCCGAACATCGAGATGGTGGGATCGAGGTCATTGGCCTCGAGGCTCTCGATGATGAAGTCGATGAAGGCATCGCTGCCGATCAGCGCCGGGTCGGTGGTGTCCTTGACACCGCCGCCCACGATGTACCAGCCGTCGCCGTCATCGCCTGCAGGGGCAATCCAGCTGGCCGGGGCCTTGCACACCGAAGGCGTGAAGGCAGCCGACAGCTCTTCCTTCAGACCTGACGCTGCGACCTCTTGGACGGCCAGCAGGCAGGCGTTGCCCGCGGTCATCGAGATGTAGACGTCGGGGTTGCCGGCGGCAATGGTCGTGATCTCGTTGGTGATCGTCGGCGAGGCCGGGTCATGGCGCACCTTGATGAACTCGGACACCACATCGGGATTGTTGTGGGCGTACTCCTCGAAGCCCAGCTCGTAGGCCAGACCGAAGTCGTTGTCCATCACCAGGCCGGCCACCACGACGGGCAGCTGGTCTGCGAGGTTCTCCTTGATCCAGTTGCCCCACAGCACCGACTCGGTCGAGTACGACAGGATGCTGCCGGTGGTCCACGGGTGCACCTCGGGATCGCCCCATGCGGGGTGGCCGGTCCACACGAACGGCTGCGGGATGCACTCGGCGTTGAGCGTGTCGTACACCGCCAGCGTGTTCGGCGAACCCAGCGTGTGGATCGCGAAGACGTTGTCGTTCTCGATCAGCTCGTCCACGAACTCGATGGTCTGTGCGGCCACATACGCGTCGTCGTAGGACTTCATGACCACATCACGGCCTGCGATGCCGCCTTCGGCATTCACATGCAGGAGGTAGGTCTGCCAGCCCAGACGGGCATTGCCGTACAGCGCGAGGGTGCCCGACTGCGGACCGGTCTGGCCGAGACGGATCTCCGTGTCGGTGATGCCCTCAGTGTTGGACCAGTCGTCAGGACACTCGTTGAGGTCGATCACGAAACCTTCGGGGCCGCGCAGGATGTTGTCGTCGCCAACGCCCCACTCGCCGGACTCGATGTGGGCAGAGACTCGCTCTACGACCTTGGCACGCCGGAACTCGGCCTCTTCGAAGATGCCCTCGATGGTGGAGCGATCAAACTCCATCATCTCCTCATCTTCGGCCATCTCCTCTTCGGCCATCTCGTCTTCTTCGGCGGCCTGCTCGATGACGTCCTGGCTGAGACCGCCGGCTTCTTCCTCCGGCTCGTCGGAGGCCATCTCCTCCTCCTCGGCCATCTCCTCTTCGGCCATCTCCTCCTCTTCGGCCATGGCCTCAGTGGTCTGGGTTTCGCCGGCGTCGTCGTCGCCATCGTCGCCACCGCAGGCGGCCGCGACGAGCGAGAACGCGAAGAGCAGCGCTAGCAAGCGCAAAAGGCGGTTCTTGGATAGTTGCATGGATCCCCTCCTCGGTGGAACAGCAGCCACCGCGGCATCGCAAGTTGACGGCAATCAGCCGAAGCCCTCGACCGTCCCCCAATAGACCGCTGCGGCGGTGCGCGCGAGCGTAATCGCGCGTAGCCGTGCGTTTCCCGCCGAGGTGCGACGA
The DNA here is from genome assembly GCF_965208925.1 of Candidatus Poriferisodalis sp. Classification (GTDB taxonomy): domain Bacteria; phylum Actinomycetota; class Acidimicrobiia; order Acidimicrobiales; family Poriferisodalaceae; genus Poriferisodalis. The sequence goes on along the minus strand of NZ_OZ242364.1, from coordinate 1,717,626 downwards.
TCCCGTGACAATCGCCCGCAGAGGATCCTGCCGCCTCCGCAGCGGGCGCGAGCGGGCGCCTACGACATAGCGTGTCGGCCCATGGAATGGGGAGTCACTCTGCCGCACTTGGGCCGTATCGGATCTCGGGATGGCCTCATCACGTTCGCTTCGGAAGTCGACCGGCTCGGATTCGATTCGGGCTGGGCCTCGGATCATGTCTGCTGGCCGGCCGAGCTGGTGTCGAAGTACCCGTACTCCGACGACGGCTCGTTCCCGGCGCCGCCGAAGACGGGATGGCTCGACCCCATCGGGACTCTGCTATTCGTCGCCGCCGTCACCGAGAACCTGCGGCTGGGCTTCAGCGTGCTGATCCTGCCGTACCGGCCGCCGGTGGAGACGGCGAAGCGTCTCGCCACCATCGATGTGCTGTCGAACGGCCGGCTGATCCTGGGCGTGGGCGTGGGTTGGATGCAAGAGGAAGCCGAAGTGCTGGGCATGCCGTGGGACCGCCGGGGCAAGCGCTCGGACGAGCAGCTCGAGGTGTTCAACACGCTGTTCACCGAGGACGATCCGAGCTTCGACGGCGAGTTCTACTCGTTCCCCGCCGTCGGCTTCGAGCCCAAGCCGGTGCAGGATCCGGTGCCGGTGTGGGTCGGCGGCAACACGGCCGCCGCCTACCGGCGAGTGGCACAGCACGGGCACGGATTCCATGCGGCATTCGAAACACTCGACGATGTCGCAGCCGGCTGGAGCCAGGTCGGAGACGCCTGCGACGCTGCAGGCCGCGACCGCAGCGAGATCACCCTGTCGCTGCGCTACTACCTCGATCCGGCATCGGCGATGAAACCCGAGGTGTCGGTGGCGGGCAGCACCGAGCAGATGATCGACATGGTCGGCCAAGTCGCAGCAACTGGGGTGACCCACTTCGTGCTCGACCCAGTGGCGCGAGGTGGCATCGAAGGCCGCATGGATGCGCTGCGCGCCTTTATGGCCGACGTCGCGCCTCACTTCGCCTAGGGGATCGCCTCATAAATCAGGCGCTCGATCGGCCAGCGCCGCGCCAGACTCGCGCCGTGCTGTGGGGTTCGGGGCTGGGCAAGTCGTACCCGCCGCGGCGGCTGTTTGCCGGCGTGGATGTACAACTCGCGGCCGGTCGGCGTATCGCACTGGTGGGCGGCAACGGGATCGGCAAGACGACCTTGCTGGAGATTCTGGCCGGCATCAACGAGCCCGACGAGGGCGAGGTCCACCGCCAAACCGGGCTGACGATCGGTTACCTGCCCCAAGAGCTCGCTGAGATCGCCGAAGGCACCGTGCTCGAGGCGACGCTGGCCGGAGCGGGTGACATCACCTCTATGACGGCCGAGCTTCGATCGCTGGAGGCGAGGCTGGCCGAGGTCGACGCAGCCGACCATCACGACGTGCTCGCCCGCTACGGAGAGCTGGAGGCTCACTTTCGCCAGATCGGCGGCTACGGCTTCGAAGCAGAAGCTCACCGCGTGCTCGCGGGCTTGGGCTTTGCGGCCGACGATGCGCACCGCCCGGTGGCGCAGCTGTCAGGCGGCTGGCGGATGCGGGTCGCGCTGGCGCAGCTGCTGCTGGCGAAGCCCGATGTGCTGCTGGCTGACGAGCCGACAAATCATCTCGACGTTGACTCCGTGGCCTGGCTGGAAGACCAGCTCGCTGCCTGGGAGGGCGGGCTGCTGTTCGTGAGCCATGACCGTGACTTCATTGACGCAGTCGCCAACCGCGTGATCGAGATGGACGGCACGACAGCGCACACCCATGTCGGCGGTTTCGCTGAGTTCGTCGTGGCCCGCGAGGAGCGGATCGCGGCTGCCGAGGCTGCAGCGGCGCAACAGGCACGCCGGCGGGCCCACACCGAGCGATTCATCGAGCGGTTCCGGTACAAGGCCACCAAGGCTCGGCAGGTGCAGAGCCGGATCAAGGCACTGGCGAAGCTGCCACCAGTAGAGGTCCCGAGCCGCAAGGAGCTGGCCGCCCGTTTCGGATTCGGCACGCCGCGGCGCTCGTCGCGGGTCGTCGTGGAGATGATGGGCGCTTCGGTGGGCTACGCCGACGGCGACGCGCCGGTGCTCGAAGGAGTCGACCTCGTCATTGAACGCGGCACCAAGGTGGGTGTCGTCGGTCCGAACGGCGCTGGCAAGACGACACTGCTGCGGGTGCTGCAGGGCGAGATGGACGTTCTCGACGGTGAGCTGCACCGCGGTCGCAATGTGGACATGGCCACGTTTGCTCAGCATCTCGCTGAGGTCATGGATCCCCGACGGTCAGTCGTGGAGGAGTTCACCGCCTCGGTGGGCGATCAGCCCGGCCGGAATGTGCGCACGATGCTCGGCGGCTTCGGCTTTCCGGGCGACGCTGCGGACCGCAAGGTTGCCGATCTCTCCGGCGGCGAGCGCACGCGGCTTGCGCTCGGCATCACGATGGCGAACCCGGTGAACCTGCTCGTGCTCGACGAGCCGACGAATCATCTCGATCTGCCGAGCTGCGACCTGCTGGAGGATGCACTGTCGGTGTACCCGGGCACGGTGCTGCTCGTCACTCATGACCGCCACCTCATCCGCAGCGTGGCCGACTCGCTGATCGTGGTGCGTGACGGCACCGCCACCCTGCACCCGGGCGTCGACGAGGATCTGCTGCGGCCACCAGGGCTGAGCACGAGGCGGACCGCTGGCGGAAGCACAGCGGGAAGCACCGGCACCCAATCTCGCAGCGGCACCGCGGGCACAGCACTCCGCGAAGGTGTCGGCAGCTCAACCACGACCGGTCCGGTCGCCGCACCCGCAACGACTCGGGCCGGCGCAGCGCAGCGACGCCGAGACAGCGCCCGCCAGCGTCAGGCGGCTCACGACGCGACCGCGGACCTGCGCCGGGCGCTGGCGGCGGCCGAGCGAGCGTGGGAAGCCGCCGAGCACCGAGTCGCAGAGCTGCAGGCGCTGCTCGGCGAGCCGACTACCTACGACGACCCGGAACGTGCGCGCCAGGTCGCCGACGACTACGGCACTGCCAAGTCGGAGGCCATGCGCCACATGAGCGAGTGCGAGTCACTCCAACGCCGAATCGACCGCGCCGCGGCCGGAGCCTGAGCAGCCGACCGCGCTGCAGCCTGTATCTGAGCTGCAAGCACTAGCTGGCCGGCCGACGCCAAGGGGTTGAGCCCCGGGCAGAGACGCATGCCGCTAGGCGCAGCCGTCGGGTGGCGCGGCCACAGGCACATGAGATACGTCGACCGAGCGGTCGGCGCCGTCCGCACCCCGCGAGAACGTAACGAGGGAAGCAGTGCCATTCGACGGGACGCCCATGGGTGCGCCCGGGTACCAAGCCACGACGTCGCCGACCGAGACATCGGTGGTCACGTGCCAGTGCCCGAGCGCCACGTAGTCGGCCCCGGTGGCCTCGATCTCCTCGGCGGCGATCGGCGATGACCGGTGTGCATCGTCGGGGGTGCGCTGATAGTGCCCGTGCCCTGCTGCGATGAACCAGCCGTCGTCCGGGCGTGCGGGCACGCCTGCAAGAGGCCGGTACTCGGAGTGGTGGGCGTCCATCGCCCGACCCCACAGCGTCAGGTCGTGCTCGCCGAAGTGGAGGGTTGCGCCTTGGGGATCGTCGAGGAAGATCACACCGGCGCCGGTGACCTCAAGCCGGTGCTCATGATCTGCGTGGGTGCCCCACAGCGACTGCTCGTCATGAACATCGTGGTTGCCGGGGATGATGACGACTGACGCATCGACGCGGCCGAGCAGCTCCATCGTGTGCGCGACGTCGGACCGTTTCAGCCGGGCGTGGTCGAACAGATCTCCCGCGATCAGCAGGACATCGGCTGCGTGGGCGACTGCAGTCGATGCGAGGGCATGGATCGGGCACTGGCATACATCCCGGTGACTCCCATGCGGCCCGCGCACGTGCCCGATGTGCACGTCGGATGTGTGCAGGACGCGCAGCTGGCGCCCTGTGCCAGCTTCAGCCGACCCCATCGCAGCCTGTGCCTTCACAGCGAGACAGCTTGCCACGGCGCCGACACCTGCACTTCTGAAGCCAAAGGTGTTCGAGTGCCATACGTCGATACGTCACCTGCGGGCAGTACCTTCGACACGGTGCGGATTCTGGTGACCAATGACGACGGCATCGAATCAGAGGGGCTGCACGTTCTTGCGAGTGCGATGACCGCTCATGGCGATGTCGTCGTGGTGGCACCAGACTCCGAGTACTCAGGCGCGGGCGCCGCGATCGGTCCGCTGCATCTGATGGACCCCCAGGTACACAAGGTGCGTTTCGAAGGCGTCGCCGATGCGTGGACCGTCTCGGGGGCGCCCGCGTTGTGCGTGATGTTCGCCCGGCTGGGTGCCTTCGGCCCGGTGGACCTGGTGGTGTCAGGGATCAACCCGGGCGCGAACGTCGGTCGTTCGGTGTACCACTCCGGCACCGTCGGCGCGGTGCTGACAGGCCGCAACGGCAACATCCCGGGATTGGCGGTCAGTCAGACCGTCGAGGGATTCGGGGTTGAGGGCCAAGGCTGGGAAGACGCCATCGCAGACCAGAAGTGGCACGCAGCGGCCGGAGTTGCCAGCGCCGTGCTCGGCGGCCTGCTCGCGGACGAACACGAGTCGGCGTGGGCAGTCAACCTCAATGTGCCGAATCGTGAAGTCGCCGACATGAAGGGCTGGCGCTTCACCGAGGTGGGCACGCTGCCGCCGCGATCGATCACCTCGGTGCACCTGGAAGCGCATCCCGACAACGCCGACGCGTTCCGGGTCGCCATGGAGTGGGGCGATGCTGTCGACATGCCCGCCGAAGTCGACACCGGCGCCGTCATGGGCGATTTCGTTTCGGTGTCGTTTCTGTCGCGTCTCACCGCCCTGCCGACGACGGGCGACTCGAAGCTGGCCGCCTGCCTCGACGGGCTGTTCTGAACCGGCTGTCCTGAGCCGGCTGTTCTGAACGGGCTGTTCTGATCATCCCGGCGGCCGTGACGGTGCCGCGGCGGCCCGACTGATGCTCAGACAGCGCTCAGACCGGCAATCGCCGGGTTGTCCGGAAGTTCCGCACCAGCATCACCACGGCTGCAATGCCCAGCGCCACCGCCACCCACGCTCCCCAGCTCGCCAGATCGGCGTACGACCGATGCTCGACCGCCAGGCCTGAGCTCACGCCGGCAGCCGCGCCGAGCGCGGTCATCAGCACGTCCGCGGTGGCCTGCACGCTGATGCGACGCTCCACCGGGAACGATGCAGTCAGCAGCGAGCTGGCCGCCACCACGCAGCAGCTCCAGCCGACCCCGACCAGGAACAGGCCCCACAGCAGCCCGGTGGCATGCGCGGCTTCGGTGTTGGCTGCGAACCCGGCGCCGACTGCCAGCACCAGCGCCCCGAGGACGATGACGAGTTGCCCGCCGATCCGGTCCACCAGCCAGCCGACGTAGGGCGAGAAGGCGAACATGCCGGCGATGTGCAGCGAGAGCATGATCCCGATGACCAGCGGGTTCTGGTCGCCCTGGGACATGTGGATCGGCGAGACGGTCATGACGCCGACCATCACCGCCTGGGACAGCATCATCGCGATGAGCGCGATGGAGGCCACCGGATGGGCCAAGATGCGCCCGGCTTCGGCTGGGCTCGGCAGCTTGATGCTCGCTGATCCGGTGCCGGCGGCCGCGACACGCAGCGGATCGGGCCGCAGGCGTTGCCAGATGTTGACGGCTGCGAGGCCGAACAGTCCCAGCGTCAGGGCGTACGGCAGTGCGAAGCCGCTCAGCCCCTCGGTGTCGGCGAACAGGCTCTTGAGGCCGAGCGCCACCGTGGGTCCGAGCACCGATCCGACGGTGCTGGCCCACAGCACGAGGCTGATCGAGCGAGCCCGGTTCTCGTCGGTGGCGAGGTCAGCGCCGGCGTACCGTGCGGCCAGATTGACGGCCTGGCCGGTGCCGATGAGCACCATGCCTGCCACGAGCATCGAGTAGCGCCCGGCGAACGCCGACAGCAGCGCCAGCGTTGCACCGATTGCGCCGATGACGTAGCCGGCGGCGAGCCCGACGCGGCGGCCGTGGCGGGCCATCAGCGCGGCGAGCGGGATGCCGGCGAGCGTGCCGCCGATGCTGAGGCACACGGCCGCCAGCGACGCTTTCGTCTCGCTGCCCGTCATCTGGTGGGCCAGCAGGGTGGCTGTCGCGAACGATGCCGTCATGGCCAGCCCGCCGGGGATGACGCCGAGTTGCAGCACCCGGATGGTGCGGCGTGCCAGTTCGTCGCGTTCGGGCGAACCGGGGAGGTATGCAGCCCCTTCGCCGCCCTCCGACAAACTCTGCACCATCGACCTAGCCTCCGGATCGGCCAGCCGGTTTCACGGCGAGGCCGATTGCGAACGCTACTGCGGGTCACCGAGGCGCGTCGGGATGAACTGGCAGGAGAGGAGTGCGAGATGCGAGACATCACCGGTTGCGTGGCGATGATCAGCGGTGCGAATCGCGGCATCGGCGAAGCCATCGCCGCGGCACTGCACGCCGACGGCTGGGCGCTGTCGCTGGCTGCACGCGATCTCGCTTCGCTGGAAGCCTCGGTGACCCGGTACCGCAGAGATCAAGGGCCGGCCGTGACGCTGCACCGCTACGACGCCACCGAGGACGGCGCCGCCGAGCGGTGGGCTGCAGAGACGATGTCGTCGCACGGCCGGATCGACTGCCTCGTGAACAACGCGGGCGTCGCACATCCCGATGCCCTCGAAGAGCTGACCGAGGACACGCTGGACGAGATGTGGGAGGTCAATGCGAAGGGGCCGTTCCGCATGATCCGTGCCACGCTCGACCACCTGCGCCGCAGCGGAGAAGGCCGCATCGTGAACGTGATCTCGATGTCGGGCAAGCGAGTGCGCGGCACGTTCGCACCGGGCTACGCCATGAGCAAGCACGCCGCTATGGCGCTGCACCACTCAGTGCGTCACCTGACGTTTCCCGATGGGATTCGCTGCACGGCCGTGTGCCCGGGCTACGTGCAGACCGACATGACCTCGGGCTTCGGCGTGGACCCGTCGATCATGATCCAAGCCGACGACTTGGCCCAGGCCCTCGCGACCATCCTGCGGCTGCCCAACACCGCATCGGTCGCCGAGCTGCTCGTCACTACCGAGCCCGAGACGATCGCCTAGCGGGCTGCCTGACGGCGACGGTTGATCTTCAACGTGGCTTCGTCGCTGCCGTCGTGGAACGTGCCGAGCCACTTGTCGAGCGGCACGATCGCCGTGCCGTAGTTGCAGTCGAAGTACCGGTGGTGGAGCGTGTGGAAGCGGTCGCCGCCGGCCACGGTGCGACCGCCGGCCACGACGAAGCGGTCGAAGCCGGAGTGCGACGCTGCCGGTGACAGCAGGAAGTACGTGGCGGTCAGCGTGATCACGTAGGGGTTCGCCGGGATCAGCAGGAACATGAGCGGCGCCGAGAGGTACAGCACGTGCTCGAGCGGGTGCATCGACACGCCCGACCACGGGCCGATGTTCACGTTGCGGTGGTGCAGCGAGTGAGCCCAGCGGTACAAGTGCTTGGTGTGGAGCAGTCGGTGGTTGGCGTAGAAGTGCACCGAGCCCAGCGGGAAGATCAGCAGCGTCAGTGCCGCGGTGTAGCCCAGAGCGAACAGGCTGCCGCTTGCCGGAACGGTCCAGATGAGATCGTTGGCATACAGCCACAGCATCAGCGACTCGTACAGCGCTGCGATGGAGCAGGCGCTGGCCAGCGACCAGGAGACGTTGTCACGCGTCTGGTTGCGGAACAGGAACGGGCGGCGACCCACCGACAGCCATCGCTCGTCGTACTTGTGCTGGATGCCCTGGCTGCGCCGGATGAATAGCCACCAATGCAGCCCTCCTGCCACCGCGATCATGAGCGCCACGTTGCGCAGGTAGACCAATGCGACGGCCCACGCCGCTGGAGTTGCGAAGCTCTCGAGCGACGGCGTGAGCCAGTTCCACGCCGCGATACCCACAACGATCCACAGGCCGCCCTGCCACCACAGGAACTTGGCCACCGTCCAGCGCGCCATGGCCAGCGGTCGAGGCGGCCGGTCGTACAGCGGCGGGAGCGTCACCTCCCCGATCCCCACGACGCGAATTGTACGACTGCTTCCCGCCGGGTCCAGCGCTGCAGCGTAATGAGCAGCACCGGCGGCAAGCGTCTAGTCCCAGATTGCCTCGTGGCTGTCGAGGTCGAAGAAGTGCAGGTTCTCGACGGTGACGGCAATCCCGACGGGCTCTCCGGCCCGGCAGGCACTCCGCGGGTCGAAGCGCGCCACCGCGTCGGCGCCGCTGACGTCGTCCGCGGCGTCAGGATTGCCCGGATCAACCCGGGCAGCGTCGAGCGCGAAGTGAACCACTATCTCGCTGCCGAGTGACTCGGTGAGCTCCACCGTCGACGAGATGGTCGCGCCGTCAGCAACGTCGGCAGCCAACGTCGCGTCCTCGAGGTCCTCGGGGCGAATGCCGACGGCGATCTTGCGACCGTCGTAGCTCGCCAGCGCGGGCCGCTGATCGAACGTGGCCCCGGGGAGCATCAAGGACTCATCTCCCAGACGCAACGCCCGGCCCGCAAGCGTGGCCTCGTACAGGTTCATCGACGGTGAGCCGATGAACGCGGCCACGAAGACGTTGCCCGGACGGTCGTAGAGATGCTGGGGCGTGTCGACCTGCTGGAGATAGCCGTCCTTGAGCACGGCCACCCGGTCGCCCATCGTCATGGCCTCGACCTGGTCGTGGGTGACATAGATGGTGGTCACTCCCAGCTGGCGTTGGAGCCGTGAGATGTCAGCTCGCATCTGCACGCGCAGCTTCGCGTCGAGGTTGGACAGCGGCTCGTCCATGAGGAACGCCGCCGGCTCACGCACGATGGCGCGTCCCATCGCCACGCGTTGACGCTGGCCGCCCGAAAGCTGCGAGGGCCTGCTCGCGAGCTGATCGCTGAGCTCGAGCATCTTGGCTGCCTCGGTGACGCGTGCCGCGACTTCGGCTTTGGGAATCTTGGCCAGCTTGAGTGCGAAGCCGATGTTCTCGGCCACGGTCATGTGGGGGTACAGCGCGTAGTTCTGGAACACCATCGCGATATCCCGATTCTTGGGCTCGACATCGTTCACGATGCGCTCGCCGATACGCAGCTCGCCGTTCGAGATCTCCTCGAGGCCCGCGACCATCCGAAGGGCGGTGGACTTGCCGCAGCCGGACGGACCGACGAGCACGACGAACTCGCCGTCAGCGACATCGAGGCTGAGCCCGTAAATGGCCTGAAAGCCGTTCGGATAGACCTTGTCAACTTGGTCGATGGTGATCGATGCCACTGTGCTGACTCCTCGTCGGCGTGGGTGATCAGGGGATGCGGGTGGGTGAGGCCGCAGCTCGCGACGCCTGAGGCCGATGCGGCCACAGCTCGACGCTGGCCTCAATGCTGGTGATCGTTCCCGAACGGCTGAACAACAACCCGCTCGTGTCGGCATCGAGCTCGTCGCCAGCCACCACCGAAGCACTCTCGCCCGCCGTCACCACCAGCGACGGGCGGCCCTCAGCCAGCCGATAGATCACTGGCACGCCGCAGTAGGTGAACCCCAACGTGCCGGCACTGAGCTGGCCTTGCTGATCATCCGGCCCGAGCGGTGCCCATGATTTCGAAGCTTGCAGGAATTCGTCGGGATCGAGCAGCACCGGCCGGAAGCGCACCCGCCCATCGCGCACTTGCACCCCGAGTTCGCCCCAACGAAGCAGGATCCCGTCCTTCGCTGCGCCGGTCATCCCAGGCTGCTGCGCACCCGCACCCGCAGGCGTGTGCGAATACGGCTCGAGCGGGAAGGCGCCGTGCTCACCGACCGACTTCAGGAAGCCGAGGCCAGCCCGGATCCCGCGGTAGTGGTCGACAAGCCGGTCGATGAGGTCGCGGTCAGCCCCGCTGTCGACGGCGGCGGTGATCTGGCGCTGGATTGCCACCAGCAACTTCATCACCATGTGCCAGTAGATCGAGCCGAGACCCTCGTAGCGGTACATGGTCTGCGCGCGCCCGATGAATGACTGGTGCTTGAACACTGCTTCGTACGCTGCGGCGATCTCAGCACGCTCTGCTGCGCTGATGCGCGACGCGGACTGCAGCTCGTCGAGCGCGCTGCCGAGCTCCCGGCTGCTGGTCAGCCAGCTCGCGAAACGGATGCTGCCCTCAGAGTCTTCCGCCATCAAGCCAGTGCGACCGTTGAGCACATCGCGCAGCTCATCGGTGATCTGCGAAGCAGGGACTCGATTGCGCTCCATGAAACTGGGACGCGCGTTGTCGGGATGAAGCAAGAAGGATCGCTGGTCAGATCGATACAGGTCGCTGGCGAACAGCGCATCGAGTACTCCGACCGCCTCTTCGAGGCCCGTTGTTTGCGAACCGAGCAATGCGACCTGCCCCTCGAGCATGAGCGGCAGCGACTCGAGATGCGCGACTCCGCTGTCGAAGGTCACCAAGCGATAGGTGTCGACAAAGCCGTCCGGACGGCGAGCAGCCTCGACGACCGCGTCAAGGTGCGGTCGCACTGCCGAGGTCAGGCGGCGCAGGCGATCCATCGGGGTGGACAGCGGCGGTTCGGGAACCTGATCGTAGATGCGAGCGCGGAATTCCTCGAATGCGGCGCCAAGCCGATCCGACAGTGAGCGGCGACTGGCGTCGTCGAGGCGTTCGGGGTTGGCGAGCGCAGCGTGCTCTTGGCAGATCCGCAGCACCTCCCCGAGCCAAATGGCCACCGACGGACTGAGAGGAACGGTCTCGGCGTCGGAGTCGGAGAACAGGCTGTCCAGAAAGTCGAGGTAGTCGCGCAGGTGAATGACGGTGACGACCGACAGGCCGATGCCGGCGAGGGCGTTGTTCGCGTCGTTCCACTCGGGCCGCTGGGCGTTCAGCCAGATGCCGCCGCCGGGCACCAGGCTGGAGATCTTCGCGAGTGCCGGCAGCAGCAGCTTTTCGGCAAGCGACACATGATGAACGCTTCCAGCGGCGTCGAGCACGAGCTTGCCGTCGGTGCCGAGCCGATGGGTCCGTTCGTCAATTCGGGCTTGGGCATCTGCGTCGAAGCGCAGGGTGCGCTTGGGGTCCGCGACCATGTCCCGGTACGGGAGCATGCGGTACGGCACGTTCGCCGACGCATAGCCGACCCACCCCAGCAGCGATTCGAGCAGACCGGGAACGTGGCGGCGTGCGAGCTCCAGCAGGCGGTGCAGGTAGACGATCTGGTGATCGCCCCAGTAGCCGAAGTTCGACCAGTAGCCCTCATCGGGCATCTCCCAGTCGACGCCTTCGCTGGTGATCCGGTACGGGTTGTGGCCGTCGCAGGTCGAGGCATTCAGGAACTTGGCCACGACTGCATGGGCCAGCATGGGAAAGCTGGTGACCAACGCCTCCCAGTTCTGGAAGATGTCACGCCAATTGCCCTCGTAGGCGAAGCTGGACGACTCGCCGTCAGCACCGATGCGGAACTCATTCCATGGCCTGCTCGGATCGCCGTGGCGGCGGCTGAACGACAGCGGCAGGTACTCGTCCACCAGCCGGAACAGATCCGTGTCGTCGACGACCGCCCCGTGCAGCTCGCCCAGGCCGACCGTTGCATCGAGTCCAGCGGTCTTGGCCGCGAACCGTTGCGCCGCATCAGTGTTCCGTGCGGTCACGAACTTGCCGACGTCGGCGAGTTCGACGCGGTAGTCGTCGAGCGGCACTCCCCCGCGCATGCAGTTATAGAGAACGTTCGAGTAGTGGTTGATGTCGACGCGGCGATCTGCGGTGCGCTGCAGCCCGTCGGCCGAGGCCACGAGCCGCACGAGCTCGCCTCGCATCCGATCGACCGAGGCCCCGAGCTCCGGCCGAGGATCGGGTGTCTCCCGCAGCCAGCGGCGGAGCTGTGCGACGTCGGCATGGGATCGGGAGGTGTCGGCGACTGTGAACCATTCCAGCGGTGTGCCGGGTTCCAGCCGCGCAGCGCCGGCGAGCAGGAACGAACCCTTGCGGCCGGTCACCAGGTGCTCGGGCTCGAGCGTGCGGCCTGAGCGGAACAGTCTCACCTGCCGATCGGAAAGGACGACCTGGGCGCCGCCGAGTCCGCGTGACCACACCACTGCGGCGTGCAGCGATTCAGCCGGGTCGGGGCGGTCGCTGATCAGCGCCTCGAGCGTGAAGAGTGCGAGTTCCGTTCCGCCGTCGTACTCGCTGCGCCGGTAGGCATCCACCAAGGTGCTCGATTGCTGCTGTACCGCCAGCTCGACACCTGAGGGAAGCACGTCGATCAGCCCATCGAGCACTTCCACATCGAGGGCGGCCCGGTCTGGCGAGCGGGTGAGCTCGCAGCTGCGCACGAAGCCGTACTCCGGCGTCGCAGACCACGTGTAGCTGAAAGTGAGTCCGAGATCGTCGTGCTGCTCGGTGAAGCGAAGCCGGTCTCCTTCGACGGTCTTGGCGATGGTGCGATGCACCGAACCCATCGGCGCGTGCGGAGCGAACGGCTCCCAGACATGACCACCGCCTCGTATCAGGGTGAGGGGCCCCGTGCGACCCCCGCTGCGATGCAGCCGGTCATCGGTCTCGTAGGGAAACAGCGCCAGATCCGCGCTGTAGCGGCCTGCGGTCAGCGCCCCGCTCGATGACACGAACAGCCACAGGTCGCCGAGCGTGACCACGTTGATGAGAAACGGCTCAGCGTGGTCGTAGTCGGTGATCCGGTACCACTCGCGCCCGTCTTCGGTGCAGATCTCGCCGGAGGGCTCGGCGATGGCGGGTGCATGAGTCATGCGGTTACGCCCCCGCCCCTGAATCTCGCTGGTAGACGCGCACGTAGTCCACATACATCTGCACGGGGAATTCCAGGTCGAGGGCGATGGGGCCCGGGAACAGCCCGCCGACGGCCAAGTTGAGGATCAGGAAGAAGTCGCCGTCGAAGACCCACTCCCGGTTGCCCACCCCGGTGCGCGGCAGGTCGTAGTACATCTGGTCGTCGTAGAACCATCGGATGCCGTCGTAGTCCCATTCGATTGCGTAGGTGTGGAATTCGTCGGCGATCGGGTAGTCCTGGCGGAACCACTTGGACAGCCCGAGTGCCCCTGCATAGCCGGGTCCATGCACGGTGCCCAGAATCAGATCGGGCTCGCGGCCGACGTACTCCATGATGTCGATCTCGCCGACGAAGGGCCAGCGGTGCGCTTCGTCCTCGGCCCGGTGAATGAAGTCCGAGCCGAGCATCCAGAACGCCGGCCACAGCCCGGCCCCGGCTGGCACTTTGATCCGCGCTTCCATGCGCCCGTAGGAGAACTCACGCAGCCCCTGGGTGAGCATCCGGGCCGAGGTGTAGTAGGAGTTCTCGTACTTCTCCTGGTGGGCTTCGATCATCAGCAGCCCGTTCGAGACGCGGGCGTTTCGGGGGCGTGAGGTGTAGTACTGCGCTTCGCCGTTGCCCCAGCCCCAGCCGCCGATGTCATAGGTCCAGTTGGACAGGTCGATCTGGTCGCCGTCGAACTCGTCGTGCCACACCAGCTCCCAGCCCGGCTCGTCACGGATCGGGATGGGGGGTGGAGCCTCGATGGCCGGTGTGAATGCCTCGGTGGTGGTGGTTGTGGGCGCGGCCGTGGTGCTGGTGGCGGGCGCGGCCACGGTCTCCGGTACCGCAGATTGGGGCGTTGCCTGCGATTCTGCTGTCGTCGAGCCAGCGCAGGCGCTCGCGGCGATCGCCACGGCCAACGCCGTTGCGACCCAACGGCCAGCGGGGCCCACGCCGGCCCTGCGCTCGGGCATCAGCCCGTGACTGCCCGTGCCCGGCAGCGCCTTGCGTCGCACGATCAGTCCTTGGTCGCCCGTGGCCAGAAACATCCTGCGTCGCACGATCAGCCCTTGACCGCGCCTGCGGTGAGTCCGGAGATGATGTAGCGCTGGAGGAACAGGAACAGCACCAGCATCGGCGTCATCAGGATGAGCACGGCAGCGGCCAGCGCGGGCCAGTTGCTGCCGTACAGGCCCTCGAAGACGATGAGGCCTCGTGTCACGGGGTACAGGTCCTCGCTGGTCAGGTAGATGGTGGGCAGCACCAGCTCGTTCCAGATGCCGATCGCATGCAGCACCGTGACCGTCGCGATGGCGGGACGGATCAGCGGCATGACGATCTTGAAGATGAAGCGGTAGTAGCCGCAGCCGTCCACGGCCGCCGACTCGTCGAGTTCCCGCGGGATCGACTTGATGTAGTTCACGAGGATGATCAGGCCGATGGGGTTGACCAGGAACAGCAGGATGAACCCGGTCCGGGTGTTGAACAGGCCGAGGTTCAAGATGAGCTGGAACTGCGGGATCAACGCAGGCGGCAGGAACAGCGCCACGAGATACAGCAGCAGGACGTACTTGGCGCCCTTGAAGTAGCCGCGGGCAATCGGGAAGGCCACCAGCACCGAGGTGAAGACGCAGATCGCCGTCGCCACCGCGGTGTAGAAAACCGAGTTCACCAGGTAGCGGGCAATGTTGGCCTGCTCCCACGCCTCGACGAAGTTGTCGAACCCGAAGGACTCCGGCAATCCCGTCGGATTCTTGAAGAACTCGGGCAGCGTCTTGAACGACGTAAGCACCAGCATCAGCATCGGCCCGACATAGAGCGCAGTGAACGCCAGCAGGATCGCGTAGGAGAAGATCTTGCGCCTGCGGGCGGCAGTGCGGCCGCTGCGATCCACCTGAGGCCCCTCGCCCGGTTCCGTTCCGCCGGCGCCGACGCTGGGACTGGTTTGGCTGACGACCGTCATGACAGGTACTTCTTCTCACGCCGGCTGACGAAGGCATTGGCGGCCAGCGCGATGATCAGCACCAGCATGAACAGCGCGATCGAGGCCGCTGCCGCATAGCCCTGCCTGAACGCACTGCTCACCGAGCCTGAGGTCTGCCCGAACCCTTCCGCGAAGACGAGGTAGCCGAGCACCTGGGTGCCGGGCCGGTAGCCGATCAGCACCAGGAACAGCTGCCACGCCTGCAGGGAGCCGACGATGTTCAGCAGGAAGTTCGTGTTGACCGCCGGCGTGAGCAGCGGCCAGGTCACGTTGCGGAACAGCTGCCAGCCGCTGGCCCCGTCGATGCGAGCCGCCTCATAGAGACTCTCGGGAATCGTCTGCATGCCGGCCAGGAAGATCACCATGGTGATGCCGACATTGGCCCAGATCTGCACCACGATGACCCAGGCGAACGCCTGACGGGGCTGCCCTCCGAGGAACTCCGAGCTCCAGCCGATCCACGAGAACATCTCCGCCACCGGTCCGCCCCCCGGCAGCAGGAACAGCTTCCAGATGAGGCCTTGGATGGCCACACCCAGGATGACCGGCATGAAGAAGATCGTGCGGAAGATCGTCCTGCCTCGCAGCCGGGTGTTCAGCAGCACCGCGAGCAGCAGGCCGAGACAGAACTGGATGGTCGTGACGAAGAAGCAGAAGATCAGCGTGCGCCGCAGCGCGGCGATGTTGTCGCGGGATGCGGCGCCCCGGAAGAGGAACTCGTCGTAGTTCTCGAACCCGAGCCAGTTGATGGCGATGCCACGGATGCCGGTGGCATCGGTGAACGAGTACACCGCTGTCGCCAGCGACGGGCCGACCGCGATGAGCAGGTACAGCCCGAACCCGGGCAGCAGCAGCAGGATCGGGGCCGCGCTCTTCCATCCACGGGCAAACAGGTAGTCGCGTGTGACGATCTTCATGCGACCCGTCGCCTCCGATCAAGGGAGGGGGTGCGGGCATCCTGCCTATCCGGACAGGACGGACAGGATGCCCGCACCGCTGTAGGGAGGGCTCTTGAACTTCTCGGCAGAACTAGTTGGCGTCGAGACCGGCCTGCAGGTCGGCTTGGGCCTGGGCAGCCAGTGCGACGTGGTCGGTCCACTCGTTGAACGGATCGAACCACGCGGCTGCCTGCGAGCCGTTCGCCCACTGGCCTGCGCCGGCCGGTGCAACCCAGTACTGCTCGAAGCCGACCCGGTAGTTCGCCAGGAACGGCGCGACCTCGCGGCCCAGGTGGGTGTCGAGCACGGCGGTCGGCTGGGTCGGGATGAACCCGACGGCATTCGCGAACGCCTGGTAGTTGTCGGGCGCAGAGAAGGCCTCGAGGTAGGCGAGCGCGGCCTCGGGGTGCGGCGTGTCTGCCGCGATGGCCCAGCCCTGGTCGTACTTGCCGAACAGGTACTGGTTGTCCTCGGCGTTGTCGCTGCCCGGGAACGGGACGTAGGTCCAATCGAAATCGGGCTCAGCGCTCTCGAGGGCAGGTGCCTGCCACACGCCGGTGGGCATGAAGGCCACGTCGCCGGCTGCGTAGCGGGGCGGACCGGCGTCATGGGAGAGCCCCGTCACGCCCGCTTCGAGCATGTCGGAGGTGTAGATCTGCATCCGGCGGAACATCTCGACGGACTGGTCGTTATCCCAGGTGATGTCACCTGTCCACAGGCCCTCGACGAGCGCCTCTTGATCGGGATACATCGCGCCGAGCAGGCCGTACGCGCCGACGAACACCGGCCAGCCGTCGGCACCGCCGACGGTCATGCACTCGTTGCCGGCGGCCTTGACGACCTCGCAGGCAGTGACGAGCTCGCCCCAGGTGGTCGGCACGTCGAGACCGTTGGCCGCGAGGAGGTCCTTGTTGACGAACATGCCGCTGTAGGAGACACGGCCGAGGTTGATGGAATAGACCTTGCCCTCGAACGAACCGGCGTCGGCGATGGTGGCTTCGTCGTAGTTGTCGACGAAAGGCTGCCCGGTGATATCCATCAGCAGCCCCGCCTCGATCAGCGTCTGCCAGTTCGGCGGCACGGCGCCGGACATGTAGGCCTGCGCGGCGTTCGAGAAGCCGAAGATGCCGACAACGTCGATGTCGCCGGCCGACAGGCGGGTCTGTGTCGCAATGGACAGGTCGCCTGCCTCGACGACCGAGAGGTCGATCGTGATGTGGGGATGCGACGCCTCGAACGACTCGTTGAACGCTTCCATGAACTCCACCATGGGCGGGTTCTGGTGGACGAGCACGCGTAGCGTGACATCTTCCTGCATCTCCGCTTCGGGCTCGGGCTCTGGGTCGGCGGGCGCCTCAGTGGCCGCTGGGGCTGGAGCCGCAGTGGTCGCACTCGAGTCGCCGTCGTCGTCGCTGCCGCACGCGGCCCCTATCAGGCCGAACGCGAGCAGGACGGCACAGAGCCGCCAGATAGTTGTTTTCTTCATGGGGTTTCCCTTTTGGTTGTGACCACGCTGGGTGTGGCCGGGTGTGTGGTGGACAGATCAGTGGTGCGGGTGAGCGGGCCACCGCCGCAGGCCCAAGGCGCTGAGCGGGCGCGGCGGGCGGCGTGGCCGCTCTCGAATCGGCCGTCGTTATGGGAGCGCTCCCACAACAGCGCAGACTTCAGGGCGGCGGGCGGCGACATGTTCTCTACGCCCCGGCCGGTGCGGCTGCTGGCAACGCAGCGCCGCAGGTTTCTCGAATGACGAGCTCGGTCGGGAATACCACCGACTCCGCGCTGGTGAGCTGGCCGTCCAGCACCGACTTCAGCAGCCAGACCGCTCGCTCACCCACCTCTTGCACCGGCTGAGCCACCGAGGTGAGCCGGGGCACAACCATGTCGGCGGGGATGATGCCGTCGAAGGAGACCACGGCGACGTCTTCGGGGCACCGCAGATCTGCCTCGCGGATCGCCTGCAGCGCCCCGACCGCCATGCGGTCCGAGCCGACGAAGACCGCATCGGGACGGCGCTCCAGCAACTCAGCCATTGCTCTGCGGCCGGCGGCCTCGGTCCAGTCGCCTTCCCTGATGCGGCCGTCGATGCTGAGACCCGCTTCGGCGAGCCCGTCGAGGAAGCCGCTGCGGCGGTCCACGCCTGCGCTGGTGTTCGAGGGCGGTGCGATGAGTGCAGGGCGCTGGCGCCCGAGCTGCGCAAAATGCAGTGCTGCAGACCGGGCACCGCCGCGGTTGTCGGCATCGACGGAGAAGACCGCGCTCAGATTGTCGGGCCGGCCGATCACGACGAACGGCATGTTGGCGTCACGCAAGTGGTCGATCAGCGGGTCAGCCATGCGCGTCGCCGTGACGATGACGCCGTCGACAAGTCCGGGATTGACGACCCGGGAGATGATGGCGCTCTCGTCGATCTCGTCGCCGAAGACGAACAGCGCAAGCGTCATGTCCAGGCCGTTCATCGCATCGCTGGCGCCGAGGATCAGTCGCCCGAAGTACGGGTCGTTGAAGAGCGTGCCTGCTTCGCTCGGGATGACCAGGCCGATCACCCCGGTGTGACGCGAAGCCAGCGATCGAGCAGCGGCGTGGGGCCGGTAGCCGGTTTCCGCGATGACGGCTTCCACCCGGCGCTTGGTCTTGGCACTGACGTTGGGCTCGCCGTTGACCACACGCGAGACCGTGGAGCGCGAAACGCCAGCTCGACGGCCGATTTCTTCCAGATTGAGGCGTGCAGCCATACGGCTCCTTTGGGAGCGCTCCCAGAACTTAGTCATGGCCGCAAGAGGCTGTCAAGTCGAACTGTGCCGAGTGATTGGTCTGCGGGTGGCGATGCCCGCACCTAGCTTCGGGTTGATGATTGACACGCCGGGGTCTGCTGCGTCGAAGGCCGACTGGCGCCGGTGGATCCGGGAACACTCGCAACCCGTGCCGGATGCGACGACTGCGGCCGTCGTCGCAGGTCTGCGGACGTTCATCGAGGCACTCGACGAGCGCTCGGCAGCCGTAGCAGGGCACGGGACGCCCGTCGCCGAACTCGACGATCGATCCTTCGCCCGAAAGGCGTCTCTGCTCGCGGGGGCGGGCCTGATCCTGTTCTACCGGGCGATGGCGGACGAGCTGTCGTTGGACGGACTGGCTGATGGGCTGGGCTGGCAGCGCTTCGCGGTCACCCGCACTCCCCCGTCCGGTCCGCTCACGCTGCACCCGGCAATCGGGGCGATGGAACAGCATCGGTACGGCTTCCCCCAGCCGACGGCCGACGCGTTCGAGTTGCAGCCCCGGCACATCTCGCTCGCGCTGGTGCCCGGCGTGGCCTTCGACCGCCGAGGCACCCGACTGGGCCACGGCGTCGGCTACTTCGACGAGTTGCTCACCAGGCTTCCCGAAGACTGCCCCCGTATCGGCGTGGCCCCCTCCGAGCTCGTCTTCGACCGGCTGCCGTGCGAGCCCCACGATGTGCCGATGACCCATCTGGCCACCCAGGACGGGGTCATCGCCGTCGATCCAGTCGGTGGCTAGTGGAGCGCATCGTCGAATCGCGCTAGCAATGGCCGTGACACACCACCACGGAGAGGAGCCGGCATGGCAACACAATTGCGCCGCTACGACGTCATCGAGGGCCAGATGGACTCGCTGCTCGAGTGGTTCCCCAACATCATCGCCGTACGGGAGAAGTTCGGTTTCAAGGTCGAGTTCATGTATGCCGACCGTGAGAACAACCAGCTCGTCTGGGCCGTGAGTCATCCCGGTGACTATGAAGCCGCTTATGAGGAGTTCGCATCATCGCCCGAGCGCGCGGCCGTCTTCGCCGGCCAACCCGATCGGGTGAGCGGCATGCACCTGTCGATGGTCGACACCGTCATCGCCCCCGGCTCCAACTGACAACCAGCCGCCGACACGTTGGTCGCTGCTGCGGCCAGCGTCACGTATCTGTGCCGCTGGCTGGGACTCAACCTCAGGCGCTCAACGCAGCTGGTCGATCAAGCTCTGTCCGCGCGTACTCGATGACGGGCCGCCGGTGGCAGCCTTCAAGATGATCATTCACGATGCCTGAGGCCTGCATGAGCGCGTAGCACGTGGTCGGGCCGACAAACCGCCAGCCCAGCTTGCGCAACGCCTGGCTGAGGGCAGTCGACTCGGGTGTCGACGACATCGAGATGAGTGTTGGGTAGTCGACGACCGCCGGCCGATCCTCAGGACCCGGCTCGAACGACCAGAAGAAGGCAGCCAGGCTGCCGTGCACCTCGATCGTGTCGAGGGCAGCACGGGCGTTGTTGATGGTCGCCTCGATCTTGCCGCGATGGCGCACGATGCCTGCGTCGCCGAGCAATCGCTCCACGTCGGTCTCGCGGAATCCGGCCACCGCCTCGAGGTCGAACCCGCTGAACGCCGCCCGGAAGTTCTCCCGCTTGCGCAGGATCGTCAGCCATGACAGCCCCGCCTGGAAGCCTTCGAGGCACATCTTCTCGTAGAGGCGCACGTCGTCGACCACCGGCATGCCCCACTCGGTGTCGTGATATGCCTCGTAATCGTCGTGGCCTTCGCCCCACCAGCAGGCCAGCGAGCCGTCAGCCCGCCGCCTCAACCCATCTGGTACCTCGGCGGTTTGATTCACGCGGCGGCGGCGACGGCCTCTGCGATGGCGTCGTTGGTGGGTGTCGGGCCGTAGAACATCATCGTCGTGCGGTCGGCGAAGGTGTTCCGCTCGGCAATCTGGGCACCCACGGCCGACGGTGTGCCCGACACGACGATGAGATCCAGCAGATCGTCGTCGATGAGGTCGCTCATCTCCCGCCAGTTGCCCTGCTTGGACAAGGTGTTCAGGCGCGGCTGCAGATCTCCGTAACCATGATGATCGAGCGCACCTGCATAGGCGGGCGTCGATCCGTAGAACGCGAGCTGGCCCGCGGCGGAGCGGCGTGCCTTGTCGATCTGCTCGTCGTTCTCGCCCATCGCGACGATGGTCAGGCAGGCGACAGTGACCTCGCCGACATCGCGTCCTGCCGACTCGGCGCCGGTCGCCATGGCCGGGAGCGTGACATCGGTCATGAACTGGGCGGTGTGGAACGGATGCACGAAGAATCCGTCCGCCGCCGCACCGATGACCTCGACCATGCGGGGACCGACTCCGGCCACGTAGATCGCCGGCGGCTCCATGCCGATAGGACCCGGGTTGAAGAACGGCGTCATGAGCGTGTGGGTGTAGAACTCGCCTCGATGATTCAAACGTTCGCCGGTTTCGAAGGTGTGCCAGATGGCGCGCACCGCCTCGATGTACTCACGCATTCGCTCAGCGGGGCGTGACCACTGCTCGCTGTAGCGCTTGGTGATGTGGGGCCGGATCTGCGTTCCGAGGCCCAGGATGAAGCGGCCGCCGCTCATGCGGTGCAGGTCCCACGCGGTGACAGCGCACGTCATCGGGTTGCGGGCGAACGCGACCGCAATTGCCGTGCCGAGCTCGATGCTCTCGGTGCGCTCTGCCGCCAGCGCCAACGGCAGGAACGGGTCGTGGGATGCCTCGAATGACCACGCCGCCGACAGTCCCATCTCCTCGAACTGCGCTGCTTCGTCTGCGCAGCCTCCCGGCGTCGACGCAGTCGTCGCACCGTCGATCCGATGCTGTGCTGTTCCGGTCGTATTCATTGCATGGGCCTCCTGATCGGTCTCAGCTCGCGGCTCGCTGACAAGTGCCTGTCGTCGAACCGGGTGAATCTTGCCCTATCGGGGGTCCATAGGCTGCGGCGTCGTGCGGCATCGGCCTGATCGGCTGTTCCTGCTGACAGGCGGCGTGCAAGGCTTGGCCTTCTCGTGGGGCCTGCCGGCAATGGTGTGGTGGGTGGTGGATCTGCGGCTGTCGCCATTCCGGCTTGCGGTACTCGGCACTGCGCTGGTGCTGTCGATTCTCGTGACCGAGACGCCGACTGGCGTGGTTGCCGACCTGTACAGCCGCAAGTACTCCGTGGTCGCGGCCTACGTCGTGATGGGCACGGCAATGGCTTTGGGACCGGTCACCGAGCTGTTCGGCGTGCTTGTCATCTGGCAAGTGCTGTGGGGTGTCGGCTGGACGCTGCAGAGCGGCGCTGCCACAGCGTGGATGACCGACGAGCTTGCCCACCACGCCTCACATTCGCACCGCAGTGCCGCGGTGATGCCCGTCGAGTCCTCGACCTCGGGCGACGACACCGGAGCTGATGACAGCGGCGGCATCTCCCGCAGCGATCACAGCCGCCAGGTGGACGGGCTCATCGTGCGCCATGCCATCTTCCGGTCAGCGGGCGTCATGGTCGGTCTCGTCGCCGCCACCGCCATGGGCGCCTGGTCGGTCCGGGGGTCGATGGCCGTGATGGGCATGCTCGCGATCGCAGCAGCCGGGTACCTGGCCATCACCATGCCCGAAGCCGGGTTCGAGTCGCCGCGACGGCGGTCCGGCGGCGCACCCAGACCTGCACACACCAGCGCTTGGAAGGACGCGATCGCACTCTGGAAGCGAGGCGCACGGCTTGTCCGTCGCAATCCGTCGCTGCTGGCAGTGACCCTGTCAGCCACGATCGCCGCCGGAGCGTGGGAAGCCAACGATCGGCTCTCGGCCCTGCGGCTGTTCGAACTGGGCCTCACCCAGCTCGATGGCCGGGAGGCGGTGCTGTTCTTCGGTGCAGCCTGGTTCGTCATGTCTGCACTGGCGATCCCGATGATGGCGTGGCTGCGTCGGCGTCTTGATCAAGCCGACCAGCGAAGCGCTCGGCGGGACGCCTTTCTACTCGCGCGATTCCTGACGATCGCCGCTGCGGGCGCGCTGGCGTTGGCGCTGAGCCCGTGGTTCACGATCGCCCTCATCGGCTGGGCCATTCTCGACGTGGCCGGCGAGACGGCGTACTCGCTCACCGAAGCGATGGCGAACCGCCACGCCGACTCGTCAGTTCGCGCCACGGTGGTTTCGTTCGTCGGGCAATCCCAGGCGGTGGGAGAGGTGTCGATCGGCTTGGGCCTGGGAACGGTGGCGCAGATCGTCTCAGTGCCGGTCGCGCTGGCGATCGCTGCGGCGCTGTTCGCCGTCTCCGCAGCGCCAGCGGCAGTCGTCGGCTGGCGCACGGACGGCGCCGTGCAGTGATCCGCAGCGCCGGAGGGAGCCGAGGATCAGGGTCGGTCAGGCTCTGTCAGCCTTCGCCCATCTCGGCCATGGCGGCTTCCGAGCGGCGTGCCATCTCTTCGGGATCGACCTCTTCGATGTGGGTCGCGAGATTCCAGCGATGGCCCCACGGGTCCTCGATCATGCCTGAGCGGTCGCCGTAGAACTGGTCCATGATCGGCCGCACCTCAGTGGCGCCTGCCGCGAGCGCAGCCGCATACGTGGCGTCGACGTCTTCCACATACAGGCTCAGTTGCATCGGCGAGCCGCCGTAGTGCTTGGGCGAGTGGAATTCCATCTCCGGAAACTCGTCGGCCACCATGATGAGCGAATCGCCCAATTGCAACTCCGAGTGGCCGATCTTGCCGCCCATGTCGATGCGCATCCGCTCGGTGAAGCCGAGAATCTCGGTATAGAACGCGATGGCGTCTGCAGCACCGTCGATGCTCATCGACACCGAGATGCGCGGGTAGTCGTCGGGGATGGGATTCACCATCGTGCTCTGCTCCTGAGTTCGAAACGCGCGGCGCATGGGCTTGAGCGTTCGTCGGTGCGGTCCGCCGGTCGGCGGGCGCAGCCCGAAGCTAGTGCGCGACCAGCACCCTGACGGCCTGGGACACCGCCGTCTCGGCGCGGGCTTCGAGCCCTGCTTCGTCAGCGCTGGCGATGGGGTGCTCGATCACGGTGAACGGATGGTCCGGCACGCCCTGCACCCGAGCCATCAGCTCGGCGGCACTCACAAAGGCACTGGTCATGACACTGACCGCAGGCACGCCGACCCGTTCGGCGGCGACAGCGTCGTGCAGACTGCACGACGAGCAGCTGCCTCAGTCGCCCACGCCGGCCAGCACGGCGTCCCAGCCCATCGCCTCGGCCAGCAGCTCATGCTGGGCGGGCGCGCTGTAGTTGGACTTGGTGCGTCGGATCACCTTGGCCACGCCGTGGCGGTCGCGCAGGAGCCGTTCCATGTGGTCGAAGAACGGCCGCGTGTTCTCCTTGCCATTCGAGATGATCCCGATGGTGGTGCCCTCCAGCGTCGAGAGCCGCGCCGGTGCCGCGAACCCTTCTGGATCCTGTTCGTGGGTCGGGTTCAGCAGTTCCACGCTGCGCTCCTTGTTCGCACGCCGGCGGTGATACGGCGCTGCCGGCGTCGGGGCCCGCTACATGCTGCCACGCTCGCTGCGCTGAATTGCGAGCTGGTCGAGCGGTCTCCCGCATCGCCTGCCGCTCTGCCTCGTCATGTCAACCGTTGATGCTGTCGAAGCCGGCGTACAGGAACTCGAACACTGTGCTGGCAGGGTCGGCCGCACTCACGATCTCGCTGTAGGGCAGTGACGCCCCGCCGAAGGCCGTGTCGTTCCAGTAGGGATCGGCGCGGTCCACCTCGCCCCACGGGCCCACGTAGGCGTACGGGAACGGATGCGCGGCGTCGCCGGGCGACAGGCCGTAGGTAGCTCGAGCGTCAGCATCGCCAATGGCAGTTGCGATGTCGAAGTGGCCGGGCCACAGCTGGATCTCGTCGGGCTCCGTCGCACCGGGCAGGTCGCGCAACTGATCCAGCGCCTGTTTGCCGAGCCGGAACCACGCCGCAAGGTGCGCGCCCGTCTCGGGACTGACCCGCAGCCAGCGCTCCACGTCGCCGAGCTCTGGACTGTCGTGCTCTCGCGCCTCGGTACCCGGCGACACACCGGCGAACTTCGCCGCCGCCGACAGCGTGGTGATGTGGACACTGCGCTGGGTGCCCCCTTCGGTTGCGAACAGTTCGTCGCCGTCGATCCAGACCTGACATTCCATCTCGCCAGCGCGGCCCATCGTCACCTCGAACACCGGCGTGCCGAAGCCCCTGTCGAGGCTGCGCAAGCCGAAGCGGCCGGTTGCCACCCGGCGGGCTTCAGCCACCACCGAGTACGCCAGCCGGTGATAGTCCTCGACCGCGGCCAGGTAACTGTCGGGCAGCTCTCGCAGCAGCCCCGCTCGTGTCATGTCGCCTCGCACGAGCGCATTGTCATCCATGTGCCGAGTCTTGCGCGGCGTTCAGATCATGCGGTCGCGGTTGGCGGGCTCAGCGCACTTCGCAGTCGACGCAGGCGCCGACCGCCACCGTGGCTGCGTGGCTTCGAGTGCCGAGCCAGGGCGGGATGACCGCTGCGAAGCCGCCCGCCGGCCCGCCTGCGGCAACGATCAGCAGATCTTCCGGCGATTCGAGCGCTGGATAGGTGCGCTCGGCACGGTCCTTGACGACGGCGCCTTTGCCCACGGCCGCCCAGTCGCCGCGGCGTACCTGGGCGCGCTCGTACACGCAGGCAGCGATGTCGCTTTTGGTCCAGCCGGCGGTGTCGAAGTGGGTCCGCAGCTGCGGCGGCAGCACCACCACGTAGTTGCCCGGCCAGATGGAGTAGTTGAGCTGATTCGCCCGGATCTCAGCAGCGAGGGTCTCGCACAGCTCGGTTGGGTCCGTCGTCCACTCGTTCATGACCTGGCGGGGCGCCATCGACGCCACTGCGGTCACCGACGACACATGGCCTCGCTCGGCGGGTGCGGTGCCGAGCCGCTGATCGCCCAGCGATACCCAGCCGGTCGCCTCCTCGTCCTCGGCGATGCAGTAGCCGAGCTTGCCGGGATGGCCGAGGGTGGAACGGTCGATGCCGCCAGGCCTGACATCGAGCACGTTGGCCAGCACCAGCCGCACTGCCCGTGCGATGACGGCGCGTGACCGATCGGCTCCCCCGAGCACGCTGAACGTGGCGTCCATGGCCAGCTCCTGCCGGATGGGGCCGTTGACGATCAGCAGCACCGCGCACCCGCCCGTGGACGCCGTGGGCCCGTGGAGGCCGAACTCGGGCTGCAGCAGGGCGGTGAGCGCGGTCACGACGACCGGGAAGTGCGGCGGCAGGCAGCCCGCCATCACGGCGTTGATGGCTGCCTTCTCGGCCGTGATGGCGCGGGCTCGCACCGGCTCGATGCCAATGAGATGGTCCGGTGCCAGCATCGCCCAGTCCAAGCAGGCGGCCACGGCGTCGTCGGTGGGCGGCACCACGGGCAGCCCGTCAGTCCAGCCGCGCGAGTGGAACGCCTCCTGTGCCTCGAAGAGGTCGTCGACCATGACACGGCCCGATGCAAGCTTCACCGGCACGACCCTACGCTTCGGTCAGTTGACGCGGACTGTCGCGTACTAGCTCCGCTCAAGCAATCCCGAGAGCAGGCCGCGGGAGTCGTCGGACATCGGTCCTGCGGCGTTGGCCAGCACTCGCGACGACAGCCGCTCGAACGGCAGCGACTGCAGCCATACCCAGCCGGTGCCTGACACGGTCGCCAAGAACAGTCCCTCGCCGCCGAAGAACATCGACTTGAGGTTGCCGGCCCGCTCGATCGAGTAGTTGAGCGACGGCTGCAGTGCGACGAGGCAGCCGGTGTCGAGCCGGATGGTCTGGTTGTTCAGCTGGACGGCTTTGATAGAGCCGCCTGCGTGGAGGAAGGCCATGCCGTCGCCGGAGAGACGCTGGAGGATGAAGCCCTCGCCGCCGAACAGCCCCGTGCCGATGCCGCGCTGCCACGCAATGTCGAGCTTGGTGCCCATCGCCGCGCAGAGGAACGCGTCGCGCTGGGCGATGATCTCGCCGCCCATCTCCGCGAGATCCACCGGGATGATCTTGCCGGGGTAGCCCGCCGCGAAGCCGACCTTCGCCTTGCCGCCGGCACTGGTGTTGGTGAAGTGGGTGAGGAACAGCGACTCGCCGGAGATGACGCGCTTGCCGGCGCCCTTGAGCTTGCCCCACATGCCCGAGCTCGGCTCGGAGCCGTCGCCCATGACCGATTCGAACGACACGCCGTCTTCGATGAACATCATCGTGCCCGCTTCGCCGACGACGGTCTCGCCGGGATCCAGCTCGACCTCGACGAACTGCATATCGTCGCCGAAGATCTGGTAGTCGACTTCGTGGCTCTGCATGACTCTCCTCGCTGGTACGCCGCGAGAGGTGTGCGCGGCGCTCCTCGCCCACGGTACCCGTCGGCCTGAGGCGGTCCGGGGCGCGGTGGATCCCGATTCGCGGAGACTGTGGACGCTGCCGATTTCTCTGTTCCGACGGCGGAACCGGGTGCTGGCGAGGTGTTGGCCTGGCTGCGTTCAGGCCGCGTTTGCGGCCAGACGGTCGCCGCCGACGGGCAGCTTGGACAGATCGATGTCGTACAGCTCGGCCGAGTTGTCGCACAGGATGTCGCGCTGCTGCTCCGGCGTCAGATTCGCCGAGTGCTCGTCGAGCAACTCCTGGCTCCACGGCCAGGTGCTGTCGGAGTGCGGGAAGTCGTTCGCCCACAGCAGCCGCTTGTGGTTGACGTCGTTGACCATCTTGAAGGCCACCCAGTCGTCTTGGAACGTGGTGTAGATGTGCTCGCTGAAATACTCGCTGGGCAGCTTGGAGAGTTCCTGTCCCGGCGGCAGCCAGTACCGGTGGCGCTTGTAGGCATGGTCCATCCGGTACATGTAGTGCGGCACCCAGCCGGCATCGGCCTCAACGCAGACCACCCGCAAGCCGGGGTTGCGCTCGAACACTCCCCCGAACACCAGCGTGCCCATGATGTCCTGGTTGGCCCGGATGATGGTCATGAAGGCGTTCGCCTTCGGACCCCGGGGCCGGCCCTGGCCGCGGCTGGTGAGGATGTGCCACGACACCGGCAGGTTGAGGTCGACGGCGGCCTGCCAGAACGGATCCCAGCGGGGGTCGTCGAAGTCGAATTCCGTGTGCGGGTTGCCCGACATCATCACGCCCCGCATGCCCGCTTCGGCCATGGCCTCGATGTCGCTGACGGCCTCTTCCACCGAGCGGAGTGCGGTCTGCCCCACCGCCAGCAGCCGGTCGGTGTCCACCGAGCAGTAGTCGGCGATCCACCGGTTGTAGGCGTCCATGGCCGCCTTCTTGTAATCCGGATCGGAGTGGTTGCACAGCACCATGCCCACCGACGGGTAGATCACCTCAGCAGAAACACCGTCGCGGTCCTGGTCGGCGGTCCGCGTGGCCGGGTCGTAGCTGCTGGCCGGCAGTTCCTCGTACGCCGCGCTGCGCTTCAGCTCCTCGGGTTTCTGACCTGCGGCAGCGATGAGGCCCATGTCGACGGTGCGCTTCATGCCGTCGATGACGTACACATCGCCCCGCTCTTCGGTCCACTCCACCCGCGGCGCCACATCCCGCCACTTCGGCTCGATGTAGTCGACGTAGGTGTTGCGCGCCTCAGCGATGTGCGAGTCGGCCGAGATGATCGGATAGTCGACGTCCACGTTTCCCCTCCAGGTCCAGCCCCGCTGGCGAGCGTACCTACGTCGGGCCAGGCGCCGCTGAGATCAGGCGGAGCGCCGCCGCATTCCCTCCTCGGCCTCGCGCACTCCCCCAAAGAAGTCGTCGTCGGGCGCAGAACCCACAGTGGCGTGCATCGTTCGCCGCTCGCTGTAGGCCCGGCTCACCGACGCGAATGCCTCGCCGACACCTTCGTCGGAGGCCTCATAGTTCTGCACGTTTCCGGGCTCGACTCCCAGCCGAGCGCCCTCGAAGTATGAGTCTTGGTTGGCACCCATGAAGACGAACGCCCAACCCTGCTCGCGCCGGCTGCTGATGAGCCGGTGGATATCGGCCCAAGCGAAGTCGGTGCTTGCGTTCTCAAGGCCATCGGTAACGATCACGACAGTTTGATCCTCGGGCGCCTTGCCAGACTTGCTGCGTCGCTTCGCTCGCTCATCGGCCCGCCCGATCAGCGAGCCGATCGCATCCAGAAGAGGCGTCGCGGCGCGGGGGCGATACTGCTCCACTGACAGCGGGCACGCCTTGTTCACCGGCACAGCGTCGGCGAGGATCTCGAACGGATCCTCGGAATCGAACTGGACGAGGGTGATCTTGCACTTGCCAGGCAGAGCGGCCTGTTCCGCGATGAGCCCGTTGACGCCGTGCACCACCGCTACCTCAAGGCCGGACATCGACCCGGACCGATCAAGCAGCATCCACGCCTTCGACCGGTCAGATGTCGACCTCTTGCCGTTCTTCTTGCCGCCCTTGGCCGTCTTGCCACTCTTGGCTCTCGGAGCGCCCGTTGCGTTCGGTTCGCCTGCTGATGCGGTCGTGCCATCGCCGCCGCGCTCCCACGGTGCCGTGCTGCTCCGCTCGAGCTCTCCGTTCAACCCACCGTTGGTTGATGATGTTCCCATTCTCTTTCCTCTCATCCAAACTCCGACTCGTCCGCTGACAAAGCCGAACTTGCCGTGTTGCGGGGCCGCTGATCGGCCGCCGCCTGACTGGTTTCCAAGGTAAAGAGGGGGTGTTACATCAATGCTCTCGGGGCGAGCAGAGCAGCAGCGCGACACCGCGTCCGGCACCACCGACGAACGAGGGGCTCGGTGCCCCAGTGTGGGTTCTAGGGCGCCCGGGGTTGAGCGGCTCGGGCTCGGGCTGCGTTTGCAGGTTCGGGTTCGGTTGTGTGGGTTGTGGTCCAGGTGCCGTCGGGCTGGGGGACCATTGTGTGGCCGTGCTGGTGGAGATGGTGGTGGTGTCGGTGGCACAGCAGCACCAAGTTGTCGAGGTCGGTTCGGCCGCCGTGGATCCAGTGGTGGACGTGGTGGGCGTCGCAGCGCGAGGGGGGTTCCGCGCAGCCGGGCCATTGGCCGTGTCTGTCGCGTGCGATGAGCAGCCGCCGCAGCCGCAACGAGACTGTTCGGGTCGAACGGCCGGCGTCGGCTGGTCCGCCGGGGCCGCCGAGGATCATGGGGATGATCTCGGCGTCGCAGGCGAGGCGTCGCACGATCTCGGGCGGCAGTTCGACGCCAGCATCAGTCAGGCCCGCGACGTCCGTTTGGCCCCGCAACGCGTCGAGCCCGATCAGCACGCCGATCTGCGCCGGCGGCAGCCGCCGCTCGGGATTGCCCGCAGCGGGCTCGTGTGTCGGGAGGCGATCGGGTCGGCTGCGTGCGCGGAGCCGGTCGACGGCTGCTGAGTCGGTGTCGGTCAGGGTGATGCCCGCCAAGGCGTAGGCGAGAACGTCGGCGTCGCGCTGGGCGGGGGTGCGGCGCCCGCTGCGGACCTGCTTGTCGTCGAGCCAGTACTGGCGACGCAGCGCCTCGAGATTGGCTTCGACCGCGGCGCCGACCTCGGGGTCGAGCTTGGCCCACAGCCGCAGCATTCCTTCGTGGTCGCGCTGCCAGCCCGCGCTGCGAGCCTGACGCTGCCGCTCGAATCGCTCCATCGGGGTTTCGACCGAGTGGTCGGCCTCGGCTTGGCGCACCCGTCGGCGGGTGGCGTCGGTGTCCTCGCCAGCCGCTGCAGCCACCAGTTCGGCGCGCACCCCATCAGGCACACGCGCGTCGCACAGTGCTTCGGCTTGGGAAGCGTTGATGCCGCCCTCCGACAGCGCCTCCAGCACCACGCCGTGCTCGCGGGCCTTCTCGGCACCGCGGACCATGCGGCGGGCGTCACGCTCGGACACCCCCGCCGCGTCGCGCAATGACAGGTGCGGTGCGGCATCGGGCGCCGCACCCGAGCGGCTCAACGCATCCAGCGCGCCCAGCACCTCGGCCCGGTAGCCCGCCAGCCGGTTCGCTACCCGCTCGATATCGCCCAGCACACCCAACAGCGCGTCGCGCCCCAACCCCGCCAGCGCCTCACCGCTCAACCGACACAGCGACAACGACGCCGACAGGTCGACAGTGGCGCTGCCCACGTTGGGGCTGCGGTCGGGGCCAACAGGGCCGCCGTCGGGAGCTGGATCGGTGGTGAAGAGCCCAGCGGACGCTTCTTCTGCAGCGCCGCGTTCAGCGCCTACAGCAATGCCCTCGCCAGCCCGCCGGGCCCCGCCGAAGCCGTTCCTCAACATGGGAACAACCGTACGAAGGGGGTGTCACACGAATAGCGCACGGCCCGCCCGTCAGCCGCCCAGCCCGTCGCAGCGTGTGAGGCGACCGTCAAACGACCTCTTCTTCGTAACCTCGCCAAAATGAGTCGATCTGAACGAATTCAGGAGGAGACGACATCTCCCAGTCCCACTGCAGAAGCCGCGGACCCCGACGACACTGACCCGATCAGACCTGAAGGAACTGAATCGGGCCTCGAGGACGTCGACAGCGGACGGGTCAAAAAGATCTCGGATTCCGCGCTTGCGGCCGGCAGGCAGGTCGCCTACGCGACGGTTTCCGGGAGTCGCAAGGCGGCCGAGGCCGCTGGCACAGCCGCTGCATCGACCGCCCGGGTCGTCGGCGAGACCGCCAAGAGTGCGGCTGAGGCCAGCGCGGCGACGGCGCAGACAATCGGCACCGGTACCGCCAAGGCAGGAGTCGCCAGCGGACGAGCCGTCGCCACTGGCGCACGGTGGCTCATCGACTCGACATCTGAACGGACAGCGCAACTGTTCGCCGCAGCCCAAGGACTGGTGGCAAGCGACCTGTCACCTCAGTTGAACGATCTGGTGCAAGCAGCCGTGAAGGGCAAGGCCACCATCTACGACAAGGCCATGGACGCCGAATACCTCGCAACCCACATCGGCGGCGGAAACCACCGCCTGTTCGACGGCGGCCACACCCTCTGGGGGGCGATCAAGGCGACACACGGCGCGTCACAAGACGACACCCTCGTCCAGGAAGCGCTCGGCGGGATGCAGGGCCTGCTTCGAGACGTGTCCACACCGAAGGGTCTGCCCCTGGCCAACTGGGACAAGTCCACCTACGACTCCGTTGCAGATTCGCTTCAGTCGACCTTCGGCATACCCAAGGATTGGTTCTACGACCTGAATTCCTACGACGTCGGCGAGCTGCTGGGCGGCACCGTCGGCGTGGTTTCGCTGATGTTCGGCTGGAACAAGGCCGAAACCGAGTCGTTCGCGAGCCTCGCAGCAGGCATGGGCATGTCGGCAGCCGTGAGCGCCAACCCACTGTTGCTGGCAGTGTCGGTCGTTGCCTTCGGGCGCGCCTTCCACAAGGCGAACCATGCGGACGAATACGTCGAGCTGGCTGAAGGCGGGCTCAAGGGCGCAATCGGCACCGGCTCCAGCTTGGGCGCCATTGCGCTCGTCGGCGTCGCCGGCGGGCCCGCCGGGGTTGCGCTGCTCGCGGGCGTTGCCGCAGGAGTGCTCGCGCATGTCGCCACCAAGGACGTGACGCTGGATGCAGTCCAGGGCTTCGTCAAGCAGGACGCGGCGACGGTGGTCCGCCACATCACCCAACATGCCAGTGCCATCGGCGATGTCATCGGGAACACGGCTGATGTCGCAGGCCGTGGCGTCGTAAGCGGCACGGCGGCTGCGGGCAAGTTCGTCGCGAACTCAGCGTCGACCGCCGGGCGATTCACGGCCGAACAGGCAGTCGCCGCCGGAAAGGCAACGGCCGGAGCGGCGGCTGCAGCCGGAACAGCAACGGCCGATGCTGCGCGGGCTGCTGGCCGCGCTGGCGCAGCCGCGACCACGGCGGCGCGTACTGCAGGCGAATCGGCGGCGCGGCGAGCCAAGGCACTCGTTGACCGCAAACAGCCTGAGGATCCGGAAGTCGATCAGCCGGACACGTCAGACAACTGACGGACAGGAACGCCGACAAGGCCGTCCGCGACAGCAGCGTCGAGGCAGCTCAGTAGATCATGGAGTCGGCTCCGGTGGTGGCCTCACCTACGCCGGACTCGCGGGCCGTGCGCAGGTCGCGGGCCATGCCGCGACCCAACGCCATGGCGTCGCCGGCGACGGTTTGCATGCGGTAGCCCTTGCCTCGGCGGTCGGCCGACAGCGACGCCGTCGAGTGAATTCCGGCCACCACGCCGTGAGCGGCGCAGCGTTCAGCGATGTGCTCCAGCGCCGCCTTGTAGTCGGCATTGTCGTCGGTGTATCCCGGCCCGTAGCCGTAGCTGATGGACAGATCGGCGGGCCCTACGTAGATCGCGTCGACGCCGTCGATCGCCAGGATGTCGTCGAGCGCCTCGACCGCCTGGCGAGTCTCGATCATGGGAATGCAGGCCGTGGTGTCGTTCGCCACCTCGAAATAGTTCTCCCCCGCCGCTGCCCGCGCCGCCACCAGCACCGGGCCGAAGCTGCGGGCGCCCAGCGGCGGGTACTTGCAGTAGGTCACTGCCGCCTGCGCCTCAGCGACCGAATTCACCATGGGCACAACGACACCCCGGGCTCCCGCATCGAGGACGCGCCCGATGATGCCGGGCTCGTTCCACGGCACTCGCACGATGGGCGTGCCGCCGCCCATCTCGACGGCCTGCATCATCTCCACCGCGGCCTGGTAGTCGGCCACGCCGTGCTGCATGTCCACGCAGACGTAGTCGAAGCCGGCACGCCCGGCGATCTCGGCCGAATGGCTGGACGCCATCGACAGCCAAGTGCCCAGCGTTTCTCCCCCGGACGCCCACGTATCCATCATCGTGTTCGGCATGACTGCGCGCTCAGGCTTCGAAGATGTCGCGCAGGATCGCATTCTCCTGCGTCTCGACCAGCGGAGCGATCTCCTTCACGAACTCAAGCCACTCGGGGTCCTCGAAGAGCGCCTTGCGCTTGGCAGCCCGCTCCTCGAGCGTGTCATAGCGCCACATGTGGATGATCTCGTTGATGCCGCCGAACTCGGTCGTGTAGTAGCCCACGGGCTCACCGAGGTACTTGCGCTGCGCCTCGTAGCCCTTCTCGAAGTACACCTTGACCCAGTGCTCGGGTGCGCCCACCTTCAAGCGGTAGCGCCGCATCTCCACAAAGCTCATAGCTGTCTCCTTCGACGTGTCGAGCCGAGCCGCGATCTCGCTCAACCAGATCGCGCAGGCGCACCGTAGCGCGCCGCGTCCGCGCATCTCTCGTCCGAGACGGCTTCCGATGTTCTATTCAACGTTGCGGCCTCAAGTTGTATAGCCATCTGCGTTATCTCGCGCAGTTTGACAACACGACAAAAACACGCACACAAACAAACATTGAGCCACAACGTTTAATAATCGACTGCGTTATCTCGCGCAGTTTGACAACACGACAAAAACACGCACACAAACAAACATTGAGCCACAACGTTTAATAATCGACTGCGTTATCTCGCGCAGTTTGACAACACGACAAAAACACGCACACAAACAAACATTGAGCCACAACGTTTAATAGCAGCTATCGTAGAGCAGGCTGCGACAATCCGCATAGTGCCAGTGAAGAAGCGCTCTGCACGGATCACAGCCGAGACAGGCAGGAGCAACGACGCATGGCTGCAACACGACTCCGCACTCCGACTGGTGAGTACGTCATCACCACGGTTGCGGGTGAAGAAGTACGCGCGTTTGTACCCGCACCACTGCCGCCGGATCCACCGCTCGGCATGGACGGGCCGCTGGTCACCGCACTTGACGAGGCAAGCCGAGCCCTCGGCCGATTCGATGGCGCAGTTCGCTATCTCCCCAACAAGGGCCTGCTCATCTACTCGTACGTGCGCAAGGAAGCTGTGCTGTCGTCTCAGATCGAAGGGACACAGTCATCGCTGTCCGATCTCATGCGTCACGAACTCGATGCGTCACCGGGTGTGCCGCTCGACGATGTGACGGAAGTCTCGACCTACGTCGCTGCGCTCGAGCACGCCGTCGCAGAAATGACGAACCCATCGGGGTTGCCGCTCTGCAATCGCCTGTTGCGGCAAGCTCACGGGATCCTGCTGTCATCTGGACGCGGTGCGGACAAGCATCCCGGAGAATTCCGGTCGACGCAGAACTGGATTGGCGGTTCCCGCCCAGGAAATGCGGCGTTTGTGCCACCTCCTGCGCAAGAGGCTCACCAGGCGATCTCTGACTTGGAGAAGTTCCTGCATGCAGACGACAGGTTTCCTCCGCTGATGCGTGCGGGGCTCGCACACGTGCAGTTCGAGACCATCCACCCCTTCCTCGACGGCAACGGCCGAATCGGCCGCATGCTCATCACGCTCTTGTTGCTGGATCGTGATGTGTTGTCAACGCAAGCCTTCTATCCGAGCTTGTACTTCAAGCAGAACCGATCGGACTACTACGACCTACTGAACCGTGTGCGGCTGTACGGAGACTGGCACGAGTGGCTGTTGTTCTTCCTCGAAGGCATCCGGTCAACTGCTGACGCCGCGCTCAGCACGACGCAACGTCTCGAAGAGATGGCGGCCCTCGATCGGAAGATCATCAGTGACCGCACTGGCCGAGCGGCAGGCTCGGCGCTGCGGGTGCACGAGTCGCTCATGCAACGGCCAGTTCTCAACGTTGAGACGAGCGCCAAGTTCAGCGGCCTCTCGTGGCCTGCTGTCAATAACGCGTTGACGCGACTCTGCGAACTAGGTATCGCGTCCGAAGCCACTGGTCAGCGTCGCAATCGCGTGTTTGCATACACGGGGTACTTGCACGTGCTGGAAGAGGGAACCGAGCCTCTCTAGTGCCGTTGAACGACGGCGGCAGCCACGCTTGGTGTTGCCTCGCTCAGTCCCGGAGGTCGCGGACTCGCTGCGCCTTGCCTTCCGAGCGCGGAATTCCTTCGGGCTCGACAGTGCGGACGTCGACCGCGATACCGATGCGCTGGCGCACCGTGCCGGCGAAGTCCGCGGCGATCGCTTCGTGATCGCCGGCGTCAGGCTTGGGCTCCAGCACTGCGGTGATGCCTTCCATCCGGCCTTGAGAGTGCACTTCGAGAAAGAAATGCCCGGTCAGCCGCGGCTCCGCTGACACCAGCTCCTCGAACTGGCTCGGGAACACGTTGACGCCACGGATGATGAGCATGTCGTCGCTGCGTGCCGCGACCCGTCCCATGCGACGCATCGAACGAGCCGTGCCGGGCTGCAGCGAGCAGATGTCGCGGGTGCGATACCGGATCACCGGCATGGCCACCTTGGTCAGCGATGTGAAGACGAGCTCGCCCGTCTCGCCTTCGGGCAGCACCTCGCCCGAGTCAGGGTCGATGATCTCGGGATAGAAGTGGTCCTCCCAGATGGTCGGGCCGTCCTTCGTCTCCACGCACTCGTTGGCGACGCCCCCGCCGATCACCTCCGAGAGGCCGTAGATGTCGACGGCGTCGATGCCGAAGGCCTCCTCGAGCTCGGCCCGCATCGCCTCCGACCACGGTTCCGCGCCGAATATCCCCACCCGCAGCGACGTCGAAGCCGGGTCGATGCCCTGATTGCGAAACTCGTCGGCGACGACCAGCGCGTACGACGGCGTCGCGCACAGCACATCGGCGCCGAAATCCACCAGCAGCTGCACCTGCCGGGCCGTCTGCCCGACCGATGCCGGCACCACAGTGCACCCGTACTGCTCGGCCCCGTAATGCGCCCCCAGTCCGCCGGTGAAGAGCCCGTAGCCATACGACACG
The DNA here is from genome assembly GCF_965208925.1 of Candidatus Poriferisodalis sp. Classification (GTDB taxonomy): domain Bacteria; phylum Actinomycetota; class Acidimicrobiia; order Acidimicrobiales; family Poriferisodalaceae; genus Poriferisodalis. The sequence goes on along the minus strand of NZ_OZ242364.1, from coordinate 1,681,488 downwards.
TGGACCACATCGCCCGGTCGCACACCCGCCGCCATCAGCGAGCGCCCGAACACGTGCGCCCACATGTCCAGGTCGGACTGCGTGTAGCCGACCACGGTCGGCTTTCCCGTGGTGCCCGACGAGGCATGAACCCGCAGCACCTGCTCCCGCGGCACGGCGAACATCCCGAACGGGTAGTTCTCGCGCAGCTCGGTCTTGGAGGTGAACGGGAACCGCGCCAAGTCGTCGAGCGTGTGCAGATCGGACGGGTGGACGCCCGCCTCGTCGAACAGCTGCTGGTACGCCGGCACATGTGCGTACGCGTGCGCCAGGCTCCACTTCAGCCGCTCCAGCTGGAGCGCTCGGATCTCTGGGATCGGGGCATTCTCGATGGGATGCAGTCCCCGCCCTGCGGTGGGCTCGAACTTGGGCATCTGGCGGTTCCTCCCCACTCGGATGACGCTGGGTTGGCCGGTTCGGGAGCCAGCCGGTTTCCTAGTGTTGCAGTCTGTGCGGCCGCTGCGACCAAGAGGCTGAGCCGGCACGGCGAAGCCGTGGCCCGAGCGGCCCGTGAGCCTGTATCGAATCGAAACTGGGAACAAGAGCGGGAAACAACAGGTGACGCAATGGGAAGGCAATGCACTCCGCTAACGCTCCAAGGAGCGGTGAACCGAAAGGGCCCCGAGTCCCCATGACTGACTTCCGCTTCACGATCCTCGTGGTGCCGTACATGCGCCGTCGCGGCGAGCAGATCGGCCTGGCCGGGTCGATGCCCGAACGCTGGCAGACCCTCATGGATCACATCCGGACCCAGATGCAGTTCGCCGAGTCGGTCGGCTACGACGGCTTCGCCATGACCGAGCAGCACATGCAGGTGGAAGGCATCGAGACCACCACCAACCCGCTGTTCTGGGATTACTTCGTGGCCCAGCACACCGAGCGGATGCGGGTGGGCCAGCTCGGCATGAACCTCACCGCCGTCAACCCGATCCAGCTCGCCGAGAACATCGCCATGCTCGACCACTTCACCGGCGGGCGCACCTTCGTGGGCTTCACTCGCGGCAACACGCCGCGCTGGACCGGCACGTTCGGCCAGCACCTCGGCATCACCTCCACCGAATCCGACAAGTCGGAAACCGACCAGCGAAGCCGCCGGGCCCTCTACGAGAACTGGCACCTGGTGAAGTCGCTGTGGACCCAGGACAAGGTGTCGATCCGAGGCGAGTTCTGGCAGGCCCCGCCCGAGCTGGAATGGCACTTCCCGCCGACGGACGACTTCGATCCCACCGCGGTCGACGAGAACAAGACCCTGCGCGAGATCGGCATCGTGCCCCGACCGCTGCAGCAGCCGCACCCGCCGGTGTATGCGCCGTTCAGCTACAGCATGGAGACGTCGAAGTTCTGGGCCCGCGAGGGCGGCAAGATGGTCAGCTTCGTGGCCCCCGAGCGGCAGAGCTTCATCGGCACGGCGCTCGACATCTATCTCGAAGAGGCGCACAAGTCGGGGCGCGACACCACGGCAGCCGATGCGCTGGCGATCGGCGGCCACCTCACGATGGGCCGCACGCCTGCCGAGGGCGCAGACCTCTATGACGGCTTCGAGGAGCTGTTCAACTGGGCGTACAACGCCCCGCCTTACGTGGTGCCGATGGGGCGCGTGTGGCGAGGCAGCCGGGAAGAAGAACTCGACCACGTGGCCTCGCTGCACGAGGAGTTCGGCGTCACCGAGTTCTTCCTGTGGCACCACGTCGGCTACTTCACCCAGGATCAAGAGCTGGCGATGCTCAACGAGTTCGCCGAGGGCGTCATCGCTCCCCTGCGAGCCGGTTCCTGAATCAGCTACAGCGTCTGGAGGCGTTCGATGGCGGCATCGAGGACGTCGTGCTGCTTGCAGAAGGCGAAGCGGACGAGGTGGCGGCCCTCGTGGACGTTGTCGTACATGACCACGTTGGGCACCGCCGCGACGCCGATCCGCTCGGGCAGGCCCCAGCAGAACTCGATGCCGTCGTCGTGGCCGATCGAGCGGATGTCGGCAGTGATGAAATAGGTGCCAGACGGCTCGAATACCTCGAGACCAGCCGAGCGCAGGCCCGCCGACAGCCGGTCCCGCTTGGCCCGCAGATCATCGGCCTGGGCCGTGAAGTAGTCGTCGCCCAGGTCCAGCCCGGCGGCAATCGCATGCTGAAACGGCCCGCCGCTGACGTAGGTCAGCCATTGCTTGGCGGTGCGAACTGCCGCTACCAGCTCCGGGCGGGCGCAGACCCAGCCGATCTTCCAACCGGTCACGGCGAAGGTCTTGCCACCACTGGAGATGGTGACGGTGCGGTCGGCCATGCCCGGCAGCGTCGCGATGGGGATGTGCTCGCCGTCGAACACCAAGTGCTCGTACACCTCGTCGGTGACCACGATCAGATCTCGCTCGATGGCCACTTCCGCGATGGCCTCCAACTCTGCCCGGCTGAACACCTTGCCGGTCGGGTTGTGCGGGCTGTTGAGCACCAGCATTCGGGTGCGCGGCGTCACTGCCGCCGCCAACTCGTCCGGATCGAACCCGTAGTCCGGCGGGCGAAGCGTGACCACCTTCCGCACGGCACCTGCCATGGAGATCACAGCGCCGTACAGGTCATACCAGGGCTCGAAGGTGAGCACATCGTCGCCTACCTCGGTCAGCGCCAAGATGCTGGCCGCCAACGCCTCGCTCGCACCAGCCGTGATGAGCACCTCGCTGTCCGGATCGACGTCCATGCCCCAGAAGCGCTTCTGGTGCCGGGCGACTGCGTGCCGCAGTTCCGGAATGCCGATGCCCGGCGGGTACTGGTTCGCAGTGCCGCTGCGTATCGCTGCGACCGCCGCCTCCAGCACCTCGGTCGGCCCGTCGGTGTCAGGAAAACCCTGGCCCAGATTGATGGCACCGGTCCGCACCGCCAGCGCCGACATCTCGGCGAAGATCGTCGACTGGTAGCCCTGCAGGCGCGAACTCAGGTACGGCAGCCGTGCCATGTCGCGGAGGCTAGAGGCTCAGTCTGGGGGCGCTACTGGTACGAGACGAACAACGGCGACGGTGTCTGGGCGAGTACCTGGTCCGCAGTGGGTGTGGGGAAGTCTTCGTCGTAGAAGTTCTTCCAGCCCCAGTAGAAGCGGTGGGCGTCTGGCTCGCCGGTCAACGCCTTCCACGTGCTGAATTTCGTGTTGATCGGGCCCTGCCCGTCCATGTGGATCATCACTGCGAGTTCTGCTGGCGTCTCGATGAGCTCGCGGTTGGTGATCATGGAGAAGCGGAACTGGTGCAGGATCAACAGCTTCTGAGGCAGGGCCTCCTCACGGACGAGGCCGGCCAGCCACCGCACCACCTGGTTGATCTCGGCCGCGTCGACCGAGCCGATCTGCTGCAGATGCACCTCGCCGGGCCGCAACCGCCACTCGGGGTCGAGCGCTAGCCCCACATGCGGGAGTCGCAGGAATTCCTCATAGTGCTTGGCCTGCGTCAGAAAATCGGTCCGCCCTGACTGCAGGTCCAGCACCACGTACATGTCGTTGGCGGCCGCTGCCTCGATCCACGGCCTGATGTCGTCGAGAGCGGTTTCGTTGGAGTAGTCGCCGTCGCGGCCGGCTCGCGCAGAGGCAACGGTGGCGATGATCTCGAACGCGAGCACTACGTCCGATCCGTCAGCGTCGTAGCCCTCCGCGATCGACGCCAAGCGCGCTATGCCCTCAGACGGATCCTGCTCTCCCAGCACACCGAGCTGCGATGTCGCCGGGTGGCCGTACATGGCCACCAGGCGGCGAGGGCGTCCGGGCTCGAACATGAGCAGGCCGCCGCCCGGCACTTCGTCGCCACGACGGACGACCTCCAGCTGCCACGCCGCGTCGGGGCCAAGATCCGCATGCAGCTCCACCTGCGAGGCATCGCGCAGCATCGCGCGATCGGCCGGAGGCAGAGCCCGCAAGTCGTCGCCCATGACCACGCTCAACGCGGCAGCCTCGATCTGACTCCCGAGGGACCCGAACACCGCCGCTTGTTCGGCATCGCCGACGATCCACACCCGCTCGGGGGGAGCAGCTCGATACGGCAGCACTGCGGTCGGACTGACGGGCACCCACTCGACGTCGAAGCCGGGAAGCCGTTGGGAGAGGCGCTGCTCGTTGAAGCCTGCGGCCACGATCCGCTGCGGCGCGAGGCGCTGTATCTCCGTCATCGGCTCGGGCTCTGACCACGACTCGATCAGCAGCAGGGGTCCACCGATCCCGCGTGCAGCCAGCGTGAGGATCGCCTCAGAGTCGTAGGCGAACGCCAGACCGATCTCGTCGGCACAGTCGTAGAGCGCGCGCGATACCTGGACGCTCCCGAGCACTGCATCAGCGGTATCGATCGCCAGGTCCTTCTCTGGGTCCCGCGGCGAACAGTCGCGAACCGTCGCAGCAGGCTCGAGCACTTCGGAAGTCGCCGACGCCGCAGGAGCCGCGGTCGCGGCAGCCGCGCCAGCATCCGCTTGGGCCGAAGCGGCAGGCTCGGCCGTTTCCTCCGCCTCCAGAGTGCTGGGCAGACAGCCGTACGCGAGCAGGGCGAGAACGGCCGTGGCGAGCACCGCGCCGGCCGTGATCGGCCGAGGGCCATCCCGATGCACCGGCCTGGGACCGGCGACAGGTGCGCGCTTGGCGGACGGTGGGGGTCTCGTCACGCTCGGAGAAACTATTGACCGAGACGGCAATACTGGCGGCATGCCGACACCAGAGCTGAACCCCCATGTCCCCGCCCGCTATGACACCGCCGCTGTCGACCTCGCCTCGGTCGACGGCGTGCTGTCGACCACTCGCTCGGTGCGGCTGCGGCTGGATCTCGAACGCGATGTCCCGCATGACCTCGTGCTCGACTGCATCGACGTGGCCGAGCAGGGACCCGGCGGCGGCAACCAGGCCAGCCGGCGGTGGCTGCTGATCCGGGACCCGGCCCAGCGTCAGGCCGTCGGCGACATGTACAACTCGGTCGTCGGCGCGTTCATGCAGCGAGGGCGCGACGCCACGGCGGGCACCGGGCACCCGATGGAACAGGTGATGAAGTCGGCCTTCCACCTCGCGGAACATCTGGCCGAGGTGCCGGTCATCGTCATTCCCTGCGTGTGGGGAGTCCACGACGACAGCGGCAAGCCAGGGCTGTTCGACTCGGTGCTGCAGTCGGCGTGGAGCTTCTGCCTTGCAGCTCGTGCCCGCGGCCTCGCTACGGCATGGACGACAGCGATTCTCAACAAACAGGACGAGCTGCGCGACGTACTCGGGATCCCCGAGGGGGTCACGCCGGTGGCACTGCTGCCCCTGGCATGGTCGAAGGGCACCGAGTTCGGCTCGGTGCCTCGCCGGCGCGCCAATGAGATCGCCTACGTGGACGGCTGGGGTCGCACCTGGGAGGCCCGTGGCGAAGAATCGACGGCCCGATCACTGGGCGAGGGCCCTGGTGCCACCGTGGAGATCGATATCGACGCACCCGCCGAACGAGTGTGGGAGATCGTCAGCGACATCAACGCCGGGGCCGACTTCTCCGAGGAATTCGTGCGCGCCGAGTGGGCGCCCGGCTATGACGGTCCCGCACAAGGCGCCAAATTCATCGGCCACAACCAGCATCCCGCCATCGGCGAGTGGAACATCGATCTCACCGTCACCGAGTACGAGCCGAATGTCCTCTTCGGCTGGGCAACAGGTGAGACCGAAGAGGTTGCCGGCGCCCGCTGGCGCTACGAGATCGACGTGCTGCACGGCCAGCGCTGCCGCCTGCGCCACACGGTGCGGATCGGTCCGGGCGAGTCCGGCCTCACGATGGCCATCACGGCGATGCCCGACAAGGAGCCTCGCATCCTGTCCCGCCGCCAAGACGAGCATCTGGCCAACATGACGCGCTGCATCGAGGGCATCAAGGCGCTCGCCGAGGGCAGCGCTTGAGCCCAGCCTCGACAGTCGGCCGCTGGGCCCCGAGCCCGACCGGCGACCTGCATCTGGGAAATCTGCGAACCGCGCTGCTGGCCTGGCTCTTCGCCCGCTCGGCAGGCGGACAGTTTCTGTGGCGGTTCGAGGATCTCGACGGTGCCGTACGACCCCAGTTCTATGACTCGCAGCTGCGCGACGTAGCTGCGCTCGGCCTCGACTGGGACGGAGAACCGGTCCGCCAGAGCGACCGCTTGGACCTGTACCGCGACGCCATTGCGGACCTGCGCCAGCGCGATCTCACCTACGAGTGCTTCTGCACCCGGCGCGAGATCGCCGAAGCCGCAGCAGCCCCGCACGGACCCTCACCCGAAGGCGCCTACCCCGGCACCTGCAGGCGGCTGTCACGTGCCGAACGCGAACGCAAGCGTGCGAGTGGTCGACCCCCGGCGCTTCGGCTGCGGGCCGGTGCCGACGGCGTCGGGCCTACGGAGCTGACCGTCGCCGACCGCCAACTCGGCGACTACCGGGGCATCGTCGATGACTTCGTGCTCCAACGCGGCGACGGTACCCCTGCCTACAACCTCGCAGTGGTTGTGGACGATGCCGCCCAAAGCGTGACCGAGATCGTGCGTGGCGACGACCTGCTGCCGTCAACCCCACGCCAGGTGCACCTCGCACACCTGCTGGGCCTCAATCCACCCACATACGCCCACGTGCCACTCGTGCTCAATCCGCAAAGCCAACGACTGGCCAAACGCGACGGCGCGGTCACACTGTCGGATCGGTTGGCACTCGGCGAGACGCCATTGGACGTGCTCAACCTGCTGCTGGCGAGCCTCGGATTCGAACGCGTGGAGTCCGTCGAGGACCTTGACATGGTCGGCCAGCACTTCGATCCGGCATCGCTCCCACGACAACCTTGGGTCTACGAGCCCCCTACTCCATCACCCGCAGCTGCCCAGGAATGAACATGTTCTTCAGCTTGCGCCCAGGGAACACCGGCGCCAACGCGATGGCAGCCAGCGCCAACACGAACGACAGCGCCATCTCCCACCAGCTCACCGACACGATCATGCCGATGTCGGGAATCGCCGCTGGCATCTGGAACAGCGCCATCCACAGCAATATGGCGTAGCCAAACAGACCGCCGAGCACCACGGCAACCACGCCCAGCAGCAGTCCCTCCACCGAGAGATTCGCGATCACCCGTCGCACGGGAATCCCGTAGGCGAACATCGTCGCATGGTCCCGGGAGCGCTCGTCCACGCTGATGTTGGCGGTGTTGAACGCGATCAGCATCACGAGGAAGATCACGAAGATCCGCGTGATGAAGAACACGCCCTGGGATTGCTGCAGCGAATCCTCCAAGGACTGGAAGGTCTCGCCCAGGCCCTGCACCAAGGACACGCCGCTGCCGCTGCCGAAGAGCGACCGCTTCACGTCGTTGAGGCTGCTGCCGTCAGCCGGCACACCGGTCACGATGTTGGCGAGACCGCCGAAGCCCCACGTCGAGGTCTGCGAGAGATCCATATAGGCGTTGAGCCGCAACGGATGCGGATGGATCGCATCGACCTGCAGTATGCGAGTGCTGTGGGTGAACGCTCCGTCGACGAGCGCTGGATGCGTCACGACGACGTCGTCGCCGATCCCCACGCCGAGGTCGCGGGCGGCCTTGTCGGCGAGCACGATGCCAGGCGCTCCCCGAGACAGCGAACCCTGCGTCGCGGTCGGCGTCCACACGGTGCTGCCAAAGTCGACAAAGCGAACTGCGAGATCGAGCTGGAGGGCCTCGTCGACGCTTCCGCCCGGCTCGGCAGCGGTGACATTGGCCCCCAGCACCATGGCCGCCTCGCCCGATTGCACCGTCGGATTGGCGAGCACATCTTGGACCTGCGGTGAGTTCACCGGGTAGAGGGAGTCCAGCTGCACGGTGAAGCGGTCGGGCTCGCCGCCGAGCAGTTCTTCGTTGCCGTCGTCGAGCGTGGTCGTGAACGTGCTGCCCAGCCCCAGCATGGCGAACATGATCGCGAGGCTCATGGTGAAGGTCAGCAGCGTCAGGAAGGTCCGGCGGGGGGCCCTCATCAGGTTGCGGAACGGCATTCGCTCGAGGCTGCGGCCGGGCAAGGGGATGCGGCTGATGATGGGCCCGAGGCTCCCGCCCCGCGATGACAGGTGGCTCGAGCGGATCGCGTCGACTGGCTTCACCCGGACGGCGCGCACGACGGGCCAGAGCACGGCAAGCACCGGCACGGCGAACCCGAGCGCCATGGCCTGCCCGTAGATCCCAGCTTGGAAGGGCTGCTCGAAGATCGGCAGCCACGCGACCTCCTGCACGACGCTCACCGTCTGCAACGCAATGGCGTAGCCGACGATGACGCCCAGGATCATGCCGATGATGCCGATCTGCAGGCCGATCAGCAACGGCCGGATGACGATCGACCGGGGACGCTCCCCGACCGCCATGGAATTGCCGATCTCCCGGCGCTGCGCTTCGACCATGCGCGCGGAGAAGTTCAGCGCAGCGAATGCTGCGCCCACGAAGAGCAGGAGCGAGATGGCGTTGTAGATGCCCTGGTCGATCTCGGGCGAGCCGGTCAAGCCGATGTACGACGGCGTGGCCTCGCGGGTGAGGACATCGAGCAGCACACCGTCCTGCGACGCCGCGGCTTCGACGAGCTGGGCGGTCACCGCCGCAGCGTCTGCACCGGGCTCCAGGGTCATCACGAGATCGTTGACGGCACCGGTGCGGCCCGAGATGTCCTGCGCGGCAGCCAGCGGGGCGAACAGCACGGCAAGGTTGGATTTGCCGAGCGACCCGTTCCCCTCGATGATCAGGAAGAATTCGGGTGACACGGCAGCGCCGACGTAGTCCACGTCGATATCGCCGCCGACAGTCAGCGTGCCGCTCGTCGGCAGGTCCCAGAAAGTGGCGAAGCTCCTGGTGACCAGCACCTGCGGTGTTGCGGTTCCTGACGCCGGACGGGCAGAGTCGTCGATCAGGTAGACGTCGTTGACCACCGGTTCGCTTCCCGAGACGTCCATGCCCACGATGCGCCCATGCACCAGCAGTTCCTCGCCGCCGGCGACGGTTTCGACCTGGGTGTCGAACAGGAGACGTTCGTTGTATCGGTCGATGCCGTCGATCTCGCTGGCAATGCGGGCGAGCGAGCCGGTCGGCACGTCCCCGCCCTCGCTGACCGTGGCCCGCAGGTCGTACATGCGGGTGGCCTCGAGGCTCTTGTCAATGGAGACGAGGCGCCACTGCGTCACGCTCGAGAGCCCCGCGTACAGCCCGATGCCGATCGCGAGCGTGAAGCCGATAGCGACGATCTGGATCCAGCGCCTACGCGCGTCCCGCAGCGACCACCGCAGCCGGAGGAGCTTCATGCCCGGGGCCTACCAGCGCAGCTCGGACAGCGGGGTCTTGCCGCCCTCTGGCGGTCCATCACTGATGATCTCCCCGCTGCTCATCTCCACGACGCGATCGGCCATCCGGGAGATCTCGCGGTTGTGCGTCACCACCAGCACTGCCCTGTCCTGGTTCGCCTGATCGGCGAGCAATTCGAGAATCTGGGCGCCGGTCTTGAAGTCCAGCTCGCCCGTGGGCTCGTCCGCGAGCAGCACCGGGTTGCCGGTGGCCAGTGCTCGAGCGATCGCCACCCGCTGCTGCTCGCCGCCCGAGAGCTCATGCGGAAAGTGCCCCAAGCGGTGGCCGAGGCCGACGGAATCAAGAATGTCGGCCGGACTAGCCGAACCGCTCTTGCCGGAGACGTCCATGCCGAACTCGACGTTCTCGGTTGCGGTCAGGCCGGGGAAGAGGTTGAAGCTCTGGAAGATGAAGCTGACCGTCTCACGCCGCAGCGCAAATAGCTCGCTGCGGCTTGCTGTGGTGAGGTCGCGTCCCCCGACGACCACCTTGCCGGATGACGGCACGTCGAGGGCACCGATGATGTTGAGCGTCGTGGTCTTGCCGCTGCCGGACGCACCGAGGACGACGACGAACTCACCGGTGTCGACGTGCAGGTCGATGCCGGCCAGCGCCGTCACCAGCACTGGACCGACCTCATAGTGCTTGGTGACGCCTTCGAGATCGATCACGGCTCGGAACTCCTCGGTCGTCAGCGATGTCGATAGTGGCTGGAACTACTGCGCCTCGTCAACGACCGCGCGGTCGCTCGACACTCCCCCGGAGACACTACTGCGGGCTCGCTCGCAGATGGGTTACGCCACGAGGACCCCAGCGGGCAGCTGACTCAGCAACTCGGCCAGTAGCTGAGCGGCCGCTGCTCAGGCGGCGGCACCGAGCGGTTGGCCAGCATCCGGATGTCGGAGATGAGCACGCGGCGGGTGTCGGCAGGGTCGATCATCTCGTCGATGCGCATGGTGCCTGCGGCCTCGTAGGGGTTGGTGGCCTCGGCCACTTCCGCCACGAGCTTGAGGCGCTCGGCCTCACGCTCGTCGGCATCGGCGATCCGACCCAGCCTCGATCCGAATGCCACGTTGACGCCGACCTCGGGATCCATGAAGCCGATCTCGGCGCCGGGCCAGCAGTAGATGCCATGGCTCGGCATTCGGGAGCCGTTCATGGCCTGCCACGCCATCCCGAATGCCTTGCGCAGGCACACGGTCAGCGTCGGCGCGGACGCGTTCTGCAGCGCGTGCATCATGCGGATGCCCCAGTGCAGCATCAGGTCGTGCTCGACGCGCTTGCCCACCATGAATCCGGGAACGTCCACGAGGAAGACCATCGGGATGTTGTACGAGTCGCATACGGTCGCGAGCCGGATGACCTTGTGGCAGGCCTGCGGGTCGAGCGTGCCAGCGGAGAACATCGGATTGTTGGCGATGACGCCCACCGGGTAGCCGTCAAGACGGGCCAGCGCGCAGACGATGTTGCGGGCGTAGTTCGGCTGCATCTCGAAGACCGACCCCGGGTCGCAGATGCGGGCCACCACCCGCCGCATGTCGTAACCCCGGGTGCGGCGGGCCGGCACCAACTTGCCGAGTTCGGGGTCGGGACCGTCATCGCCGCATGGTTCGGCCCGCGGCGCCGGCTCCCAGGCGTTCGTCGGCATGAACGACAGCCATCGCCGGATGGCCGCGTACCCCTCCTCGTCGGTTTCGACGCCGAGGTCGATCTGCCCGGTGATGCGGGAGTGCACATCCACGCCGCCCACGTCCTCGAATGAGATCACTTCGCCAGTGGCGATCTCGAATACCTTCGGCGAGGTGACTGCCAGGCACGAGCCGCGCACCATGACGACGTAGTCGCTCATGGCCGACAGGAACGACGAGCCGCCGAAGGACTGGCCGCAGATCATGGTGGCCATCGGCACGCGGTGACGTCGCTGCGCCATCTCGAACATGGCGCCCGGCTCGGAGATTCCCTCCGAGCCCATCAGGTCGGGAATGCGGCCGCCGCCTGTCTCTCCGAAGTGCACGATGGGAATGCCCATGGTGAGTGCGCGGTCGTACAACCGGGACTCCTTGCGGGTTCCGACGATCGCGCTCGATCCGCGCAGCACGGTGATGTCGTCGCCGAAGACCGTCACGGGGCGCCCGTCGACTTCGCCGTGGCCGCCGACCTTGCCGTCTCCGGGGGTGATGTCGCGCATCTCCGGCCGGATCGAGCGGCTGAACGTGCCGACCTCGCGAAACGTTCCGGGGTCCAGCAGCGCGTCGATGTGCTGACGGATGGTCCGGTCGCCCTCTTCATTCATGGCGCGGACCTTCGACGCGCCGCCCATGTCTCGCCGGATGACGTCGGCCCGGGCGTGCAAGTCGGCTGCACGCTCTTCGTTGCTGATTGCGTCGCCGTCGCCGTATTCAGCCATCGCTCGTCTCCTTCCCTCTATGCGTCCGCGTAGTCAGCGAGGATCTGCCCATAGGTCTCGCCGAGTTGGGGCGGCCGCCGCCCCGGCACCATCACCTGGCTGACGCCGAGCTCGACGAGCTGATCGAGGTGGGAACGGTCGGTGGCACCGGTTGTCCACATCTCCACCTCGCCCGGGTCGCGCCCCGCGTCCTCGGCGTACCGGCGGGCGGACTCGAACAATTCCGCCAGCACCTCCGCCGGCCGTTCGGCCGGGAAGAACACGTCGCCGAGCTGTCCGGCGCGCCGCGCCGCCCGGTCGCTGTGGCCGCCCACCAGGATCGGCACCGGCTGCTGGACGGGCTTGGGCTGGCTGTACACCGGGTCGAAGTCCACGAACTCGCCGTGAAACTCGGCTTCGTCTTCGGTCCACAGCACCCGCAGCGCCTCGATGTACTCGTCGGTGCGGGCACCGCGGCGGTCGAAGGGCACGCCCAGCGCCTCGAATTCCTCACGCAGCCAGCCCACGCCGATGCCGAAGTCGAAGCGTCCGCCGCACAGACGATCCAGCGAAGCGATCTCCTTCGCCAGGATCAGCGGATTGCGCTGGGGCAGGATGAGGATGCCCGTGGCCAGCCGGATGCGTGACGTCACCGCGGCGGCGTACGCCAGCCAGATGAGCGGGTCCGAGTGGTCGAGCTGGCTGGCGCCCTTGAACAGGCGCCCCCCTTCGTCGTAGGGATAGGTGGAGCTGTACGACTTCGGCACGACCACATGCTCGATCGCCCACAGCGAGTCGAAGCCGACCTCCTCAGCAGTCTGGGCTGTCTCCTGCGCCGCAGCGCCATCGACATTGCCCATCAAGTTTGCGGAGATCAGGCCGAATCTCATCTGGGAACCCCCGGTCCGCCGCGCCCGGATGACGCGGCGGCGAACATCATGGCCGATGAGCGCAGTGCGTTCCCGTTGAGAGAGCTTTCGGGCCCCAAGTCAGGTGTGGCGTACGCGGACACTCGGCCCGCCCAGGTTTGCTACGCGGCGGCGGTGGCCAGCTCGGTGGCAGCGAGGCCGACCGGCGGGGTGTCCCACTCCTTGAGCACGGGCAGCACCTCGGTGGCGAACAGGTCGCGGTTGCGGCGGGCCTCGGTCCAGGTCATGCCGGCAAAGCTCAGGTTCGGGAAGAAGGCCGCCATGTCGATCTTGTCCCTGATGACCTGGATCTTCTCGAGCACCTGATCGGGCGTGCCGAACGGCATCAGGCGGGCGAAGTCCTCGGCAGCGCCACGCGCGCCGTGACGATCGATGTACTTGGAAATGCCCTCGTAGAACTCGTAGCCCTTGACGCCCTCGTGCGGCCGCTTGGGGCCGAACTCGTAGTGCTTCATGACCGTGCCGTAGTAGTTGCAGATGTGCTCCATCGCCTTCTCCTCGGCACGGTCGGCCTTGGTGTCAACGAAGCAGAATCCGCCCGACAGCGGCGGGGGCGGCGGTGCGGTGTGATGCTTGACCCATTCGCCGTGGTATGCGGCGAAGTCGGCCTCGACGATCTCCCAGGGCTTCTGGGGGATCACCAGCAGACCGATGCCGAGCTGTGCCATGAGCGGCATGCCTTCGGGCGAAACAGCCGCGGCATAGGTGCGACCTTTGAAGGAGTGCTCGGGCCGGGGGCGAATCTCGCGGCGGGGCTGCTGCACGAAGTCGCCGTCGTGCTCCACGTATCCCTGCTCGAGACCCTCAATGAGCATCTTGGCGTACTCCAGGAAGCGCTCCCGGCTGGAGTTCATGTCCACCCGGAAGCCCTCGTACTCGATCCGCGCCAAGCCGCGCCCGATTCCCAGGATGAGCCGGCCGTCGGAAAGGTTGTCCAGCACGGTCACCTGCTCGGCGACGCGCATCGGGTCGTGCCACGGCAGCACGATCACCGCAGTGCCGAGCTGAAGATTGGTCTTGCCGGCCACCCAGGTCAGGAACTGCACCGGGTCGGGGCACATCGTGTAGTCGGTGAAGTGGTGCTCCACCGTCCAGATCGAGTCGAAACCGAGATCCTCGGCTTCCTCGACCATGCGGATCTCCTGCTCCCAGACCTCACGGTCCGAGAGTGCATTCTCCGGGTTCTGGAAGACGGCCGAATAACCGACGTGCATGACGTGCCCCCTGGGTCCGGCCGCCGATCTCGGGGCCAAAATCTAATGTTAGGCAGATTCCCGCCACGCCGCGGCCGTTGCGATTCCACGGCGGCAAACAGGGCGCTGGGCTGGACGCGACGAGCCATGCACGGCCGGGGGCCGTGCGGTTAGCGTCAGGCCGACTCGAAGCAGGAGCACACCGGAGGAACTCAGTCATGGAGACGACGGCGGTAGCGCGCAGCATGCGCGGCTCAGTGGGAATGCTGGCAATGGACTGGTTGATGGACCCGTCCACGCTGGAGAAGGCAGCGCAGCGCGGCATGGCAGAGGGCCTGGGAGCGTACGCAACCGGCCGGCTGGGCGTGCTCGGCGAGTGCCCTGTTGACAACGTGGTCGCAGCAGCGTTCTTCTGGAATCCCGACACCATGCGCTCGGCGACCGAAGCGGGCCGTGCGGTCATGAAGCCGTCGCAAGGGGCGCTGATCTGGGCGGACATCTGCACCGAGTACGGCGAGAAGCGGCTCGCCGGGATGGAAGGCGCCGGGCGCTTGGGCGAGTTGCTCGAGCGGGTCGTGGACGCTGCTGTCCCCCAAGGCGCACCGACGTTTGTCGGCTGGCGAGACATGCCCCGGCCCCCCGCCGGAGGACCGGCGCACGGCTTCTTCATGGCCCAGATCATGCGGGAGCTGCGTTTTGGCCGTCACGCTGTCGCAGTGCAAGCGCTGGGCATGGGCCCGCTCGAGGCGATCCTGTCGGGCCCGGCGGGCGAGTGGAACGCCGAGTTCTTCGGTTGGCCCAAGCCCTATCCCGACGTCAGCCACCTCGCTGATGCACGCGACGAGATCGAGTCGCTCACCGACAAGCTGCACGCACCCGACTTCGAGTGCCTGACGCCAGACGAGCGCGCCGAGGTCCGCGAGCTGGCCAAGGCCGCTCGCTTTCACAACCCTGACGAGTAGCGGGGGCTCAGCGCAGCGTCGTATCTGTCACTTGGCGAGCAGGTCTTGGTGCTCGCCCAATCGCGGCGCGCGGGTTGCGCGCCACGGCGTGGCTGAGAACTTGTAGGGCGCGCCCGGGTAGGTCACCGCGGTCCCGTCGTGATCGATCTCGACGGGGAAACCGCGGGTCACGAAGTGCTCGTCGGCCAGCATTTCCTCGGGCGAATACACGATCCCGCAGGCGAGACCGATCGACTGCAGGCCCACGAACAGCTCATGCGCTCCGAGCCGTTCGGCCAGGAAGTTGACCGTGTCGCGTCCCGCACCGAAGACCTCGGCGCCGAGCGGATCGGCGTCAAGGTGGAGGATGTCGATCTGCTCGTAGCTCTCGCCAAGCCGGAGCAGCTCTGCGTACGGGCATTCCTCCATGAGCCCGAGCTCAGCGACCCACGTGGCCAGCGCCGCAAACTCGGGGCCTCGCCGGGGCGGCACGCCGGTGTTGAGCCACCGGCCGTCCGCGCACTGCACCTGCGTCGGCTCGCTGATCTGCGGCAGTGCGTGGCGGCCCGTCTGGCGCTGCACGTCGATCTGCTGATTCAGCCAGAAGTAAGTCGCGAACTCGCAGGTGGCGTTCGCAGCAGCGAGCATGGACACCTCGATGAGCTGGCCGCGGCCCGAGTGCTCGCGCCACATGAGCGCCGCCATCAACGTGACGACTGCGTACTGGCTCGCCATGTGCAGGCCCTGATTTCCCCCGCCCCGCACGGGCGGGAGCGTGTGGTCGTCATAGCCGCAGGACCACACCGGTCCGCCCTCGGCCAGCACCGTCAAGTCGGTGGCCGGGGGGTCGGGTCGGTCGCGACCGTTGTGGGTGATCGACACCCAGATGAGGCCTTGATTTGGCCTTCCGAGCTGGCCCCAGTCCAATCCGAGCGCGTCGAGGCGACCGAGCGGCTCCGCCTCGATGACGGCGTCGGCGGTGCTGACCAATCGACGAAAGTCGGCTGCGCCTGCCGCGGAGTCGAGGTCGACCACCACCGAGCGCTTCGACGTGTTGTAGTGCCACCACCACAAGGCGCCCTCGGGGTCGGGTTGATCGCCGGCGAATGGCTCGTGGCCGCGCATCGGCGAGCCGCCTGGCGGCTCCACCACGATCACGTCAGCGCCCATGTCCGCCAGCAGTTTCCCTGCGAGCGCGCATCGCTGCGAGGTCAGCTCGACCACGCGCAGGCCGTCGAGCGGCCTCGCACCGCCTGCGCCCGTCATCAGATGACGCCGTCCGCTTCGAGCTGGGCGATCTCAGTGTCGCTGTGGCCCAGCACATCACCGAGTACGTACCGGTTGTCCTCGCCGAGGCATGGCGCAGCGCGGCCGATGGCCCAGTCGGTCTCGGACAGGCGGACCGGCAGCCCTTCGACCCGGGTGTCGCCCACTTCACTGTGCGGGACGGTGACCCACATGCCCCAGTCGCTCGTACGCGGGTCGCTGTCGATGCGCTCGCTCGGTCGCAGCACTGGTGCGGCAGGCACGCCGGCAGCAACGAGCAGCTCGGCGATCTCGTGCTTGTCGCGGTGCGCAGTCCACTCCCCGATCAGCCGCTCCAGCTCGCCCTCGTGGGCCAGCCGTCCGGCCAGCCGCACCCAGCGCTCATCGGCAGCCCACGGCTCGCCCAGCGCTTCGGCCAAGCGCTCCCAGTCCCCGTCGTTGCGGACGGCAATTGCCACCCACTGGTCGTCGCCATCGCAGGCCCAGATTCCGTGCGGTGCCATGGCCGGCGACTGGCACCGGTTGCTGTTCGGCAGGCCGTCGCGGCGGGCGGGGCGGTCATTGACGGTGAAGTCCAGCGAGGCAGCGCCGTGCAGCGTCCCTGCGGCTTCGATGCACGCCAGGTCCACCCACTGGCCCTCGCCGGTGCGACGACGGTGGTAGAGCGCCATCAGGATCGCCATCGCCATGTAGTAGGCGCCCGTGTGATCCATGAACGAGTAGCCCCAGCCTGCCGGTGGCAGGTCGGGCAGGCCCGACTGGAACGTCAAGCCGGACACGGCCTGCGCAATCGGTCCCCATGAGCGGAAGCTGGCATACGGTCCGTCGGCGCCGAACCCGCAATTCGACACGTAGACAATGTCGGGCTTGACAGCCCGCAAGGCCTCGTAACCGAAGCCGAGCCGTTCCATCACACCCGCGGCGAAGTTCTCCGTCACCGCATCGCTCTCGGCCACCAGCTCACGCAGCAGGTCCTTCGCCCGGTCGTCCCGCAGGTTGAGCGTGATGCCGAGCTTCCCGGCGTTGTGATTGTTGAACGAGCCTCCGGCCTCGATGCCGCGGTGCTCGCCGACGAAGGGCTGGGTGCCTCGCAGGATGTCCCAGCGGCCCTGCCGCACGGGATCTTCGATGCGGATGACCTCCGCGCCCAGCTGGGCCAGGATCTTGGTGGCACCCGCCCCGGCGAGCTGGCCGGTGAAGTCGCAGATTCGGATGCCCGCGAGGGCTCCCGGCTCAGGCTTCGGCCAAACAGGCGGGCGGTGATCCGGCCCGATCACGGCACCAGGTCGCGCATCGGCGTGCGTGCACGGCCGGGTTCGTTGGCCAGCGCCCGCGCGCGCTGCTGGCAGTCCTCGAGCGCCTCCCGCAGGGTTGCCGTCCACGCTGTCATGTCCGGTCGCCGGGCACGGCCGCCGTCAGGCCCTGTCGGCGGGGCGAGCGGTTCCCCCACCACGATCGCGACCTGCGTGCGCTTCGGGAACTTGGCGCCGCTCGGCATCGCTTCGCGTGTACCCGCGATGCCCACTGGCAGCACCGGCGCCCCCGATTTCGCCGCCAGCCATGCCGTGCCATCGAACACGGGGCCGATGTCGTCGGAGGGCTGGCGTGTTCCTTCCGGGAAGACCAGCATGGCCTCGCCGTCGTTCAGCAGACCGAGCGCCCCACGCATCGCGTCGAGGTCAGCCTCGCCGCGCCGCACCGGAAACGTGCCGATGGAACGCATGAACCAGCCGAGCGGCTTGGGACGAAAGAGTTCCTCCTTGCCCAGGTAGCGCACTCGGCGATGTGTGAGGCCGCCGATGAGGGGACCGTCGAGGTGGCTGCGGTGAACCGGCGCATAGATCAAGGTGCCGCTCGCCCGCAAGCGCTCCTGACCTGTGGCGCGCACCCGGTACATCCGAAACAGCAAGATGCGTATAAGTCCCCGCGCCGCCCGCCACGCCCAGTATCCGGCAAAGCCGTCATCGGCCAGCAACCCCCCGGGGCCGCGCAGCTTCCATCTGCTGGACTGTCGCGCCACACAGAGATTCTGGCCTCTCGCATGCGATCCGCGACGATCCAGAATCCGCAATGTCACTACGCTGCGCGTCATGCCGGTTCCTTCAGACATGGTGGGCGAGACGATCGGACCCATCGACCATGACGTCGACGAACGCTGGACGATGGCATATGCGGCCTCGCTCGGCGACACCCACGACTGCTATTTCGACACGCTCGCCGATGACGGAGTGGTGGCTCACCCGATGTTCGCTGTGTGCCCGGAGTGGCCGGTGATCGTGGCGGGCCGTGACGTCTCGGACCGCTGGGGCATCGCGCCCGACGAGGTCCGGCGCTCGGTGCACGCCACGCACGACCTGACGGTTCACCGGTTGGTGCGCCCGGGTGACCGCCTGAGGTCGAGCCTGACGTATTCCGGCGTCGAGCAGCGAAAGCCGGGCACGTTCCAGACCATGCGCATCGACACGGTCGATGCCGATGGAGAGCCAGTGGCGACGACCTACCAAGGCGGCATGTACCTCAACGTCGATACCGCCGGGGGCGACAGGCCCGATGCTGATGCACCTGCAGAGCCGGACTTCGGCGAGCTGCCCGCTGAGCCGCTCATGGAGATCCCCGTGCCCGTTGCGCACGGCGCCGCGCACAGCTACACCGAGTGCGCCCGCATCTGGAATCCGATCCATACCGACGCGGCCGTTGCCCGCAAGGCGGGGCTGCCGGGCATCATCCTGCACGGAACCGCGACGCTGGCTTTGGGTGTCTCGGCTGTCGTCGACGCCGTCGCCGACCGCGACCCGTCGAGGGTGCGCCGCATCGTCTGCCGCTTCCGCGCCATGGTGCTCATGCCGTCGACCATCACGGTGCGCATCTGGGACGAATTCCCGGTTACCGACTTCGGCCCAGCGACCCGCGCCGTGCGCTTCGACGTGCTCAACGCCGAAGGCGGCCCCGCCGTGGACCGGGGTGTCATTCTCCTGAGCTAGAGGACGGTTTGTCGAGGGTGGACGGCATCTCGGGGCTGTAGAGCCACGAGACGAGCAGGGCCACTGCCTCGGGTCCGCCGAGGTGCGCCACGATCGCCATGAAGTCGGGCGTGGTTGCGCTGCCCCCGGCTGATTGCCGGTAGTGGTGCCGGACGATCTCGAAGAACGTCTCATCGCCGAGATGGCGATGCAGGGCATGCAGGGTCAGCGTGGATCGCTGGTACACGGAGGGGAAGTCGAAGAGCTGCTCCACGGTGACGCTGCCAGGCGGCACGGCATTCGCGCCCCGTGCAGCCTGCAGCTCACCGGCCATCAACGCGCCGATGTCGTGGCCCCCGTAGTCGGCCAGGTACAGGAAGGCCAGGTAGTGCGCGAAACCCTCGTTGAGCCAGATGTCGCTCCAGTCCCCCGGCGACACCGAGTTGCCGAACCACGCGTGCGCCAGCTCGTGGGCGATGATCAGCGGGATCAGCGTCTGGTTGCCATGCAGCGAGAGCGTCTGGTTCTCCATGGCGAAGCCGATGCTGAACGGCAGCACGAGCGTGCCGTAGGCATCGAACGGGTACGGCCCGAGCAGCCCCTCGAAGAACGCTATGGCGCCGGGCGTGACCGACAGGGCATCGAGCGTCGCCTGACGTTGCTCGTCGGTCAATGAGCTGGGGATGTAGTCGCGAATCAACAGACCTTCCCGGGTCTCCTGTTCATGACGATCGAACTCGCCGATGTACACAGCAGCCAAGTACGTGGCCATGGGGTCGTCCGTGTGCCACGTCGCAGTTCGACGCCCGCTGGCGACCGTCTCGCTCACCAGCAGGCCGTTCGAGGCGGCCGTCACGTGCTCGGGCACGGTGATGCTGATCGTGAACGTGGCCTTGTCGCTCGGGTGGTTGTTGGACGGGAACCACGACATCGAGCCCGACGGCTCATTGGCGGTGTAGATCACTCCGTCCTGGTTGAACCAGCCGATCCGGACGAACGGCACCCCTGGGTCGTCGATGCGCTCCGGCACGCCGGAGTACGCCACTTCCACGGTGAAGCCGACGCCGGCGGGCACCGGCGCAGTGGGCTGCACGATCAGCTCGGTGCGCTCGCGCGAGAACTCGGCTGCGACGCCGTCCACCTTCACCGCGCTGACCTCAAGGCCGGACAGGTCCAGGTAGATCGTCTTGAGCTCAGCGGTGGACACCGCGTGGACGGTCGTGATGCCGTCGATGGCGTTGGCCTCCGGATCGACCTCGAGCACGAGGTCGTAGTGGGTGACGTCGTAGCCGCTATTGCCCAGCCACGGGTAAAAGCTGTCGCCCGCGCCCGCGCCGGGCGGGGGGGCCGGTTCCTCTTCTGCCGGCGGCGGCGCCACTGTCGTCGAGGCGGTAGCCGGTTCGGTGACGGCTGGTGCCGTTGTTGCAGGCGCGGGCGCCGCTGTCGTGGTCAGTGGAGACGTCGCTGCCGTGGGCGTTTCGACCACGACCTCGGCCGTCGTCGGGGGTGGCAAGGCTGTTTCGCCACGCTCGTCATCGGTGGTGCTGCACGCCGAGAACGCCAGCGCAACGGCAAGCGCTGGAACGGCCGTCTTCATCCATCTGCGCATCGGCGTCACTCTTGCAGACGAAGCCGACGCAGCGACATCACCCCGGTGCTCGGTTTATGGGCATCCGGAGACACCCCAACCGGGACCGTCAGCTCAGCTCAGGTGTTCGGCAAAGTGTTCAAGGGTGCGCTGTTTGGCCAGGCCTGCCGCATCGGGATGGAAGCTGGCCCTGGCGTCGCAGTTGAATCCGTGATCGGCGCCGTCGTAGATGTGCACGGCGATGTGGTCCCAGCGCTCGGCGATGGCCTGCACGTTCTCGAGGGGGATGCCATGGTCCTCGGTGCCGAAGTGCAGCAGCAGCGGAGCGGTGGGCCGCTCGTCGAGGTGCGGCATGATCTGCCCGCCGTAATAGCCGGACGCCGCGGCGATCTTGTCGGCCAGGCGGGCTGAGGCCACGTAGCACATCGACCCGCCCCAGCAGTAGCCCACGATGCCGACCTTGCCGCCCTCGGCGGCGCAATCAGCCGCTGCTGCGATGTCATCCATGACCTGATCCACGGTCAGGTCGTCGAAGGCGATCTTGCGTCCGACGTCGATGCCCTCGGCGTCGTAGCCCAGCTCGACGCCGCCCCGCACACGGTCGAACAGTGCCGGCGCCACCGCCAGGTAGCCGTCGGCCGCATAGCCGTCGGCCACGCTGCGGATGTGGTCGTTCACACCGAAGATCTCCTGCACGACCACGACACCGCCCTTCGGCGACCCCGCAGGCTCGGCCCGGTAAGCGCTGAACGTCACGCCGTCAGAAGCTGTCAACTCGATCGTCTGTCCCATGGCGCCAATGTCTAGCGGCCCCTGCACCGTCGATGTCATGGCCACCGCGATCTTGGCTGGCTCGGCTGAGTTTCCTAGGGTGCTCCGCCATGGAGAACGTCGGTGCAGCAGGCAGCGAGCATGACCTCGTCGCCGAGCGACACCGCTGCGAGCGGTGGTTCGTCCGCAGAGGCCTGCCGCATCTGATTCACGACTACTCCGCAAGTGCCGACGTGCTCACCCGTGCCGCGCCATTCCTGGCGCTGGTGGTGTTCATTGAATTCTTCTTCGTGTTCGGAGACCGCTGGACGGGGTGGGCCCAAGCAGCCGTCTTCGTGGTGGGCCTAGCGGTGATGGCGGGCGTCGTGGTGCTCGTGAATCTCTTGCGGGGACGACGTCTGTGGCAACTCCCCGACCGGTTCGGCATCTGGGAGGTGCTGGCCTACCTCGTGCTCGGGGCCGTCTTCGCCGGTCTGGGATCGTCCGATTCGGTCATCGTCGATGCCGCATTCGCCGCAGGCTTGAACGCAGTGCTGCTGGTCGGCGCCTACGTCGTGACCAGCTGGGGTCTGCTGCCGATGGTGCGATGGTCGGTGGGCCAACTGTGGCGTCAAGTGGGCCAAGTCATGACGCTGCTGGCCAAGTCGCTCCCGATCCTGCTGGTGTTCTCGGCGTTCATCTTCCTGAATGCCGAGATGTGGCAGGTGGCGAACGACTTCACGCTGCCGTTCTTCGGGATGATCGCCGCGCTGCTCGTGGCCGTTGGGGCGCTGTTCGTCATCATCTCGGTGCGGCGCCTTGCAGTGGACATGGCCCGCTTCTCGTCCTGGGCCGATGTGCGCTCTCGTTGTGCGGAGACGCCTATCGCGAACTTGGTCCCAGCGGATGATTCCCCGGCACCCGATTCACCGCCCCTAGGACGCCGGGCACGATTCAACGTCAGCCTGCTGCTGTTCGTGGCCCAGAGCATCCAGATCGCTCTGGTGGCGGTGATCGTCACGTGCTTCTACGTGCTCTTCGGCGTGTTCACCGTGCGAGAGAGCACCCTGCTGCAGTGGACGACGTTGAGCCAGCTCACCTGGGAGGACTCGTGGATGGTGAGTCTCCCGCTCTGGAGCGGGGAACTGCTCTTCAGCCGTCAGCTCGTGCTGGTGGCAGCCTTCATCGGGCTGTTCTCCGGGCTGCAGTTCGCCGTCTCGGTCGTGCTCGACTCCAGCTACCGCTCAGAGTTCGCCGAGGACATGACCGATGAGCTGCGCGAGGCGCTCGCCGTGCGGGCCGTCTACCACCGAACCCTGGTCACCGACACGCCCTGAAACCTCCTCGATCCGCGGACCGCTGGCAACGTCGCCCACTGGCCACCAAGCAACAGCGACCTCGACGCTCAGTTTCGTGGCCCGGGTTCAAGAAAATCGATGCTGTCGTTCTGGGAGGCTTGAGATATCGTGCGATATCCTGAGAAAACGGAGGCTTGGAAGTGACCGACATTTTGATTCGAAATGTTCCCGATGATGTCGTTGCTGCGGTCGACGCCAATGCGAACAGGGCTGAACTCTCCCGAGTCGAATACCTGCGTCGATTGCTCGAGCGCGAATGCACTCGAGCGCCCGAGGTGACAGTGGAGGACTTTCGCCGCCTTGCGGAAGTGTGTGCCGACGCGAAGGACCCCGAGTTCATTGCCTCCGCATGGCGATAACCGAGTGGCTCATCGACACATCAGCGCTGGTTCGGTTGGAAGTCGCGACCGACGCTGACGAGTGGACGACACGAGTCCAGCGTGGACTCGTTCGCATCACGACATCAACGAGGCTCGAACTTGGCTTCTCAGCCCGGTCAGTCGAGGATCACCGCAGCACGCTCGAAGCGCTCCCGGTCAGTGCCATGCCGATCGAGTACCTCACGCCTGCAGCGGAGGATCGGGCGATCGAAGTTCAGCGAGCGCTCGCGCAAGCTGGCCGGCACCGTGCTCCGTCGATCCCAGACCTCTTGCTCGCCGCATCGGCAGAACTTGCCGGACTTACCGTCCTGCACGTCGACAAGGACTTCGACCTCATCGCGGAGATCACCGGCCAACCCGTCGAGCGTCTCGCACTCGAACCGTCGCAGTGAGGTCAGCCAGACCCAGCTGACGCTGCCGCGTCGTCGGTCTCGTCGTCAAACGCGTCGGCCAGCCACCGCAATCTCTGCGCAACGAGACTCCCCGGCGCCGTAGCCACGAAATCACCTGATTGTGCTGCCCCTTCTTCGTTGCACGCGATGGCCCCGAGCCATGGACTCGCTAGGAGGTCAACTGCCGCAGCGATCTCGGAAGGAGACGCCTGGATTCCCTTCATCATGTTGAGTGCCACTGCAATCGCAGACAGGTCGGCCTTCAAGCCCTCGGTGACGACATCAGTTACCACCTGGTGTACGGCCGACAGCACTTCACGGCGACGCGCTTGCTGAGTTCGTGCGTCGTCGATCGGCTCAAGTTCCACGATGCCGCCACGCGACTGGCCGTTCTCGTCAACGAACAGCGCGTGATACTCCATCAGTGCCAGCGGCACCCCGGTGTGCGCAGTGACAAGATCGGCGAGGTTTTCGGCTGCCAGCACGCCGATCCGGGCCTTTGCCGCAAAATCAAGTAACTGACCGCTCGGAGACGGACCAACCAAGAGCGCATACTCGGCTTGATGCTGGTCCCGGTGCTTCTCGATAGCAGGCCAAGTGACTTGGCCAGATGTCAGCGAGCCCTTGCTGACGGCTTTCGCATCCACGACAGCCTTGTATCGCCAATGATCCGCTGAACGCTCGCCACTACCTGCTGTCGCTCGAACTCCACTGACCAGGACATCCGTCTCTCCAGGTCCAGACCGCAGTTGGGCCTCAAAGCCCAAGTATTCGAACGCGTCACAAACCGCCTTCTCGAAGTCCTTGTGCCTTGCACCATCAACTGCCAATCGTCGGAGCCGTTCGGCGCATTCAACCGCCGGATGTTCTGACGAGGAAGGAGGAGCGGGCGGTGGTTTCGGAGGTGACGGCGGCGCTTTGTCGGGCCGATGTAGGTCAAGGTGTTCCAAGAACTCCAGCCCCGCCGATGTGGCTTGGTAGGTGTTGCCGGGCTCTTGTCGCGCGAAACCCGCCGACCGTAGCCAACCCAAGCGGTACGCAATCTGCGAGTCCTTCTGCCATGCGAATCCGTAGAGATTGTTGGCTGCACCGAGTAGCGACTTACGCGTGCGCGGTCGCCGTACCTCATGAATCAACTCGCCCACGAGCTTGAGGTTCGCGTGCATGGCTCCGATGATGAATTCAGCGCGACCCGTGTCAAGCCAGCGAACACTCGGTGCGGTTGCGGTGAGGTGGTTCCGTTCCTTCTCCAAGAGACCGTACTTCTGCAACCCTTGGATCTGTACGAGCGCCACGTAGGAGTCCAAGGAGTAGGCCGCCAGATAGCGCTGCTGGAGTTCGCCTTGATCCAAGTGTTCATCGCGGCACTGCTGCAGAATCCAAGCCAGCGTGTCCAAGTACCGCTTGTACCCGCCTGCTAGCGGCAGTACGCCATTAGCTCGGTCTTCCCATGGCTTGACCCGGGGCAGTTCTGCGGCGAGATCGTCCGACAAGGGTTACGAAAGACCCATGAAGCGGCGGGCGTTGGTGTAGACGACCTCGTCGCGCAGGGCGCTCACCTCGTCGTCGAAACCCGCGAAGGTCTCGTTGAGCTCGGCCAGGGCGCCGGGGAAGGTGCAGTCGTAGTGGGGGTAGTCCGAGCCCCACACGACCGTGTGCGCCAGGCCCATCGCCGCGACCTGCTCGAAGGCCTCGCCCTCGCCGGCTTCCATGGTGACGAAGCACTGCTCGGAGAAGATCTCCGTGGGATCGCGCTTGAGCCGCGGCACGAGGTGGCCCATGGCCTCCTTGTGCTCGTCGAGGCGGTCGAGCCAGTACGGCAGCCAGCCGAGGCCAGACTCGAAGAAACCCACCCGCAGCATCGGGTGGTCGTCGAGCACGCCGGAGGCCACCATCTCCATCACCGAGGCCATCTGCTCGAACGGGTGGCACACCATGTGGACGTAGAACTGGTTCTCGTAGCGGGTCTTGGCGAAGCTCGGCATGCTCGAGCCGAAGCTGCCGTGGATGCCGACGGTCAGGTCGTGGTGCTCGGCCGCCGACCAGACGCGGTTCATCTCGTCGGAGAACAGCTCCATCCCGCGATACCGCTCGGGCCGGAACGTGATGCCGGTCAGCCCGGCATTCGCCACTTCTTCGATCACCGCGACCGCTCCGTCAACCGACTGCAGCGGGCAGACGCCCATACCGAAGAGCCGGTTCGGGTCTTCCGAGCAGAAGTCGGTCATCCAGCGGTTGTAGGCACGGGCATTCTCGACGGCGATGTCTGGGTCGTTGATGTCGCCCGAGATCAGCATGAGCGACGGGAACATCAGCGCCGCGTCGAGGCCCTCGTCGTCCATCACCGACAGACGGGCGGCCGGGTCGTAGCTGCCGGGCACGATGTCGTCCCAGGTGACGTCGGTGCCGTACGCGTGCGGGATGCAGGCCGGCGCGATGCCGTTGCGCAGCTTCTTGCCCTCGACGAACATGGCGTCGCTGCCGTCACCCATGATCCGGCACTGCGCGATCAGATCCCGGTACTTGGGATCGGCGTACTCCTCCCACACCGACGTCGGCTCGGCGATGTGCGCGTCCGCGTCGTATACGGGCACTGTCCCATTTGACGCCAATGGTCCCGCGCTCTTGCGTGCTTCTGTCATGGCCATGTCGCAGCCTCCCCCGTCGTCTTGGTGCGACGTCCCGGTGCACCCATTCTGCCCCACCCCCGAAGCCCGGCGCTCAACGATCAAGCGGGCGCGGGAGCCCCCTCGCTGACGCCGGTCATCAGCAGGCCGATGCGGTCGGTGGTGGCCTCCGAGCGAGGCAGATCGCACATGGCGCGGCCTTCAAAGAGCACGACGACCCGATCCGAGAGCTGCAGGGCCTCGTCCAGATCCTCGGTGATGAGCAGAATCGCTGCGCCGGCCGCGCGCTTCTCCAGCAGGCGCTCATGCACGTACTCTGCGGCGCCGATGTCGATCCCGCGGGTCGGCTGGGCCACGACGAGCACATCGGCGTCGGCCGAGAACTCACGAGCGATGACGACCTTCTGGATGTTCCCGCCCGACAGGTGCGAGGTCTCGGTGCTCAGGGCCGGCGTCTTCACTGTGAATCGGCGCACCAACTCCCAGCAGCGCTCAGCAATCGTTCCGAACTGGAGCAGCCCGGCGCGGGCGAAGGGTGGCTTGTGGTAGTCGACGAGCATCAGGTTCTCCGACACGCTCATCTCGCCGACGGCACCGTGGCGCATGCGTTCCTCGGGCACGAACGCCACGCCGCGCCGGCGCACCTGCTTCGGCGACGGTGCGGCGATGGTCTCGCCGGAGACCTGCACGCTGCCGGATTCGATGGGTCGCAGGCCGAAGATCGCCTCGGCCAGCTCCCGCTGCCCGTTGCCCGACACGCCGGCGATGCCGACGATCTCCCCGCTGGCCACGTGCACCGAGAAGTCGTCGAGCGAGATGTTTCCCCGATCGCCGCGGACGTGCAGGCGATCCACGACCAGGCGTCGGTCGCCGGTGTCCTGATCAGGCACCTCGCGGCCCAGCTTCACCTCCCGCCCGACCATCATCGAGGCCAGGCCTTCACGGGTGGTTTCCGCAGGCGTGGTGCGCCCCACCACCAAGCCATCCCGCAGCACCGTGATCTGGTCGGAGATGACCATGACCTCGGCCAGCTTGTGGGAGATGAAGATGAGCCCGCGACCCTCGTCGGTCAGCGACCGCAGCGTGGCAAACAGGTCATCAACTTCGGGAGGCGTCAGCACCGCCGTCGGCTCGTCGAGCACCAGGAGCTGTGCTTCCCGGTAGAGCGCCTTGAGAATTTCCGCCCGCTGACGCTCGCCGACGGCTAGCTGCCAGATGTACGCATCGGGGTCGATGGCGAGACCGTGGCGCTCGGACACCTCCATCAGCCGCTCCCGCACGGGACCCATGTCCGCCAGGCCCCGGCGCCCATGCAGGCCCAACGCCACGTTCTCGGCCACCGTCAGCGTCGGGACCAGCATGAAGTGCTGGTGGATCATGCCGATGCCATGGTCGATCGCAGCCGCCGGCGAGGGAATCTCGACCGGCTCTCCCTGGATCTTGATCTCGCCCTCGTCGGGCCGGTACA
Source organism: Candidatus Poriferisodalis sp. (assembly GCF_965208925.1). Classification (GTDB taxonomy): domain Bacteria; phylum Actinomycetota; class Acidimicrobiia; order Acidimicrobiales; family Poriferisodalaceae; genus Poriferisodalis. The sequence goes on along the minus strand of NZ_OZ242364.1, from coordinate 1,653,928 downwards.
GGCCGTAGAGGATCTTCACCAGCGTGCTCTTGCCGGCCCCGTTCTCCCCCAGCAGGGTGTGCACCTCGCCGGGCTGGACCACCAGGTCGACGTTCTCATTCGCAACGACACCCGGGAAACGCTTGGTGATGCCGGTCATCTCCAGCATCGGCGAGGCCGGGGCCTGGCCCCGCGGCTCAGACGCAGCTGAGTGCGGTGCCGCGGCCCCGGCCGCCGTGTTGTCGGTTGGTTCGACCATCCCCGAAATGCTGCCGATCAGGCCGGCAGAATCTGCTCGCCGTGTCCGGCTGTTCGGTGCTGGCCGTTCAAGCTGATCGTGCCTGTTACTGGCCGGTCGAGATCGAGCCGTCTGCGATACCAGCGATGACTTCCTCCGCAGCCGCCTGGATCCCGGCATCGAGGCCATAGCCGTCGTTGAACTCGATCACGATGCCTCCATTGGCGAGCGTGGCGGTCATCACTTCGCCGCCGAGCGTGCCGCCCTCGATCTTGTCGATCATCTCGTTGAGCAGCACCTCCCAGTGATACACCTGCGAAGCCACCACAATGCTCTCGCCGAGCGCCGTCTGATTGGCCTGAGTGCCAAACCACGCCACGCCGTGCTCGTTGGCGACGCCGGTCGCACCTACGACCATCTGCGCCGAACCGGTCAGCACGTCGGCATCGTTGGAGATGTGGGCCTCGGCCGCTTCGGCCGCCAATGCCACATCGCTGAACGAGTCGGTGTACACGATGTTGGTCGTCACCGACGAGTTCTGTGCAGCGACACCGGCCGCGAATCCGTCGACATACAGCTTGGCGTCGCCGACCTCGATCGGGCCGATCACGCCCACGACGCCCGTGCCGGTGATCTGGGCCGCAACAGTGCCCGAGACGTACCCGCCCTGATCGGAACGGACCGTGTAGGCGAAGACGTTGTCGAGACCCTTGAAGTCAACGGCCGTGCCCCATGCGAACGAGGTGTCCGGGAAGTCAGGTGCGATTTCCTCGAGCGGACCGCCGTACTGGCTGCCGTGCGCGATCACCAGGTCGTAGCCGTCCTCGGCATAACCACGGATCGCCGCAGCGGCCTCCTCCACGATGAACGTGCCGTCGGTCACCGCAACTTCGATCTCGCGCGTCTCGCCGACCGCGTTCACTGCATCGACCATGCTCTGCGTGAATGCCAAGTCGTTGCTGGCGCTCGGCGCCACGATGGCAATCCGGATCGGACCGGCTTCCTCCTCATCGGCACCGGTGCAGCCCGCAGCGAGCAGCAGTACGACTGCGGCGACCGCTGCGAGCTTGGCTGCAAGCGATCTGCGTGTGGTTTTCCTGAACATGTGTTCCCTCCCGGATCGGCCCTGTCGCGTACTCTCGCCGGAACTGTGCGCTGCCTTGCGGCGCGGCTCAGCGGAGCCCCGGGCCTGCAGGCGATGCTAGGCGACCCCGAATAGGCGCGATGCTCCCGTGCCCGCAATGCCTCGCACGGCCCCGCATGCGGGAACCGGTGTGGCCGTCGTCAGTTGTCTCGTTCGAACGGAACCGTCAGAGCGGACGGCGCCCCGATGCGACGGCTGACGAGCACGAGCACCACGATGGTCAGGATTGCGGGCGCCATCGCGGCAATGGTCGAGTTGGCGCCGACGATGATGCCGAGCGTCTTGAGCTGCAGCACGGTGGATGACACGACGCCGAACAACAGCGCCCCCGCCATCACGCCGCTCGAGCGCCACGCCCCGAAGTACACGAGCGCTACGGCGATGAAGCCCTGGCCCGAGGTGAGGTTCTGCTGGAAGATGCCGACGTCAAGCGCCAGGGTCCCGCCCGCGAGGCCCGCCATCACATTGCCGATAATGATCGCCTGCGTGCGCACCACGTTGACGCGCACGCCAAGCGTGTCGGCGGCCTCGGGGGTTTCGCCTACAGCTCGCACATTCAGCCCGAAGGTCGTGCGGTTCATGGCGAACCACACCACCGGCACCAGGGCGAACGCCACGTAGGTGAGCACGCTGTGCTGGAAGAACAGCTCCCCCACGACTGGCAGGTCTGAGAGCGCGCCCATGTCGAGGCCCCGAAGGCCGTCGATCGGCACCGGGGTGCCCACTTGTTGACGGAAGAGCAGATCGGTGAAGCCCAGACCGAACAGGAAGATGCCGATGCCGCTGATGCCCTGGGTGGCGTGCATCACCACCGTGATGAAGGCGTACACCACGCCCATTGCCGCACCAGCGGCCATGGCCGCAATCACGCCGGCTACGACGCTGCCGGTCCGCAGCGCCGTGATGTAGGCGGCATACGCGCCGATGAGCATCACGCCCTCGACGCCCAGATTCAGCACGCCGGATCGTTGACCGATGGTCTCACCCAGCGCCGACAGCAGGAACGGCGTCGCCAGCCGGATGCCGGACGCCAGGGTGGCAACGAGCACGCTCACGGTGAAGAAATCGCTCACGCCCGGCCTCCGTAGCTCGAGACCTCGCCTGCCCAGGTCCTGAGCCGATCACGCAGCCGCAAGCTGCCCACCACGAACACCACGACGACGCCGTTCAGCGCCACTACCAGCGCGGCGGGCACCTGGACTGCCCGTTGCATGTCGCTGCCGCCGGTGAGCATCCCGCCGAACAGGAACGACGCAGGCACTGTGAAGATCGGATGGAGTGCACCGAACAGCGCCGCCACGATCCCGTTGAAGCCGGCGTTCTGGGTGAACGCCGCCGCGCCGCCCTCGCCGATAAGGCGGTGTGACTCACTGCCGAACACCAGCACAGCGCCGGCAATACCGCAGCAGGCCCCGCTGAAGGCAAGTGCTTGAGTGACGCTCTTCTTGACGGCCATCCCGGCGTACTGGGAGGCGTCCGGATTGTGGCCGACGGCGCGCAGTCGCATGCCGAGCGCGCTGCGGAACAGCAGGAGGTAGCCCAGCACTGCCACCAGGATCGCGATGAGCACACCGATGTGCAGCCGGGTCCCGCCGGGGAGCAGCGGCAAATCGGCGTTCTCGCTGAGACGCCGTGTCTGCTGGATCTTGATGGCGCCCGGCTCGATCAGGAGATCCTGAAGCAGGAAGCTCAGGAAGTGGAACGCAACGAGGTTCATCATGATGGTGGACAAGATCTCGTTGACACCCGCGTAGGCCTTGAGCGCCCCGGGAATTGCGCCCCAGAAGCCGCCGCCGATCGCCCCCGCGACGATCACCATCGGCACCAGCAACACCCGCGGCACGTCGTCGAAGGCCATCGAAGTAACTGTGGCGGTGATCGCGCCCAGGATGATCTGACCTTCGCCGCCGATGTTGATCACGTCGGTGCGGAAGGCGATGCAGATGCCGACGCCGACGAGGGCCAGAGGCATGGCCCGCACCGCGGTGTCCGCAAGATTGTCGGCGCTGCCGAACGCACCCGTGACCAGCTCGCCGTAGGCCACCAGGGGGTTTGCGCCGAACGAGAGCAGCATGACAGCGCCCACCAGCAGAGCGGCGACCGCAGCGAATGCAGGCACAGCGACGCCCACGAAGGGGCGCATCAGGCGTGCCAGCCGGCCGGCGGCTAGGTCGCCAGACGCGTCTGCGTCATCGGCTTGTGGTGCTGTGAGCGCCATTCCCCCGTCGCCTTCTGCGTTCCCGCTCGCAATCACGCGAACTTAGAGCGTCAGAAACCCCTCAGTCGGCGTAGAGGGTCCGCAGGCCCCGGCTCACGGCCGATCCGACGACGGTGTTGTGGTTCTCGCCCGGGAATACGTGCCAGGTCGCATCGATGTTGCGGTAACCGCGGGCCGAGAACTGGTCCCAGAACTTGGCCTGGGGCGAGTACTCGTCGGTCTCGTGCTCCCCCATCGACATGAACACCTTGACGGCGGGGTCGCCGCCGTCTGCGGCGTGCTCGGCTTCGAGCCGGAACATCACCCCGTCGCCTTGTTCTTCTCGGTCCCACCACACCGACGGGCTGGCCAGCAGGTAGCGAGCAAACATGTCGGGCGCGTTGAACAGCACGTGCAGGCCGAACAGCGCGGTGAACGAATGGCCGACATAGGTCGGCTCGCCGACGTGGTACCGGTTGTACAGCAGCGGCATCACGTCGCCCGCAAGCCACTGGCGGAACGGCTCGGCCTGGCCGGTCTCGGCGGCGGGCACCCGAATGCCGGTCATCGGCGGGGCCTCGGCAGGCGTCACCGTGTAGTCGACGGCGCGCAGGTCGAGCATCTCGCGCATGTCCGCGGTGTCGTGCGCGATGCCGGCGACCACGCAGCGCGGCGTCTCCCGCGACATCGACAGGATCCGGGTGGTGTCCACTGCGGTGCCGAACGTCCAGGGCGCGTCGCAGCACACCACGAGCGGGTACGGGTTGGAGGCGTCGGGCCGGTAGCCCATCGGCAGCGCCACCCACAACTGGTAACTGCGATCGACGTCGCGCCGTTGGAGGATGTGCGTGTCGATCGGCCACGCGCCCGGGTCAGCCACGGCCGGGATGCTATTGGCGGCGGCTGATCATCGTCAGGCCATCACGATGAGCATTCGCCCAGCGCGTCAAGCAGACTTCGGGGGTTCGCGCCGTAGCTTCGACCGGGCAGGCGGCACAGACATGCTCACGGCCGTCACGCGGGAGTCACATGCCAGTACTGCGATCCCACATCGACACCTCCGCCGAGTGGTTCACCGAGAACTGCGACGACATGCGCGAGCAGCTCGCTGAGCTCGACCACCTGCAGCAGCAGGCCGCAGCGGGCGGCGGGGCGCGTGCGATGGCTCGCATGCGCAGTCGGGACAAGATGCCGGTGCGGGAGCGCATCTCGATGCTGGTGGACCGCGACTCGCCCTTCTACGAGATCAGCTCGCTGGCCGGCTACTGCTCGAACTACGCCGTGGGCGGCGGGCTGGTGATGGGCATCGGCGTCGTGAACGGCGTCGAGTGCATGATCGAGGGCAACGATCCCACGGTGCTCGGCGGCGCCATCACGGTGTTCGCCGGCCGCAAGATCATGCGGGCCATCGAGATCTCTCGCGACAACCGGCTGCCGTACATCCAGTTCGTGGAGTCCGCCGGCGGCGACCTGCGGGGCGACGACGACCCCGAGCGCCAGATGCTCGAGCAAGAGAGCCACTTTGCTGAGTCCGGCAGGCTGTTCTACGACGTGACCGAGCTGTCGAAGATGAAGATCCCGTCGATCTCGGTGGTGTTCGGCAGTTCGACGGCGGGCGGTGCCTACCAGCCGGGGATGAGCGACTACAACATCTTCATCCGCAACCAGTCGAAGGTGTTCCTGGGCGGACCACCGCTCGTGAAGATGGCCACCGGCGAGGACTCTGACGACGAGACGCTGGGCGGGGCGCAGATGCACGCCGAGATCTCCGGGCTCGCCGACTACCTCGCCGAGGACGAGGCCGACGCGCTGCGCATCTGCCGGGAAGTGGTGGCGCACCTCAATTGGCGCAAGCTCGGCCCCGGGCCGACGATGCCGGCCGATCCACCGGTGCACGATCCCGAAGAGCTGCTCGGGCTGATGCCGCGGGATCTTCAGGCGATGATCGACTGCCGCGAGGTGATCGCACGCATCGTGGACGGCTCGCGTTTCGAGGAGTTCAAGGCTCGCTACGGCACCACGCTCATCTGCGGCTGGGCGTCCGTGCACGGTTTCCCGGTAGGGATCTTGGGCAACAACGGCCCGCTGTTCAGCGACAGCTCCGAGAAGGCCACCCAGTTCATCCAGCTCTGCAACCAGCAGGACATCCCGCTGGTATTCCTGCAGAACATCACCGGCTACATGGTCGGCAAGGACTTCGAGCAGGGCGGCATCGTCAAGAACGGCTCCAAGATGATCAACGCCGTCTCAAACTCCATGGTGCCCCACATCACCGTCATCTTGGGCAACAGCTACGGCGCCGGGAACTACGGCATGTCGGGACGGGCCTTCAACACCCGCTTTACCTACCTCTGGCCGACGGCCAAGATCGCGATCATGGGCCCGAAGCAGATCGCCGGCGTGATGTCGATCGTGCGGCGGGGCCAAGCGATGCGCCGAGGCGTCGAGTTCGACGAGCAAGCCGATCGGCAGATCACCAAGCAGGTCGAGCACTACCACGAGCTGAAGTCGCTGGCTCCCTATGCCACCGGGCGAGTGACCGACGATGGCGTGATCGACCCTCGCGACACCCGGGACGTGATCGCCATGTCCCTGTCGGCCTGTCACAACAACGTGGTCAAGGGCGCCGACGGGTTCGGCGTCTTCCGGATGTAAGGGCGAAGAGCAATGAGTGACACCTCCCTCCGCCCGATCCGGCGATTGCTCGTGGCGAACCGCGGCGAGATCGCGCGTCGAGTGTTCCGCACAGCGCAGTCGATGGGCATCTCGACGGTTGCCGTCTATGCCGATGGCGACGCTGAGGCGCCATTCGTGACCGACGCGGACCTGTCCGTGCCGCTCGGCGGCCGGACCGCGGCCGACTCGTACCTGTCGATCGACAAGGTGATCGCCGCCGCCGACCACAGCGCCGCCGACGCCGTACACCCGGGCTACGGATTCCTGTCCGAGAACGCCGACTTCGCGCGAGCAGTGATCGATGCCGGCCTGATCTGGGTGGGTCCTCCCCCGCCGGCGATAGCGGCCATGGGCGACAAGCTGGCCGCCAAGGAATCGATGACCGCCGCCGGCGTGCCGACGCTGCCGTCGGTGCCGGTGGCTGACTCGATGACGGGTGACGAGCTGGCTGCTGCCGGCACCGAGGTCGGCTACCCCCTGCTGGTAAAGGCGTCGGCTGGCGGCGGCGGCAAAGGCATGCGCATCGTCGGCGCACCGGAGGAACTGGCCGACGCTGTTGCGGCTGCGCGACGCGAGGCCGCTGGCGCATTCGGCGACGACACCGTGTTCTTGGAGCGCTACCTGGGTGCGCCGCGCCACGTGGAGATCCAGGTGCTCGGCGACACGCACGGAAACCTTGTGCACTGCTTCGAACGGGAATGCTCCATCCAGCGGCGCCATCAGAAGGTCATCGAGGAGGCGCCGTCACCTGCCGTGACACCGGCGCTGCGCGACCGCATGGGTTCCGCAGCCGTCGCGGCCGTCCGCTCCATCGGCTACCACTCGGCCGGCACCGTCGAATTCCTCCTCGAGGGCAGCGGCGACGAGGCTGAGTTCTGGTTCCTCGAAGTCAACACGCGCCTGCAGGTGGAGCATCCGGTCACCGAGGAGATCACGGGCCTCGACCTGGTCCGGGAGCAGATCCGCGTCGCTGCCGGGGAGCCGCTGGGCTACGGCCAGGACGACCTGACAATCCGCGGGCATGCCATCGAAGCCCGCCTGTACGCGGAGGATCCCGCCAGCGGTTTCCTGCCCGCCACCGGAACGGTCGAGTTGTGGGCCCCCTCGCATGAGCCGCAGGCGCGATTCGATTCAGGCATCGAGGTGGGATCGGTGGTCGGCACCGAGTTCGACCCGATGCTGGCCAAGGTGGTCATGGCGGCGCCCACGCGCACGGAAGCGGCGCTCGGGCTGGCGTCAGCGCTCGACCGCACACGATTGGGCGGCGTGGTCACGAATCGTGACTTCCTGTCGGCGGCGCTGCGCAGCGACGAGTTCCTCGCCGGCGACACCACGACCGATTTCATCGAGCGAACCGGGCTCGCGAGCGAATCGCCGCCTTACCGAGGCCAGTTCCTTCACGCTGCGGCATCGGCAGTGGCGCTGGTATCGCAGGCCCGCAACCGCTCTCAGGCGACCGCACTGAGCTTCATGAGCTCCGGCTACCGCAACAGCGTGATGCCCGACGAGGTCCTGCCGCTGACTGCGCTGGATCCTTCCGCGGGAGATGCGGATGTGAGCGTCACCTACCGTCGACAACGAGACGGCAGCTACCGGCTGCGGGTCGCCCCGCTGCGGGCAGATGCCCCGTACGCCCCTCCCGACGACAACGACGCGCCGCCTGACGACGATGATCACGGCGACGGAGGCATGCCCGAGGCGAGCGAGTTCGTCGTTCGGCCCCACGCGATCCAGATCCACGCCATCAACGACGACCACATCCGAATCGACGCGGGCGGCGGGGTGACCGACGCGCCGCCCGCAGAAGAGTTCGACGCTGAGCTCGACGTCGAGACCGGCAGCATGCGCGGCACCTGGCAGGTGAGCAGGCGCGGTCACCACTGGTATGTGACCGGCCCGCTCACGGGTTCGGCGACCCTGCGGGAACGGTCGCGTTTCCCCGATCCCGATGCCGAGGCAGTCGAAGGCGGCTTGGTCGCTCCGATGCCCGGCAAGGTGCTCATGGTCGATGTGCAGCCCGGCGACCAGGTGACTGCCGGCCAAGTGCTGGTCGTGATGGAAGCCATGAAGATGGAGCACCAGATCACGGCTGCCGCTGACGGCGAGGTGGCCGAAGTTCGGGCCCACGTCGGTGACCAGGTCGACAACGGCGAGCTGCTCGTCGTCATCACGGCCGACCAGTAGCAATCTGACCTCGGTGCCGATGGCCACGGTGCAATAGCGTCGGCTATCGGATCCTCCAACGAGGGATTCCGGCTTCTCTCCTATGAGCTACGACCTTCACACACTGCGTGGAGACGTGTCGGGCGGCATCACCGCGGCGGCAGTTTCCATCACGCCCGCTGCGACGTTCGGCGTGGTGTCGGGGCTCGGAGCTGCAAGCGGCATCTACGGCGCTCTCGCAGTGGGCTTCTTCGTGGGCATCTTCGAACGGTCGCGGCCGCAGATGGGATCGGTGAGCGCCGTCTTGGCGGTGGCCATGGCCGCCGTCGTGGCGACGCACGCCGAGACTCCCGCCGAAGCGTTCACGGTGGTGATACTGGCCGGAGTCATCCAGCTCGTCTTGAGCCTGCTGCGCATCGGCAGCTATGTCACCTACACGCCGTACTCGGTGATCGCCGGCTTCACATCGGGAATCGGCGTGATGATGGTGCTCTCCCTGGTCAACTCGTTCTTGGGGGAACCGGTCAAGATCACCAAGCCCCTGAATGCAATCCAGAAATGGCCGGACGCACTGGCAGCGCTGAACGCGGGCGCATTGATCATCGGCTTGGTTGCGCTGGCTGTCGCGCTGCTGTGGCCCAAGCGACTTCGCGGGTACCTGCCCGCCATGGTCGCGGCGTTGCTGGTCGGCACCCTCCTGAACATCGTTTGGCTGAGCGACGTGCCGACACTCGAAGGCATCCCGCGCTCGCTGCCCGACCTGCAGCGTCCCGAGCTCTCGCTGGGCTTCCTGGCAGGCGCCGTGGTGCCGGCGCTGACCATCGCCCTGCTCAGCACGGTGCGAGGTCTGCTGGGTGCCTTGGCAGTGGATGCGCAGACTCGCACTCAGCTCGACCCGGACAAGGGCTTGCTCGGCACCGGCATCGGCAATGTCGCAGCCGGCCTGATCGGCGGCTTGCCGGGCAGCCCGACGTTCCTGTCGTCGATTCTGGCTTGGCGGATGGGAGCCCGTACCCCGATCTCGCCCATCGTCCGCTCGCTCACGCTTCTGGGGCTCGTGCTGGGATTGGCGCCGCTGCTCGCCTATGTGCCGCACGCCGCGTTGGCAGGAATACTCACAGTGACCGGCTGGCAGCTCATCGACTGGCGGTTCTTGGCGCGGCTGCGCCGGGTGCAGCGCGAGCACCTGCTGATCATGCTGACAACGCTCGGCATCACGATCTTCGTGGACCTGGTGACAGCGGTGGCCGTGGGATTGATCGTGGCCGGCATGATCGGCGCCCGCCAGTTCGAGCGCCTCCAGCTCGACAGCGTTATCTCGGTGCCCCTGCTCGATCAGATCTTCCTGCATGAGCACAGCGCAGAGTCCTACGGCATCAGCCCGTATTCCGCTCGCACCGGCATTGTGAAGCTGCGCGGCAGCTTCACGGTTGCATCCTCAAGCAAGCTCATCCGCACCATCGGCGACGACATCGTGGGTCACCAAGTGGTGATTCTCGACTTCTCCGAGACGGATCACATCGACGACAGCGCCGCGCTGGTCATCGAGCAGCTCATCGACACGGCGACGGAAAACGAAGTGCACTGCATCGTGCTGGCGCTTGACGGCGCGCCCGCTGCCACGCTCACGTCGCTGAATGCACTGCGTCGCATCCCGTCGGAGCAGCTGGTCGGAACGCTTGACGAGGCCCAGGACATCACCCGGCGCCTGCTCGTCGACGATCCAGATCGCGAACGCCCTCCCCCGCTGGCCGAACCCGAGTAGTCAAGGCCGTCAGGCGCTAGCAGCCGATTCTGCGATCAGAACTCATGCACCCACGACCATCCGGAGGTCGCGGTCGCTGAAGTAGGCGCATTGCGCGACGAGATCGCCGTCCTTCGCCCCGGCTTTGCCGATCTCGACGTAGTCGCTCGTGATCTGCCTGTAAGGGAACAGCCCCTCCCCGTACTGCACGCTGGGGAAATGGAGGGTCTGCGCCCGGTTCAGGTCGTAGCGCGACGACGCGTCGATGAAGCGCATGGCGTACGCAGCGCGACGCGGGAGTTCTCCCTCGCCGAGCACGATGCTGCGGTGCACGACGTTCTTGGTGAACAGGAGCGCATCGCCGGGAGCGAAGTCGTACTCGACCATGTGGACATCACAGAGCTCGTCCATCACCGGGGAATTCAGTATCTCGTTCCTGAGATCACGGTATTCCTGCGGGCTCGTCGGTCTCCCGGCCCGCTCCCTGGCCCTGATCACCTCGACGAGTGCCAGGTCCGTCGTGTGGACGAATTCGGCTGACAGCACATGGAGCGGAACGCAGGCGATGCCGCCGCGCTGTCCGCTGGTGTCGATGGGGTGCAGCGGCGCCCAGAGCGTGCACCCGAAGTCCTCGGCGTAGTGGAGCCCGAACGTCGACACGCCGGCATGCCACGGCAGCCCTTTGTCAACGCTCTTCTCGATCTCGAAGGACAAGTCGTAGGTGAGAAAGAGGTCGCGCCCGGCCAGCTCGGTCAAGCCCCGCTGGAAGTAGGGACGCTGGATCAGTCCGAAGACTTCCTTCTTGGCGGTCGCCAAGAAGTGCTGCATGTTGCTGAACCGGCGGCCCGGCGTGGGCGCGGGAGCATCGCCGGCGCCACGGGCCGATTCGGCGTCGACCTGATCGAGCAGCATGCCAACCACACTGGAGTTCAGGAATCCTTCGAGCTTGACGAAGCCGTCCCGCGAGAACTGCTCTTTCTGCGCGCTGGTGATGACGAATTCGTTGTCGAAAGGGTGATCGGTCATGCGCTCATAGTAATAAGAACGACTATGTAACTGCGCCTGCGGTCAGCGCAGCGGTCCTCGGCCGACGGCAGCCGCCTGGGAACCGAGTGGCCTTCACCCGGTGTCGCGCGGCGGGGCTACTGTCGGCGGCGCGACGGGACGGCAGGGGACCGTCCAGCGAACGGAAGGAACCAGCATGACTGCAGCTGAAGTACACCGGCCGGGACGGCTCGGCGACCCGGACATGACGCTCGGCACCGATCCGCGCGCCGACCCGCGCATGGTGGCGGTGCTGGCAGCAATGGGACTCGACGGGCATGGCGAGCCTGCGACAGCTACCGCGGACTCGTCAATGGAGGAGCTGTACGCCTGGGTCGATGAGGCCGAGCCAGGCTTCGAGATGCTCTTCGACGCGCTCTTCGCCGATCTGACGCCTCCCGACGGCGTGGTGGCGAGCACCGAAGTCATCAGCGGGGTCGACGACAACGACATCACGCTGTTCATCCACCGCCCGGCGGAGGCCGACGGTCCGCTGCCGTGCGTGTACCACATCCACGGCGGCGGCATGGTGCTGCTCTCGGCGGCCGGCATGTCGTACGTCGCGTGGCGGAATGAATTGGCGTCGCGCGGGCTCGTCGCGGTGGGCGTGGAGTTCCGCAACGGCGGCGGCAAGCTCGGCAATCACCCGTTCCCAGCCGGTCTCAACGACTGCACTTCCGGCCTGCAATGGGTGGCCGCCAACAAGTCGGACCTGGGGGTCTCCACGATCACCGTCTCAGGCGAGTCGGGCGGCGGCAATCTGACGCTGGCCACCACGCTGAAGGCCAAGCGAGAGGGGTATCTCGACATCATCGACGGCGTGTTTGCGCAGTGTCCGTACATCTGTGGGGCCTATGCGGACCCGCCTGCTGATCTGCCGTCGCTGCACGAGAACAACCAGTACTTCCTGGACTGCGAGAACATGGGCGGCATCGCCAAGGCGTACGACCTGGGCGGACCGGACCGGACCAACCCGCTGGCCTGGCCGCTGCACGCCACGGCCGACGATCTGGCCGGCCTGCCGCCGCACGTCATCTCGGTGAACGAGCTGGACCCGCTGCGCGACGAGGGCCTCGCCTACTACCACAAGCTGCTCGCGGCCGGAAACAGCGCCCAGGCCCGAACGGTCAACGGCACCTGCCACGCGGGCGATGTGATCTTCCGCACGGCCATGCCCGAGGTGTACGGGGCGACCGCCGCCGCACTGCGCGACTTCGCCTACTCGGTGTAGCGGATGGGAGCATCGCGTCCCCCGATGAATGACGCGCGCTCGGCCGCGAACGGCGCCGGCCGCGTGTTGCAGAACATCGGGGGGGGGGGGGTCGCTGCTCCGGGGGCGATTCGATCTCCGTGGCCGCGGTAGCTCCGGGCGAGGAGATCGCATACGAGCCGGACGAGAACTGCTCCTTCGCGCTGTCGTTGGGGATGGGCATCCAAGGCGTCGTGATCGCCTTGGCACCGACCGTGCTGACGATGTCGCTGTTCGTGCAGTCGACGAACCTCAGCGCGCGACAAGCGACATGGTCGGTGATCGCAGGCATCCTGGTCTGCGGCGTCGCAACTGCGGTTTCAGCAGCCCGTCTCGGGCCGGTCGGCGGGGGCCACAACGTGTTGATGGCCATCTCCCCGAGCTATCTGGCCGTCGCGATCCTGGCAGTGAACAGCGCCGGGCCGCAGACGCTGGCGTCGCTGGTGGTCGTGACCGCCGTGTTCCAGCTCGCGCTGGCCAGGTGGCTGCATCGCCTGAGCCGGATCATCACGCCGACGGTCTCGGGTGTCGTCGTCATGCTGATCGCGATCGGCGTCATGCAGGTCGTTGTCGAGCGTGTCGGAACGACGACCACCAACGCCCCCGACGTCGCGGCGCCGGTGGTCGCGCTCATCGCCGTGTTGGTGGCGGCAGTGCTGGCGCTGCGCGCCAAGGGGCTGCTCCGGCTGTGGTCGCCGATCATCGCCATTGTCGCTGCCACCATCGCTGCCGTCCTGTTCGGGCTGTATGACTCCGCCGGCATCGACAGCGCTGCTTGGCTCGCGGTGCCGCAGCCCGAGTTCCCCGGGCTCGACCTGACACCAGGGGCCGACTTCTGGGCACTGCTGCCGCTGTTCGTGGTCGTCTCGCTGGCCGTCACCATCAAGGCAATGACCACCGGTGTCGTGATCCAGCGAGTGTCGCAGCGGGATCCGGGAGCAGCCGACTACCGCCTCGTGCAGGGCACGGTCAACACCGTCGGCGTCGGCTCGCTCCTCGGCGGGCTCGCAGGAACGCTGTCCGTCGGAACCATGGATGCGACGTCGATCTCCTTCGCACAGTTCACCGGCGTCGCCTCGCGCAGGGTCGGGTACTGCATCGGCGCCATGCTCATCGCGCTGGCACTGACACCGAAACTGACCGCCGTCCTGCTCACTGTTCCCAGCGCAGTGGCTTCGGGCTACCTGCTCATCATCATGGGGCTGCTGTTCGTGGAGGGCCTCCGCTCCGTGCTGCAGGACGGCCTCCGGCCCCAGAAGGCCGTCGTGATCGGTGTCGCCGTTGCGGTAGGCGTGGGACTGCAGGGCTCCGACGTCATCGGCACCATCATCGGCGGCGCCTGGGGGACGCTGCTCAGCAACGGCATGGTGGTCGGCACGCTGATCGCGATCTTGTTGACGGCCTACCTCGAGTCAAGCGGTCGGAGGCGACGTCTCGAGACGGCATTGAATGCCGAGGCACTGCCGCAGGTCGACGAGTTCCTGGCCGAGATCGCGGAGGGCTCAGGCTGGGACGAGGTGTCGGCGAACCGGCTCAGGCTCGTCGGCGAGGAATCGCTGCTGAGCCTGATGGAGGAAAGCGAATCCGGCCAGGATCCGTCCCCGTCACGGCTGGTCATCGTCGCGCGGCCCTCGGCAACCAGCATCGAACTGCAGTTGCGCACCTCAGCGGATGCGCAGAATCTCGAAGACCGGCTCACCTTTGTGAGCGAACGTGCACCCGCAACCGAAGAGCACACGATCTCGCTCCGCCTGCTGCGTCACTTCGCCTCGACGGTGCGCCACCGGAAATATTCGGGCGTCGACATCATCACGGTCGAGGTCGAGCGGGTGCCGTGAAGACGTTGCTCGTCTTGGTCGCTGTGGCTCTGGCCGCAGCCGCGTGCGGCCAGCAGACGGAGGCCGCGACGGAGTGGCCGTTCGTCGGTTCTGATCAGGCGCACACCAAGTACTCCACTGCCGATCAGATCACGGTCGACAATGTCGGCAGGTTGGAGATCGCCTGGACGTGGGAACCCGGCGAGAGGCTGCTCCCCGAATACGAGACGCGCCCGGGTCCGTTCCAGGCCACGCCGGTCATGGTCGACGGCATCCTCTACCTGTCCACGATGTACACCCGGGTGGTCGCGCTCGACGCCGAGACGGGTGCAGAGCTGTGGGCGTTCGATCCGAAGGCTTACGAGGGCGGGCCGGTCGGTGCAGGGCCGACGGGCTTCAAGCACCGGGGCGTCGCCTACTGGAGCGACGGCGACGACGAGCGCATCTTCCTCAACAGCCGTGACCGGCTGTACGCGATCGACGCCGCCACAGGCGAACTGGACTCAGAATTCGGGGGGGGGGGGGGTAGCGTCCTGTTGACCGAAGGGCACGGCCGTGAGGTCACGCGCTTCGAGTTCGACCAGACGTCTCCCCCGGTGGTGTTCGAAGATCTCGTGATCGTCGGGAGCCGGGTGCCCGACGGGGTGCAGCGCGAGTTCGACCCTCCCGGCACGGTGCAGGCATTCGACGTCCGGACGGGCGAGCGGCGCTGGGTGTTCTTCACCGTCCCGCAGTCGAGCGACGACTTCGGGGCGGACACCTGGGAGGACGAGTCGTGGCGTTACACCGGCCACGCCAACGTGTGGGGGCTGATGTCGCTCGATGCCGAGCGGGGTCTGCTGTACGTGCCGACGAGCACGCCGAGCAGCGACTACTGGGGAGGGCGCCGCAAGGGGGCGAACCTGTTTGCCGAGTCGCTCGTGGCGCTCGATGCTCGCACGGGCGAGCGACAGTGGCACTTCCAGGCAGTGCACCACGGCGTGTGGGACTACGACCTCTCTGCCGCACCGAACCTGGTGACGATCACCGTGGACGGGCACGAGATCGACGCCGTGGCACAGGTCTCCAAGCAGGGATTCACCTATGTATTCGACCGGGTGTCCGGCGAGCCGGTGTGGCCGATCACCGAGAGCGCGGTCGACACATTCACCGATGTCCCCGGCGAAGAGCTGTATCCCACCCAGCCGTTCCCATCGAAGCCCCCGCCGTTCGCTCACCAGGGTGCGTCGCTGGACGACGCGAACGACCTGACGCCGGAGATCCATGCGCTCGCAGTGGCCGAGATGCAGCGGTTCCGGCTGGGTCCGCTGTTCACCCCGCCGAGCCTGCAGGGGACGCTGCAGCGCCCGGGTGGCAGCGGCGGCGCGAACTGGGGAGGAGCGGCGTTCGACCCAGAGACCGGGACGCTGTACGTGCGCACGTCGGAGGACGCCGACACCAACCAAGTCTGCGAGAACCGAGGTGACGACCCGCGCGTCGACGTCGCCTACAGCAACAACTGCCCTTACGGCGCCATTCGCGTCATGTTCGCCGAGGCCGGCGGACCGGGCGCTGTGGAATCACCCGACAGCGGGCTCGGTCCGATCCCGCTCACCAAGCCGCCGTGGGCGCACCTGGTGGCAATCGACCTCGACGAGGGCGAGATCGCATGGAAGGTGCCCTTCGGGGAAGGCAGCGACGAGATCCGCAGCCACCCGCTGCTCGATGGCGTCGAGCTGCCGGAGCGGCTGGGCAGGGTCGGCAATCCCGGGCCGCTGGCAACCGGGGGCGGACTGGTCTTCGTGGGCGGCGGCGAGCCGTACCTCTACGCATTCGACAGCGCAACAGGCGCCGAGCTCTGGCGTGGCGCAACGCCGTTGCCGACCAGCGCGAACCCGATGACCTACACAACCCAAGCAGGGCAGCAATTCGTCGTCATCGCCACCGGCCGCGGCGCCGACGCCGCACTCGTCGCTTTCGCACTGCCCCGACAGTGAGACCAAGCCGGAGGCGGATTGCATGAACCGCCGCCGCGGACAGGGGTCGGTCGTGACGGTTGGGGTCGAGAGAACTCAGTCGCGGCGGGGGTAGGCAGTTGCGAAGAGCAGGGCTTGCGCGGTGAATAGGGCCAGGGACAGCACCCACACCCAGCGCATCCCACTGAGGAACTCATCGGGCGAGGTGGGCCGGCCGACGATGCCGATCGCCGCTGCCACGCCGAGTGCGATCGAGAGCTGGAAGATGGTGGTGCGGCCGGCTCCGGCCATTGCATATCGAGGCGGCGGGACGTCGCGCATCGCTGCGCCGACCAAGGGTGCGAAGCCGCACGCGGCGCAGAGGCCGACGGCAAGTCCCGGGATCAGCATGCCCATGACGTAGTCGGGTTCGGTGCCGGTCCATGCCAAGTGCAACAGAGTCGCGGTTACGCCGAACAGCCCGCCGGTGACCAGCAGCGGGCGCACTCCGAACCGATCTGCCAGCCGGCCCGCTACCGGCGCGAGCATGGAGGACACCATCGGCCCCGGCGCCATGGCGAATCCCGATTTGAGCACGGACCAGCCCCAGGCCCGCTGCAGGAACTCGGGCAGCACGATCAGCCAGGAGAAGAATCCGGTCGCGAAGACGACCGCTCCCATGTTGCCCACGAGATAGCTGCGCAGCCGGAACAAGCCGAGGTCGAACAGCGGCGCTGGGTGGCGGCGGGAGCGCACGATGAACGAGCCCACGAGCACGACACCTGTGGCTGTCGCGGCGATGGTCCCCGGTGTGTTCCATCCCCAGTCGGACACCTGAACGATTGCCAGCACGAACGCCCCGACACCGATCGAGGCGAGTGGCACGCCGACAAGGTCGACGCGGCGGGCCACCCGGTCGCCCCTGCTCTCTGCCAGCCAGGTCGGGCCGAGCAGCAGCGCCAGCGCTGCCACGGGAACGTTGATCAGGAAGACCGAGCGCCATCCCAGCGCGTCCACCAGCAACCCGCCCACCGAGGGACCCAGCGCAGCCGCCAGCCCGCCCATGCCTCCCCAGACGCCGATCGCCATCTGGCGCCGTTCGATGGGAAACGCCGTCAGCAGCAGCGCCAGGCCGGCAGGGAATTGCAGCGCCCCGCCCAGCGACTGCACGACCCGCGCCGCGATGAGCAACTCGGCAGAGAGGGCGAGCCCAGCGAGCAGCGATCCGACAGCGAAGATCGCCAACCCCCACAGGAAGATCCTGCGACGGCCGAACCGGTCCGCCAGCCACCCGGCCGGCAACAGCACCGATGCGACGCCGATGTTGTAGGCGGTGATGACCCACGACAGCGTCGCCGCTGACGCGCCAGGAAATGCCTGGGCGATCTCGTCACGGGCCAAGGCGATGACGGTGATCTCCAGCGCCACCATGAAGCCCACGAGGGAGGTCACGAACAGCGTCCGGTACGGCGTCGAAGGGGACGTGGCGGCGGCGGTGCTCAAGTCGAACTCACCGAACGCTCAGAGGCCGAGGACGCGGGCGGCGTTGTCGCGCAGGTACTTGCGCTCGATGTGCGGCGGCAGTTCCCAGGCTGCGACGATGCGGCGCAGGTCGGTGAGCGGACCGCAGTTGGGATAGACGCTGCCGAACAGGATCTGGTCGGGCAGCTGGCGCGCCAGAGCCGTCACGTAGTCCTCGGAACCGGGGAAGCCGTAGTGGACGTACTGACCCGGCACGATCACGACGTTGGGCTGCTTGTACGCCACGCCCAGCGCCTCACGCACGTACGGCCAGCCGCCGTGCTGGATCGACACCGTGAGGTCGGGAATGTCAGTGGCGACGTGGTCGACGTACTCCGGGCGGCAGTCGTCCTGGTAGGGCCCGAGCAGGCAGCTCATGGTGGTGGACACGATGAGGCCGAGGCGCTGCGCCTCCTCATAGATCGGGTAGAGCGCGCGGTCGTCGAACCTGCGGCTGATCTGCGCAGTGGACGGGTCGACCGTCACGCCACGCATGCCCTGTGCCGCCAGCTCGCCGACAGCCACGACAGCAGCGGCGACATCGCTGGGCTCGATCGACCCGAAGCCCACGAACCGGTCCGGGTGCTCCGAGACGATCTGGCGGATCTCGGCAGAGCCGGTCGGGTCCAGCCCGCGGATGCCCGTCGGCCCTGGCACGCCGATGACGCCCAGCGATATCCCGGCGTCGTCCATCTCGGCGAACATCAAATCGCGGGACTGCTGCACGAAGCTGGGGCACGGCTCGAGGCCCATCCGCTCGAGGTAGTGGTAGGTGGTCTCGGGCGTCCAGCTGCGCGCCCCGATGGGGCGGAACCGGAAATCGATGACGGCCAGATCGTCGCTGTCGCCGCCGACGGCCGGAGGACTCCCGTCGCGGGCCACGGAAACGATGCTCAGACTGGCGCGTCGGCCGTGATGACGATCTTGCCGAAGAAGCGGCGCTCCTCCATCGCCCGGTGCGCCTCCACGCCGTCGGGCAGCGGCACCAGTGAATCGATGACCGGCACCAGTTCGCGGGCTTGCACCATTCTCAGCAGCTCGTCAAGGTCGCTGCGCTGCCAGCCGTTGGAGCCCCGGATGTCCATCTCGGCGGTCCAGATGAACCGCAGATCGGTGGGCGGGTCGTAGCCCGCGGTTGCACCGCAGGTGAGCACGCGCCCGCCCTGGCGCACGCAGCGCAGCGAGCGGGCCCAGGTGTCGCCGCCGGTGAAGTTGACCACCACGTCGTAGCCGCCCCCGCCGAACAAACCGCCGGTCTGCTCCCGGCAATACCGGGCGATGTCGACTTCGGAGTAGTTGATGGTCTCGTCAGCGCCGAGGTCGGCGAGCCGCTGGCACTTCTCGTCGGTTCCTGCTGCAGCAATGACCTTGGCACCACGCATCACCGAGATCAGGAGGGCACTGGTGCCCACTCCCCCACTGGCACCCAAGATCAGCACCGTGTCGTCGGGGCCGACCTCGCCCCGGGTGATCATCATCCGGTGGGCCGTGCCATAGGCCACCGGCAAACACGAAGCATCCTCGTAGGAGACATCGTCGGCCAGCGCGATCAGCTGGCTCGCTGCCACTACGACGTACTCGGCGTACGCACCCCACAGGGTGTCGCCGATCATGGAGAACTTGCCGGTGCCGCGGTCCCAACGCACAGGGTCCACGAGCACCCGGTCGCCCACCGACCACCCCTCAACGTCAGAACCGAGCTCGGCGACCTGACCGGCCGCGTCGCAGCCGGGGATGCCGGGCAGCGGCACCTTGATGCCGGGCATGCCCCGGCGCGTGAACACGTCGTGGTAGTTGAGCGAGCAGGCCCGCACTGCTATCCGAACTTCGTCGGGTTGCAGCTCAGGCGTCTCGATGTCGCGATACGCCAGCACGTCGATATCGCCGTGCTCATCGAAGACGATTGCTTTCATCGCTGAGTCCCCATTCCGCTGACACTCGTCACTGTGTCACGGTGTCTTCCGTAAACGCCGCCTCACTCCGCAGCGGCCCGGTCCCGCTCGACCGATGCATCCATTGCGGCAAGCACATCGCTGCGCAGTGCTCGCACTGTCCCGGCGTAGGCGCGAGCGTCGAGTGTCTCGGCCAGCTCTGCGGCCACCTCGAGCGCCCTGTCCACCACGGCGTCGGCGCTGACGGCTTCGTCGAGGTAGCCGGCCTCCACCGCTCCGTTGCCGTCCAGCAGGCGGGCGTTGGCCACGCAGCGCTGCAAGTGCCGCCTGGAGAGGCGTTCCTTGGCGATGGTCATGGCCCAGTCCGGCAGCGTCAGCGCGATGGCCACCTCGTTCAGACCGATCTTGACCGGCGCATCGGGCCCGACACGGTGATCGCAGCCGAGCAGCAGCAGGGCCCCCGCCGCGACCGCATGACCGGTGCAGGCCGCCACCACCGGCACCGACGACCCGTATGCGCGCCGCACCATCGCGCCGCCGGCGGTAACCAGCTCGGTCATGGCCGCGAGATCGCCGCCGCGGATCACGTTGAGGTCGAATCCAGCGAAGAACGCCCGGTCGTTGCCCGCAATGACCACTGCGCCGATGTCGTCGTCGGCTTCGGCGGCGTCGATCTGCGCATCGAGCGCCGCAAGCATCGGCACCGAGAAGGCATTCGCCTTGCCATCGTCCACCCGCACCAGCAGCACGCTGCCGTGCTGCTCAGCCGAGACGGTGCTGTCACCGATGGGGCCGTCGATCGAATCTGCAGAAGCGCTCATTGCCCGAATGCTACGGCTGCACCTGCTGGCGTGCCCGGGGCGAAGCGGGCGCCTGAGCCGGGATGGTTAGGGTGCGCCCATGGCTGTGCCGGTTGCCGATGTCAAGATGCGCGAAACGGAGCTGGATCCGGTCACGTGGGAGGAACAGCGGCAGGCGCTGCTCAAGCTCCTGGAGAATGACGACTGGATCGTGCGGACGCCCCTCGGCTATCTCATTACCCGCTACGACGACGCCACAGCCATGCTGCGCGACGACCGCTGGCACTCGGCCATCGGGCTCATCGCGGACATGCAGGGCTACGACAACCCAGACTTCCGCAGGCGCAGCAGTCGCAACATTCTGGCGATGGAGGGTGAGGAGCATCACCGGATCCGACGTTTGGTCGGACCTGCCTTCACGCCGAAGTCGGCCGAACGCCTGCGGCCGTTCATGGCAGAGGTGATCGACGAGCTGCTCGACCCGATCTGCGCTCGGGGCAGTGCCGAGTTCGTCAGCGAAGTGTGCGAGCCCTACCCGATCCCGATCATCTGCGAGATGCTCGGCGCTCCTCGAGAGGACTGGAAGTTCTTCGGGCGCATCGCGACAGACGTCTTCCGCATCTTCAACGGCAACCTGAACCGCGACGGTCCGGCAATCGTGGCTGCGCAGGACGAGATGGAGACGTACATGCTGGCGCTCATCGCCGAGCGCCGCTCGAATCCGCGTGACGACCTGCTGTCCGACCTGATCGCCGTCGAGGAGGCGGGTGATCGGCTGTCCACCGAGGAACTCGTGTCGCTCGCGAATTCCCTGCTGCTGGCAGGCACCGACACCACTCGCAATCAGCTCGCATGCGCCGTGGCGTTGTTCGCGCAGCATCCAGATCAGCTTCAGCTGCTTGCCGACGACCCCACCTTGGCGCAAGGAGCGGTCGAGGAGGTCATGCGCTATCTCGGTGCGATTCGGGCTACCGCTCGCTACGCCAGCGAGCCGATTACGTACCGCGAAATCGAGTTCCCGGCCGACACCTTCATCTTCCCGAGCCTGGTGGGCGCCAATTACGACGACGCGAAGTTTGCAGAACCCACCGACTTCGACATCACCCGCCGATCCGGCACCCCGCACATGACCTTCGGCAGCGGCATCCACCACTGCTTGGGCGCCTTCCTGGCCCGGGCCGAGCTGCAGGAGGCGTTCAAGGCGGTGGCACAGCGAATGCCAGACCTGCGTGTCGACGGAGACGTGGAGTGGAAGCCGCTGTCGAACGGCATCTGGGGCCCGGCGGTGCTGCCGATCAGGTTCACGCCGGGGCACTGAGCCTCGCCAAGAGCCGCTGATGGGCCGCCTGCCCGACGTCTTCGGGGTTGCGCCGGGCCAGATTGCTTCAAGCCCAGGCGGATCCGGCGACGGAGCTGGACCGTCGCCCGCACCCGCCGCCGCCGTCGCTGACGGAACCCCGCGAGAGAGGGTGCGATGGGGCCGGGTGGTGCTGGTGGCTCTCTCCGGGGTCGTATCGCACGTCTTCGGGCGGGCCACGGTGGGGGTGCTGGTGCCCGCGATGGCCGATGATCTCGAGCTCAGCGACACGCTGATCGGCGCGCTCGGCTCGGCGAACATGGGCGCCTACTTCACCGGTGTGATCATCGTCACGTTCACTGCCGGTCGAATAGAGCCGTTCACCTTGCTGCGCGCCGGCATCGTCACTTCCACATTGGGCCTCGCAGTGATCGGCACTGCATCGAGCCCGGCAGCCATCGTGATCGGCACCGCGCTCGCCGGGCTGGGTGGCGGCGGCATCTGGCTCACCGCGCCGGTCATCGCCAGCGAGGGCGTGCCAGCGTCTCGCCGCGGAGCTGCGCTGGGCACACTCACCGCCACGATGGGTGCCGCTTTGATCGGCGTACCCATCGCCACCACTGCCTTGCGCAACGCGGCAGGCGACGATGCGCTCTGGCGCCCTGTCTGGTTGGCCCAGGCGGCGCTCTCGGTTGTGCTGTTGCTGGCGCTGTCGCTGCTGGTTCGGGCTCGGCGCACCGAGCGAGTCGCGGCCGTGGGCGGCCTGGGTGCGCTGCGACAGATCCAAGGCTGGAAGCGAGCCGTCGCCGCATACGTCGGGTTCGCCTACATGGCGTCCTCGTTTGCGAATTTCCTGGGGCGGACGCTCGAAAGCGACCACGACTTCAGCCGGACGGCTGCAACGCTGGCGTTCTCCGTGATGGGCGCCGGCTCGATCGTGGGCGCGCTTGCATTCGGACGTCTCAGCGATCGGATCGGACGTCCCGCGACCATGGCGACCGTCATGGTCCTCAGCGCCGTTGCCGGCGCCATCTTGGCGGCACGGATCCCCAGCGGGGCGATCGTCGTCGCCGCCGTCGTGATCTTCGGCGGCGCGTCATTCTCGTTCCCGTCACTCACCGCAACGTTCGTCAGCGATCACGTCTCTGACCGGACATTCGCGGCGGTCCTCGGAACAATGACGATGTTCTACGGTCCCGCTTCGGTGGTCGGTCCGGCCGCGAGCGGTTGGCTCGCCGACCGCACCGGTGACTTCAGCGCGACGTACTGGGCTATCGCAGCGATAGCCCTCACGTCGGGTGTCTGCATGGCGACGATGCGCCGCAGGAATGGAGCGGCGCCGCAGTCGGCGCCGCTGAGCTGAGCGTCAGCTCAGGCCATCAGCTGCTTCTTCATGGCAGCAGCAGTTGCCAGCTTCAGCGAGCGGCTCGGACCGATCTGAATGGACTCGCCGGTCTGGGGGTTGCGGCCCATGCGGGCGCCACGCTCGGACATGGAGAAGGAGCCGAATCCCGGCCAGGTCACCTTGCCGCCGGCCTTCACTTCGGCCGCAACGAGATCGAAGAATGCTGACAGCGTCCGCTCCGCGTCGCTCGCAGTCACGCCGGCTTCGCCGGCTACCGCTTTGATGGTCTCTGCCTTGTTCGCCACAGTCCAGTTCCTCTCTGAAACGATTCGGGGTACCACCTCAGCACACAAAAGCCCTGAAGTGGTGGAATTGCGGCCCGCTGTCTATCGGGGCGTTCCGGCGCTTGCACCCCGCGGCGATGCTCGGCGGGGCTGTCGCTCATGCCCGTCGCTGCGCACATCGAAGGCGTCGCGCAAGCCGTCGCCGACGAAATTGACGGCCAAGACGGTGACGACGATGGCGATGCCAGGCGAGATCACGAGCCAAGGCGCGACCGTCATGAAGCCCTCGTTGCCGCCGAGCATGTTCCCCCAGGTGGGCGTGTGGGCTGCGCTGACGCCGAACCCCAGGAAGCTCAGCACCGACTCGGCCAGAATGGCGCCCGCCGTCGCAAGCGAGACGGCCACGGCCATCTCCCCCACCAGATTCGGCAGCAGGTGACGGAACATGACTCGCCCGGGGCCCGCGCCCATCGCCCGTGCCGCAGCGACGAATTCCTGCTCGCGCAGCGACAGCACCTTGCCCCGGATGATCCGGGCCACCGCCATCCAGCCCAGCAGCGACAGCACCAGCACCACGTCGAAGATGCTGTCGCCCAGCATCCGGGCGCCCATCATCACCACCATCAGCGCCGGCAGCGCGAGCAGCGTGTCGGTCAGCCGCATCAACGCTGTGTCGACGGCACCTCCCACGTAGCCCGCGACCATGCCGATCAGCGTCCCGCCGAAGGTGGCCAGCAGCGCCACCGACACGCCGACTGCGAGGGTGACCCGACCGGCGTACAGCATCTGGCTCAGCGTGTCCCGGCCCAAGGTGTCGGTGCCCAGCAGGTAGTCGCGACCCGGATCGGCGAGCACATCGGTGGCGTGTGTGCGGCCCTGCGGGTACGGCGCCAGCAGCTCGGCGCCGACTGTCGCCAGCGCAATGCCCACGAGCACCGCCAGCGACACCAGCGCGACGCGGCGATGGGAGAACCTGCGCCAGGCGAGGACCGCCGGCCGTTCGATGGCGGGGGTCTCAGCGGCTGCCACGACGGATCCTGGGGTCGAGCACGCCGTAGAACAGATCGGCGGCCAGATTCAACAACATCACCGCGGCGGCGACAATCATGGTGGTCGCCAGCAGCATGGGGTAGTCGCCGCCGGTCATGGCATCGACGAACAGCCGGCCCATGCCCGGGTACTGGAACACCAGCTCGGTCACGATGAGCCCACCCACGAGCTGTCCCATGTCGACTGCGGCCTGCGTCGTCACCGGAATCAGCGCATTGCGGACGCCGTGACGGACCACCACGGTGCGCTCCGGCAAGCCCCTGCCGCGGGCGGCCCGGATGTGATCCGAACTCATGACATCGAGCAGGCTCGCCCGCATGTAGCGGCTGTAGACGGCGATGAGCTGCAGCGACAGCGTCATGGCCGGCAGCACCAGGTGCCGCAGGCGGTCCACCAGGTCGAAGCCCTGCTGGCCCGGTGAGTAGAGCCCCGCAGTCGGCAGCAATGGTGGCGTGATGCCCAGCCAATTCGCCAGATACAGCCCGAAGAAGAGCTGCAGCATCAGGCCGAGCCAGAACACCGGGATCGAAATCCCCAAGAAGGAGACCGTCGTGGCCAGATAGTCGACGAACGAGCCGCGGCGAATGGCCGAGATCGCGCCGATCGTGATTCCCGCCGCCAGCGAGAGCACGACCGCCAAGCTCACCAGCACCAGCGTGTTGACCAGCGCCGTACGCACGAACGGCCACACGTCCGATCCGTTGCGGACGAGCGACGCGCCCAGATCGCCCCGTACGAAGTCGCCCAGCCAACTCAGGTAGCGCAAGAAGAACGGATCGTTGAGCCCCAGCGATTCGAAATACTCAGCCCGGTCCTCCGGGCTGACTCTGGGATTGATGGCCAGGTCGCCCCCCGGCCTGGCGATCCGGTTCGCTGCCCAGAACACAGCGATCGAGATGGCCAGCAGGATCGGCACCATCGTCGCAATGCGCCGCAGGACGTAGCGCGTCACGGTCGAGAGCCTGCCAGCCGCTGGCCGGTTAGTCGTTCGCTTGGAGCGTTCTCACGCAGCGAGCGTTCAGTCGGACGTTCAATTCGGGTGCACCGTCCAGTCGAAGATGTCGAAGAACCCGCCGTAAGGGCTCGACACGTAGGCACCGGGGCCTGAGACCGCCGTGGTGTCCCAGATGATCATGTTGGGCAGCATGTACAGCGGGATCCACGGCACGTCGTCCGCCAGGATCTCGCTCAGCTCGTGGACCAGCTCGAGACGGGCGTCCGGGTCCACCTCTGCGTCGATGGCGAACGCCAAGTCGCTGGCCTGCTGATTGCGGTAGGCCGTGAAGTTCTGACCCTTGTACTCGTTCTCTTCGGTGGGAATGCCGTCGATGTCGTAGAGATTGGCCACGGAGGGATCGGGGTCTGTGCTGTTCGCGAACAGCGCCACTGGGCCGAAGTTCAGCGCCGGCAGCCGGTTCTGGAACAGCTCGCCGGGGTCGTAGTTGATGATCTCCCAGCCGATGCCCAGCGGAGCGGTCATGTCGACCACGAGCGCCTGCACGTCCTCTCGCCGCTTGTTGCCGGCCACGGTGTTCCAGGCCAGCACCAGCTCTTCGCCGTCGGCGTTCACCCACAGGCCGTCGGGGTCTGGGCGCGTCCAGCCCTCCGCCTCGAGCAGCTCGGCAACCTTGGCCGCATCCTGGGTGTAACGCGCGAAGTCGTCTTGGCACCAAGGGCCGAACCCGGGATTCCATCCCGTGCACTGCAGGACCGGCGGGTCAGCCGTGATCGTGCCGAGCGCAATCTCGGCTATGCGTTCGCGGTCGAGTGCGTAGGCGACGGCTTGGCGGACGCTGCGCGTCATGTCAAAGCGACGGTCGGGTGCGTCCTGGTTGATCCAGAGGCCTTCCATATAGGTGCCCTCGGCAACCCGATAGGCCAAATCACCGGTGATGCGCTCCCGTGCCCCGGGGAAGGGCTGAGGGAAGGCGGCCATGACTTCGCCGGTCTGTACCGCGAGCAGCTGCGAGTCGGTGTCCTGGCGGGGCACCATCACCACCCGGTCCACCAGCGGGATGCGCTCGGCATCCCAGTAGGAACGGTTGGGCACCAAGATGTGCTGCTCCTGGTTCCATTCCTCCTGGATCCACGGCCCACCCGAAACGGTGATCTCGTCATTCCACTTGTCGGCGATGTCGGTGTCCGGGCCCAGCTCATGCGCCGGCAGCAAGCCGCCGAACAGCGTCGGCCAGGGTGCGTACGGCTCGCTGAACGTGATGACGGCCGTGTGGGGATCGGAATGGTCGATGTCGGTGATGAGATCCAGCCCGATGGTGCTGAGCTTGCCGGTGGTGTCGAGCCCGGCGCGCCAGCTGAACCAGACATCGGTGCTGGTGATGGGCGTGCCGTCGCTCCACGTCGCATCGGGGTTCAGGCGGTACGTCAGCGTGAACGTGCCGTCGTCTGCGGTGACGAGGCCGCCGTTCGCAACCGTCGGTTCCCCGACCAGCAGCGACGACGCCACGTACGTGTTGGTCGGATCGAGCTCCATGAGCCTCGGCAGATAGTGGATCAGCACCGACCAGATCGTCCAGGTGGCATTCGCGCACGATGTGACGGGGTTGACGCACTCGGGCCACTGCTCGACAGCCAGCACGAGCGTGCCGCCGCTCGGTGCCGCAGCATCGTCGAGGGCATCGGTGGCTCCAGGTGCGGCGGCTGGCTCCTCGGTTGCGGGTGCGGCCGCGGGCTCGTCGGTCGACGTGTCGCTGCTGCATGCAGCGAGCAGCAGCGTTGCTGCGATGGCGACAGCCCCGATGCCCCAGCCGCTGGCCCGCCGCAGTCCCGCCGGGGCAAGGAACAGCCGCGCTTGTGTCCGAAGCATCGTCATGCCGTCAAAGTAACGCTCTGGCACTCGGGCACGATGTGATTCGGCCAGCAAGAAGGAAGGGATGCAGCCGGCCCGCCGCGCATCGCACGCATAATGCGAGCGCTTCTGGCAGAGTTTGCCGGACTCGGCGGGCCCTGCCGGCCCATCTTCGACACCTGGGGGGAGCTTCAACGTGCTGGATGGGTACCGGATACTGGATCTGACCGACGACCGGGGCCACCTCGCCGGCTTGCTGCTGGCCCAGCTCGGCGCGGAGGTGGTGCTCTGCGAGCCGCCTGGCGGGCACCGAACCCGGCACCGGGGCCCGCACGTCGACGACGTGGTCGATCCGGAGCGTGCCATCGAGTTCCTCGTCTACAACCGGGGCAAGCACTCGCTGGTCATCGAGGACCCGGCCTGGATTGCCGAGCTGGCCGCCGGCTGTGACGCGGTGATCTCGTGCGGCGCGTTCGACGTCGACCTCGATGCGCTGCGCGCCGCCGACCCGGCGCTGGTGACCGCGTCCATCACGCCGTTCGGCGAGACCGGTCCCAAGACGGCCTGGGCCGCTACCGACCTCACCATCGCCGCGTCGAGCGGCACGATGTCGCTGACCGGCGACCGTGACCGGGCACCCGTGCGGATCGGCTCGCCGCAGACGTGGCACAACGCTGCAGTGGACACTGCAGGCGCGGTGCTCATGGCCCTGCACGAACGGCAGACCTCAGGGCTGGGCCAGCACGTGGACACGTCGGCCCAGCAGTCCTTCGTGGACTGCACGCAGTTCCAGATGATGACGGTGCTGACCGGCGGCGACGTGCCGGTTCGGCTCCCCGGAGCCGTCGACCTTGGGGGCTTCCTCATCCCATGGGTGTACGAGTGCGCCGACGGCCACGTGACCGTCACCTTCCTGTTCGGACCCATGATCGCCCCGTTCACCAGCAGGATCTTGAGCTGGGCGTGCGACGAAGGCTTCTGCGAGCCCGATCTGCGCGACAAGGACTGGGTGGACTTCGGCATGGCAATCGTGGAGGGCCGCGAGTCGATGGACACCTTCGACCGGGCCATCAAGGCCCTGACGGCGTTCGTGGCCAGCAAGACCAAGGCCGAGCTGCTGGAACGCGCACTGACCGACAACCTGCTGATCGCGCCCGTCACGACTACGGCCGACGTACTCGCGCTCGAGCAGCTCGAAGTACGCGACTACTGGGAGCACGTCGACGTGCCCCGTGCCGGCGGTCCCGCGCCAGTGCGCCTGTGCGGTTCGCTGGCCAAGACCACGGCCGGCCCACTGCCGGTCCTGCCGGTCGCGCCGAAGCTCGGCGAGCACACCGAGCTGTACCTTGGCGACAGCGGTCCTGCAGGCACCGGCATCACTTCCCGCCCTCGCGCCGAGATCGCTGCCACAGGTCGCTCGATGGAGCGCCCGCTCGATGACGTCAAGGTGCTCGATTTCATGTGGGCGCTGGCGGGGCCGGGCGCCACGCGCACGCTTGCCGACTACGGCGCCACCGTCGTGAAGGTCGAGAGCGAGCTGAAGCCCGATGTGCTGCGCGGCGTCCACCCGTTCATCGGCGAGGAAGGCGGCCAGGAGAACGCCCTGCAGTTCCACTCGATCAACGCCGGGAAGATGGACCTGACGCTCGACCTGTCTCTGCCCGAGGCGCGAGAGGTGGTGCTCGACCTTGTC
The DNA here is from genome assembly GCF_965208925.1 of Candidatus Poriferisodalis sp. Lineage (GTDB taxonomy): Bacteria > Actinomycetota > Acidimicrobiia > Acidimicrobiales > Poriferisodalaceae > Poriferisodalis. The sequence continues at coordinate 1,625,055 of NZ_OZ242364.1, read as the reverse complement.
GCATGGTGCGACGTGCTCACCGAGTCGTTCTCGCCCAAGGCGATGGAGAACTGGGGCCTCACCTACGACGTGCTGCGCGAGGTGAACCCCGAACTGGTGATGTTCTCGAGCTGCCTGATGGGCCAGACCGGGCCGATGCGCCTGTATGCCGGCTTCGGCACGATGGCGGCGGCAATCGCGGGCTTCTACCCGGTGACGGGATGGCCAGACCGCATCCCGGCGGGGCCGTTCACCGCCTACACCGACTACATCTCGCCGAAGCTGGGCGTGATGCTGATTCTGTCCGCGCTGGCCGAGCGGGACCGCACCGGGCGGGGCCAGCACATCGACTTCGCCCAGATGGAGGGCGCGCTGCACTTCCTGGCGACCGAGTTCGCTGACGAGGAGATCAACGGGCGCACTGCCGGCCGGAGCGGCAACGCCGACCGCCACATGTGCCCCCACAGCGTGTATCCGGCGGCCGGCGACGACCGCTGGGTGGCGATCGCCTGCGAGACCGACGAGCACTGGGGCGCGCTGGCGGCGCTGCTGGCTGAGGCTGCGGCCGGCAACGCTGAACTGGCACAGGCGCTGGACACGCTGAGCGCGGATGCGAGCGGAGGCGGCAACGCGAGCAGCGCAGGGGGCTTGAGCGGTCTCAATACCGACAGTCGTCGAGCGCACGCTGAGACCATCGACGCCGCGATCACCGCGTGGACAGAGCCTCGGGAAGCAGCGGACATCGAGGCGGCGCTCCAAGCCTGCGGTGTGCCCGCCCACCGGGTCAGCGACGCCGCGGATCTGATGGCTGACCCCCAGATCGTCGCCCGCGAGCACTTCCTGTCGGTGCCGCACGCCAAGCACGGCCACACCTGGGTCGAGAACAGCAACTTCGAGCTGTCGCGCACGCCCGGCCGGCCGCTGTGGGGCGGCCCGATGTTCGGCGAGCACAACATGGAGGTGCTCGAAGGGATCCTCGGCTACGACGCCGACAAGGTCGCCGAGCTCGTCATCGCCGGCGCCCTCACCTGAGAACTCAGCGCCAGAGAAGGTGCTGCGACTGGCGCTAGGAGCTGCCGTTATGCGGGTGGATCTCGAATATGACGCTCGTTTCGTCGTCCGGCCTGTCAGCGAGAAATATCGGTGAGTAGGGGTCGCCGGAAACGACCGCCTCCCAAGGATACGACGCGGGCGGGTCCGACGGCACAAAGCTGACCTCGAGCTTGAGGCCGAGGGCTGCGCTGGCCTCGTCGAAGGTCATGCCGATGCGGACGGGGCCAAAGCCGGCGTCGGTGGCCTCGATCCCCGATGTCGGGCTCATCGACTCGGGAAGCAGCCAGATGGTGGGCATCGGGAAGGGTGCTGCGCTGATGTCGTTGGGGCCGGCCCGAAGCACATTGCCGATGGGCCCTGAGTCGAAGTGCTCATCAATGGCGACTCGGCGCTCCCCGCCGGGCCAGTCGACGGTCATCGGCTCGAAACCCTTGTTCCACACCTGCACGTCCTGGAACTCGGCTACGACCACGCAGGGCTGCGTCAGCGAGCGGTCCCACAGGATGATCCACGGCTGGGGACCGTGGAGTGCCACGCAGTCCGGACCTGGGGCCATCGACTCGGGCACCACGTCGGGCTGGTCATCTGATCGCAGCAGAATGCCCGTCCCGATCCCTGCGGCGGCAAGCACAACGAGCACCGCGACGGCACCGATCACCAAGGTTCGTCGGCGCCAAGCCAGTCCCGGGCGTCGGTCACAGCGGCGGCGTCGGGCCACGCTCACAATGGTGTGCGTCGATAGCGCGATGCGAGGTACTCATCGACCCATCTACGACTGCTCCTCCAGCGACCATCGCTGCCGCGTGTCGCCTGGAGCCGTCCGCGATTCGCTGCGCCGCGCAGCGCTACATCGCTGATCTCGCTCGAAGCCAGCGCTTCCAGCGGCACGAGACGGGCGGGACCCGCCACCGCGGGCAGGACGAACCTGTACAGGCTGTCCAGCATCGAGCGAGCGAGCATTGCGCCGAGCGGACCGGGATCGCCGTCGTCAGCCTTGCGGAGCGCTCGCAGGTACCGATCGCGATCCCGCTTGTAGATGATCGCCGGCGGGAATCCGAGTCGGACGAGCACCAGGTTGAGCACCAGCCGTCCCGTTCTTCCGTTGCCATCGAGAAACGGGTGTATCTGCTCGAAGCGGCAGTGCGCCGCCGCCAGCGCCTCGGGGAACGCGAGCGCCTCCGAGTCCAGCAGGTTGACCTGCTTTGCCCACTCGGCCATCTCCGCATCGACGAGCGGCCACGAGACTGGCGTCATCCCGTCTGGGAACGGCCAGATGTCGTGACGGCGATAGCTGCCCGGAGACTCCGCCGGTGTGGCGTTCGGATGCGGCGACACCTCCCAAGCAGGCGCAAGGACCGCGCGGTGAATCTCACGAACTTCCGACAGCGTCACGACTTGCTGGTGCTCACCGAGTCCCGCCGGGCGCGTCGCCTGGGAATACACCCACTCGGCGGCATCGCCATAACCTTTGACCTCTAGGTACTCCCCGAGATCCTTGTTGCCGACTGCCCGGCCTTCGCCAAGCAACTGCTCCACCTGCCGGAGCACCAAGGTGTTGCCCTCCAGCGCAGTCGAGTGGTGAGCTTCCGCGTACCAGATGCCGCGCCAGATGTCGGAGGCCTCTTCGGGCAGCGGCAACCCGCCCAGGTTCTCTCGAAGTTCGGTGACCTGTATCTGGAGCCGTTCGTATACCTGCAAATGCGTCGGGCGGCCCGGCGGTTTCGGCATCACAGCATCTCCGAGGTAGGCGTACGTGATTCCGGTTGGTTGGACTAGTGAATTTGTTGAGTTCGCGCCAAACTAATCGAACAGTTCAACTTCGGGGACGTAGTTCCAAGTCGTCGCTGTTGCATCAGGCTCAGCACATGCCGTTCGCGCGGCCCACAATGTGGGCATGAGTGAACGACAGAACATCTCAAGCGGCGGGCCGATGGAGGCTGTCGCCGGCTACTCACGGGCAGTCCGCGTCGGGGACTGGGTCGCCGTGTCGGGCAGCACATCGCTGGGCCCTGACGGCGTGGTGCATCCAGGTGACTGCTACGGGCAGGCGAGATACACGCTGGGGATCATCGAGCGGGCGCTGTCAGAGGCCGGGGCCCAGATGACCGACGTGGTACGGGTGCGGACGTTCATCACCGACATGGCATTCCTGGACGACTTCGTCCGTGCACACGGCGAGGCGTTCGGCGACATCCGCCCTGCGTCAACCCTGGTCGAGGTATCGGCACTGCTGCACCCCGACCTGGTCATCGAGATCGAAGTCGACGCGATCGTTCTCTGAGCGCATGCGGGCACTGGTGCAGCGGGTCGCCAAGGCCCGTGTGCGCGTCGACGGCGAGGTGATCGGCGAAATCGGCCCCGGACTGTGCTGCCTGATCGGTGCCACGCACGACGACAGCGCCGATTCGGCCCGCAAGCTGGCCGGCAAACTATGGAATCTGCGCATCTTCGCCGACGAGAACGGTCAGATGAACCGTTCGGTCGCAGAGACAAACGGCGAGATGCTCGTCGTGAGCCAGTTCACACTGTACGGGGACACGCGCAAGGGTCGACGGCCGTCGTTCGTGGCCGCGGCAGAGCCAGATGAGGCCACACGCCTGATCGACGAGCTGATCGACGAGCTGCGCCGGCTCGGCGCCACAGTGGCCACCGGATCATTCGGCGCTCACATGGAGGTCGAAATGACCAACGACGGCCCCGTGACCTTGATGCTCGAAGTCTGACCGTCGGCGCTCGGCCGCCCAGGTGATGATCGAGGGTGTAGCAGCACGGCCGCGACATCTGACTTTAGGCGTGCAAGAGCGCGGCTCCGCCCACAGCAAGTCGACTAGGTGTAATGACCACAGAGGTTGTTGACGCGGCTGGCGGGTGTGCCTGCGATGGCGGTGTGGTGTCGGTGGAGATTGTAGGTGTGGACTGGCGGGTGTGCCTGCGATGGCGGTGGAGATTGTAGGTGTGGACCCAGTTCTGGAGGCGTCGGCGGCGGTCGGGTTCTGAGCGGAATTTGTGGTTGTAGAGGAATTCTTCGGCCATGGTGCGGTTGAACCGTTCGACTTTGCCGTTGGTCTGAGGCCGGTAGGGGCGGGTGAGCCGGTGTTTGGTGCGGTTCTCGGCGAGTGCCTCGGCGAACTTGTCGGACGTGAAGTTCTTGGCGTTGTCGGTCATGACGGCGTCGATGCCGACGTTGAGCCGGTCGAACCAGTCGCGGGCGTTGCGCCAGAACGCCGCCGCGGTGACAGCGCGTTCGTTGTCGTGGGCCTCGACGTAGGCGACGCGGGAGTGATCGTCCACAGCGACATGCAGGTAGGTGTATCCCCGCCGTTTGCGCTTGGCGCGCTTGGCCTTGGCCGAGCCGCGGCCGTGGACGCGCCAGCCCCCGCCGGGGGGCACCTTGGCGACCTTCTTCACGTCGATATGGACCAGCTCGCCCGCATGGGCCTTCTCATAGCGGCGCACCCGCTCACCGGTGGGCCGGTCGATCCAGCTCAGCCGGTTCAGGCCGTGGCGCACCAGCACCCGATGCACCGTCGACGCCGGCACGCCCACCCGCGCGGCCAGCCGCGCCGGGCCGAGCCGCTCCCGGCGCCGCAGCGAGCAGATCCTCTGCTCGACCCGCCCCGGAGTGCGGGCCGGCGAGCTGACGGGCCGGCTCGACCGGTCCTCGAGGCCAGCTCGCCCTTCGGCCTGGTAGCGCTTCACCCACTTGTCCACCGTCTGACGGGCGCAGCCCATCTGAGCCGCCACCGCCGTCTTGGACTGGCCAGCCGCCACCCGCTCCACCATCACCAGCCGAGAATGCGGCGACAGCCTCGGCCGCGGCGCAGCCCGCCGCACCGCCACTGCACTACTGTCGATCACTGAGCCTCCGTTCGCAGACGGGATCCCAACAGACCCCACACTGCCACGGAGGCTCAACTCATCCCAAGACCAGAACCGTCAACAACGTCCATGGGCACTACAACTAGCTTAATCAATCCACGCAGCACTGAACTCGGAGCGCAACATATGGCTGATACTGAATCAGAATCCGGCAGCGTGCCGAATCAGGCGGTCGCAGAAGAGCTAAAGCGAATGCTCGAAGAAGATGACTCGCGACTAGGTGAAGTTTATCGTCTATCGAATGCTGGCAAGACACCCGAAGCTATCGGCGAAGAACTAGGGGTGACCACACATAGTTTCGTGTATAGCTATCTGAGCATGAGTCGCGCGCTGCTAGAGGGAGAGATTGCAAAGGCTCCTACTGTTGCAAGACAGAATGCTGCGAGGCTCCGAAGCGTCCTTAAGCAAGACAACCTGTCTCCCGACGCGAGAGCGGTACTTGAGCATAATCTGAATCTCCTGAGTGCCGCTGCAAGCGACGATGCCGCTTCGCAAGAGGAGATAGCTACTGCGAAACAAGGTTCTCGGGATTTGGAGGAAGTACTCAAGTCAACTACAGTATCGGGCGTGTACGTATATTCGTTCCCGACTCTGTTGTTACATCCTCGGAACGAAGATACAGGTCAGACTCTATTGAAGATTGGACGTGGAGACGACGTAGAGGACCGTGTCTTTCGGCAAGTAAAGACTGCCTGGCCAGAAAATCCCATCATGCTGCGGGTTTATCGACCACGTGATGACACGACCAAAACGGTGAACATCGAGAAGCGTATTCACTCTATTCTGAGCGCTGCTTCGCACGACTGGGACGAGGGAGGCAGCGAATGGTTCTTGACTTCACTTGTGTTTCTTGACGAGATTGCGAGTCTAATGGGATTGAGCATTCTGGAAAACAAGAGATTCGGTTCCAAGACTTGAACTAAGCACGAATTCAATTGTTTGGCGAGGATTGTCGGCATTGGCTTAGCCTGCATTTGAGTTCAACAGTGCAGGCCTTGCTGGTCCAGTTGGCTCGAAATGTGGGATGCACCGCTCGGCAACCCGAGCCGCTGTCAGGCGGGGGTGAAGCGCAGCAGGGCGGGGCCGTCGGGAGTGGGGTCGAAGACGGCTTGCACTGCCTGGCCAATGTGGACCGTCTCAGGATCGCAGCCGACGATGTTGGTGAGCACGCGAGGACCCTCTTCGAGTTCGACATAGGCCAGCACAAACGGTGTCGCGGCGCGCCACGAACCCCCGATGCGCCGGGTGACCGTGCAGCTATAGACAGTGCCGCGTCCAGAGGCTTCGAACCACGTCACCGATCCGCTGCCGAGCGGGCCGCAGCGTTCACGCGGGTACCACACGACATCGCCGCAGTCGTCGCAGCGAGGCAGCTCCAGCCGGCCCTCGCGGGTGGCATCCCAGAATCGCTGGGTTTCGAGGTTCACCATGGGCGGCGGCACGGGCAGTCCGAAGGTCCCGGGTTCGCTCATGTCGACCTGCCCAGCACGAGCGTGGCGCTGCCCATGCGGGTGGCGAGGCTGCCGCCCGTGCCATGCGCCAGGGCCAGCTCGCAGTCGGGCACCTGCACGGCGGCGTGCGCCTCGCCGCGCAGTTGCCGTACGGCTTCGACCACCTTGGTCATGCCGCCGCGGTTGGCCGGGTGGTTGTTGCACAGGCCGCCGCCGTCGGTGTTGAACGGCAGCGCGCCGTTGGGCGCCTGCAGTGCGCCGTCGGACACGAATGATCCGCCCTCGCCCTTCGCGCAGAACCCGAGGTCCTCCAGCGTCATCAGCACCGTGATGGTGAAGCTGTCATAGATGGACACGTAGTCGATGTCGGCGGGTGTGACGCCGGCTTCGGCGAACGCCAGCGGGCCCGAGCGCACGGCGCCGGTGTGGGTCAGATCGATGCGACCGCCCGAGGTGTGCTTGATCGACGTGCCCGTGCCCAGCACCGGGGTGCAATGGCGGTCGAGCGACGCCGCCACGGCTTCGCTGACCACCACCAGGGCACCACCGCCGTCGGTGATCACGCAGCAGTCCAGCCGGTGCAGCGGGTCCGAGATCACCGGCGAGGACACCACCTCGTCCACCGTGACGACGTCTTGCAGGAAGGCGTTGGGATTGTGCTGCGCATGGGTCGAAGCGGCCACCTTGACCTCGGCGAGCTGCTCGGAGGTCGTGCCGAACTCGTGCATGTGCCGGGCCGCGGCCAGTGCGTAGCCGCCGGGCACCGACATGCCGAACTGGTTCTCGAACGAGGCCTCCGGCGCCGAGCTGAACCGGGCGCTGCCGCCTGGCCCGGCGCCGCCCGTGCGCGGCTTGCCGGCCAGCGTGATCAGCGCCACATTCACCTGGCCGGCGGCGATGGCTGCCGCGGCGTGCTGGACGTGCACGAGATAGGCCGAGCCGCCGGTCTCGGTGTCGTCGATGTAGCTGCAGTCGAGGCCGAGGTACTCCACCATCGACAGCGCACCGAATCCAGGAGCATCGCCGGCGGAGTAGTAGGCGTCGACATCGGCCAGCGTCAGCCCCGCATCGGCCAGCGCGCCGGCAGCCACCTCGGCGTGGATCTGCGGCAGCGTGCGGTCGGGCAGCTCCCGTCCCGGATGCTCGTACGCACCCGCGATCAATGCCCGCCCTCGAATGCTCACCGGCGGCAACCTAGTCGCAGGGTCCAAGACGGTGCCGGAACAGGACCGACCGGCTGAAACCCTCCAGCGCCAACCCGTCCTGCCGGCGAGCGTTAGCTTCGCGGCGATGCTGAAGCCGTACCGGATACTCGATCTCACCGACCACCGGGGCGCGATGTGCTCCGCCATCTTGGGCTCGCTCGGCGCCGAGGTGGTCCTTGTCGAAGGACCCGACGGTCGGGGCCGCGACCACCGCAGTCAAGGCCCCGACGGCACGTCGCTCCAATGGTGGGCGCAGCGCCGGGGCGCACAGAGTTGCGTCATCACCGATCGCAATGAGCTGCTGGAGCTCGTCGCTGGTGCCGATGCGCTGATCGAGTCGCCCGACCCTGGCCTGGGTCTCGACTACGACGAGCTGCGCGCGATCAACCCGGGACTCGTGCACACCACGGTCACTGCGTTCGGCAGCACCGGCCCGAAGGCCGGCTGGGCGGCGACAGACCTCACCATCGCAGCGTCCGCATGCAGTGCGGCCATCACCGGCGACACTGACCGGGCGCCGCTGCGCATCACCGCGCCGCAGAGCTGGCTGCACGCCGGTTCCCATGGAGCGGTCGGCACCGCGCTCGCGCTGCGCCAGCGCGACCGCAGCGGCTGGGGCCAGCACGTCGACATCTCCGCCCAGCAGGCGATGATGCAGACCGCCTTTCCCGGCATCGTGCACAGTGCGAATGCGTACCCGTCGGCGCGCAGGACGTCCGGTGGGATTCTGCTGCTGAACTTCCATCTGCAGTTCGTGTATGCCGCTGCGGACGGCTTCGTCTCCATCACGCTGCTGTTCGGCGACACCATCGGCCGCTTCACCGCCCGGCTGATGGAGTGGGTCCATGAGCTGGGGTTCTGCGACGACGAGCTGGCCGGGCTCGACTGGGTCGAATTCGGCATGCGTTTGTTCACCGATCCCGAAGTGGCGCCCGCGCAGATGGAGGCAGCGAAAGCCGCCATCGCTGCCATGACGTCGTCGATGACGCGGGCTGACTTGTTCTCCGAGGCCCAGCGCCGGGAGGTGCTGCTGGCACCCGTCTACGCCCCTGCCGAGCTCGTGAACGTTGACCACTTCTCGCAGCGGGGCTACTGGGACGTGGTGGACGACGCCGCATGGGGCAGTGTCACCACTCCCGGGCGCTGGTGCCAGCCCAGCCGCACGCCCTTGCGTGCACTCGGCGGGCCGCCCGCGCTCGGCGCCGACACCGAGGCAGTGAAGGCTGCGCCGCGCTCGCCGCTGCTGGAGTCCGCCGAGGCGTTGCGGGACGCCGGCAGCGACCCGGCGTCGCCACGACCGCTCGAAGGCCTCAAGGTGCTCGACACCACCTGGGTGTACGCCGGACCGTTCACGACGCGGCTGCTCGCCGACTTCGGCGCCACGGTCATCAAGGTGGAAGGACCGGCTCGCTTCGACGCCGCCCGGGGGGCCGGCGGCGGCCTGCGGGGGGATATGGGGCCCGATGCCTCCATCCAGTTCGGAACCTTGAACGCCGGCAAGCGGGGCGTGACCCTGGATCTCAATACCGAGGCCGGCAGGGAGGTGCTGTGCGACCTGGTCGAGTGGGCCGACATCTTCGTCGAGTCCTATACGCCGGGGACGCTCGAGGCGTGGGGAATCGGCTACGACGTGCTGGCCGAACGGAACCCGGAGTTGATCCTGCTCAGCACGAGTCTGATGGGCCAAAGCGGTCCGCTGTCCACGTTCGCCGGGTTCGGCAACCTGGCCGGCGCCATCACCGGCTACTACGAGATGACCGGCTGGCCGGACCGACCTCCGGCGGGGCCGTTCCTGGCCTACACCGACTACGTCACACCGCAGTTCATGGTGCCGCTGCTCATGGCGGCGCTCGATGCCCGCGATGCCGACCCCGACGGTCGCGGCCAGCATCTGGACTTCGCGCAGGCCGAGGCCGCCATTCACTTCCTGGCGACCGAGGTGCTCGCGAAGACCGTGAACGGCGACGAAGCGACACGGATGGGCAACGCGGACGCATTCATGTGTCCCCACGCCATGTACCCGTGCGACGCCGGCGACGCCGAGCCCGACAACCCGCTCGAACCGCCGGACCCATGGGTGGCGATCGTCTGCGAGACCGAGCATCACTGGGAATCGCTGTGCAGGGTGCTCGATGCGGACGGTCATGCAGTTCCTGCCGAGCTGGCCGGCCTGGACGCAGCGGGGCGACTTGGACGTGTCGATGAGATCGACGCCATCGTCGGAGGCTGGGCGGCCCAGCGCACCCCCGCCGAAGCCGAAGCCGCTCTGCAAGCGGCCGGCATCCCGTCGCACGCAAACCAGAACAGCTTGGGCTGCTTCGCCGATCCGCAACTGAACCACCGGGGCCATTGGCTGGAAGTCGAACACCCGCTGTACGACCGCATGGTCGTGGAGGCGCCTCGCCTGCAGCTCAGCACGACGCCCCATGCCATCACCCGTTCAGGCCCCAGCCTGGGCGAGCACAACGATGACGTCTTGCGGGAAGTGCTCGGCTACGACGACGACCGCGTCGTCGAGCTCGCCGTAGCCGGTGCCATCGGCTGACCTGCCGCCCGCAATTCAGGGGCCGATGTACCAAGCGAACACCCTTGAACCGACCAAAAGTCGGGTTCGCGCTGTACCAAAAGACGGGGGTCCGCAAGAGCAACGCACGCACGTTCATCTGCCCCGCCAGCGGCATCTATCGGGTCAGTCGGGGGTGAAGCCGGTGCCTTCGTCGAAGTCGAGTTCTCGGGTGTTCTCGTTGACGTTGCGAATCACGTCGCTGTCGAAGCCTTCCGCTGCCGCCAATCAGCCGGTTGCAGTGACGAAGGCCGTCAGCGGCGAGAGATCGTGGGACCAGAAAATCGTCAGCCCTCGGTCCTGAGCCTGGACGAGGTTGAGGGTCTTGAACACTCCAGACAGCACGGCTACAGGAACGACACCGTGACTCCCCAGCTTGTCGATCCACACCGCCGCCTTCACGGCAGCATCGTTGTTGAGGCGCTTGACGGAATTCGTTGAGGAGTTCGAGACCTTGCACTCGATGGGCATGACCCGGCCATCGTGCAAGCCGACGACGACGTCGGCCTTGCGCCCGACGACCGAACATTCGCCGCAGAACTCACCTCGCAAGGGTGCATCCGATGGCGTCCATATCTCCCGCGTGGTTACTTCGGTCAAGCCCGAAGCGGCGAGGTGCGAACGGACACGCGCTTCTTGATCCATCTTGGCGGTGTTGGCACGGTTGGTTCGCACTCGTTGGCTCGCCATGAGGGACGCAGAGGCCATGGCGGCGGCGGATCGCTCGCTGTCGGACGGATCCCGCTCTTCGGCCACCCAGGCGAAACGACGGCTGTCGAGCATGTCCAAGACCGTCTCAATCACACGTTGCGCAGCGACTTCGTCGTCGCGCAAGCGGCTCGCCGTCAACTGGGTCTCTGCCAACTCCATGAGATCGTCCGCAGAAACCGGTGGTCCCGCGAGATAGCGAATGGCCTCTAGCAGATCTGTGTCAGTCAGTACCTCCTGCGCGACATCGTGGAGCGACCGGAGGTCGCCGCTCTCGCGCATGAGGCGGTCAACGCTGGCTGCATAGTCATCGAACGCCTCGAGGTACCTCTCCAAGGGCTCGGTGAGCCGCTCCTCGCGGAAGATCTCGATGGCCTTGAGACGTTCTCGTCCGAGCACCTCTTCCGACCAGCGTGGAGGATCTACGAGGGCCATGGCTCGTCCGATTCCAGCCAGCTCGGCGGCGGGACCATCACCTGAGCCATCTCCGAAGGCTCAAACTTCGTCAGACCGCCGGCGTATGTACGACCGCCAGTCAAGGAAGCGCCGTTGCGAAGCGCCATGGTCAAGCGGCAAAGCGCAGGATCGGACAGCGGCTGCAACGGGTAGATGCCGTGCACTGCGTTGATGTTCCTGACCGATGCGAGATTGCGCACGAACGTCGGCGGGCGACGAGCCATGTACGTGGCCAGAATCGGGGCGGGGTCACGCAACCTGACAGACCACCAAGGCTTTCTGTGACGGGCGATGTAGCTGTTCGCCGCACCCCCCCGTCGGGCAGAGCGCAAGAACCGCTCGACGAGCTCTCGGTCTTCCGCACCCAGGACGTCCAGATCATCCGGCAGGTCAATCACTGCACGTAGATGGTGGTCATCTCTCAAGAATGCCGAGTCCAGGTCGATCAGCTCGGACGCCCTAGTCACTGCTGGGAACAACACTGCTGTCGGCAATCTCGGGTCGCGTTGCTTGGTCACCCACGTGGCATTCGCCCCAGTGACCGCTCCCCGGTGCACACGGCAGAAGTCGCCGAGCGGAACGAATTCTGACGGCACCCTGACCTTGGGTTCCAGTAGTGACGACCAGCGACGCGTCGTGCGCAACTTCTCACGGCCGAACCGTTTGCCGCCTTGCAGACCTCGCAAGTCTTCGGTTCGTTTGATCTTGCGCACACGGACGCCGCGCCGCGATTCCCCCACTTCAAATGCCGTAACGGCCGCCGTGGTAGCGGCATCCGCGAAGGCCTGGCTGCGGGCATCGAGAACATGAACAGAGAGGCCACCCAAAGGCCCCGCAACCAGTTCGCGGGCGAGCTGTCCGTAGCCGACGTCGAGCCATTCAGACGAGGTGACGAAGATGCCGTAGTCACCCGTTCGCGCGAGATGTGCGGTTGCGAGCAGGAAGTGAACGTGAAGGCCCGCGAGCGCCGACGCCTTCAAGCCCAGTTCCTCGGAACGCTCTCGTAGCCATGCTTTCCACTTGGGCGCAATGTCATGGTGCCGCACGTAAGGAGGGTTGCCGATGAACGCTGTTGGGCCAGGATCAGCTGCCAGCTTCAGCGAACGGAAGTCGGCCGTATGCACTTCTGACCGCTCATCGAAGCCCAAGGCAGTCAGGTTCGCGCGCGCGATCAGCGAAGCGAGCGGGTCAATCTCGACTGCAACAAGCCGAGCCTCTGGCAGGAGCCGACCCGCCGCGACAAGGAATCTCGCTGACCCAGCACCGGGATCCACGACACGAGATGCACGCTTGTGATTCGCCAGCCAGTCCGACATCGGACCGATCAACGATGCGGGTGTGTACGTCGCACCCAGCTTGCGCCGCTGCGCCGCTGATCGAAGCGACGCAAATGCAGTGCCCAGGGGATCCTCACCCGACCGAATTGTTGCCGCAACGCGCTCGACTGCAGCCGATGAAGGCGACCCATCCGCCTTCGCGATGAGGCCCGCCTCAACACGGTTCACGTCTTTGAGGCAGCCATCGCTGGCGAGGGCCCACGCAACCGCGCACAGTTGCTGCTCGTCAACGATGCCGCCGGCCGGCTCGTCATCAAGTGCCGTTCCCGGCATGGTCAAGACCATCTGCTGGCATGTTCGCATACGACACCTCCGGTTCGGCGGAGCGAAGATTCCGTCCGCTGGGCCATAGTCATTCGGCGGTGTGACAACAATCGTTCGGCGCATGCGGATGTCCTACTTGAGCGACTAACCGCAATGCGTCGGGACTGCGCTCGCGGGCTGCGACTTGACGTCGAACAAGAAGCTTGAATCACACGCACGAAGTGCACGGCGAGGGGACCACGAGGCGAAAGAGTGACACCTGACGAGCGGCTGATGGCAATCCACTTCCTCGTAACCGAGGTGCTCGAGCACACCGGCAACGGCTCCGCCGTCACCCGGATAGGCAACGCCGGTGCATGCCTGTGCCCCACGCGATATACAAGTGCAATCCCGATGAATCAGACCCCGACAAGCCGCTCGCGCCGTCGGATCAGGAGGGTTGCAATCGTCTGCGCGACCGAGCACCACTGGACAGCGCTGTGCGGGGTGCCCGAAGCGGACAGCCAACCTCCATCGTGCAGCCCATCAAGTCCTCTGCAAGTCTAAGATCAGCTACTCGGCTTCGAGCGCCTCCAATAGACGCTCGAGTTCATACGCTCTTAGCGTCGCATCCAGGTAATCTTTGTATTGGTTTCGCGCATTGCGGACGAGTTGGCGATAGAGAACATAGCGCCCGTTGATCTCATCCAATCTACGAGTGATGTATTCCCTATCGTTATACTTGTGACTACGATTCACGCGCGGTGCTTGGCCAAGTACAAAGACCACCTCAATAGGCTCATCGCTAGAATCCTGTTGCTCTAGCACAGAGGCAACTCCGCCGTAGTATTTCTGTCCCTGCGCAATCAGCTCATCGATGGTACAAGACTTGCCATAGCGCTTAAGCTCTACAATGACATGGGTGCCAGCAGCCGTCCGATACCGAATATCTATCCGGCCGGTGATTTCATCTCCCCTATCGTCCAATGGGAAGACATCCGGCGCGATATTGTTCAAGCGTTGCTCCATGTAAGTATCTTCAGTGGCGCGTTCCCACGACGGATCCAGAAGCCACAGATTCTTGTACACATGCTCTTGAACCACTCGCTCTAACTCATTGTCGTCTGCGAGGTTGTCAAGCTTTTGTATCGCCTCGACGCGTCCACGGAGAATGTCCGCCCAGAGACTTGCCTCATATTCTTCCTGAGCCCCGAAGAGCTGCAGTAGATGCTCGGCATCGAGTGTGCTCAATCGGTCGAGTTCATCAGATTTCTCCCGCAGTCCAATGCGTGCAAACGCGAGAACACCCGAACGGTAGAGGGAAGCTCGATATGTTCGTTCGTTAGCCTGGTCCAACGTCAAGGCCGCGATAGTGGAGATCATCTTCGTTGCAGGCTCCTGCTGCCAGCCGGGCAGCGAATCGCGCCAAGTTTCTAGCTCCGGGAATTCCTCGAAAGCATCTTTAGATTTGCGCTTGGGGCGTTCAGCATTCCATTGATCCGACGCTGTCTTGAATGCTTCTCGCAGGAATTTGTGTAAGCCTTCTACCCGTGGATCGTCTTCGATCAGACGTTGCCGGTCACTTGTGGCGATGTCGTCCTCGTCCGGGTTATCTGAGTCAAGGTAGTCGGCCTCAATCTGGCCGGTGACGTAATTGCCGAAGACCCGAGAGAAGTCGAGCTTGTCGATGATTCCCTCATGAATTGGGCGCTTGCGCGCCAGCACGATAATGTTCTTGAGCGAACCCACTCCATCCTGATCGGCCAAGTCCGACGGGGTGCGGGCAGTGCCGATCCAGCCCCGCACTCGCCAGTCGTCGCGGCCTTCAACCGTGCAATCATCGAGCACATATTTGTTGACTCCGGCCGGCAAGGCGTGATCTGGTAGTCGCTGCTCGCCAAATTCCCACAGAAACTCAAGTCGCTTCAGATCCTGTCGGTCTTCGAATGTCAGTCGCTCACCATCGATTTCGATCTTGAAGCCACCTTCCTCGGACGGAGTTTGATCAAGCACATCGAATCGCCGAGCAAGCCGCTTACGGAGCGCTGAGGCCGTCAGAGACACACGCTTGCTGGTCAGGCGGTTCAGAACTATTGCCGTACCGCTTCTCGCTGCCTCGCCAGCGAAGGAGTACTCCTCGGGAGCCTCGACTGGCTCAGGGTGATATGGAAGACCCGAGGAAATCCGCTGCTTCAAGTCATCGACAACAATCCTACATCCGGTGCTCTCGCCTACTTTCGTCGTGTAGACGAAAACCTCATCCGCAATCGAGAAAACACTCAGCTTGCCAATGCCTTTGCGACCCATGAATGGACGGTTCCACAGTTTCGAGTGCGTTCCCTCGACACGTCGCTTCTGATACCCAGTGACAAGAAAACGGTCGTTGAGTTCCTGTTGGGTCATCCCACTGCCGTTGTCCACGACAACAACGCTGGATTCGCTGATGTTCCACTCGATCTGCACAAGCGTCGCGTCAGCGTCGTAGGCATTTGCAACCAGTTCGGTGAGAACTGCGGCTGCATTGCTGTAAAGTTTGATGCCGAGTGCCTCTAAGGCACCCATGTCTATGCTCATCGTGAACGGAGACTGATCGGTCATGGATTGCCGGCCCCGATCAGTGTTTCGAGCATAGACCTGCCTATGGCTTCTCCTAACGGTGGCGGGACGGCGTTGCCGATGTGTCTGCCTAGTGTCGTCAACGGCGCAGCCTCGCCATCTGGCACGAACCGGTAATCGTCGGGAAAGCCCTGGAGAATGGCAGCCTCCCGCACGGAGATCGTGCGGTGCTGCTCTGGGTGGCCGAAGCGGCCGGCTCCGAAGTTGTGGAAGTAGGTCGTGATCGTTGGAGATGGCTTGTCCCATTCCATGCGGGCGTAGACGTTCTTGAACGCAGCGCCGCTGGCACGGCGATGACACGGGGCGCGCAGTTGCTCATCCCAGTCGCGCCACGTGCCACCCGGTGTAGATGCTTCCATCCTCTCCCGGTTGCGCGCCGACAGGCCCCGACTGCGGTGCACAGGGTCGGTGTCGTGAGCGCTGCCAGCCTCAATAGCGGGAAGGTTCCCGATTGCCTGCCGGACGGTCGGGGAGGGCTGATCGCTCTGGTCTCCAGCCGGGACTGCGGCGGTGCCGACCCGGGAAGCCACCAGCACGAGGCGGCGGCGATTTTGAGGAAGTCCGTAGTCGGTACACCTGCGGACATCGCTGTCCACGGAGTAGTCGAGGTCTTCGAGCATCGCCACGAATTCGGCGAAAACGGCCTTGCTTTCGATGCGGGGGACGTTCTCAGTCGTGACGAACTCGGGTTGCGTCTCTTCGACCAGGCGGCCGAACTCGTTCAGGAGTTCCCAACGATGATCATTGGACGGGCGGACATCCTTTCGATACGAAGAGAACGGCTGGCACGGTGCGCAACCGGCCAAGAGCCTCGTCGCGCCCTCGGGCCACAGGCTGGACAGGTCCTCAGCCGTGACGTCGCGGACGTCCCGCTCGATGAACTGCGCGCCGCTCACGTTGGCCTCGAAAGGAAACTTGCAGGAACCGTCTACGTCGATGCCTGCTACCACTTCGACCCCGGCGGACGCCAAACCGTACGACAAGCCTCCGATTCCACAGAAGAGGTCAACTGCGGCTATGCCAGCGGAAGAGGCAACTGCATCGCTGCTCGGCACCACCGAACCGTTTGGGTTCGCGTGCGGGTCGTCCGCATCCATCAGAAACCCCCAGGTACCGCGACTCGGTCGCCACCGACCTCGCCTTTCACCCCCAAGGATGCCAGCGGCTCGCTCGATTCGAGCCAACTCGGAGGCGGAACCATTATCTGCTCCATCTCCTTGGGCTCGAACTTGACGAGGCCGCCAGCGTACGCGCGTCCACCCCTCGTGCTGGCTTGTGTACGCAGAGCGCCGGCCAGCCTGCACAGCGCTGCGTCCGATAGCGGCTCGACCGGGTAGAGGCCATGCACGTTGTTGAGGTTCCGAGCCGCGACAAGGTTTCGCACGAACGTTGGCGATCGGCGAGCCATGTATGTAGCCAGGATGGGTGCCGGACTCCGCAGTTTGACCGACCACCACGAGCGTCGATGACGCGCGATGTAGCCGTCGGCAACACCAGCGCTGCACGCAGTCTGGAGAAATGCGTCAACCAGCGCTCGGTCATCCTCGTCGAATACGTCTAAGTCGGCAGGCAGCTCGATGACAGCCCGCAAATCGCGATCTTCGCTGAGAACCGCTGAATCGAGGGCGAAGAGCTCCCATGCCTTAGTCACCGTTGGCCGAAGCACCTCTGCGGGGAGCCGCGGATCGTTCTGATCAGTCACCCACACTGCGTTTGCGCCTGTGGCCGTCCCGCGATGAACCCGGCACAGCTCTCCTAGCGGCACGAACTCGCGTGGCACCGAGACTCGTGGCTCCAGCAGCGACGACCAGCGCGACGTCGAACGCAGTTCTGCACGACCGAATTGCGTGCCCCCACGCAGTCCTCGCAGATCATCGGTCGAAGCAACCTTGCGTATCCGAACCTGGCGCCGTTGCTGGCCGACTTCGAACGCTGTCACGGTTGCCGTCGTCATAGCGTCGGCGAAGGCACGCTCTCGAGCATCCAAGATGTGTACGGACAGACCACCCAAGGGGCCGGTGACCAGTTCGCGCGCTATGTGTCCATAGCCGACATCCAGCCATTCGGACGACGTGACGAACACGCCATAGTCGCCGTCGCGCGCTAAGTGCGCAGTTGCGAGCAGAAAATGCACGTGCAATCCCGAGAGTGCCGACGCCTTCAAGTTCAACTCAGCGGCGCGCCGACGAAGCCAGTCCTTCCATTCCGGTGAGATGCCGTGATGCCGCACGTACGGCGGGTTGCCGATGAACGCCGTCGGGCCGCTCGTCGGCGGCAACTGCACCGCTCGGTAGTCACACATGTGCATCTGCGATCGCCCGTCGAGCCCAAGAACTGTCAGGTTCGCGCGGGCGATTAGTGCAGCCAACGGATCGAGTTCAATTGCCACAAGTTCCGCGTTCGGCAGCGAGAGTCCAGTCGCGCACAGGAAGCGCCCCGAACCAGCGCCTGGGTCAACCACGCGCCCCGGCCGCCTGTAGCTGACCAACCAGTCCGACATCAGTTTCACCAGCACAGTCGGGGTGTACGTCGCGCCCTGTTGACGACGGCGTTCGGCCGAACGCAGTCGCAGGAAGGCCGTGCCCAACGGGTCGCCGCCCGCGTGGACCGCCGCCCGTAGGAAGTCCAGCGCTACCGGCGAATGCACTTCCGACGTAGCACGAAGCAGCGACGCTTCGGCCTCGCTCAGTTCGGCGAGCGCACCGCCACGCGCCAACATCCATGCGGCGGCGCACAGCGCCTGCTCATCGTCGATGCCGACCTCGCCCACATCGGCGATCGACGTCTTGCTCGAACTAGCTGCCATCCCGCCGAATGCTCGCACAATGCACCTCCCGCGCAGCGACGAACGTGCTGCCTATCTGTCACTCGGCATCCTCTAGGAGGGGTGTCACAATTGTTCGTTGCTGCGCGGTGTCGAATGCGACGGCTAGCAGCGATACTCGGCGCTGGATTCAGCGATTACGGCTCCTTTTCGAACGAACAGGCCGGATTGCAGGCACGGCGGGCAACGCCAGGCACAACAGGGCGGAAACATGACAGCTGACGAGCGACTGGCTCTTGTCCGGGCGATCCATGACTCGCCCTTGCGGATTGTGCTGGCGGTCACCGGCGGCGGCATGTTGGCGGTAAGCGACCTGCTGACGATCCCCGGTGGCTCCCGCACGATCCTGGAGGCGTCGGTGCCCTATTCGGTGAGGTCGCTGTACGAGCTGATGGGTTCCGAGCTCGAGCCGCACGTATCCGACGAGGCGGCACTCGCGATGGCTGACGGTTGCCTGGCCCGGGCACAGCACCTGGTCTCGACGCCCAAGCCGGGCACCGAGCCGTGGCCGCTGGCGGGCATCTCCTGCACTGCGGCGCTGGTGACCGACCCGCCTCGACGAGGGCAGGACCGGGCCCACATCGCTGCGGTGAGCGACGCCGGCGTGCGCGTCGCCCGCAAGATCACCTTTGCGACCGCAGATCGGATCGAGCAGGACCGCGAGACCTCCGACGCCGTGCTGACCCTCATCGCCGAGATCGCTGCCGGCTGACGATCGCCGGATGTGATCTGCCGGGCGCGTCCAAGCGCGCAGTCCGGGGCCTTGGACAACCAGTTAGCTGGAGGGCAACTTTGTCTGCCGTCAAAGAATCAGGTAGCTAGTTGTAATGACCACAGAGGTTGTTGACGCGGCTGGCGGGTGTGCCTGCGATGGCGGTGTGGTGTCGGTGGAGATTGTAGGTGTGGACCCAGTTCTGGAGGCGTCGGCGGCGGTCGGGTTCTGAGCGGAATTTGTGGTTGTAGAGGAATTCTTCGGCCATGGTGCGGTTGAACCGTTCGACTTTGCCGTTGGTCTGAGGCCGGTAGGGGCGGGTGAGCCGGTGTTTGGTGCGGTTCTCGGCGAGTGCCTCGGCGAACTTGTCGGACGTGAAGTTCTTGGCGTTGTCGGTCATGACGGCGTCGATGCCGACGTTGAGCCGGTCGAACCAGTCGCGGGCGTTGCGCCAGAACGCCGCCGCGGTGACAGCGCGTTCGTTGTCGTGGGCCTCGACGTAGGCGACGCGGGAGTGATCGTCCACAGCGACATGCAGGTAGGTGTATCCCCGCCGTTTGCGCTTGGCGCGCTTGGCCTTGGCCGAGCCGCGGCCGTGGACGCGCCAGCCCCCGCCGGGGGGCACCTTGGCGACCTTCTTCACGTCGATATGGACCAGCTCGCCCGCATGGGCCTTCTCATAGCGGCGCACCCGCTCACCGGTGGGCCGGTCGATCCAGCTCAGCCGGTTCAGGCCGTGGCGCACCAGCACCCGATGCACCGTCGACGCCGGCACGCCCACCCGCGCGGCCAGCCGCGCCGGGCCGAGCCGCTCCCGGCGCCGCAGCGAGCAGATCCTCTGCTCGACCCGCCCCGGAGTGCGGGCCGGCGAGCTGACGGGCCGGCTCGACCGGTCCTCGAGGCCAGCTCGCCCTTCGGCCTGGTAGCGCTTCACCCACTTGTCCACCGTCTGACGGGCGCAGCCCATCTGAGCCGCCACCGCCGTCTTGGACTGGCCAGCCGCCACCCGCTCCACCATCACCAGCCGAGAATGCGGCGACAGCCTCGGCCGCGGCGCAGCCCGCCGCACCGCCACTGCACTACTGTCGATCACTGAGCCTCCGTTCGCAGACGGGATCCCAACAGACCCCACACTGCCACGGAGGCTCAACTCATCCCAAGACCAGAACCGTCAACAACGTCCATGGGCACTACAGCTAGTTCTCGCCACTTTGCCTGAATCTCGTTACCAAACTCGACCGTCGGCGACGCGGACAAGACTTCCTGCAGGGAACCTCTGTCGATGGTTAGTTGATGCGAACGCTCCAACTGTTCCATCATCCAATCGCCGACCGTCAGGTTCTCATTGTGGTCTTCGACGATGTACTCGCAGATGAACTGCGTCAATCGATCTTCGTTCCAGCGCTGCCATATATTGAACCGATTCTCGCCCAGGCCGAGACCTCGGTCGTTACGTATGAGTATTTTCTGTCCGTCATCGAGCACGACGTACTCGGATAGCTCGACACGGACTGCAGCGCTCGCGCGTCGTGCCTTCACACCGATTTCGACTGCCGGTACAACTTGAGGATTCGACGGAGGCGTACCGGAACGTGATGTCACTAGTTGCGCCAAAGAGGCTTGTGTGCCCGAGTGTGCCACATCGCTTTGGGGTGACGCGTCCGCTTCTGCTTCAACGGCGCCGGCGTGGTCGTCATCACCAGCAAGTTCGCACACGACCAACAACTTCGCTACCGCGTGTGGACCACCGTGCACTCCATCATCCCTGTGTCTCGCCATTTCCAATTAGGAGCCTAGTAACTAACCGAGCAGTCCAAATCCGCACGATGCGTTTCGGTCGGCCCCGCATGAATGTCCCGAAAGCCAGGAACATCAATCTTCACCGACACCACAGAACGCCAACTCTGCCTAACTGACGGTTGATCACACGTGACGTGTAGCGATACACGTTCTTCCGGTCGAGCTTCGCTAGTCCTTGAGCCCTTGGATTCATACCAGCAGTGCGAATAGTCGCGGAAACAGTAGTACGCCTCCAGATCAACTGTCACATACGCAGTATCGGGGCATGCATCAATGGAGTACTCATCCCAGAAGGCTTTGACTGCAACATCGCCAGGTGGGTTACGAGAATCGTGGATGTAGTCGCTGCTGCCATAGATGTGGCAGCCAAGATAGGGCCACGAACCACCCGCTATTCCGGCGCCTCCTCGTGGATTCAACCAGCCGTCCAAGTCGCCGCCGCTGGTCTCCGGCGCTGGAGCTGGCGCTATTCCGGCGACAATGGGTTCGCCGGACGACTTCCCCGATTGACCCACGGCGGGTCCGTCGGCAGCCGATGCAGGTGACACCGTCCAAGCGGCCAACGTCACCGCACTGAGCACGGCCACTCCGCATACGACCCGTAGCTTGAATCTCATTCGCTCTACCTCCATGGCGATGACGGGTCAGCATAACCCATGAAGAGATTGGGTCAACTTCTCCAATTTGATTCACACATGAGGCGCGATGACTCATCGGCGGAGGCATTCTTTGGCCTTCCGCCGATTCTTCGGATGCGATCTGCCGAGTGGGTCTTGGCTCAGCGGAACAGGCCGTCGCCGATGCCCTCGGCGATCTCCTCCGGCGAGTAGCCGGTTTCGGCCCACACCTCGAAGTTGTGCTCCCCCAGGTACGCGGGGCTGAGATGGCGGGGCGTCCAACGCTGGCCGTTCCACAACCCGGCGAATGCGTCGACGGTCCGCTCGCCGAAGACTGCGTGATCGACGGCTTGCCAGAAGGCACGAGCAGCATGCTGGGGATCGTCGGCGAATAGCTGGTGGGAGCTCTGCACCGGCCCCGCCGGCACACCTGCGCCCTGCAGGGCGTCGGCCGCCTCGGCTGCGGTGCGGCCAGCAGCCCACTCCCCCAGCACGACGTCGATCATCGACCTGCGGTCCCGCCGGGCCGCCTCGGTGGCGAGCGAGGGATCGTCCAGCCGGGGATCGGCGAGCAGGCCGACCAGCCCGAGCCACTGCGCCGGCTCGGTCACCGTGACGGCCACGAATCCGTCACCCGTCGCATACACCTCGTTGGGCACATGGTCTGCAATGCCGTCGCGGTTGCCCTCGGGGCTCGGCGGCGACACGCCAGCCGACTGGCGGATGACCGCCGCGCCGATCGAGTAGGTCCCGACTTCGAGCTGCGCCATGTCGATGCGCTGCCCCTCGCCGGTGCGCTCACGGGCATACAGCGCGCCGACGGTAGAGACTGCTGCGGCATAGCCGGCCAGGTGGTCGTTCAGCGAGAAGCCCGGGCCGACGTCGCCGCGATCGGCGAAGTTGGTGAGGTGCGTGATGCCGCACACGGCGTGCACCGTCGGCGCGTACGAGATGACATGCCGCCACGGTCCGTCGTGGCCGCAGCCCGACATCGTCACGTAGACGAGCCGCGGATTCCACTCATGCACGGTTTCCCAGTCGAGTCCCCACGAGTCGAGCACCCCTGCACTGAAGTTCTCGATGAGCACATCGCAGGTCTCGATCAGCCGCCGGGCGGCCGCCAGCGCGTCAGGATGCTTCATGTCCAGCGTGGCGCTGCGCTTGGAGCGGTTCCACACGAAGTAATACGGGAAGTCCGGGGAGTTGACGATGGTGGAGCGCTCCTCGCTCTGGATGCGGATCACATCGGCACCCAGGTCGCCGAGCAGCTTCGTGGCCGACGGCCCGGCCAGCACCCAGGTGAAGTCCGCCACACGGATCCCGTCCAGCGGGCGCCGATCGCCGTCGTTCCCGGTCGACGCTGCTTCAGCCATGCTGCCGGTGTCGCCATTGCGTGCCTCGGTGGGCGGCGCCGCCCACGACGCGAGCACCTCGTCGAGCGGCGTGTCGACACTGGCCGGCGGACTCGGCGGGACTGTCCCTGCTCGGCCGGCGTCGCTCCAGCGAACCAGCCGGCTCGGCACCCGAACCGGGCCGGGCTGGCCAGATGCAGCACGATCTGACACTCGCGAACCGTTCGCTGCCGCCGCGCCGGGCGGCAGGACGTCGGCGAGGAACTCCCGGTGCGCGAACTGCGGGTTGGCGCAGACCTCAGCGATGTCGAGCACCCCGCCGAAGGCCACATGCCGCTCCTGCGCCTCCCACCACACCTCACGCGCATCCTGGGGCCGGATCCACCGCCGCACGGCGTCCATCACCTCGTCCACGCTGAGCAGCAGCTCAGCCGGTTCGAGGCCCAGCCACTTCTCGGCATCGCCGGCCCCGGTGGAGATCATCCACTCCAGCAGCAAGTCCGGCGTCGGAGTGGGCGTGATCATGACGTAACCGCCGTCTCCCCCCGTGCACTCGGCGAGGTCATAGGCACGCAGCCAGTGCAGAGCGCCCTGGCGCGGGGCCACCTTGGGCAGGGGCAGCAGGTCGTCGAAGAAGTACTGCATGAACAGGTTCTCGATGGAACCGGTGACGGTCTCGTGAACGGACAGGTCGACGTGCGCCCCCCGACCTGTCGAGCGTGCTGAGGTCGCCGCGGCGACGCCGGAGGTCGCTGCGACGAAGCCCGCGTAGTTGTACGCCTGACGGCCCCACACGTTGAGCGGCCGGTCAGCCAGGCCCGTGAGCGCCATCATCCCGCCCATGGCGGCGGCCACCAGGTCTGAGCCGAGCCAGTGTGCTCGCGGGCCGGTGCGCCCGAACGGCGTGATCGACACCTGCACCAGTGCTGGGTTGACTGCGCTCATGTCCGCGTAGTCGAGGCCCAACTCGGCCAGCCGGCCAGGGCGTTCGGTCTCGACAATCACGTCGGCCGCAGCAGCCAATCGACGGTACGCCTCTCGACCCTCGGCGGTGCCCAAGTCCAGGCGGCAGCGGCGCTTGCCGCCGTCGTACCACCAGTCGGCAACCCCACCGAGCGCCGCTGAGGCCGGATCTGCCAGCGGCAGGCCCGGCGAGCCCGTGCCCACTCTCACCACATCGGCACCCAACTCGGTCAGCAGCTTCGTCCCGAATCGGCCCTCGTCTCCCGTCAGGTCGACGACACGCAAGCCCGACAGCGCCCCGTGGACCGTCGAGGAGTCCTGACTGTGGGAGCCGGCAGGCGGGTTCATGACGGCTCGAAACTAGCCCCGGCGTGCGCTCCAGCAGATGGCGACGGGCCTTCCGGCCGAAGACGCCGATGACGCAGCCGCCGCGGGCCGCGAGCGCTCAGTCGAACGCGGCTGCCATGAAGTTGCGGTACAGCTGCTCGGCATCAGAGGCGAAGCCCTCCATGCAGCGGTCCGCGTCAGCGGCCAGCGCGTCCAGCGAACCGGGCCCGAGCGTCGACTCAAGGGCCTCTCGGTAGGCGTCGATGGCTCCCCAATTCCGCACCGTGTCGTCCTCCACCTCGACGTGGTATTGCATCGACCAGGCCCGCGGCCCGACCCGCATCGCCTGCACGCGGCACTCCGGCGAGCTGGCGAGCACCACCGCGTCGTCGGGCGGCTGTGCCACCTGCACCGAGTGCCACTGCAGCGCGTGCTGGCGGTCGCTCATCTGGCGGAAGATCGGGTCGTCGCGGCCCTCCGGCGTGAGATCCACGGCCAGCACGCCGATCTCGGGCGGGCGCTGCGGCCCGCACGTGCCGCCCAAGGCGTCGGCCAGCAGCTGATGCCCCAGGCAGAGCCCGAGGAACGGTCGCTGCAGCTCGCGCACCCAGCGGCGGATGGCCCGCTTCTCGGGCACCAGCCAGGGGCAGTCCTCTACGTCCCACACGTCCATCGGGCCGCCCATCACCCACATGGCGTCGAAGTCCTCCAGCGGCGGGATGGGCTCCCCTTCGTCGAGCTCGACGGCGGTCCATTCGACGCCGTCGGCCCGCAGGAAGTCGCGCAGCCGCCCAGGATGCTCGCAGTCGATGTGCTGCAGTACCAGGAGTCGCATCGCCCCCGTTGCTACCACGTCGAGGACGGGGGTCAGTCTGGGGTGGTGCAGAGACCCGCGAGGCTGCTGATCGCGGTGTCGCGGCGGGGCTGGCGCACCTCGTGCTCGTCGTAGCCGTTGGTGGTGTAGCCGAGCGACAGCCCGGTGGCCGGATCGGCCCAGGCCAGCTGCCCGCCGGCGCCGTTGTGCCCGAATGCCATCGGCGACACGGTGCGGCCCAGCCCGCGCATGTTCGACATGCCGTCGTCGCCGGCCAGGAACAGCCCGATCGAACGGTTGGCGGGCATGCCCATCGGGTCAGGCAGGGTGTTGCGCACCTCGCCGGTGCCCGTGGCCAGCATCGCGGGATCCCAGAGTTCGTCGGGGTTGTGGAGCAGGCCCTGGTAGAAGAGCGCCAGATCCACAGCGGTGCCGAAGCCCCCGCCGCCCGGCACGCCCACTTCCCGAACCGAGGGCTCGTTGAAGCGCAGGATCGCCTCGTTGGTGACCTCGGTCATAGGCAGCTCCCGCACGCCGAAGGTCGCCTCGAGCTCGTCGGGCGTCGCCGGCTCGCCCACCAGGATCAGTTCTGCGATGCCGTCCTGGTCGTCGGGCGCCAAGCCCAGCAGCTGGGGCAGTCCCAGCGGCCCGGTGACCCGGTCGTGGACTCCGTCGCGGAAGTCGTTGCCGGTGACTGCGTTGATGATCTCGGCGAGCACCCAGTGCGCCGACGTCGGGTGGTACTCGTAGCGCGTGCCGGGCTCCCAGTTGAGCCGCCAGTTGGCCATGGACACCAGCCGGGACTCCGAGGTGTCCCACTCCGGCGGCTTCAGCGGGGCATGCGGGAAGCCCGAGGTGTGCAGCATCACCTGCTCAACGGTGATCCGGTCCTTGCCGTTCTCGCCGAATGCCGGCACGTAGCCGGCCGCGGTGGCGTCGAGCTCCACCACCCCTTCGCTGATGAGCTGCCACATCGTCGAAGCCACGAATGGCTTGGTGGCCGAGAAGATGCAGTAGCGGGTTTCGTCGGTGGCATCGCCGTAGGTGGCCTGCGCAACGATCTCTCCATCGAAGCCGACCGCCACCTGGCAGCTCGGCAGCAGCCCCGATTCCACCTCGCGCTTGCAGCGGTCGAGCAGCGCGTCGATGCGGGATGGTTGGACAGTGGATGCAGCGTCAGTTGTTGTGCTCACGGCCTTGGCCTAGCACCCGCGGCTACGTTCTCGCTCGCGAACAAGAGCGGGAAGCCCCGGGCCCGAGCGGCCCGTGAGCGAAGCTCACATGAGCGGGAAGCACAGGGGGACACCATGAGCGACAGCATGCCGGCCGACGGCAAGATCGAGTTCGGGCTGGCCATTCGCCGCAGCGACGACATCGCCGGCCAGGCCCAGGAGATCGAAGCGCTCGGCTACGACTACGCCACCACCGGCGAGCACGTCTTCTTTCACGTGCCGACGTCGAACGGGTTCATCTCGCTGGCGGTCGCAGCCGGGGCCACCACCACGCTCAAGCTGATGACGTCCATCACGCTCATCCCGCTCTATCCGGCGGCGCTGTGCGCGAAGCTCGCCGCGTCCCTCGATGTGGCTTCGGGCGGGCGCTTCCATCTCGGCGTGGGCGTGGGCGGCGAGATGCCGTCGGAGTTCGAGGCCTGCGGGGTGCCGGTACGCGAGCGCGGCGCCCGGACCAACGAGGCGCTCGAGATCATGCAGCGGCTGTGGACCGAGGACGACGTCACCTTCGAGGGCCGCTTCAACACGCTGTCCGGCGTGACGCTCGCGCCCAAGCCGGCATCGCCGCCTCCCGTGTGGGTGTCGGGCCGCCAGGACGCCGCGTGGCGGCGGGCGGCACGGTACGGCGACGGCTGGCTGCCGTACATGTACACGCCCGAGCGCCTGGCCGAGTCCAATGAGGCCATCGCCCGCTACCGGGAGGACGCCGGCAACCCCACGCCGGTGACGCCGGGGCTGTTCATCTTCTTCTGCTGCCATCCCGACAACGACACAGCCATCTCCTACGCGGCAGAGCGGCTGTCCAAGCAGTACGCCCAAGATTTCAGCCAACTGGTGCACAAGTACGCCATCGCCGGCGATCCAGATCGCTGCGTGGCGCGCCTGAACGAATACATCGACGCCGGCGCCCGCACGATCGTGCTCAGTGCTGCCTCCCCGATGAGCTATATCGAGCAGAGCGAACGTTTCATGGCCGATGAGGTGCTGCCACGCATCCGCGAGGGGCGGGCCTGATCGCCGAAGGGGACGCCGATGTCCGCAAAGCGATTCTTCGAGACCACGCTGGCAGCGGAGCGCATCGAGGAGCTCAGCGCTTCGGGAGCATGGCCGAACCGGCTGCTCGACGAGCGGATCGACAGGTGGACGGCCGAGCGGGCCGGCGAGCCGGTCATCACCGATCGCTTCGGCACCATGACCTGGGGCCAGCTCGGCACCGAAGTGGACGCTGCCAGCAAGGGCCTGCTGGAGATCGGCGTGCGGCCCGGCACGGTCGTCCAGCTGCAGCTGCCAAATTGGCGCCATTTCGTGGTGACAGCGGTGGCGTGCGACCGCATCGGAGCGGTGGTGAACCCGGTGGCACCGATCTTCCGGCACAACGAGCTCACGGTGATGAGCGATCTCGGACGGCCGATGGTGGTGGTCACCGCCGACAGCTACCGGGGCTTCCAGCTCGCCGAAATGCACGCCGAGCTGCGCGAGCGCTGCGAATGGGTCACCGAGCTGGTGGTGGTGCCCGGCCCCGAAACCCTGCAGTCGGATGCGAGCGGGGACGAATCGTGGCTGCCGGAGGGTGCGATCACCTGGGAGGACCTGATCGAGGAGGGCCGGTTCTCGTCCTACGACCGCGCCGCGGTCGACCTGTGCCGGCCGGGGCCCAACGACGTGTGCGAGATGATGTTCACCTCGGGTACCACGGGCCTGCCTAAGGGCGTCATGCACACCCACAACATCCTGTCGGTGGCCGTCGACGCCTTCCTCGACACGGTGTGCGTGGGGCTCGAGCCGCACCCCGGCGCCGGCGCGCCGCAGGCGTACGTCACCCATATGGCCTCCACCCTGGGCCACCAGACCGGTTACCTCTACGGGATGCGGCTGCCGCTGTACACGGGCGGCCACGTCGTCATGCAGGACGTGTGGGACCCCGCGGAGTTCGTGGGGCTCATCGGCAAGCACCGGATCCAGCTGTCGATGGGTGCGACGCCGTTCCTGGCAGATGTGCTCGACGTCGACGATCTGGCCGGCTACGACCTCTCCTCGTGGCAGCGATTCCTGTGCGCGGGCGCGGCGATCCCTCGCCCGGTGCTCGAACGTGCGCTCGAGCTGTTGCCCGATTGCGTTGTGATGCCGGGCTGGGGCATGACCGAGACCGGCCTGCTGACCGTGGGCCGGCCCAGCGACCCGCTCGAGCGACGGCTCACCGACGGCCGGGCCGTGGACGACAACGAGGTCCGGGTGATCGGCGAGGCCGGCCAGGCCGTGCTGGAGGTCGAGGGCGACCTGCAGTGCCGCGGCAGCGCGCTGTTCGCCGGCTACATGGCCGGGCGGGAGTTCACCGAGCAGTTCTGGACAGACGGCTGGTTCGACACCGGCGACCGTGCGGTCATGAACAGCGACGGCTACATCAGCATCGCAGGACGCACGAAGGACCTGGTGATCCGCGGCGGCGAGAACGTCCCCGTCAAGGAAGTCGAAGATGTCCTGCTGCGGCACCCAGCTGTCGGTGTTGCCGCGATCGTCGCCAAGCCTCATGAACGACTCGGCGAGATCGGCTGTGCGTTCGTTCAACCCATCGGCGAAGCGCCGACGCTGGCTGAGCTCACCGAGTTTCTGAACGACCAACAGGTGACGCGCCAGTTCTGGCCCGAGGAACTCGTCATCGTCGACGAGTTCCCGATGACGCCGAGCGGCAAGATCCAGAAGTACCGGCTGCGCGAACGCTTCAGCTAAGCCGCACAGGCTCGCGTTTCGCCACGGGTGTCGACGGGACTAAGTCGGACAGGTCATCTGAGGCTTCCGTTGCAGGCGACCAAAGACGACGATCCCCGATCTACGCACCAATCTGGGCACCCTATGTGTGCCAGTAGCAAATGGCGTCGTTCGGAGGCAGCTGAATGCAGTGTTGATGAATGACTGCCTCACATGTCCATCCCTTGCGGGAGTGATCTGGATCCCACACGCAGTAGTAGTCGGTATGGGCACCGGCAGGTACGGTCGTGGCCAATAGCGCAAACATGGCAACGAGAATCGCAACGAAAGCACCTCGCAGCCGTTTCAACACACTCCTGCTGTGGCGCTAATTGGGCGCAGGAGGAAGTCCATCGCCCGCCGATACCAGTCTGTCCGACATCTTGCCTCGATTCATTTCGGCCTTCGCTTGGAGCGATGGCCTCATGGCTGAATGAGCAAAACACTACATGATGCCGAGATAATGCGTATATCTACAGATTCCTACACTTGGAGTTCGCCGGGGCTCGGGACAGTCTGCGATGTTTCACGCAGCTCAGCTGGATCGGCGCCATGGCATGCCATATCGGCCCGCATGTCACACCAGGGCCCCACCAGTCAAGGCGCCGAGCGATGCGTGATCGGGATACCGTCGGTTGTGTAGGTAACTCTCGAGTCCCACAGCAACCAGTCGGTGATGCCAAGATCAGCTGCAGCGTCGATCTGAGCGCGAACCTCGTCTGGCCCATACTCGATGGCCAAAGAAAAGTCCTGCAGCCAAGGCACGACCGCCGTGTTGGTGCCGCTGAGCACTCTCTGGAATTGAGCCAACGATGCCCGAGTGATGTCG
Source organism: Candidatus Poriferisodalis sp. (assembly GCF_965208925.1). Lineage (GTDB taxonomy): Bacteria > Actinomycetota > Acidimicrobiia > Acidimicrobiales > Poriferisodalaceae > Poriferisodalis. Next base: position 1,595,350 of record NZ_OZ242364.1, on the reverse strand, counting down.
TAGGGCTGGGCCTCGGGATGGGCCACGCCATACTCGCCTCGGCCCCAGTGAGATGGGTAGACCATCGGCGCCACGTAGTCGACGTGATCGGACATAGCGCCGATGTCCTGCGCCACCCACTCACCCCGGTCGGCTGCAATACCGAACACGGCCACGCCGTGGAACACTTGATGGCTGCGCAGCATCTTCCCTGCTTCGGCCAAGAAACTCACGATGACCGGTGACGGGTCGCCGCCGTCCCAACCGGGAATCCGCATCGCGCTCAGATCGCCTTCAGGACGGCGTATGTAATCCCACATGATGTCGTCGATGCCGGCCGCGGCCGCCTCGGCTGCAATGTCCAAGTTGTACTGGCGCACCACCGAGTTGTTGAAGTTGGTAAAGCCGCCATAGCTCGGCAAGAGACTCCCGTCTGGCGTTTGCAGGACCCAGTCGAGGCTGCCATTCGCGACGGCGTATCGGGCCAGTGCCGGATCTCGGAACGCCACAATGCGCCCGATGACCCGCACGCCCAGTCCGTGCAGCTCGTCGATGGCGTCCCGCAGGTCGTACAGCTCTCTCGACGCACCGGTCAGCTGGGCCAGCCGTACCTCGGTCCGGTGGCCGATGCGACCATCCTCGTCCTTGAGGTCAAGCTGCACTGTGTTGATGCGGCCCTGCTCTATGAGTGAGATGACGTCCGACCGAAGTCCGTCGTGAGCCCAGGCGGCGGCGCTGACGTGAACTCCGGTGGTGTGCGGGTAGCCGATCGGCACGATCACATCGAATTCGGTGCTGTTGCCGGCAGCGTCTGTGGCGATCACCGGGACCGGGCCGCCAGGCGGGCTCGGCAAGGTGAGGCTGAACGTGCCCGATGCCGTGTCGAGTTGCTGATCCCCGATCTGCAGGGACACGCCAGGCTCGACGGAACCGGCCAACACCACCTGCTCGCCCAGTGCCACCGGATCGAAGACCCTGGGCAGTTCCACCTCTGGAGGTGTCCCGTCCACCGTGAACGTGACCACTGCGGTTGCCGTGCCGAAGAAGCGCCGATCGACGTCAAGCGTGACGACGTGCGCGCCTTCGGTCAGTTCCGGCACCGGCCACACGATCCGGTTGTCGTAGCGCTGCACGCCGCTCACCGGGAAGCCGTCGAGCAGCATCTGCGCCGAGGTGACGTCGCCGCCGTCGACGCTGAACTCCAAAACGGTCCCCGCCAGCCTGGCCGGCTGCAGCATCGCACCTTCGTTGATGCCCGAGACGGTGATCTCGGTGACGCGCAACGCGTTCATCGCCACGAAGCCCACGCCGATGGTGGCAGCGATCAGCAAGATCGCGACGACCAGACGCCCGTGACGACGGCGCCTGGGCGGCGGCCCCGCAATGCCGACCACGGCGCGGTCGGCCGCCCGGCGCGCACGCCGGCTCAGACCCGTTGCATAGAGCGGCGCCTCGGGCTTCGGCGGCCGCCACGGATAGCCCCAGCCCTCGGCCGGGTCGGCCGGACCGGCTGTCTCGTGGCCATCGGGGCCGCCGGCAAGGTCGTTTCCGATCAGGGACGGCCCCACTTCATGGCCGTGCCGGGTGAGCGACCAGCGCGCTCCCCGCAGCCCGGGCACGGAGCCGGCCTGCGCCACGATGCCCGATTGCTGCAGCGTGCCGAGCGACATCTGCACCGTCTGGTTGTCCAGCGCCACGGCCGCGCTGATCTCGCCGATCTCGGCCGTTCCCCCTCGGCTGAGCAGCTCGCGCAGAACGCGCCTGTCGGCGGGCGCCAACAATGGCATCGGATCGAGTGTATTGAGGCCGCCAGATGGCCTTCGGTCAGGCGTGCCGCCGATTCAGCTCAGCGATGCCTGGGCCGGATGGCGGGCCGTGACCGTCGTGGTGATGCCGCCTCGCACCAGCCAGCGTGTCTCGACCGTGGCTTGCTTGGGGGCGACGGCCGCTACCAAGTCGTCGAGGATGCGGTTGGTGATGGCTTCGTGATGGACCGGCTCGTCCCGGTAGCTCCACAGGTAGAGCTTGAGCGATTTCAGTTCCACGATGCGGCGATCGGGGATGTACGCGATATCGACCGTGGCGTAATCGGGCTGCCCGGTCACGGGGCACACGCAGGTCAGCTCAGGCGTCGTGCACCGCACCTCGTAGTCGCGGTCCGGGTAGGGGTCGTCGAGCGCGATCAGGTCTCGGGACGGTTCGCTTCCCATGTCGGAACTCCTCGGCTGGCGGGCGCAGGTACCCGTCAGTACGACAGGGTGGCGTGCGGGGTGTTCTCCGCCAACCCGAGCGGCGTCACCGCAACGAATTCGGTGCGCTCGGTGAATTCAGCCAGGTTGCGGGCGTTGGTGTAGCTCATGGCGCTGCGCAGGCCGGCCATCAGCTCTCCGATCAGCTTGCCCGCCTCGCCCCGGTAGGGCACGGTGCCCTCGACGCCCTCCGGCGCCCGCTGCTCGAAGTACTCGTCGTCGACTTCCTCGCCGTGGCGCTCGGCCCGGGCTTCGATGGCTTCGAAGCTGGCCATGCCGCGGATGCGCTTGCGCAGACCGTGCGGGCCCTGCTCGACCTCGCCGGGACTCTCCTTGGTGCCCGCCAGCATGCTGCCGATCATCACGGTCTCCGCACCCACGGCCAGCGCCTTGGCAATGTCGCCCGATGTCCTGATGCCGCCGTCGGCAATGACCGGTACGTCGAACCCGGCCTCAGCCAGTCCGATGACCACGCTGTCGGTCGCGGACAATTGCGGCACCCCCACCCCGGCCACCAGCCTCGTGGTGCAGACCCCACCCGGCCCGACACCCACCTTGATCGCGTCAGCGCCAGCGTCGGCCATGTCGATCGCGCCGTCGATGGTGGCCACGTTGCCGGCGATCACGTCGGTGTCGGCGAAGTGGTCCTTCAGGCGGCGAACCCCGTCGATGGCGTGGTCGGCGTGACCGTGCGCGATGTCGAGCACGAGCACATCGGCTCCTGCCGCTACCAGTGCCTTGGCCCGGTCGCCCATGTCGTGGTCGGTGCCCACGGCGCCGCCAGCAACGAGCGTGCCGTCGGCGGCGTTCTTGATGGCCGTGATCTGGGCTGCCTGCGCGTCGATGGGCATGAACCGGTGGACGATGCCCGCGCCGCCCAGACGGCCCATGGCGATTGCCATTTCGTGCTCGCAAACCGTGTCCATGTTGGCGGCAATCACCGGCAGATCCAGCGGGATATTGCGGGACAGTCGGGTGCGCACAGACACGTGGCTGCGGCTGCGGATCGACGAGCGCTGAGGCACGATCAGCACGTCGTCGAAGGTCAGTCCGGTTCTCAGGTCGCGGAGTTTCATGAGCGGCCCCAAGCTACCGTGAGCCGCCATGAGCTCCCGGCGCCGGACCGTCTTGACGGTCGTCGCGCTGCTCGTGATCGTCGCCGCTGCAGCGGCTGTCGGCGTCTGGCGGGTGCTCGGCGACGCCCCCGAAGAGGTCAGCCTGGCCGAGGCAGTCGAAGTCGCTGAACAGGTGCAAGAAGAGGCCGAGGCCCAACCGGACACAACGGATGCTGGCAGCGATGTTCGCCAGCGCGACGACGCTGTGCAGGAGACCGACGAGAACAGCGACGCCAGCCATGCAGGCGACGGCGATGGTGCGGCCGGCGCAACCAGCAGCGAAAGCGGCACCGATGTCGACACGACATCCGACGGCGTCGCGATGGCCGCTGCCGAACTTGACGGCACGTGGGCTGTGGATGCAGAGACCGGGGAGTTCACACTGGAGGACGCAACCGGTTCCTTCGCCGGATTCCGGGTTGACGAGGAGCTTGCGCGCATCGGTGCATTCACCGCCGTAGGTCGCACCGGCGATGTCAGCGGCAGCTTGGTGATCGCTGAGGAGTCGGTGACCTCGGTGGAGATCCAAGTCGACCTGACCACGCTGCGAACCGACGACAGCCGCCGCGACGGTGCGATTCAACGGGCCCTGCGCACCTCCCAGCACCCGACTGCGACGTTCTCGCTCACCGAGGAGCTGAGCATCGACGGCGCGGCGGAGGCCGGCACGGCCGTCACCCTGTCCGCGGCCGGCGACTTGACCGTGAACGGCATCACCCAACCCGTCGTTGTCGACATCGAGGCCCAGCTCGTCGGCAGCGTCATCGCCGTCGTCGGCTCGGTCGAGATCATCTTCGCCGACTTCGACGTGACCGTGCCGCAGGTGCCCATCGTCCTGTCCGCCGAGGACCACGGAATCATGGAGTTTCTGTTGCTGTTCCGGCGCTCTTGAGCGTCTGAACCATCAGACACAGAAGACGCTCTTGACCTGAGAAATCTGCCGGCGCAGCGTTGAACCGGCGGGTCGGGCATCATGTGGCACCGATCCGGCACATCAGGTTGAACTCAGGAGCACCACATGGCACCCATGTCTGCAGCACCGCTGTCCAAGTCCTACGCCACCGTCAACGGCAAGCAGATGGCGTACCACGAGTCCGGCTCCGGCGATGCCGCGGTGTTCCTGCACGGCAACCCGACGTCGTCGTACCTGTGGCGCAACATCGTGCCGCACGTCTCGCCGCATGCTCGCTGCATCGTCCCCGACCTGATCGGCCAGGGTGACTCCGACAAGCTGGACGACACCGGGCCCGACTCGTACCGGTTCGTCGAGCACCGCGGCTACCTCGACGGCCTGCTCGACCAGCTCGACCTCGGCGACAACATCACGTTCGTGATCCACGACTGGGGATCGGCACTGGGTTTCGACTGGGCCAACCGGCACCGCGACCGCGTCGGCGGCCTGGCGTACATGGAGGCCATCGTGCGGCCGATGTCCTGGGCGGAGTGGCCCGAGGCGGCAGCCGGCATCTTCCAGGGCTTCCGGTCGCCTGCTGGCGAGGAGATGGTCATCACCAAGAACCTGTTCGTGGAAGCGGTGCTGCCCGGCTCGATCCAGCGCAAGCTGTCCGACGAGGAGATGAACGAATACCGGCGCCCGTTCGTCGAGCCCGAACACCGGCGTCCCACCCTGACGTGGCCGCGCCAGATCCCGATCGAGGGCGAGCCGGCCGATGTCACCCAGATCGTGACCGACTACGGCGAATGGCTGTCGAACTCAGACGTGCCCAAGCTGCTCGTCAACGCCGACCCCGGCGCGATCCTGAACGGCCCGCAGCTGGAGTACTGCCGCACCTGGCCGAACCAGACCGAGGTGACCGTCAAGGGCAATCACTTCTGCCAGGAGGACAGCCCCGACGAGATCGGCCAAGCCATCGCCGACTGGCTGGCCAACCGCTGATCCATCGGCGGCGTCAGTGCTGCCGCCGAGCTAGCTCAGTCCGACTGCTTGACGGGCGCGGGCCTCGCGCTGCTTGCGCTCGATCTCCTCGCGCTTCTCCACCGGAGTCTGGTTGGTGATCACCTGGTAGAGGTCGGTGTCGATGTCGTCGAGGACGACGTCGCCGGCCAGCACCGCTGACTTCCAGTCCTGGTGCTCGGCGTCGCGCTCGTGGAACTCGGGCATCACTTCGGCAGCGAACAGCTCGAGGCTGGAGCAGATGTCCTCGTGGGTGTTCTTGCCGGCCTGGTTCAGCAGGATGAGCTGATCGACGTGCGCCTCTTCGTACATCTCCAGCTTGCGGCGGATCGTGTCGGGTGAGCCGACCAGGCCGACGTTGTTGCTGGCCTTCTGGCCCTTCGGCGACTTCTTCCACTCCTGGTACTCGTCCCACAGGTTGACCGAGCCCGGCTCGACCGGGCCGTGGGAGTTGTAGAAGACCAGCGAGAACTGGAAGAACGTCCAGCCCTCGGCCTTGGCTTGGGCCTCCTCGTCGGTCTCCGCGCACATGAACGGGCTGACCACCGCGACACCGGGGTTGGTCTGGTAGTCGCAGAGCAGATCGAGGTGGTTGAGGTAGTTGTTGTAGTAGGCGTTCACCCAGGCTCGGGCGGCATCGGCAGACACGAACGAGAAGCCCAGCGCGCCCATGCCCCGCTGGGCGGCCATGACGATCGTGTCGAGCTGGCTGCAGGCCACCCACAGCGGCGGATGCGGCTTCTGGTAGGGCTTCGGCACCACGTTGCGGGCGGGGAACTTGAAGACCTCACCGTCGTAGGAGTGGTTCACTTCCTGGAACATCGGCATCAGGCAGCGCACGGCGTCCTCCCACACGACGCGCTTGTCGCGGAAGCGGCGGTCGAAAGGATGCAGCTCGGTGACCGAGGAGCCCTCGCCGATGCCCAGCTCCACCCGGCCACCGCTGACGATGTCGAGCGTGGAGACCCGCTCGGCCACCCGAGCGGGATGATTGGTGGGCAGCTGCACGATGCCGTGGCCCAGCCGGATGTTCTTCGTGCGCTGGCTCGCGGCCGCCAGGAACACCTCGGGTGCCGAGCTGTGGCTGTACTCCTCCAGGAAGTGGTGCTCGACTTCCCACGCATAGTCGTATCCCAGCTTGTCGGCCAGCTCGATCTGGTCGAGCGCCTGCTGGAACAGCACATACTCCGAGTCGTCGTTCCACGGCCTCGGCAGTTGGAGCTCGTAGAAGATGCCGAACTTCATGGGTCGCCTCCGGGGTCGCGGGCCGTCGGCCATCCTACGTTGGAGGCCTTCCGCGGTTCCCGAGAAGGCTGGGTTCAAGGCTGAGAGCAGGCCGACCAGACACTAGTGTTTGGTCTGAGGGCTGTACGAGGGCAAAGACCGCAATGGAGACAGCAACCGTCGGATTCATCGGCTTGGGCACGATGGGCGGGCCCATGTGCGTTCGCCTGGCTCGTGCCGGCCATGCCGTGCAGGCTTTCGATCTGAACCCGCAGGCCCTGGAAGCTCCGGTCGAGGCCGGTGCGACAGCGGTCGGCTCGGCTGCGGAGGCGGCGGCTGGTGCCGGGGTCTTGCTGACTTCGCTGCCCGCCCCCACCCAGGTCGAGGCCGTGATGTGCGATGCCGGTGCGCTCGCGGTGTTGTCGCCGGGATCGACGTGGGTGGACTTGACGACGAGTCGGCCCGAGCTGATCCGCCGTCTGGTCGCCGAGGCGCCGCCTGGCGTTGCCGTGGTCGACGCGCCGGTGACCGGCGCCGTGGATGGTGCCCGCAATGGCAGGCTCACGCTGTTCGCCGGCGGCGAGCCGGAGGCGATTGAGCGCGTGCGCCCGGTGCTGGAACGGCTCGGGCGGGTGATCGCTTGCGGCGAGTTGGGCACGGGCTGTGTGACGAAGCTGGTCACGAACCAGCTGTGGTTTGTGGGTGCTGCGGCACTGGCCGAGGGGCTGGCGGTGGGCGCGCGCAACGGCGTGGAGCTCGGCGACCTCTGGGAGGCCATCAAGGCCAGCGTGGGAGACAGCTTCGTGGCCCGCCATGACGCGCCCAGCATCTTCGCCGGGCATTACGACCCGTCGTTCTCCTTGGGACTGTGCCTCAAAGACCTGGGTCTGCTGGCCGAGCTGGAGGAAGCAGTCGGGGCCGACCTGCCGATGACCGCTGCCGCCCGCGCGGCGTTCGCCCGTGCGGCTGAGCGCTACGGCGACGATGCGCCGGAGCTCAGCGTGGCACGCCGCATCGAAGACGATGCAGACCTGTCGCTGCGGCTCGACGGCGACTGGATCCCGCACTGGGAGGCATAGAGGGATGAACGTGGCCAGCCCGAGTCCGACCCGATCCGATGAGGCGGCTGAATCTGCAGCGGCGCTTGGCGTGGATCGCCTGGTCGACACTGAGCGCTACCCGCTGGATGGGCGAGACCTGCCCGCCGACGATGCGCGCCACGCTGCGTACTGGCGTGCGGTCGAGACAGCTCGGACGGGCCTGCGGTCTGACGGCTGCGCACTGCTGAAGGAATTCGTCACTCCGACCGCAATTCGCCTACTCAACGACGAGATCGTCGCGGCGAAGCCGCAGACCCACTTCTCGATGCAGGTCATCAACCCGTACTTCCACACCCAGATCAATCCCGAATTCGCCGACGACCATCCGGTGAACACGTTCACCGAGCGGTCGAGCGGCTTCATTCCCGGTGATGCCTGGCCATCGGTGTGCGCCATGGACACGCTGTTCCGGGCACCCCAGGTCTGCCGCCTGCTGGCCGACTGCCTCGAGATCGACGAGCTGCACTGCTACGACGACCCGCTGGCCGGCCTGACGGCCAACATCCTCGATCCCGGTCAGCAGTTCCCGTGGCACTTCGACACCAACGACTTCGCCGTGACGGTGCTGGTGCAGCCCGCGGACGAGGGAGGCCTGTTCGAGTACGCGCCTGGGGTGCGCACCGCCGCCGACGAGGGTTTCAACGCCATCGGCGGGCTGCTGGCCGGCGGGCGCGACGGCGTGCACACGCTGGACCTGTGCCCCGGCGACCTGCAGATCTTCCGCGGCCGCTACTCCCTGCACCGGGTGACCCGGGTTGCTGCGAGCTCGCAGCCTCGCCACGCGGCGATTTTCGCCTACACGCACCAGCCCGGCGTCATCGGGCGAGTCGAGCGAACCCGCCAGCTATTCGGCCGGGTCCTGGCCGAGCACGAAGAAACCGAGCGCAGCCGCGTGCGCGAGGACGACCTGCTGGACTGACGCAACGTTGCCGGCTCAACCGGCGTCGGGTGGTCCCAGGAGCTGCCGGGAAATCGATGGTGCTCGGCGCCGGTGAGCGGCGTACGGTGCGGGCGTGAGCAATACCGACCAGTCAGCACAGAACGGCGCGCAGGCCCCCTCGACACGCATGAAGCTGCGGCGGATGGCCGAGCGTGGCCGCTACGGCGACGACGAGGTGCGCGAGATCCTCGACGCGGGACTCATCGCACACGTCGGCGTGGACACGCCCGACGGGCCGCTGGTGCTGCCGATGGCATATGGCCGCGACGACGAGAACCTGTACCTGCACGGAGCGCTGGCCAACCACTTGCTGAACTCCGGCGAGGGCACCGAGATCTGCGTGACGGTGACCCATCTGGATGGCTTGGTGATGGCACGCACGCCGTTCCACAACTCGATGAACTTCCGGTGCGTCGTGGTACGCGGACTGGCTCGCCGGATCACCGACGCCGCCGCCAAGGAGCGAGCCCTGAAGCTGGTGACCGACCACATCGTGGCCAACTGGGACACGTCACGGCCGCCGAGTGCAGAGGACCTGCGAGCGACGCTGGTGCTGGAGCTGCCGCTGGCGGAGGCATCCGCCAAGGTGCGATCTGGCGACCCGGTCGACGACGCCGAGGACATGGCCGGCAACTGGTGGGCCGGCGTGGTGCCCCTCACGACTCGCTTCGAGCTGCCGACGCCCGCTGCCGACCTGACCGAAGGCATCCCCACCCCCACCGCCGTCGCCAACCTCGCCCACCGCACCCCCGACGCCCGCGCATCGAACTAGCGGCCGCAGGGCCGCCGTGCCCGCCGTGGCGTCACAGGCTTATTCGCGGCCCTCGGTGGGGACTGCCGGATCAAGCGTGTGGTAGTCGGCGGCATCGTCGACGAAAATGGCCAGTTCGGTGTGCAGGCCCGAGGGAAGGTCGAGCGTGCCGGCGCAGATCGCAATGGTGTCGCTCTGATGCGCTTTGCCCTCCCCCACCTTCCAAAACAGCGACGCGCCGCACTCCCGGCAGAAGCCGTAGGCCACGTTGGGATCGTCGGCCGGGTGGTGCCACGCCAAGGATGCGTCGGAAACCATTCGGAGGTCCGCGCTCTTGCATCCAGTAGCCGCCATGAAGTGCCCCGTCCAGCGACGGCACCGCCAGCAGTGGCAGTTCCACACCTGCCGGATCGGCCCATGTACCTCGTAGCTGACACCACCACACAGGCAATGACCCGATGCCACCGGCTTTGACACAGACTGGGCCGTTTCGCTCATGACACTCCTCCGAAAGCGAGCCGTCATCTCGGCAAGGCTGTGATTTTCCCATGGCGCGGGAGGCAGCCTGGTCCCCGTTCCCGTCGCATCGAATCTCGGTCAGGCCTAAGAAATCCGCGAACAAAGCGGCTTCCCGGAGTAGGACACTTTGCGTACGGTGTCCGCCATGGGCGCGACCGGCCACGCTGAGCAAGACCTCTCAGACAGAAGTCCATGGTTGACGCTTGCGGGCTTTGGCCCAGCTGGCTTGAGGGCCGAGCCGGGCAGTATTGACGACGCCGTCTACCACCATGACGTGGCGCAACCGGACGAGGGCTCCGGGGGCACGACGAGCGCCAATACTCGTTTGTGGATGCCACGAGCTTCGAAGTGATGCGCCAGCGACGAATCCGCGAAGCCCTGGCGTTCGACGGCGACTTCGCCGCTGCCGGTTTCGTCCACGTGCTCCCCTGACCGAGGCCTATGTAGGTCGCCTGACTCGCAACTGCCTCGAAGCGGCGAAGAGACTGAGAGATGCCGGTGATGGAGACGCTGCGTGGGTCGATCACGTCGGTGGGCTTCGCGTCGGGTCATCGGTTCGTGATCGGCGACTGGCGGCACAGTCCCATCGGCCCGTTCGCCGACATCATGTGGGCACAGCCCGACGGGCGCCGGATGCTGCTCGCCGAGCCGGCGGTCGCGGCCTACATCGTCTCGGTGTATCCGTTCGACGAGGTACGCGACCAGGCAGTCACAGCCGAACGCAAGGGTCGCATCTACACCGTTGCTTCGGACGGCCTGAGGCTGGACATGAAGATTGGCCTGGCGACGCTCCGCTTGCCGCCACGCCCCCGCAGGATCACTTCGACTGTCGAGAACTGGTGCGCCCGCAAGCTCCTCGATGTCCGCACTCATGGCACCAGTCCGACCGGCGTCGTCGAGTGGTACCGAACCCGCTCAGCCCGCAGAGTTGTCGCCGCGACAGCGAGCCTCGACGGTGTCGACCTCGGGTCGCTCGCCCCCCTCGACCCACCGCTCGGCTTCGGCTTCACCGACCCGTCCCGGCAGCCATCCCACGTCAGGCTGCGCGTCGACCTACAGCGCAGTGGCTGATTCGACATTCCGGGCCCATTTCAGTGTTCGCTGCATTCTCTCGATGCTGTGCGCGCGCTGCAGTGGGTCGCAGTCAGCCTGCGGACACAGAGACACGGAGCCCGCGTCGTAGAGTGTCTTCCGTGAGCAGCCGAGCGGAGCTATGGACGATCGGCCACTCCAATCATGAAGCGGGGCACTTCCTCGGGCTCCTGGACCAGTACGGAATCGAGGTAGTTGCCGATGTCCGCTCTCAGCCGTACGCCAAGTACGCAGAGCACTTCAGCCAGGCGCCCTTGAAGCGGTTGCTCGCCGATGCCGGTGTCGCCTACGTTTTTCTCGGCAGGGAATTGGGTGGAAGGCCGTCGGAACCTGAGTTGTACGACGACGCTGGCCACGTGCTCTACGGAGAGGTCGCCCGGAGCAAGAGATTCAGCGAGGGTCTTGAGCGCCTACTGCACGGAGCCGAGACTCATCGCGTCGCAATGCTATGCAGTGAGGAGGACCCAACACTTTGTCACCGTCGACTTCTGATCACGCGGGCGCTGTTGGATACCGAGACGCCACCGACCATCGAACACATACGGGGCGACGGACGACTCGTCTCAGAACTTGAATTGGGCCGCGCGGACTCGCTCGCGGGCGAACAGCTGGCACTATTTGGAGCTACCACCACATGGAAATCTGCACAATCGGTTTCACAAAACACAGCGCGCAGAGTTTCTTCGAGCTCTTGACTTCCGAAGGCGTGGAACAAGTCGTAGACGTACGACTGAACAACACAGGTCAATTGGCCGGCTTCGCCAAGAGGGATGACCTTCGGTATCTGCTGAATCGACTCTGTGGCGCCGAGTATCTGCATGAGCCCGAGCTTCTTGCCCCAACATCTGATCTGCTCAAGGCTTACCGGAATGATGAACTTACGTGGGACGACTATGAGCTTCGCTTCCTCGAGCTCATGACGCACCGCAGGCTCGAAGACAAGCTGTCACCTGAAATGTTCACTACGCGTACTGCCCTCCTATGTAGCGAACACACCGCCGAACACTGTCACCGTCGCCTGATTGTCGATTACTTGGCGATTCACTGGCCCGACATAACTGCATTGCATCTGCCACGATCAGCTGACATCAACCTTTAGGCAGGCAGGCTCTCATGTCCCGTACGGAACTGCTGTGCCTGGCAAATTCTTGGAAGCTGGGGGGCCGGTGCTTCGCTGGCCTAGCGAATGACGGCTCTTGGGTACGGCCTGTGACAGATACGTCTACTGGCACGCTGCCCAACAGTGCATGTGTTCTCAATACAGGCAGAGTCGTAGAGGCGCTCGACGTTGTGAAACTGAAGCTGAAACGCCCGGAGCCAAGACTCTACCAGCCGGAGAACTGGGTAGTTGGCAACAAAGAATGGCATTATGTGAAGACACAAACCCTCGGCGACGTAGGCCAACTACTTGACAGTGTCCGCGCAGATGATTCACCTATTTTTGGCACACGTACTGATAGCGTTTCATGGCAGCGCATACAGGAATCTCCACCAGCAGCATCGCTTACGTTAATCAGAACGTCGAATCCGCACTTTTATGTGCGACGAAAACCCAACGGATCCAACCAAACACGTGTGAAGTTCGTACATGGCGACAGCGTGTATGATCTATCCATATCATTTGAATTGGCCTTGCCCCACAATGACACAGGAAGCAATGAGTCGCCTACAGACTGGTATCTCACAATAAGCCTCGGAGAGCCATTCGAAGAACAACATAACCGCTGTTACAAGCTAGTCGCGGGTGCACTCGAGATTCCCCGATAGTGGTCTACGGCTGGGATTGGCCACGGCAGCTACACGGAATGGGTTGTTCAAGCTAAGCGTCCAACGATACGTGCGTAGGTGCTCTGATCTCGCAAGTCTCGGACAAGCTTCTCAACCCATGCCGATGTGTAACCATATCCACCGGCCAACTTGTCGTAGCGGCAGTAGCGCTGATCGGTTGCCTCAGGCTCGCCGGCATCGCTCGGCGGCCGAACCTTGAAGTACTTCCAGCATCGCGTGTGGGTGTCCATGGTGAAACGGGCATTGAGTTGACTGCTCACTCGCTCAACGACGTCACTCGGTCGATGCAGATCGTCTGAAGCGACAGCCACTCGCTTCGGCTTGGTCACGATGGCGGTATGAGGCAATGCTGCCAAGAGTTCGTCGCTGACTTCGTCAGACTTCACGAATGTCACCGCTGCATCGGCGCTGCGCTCGCGGTTGGCGGTCGTCGAGACGAAGAAGATCCGCATGCAGTATCGAGCGTCGCCCAGAATCTCTTCGGGCACTTGTCGGCGCTCCCTGTCCAAGAACTCAACGATGTCGAGAGGTAGCTGAGCCTGGATTCGCTTTAGCTCCGGCTCACGTCTGAACTTGCCGATCTGGAGTGGCAGGTAGAGCTGATCGCCTAGGGCTGATTCCGCACCGAAGTTGCTGACAAGGACTTCCTCAAAGTTGATGAGCATCGACTGGGCGTAGCCTGCGGTGGGTGCATCGAGTGCTGGCAGGTAGCGATGAGCGATCCGGTTCCGCAACCGCAGGAAGTAGCGGAGGTTTTCGGCCACCGACGGATGCAGTCGCTCCTCGCCGGCGAGACCGATCAGCTCGTCCGTGTCGAGGATTCGCGGCCGGCCTTCGACAGTCCTGATTTTGCGGTCGTCGTCTCGGTCGAAGTAATCGATGCCCTCGCGTTCGAGAATGGCCTGCAACAGTGAATTCCAAGCAATGACCATCAGCAGGATGAACTGCTCTGTCCGATAGCCGCTGCTTGGGTCGTTGAAGGCTCGAAGAGCCGCTAGTGCGCTCTCACGCGCTTTCGCGACCAGCAGGTACTCGACGCTCAGCTCGTCGGAGTCGGATGGCGGGATGCCGTGGACCCGAAGCATGCGTTCAAGCTCCTCGATCCGCTGCGCCTGACGGGAGCGGCCCTCGGTTGCGATACCAAGCCACTTCTTGACATAGGCGGTGAATGCCTTGCCATGCGACGTGGGGTTGTCCCAGAACTCGATCTCGAGGGCCGACTTGGGCTCGCCCGCATGCCAACGGTCGAACATCTCCTGAGCAACCCGGCGGTGATCGTCATCGCTCAGGCTCCCATCACCTGTGCCTGCCACCTCAGCGACCGTATGCGCGTAAGTGAAGCCGAGCGCGGATGTAGCGCCGCTACTGGGTTTAGGTACGCGCTCGAAGGAACCATGAGGCATGCCCCGGTTCCATCGCGGCCACCGCCTCCTGCGATGGCAAGGGGCTGAAGGAGACAGGTAGCCCGTGGTCGCGACTGAGCTGAGTTGGCGCTGGACCGCTCAGATTTGGCAGTCGCGCTTCTCGACAATGACATCGTCCCCAGCCTCCGGCGCGAAGCGCGCAGGCTGCCATTCGGTCCACGGTGTTCCATACTCGGAAACAGACCTAAGGAACCGAAGAGCGGTTCTGACGCTGGCACTCGGATGCCGACGACTATCGACCGTGTCGAGGTCGCCAAGTACACGGATTCGGTATTCGACCGAGGCCCAGTATCGGAACCGAGCTGGGGGCGGACTGTCAGGAATCGGATCACCCGACCAGTGGCCTGGCTGCCAGCTGTCGACGACGACGCCGATTGATTCATCGTCCAATGGGTCGAGCCCAGTCACCACAGTTGTTGGTACGCCGTACTTGAGGGCCGACCATGCGCGATCGATCAGAGTACAATTGTTCGCATCTTTACGCCATTCGATTTGGACTTGGCGTCCTGGTCTCGCTTCGTCCCGAACTCGTAAGGTGAGCCGAGCGACGCCGTTGGACACGACCTCGCCCCTCAAGCGGTGCGGCGGAATCTTGATCTTGTACTCGCTGATGGTCTCGACAGCGAGTCCGGGCACCGAGTCCCGACGAGCTTCGATCCTCGCAATCACCCGTCGGGTCACGGCACCTCGCACCAACTCACGAGTCGCGACTATCAGCCTTGACCTCCGCACGGAGTTCAAGGCCCACCTCGACGATCTGCGCAACACGCGCCACAATCTGGTCGAAGACGCGAGAATCGCCGTTGCGACAACGATCGCAAGCACCTCGATCGTCAAGACTTCGCGAAACGTCATTACAAGACAGGCTCGCCAATTGCCGCAGCGGTCAACGCTCTAGTTTCCGGTTCGCTGCTAGTGGGGCCTTAAGCAATAGACCGCTCGACCACGCGGGGACGAACCTCCGAGACCGACGCGGGGTCACCGCTCTGAAGCCCACCGTGCTCAACGCCTAAGCCCGCGGAGGTTTGCGTTCAGCGGGGGTAGGGGTCGGGAGATCTGAGGCTGGGATGAGTGGGCCGTGGACGATGCGTTCGAGGAGGTCGCCAGCTAGCGGGGTGGCCTCAACTGTGTGTTCGAGGATCGCAAGCAGCAGGAGGAGTTCCTTGGACTGGGTCCAGCGGGCAGGGCGGATGTCGTCGAGTTCGCTGGATTTCTTGCCCTTGCGGTTTTTCATTCGGTAGCCCAGCCACGATTGCAGCACCTTGAGGCCGGAGACTTCGAAGTCCCAGACTTCGGGGCCAACCGGAGCGAAAACGCCATTGCCGACAAGAAGCTCCTCGCTCTCGAGGTCGTAGTCGAAGCCCTCCGGCATACCGCTGATGGTCACGACTTCGACAGCTCGGCTTTCGGGCAGCCTGGCGTTCTTGTTGGGGGCGAATCGTTCACCCCAGGTGTGCCACCACAGGAGATCACGCCCGAAGGCGACGGCCTCATTGAACAGGGCCAGATCGCTTGTCATCGGAATGTGCACGGGTCCAGCAACTTCAGCAAGCTGGTCGCCGTATCGCTCGCTGAACGCCGCCGTGCCGCCGAGACCGTAGACGTAGGCCATGAGGTCCTCAGCCGTCGGAGTCTCACCAAGTGCATCGCCGACAGTTGCCAGAACCCCTCTTGTGACATTGGCTGTTTCTGATTCTGCATCGCGATACAGCGGCATCATGCTGCCATCGCCGTAGGAACCCCTGAATGCGTGAACATCCGGGACTTCTGCGCCAGCGATCAGAACTGGGCCTCGGCCCAGAGGGATTGACGAAGTTATGGTCGAGAGCACAACCTGATCTGGCCCCATCGTTCGCCAGAGTTGGGGGCGCGGAAAATCGGCGACGCGGTTGTCCGCTATGACCCACTGCCGGTCGAAGCTGCGGTAGCCGTACCGAGCGAGGGTCTCGGGTTCCGCCTCACGATCAAGGCTCTTCAGCGAGGGAAGCCGGACTGATCCGCCCCGCAGTGGGCGCACCCTCGAGGCTGCCTTACGATCACGCGTCTCTTTCAGCAGATCACCACGCCGTCGTGGTACCGCTTCAGCAAGAGCACGCCAACGGCGCCGCAAGACACTCGCTGACTCTGCGATGGGCCATGTGCGCTTGAGCTGGCATCCGGAGTGACTCCAGGGGAACAAGTCGGTGATCTCCGGCCACTCGTGATACTCGTGCGCACTCACGGGCACGAAACGCTCCAAGCGTTCGCCGGCTACGAGTTGCAAGCCTCCATCCAGCTTCATCCGTTCCAGACTCGCGAACTTGTCGGCCCGACTGCCTTCGATGCGGCAGAAGCGCACTACGCAGCTACCGGTGGACGTATCGCCAGTACGGATACCAACAGCGATGGCGACCGGTGTCTGAATGTCGAAGACGTTTCCATCTTTGTGTGCGCCCCTCAGATCGCCGCCGAGGTCGATGATCCACAGCTCATCGAACGTCTCACGCAGCAGGTGCCGCACGCCGCCCATCGAAACTCCCTCGAGATACGACGACGCCGTAATGAACGCCACGATGCCCGGGCCTGGCGGCAGTTCAGTCGCCTGCCACACGGCCCAGCGCCAGAAGTAGACGTAATCGTTGTACACAGCCTTGAGGTGGATACCCAGCCCTGCTTGACTCATTGGTTCCGTGACTGCTCGCAACAGAGGCGAACCCTCAACGCCGGGGGTCTCAAAGCGGACGACACCGCCCTTGCGCTTGCCAGTGTCGCCAAGGGCCCGCTGTTCGCGGTCATACGGCGGATTGCCAATCACGACCGTAAAGCACTTCCGCGCCTTGAGATCCGCTGCCGCGGCACCCTCGACGGAGATTGGGTCAGCCATCGTGCCAAATTGGCCTTGGGTTGCCTGATGCTCAAGAGAATCGGTAAGCAGCACACTGACTTCCGCATCAGCGATGCCGTGAGTGTGAAGCTCCAAGGCCACCTTGAGATGCGCGATCGCATAGGGGCCAAGCATCAGCTCGAAGCCATGCATCTGCGGCAGCACGTGGCGGCGCAAGTGTTCTGGCCATTCGTTCTCGCTGCCGCCGCCCGACAGGAACGATTCGCGGGCTTGGCGTAGCCAAGCCACGAGGAATGTGCCAGTGCCAGTGGCCGGATCGATCATGGTCACGAACGGCTGATCTGCCGACACTTCGCCGGGGACGTCGAAGCCATTGCGCGCCGCAGTCTCGGCCCAACTGGAGGAGTCGGCCACGCCCATTGCGAGACCGAATCGTTGGCGCAGCACCTCGTCCACGGCCCGCACCATGAAATCGACCACCGGCTGAGGCGTATAGAACGCACCGGCGTCGGCGCGCATCTTGCGGTCGTACTGCTTCAGGAACTCTTCGTAGAAGTGGATGACTGGGTCGCCGCCCTTCGCAGTCGTGCCGAACTGGTCGAGGATCGCTTCGACGTTGCTGACACGAAGATCGGCGATGAGCTGGTCAAGGCCGCTGCCGGCAAGGTCGAGCACGCTGGCCTCATCGTGGACCTGTTCGAAGAACGCCTCTAAGAACGGATTGGACAACGGCACAGCGGAGTAAACGGGCGACGTTCCGAAGTCTTCCGGCGAGGTGACTCGGCTCGACAGCAATCCGTAGACGAGCGTCTGCGCACACATGTCAGCGAAACGGGCCGAGTCCACGTCGGCGATCAGCTGCGAACGGACGGTTTCGAGCATGGCTGTGAACGGGCCCGCTCCCTCTTCCGCAGCCAGTGCTTCATCGATCTGCTCGCGAAGGTCCCTGGCACAGGCAGCCATCTGCTCAGCCAGTCGGGAAGCAGTCGAGATGACCGCGCCGTGAGGCAGCTTGAACGCCTCCCGCCACTGAGCGGCCCATGCGTCGGCGACTGCCTGATCGTCGGCAGGCCATGCCAAGCGTGGCAGCAGTTCATGATGGAGCCGCGCAAGGTGACGGTCGCTGCCTTGACGGGGTCGCCACGCCAAAGAGCGGATCTCATCTGCGCGCCCATCGCGGTTCCACAGGGCCAGCAGATGCAGCTGCACTGTCTGGTCGCCCCCGGTGGTCACCACGAACAGCAAATTCTCTGCATCCCAACGCGGTCGGTTGTCACCCGGCGCCCGTTGGCTCCGTCGGCGAGCAAACGCTTGGGCCACCCGCCGGAACTGAGTAACGGGCAGCCGTTCGCGATCGAATTCGACGAAGAAGATGCCCCACGGCTGATCAGCACTCAGCGGTCGCAACTGGCGCAGCCGTCGCAGGCTCGACATCTCAGCCGGGTCGATGCCGACCTCCTCCGGCAGCCACTCCCAAGTCAGATGCTCCTCATCCATGTCTGCGACATCGAGTGGCCAGCCGAGCTCCTCCCCCAAGTACTCGAACAGATCGGACTGGGTGCGGATGCGCCGCAGCACCGAGCCGCTCAGTGTGGGCCGTGGTTGCGCCATCAGTTCAGCTCCATCCAGCAGTCGAGGCGTGGACGTGGCGCATCGGCCGGGACCTGAGCCACCCGCTCGTAACCGTTCGCAATGTGCGCGAGCACCCGATCTCGTACCTTGACCAGATCGGCCGGATCGAAATCGGTACGGCGGAGAGTCTTCGGCGTCGACCGAATGTGCTGCGCGATGTCACCGATGTCATCGTCTGCCTCGTGAATCACATCGGCGTCGGCGTTGTAGAGATACCAGCGGGTTGAGCCAGCTTCGAGGGTGAATGTGCCTGTCTCGGTGTCCAGCGCCGGAAGCGTGTAGCACAGGAACACACCACGCACGCCTTCGTCGACATCATCTTCGGCAAGAGCCGAGGTCCCCGGCAGCTTCGGGTCTCGCGAACGCCAAGCCGGGTAGTGGGCTTCGCTATCTCGACCGGAGAAAGCAGCGCCCGGCAGCGCCTCAAGTCGCTCGGCGAGGCCGGCGTGATCGCGGAGCAGGTCTTGGTACTCCAAGTGCATCTGCTCAATCGACGTCACCTCGCCCTCGTAACCGGCGTTGAACTCCTTGAGTGCCTCGTAGTCGTCTTCAGGTTTCAACAACTTTCGGCCCTCGATCCCGAACGTGCGCGAGATCAGCAGTGTCTTACCGCTGACGCGCCCATACAGCCGAAGAATCCGGTCAAGGTCATCGGGCGGCAGGAAGTTCCAGAACTTCACCTCCCCGCGCTCGGACGCTGCGGCGGGGTTGTCAGCCTTGATCTGATCTTCGATGGTTGGGTTCATGCGGCGGTCGACTCGTCCGATGCGTTGCATGAGCCGCACCGGGTTCCAATGGATGTCGTAATTGATCAGCAGGGTCGCGTCCTGCAGGTTCAGGCCCTCCGACAAGACATCGGTCGATACAAGGACGGTTATCTCCTCGCCTGATTCCAAGTCGGTCGGAGAGATGCCGTTGTAGTAGGGCGCGAATCGGCGTATTGCCGAAGCACGCCGGGCTGACGAGCCACCATCGAGCTGCGCGAGCCCTGCGATACCGGCCTCGCGCAGGTGCTTCGCCAGATACCGGGCCGTGTGGGCAAACTCGGTGAACACGAGCACCTTGCGACCTCGCACCTCATCGCTCTTCAGCAATTCGATGAGTCGGCGCAGCTTGTCGTCGTCGCTCGGCTTGAACTCCTTCGTCTTGGCCAAGAATCCGGCGATGCGATTCAGGTCGTGCCGAACCTCAACCAGGATTGCCGAGACGTCGTAATCGTCGCGGTTCAGTTTCTCAGCCGCCTCCTCCCACTCGGGAGGAACGATGTCATCAGTGTCACCATCGCCGTCGAACTCGTCGTCGTCGACATCTAGTCCAAGCTGCTGCTCGGGACGGAAGCCGATGATCTCGGCGTTGTCGTAAGTCCATTGATCGAGCTCGGCGCGCTCACGCGTCGTCTCGACGTTCGCACGAGCGAAGGCCAAGAGCTTCCGCATGAGCATGTCGAGCGAGAGATGGAATGCGAAGACGCTGCTCTCGAAGCGCTTGAGGAACATCGACCTGATGAGGCCGACGACCTGCTTCTGACGGTTCTCGTCGAGAGGATTGATGTCAGCACTGTCGCCGATGTAGTAGTGCAACGGGTAATAGATCGGCAGCGTGAACAGCGGATTCTCGCGCTTGAAGGCTTCCTCGAACATATCGAGCACTTCGCCGTACGACTTGCGGATCGAGTAGTCGGCGACCTGGGGTTCCTGCCGACGAGGGAACATCGCTGTGTCAGCGCCCTGTGCGATCTGGCTTCGCTTGGCGTACGCGCGGCTGCGCTGCACGACCAGCTCACGCGAGATCGCACCTGTTCCGATATGGCCGATGCTCTCGTCAGCGAGCTCGAACAGCATCGGCTGCCCGCCATCAGCGCCGCCGGAAGTTCCTTCGAGAGCGCGTTCAACGTTTCGGAAGTGCGTCGTCAGGTTGTTGATCCCCAGCGTCTGTGCAAAGTACCTGTCGTCCCCGGCGGTGAACAGCTCGATCATGTGGCGAAGGTCAGTGACGCGGTTGTTGATCGGCGTCGCTGTGAGCATGAACAGCTGCTTGTACCGGTGAGAATCGCTGCGCTCCCCGGCACGAGAGCCATGCGCGCCGTGCACGAGATCGAATAGCCGCCAGTAGCGCGAGCGGGTGTCCTCGCCTCCTGGGCCTTCGTACACCCCCTGACGGCCGCGGTTCCGGAAGTGGTGAGCCTCATCAATCACGACGGCATCGGCCAGCCCAGCGATCCGCTCAAACCGTTCGGGGTAGTCGCCACCACGGCTGAGGTCGGTGTGAGCAAAAACCGCGAGGTTGGAAAAGTCGGTACCCCCGCCAGCACCACCGATGTGACCAAGCCACTGGCGAAGATGCGGTATCCAGACGCCCTCGACGGCGGCCTTCGGAGCGAACAGCACAACCCGCTTGCTCTCGCGCAGCACGAGACGCTCAATGAGCATGAGACCGACGAAGGTCTTGCCCAATCCGACGCCATCGCAAAGGAAGGCCCCGCCGTGCTGGCGAGCGATCTTCATGAGCGACCAATAGGCCTCACGCTGATACTGGTCGAGCTGGTCGAACACCTTGGATTCGGTTCGATCCCACTCGCCTCCTGGAAGCTCGTGGCCCCGGAAGTACTCGTGCAGCGCCTTGGCGTACACGATGAACGGTGTCAGCTCGGCAGTGTGGCGAGTGATGGTCTGCAACACCTCGTCGGTGACTGGCTCTGCGCGGTCCCAGTGCTCATCGAACCAGCCCTGCAGCTGCGCAACCTCGGCGCCGACCTGCACTTGGATGTTGAGCTCCGTGTTCTGCGTCAGGCCCGGACGAGTGAAGTTGCTTGAACCCACCAGCGCCCTGGCTCCCACCACCTCAAGCTTGGAGTGTGTGATGTAGGCCTTCGCATGGAACTTCGACTTGCGGAACACGCGGCACTCGATCTGGCCGCTCTTCAGAGCATCGACAATGGCCGCGACGCCGTTCAAGAACGGGTTCCGGCCCTTCTCGCCTTCCAAACTCCCGTCCAAACGCCCAACGCGCTCGGTGAGTGCTGTCGAGAATGCCTGCTTGGTGCGCAGCGAGACCTCGTCGCCCATGAGAATGCGGATCTTGTCGAGCTGCTGCCAACGCCCGTCCAACTCCAGCAGCGAGCCGATTTCGAAGAACCCGGTCGCTATGTCGAAGCGGTGCGAAATCTCACACCACTGCCGCAGGTACTCCAGCCCGGTCCAGCCGGACACCGAATTGTCCACGATGAACAGCTCGCTGCCGTCGGTACCGCCACCGCGACTCGGAGCCCGCTCACTCATCGGCGCGACCATACCGGTGCCTTGTGACACGACCGATGCGAACGCGCCGGACCGGACTCGGTAGCGGCGGGGTTGAGCGGTTATCGGCGCTAGCCACCGGCTGGTGGGACGGCGAGGCGATAGATCCAATGGCTGCCGCGCGGGTCGATTGCGTGAAACAGCAGGTGTTCGCCGTATTCGCTCCAGCGCAGAGTCGGCGTGCTGCCTGCAGCGGTCTGCGCACCCCCGTCCACGGCGACCGTGTACTCCTCGGTGCTGCCCGGATCGCGCAGCACACGGACGGCAACGGTTGCGCGGTCCGCTGACCACTCGCTTATCGCTGCGATTGCCGATCCGTCGCCTGACCACGAACCGCGGCTGTCGACAACGCCATCCAACAGCACTGAGCCGGACAGGTCGTCGAGCCGCACCATGCCCAGTTCACCGCCGATCCGGTAGGCGATGGCCTGGCCGTCGGGAGACCACGATGGCGCCGACAAGCTTTCGGCACTGGCCGAGATCACCTGCTCGGTGCCGTCCGACAGGTCCACCACGACGATGCGGTGCTCGAAGCGGGTGCTGCCGTCGGCCTCGCTCACGCGCAGTCGGCGGGCGAACGCAATGCGGCCCTCGTCGGGAGACCACGCGGGGTCGTGATCCAACACGTTTCCGTGCGTGACCTGAGCGAGGCCCAAGCCATTCGGCAGGATCATGAAGATGTGGCTGGCCCGCTCTCCCTCCACGATCGCGCCCTGCGAGAACGCAATCCACTGGCTGTCAGGCGACCACACCGGCGCATTCAGGCCGTACTGGGCCGTGAGGAAGGGCATATCGCTCGTTCCGTCACCGTTGGCAACCCACAGAGTGCTGCCGACCCGGAACACCATGCGCCGGCAGTCGGGCGACCACGACAGGTGATCGACGCCTTCGGGCTTGGTGCTGGCGAAGCGCAGGGGGAGCTGCACCCGCTGAGCGGGAAGCACTCCCCTGCAGACCTCGGCGGGGGGGCCGGGTTCGTCGAGCCGGACCCTGCTGGGGATGTACGGCTCCACGCCCGACACTGGATGCTCCGGTTCGCCGAAGGCCTCCGACAGCTCTGTGCCGGACTCGTCGCCGGCCTCGGTTGGCTCGTCGCCCGATGCAGACGGCTCCGAATCCGCCGGCGCCTCGGCAGCGGCAGCGGTCGTCAGCGGCGCGGCATCCTCCTCGGGCGCAACCGCATCTGCACTCGTCTCGGGGACCTCTGCTGCCGACTCGGCGTCGTCGGCGGCCTCATTTGTTCCCAACAGCGAACTGACCGCGGCAGCAGCAATGAGCAGTACGCCAGCGACGGCCGCGACCAGCCACCATCGCGTTCGAGGCTCATCGGATCCGCGGCGGCCCGAGCGCTGTACCACCATGCGCGCGACCGTACTTGCAACCGCTCACGCGCAGCCCGTCAGAGGACGGACGAATCCGCGCATCTAGGGTGGCCCGGTGCCCAAGCCGCTGATCGGACTGTCGGGACGGCGTCGCGCCGGCGCACGCATCCGGGGCTTCCCGCCGGTGTTCGTCGACGTCGAGGTGGATCTGTACATCGCTCACTACGCCCAAGCGGTCCACGCCGCGGGGGCCGTCGCGGTGCATGTGCCGCTCGACGCCGACCCGGCCGAGGTGGTGCCTCGCCTCGACGGCGTGCTGCTCACCGGCGGCGAAGACGTGGCCGCCTGCCTGTACGCCGATCGCCTGCACGAGCAGGTGTACGACGGCATCGACCCGTTCGCCGAGCGCGCCGCCGGATTCGACAACGACAGCAGCAGCGTCGTCGACATGGTTCCGATGCTCGCTCGCAGCGGCGCCGAACAGAGCAATCCATCCGTCGCCGACGACAGCGTTCCGCTGCGCGATGCGTTCGAGATTGCGCTGCTCGACGCCGCTGTCAACAGCGGCTTGCCGGTGCTGGGCATCTGCCGCGGGCCGCAGCTCATCAACATCGCCGCCGGAGGCACCCTGCACCAGCACCTGCCCGAGCACGCAGCCACCGACGGGCCGCCCGACGCCACGCCCCACACCGTCATCACCGTCGAAGGCAGCCAGCTGCGCGAGATGTACGGCCCAGAGGTGGCGGTGAACTCACTGCATCACCAAGCAGTGGATGAACTCGGCGACGGCTACATCGCTACAGCCCACTCCCCCGACGGGATCATCGAGGGCATCGAGCATGCGGAGCTGCCGATCCTGGCCGTGCAATGGCATCCCGAACTCATGGCCGAGGCACTCGTCGATCCCTGCTTCCGCTGGCTCGTCGACAACGCCAGCCGCTGATCAGCTGCCGGGAGCAGCGCCCTCGACGGCAGCGCGCACTCGCGGGATGACACTTCGAGCCAGACGCTCCAGCGAATCGTTCATGATTGAGGGCTGCAGGCCGGGCGGGCCGCCCCACGTGCACACATCGGTGACGCCGTACTGCCCGATGAACGCAGTCAGCTCGGCCGCGCAGTGGTCCTCGTCGCCGACGATCCAGCCTTGGGGAATCGCGCCCTTCGACGGGTCGAACGCCGTGAACTCGTCGGGTGTCTCGTCGAAGAGCCGGGCGTACACGCCCGCCCGGTAGCGCTCCGCGGCCCGGATCTGCTGCCAGGCGCCCTCGCGGTCGTCGGTCACGAACACCGAGCGGATGATGCCCACCCGGTAGTCGCCGGGATCACGCCCGGTCGCCCGCAGCTCGTCCCGCCAGGGCTCGAGCACGATGCCGGGTGCACCCTGGGGCAGCAGGTGTGTGTCGAACCGGGCGGCCCGCAGGGCGGCATTGCGGCTCATGCCTGCGATCCACAGCGGCGGCCCGCCCGGCTGCACCGGCGCAGGGGTCACCAGCAGATCGTCGAAGCGCCAACGCTTGCCTTCGAAGCTGAACGGTTCGCCCTGCCAGGCCAGCTGCAAAATCTGCACCAGCTCCTCGGTGAGCGACACCCGGCGCGACTGGGGAATGCCGAACCCCCGGAACTCGTGTGCCGCGTAGCCCATGCCGATGCCGAGCTCGATGCGCCCGCCAGAGATGTTGTCGAGCACGGCAAGGTCTTCGGCAAGACGGATCGGGTGGACGAACGGCGCCAGCAGGATGTCGGTGGAGATGCGAATCCGGGACGTACGCGCCGCCACCGCACCCGCCATGGGCACGAAGTTGGGCAGGTGGCCGTCGTCGAGGAAGTGGTGCTCGGTGAACCACGCCAGCTCGAAGCCCAGTTCGTCGGCCATCTCGAGCTGGTCGAGCGCCTGCGCATACATCTCGACCAGCGGCACGTCGCTGCCGGGCGGGCTGCGCAAGTCGTGAACGACGCCGAATCGCAGGGGTTGAGCCATTGCCGGAGACTAGGGCCAGGCGGGCCACGCCGACCGGTCGGCGCCATGCCGGCACGAAATTTCCTAATGCCCGTTCGACTATTGTGGGAGGCAGATCACTTGGGGGGACCAGACATGGCAGCTGCAGCGACCGACGGCACCTCGAACGGCAGCGCCGGGGGCACGAACGACTACGAGGTCATCATCATCGGCGCCGGCGTGGCCGGCATCTACCAGATGTACCGGCTGGCCGAGCGCGGCGTGCACGCAACGGTGCTCGAGATGGGCAGCGACCTCGGCGGCACCTGGTTCTGGAACCGCTACCCCGGCTGCCGCTTCGACTCGGAGAGCTACAGCTACGGCTACTCGTTCTCCGAGGAGCTGCTCGACGAGTGGCACTGGAAGGAGCACTTCTCGGGCCAGCCCGAGAATCTGCGCTACCTGAACTATGTGGCCGAGAAGTTCGACCTGCGCCAGTACATGCAGTTCAACTGCACCGTCGAGTCGGCCCACTTCGACGACGAGGCGGGCAAGTGGCGGCTGCACCTGACTGACGGCCGCGATCTGAGCTGCCGCTTCCTGCTGACCGCGCTGGGTCTGCTGTCCGCACCCACCTACCCCCGCATTGAGGGCGTCGAGGCCGACGGCACCGATGTGTTCGAGGGTCCCTCGTTCCACACCTACCACTGGCCCGCCGAGCCGGTCGAGATCAAGGGCAAGCGCGTTGCCGTGATCGGCACCGGCGCCACCGGCGTGCAGGCCATCGCCGCCATCGGCGAGCAGGCCGAGCACCTGACGGTGTTCCAGCGGCGGCCCAACTGGTGCGCGCCGCTGCACAACAGCGAGATCTCTCCCGAGGAGATGGACGGCATCCGCGCTCGCTACGACGAGATCTTCGCCCAATGCGCTCGCACCCCGGGCGGCTTCGTGCATGAGCCGATCCGCAGCGGATTCAACAACGTCTCCGCCGAAGAGCGCCGTGCACAGTGGGAGAAGCTGTACGGCCAGCCCGGCTTCGGAATCTGGATGGCCAACTACCGCGAGATCTTCTTCGACGAGGAGGCCAACGCCGAGCTCTCGGCGTTCATCGCCGACAAGATCCGCGAGCGGGTCGACGACCCCGTCGTGGCCGAGAAGCTCATCCCGAAAGACCACGGCTTCGGCGTGCAGCGGGTGCCGCTCGAGACGAGCTACTACGAGACGTACAACCGGCCGAACGTGTCGCTCGTCGATCTGCAGGAGACGCCGATCGAACGGATCACGCCCACCGGCATCCAGACCACCGATCAGCACTACGAGTTTGACCTGATCGTGTACGCGACCGGTTTCGACGCCATGACCGGTGCCTTCGACCGCATCGACTTCCGAGGCACCGGCGGCCAGAAGCTGGCCGACAAGTGGTCCGACGGCCCGGTCACGTTCCTCGGCATGATGGTCAACGGCTTCCCCAACCTGCTGACGATTGCCGGCCCGCAGAGCGGCTCAGCCTCCACCAACTACCCCCGCGGCATCGAGATCGGCGTCGAGTGGGTCACCGGTCTCATGGACTTCGTCTGGAAGAACGGCTACACCCGCTTCGAGGCAGACGCCGAGGCCGAGCGGGAATGGACCGACCACGTCATCGACATGTACAGCATGATGCTGATGCGCAAGGCGCAGGGCTGGTTCACCGGGTACAACTCCAACATCGACGGGCACGAAGCGGGCACGATCCGCTACTTCGTGTACAACGGCGGCGCTCCCAAGTACAAGCGCCGCATCGACGAGGTCGCCGACGGCGACTACCAGGAAGTCGCCTTCAGCACCGAGCGCGAGCTGGCAGGCACCGCCTAGCGCCGCTGCCGATCAGCGTGCGCCGCTGAGCGCGCACAGGCGAGTTCCCCATTCCGGTGAGGTGAATCGTGGACATCTCAGGCGCCGCTGCCATCGTGGGAGTCGCCGAGACCGACTACATGCGCGGCACCTCGCTGAGCGTGCCCGAGCTGGTGCTGGAAGCGACCATGGCCGCCATCGCCGACGCCGGGCTGGACCCCAGCGAGATCGACGGCATCCTGCCGCCCCCGGGATTCATCTCGTCCGAGGAGATCGCCGCCAACCTCGGCGCAGACGACATCCGCTACGCCGTCACTGTTCACATGGGCGGCGCAAGCCCCGTGGCAGCGCTGCAGTCGGCGACCATGGCGATCGCCGCGGGCATCGCCACCAACGTCGTCGTCACCGTGGGCTGGAACGGCTACTCGGCAATGCGGCCCCGGCCCGATGCCCGGCCCACGAAACGCCGCATGGAAGCCGGCCCGTTCGTGGATGTGAGCCGCAACTTCTACGCGCCCTACGGCGTGCGCTCGGCGGTGCAGTGGTACTCGATGTACATCCAGCGCTATGTCGACCTGTACGGCGTGGAGCCCACCGACGCAGCCCAGGTCGCGCTGACCTGCCGCGAGCACGCGCACCTCAACGACAAGGCGCTGATGGGCGGTCGGCCGATGACCATGGACGACTACCTGGCCTCGCCGCTCATCACCGAGCCGATGCGGAAGTTCGACTGCTGCCTGGAGACCGACTGCGCGGCCGCGGTGGTGCTGACCTCGCCCGAACGAGCCAAGGACCTGCCCCATGCACCGGTGCTGTGGCTGGGCGGCGCCGAGGGGCACCCCTACCCCGCCGATGAGATCACCAACCGGCCCGACATGCTGAAGCTCGGCCTGGACTCGGCTGCGCCGCGGGCGTTCGCGATGGCGGGCGTCCAGCCGGCCGACATGGATTTCCTGCAGATCTACGACTGCTTCACCTACGTCGTGATGATGGAGCTCGAAGCCATCGGCATGTGCCCGAAGGGCGGCGCCAAGGAATTCGTGGCCGACGGGAACATCTCGCTCGCAGGCCGCTACCCGATGAACACCCACGGCGGCTTGCTGTCCCAAGGTCACGCCTGGGGTCTCAACCACGTGGTGGAAGCGACACGCCAGCTGCGTCACGATGCCGGCGACGCACAGGTGCGCGGCGCCGAGCTGGGCGTCGTGACCGGCTACGGAGACCTCGGCGACGGCAGCATCGCCGTGCTTGCCCGAGGCTGAGGACCGGCCGCGATGAACCCGATCCGATGAACCCAATCCAATGAACACAGCCAAGCCGGCCCGCAAATACGTGCCCAAGCCGGAGGGCCTGAATCTCGAATTCCACCTGGCCTGCCTGGAAGCAGGGACGCTGTGCATCCAGCGGTGCACCGACTGCGCGCTGTTCCGTCACCCCCCGCGCTGGTACTGCCCGTCGTGCCACAGCCGCAGCTACGACTTCGCGCCCGTTGCCGGCAGCGGCCGCATCTACTCGATGGCGGTGAACCACTTCACCATCGATCGCGGTTGGGCCGACGAGCTGCCGTACATCACCGCAGTGGTGGAGCTCGACGAGGGCCCTCGCATTGTCGGCTCACTGCGCGATGCGGGTCCAGGCGAGGCCGGCCTCGGGCGGCCCGTGCGCGTCTCGGTGGAGCCTCGAGGCACCGAGTTCGCCTACCTCTGGGTCGACCCGGCCTAGGGGCCCGATCGCCCTTTGACCGGTCAGCGCTGATTACCCTCCGGCCGTCGCCAACCGGAGGATCCCCCTGCCCATGAGCATGCTCGGCACCCGCGTGGAGCGGAAGGAAGACCCAGAACTCCTCACCATCGGCGGCACGTACGTCGATGACATCGAATGCGAAGGCGCACTGCACGCAGTGTTCGTCCGATCGACGATGGCCCACGCCGACATCACGGCCATCCAGCTCGACGAAGCACGGCAGATGCCTGGCGTGGTGGGCGCCTTCACCGCAGCCGATCTCGAGCTCAGCGCCGATCCGCCTCGCATGCCCATGCTCAATCAGCAGATGCTGCGCTCCCCGCTGGCGACAGATCGGGTGCGGTATGTGGGCGAGCCGTACGCCGTGGTGGTCGCCGAGTCGCAGTCCCAGGCGACCGACGCCGCCGAGCTGGTGTATGCCGACTACGAACCGCTTGACGCTCTGCTGGACACCGCCGAGGCCGCGCTCAATGACCGTCTGCTGTTCCCCGAAGCCGAGACCAACACGGTGTTCGCCATCCCGCCGAGCCAGCAGAACGGGCAGGATCCCTTCGCCGACTGCGAGGTCGTTGTCGAGCTGGCGTTTGACAACCCCCGGATGACTGCGGCCCCGCTCGAGCCTCGCACGGCCCTTGCCTCGTGGGACGCCGGCGCACAGCGGCTCACCTACTGGGCATGCACCCAGTTCCCGCATCAGACCCGCGACACCATCTCTGCCTTCTGCGGGCTGGAGCCCAGCCAGGTGCACGTCATCACGCCCGATGTGGGCGGTGGATTCGGGGCCAAGAACGCCCAGTACGTCGAGGATTTCGTGATTGCCCGCCTGACCTGCCGTCTCGGACGGCCGGTGCGCTGGGCCGAGACACGTTCGGAGGCCATGATCGGCTTCACGCACGCTCGGGCAATCTCGTATGCCGCACGCCTCGGGGGCACCCGAGACGGCGACGTGACGGCATACGAGGTGGATGCGCTGCAAGACGCCGGCGCCTACCCGATGGTCGGTTCGGTACTGCCGATGTTCGTCCGCATCATGGCGACCGGCGTCTACGACATCCCGAACGTGGCGGTCTCCACGAACTCGGTCACGACGAACACTGCCCCGGTGGGCGCGTACCGGGGCGCTGGGCGCCCGGAGGCGGCGCTGGCGATCGAGCGGATGATGGACCTGTTCGCGGCGGAGATCGAGATGGACCCGGGCGAGCTGCGCCGCCGCAACTTCATCCCTCCTGAGGCGTTCCCGTTCACGACACCGACCGGCGCGGACATGGACTCGGGCGAGTACGCCAAGGCCCTCGACGCCGTGATGGAGGCCGCGGACTATGCCGGCCTGCGGGCCGAGCAGGAGCGGCGCCGCTCAGCGGGCTCGCCGAGGCTGCTCGGACTGGGCTGGAGCGCGTACGTGGAGATCTCGAACCCGATGGGCGCGCCGGAGTTCGGCAGCCTGGAAGTCCGCGACGACGGATCGGCGCTGGTGCTCACCGGCTCGTCCAATCACGGCCAGGGCCACCACACGGCATACGCCCAGATCGCGAGCGACCTCACCGGCATTGCGTTCGAGAAGATCGAGGTACGCCACGGCGACACCGACGAGGTCAAGCGTGGCGGCGGCACCGGCGGCTCCCGCTCGCTGCAGACGGGCGGGGTGGCAGTCTTCGAAGCAGCGCAGGCTGTGGTCGAGCAGGCCAGGGAGGCGGCCGCGACGATGCTCGAGGCCGATCCCGCCGACATCGTGCTGGACGTCGACGCGGGCACGTTCGCCGTGGTCGGCACCCCCGCCCGGTCACTCGACTGGGCTCAGATCGCTGCTCATGTCATCCGCTCCGAAGGCGGCGAGCTGCACGCTGAGAGCGATTTCCAGCCGCCGGCCGCCACGTTCCCCTTCGGCGTGCAGCTCTCGGTCGTAGAGGTCGACAGCGACACCGGCCAGGTCACGCCGCTGCGCCATGTGACCTGCGACGACGCCGGCGTGATCGTGAACCCGATGATCGTGGAAGGCCAGGTGCACGGCGGGGTTGCGTCGGGGATCGCCCATGCGCTCGGCGAGGTGTTCGTCTATGACGAGGACGGCAACCCGCTGACCGGCAACTTCATGGACTACGCCATCGCATCAGCCGCGGAGCTGCCGAGCTTCGAGCGGATCCCGCTCGAGACCCCGACCGATCGCAACCCGCTCGGCGCGAAGGGGATCGGCGAGTCGGGCACCATCGGGGCCACACCGGCAGTGCACAACGCCGTGGTGGATGCGCTGTCGCATCTCGGTGTGCGCCACGTCGAGCTGCCCTGTACGCCCGAACGGGTCTGGCGGCACCTGCAAGAGCACTAGCGACATCCATGCCGCGTGGCGGCGCCTGGGGGCAGGTTCAGCGCGGCTCGGTGGTGTTGAGCCCGCTCGCCAGCACGGCGATCAGGGCTGCAACGCCGATTCCGGCCGAGGCGAGGTAGGTGGCAGTCGGGCTGACCGTGAAGAGGGGCAGCCAGACCACCGAGCCGATGGCGTGGCCGACGAAGCGGTGGGACAGGGTGAACGACAGCGCACCCCCCCGGTTGTCAGGCGCAGCCACCGAGGCCAGCGACTGAAAGCTGACCACGACGGTCTGCGTCGCGGCGCCTGCGACAAGCCAGATGGCCGCCAGCGTCCAGGCCGATCGGGCAACCGGCAGCATGGCGACCAGTCCCGAGCAGACGGCGATGGCCACGGTGGCGGCCTGGCGCCCGCCCCAGCGATCCAGCACGATCCCCCACAGCGGCGCTGCTGCCATGCCGGCCACCCCGCCTGCGAACAGCAGCAGGCCGGTCCTGGATCCCGTCAACCCGATGACGTCGCGACTGCTCAGGCCCACGAGCACCCGCGCCCCGATGGGTCCGAGGGCGCTCAGCAGCGCGGTGGCTGCCAGCAGCAGCACCGGGCGGCGCAGCAATGTACGCATGCGGGGACGTGCGCCGAGCGTCTGGGTCGTGCCGGCAGCGCTGGTTCCTGCGTCGGCGGGGTTCGGCATCAGCAGGGCAATGGCGGCACCGACGACGGCCGTCGCCAGGAACGCCAGCCGCCAGTTCACATCGGCGCTCAGGCCGCCCAGTATCGGAGCCGTCAGCTGGCCGAGCGCCTGACCGGCGGCATAGCGGCCCACGATCCGGCCCACGCCCGATGCGGCCACCGCCTCGGTCAGCGCTGCCAGCAGCAGCGGGGTGATGAACGCGTTCATCGAGCCTTGCGCGACACGAGCCACCAGGAACCACAGGTATGACGGGGCGATGGCACATGCCGCCGTCGCGACGGCGTACAGGGCGATCGCCGGACGGAGTATCCGGGATCGGCCCCAGCGGTCGGCAATCGTGCCCGACACCAGCAACAGGCCTGCGAACGGCAGCAGGTAGCACCACAGCGCCCACCCGATCTGAGCGGTCGTGACCGAGTAGGTCGTGCGCAGCTCGGGGATCATCGGCAGCATCACGAAGGTGCCGAGCGGCCCCATCGAACCGCCGAGATAGAGCAGCGCACGGCGCCACTCGCCGTTCACCGCCGTCTCCCCATAAGCCCCCGCACGCTACTTCGCAGCCGCTGGAGGGATTTAGGCGTTCGCACTGCTGCCCGGGGCGCAGCCGCTCGCGCCTACGATCGCCGCGCGACGAACGGGGGCAGTCATGGCCGAAGAAGCGCCTATGCCGTCCCGACGCCCAACGCCCACGGCTTCCGAAGCCGGATTGTCTCATGTGCGGGTGCTGGAGCTTGCCGGCGGTGTGGGAATCGCCTGGGCGGCGAAGCTCTATGCCGACCTGGGCGCCGACGTCATACGCGTCGAGAACGGCAACGACGCGGTCCGGTTGCGGCCCCACGATGTTCACCGATGGCTGAATTCCAACAAGCGGTCTGTCCGATCACTGAGCGATGAGCTGATCCGCGGTGCCGACATGGTGATCCACGATCGCCGCGACCTGCCGGATCTGACGCAGCAGAACAGCCAGCTTGTCGTGCTTGCCTTCACTTCGTTCGGACTCACCGGGCCATATGCGCACTATGACGCCGCCGAGATCAACGTCATCCACGCATCCAGCTGGGGGAATCTGTCACCGGGCGGTGCCACTGATCCCGACCTGCCGCCCCTGAAAGCGCCGGGCCATCACGCCAACATCAACGTGGCCAGCGTGGCCGCGATCGTGGCCCTTGCGGCCACCGAGCGAGCCGCCGTGAGCGGCCAGGGCGAGCACATCGACTTCGCCGCCGTCGCAGCAGCAGCCAAGATCACCGAAGTCGCTCCTGCCGCAGTCTCGTTCCTGGGCGTGGTGGCCTCCCGGCTCGGCACCCGCACGGTGGTGCCGTGGCGGATCTTCCAGTGCACCGATGGGCTGCTGCAGCTCATCTGTCCCGAGCAATCCCAGTGGGAGGCCTTCGTCGAGCTCATGGGCTCGCCCGAATGGGCGTCACTCGAGGTGTTCGCCACCGGGCCGGACCGGACCCAGAACGCCGATGTCCTCAACATGTATCTGGCGGAATGGTTCGCCGATCAGCAGGCCGACGAGATCTACCACGCGGCCCAGGCTGCCCGAGTTGCGGTGACACCGGTCAACACGATGGCCCAGCTCGAAGCCAACGAGCACTTCGCCGAGCGCGGGTTCTTCGCCACAACCCCCGACGGGCTGAAGCTGCCGGGGCCGGGGTTCCAGATGGATCAGCCGTGGTGGCGTCTGGCTGCCGAAGCACCCGACGCCGGCGCCCACGAGGGAGAAGGCTGGCGGCACCGCACGGTTCCGGTCCGCAATGCCGAAGCCGTCACGGGAACCAACAGCAGCTCCGCCGCAACCCGGGGGCGCCGCCCGCTTGAGGGAGTGCGGGTCTGTGACTTCACCTGGATCTGGGCCGGTCCGTTCTGCACCCAGATCTTGGCCCACCTCGGAGCCGACGTCATCAAGCTCGAGTCTCCCGACCATCTGTGCATGTTCCGGCGGCTGCCGCTGAACCCGCCCGACAGCCCGCCGCCGCCACATGACACCTCGGGCCTGTTCCAGCTCTACAACTCCGACAAGCGCAGTGTCGGCATCGACTTGTCGCACCCCGATGCCGCGGAGGTCGTTGCACGGCTCGTCGCCATCAGCGACGTAGCGGTCGACAACTTCGGCGTCGGCGTCATGGATCGGCTCGGGTTCGGTGCCGAGCAACTGCGCGCCATCAACCCGGACATCGTCATCGCCTCGCTGTCCGGCTATGGAAGCACTGGACCCTGTGCCGAATATGTGGCGTACGGGCCCGCGGGCGGGGCGTTCGCCGGCCTGTACGCCTCCAACGGCTACGAGGACGGTCCGGCGCTCGAGACCGGTGTGGCTGTCGGCGATCCATGCACGGGTATCACCGCTGCATGGGCGGTGGTGGCATCACTCGCAGCTCGCCGCCACAGCGGCATCGCGGCCACGATCGACGTCGCGATGACAGAAGCCGTCGCAGCGACGGTCGGCGAAGGCTGGATGCAGTACGTGACCGACGGCCGATCGCCCGCTCCCCTCGGCAACCACGATCCGATCTGGTCGCCGCACAACTGCTACCGGGCTCACGGCGACGACGAATGGGTCACCATCGCCTGCACCGACGAACCCATGTGGCAGTCGCTGTGCGCGGTCATCGATCCTGGCCTCGCCCGGCGGCCAGAGTTCGCGACAGCTGCAGATCGCAAGCGGAACGAAGCCGAGCTCGACGCCGCCATCTCGGCATGGACGCAGTCGCGAGATCGCCGGCAGATCACCGAAGAGCTGCAGGCAGCCGGCGTGACTGCCTTCGGGTCGGTGACGTCACACGAGCTGTGGACGGGCGACGCCCACTTCGAAGCGATCGGCATGCTCGAACGGCCCCACCACCCGCTCACCGGGGACCGGGTGGTGCCAGGCATCCCCTGGCGCTTGAGAGACGGCCCCAACGGATTGCGGCGCCCGGCGCCCCTGCTGGGCCAGCACACCGTCGAGGTCCTGACCGATGTGCTGAACTACGCGCCCGAAGAGGTGGGCGAGCTGATGGCCCGAGGAGTGGTTCAGGAGCCCGCCGCGGCTCAAACGCACTGAGGCAGAGCGTGAGCTGCGAGTCCACACCGCCTTCCCGCGGCCTCGGGGTCATTGCCGCGCTGCGATCTGTATTGCATTTCGTTAGACTCAATGCATGACGCAACTGGTGGCGCGGATCGATGACAGCCTGCTCGCCCAGCTTGACGAACTCGTCGCCAGCGGGGATGCGCGATCCCGTTCAGATGCGGTGCGGCGTGCCCTTGAAGAAATGCTCGACCGCAGGCGACGGCGCCAGATCGGCGAGGCCATCGTGGACGCGTACCGCCGGATTCCCGAGACGGACGACGAACTGGAATGGGCGGCCCACAGCACCCGGACGCTCATCGCTGAGGAGCCGTGGTGACACCTGCTCAATGCGACGTCTGGTGGGCCGAGAGCGAGAACGAGCGGCGGCCGGTGCTCGTCGTCACCCGCAACGAAGCAATCGATGTGCTCAACAAGCTCGTCGTCGCCCCGATCACACGCACCGTGCGGGGCATTCCAACTGAGTTGGCGCTCGACGCAGACGATGGACTCCCCCACCCCTGTGCAGCGTCGTTCGACAACCTCCGAGTGGTGCTCAAGTCACACCTCACTGAGCGCGTCAGCGCCTTGCCCCACCGTCGACCGGAAGTTTGCGCCGCGCTCGGCGCCATGGCGGACTGCTGATCGGCGAAGCGCGAACCGATCTCAGGCGCTCGCGGCAGCTTGGACGGTGGTGGTGACCTCGGGCGTCAGGTCGAGGCCGTGGAAGTTCTGCAGGCGCTCGATGGTCTCCGCGTAGCGCTCACGCTTGCGGGCTTCCCGATCGGGGGCACGCTCGGCGAACTCGGGCATCACCTCGTTGGCGAACAGCTCCATTGACTCGCAGATGTCCTCGTGGCGGTTGCGGCCCGCCTGGCTCACGAAGATCAGCTCGTCGACGCCGGCGTCCTCGTAGGCCCGCACGAACTCGCGGATCTGGTCCGGTGTGCCGATGCAGCCGCGCAGCGAGTCCAGACCGCCGGCCGAGACCAGGTTCTCGGCGCCTTCGGAACCGACGGCTGCCTGCACCGTGGCCGTCAGCTTGGCGAATCCCATCTCCTCCCGGTTCTCCTCGAACTGACTCCAGATGTCGGTCGCGCCGGGCGTGTGGGTGCCGAAGGCGTAGTAGTGCAGCAGCGAGTACGCGAAGAAATGGAAGCCGTCGAGGCCCCGGTCGATCGCCGTCTGCTCATCGGGGTGGCACATGAAGCCCGTCGTCACCGCGATGTTCGGGTTCGGCGCCAGTCCCGCCGGGTCGGTGCAGGCCTCGAAGGCGGCGTAGTAATCCGACACCCACTGACGGGCCTCGTCAGGGTCGATGAACGAGAAGCTCAGCGCACCGAGGCCCCGCTGGCCCGCCATCAGGATCGTGTCGCGCTGGCTGCACGCCACCCACATCGGCGGGTGCGGGCGCTGCAGTGGCTTGGGCACCACGTTGCGCGCCGGCATCGAGAAGAACTTGCCGGTGTGTCCCTCGTACGGCGACTGCGCCATCATCTTGGCGATCTCAGGCACCGCCTCTTCCCACATGGCGCGCTTGTCGGCCCGCTCGATCTCGAAGCCGCCGAGCTCCATGTCGCTCGACGTTTCGCCGGTGCCGAACTCGACCCGGCCGTTCGAGATGATGTCGAGCGTGCCGATGCGCTCGGCCACCCGGGCCGGATGGTTGTAGCCGGGCAGCACCGGAACGATGCCGTGGCCGATGCGGATGTTCTGGGTGGTCGCAGCGCAGGCCGACAGGAACACCTCCGGCGCCGAGGAGTGCGAGTACTCCTCCAGGAAGTGGTGCTCCACCTCCCACACCGTGCTGAAGCCCAGCTTGTCGGCGAGCTGCACCTGCTCGAGGGCCTCGTGGATGACGCGGGCCTCGGCGCCGTCGTCCCAAGGACGGGGCAGCTGGTGCTCGTAGAAGATGCTGAAGCGCATGTCGGTTCCTTTCGCGTTCAGTCCAAAGCTGCGATGCTGGCGAACGCAGCGTCCACGATGCGACCGCCCCGCGGATCGCCGGTGATGGCTGCATCCATCCTGTTCATCACGTAGGCCACCGACGCTCGCACGTCGAAGTCCACCACGGCAATGGATCCGCCCCAGCCGCCCCAGTACATGTGATTCGGATTCGGGCTGGTCACCCAGCCGTCGAGCTGGCGGGCGAATCCCAGGCCGTGCCGCAGGTGCAGCAGCAGCACCTCGTCGACATTGTCGATCTGCTCTTCGAGGCCCCTGCGCGCCCCGGCCTCGGACATGATCCGCACGCCGTCGACGGCGCCGCCGCACGCCAGCATCGAGTGGATGCGCGCAACCGCACGGGCATTGCCGATCCCGCCCGCAGCGGGAATCTCGGCCGCTCGCCACTCACGCGTGCGAGGCTCGGTGGCGTCCAGCGCGCAGCTCGACAAGGTGCGCACAGCGACCGAATCGGGGTCGATCGGCACGCCGCTCGCCTCGAGCACCTCCAACAGGGACGGTGGCGGCAACAGCTCGCCGACTCGGTGATCCTCCGAGGCGGGCAGGCTCATCCAGAAGTCCGCATCCAGCGGCTCGGCGATCTCCTCGCGGAACCAGTCGGCCATGCGCTTGCCGGTGATGCGGTAGAGGATCTCGCCTTCGAGGTTGCCTTGGGTGACAGCGTGATAGCCCGATTTGGTGCCCGGCTCCCACCACAGCTCTTGGGCAGCCAGCCGTTCGGCGATGGCATCAAGGTCGTACAGGTCCGCAGCCGTCACCGGCGGCACGAATCCGGGCAGCCCCGCCGTGTGCGACATGACGTGGCTCACCAGCACGCCCTCCTTGCCGTTCTGGGCGAACTCGGGCCAGTACTCGCACACGGGCGCATCGAAGTCCAGCTCGCCGCGGTCGGCCAGGGCGAGCATGCAGGTGGCCGCCATGGTCTTGGTAGTGGAGTACACGTTGACGATGGTGTCCCGTTCCCACGGGGTGCCGTGCGGGTCGGCGTCGCCGGCCCAGATGTCCACGACAGCCTCGCCCTCGAAGGTCACCGCCGCCGCCGCGCCTACTTCGAGGCCTTCGGCGAAGTTCCGCTCGAAGGCGTCGCGGACAGGCTCGAAGCCCTCCTTGCACGTCCCGTGAATGTCCATGGCCTGCCCTCTCTGCCGTACCGGGCCGCATTCGCTGCGGCTTGCTGGCACATGATGGCAGCGAAGTCTCGCCGAGACGCAACGCCGCCCAGCGGGCACGTGACGCGTAGCGTGTCGGTGAGGTCAGCAGATGAGCATCACGGAGACTTCAGCTTCGAGCGTCCCTGACGGCAGCGGCGTCACTGCGGCCGCGCTGGAGGTGCGGAACCTGGTGGCCGGCTGGGGGGGTGTACCCGCCGTGCGCGGACTGTCTTTGCACGTGCATCCGGGCGAGGTCGTGGCGCTGCTGGGGCCCAATGGCGCCGGCAAGACCACCACGCTGCTCACCATCGCAGGCGTGCTCAAGCCCATCGACGGCGAGATCGAGGTGCTCGGCTCGCCCCTCGGACATGCCAGTGCCCACCAGATCGCCCGCCGCGGCGTCGCCCTGCTGCCTGAGGACCGCGGCATCTTCTTCCAGCTCTCCGTCGCGGAGAACCTCCGCCTGCACCGCCACCGTCACAGCGAGGTCGCCGAGTCTGATGTGATCGGTTGGTTCCCGGCCCTGGAAGAGCTGCTGGACCGCCGGACCGGGCTGCTCTCGGGCGGTGAGCAGCAGATGCTGGCACTGGGATGCAAGCTCATCGCCGATCCGAGACTCCTGATGGTCGACGAGATGAGCCTGGGACTCGCGCCGATCATCGTGGAGCGGCTGCTGCCGGTGGTACGCCGCATCGCCGACGAGACAGGCACCGCGGTGCTGCTGGTGGAACAGCACGTGCACGCAGCGCTGGCCATCACCGATCGGGCATATGTGCTGAACCACGGCGAGCTGGCACTGTCAGGCACCGCCGAGGAACTGTCACAGCGGCCCGAAGTGCTCGAGGCCAGCTACCTCGGGGAGCGCACCCTCGACCAGGAGTAGCGTCGGGACCGCTATGCGCTCTCCACTGACACGATTCCTGGCCCTGTTGCTCACCCTCGGGCTTGTCACCGCCGCGTGCGGTGGTTCCGGCGACGGAAGCAGCGACGACGACGCCGGGGCCGAATCGGCGCCCGCCGCTGCCGACGAGACTGGCGACGGGGCGTCGGCGACCGATGACGGGGACGGTGCCGGCACGGCGGGTGAGGGCGACAGCGTCGGCGACACCTCAGCGGCCACGGCCACCATCGACCGCACCGGCGAAGTCATCAAGGTCGGTTACGTCAACAATGAGGGCGGCAACATCTCACTGCCGGAGCTGCGCATCGGCGGCGAGGTGGCCATCGGGGTCATCAACGACGCCGGCGGGATCAACGGCGCCATGATCGAGCCGGTCATCTGCCTCTCCGACGGCACGCCAGAGAGCGCCATCAACTGCGCTGTCAAGCTCATCGAGGAAGACGTCGTGATGGCCTACATGGGCGTCGAGCTGGCGTCAGAAGCGGCGCTCAGCCTGTGGCTGGACGCCGGCATCCCCTACGTCTCGTCCCACTCGTGGGGCCCCACCGAGCGCAACAGCCCCGGAGCATTCCTGCTGCATGTCGCCACCGGCGCCTTTGCCGTCGGCCCGGCCAAGACCTTCAAAGAGCTCGGCATCGATCACATCGCCGTGGTCATCCAGGACTTATCCACCGCCCTGGACTTCATGGACAACATCATCGCTCCGGTGCTCGAGCACCACGGCATCAAGATGACGCGCGTCGTGGTGGACATCGCCGCGCCCGACTGGACCGCCGCAATCGCTGCAGCTCAGTCCGCCGGTGTCGAGGGCATGATGGGTCAGCTCGACGAGTTCGGCTGCATCGGCATGGTCGGTTCGGCTGCCGCGAGCGGCTTCGACAAGCCGATCTTCGCCGGGTCGTGCACGCTCTACATCGACGTGCTCGGGCCTGCTGCTATCGGCACCTACACCCAGGGCGACCAATGGGTCCCGTGGGTCGCCGAGTTCGCGCCGCCCGAGATCCAGGACCGCCTCGACGAATACGCGGATCACATGACGGCGGCCGGGCACGAGAAGCTGATCGAGGGCTTCGGCATCGCGCCGTACGGGGCATGGCGCGAGATCGAGTTCATTCTCGAGACGATCGAGGGCCCGATCACTGCCACCTCGATCACCGATGCATTCACCAATGCGGGCGAGACGCCCGGCTGGTTCGGCCCCAACCTGCGATGCGGGCTGGCGCCGTGGCCGCCGGAGTCCTCGCACTGCATGTCGCACATCATGGTGTGGCAGGTCGTCGAGGCCGACGATGGAACGCTGCGCCGGATCGTGCTCGGCGACGGACTCTTCGACGCCTACGAGCTGAGCGGGCTGTAAGGAGGCGAAGCCGCGGCCCGAACGGCGCGTGAGCGGAGCAGACACGAGCGGAAATAGCGGCCATTATCTGAAGGGCCTCTGGATGATCTGCGAGCATCTGCGGATGAGTGATCGGCGGGTCTGAATTGGATCAGTACCTTCTCTTCGCGATCATCGGCTTGGGATCGGGCTGCATCTACGCGGCCCTGTCCATGGGCCTCGTCATCACCTACCGGGGCACGGGCATCGTCAACTTCGCCACTGGGGCCATGGCGATGTGGGGGGCCTACGTCTACGACGAGCTCAACCGCACCGGCGACCTCGTACTGCCCGTGGTCATCATCCGCAACCGCATCGGCCTCGGAGGATCCTCGGGCACGGTGCCCTTCGCGGTGGCGATCATC
Source organism: Candidatus Poriferisodalis sp. (assembly GCF_965208925.1). Lineage (GTDB taxonomy): Bacteria > Actinomycetota > Acidimicrobiia > Acidimicrobiales > Poriferisodalaceae > Poriferisodalis. The sequence continues at coordinate 1,554,863 of NZ_OZ242364.1, read as the reverse complement.
CTCGCCGTGCTGTCGTGCAGCCTCATCGGCCTGATGGTGCACTTCTTGGTCTTCCGGCCGCTGCGACGTGCCCCGATCCTGGCCCGCGTGGTGGCATCAGTGGGCGTGCTGCTGGTGGTGCAGGCCCTGATCGTGATGCACTTCACCAGCGGGGCCCGCGTGGTCGCGCCGATCCTGCCCAACGAACCGGTCAGCTTCGCCGGCATCAGCTTCTCGCGTGACCGCCTGTGGCTCACCGCTGTCGTGCTGGCAACGACGGTTGCGGTGTGGGCGTGGTTCCGCTTCACCCGCATAGGTCTCGCGACACGGGCATCCACCGAGAACGAACGGGCGGTCAGCCTGGCCCGTTACTCGCCGCAGGTGCTCGCCGGTTCCACCTGGGTGCTGTCGGCCACCGTCGTCGGCTTCCTCATGATCTTGGCATCGCCGATCGCCCCGCCGAACCCCAGGACATACATCCTCGCGATCGTGCCGGCGCTCGCCGCAGCGGTCATCGGCCGGCTGCTGTCCATCGCAGTCACCGTGGCGGCCGCCTTCGCCCTCGGCATCTTCCAGTCGATCGTGGTGTACCAGAGCACCAGCCCGTGGTGGCCCGACTGGGCCGTGTCGGGGATACCCGAGGCGCTGCCGTTCGGGGTGATCGTGATCGCCCTGTTCGGCCTGGGCCGCACGCTGCCCACCCGCGGTGCAGTCCAAGCCGACCCCCTGCCCGAGGTCACCAGGCCCCAGATGCGCCCGGGTGTGATCGCGGCGATGGTGGCGGCCGCCGGCGTGCTGATGGTGGTGGCCCAGGGCGGCTACCGCATCGGGATCATCACCAGCATGATCATGACCATCGTCATGCTGTCGCTGGTGGTGCTGACCGGCCTGGTCGGCCAGATCTCGCTGGCGCAGGCCGCCATCGCCGGCGCCTCAGGCTTCGCTCTCAGCAAGCTGGGCGACTCGCTCGGCATCCCGTTTCCCATCTCGCTGCTGCTGGCGGCCCTCATGGCCACCGGATTCGGGCTCGTGGTGGGCGTCTCCGCCCTGCGGATTCGCGGCGCGCAACTCGCCGTGGTCACGCTGTCGGGTGCCGTGGCGCTCGAGGAATTCGTCTTCCGCAACACGGCCATCACCGGGCTGTTCGGGAACCCCATCTCCGGCCCGACGCTGCTCGGGGTGGACCTGAGCATGCGAGAGGGACGGAACTTCGCACGGCTGCAGTTCGGGTTCCTGGTGCTGGCCGTGGTGACCGTGTGTGCCGTCGCCGTGGGGAACTTGGCGCGCAGCGCCACCGGGCGACGGTTCCTGGCCATCCGATCGAATGAGCGTGCCGGCGCGTCCATCGGCATCTCGGTCGCGAGGACCAAGATGCTCGCCTTCGGGATTGCGTCGTTCCTGGCCGGGGTGGGCGGCGCGTTCATCGGCTTCAGCCGCGGCCAGCTGTCCGCAGAGAGCTTCGCCGTGCTGATCGGCCTGAGCTTCCTGGCGTTGGCCTACCTCTGCGGCATCACCAGCGTCGCGGGGGCGATCATCGCCGGATTGTTCGCACCGCTCGGCGTGGTGTACATCACCGCCGACCGGGTCGCCCCGCTCGGCCGGTGGTACCAGTTCGCGGCCGGCGTCTCGCTCGTGCTCGCCGCCATCTTCTTCTCCGAAGGCGTCGCCGGCGCCTACCGCCAGAATCTCCGCAGGCTGAAGGCCTGGCGCGCCGCCAGGCGAACGGTCACCGCCATCCGGGAGGGCAGCGATCCCCTCGAGCGGCTCGGCGACGCCGCTGAGTACCCGAGCGGTCAGATCCCTGCTGGGTCGCGCTACCGGCGCAAGATCCGGCCGACGAGCTTCGCTCACGCTCCTGTCGTGCTCGACGTCGCTGATCTCACGGTGAGGTTCGGCGGGCTGAAAGCCGTGGACGGCGCATCGCTGCAGATTCGCGAGGGACAGATCGTCGGCCTGATCGGGCCGAACGGTGCCGGCAAGACGACATTCGTCGATGCGCTGACCGGTTTCGTGCCCTCGCGCGGGCAGGTCACATTCTGCGGGAAAGCGCTCACCAGCGAGCCGCCGCATGTGCGCGCCCAGCTCGGCCTGACGCGCACATGGCAGTCGCTCGAACTGTTCGACGACCTGACCGTGCGAGAGAACGTGCAGGTCGCTGCCGAGCATTCCTCGTTCGGCTCGGTGCTGGCCGACTTCGTGAAGCCGACGAGACCCGCCGAGGAATCGCGGGTGGATGCGGCTATGGAACTGGTCGGGCTGGCGCGTGACACCGCGGCGAAGCCCGCAAATCTGCCGCTGGGCAGCCAGAAGCTCGTGGGCGTTGCGCGTGCGATCGCGCCGGCGCCGCGGGTGATGCTCGCCGACGAGCCCGCTGCGGGGCTGACCACTCCGGAGAGCATCGCGCTGGGCGTACGACTGCTGGATGTGGCTTCAGAGGGCGTGTCGATCCTGCTGATCGACCACGACATGGGCCTCGTGCTCGAGGTGTGCGACTACATCTACGTGCTCGAATTCGGCCAGATCATCGCCCAAGGCACGTCAACGGAGATCCGGACCAACGAGGCGGTTATTGACGCCTACCTCGGCTCAGGCGCCCACGCCTGAGTTGCTCAAGCCGGTTCCGGATCGCGGCGCCGGGCCACCTCAGCAGCGATCAGCAGCGTCGCGATGGCGGCGACAATGCCGAGCACGAGCACAATCGCCCGTGCGTCGGGATCGTGCGCATCGGGGTCGAGGGTTGCGGCGGCCTGCAGGAGGTCATCGAGCAGCGTGTTGACGTCAGCCTGCAGCGCAGAAGTCGCTTGACGGCTCGACGCGATCAGCTCGGCTTCCTGAGCGATCAGGGGAAGCCGGTACCGGAGCGAGTCGAACAGGTTGTCGTCCCCGTCGCCCAAGGCGATGAACTGGCGTGTCAGCGGAACCAGTTGCGGGTGCACCGCGCTTCCGCCCTCTCGCTCCAAGTACGCGGCGCTCGTCTCCAGGCGGTGGGCCGCCGTCGTGAACCTCTCCTCGGCTTCAGCAATCAACGTCGGCTCGGAAATGACAAACGTGATGATGAATCCTGAGAAGGTTCGGAAGAGCGAGCTGAAGACGAGCGTGAGGTGCCGGTACCGCATGAGCTCTGAATGGGATAGCGGATCCGAATCGGCGGGCACATCCTCGGCGAACTCACTCCTTCCGGTCAGCATGTAATACAGCTGGTTGTCGAGGCTCGAGACGACCGCCGGCCGAAGCTGGTAGTCGAAGAACGCCCTCAGTTGCGCCCGTTGACCTTCGGCGGCCTGCAGTGCCCCTACGAGCTCCGGGCGGCCGTCATGGATCTGCTCGACGTCGGCCTGCGTTTGGTCGACCGATGCGCGCATCCGGGCGACGGCGTCACCGTGACCCGCGGCATCGAGGATGTCCAAGTTCTGGTGGATGCCGGAGATGTCGGCTGTGGCAGCGTCCCGGGTTGCCGGCAAGTCTCCCAACGGCGTCGTCGGGGCGCTCCTGGCCGTGGCAACCGCCGCGACGGAGCCCACATGCTGGTCAACTGCCAGAGCTGCATTCAGAACTTCGGCGATCCCGCCGTACCCGTCGACGGATCCGACGCTGTCGACCGCTTGGGTCAAGAACGCCGCAGCCTCCGCCTGCAGCGCCGCCACAGTCCCGTCAATTGCGGTGATATCGCGCGCCTCCTGCGCGCCCAGACCCAGGCGGATCTTCATCATGTCGATCATGTTCGCTTCGCCGTAGGCACCGTCCACGAGTTCCCTCGAGAGCGGGATCAGCGTGGGATCCAGATCTTGGTGGGTGTCTTCGGCAAATACCTCGAGGCTGTCAGAGAGCTGGTACATCACGAGGTCGATGTTCTCTTCGACCGTGGCGATGAAGGCAATGTTCGGCTGCCTCGCCGCAACCTCGAGCAGGACCGAGCCCTGGTCGACTTGCTGCGTCATGAGCGCGAGGCGCGAGTACCGCAGCAGGTCGTCGGGTGAGACGGCATCGCCGCGATCGGAGATCAAGCCAGCGAACACGTCGTCCTCGCTCGCCACCGACGCGGGCACAAGCTCCCAATTGGTCATGGCGATGATCTCTTGCCGGCGTCGTTCGGATTCGCGCAGCACCTCGGCCAGGGCGAGTCGCCGGCGTTCGATCTCCGCGGCGGTCTGGGCAAGGTCATTGGTCAGCTCACGCATCGTCGCCGATGCCTGCTCGTACCCCGCGGCCTGCAGGGCGTCAAGCTGCTCATTCAGCGCATCGATCTCAGCCTCCATGGAGGCTCGGGACTCTGCCAAGGTCTCGGGCGTCATGCCCGCGTTGGTTCTCACCGATGCAGCGTCCGCCAGGGACTTCACCTGTCGCACCACTGCCAACGCGGTCGTCACCGCACCGATGTCGGGTTCGTCATCCGTCGGGGTTGCCGAGTCGCCGGCGACGACCCAGCCGACGGCCGTGCTCGCAGCGATGAGTGCAAGCACGACCAGCGTGATCGTGGCCAGCCTGGCCGACACCCGCAGACGGCCCATTACTGCGTGTCCCCAAGATTGGCTGCCGGAACGAACCTGCCCTCGTCGTTGATCACGGTGAGGAGCACCTCGTCAGAGCCCTGGTTGTCGTCCGGCCCGTAGTGCAGGCTCACGCCCGAGAGGTCGATGGACTGCAACTCGGTGAATGCGCCCAGGAAGCACTTGCGTGTGAGGTCGGCCCCGCACGTGTCAAGTGCGACGATGGCCAATCGTCCCGCCAGGTACCCCTCCAGCGAGGCGAATCCGGGCGCGGCGTCCGGATCGATCTCGCCGAGTGCGGCCCGGTACTCCGCTACGACCGGGGTGTCGGTGTCATCCGGAATCGGAACCACCTGGGTGACGTACACGCCGGGGGCATCGTCTCCCAGCTCGGTTGCCAGCGCGTTGCTCCCCACGAAGGAGACCGCCATGAAGACGGGATCGACGTCCATGCGCAGCAGCTTGATCGCCTTGGCCACGGGCTGGTAGGCGCCGATGAAGATGACCGCCTCGGGTTGCGAGTCTGCGATGTGGAACACCGCAGCCTTCACCGCGCTGGAGTTCCGCTCGTAGTACCAGGTGGCAACGGGAGCGAGCCCGCGTCTGTCGAGCGCCTCGGTCACACCGTTCAGGCCGGATTGGCCGAACGAGTCGTTCTGGTACATCACTGCGACCCTGGTGACGCCCAGATCGGAGGTGAGCCGCTCGACCATGTGCTCGGTTTCCTGCGCGTACGAGGCTCGCAGGTTCACCACCGAATTCAGATCGGGATTCCGCAGGAAGCCGGCGCCGGTGAACGGGGCCACGAACGGCACGGCCCGCGACTCGGCGAGGGGAACAGCGGACCGCGATGTCGGCGTCCCCACCTCTCCGATGAGGGCGAACACCCGCTCCTTGGCGATCAGATCACGCGTGTTCGCGAAGGCAAACCCCGGCTCGTACCGGTCATCCAACGTGACCAGCTCCAGCATGCGACCGTGGACGCCGCCTGCTCGGTTCTGCTCGTGGAAGGCAGCCTCGATGCCCAAGCGCATGGCGTGCCCCAGTGCCTGCGCCGGGCCGCTGAAGGCCGCCGACTGCCCGAACAGGACACGATCGTCGGAGACGCCCGGGTTCGCCGGAGCACCAGCCATCGGCGCTGTTGTGGGCGCAGCATCCTCAGCGGCGTCGGCCGTCGGAGCATCATCCGGCGCGGCACCGGTGCACGCCGCCATCAGGATGGCTACGCCCGCAACCAGAGCTGCGAGCCCTCGGCTTCCTGGGAAGGGGTTGGCCGTGACTCTGGACATGGCGTCGTTCCTTTGGCGAGCGTCGCGGAAGCGTCCCGTCAAGCGACGGATGAGGCGACAGTAGATGCGCCGCAGAGGTGCCCGGCGATAACGGCGCGTATCTGCATGAGCGCTCTTGGTCGTCAGCGTGAATCTCAGTGATACGGCCTAGCAGCGGGCTCCCGCGACGAGGGCAGCGTGGATGCGGGCGGGATTCAGCGGCAGCTCGTCGATGGTGATGCCCATGGGCGCAAGCGCGTCGCAGACTGCATTCGCGATCGCGGCGTACGGGCCGAGCGTGCCGCCCTCGCCCACGCCGCGGATCTGGTTCAGGTTGTGCGCCGGGTCGGCCACGTGGCCCAGCTCGATCGACGGCATCCGGTCGGCGGTGATGGCCAGGTAGTCCATGAAGGTGCCCGAATGCAGCTGGCCGTCAGCGTCATAGACGAAGTGCTCGTAGAGCGCGCCGCCCACGCCCTGCGCTATGGCGCCGTGCATCTGGCCCTCCACGATCATCGGGTTGATGACGCGGCCGGTGTCCTCCACGCACACAATGCGCGCCACGTCCACCTCACCGGTGTCGAGGTCTACGGCAACCACCGCGGCTTGCGCGCCAGCAGCGAACGTGCCGGTCATCGGGTCGTAGAAGCGCATGGCCTCCAGGCCAGGCTCGACGCCAGGCGGGAGCCGGTGCGGTTCGAAGTAGGCCACGTGCGCCACCTCGCCGAGGGTGACGCCGACAGCAGGCGCATCCTGCGTGTGGATGAAGCCGTCGTCGATGCTCAGCCAGTCGGGCTCGGCCTCGAGCAGGTGAGCCGCGATGACCAACGCCTTGGTCAGAACGGCACGAGCTGCCAGCGTTGCTGCCCCCGAGCCGATGACGCCCTGACGGCTGGCGAATGCACCCATCCCGAACGAGATGCGATCGGTGTCGCCCATCTCTACCGTCACCTGCTCGACCCCGACGCCGAGCTCGGCGGCTACCACCTGCGCCATGGTCGTTTCCAGGCCCTGGCCCTGTGAGGTGACGCCCATGGCGGCAGTGACCGTCCCCGACGGGTCGATGCGCACCTCGGCCGACTCGTGGCCGGTGCGGAACGGCAGTCGCGGGCCGGCCGACGCCTTCTGCCCCAGCCCGGTCAGCTCGTTGTAACAGGCGAAGCCGATCCCGGTAGCTGCCGTCTTGCCGCGGGTCGTGCTGGGGGCCGGCCCGGATGCTGCGGCACCATCACTGCGCGCCGCCTGCTGGGCCCTCCGGAAACCTTCGTAATCCACGAGATCAGCCGCCTGTTCCAGGCACTCCACGTAAGTGCGTGAATCGTGCACCAGTCGCGTGGGCGCCGTGTACGGCAGATCCTCGGGTGCAACCAGGTTGCGACGGCGGATGTCGACGGGGTCCATGCCGAGCTCGGCGGCCGCGTCGTCGAGCAGGCGCTCCATCACGAACACGGTCGCCGGCCGGGCCACGCCCCGGTACGGCCCGGTCGGCGTGGTGTTGGTGGCCACGCCCAGCACCTCGCAGCGGTAGTGGAAGAGCTTGTAGGGGCCGGTCAGCAGGCCCCCAGCCATGAGCGGCTCGATGCCAGCCGTCCACGGCGGCGAGCTGTAGGCGCCCACGTTGGCATGCAGCACCGCATCGATCGCGACCAGGGTTCCGTCGGCCTCGAATCCAGCCCGCACCGTGTAGTGATGGTCGCGGGCGTGAAGCGCGGTGGCCATGTGCTCAGAGCGGGTTTCCACCCACCCGACAGGGCGGCCGAGCCGCCGGGCGAGCTGGCTCACCACGACATCTTCGGGATACAGCGCTCCCTTGACGCCGAACCCGCCGCCGACGTCGCCGACCACCATGCGTACGGCGCTGTCAGCCAAGCCGAGCACCTTCGCCAGACCGTTGCGGTGCAGGTACGGCACCTGGGACGTGGCGTGCAGCGTCAGCTTGGTGCCCTCGCGATTCCAGATCGCCACAGCACCACGGCCCTCCATGGGCGTGGCCCCGTGCCGGTTGGTGCGGTAGCGGCGCTCGACCACCAGATGCGAGCCGGCGAGCGCTGTGTCCGCGTCACCGGCATCGAAGGTGCGGGTGACGATGAGGTTGTCGGGTGCGATGTCATGTACTGGTTCGGAAGGATCCGCGGCAGCAGCCACGGCGTCGACGTGCACCCGGAGCTCGTCGTAGGCCACCTCCACGAGCTCGGCGGCATCGGCGGCCGCTGCAGCAGTGGCGGCCACCACCGCCGCAACAGCCTCGCCCTGGTAGCGCACCTTGTCGGTCGCGAGCACGGGCTGAGGAGTGTTCACATGGGTCGGCAGCGCCGACTCGGCGACGAGTGCCAAGCCGGCGAAGTCCGGGTCGGCGCCGGCCGCGACGTCAACCACACCGGGAGCCTGCCGAGCAGCCGAGACATCGATCGAAACGATCCGAGCATGCGCCACGGGACTGCGCACGAATGCCACCGCGAGCTGCCCGTCGTAGCGGACGTTGGCGATGTAGCGGCCGCGCCCTCGCAACAGCCGGCCGTCTTCGCGCCGGGGCACCGGCTCGCCGAACGGGCCGCCCTCGGTGGGCGCTGTCTCATCCAGCCGGAATGGCTCGTCTGCCACGGTGCTCTCTCCCCGACCGGCATCTCACCGGCGGTGCGAGCACAAGCCGGGCAGATGACATGAGCCGCTCAGACCATCGAGTAGCCGCCGTTGACGGAGACGGTTTGGCCGGTGGTCCATCCTGACAGCGGCGAGGCCAGCAGCAGCACCATCGGCGGCACGTCGTCGGGCACGCCGACCCGCCGCAAGGGGTACATCTTGGCGATGCGGGCCATGCGCTCGTCGTCGGCATTGCCGGTGTGGTGGGCGAAGCGTTCCGAGCGCACCAATCCGAGCGACACCGTGTTGGCACGGATCCCGTTGCGGCCGAACTCCTTGGCGACCGACTTCATCAGACCCATTGTGGATGCCCGCGTGGTGGCCACGCCCGCGAGGCGGCTTTCGCCCACCCGGCCTGAGTCGCCCATGAGCGACACGATCGATCCCGCTGTGCCGGCGTCGACCATGTGACGCACGACTGCCTGGGTCATCCGCATGGTGCCCATCACCGTCACATCCACCATCCGCGCCAGCTCGTCGGGGTCGGCGTCGACGAACGGCCCCGTGTCGGTGTAGGCGGCATTGTTGATGAGCACGTCGATGCCGCCGAACTCGCTGACGACCTGGCCCACCGTGCGCTCCACATCGTCCTGGCTGGTGACGTCGCATCGGACGGCGAGCGCTGCCCGACCCGACTCCTGGGCTGCGGCAGCACCCTTCTCGGCGCCTTCGCTCGAAGCGTTGTAGGCGAAGGCCACGTTCGCACCCTCGTCGGCGAACGCCGCGGCGATGGCCAATCCCAGCCCCTGTCCGGCGCCAGTCACCAGGACGTTCTTACCTGCCAGCTGCAGATCCATCGCACGCTCCGCTCTGTGACTCGCCGCCTACCCGAGGCGACGCAAGTCTGCCGCGAGCGGAGCGAGAGCGCCCACGCAACATCGCATCGCACGAATGCGACGGCCGACAAGTACAGCCGTAATCCGGTGCAGCGCGGCTGTGGCCTAGGGGTATGGTGACGGCCATGGGGTACGAGCCGACGGAATACCACCCGGCCTTCGAGGAGTACTCCGAGACGGTGTACGAGCTGGCCGAGGACGGCGTCGAGGTCATCCAGGCGCGCATCGCCGAACGGCTGGAGGTCTCGCGCCCAGCGGTGTCGGAGATGATCCGCCGTATGCAACGTGAGGGCCTGGTCAACGTGGATGACCACGCCCACATCAGCCTCACCGACGAGGGTCAGCAGATCGCCACGACGGTGGTGCGACGGCACCGGTTGGCCGAGCGGTTCCTGACCGACATCTTGAAGCTGAACTGGGCGGATGCCCATCACGAGGCCGGCCGCTGGGAGCACGTCATCTCGCCCGTCGTCGAGCAGGCGATGATGGAAGTGCTCGAAGATCCGAACACGTGCCCGCACGGCAATCCGATTCCCGGCACCGACTATGTCGCGCCGACCGATGCCAAGCCGCTTGCCGAGATCGGCGCCAGCGGCGCATTCACTGTGCAGCGCATTCCCGAAGAGCTCGAGTTCGAAACGGGACAGCTCGAGTTCCTGGAGCAATCAGGGCTGATGCCGGGCCGAGCGGGCGAGGTTCTGTCGGTGGCTCCCGATGGCACCGCCACCGTCCGGATGCCCGAAGGCACGGTCGGCGTGAGCGCCTACACCGCTGCCCGCATCCTCGTCACTGCCACGGTCTGAGCCAGCCATTCGCGCGCAGACCGGGCGTCGGCGCTGCGCCGGCGCGACCCGATTGCGCTTGTGGCGTTAGCGATGCCTAACATGGAGCATCAAGATTGCGTGTACCGCCCGGCGGTGTGCGCATGAGTCGCCCGAGAGGCCGCCGCTGCCATGATCGTCTGCCAGTGCCTCGCCACGAACGAGGCAACCATCCGGCACTTCGCTACACACGGTGCGGTCACGGTGGCGGACATCGGTCGGGTGTGCGGCGCGGGCACCGATTGCGGCAGCTGCCTGATGACGATTCGAGCCGTGCTGGATCAATGTCGAGATGTCGAGCTTGATCCGGCGCACCACAGGGTGCACTCCATCGCGTTCGACCCGATTGTCGTCGGCACCTGATCGCTGCAGGCGGAACACGGCGCGACGTGCGCTGCGACGATGGGCGCATAGGGTGGAGCCATGCGAGGTTCGCCTGAAGTCATCGAGTTCTTGAACGAAGCGCTCACGGCCGAGCTGACGGCCATCAACCAGTACTTCGCCGCCTCGAAGATCGCTGAGAACTGGGGCTACGGCCGGCTGGCGTCGCAGTATCACGAGGAATCCGTCGAAGAGATGCGCGATGCCGAGAAGCTGATGGAGCGCATCCTGCTGCTGGATGCGCTGCCCAACATGCAGCGGCTCGGCACGGTGATGATCGGCGAGACCGTGCCCGAACAGCTCGCACTCGACCGCCAACTCGAAGAGAACGCCATCGAGCGGTACCGGGCCGGCGTGCGCCTGTGCCTCGACCACGGAGACGCCGGCACCCGCGAACTGCTGGAGCACCTGCTGGTCGGCGAGGAAGAGCATCTCGACTGGATCGAGACCCAGCAGAGCCTCATTGAGGACATCGGCGTCGAGCGCTACCTGCAATCTCAGATCGGCGACGAGTAGAGCCGCTCGCACCCGGTGTGCAGGGCGGGGCCGCCCTCTGCTCCGGGAATCCAGCAGGTTCCAACCTCGCAGAGTTCGGCCCCGCCCTGCACACCTGACGTACCGGTGCGCTACGAGGTGCCGAGCAGTTCGATGCCGGGGTCGTAGGCGGCGGCTGCGAACCAGAAGGTGTCGATGTGCTCGATGGGCTGGAGCTGGGCGCCCGCCAACGGGCCGTCGAGTGCCCGGCCGAGTATTGACCAGGTGGAGCCAGTCTGATCGTCGGTGAATGCTCCGGGGCCAGCCGAGCTCGCGGCGCCGGGCTTGCGGGTGAACGTCAGCGCCTGACCGTCCACATTGGGGTCGAACACGCCCGTCGCGCCGACATCACGTCCGAAGGCCACCTGCTGATGCTGGATCGGTGTGGCCGTGCCGGGGAGATGGAGCGCTACCACCGGCGTGCCGTCCAGGTCGAGCGTCAGCACGCCTGCTGAGCTCAGCGTGTCGAGTTGCACTGCGACCGAGGCGCCGCCATGGCGGACGACCAGCACGCGGGTCTGCGGTGGCAGGCGATCGTCGGGCGTGCCGCTGAAGAACATCGGATTGCCGTCGGGCGTGTCGTAGTTGACGTAGGCATTGGTGCCGTATGAGCGCCCGAAGCCGCCGGGACGTGTCATCACCAGGCCGTTGGGGTGCTCGGCGAGGAACGTCTCCCAAGCCACGGTGGCGACTGGGATCAGCTCGAGCTGCGATCCGGTCAGCGCGCCGGCGATGGCCTGCCCGGTGTAGTGGGCCCACAGGCTCTCGGTCTGACGGTCGTACATCACAAGCGCCGAGTTGTAGAGCCGCCCCGAGGTGCCGAAGTCGAAGATGCGATCGCCGAGCTGGCGGTAGTACCCGATGGCCGTATTGCACAGCGGGCAGAAGGTGATGGTGACCGGCTCGCCGCCGACGGTGTCGTTGACGATCTCGTGCCACAGCAGCACCTGCGCGGGGTAGGCACGAGCGTCGCCGTTGAGGGTGAGCGTGACCACGGCCTCCTGCGGCTGCAGGAAGCCGACGTCGGTAGCCCGCTCGAACTCCGGTGCGTCGATGGACGGGATGCCGTCGGGCGGCGGCCCGCCGGAGAGGACATCGAGGGGCGACACCAGCGGTTCGGGCAGCAGCGGTGCGGTCATGCCCTCGCGCAGCGCGGAGACGGTGGACTCACGCGGGCCGCCGGGGATCTGGGTGACCCTGACGTCGACGATCAACTCATCTGGCGAGGTCGACCGGGGTGCCGCGGCTGTGGTCGCCGGCGCGGACTCGGCGCTCGCTGGCCCCGTCGAATTGGAGCCGGCGCTGTCCGGCTCAGCCTGCTGATCGCTCGACGGCGTGTCAGCACAACCCGCCGCGATGAGCATGAGCGCTGCTGCCAGCAGTGCCAGCACGCCGCGGGCACCAAGCCGTCGTGTGGCCGCTGACGTCAGCCGGAACCGATCCAGACGGCGGCAGGTCGTCGTACCAGCGCGGATGTCGGCCGGTACCGATGCCGCTGTCGTAGGAGCCATCGTGCGACGGTACTCCGGCTGCCCGCGCCGCCATGTTCACAAGCCGATGCACCTGCGTCCCGGCAGATGCCACAGCGCCCAAGACCCCGCCGGTTCGTCGACGAGATGCCGGGCGTTCGTGCAGCGCTGTGCCAGGTCATCGTCGGCGATCACCAGCTCGGAGCACGGTCGGTCGCCGGCGTTCAGCCTGACCCGTTCGTGGGTGATCTCGGGCAGCTCCAAGCGGTAGAGCCACAGCGCGTAGTCGGGCACCGACATCCGGTCGTGAGCGAGACAGATCAGGCCGTCGTCTTCAACAGCGCCCGACACGGCTTCGGCGGCGGTGACCTGGTCGCGTGCGACGGCACCGACATCGGCGAGATGGCGATGGTTCGACACCGTGCCGACCGTCCCCAGTGCCAGCACGCCAGCGACGAGCGTGCCGAGCGCGGCCGTGGGGGTGACAGCGGTGCGTCGGCGGAGACGCCCGCTGCCGCTGTCCGATGCCGGCCGCGGGGCTGATGCGACGGGTTCTCCGGCATCGATGGCCGCGTAGGAGCGCCGCGCTGCGGCGGCGAGCAACGTGCCGAGCAGGGTCACAGCGAGGGCCGCCACAGCCACGGCGCTCAGCCGATCATCGAGCCACGTCCACGCCGGGCTGAACGACAGCGTCATGATGCGGCGCGGTGCCGCGTCGTAGTCGCCGGCTACAGCGACCACCACTGCAAACGAGATCACCAGCACGGCCGTCGCTGTCCCGAGCACGGCCGAACCGCTTGGCGTCAAGGTGCTCCGACGACTCGCCGTCGAACATGGCGAAGCACCGATGCCCGACGTCGCCGATTCTCCGCGAGGCGCTGTCGGCCGGGCCGCGAGCCACGCCAGCGCGGCGACGGCCAACGGCACCGCCCACGGGTCGACATAGCGGCCGTAGAGCAGCGCATCGGCCCGTGCGCTTCCAGTGAGTGTCCAGCCGCCGAGCAGCACCGCTCCGAGCGCTCCGAGCGCCAAGCAGACCAGCGCAACCGTGAGCGGTTCCAGGTTGCTGGTGCATTCCTGCGGAGGCCGAGCGCCCGGGCTTCGGTCAGCGCCCCTGGACAACGGCTCTCGGCGACGCCGTCGCCTGAGCAGCCCTCCGGTTGTCTCTGCCGGCAGATCCGAGACGGTGACCTCATCCGCGTCGTCGACAGGCCACCGTAGGCACAGCCTGAGTGCGACCCCTAATCCCGCCACCAGACCGATGACGCCGAGCCCGACAGTTCCGCCGCCCAAGGCCAGCAGCTGTCCCAACACTGTGGCGATCGGCTCGGCGCCACGGTCGAGCTGCGCCGCCTCGCTCAGCCGCTCCGTGGGCCAGGTGCCGGTCAGCGACAGTGCGAGCGCAGTTGCAGCACCGCCGACCAGCAACCCGCCGCCAAGACTGGCCCACGCTCGACGGCCGATCCGGCAGAGCAACGCCGTCAGCACCACGGCGGCGACCAGCACGATCATCCGGGCGTGCAAGGCGACGGCCAGCGTCGCTACCAGTCCTGCCCGGGCCCACGCCCGCCGGCTCGCCCCAGAACCGGCAACCTTCGCGGCGAAGGCCACCGCGAGCGCCACGACGAGCACTGCCAGGGTCAGCAGCGTCTCGGGCCAGGCGATGCGCGAGGCGCTCGACAGCGACGGGTGCACCGCGGCGATGAGTGCAACAGCCCCGGCAATCCACCAGCGCTGCGAGCAGACCAGGCCGAGCCGGCCCGCCACCAGCACGGCGGCCGTTGCAGCCAGCGAGTTGACGACCAGCGCGAGGTAGTGCACCACCTCGCCCTGGGTCCCCAGCAGCGAGACCTGCGAGATAGCCACCAGCGGCGCGATCAGCAGTCCGTAGCCCGGCTGGAACGGGATGTCACCGGGCGCGAACCCGTCGCCGCCGACCCACTGGGCGATGCCCAGGTACGCCGGGATGTCGGGCACCGCCACGGGTCCCCCGGCCACGATCGCCGTGCGCAGGTGCACCACGAGCACGGCGAGCAGCACGCCCATCCCCACTGAGGCCCACACAAAAACCTGCGGTGTGTCGCGCTGCATGTCGCTGGGAAGGCTGTCACACCCCGGCGCGCCGTCGGGCGCCTCCCCTAACATCGAACGGGGCACCACGGAGGTCGCACGATGTCACAGGGCCAGGCGGCAGCAGACGCGGGCACACGTCCGGCGATCAGCATCGACCCGCAAACGGGTCGCAAGATCTTCAACACCCGAGCGGCGAAGGCGTCAGAGAAGATCCAGGGCAAGGGCTACTCGGTCAACGCCGACGAGCACGCCAAGGAGCTGCCGCCTCCCCCGCCGGGTGCTGTGTTCAACGCCGAGGAGCAGGCCAAGTACCGGGACTTCAAGGAGGCCCGCCGGGGCGCGGCCGACTACATGGCGATGGAGGGCGAGTTCAAGCGCTACCTCGACGACGTGTATTCCGAGCCCCCGATCGAGCGGGACGCGCTCAACGACGAGTGCGAGGTGCTGTGCATCGGCGCCGGGTTCGCCGGACTGCTGCTGTGGCACAAACTGCAGGCCGCCGGCTTCAGCGACGTGCGCTTCTGCGAGAAGGGCGGAGACGTCGGCGGCACCTGGTACTGGAACCGCTACCCCGGCATCGCCTGCGACGTGGAGTCATACAGCTACCTGCCGCTGCTCGAGGAGATGCAGTACATCCCGACGATGAAGTTCGCCTCGGGCTTCGAGATCCTCGAGTACTGCCAGGCAATGGCCGACAAGTTCGGCTTCTACGACCAGTGCCTGTTCCACACCACGGTGGATTCGACCACCTGGGACGAGGAGACCGGCCGCTGGACCGTCTACACCGACCGCGGCGACGCCATGAAGGCCCGCTACGTGATCCTGGCGAACGGCATTCTCACCAGCCCGAAGCTGGCACGCATCGACGGCATGGCCAGCTTCGCCGGCGAGTCGTTCCACACTTCACGCTGGGACTACAACATCGACCTCGAAGGCAAGCGGGTGGGCATCATCGGCACCGGTGCCACGGCGGTGCAGGTCATCCCCGAGATCGCCAAGGTGGTGGGCGAGCTGTACGTGTTCCAGCGCACGCCGTCGTCGATCGACGTGCGGGACCAGCGGGCCACCGATCCTGAGGAGATCGCCGAGTGGTCGAAGGAGCCCGGCTGGGCGCGGGCCCGGCGCAAGCGCTTCTCCCGCATCTCGTCGGGCCGCACGGCGATCAAGGCCAACGACGACTACCTGGCCGGCCGGGTCGACGACTTCAAAGAGCGCAAGCAGCATGCTCGCAAGCTGTCGCCCGAGGAGCTGGTGCAGAAGCAGCTCAACACCAACTTCCGGATCATGGAGCAGATCCGTGCGCGGGTGGACGCGATCGTGGAAGACCCTGCGACCGCCGAGGCGCTGAAGCCCTACTACCCCTATGGCTGCAAGCGGCCCACCTTCCACGACGAGTACCTGCCCACGTTCAACCTGCCCCACGTGCATCTGGTGGACACCGCCCCGATGGGCGTGCAGGAGATCAACGAGCGGGGCGTGGTGCACGAGGGCATCGAGTACCCGCTGGACGTGCTGATCTACGCCACCGGGTTCCAGTGGATGGCGACCTCGACGTTCAACATGATCAGCGGCCGTGACGGCGTGACGCTGAGCGAGAAGTGGCAGACCGAGGGCACGCGGACCTTCCTGGGACTGCACAGCCACGGCTTCCCGAACCTGTTCATCGTGTCGGGTCCCCAAGGCGGCGGCGGCAGCTTCAACTTCACCGACGCCATCGATACCCACGGCGACTACATCGTGTGGATGCTCACTGAGATGCGCGACAAGGCGTGGAACGTGGTGGACATTACCGAGGACTCAGAGGTGAACTACGCCGAGCACTGCCGGGTGGCCGACATCACCACAGCTCCGCTGCGCGACTGCCTCTCGTACTACAACGGCCACGGCGACGCTCAGCCCGGCAGCCTGGCGTACTACGGCGGCGGCTACTGGCACAAGTGGCGGATCGCCGCGCAGGAGTCGCTGGACCCGTACCTGTTCGAGTTCAAATCCGACCAGGTGCCCCAGCCCGCCGGCTAGCTGCCCGCCGGCCGGGTCGACCGCCGGCGGAACTCGGTTCTCCGCGGCGGCACCTCAGCTGATGCGGCGGGTCAGCGGTTGGACCACTTCACCTGGCGGCGTTCCAGGAACGAGGCCATGGCTTCGCGGCTGTCCTCGGTCAGCGACGACATGATCTGCGTGCGGTTCTCGAGGTCGATGCCGGCGCGCAGGCTGCCGATCTCGAGGTTCGACCACATGACTTCCTTGGTCATCCATACGCCGAAGGGGCTGTTGGCCGCGATCTCGGCAGCGACGCCGAGGCAGGTGTCCATGAGGTCGTCGTCGGGCACGACGGCGCTGACGAGCCCGATCCGGTCGGCTTCGGCGGCGTCGATGACTCTGCCGGTGAGCATCAGCTCCCAGGCCCGGGAGGCGCCGATGAGGCGGGGCAGGATCCAGCTCACGCCGATATCGCATCCCGAGATGCCGAGCCGCACGAACGCAGTGCCGAACTTGGCTCGCTCGGCGCAGTAGCGGATGTCGGAGGCGCAGGCGATGGCAAACCCGCCGCCCGCGGCCGCCCCGTTGATGGCGGCGATGATCGGCTGGCGCACGTCGCGCATGTGGTGCACGAGCTCGGCGATCTCCTGCTGCACGGCCATGCCGCGCTGGGGCGCGCCTAGGTCTTCGGTCCCCGGCACGCCGCCGAACCCGGTGAGGTCGAGTCCCGCGCAGAAGCCGCGGCCTGCGCCAGTCAGCACGACCGCACGAGTGTCGTGGTCGGCGTCGACGGCGCTGAATGCGCTGTGCAGGTCGGCGACCAGCCCGTGGGTGAGGGCGTTCAGCCGCTCAGGCCGATTGAACGTGATGCGGGTCACACCGTCAGCTGGTGCGTCGATGGCTAGGTTCTCGTAGCTCTCGGACATCTGGGCATCCTCTCGCTCAGCGGTCGTTGGCGACACTGTGTCGGGCAGCGACAGCACAGTAGCCAGCGGTGCCGGAGCACTCTCGGGCCGGTCTGTCCGGGTGGCGGCAGCACTCAGGGGATGGGCAGTGCTGAGCGAGGCCGCTGGGGCGGCGGACACCGCCGACCGGGGACGTAGCCCACAATGTGCCGATGGCAGACGGGAGCGGCGCGAACAGCGGCAGCAGCGCTCGCAGCGGCCGTCGGGGTCGCTCCAGCCGTGTCGCAGCACGAACGGCAGGCCCGGAACCGTCAGCCGAACAGGCCACGCCGCGGCGGCGCATCCCGCCCTATGAACTGCTGAACGAAGCAGCGCTGGCACGCCTGGAAGCACATGCCGACTGGATCCTGGATGAGATCGGCGTCGAGTTCCGCGGAGATGATGAGGCGCTGGAGCTCTTCCGGGCGGCTGGGGCGCGCGTCGACGGCGTGCGGGTGCGCTTCGAGCCCGGTCTGGCTCGTCAGCTCTGCTCGACCGCGCCGAGCCGGTTCGCTCTGTGGGGCCGCGACGGCCGGCGCGTCGAGATCGGCGGCGACCACGTCGTGTTCACGCCCGTCTACGGGCCGCCGTTCGTCACCGATCTGGATGGCGGCCGGCGCTATGCCACCATCGCCGACTTCGCGAACTTCGTGAAGCTGACGTGGATGTCACCGTGGCTGGCTCACGGCAGCGGCACGGTGTGCGAGCCGGTAGACGTCCCGGTCAACAAGCGGCACCTCGACATGGTGGACGCCCACCTGCGCTGGTCGGCCAAGCCGTTCATGGGCGCCGTGACGGCGCCAGAGCGGGCCGAGGATTCCATCGCGATGGCCCGGATCGTGTTCGACGCAGCATTCGGCGCCGAGTTCATGGAGACGCACTGCGTGATCCAGGGGAACGTGAATGTCAACTCGCCGCTGGTGTGGGACGACACGATGAGCGGTGCGCTCAAGGCCTACGCCCGGGCAAACCAGGGTTGCCTGATCTCGCCGTTCATCATCGGCGGGGGCATGGGCCCGGTCACTCAGCCGGCGCTGATCGCCCAGGCCCACGCCGAAGCCATGACCGGGATTGCGCTCACCCAGTTGGTGCGGCCCGGCTCGCCGATGATCTACGGGAACTTCCTGACCACCATGGACCTTCGTTCGGGCGCGCCGACCTTCGGCACCGCCGAATCGACGCTGGCCACCTATGCGATCGGCCAGCTCGCCCGGCGGCTGGGGCTGCCGTTCCGTTGCGGGGGCCACTACACCGCATCGAAGATCGCCGATGCCCAGGCCATGCAGGAGTCCGCCGATGCGATGACACCGGGGCTGCTGGCCGGCGCGAACTTCATCCTGCAGGCGGCCGGCTGGCTGGAAGGCGGCCTGAGTGTCGGGTACGAGAAGTTCGTGATGGACGCCGACCGCTGCGGCATGCTGCACCGGCTGCTGGAAGGCCTCACCGTTGACGACAACGAGCTTGGCGGGGCGGCGTTCAGCGAGGCCGGGCCGGGCGGGAATTACCTGGCGACGGCGCACACCATGGCCAATTTCGAGACGGCCAACTTCGAGGCTGCGCTGTGTGACACGCGCTCGTTCGAGCAGTGGTCCGAGGAGGGTGCGCTCGACATGGCCCAACGCGCCAACCGGCAGTGGAAGCAGATGCTCGCCGACTACGAACCTCCCCCGCCACTCGATCCGGCCGCCGATCGCGAGCTGCAGGCATTCGTCGAAGATCGCAAGGCAGCCGTCCCCGACGCCTGGTACTGAGCCGCGCGAACCCGATCTGGCTTCGGTTTGCCCAACTAGCTTCCCATTGCTGAGCAAGGAGCACGGTATGGCGCAGTCGCTCAGGTTCGGGATCGTGCACGACTTCCGCTGCCCGCCGGGCAGCGACGTGACCATGCCGCAGGTCTATGCCGAGACGTTCGAGCAGGTGGTGCTGGCCGAGCAGCTCGGTTTAGAGCAGTGCTGGTTCACCGAGCACCACTTCATCGAAGACGGCTACCTGCCCAACTTCGTGCCGGTTGCCGGTGCTGCGGCGGCGCTCACCACCACGATGCGGTTCTCCACCGACATCTGCCTGATGCCGTTCCGCGACCCGGTGCGGCTGGCCGAGGACCTTGCCGTGCTCGACAACATCTCCGACGGCCGGATGGAGCTGGGCATCGGCATGGGCTACGCCGCGCACGAGTTCGCCGGATTCGGCCTGCCGCTCAGCCGGCGGGTGTCGCTGACCGAGGAGGCCATCGAAGTACTGCGGCTTGCGTGGGCGGGCGAGCCGTTCAGCTACGAGGGCAGGCGCTATTCGTACCGGGACCTGCGCGTCACGCCCGACCCAGTGCAAGCCGGCGGTCCGCCGCTGTGGGTGGCGGCCACCAGCGAGGCAGGTGCCCTCCGCGCCGCTCGCTTCGGCACCAACTTGCTGCCCCAAGGGCCGAAGGCCGCGGTGCTGGATCCATGGAAGGAAGCGCTGGTGGCTGACGGCCGCGACCCCGGCGACAAGCGGGTGGGGATCATCCGCGGCGTGTACGTGACCGACGGCCGGGACCCTGCCGATGACCCGACGTGGGAGGCGATCGCCGCCGCGGAGAAGTACCGGCGGGATGTGTACATCGGCATCATCAAGGCCAGCGCCGACCACAAGGCGACCGCCCGTGAGCGGGCTGCCCGCACCGGGCCACGCGAGCCCGACCCGCTGAACCCGCTGGTGTGGACCGTCGGCGACGCCGACCAGTGCGTGGCCGAGCTGACCACGATGATGCGCGACCACGACGTCACCGACCTGGTCACCTGGGGCGGCCCACCCGGCCTGCCGCCGTCCGTGATGAACGCCGCGCTGGAACGTTTCGCCAGCGATGTCATACCCCGAGTCCGCGCTGACCTCGCGCGCTGACCGTCCGGTCCAGCAATCAGGGCCTTCGGCCGCGCTCGCCGGGAAGCACACGCGCCGACTGGCCTATGGTCCCGGCATGGACATTGCTGACCGTCTGGAACTGCACGAACTGCCGGGGCGATACGGCGACATCATCGACGACCGCGACTGGGACCGGCTCGGGACGATCTTCACCGACGACGCGGTGTTCGACCTGACCGACCTGGGGGCGCCGCGACTGGAGGGCCTGACGGCGATCCGGGACTTCATGGCCGACGAGGCCGAGCACCCGCGCACCCACACCATGACCAACATCTACGTGAACGAGACCGACACCGGCGTGGAGCTGAAGTTCCGCATCCTGGCGCTGCTCGGCGGCGGCAAGGTGGGCACAGCCTCGTATCACGACCTGGTGGTGAAGACTCCTGACGGCTGGCGCGTGCAGGACCGCATGCTGAAGCATCGCCGCACCCAGGTGTATCCCGACTGAGTTGCCAGTGGCCCGATTCTCGGGCTCGACGGAGGATCAGTCGAGACCTCAGTCGGACTGCGGTGCGTGGTCGGCGAGCCAGGCACGCCAGCCGGCGTCGTCGCGCTCGGCTATGGCGGCGCCGTCGGGGCCGTAGAGATACAGCCAGACCGAGACCATCGTGAACCCACCGCCGTCCTCGGAGGTCAGGAAAGCCGTGCCGGGTGCGGGGGTGTCGGCCAGCAGGCTGATGCGGCGGGGGCCGGTCTCGATGACGGTGCCGCCCAGCTTGGTGTCATCGTCGGCGGCCACGTCGAACCGGTCGCCGACATCGGGCATCTTGTCGATGCCGAGCCCGCCGGCGAGGATCTCCCACCCCTCCTCGGGCGTGACCGGCCACATCACCATGGGCAACGCAGAGGTGGCGGTCTGGCCGGCGAAGTGCTCGAGGTGCAGCTGCAGGTTGGCCATGAACAGCTTCCAGCCGTCCACCATCGCGTCGTACTGCGGATCGCCGTCGGCGAAGCCGGCGTTGTGCAGGCGCACGGTGCAGGTGTTGGCGTCGTTCGGCTCGACCGTCCACTCGAACGTGAGCCCGCCGACACCCTCGCCGCCGTCGAACACGATCCGGTGCGGCGGCTCCCACACGGCGACCCGGCCGGCGATCTGCATCTCCGGCTCGGGCCCGAACGATGCGACCCCCGCTCCTCCAGCACGTTCCTCAACAGTGTGCGGCACGTACCACGACGAGATCCCCGGCCCCGTCGCCACCGCCCGCCACACCGTCTCAACGTCGCCGATCACCTCGACCGACAGATCAATAGCCCGTCCCGTGTCCGTCATGCCCTCAGCTTGCCCGATCGCGTTGATCTACGCATACACGATGGGTGGGTCGCTAAAGGACAGATGGCGGGGTCGGGGACAGGGTGTTGAGCCAGAAGGTGGTCATGTCTTCGACGAAGAGGGGGGCGAGTTCGGGGGTGCCGCCGATGTGGGCGCCGCGGACGCCGTAGCCCGCGTTGATGGAGTAGAGGAAGCCGTCGAGGTCGACCAGCGACGGGTCCGGTTGATCGGAGGTCGGCGGGATGAAGGCGCCGTCGTCGGCGATGTAGACGGTGGGCGCTCCCGGTGTGACGGCAGCGTCGGCGATGTGCTCGAGCGGGGTAGCGCGGTCGAAGCTGTGGTGGGCGTCCGCCACGACTCGCACCGTGGCATCGCCGCCGGCGACGTGCATGGCATGGATATGGGCCTGCACCTGCATCGGCGAGCACCAGTCGTCATGATCGCCGATGATCGCCCGGACACGTGTGCTGCCGACTGCGGGGTCGACGAATTGGTGTCCCGACCAGGGATAGGCGGCATAGACGCCTGCCAGCTTCGGGGCGCCGGAGGCTGCCGCCAGGTGCACCGATGCGGCGCTGAGCACCGCCGAGCCGCCCCGGCTGTGGCCTTGCGCGCCGATGCGGGACGCATCGATCTCGGGGCGTGAGGCAAGCGCTTCCGCTGCGGCCAGGACATCCCAGGCGCTCGCCGCGAAGGAGAACTGGACTTGGTTGGCAACCGTCGAGGTGACGCTGCGAGGACCGAACGGATCGATGCCGCACGCGGCGATGCCGACGTCGACGATGGCCGATGCATGGGCGAGGTGGTGGGGCGCGAGCCCGAGACTGCCGGGCACGACGATCACGACCGGGAATGGCCCCGGACCATCGGGCAGGAAGAGCTTCGCCCAGATGTCCTGGCGGGGCATGGCGCCGGTGTCGGAGATGGCTTGGTGGAAGTTCGTGGGATTCGCCGAGGCGATGGTCAGCGCTTCGCCCGCGCGGCCGTTGACCAGGCGGTAATCGACGTCATAGGCGGCGCTCACGTCGGCTGGCGCGTCGCTCGCGTTCTCGCTGTCTGACACCTACACAGCCTGCCGCGTCCCGGACCGGCCGACGGCCACGGCACGCCGGCACGAGCGTCAAGCGCCGAGCGTCAACGGAGGCGCGCTGACAAACTCACCCCGTGCCTGATGGGATCGGGCCGCCGCACGGCGAGTCGTCCGCCCACGCAACCAGCGCGAAACCCGTTCGGCGCCTGATCGCCCACCTGATCGATGGGTTCTTCGGCCTACTGGTGCTCATGTTCTGGTGGCTCGTCTTCGTGTACCTGCCGTGCTGGCTCCTCTTGCTGGCATGGGGTCAGACACCGGGCAAGTTCCTCACCGGCTTGGTGGCCGTGCGATCCGACGGCACCCCATTCGGCTGGGGCCGTATGTTCGTCCGGGAGATTTTCCAACGCCTCTTCTGGAGCGTCTCGCTGGGTTTCGGGGCGATCTTGGACGCGGGTGTCCTGATGCTCAGCGGCGACCACCGGTCTGTCACCGACCGGGTCGTCGGCAGCACCATCGTTCGCGTCTCGGCTGTGCGGTCCTAACCAACCCCATCTCATCAGCTGTCTGCGAGAATGCCGGCCGTGTCAATGGAGCCCGAGACCCCGCCCGAGCGCGAGATCTCGCTCGATGACTTCGCCGCCGGACCCTTCCGGCGCCTGACGGCCTATCTGATCGACAACTTCCTGATCCTCACGGCCCTCGTCTTCTGGTTCCTCATCTTTGTGTATCTCGCGTGGTGGCTCCTCGTGCTGGGACGAGGACGAACGCCCGGCAAGCAGCTCGCCGGGATCTTCGCCGTACGGCGAGACGGCTCACGATTCGGCTGGGGCCGGATGTTCATCCGCGAGAACTTCAAGCTGCTCTTCTGGACGTTGACCCTCGGGCTCGGCAGTGTCGCCGACATCGCCGCCATCCTGTTGCGCAAGGACCGGCGATCCGTGACCGACCTCGTCACAGGCAGCGTCCTCGTCTACGCCCCCAGTGGGTGAGATTCCCCGCAGACGAGACAGCCGCCCACCGCCAAACCCGCAAGGGCTACCTGCGCGCAGGCATAGCGCTGGGCCTGCAACGGCGATTGCCCAGAAAACCAGCGCGATGCAATGCAGCGGCGCCTCTACGGTCGGCGGGATGAACCCGGCCAGGCCAAGCCTTGAGACACCGGCGGGAACACCCTCCGTCCTTCCGGGTGTGCTGGAATCTCAGGATTTGCTACAGACGTCGCATATATGCGACACTTCTCTCATGGAAAACGTGGCCTCACGGGAGCTTCGCAACCAGACTCGCGAGCTGCTTGATCGGGTCGCCGCGGGAGCGTCGATCTGCATCACTGTGCACGGCAGACCGGTCGCCGAACTGAGGCCCATCGAAGAACGCCCTCAGTGGATGAGCCGCGAACGCTTCCTCCGCGATGTCTTGGCCCATCAGGCGGACCCCGGCTTGGCCGATGACTTGGCAGATCTCAAGTCCGAGACGACGGACGATCTGCCGTGGCCATGAGTCAGGGGTTGGCGGACACGTCGCTGTTCATCGCACGCGAGGCCGGTCGTCCCATCCGCAGCGACGCACTCCCCGATCGGCTGAGCGTGTCAGCCATCACTATCGGCGAACTTCGCGTCGGTGTGCTGAAGGCATCCGACACCGTCGTGCGCGATCGCCGACTCTCCACGCTCACGAGCGCACTGGCGCTGCATCCGCTTCCCGTGGACAGCGACGTGGCTGCGGCATGGGCACGGTTGCGGGTCACTCTGCGGGAACGAGGCCTATCAATGCCGATCAACGACTCGTGGATCGCAGCTACGGCGGTCGCCCACGGAGTTCCTGTCGTCACCCAGGACGCCGATTTCCTTGAACTCGACGATTTGGGCGTCGTCAGAGTGTGACCCGAAGAATCGGTCGTCGGCGATTCGGCGTCGGGAGCATCTAGCTTGCGGACGTGTCGGATTTTGAGGTCGCGGTTGTCGGGCGGGGGCTGATCGGCAGTGCTGCTGCCCGACATCTCGCAGAAGCGGGGCATTCGGTGGCGCTGATCGGGCCCGGTGAGCCGGAGGACTATGCCGCGTCAACCGGTCCGTTCGCGAGCCACTACGACGAGGGTCGCATCACGCGGATGATCGATCCGGATCCCGCTTGGTCGCACTTGGCCATCCGCTCGATCGGCAGGTACGCGGACATCGAGGAACGCTCGGGCATCCCGTTTCACACCGGTGCCGGGCTGGTCTATTCGGGTGCCGATCCGCAGGCGGATCTTGCCCACGCGCTCGAACTCGACGTCGACGCGCGTGAAGTCACCGCTGCCGAGGTTGCGGAGCGCTTCGGGATCGACATGTCGAGTGCGGACACGATCATCCTCGAAGCTGCACCGGCGGGCCACATCAATCCACGGCGGATGATCGTGGCGCAGAGCCGCCTGACGGCCGCAGCGGGCGGGACGGTCGTGGACGCGCCCGTCTCCGCTGCCGTGCCGACGCCCGACGGCGTGCAGCTGGCCGTCGGCAACGACACGCTGCTCGCCGATGTGGTGCTGTTGTGCACCGGGGCGTGGGCGGCCGACCTGGTCGGCGTCGACCTGCCGCTCGAGCGCAGCCTGCGGACGATCCTGATGGCCGAGCTCGACGACGGTCCGGCGCTGCCGAGCCTCATCTCCCGCACCGACCCGGCCACCTGCGAGGAAGATCCTCGCCACGATGTGTACTGGGTACCGCCGGTCCGGTTCCCGGATGGACGGGTCATGCTGAAAATCGGTGGCTACGACCCCGCCGCCACCTTCGCCGACGATGTGCCCGCCGTTGTCGACTGGTTCCGCAGCGGCGGGAGCCAGGCCGAGGCCGATGATCTCGAGGACCGTCTGCGGGAGTTCCTCCCCCGCCGCACGATCCTGTCCAAAGACATCAAGCCTTGCGTGGTCACGAACACGCCGCACGATCTGCCGTGGATCGACTGGGTCGACGATCGCGTCGCTGTTGCAGTGGGCGGATGCGGCTCGGCGGCGAAGTCGGCCGATGAGATCGGGCGGCTCGCGGGCATGCTCTTCACCGAGGACGGCTGGACCGACCCGGTGCTCAAGCTGGAGTCATTCCGGCCCTGATCGACGCCCGCTCAGGTGTGCGGTTCCAGCAGCTCTAGGCGGTTGCCGAATGGATCGTCCACATAGACGCGGTCGTAACCCTCGAGCGGTTCGTCTCGCACCGTGACGCCTGCGGCTCGCAACCGCTCGACCAAGGCGGCGAGATCGTGCACGAGCAGGGCGGGGTGGGCCTTGCGGGCAGGCCGGAACGGGTCCTCGACACCAAGATGAATCTTGACAGCGCTCGTTCCCGAATCGCTCTCGAACCAGCACCCGCCACGAACCTCCAGGTGCGCCGGCTTGGGCACCCGGGGCAACCCGAGCAGGCCCTCGTAGAACGCCTGCGCGTCAACCTCACGGCCCGGCGGCATCGCCAGCTGCACGTGTTCGATGCCGACGATGCTCATCAGTGAGCCCTTGCGGGCGATCCGCACTTCATGCGGCGCGTGCCGATGGCACGGTTCGAATGCGCCATGCTGCCATCCTGCCAACTGTGACGAGCGATCGGCATCAAGCGGCGGAGGCCAAGGGCCGCGACATGTCGATGCGGCAGAGCCGCGGCCAGAAGGGAGGTCGAGCATGAGCAGCGTCGTGGTGACGGGGGCGAGCTCGGGGATCGGCGAGGCGATCGCCCAGCGATTCGCGGCTGATGGCTGGGACGTATTGACCGGCAGCCGCAGCGAGCCGAACATCCAAGGCGCAGCGTGGCTGCAGACCGACGTGGCCGACCCGGCCCAGGCCGACGCCCTCGTCGCCGCTGCTGTCGAGAGATTCGGTTCGCTCGACGTCGTAGTGAACAACGCCGGGGTCCAGGTCGAGAAGACCATCGCTGACACCACCGACGAAGACTTCGATCTCGTCGTCGGCGTCAACGTGCGCGGCGTGTTCAACATGTGCCGGGCTGCGGTACGCCAGATGCCTGACCAGCCCAGCGGCGGCGTCATCATCAACATCGCATCGATCGCCGCCACGCACGCCGACGCGGGAATGGCCGTCTACAGCGCGTCCAAGGGCGCTGTCGAAGCGCTCACCCGGGCCATCGCCATCGACCACGGCCACGAGGGCATCCGCTGCGTCGCTGTCAGCCCCGGCTGGATCAGCACCGCCCTCGCCGACGCCGCTTTCGAGAGGCAGCCCGACCCCGAAGCAGCCCGCATCGAAGCCCTCCGGCGCCATCCGGTTGGGCGTCTCGGCACACCCGCCGACGTCGCCGAAGCCGTTGCCTGGCTGGCCTCGCCGATGGCCGGATTCGTTTCGGGCAGCGTGTTAACTGTGGACGGTGGTCTCACCGCCCAGAGCCCCATCGGTTGAGCTGGCGACCGAACCGTCCGCAGGTGCCGTGACCCAGCATGGCGCGGCCGGCGACATCACCACCTACAACCCGCACCTCGGCAACCGGCTCGGCATCGCCGACGCACCTGCAGTGACCGGCGCGGCGATCGACAGGCGGGAGATACACGTCGATTTCGCCGATGGGCGGCAGCGAGCCTTCGCCGGCCAGTGGCTGCGGCACTGCTGCTGGTGCCCAGACTGCGGCAACCCGGCCGACGGCATCCGATTCACGACGGTTGCCAGCTTCCCGTCGGACATCGCGCCAGCCCAGGCTGAGGTCTGCAATGGCGACTTGGTGCTGACATGGCCGGATGGCCACCGGTCCACCTACGGCAGCGACTGGCTCATCGCCAACGCCTACGACGAGGCGGCTCGTCGGCGCCGCGCCGCATGGCAGCCCACCACCTGGCGGGCCGAGCTCACCGAGCACTTCCCCACCGTGAGCTGGACAGATGCGTGCGACGGCGGTGCCGGCCAGCTCGAGGCGTACCGCATGCTGTGCGACTACGGCATCGTGCGCATCGATCATCTCGGCACCGAGTCCGAGCAGACCGAGCAACTCGCCAACCTCGTCGGCCCCATCCACGAGACCACGGTCTATGGCCGCATCTACGACGTGCGGGCCGAGCCCGTGGCGAAGCTGGGCGCCAAGACCGGCATGGCCCAAGCGCCCCACATCGACGACGCCTTCTACTACTCCCCGCCGGGCATCGACATCTTTCACTGCCTGGTCAACACCGACGTCGGCGGGATGAGCACCTACGTGGACGGCTTCGCCATTGCCGAATCGCTGCGCGCCGACGAGCCTGACGCATTCGAGGCACTGACCACGCTGGCGGTCACCCATGTGCGGCGCCACCCCGGCGAGATCAACCTGCGCAACCGCAGCCCGGTCATCCGCTTGGACGAATTCGGGCGCCTCAGCGGCATCCGTTACTTCGACCGGGCGCTCGGCCCGCTTGACGTGGCACCAAGCGACATCGACCGGATCTACGACGCCATCCGGGCCTTCAGCGACCGCATGGCGAACCCCGAATTCACCGCCACCATCCGGGTCGAGCCCGGCCAGGGCATGCTCATCGACAACCACCGGGTGATGCACGGCCGAACGGCATTCGATCCGGCCTCCGGCCGCCACATCCGCCTCTGCCACGTTCCCCGCGACGAGTTCCACGGTCGCCTGCGCGAGCTGAGCCTGCGCTTGGATCCCGAAAACCACGACCTGTACCTGCCGCAAGGTTCGTGAACGCGCCGAAGGAGGCTGCAGCCCGGTGAGCAAACCTGCCAAGTGGTCCGACCCGGCGAAGAAGCTCTTCCCGCACCAGGTCGGCTTCACCGCGCCGCCGATGGACTTCGACGCGGCCCCCACCGACTTCCTGCGCATGTGCCCGCCGTCGGTGGGCGTGCACGGCCGCCTGCTGCACGCCCCCGGTTACGCGCACCGCCTCAGCGACCGGGCCGGGCTGTTCCACCTGCTTGAGGAGACTGTGCACTGCCTGTCCAACAGCGGCGCCGACATGGTCGGGCAGGTGGGCACGAACTGGGTGCATGCCGCCGGCACCGACGCGTCCGACATCCGCCGATTCACTGCCGAGATGTCGGAGAAGTACGAGACGCCGTTCCACATGGCCGGCCTGACGCTGGTGGAGGCCTGCGAGGCGCACGGCTACGAGCGGGTGGCCCTGAACGCCGTGTACTTCTGGCCCGACTGGCGTGACGGCGTGGTGCGATTCCTGCGCAGCGCCGGCATCGACGTCGTGTGGGCGCAGAACTTCGTCGACCAGGGCTGGTACGCCACCCAGGACGAGGTGAACGATTGCACTTGGATCTTCCCCGGCGACCTGGCGCTGCGGTCGTGCGAGTACACCGTGAACCAGGCGCCCAACGTGGACGCCGTGCTGGTGAACGGCATGTCCAACTACCGGGACGACGACGGCCTGCCCCGGCGCTTCGTGAGCCTGGCGGCCGGCATCGAGGCGGAACTCGGCGTGCCGATCATCTCGTCCGACATCAGCCTGTACTGGCGAATCTTCCGCTCGCTCGGGGTGGAGCCGCTGGGCCGGCAGGGCTCGCTGCTGTCCTCCTTGCAGCGAGCAGGAACGGGTGCCGAGATCGCTGGGTGATGCGACGGAACCGAGGACGGTGCCGGTGCGTTGGAATAGATGAAGCAGCGACCGGTACCGCGCTTCGCGGTGCCCACGAAGGGCCACCGATGCAAAGGATTCGACGAGCGATGGCGGCCGTCGGCGTGACATCCGCGCTCGCGCTCGTTGCGGCGGCATGCGCGCCCTACGACGCCACGACGGAGTCGGTCATCGAGCCGGTGGGTGCCGACGCGTCGGTGAGGGGCACCATCACCTACCGGGAGCGCATCGCGCTGTCGCCCGACGCGGTCGTGACCGTCCAACTGCGCGACACCAGCTACGCCGACGCTGCAGCGGTGCTGATCACCGAGCAGGTCATCAGCCATCCCGGCCAGGTGCCGATCGACTTCGAGCTGCGCTACGCCAGCGACGAGATCGACGACCGCAACACGTACTCCGTCTCGGCCGTCATCACCGAAGGCGACGGTCGGATGGCGTTCATCAACGACACCGCGTACGACGTCATCACCCGTGGCAATCCCCGCCGCGTCGACATGACGCTGGTGATGGTGGAACCGCCGCCCGAGCTGGCACCCGAGGGCTGGAGCCCCACCGACCCCGAGCGGGTCGAGGAGCCGGTGCATGTCACTGGCGTCGAGATGCTGTGGGAGGGCGTCACCAGCTCCGGCAGCGACGGCTACCTGCGAGTCAACTTCGCTATCTCACGCGAAGACGGCTGCTATCACATTGGCCGCGAGGAAGTCGCCCGCGACGGCAACCGCTACGACGTCACGGTGACGGCCTTCGTGCCCGCACCGCTGCCGTGGGCGCAGGACTGCTCAGACCGCGACGTCGAGCTCGACGCCATCGTTCACCTCGGCGAGATCGCCAGCGGCGAGACCCTCCACGTGACGGTCAACGGCGAGCACGAGCACCGCTTCACCTCGCCGTGACGTCCCGGCCGCGGGGCTGCGCAGCGGCCCGGGCGATGTGTCTGAGCAGGGGCCGCTGATGAGCTGCTGTTCAGCCGCTGACGACTGCCGCTCGCTGCTGATGCTCCGGGCGTCGCCTCGCGCGGCGCACGCCGGTGTAGGTGAAGAACGTGGCCAAGATCAGCGCCAAGCCGAACAGCGCGTTCGCGTAGTTCACGCCGCGGTACTGGAACGTCTCGTACAGCGCACCCGAGCTGAGTCCCGCCATGGCGCCCGCGCCGAGCATGGCGAAGTCGCCCACGCCCTGCACCGACACCCGCTGATGGATCGGGTACAGCTCCACCAGCAGGCTCGACGCGGCGACCACGCCGAAGCACCAGCCCAGTCCGATGAGGAAGTTGCCCATGAACACGCCGAGCACGCCCGCCGGCGGCGTCACCGCCGCCCACCAGGCGCCCCAGGTGCAGAGTCCTCCCGCGAGATACAGCATCGGGTACTTGCCGACCGAGTCGGTGAGCCGGCCGACCAGGGGCGACAGCAGGTACATGCCCAGGATGTGGAAGCCCATCATGTGGCCGATGACGTTCTGGGATTGATCGCCCGCGTTCATGTGCAGCGGGGTGAGCGCCATCACCCCCACCATCGTCACCTGGCTGACGATCATGGCGAACACGGCGAGGCGCGCCTCGCGCCGTTGCATGATCAGCGAGATCGCTTCCCGCACGGTCGGCTTTGCCTCGGCCTTGCGGCTGCCGTTGGCGACGCCCTCGGCCGCCATCTCGTTGGCCATGTGCAGCGGGTCGGGCCGCAGGAAGATCTCCACGATCGCCGCCGCCAGCAGGAACATGACGCCGGCGAACACGTACGAGCCGGTCTTGTCGGGCAGGCCCAGCGAGACGCCCACGTCGCTGGCATAGCCCGACACCACCGACCCGGTGTAGGAGCCGAACGTGGTGGCCCACACGATCATGCTGATGGTGCTGGCGCGCCGGTTCTCCTGGGCCAGGTCCGACGCCGCGTAGCGGGTGGCCAGGTTGGCGGCGTTGCCAGCGCCGGCGCCGAACACGCCCAGGCACAGCAGCGGGTAGCTGAGCAGGATGGCCCCCAGCACCGCCAGCGTGGCACCCCCGGCCCCCACCAGGTAGCCGAAGCGCAGGCCCGACCGGCGGCCGTACTTGTTCATGAGCTTCGACATCGGGGCGGCTACCGAGGCCGAGCCGATGGACAGGCTGCTGGCTGCGATCGTGGCCAGCGTGGAGCTGCCCGTGATGTCCTCGGCCAGCAGCGCGCTCACGATGTAGGTGGCGACCAGTCCGAATCCGCCGGCGGCCTGGCTGGCGATGAGCACTACGACCGTGCGTCGTTGGACGCGTTCGCGGTACGCGGGCGTGTAGACGGAGGCACGCTCCACGGCGAACACTGCATTCTGCGACACAGCGTCCCCCGGCATCGCAACAGCTTGGCGCACCCGGCCGCTGCATGCACGACTGCGCGGAACGCTGGGCCGACGGGTCGCGTTGGCTCGCTGGGCTGACGGGCTGATCTGACTGGCGGGCGAGGGTGACCGGGCCACCGGCACCCGCTATGGGTCTTGCGTACAGTCCCGCAGATGCACGTCGGCATCACGCCCATCAACTCGGCCGCCTACCTCGATCCCGGCTACCTGCGATCGTTCGCCCAGCAGCTCGAAGAGCTCGGCTATGAATCGGTGTGGACGTTCGAGCACGTCATCGTGCCGCACGACTACGAGAGCCGGTACCCGTACAACCCCAGCGGGAAGCTGGCGATCCCGTCGGACCAGGGCTTCACCGACCCGTTCATCGCCCTGACCTTCGTGGCCGGAGCCACGCAGCGCCTGCGGCTCGGCACCGGCGTCAACATCGTCACCCAGGCCAACGCCCTGTCCTTCGCCAAGCAGGCATCGTCGCTGGACCACCTGTCGGGCGGGCGGCTGGAGCTGGGCATCGGCGTGGGCTGGCTGGAGGAGGAATTCGACGCGCTCGGCGTGCCGTTCGACCGCCGCGGCGCCCGGGCCGACGAGTACATCGACGCCATGACCGCGGCATGGACCGGCGAGGACGTGGATTTCCGGGGCGACTTCTTGGACTGGACCGGGTTCTCGATGCTGCCGACACCGGCCCAGCGACCTCGCATGCCGCTGCTCATCGGCGGTACGACGCCGCCGGCCATCCGGCGCCTGGTGGCCCGGGGCGACGGCTGGTACGTGATCCACAAGGATCTCGACGACTTCAAGCGCCTGATCGGCGAGATGCATGCCGAGTGCGATCGCCAGGGGCGTGACCCGGCCGAGCTGGCGCTGACCGCGTACTGGAACCACCACCGCGAGGGGCTCGAAGGTCTCGAGGTGTATCGCGATCACGGCGTGCAGCGGCTGCTGGTCAACACAGCGGCGCTGCGCATGGGCCGGCCCGAGGACGCCGTTGCGCAGTTCGCCGAAGAGGCGTTGCCGGCCTGCAACGAGGCGTAGCAACGAGCCGCCGTTCGCGCTTGCCCGGAGCACCACCCGCGGGATGCCGGCCGGGTTGGCTACTCGCCGATGGAGATGCTGATGCTGCCCGACGGGTGCAGCGAGCAGTAGGCGCTGATGGCAGCAACCTCGTTGAACGAGTGCTCGGACTGCTCGCCCGGCCCGATCTCGAACGGGCCGATGGTGTGCGCCACCGAGTCGCGGTTCACGATGATCAGCACATCACGCAGCGTGAAGTCGAGCTCGTCGGGAATGACCTCGACATCCTGGCCGGCTGCGAGAGCGGCGGCCGTACCCGGCGGGATGTCGATCGTGTAGGTGTCACCAGGCGGCTGGTCGACGAAGCGCGCCACTACGACCGGGATCGTCGCTATCAGCAGCCCGCCCACGAGGTACAGCAGCAGGGTGCGCTGGTTCGGCCAGCCCCGGTCGCGCCGACTCGGCCCGCCCGAGCCGGATGGCTCGCCGGATCCGAATCCTTCAGGCTCGACGCCGTCGGACTCAGCGCTACCGGACTCAGCCATCGCCCTGCTCAGTCGTCGGACCAGGTGCGCGCGTCGGGGTCGTCGCGGTCGAAGTAGCTGCGCACGGCTGTGCGCGAGCTCTCGCTCTTGCCCATGTAGCCGACGGCGACGTGGTCGAGGTGGTTGATGGCCCGGCCGAGCGGCATCGCCTGCGCGTTGATCGACGCCTTCGACGACGTGACCGGCACCGGCGGCTGGCTCACGATGGCTTCGGCCAGGCGCTCGGCGGCCGGCACCAGCTCGTCGTCGCTCGACACGGTCTCGGTGAAGAAGCCCCACCCGTCCAGCTCTTCCATGCCGTAGGTGCGGCCGAGAATCAGCATCTCTTTGGCACGGTGCGGGCCCACCAGGTTCACCAGCGCCGGCACCGAATGCCAGGTCAGGTTGAAGCCGATGCTGACCTCGTTGAGCGTGAGGCTCATCGACGGGCTGCCGATGCGGAAGTCGCACGCGGCCGGCAGCACCCCTCCCCCGCCGATCATGTAGCCGTGGCACAGGCAGATAGTGACGGCATTGAGATGCATGAGCGTGTCGTACATGCGGGCGCCCGCCTTGGAGCCGAGCATGGTGTCGAGGCTGGTGCCGCGCCGCTGCTTGAGGTCGGCGCCCGAGGACAGGCTCTTCCCCTCGCCGCGCACGATCACCACTCGCACGCTCGGGTCGGCATCCAGCGCCAGGCACGCGGCGTGAACGTCGGCGATGAGCTGGGAGTTGACGGCGTTGTGAACTTCCGGGCGGTTCAGCACCAAGTGGCGCACCGGCCCGTCGCCGTCCACCCGCACGGTCTCAAGCTCCAACGACATCGCTGCTCTCCTGTCAGCCGGCTCCCATTCCGGCCCCCATCATGTCGCCAAAATCGCCGACGATCTCGTCCGGCGGCGGCGCCTCGATGGTGATGTCGGCGCCGTAGTCGTCGTAGTCGATGACGTTGGTGATGTCGAGCATGCTGGCGAAGGCGTCCCCGAAGCCGTCCGAATCCGTTTCGTCCGGATCGCCCATGAGCTCTTCCATGACGGCACCCAAGTCGAGGCTCAGGCGCCTGATGAAGCCCTCGCCGTCGATCCAGACGTCGAAGATGAGCTCGTCGAGGCCGAAGTCTCCGGCGAAGGGAATACCGCCTCCAGCGCCATCTTCACCTCCGAACGCGGCCGACGCTTCGGCCGCCAGGGCCGCTGCATCGACGGTGAGCCGAACGTGGGTAACCGCCAGCCCGTCGAGGTCGTCCTGACCGACGATCTCGGCGCCGGTCAGGTGCTGGATCAGGAAGGTGTTGTCGTTCGGAAGCTGGCACACGCCGCTCGCCGGTGTGCCGCCTGGCACGGGTGAGGGGCACGGGATTCCCATGCTCGCGGCCGCCTGCGGATCCAGCGTGAACCAGCCCTGGGGCATCGCGTCGCCGACGAGACCTTGCATGCCCTCGGGCACCACGAACTGCAGATACTGGACGCCGTCGACGTAGCGGATCTCGATTCCCGGACCCTCCCCGCCGGGTCCCGTCATCTCCGCGAATTGCGCCGTGAACGAACGGTTCTGGTTGCCGTCTGTCTCGAACTGCACGGCGAAGCTCGCCATCTCGGCCATGTCCAAGCGCATCTCGCCGCGCACCGACGACACGGCGCTGTTCTCGATTGCGGCGATCAGCAGGCCCATCGCATCGGTCGGCAGCTCGCCGGCGGCGGCCGTGGTTGGCGGCGCTGCTGTAGTGGGAGCCGGGCTGGTCGGGAGCGGTGCAGTGGTTGCCGGTGACGGCGTCGCCTGCGTGGCGACGTCTGCTCCGTTTCCGTTGCCGGCATCGCCGCCGTCGTCGCCACCGCATGCAGCGACTGCCAACGCCACGGCCGCGCCAACTGCCGCGAGCCTCGCCTTGCGAGCCTTCACGATCATCATCTCCTTGCCGGAGCGGCGGCGCCGTCTGTTGGGCACCGCTGACACGAACCGGCCTGCGGCCAGTATCTCAGCAGTTCTTGGCCGCGCAGGGTCACCTTTTGTTGCAGTCGGTTCATGGCCGGGGCCGCGGACCGGCCGTCGAGAACCTCTGGCTAGAGGGGGTGGGCGCCGGGGTCCATGCCGAGGCGGGTGCGGCCGTAGGCCTCGCCGACCGTGTCGAGATCGGCGACCTGGTGCTGGGAAGCCATCGTGACGTCCCGGAAGGCCTGCTGCAGGCGGCTGCCGTCGAAGAGCGCCCGGCCGCCGGCGGCGTTGGCAACCTGGTCGAGTGCTCGGCGGCACAGCTCGATGGCGTAGGTGCCCTGGTACTTGGCGTGGGCTCGCAGCGCCTTGGAGTCGTTGCCTTCTGCGGCCTGGCGCAGCAGCTCGACGGTGTCGGCGATGAGCAGCTCGGCGGCTCGCACCTCGGTGTTGGCCTCGGCCAGGCGCATGTGCAGTCCCGGGCGGTTGGCTTTGGCGGTGCCCATGTAGCGATCGTCCTGGACACCGAAGCGGTCGGCGGCATCGTCGAGTCCGGCGCGTGCGAGGCCGAGCGCCGTCGCTGCGACGTGCACCGACAGTCCGGGCAGGACCGGCGTGTGGTACAGCGATGTGCGGTGGCGGGCTGACCACGGTGAACGGGCGCCGAGCAGCTCGCCGGAGTCGAGCATGCGGTGGGTGGGCACGAAGGCCTGCTCGGCGACGACATCGCACGAGCCGGTGCCGCGCAAGCCGATTGCATACCAGTTGTCGTCGACTCCGATGTCGGCACGTGGCATCACCACGTGGATCAGGCGGGGGCGTTCGCCGGGCTCGAGCACTTGGGAGCCCAGCAGGAACCAGTCACCCCAGATCGCGCCGCTGGTGAAGGGCCAGCGCCCGTCGACCAGCCAGCCGCCATCGCACTCGGTGGCCGAGCCGACGGGGGCCAGCGAGCCTGGCACGATCGCGTCGAGATCGGCGCCGTACACCTCGTCTTGGAGGTCTTCGCTCATGGAGCCGATCATCCAGCTGTGCCCCACCAGCACCATCAGCACCCACGCCGCAGCGCCGTCGCACAGCGCGGCCTCGCGCACGTTGGCAACCATGTCGGCGAAGGTGAGCTCGTCGCCGCCGACCCGCCCGGGCACCAGCAGCCGCAGCGCGCCCGAGTCGCGCAGCGCCGAAAGCGAGGGCTCGGACAGGCGGCGGTGCTCCTCGTTCCAGGCGGCGTGCTCGGCGAGCACCGCGCCGACGCGCTCGTCGATGCGCAAGTCGCTGCCCGAGCCGTTCGGATCAACCGATCCGGCCTCGCCTGCAACGTCGCCTGCGCTCATCTCACCACCCCTACTTGACGATTCCCACGTCGCTATTCCTACTTCACGATCCCTTCGGCGCGCAGATCGGCGATGTCGGTGGGCGACCTGCCCAGCTCGCTCAGAATCTGGTCGGTGTCGGCGCCGCGCTCGACGGCGTGGCGCAGTTCGGGCATGCCGCCGGCGAACAACGCAGCGGGTCGGTGCTGGCGGATCGGGCCCACGATGGGGTGGTCGACTTCCCGCACCACCCCGGAGTGCTGCACCTGCGGGTCGGCGGCGATCTCGTCGGGACGCAGGGCTGGCGCGACCGGCACGTCGGCCGCGATGAGACGCTCGACCACGTCGTCGCGGGCTACACCGGCCACCACCTCGCCGAGCGTGTCGATCATGTCGCCGAAATGCGCCGCCCGGGGTCCCGGTTCGGCGAAGCGAGGGTCGGTGAGCAGCTCGGGCCGGCCGAAGGCGTCGGCTACGCCCTGCCAGTGGGCGTCGGTGAGCGGCATCATGGCCACATAGCCGTCCAGGCACGCCAGCAGCCGGTAGTCAGCCAGCAGATTCGGCCGGTGATCGGCATCATCGGACAGCACCGTGTGGTCCATCATCGCATCGGGCCACATGAAGCTCACCGCCGAATCGAGCAGCGACAGCTCCACGTGCTCGCCCCGGCCGGTGCGCTCGCGGGCGAACAGCGCTGCGCACACGGCTTGAGTCCACGTCAGGGAGGTGACCTTGTCGGGGATGAAGCTCTTCACGAACTGGGGCTCGCCGTCACCGCCCTGCACAGCGGCAATGCCGGACCAGCCCTGGATGACCGCGTCATAGGCAGGGCGTTTCGAATAGGGCCCGTCTCGGCCGAAGCCGCTGATCGACACGTAGACGATGGTGGGGTTGCGCTTGCGCACGTCGGCCTCGCCGATGCCGAGGCGCTCGGCCACGCCGGGACGGTACGCCTGCACGAACACGTCAGCGGTGGCCAGCAGGTCGGCCATGAGCTCGCGGCCCTGGGGCGATGCGATGTCCATGGCCAGTGAGCGCTTGCCTGCATTGATGTTGGCGAACCAACCCGACATGCCGTTGCGGCTCGACCCGAACATGCGCAGCGGATCGCCGACCACCAGGTCTTCCACTTTGATGACCTCGGCGCCCTGGGATGCCAGCAGGTGCGAGCCGCCCGGCGCAGCGATGAACGTGGCGATCTCGACAATACGGATGCCGTCAAGCGGTCCGGGTCCGGTCGAATTCGACATGGTGCGTATCGGTCCGCCCACAGCTACGGCAAGCAAGAACCGCTGCGAACCTACTCGCCTGGGCCTCGGCGATCGTCGCCGTCGGAACGCGGGCTCGGCGAGCCGCTGCCCGGTGCGAGTGGCCGCTTCGGTGACAAGCTGACCGGATGGACATCCTCGTCATTGGGGGAACCGGGCCGACTGGGCCTCACATCGTGAACGGGCTGGTGGATCGTGGGCACACCGTGACGATCCTGCACACGGGGCGTCACGAGGTCGACACCATCCCCGCTCACCTCGAGCACATCCACACTGATCCGTTCGATGAGGAGGCGTTCCGGGGTTCGATTGAGGGGCGCACGTTCGACGTGGTGTTCGCGATGTACGGCCGCCTCCGGGCCATCGTGCAGGTGCTTGCGGGCCGCACGCCGCGACTCATCTCGATCGGGGGCGTGCCGGTGTACAGCGGGTACGCCGAGCCTGCCGTCGAGTTCCCCGAGGGGATGCCGGTGCCGACCGTCGAGGACGATCGCCTGGTGGGCGACGAGCGCTCGGGGCCCAAGCCGCTCAAGATGACCGAATCGGAGGAGCTGACGTTCTCGCTGCACCCCGATGCCACGCACTTCCGCTACCCGTACATCTACGGCCCCAACCAGGTGCTGCCGCGGGAATGGACGCTGGTCAAGCGTGCGCTCGACGGCCGGCGCCAGATCATCGTGCCCGACGGCGGCCTGACGGTTGCGACGTCGGCGTTCGTCGAGAACGCCACCTCGGCGGTGCTTCTCGCGGTGGACCATCTCGATGAGTCGGCGGGCGAGATCTACAACGTGGGCGACGACCGGCAGTTCACGTACGCGCAGGTCGCGCAGATCATCGGCGACGAACTCGGCAATCCCTTCGAGCTCGTCTCGGTGCCCGGTGGGCTGGCCGCGCCTGGCGCACCGTTCCTGCTCAACCACTCGTCGGCGCACAGCATCCTCAGCACCGAGAAGATCCGCCGCCAGCTCGGCTACCGCGACAAGGTGGACCCCGCCGAGGGGCTGCGGCGCACCGTGCGGTGGCAAGCGGAACACCTGCCCGGCGACGCCGGCGTGCTGGCCCGGCTGCAGGACCCGTTCGACTACGCAGCCGAGGACGCGCTGATCGCCGCGACAGAGCGCTACGCCGAGGCGGTGGGGCGCATCGAGTGGGAGCAGATGCCTGGCTGGACCTTCGGCTACTACGGGCCCCGCGAGAATCCCGGCGGCCGCCGCGGCAGCTTCCGGGGCTGACCATGCTGTCTCTGGCGGCGTGCTGACCTCGGCGATCACTCTGTCCGTCGAGCAGGCGAAGCCGGCTGTGCGGCGCGAGACTGCGCGGTGCTTGCTGCGGAGGGCGCGGGCGAAGTTCGTGAGTTGGGGGCAATGTGACGGCGACTGTTGCTGAGCTGGCGGCGGGCTACCGGGACGGGTCTCGGTCGCCGGTGGAGGCCACCGAGGATTGCCTGGCGGCGATTGCGTCGCTGGACGGGCGGGTGGGGGCCTGGCAGTCGGTATATGCCGATGAGGCCCGCGCGGCGGCTGAGGCGGCCGAGGTGGCGCTGACGCTGGCAGCGGGCGAGCCGGTGGGTCCGTTCTGGGGCGTGCCGTTCGCGCTCAAGGACATCGTGGATGTTGAGGGCCGGGTGACTACGGCGGGCTCGGCTGAGTGGGCTGGCCGGGTGTCGCCGGCGACGGGCACGGTTGCTCGGCGGTTGCTTGAAGCCGGCGGCGTCCTGCTGGGCAAGACCAAGACAGTCGAGTTCGCCATGGGCGGCTGGGGCACCAACCAGCACATGGGCACGCCCTGGAACCCGTGGGATGCCGAGGTGCTGCGCACGCCAGGCGGCTCATCCTCGGGTTCGGGCGCGGCGGTAGCGGCCGGCATGGCGCCCTGCGCTGTTGGCACCGACACAGGCGGGTCGGTGCGGCTGCCGGCTGCGCTGTGCGGGATCGTCGGGCTGAAGACCACCGAGGGCCTGCTTCCGATCGACGGCATCGTTCCCCTGTCGCACACGCTGGACACGCCGGGACCGCTGGCCCGCACAGTGCTGGACGCGGCGCTCATGTTCGACGCCATGCTGGGCACGCCTGCCGCCGAGGTCGAGCGTGACTGGCTGGCCGGTGACGGTCGCTACGGGGCGATGCGTGCGGCGCTCGAGCGTGGCCTGGGCGGGCGACGCATCGGCTGCCTGAGCGATGCCGAGCGTGCGGGAGTGGATGCTGCACAGCTCGCTGCCTACGACGCGGCGCTCGAGGTGCTGGTCGGACTGGGTGCCGAGGTGGTGAACTTCGACCCGCCGACGTCGTTCGAGGAGATGAAGAACACCCGGTTCGTGATCGTGACCGCCGAGTCGTACCACTACTACGGCGAGCTCATGGAAGACCCGACCTCGAAGGTGGACGAGCGTGTGCGTGCCAGGGTGCTGCCGGGCGCCAGCATCACTGCCAGCGAGTACATCGCAGCGATGGTGCAGCGGCGTATCGACCTTGCCGAGTTCGCCGCGGCATTTGAGGGCTTCGATGCGATGGTGACGCCCACGACGCCGATGCTGCCGCTGCCGGTGGACGAAGCCGACGAGACGAACACCCCGGCGCTGTTCACCCGGGCCGGCAACTTCCTGGCGCTGTGCTCGACGACCGTGCCGACCGGCGTGTCGCCGGCTGGGCCGGCGGGGACAGCGGGCGGTCTGCCGACGTCGATCCAGTTCATGTGCCGGGGCGGCGACGAGACGCTGTCGCTGTCGCTGGCGGCGGCCTACGAATCTGCCCGGGGGCCGATGCCGAACCCGCCGCTGTGGGCAGGAGGCGAACAATGAAGATCATCTGGATGCGCACGGCGGCCAACGGGCAGACAGAGTTCGAGGATCTGGAGATCGCTGCACGGCAGGGCGAGAGGGGCGCAGAGACCGGAGTGTTGCCGGTGGCCGGCGTCATCTTCCGCACTGAACAACCGGCCTTGGATCTCGACTTTCACAACGCCCCGCGACGTCAACTTGTGATCCCGCTGAACGCTGAGGTAGAGGTGGAAGCCGGAGACGGGAGCGTGCGGCGAATCGGCCCGGGCGAGGTACTGCTTGCCGATGATCTCACCGGGCAAGGGCACAAGTCGCGCTTCCGGCCCGCGGGAGCCTCCATGCTGTTCGGGGTGCTGCCTGACGATGCCGACCCCGCCGCTTGGCGCGCCTGACGCGGACGGCGCTCGGGCAGACTCAACCGAGGCACCCCCGACCGACGAGGAGCAACCGTCATGGGCAAGGCAACGGTGATCGGCAGCTTCAGCTGCCAGGACGGCAAGGCCGACGAGATGGAAGCGGTGCTGGTTTCGATGGTCGAAGCCGCCCGCGACGAGCCGGGCGTGGAGATCTACTCGTACCACCGGGGCGAGGGGAACACGTTCTGGTTCTTCGCCCTGATGAGTGATGCCGAATCGATGCAGCATCACGGCCAGACACCGGCCATGCAGGAGGCGATGGCGGCGTTCGGACCACTGATGGGGTCTCCCCCGCAGATGCAGATGACGACACCGGTCGCTGCCATCGGACTCGACCTCTAGCGCACGCGGGCGATGATCGACAAGCGGGTCGCGAGCGCAGCCGAGGCCGTTGCGGACATCGGCGACGGCGAGACCGTCATGATCGGCGGTTTCGGCGAGGCCGGCAGCCCGATCGAGCTTGTCCACGCCCTCATCGATCAGGGCGCCTCGGAGCTGACGGTCATCAGCAACAACGCCGGCAACGGCCAGGTCGGGCTGGCGGCGCTTATCCGCTGCGGCCGGGTCTCCAAGATTGTCGGCTCGTACCCGCGCAGCTCCAATTCGACCGTCTTCGCCGACGTCTATCGAGCGGGGCGCATCGAGCTCGAACTGGTCCCCCAAGGCACCCTCGCCGAACGCATCAGGGCAGGCGGCGCCGGCATTCCGGCCTTCTACACCCCCACTGCGGCCGGCACCGAGCTGGCCGACGGCAAGGAGCGGCGTGACTTCGATGGCAGGCCGCACCTGCTCGAATACGCCCTCACCGCCGACTGGGCGCTCGTCAAGGCCCAAGCAGCCGACTGGCACGGGAATCTGCGGTTCAACAAGACAGCTCGCAACTTCGGACCGATCATGGCCATGGCTGCTTCGACCACGGTGGTGCAGGCCTCGACGGTGGACGCTCCGGGTTCGCTCGACCCCGAGACCATCGTCACGCCGGGGATCTTCGTCAACCGTGTCGTGCATGTTGCGGATCCGGCACAAGAATTCGATCTGGTCGCCCAGGGAGCGCATTACCCATGAGCACGCCACCGCCAGCCCACGAAGATCGGCTCACACGGGAGCAGATCGCTGCGCGGGCCGCGCAGGACATCGCTGACGGGTCATATGTGAATCTCGGCATCGGCATGCCCGAACTGATCGCGCAATTCGTGCCTGAGGGCCGCGAGATTGTCCTGCACACCGAGAACGGTCTGCTGGGGATGGGTCCAGCGCCGGCGCCTAATGCCGTCGACCCGGAGCTCATCAATGCAGGCAAGAAGCCGGTCACCGCCAATCCCGGAGCCGCCTACTTCCACCACGCCGACAGCTTTGCCATGGTCCGGGGAGGGCATCTGGACCTGTGCGTACTCGGCGCGATGGAGGTTGCCTCCAACGGCGATCTCGCGAACTGGTCGACTGGGCGGGCCGATGCCATTCCTGCTGTCGGCGGCGCGATGGATCTGGTGTCCGGTGTTCGGACCGTGCGCGTCATGACAACCCACTGCACGCG
Organism: Candidatus Poriferisodalis sp.; assembly: GCF_965208925.1. Taxonomy (GTDB): domain Bacteria; phylum Actinomycetota; class Acidimicrobiia; order Acidimicrobiales; family Poriferisodalaceae; genus Poriferisodalis. The sequence goes on along the minus strand of NZ_OZ242364.1, from coordinate 1,512,611 downwards.
TGACGGCACGCCCAAGCTGGTCGAGAAGTGCTCGTACCCGCTGACCGGGGAAGGCGTCGTGAGCCGGATCTACACCGACCTGGCCGTCGTTGATGTGACAGCGGAGGGCTTCGCGCTGGTCGAGACGGCGCCGGGCGTCACCTTCGATGAGGTTGCTGCGCGCACGGCTGCACCGCTGCGCGACGCCCGCTCGGGGCCCGACGCCTGAAGCTCATCCTGCACTCGCGGTTCTGGTTCCCGATCGCGTCTTGATCCTTCTCGTGCGCTGCAGTAGGCCGCGCTCGCCGAGCGATCACGGGCAGACCGCGAGTGTTCGGGTGACGAGGTCGTCGAGGGCGAGTTCGCCGACGCCGGCGAGGGAGACCTGCACCCGGCCGTTCCATGCGTCGGGCCAGTGTGCTGAGATCGGGCGGCCGGACAGGCCCCACAGGGCGCCCACGGTTGCGCCGTTGCAGTCGGTGTCACACCCCGCGGCGACAGTGTCGCCTATGGCGGCAGAGAAGTCGTGCTCGCCGGAAAGGAGGCCCCATGTGACCAATGCCAAGTTGTTCACCGTGTGCACAGGCGACATGCCGTCGTAGGACCTGTGGATCGGGGCCGGGCCGTCGTCGGCAGTGGCGCAGCGGATGCCGAGCGCCATGGCATCGACGCACGCCGAGCCGGCCGGCAGCAACTCCATGGCGGCTTCGATCGCCGTCAGCATGGTCGGGCTCGATGGGATGGCTGCGCCGATCGCAGCGACGGCCTGGGCGCCGTACACGCCCTCGCCGCGGTGGGACAATCGGGCGTCGCGGGCGGCGAGTTCAACTGCGAGGGCGGGTTCGCCGGGTGCCACCCAGCCGTACATGTCGGCGCGGATCTGTGCCCCGATCCAGTCGTTGAACTCATTGTCGCTGCATTCGTCGAGGTCGAATCCGGCGGGCTGCCCGAAGGCGAATGGTGTCGAGGCCTTGGCCATCAGCACGGCGTAGGCGGCACGTTCAGCGGTGAACGTCAGGCCGCCGGGCAGCCAGCGGAACCAAGCCCGGGCCACGTCCTCGGTGGTGAAGCTGGTGCCGTGCTCCTCGATCAGCATGAGCGACAGCACCGTGTAGTTGATGTCGTCGTCGGGCACGGCCGCGACCAGGCGGTCCTTGCAGGCGTCGGCGTTGCGCTCGACGGCTGACGGAGCTTGCGGCAGCAGCGGGACGTAGTCGCGCAGCGGCAGGGCGCCAGCTTGGGCGAGGTAGTCGTGCAGTACTGCAGGGCCTTGGCGCATCGACAGCAGCTCGACGGGCTTGCCGAGCATGCAGCCGCTGATCCGACCGATCCAGGCACTGCGGATCCGCTGTTCGAGGTTCGGGCTTGTCACCGCTCGTTCTCCTTCGGAATGGCCACGCCAGTTCGGAACAGCCACGTCAGCAAGGTAGGGCTCGCTCGCAGCTCGGGCGTCATGCGTACACGACGACCCGGCCAGCGGAACCTGACGGAGCAGACCCGGCCCCCAGCCGTAAGGTGGGCGGCGTGCTGGCGGTGCTGATCCTGTTGCTCATCTCGGTGCCGCTGCTGGAGCTGTTCGTGATTGTGCAGGTGGCGGGAGGACTCGGCGCCGGCCAGACCATCCTGCTGCTGGTCGCGGTGTCAGTCGTCGGGGCGTGGATGGTGCGGCGCTCCGGGCTCGGGGTGCTGAGCCAGATCCGCACCCGCTTGGCGCAGGGCGAGATTCCCGGCAACGAGCTCGTGGACGGGCTGTTGATCCTGCTGGCCGGCGCATTCATGCTCACACCCGGCTTCCTGACCGACGCTGCCGGGCTGGTCATGCTCTTCCCGCCGACCCGCAAGGTCGTACGCTCGGTGCTCGTGCGCCGCTATGCCAAGCGAGTCGACATCGCTGGCTGGTCAGGCGCACAGGGCAGTCCTGGCGGTCCTCGTCGCTTCGGCTCCCCCCTCGACGCCGAGAGCTACACGAAGGACACCGATGACCGGTCCAACTGACTTTCCGGAGCCCCACGGCATGGAGCGCGCGCCCTCCGAGGGCCTCATCGCGCTGAAGGACCGACTGCCGTTGGGCATCGCGCTGCTCGCGCTCATCGTGGCGATCGCGGCGCTGGTGGTCGCCCTCGGCGACTCCGACGACGACAGTGCCGCCGCCGTTGATGACCAGCCTGAGGCCACTGCGGTCACGTCGGCACCCGTGGCAACCGCACCGGCTCCGATTCCCACCACGACCATCAGCACGGTCCAGACGCTGCCGCCCGCGCCCACAACGACGGCCGGGCAGCAGGTCGTGACGGCCACCACGGCAGCCGAATCCGACGAGGAGGCCGAGCAGCGCCTGGTGCTGGCCGTTGTGGGCATCGGCTACGACAGCACACTCAACGTGCGCGAGGAACCGGGCGGCCAGATCGTGGCCAGGCTCGACTCAGCGGCCACGGGCATCGTTCCCACCGGCACGAGGCAAGAGGTGTCCGACGTGCTCTGGCACGAGGTGCACGCTGCCGGTGTAGTCGGCTGGGTCAGCGGCGACTACGTGACTCCGTTGGGCGCGACCGTCGACACCACCACCGAGATCGTGGCGCGCCTCGGCCAGACGCCCAGCGCGGCGAACCTGGCGGCGCTGGGACGGACCGTCGCAGGCGCCGTGGCATCAGAGGAGCCCGAATCGCGAGTGAGGATCTCGGGCGAGCCCACCGTGGGCGAACTCAGCGAGGTCACGATGGATGTTGTCGGTCAACCGGACGATTCGATCCGCGGCTTCCGGCTGCGCGTGTTCGCAACGCGCAATAGCGACGGTACGTTCACGCTGCGCAACGTCGAGGGCACCGTGATGTGCTACATCGATCGCGGCGTCAGCGCGCAGGGCCTCTGCAACTGACGGATCCGGCCACGGGAAACCCGAAAAGGCTCCCCGTGCAAGGCGTTCGCCTGCGGGTGTTCGTTGTCGCCATCGTCGGGGTAGTGGCCTTCGTGCCCGGCCGGTTCGTCTACGCGGCCATCGACCATCCCCTTGTCGGCACGCCGTACGGCACGGCGCTCGCAGTATGCGCAGCGGTGGCAGTGCTGAGCTGGATGGCGTCGATCCTGACGCGGGACGCCTCCTGGGTGGACCGGCTGTGGTCGATCGTGCCGGCGCTGTACTGCGGGATCGTTCTCGCCGACGTGGGACTCGGCTCGACTCGGATCACCGTGATGACAGCGCTCGTGTGCGCGTGGGGAGCACGGCTCACCTTCAACCTCATCCGTCGGGGCGGGTGGCGGCCCGACAGCGAGGACTACCGGTGGAGCTATCTCCGAGAGCAGATCAGTCAGCGAAGAGTCTTCGGCTGGCGGCTCGGCGACGTGGGCTTCCAGACATTCAACGTGCTCTTCGTGTCGTTCGGCCAGATGGCGCTCATCTGGCTGTTCACGTCGCCGGTCCACCAAGCGTGGCTGCACGCCGAGGTGCCGCTGGGCTGGCTGGACTACGCCGCGATCGTGGCGTTCTTGGTGCTGCTGGTGCTCGAGACCGTCGCCGACGGGCAGATGTGGCGGTTCCAGCAGAACAAGGCACGCCTCATGGCTGAGGGCGCCGAGGTGGAACGACCGTTCCTCGCCGAGGGACTGTTCCGCTACTGCCGCCATCCCAACTGCACCTGCGAGCAGGCCATGTGGATCGTGTTCTACCTATTCGCGATCTCGGCATCAGGCCGGCTCTGGCACTGGACCGGGCTTGGCTGGGTGATCCTGGTGCTGCTGTTCGCGGTGTCGACGAGGCTCACCGAGCAGATCTCGGGCGAGCGGTATCCCGCCTACAGCCGCTACCAGGCTGCGGTGCCGATGTTCGTGCCGAACCCGCTGAACCCGAAGCGGCGGCGAGCGCAGCCGGTGTACATGTAACGCCGTTGCCAACAGGAGGCCGCCCGGGCAAGCGGCAAAGCGGGCTGGCTAGGCGGGTTCGGGCATCTCGGCGGTGCCGTAGCCCTCGTCCACCACGCCTTCGGTGAAGAAGGCCTCCCACCACAGGCCGTTGGGGTCGGTCACCCACGACTTGTGCTGGAGCTGGTAGCCGCACACCAGGTCGTTCTGGTCGGACCGGGACAGGTCGGCCGCATCGATGTGGGTACGCAGATCGGCGAGCTCGTCGTGCGTTTCCACCTGGATGCCGTAGTGAGCCGAACCCGGCTGCCCGCAACCATGGGTATCGAGCGAGAAGTTGACCCGTGGGTCGTCGAGCATCCACTTTGCGTAGTCGTGGCGCCGCAGCGTGGGCTCACAGCCGAAGAGCCGTGTGTAGAACTCGACCGACTCGTCGAGGTCGTCGACCTGCAGACCGATGTGCATACGCCGCATGACCCGCACGATAGAGCGCCCCACGGTCGGCACGAAAGGACAAGGCCGGACAAATCCACGGCAGACTCATCGCCATGCCCTATGCGCCCGCCAACATGCATGAAGCGACAGCGATCGAGCTGTACTACGAGACCCACGGCGATCCGGCCGACCCTGCCCTGCTGCTGGTGAACGGGTACTCCTCGCAGATCCTGGGGTGGCGGGCCGGCTTCCGGGAGCAGCTCGCCGAGCGGGGGCGGTTCGTCATCAGCTTCGACAACCGCGATGTCGGCCTGTCGACGCACTTGGACGGCGTCGAGGTGGACGTGGTGGCGGTCACTCAGGCCGCGCTGGCCGGCGAGCCGCCGCCGCCCGTGCCCTACACGCTGTCCGACTTCGGCGACGACGGCATGGGGCTGCTCGACCATCTCGGCATCGAGGCCGCTCACATCGCCGGGGTGTCGATGGGCGGGATGATCGTGCAGCAGATGGCGATCGATCACCCCGGCCGGGTGCTGTCGATGACCTCGATCATGTCGACGACCGGTGAGCGGGGCTACTTCGAGGCGGCACCCGAGGCGCTCGCGGCACTGACCGCCCCACCGCCGGTCGACCGGGGCGAGTTCATCGCCAACGGCGTCGAGTCATCGAAGATCTGGTCCAGCCGACGCCACTATGACCCCGATGCGATGGCCGGGTTCCTGGCCGCCGCATTCGACCGCATGTTCTACCCCGAGGGGCTCCCCCGCCAAATGGCGGCCGTTCGAGGCTCGGCGCCCCGAGCCGAGGCCCTTGGGCGGTTGGGAGTGCCGACGCTGGTGATCCACGGGCGCGACGACACGCTGATCCTGCCGAACGGCGGCGAGCGCACGGCCGAGCTGATCCCGGGTGCGCACCTGCTGCTGCTCGGCGACATGGGCCATGACCTGCCCGAACCGCTGTGGCCGGTCATCATCGACGCCATCATCAGCCACACTGCTCACGTCGGAACCCGTCCCTGACATCGACGGGGTCCGAGCGAATACATGACCGGGCGACGACCCGGCTACGACGAATCGAGGCTCTCGATATGAAGCTCCTGGCGTTCGCCGCCTCCAACAGCAGCCAGTCGATCAACCGGCAGCTCGTCGACTACGTCATCGGGTTGCTGCAGGGCGGCGAGATCGACGGTGTGGACCCCGATGCGCTCAAGATCAGCACGCTCGATCTGAACGACTTCGAGATGCCGATCTACAGCATCGACCGGCAGGAGGTCGGGGGCATCCCGCAGCCGGCGCACGACTTCTACAACGCGCTCGGGGCGGCCGATGCGCTGCTGATCTCATTCGCCGAGCACAACGGCTCGTACACGGTCGCCTATAAGAACGTGTTCGACTGGGCGTCGCGGATCGACATGCGCGTGTACCACGACAAGCCGATCGTGATGCTGTCCACATCGCCGGGCGGCGGGGGTGGCGGCTTCGTGCTGCGAACGGCTAGTCACCTCGCCGGGTACTTCGGCAACGAGATTCTGGCGACCCTGTCGATTCCCCGGTTCGGCGAGAACTTCGACACCGAGGCCGGCGCAGTGAGCGATCCCGACCTCGATGCCCAGCTGCGGGAGGCCCTGGCCACGCTGTCGGGAGTGCTGAGCGGAGGCTCTGAAGAACCCGCTTCGTAGCACTGGGCTGAGGCCGCTTCGTCGGTACGGTGCACCATGCGCGAACTGCCGAGAACCGGGACGTCGAGCGCCGGTGACTGACGCGACCGTTCTCATCGCAGGTGCGGGGCCGGCAGGGTTGTCGATGGCGATCCTGCTCGGGCGACTCGGGCTCGACGCGATCGTTGTGGAGCGGCGCGGAGGTGTGAACCCGCACCCTCGGGCCCGATCGGTCAACGTGCGGACCGCAGAGATCATGCGCCAGTGGGGCGTGCTGGATGAGATCGAGGCCGCGAGCCTGCCGTTGCCGTGGACCGAGCAGTTCGTTTACTGCGAGACGCTGGCCGGCACCGAGATCGGCCGAGTGACGACGGGAGTGCAACCGGTCGTGGACGGTGTGGAGCTGTCGCCGGCGCCGTGGCTGCTGACGTCGCAGGATCGGATCGAGGAAGTCCTGCTGCGCCGACTGGCGGGCATGAGGGAGGCGCAGACCTGCTGGGACACGGAGCTTGTCGAGGTCACCCAGGACAGCGACGGGGTCGCGGCGGAGGTCCGTGACCCGTCGGGGACCCGGCAGCTTCGTGCCCGGTGGCTTGTGGGCGCCGACGGGGCCGGGTCGCGGGTGCGCCAGAGTCTCGGCATCGAGATGGATGGCATTGCCGGCTTCGGCACCATGATCAACTGCCAGTTCTACGCCGACCTGGGCCCGTGGAGTGATCATCGCCCGGCCGCCCTGTACTGGACGACGAGCCCGGCCCGCAACGTGTTCCAGAAGATCGACACCGACGACCGCTGGCTGTGCCAGATCAACTACGACCCGTCTATGCACCGGGCGGAGGACTTCAGCACCGACATGGCGGCGCAGTGGATCCGGCGTTCGATCGCGCCGGATCTTCCTGAGGACTTCGACCTGCGGGTCACCGATGTCATCCCTTGGGTCATGTCCTCGACGGTGGCCGAGCGATTCCGCGACCGGCGGGTGTTCCTGATCGGCGATGCTGCGCACCAACTGCCGCCGACGGGCGGCTTCGGCATGAACACGGCTGTTCAAGACGCCCACAACCTGGCGTGGAAGCTCGCGGCGGTGGCCGGTGGCCACGCCGGCGAGGGGTTGCTGGACACCTATGAGACCGAGCGGGCACCGGTCGCGCAATACAACGCTGACCGGTCCCGTGAGAACTCCCGGAGCGTGGGGCGCATCCGGCGGTTGGTCGAATCGGGCACGGCGACTGTCGAACAGAAGCGCGAGGCCCTCCGAGCCTCCACGCAGTACGGCAACTGGCTCGGGATGGATTTGGGGCTGCGGTACGACGAGGGGTGCTTGATTCCTGACGGCACTGAGCCCCCGCAGGTGGATGACCCAGTCTCCGACTATGTGCCAACGGCGAGGCCGGGACACCGTGCTCCCCATGTGCCGATCGATGTTGACGGTGCCACATCGACGCTGGATCTCTACGACTCACAGTTCGTGCTGCTGTGCGGGATTGACTGCGACGCTGCTGCCGCGGCTGGCAAGGGGGAGGCCGGCACTGAGGCGGACCTCGGCAGCGGCTGTGCACATCCAGCGCTGCGCGTGCTGCGCTTGGGCGTCGACCTCGACGATCCGGGCGGCCGGCTGGCTGACGCTCACGGCATCGGCCGCATGGGTGCAGTGCTGATCCGGCCCGATGGCCATGTCGCCTGGCGCAATCCACAAGCGACGGCGGATGCAGCGGCAGCTGCGCTCGCCACGTTGCTCGCGCGGCCTTAGCCAAGCGCTGGCTAGGGCTCCCACAGCAGGGTGTCGGCCATGAACTGGCTCCAGGCGAACCAGAACGACTGGTGGCCTTCGATGGGATTGCCGGCGGCATCGACGGCACGCACCCCGCCGCCGTCGAGCTGCAGCGTGACGCCGCTGAGCTCCACCGCTCCGCCGGCCTTGAGCTCGGCCACTGCAGCATCAACGGGGAACGCAACGGGTGTGCCATCGTCGAGCACCACACCGAAGACTTGGTCTTGAACGTCGAGGCGCTCGTCGACGTCACCGACCGGGAAGATCGGCCCGTCGTCGTCGCGGCCGCCCAGCGGGTTGAACGGATAGCTGCGTCCGATCCCCCCGTCCTCCGCCACGATCGTCGTCTCTGGATGGGCGGCCTTCCATTCGCCCCACGTCGTGGTGACCACAGTTGTCTGGGGCAGCACCACGCCCTGCTCTCGCAGCGGTCCCGACACCGCCTCGCCGGTGAAGGTATTGAACACCGACTTGGTGATGAGGTCGTACATGACCTTGTTGGACCGTGACAGCAGGCCCGAGGTTCGCAGCACGGGCGTGGCCACGCCGTCGGGCACCTCCTCGGTCAGGTACGCCTGGGCCGAGCCGCACAGCGTGCAATACGGCATGCCGATGCGGCGCCCGGCGAGCGTGTCGTTGATCATCTCGTGGATTTCCATGATGTGGCGGGGATAGGCCCGGGCCTCGCCGCCGAGAACGACGGCGAAGACGATGCCGTCGTCGGGGTACCAGGAACCGCCCTCGGCGTCTGTGACGCCTGGATTGTCGAGAGCGGGGATGCAACCTCGGGGGCACGGACGGGGGTCGCCGAGCTCGCGGTTGTCGATGAGCACACCGCCCCAGCTCACGATGCGCCAGTCGATGTCTGAGTCGACGTCGTCGAAGAACGGCTGCCAGCCGGGTTCGACCAGCGTGAACAGCCGCTCCTTGTACTCGGCGTAGCCGTCGAAGACTGGCAAGTCCCAGGCGAGCAAGTGGTCGGTTACCGATTGCCATGGGCTGCGCAGGGCGACGGAGTCGTCGATGAGCCGGGTGCCGGTCAGCGACTGGAAGGCCGAGATGGCCCCGTCGGTGAGCTCACCCGGAGGGACGAACCTGAGCAGGTCCGAGACGATCCACCCGAGTCGAGGGTCACCCGTCTGGCCTAGCCGGGCAATGGCGTCGCCGCTGATGCCGCCTCGCTGCAAGCCGGACCAGATCATGTTGAGGTCGTTGAGCGCGGCGCGTTGCAGCGGGCCTGTCTGCACCTCGGGCGCGGGAGGGAACGTATAGCCGAGGAAGTTGCGCAGCTGGCCGGTTTCGCGTGGGTCCAGAACCACAGCGTTCCCGTCTTCGCTCGCGTCGGCGACCCCCGCCGACGTGTCCGCTGTCGTCTCCGGGGCGTCAGCAGTTGCATCGGCAGATGTTGCCGACGTGTCTTGCTGGCCAGCGTCCTCGCCCGACGCTGCTGCTGACGTGTCCGCAGCAGGTTCGGTTCCCGGTGGCGGCGTACGCGTGTCGGAAGTGGCACAGGCCGCTGCCAGCAGGGTGGCTACAAGCAACGCCGTGACGGATTGGGCGAGGATGCGCCGGATCGTGCCGGGTGGTGCTGCTCCGGTCAGATGGGCGCAGATGCGGCACCGCACGCGGCCACCCTATGACGCACCAAGGATCACCTTGCCCTCGCCACCTGACCGCTGGGCTGCGTGCAAAGCGGCTGGTGCCTCATCGGTACGCTCGGTAGCGGACTGCGGCTGCCGCAGTCGGCGGCTCCAGTGTCAGCAGGCGGCGAGCCCGGGAGGTTGCCCGATGTTCCGATTGACATCGCTGGACCACATCGTGCTGCGGGTTGTCGACGTCGAGCGGAGCATGGACTTCTACACCTCGGTGCTGGGCTGCAGCGTCGAACACATCAACGATGAGATCGGCCTGTATCAGCTGCGGGCCGGCGATTGCATCATCGACTTGGTCGACGTAGCGGGCGTGCTCGGCAGAGAAGGCGGCCCGCCGCCGGGTCCGACGGCGCACAACGTGGACCACTTCTGCGTTCGGATCGAGCCGTTTGACGAGGACCACCTGCGCAAGCACTTCGCTGGCCACGGCGTCGAAGCGGGTCGCCTCTACAACAACTGGGGCGCAGACGGCCGTGGACCGTCGATGTACGTCAAAGATCCGGACGGCAACACCGTCGAGCTCAAGGGTCCCCCGACTCAGCCCTACGACCCGGCGGTCGGCTACATCCACGCGTCGTAACGTGCTCGAGGGCAAGCGAATCGTCGTGACCGGAGCCGGTGCTGGCATCGGTGCCGCCATTGCGGTCACCGCTCGTGGCTATGGGGCCGAAGTGTTCGGCGCAGACATCGACCGCGGCACCACAGTCGATGGGCACTACGACGTTGCCGACGAGACCGACGTGGCCAGGCTGTTCGCGGCCGCCGTCGAGCAGATGGGCGGCATCGACGGGCTGGTCAACAACGTCGGCATAGCGGGTCCGACTGGCCGGGTGGAAGACTTGGATCCGGCAGCGTTCGATCACTGTGTTCAGGTGAACGTGGGCAGCACGTTCCGCTGCACCGCTGCGGCGGTGCCACTCCTGTCCAGCGGCGGCTCGATTGTCAACATCGTCTCGACAGCTGGGATCTTCGGCTATCCGCTGCGGAGTCCCTACGCCGCCTCGAAATGGGCTGTGGTGGGTCTCACCAAGACGTGGGCCATGGAGCTTGGCGAGCGCGGCATTCGGATCAATGCCGTTTGTCCCGGAACCGTCGAGGGCCCGCGCATGGACGGCGTAATCGAACGGGAAGCGGCCGCTACTGGCAACACTGCCACGGAGATCAAGGCCGGCTACGCCGCACAGGTGTCGATGCGCACGCTGATCACCGGCACCGACATCGGCGAAGCCAGTTGCTGGCTGCTCTCGGACGCCGCCCGCTATGTATCGGGCCAGATCCTCAGCGTGGACGGCAACACCGAAACGCTGCGCGCCGTTGCACCCTGACAAACCTGGCAGATGAACAGATCGCTCGTCCAGGTCTCGATTAGTGCATGGAGAATGACTGGGAAGCGAGGGCTCCCAGCGGAGTGGCCATAGCGGCGAGACCGGCCCCGAGTCGAAGTCGTCGCAGCGGTCAGCCCGCGTCGGACCACAACGTGGCTTCGTAGCCGTCCTCGAGCTTCTTGTCGATGACTGCTGGCTCGGCCTGCAGGTCATGCTGGGAGGCGAGGATGTCACCAGCGGTGGGCGCTTCGCCGTCCGGCCACGTCGACGTGTCCCAGATGCTGGCTCGTATCAGCGCTTTCCCGCAGTGGAGAAAGCACTCGTCGACATCCACGACCACAGCCGTCTTCGGCGTCCGATTCCCTACCGCCACGGCTTCGCGGATGTCCAGATCCGTGGTCAGCGATGCAGTGCCGTTCACCCGCACCGTGTGGTCGCTCCCGGGAACGAAGAAGATCAGGCCAACCTGGGGGTTGTCGAGCAAGTTGGTGTACGAGTCGAGCCGGTTGTTGCCAGCGAGATCACCGAAGGCGAGGCGGGCGCCGTCACCGAGTACCCGGGCGAATCCGGCCGGCCCGCCGCGGGGCGACGCATCGGTGCCACCGGCGCCATGGGTTGCCAGTACACACAGCGGCGAGAGCGCCAGGAACCGGGCCGATTCGGCATCGATCGCCGGCACGTTCTTGTTGGCCACCAGCTTGGATGGCTGGCGATAGATCTGCCGCAGACTCGCTGTGTCGCTGACCTGTCCGTTCATCGCTCATCCCCTCGCTGATTGCAGTCTTGCTGCTACGGGGCCACTTCGGTATCCCTCGATCCGCAGCTCAGCGATTCAGCCGGACGTGGTCCGTGACCGGGGTGCGGCGCTCGCGGGGCGAGGCCGGTACCGCTGCCTCGCGGGGTGGGGCTGGTGTGACCGTCCAGCCATCCCCGGGGGGAGCGGGGCCGGTCGGCGGGTGCAGCACCAGGTTGTACTCGTGCAGGCGGTGGTGGTGGACGTGGCACAACAGCGCCAAGTTGTCGAGGCAGGTTGGCCCCTCATCAATCCAGTGCTGGATGTGATGCCCGTCGCAGTGAACCGGGGCCCGCTCGCAGCCGGGCCACACACAGCGTTGGTCGCGAGCAATCAGTGCCCTGCGGAGACCTGGGGGAATGGTGCGCTTGGCCCGGCCGACGTCGAGCACTTCGCTGGGGCCGCCCATCACGACCGGTATGACTTGGGTGTCGCAGGCGATCCTGCGCAGGTCGGCGGCGCCGAGCACGGTGCCGTTCTCGGTGATCGCAGCGGCGCCGGGAACTGCCAACGGGTCCATCGCCGGCCTCGATGCCACGTCCGCGGATTCAGCATCGGGCGTTGCCGACACTGGACGCGCGAGCGGCGGCGACTCGCCGTTGGCGCCCGCGGCCGAAGCCCGTCCGGTCAAGCCGTCACGCAGATTGTCCAGCGTGGTGAGCACGATCATCTGCGTTGGATTCGGCACGATCCAGATGTCGTCTCCCGTGCCCTGGCCCACGACGTTCCCGGAATCGCGGGACACGGAACCAGCGTTTTGGCCAGCGCCGGCGGATGCAGCGCCTCCGTCCGCTCCTGTCGCACCTTGGGCGCCGACGGCCGTGATCAGCCACGCGAGCGCATCGGCGGCACGTTGCTGGACGCTGCGCCGCTTCGATTCGGGCAGATCTTTGTCGCTGCGCCAATTCCGCTCGATAGCGCTCACCAAGAGACGGTTGATTGCGTCGCCGGTCAGCGCGTCAAACTTGGCACGCAAGTGCCACATGCCGTTGTCGGGATCGATCCACATCGAAGCCGATCGGGCAGCGCGCTGACGAGCCTGCCGCTGCGCATCGCTCTCGCGTCGCCACGCGGCTTCGGCGGCGCGCACGGTCTTCCGTGTCTCGTCGGCTGTTTGGTTTCGAGCCTGCCTGCACAAGTCCCTTCGCACCTCGTCGGGGACCTCGGCCGCAGCAACCAGGGCAGCTTGCTCTGCGTTGATCGCACCGTGCCCCAAGGACGCGGCCACCTGCGGCTGAGCATCCAGAATCTCTGCCTCGCGTTCGACACGTCGGGCCAACGCGCCTCCCACCCCGGTGGCATTGATCAGTGTCTCGGCTGCCGAGGCCTCCCCACGGCGCGCATGCAACCGGCGCCGTGAGGCCTCGGCCGCAAGCGCACTGCGGGCGCCCTCCAGCACGTTGATCGCCCGCTGCACTGCCTGCGCGCACCACACCAGGTCGCCGTCGTCGACCGACCGAGCCGCCGACGAATCAATCAGCGGACCGGCGCCAGCCAGCGGCCCCACTGCGGCATCCACAGCATCACGGACACCCCGAGCACCGGCGACATCGCTGCCCAAACCGTGGCCGTCGCCGCTCCCTTCGCCCTCACAGCCTCGTGCCAGCCGGCTGCGCAGCTCGACCAAACAGGCACCACCGACCGCCGAGCGGAACGAACCCCGGCGGTCACCGACCGGTCGGCTTCGTACGGCGGAGGTCATGGCGGCCAACGTAAGAGAGGGGTGTGACAAGTTCTTCCGCGCTGGCGCCGCAGCGGCGACCTGCAAGCCGCCGTACGGGCTCCGCCCCAAAAAGATGCGGACCAGAAGCCGCCACTGCCCTACCGTACTCCCATGGCCGAGGCAGACCGCAACGCCTGCGAGCAACCCGCCGTCGCCTGCCGCCGCAGCGACGGCACGTTCCAGCAACGACTTGCGGCGTCCATGAAACGCCACCGCCGCATTCTCGATCGCCTCGCCGGCGAGTCCGGCTGAGCGGCCCCCCGTGAGCACCCGCTGCGTCGTCCTCCCCCGGGGCATCAACGTCGGCGGGCATAACCGGGTCCCCATGGCCGAGCTGCGCCCCAAGCTGGCCCAGGCCGGCTACGGCGACCCCGTCACGATCCTGCAGAGCGGCAACATCATCGTCACCGCCGAGATCACCGCCGACCAGCCCGGCCGGCCCAGCGCCGCTGCCGTAGCCGCCGCAGTCCAACAACTCCTGGCCGACGACTTCGACGTCCACGTGCCCTGCGCGGCCCGCACCGCCGCCGAGATCGAAGCCATCCTCGAGCGCAATCCACTCGGCCACGTCGCCGACGACGGCTCCCGCTACCTGGTCAACTTCCTGTCAGCGGAACCGAGCCCCGCAGCCGTCCGTGAGCTCGTCGATGCCGACCACAGCCCCGAAGTCCTCCACGTCGAGGGCACAGAGGCCTACGTCTGGGCACCCGAGGGCGTCAAGGCGCTGCGCCTGTCGTACTCGCACTTCGAGCGACACCTAGGCGTCACCGCCACCGCCCGCAACTGGAACACGCTCGAACGCATAGCCGCCAAGCTCTAGCCGCCCAGCACTCGCCGCCCCGGCAACACATTCTCAAGCAGCGTTCGCACCCAGAAACGCCCGCAGATGCTCGGTCAAGAGCTCGGGCTGGTCGATCGGCACCAACGTCCGGCTGTCGTCGATCCACACGAGTTGCGCTTTGTCGAAATGCTGCGCGAGGCGCTCGGCATGCGCCGGGGGCATCAGCTTGTCGTCGCGTGCCCACACGACGAGCACGGATCCGCCGAATGATCGCTGCTGCTCCGCCCACTCGCGCAGCTGCGCTTTCTTCGGCACGCTGCGCAGGTACTTGTCGAGATCACGCCGCACCCGACGGTCGTGCCGCAGCGGTTCGATCCAGCTCATGAACACGTCGTCGGGGACCCGCTTCGCCGACATGCCGCCGAACGTCATCGGCAGATGCCGGACGAAGCGGGGCCGCAGCAGCTGAGCGGTCAAGAAGGTGCCGCCGGGCAGCGCTGCGTTCAGGCACAGCAGCCGGCCCGGCAGCCCGGGCGGGTAGTTGTCGAATGCTTCGCAGGACACGAGCACGAGGTTCGCCGCCCGGTCGCTGCCGCCGGGGCTGATGACAAGCTGGGCGCCGCCCCAGTCGTTGCTGACCAGCGTGACGTCGCGCACGTCGAGCTCGGCCAGAAACGCAGCGATCATCTTGACGATCGACTCGAGGTCAAGGGCGGCATCGTCGGGCATCGGTGTGCGGTGAGCGCCGAACGGCAACTCGGGCACGATGCACCGGTAACGGTCCCGCAACCCGTCCACCACGTCATCCCACAGGCTGCCGCTGGTCAGCACGCCGTGCAGCAGCACAATCACAGGACCGTCGCCGCCCGTGTCGGAGTACATGAACCCTGCTGCGGCTTGCCTGTGAGGCTCCATCCGCCCACTCCCGACGCTGCGTGCCAAGCGTAGGCATGCCCCAAGACGCCCCATGCCTACCGCTGCGAAACCTCTTGTACCGGACCTCAAGGCCACCGCTACGGTCGGTAGGATGCGAGGCCGGGACGCCATCACCTACCTCATCGAGGCGAAACGCCTCGAGCAGATTGCGGTCGAAGGCCGCCAGAAGGCGGGTGACGAGGTGCTCGGTCAAGCCGAACGGCGGCTCGGCACTGCGAACGCCGGGATCGACTTCGGCGACGTCGCCGGTGCATTCGCCGTTGCGTACGACGCATACCGAATGGCGGCCGAATCGCTCCTGCTGCGTCAGTCTCTGAGGCCGATGTCCGGGGAGGGCTCTCATGTCACTGTCGAAGACGCAGTCTCGGCTCAGTTCTCGGACTCCATCCCCGAATTCGCGAAGCCGACATTCGAGAGATTCCGCCGGAAACGTCACTCTGCGCAGTACTACGACGCAGACACGCCACCGCTGACGAGCGAGGACGCGATGTGGGCGATCTCCCTGGCCAGAGCGGCAGTGGACGGCTCTCGCCGAATCGCCGAAACGGTTGCCGTGAAGCCGTTCAGCCCTGACCAAGGTCGATCTGCACGAGCGGCCGGCTGACGACGGTTGCGTGAAAGCTGCCGGTGCCGTCGTCGATCCAGCCGGCCGGGCGCACCGCGTCCTGGACGGGGCGGCCGAGTCGCTCCTCGGCTGCGGAGAGCGCTGCG
Source organism: Candidatus Poriferisodalis sp. (assembly GCF_965208925.1). GTDB lineage: Bacteria > Actinomycetota > Acidimicrobiia > Acidimicrobiales > Poriferisodalaceae > Poriferisodalis. Next base: position 1,496,993 of record NZ_OZ242364.1, on the reverse strand, counting down.
TAGAGCCGGTCGCGGTCTGGTGAGCCCAGCACGAGAACGTCGATATCGGCAACGGGTCGCGTGCCCCCATCCTCAGACCAGCGGGCTGCCCACGATCCGTAGACATACGCAGCATCGATGCCGTCGACATCCGCCAGCACCTCCGCAAGCACGTGCGGGGGGCCGAACGCCCTCACCAGCACGTCGGCAAGGCCCCGGTAGTAGGGGCTGTCGGTATTCGCTCGCACAAGGCGGACGTTGCCGATCTTGCGGCTTGTGACGATGCCGGCAGCCTGCGCCCGCTCGATTTCTCTGTGCACAGAGCTGATCGGCAGCCCCAGCATCGCGGCGATGTCGGTGACGCTGGCTTCGAGTTCGGGGTCGCCGAGCAGCCGGGCCAGAATCTCGCCCTGCTGACGTGACCGCAACAGCGGCAACAATTTCGGCGTCGCCGATTTACCCATATTTTGGAAACTATATCCCTGTATACGGAATTACCAACGGCGCCCGAGTATGGCCAGGCTCAATCAGAAAACGGCTTTGGCTGACGGGGCTGGGCGGCCAGAATGTCGGTCGTGACGCTGCTGGAGGTCGAATCGCTGACCAAGCGGTACGGCTCGATCACCGCCGTCGACGACCTGTCGTTCTCGGTGGCGCCCGGCGAAACCGTCGGGCTGCTGGGCCCCAACGGCGCCGGCAAGACCACCACGATGGGCTGCATCGTCGGCCTGCTGCAGCCCGACGGCGGGCAGATCGCTGTCGACGGGCTGGCGCCGAACGCGCCGCCGGTCAGCGCCATGGTCGGGTACGCGGCCCAGCGGACGGCGCTGTACCTGTCGCTGCGGGTGTCGGACAACCTGTCCTACTTCGGCGGTCTCTACGGCCTGCGGGGCGGCTCGCTCACCAAGGCAACTGAGAAGATCGTCGACCTCTTCGACCTCGGCCCGTTGACCGAACGCAGGGTGAAGGACCTCAGCGTGGGGCAGCAGAAGCTGGTGCACCTGGCGACCGCCGTCATCCACGAGCCCCGGCTGCTGCTGGTGGACGAGCCGACGGCCGGTCTCGACGTCTCGGCCCGACAGCGGGTGATCGACGGCATCCGCCGGCTGGCGGCCCAGGGCACGGCGGTCATCTTCAGCACCCACTACCTCGAGGAAGCCGACGAGGCGTGCGACTCGCTGGTGATCATCGACCATGGCCGGCGGGTCGCGGCCGGGTCGCTCGCCGACCTGCTCGCAGCCGTCGCCGACTCGGCCACCGTCATCACGCTCGGCAGCGGCGAGACCGTGTCGTTCGACGACCGTGACCTGCTGGCGGCGATCAATTCCGTCGACCAGGACCAGATTGCCGAAGTGGTGGTGGAGCGGCCCTCGGTCCGCCGCCTGTACGAGCGGGTGATCGGCGCGGACGACGGCAACAACGCTGCCGGCAGCACCGCCGACGCCACCGCCGAAAGCACCTGCCGATGACGAAAACCCTCCTCGTCACCCGCAACGAGCTGCGCCTGCTGCGCCGCGACCCCTTCCCCCTGTTCGTCCTCATCGGCATGCCGGGCGTGCTGCTGTTCTTCGTGTCCGACGCGCTCATCGGCGGGCCGGCGCACTCGGTGCCCGCCCTGGCCTCGCTGTTCGCGCTGCTGGGCACCGGATCGATGGGGTTCTCGTTCTTCCGGGAGCACGGATGGGGCACCTGGGACCGGCTGCGCATCGCCCCGATCCGCACGATCGAGATCATCACCGGCAAGGCCATCCCCATGCTCGCCGTGACCGCCGCCCAGCAGCTCCTGCTGGTGGCCGTCGGCATCGCCACCTTCGGCCTCGAGGTGCCCGGCGGCGCAGCGCAGCTCGTCATCACGGCACTGGCCTGCGCGGCCACCTACGTCACCCTGGCGATCGCAATGACCTCGCTGTGCCGCACCATGTCGCAGCTCAACGCCGCCTCGATGCTGGGCACGATGGCCGTCGCAGGCGCCGGCGGCGCCATCGCCCAGATCACCACACTGCCGGGCTGGGTGCAGGCCATCGCCCCCGCCAGCCCCGTGTACTGGGCAATCGACGCCTACCGCAGCGTGCTCGCCGGCGAGCAAGGCTTCGGCCGCGCCATCGCCATGCTGCTCGGGTTCACGGCCCTGTTCATCGCCGTCACCCTGTGGCAGTTCCGAGCCGACAAGCCCAAGGACTGGCTCGGCGAGTAGCCCAGCGGCCGAAACGCGAACCGCCCGGCTACTCGTCGCTGGCCTCAGTGAAATCGAGGTCGTAGTTGAAGTACGCGCCGTCCCCGAATCTCCACTCGCTCCACACCTCCAGCAGGTGCATGCCGGTGCGCTCGGCGGTGTAGAAGCGCCGGTCGCCATAGAAGTCCGCAAGGTCGTCTTCGGACATGCCGTCCAGCGGTTTGCCGTCGTCGTCACGCAGCCGCATGCGGGGGACGCGTCCGTCCCAACGCCAGTCGCTCCACGGGTAGGTAACCCTCCACATCTCCAACTGGTATCGCTGGCCTTCCTCCAGATACACCCAGTACCAGTCCGCATCCCCTGGGGGTACGTGTCCGAACGCGGTGTCGTCGAGCGCCACATACGCGTGGGTGCGCGCGCCGTCGGGATGGTCGGTGCCGTAACCGGGCGGCTCCGAGACGCTCACCAGCGGCCGTTCGACGACCGTCACCCGGTAGGTGCCCCGCTCGCCCCCGGCTGAGCCCGCTGCGATGTAGTAGGTGCCGCCGGTGTCCACCGTCAACAGCAAGAAGCTGTCCAGCGCCGCGCCGGAGTCGGCATCGCTCGTGCCGGCCACCAGCGTCCCCGTGCTGTCCATCACCCCGTGCAGGTGCGGATCGGGCAGGGTGCCCCGGCGGCGCCCGCGGCCGTCGAGCCACACGAAGTACTCCTGGTCGGCCTCAAGGGTGACTGCGAACCAGTCCTGGTCGCCCAGGTACTGCACCTGCCCGTCCACGCTGCCGCCCACGGCGACCGTGCCAGCAGTCGTGGCGTCGCCCGCGAAGTCGTCGGTGAACCCGGCGCTCACGTCGGCTACCGACACCTGGTAGGTGCCCACCTCGCCAGACCCGACATCGATGTAGTAGGTGCCCGCGGTCGACACCTCGAAGATCAGCTCGGCGTCCGCGCCGTGACCGCTGTCGGCATCAGCAGTGTCCGCGACCATCGTCCCGACGCTGTCCATCACCCCGTACAGGTGCGGGTCGGCCAGCGTGCCGTTCTTGCTCGGGGCGCCCTGCACCTCCAGCCAGTAGGTCGTGTTCGCCGCCAGGGTCACCGCCAGCCAGTCCCGGTCGCCGCGGTAGTCCACCTCTGCGGACGTCGCTCCCCCGTCCACCGCAACCGTGCCGCTGGTAGCGGTGCCGGCGGGATAGTCGTCGACGCCGGCCGTCAGCTCGTAGGTGCCCCGCCCGCTGTTGCCGGTGCCCACCGCGACGTAGTAGGAGCCGGCAGACGCAGGCTCGAACACCACCTGTGCATCCGTGCCCACGCCGCCATCAGCGTCGGAGGTGCCCGCAACCAGCGTGCCGGCGCTGTCGAACACCCCGTACAGGTGGGGATCGGCCAGCGTCCCCCGGCCGGTCGAGGCGCCCTTGGCCATGAACCAGTAGCTGTGCCCGGCCGCCAGGGTGACTTCGAACCAGTCCTGGTCGTCGCCGATCTCCATCTCGCCCACAGCGGCAGCCCCGCCGACCGTGACCACGCCCGTCGTGGACGTGCTGGCCGCAAAGTCGTCGACCACCTCGCTCACCGCCAGGTTGTAGATGCCCAGACCCGACGCCGCCGCGCCGGCGATCACGAAGTACGTGCCCGAAGCGGTAGGCCGGTACCACACGGCGCTGTTGTTGCCGGTACCGCTGCTGTCGTCGGAGGTGTTCGCCACTGCGGTGCCGTCTTCGAGCGTGATGCCCCAGATCTTCGGATCCTCCAGCGTGCCGGAGGCGGGCGTGCCCGGCGGACTGTCGACCCCCAACAGCTCGATCACGTACGCCGTGCCGGCTACCAGATCCACCGCGAACCAGTCCCGGTCGTTGGCGAAGTCGACACGCGCCCGGGTGCTGCCGCCGACCGACACCGCCCCCGTCGAGCTCACATCGGCGGAGTGATCGCCCGACAGCACCACCTTGTACTCGTGGACATATCCCGTCACGTCATCGGACACCGACACCGTCACCTCGGTCAGCCCGTGCTCGGCGACGTCGATCTGGTGGCCTGCCGTGTTCGTGTCGGCATCGGCCGGCGAGATCGCAACCCCGAACGCCGGATCTGCCGCCTTCGCCTCGGCCGCCACCGTCACCTGCGCGCCGGGGCGATCCATCTCGTAGAGGAAGGTCTCCGACGAGAACGACGGCACCGAGCTGCCGTCCACGGTCAACGAGGCCAGCAGCGGCGCCGAGGAGCCGACGTAGTCGCTCACCGCGACATCGATCCTGAAGAGCCGCTGGCGACCGTCGAGGCTGTAGTGCTGGATGGCCTCGATGAGATAGGTGCCCGCTTCCATTCTCGTTCTGAGGCGCCCGTGATCGGGGCACGGGATGTCGAAGTAGGCGAGGCACTCGTCGTTGTCGTAGTCGGCGTGATCGAAGTAGTGCGCTAGCTGCGTGCCGTCAGAGGAGCGCACCACGGTGTGGGTGCTGGTCGTCCACCAGTCCGCGTGCCCAGGCTGCCTGGTATCGAGACGGATCGTCACGTCGCTGATCCGGGGCAACGTCAATTCGTAGAAGTGCGCGTTCCCGGTCGTCGTTATCCCAGCGGGGAGATGGCTGATCCACTGCGGATACTCGAAGAGCGAAGTGCAGCTCGGCACGAAGCGGCCCGACGCTGTGAGCGTGCCGTCGCCTTGATCTTGCAGATGTTCGAGCTCGCAGCCTGCGGGGAGGATCGCCGAGAGCGGGCTGTCGCGCGAGACGGTGATGATGTAGGCGTTGACGGCGTTCTGGGTGTTGCGGGCGATGACGCCAATGACGGTCTGGGTGGGGACGCCGTCGGGGCCGGGCTCGGCCAGGTTGACCTGATGGCCATCGGTGATGTCGTCGGCGTCGGCGGGGGTGACGATGTAGGTGGTGCCTGCGGGGGCGGTGGCGTTGACGGTGACAGTGGCGACGTCGGCCGCGACTTCTGCGGTGTAGGCGGTGGTGCCTGCGGCGAACGCCGGACTGAGGGTGGTGTCGGCGAGGGTGATGCTGTCGAGCGTGGGCAGGTTGGTGTGGCGGGTGAAGATGCCGGAGGACCGCAGCCGTCCTGGTTCGAGGCTGACCTGCGATTGCTTGCCGGGCGTCTGGGAGTAGCGCGGGGTTGCGCCTGATGCCTGCTGGCTGATGAGGATGACGTAGGCCCGCTGGCGCAGCCCGTCGGCGGAGGTGACGATCACCAGCACCAACGTGTCGCCGTCGGCGGCGAGGGGGGCTTGGTGGCCGCCTTCGACCGGGTCACCGTCGTCGAGGTCCGGGGTGAGGGTCGGGTCGTCGCCGTGCAACGTGATGACCTGCACGGTGGCGTCAGTGTCATGCAGGCCGGTGATGATCGTGGCGGTGTCAGCGTCTGGGTCAGCGGTGGTCTCGTAGCGGGTGGTTGCGGGATCGAATCTCAGGTCGTCGACGCCGTCGACGGCGAGCCCGTTCAGCTTCGGCGGCTCCGAGCCCTGCTCTGAGGGACCCGCTCCGGGGACGTCGACCACCGCCCAGTAGGTCCGCTCGGCGCCGTCGGCGGCGACGACGGTCACCGCGATCACGGTCTGCGCGCCCTGCGCGAGTGCGACTTGGTGCCCCGTGGCGACGGCGTCTGCGTCTGCGGGCGAGACGGTCGCCACCGATGAGGAATTGGCGGGACCCGCCTCCACCGTGATCTGCTGGGTTCCCGCCGGCGCGGTCGCCGAGTACAACGTCACCTCGGGATCGAATGCGGGTGACAGCGCGAGCGAGCCCACAGTCAGCGACGCCAGTCGCGTTGTGGCCCCAGGCCCTCCGATGTTGGCCTGGGGAGAGTTGCGCAGCATGCGCCCGCCGGCGGAGCACACCGAGGCGGCCGACGCGCAGTCGGCTGGCGCGGCGAGCGTCACGGTCACGTCGCCGGGTCCGTCGGGCGTCACGGCGAGCTCCCAGGTCTTGCCGACGGGCGACACTTCCGACACGGCCGCCAGCGAACCGCCGGTCACCGTCAGCGCATCGGCGAGCAAGCTGGAAGTGACGCCGAGGTCGGACTCGTCGAAGTTGAGCCGCAGCGTGAACTGCGACGACCCGTCGTGCGCGTCCGGCACCTGGGAGAACCACGCGCCCGGCGGCGCCGTGCCGCGCTCGGGGAGCGCGTCGGTGCCGGCGCTGAGCGACACGTCGAGCGCGTCGCCTACCGAGCCGGTCAGCAGGCCGTCGGAGGGCCACCAGTACGTGCCGCGCAGCGGCAGCCCGGCGGGCACCAGGCTGTCGGAGGCGACGAACTGGCGGCCGTCGATGTCGAGCACGAACTCGGTGTCCAGCGAACGGCGCAGACCCAGGTACAGGCCGCCGGCGATCTCTGCGAGCAAGATGACCCCATAGGTCGACCCGTCAACATCGAAGCTCTCCGAGGTCAGCGAGCCGAAGTTCGCCCAGCGCGAGTAGCCGACCGTGCCATCGGTCGCCCCCACGTCCAGCACCGCCGTCCACGCCTCGACAAGGTCCGTGCCAGTGCCCAGATCCGTCTCGGTGCCCGGGTCCGTGCGGCTGTCGGCGGGCGATTCCGACGAGTCTGTGGACGTCCCGCCGACGGGCTCCCCCACCGGCTCGGACAGCTTCAGTTTCATGCGGTACCGCACGGGGCTGGAGGACTCCACCCGCACCTCATAGGTGCCCGCCGCCAAGGTGATGCTGAACCGCTCATCAGAACGCCCCAGCTCGACGCCTGAGCCCAGCAGATCGCCCCCGGCGCTCTCCAAGTACACGTCCGCGTTGGCAGTCAGCAACCGCAGCACCACCTCCACCGACTTCGGCGACGACAATTCGAACCGGTACCGCTCCACACCGCCCGCCGCGTCGTCAATCGTGCTGTTGACGACGGTCTTGGCCTCATCGGTGATGTCACCCAGCTCCACCGCCGGGACTTCGTCACGAAGCTGCAGCTCCGGCGACGCCGCCATAGCCGACGCCAACGGCCCCAACACCGCCGCCGCACCCACCAGCACCGCGACCCCAGCCCTCAAGAGCCGCGACCCGCGGCCCCACCAAGCAGCAGCGGCCCCCATTCAGACTGATTGTAGTTATCACTACTAGACAGCCCGGGGACAGAACCCCTAACCGCTCCCCCGCCAAACAGCGCTCACCGGCGGCCTCTGCGCTAGCTCGAGTCCGGCATCCTCCGCCGTGGGAAGATCGCCCGGTCGTCCTGACGCAACTCCGCCAGAGCTCGCAGCTTGGCCTCTTCGATCCGCCGGGCGCGCTCGGGATCGCGACGTGCCTCGTCCCGCAATTCGCTGAACTTCTTGGTGCTCGGCATCAGCAGAGTCCTCCTGTTCGCTGCGCTCCTCAGGGAAGCCGCGGCCCGATCCAATGCCAGGACGAATGCCCTGCAAAACCGGGTGCCAACTAGCCTGTCTAGTGCGGTTGACACACTATCGGCGACGAGTTGAGGCGATGACCACCTACGCAGTGACGTACCGGCGCGACCCCGGCGGCGACATCTGGCTCGTCGACATCGACGGCATGGCCGACGTCCACACGTTCGGTCGGAATCTCGACGAGGCGGCAACCAATGCCCGCGAGGCCATCGCTGTCACCGCCGATTTGCCCGAATCCGCGGTGGAGCTCGACGAGCGCATCGACGTTGCCGACGTCGATGTTGCCGAACTCTCACGCCTGCGTGACCAAGCACTGGAAGCCCACGAGATCTACCTGGCCCGCCAGCGCGCCGCCGCGCTGCGCCTCACCGAGGCCGGCGTCTCACGCCGCGATGCGGCCCGGCTCCTGGGCGTGTCCCACCAACGGGTCCAGCAACTCGTCGCCGGCTGACGTGAGCGATACCTAGGAAGGTTCAGGCGACTTGCACTGCGTCGTGAAGCTGGCCGGGCGGTTCTGCGGGAAATGACAGCACGAGATGTCGGTCTAGCCCGGACGCCACACGGGCGAGGGTGTCGATCCGATTGCGTGCGCCGCCGCCCTCTTCCAGGCGGGAGATCACCGACTGCGTAGTGCCCATGCGGTCGGCGAGCTCCCGCTGGCTCAGACCCGCCTGCACCCGGAGATCGTGAATGAGCTGACCCAGGGCGAGATCCTGCTCGACGGCGGCACGCGTCACAGGAGAAGGCTCACCGCGACCCGCCTTGACATCCTCCCAACGAGATCGATTAGCCACAGCCCGGCTCCCTCACGGATCGCTACCCGCGCACTCGGCGGCAACACGACGCGCCCGAGCGATCTCGATGCGCTCGTTGTCGCGCTGTTTGCGAAACGTCGTCAGGAGCACTACGCGACCGTCCATCGTGAATCGGTACGTAATGCGTCGGGATGTCGGCCCGAGCGTGAACCGCAGCTCGAACAGACCGCCGCCGAGACTTCGCGACAACGGCATTCGTGCCATTGCGCCCAGTTCGGCAAGCCTGTCGATGATCACGACGACGCGGTGCCAGTCGGCTTCGTTGAGCTGATTGAGCCACTCCGCTACCTCGTCGTGAATCTCGACGTCTGCCACGGGAAGGATAATCGCATTATTGCGATAATGCCAGCAAAGCGATTTTGGCGATGCGAAGGCCTAGGCGGGCACTCTGGGCGATGGTTGACGTGACGGGGTCACGATTCGTCGACAATTGCAGCGCAATGACTGCTGTCCACCAGCTCCGGCTCGGCCGCATGAGCCTGCCGCAGAGCCACCCACGAGCCGCGGAGCAAATCTGCGAGATCTGCTGCTACGTCATCGATCACCCCGACGGGCTCATCGTGGTTGACACCGGCCCGAGGGCCGGCCACCTGCTCATCGACGAGTTGTATGCGCCGGAGGTGGCGGTGATCACGAGCGTGCTCGCCGCCGCCGGGTTCGATGAGCGTGACGTTGCCGCGGTGGTCAACACGCATCTGCACTTCGACCACTGCGGCCAGAACCATCTCCTCGGCCACGCCCCGGTCTGGGTCACCGAAGCTGAGCTGCGGGTGTCGACCACCGAGCGCTACACGGTGCCCGAGTGGGCTCACATCGAGCCGAGCCGCCTCCGACTCGCCGCTGACGGCGAGCTGATTGCGGACGGAGTCCGAGTGCTGCATACCCCAGGCCACTCCCCCGGGCACCTCTCAATCGCCGTGCAGACGGAACGAGGCCTCGAGATCGTCGTCGGCCAGGCCTGCTACTCGTGCGCAGAGTTCGCCGCGGCCAGAACAACTGCAGACGACATGCACGATCCCGCCTGGCACTCCGCCGGCATGGAATCCGTTGCCCGGCTGCGCTCCCTGAACCCAGCCCGAGCCCACCTCAGCCACGACCCTCAGGCATTCGAGGCCTAGACGCTAAACAGCCCCGACCGGAGTCGGGGCCGTTGGACCGGGGTTACGCGCCCCGGTGGGGTGCCCTCACGGTATCGGAAAAACGGCCTCAGCCGAAGCTCGCATGCTGCCTACTGTCAGCTCGGATCCGCAGAGCGCTCGGCCGGCGGCGTAGCCGAACTTTCGTAGGAAAAGCAATCGGGGGGCGCCGCCACGGTTGGCGTCGCCCCCCAAATTCTGCCCCAAGCAGCTTCAACGAGAGGCCGACGAGGTGCTTACGACGCTCACAGTATTGGCACTCCCGCTGCCTTGGCAACGCAATTCTGAACGCGCCCAGATCAGCGGATACCCGCTCTGCGCCGAGACTCGGCTGAGAATTGCCACCGGGCTAGCTCGCCACCCCCACGGGCAGCTCGTCCCACACCTGGCCCTCGAGCTCCCGGCCGCCGACCTTGGGCGTCCTGCCTCCCCACTGCTTGAAGAAGAACGCCACGCCCGCCGCCGTGCACCTGTCGCGCAGCTCGGTGACCCACTCCAGCTCCATGGGCCGGGCGCCGGCGCCGGACTCGCCGCCGGCAATCACCCAATCGATGCCCGCAAGATCGAGCTCGCCGAGCGGGCCGAGCAACGGCTCGGCGCTCACGAACCTCACCGCTGCGGGCACCTTGCGCAGGTGATCGATGCGGAAGGCGTACCGGCGAGTCTCCACGCTCACGCCCATCCACAGGTTCGACGGCCAGTCGAGCTCGCCTGCGATCCGGCTCAGCCGCCGCGCTCGCTTGGTGAGCACCTGGTAGGTGTGCTGGGGCGTCTGGCGGATCACCTCGAAGACCTGCGCGATGAACTCGGGCGGCACATCGTCATGAAAGAGATCGCTCATCGAGTCCACGAACACGAGGCGGGGTGCGCTCCAGCGTCGAGGCACATCGAGCGATGACCGATGCAAGGTGAGCTTGAAGCCCGGCCCGCTCGTCGACGGGTCGCCGTCGTTCTGGTACTTGGGCGACCCCATCGCCTTGAGCCGCCTGGCCAGGGTCTGCGCATAGCAGCGGTCGCAGCCCGGAGACACCCGATCGCAGCCCGTGGTCGGGTTCCACGTCGCCTCGGTCCACTCGATCGCCGAGCCTTAGGCCCACCGCTCCGTAGCAAGACCCCTATCTGAGTCAAGGCCACCAGAAGTGCGCTCAACAGCAGGGGTGAAGGATTGGCCGCATCCTTTCGCGAACCTCACGCATGTGAGACGTCAAACGACCGGCTCGTTATTGCCGCTCTAGCTCCTGTCGATTAGCTCTGCATGCTCCTTGACGAATCCAAGCCATCGAGACGGCTTCTGGCTATAGCCATTTACCACTTGGCAAATTGTAAACAATAGAGTTTCCCGCGCTCTGGACATCATCACATGAAGAAGAGCGAGTTCTTCCCTTACGGCCGGGTCCGAATCCGGCAATCCCTTCACAAAGAAGCTAGGTATCTGGCCTTCCTCGAATCCGAGGATTACCACTCTATCGTATCCCTGTCCTTTACCAGCATGTCCCGTTAGCAAATGCACACCTGGTCCGACAGGAATGTCTGGGGCGCTCGTCGAGCGAATTCGCTGGATGCGTGTCTGCAAGCTTCCGTCATCGCGTTGCTCTAGCAACTCATCAATTGCATCCCGAAGTTCGATCTGAGTTTGCACGTCCGATTCCGCTAAGTCCTCAAAACACCTCAAATAGAGTTCATTGTATTGCTCCGCTTCTTCAGCTACCGTGCGGACCACGGGCCCTACATGCCTCTTCAGCAGGTTAATGATCATTGGTTGATGCAAAGGGTAATCCCATATCTCTACTTGGAGGTTCGAGGCGTTTGCTCGTCGAAGAAACGCTTGACGCCTGGGTCCTGCCTTCATCCGGGAAAGGATGCCGACAGATAACCCTGCAGATTGGTCGTCATAGTCCGCCTCTGACTGCCATTCACCAATTTGCTCACACAACCAATCTGCTTCTTGCTCAGGATCTCGAAACCGCATGACTTCGACTTTTCCTCGTCCCCGCCATTTCGAGGGCTCGGCGGACTCTAGTTCTGAACCTCCCAACTCCTTTGCGATTGAGCTAACGGCCTGAAGAACTTCTGGAGACGAGCGGTACGACTTCTTTAGCTCAATACGCTGGGGCGTTCGTTTCTCGATCTGCGCATATACCCACGTTGGGTCTGCGCCAGCGAATGCATAGATCCCTTGAGCCCGATCACCGGCAAATGCCGTGCAACCGGTTCCTATTGGCTCAATCAGTTGATACTGGACCCGTGTGAGATCCTGGACCTCATCAACTAAGAGATATGCGAACCGTTCGCTATATAGCTCAGCGACTAAAGGATGCTGTATCACACGCAACCCCATGCGCAAGACATCATCATGGTCCATTAGACCATCAGACCGCAATGCCGCCTCATACGACATTGCGGCTGCGGAATTGCTTTGCTGTAGGCGTGCAGTCACCTCGTCATCGGAGTACGCCCCAGACTTCGCGATCCGTATCGCGCGTCTGACGTTTTCGTGCTCGCTGGGAGGTACGTCGTACTCTTTGAATGCGCTTCGCAGAATGCGATCTAGCTTTCTCGTATCCGGCGGCTTTTCTCGCAGTGGATCATCCAAGATGTAGGGATGACAGCCATATAGGTGTGCGGCGAGACCATGGAAGTTCAATACGGTGATCGACTCAGAACGGCTACCACCTAGATGTTCCAAAAGCCTAGACGCGACGTTAGCTCTGGACCTGTTCAAGAAGGTCAACGCGAGGATCCGGCGTCCTGGCGGTAACAGTCCCATGCGTATGCAATTGGCCGCTCGCTGCGCAAGCAACTCCGTCTTGCCACACCCGGGTGGTGCAACAATCAACGTGTCGCTCAACGAGCGCGACTCGCTCCACTCATCTGGCATCATCTCGGTCACTGTCGGGCCGCCCGTTTCACGAGCTCAACAACTGTCCTAATGGAGCTAGCTTGGACGGACGTAAAGTCGGACGCGATAGCCGTGGCGGCTTCAACCTTATTTCGTCGCGCAAATTCAGCGACGTCTTCGGCCGTAAGGGAGCTAAGCGCGGATACGCCAGCACTCGCGAGAATTTGCCCTTCAGAAAATAGCTGTGAACCTGTCAGCAACGCAACCGTATCTGTCACACCGAGGGATCTAGTATATTCGTCTTCGAGATCGACTGACGAGACAAAGAAATCATGTGCTTTGAGATCTCCTATCGCAATATCGAGCGCCTTTGCTGGCAGATGTGCCTCAGCGTCATCAACTAGGCCTAACAGCCGCTTGCCAAATCCCAGCGTGCCGAAGAGCCGGATCGCTGGAGCAAAGTTGCCGGCACCATTTAGGGGCACGACCGTTACGTTCAGTTTGTTCAAATCGATACCCAGATGCGCTGCAATGGCGCTGAAGATTATCCTGTCTGAGACGCCCTCAACAAATACGATACTCTCTGCTGTAAGCGGTTCGAGAGCCGAGTCAACCCACCAGTGTTGATAGTGTTTTGTATTGCCGGCAAAATGAGCTCGGGCGAGTTGCCCACAACCTTGATGTGACAATGCAACAGCATGCTCAGGCAAGTATTGACTCAGAACAGGGGCAGCGTGTGTCGCGATCACACTTTGGCCCTTCGACAGAATCAGCAACTTCGCAAGGCTCGCTTGACTTCGGGGATGAAGATGAATCTCTGGTTCATCGATGGCTATGATCTTCGACGATTTCCTAGCTAGCAATTGCACTGCTACAGTCGTAAGGGACCGCAATCCATCTGATTGAGCTGCCAAAGGTACCGCGCCAAGTCCTCGGTCAACCTTAACATCTAGATCGGCCAAGGGCTCCTCGGTCGTAGACCTAGGCAGGTCAATCGATACATCATCCGGCGACAGCGGCGTCGGATAGACTGAGGAGAGGCCAACGGCCAACTCGGTCCTCAATTCACCTAGTGCTGTGGAACGAACTAACGCCTCACTCAAGCCAGACAAGGCTTGCCCGATGTCCGACGCGCCGGTGTCGTCTAGAGCCACTGCTGAGAGTAGCGAGCGTACTGCGCTAGTTCGCCCGCTGCCAAGCTCTCTATCAGGAGAGCGATTGGCGGCGAGGTACGACCATCCGATCTGAATAAGATCGTCCCGACTAATCGACATATCCTTGACTGACGGTTTCACAAAATCTCTGTGGATCTCGAGTCGATCGGGATCAACGCTGGAGACCGATGCCGATAGTCTCGCGGTAAGCCAAGAATTGCCTTCGTTGGAGCCGGTGCCGACTTCGATCTTGTCGGCGAAGTGAGCCTTTTCCGAGTCGTCGAAATGCTCGAGCCTGACTTCAACCACTAATGGGTGTTCGGGATCTCGCAACTGACCGGCATCGAGCGAAGCCGCGAGACTTCCCCACGTCGCCCCCAGAACGAGATCGAGCAACCTGAGAATAGTAGATTTACCGATTGCGTTGGGACCAACGAATACTACATGGTCGCGAACTTCTATATCAACATCGTCCACTCGATGATGATTTGATATTGATATTCTCGAGATTCTCACTGCGGCTCCAAGATTGCATGAGTTGGCTAGAGTCAGCCTGAGTTCTAGAACGTATCAGCATCGGCAGGCGGTTACTCGAAGTTAAGCTGGTTTCAGCCCGCTGTCTGGAAGCTAAGCCATATTGCGCGCTGAGTGCGCGGGAGTGACGGGCGATGGCGGTCTGCTGACGGGCCTGGTGCATCAAATGCGTCAAACCGGCGTCGGAGCCGAGATGGCCCAGCATCGCGGCTGAAGGCGCTTCACGCGAAATGGCCGGAGAGCCGGAACTGCCGCCAGTAGCTCGACCTCCAACCGAGCCACTAGAGAGACGAGGAGGATCTGATATTGCCGAGTAACCGTGCGCAGCCCCAAAAAACCCGTGACGCTTCCTCGCGCCCGAGCAGGCAGGTTAGAAGCCGGCTTCGCAGGTGATCGTTGCATCAATAGGCAGCGCTGCAGGTGATCTCGTACTCATCCCATGCACTTAGTTGTCGTAGAGCGCTACGAACATGACCGCGTCGAGCCGGCATGCTCACTTCGGTCGTGAGACTCGCTGCAAGATCGGGATCAGAGTCGGCTGCCGAATGAAGTTCGGAGATAAGGGCGTCGACAGCGTCGACTACTGCCATGTGCTGCATGTTCGCAGCGTCGAACTCGGGTACTGCCCTGGCTGGAAGGGTGTGGAGGTGGCGGTCACCGAACGCACCGGCTGGGATATAGCCGTCGATGCGCTCAAGAACAGCGGGGCTGTTGAGCATGCCGGCGAAGTAGATCGCTTCTTCCTCAGAGTTGCAGTCGGCCCAGTACAGGGTTTGGTCGATGATGACGGGCGGCGATTCGTCGGCGTAGAAGTGCGCCGCCGCCGGGATGCCGCCCCCCGCTCCATACACGACGATCCAGGACCCGCGGATGTGTGACTGATGGCTGAGTTTGAGGCGCATGTCGAGCCCGCGGTTCCACCAGTCGATGATCGAGTCGAAATCGCTCACATGCAACACGTCGCTGAAGTGAGCCTCGGCCTGGGAATTGATGCTGATGTCAACGTGAGTTGCCGGATCCCACTTGAGGCCGCGGTACAGGACCGGCAGAACTGCCCGGCTCGGCGGGGCCAGGACAAAGGGTGCGAGGTGCTTGGACAGGTACACCGAGTGGACAAACCGGGCTGGGATCGCTCTTTGGGTGACTTCGAACTCGAGGTGCTTCTTCGCATCGCCCACCAAGAACCAGTCGGGCGAACCGCGCCGAATCGCCGAGATCGTCGCTCGCCGGCCTGAGGCCATCTCCGTGCCGAAGAAGACCAAGCGCCTGGGCATGATGTCGGCGCCCTGTAGTGCGAAGCCGGGTCGGTACGGATCCACGACGCCTTCTGCGTGTTCGCTGTGGGACCAAACGAGACGGTCCCCTGACTGCACAAAGTGGGGCGCATCCACTGGAGCGCCTGGAACGATGTGGCCCGGGATCCTCGTCAGCTCCGAGGGGGAAGCCTTGGAGCCGATGATGACCACTGCGCGGTTCTTGAAGGTGCCGCTTTGGACACTCCACATCTCGTCCAGTCTGAGCTGGAAATCTGCTTGGCCTCCGAACCCCGATACACGCAAGCGGAACCGGTTGTGCTGGGTGCCGTTTCGGATCGTGTCGGGCAGGACGCATGCGACGTAGCCGCCGTCGGCGAGGTAGTGCTCAATCGAATGAACCAAGAACACTGTCGCCATCTCAAGATGGGGCGCTGCCGCCCCCCAGGGTTTCAATCCGTACCGATCCGCGAGCCTCTCGAGGGCCGGTCCGAAGGGGTTGTTGTCGACTTTGCTCATAGCGAGCCAAGGCGGATTGCTGATAATGCCGTTGAACTGCCCGGCGACGAGCTGTGGCCAATAGGCGTTGCGGATGGCGAACGCCCACACACCGTCACGGCCGCCGCGTTCGAGTTCAGCGAGGCGAACGATCAGATCACGCAAGAACGCGCACGTCGCCTCAGCTTCCTGATGGTCCAGCTGTGAAGCCCCTGCGGTGTCAACGGCGTCCTCGATGAGTTGCTGGATCTGACGATCTTGGGGAGCCCGAGGCGGAAGACTGGCCAAGTGGCGGGACAGCCCCTCACATCCGCTCAGCAGCGCGTCGAAGAACACTCGGCGTTCAGGTTGAATGAGGAACTTCGGCAGTTCCGTATCCCGGTCAAAGAGTCGAAGCTGATACGAAGCCTCGTCACCGTCGTCGGGAGCGCGCTGACCAAAAACTGGCGAAATCTCGAATAGCGAGTCGGCTTGGAACACCGGCAGCGTCACGACATGCGCGCCGTCGAAAGGCTCCAAGGCGGAGCGGTTTGTTTGAACCCAGTTGGCTTTGGCCAACATAACGGCGAGCGGGTCGATGTCGAATCCCGTGCAGGCCTCAACCAGACGGTCAAGATGCTCTTGAGTTCCCGGCTGGATGCCTGCAGCGCGAAGCCGCTCGCGCGTCTTCTCTGCCACCGCTACGAGCATCGTCCCACTGCCGCAGCACATGTCGACGAAGTGGGGTCGCTCACCGGTTCCGAGCCGGTCGAGCAACGCGTCTGCCATGGCATCGGCAAGTGTCTTGGGTGTCATTTCTTGGCCGAGCAGAACGCGCTGGGTTCTCGTCGCCATCGCCGCCAGAAGCCCGCCGAACAGGTCGTCGGCAGGCTCCACCGAAAAGTCATAGGCGGCAAGATCCGATTGAAGCAGACGTGCGAACGGCCGGATTCGGTGAATGTGAGACGGCCTCGTCAACCAACCGAAATAGTCGTCCTCGACAAAGCGACGGAGGCCCTTTGCCTCGAAGAAGTCGCCGTTGAGAATCTTGTCGATCTCAGAGCCGTCACTGTGCAACGCCCGCTGCGCGATGACGTTGGCGCACATCAGCCTCGCCAGCGTCACCAAGTAGAACTCCTGCACGTAGGTGTCCACGTCGAACGCAGGACCGCCGGGCGAGAGATGGGCCACGAATCTTGACCACACATGCTCAATGAGGGCCTCGGAATCTGGATCACTCTCGAACGCCTCTTGGACTGCCTCTCGAAACCGGGCGAGATGTTTGCGGCCGAAGCCGCTATCTAGATCGAGGTAGTCGGCCACCGAAGAAGCCGTCAGCGGACGGGCACCGCCACGCCCGAGATGGTCTTGCCAAAAAATCAGAAGCTTGCTCGCAGTATCGGCATCCGCCTCGTTGCACGTCAGGGTGGGCCCGAGTTGGGCCAGCTCGACATCGGCGACGCGGTAGCTGCCTGCTTCTTGTTCGGAGACGCCCGCCAGTTCATACGCGCGCCATTCCACGCCGTCGGAGAGGACACCGCGGATCTTGCCGGGCTCTGCACCGGTGTTCAGCAGACCGGTGCAGTACTGGCGAACCTGGTGCTCGCCTGACTTGAATCGGGCGACGTCTCTCAGGTCCGATTCATATTCGATCGCAGTCAAACCGACGACACTGTCCGCGTAGCCGCGCTCCTGGTGGTCGTCAGCTATCAAGAGGTGCTCTTCCGCGCCTCGGATGTGGCGTTCCACCCACCACGGCCGAGCCGCTGAAGAGAAGGTCCTCGCCAAGCCGTCAATCAGAGTCTGACGGATGACGGTCTCGTTGGCGCCGCCGTCCCGGGCTCGGTTGGCGTCGCTGATGAGATCGATCAACGCACCTTCGTCGTACGGCAGAGAGGCAGACATGCTCAGCGTGCTCGTCGCAGGCTTCGGAGTGCGTTCGTCCCGCGTGCTGTCACACCGATAAGTTCGGCGACGACCTCATCTATGGTGTCAATTGCTGATTCTGAGGCGCCATCACGGGCCAAGTGCTGGCCGCACTCGACCAGTGTCGATACGGCCTCGGCTCTCGGCCGCGGCAGCGGCACCCGGCGCAGATGTGTCGCTTCGACTTTCAGGGCGCCGCCTCCCATCACGGTCCCAGTCGTTCCCAGTACGGCTGCCGCGAGCGAGCTCGACAGGAGCGCTGCCAGGGCAAAAGGTGGCAGAGCCTGCGGATGCGAGGGGTTGCGCCAGAGTGTTGAGAAGTTCGCGTCGACGGCGAAGCGCCTCTTGTCGCCGCCCACCTCGTCGCTTCCGTTGATAAACGTGCGCGGATTTCGCGCGTTCACCCGCGGCAGGAACAGCTCAGGTTGGTGACGGTTGGTGATCGGTGGCAGGTGGTACCAGCATCGGCCGGGGCGGACGTTTGTCCTCACAGCTGACAGTTCCGGCAGCCTCCTTGTGCGGCCATGCCTGTCAATGGACGCGTTCTCTCCTGCGATGATCAGCCGGGCCAGGTCGCCTTGAGCGGGGCGCACAGCGCCGACGCACTCAGGCGGGATATCGCATGCCAATGCCCAGCCTTCCAGCACCAGCACTGCTCCTTGGGGTCGCGTGACAATATTCGCCGTCTTGGGCAGTTCCGCCTGTCTGCGCACGGCTGGCCGCACGACCTGGTCGGGCAGCTCGAGCTCGATGTCCGGCAGCAACACCGAACGCCACCTGCCGTCGCCGAGTCGCTCGACGTAGAAGAACCTGTTGGCACCGGTCCGGAGGCCTTGCCCAACACTCCAGCCGAGTCCGGCCAAGTCCGTGAGGGACGAGTGCTGAGCAGCCCCGATGATGACGCTGACCGCTTCGGGCAAGTGCCGTTGATGCTCGGATTGGCCGGTTTCGGAGGACGTAAACCACTGCGGTTGCGTGCTTCGCAACAGTTCTACGAGGTCGCTCTCGTTGGACCATCGAGACGAGAGCGGGGACGTTGCCGGATGAGACCCGTCCCGGACCCATCTTGCGAAGCCTTGTTCGGGCTCGTCGACTGCGAATGCGGTCCCTACGACGCTCTGAGGTGTTCCCGCCGAGCTTGGAACCCGAACAACTAGGTGTTTCCCAGGCCCCTGAGCTGACTGTTTGTCCTCGACGCGGCGCGCCACAACGAGCGTTGTTCGCACAAGCGATTCCTCGAACCAGCAGGTGTCGTCGTCGATCACCACGCATTCGATCTCGAAGAGCCGTCGCAAGACGTACAAGACCGGGGCTGCATAGTCGCGCGACAGCCACGTATCGGGCACGACCATCCCCAGGCGACCTCCCTGCCTTACCTTCGACGCGCACAGCAGCCATGACGGCACCGCCAAGTCCGACAGGCCGCTATAGCTGCGAGCGATGCGCAAGACAAGCTCGCGCTCGCGTTCGGTGAGCGCCGTGCTCCGCTCCAGCAGGGCCAAGAGACCAGCACGCACCTGCCTGGCCGAAGGCACTGCGGTCTCCTCGGTTCCCAAGCCGCTCTGCAGTTGGTAGCGGACATAGGGAGGATTGGTGATTACCAGATCCCATGCGTCAGGCAGGCATTCCCACGATCTTCCATCGAACGCGGAACCCGAAACGATCCGGACATCAGCCGCAAGTCCTTCGGCTCGCTGGACGCAAAGACCCGCCGCCGCATCGTCGAGCTCGATTCCGCCGATCAGCTCCGGCTTCGAGCCGAGCTCCGCGCAAGCGACGAGCATGTCCCCTGAACCGACCATCGGGTCCAAGATCGAGGCCGCCGCTGATGCATCGCACAATGCCGCCAGTGCTCGGGCCAGCCGCACGCCCGTGAAGTACTGCCCGAGTCGCTTCCGCTGAACTGACTCCACAGTCACGTCGGCGCTCTTGATGGGTTTAACGTCGCCGGCACGGACAGCGTGCGCAATGACGTGGACTGGTGCTGCTTGATAAGCCCGTAGAACTCGTGGGTCCCCATCGGCACTTCTAGACCGGCTCGGATCGACTCGGCCGCGAACCGGGACCACATTCGCTGCGCGCTGAGCTCGCTTGTCCTGCCCGCCGCAGCGCGAACTAGTCCACGGACCGCTTCAGCGGTGTCAGGTTGAGCCCGGGAACAACTGAGCGGTGACTCGCAGCTTTGCGGACGATGGCCATGCGACAACAGGAAGACCGCATCGTCCCGCGTCCCGCCTTCAGACACGACTTGCTTGAAAGTGACCTGACGCTTGTCGAGAATGCTCGTCTGATCGACGGACAGTCCGTTGGACGCGAATGCTTCGCCGAGCGCTTCCCATACTGCAGGTTTCGAGGCGTGGAAGACCACCGTCGCGCAACCGTCCTGTTTGAGAACCCGCGAGACCTCAGAGAAGACCTTGGCGAGCAGTCGGCCGTACTCCCGCACTGTCTTGTCTTGTGCGGGGCTGACGATCACCTCCGATGATCGGTCCGATAAATGGCCGAGCCAGGCCTCGTTGATCTGGTTGATCTCTGCATACGGGATGTAGGCGCCGAACGGCGGGTCGGTGAACACATAGTCCACGGCGTCGTCCGCCAGATGCAGCCGCGTCGACGACCCACAAGTGATCTCGACTGTGCTTCGGCTAGCAAACGTCAGCGAGAACGCCTCGTGCAAGGTGCGGATCTTGCGGTCGAGGCCGTCGATGATGTTCTTCTCGACAGGCAGTCCGCTCACATACAGGACACCGCTCTGGGCACCGGTAACGACGAGATCCTTTTGGGCCCTCTTGGCCACAACGCGGGACAGCAGAGTCGAATGCGAAGCGTTGTATGACAGCACCCAGACTTGCAATGCCTTGCGGACTGCTGCGTTGGGATGCTCAGTCACCAGCGCCCATAGACGAGCCAGAACCGCCAGATTTCGTTGGGTGTAAAAGTGGTGGAAACGAGAAATGCCCTGGTGGTAGCCGGAGCGGTAGAGGTCTCCCCACCCCACTTCGTCCGTCGGCACCCAGTCGACGGGCCGCACGGGTACAAGACCGAGAATCCTCAGGTCTTCCGGTGTCGGTCCTCGCGACCAAGTTGCCGATGCCGAGCGCCCGTAGACCCGCACGGGAACTCGAAGCCGCTGCTCGAACCGCTCGCCAGTGACAGAATCGAGCACGGTTTCGACGACGCGCTCACACTGGTCGACACGCAGACGCATCTCGCAATGAGCGCAAACGAACGCCGACTCGATCGAGGCGGGCGCTAGCCGCGCCGCTGCCTCATAGAAGCTGACTTCGCTGTCGCAGCAAGGGGTCCGGAGTACCTCTGACCAGATCACATAGCGGATTTGGCCTGGAGTGCCGTCCGGTGCCGCTGCCGCATACAGGTGTCCGACATCAATGCGTGCACGAGCCAGTACATCGCGTGCCGCCGCCTGAAACACATCTGGGTCACACGGGCTGGCCATCACTTCGCCGACGAGCGCCCCGATTGGGCTCAGCTCATATACGTGAGCCGATCTCGGGCCCCATTCGACATCGAGATCCGCGTCTCGAGCCAGCTGCTGCATCCGGTCCGTCGGACGATCACACAACGAGGCCGCAACGCCCGTTGTTCCGCTGCCGCCGAATACGTCCAGCACTGACTGCCCAGGAGTGGTGTGCGCCGCGATGAACACGCCGATGACCTCTGGGTCGATCTTGGTGGGGTACGAGAACGCGTTGAACAAGGGGCCGGTTCGTCGCGCGACCAACGGTCGTTCATACAGTCGAGTCATGGCGAAACGCAGCCGGCGCGGGCCCTTGTGGCGGGCCGAGCCGGCCCGTGCTGAGCCGCACTAGCGCGCAGCCTAGGTTCCGTCGAACCCGGCGCGCGGTATTCCGCACGCCAAGTGACGCGGCCGGCACGTTCCAGCGCATCAGCAACCATGACATGCGGTCGGCCATTTGATCTTGGCTTCGGGAACCGTGATGACGGTGCCGAAGCTGGGTGAGCGGCCTGGCTTCGCCTGGGACGGCCGAGGAGCCAGCCCTCGTTGACGGATCCGTGCGAGTCGCACTTCAATTCGCGGCGAAGACGACCGGTGCGGTCAGCGCCGTAGCGCTCATGAATGAAGCGGTTCCTCCGGACCTCCGTGCTCGTGCCATGGCCAGTCATCGGTGCTGTCTCCTACGGCTCGCGTCAATCGGCATGCCACCGGAGTTGACATGGGGGGTGTGACGCGAAAGCCGAGCAACCTGGCGAGGGTGCGGCGACTACTCGCCCACCGGTGTGTCACGCTGGCTCATGGCGCGCATCACGGTCATTGCGGACGACGACTGGGACGGCGAGCTCGGCGAGCTGTACCCCCGGGTCGTGGACCCCGCCTGGGGCCGGGTCGACCACATCTTGGCCATCCACTCGCTCAACCCTCGCAGCATGGCCGCACACCAAAGCCTCTACGAGTCGGCCATGGCCGGCACCGCCACGCTGCGCAAGGTCGAACGCGAGCTCATCGCCCTGGTCGTCAGCCTCACTAACGACTGCCACTACTGAGTGGTCCACCACCGGCGCGGTCTGCGCCGCCTCATCGCCGACGACGAGCTCGTCGCCGCCGTCGAGCACGACTGGACCACCGCAGGGCTGTCCGCAAAGCGCACCGCCATGCTGGCCTACGCCGTCAAGCTCACCGAGACCCCCGCCGCCACCACCGACGCCGACGTCGACGCCCTGCGCGACGCCGGCTTCAGCGACCGCGACATCCTCGACATCACCGAAGTCGTCGGCTACTACGCGTACGCCAACCGCATCGCCGACGGGCTCGGCCTCCAAACCGAAGACTGGATCCCCGACTAGCGCACGGACACGGCCTTGGCACTGCAGCTCGGCCTACGCTGCATCCGAAGGCCGCTGTGGCCGTGTGCGTCTGTCAGGAGAGCTCGACTGCCTGGAGGCTGCTGCGGCTCGCCCGGTAAATGAACGGCCCCGGCACCTCATACAGCCTCTCGATCCGTCGCCACTGCGTCATCAGAACCTCAAGCTGGCCCCAAACCGTCCCGGCATCGGCGCTTGTGAGCACCACCAAGCGTGCGCTGTGATGGACGACCGCGGCCAATTCAGCAACTCGTCGACTGATTCTTCCGTCACGCGTGATGGCGATCATTCCGTCGGCGGCCGTGTACGGGATCCACGCGGTATCTGGGGTGTCGGTAGTGGTGACAGCGCAGGGTGCGCGGGCGAAGCCATGCATCTGAGCTCCCGGGTCCCCGGGATAGGTGACGTCGGGCCTCAGTGCGCCCACGACTTTGGCGAGACCGAGGATGTCGGCATCGAAGTAGAAGCGAACGGTGGCAGGCTTCACGCGGCGTGCGCTGCGACACGCGACGTTTCGTAGGCGACAGCCCACCTGACATTCTCGAGCGCCAGGTCGAACTGTTCGGCCACTTCGTTTTCGGTCTCGCCTCCGTCAATATGCTCAACGATCGCCGTCGTGCTTATGCCCGCGATGGCCGGCCGACCGAATCGCTTGTCCGGTCGGCATCGGACCGGGGATGCATCGTCAGCATGCGGTCGCCACGCGACCGGTCGGTCGTCGTCCCATTCCACCCGCTTCACGAATGAATCAGCAGGCGGAAGGAGCAGCGGCTGGCCATCCACCACCGCGATGAGATGCAGTTCGCCGCGCAGATCGCACCGCTCCTGAAATCGGACGAGCAGTCGTCGTCCCTCGCCGACCCAAGGCGCCGCGTACGCCAGCGGATGCGCTACGCCGAGCTCGTCGCGAAGGGCAGAGACAAAACTGCGAATCTCGTGAAGCCGAACTTGGAGATTGCGCCGATATTGGCGCAGGAGCCCTGCTTCTAGGAATTCCGGCCAGGTGAGACGCGTGTCACCGGTCGCTTCGACCCGAATGACTGGCTTGTAGTGGTGGCCGCTTCGCTCGCCACCCTCTAGCCACCAACCGAGCGTGCTCCGGCTGACAGCAAGGATCGCCGCTGCGTCGGTCAGCGAATAGACGGGTTGGTTCAGGTCGAATGCTTGGGATCCGTTCAGCGTCCGCTCCAGTCGCCGTAACTGTCGGACATCATGACTACCACCAGTTTGGGCTCAACTACGAGGCAATTGACACCCGCCGTTGCGACCCGGCGCCCCTTCAGCTGAACTCGACATCCACAGAGCGCCTGAGATGCTGCCGGGTCACGTTCGAGCCTCTCGGCGTTCCGTGGTCGCCCTCGCTGAGGCTCAGGTGCCGCGAGCTTGTACTGCGTCCTTCGAGGCAAGCGCTGTCAGTCGCCGGCTCGATACAAGGCCCACGGCTGTCGCCGGTAGGAGCAGCGCGGAGCCCAACGATCCCCACCACGACGAGACTCCGAGGTCCGGAGCGCTCATCCGTCCCAACGCCCACAGTGCCAAGCATGACAATACCGAGGCGGCAAACCCGGCGATGAAGGCGGCACCGCCGCTGGCAGCCACATAACGCCCATCGGGCCAGCGCGGCGTCTGCCACCAAGATGGTGAGCCGGCAGTGTCGGGCAACTCGTACGCGATCGGGGCAACAGCCCACGGCCCACGCTCGACCTCCGCACGAGCGCGAACGTTCAATGCCCGAAGGGCAACGGCCGAGATGGCCAGCAGCAGCACGACGGCCAACCCGGACCCAGGCACCACTGCACTAGTCGGAATACCAGCTAGCCCAAACAACCAGATCCCGGCTGCGGCTAGACACCAGGCGCCGACCTTGATCCACGCAGCGATTCCGTCGTCCCGCGGACTGATCAGCCGCCCATCAGCCCAACGAGGCCGGCGCCATGAGGACGACGAGGGCTTCATCAGAGGCCCCTCAGGGGCCAACTCGGGTTCAGCGCTGACACTCACAGACGTTCCACTCGACCAATTCGACCGTAGCGAACAACCCACCCCCTCGATGTCGCCGGCCGCTATGCCTACGTCAACCGCATCGCCGACGGGTTAAGAGGAAAAAGAAAACCCGGCCCCTCAAGGGCCGGGTGGTTTATGCCGTCAGGTTAACCAGCGGGTTCAGCAAGGCAATGCGACCTACTCTGCACTGTGTGGTCGGCGTGGCCGACATCGTGCGGCTGGCGGCGCCGATGGGGTCGCGTCTGCGGATCGGCATCGACGGTCCTGGCGGATCTGGCAAGAGCAGGCTGGCTGCAGAGCTGATCCGTTGCTGGCCGAGCTCGGCCGCGCTCGTTCACGGCGACGAGTTCGGTCGACCGACGACCGACCCAGCCAGATCGGAGCAACGCATCGGCGGTCTCTTCGATCTCTCTCGGCTGGAGCGAGAGGTGCTCGAGCCCCACGAGAGCGGCGCGCCCATTCGATACCGGCGCTACGACTGGAACGCAGACCGGCTCGGCGAGTGGATCAGTGCGCCGCATGACGGCACGCTCATCGTCGAGGGCGTCTACAGCACCCATCCGTCGATCCGCGACCGGTATCACTTCCTCATCTGGGTCGAAGCGGACCGTGCCAGCCGGCTTGCTCGCGGATTGGCTCGTGACGGCGAAGCTGCGAGATCCCGCTGGGAAGACATCTGGATGCCGGTCGAGGACCGCTACCGAGCCGAGCACCGCCCCGACGACGCCGCTCACCTCGTGCTCGACACCACCGACACAACCGATGGCGACGAGCTGACGTTCCGAGTCACCGGCGGGAGCCGGCTTCCGGAGTAACGCACCCGCAAGACAACAAACGTCCCGCCAAGCCGCCGGGGACATCGGCTTGACCGTGGCGAGGCGCGGTTCCTAGCGTTCGGCGTGTCGGCGGCGGCGTTCGGTGCTGCCGCACGAACAGGGGGAATCAGACATGGCTGACATGAAGCTGGCGTTGTACTTGCCGAACTTCCGTGACCACGTGACCGTCCAGGAGCTCGAGGACCTCACCGACCTCGCCGAAGAACTCGACTTCGACTCGATCTGGACGCTCGACCGCATCGTCGTGCCCGAGGTCTCCGACCGCGGCGAGCTCGAGTACCCGTTCGGGATGATGGAGCAGTTCCCCACGCAGCTCCCCGTCTCGGCCCGCGGCCAGTGGTTCCAGGGCTGGCCGCTCATCCCCTGGCTCGCCGCCAAGACCTCGAAGTGCCGCATCGGCATGAGCATCACCGACACGCCCTACCGCTCGCCCGGCGTGTTCGCTGCCGAGATCGCCACGGTGGATCACCTGTCGAACGGGCGCGTCAACGTCGGCGTCGGCTCGGGCTGGATGCCCGAGGAGTTCGCTGCCGCAAGCGCGTCGCACCTGTTCCCGAAGCGGCACAAGCACGTGCGCGAGACCATCGAGATCTGCCTGGGCATCTGGACGAACGACCTGTTCGAGTACCACGGCGAGTTCGCCGACTTCGGCCCCAGCGGCTTCGGCCACAAGCCGCTGCAAGACCCGCATCCACCGATCTTCATGAGCGGCCTGCGCAACCCGGCCATCTCCGCCAAGCGAGTGGCCCAGTACAACCTGTCGGGCTGGATCGGCATCCAGGACACGCCCGAGGAACTGACCGAGTGGCTCACCGCCTTCGGCGACGAGCTCGACAAGCTCGACAGCTCGCACAGCGTCGACGACATGGAGATCTCCAGCATGTGCTGGTTCGTGATCACCGACGAGCCGACCGATCAGGCCCGCAACGGCAAGCTGACGAACCTGCTGGCAGGCACCGCCGATCAGATCACGCAGAACCTGATCGAGCTGAAGGCTGCCGGCATGACCATGCCCCTCATCTGGCCGCCGTTCGCCGATGTGCCGGTTTCGAAAACGCTCGACGACCTCCGCCAGCTCAACGACGAGATCCTGCCCCAGGTGAACGCCGCCTAGCGGCTCGGCGGCTGCGCAGCTGTCAGCGGGTGCGGCGGACTGCAGCGACCAGCCCGACCGCGAACCCGACGAACTCGATGAGCGCCAGGCTCAGTGCGGTGTGGAAGAACACACCCGCGCCGTCGCCGATCACGTTCGAGTGCAGGTCTGGCGTGTCGAGAACGAAGTGCAGCAGGTAGCCGAACACGAACGACGCATACATCGACGCGGCGAACAGCGCAGCGCCCAGCCGGACGCTGCGACGGAACGCCAGCCACACCGCGGCCAGCGGCAGCAGCGTCACCACCACAACGATGTAGACGAGCTGCGCAGCCGGAATCGGCACATCTGCAGCGGCATGGCCGTAGGTGTGCGTCAACCCGACGCCGAGATGCAGCGCGGCGATCCCCGCCAGCGTGACCTGCTCGAACCTCGCGGATGCCGCCATGACAACCCCCATTGTCGCGGCCGATCGGCCGCTCTCCGGGCTGCCCGTCAGGCTCAAACGAGCAGCGATTCGAGCTGGCCTCGCACCTCGGGTCCGAACCGGAGCTCAATCTCGTCGAGCCACTCGCCGAACTCGCCCTCGATCTCCGACGGCCTCGGTGCCCGAAGGTCGATCTCGGCACCGAAGTCGTAGAAGTCTGTGGTCGTCACGATCTCGTCGGGCAGCGCCGTGAAATCCACGCCGAACCGTTCGGACAGCGCCTGCCAGTCCATGGTCTCGGTCAGGACCGACCGGTGAATCCGCAGATGCTTGTCCAGCCAGAGCTCGATCGTGAGTTCCTCTGGCGTAATGCCGCTCAGCACGTCCGCGAGGCTGCCCTCCTCCACGCTGTCAGACGGCACCAGGCCTGCCGCGGCCGCGTCCAGCGTCGCCAGAACGCCTGTCGTCGGAACCCCGCGAATCTCCGCGTCGCCGATGATGACCGCGTCGAGCACGTAGTCCGCGAAGTAGTCATCGGCCTCGGGAAGGACGCACTCATCACCGCCCTCGTCACCGTCAGAGCCCGGACTCCCCTCTGCCGGCCCGCAGTCGAATCCGAGGTACTCCATCGTGGCGCGGCCCACGGTGAACCAACCCGACGGAATCTCGATGCCCGATCCGCGACGGATCGCCTCGGGAATACGCAGACGCATGTACACCGTGCCGTCCACCGTGAGGAACTCGTTGCCGAGCATGTCTTCCGGGTCGTCACCGGGACTGCCTCGCAGCGAGATCGTCCACTCGTTGAACTCCCCGTCGTACTCGCTGATCTCGAATGACCAGCCGAACGGGCCGAGGTCGGCGACGCTGTGGGAGCGCACGGGCTCATCGACATCGCTCTCCAGCACCTGTGTGACGATGGCGACGAGTGCCTCCGGGCTCGTCAGCGGGTCGAGTACGCCGGACACGTACTCGACGTCGCCGTCGCTCTCGTCAAGGTCGTCGAGGCCGCCTGGTCCCAATGCCTCGACAGCCGCCGGCGTTCCGACAGCCCGAGTCAGCCAGCACGCCACTGTGGCATCAGACCGGGTCGCGCAGGCGTGGCCGTCTCCCACCGAGACTCTCCCGAACACCCCGCTCGGTGCGCCCGCCTCGCCGACCACGCCTTCGCCCCAGCAGACGATGGCCCCGTCGACGCGCACGGCACACGCATAGTCGGCAGCCACGTCCACATAGCGATACAGCCCGTCGGGCGGGTCGGTCTTGCCGCCCGACGCATCGCCCCAGCACTCCACCCGGCTTCCGAATGCCACGGCACACGCGTGATGACTCCCCGCAGCGAGCTGGAGGAACTCGCCGCCCGCGGGCGGCGACGCCGTGCCGTGCTCATCGGAGCCCCAACACGAGATGTTCCCCTCGGGCCGCAACCCGCACACGACATGCGCAGCTGCAGCGATCTGGACGAACGCGCCGTGAGGTGCGTCCGCGAGCCGAGTGCCATTCTCGTCCCAGCAGGTCACTGTCCCATCGAGATGCAGCCCGCATCCGCCGACGTGCCCGGCAACGACCTCGGTGAACCGCTCCCGCGGAGGCTCGATGCCCCCGTATGAGCCATAGCTGCGGCACACCGCCGCTCCATCGACCCGGATCGCGCACGACCACGGGAGGCTGGCCTCGATTGCCGTGTACCGGCCTGGCGGGAACTCAGGCGGAGAAGTCGGCCAGGCACCCCAGCAATCGACCTGACCATCTGCCCGGACAGCGCAGCTGTGCCGGAATGCAGCCGAAACGGCCGTGTACTTGCCGGGCGGCACGTCGACGAGATCATCGATCCGGTAGCCCCAGCACGTCACGACGTCGTCGATGCCCACAGCGCACGATTGCTGAGAGCCAGCCGTCACCGACGCGAAGCGCCCCGCAGGCGGATCGGCCGCACCGGCGGAATTCTCACCCCAGCACGTCACCTCGCCTCTCGTGCCGAGTGCGCAGGCGTGCCCGGCGCCCACCGAGACCTGGGTGAAGGTGCCGCTGGGAACACTGGAGAGAAGCGACGTATTCAAACCCCAGCAGGTGACGCTCTGGTCGTCGCGTACTGCGCACGAGTGAAATGGCCCGCTCGCTACATCGATGAAGCTTCCTGCGGGCACCGACAACTCGGCATGCTCGAGGTGTCCCCAGCACGCAACGGTGCGATCAGTCCGCAGCGCGCATGCGTGGGACACGCCGAGCGACACCTTGCTGAACGAACCCGCCGGGGGTGGCTCGTCACCTGCTGCTGTCGAACCCCAGCAGGCGAGTGTGCGGTCGGGGCGGATGCCGCACGCGGCGTCGTCGCCGGCGGCGATCGCAACGAACTTCCCAGCAGGAGCGTCCGTCTGGCCTGCCGCGTTCGAGCCCCAGCACGCTACGTCGGCGGTGGTGCGGAGGCCGCACGCAATGCGACCTCCCATCGACACCGATACGAACTCGCCGTCCGGCGGTTCGGCTTCGCCGTTGCTGTTGGCGCCCCAGCAGGCCAAGGCGCCATCAAGCGACAGCGTGCACGCATTGAAGTATCCCGCGGCAACGGTGACCGCATCGGGGAGATCGATGCGGAGTTCGGCGTCAGTCTCGACTGCACCGCTGACGGACTCCTGTTCGTCGGGAAGCGCCTCGTCGCCCTCGGCTGGCACCTCGCTCGTGGACGTAGACGCCGCTTCGTCTGCGGTGTCGCCGGGCAGCTTCTCAGAGACGCAGGCGGCAGCGATGAGTGCCCCCGCCAAGACAATCAGCGCCACCCGATTCCAGTGCCCGCCAGAGGATAGTTGCGAGTACTTTGAGCGGTCCACGCGGCCACTGTAGATGTGCGCCGTGCCCTCATCCCTAGCGCCGCCAGGGCGTGATCTAGCGTGGTCGGGGTTTGCGGCCGAATCGGCAGACAGGATCGGGTATGCGCTTCCAGAAGACGCTCATCGGGACGATGGCGGGACTGCTCGTGGTGTTGAGCCTCGCTGCTTGCAGCGACGACGACAGCAACGACATCGCCGGTGTCGGCCAGCGGGCAGCGGCAACGATGTCGGGTGCTGACGGATCGCCGATGGGCACCGTCACGCTGGAGCAAGGGCCGAACGGCGTGCTGATCTCCGCCGACATCAGCGGGTTGACGCCGGGCGCTCACGGATTCCACATCCACACCATTGGTGCCTGCACGCCGGACTTCAGCGCTGCAGGCGGGCACTTTGCTCCCGGCGGACAAGGTCACGGATTCATGGATCCCGATGGACGGCACGGCGGCGATCTTCCGAACCTTCATGCAGCCGGCGACGGCACCGCCCGGGCGGATGTCTTCACCGATCTCGTGACGCTCGCAGCAGACGCCGAGACTTCCATATTCGACTCCGATGGTTCGGCGATCATCATTCACGCGAAGCCGGACTCCTACGGACCCGAACCGGGCGCCGGCGACCGCGTCGCCTGCGGCGTCATCGAGCGCAGCTGACACTCTCGTTGGGTTTCCCGACGACTCGCCGACGAGGCGTCGTGCCCGCCATGGGGGAACGGTTACCGTGCGCGGGCGCATATCTCGCTAGGGGGCCGCATGCACACTGAACGACGCGAACTGGACACTGGCGACGGACAGCTTGGGCTGTACATCGCCCGACCGGACGGCGACGGCCCGTTCCCGCTGGTGATGTTCTTCCATCACGGACCGGGATTCGACGACGGATCGCGTGAAGCCGCAGACGCCATCGCCAGCGAGGGTTTCTGCGTTGCGGTGCCTGACCGGTACTGGCGCAACGGACCGTGGCTGACGTTCGACATCGCTGCGCTCTTCGCCGAGGGCCCCGACTCCCCCGCTATGCAGGAATTCCTGGGCCTGCTGCTGGGCACCACCGACGACATGGTCGACGCAGACATCGCGGTGGCGCTGGCCTCGCTGCACGACGACCCGGCGGTGGACACCGTCAACGCCGGATGCATCGGCTACTGCATCGGGGCGCGCACCGTGGTGCGCACACTCGCCGGCCGCTCGAACACCTTCGTCGCCGGCGTGGGGCTGCATCCCTCGTTCTGCGTGACGTCCGAGCCCAACTCGCCGCATCTGTCGGTACCCACGATGACGGGGCGGCTGCACATGGCACAGGGCGCCGCCGATCAGCTTGCGTCGCTCGAAGAGAACCAGCCCCTGCTCGACGCCGTCACCGAGCTCGGTGACCGGGGCAGCACTGATGTGATCGAGGGCGCCGACCACGGGTTCGCCGTGCCGGGCGGGCACGCGTATCACCCCGAGGGCGCCGCCCGCTCGTACGCCACTGCGTTCGCCATGTTCGGCGAGCATCTCGGCAGCAACGCCTGACGCCCAGGCCGAGCGTGCGGCCCTCGGCCGCGACGCCTGCGGGGTCATCGAGCGCAGCTGACCCGGCCGACGACCTGCCGCGCGAGCGGTCAGGTGATGCCGAGCTGGGCCTTGCGTTCCCGGGCGTAGTTGGTGATGAGCTGATCCGCGGTGAGCCCGATGACGGCCACGTTGAACCCGGCCACCAGCCCCTCCCCGACGAGGGCTTGCTCGGTGCGGGCCAGCAAAATCTCGTCGCCGAGGCCGTCGATTCCCCCGATGAACGCAGAGATGATCACCAGCAGCAGCCCGAACAGCAGCACCTGGTTCATCCCCAGCATGATCTCGGGGAAGGCCATGGGGAACTTGACCTTGCGCAGGAGCTGCCAGCGGGTGCAGCCCGACATCTCCGCGGCTTCCACCATGTCGGGGGGCACATTGCGCAGGCCGAGCATGGTGTAGCGCACAGCGGGCACGGTGGCGTAGATGACGATGGCGGTGAGCGCCGCGACCGGGCCGACCCGGAACAGCATCACCACCGGGATCAGGTAGATGAACGACGGCAGCACCTGGAATGTGTCCAGCACGACCTGCACCGCGGCATAGCGCCGGGACGACGTCGAGGCGAACACCCCGATCGGCACGCCGATGGCCACGCTGACGATCAGCGCGGCCACGACCAGGTAGAGCGTCTCCATCGACTCGATCCAGAAGCCGGAGAACGCCAGGTACGCCACGAACAGCGACACCATCGCGGCGAGCTTCCAGCCGCCGAATCGCCACCCGACCGCCGCCGCCAGCACCAGCAGGCCGATCCACGGCAGGGAACCGAAGCCGTCGCGCATCGGGAACAGGACCTCGGTGATCATGAAGTCGCGGAAATAGCCCAGCGGCGTCTTCAGGTTGAGCTGCACCCAGTCGACCAGCCATTCCCACACCGGAGCCGTGCTGATCGTCCAGCTCTTCGGCAGCAGCTGGGCGTGACTGGTGAGCTGGGCCAGGGCCGTGCCGACGGCGGCCACCGCAGCGGTCGCGACCCAGTAGGGATGGCGTGCCAGCCACGATTTCGACAGGTCGACGTGCTCGGGCCGGCGGGAGCCCGCGGCCTGGCTGAGCCGGTCGAGCATGATGGCCATCAGCACGATGGCCACGCCGTACTCCAGCGCCTTGCCGATCCGCAGGCTCTGCAGGAAGTTCAGCAGCGGCAGACCCAGCCCGCGGGTGCCGACGAACGAGGCCAGCACCGTCATGCCGAAGCACTGCATCAGCACCTGGTTCACGCCCACCAGCAGCTGCGGGCGTGCCGCCGGCATCTCCACCTTCCACAGCATCTGCCAGCGGGTGCAGCCCGACGTGAGGCCCGCTTCGAGCACTTCGGTGGGCACCGTCTGCAGGCCCAGCAGGGTGAGCCGGGCCATCGGGGGAACGGCGAACAAAATCGTGGCGATGGCGCCGGCCTCGTCGCCGATGCCGATGAACACCGAGATCGGCAGCAGGTAGGAGAAGTGCGGCATCGACTGCATCACGTTGAGCACCGGCACCAGCAGGCCCTCGAACCACTTCGCCTTCGCCGCCGCCAGGCCGGCCGCCCAGCCGAACAGGGCCGCCAGCGGGGCCACCACCACCACGATCGACAGCGTGATCATGGAGTCGTCCCAGATGTCGAAGAACACCAGGTAGAGCGAGCAGCCGCCGGCCACCACCGCCAGCCGCCAGCCGCCGAACTTCGCCCCCGCCACCGCGAACAGGCCCACCAGCACCACCCACGGCACGGCGCCCAAGCCGAACGGGCCCTCCCCCGCGATGAGCAGCTGCTCGCTGAGGTCCAGCGGGTACTCCAGCCAGCCCGAGACCGTGCGGGTGACGTCCTTGACGTTGAACAGGCCCAAGAGCTGCTCGTCCTTGAGGTACAGCAGCGCTTCGTTGGCCCAATCGGGCAGGAACCGGAACTCGCCCAGCTTTGACAGGAAATCGGGGAACCAGCCCGGCGCCGCCTGGTGGAAGACCTGTATGGCCAGGTAGGGCGACACCAGCAGCAGCGCCATGCGCCAGCCCCGCAGGCGGCCGATGCGCTCCAGCAGGCTTTGTGGCCCAGCGGACTCTGCGGCGGACCCCGCAGCGGGCTCGGTCGCTGTGGTCATCGAATCGAGTTGCCCACCTCGGACCCGTTGGCGCCCCAGATGGCATCGATCACCGCGTCGCGGCTCAGGCTGCCGACCGTCGTGCCGGCGCCGTCGACGACCCGGAGGTTCTGCGAGGCACTCAGCACGCTGGCCGCGATGTCCCGCAGCACCGCATCGGCCGGAACGGCTGCCGCGTCCGGCGCGGCGTCGGCCGCAGCCCCCATCACGCTGGCCGCGGTGAGGATCCGGTCTCGCTGGACATCGCGGGCGAAGTTGCGCACGTAGTCGGTCGCCGGCTGCGTCACCAGGTCTTCGGCGCTGCCGAGCTGCACGATCTGGCCCTCGTAGAGAATGGCGATGCGGTCGGCCAGACGGATCGCCTCGCTGAAGTCGTGGGTGATGAACACGATCGTCTTGTGCAGCACCGACTGCAGGCGCAAGAACTCGTCCTGCATCTCGCGCCGGATCAGCGGGTCCAGCGCAGAGAACGGCTCGTCGAGGAACCACACGTCGGGCTCCACCGCCAACGATCTGCCGATGCCCACTCGCTGCTGCTGGCCGCCCGAGAGCTCCCGCGGGTAGTAGCCGCCACGGCCCTCCAGCCCTACCAAGGCAAGGATCTCCTCGGCTCTCGCCCTGCGGGTCGCCCCGTCCACTCCCTGCACCTCGAGGGGGAAGGTGATGTTCTCGGCCACGGTGCGATGCGGGAACAGCGCGAAGTGCTGGAACACCATGCCCATCCGGTGCCGGCGCATGTCGATCAGCTCACGGCTCGATGCCGCCAGCAAATCAACGCCCGCAAAGTGGATAGTGCCTGCGGTCGGTTCGACCAAGCGCGACAGGCACCGCACCAGCGTCGACTTGCCCGAGCCGCTGAGGCCCATCAGCACCAGGATCTCGCCCGGCATCACGTCGAGGCTCGCCGCCACCACCGCGGGGATGTAGCCCGCGTCCTTCACCTCGTCGACCGACGGCGCCCCGTCGTGGCGCTCGAGGAACCGCTGGGGATCGGGGCCGTAGAGCTTCCATACATCGCGGCACGAGATCACGGCGTCACCGTTCACCACAGCACCACCCATGCTCTGCCGGCTGGTTAACGCAGCCGACGGGGAAGAGCGCCGATCCCGGGATCGCCAGATCCGAGATTGCAGTGCCCTTCCCCGTCAACCGCGCCTCGGGAGGAGGTCCGTTTCTTGTCCGCTGGACCGCTCAGCCGTCGATCCAGCTCCGCCAGAGATCCTCGTTGGCAGCCAGCCATTCCTGGGCTGCCTCTGATGCTTCCTTGCCGTCCACATCCACCGCTGCGGCCATGGCGGCCAGCATCGGGTTGGTGAAGTCCATGCGCTGCACGATGGCTGCAGCCGTGGGCCACTTGTCGGGGAAGTGGATGCCCACGCCCGTCTTGAGGTAGCCGTCGGCCGGGTTGCCGCAGTCATGGGTCAGTTCTTTGTTGGTGCCCCATTCGGGATCGGTGCGGCAGGCGTCCTCGAAGGTCGGGAACTCGATGAACTTGCCCTCATAGACGGCTTCCACGAAGTTGGGCGTCCAGTTGAACAGCACGATCGGCGTGTTGTCCGCCGAGGCTGCATCCAGCTCAGCCCACAAGGTGGCCGCCGAACCGGCGTTGATCACCTCGAAGTCCATGCCGAGGCCCTCGACGCGCTCCTCGTCGCCCTTGAGCCAGTCCACCGGGCCGCCCAGGAAGCGTCCCTTGTCGCCGGTCTCTGCGGTCGCGAACAGGTGAGCGCACGCGTTCAGCGCCTCCCAGTCCGGGAGACCGGGGCACTGCTCTTCCACATAGATCGGGTACCACCACTCCTCACGGGTCACCGCGTTGTGAGTGGCCCAGTCGAGCACGCAGCCGGCATCGACCTGCTCCTGGAAGGCCACACCGAAGGCGCCTTCCCAGACCTCGTGGACGAGCTCTATGTCGCCGTCGCACATCGACTGGTACACGACCTGGCTGTCAGACGGCACATATTCCACGCTGAAGCCGGCCGCTTCCAAGATGCCGCCTACCACCTCAGCGCCGACCAGCTGGCTCGACCAGTTGTGCAGCGGAATCCGGATGGGATCGCTCGAATCGGCCATCTCCTCTTCTTCGGGCTCCGGTGCCTCGGTGGCCGCCGGGGCTTCCGTGGCGGCGGGTGCCTCTGTTGCAGGCGCCGCCTCATCGTCATCGCTCGTACAGGCCGATGCCACTAGGGCGAAGGCCATCAACGGCAATACCAGCTTGCGAAGTATTGACATCGCATCCTCCAGTTGTGATCGTTCCCTCGCGGCCGCAGTCATAGACAGTGACTGCCCCCCAGAACTTTCCTGAAAGTAGCACGATCTAGAACCACACTAAAACCATCTACGCCGCCCGATTGCGAGTTTCGTTGCCAACAATCTGTCAGAACTAGTACTCAAATGCGGACACTTCTGAGTCGATATTTGTTTTGTGAATGGGCTGTGACTATAGCGGCAATATGTGTGATCAATTCGTTGCTTTCTTAAGATATCCATCCATGGCGTGCATCTTTTCTTTGCGTCGCTTTCCGCGCGGACTCAACAGCGAAAGTGCAGGTAGTGAGGCCGTGATGCTCGCGTCAGATCGTGCACATGTTCATGCAGATCTCACTCTCATGCATGCGGCAGCGTTCAAAATCTCACAATCACACACGCAGGCGCGCGCTAGGTAGTGGCATATGTGAACGGATCGTGGCAATTCTCGCCAGTTTAGTGACTGCTTCAGTTTCTTATTCTGTGATAAGCCATAGTTTGATGTACTAGGGCTGATATTCCTGCAGTATTTCGACAGAGGTGCAGCAATGGCCGATCGCAAATCGAAGCAATCCGCCGACCGGGCAACCAGCAGCCGGATATCCAAGCTGAGTTCGGCGATCCTGCGCATCAATCAGAGCCTCGACGTCGCCACGGTGCTCGAGGAAGTGCTGGAGAGCGCTCGAGAGCTCACCGGGGCACAGCTTGGCGTCATCATCACGGTCGACGAGCGAGGCGAGATCCGGGAATTCGTCACCGGAGGTTTCTCGCCCGAGAGCCGTCGCGTGATGGTGGAGTGGCCTGACGGACCGCGGTTCTTCGAGCACCTGCGGGACCTCTCCGCGCCGCTGCAGATTCCGGATCTTGCGTCGTACCTGCGCTCGATCGAGCTCTCCGTGCCGGACTGGGCCTCGACGACGTTGCAGGGCGCGCCGATGCTGCACCAAGGCGAGCATCTCGGCATGTTCTTCTTGGGAGACAAGGTGGACGACCAGGAAGACCGCCAAGAATTCACCGGCGAAGACGAGGAACTCCTCGTCCTGTTTGCATCGCAGGCAGCGACGGCAATCTCGAACGCCCGAACGCACACCGCCGTCAACCGGGCTCGCGCCGACCTCGAAGCGCTAGTGGAGACGTCGCCGATCGGGGTCGTGGTTTATGACATGGCGGCCGGCCGTGTGGTGTCCTCCAACCTCGAAGCGCGCCGAATCATGCACAAGCTGAGCAACCCGGGCCAGCGCACCAAGGACCTGCTCGACGCAGTGAGGTGGCGTGTGCGTGACGGGCCGGACCTGTCCTTGGCGGACGTCCCCGTGGATCAGCAGCTGGAGCAGGCTGCGCAGATGCGCGCCGGGGAGATCACCCTGTCGGTACCCGACGGGCGCCGGGTGCGGACCCTGATGAACGTCACCCCGATCGGTTCGGCACACGGCGAGAGCGACTCGGTGGTGATCACCATGCAGGACCTCGCCGGCCTCGAGGAGCTGGAGCGGCGGCGGGCGGAGTTCCTCGAGATGGTGAGCCACGAGCTGCGGGCCCCTCTGACGTCCATCAAGGGCTCCGCGGCGACCGTGCTCGGAACGACACCAGCCCCGCCTCAGGCGGAACTGCTCCAGTTCTTCCGCATCATCGACGAACAAGCCGACCACATGCGCGGTCTCATCTCCAATCTGCTGGACGCGGGGAGCATCGAAGCCGGCACGCTCACGGTCACTCCCCAGCCGTCGAGCATCACCGATCTCGTCGACAGGGCCAGGAACAACTTCCTCAGCGGGGGCGGGAGCAACCCTGTCGTCATCGATCTCTCGCCGACGCTGCCGCCGGCCATGGCCGACCCCGAGCGCATCACACAGGTGCTGAACAACCTGTTGTCGAACGCGGCCCGGCACGCCCCCAAGACGTCCCCCATCCGGGTCGAAGCGATCCACGAAAACGGCTTCATCGAGATCTCGGTGACCGATCAAGGCAGCGGGATCCCGCCTGAGCAGCTCCCGCACCTGTTCAAGCGGCGCTCGGGTCTCGCCGACGGCACCGGACTGGGCCTGGCCATCTGCAAGGGGCTCGTGGAAGCCCACGGCGGCCGCATCCGAGCCCACAGCGCCGGCACCGACAAGGGCGCATGCTTCACCTTCACGCTTCCCGCCGCCTCTGCCGAAGCAGCCCCTCGTGTCGCCGCGCAGCGGTCGGCCGGGCAGACAGAAGCCAAGACGCCGATCCTGATCGTGGATGACGACCCGCAAGCGCTGTACATGGTGAGGAACGCACTCTCGACGGCCGGCTACGCCCCGCTGACGTCAGGCGACCCGGGCAAGCTTGCCGAACTCATCCGAACGGAACGGCCCAGCCTGGTGCTGCTCGACCTCATGCTTCCCAGGACTGACGGCATCGAGCTCATGAACAGCACCCCGGAGCTCGCCGAGCTGCCGATCATCTTCATCTCCGGGTACGGCAGGGACGAGACGATCGCCAGAGCGCTGGAGAATGGCGCAGCCGACTACATCGTCAAGCCGTTCTCGGCCATCGAGCTCGTCGCGAGGGTCCAGGCGGTGCTGCGCAACCGGGCCGGACCCCAGACCTACGCGCGTGGCGACCTCAGGGTCGACTTCACACGGCGGCAGGTGAGCCTGGCCGGCTGCGCAGTGGCCCTCACGGCCACCGAGTTCGACCTGCTGCGCCTGCTCGCCGCCAACGCAGGAGGGGTCGTGACCACCGACATGCTCCTGCGGCAGGTATGGGGCCACTCAGACTCGAACCACACCGACCGCGTGCGCGCCGCCGTCAGGAAGCTGCGGGCAAAGCTCGGCGACGACGCTGCAGCGCCCGTCTACATCTTCACCGAGCACGGCGTCGGCTACCGCTTGGCCGCCTCGACTGAGGGCTAGGCGGCGGGGCGCCGCCGCCGGCACTGTCCGGCGCAGCCATAGCGTTGAGTCACTGCGGGCGCCTACGCCAGCGAGAAAGGAGCCCGTCGCATGAGCACCGAGCGGGTCGTGATCGTCGGCGGGGGCTTCGCCGGGCTCAGCGCCGCCTACACGCTGAAGAAGCGGGGCATCACTCCCCTGCTGCTCGAGGGTTCCGAGCGAGCCGGCGGGCGCGGCAAGGGCGAGCAGGTCGACGGTTTCTCGGTGGACATGGGCGCCTTCGTCTTCACCGCCACCTACGACACCGCCTTCCGCATCTGCGACGAGCTGGGCCTGCCGCTGGTGCGCTCGCAGATGAAGTTCGGGCACCTGCGCGGCGGGCGCTGGGTGACCACCACGCCGGAGGGGTCGCTGCGGAGCTTCGTGCGGCAGCTGCCCGCAGCGGCAGCCATGGGCTTCCTGTCGCCGTCGGGGTTCCGGGCCGGCACCAAGGTGATCAGCCAGATCCGTCGCCAGACGGACTACATGAGCTTCGCCAGCGACAGCCCCCTCGCCGAGATCGACGACGGCGAGAGCTTCGGCGACTACCTGGAGCGGCTGGGGGTGCCCCAGAAGCTGCAGGTGACGCTGAGCGGGCCGCTCAAGATGATCTTGGGCGATCCGGCGCCGGCCGGCCAGGCGCTGATGCGGGCCTACATCGGCGAGACGATGCTGAGCGACGGCGAGGTGTTCATGCCTGAGCGGGGCATCGGCTCGCTGAGCGCAGCGCTGGCCGCCGAGTGCGCCGAGGTCACTCGGGTGTCGGCGCCCGTCAGCAGGATCGTCGTCGCAGACGGAACGGCGACCGGCGTGGTCGCCGGCGGCGAGACCATCGAGGCCGACGCGGTGATCTGTGCCGTGCCGGGCACGAAGGTCGCAGACTTGGTACCCGAGCTGCCCGCGGCGGTTCGCCAAGCGCTGGGCACGGTCAGCTACTCGACCGGCTGCCGGGTGGTGATCGGCCTCGACCGCTCGCCGCTGCCCGCGGGCTGGCATGGCGCGATCTACGCAGAAGACCGCGACGCCCCGCTGCTGATGGACCGGTCCAAGTTCCTGCCCGCGTGCGCGCCGCCGGGCCACAGCATTCTCGACCTGCTCATCGGGCGCGTCCGCGCCAAGGAGCTGTTCCCGCTGGACGACGAGACGATCAAGCACGAGCTGCTGAGCGCCGCTCGCCGGAACGCGCCGCCGGGCTCCGCGCTCCCCGGCGATGACGAGGGCCTGTTCTTCCGCGTCTACCGCTGGCCCGAGGCGCTGTGCATGGGCGAGCCCGGGATGCTCGCCGCGCTGGCGGAGGTGCCCGGCCAGCTTGCGGGCAGCATCGACGGCCTGTTCCTGACGGGCGACTACATGGGCATCCCGTCGGTCAACGGCGCCCTGTCCACCGGCGAGAGCACCGCCAACCACGTCGCCGACCTGTTGGCCGCCCGCGCGAGCTAGAAGCTGTCGCCCCCCGTGCAGGAGGCGAGCGCGCGCAGAGCCGATGAAGCGAATGGACGCACGTCCAGCACCCCTTCGAGCTGTTCGGCGACGGCCAGCAGCTCGTGGTCGCATCCGTGGCGTCCGACGAGCTGGATTGCTGCCGGCAGTCCGTCGACGAACCCGACAGGCAGCACCACCGCGGGATGGCCGGAGACGTTGAAAGGCACGGCGAACGGGAAGGCGCCCCACAGCTTCGACACGGGCTCGCCCGCGATGGCCGCCGGCCGGCATCCGAGCTCGAACGCGGTGGTGGCCGTGGCGGGGGTGGCGATCACGTCGTAGTCGCCGAACCAGCGGTCGACTCGCTCGCGGTACGTCACCAGCGCAGTGCGGGCCGCCGAGACAACAGCGGGATCGAGTCGCTGCGCTGCCTCGAGAGACCGGCGGCAGTACCAGGTCAGCTCGTGGGGGCCGTCCAGCAGGTGACCGCGGCGCTCGCCCTCGTCGGCCAGCACCAGCGGGCCGAAGATCTCCTCCCAGCCGCCGAGATCAAGATCCACCGGGTGCACGTCGTGCCCGCACGACGCAAAAACCTCCACCGCGGCAGCGGCCGCGGCGCCGATGCCGGCATCGATCGGGCGGCCCTCGGGCCTGGCACACCATGCGACACGGCGAGGTTCCGCGTCGCCGGGGGCATCCCGGTCACTGTTGCCGTCGGAGAGCACCGCATGCATGCGGCGTGAATCGGCGACGCATCGCGCCAACGGGCCAGCAGAGATGAACGGGCTGAACGCACGGAACCCTCGCTCGTCGTGGACGGTGCCGTAGGTGGGCTTGAAGCCCACGAGGCCGCAGAACGACGCAGGAATGCGAATGGATCCGCCGCCGTCCGACCCGAGGCCGAGGGTGCACATGCCCGCCGCAACCGACGATGCGGCGCCGCCGCTCGAACCGCCGGCTGTGCGGAGAGGATCGAAGGGATTCGCCGTGTCGGCACCCAGCAGGTTGTCAGTGGTGGCCGATTGGCAGAACTCCGGAACGTTGGTCTTGCCGACGAAGACGGCCCCGGCACGGCGCAGCCGGCGAACGGCACCCGAGTCGTGCGGCATCACGTCGTCGGCGTGCGCCAGCGAACCGAGCGTGGTGACGTGACCCTCGATGTGAAAGGCGTCCTTGATCGACACCGGCACGCCGGCGAGGGGGCCGGCAGTGCCGTCGCGATACGCCGCCTCTGCGGCGACCGCCTGGCTGCGGGCGAGCTCCGCGGTGGTGAGGACGACGGCGTTCAGCAGCGGGTTGACCTGGGCGATGCGCTCCTGCGCCTGTTCGCAGACCTCGACCGGTGACAGCGCGCCGCTGCGGTACGCATCGATGAGCTGATGCACCGGCCACCACAGGGGTCCCTCATCCACGAGCCGACACGCCGCCCGAGACAGTGAACACCTCGCCGGTGATGTAGCCCGACTCGTCCGACGCCAGCAGCGACACCATGGCCGCGACATCGTCGGGTTGCCCGATGCGACCCAGGAAGGCCTTTTCGATCAGGTAGCTCTTGAAGAACTCCTCCGGATAGATCTTGCGCAGGAAGTCGTTGTAGATCAGGCCCGGTGCGATTGCATTGACACGCACGCCGTGGCTGCCGTTCTCGGCGGCGGCGACACGGGTGAGCGCGAGGACGCCGGCTTTGGCAGCCGAATATGCGGCGCCGTGCTCGGCCGACATCTCCCAGGCGGCTATCGACGAGATGTTGATGATCGAGCCGCTCCCGGCGGCGATCATGTGGGGCAGCGAGGCCCGCATGCACACGAACGTGCCGGTCAGGTCGACGTCGAGGCAGCGCTGCCACGTGTCGGTGGACATCTCGGCCACCGGCTCGATCTTCGACCAGCCTGCGTTGTTGACCAGCACATCGAGCCTGCCCTTGGCCGCAGCGGCCTCCTCGATGACGGCGTGCACCTGGGCATGGTCGGTGACATCGAGGTGGTACGAGCTGACCTGCCTGCCCACTTCGCCGGCGAGCGTGTCGGCGAACTCGTGGCACCGGCGCTCGTGAGCGTCGGTGACCACCACATCGAAGCCGTCATGGGCGAGCCGCCTCGCCGCTGCGGCCCCGATGCCGGCGCCGGCGGCTGCGGTCACCAGCGCCACTCGCTGTTCCGTGGTCATCAGCCTTCTCCCTCTGCGTCGACGTTGGCGATGAGGTCGTCGGCCAGCTGCGCGAGACGCTGCTCGCGACCGCCCGACAGCAGCGCGAAGGTGATCCGGTCGATGTCGAGCTGCCAGAGCTCACGGATCCGTTCGACGCAGGTGTCGCGGTCGCCCGCCAGCGCCACTGACGTGACGAAGTCGTCGGACACGATGTGCTTGTGCTCCGCCTGGAGCGACAGGTGGTCGACGAGGCCGTACGCGCCTGCGGCGCGCTCGAACTCGGGGCGGAATCGCTCCCACGCAGGCGGCATGCGCTTCCACGGATGGAAGGTGGCCGCCTGGCTGACGGCCCAGGCCCTGACGTCGCCGAGGGCGGTCTGGCGGTCATCGTCCATGGACATGGTGACGAACAGGTCGACGGTCAGCTCCGAACGGTCGCGACCGGCTGCCGCCAGTCCCTGGTGGATGAACTCGAGCTGCCACATGCAGAACTCGGGGTCGGCGGCGCCCATGAGCACGACGCCGTCGCACGTCTGTGCGGCGAGCTGCAGCATGGCGGGCTGGGACACAGCCAGATAGATGGGGACTTGCCGCGTCGCGGTGGCCAGGCGCACCTGGCTGCCGTAGAGATCGCATGGCTCGCCGCTGAAGAGCTGCCGGAACTCGTCGATGCCCGAGCGCAGCTCGGCCAGCTTGGACGGTGCGCCTCCGGCACCGAGCACCGCTGACCATCCCGCGCCGAGACCCAGCACGGCGCGGCCGCCGGACAGCTCGTCGACTGCGGCGGTGGCGTTGGCGGTGACGGTGGGGTGGCGGGTGACCAGATTGGTGACGCCTGCCCCGATGAGCACCGTGTCGGTGGAGAGCGCTGCCAGGTTCATGGCGGCGTACACGTCCTTCATGCCGAGCTGGAAGTCGATGAACCACAGCGCCTCGAAGCCTCGCTCGTCGATGGCGCGGGCCAGCTCGGCCGTGCGGCTCAACGGCTCGCGAGGGCTCACGCCCATGGAGATGCCGTAGCGACGCTTCATGCTGATTGCCTCTCACCCAGGAGCCTGGCGATCAGGGTGCCGTAGGCGCCGGGCTGGTCCACGGAGATCAGGTGGCCGGCGCCGGCTATCTCGTGGTACCGGCTGCCGGTGACACGTTCGGTGATGATGTCCGATGCCCTGCGGGGGCAGAAGACGTCGTCCGATGCCCCGATGACGTCCACGGGAACCTCGACGTTCTCGAGCAGCGGGTTGAGCGGCTCGGCCCGCAGGCCGATCATCGCCTTGGCGGCGTTGATGTAGCCGCTGCCGTCGCCGATGGCGGCCAGTCGCCTCGCGGTCACGGCGTCGATGTCTGACTGGGTGACGATCTGGGCGGCCGTGTCGTCTCGCAGGCCTGCGGCGAAGGCGCCCGCGTCGCCGGCTTCGAGCTGGGCGATGCGTCCCGCGAAGAACTCGGCGGCAGCCGAGCCGACCACCGACGAGGTGGCCACCGCGATCAGATGGCTGATCAGGGTGTCCGCCGCCGTCGCTGCCCGCAGCCCGATGGTGCCGCCCAGCGAGTAGCCGACCACTGCGGCAGGGCCGGTCACGTTGCGCAGGAACGCGTCGAGGTCGCCGCTGAGCTGCGACAGCGCGCCGGTGCCCTCGCCGGCTGTCGTGCGGCCGTGGCCGCGCAGGTCAAGCGCGTAGACGGTGAACCTGCCGAGATGGCCGGCGATGCCTTCCCAGGACCGATGGTCTTCGGCCAGTCCGTGCAGCAGCACGACGGGCGGTCCCGAGCCGTGCCGGGCGTAGTTGACCGTGATGTCGCCCAGCTCGACAGTGCTCATCGAACCGTCTCCCTGTCCGGGCCGGCGCTGCTGCCGGGCGTCGTCTCAGCGGGCTCGCCCGCAGCGACGAGCTCATCGCGGAGCTGCTGCTTGCGGATCTTGCCTGCCGCTGTGCGCGGGAAGCCGTCGACATGCACCAGACGCTCGGGCCAGCAGCGGCGCGGCAGTCCCTGTTCGGCGCAGAAGGCGAGCACCTCATCGAGGTCGAGCGGGATGCGGGCGTGGACCACTGCGCAGATGCGCTCGCCTAGCCGTACGTCGGGCCATCCGATCACGGCCACGCCGACCACCTCGGGATGGGCGGCGATCGCGTTCTCGGTCTCGACGGGCGAGATGTTGACGGCGCCGCGGATGATCAGGTCCTTGAGTCGTCCGGTGATCGATACGTAGCCGTCCGCGTCGATGCGGGCGAGATCGCCGGTCCGGAACCAGCCGTCGCCGACCATGTCCGCGGCGTACAGCTCGGGCTGGCGGTAGTAGCCGTTGAACACCCCCGGCCCGCGCATGACCAGCTCGCCGCTGCCTGCATAGTGCAACACCCCATCGGCCTCGAGAATGCGCAGTTCCAGCCCGGGCA
This sequence comes from Candidatus Poriferisodalis sp., assembly GCF_965208925.1. Classification (GTDB taxonomy): domain Bacteria; phylum Actinomycetota; class Acidimicrobiia; order Acidimicrobiales; family Poriferisodalaceae; genus Poriferisodalis. The sequence goes on along the minus strand of NZ_OZ242364.1, from coordinate 1,452,586 downwards.
GTCCCACCCCCACCGTGGTCTCGACCTGGCACTCGGTCGACGCCCGAACGCAGGTGGTGAGGCCGCCTTCGGTCATGCCCCACAGCGGGGTGACGAACGTGTTCGGCATCTCGGCGCGGCAGCGCCGGATGAGCGCGGGCGGCACTTGGGCACCGCCGCACAGGAAGCTGCGCATCGATGCCAGCTTGGGCTCGCCGGCTTCCCAGCGGGCATCGGCCAGATCCAGCAGGAACGGTGTCGCCGCCGCCGTGAACTCGGCCCCATGGCGGGCCACCAGCTCCAAGGCCGCCTGGGCATCCCATTCGTCTTGCAGGATGAGCGGCGCACCCACGAACAGCGACAGGCGGCAGCCGTGAATGGCACCGACGCTGTGGCCGAGCGGTGACGGCATGAATACCGGCGTGTGCTGGTTGAGATCGAAGCGCTCGGCGAACTGCATGTTGAGCGCGGCCAGCGAATCCTCGCTGTGACTCACGGCCTTGGGCGGCCCGGTCGTGCTTGAGGTGAACATGAGGTGTGCGGTGGATTCCGGCACGTTGTAGGCGACGGCCGGGGAGCTCAGTGGGCCGTCGGGCGCCAGCCGGCCCCCTTCCGCCACCGCCAAGGAGACTGGCCCGCAGGCCGCCGCGGCGGCGGCTCGCCGGACGGCGTCTGCAGGGCGGTTGCCCGAGCCCTGGCCGTTGCAGACGACCAGGGCCGGCCGGGTGAGCTCGAAGATGTGGCGCAGATGAGCCTCTGGCGTGGTGACAGGAGGCGTGGCCGGCACATGGCCCGCCCTCAGCACGGCCAGGAACATCACCATCCAGTCGGCGCAGTTCGGCAGCAGGATCACCACCGGCCGCCTGGCGGTCCCGGCGAGCGAGCGGATCTGCTCGGCAGCGGCGCCGGCGGCGTGCCACAGCTCCCGCCGTGACATGGCGGCGCCATCGCTGACCAGAGCGAGCTGGTCGGGGCCCTCGCCGACATGGGCCTCGAATCGATCGATCAGCCGGCGGCCCGTCCACCATCCGGCGCGGCGATAGCACTCCGCCCGGTTGTCGCTCACGGCGCTCCTCCGTTCGCCGCTGGGTCCGTCCCCGGGAGTATTGCAGGCTCGCCGGGTGTTCATTAGAACGACTTCGCTTTTGCTTTTAGTGCATGACCGATGTGCGGATAGGCTTGCCCGCTGCGAGCTACCGGGCCGCCGAAGCGATCATGGCCATTGAACCCACCACTCCGAAGGGTCGCCGGACACGGCAGACGATTCTCGACGCAGCATCGACGGTCTTCACCAAGGACGGCTACGTCGATGCCCGCATGAGCGATGTCGCGGCAGAGGCCGGTCTCTCGCTCGGCGGCCTGTACCGGTACTTCGAGAACAAGGAAGACCTGTTCAGCAGCGTGATCCGCGACATCCATGAGGAGCTCTTCAGGCGGAGCAGGTCGTCGACGCCGATCGGCGACGATCCTGAGGCCGCGCTGTTCGAGGCCAACCTCGGATACCTGCAGCACTACCGCGACAACAGGGGCGTGATGCGCGCCTTCATCGCGGCGACCACCGTGGAGCAGCGTTTCACCACGATCTGGTGGACGATGCGCGAGCGTCACGTGGCCCGGTTCGTGCATGCGATCGAGAACGACGACCGTGTCCGGCTCGACGGGCTCGACCCGGCAACGGTGGCCCGGGCCATGGCGTCGCTGGTCGAGCAGACCGCCTACACCACGTTCGCCCACGATGCGCTCAACACCACCACGGTGGACGTGAAGACGGTGGCGCGCATCGTGACCAGAGCCTGGTACCGGAGCTTCTACGGCGAACCGGACGGTGCCTGAGGGGATCGGGCAGGGCTCGCCGTCGTGGGCGCCTCGCCTCGGCGCAGGTCCGGCGAGCATCTCAGAGCTCTGAACCCAGGTAGGCGGCCGCCAGCCGCTCGTCGGCCAGCAGCTCCCGGCTGGTGGCCTCCAGCGCCACCTCGCCGGATTCGAGCACGTACGCCCGGTCGCAGACCTCGAGCGCCTGGTGGGCCCGTTGCTCCACGACGATCATGGCGGTCGTCTCGCTCTGCATCAGGCGCGTGACGCCCTCGAAGATGTCGTCCGCGGCGCGTGGCGCGAGCCCCATGGACGGCTCATCGAGCATGAGCAGCCGGGGGCAGGCCATCACCCCGCGCGCAACCGCCAGCATCTGCTGCTGGCCGCCCGACAGCGCGCCCCCGTCGCGGCCCCGCATGTCGGCCAGGGCCGGGAAGATCTCGAAGACGAGCTCGCGGCGCTCGTCGTGCCGGTTCTGCGCAGCCCTGCGGTGGCTGCCGAGCCGAAGGTTGTCGGCCACGGTCATCGACGCGAAGATCATCCGCCCCTGTGGCACGTGCACGATGCCGGCTTCGACTCGCTTGTGCGGCGCCTGGGCGAGCAGGTCCCGATCGTCGAAGCGGATCGAGCCGGAGTCGGGCACCACGGTGCCGCTGATGGCCTTCAGCAGGGTGGTCTTGCCGGCGCCGTTGGGGCCCAGGATGGCCACATGCTCGCGGGGGCCGACGCGAAAACCGACTGATCTCAGCGCGGGGATGCCGTCGTAGCCGGCGCACAGGTCACTGATCTCGAGCACGTTCCATCCATTTCGAGCCGAGGTACGCCTCGACCACGCGCGGGTCGGACACGACCTCGTCGGGTGAGCCGTGCGCAATGATGTGGCCGTCGTCGAGTGCCACCACCGATTCGGCGTAGCGCACCAGCGATCGGACCGAGTGCTCGATCACCACGATCGCCGTCTGCGGCGCAACAAGGTCGTCGACGATCTGGAAGAAGCGGAGACGCTCGGCCTCGTTGAGGCCTGCGAGCGGCTCGTCGAGCAGCAGCAGCTCCGGTTCGCTCACCATTGCCCGGGCCAGCTCGAGACTCTTGGTCTCGGCGACGGTGAGCGCGCTGAGCTGACCCAGTGCCTTGCCGGCGATGCCGACCCGCTCGAGCATCTCCATCGAAGCCTGCACCGGGTGCTGCACCGACGCGCCGATGGCGGCGACGACCACGTTGTCGAGCGGCGACATGAGCCCGAAGCCCTGCGGCACCTGGAACGTGCGGGAGATGCCGAGCTCGTAGCGCCGCGGGGCCCGGATGCGGTCGATCGGCACGCCCTTGAAGCGGATCCGCCCGGCATCGGCGCGCAGGTGGGCGGTCATGATGTTGAACAGCGTCGTCTTGCCGGCGCCGTTCGGGCCGATGATGCCGACCCGCCGTCCCGCATCAACGGTGAAGGACACGTCGGACAGGACGCGATTGGCGCCGAAGCTCTTGGCCACGCCGTCCACCTCGAGCACCGGCGCATCACTCGCTGAGGGCGCTGCTGCCGGGCGCCGGGGCCTGCGCGGCACCCTCAGCAGCGGCGAGGGCCGCGGCGACGGCGCCAGCACACGCTGCAGCAGCGGCCGGCCCGGCGACTCCGGCGGCGCCCCGAGCCGTGCTGCGAGCCAGCGGCAGGCCCATCCGGCAGCAGGCAGGATCCCTCGCGGCATCAGCAGCGCCACCAGCACGAGCGCGGCGGCATAGACCAGCTCTTGCGCACCGGGCACGGCCTCGCCGATCGAATCGTCCAGGAACATGGCCAGCGGGATGAGGAACGCCGCGCCGACGACCGGTCCCCACGTCATCCCGACCCCGCCGACGAACGCCACCGACAGCATGACGATGACAACGGTGATGCCGAAGACCTCCTCGGCAACCGTCACCCGCAGCACGGCCTTCACCCACAGCACGGCCATGGCCGCCGACAGCGCAGCGGAGATCATGAAGGCGGCGGACTTCCAGGCCACCGTCCGGATGCCCACGGCGCGGGCCAGCACCTCGTTGTCGCGGATGGCTCGCAGGGCGAATCCGAATGACGTCACGTCGATCAGCTCGCTGATCAGCAGCGCGACGATGAGCATCCCCAGGCCGACCCACACGTAGGTGTGCGCGTTGGAGAACTCCATGAACTTCCACTGATTCTCCGGGTGGAACGGCACCGTGAGCTCGGGCTCGCCGTAGTGGGAGACGAGCAGTTCCAGGATGAGCGGGAACGAGATGGTCGCGAGCGTGAAGTAGAAGCCCTTGAGCCGGAACGTGGGCAGGCCGATGACGAAGGCCACCGCCGCGGCGGCACCCATCCCGATGGCCATGCCGGTCCACGGCGACATCCCGCCCTCGCGCAGCAGCACGGTGAAGCCGTACGCGCCGATGCCGACGAATGCGCTGTGGCCCAGCGAGATCTGCCCGGCCTTGGCCATGAGATTCCAGGCCACGCCCGCGAGCGCCCACACGACGGCGAGAGTGAGCACCCGCACATGGAACCGCTGGTACAGCCAGCCGTTGAGCAGTGCCACGGCCGCGATCAGCACGACGAACGGGATGAGGCGTCGTGTCATATGGCTCGCTGGACCTTGCCGAACAGCCCGTTGGGTCGCACGTACAGGATGAGCAGGAACAGCGCGAACACCCAGACGTTCTTCACGGCTGCCGAGGTCCACACCTGCGACACGGACTGGATGATGCCGATGAGCACCCCTCCCACGAAGGCGCCGCTGACGCTGCCGAGGCCGCCGAGCACGACGGCGGCGAACATCACCACCACGAACCGCAGGCCCACGAATGGCGTGATGCTCTGGAACGTGACGAGGGCCGATCCCCCGACGGCGGTGAGCGCCACGCCCACGCCGAACGCGATGCGGTTGGTCCGGTCGATGTTGATGCCCATGTAGGTGGCGGCTTCCCAGTTCTCCGACGCGGCCCGGATGGCGCGGCCGGTGCCGGTCCGGTTGAGGAACAGGAACAGCAGCGCTGCGACCAGCAGCGACAGCCCGAAGGCGTACAGGCGCGCCCGGCTGATGAAGATGTCGCCGATGAAGTCGCCCTCGTTGGCGTAGGACGGCGCCACGACGCGTGGCTCCGAGGAGTACCTGATGAGGATGAGGTTCTGGAAGATGAGCCCGAGGCCGATGGTGAGGATGACCTGGGCGTCGTGGTTCTCGTGCCGCCCGATCACAAAGCGGATGAAGAGCCAGTGGACCGCCATGCCCAGCAGCAGGAACACGGCGAAGACGCCCGGCATGGCCAGGAACGGGTCCATGCCGATGCCGCCCGCGAACAGCGCCCACGACAGGTACATGGCCAGCATCATGAAGTCGGCCTGGGCGAAGTTCACCACCCGCATCACGCCGAAGATCAGCCCGAGCCCTGAGGCCAGCAGCGCGTAGACGCCCCCGATGAGGATCCCCGGGATGAGGAACTGCAGGAATTCAGTCATCTAGGCCGCTCAGGCGGCGCCGCGAACTTCGCGTTACTCCCAGACAGGCTCGCAGATCGCGAACTCCTCCGGATAGACGGTGCACGGGATCAGCCTCCCGTCCACTTCCTGCCATTGGGCCAGCACGCCGAAGTGCTGGTCGATGCGACCGGACGCACTGAAGCTGATGGCCGACGCCGGCATGAGATCCACCGCCGGGCCCTGGGTCAGCTTGACGGTGTTGAAGGCCTTGGCGACCGCAGCCGGCGACGGATCGCCGGACTGCTCCAGCACGGCGGCGATGAGATGGACCACGAAATAGCCGCCGATGTGATCCTGGCGTGCGTAGGGCTGGTCGATCGCGGCCGCCAGCTCGTCGAATGCGTCGCTGCCCGCCAGCGGGTTGGCGTAGACGAAGGTGGACAGCCCGGCAACCTCCGGGCCCAGATCGGCCCACGCGGGCAGCAGGCCCTGCCCGCCGCTCTGGATCACCGGTGCGGTGACGCCACGTGCGATCAGCTCGTTCTGGAGGGCGCTGACGTCGCTGAACGCGAATGCGAGGTTGAAGATGACGTCCACGTCGGCGTTGGCGATCTTCGTGGCCACACCCGAGGGGTCGTCGAGCCCGCCGGGTGCCCACGTGTCGGTGACGGCAACCTCGATGCCCCGCTCGGCGAACTCGGCCTTGAGTGCCTCCTGCAGCGGCACCGCTGCAGCCGATGTGGAGCCCACCACTGCCACGGTCTCCATGGTGATGCCTGCCTGGTCGAGTCCGGGCTGGATGGCGTCGAGGACGAGGCCCTTGATGGCCGATGCCGGCGGCGAGTAGCCGAACACGTGGGTGAAGCCCTCGCGGTCGGTGACCGAGTCGGCGAAGCTCTCGGTGACGAACGGGATGCCGGCTCGCTCGGACACCTCGGTAGCGGCCAGGCTGAACGACGACAGCCACGATCCGGCGATCGCCGACACGTCGGGCTCGTCGTCGAGGAGGCGCTCGACGGCGGTGGCTGCCTCTTCGGCGGAACCGCCCGCGTCGTAGATGGCGAGCCGCAGCGTGGCATTGCACAGCGACTCGATGCCGCCGGCCGCGTTGATGTCCTCCACCGCTTTGCTGGCACCGGCGATCTCGGCGCTGCCGACGAAGGCGAAGGTTCCCGACATCGGCCACACCGTGCCGATAACCACCTCGTCGACGCAGTTGCGATCATCGACCGCTGCTGCGGCAGCGGCCTGTTCGGCTTCAGCCTCGGCGGCTGCGGCGGCTTCTTGGGCTTCGGCAAGCTGCTTCTCGAGATCGGCGACGACCTCTGGGTCGACGCCTTCAGCGGCCTGGGCCTCGGCCAACGCAGCCTCGGCGGCTTCGGCCTTGGCAGCGGCCTCCTCGGCGTCCGCCTGGGCGGCTGCCGCGGCGTCCTGTGCCTCTTGGAGGGCGTCGGCGTCTGCGGTCGAGTCCGTGTCTGTGTCGCTGGCGCACGCAGCCGCGAGCAGGCCGGCGACGGCGAGCAGAAGTATCAGCAAGCGCCACTTCGTTGCGAGTCGCGTTCTGTTGCGGGGCCGGGTTCCAGGCATAGCCGCTCCTTGGGCCTCCAGGGCCGGCCTCCGGCAGCTGCATTCGACCGGCCGAGATCGATGTGCGCCCGACACTATGCAGCCCCGGACCGCAAGTCAAGAGACTGATATCGCTTTTTTTATAGCGCTCGCTATTGGACCGACAGCAGGAGCGTCAGAGCTTGACCGGACTCTGTCGGCGCATCCGCCGCGCCGGCCGGACGAAAGCCTGCAGCCTGGTAGAGCGCTACCGCGGCGCTGTTGGCAGGAAACACCTCGAGCGAAATGGACTCAAGCCCGAAGCCTCGGGCCCATGCAAAACCGGCTGCAAGCAGTTGCTCTCCGTACCCCCGACGACGAAAGGCAGGGGCTACCCACATGCCCCAGACGACCGCTTGCGCCTCGATTGGGCCCTGGCCGATGCCCATCATCGCCTCGGCACGGCCATCAATATCGACCACGAAGACCGCACCAGGCCGGCCGGCGAAGGTTGCAAGCCGACTACGCCAGGTCGCGTCATCGAACGAGGCCTCGCGTTCGTAACTCGATTCGAACGCTGCGGGGTCGCACGCCAGCGCCCGCAGCCGAACGGACCGGTAGACGTCCACCTCCGACGCATGCAGCTGCCGCACGACCACTCCTCGCAAAGTACTGAGCCGCCCGCCCGAAGCCCAAGCCGTTTCCGGCGGGTGGCTCGCTCAAAGTCCGATCAGGTCGGCGATGAGTTGGCGGATCTGTCGCAGCGCGACGGGGCCGATGTTCGTGCCCGTCGCCTCGACGACGCGGTCGACGCTGAGCGTCGTGGGCAGGTGCGCCTGGGCGACACCGAAGCCGGCGACGTCGACTTCGCTCAGCCATCCCCGCTTCGTGGTCGTGCACGGGACGACCACGATTGCGTGCTGTCGAAACTCGAGCACATCGTCGGACGTGATGACGATCGCCGGTCGCACGTACCCCGGCTCGCCCCTCGCCGGTGTCCCGAAATCGCAGCGGAGGATGTCACCCGCTTGCATCGGCGACATCGTTCGCTGACGCATCGAGCACGGCTTCGTCATCGGGATCGAGCGGCATACTCGCGAGCTGAGCCCCGATGATGCGTCGGCGCTCCCGCCGGATCAGCTTCTCGATCTGCGCATCGAACGTGAGCCCCTCACGATCGGCAAGCTGACGCAAGGCATCCCGAGTCCGTACCGAAACCTTAATGGTAGTCGATTCAGGCATACCGATGAATATACTCACCGCGCTCTCCGGCTCGTCTCTCACGCCTGCAGCTGCCGCACGACCACGCCTCGCAAAGTACTGAGCCGCCTGATCATCCCCCAATTCGTTTCCGACGGACTCCATCTGCTGGCACCAACCAACCGAGCCTGTGCTCCGGTGCGGTCTTGGGCCTCAAAATCCCTGAGGTGTGCGCGTATCTTTGGAACTACGTTCACACGTGTCCGGTGGGGCGGCAGTCGAATCCTCATCGGCGTGGGGAATGTCCATGGTCACTCAGGCGCTCAAGAACTTCGAAGCGTACGAAGCGCGTCATCGAGCCGAACTCGAACCTGAGCACAACGGCAAGGTCGCGCTCATGCACGACGAGGAGGTCGTCGGCATATACAGCGACTGCGAGTCTGCGTTCGCCGCCGGCATGAAGACGTACCGAAGAGGCGAGTTCTCCTTTCAAGAAATCGGTGCAGAGCCAGTGTTCGTGAGCGCGCTCGGCCTCGGTGAAGCAGGGTGAGCGAAAGGGTCATCGAGATCCAGCAACGCCAGATCGTCACCGAGATCGAAGTAGCCATGGCAGTGCCCGGAGAAGGCGGGAAGTTCACCGGGCTCATCGACACTGGCACCCAAGAGTCGGGCATATCGGAGCGCGTGATTGAGCAGCTCGCGGCAACGGCACAGCTGGCGCCGGACACCTACAAGCGAGTCGCCTCACTCGGACGCGCGGGAGTCAGGACTCCCGCCTTTCGATTGTGGATGGGACTGCGCTTCGACAGTCCCGGAAGCCAGTCAGGCTTTGGAGGAGGCTTCGGCACGTTCTGGCAGATTCCGAGCCGGCCAGAAGGCTTCGACGTGCTTGTCGGCATGGACATCATCGAACGCTTCGCCGTCAAGATCGACAGAGGCACCTGCACTCTCCAGCGACGATGAGAGGGCGGCGTCGAGGGTGACTGACTAGTCCACTTTCGCTTCGCCAGCGGACTGAGCGGACTGTTTCATCTTGTGGGCCAATATGCGTGCACTGATCACGGTGATGATCCCGCACAGCAACACATACAGCGCGACCGTGAGATTGCTCACGGGTGGAAAGGCCCACTCCAGAAACTCGGGCACGATCACGGGACCCAGCACGCACGCCGGGAAAAGCGAGCACCAACTCGCCACCCAGTAGCGGCGCGGCAACGCCCTGGCAAGCTGACGGGGTCGCAACAGGAGCCGCCAACGGCCGGGTCTGCTCTGCTTTTCTTGCCTCGCCGCCTCCGGCGTGATGATCAAGGCGTACAGCAGCAGATAGACGGCGCTGATCGTGGCTGTGCTGATGATGACGTCTCGCAGACGGTGACGATGGAACTCCTCAATGCAGACGAGTACCGGCTGCTCCGGACTGCCTTCGACGGGCACGCCGTCGACCGACTTCCATCCCATCGTGCAGTGCTCCAGCGGATGTGCTCCGGCCGGGACGGCGAGAACGAACACCGAAGCCAGCACAGCTGCGCCCGCGACCAGCCTGCCAATGACGATTCTCACCGGCGGTCGCCCTGACATCTCCGACAACCTACGGCGACTGAGCGCCACATAGCATCGACGTAGGCCATTCCGCTGCGGCAGGTCATCATGGGCCGATAGGCGCACCACGCCGCCGATCGCTCTAGTTGTCCACACAGCAGCGTGGCATCCGCCGACAGAGGGGATCGCATGTCGCTTCTGGCGAATCTTGACGGCGTGAACTTGTGGGTGGTGGCGCTTGTCCTGTTTGTGGCAGGGTGCGTGTATCTCCTGCCGTCAGTCGTGGCGGCGTCGACGCGGCACCGGCACACAGCCGCCATCGCCGCCTTGAACGTCCTGCTGGGATGGACGATTGCCGGCTGGCTGATCGCGTTCGTGTGGGCGCTCGTGAATCCGGTCAGAAGACCACAAGGGCACGCCACCAGATAGCCCTGCGGCAGCTGCCGAGTCTGGTGGGGAACTCGCTTGGCGGGCCGCGTACGTTCAGAATCAGGCGAGACGTGCGCTCAAGTCGGCGAATTCAGCTCTCGAGACCCATTTCCGCCTAGGTGGCGAACACATGGGGTCTCCGATGGCCAAGGGATCTGGTGGGATCTTGGCCAGTCGCTTCGTTCCTGGTCAGCCCGGGCGAATCGCAGCCGGAGCTCGAATCTCCACATTGGCCCGATCAGGGCATTTCCGCTGGTCACAGCGTTGCGTGGAGTCGATCGGCTAGGCCACAGGTGCACAACACGCGCTCTCGGGGAGCCAATTCGGGGTCAAAATGGCCGATTTCAAGGGTTCTGAGCTCCCCCAGGCGATAAAAGTCATGAGTTGGCTTCGGTTTGCTGTTCGACGTCGCTGAGGCCGGACCGCTGTGGTGCAACGTGAGCAGCGAGCTGTTGGGGTGATTTACCCAGGGCTGTGCGGAGGCTGTGGGGTCGTCCTCCGCGCGCTGACGCTGAGATGCACCGCTGAATAGCGGCTGGTCAATCAGAGAGTTCCTCGGTCCATTGGGGATAGAGGTGGCAGGCCGCCTTGCGGCCGGGGGCGATTTCACGCAGCGGCGGTCGGGACTCATGACACTGCGGCTCGGCGAAGGGGCAGCGTGGGGCGTAGACGCAGCCCCGAACCGGTGCGGCCGGTTCGTGATCGGTCGCCGTGGGTGCTGCCTGCTGTCGCGCGCGCTGGACTACCGGATCGGCTACGGGGCTCGCCCGCAGCAGGGCATTGGTGTAGGGATGCGCGGGCGCAGCGGCGACCGCTCCGGTGGGTCCCGATTCCATGACCTGACCGCGATAGAGCACTGTCACCTCGTGGCAACAGTGGCGCACCACGGCCATGTCATGGGAGATGAACAGGTAGCTGAGCTGCCGCTCCTCCTGCAGGTCGCGCAGCAGGTTGAGGATCTGCGCCTGCACCGAGAGGTCGAGTGCGCTGACGGCCTCGTCGAGGATCACGAGCTCGGGCAGATCGATGATCGCCCGGGCGATACAGATGCGCTGCAGCTGGCCGCCCGAGAATGCGGCGGGGCGACGATGCGATGCAGCGGGGTCGATGCCGACGGCTTCCAGCGTGGCTGCCACCCGATCCGTCATCTCGGCTCGGGTCGAGATGCCCCGAGAGCGAAGTGGTTCTTTGAGGCTCCAGGACACCGGGTACCCGGGATTCAGCGATCCAAGAGGGTCTTGGTACACCGCCTGTACGCGTGCGGGGAGCCTTCTACGCACGGAGGCCGGCAAGTCGACGATGTCGCGACCGCCGAATCGGATGCTGCCCCCCGAAACCGGTGCCAACCCCAGGACGGCCCTGCCGAGCGTCGACTTGCCCGCACCAGATTCGCCGACCAGCCCGGTGGTTCGGCCACGCTCGACGGTTGTCTCCACGCCGTCGAGCGCCACGATCGGTCTCTTGTGGCCGCGCGTCCGGTAGCGCACCGTCACGCCGGAGACGTCGAGCACTGCATCGCGCGTCGGGGTTGACTCGACGTTCACGGCAGCACTCCCTCGCTCACCAACTCCGCCGAGCGGACACAGCGTGTGAGCGAGCCTGTGTCGGCGATCTCAAGGCTCAACGAGGCCGAGGTGCACCGGTCGGTGCCGTAGGCGCACCGGTCGGCGAACCGGCATCCCCGAGGCCACGAGCCCGGCGGCGGAACGCGCCCGTCCACTGCGGGCAGCCGCTCGCCCGGCGCAGCCGTCGACGGGTCGGCCGAAATCAAGGCAAGCGTGTAGGGGAAGCGCGGCCGGGCGAAGGCCGTGTGTATGTCCGCCTGCTCGACAATCTGGCCTGCGTACATGACCGCCACCCGATGGGCCATGTCAGCGACCACACCCCAGTCGTGCGTAATCAGCAGGATCGCCAGCCCATCGGTGCGCTGCAGGTCGCGCAGCAGCGCCAGAATCTCGGCCTGCAGGGTGACATCGAGGGCCGTCGTGGGCTCGTCGGCAATCAGCAGTCGCGGGCGGCCCGCAATGGCCAGTGCGATGGCGGCTCGCTGGGACATGCCGCCCGACAGCTCATAGGGGTACGACACCAGCACCCGACCGGGCTCGGAGAGCTTGACCTGTTCGAGGAGTTCGAGTGCCCGGACCGTCGCTGCCTTGCGTGGCATGGGCTCGTGGCGGCGGATTGCCTCACGCAGGTGACTTCCGACCGTGTGGGTGGGATCCAGGCTCGCCAGCACATGCTGGGAGACGAAGCCGATGCCGCGGCCGCGCACCTCGCGGTATGGGCCTTGGTCGTCCGGCGTCAGCCGGATGCCGCCGAAACGCACTTGGCCCGATGTCGCAGCGATGCCGGGCGGCAGCAGTCCCATAACCCCCAGTGCGGTGATGGACTTCCCGCAGCCCGACTCCCCCACCAGAGCGAGCGTCTCGCCCCGGTGCACCGCGAACGTGACCCCGGTCACCAACGGCAATGGCACCTGTTGGTTGAACGCTGCTAGTGAAAAATCGCGGACCTCGAGCAGACCATCAGAGCTCGACGGCTCCAGCGCCGCTACGCCGCTGGTGGAACCCACATGGGTGTTGACGTCCTTGGATACCGGGGCGCGGCGCCGATGATGCCGCTGAGCGGGTCCGGTTTCTCCAGCGGCCACATCACGCAGCGCATCTCCCAGTGCCCCAAGCGCCAGCACCGTCACGGCGATCGCAACGCCGGGCGGGATCAGCGGCCACGTCGCCCTTGAGATCACCCGCGACGCCTCGCCGATCATGGCGCCCCACGTGGGATGCGAACCGCTCTGTAGCAGCCCGAGGAAGGACAGGGCCGCCTGGACGACCAGACTGATTCCGGCGAAGACCGACGCCTGCGCGAGCACGGGCCCCATGATCCGGCGCAGCACGTGTGTGCGCATGATCCGCGCCGGTGGGACACCGGAGACCTGCGCAGCCGTAACGAACAGTTCCTCGCGCACGGCGAGCGTCGTGCCGCGGGCCACTCGAACTAGTCCGGTCGAGGCCAGCAGTCCCAACGTCACCATGGCGGCGAGCACGCTGGACCCAAAGACGCCGAGCACGACCAGGATCACGATGATTGCCGGGATGGACTGGACCAGCTCGACGAATCTGCTGATGGCGGCATCGACAGCGCCCCGCCTGTAGCCAGCGAGAATGCCGAAGCTGACGCCGACGGCGAGGAACACCGCCAGCGCCTCGGCCGTTGCCACCAGCGATGGCCGGATGCTGTAGATCAGCTGGCTGAGCAGGTCCCGGCCGAGCGTGTCGGTGCCCAGCCAGTGCGCGCTCGACGGTCCGCTCAGCACGTCGCGGAGATCTTGCTGGCCGTGTGGGAACGGAGCGATCCAGCCGGCACACAGGCCCACGATGATGAGCAGCAAGAGGTATGCGGCCGACGCTGCACCCCACCGATGGCGACCGCACACGGCCCACGCCCGGCTCATCGCGCCGGCTTTCACGCAGCCTCCGTCGTCCATCGTGTCGGTGCGCGTCGCGCCGCAGACCGCAGCCTCGGATCCAGCAATCCGTACGCACAGTCGACGAGCAGATTCGCTGCGATGACGAGCAGCGTGAAGTACACGACGATGCCTTGGATGACGGGCAGATCTCGGGTGCCTGCTGCCTCGACGGCGGCGCGGCCCAGCCCGGGCAGCGCGAACACCGACTCGACGGCCACAGTTCCGCCCAGTGCACCGATGAACACCAGTCCGACGACGGTGATGATCGGGATGGCGGCGTTGCGCAGCCCGTGACGGCACGCGATCGAAGCCTCGCTGAACCCGGCCGCCCGCAGTGTCCGTACGAAATCCTGACCGAGCGCGGTCGAAAGTGCCTCTCGTGCCTGACGTGCGACGATCGCTGCGGCCGGCACCGACAGCGTGGCGACCGGCAACGCCAGCGAACGCAGCCACGCCCCCGCTCCATCACCGAAGTTGACGTAACCCGTGGGAGGGAACCAGCCCAGGTGCACGGCGAACAGCACGATGAAGACAAGTCCCAGCCAGAAGTCAGGGATCGCCAGCCCACCGATGGAGAATCCGTCGACTGCGCGCCCGAGGCGACTCCCACGCGCCCCGCCGATGCCGATTGCCACGCCGACGACCGTTGCGACCAGCACAGCGCCGCCGATCAGCGACATCGACGGCACCAGCCGGTCGTTCAACTGCGATGTCACCGGCTGCCGATTGATCATCGACGTGCCGAGGTTTCCTTGGACCGCCCCGCCGAGCCACGTGCCGTACTGGGACCACACCGGACGGTCGAGACCGAGGTCTTCCCTCACCTGTTCAAGCTGGGCTTCTGTGGCGTTGCGGCCTGCGAGCGACACTGCCGCATCGCCCGGCAGCAGCGCCACGAGAACGAACGACACCGCGGTCGCCGCGAACGCGAGTGGTATAGACCACGCCAGCCGGCGCGCTGCGAGCCGGAGGACCGCCATCGTCTCCGTGCCTAGCCGATGGGAACGCAGCGAATGGGCGCTAGACGGCGGTCGCTGCGGTCGCGCCTGCCTCCCTCACTCGGGGCGGATGTCGGCCAAGGTCGGGATTGACGAGTTGGCACTGGTGGCCTCGATGCCGGTTAGACCCTCTGCGAGATACCACGGAAGGGGTGAGCCCATGACCGGCAGCACCCAGGCTTGGTCGACAAGCCGGGCATTGATGCGTCGCTCGACATCGGAAGTGTCCCCCACGGTGGCGAAGTACTCGGCGTACAGCGCGTCCAGCTCGGGATCGACTGTGCCGAATGGGTTGAAGGGCCCCGCCGGGTTAATGAAGAACGACTGGTATGTCTGCATGTTCGACACCCCATAGAACATCGCCACCGCGGGGTATTGCGCCGAGACCAAGCCCGTGAAATATGCCGTGGGATCGGCCACAGTGGTGCGGTCGAGCGTGACGCCCACCTCGGCGAGCTGACCGGCGACCGCCTGCGTCAAGATGTCGAGGCCGATGATGCTGGCATCGAGCACCCCGATGGTGATGCCGTCGCCGTAGCCGGCCTCGGTGAGCAGCGCTCGGGCTCGGTCGGGGTCGTAAGCGTTCAGCGCGTCGAGCGCAGGATCGTGCCCAGGCTGACCGCTGAGCGCGTATTGACTGAGAGCGAAGCGGCTGTCGCCGAGCAGCGCTGCAGCAACGGCCTCGCGGTCGACTGCATGGTTCAGCGCCCGGCGCACACGCACGTCCCCGAGCGGCCCTGATACAACGCCATCGCGGTCCACCAGGTTGATGCCAACGATGGACATCGGTGCACCGATGACTGTGATGCCCCCTTCGGCAGCAGCAGACATGGTGGTCGCGTCCCCCTGCGCGGCTTGCAGCTGACCAGCCCGGATCGCCTCGATGATGGACGACGAGTTGGGGATCACGCGCACGATGACCTCGTCCCAGTGAATGCGGGCGGGATTCCAGTAGTGCGGGTTCGGAACGAAGGTGTACGTATCGTTCGGCGTCGACTCCTCGGAAACGAGCATGTAAGGACCCGCGCCGGCAGTTCCGAGATCGAGCGTCTCAGGTGTTTCGAGCGCGGCAGAGCTGATGACGTTGCCGACACCGGAACCTTGGGCGAAGAAGAAACTCATGCCGGGATCGGGCGTGCTGAGCACCAAGGCCACCGAGCGCGGACCGGTGATCTCGATGTCGGTGACTGACGCCAAGGCTTGCGCCAAGGCTGTCGGTTGCGAGCGCACGTACTCGAGGTACGTCTTGAGCGCCCCGGCGTCGAGATCAGTGCCATCGCTGAACTTCACTCCCTCGCGAAGTGTCAGCTCGTATCGCATGTTCTGGTCGTCCGTGTACCCGAACTCGACGGCAAGGTTGGGGGCGAACGAGCCGTCCGGCTGCATGATCACCAGCGAGTCGTAAGCCCACTGATAGAGCGCTCCGAACGCTGGATCGCCGATTCCGGGATTCAGACTGGGAGGCGCTCCGACGACCCCGAACGAGAGTGTTCCTCCGCCGCCCAAGACCGGCGCTTCCTCTCCGGGAGCAGCGAGCTGGTCCTTACTTGGCACCGTTTCCGTTGTCGATTCGGTGCTGCCTTGTTGGGACCCCTCACCGCCGGACGATGCGTCCTCGCTGGACGGCGCCGTCGCGGCCGTCGTCTCAGCACCGTCAGGTGCCAGAGAATCATCCCCCGCGGCATCCCCGCCGGTGCCGCAGGCTGCGAACAGCATCGCCACCGACGCGAGCGCTGTAGTCCAACGCAGCGACCGCCGATTCGAACGTGGCCTTCGACCAAGCAGAGCCAGATGCGTCCCCATGAATCCCCCTTCGCATCCACGTGGTGGCTGCCGGACTCCCGACAACACTTACTCGTGTAAGTATCCTATGCCTGCCATGCAGGTTGCGTCAAGACACGAGTCCCGACGTGCTGCCGCCGGCCGGGATGATCTACGCCGATGCTCGGTCGATCAGTACAGCCGGCTCGTCGAATCCCGCTCCATAACCTGCAGCACCGGCGGCGGGTACCGCACCGTCGCGTCGGGATCGCGAACGGCCGCTTGAACGCAAGCAGCCAACGCTTCTCCGAGCTCTGACATCGCCCCCGTCACCGAACTCAACGAAGGAGTTGTGGCACGCGACGCCGGCACGTCATCGATACCGATGACCATCACCTCGCTAGGCACGCGGACGCCCGCGTCCACTAGGGCGCTCAGGATCGGCAACGCGTAGTCGTCGTTGTAGCCGCAGATCGCGTCGCAACCTGCATTCACCCAGCGGCTCACCTCGTACCGGACCGAACCCGGAGATGACTCGACCGTCTCGAAGCGATGCCGAACGTCGGCGCTCGCAGCGACGGCCCCGAGTGCCGGTGGCAGAAGCGGGCTCTTGGAGCTCTCGTAGTACTGGGACGGCGCGGCGTACACGATGTCTGTCGCGCCACGTTCGATGACGTGTGTCAACTGCAGCTCGCGGGCCTGAACGCTGATGAGATCCATGGCGCTGAGATGGCTGGGCACGTCAAGGTCGGCCGACACCCGGGCGATGCCGGCTCGGGACATCTGCACCACAGCGGCATGGTCGGCCGGGAGGATGAGATCCACAAAAGCAGCAGGGCCTAACCGCAGCCAGGCGTCAGCGGCCTGCTCGGGTGTCGGGTACATGGTCGCGTCCGAGACCAGCGTGAACCCTTGACGATCGAGTGCGGCCGAACAGGCATTGATCACATTCGCGAACACATGCGACAGCGGCGCGTCACCGAGCGGGAACAACACAATGTCGCTGCGCCCGAGCCGCAGTGCCCTCGCGCTCCGATTGGGCAGATATCCCAAGCGCTCGGCCGCCTCGAGCACCTTGCGACGCGTCTCATCGCTGATGGTCTGGCCAGGCGTGTTGTTCAGCAAATAGCTCACCGTCGCCCGTGACACGCCGGCCTCGCGAGCCACATCGGCGCTCGTGACACGTTTCACTGCCACCTCGCCCGCATCGTCCTTGAAGGCGTTAACTTAATCGAGTAAGTACAGCGCTCTGCGTCGCAGCCCGCGCCCGTCGACTGAGAGGAACTGGGCATGCATCCTCATGACCCCCAGCGCATCGCATGCGCCACACCGAAGTATGTCACGGGCCGTCACGGCTCCCGGTTTGCGTCTTGTCCCCGGCAGCCGCTGCAGCAAGCGGTGGTTCGATGAAGGGCTTGGACTGGCGCTATCGAGTGCTCGCGGGCATCCCGTTCTTCAACCCGGGCATCTCCTCGATGTCAGACATCGCTCACCTTCGCGCCCGTCACGACCGCGCCCCACGGTGGGCGACGGGACGGCCGGCATCGGGAGTCGTCAACCGGCACCTCCGTCTGCCGCCTCCACACACGAGCCTTCGGGTCCGCGTCGACGAACCAACCGAGCGGTGCGATGGCCCGCTGCCTTTGATCGTCTATGTCCATGGCGGCGCCTGGATGTTCTCAGACATGGATACGCCGGAGTGGCTCACCACCCGCGTCGCACGCCAAACCCCGTCCATCGTGGCTTCAGTCGAGTACCGGCTCGCACCCGAGCATCCATTCCCGGCAGCCGTCGAGGACTGCTGCCACGCATTCAGCTGGCTGGCCGAGCACGCGGAACAACTCGGTGCCGACTCGCGACGCATAGCGGTGATGGGCGACAGCGCGGGCGGCAATCTGGCCGCGGTCCTGTGCCTCATGGCCCGCGCCCGCGAGTGGCCGCCCATACGGCACCAGACGCTCATCTACCCCGCGTTGGATCTGACCCTGTCGAGTGCCTCGATTGACTCCGAAGCAGATCACGGCTTCGCGACACGAGCGCAGCTCGAGACCGTACGGCGGCTCTACCTCGGCGAGGCCGACGCCACAGACTGGCGGGCCTCACCCCTGCATGCCGATCTGCTGAAGGGCCTCCCTGCGGCACACATCATCGTGGCCGGCCACGACCCGCTACGCGACGACGGAATCCGCTACGCGAAGCGCCTGCGCGACAACAACGTGAGAGCAACACTGAGCACCTACGCAACGATGACCCACGGATTCCTCGCACTTCGATTCGCGCCGACGATGCGTCGGCGGGCGGTCACCGCCATCGTGAACGAGGTTGCCGCTGCGTTCAGTTGAATCTCCCGCATCCACCGCAGTGCAAGCAAGCTCCCAAAGGTTCCTCTGCACGTTCGCGCGTGCTGGGCTTGAGCAAGCGAGGCACTACTCAACCAAACCGAGTCAGCTCCAGTGATCCAGAAACACTCGACAGGAAAACCCCGCGCCGATCTCTGAGCGGCTGTGGCAGATTTACGGGCTCATGGTGTGCGGGAATCCACGACGGCGTCACCGACAAGCGCGATGTTGAAGCACTTCCTCCGTTGGGCATCGGGCAGACTCGACGACACTTCTCGATCGAAGACGCTTGTCGACACAGGAGTTCAAGCATTTGTCGACGAGCGGCAGGGCCCTACGTTGATCGACCTGTCGGAGGAGTGGAACCTCACGTTCGAACTACTGGACGACACACAGATCTGGCGTGAGCGAGCTGTTCACGAGATCCTGCTGCGGGACAGTGACCATGTTGACGCCACGACCGCCTATCAGATCCGGATACCCCTCGAGCTCATCCGTCGTTACGCACCGGGAGCGCAGGTGACCGACCAGATGCGCCTGCTCCTGCCATTCGCTGCTCGTCCAAAGAGTCTCCTGCTCAACTTCGATCTCGCAGGTGCCGAAGGCAAACACGCATCACTCGTCCTCAAGCGAGACTCTGCCCTCATCCAAGCCGGCTACATGTCGCACGTCGATGGCCGCCCGATCGGGGACCAACCTGTCGGAGGAGCACTGTGGGCAGGCGTCTCGGACTACACGCCCTGGGCGTGGCGAGAGCACTACGTGGGGCGCGAGAAGCAATCCCAGAGACTTCGATTGCTTGGTCGGGACCGCGAATGGCGAGAAGAAGCGCTCGCCAACTACCTCAATGCGGATCTCGAATTGGGCATCAACGCGCACCACGTCGCAAGATGGCAGCACCAAACTGAGGACGCCCGAAGAGCGCTGATCGAGGCCCTCGGTGAGGGCGAGGACGCTGAGTCTTCCTCGGAGTGGATTCTCTTGGCGATCCCATTCATGCCCATCCGGCCACGTGGGATTGCCGACATCGACATCCTCGTCGCCGAGTTCTGTGACGCCGTCGATTCCATGAGCCTTCGCGCTCGGCGCTCTTTGGCCGAACTTGGACGTCGATGGCACGTGATCATCGACACAGTGGTACCCGTCGACCGCCCGTGCACTGTCAAGTTGTCCGAACAGCGACCGTGGCGAGGCGCCCCATCGCCATACCTGCGACAAGAAATTGAAGTGGGCGATGCGTCGACCACCCACATCGAGATTCGCGCTTCAGATCATGGCGTTGTCCTCGACCGCTTGCGCGTCGACGACTTTGCAGGCCATCGCGTGGACGTCAAGGTCAGCGACGATGCACGCGAGACAGCTGACGCCATCGCGCTGTACGCGGACGCGGGCACGCCACCCGGCGTCGTGCGAGTCGGCCTTCGGGCTCGGCCTCGCCGCGGCTACCGACGCCCAATCTGGTGGCTGCAATCGCTCATCGCGATGGCAGGCACCACCATGCTCTGCTTGCCGGTGACCTTCGCTTACCTAGTCGAGAGCTTGGCTCTCTTGACGTTCCCGCTCACTCTCGCAGGTGCCGTCGTTCTCAGTCGTGAATCGACTTCGCTAGCCGAGAGACTGCTTCGGCGAAGCCGCACGCTTCTCATGGCCTCCATCGCAGCACTGTGGGTTGTGGCGCTCAGCCGATTGCTGCTTCACGCAGACGTGGGGTGGGCCGAATCGGCTTGGGTTTGGGCACGGGACACCATCAGCATTATCGGCTGAGGAATACACTGAACTCAGAGAATCAGGAGGCACGATGGCCAAGAACGGCGCTAAGGGCAGCGGCCGGAACGGTGCCGTGAAAGGCCGCAGCCAGTTCCAGAATCCGAAGAATGGCAACTGGATCAAGCGCGATGCGTCCTCGGGCCGGTTCATGGCCATGAAGAGGTCTGGTGGGCCATTCAAGGGTGTGCGGCGCGAGCACTGAGTGACGCGGAACAAGCCCCGGAGCCTGGCTCCTGGGGCTTGCTGAGTGGTGGCGGGGGCAGGATTTGAACCTGCGACCTTCGGGTTATGAGCCCGACGAGCTTCCAGACTGCTCCACCCCGCGGCGAGACTGATCACACTACCAGCGGCCTCCCGACGCCAGCAAGGCTGCACGCGGGAATTCGCTCAGCTGAGGATCGAAGTCTGCTGAGGCTTAGGACGTCTCGGGATCTGGACCCTCGCCGGCTGGCGGTTGCTGTGCCGCACTCCTTGATCGAATGCGGTTCCGAAGCGACGCGACGTAGCGCTCATCGGCTCGCCCGACGACTGGACCGGTGGCGCCGTCGAGAATCACCTCACGGAGCAGTGACCGTGCTTGATCAGATGGCATGGGCTCGCAATCGGCCTCGTCCATCGTGGGACTTGCGCGGGCCTAGCCGGTGGCGGCTTGTTCGAGGATGCGGGCGGCTCGAGCGATGAGGCCTTCGGCCTCGTCGACGGCCTCCTGGTAGGCGGCCAGGTCGCCCTCGCGCAGCGCGACATCGGCACGCTCGAACGCCCTGGCGGCGCGCTCGAGCAGATCGCTCACTGAGCCAGTGTCGGGCGTCGTCGCCGGTTCGTCGTCGGCTGCATCGTCGGGCTCGGCGGCAGCCGGCGCTTCGTCTTCGGTAGCGGGCGCATCGGGCGTTCGCTCGGGTTGGCGCACCGTCCCGTTGCCGATGTCGATGCTGGCGCCGATGGCCTTCTCGAGCGCTCCTTCGAACGTCTCAGAGATCACCACGTTCGAGCCAATGCCGGCAATCACCAGCTGCAGCTCGGGCACCGCGGTCGGGCCGGTGGCCGCAATGAACAGCGGCCGCACGTACAGCAGCGAGTTCTCCACCGGGATCAGCAGCAGGTTGCCGGGCCGCACCACCGAGCCGTTCTGGTTCAGCAGCGTCAGCCGCTCGGAGATCTCCTCCTCGGTCTGGATGTTCGAGTTGAACAGCGCCGGACCGTCGATCGGCTGATCCGACCGGATCTCGAACACCTCGATGTCGCCGTAGCGGTCGGGGTCGTTGTGGACCACCATGAAGCCTTCGAGGTTCTTGCGAGAATCGTCCTCGGAGAACGGCACGAACGGCCGGAAGATCACGAATGACGCAGCATCGTCGCCCGGCAATCGGAACAGCAGGTACTGCGGCGAGATGCGGGCCTCGACCGTGGCGATCACCTGCCCGGTGGTCTCGTCGCGCACTGTCTCCACCGTGGTCTGGCCGATGGAGTCGCCCGGGTCCTGCGCCACTGCCCACGCACCCGCAGCGTCGTAGAACTCCGACGGGTCGCTCAGGCGGTAGCGGCCCCACGCATCGGTCTGCACCCGGAACAGGTCTTCGGGATAGCGGAAGTGCTCCTGCAGCTCCATCGGCGGCTCTTCCTCGGAGAACAGATCGGGGAACTGCTTGATGTACGACTGCACGATCGGGTCGCTGCGGTCCACCACATAGAACGTGACTGTGCCGTCGTGCGCATCCACCACGGCCTTCACCGAGTTCCGCACGTAGTTGAACGGGTCGCGCAGGTCGCTGCCCAGCGTGGCCGCCCGGGAATTGGTGCGCTGCGCGTACGGGAACTGCGTGGTGGTGGTGTAGGCGTCGAGCACCCACTTCACCTTCCCGTCGAGCACGACCGGATAGGGGTCGTTGTCGTAGGACAGGAACGGCGCCAGCAGCTGCACCCGCTGGGTGATGTCGCGGTTGTAGAGGATGCGGCTCTCGCCTTGGATCTCGCCCGACACCAGCAGGTTCGGCTCCGCGAAGCGCACCGCGAACGCCAGGCGCCGGAAGAAGCCGCCGACGCCCACGCCGTCGGCACCGTCGTAGCGGGTGGTCTCGGTGCGGTCGTCGTCGTCCTGGAAGTCGACCTCGGCCCGCTGGGCGCCCACGATGGCGTAGCCCTGCAAGTCCTCGCCCACGTACAGGCCCGGCTCGTCGAGCTCAAGCGCCTCCGCGCCCGGCGCCGTCACCCCCGGGATGTCGCCCAGCGCATAGGCCGGGCGACCGTTGGCGTCGACCCCATTCGCCGGCGCGGCAGCCACGCCGTAGCCGTGGGTGTAGGCGACGTGCTCGGTCTCCCAGGTGTCGGTGGGCAGCTCGGTGGGGCGCAGCTCACGGGCCGACAGCACGATCTGGGTGATCTCGCCGTCGATCTCGTAGCGGTCCACGTCGATGTCGCGGAAGTCGTAGAAGCTCTTGATGCCCTGGGTCTGCTGGAACGTGTCCTGCATGACGGCGGGGTCGAGCAGCCGCACGTTGCGCACCGTGTCGAAGTTGTTCTCGATGTCGGCAGCGGTGAGCTCGGGTTCGTAGTCGAACTCGCTGGTGGTGACATCGTCGAGATCGAGCGCGATGCGGGTCATCTCGATGTTGCGCTCGATGTAAGGCGCCTCGCGGGTGGACTCCGAGGGCTCCACCTGGAAGCGCTGCACGATGGCGGGGTACGCCGCACCCGCCAGGCCGGCGATCACCACCCACAGCGCTACGGCGATCACCGGGTAGGTGAAACCGCGCCGCCAGATGTTCACCACGAGCAGCAGGAAGCTGAACAGGCTGATCACCATCAGCAGCCGCAGCACCGGCAGCTGCGCGTTCACGTCGGTGTAGGTGGCGCCGTCGACGAAGCCCCGGGTGGACAGCGTCAGCTCGAACTGGTCGAAGTAGTAGCCCACCGCCTTGATGAGCGCCAGCAGGCCCAGCAGCAGCGACAGGTGCGCCTTCACCTGCGGCTGCACCCGGCTGCCGGCGGGGGCCTGCACCCGGATGGCACCGTTCAGGTAGTGCCAGATGGTGGTGAAGATGAACGTCACCAGCACGGCGGCGAACGCCCAGCCGACCAGGAAGTTGAAGAACGGCAAGCGGAAGACGTAGAAGCCGATGTCGCGGCCGAACTGCGGGTCGGTGAGGCCGAAGTCGGTGGCGTTGATGAAGAACAGCCACGCTTCCCACTGGCCCGACACGCCGGTGCCGACCATGAAGGCGAGCACCAGCGAGACGCCGATGCGGATGAGGGCGCGGCGACGGCGGGAAATCTGGTGCCAGCGAGCGGCGATGTCCTCGGCCGGCCCTGTGGGGGTGGCGCGCGCGGCGAGCCGCTCGGCGATGAACAGGTTCACCCAGAGCAGGACGAAGAAGATGGCCGTGAACAGCAGGCCGAGACCGATCTTGGCCCACAGCACCTTCCACCACACCGAGGCGTAGCCCAGGCTGTCGAACCACAGGTAGTCGGTCCAGAAGCCGGCGAGGCCCCGGATGGAGAACAGCAGGATGAGGCCGGCCGCGACGACGATGCCGATGATCAGGCGGAACCGGGTGAGGCCGCGTGGGCGGCGTGGCATCCGGCGGGGGCCGCCGGGACCTCGGGGTCCCTGGGGTCCTTGGGGGCCCTGGGGTCCGCCTGGCGGCTCGGACGACGGGGGCGGCATGTCCTCGGGCGGGCGCATACGGCAGCGAGGCTACTGGGGAGCGCAGGCACCGCAGCCGGCGGACCGCGCCGCGGGCGGGCGGGGCGCGTAGGTTCGGCGCCGTGCGGCTGGCGGTACTGGTTTCGGGCACCGGATCGATCCTCGAAGCGATGCTGGGCGTCGGGCTGCCGGTGGATCTGGTGGGGGCCGATCGGCCGTGCAGGGGGCTGGGCATTGCGGCCGATGCCGGAATCGAAACAGCGCTGGTGGAGCGTTCGGAGTGGACGACCGCTGGGGGCGGCGAGGCGGGACGGCGCTGCTTCGACCGGCAGGGCTACAGCTGCAAGCTGGCCGCGGTGCTGGACGGCCGGAGCGTCGACGTGGTGGCGATGGCCGGCTTCGGCACCGTGCTGGACGGGTCGTTCTTCGAATGGGGCGGCGGGCGCTACCGGGGGCGTGTGCTGAACACGCACCCGTCGCTGCTGCCGGCGTTTCCGGGCTGGCATGCCGTGCGCGACGCACTGGATGCGGGGGCCGCCGAGTCGGGCTGCACGGTGCATGTGGCGATCCCCGAGGTGGATGCCGGCCCGGTGCTGGCGCAGCGTGCGGTGCCGGTGCTGACGGGCGACGACGAGGCGACGCTGCACGAGCGCATCAAGGCAGTAGAACGCGAGCTCTACCCGGCGACGATTGCGGCGTTCCTGGAGCGCTGCGCCGGCGAGTCGGCAGGCGATGACGCCTGCCGGGAAGTCGATCCCAGAGGCAGGCAGGAAGGACAGACCCGATGAGGGCGTTGATCTCGGTGTGGGACAAGACGGGCGTGGTGGACTTCGCGACCCGGCTGTCGGGCCTCGGGTGGGAGATCGCCTCGAGCGGCGGGACGGCTGCCGCGCTGGCCGATGCCGGTGTGCCGGTGCTGGCGGTGGAGGACGTCACCGGCAGCCCCGAGATGCTGGACGGCCGGGTGAAGACGCTGCACCCGCGCATCCACGGCGGCATCCTGGCCGACCGGTCGAAGCCGGCGCACCTGGCGTCGCTGGACGAGCACGGCATCGCGGCCATCGACCTGGTGGTCTGCAACCTGTACCCGTTCCAGTCCGACCCCGGTCCCGAGCTGATCGACATCGGCGGGCCGGCGATGGTGCGGGCGGCTGCGAAGAATCACGGCGACGATGACGGCGGTGTGGGCGTGGTGGTGAACCCGGCGGACTACGAGCCGGTGCTGGCGGAGCTGGAGGAATCGGGTGCGCTGGGCGCGGCGACGCGGCGGCGGCTGGCGCGGGCGGCCTTCGCCCACACGGCCGCCTACGACGCGGCGATCGTGAGCTGGTTCGACGAGCCGGCCGGCGACGGCGGGATCGAGGCGGCGCCGGCGGGCGGGGCATCGCCCGAGGCCACTCCCCTGCCGCCGACGGTGCACCTGGCGCTGGAGCGGGTGGACGAGTGCCGCTACGGCGAGAACCCGCACCATCTCGGCGCCCGCTACCGGCCGGTCGGCGGGTCGACGTGGTGGGACCACGCCTACCAGCACAGCGGGCTGGCGCTCAGCTACCTGAACTTCTTCGACGCCGATGCGGCGTGGCGGATCGTGCACGACCTCGGCGATGCCGAGCGCTCTTCGGCTGTGGTGATCGTGAAGCACGCCAACCCGTGCGGCGCGGCGGCTGGCGACGATCTGGCCGACGTGTACCAGCGGGCGTACGACTGCGACGCGCGCTCGGCATTCGGCGGGATCGTGGCGTTCAACAAGATCGTGGATCTCGACACGGTCGAGCGCATCGAGGCGGCGGCGCAGGCCGACCTGATCATCGCGCCCGGCTACGAGGACGGCGTGGTGGAGCGCATCGAGGCGAAACGGCGCAACACCCGGGTGCTGGAAGCGCCGCGGCCCGATGAGGCCGGCATCTCGCTGCGGCAGATCAACGGCGGCTGGCTGGTGCAGTCGCCGCAGACGTTCGCGTCGGCGCCCGAGGACTGGCAGGTGGTCACCCAGCGCCAGCCCACGGCCAGCGAGCGGGCCGACGCCCGCTTCGCCTGGCGGGTCTGCGGGCATGTGACGTCGAACGCGATCGTGCTGGCCCGTGACCGCACGGCGTGGGGCATCGGCGCCGGCCAGCAGAACCGGGTGGAATCGGGCCAGCTCGCCGCCGTCAAGGCCGACGGGCGGGCTGCGGGCGGGGCCTGCGCCAGCGATGCGTTCTACCCCTTCCCTGACGGCGTCGAGGCCGCTGCCGAGGCTGGCGTGGCAGTGGTGGTGCAGCCCGGCGGCGCCCTGCGTGACGACGACGTGATCGCCCGGGCCAACGACCTCGGCCTCGCCATGCTGTTCACCGGTGAGCGGCAGTTCAGGCACTGATATGTGGCGAAACCCTCAAACGCAGGCGGCACTGATGAGTGCCGGAACCAATAGGCACAGTCGGCACTAGTGGCACGAACATCGAAGGCGATCGCGGCGGCCCTCGTCGTCGCGGGCTTGGTGGGCATGTGGCCCACGAGCGCCGGCGCGCAAGCGAGCGGATCGGCAACGCTGCCGCCTCCCGACGTGCTGGGCGACTGCACCGGCGCCGTGCCGGTGATCGTCGCCTCCGACGCTGCTGCGCAGTCCGACATCTACTCGGCGGTCACGCTTGCGGGCGTGCTCGGAGCCACGAGCTGCATCGTTCTGGCCGGGGACCGCGACGAGCCATTCCCGCAGTCCCAGCTCGACAGGCTGGCCATGGCAGCGAGCGGCGGCTACGTGGTCGGCGGGCCCGCCGCCGTGCCGGACGCCAAGCTGTCGGGCCGCGACATGTTCCGCGTGTACGGCGCGGACCGCTGGGAGACCGCGGCCGCGGTGGGTGCGGTCGCGGCAGCACTGGCGGCGGGCGAAGACCCCGATGTCTCGGGCGACGATGACCAACCTGATGACGACACCCCCGCCTGGCAGCAGCGACTGGTGACCGAGTTCTCGGCCGCCCTGCGATCCAACGCTGCCCCTGAAGACATGTGCATGTCGCTGTACCGCAACGGCGAGCCGATCTTCGAGCACCAGGCCGGCACGCCGCTGCTGCCGGCGTCGCTCGCCAAGCTGGCGACTGCCTCCGTGGTGGTCAGCGAGCTGGGTGCCGATGCGACGTTCACCACCCGGGTGGTTGCCGATACCGGAGCGCTCGCTGCGGTCAGCGACGGCGTGCTGCGTGGCGACCTCTACCTGGTCGGCGGCGGCGACCCGGTGCTGGCCACGCCCGGATACATCAACCGGATCGTCCCTGAGCGCCCCTACACCGACGTGACCAAGCTGGCGGACAGCGTCATGGCGGCACTCGACGCGCACGGCATCGACACCATCGAGGGCGCGATCGTCGGGGACGGGTCGTGGTTCGCCGACGGCGAGCAGACCTACACCTCGCACTACCCGCCGGGCGCGACGCCGGACACGCCGCCGGTGTGGAAGCAGTCATACATGACGGAGAACCTGGTGGGCGTGTTGTCCGGGCTGGTCATCAATGACGGCTACTCGCCCTACACCATCAGCCGGCGAAGCCACACCCGCAGCGCTGATGCGACCCAAGCAGCAGCGTCGGACTTCGATGACCTGCTCGAAGCACGCGGCATGGTGATCCGTCACCGGCCCCGCTCGGGCAGCGCGCCATCTCCGAGCGAGGCGACTTCGCTGGGCAGCATCACTTCGCCGCCGGTGGAGGACATCCTGGTGCGAATACTGAGGATCTCGGAGAACACCCCGGCGGAGATGCTGTTCAAACAGATCGGTCGGCACCACGGCGATTCGTCTCGGGCGGCCTCGGCGGCCGCGGCGACCACTGCGCTGCGCGATCTCCTGGGCAGCGCCGCCGATGGCGTCGTACTGGTGGATGGCTCGGGCCTGTCAATTCACAACCGGATGAGCTGCGAGGCGGCAGTGCGGTTGCTGCTGCTGGCCGGTGACGATTCCCGCTTCGCGGCGTCGCTGTCCATCGCTGGTCGAACCCCAACGCTGCAGAGCTGCGGCCCACGGCCTGCTCCAAGTGGCGGCTCGACCAACACGGTCTACGCCAAGGGCGGTCAGCTCAACGACAGCTCGTCCATCGCCGGGGTCAGCACTGCTCCCAACGGCGACGTGCTCACCTTCGCCATGATCGCCAACGAGCCCCTCATCATCCGCCTCGGCAGCTGCAACGCCCTGCGTCAGCTCACCCTCGACGCCATCGGCCGCTACACCTACGGCCCCGCGAGCTGAATTCAGGCCGCCTCAGCGAAGCGCTGCGGACTCAGTGCTGCCGTCAGCGCAGCAAGCTCGGGCGTGACCGTCCTGCCCGAGATCAGCGCCGCCGCAAGCGTCGAGATCGCCGGCGCCGTCTGGATGCCGGTGCCTCCTTGCCCTGCGCACCAGAAGAATCCCGGAATCACCGGGTCGAACCCAACCACCGGCACGCGATCCGGTGCGAAGGTCCGCAAGCCGGCCCACGTCGAACGAACCGAGCGAATATCCAACCGAGTCGCCCGGTTGACCGCCTCGATGCCTCGGGCCACGTCGATCTCGCGTGGCCGCGCATCACCTGGGTTGTCGAGGTGTTCATCAGCCGGTGAACCCAAGAGCTGGCCGGGTCCCTCGGGCTTGAAGTAGAAGCTCTCGTCCGCAGCGATCACCAGCGGCCAGTCGTCAGCGTCGAGGTCGGTCGAGAACGTGAAGACGGTGCGGCGCAACGGTCGCAATCCGACGGCCTGCGCAGCGGCCATTCCAGCAACTTCGTCAGCCCAGGCACCCGCAGCGTTCACCACGACGTTGCAGCTGAGCGGTCCTTCCCCCGTCTCGACTTGCCAACCGTCGTCTCGCCTCACCAGCTCTCGCACACCGTGGTCGCGAAGGATCGTCACGCCTTCGGCGCGCACACCGCGCACGTACGCCT
This sequence comes from Candidatus Poriferisodalis sp., assembly GCF_965208925.1. Classification (GTDB taxonomy): domain Bacteria; phylum Actinomycetota; class Acidimicrobiia; order Acidimicrobiales; family Poriferisodalaceae; genus Poriferisodalis. The sequence goes on along the minus strand of NZ_OZ242364.1, from coordinate 1,423,795 downwards.
GGTGAAGACCTGCGACATCGATATCGAAGCCGCCGTACTCGATCACTCCCCCGGCCAGCCACTCCGGGTCCAGCGCAGCGCAGATCGCGACCGTGCGCTCCACGTCGAGCAGTTCGCATTCAGTCGCGGTGACTTGGTTGGCGTCGATCCGCTCCTGTAGGTGACCTTCGAACCCGTCGGGCGCAACCCACAGCACATTGCGCGGGATCAGCACGGCACTGTCAGCCAGACCGTCAGCGTCCGAGTCGAGAAACGCGCGCGACGCTGCGCTCAGCCGCCGGTTGGCCGGTTCGCCGTAGGAAGCCAGGAACTGCGCGGCTGAGCGGCCCGTGCTGTGGGCGGTCAACGTGGCCTCGCGCTCAACAACCGCAACCCGCGCACCGTCTTGCCCCAGTGCGTACGCAGCAGAGATGCCGGCGATTCCCCCGCCGACGACAACGACGTCGTACGCGTCGTTCATTAGCGACCTCCCTCCTTCATCCAGAAAACCATTACGTCCGCGGCGGTCGTGCGTGCCACATTCGCAAGGTGAGCTTCCCAAACGATCGAGCGAAGCCTGCGCTTCGCGCACAGTAGTGCAACCATGCAGCCTTGTAGATCTACATGTTTCTCTTGTACATTGGCATCGTGGCAATTGTGCAGTACCGGGTTTCGGAACGAGGTCAGATGGCCCTGCCGGCTGAAACACGCCGCCGCTGGGGAATTGCTTCCGGAGGATCTGTCGAGATCGCAGACTTGGGCGCTGCGGTGGTGGTGGTGCCGGCCGGTCGGGGCGGATTGCGGTCGATGCTCAGCGAAGCCCTTGAAGATGCCGGCGGCTATCAGTCGCTCGCGCGCCGCGTCGCTGCCAGCGAACCCGATCTCGCTTGAGTCCGCATCTGCGATGACCCCAGACCTGTCATGAGCAACGGCGTCCTCGTGGACGACCACATCCTGCTGAGGATGCTGCTGGGCGAGGAGCCACGCGAGTTACGGCCCCGAGGCGGCATCGTCGCCACGACGGGGCTGTGGTACCACCGTCTCTGCCGTGCGCTCGCCGACCAGGCTGTTGTCGGGTCGATGTCGCGCCAGCTCGGAGATGTGTCGCCCGGCGTCGCGGCCAGCGTCATCGCCACGGTCATCGAGCTGCCGGCATCGATCGAGCTGGTGTCGCTTCGTGCGCTCGGCTGGCCGATGGGCGAACTCATCCGCGACGGTGCTCGCCTCAACCTGCTTTCCCTCGAAGCACTGGCTGCCGCTCGCTTTCTGGATGCAGAGATCTGTTGCGCGCAGGCCAACGAGAACGAACCTCTCATGGAAGCGGCCCGCAAGCACGCAATATCGGTTCGCAACATCCAGATCTGAGCAGCGAATCAAACTCCCAAAGAAAACAATTGCGTCCTCGACGACGGCATGCGTCACACTTGGTAGATGAATTTCAGTATTTTTCACACTCAGACTGCCACATCATCTGCACGCAGATTGCATGATATCTTCATGCTAGATTCATGCAATGGCGAATCTCCAAGTCAGGAACATGCCTGATGAGCTTCACGAGCGGCTTCGGCGCTGCGCCCAACAGCGCAACTGTTCGATGAGCGCGGTCGTGCTTCAGGCCCTCAAGCGCGAACTCGAGTGGTCCGAGTGGAAGGAGCGGTGGGAATCAATTCCTCCGCTGGACATCGACGTAGACGTCGTCGCCACCCTGGACGAGGTGCGTCGCGAGCGTGACGAGGAGCTCTATGGACGCCTGCGTCATTGACTCCTCCGCTGCAATTGAGTACTTGCTGCGCACCCCCACAGGAAACGTGCTGGGGGACACATTCGAGGGTCGTTCATTGGCAGCGCCCGAAATGTTCGATGCCGAAATCGTCTCGGCTATGCGCCGCTTCGTAGCCCACGGCGTCATTGCCGAGGCACGTGCCGAGACGCTGCTCGACAACCTGGCCGATTTTCCTGTCGAACGCGTCTCACATCGATTTCTCGCACGGACGGCATGGCGCTACCGGCACAACGTCACCGCCTACGACGCCATGTACGTCGCCGTAGCCGTCGCCAGGCGCGCCCCCCTGCTCACGGTCGACGGCAGGCTCGCACGAGTGCCGAGTCTCGGTATCGCCGTTCATCACATCCAGCTGAGCTGAACGGCGGCTAGCTCAGCCGAGGAGGCCCATGCCTGCGACGGTGTCGCGCTCGTCGACCAGTTCGGCCCAGGAGGCTTCGATGCGGGAGCGGCTGAAGTCGTCGAGCCCGAGGCCGGTCACCACGTGGTACCGGCCGCCGGCGACGGTGACGGGGTATGAGGTGATGATGCCCTCGGGGGCGCCGTAGTCGCCGGTGGACGGGATGCCCATGGACACCCAGTCGCCGCCGGGCGTGTCAGACGCCCAGTCGCGCATGTGATTCACCGCGGCCGATGCCGCCGACGCCGCCGACGAGGCGCCCCGGGCGTTGATGATGGCCGCGCCGCGCTGCTGCACGGTGGGGATGAAATCGTCCTCCAGCCACGCTTGATCGTCCACCAGGGCTGCTGCGTTGTGGCCGCCCACCTCGGCATGGAAGATGTCGGGATACTGGGTGGCGGAGTGGTTGCCCCAGATGGTCATGCGGGTCACGTCGTTCACCGACACGCCTGCCTTGGCAGCGAGCTGAGCGACGGCCCGGTTGTGGTCGAGGCGGGTCATGGCGGTGAACTGACCGTCAGCAATCCCGGGCGCATTGCGCATGGCGATCAGGCAGTTGGTGTTGGCCGGATTGCCCACCACCAGCACCCGCACGCTCGGGTTCGCCGAATCGCTGAGCGCCTTGCCCTGGGTGGTGAAGATGCCGCCGTTGGCCTCGAGCAGATCGCTGCGCTCCATCCCGGCCTTGCGGGGCATCGAGCCCACCAGCAGCGCGTAGTCGGCACCCTCGAAGGCCTCGTTGGGGTCTGAAGTGCCGGTGCGTGACGCCAACAGCGGGAAGGCGCAGTCGTCGAGCTCCATCATCACGCCGTCGAGCGCGCCCATCGCCGGAGGGATCTCCAGCATGCGCAGCTCGACCGGCTGTTCAGAGCCGAGCATCGCCCCTGACGCGATCCGGAACAGCAGGCTGTAGCCGATCTGGCCGGCGGCACCCGTGACAGCAACTCGTACGGGATCGTTCACTGCTCTCTCCATCGCTGGTGTGTGCAGGCGCACCAGCCTGCGGGGCTGCGGGCGTTTCTAGCGCGGCGGCGCGGCAACTGCACCTGCGTCACCGCCATCCACATCGAGCCGCGTCGACGCGCAGGCTTCGGTCGTGTCTCAGCCGGCGGCGGCAGCGGCGTCGACGGTGTTGGCCAGCAGCATCGCCCGGGTCATCGGGCCGACGCCGCCCAGTCGGGGCGTCACCCAGCCGGCCACCTCGCCGACCGACTCGTCCACGTCGGAGAGGATCCTGCGGCCCTCGCGGGTGATGCCGCCGCCGACCACCGCTGCGCCCGGCTTCACCATGTCCGGCGTGATGATGCCCGGCACTCCGGCCGCCGCGATGAGGATGTCGGCCTGGCGGGTGTAGGCGCCGAGGTCGGCGACACCCGTGTGCACCACCGTGACCGCCGCGTTCGCCACCGGCCGCTTCAGGGCCATCAGCAGCGCCATCGGGCGGCCGATGGTGAGCCCCCGGCCCACCACCACCACGTGTCGCCCCTCCACCGGCACGCCGTAGTGCTCGAGCATCACCTGGATGCCGCGTGGCGTGCACGGCAGCGGGCCGTCGACGCCCATGACCAGTCGGCCCAGGTTCACGGGGTGCAGGCCGTCGGCGTCCTTGACGGGATCGATGGCCAGCAGTGCCGCTTCCTCGTCGAGCTGGCGAGGCAGGGGGAGCTGCACGATGTAGGCGTGCACCGCCGGGTCGGTGTTGAAGCGCTCGATCACGGCGTCCAGCTCGGCCTGGGTAATGTCGGCCGGCAGCTCCTCGTGTATCGAGGCGATGCCCACCTCGCCGCAGTCCCGGATCTTGGCGCCCACATAGCTGTGCGACGCCGGATCATCGCCGACGAGGATCGTGCCGAGCCCCGGCTGCAAGCGTTCCTGCATGATCCGGATGCGCAGGTCTTCCTTGATCTGTTCGGCCAGTGCCTGGCCGTCTAGCAGCACTGCAGTCACGGCGAGCCACCGTAGTGGCCGCCCGCAGAGGGGTCGGCCTCAGGACCCTCCCGAGGGAAGGGCGCCGCGGGTGCGGGCGGTGCGGCGCCGGTGCAGACGGCGAAGGGCTGGTGAGACCGCCGCCAATGCAGCGTCGGCCACGTTCAGCACCCGACCCGCGGTGCCAGGGGTTTCGTTGTCGATGAGGTTGCCCATGACCTGCAGGGTGAGCCGCGCGATGGCGTCGGTGCCCACCGCCAGCCGCAGGCCGGCGCGCAGGATGCGCGGATGCCCGATCAGGAACGAGAAGCGCCGACCGGTGCGCAGGAAAGCATCGAAGCGCTCAGCCACGAGCCGGTCATAGGTGTCGGGCACTGCGCTGGGATCGGCCGCGAAGAGATCGGCAGCGAGGATGCCGGTCTCGAGGCCGTAGTCGATGCCCTCGCCGTTCATCGGGTTGATCAGCCCGGCCGCGTCGCCGATGGCCACCCAGCCGGGACCGTGCCGCCGCACCGCGCTCATCGGCAGGCGCCACGCCCGGGGACGCTCCAGGTACGGGCCGAGCTGCCAGCTCTCGGCCACCAGGTCGCGGTAGCTGTCGCAGAGCCGATTCAGGTTCAGCTTCGCGAAGCCCCTCATGGTGCTGAGCGCGCCGACGCCGACGTTGACGGTGCCGTCTCCTGCGGGGAACAGCCAGCCGTAGCCGGGCACCGCGGTGCCGTCGGGGTCGCGCAGCGTCAGGCACGCCTCGAGGTACTCCTCGGCGTGGCGGGGCGTTTCGGCGTAGGTGCGGATGGCGAGGCCGAACGGCTCGTCGGGATCACGCAGCGCACCCAGCATGCGGGCCGCCTGGCCCTGGGCACCGGCGGCCAGCACGACCAGATCGGCGGTCCAGCGCTCACCGCCGGCGGTGACGCCGACGGCGCGGCCGTTTTCGAGGATCGGCAACGCCTCGGTGCCGAAGCACAGCTCAGCACCGGCCGCCGCAGCGCCGTCGCACAGCGCGCTGTCCAGCCGGCGGCGGGGCCACACCGCCCCGTAGGGCCCGAATTGCCCGTTCGCGGGCCAGTCCAGCTCGCGGACACGCTGCCCGGCGATCATGCGCAGCCCGGCGATGCGGTGTGCATCGTCCAGCGAGACGCCCAGCTCGTCGAGCGCGGCAACCGCACGCGGGGTCAGACCGTCACCGCAGACCTTGTCGCGCCCCGGTGCGCCCTTCTCGAACGCGGTCACGCCGATGCCGGCCCCCGCAGCGCGCATGGCCGCCGCCGCACCGGCGGGACCAGCCCCGATCACGATCATGTCCCGGTGCGGCACCGCTACAGCCTGCCGACCTCGGCGCCGGATCGCTCAGCCCGACGTGACGGCGGCGCAGCCCGCTCCTCGACAGCCACTCGGCACGGCACCTAACTTGCAGCCATGACCGAGACGCTCACAGGCACCGACCGCTCGGCCGGCATCAGCTACGACGAGCTGTTCGACAACGACACCCACCCGGTGTCAGAGGCGCTGCGGCGAGTCGGCGAACACCAGCCGGGCAACACGCGGGTGCCGGCCCCGGTGTATTACGCCCAAGACGTCCATGACTTGGAGGTGGAGCGGTTGTGGGGCCGCGTCTGGCAGCTGGCCTGCCTCGAAGAGGAGATTCCTGAAGTCGGCGACTACCACGTCTATGACATCGCACACCTGTCGTTCCTGGTCATTCGCACAGGTCCGGACGAGATCAAGGCGTACCGCAACGCCTGCCTGCACCGGGGCCGCAAGCTGCGCGAGCACCACGGGCGCGGCGCCTCAAGCCTGCGCTGCCCTTTCCACGGCTGGTGCTGGGAACTGGACGGCTCCATGAAGGAGATCCCCTGCCAGTGGGACTTCCCCGACGTGGACATGGCCGACTACGGGCTGCCTGAAGCCCTGGTCGGCACGTGGCACGGGTTCGTCTTCATCAACCCTGATCGGAACGCGACACCGCTGGCGGACTACCTCGGCGATCTTGCCGACCATTTCGAATTCGTGCCCTTCGAACGCCGATTCAAGGCGGCACACGTTTCCAAGCTGATGCCGATGAATTGGAAGACGTGCCAAGAGGCGTTCATGGAGAGCTACCACGTGGTGGCAACGCATCCGACGCTGATGGAGTCGCTCGGCGACGCGAACAGCCGCTACGACGTTTTCGGCAACTACAGCAGGGCGATGACCGCCACAGGCGTGCCCAGCCCCCATCTCGACGAGCAGCCCCGATGGGAGCGCATCGACGACGGCAAGGAGTACGGCCGCTGGCGGCACCCGATGAGCGGGCACATCTATGAGCGTGATGCGAACGGGCACGTCGCGGTCACTGACCTCGACGGCAACCTCAGCACCTTCGACGAGGACGGCAACCACCTCGGCGGCCTGCAGACACAGGCCGACCCGCACCTGTGCAAGTGGATCGGCGGTCCGCTGCCGCCGGGCTTCGAAGAGATGCCGCTGATGACGCCCCACCCGCCGCCGGAGGTGACCAACGTGCGGGGATGGCTGGCGGACCGCAAGCGAGCGCAGGTGCAGCGGCAGGTCGGCGACGCTCTCGACGTCGAGGCCGTCAGCGACGCCGAGATGATCGACTCCATCTTCTTCTCGGTGTTCCCCAACTGGTCGCCCTGGGGCTGCTTCAACCCGATCATGTACCGGTTCCGGCCGAACGGCGACAACCCCCAGGAGTGCATCTTCGAGGTGATGCTGTTCCCGCCGGCGCCGGCCGAGGGGGCAGCGCGGCCAGCACCGGCCAAGGTGCGTCACCTCGGTTTCGACGACGACTGGACCCTGGCGCCCGAGCTGGGACCGCTCGCGAAGATCTTCCAGCAGGATTCGCTCAACCTGCCGCTGGTGCAGAAGGGGCTGCGAGCCCAAGAGCAGCAGGAAGTGATCTTCGCCTCCTACCAAGAGACCAAGATCCGGCACTTCTACCAGCACTACTTCGAGGCGTTGGGATCGCGACTCGATCGCTCGAGTGGCGCGGTGGCTGTTGCTTCAGAGTCCGCAGTGCGCGTGAGCACAGCCTCCAACGGCAATCCCGACTGAGCCTTCAGCTCCGCTCGCTGCCGAGACGGCCACCCGACCACCACGACTCGAACGCGGGCTCGATCGCCGACCAGACCAACTCGACGATCGGACCGCTCGGGGGCACGACGTAGGTGAATGCTCCGTATCCGTCATCGGGCGATGCAGCCGCCGCGGCGACCTGCCAGCCGGCGCTCACGCAGCGCTCGGTCTCCGCAGCCACGTCGTCGACCCACACGCCTACGTGATGTACCCCCGGATCGGCCGAGCCGTCCCAGATCGTGCCCCGCTCACCAGCCAGCAGCTCGAGATGCTGCGGTCCTTCGCACGAGTAGGCGAACGTCAGCGCGACGGTTTGCAGACCCTGCTGCGGCGTCCACACCTGCTGCGCCGGGTTGTGCTGCACCGACGCCCACGTGACGCCCAGCGTCGGGCCCATCTCAGCCATGGCCGCATCCACATCCGGCACGCGGATTCCCGTATGGAACAGCCGCTGGTAGTCGATCATGGGACAGCCCTCCGTGCCGCGGCCATACTCGCGCATGCCGCATTGCCAGTGACCGGGAGAGATGGCAAGGCAGGTTCGGCTGGAAGGACCGACACTCATGGGACGACTCGACGGCAAGGTCGCACTCATCACCGGGGGCGCCAGCGGCCTCGGCGAAGGGACGGTGCGTCGCTTCGCCGAAGAGGGCGCCCGGGTGGTGGTGGCCGACATCCAGGAGGAGGCAGGACACGATCTCGTCTCATCGCTGGGCGATGCCACGAGATTTCACCGCACCGACATCACCGACGAGTCCGACGTCGAGGCCGCCGTGGGGGCCGCTGTCACCGAGTTCGGACAGTTGGACTGCATGTTCAACAACGCCGGCATCGTCGGGGCAGTCGGCTCCATCGCCGAGACACCAGTGGAAGCGTGGGACGAGTCGCTGGCGGTGCTGCTCAGGGGCGTGTTCCTGGGGTGCAAGCATGCGGCTCGGGTGATGATCGCCCAAGGATCGGGCTCGATCATCTCCACCTCGTCGGTCGCGGGCATCGCAGGAGGTCTCGGCCCGCACGCCTATACGGCCGCCAAGCACGGCGTCATCGGGCTGACCAAATCGATTGCGAACGAGCTCGCGCCGCACGGGGTGCGGGCAAACGCCATCTCGCCCGGCAGCATCGTCACCGCGATGACCGCTTCGGTCATCAGCGGCGACCACACCGACACCGACGCAGCGCACCGGCTCATTTCCGCAGGCTCGCCGCTCGGATTCGGCGGCATGCCCATCGACATCGCCAACGCCGCGCTCTATCTCGCAAGCGACGACGCTCGTTACGTCAGCGGGCACTGTCTGGTGGTGGATGCCGGACTGACCGCTGCGGGCGCGGCGCCCAGCCGCTTCCACCGCGGTGCCGGTTCGGTCATCGGTGAAGCCGGCCGGCGCGGGTAGCGGGCGCAGACGAACACGGAGCAACCTCTTGACCATCATCTCCAGTTCGCAAGCAGGCGACAATCGAGTGGCCGAGTCAGCCCGAGAGCGCCAGGAAAGATCCAGATGAGCCACGAGACGCTGGTCGAACTCACCCGCAGGACCCTGCAGCACGCCCGGGCGGGCACCGTGCCGCTGGCGGGCGAGATCGGGCGGGTCCCGGCTGCGAACTACTACGACCCGGGTCGCTGGCAACTGGAGATGCAGCGCGTCTTCAAGCGCACTCCCCTAGTGCTGGGCTTCACCTGCGAACTGCCCGAACCGCGCAGCTACAAGGCGATGGACGTGGCAGGCGTGCCGGTGTTGCTGTCACGCGGCGCGGACGGCGAGATGCGCTCGTTCGTGAACATGTGCAGCCACCGAGGCTCCATCGTCGTGCGGGAGGGAACCGGCTCGGCCCGCAGGTTCACCTGCCCCTACCACGCCTGGAGCTACGACAACGAGGGCCGGCTGGTCGGCATCCTCGACCGCGACGAGTTCGGCGATCTCGACCCCGACTGCAATGGCCTCACCCCGCTGCCGGTCGCGGAGCGAGCAGGGATCATCTTCGGCGCCGTGACGCCGGGGATGCCGTTCGACATCGACGCGTACCTGTGCGGCTACGACGAGATGCTGGAGCATCATGACTTCGAGAGCTGTGCGTACGTAGGCAGCCAGACCGTCGACGGCCCCAACTGGAAGGTGGCCTACGACGGCTATCTCGACTTCTATCACCTGCCGATCCTGCACCGGGAAACGTTCGGGCCCGGCTACTCCAACAAGGCCATCTACGACGCGTGGGGCCCGCACCAGCGGGTGACCTCTCCCGATCGCCGGTTCCTGGCGCTCGACGACATTGAAGAAGACGACTGGCCCACCGATCTGCTGACTGACGGAGTGTGGACGGTCTTCCCGCACACCTCGGTCGCAGGGTTCAACGTGGGCGCCGACGAGGTCCCCGGCGGCGGGAGGATGTACATGATCTCGACGCTCTTCCCTGGCGACAATCCCGACACGTCTCGCACTACTCAGCACTTCCTGGCCGCATTCGAACCCACCGAGCAACTGGAAGGGCTGATCGAAGCTCAGCAGGCGTTCCTGCTGCATGTCGTGCGCGACGAGGACTACTACAACGGCAACCGGATTCAGCGGGCGGTCAAAACCGGTGCCAAGACGGAGTTCTTCTTCGGCCGCAACGAGGCCGGCGGCCAACGCTTCCACGGCTGGGTAGATCGTCTCGTGGCCGCAGAGACCGACGACGACTTCGCTGACCTCTTTGTCGGTGCTGAGGTGTCCTTCCAGCGGTAGCTGGAAGCATCAGACACAGTCAGCGGTAGCTGGAAGCATCAGACACAGTCAGCGATAGCTGGAACCATCAAGCGCGGTCTTTGGCGGCCAGCCAGCGCGCTGTCGCCTTGAACATCTTCGAGCCGTCGTAGCCGATGCGCTGTGTCGGCGCCACCTCGAGTATCACCCGCCGCGGCGAGTCCAAGAACGAGACGAACGTGGCTTGGCCTGTTTCGTTGCCGGGGTACAGCGCAGCGGCAAACTCCGGATAGAACCACGCCTTGGTCTCGACGTCGTCGTGAACCGTGCAGGTGCCCTTCCAGGTGATCGCCTTGTTGCGCGGTATCGGCGAGCCGGTGCTGGTGACCACGATGCACACACGCGGATCACGTCGCACGGCGCTGATACGCGCCCGCTGGCTCGACGCCGTCAACCAGAAGCGCCCGTCACGCCAGATGTACGACATGATCACGCCGACGGGCCAACCTTCACGATTCGCCCAGATGAAGGTGCACTCGTTGTGTGCGAGCAGCAATTGCTCTTCCACGTCGGCGTCGAGGTCGTACACCGAGACGTCTTCGTAGTTCTCCTCGGGATGGATCTCTGATGATTCCTCTGTCACTGTGCGACTCCGTTCGACGGCGTGGCCTGCTAGACCGGTCGGATGCCTGCGTATCTCATCGCGAACTATGACGTCGTCGACCCCGACAAGTACAAGGAGTACCAGCGTGGCGCCGCCCCCATCATGGCGGGCGGCGGCAAGCTGTTGGTGCTCGACCCAGCGTCGGTCATCAAGGAAGGCGACGCCGGGGCGCAAACGGTCGTCATCGAATATCCCACCATGGAGGCCGCTCGGGCGGCGTACGAGTCGGACGACTACCAAGCCGTTGTGGGCATCCGATTGGGAGCAACCACCAACGGCCGCGCAGTGCTCGCCAACGGCATGGGCTGACCAGGCTGGATTGTCTGCCTGAACGCCTCCGCCCAAGACGCCCTGGTCGACGGCGGCTTCACCAAGCGAGTCAACTATTGAGCCACGACGGCGACCAGCGTGACGACGCGGGCAGCAATCCGCCTGCACGCATCGACGCGCATCTCGTCGCCGGCGGCAAGTACCACGACATCGACTTCGCCCGGGCCGAGCTGCTCGGGCTGCTCGCCGAGCACCCTCACGTCCGGGTGACTGTCTGGCCCGATTACGAGGCCGCGGATGCCATCTGTGAGGGTGCTTTCCTGGTCAGCTACACCTGTGATGTCCGGCCGTCCACCGGGGCGCAGGAGACGATCGCCGACTGGGTGCGCGGCGGCGGGCGCTGGGTTGCGCTGCATGGCACGAACGCTGCGCTTGACCTCGGCCGGCCCAACGGCGTGGAATCGCCGCGGGTGTTCCCGACCTGGGCGCAGACGCTGGGAAGCCAGTTCATCGCGCATCCGCCGATACAGCCCTATCCGGTCGAGATTGCCGACCCAGCGCATTGGCTGGTCGCAGACATCGAGCCCTTCGACACCGACGACGAGCTGTACCTGATGGAGTACCACGACCGCGACGCACTGCAGCCGCTGCTGCAGACGCGCTGGCAAGGAGAAGCACGCGGTTTTGCCGAGTCCGACTGGACTGACGGCGACGAGACGCACTTGATCCAGTACGTGCGGCCGCTGGGGCGAGGCGCAGTGCTCTACAACACGCTCGGCCACTGCCGGGGACACTGGGACATGGCGCCAGTGCTGGAGTACTACGCCACCATCGAGCGCTGTTCGTGGACCAAGCCCCAGTACTACGAGCTGCTGCGACGCGCCATCCGCTGGGCGCTCGGCGAGACCGGCTGAGCCGCCGGCCCGAACAGCCCGAAATCGTCAAGGTCAACCATGGGATGATCCTCGCGCTAGGTGCCCGACAGCGCTGCAACCACTGGCGCGAACTCCGCCATGTTCGCGCCGCGGACCGTCACGTAGCTGATGCCGTAGGCGTCGCGGCGGTGCTGCAAGGTCTCGCAGATCTCCGAGACCGAGCCGATGAGCGCATGCGGGTGGCGTGCCAGCTCTTCGGGCGGCATCCCGAAGGCGCCGGCCATGGCCTCCAGCGTCGGCTGCGTCGCATCGGTGACGGTCGTGAAGTAGGCGCCGATCTCGATCTCGAGATCGGCGAAGCGATCGCCGGCGCCCTCGCGGACCCAGTCGATCTTGGCGGCGGTGCCAGCGGCCGTTCCCGATCCGATGCCGTGGGCGCCGATCTTGCCCGCGGAGTTGTCGAAGTTGATCGACACGATGTCGGCCATCTCGCCCGCGGTGCGCAGCACACGCGGCGCACCGCCGCCGATCATGATCCGCGGCCCGCCGGGCTGCGGCGAGGCGGGCACGGCGGCCATGTCACGCACCTGCACGTGCTCGCCGTCGAAATCCAGCTCCTCACCGGCGAAGAACGCTCGCGCCAACTGCACATGCTCGATCATGCGGTCGATGCGGACGCCGGGCCGGTCCATCGTCACGCCCATCGCCTCGTACTCGCTGGTCACCCAGCCCGCACCGAACCCTGGCTCCAGCCGGCCGTCAGACAGCAGGTCGATCGTGGCGAGCGACTTGGCCAGCACGACCGGCTGGTGGTAGTCGACGCACATCACCCTCGCGCCGATGAGCAAGTTCTGAGTGACCGCCGCGGCAGTGGCCATTGCCGGCAGCGCCGCCAGATTCTGGGGCGGATGACTTGCGGCGGTCATCGCCGCGCCGGGGCCGAGGTAGTGGTCGGCGAGGTGCAGGCAGCTGTAGCCGAGGTCCTCAGCAGACCGAGCCAAGTCCTTCCATTCTCTTGCTGAATCGGCATTGAATGCCTGGACCCCGAATCGAAACGGTCGGCTCACGGGGACACCTCCAATAGTCCGGCTAACTCTCAGTGGATTCGGACCGAGCGCTCAGGAATCTGTCAGCTTGGCGCGTCCGGCCGCCGCGGCGAGCGGCAGCAGCACCAACTCGTGGGCGAATTCCAGGGCCCGCACGGCGATGGCGAACGCGGCTGCGTCGCCGACCCCGAAGCGCTCGGCCAGCAGGGCTGCGACCACGACCTCGCGCACGCCGAGCCCGGCCGGTGTGATCCCGACCATGCCCACGACGATGCCCGCGGCGGTGGCACCGGCAATCAGCCAGACGTCATCGACGCCGGCGGCGAGCAGCGCACCAGCAAGCAGTACCGCCGCCATGAGACGTTGCGCCACTGCCAGTCCATAGACGAACGCAGCTCGCCACACGGTGGCGCGCTCGGCGCTGAGCGAGTCGGAGTGAATCCGTTCTGAAAGCCAGCGCAGAGCGGGTGCTCGACGCATCAGGCCGTCGATGCGACGCCACCAGGTCCCGGCACCCGCCAAGGTCCACGGCAGCGTCACCAGACCGATCGCGGCACCAAGGCCGAGCACGATGCGTGCGAGCCAGCCACCCGCGGTGCCCAGCCAGTCGGCTGGCGCCCACAGCGCCGCGAACACCGCCGACCAGCCGACCAGCGTGGCGGTCTCGACGATCACCGACGCCCCAGCGGCAGCCCGATTCACGCCCAGTGGAGCAGCCAGGCCGGCCCGGGCGGCAATCGGCACCAGCCCGGTCGGCAGGTAGCGCGTCGCCTGGGACAGCATCCAGACACGCAGCGCCGGGCCTTGCGCCACCCGTGTGCCGTAGCCACCGATGAGCTCCCGCCATCCGAGTGCCAAGCACCAGGTGGCAGTCACCGACACCACGACGGCTCCCAGCAGCCCCACGGCGTCGACCTGCAGGTCGATCCGGCGCAGGTCGTCCCAGTAGCGAACCGCCAGCCAGACGATCATCGCCGCCGTTGCCAGACCCAGCAACCACCGCACCCCAGCGCCGGTTCGCCGCCGCTCGCCGATGCTGCCGTCGGATCCCGTCACGACTGCACGCCCGTGAGGCCGAGCATCCACCATGTCCGGCACGCTTGGCGCATCTGCCACCGAGCCAGCATCGCGCCGAGCGTACTTGCGCTCTCGGGGACGACTTCGGGCGAGGTCCGCTGCGAGACTGGGCGTGTGCGAGTCGTGCTGGTGGCCCCTGGGTTTCCGACCTCGCTCGACGACCACCACAAGCCGTTCCTGGCCGATCACGCACGGGCGCTGGCGGCCGCCGGCGCCGATGTAACCGTGGTGTGCCCCGCGCATCCGGACGCGCCGCGCCGCGCGGAGGTGGGAGGCATCGAGGTGCACCGGGTGCGGTTCGCCCCGGCCGGAGTGGAAGCGCGGGTAGCGCTGGGCGAGAGCTACCGCGTGTTCTCCGGGCTGTCAGCGCTGTGGGTCATCCCGATGATTGCCCGGCTCACCCTCGCCGCGGCACGCCAAGCACGCTCCCGCCCGCAACGCACGCCCGGCTTGGCCGCGTCAGCAGGTGACGCCGCAGTCATCCACGGCCACTGGTGGTTCCCCTGCGGGCTGGTGGCCGTCGCTGCCGCCGCTGCGGCTGGACGCCGAGCGACGAGCGTGGTGCACGTGCACGGTTCCGATGCGGCCGTCACCACCAACGCCGTGCACCGCTGGCTGGCACGCCGGGTGCTGCGCCGAGCGAACGCTGTTGTGACGGTGTCCGAGGATCTGCAGGACTGGGCGATCTCGCTGATGCGACGACCTCGCGGCCGGCGCCCCCAGCCGACTGCCGAACTGGCTGGACGCCGAAGCGGGCCCCTTCTGCAGGTCGTGTCGATGCCGGTGGGCAGCGACCGGCTGGGAGCGCCCACACCGGCACCCGCGGACGGCCCCGTGGTCGGCGTCGGCCGGCTCATGGCCGAAAAGGGCTTCGACGTGCTCATCGAGGCCGTGGCGCTCATGCCCGCACAGGAGCGACCCGAACTGGTCATCGTCGGCGACGGCCCCGACCGTGCACTGCTCGAAGCACTGGCACTGCGGCGAGGCGTGAGCGCAACGTTCGCCGGAGCGGTGGCGCCGTCTGAGATCGGCGACTGGTACCGCCGCGCCCGCCTCGTGTGCGTGCCCAGCCGCCGCGAGGGTTTCGGGATGGTCGTGGCCGAAGCTCTCGCCGCGGGTCGCCCCGTCGTCGCCAGCGCTGTCGGCGCCGCACCCGCGTTCATCATTGACGGAACCAACGGACGCCTCGTCCCGCCCGACGATGCCGCCGCGCTCTCCGATGCTCTCACTGCTGCCCTGCAGTCAGGCCCAGATATGCCCGATCCGGGTGCGGACCCGCTGGCAGCGTTCAACCCGCAGGCCCACGCTGCAGCGCTGCTCGAGATCTACCGGCAGATCGTGCCGCAGTAGCTACAGCTCGGCGACGATCTCCGCCATCAGCTCGCCGGCCTCGGTGGGGTTCAGGCCCACTCGCACCCCAGCGTCGCGCAGCGCATCCATCTTGGCCGCCGCAGTTCCCTTGCCGCCCGAGACGATGGCACCGGCGTGGCCCATCTTCTTGCCCGGAGGCGCGGTCACCCCCGCGATGTAGCTCGACACCGGCTTGGACATGTGGTGCTTGATGAACTCGGCAGCCTCTTCCTCGGCCGAGCCGCCGATCTCGCCGATCATCATCACGGCCTTCGTGTCGGGATCGGCCTCGAACGCCTCGAGGCAGTCGATGAACGACGTGCCCGGCACCGGGTCACCGCCGATGCCCACACAGGTCGTGACGCCAATGTCCTTCTGCTGCAGCTCGTACAGCGCCTGGTAGGTCAGCGTGCCCGACCGGCTGACGATGCCCACCGGCCCGCCCGGCTTGGCGATGTGCCCCGCGGTGATGCCGATGTTGCACTCCCCCGGCGTGATGATGCCCGGGCAGTTCGGCCCCAGCAGCCGGACATGCGGGTAATCGCGCTTGAGCATGTTGAAGAAGCGGGCCTCGTCGTGCGCCGGCACACCCTCGGTGATGCAGGCCACGAACTCGATGCCGGCCTCGGCGGCGTCCATCACGGCGGAGAACACGCCCGGAGCGGGGATGAAGATGCACGAGGCATTGGCACCCGTCGCCGCGACCGCCTCGGTGCAGTTGGCGAACACCGGCACGCCCTCGACGTCGGTGCCGGCCTTGCGGGGATTGGTGCCCGCCACCACGTTGGTGCCGTAGTCGCGGTTCAGCATTCCGTAGTAGCGGCCCTGCGAGCCGGTGAGGCCCTGGTAGACGACCTTGGTGTCCTTGTTGACGAAAATGCTCATCTCAAGCTCCCGTGATCAGGCCGCAGCCATCGCGACGGCTCGACGGGCGGCGTCGAGCATGGTCGGTTCCATCACCAGCTTCTCGTTGAGGTGAGGGGCGAGGATCTCCCGCCCTTCCGCGGCGTTGGTGCCGTCGAGGCGCAGCACGATCGGCGCCTCGATGTCGACCGCGTCGAGCGCCCCGATGATGCCGTTGGCCACTTCCTCGCCGCGGGTGATGCCGCCGAAGATGTTGATGAAGATGGCCCGCACGTCGGGATCGTTGTTGATGACCTCCAGCGCATTGGCCATCACCTGAGCATTGGCCCCGCCGCCGATGTCCAGGAAGTTGGCCGGCTTGCCACCCACCTGGTTCACCACGTCGACGGTGCTCATCGCCAGTCCGGCACCGTTGGCGATGACGCCGACGCTGCCGGCGAGGCCCACGTACTGCAGGCCCTTGGCGTGGGCGGCCTCCTCGCGCTCGTCTCGGGGCTGGGTCTCGTCGTACTGCGCATAGTCCTCGTGACGGAACACGGCGTTAGCGTCGAGGGTGACCTTGGCGTCGAGCACATGCACCCGGCCCTCGGGCGTCAGGATCAGCGGGTTGATCTCGACGAGGTCGGCGTCGCCCTCGGTGTAGGCCGTGTACAGCTTGCGCAGGATCTCGACGGCCTGATCGGTGGCGGCCGGATTGAGGTTGGCGCCCTCCACCCAGGCGCGGGCAGCCTCTTCGGTCAAACCCTCGGCGGGGTCCACCAGCACCTTGCTGATGGCGTCGGGATTCTCGGCCGCCACGGTCTCGATCTCGACGCCGCCCTCGGCCGACAGCATCCCGAGATGCTTCTTGGCCGAGCGGTCCAGCGTGAAGCTGGCGTAGTACTCCTCGGAGATGTCCGACGCCTTCTCGATCCACAGCCGCCGCACGACGTGGCCGTTGATGTCGAGTCCCAGGATGTTGGATGCGTGGGTCCGCACATCGTCCACGGCGGCGGCGAACTTGACGCCGCCCGCCTTGCCGCGCCCGCCGGTGTGCACCTGTGCCTTCACCATCACCGGCGTGCCCAAGCGCTCCGCGGCGGCCACTGCTTCGTCGACGCTGAAGGCGACTTCGCCGTCGGATACCGGCATGCCGAAGCTCTTGAAGAACTGCTTGCCCTGATACTCGAAGAGATCCACGGCGGGGAGCATAGGAGGGTGGGTTGTCGCCCGCTGTGGAGGCGGCGGCAGGGCTCTGCTCCGGGAATCCAGCAGGTTCCAACCTCGCAGAGCCCTGCCGCCGCCTCCACAGCTCATGCGGTTGTCTCCCCCCGCCGGCGTACTAGGCGGGGGGGCGGCGGAGGTTGGCGAAGCTGGCTACGAGGGTCTTGGTGCCGACATCGGAGAAGTGGACGGTGACCTCCCAGTCGTCGCCGTCGGGCCGCATGTCCTGCACGACACCCGCGCCGAAACGGGCGTGCAGCACATCGTCTCCCACCCCGTAGCCGAGGTCGGCCGAGGGGGCCGGCTTCGGCTCGCCCATCCGGGCGGCCACCCGGCGGCGGGCCTCCTCCCGGCGAGATTCACGGCCCTTCGCCGCGTTGTCGTCGTGGCGCGTGGGATCGCTGCGCGGGTGGCTCCGGCCGGCCAGCTCCGACTCGTCGAGCTGGCTGTACTCGCTGGGCTGGCTGGCGCTTCGGTTGGCGCCCCAGTCGCTCGTGACCGACCGCCACGAGCTGCCGAGACGCTGCGTGTCGTCGGAGCGGTCGTCCAGCAGGTCCGGCGGGATCTCGTCGATGAACCGGCTGGACGGGTTGTAGCTGGTCTGGCCGTGCAGCATCCGGCTCCATGAGTGGGTCAGGTACAGCTGCTTGCGCGCCCGGGTGATGCCGACGTAGGCCAGCCGGCGCTCTTCCTCCAGCTCGCCCGGATCGGTCATCGAGCGGTGGTGCGGGAAGATGCCGTCCTCCATGCCGGTCACGAACACGATGTCGAACTCCAGCCCCTTAGCGGAGTGCAGCGTCATCAGCGAGACCTGGGAGGCATCGGTCATCTCGTCGACATCGCTGACGAGCGACACCTGCTCGAGGAACTCGTCGCACGATGCGAACTCGGCAGCGGCGCCTGCCAGCTCTTCGAGATGCTCCAGCCGTCCGTCGGACTCGACAGTTCCCTCGTCGTGCAACGCCTGCACATAGCCCGACTCGTTCAGCGCCACTTCGAGCACAGCAGCGGGACCCTCGTCGATGCGGGCCCGGGCACGGCTCATCAGCTCACGGAACTGCTGCAGGCCGCTGTTGGCAGTGCCGCGCACACCGAGTGATTCCATCCGGTCGATCGCCTCGGCGAGCGACGTGCCGCCCCGCGCCGCCGCATCGTCCAGCTTGGCAATCGTGCGGTCGCCGACGCCGCGGGCCGGCAGGTTCACAACCCGCTTGAGCGACACCTCGTCGGACGGGTTGACCGCGGCCCGCAGGAATGCCAACGCATCCTTGATCTCACGCCGGTCATAGAACCGGGTGCCGCCGATGATCTGGTAGGGCATGTCGTTGGCGACGAGCTCTTCCTCGATCACGCGCGACTGGGCGTTGGACCGGTAGAAAACCGCCGCGTCGGACCAATCGATCTGGCCGTCGCTATGCATGCGCCGCAGCTCCGAGCAGACATATCGAGCCTCGTCTTCCTCGTTGGTACCGCGGTACCGGATCGGCTTGGCACCACCAGCCTGATCAGTCCAGAGGTTCTTCGACGGCCGTCCGAAGTTGTTGCGGATCACCGAGTTGGCTGCGTCCAGGATGGCCTGGCTGGAGCGGTAGTTCTGGTCGAGCACATAGGTCGAGGCATGGTCGAAGGTGGCCCCGAACTCCAAGATGTTGGTGATGTCGGCGCCCCGGAACGCATAGATCGA
The DNA here is from genome assembly GCF_965208925.1 of Candidatus Poriferisodalis sp. Taxonomy (GTDB): domain Bacteria; phylum Actinomycetota; class Acidimicrobiia; order Acidimicrobiales; family Poriferisodalaceae; genus Poriferisodalis. The sequence continues at coordinate 1,404,921 of NZ_OZ242364.1, read as the reverse complement.
CTGATCGGAGTCGCCCACGACGAACACGTTCTGCAACGGGCCGCTGAGCAGCCCGATCAGGCGAACCTGTGCCAGGTTCGTGTCCTGGTACTCGTCGACCAGGATGTGCTCGAAGCGCTGCCGGTAGTGCTCCGCCACCTCGTCATGCGCGCTGAGCAGCTCCACGCCCAGCATCAGCAGATCGTCGAAGTCCATCGCGCCGGCGCGCCGCAGCCGCTTCTGGTACTCGGAGTAGACGCGGGCCACTTCACGATTGAACGGCCCGCCGCCGTCGGGTGATTCGGCCACCTCGGCTGCGCGGGTCGGTGCGGTGAGCTGGTTCTTCAGTGTCGAGATCGCTGCGTGCACAGCGCGCTCGTTGTACCGCTTGGGGTCGAGGTCGAGGTCGCGTACGACATAGCGGGTGAGCCGCCGCGCGTCGGCTTGGTCGTAGATGCTGAACGTGGCCGGATAGCCGATGGCGTCAGCGTGGCTGCGCAGTATGCGGGCGCAGGCGCTGTGGAACGTGGAGATCCACATCCGGCGCGCCACGGGACCGACAAGGCTGCCGATGCGATCCCGCATCTCCCCCGCGGCCTTGTTGGTGAACGTGATCGCCAGCAGGCCGAACGGGCTGACCTGGCGGTGCGCGAGCAGGTACGCGATGCGGTGGCTCAGCACCCGGGTCTTGCCTGAGCCGGCCCCGGCCACCACGAGCGCCGGGCCATCGCCGTGCAGCACGGCGGCCCGCTGTCCGGCGTTCAGCGGTGCGAGGATCGGGTCGCTGCTCAGGTCGTCATTCACGGGCGGCCATGCGGGGGTGGTGGATTACGTCGTGTAGTCGGCGTTGATGCGGACGTACTGGTCGGTGAGGTCGCAGCCGTACACGGTGAATGAGCCGGCTGTGCCGTCGGAACGAACGCCCAGGTCCACCGAGATCAGCACTTCGTCGGATGCCAAGTAGGCCTCCAGCTCTGCGAGGGCCTCGGGGGTTGCTGGCGTGGGATACACCTCTTGGTCGCCGAAGCGGATCCTGATCCGATCGGGATCGATGTCGGTCTCGTCGCTGCACTTGCCGATCGCCATCGCCACTCGGCCCCAGTTGGGGTCGCGCCCGTGTACTGCCGTCTTGACGAGCGGCGAGTTCACGATGGCCTTGGCCACACGCTTGGCCTGCGCGTCGTCGCGAGCGTCGCTCACCGTGACCACGATGAGGGTCTCGGCGCCCTCGCCGTCAAAGGCGAGTTGGCGTGTCAGATCCAGGCTCACGGCGCCCAGCGCAGCCTCCAGCTCGGCTTCGTCGACGGGCCCGGCCACACCGTTCGCCAGCACCACCACCATGTCGCTGGTGGAGGTGTCGCTGTCCACGCTGAGCGCGTTGAACGTGACATCGCACACGCGGCGCAGCATCGCGTCGAGCCGATCGGGAGCGATCTCGGCGTCGGTGGTGATCACCGAGATCATCGTGGCCATGTCGGGCTCGATCATTCCCGAGCCCTTGGCAATGCCCACCACGGCCGCCGTTCCGTCGCCGGCGGGGATCGTCACACGGGCGGTCTTGGGATGCGTGTCGGTCGTCATGATCGCGGTCGCGGCGGCCACTGCATCGCGCGACCACACAGTGCTCGGGGCGCACGCATCGTCCGAGCCCGCCTCGACAGGCACGGCGCCCGCCCGCAGGGCAACCTGGGTTGCCTCGTCATGGCGGGCGATCAGCCCGTCGAAATAGGCATCCACCTTGCCTTCGGGATAGGGCACGCCGATCAGGCCGGTGGAGCCCACCAAGACGTGGTCGGGCTCGCAGACCAGCAGTTCCGCGACACGTCGTGCCAGGTTCGCGGCGTCTCGCTCACCCTGATCCCCGGTCGCCACGTTGGAGTTCTTCGACACGACCACCACGGCACGCGCCCGACCGTCGGCCACGTTGGCTCGGCTGAGACGCACGCTCGCACCGGTGAACAGGCTCTTGGTGAACACTCCCGCCGCTGCGGCCGTGTGGTCGGCCGCGAGCACCATCACATCGTCGGTGTCGTCCTTGATGCCGATGTTGCCGACATGGCAGCCGAAGCCCGCCGGCAGCTCCACCGATGCGGCCGCATTCGCGGCACTTGCTGAAGTCGTCCCGTTCGAGGCCATTGATTCTGACGCCATCCCTTCTGAGGCACGGAGAGCCTCGGCACGCGCTGACCGCGGGGCAAGAACTCGCCGCAGGGCCACGGTAGTTGTGGCCGCTCGTCAAGCCTTCGGCAATTCGGCAGATCGGCTCAGCGATCGCTGTCGGGCACGGTGAAGCGCTCATCGACGTGGAGTGTCCAGCGAGCGCGCTGGCGATTGGGGTCGGTGGTGCTGGTGTTGCCCGTCGGCGAGCCTGCGCAGTCAACCGGCAGCACCATGCCGCGCAGGAAGCTGGCCTCCATGGTCTCGCTGCCCCAGAACACGACCTCATCGCCGCCCGATTCCCACCACGGCTCGCCGGGTACGCCGCTCCGGTAGCGCTCACCCGACTGTTCGATGTTGAACGTGCCCCGCAGCAGGCAGCGGATTCCCGGACCGGGATGGGTGTGGGGATCGGAGATGTGGCCCGCTCGCGACGTGATCTGGTCGAGTCGGAGCAGCCACTCGCTCCCGCGGGCCAGGTCCAGCGTGGTGATGAGCCGGCTCATACGGCGGATCGTGAGCAGGCCGTCGCCCTGCAGCGCTGTCTGGGGCTTGTTGGGCAGGTCGACTTCCCAGCGCCAGATCTGCGACCATTCCGCGCGGCCCTGTATTTCGCAGCCTGCTGACGCCGCGGCCGACTCACCGGCTCGCAGCACGCTGCCATTGACCTCCACCTCGCCATCTCGCACGTAGAGCAGTCGCGGCAGCGGGCCGAGCGGCGCGGCGGTGGCGCCGCCGGCCGTGATCTGGTCCTGGCAGAAGTTGATGTTGTACGGCATGAGCCTCAGCCGCCCGGCTGCTGGCCGCGGATCCGTGGCCGCATGATGTACGGCCACGGGAAGGGCACCTCGCCGAACGGCACCTCGATCACGGTCGGCTCATCGGAGCTCAGCGCCTCGCGCAGGCACGGGCGCAGCTCGTCCGGCGTGCTCGCCCGTACGCCTCGCACGCCGAACGAGTCGGCCAGCTTCACGAAGTCTGGGCTGGTGAGCTCACTGGCGATGACCCGGCCCTCGAACCGCTCGCGCTGGATCCGGCGCACATTGCCGTAAGCGTGGTCGTTGAACACGATCGTCGTCAGCGGGATCCGGTGGTGGGCCGCGGTCGCCAGCTCGTTGATCGTGAACAGCGCTCCCCCGTCGCCCACAATCGACAGCACCGGCACGTCGCGCCGGGCATGTGCCGCGCCCAGCGCAGTCGCGAACCCGTAGCCGAGCGTGCCCTGGTATCCGGCGGTGAGGAACGTCCTGGGTCGGTACACGTCAAACCCGAGCCAGGACACGTAGCCGCACTGGGTCATCTCGTCGACGAAGACGCCCTCGGGCGGCAGCTCCGCCCGGATAGCGCCGAGCCAGCCGTACTGGGGCGCAAGGGCCTCGGCGGTCGCGGCCTCGGCATCGGCTCGGGCGACCTCGACTTCGGCACGCCATTCGGAGCGGTCGGCTTGCGTGGCGCCGAGTGCATCGGCAAGCAAGGGCAACGCGTCAGCAAGATCGGCATGAATGCCCGCCGTGGGCGGTCCGAAGCGGCCGATCTCATCGGTGTCAATGTCGATGTGGACGATCTTGAGGTCGTTGTCGACTCCCCATACAGACTGCTGCATGCCCATCCGGCTGCCCAGCCCGATCACCAGGTCGACCTGCGGCCAGAGCTGGTACGCCGTCGGCGTGGTGATGCTCAACGGGTGATCCGAGGGCACCACGCCGCGCCCGCTGCGGAAGGCAACCACCGGCGCTGACAGCCGCTCGGCGAGCTGTGTGACGTGCTCTGAGGAATCCTGGGCACCGCCGCCCACCACGATCATCGGCCGCTTCGCGCCGGTCAGGAGCTGCGCCGCTTCGGCGATGGCTGCGGTGTCGGGCTCCGGGCCGGGACGCGCCGGCGCAACAAGATCATCGGATACGGATTCGGCGGCCGAGCTCCAGACGTCGGTCGGGACCTCCACGCCGACGGGCCCCTGGCGCCCCGAGCGCAGTGCGGTCATCGCACGCTGGAGCACGGCGTGAGCATCGGCGCCATCGCTGATGCGCTCGGCGTGCCGGGTGAGCCGTTCCAGCACGCCCAGCTGATCGGGCAGCTCGTGCAGGGCGCCGTACCCCCGGCCGATCCCAGCAGAGGGGATCTCGCTCACCAAGGCCAGCACCGGCGCGTTCGTGGCGTACGCCGTGCTGAGCGCCGCCGCAGTATTCAGCAGGCCGGGCCCTGGCACGACGCAGAACGCCTGCGGCTGCCCGGTCGCCAGCGCAGCGCCGAGCGCCATGTAGGCGGCGCCCTGCTCGTGGCGGGTGTGGACCGGTGCCAAGGCATCGCGGCGGTCGTACAGCGAGTTGAAGAACGGGTCGTTCTGCACCCCAGGCAGGCAGTACAGGTTGTCGAACCCGTTCGCGATGAGCGTCTCGACCGCCAAGCTCGCCACCGACTGCGTCATGAGTGCCCTCCGACTCAAGGCGACCGTACCCGAAGCGACTCATCCGACCGCAGAAACCCAGATTCGGCCTCGTTCCTGAGCCAGACCCTTGCCGGAAGGGCAATTCGCCTTAGCCGGATTGGGCGCCGTCGCTAGCTTGCCCCGGATGGCTGACTTGTGGACGGTGGAGGTGTTCAGAGCCGACGATGGGACGATTCCCTATCGACAGTTCGGCGACTCGCTGTCCGATTTCAAGTTCGCTGCACTCGACATGGCCATCAAGCATGTCCTGGCAAGTCGAGGGCTCGATCTCGCTGGCTCGCATTGGCTCAAGCCGCTCGGCGAGGGACTTCACGAGTTCCGGATTCGGCATGAGGCGCGCGACATCGCCCGAATGTTCGATGCGGAAGCCCCAAGCGTGGGCACCAAGAAGGAATCTGTGCTCTTGCGCATCTTTGTGCACTTTCACGGCGAGAAGGTCGTCCTGCTGCTCGGCGGTTACGACAAGGGCAGATCCCCGAAGGCGAAGCGCCAGCAGCGAGAAATTGAGCGTGCACGCAAGCTGCTAGCGCAGTACAAGGAACGTCGGCGTCGTGAGCGACGGCGAGATCGTTGACGCCCTATGGTGAATTTCCTATAGTGCTGCGCGAAGAGGAGACTCAGATGTCACTCGCATACGACGAGGTGTTCGCATCGCGCCGGGCACGGCTCGGCTCTGAAGCTGTGACGCAAGCCGAAGTCTTCGCGAAGGCGTACGAGATCGCTGTGCAAGTGATGGACCTGCGCAACAAGCTCGGTCTCACCCAGGCGCAACTGGCTGCGCGTTGCGACATGAGCCAAGCAGACATCAGCCGGATAGAGCGCGGTTCAACTAGCCCGACTGCACGCACCCTGCAGAGGATCGCGGATGCGCTCGACGCCGATCTGCGTCTCGTCGCCCGCCCGCAAGCTTGAAGCGCTGACAGAGACAGTCGGAACCGCTACCCGGATGCCTCGCGCCCTTCGAGACACAACACGCGAGCCCTCGGAAGTGACGATGGATTTTGGGCGATGGCGACCCATCATTCTCGGTGTCGCTGCCGTACAGACAACATCGCAGACGCCGGCGGACATCAGGCGGCGCCTCGGGCGAAGGGTCAGGCACTGCCGATCAGAGAATCTCGATTCGACGCGGCGGGACGAGGAGACGGCGAACATATGGTTCAGCTAGATCTCCCTCCTGACCAAACCCGGAACGCTGATGACGTTGAGCACGCAATCCACGTACACGCAGCTCGTCCGAGAGTGGTTCGGCTAGTGGGAAATCGTCTAGCGACGGCCGCTGCGCCATTCACATTCCATCCGATGCGTTCTCGTAGCTCGGCGTGAGAGATACCGGCAGTGTCCACGGATCTGGAGCACCGGCAGTGCGTCATCTTGGACTTGGCTGCCAATCAGACCACGTCAGGAACGCCTGCCGATGTCCTCAGTGGCCACAGGCTCGTAGCACCTGCTCAACTTCCCGCTCCCAACCAGTGAGATTCCATTCGCCCGTACCTTGCCACGATGCCGTCCAAGACAGACCGTGCAGGGTCGTGTGTCCTTGGATGAGTCCGGCTCGAACCGCTGCAATGAATGCGGTGTGCTCGCCCGTCGGCATGTACAGATAATCCTCGGTTCCCGCAGTACTGACGCGCCAACGCGTACCGTCGCTCACTGTCGAGCCGACTGGACCCACGCGGTAGCTCGTGTTGACGTACAAGCCGCCGCTTCCATCTTGGGCGTATGCGGTCCCGTCGCTATTCCTTGCAATTGCAACAGCAAGAGTCGCATCGGCACTGCAAGCGATGATGAGGTTGGACTTGCCAGACTTGCTCTGCTTGAGTCTCGCTGACCCTGCGAAGCCATCGAGTGCGTTGCCCCATCCGGTCCATTCCCAAAGCTCGGCTTCGGTCGCGTCCTCAGCCTGTGTCGGTGCACTCCCAGCAGCCTGAATCGGCGCGGCTTCTGGAAGGTAATCCTCGTCGCCTCCGAGATTCCAGACGATTTGTACTACTGCTCGCTGAGTTGCCCATCGATCCGCGCCCGAGACTCGTACCGCGCGATCGATACCCAGGGCCATCAACAGCTCGGCCGATATGGCCGCTGGGCCGCCTACGACGAACACGACCTGACGACCGGCGGTGACCTCCGCGCTGTCAATCTGCATACCCACCGCAACGCCATCGGCAACATCGAGCAGGCACCGGTCCCCGGATCGGAGACGCAGCGCTTCGGCGAGCATGTTGGCCGCCGCTCGATCCTCGGTCACTGAGGCCTTGACCAGCACAGCGAATTGTTCGCAACCGGTGTTGTTGGGAAGCTTGGGTACCGAGGGCTCATGGGCGGCAAGCGGCGTCTCAGCCAACAGCAGAGCTGCGACAGCGGCGAAGGCACTGACTCCAAACCGCACCAACCTGCCCTGACGAGAGTGAGGCTGGCCAGAGTGCAACGGATTCATCGACATCGGCACAGTATGGCCGTATCTCCATTGCGACAGAGCGGCTGAGACTCTCTACATCATGTAGATCGCTGCGGTGACTAGGGACTAACTCAGCTAGCCCGCACTTGGCCTTGGGGCTTGCCACTGTGTGCTTCTAGGCCGGGAGATGCAGATCGATGCGCTCGAGGAATTCGAGTCCTCTGCTCGTAACACGCCTCTCCTCGCGACCCAGAGCAACCACATAGCCCGCGCTTCGAAGCCAGCAGAGGCGGTCTCCAACCTGGCCTCGCGTTTGCCAACTGAAGCCATACTTCCGGTTGGCGATACCTAGAAGCTGCTCCCGCGAGCGCACTCCGGTCCGGAGCTCAAACAAGATCTCGCCGATGAATCTCACGTTGGCATGCAGAATGCCGAACGCAAGATCATCATCGCCGCTGTCCATCCATTCGCGGGCCGGCTGACTTGGGTACATCTCGCTATCGGCGTTGCCGCCTGGCTCAAGGAAGCCACACCCCTTGAGGTCTTGAATGTTGACCCGTGCACTCGATTCTGTGATCTCGTACGTGCTCATATAGCTCCGCCAAAGAGAATCTGCCGAGGTCTGATGCGTGGCGGCGCGTGTGAGAATCCACCGCAGGGTTGCAAGCTGCTCTTCGTTGCCTCCCGCGAGACGGGACAGGCTCTTGCGCCGAGCGGCCCACGGCCGGACCGTTGGCAAGGCGGCTGGGCACATCGATATGGAGGGTAGCTACGCCGCACCGGCCATACCGAGTGATCGCACTCCTTGGCACCACCGCCGCGGCAGCTCCCATTCGCCTATTGCCATCTGGAGGTGCCGGCGGCTTGAAGGCGACGTCGTAGAGGGCTTGGTTGACGCCGAGCACTTCACTCACGATGCGCGGCGAATCGCGCTCGCGCGCATTCTGAGACCGGTGGGCCCAGCCGCCGTCATGGCCATGGGCAGCTAGCCAACGTTGTTTGCGAACTCAGGCAGTAGCAGGCAAATCCCCGGCAACATTCTTCGACGGACGCCGACGCATGGGCACTGTATCGCTGGAACATTGAAGTCTCAGCAGCAGTGCTCCCGATGGCCGCAGACCTCGAAGTCACTCTCCGCAACACGATGCACGCGCTGCCGGCGGACCGATTTGGACGCGAGGACTGGTGGGCATCACCGACGCTGCTGCTCGACGACGTCACGAACGAAATGCTGGCTGGCGTCGTTCCGAAGCATCAGAGGAAGATTGCCAAAGGCACCGTGAGTCCGGGTCGGGTCATCGCCGACACCACGCTCGGCCTATGGGTTCACCTCCTCAGCCGCGGCGGTCACAGCGCTCTTGGACGATCGGTCAACTACGAGCCAAGGCTCTGGCGTCCCACTCTGCGCTTCGGATTCCGAACAGGAGCAATATCCCCGTCAGGGCAAGAGCGGAGACCCCCTCGTTCGGAAGTTCACCGACGAGCACTCGTGTTCCAACGGCTTCGGAACCGTGCCGTTCATCACGAGCCACTCTTCAAGGGCATCATCATTCCAGGATCGAACACACTCATGCCCCTCGATGAAGTGTGGGAGCGAAGCATCGAATTGCTCGGATGGATGTGCCCAGATCTCGCTGCGCTACACAGCGAGTCCGGTGACTTTGCGGCAGTCTTGGCCCGTCGGCCAGCTCCTTGATCAACCGGCTTGTCCCGCCAGCGCCCTATTCTCATTCGATCGTGCCGGGGGGCTTGGAGGTGATGTCGTAGCAGACGCGGTTGCCGCCATGCACCTCATTGACGATGCGCGACGAGATCTGCTCAAGCCAGCTCGTGTGGCGGGCGGGCTCAGTCGGCAGTCATAGCATCCTCGCTGGTGACGACGCTCACGATGTTCGGACCGACCAAATGATCCCGTGGCAGCCGGACGGACCGGAATCGCATCCAGGCGTTGCCCTAGCCTGACCCGGTCGCTGGTACACGCAGCGAGACCTTGCCGGAAGGGGAATAGCGGGTGGCCGGGATCTGTGGCAGCTCCTCGCGGAGTGCACTTCGGCGGGTTGCGGCGGCAGCACTCTGCACCACGCTCGTCGTACTGACCCTGCCTCTGCCGGCTGGCGCTCAAGGTTCGGGCGCCGAGACCCGGAGAATCAGCGGCCCGACTGTCTACGACATCGCCGCGGAGGTTGCCGGCGGCACATGTGACTCGAAGGTCGGCTCGCACAGCGTTGCACTTGCCTCTGGTGAGAATTGGCCGGACGCGCTCGCCGGTTCCGCGCTGGATCGACCGCTGCTGCTGACGACACAGGCATTCCTGCCTGCACCTACACGTGCGTATCTGGAGCCATGCCGAGCTCACCCCAAGGCGAAAGTGATCGTCTTAGGAGGCCATGCTGCGGTGTCTTCCGCCGTCGAACAGGATCTGCGCGGCATGGGATTCCGGGTCGACAGGATTGCCGGCGCCGACCGCTACGAGACAGCACATCGGGTGGCTCGATTGTTCGCGCCCGACGAACTTCCGAATGTGTTCGTGGCATCAGGCAAGAACTACGCCGATGCCGTTGCGGCTGCACCGAGCGTGAGCCGCGAGACCCCGCTCATCTTGACGGCACCCGGTTCGCTGCACACGCAGGTGCGGCAATTCCTGACGACGGAGGACCGGTCGATCGGAGGCGTGACCATTCTCGGCGGGAATGCAGCCGTTGCCGAGACTGTCGAAGACGAGATCCGCTCGCTGGGCCTGACGACTCGCCGAATTGCCGGGTCCGACCGATACGAAACGGCAGCCTTGATAGCGCGTGAATCGTTCGCGATATCGGGCTGTCACCCCGTCCGTGACGTAGCGGTTGCAAGCGGCACTTCTCCGTACGGCGGGCTCGCGGCCTCGGCGGTGCGTGGTCCCTGCCAGCCGCTGCTGTTGGCACCGAAGGCAGGCCAAGACATTCCGGCATCGCTGGTGTCTTTCGGAAAGGCATGGAGGCTCTCGGTCGGAGACTTGGGAAGCGCATTCGTCACAGGCATCGGGTCGTCGAAGCAAGTACCCGACGGGGCGCTCACGGCGGTGGCAACGGGTTCCCAACCCACAGTGGATGCGGAAGCGGATGATGATGGAAGCAGTTCGAGTGGGGCTGCCGATTGGGACGAGCTTGCAGCATCGGTAGTGCAGGTGGTGTGCCTCAATGCCGCAGGTGTCGCTCAGGGCTCCGGCTCCGGATTTGTCACCGGAAGTGGACGGCAAGTTGTCACGAATCACCATGTCGTCGTAGACGACCGTAATCGCGTGTGTGCGACGATCAGGGTACGGGTGGGCGGAACTTTCAGCGCTGCTCCGACCCGCACGATGATTGCCACGGTTGTCCGTTCGACTCGAAGCCGCGACCTCGCGTTGCTGTCCTTAGACGCTACGGGCGCGCCACTTCCAGCACTAAACGTGGCCTCAGTCACACCAAAGGCAGGTGACGCGATCACGGTGTTGGGCTACCCAGGAGTCGGCGGCGACACCATGACGCTCACCACGGGCCGCTACTCGGGAACGACGCGACTCGAAGGGCAAGTGTGGATCAAGACTGATGCCCAAATTGCACCCGGCAACAGCGGCGGCCCCGCATTTGACGCCAGGGGACGCCTGATCGGCGTACCGACTGCGGTCAATCCAATCACGTTCTCTGACGCCGAGGACATCGTTGGGACACTTGGCCTCATCGTGCCTGTTTCCGATGTGGTCTCGCTGCTTGACGGGACCTTGGGCAGCAGAGATGAGGCTGATGCAGTCGGTGACGGTGAATGGATCCGCGACTTCACGACGAACGGTCGTGACCCGTACGTCGCTCTGCTAGCAGAAGCCCGTGACCACACCATGACGGGGCTGTACGCCGATGTGGAACCTGGGCTGTTCGTCTTCTGCAATGACTACGTGGAAGTCGACTTCTGGTGGTCCGTCACGCGCAGCTGGGGTCAAGGGCCCTATATCGCAGGGCAGATCGACTTTCAAAATCCTGATTGGCACGGTCGGGTGCCCGTGGGATACCGCATTGGTGGCGAGCACAACGAGTTTCAGATCGATCTATGGTGGCCAACCAGCGACAACGCGGGCTTCGTCTCAGGTGATCGAGGCACCGAATTCGTAACGGCCCTACTTGCAGGATCGGGTTCCTTGGCACTCGCCTGGACCAACTGGGACGACAGCTCTGAACTCATTTTGTTCCCGTCCATGGACGGCTTCGCCAGCGCCTACGAACACCTCGAAACGCACTGCAACTAGAGGCCCGCCAGACGCAACAGCGACACTTGGAAACCTTGTATGTCGGGCGTGATGCGGGGTCCGCAATGCCTATTCCCACTCGATGGTGCCGGGGGGCTTGGAGGTGATGTCGTAGACGACCCGGTTGACGCCGGGCACTTCGTTGACGATCCGTGACGAGATCGACTCGAGCAGATCGTGGGGCAGGCGGGCCCAGTCGGCCGTCATCGCATCTTCGCTGGTGACCGCTCGCACAATGATCGGGCGGGCGTAGGTGCGCTCGTCGCCCATCACGCCCACGCTGCGGATGTCAGCCAGCACGGCGAACCCCTGCCAGACCTCGTTGTCGAGGCCAGCCTTCGCAATCTCGTCGCGCACTATGACATCGGCCGCTCGCACCGTCTGAACAGCCTCGGGCGTGACCTCCCCCACGATCCGAACGCCCAGGCCCGGCCCAGGGAACGGCTGGCGCTGCACGATCTCAGGCGGCAGGCCCAGCTCGGCTCCGACGGTCCGCACCTCATCCTTGAACAGATTCCGCAGGGGCTCCACCAGCTCGAAGGTCATGTCTTCGGGCAGCCCGCCTACGTTGTGGTGGCTCTTGATCTTCGCCGCGGTCGGCGAGCCCGATTCGATCACGTCGGGATACAGCGTCCCCTGCACCAGGAAACGAGCGTCGGTGATGCCGCCCGCGGCCCGCTCGAAGATGCGCACGAACTTCTCGCCGATGATCTTGCGCTTGTCCTCGGGATCGGTCACACCGGTCAACGCCTCGAAGAACTCCTCGGCGGCCCGCTCATGGATCAGCTCGATGCCCTGCGTGCGCCGGAACGTGTCGGTGACCTGCTCGCCCTCGCCGGCACGCATCAGCCCCGTGTCCACGAACACGCAGGTGAGCTGGCTGCCGATGGCGCGCTGGGTGAGCGCGGCGGCCACGGCGCTGTCCACCCCGCCCGACAGCCCGCAGATGGCCCGTGCCGAGCCGACCTGGGCGCGGATGGCCTCGATGCTCTCGGTGATGACGTTGGTCATCGTCCACTCGGAGTTGATCCCGCAGATGCCGTGAAGAAACCGCTCCAGCTGGGCTTGGCCGCTCGGGGTATGCGCGACCTCAGGGTGGTACTGCACCCCGAAGAAGCGTCGCTGCGGGTCTTCGATGACCGCAGCGGGACTGTCCGCGGTGGATGCCGTGATCGTGAAGCCGTCGGGCGGTTCGACCACGGCGTCGAAGTGCGACATCCACACAGGCTCGGTCGAGCCGACGCCGCCGCCGGGATCGCCAAGCAGTTCGGAGGGCACTCCGGCGCTTGTCATGGTGGTGCGTCCGTACTCGCCACGGCCGCTGCGGTCGACCTGCCCGCCGAGGTCGCGGGCCAGCAGCTGCGACCCGTAGCAGATGCCCAGAATGGGCACGCCCAGCTCATACACGCCGGGGTCGATGCCCGGGGCGCCCTCGACGTGCACCGATGCCGGCCCGCCGCTGAAGATGATCGCGGCGGGCGAGCGCTCGGCCAGTTCCGCTGCAGTCGCCGTGTGGGGAACGATCTCGGAATAGACCTGCGCTTCGCGCACCCGCCGGGCGATCAGCTGCGCATACTGCGCGCCGAAGTCCACCACCAAGACCGTTGGGTGGGCGGCCGGGGCGGCCGCCGGCGAGTGTGGGGGCATAAGTCCGGCGCCGCAGCCGCGCCACGTAGGGGAAAACAACGAGGGTACCGCTGGGTCCCGGCGGCATTGCGGGATTTGGCAGCCGAGTGCCGCCAGACAACGACACAGGGCCGGCGCGAACGCCGGCCCTGCGCCTGTCTGGGAGGAGGTGGAGCGGGAGCTACATCATCCCCGGCATGCCGCCCATGCCGCCGCCCATGGCGGCAGCAGCCGCAGCGGCAGCGGCGGGGTCAGCTTCCTCGGGCTTGTCGGTCACCAGCGTCTCGGTGGTGAGCAGCAGCGCTGCGATCGACGCTGCGTTCTGCAGCGCCGCACGGGTCACCTTCGCCGGGTCGATGACGCCGGCTGACACCAGGTCTTCGAACTTGCCGGTGTCGGCATTGAAGCCTGTGTTGCCGTCGGACTGCTCGATCTGCTGCACGATGACAGCGCCCTCGTAGCCGGCGTTCTGCGCTATCTGGCGGCTGGGACCTTCCAGCGCCCGATGCACCATGCGAGCCCCGGTGGCCTCGTCGCCGTCGAGGTCCAGCGCTGCCACTGCAGCACGAGCCCGCAGCAGCGCAGTGCCGCCGCCGGGCACGATGCCCTCTTCGATCGCAGCCCGGGTGGCCGACACCGCGTCCTCGATGCGGTGCTTCTTCTCTTTCAGCTCGACCTCGGTGGCCGCGCCGACCTGGATCACCGCCACACCGCCGGCCAGCTTCGCCAGCCGTTCCTGCAGCTTCTCGCGATCCCAGTCGGAGTCGGTCTCGTCGATCTCGCGCTTGATCTGCACAACACGCCCATCGACGTCGCCGCTGTCGCCGCCGCCCTCCACGATCGTGGTCTCGTCCTTGGTGATGATCACCTTGCGGGCGGTGCCCAGCAGGTCGAGGGTGGTGTTGTCGAGCTTCAGGCCCACCTCTTCGGAGATGACCTCGCCGCCGGTCAGGATCGCCATGTCGGCCAGCATCGCCTTGCGTCGCTCGCCGAAGCCAGGCGCCTTCACGGCTGCCGATGAGAACGTGCCGCGGATCTTGTTGACCACGAGCGTGGCCAGCGCCTCGCCCTCGACATCCTCGGCGATGATCACCAGGCCCTTGCCGGTCTGCATGACCTTCTCGAGCACCGGCACCATCTCGGCGACCGCGCCGATCTTGCCGTTCACGAACAGCAGGTACGGGTCGTCGAAAACAGCTTCCTGACGGTCGGGGTCGGTCACGAAGTACGGCGACAGGAAGCCCTTGTCGAACTGCATGCCCTCGGTGAATTCGAGGTCGACGCCGAACGTGTTGGACTCCTCCACCGAGATGACGCCGTCCTTGCCGACCTTGTCGAACGCCTCGGCAAGCGTCTCGCCGATCGTGGTGTCGGCTGAGGAGATGCCGGCAACGCTGGCGATCTTGTCCTTGTCGTCGGAGACGTCGGTCGACATGTCGACCATCTCGTCGACAGCGGCAGCCACAGCGGTCTCGATGCCACGCTTGAGCTCCATCGGGTTGGCACCGGCTGCCACATTGCGCAGACCCTCACGGACCATGGCCTGGGCCAGCACGGTGGCGGTAGTGGTGCCGTCGCCAGCGACGTCGTTGGTCTTGGTGGCCACTTCCTTGACGAGCTGAGCGCCCATGTTCTCGAACGGGTCGTCCAGCTCGATCTCGCGGGCGATGCTCACGCCGTCGTTGGTGATCGTGGGAGCCCCGAATGACTTCTCGAGCACGACATTGCGGCCCTTGGGCCCCAGCGTCACCTTGACCGCGTCGGCCAGCTTGTTGACGCCAGCTTCGAGGCCTCGCCGGGCCTCCTCGCTGAACTTCAGGATCTTCGGCATGTGTTGGTTCTCTTTCTTGTCGGCGCAGTCAGCGTCAGGCCACGATGGCCAGGACGTCGCGGGCGCTCAGGATGAGCAGGTCCTCGCCGGCCACGGTGATCTCGGTGCCGCCGTACTTGCTGTAGACGACGGTGTCGCCGACTCCGACATCCATCTGGATGATCTCGCCCGACTGGTCGGAACGCTTGCCGGGGCCGACCGCAAGTACCTCGCCCTGCTGGGGCTTTTCCTTGGCGGTGTCGGGGATGACCAAGCCGCTGGCGGTGGTCTCCTCCGCGTCGCTCGGACGCACGACGATGCGGTCCTCAAGTGGCTTCAGGTTCATGGTCGGAAGTGCCTCCTGTGGCGCTGTGCCCTGTCTGGGACGTGTCATGGAACTGCCCGGCGGCACTTAGCACTCTCACCGGGCGAGTGCTAACGATACGAGGCTCGTTGGGCGGCCACAACCTCAGCGCAACCCGATATGACGCTTATGTTCACGCGCTGTCTGTAGCGCCGCAATTTCGACAAACGACTCATATCCGGTCATTACTCGCCCTCCGGGCGCCAGCGATCCGAGGCCGAGGCTGTGGTCCGAAACTTGGCAGCGCAGAGATGGCCCGGACTCCGACGCGCCAAGCGTGGCTCGCACTACGCGCTTCCCGGCAACGGCAGGTCAAGGCAACGTCTCGTAGGCTCGGCCGTCCGATACGGCGGACGCAGAGGCAGCGATGTCAGCGCAAGTGTGGAACGGCCGGGACTACTACACCGTGCAAGGAGGCCGCGATGACCCCAAACGCTGGTGGCTGGCACGCCGCGGCTTCCTGAACGGCGGCCCACACGAACGCTATTGGCGCCCGCTGGAACACTTGGAGCAAGGACACCGCGTCTTCGCCTATGTGGCGCGCCGCGGTGGCAATGTCGGCGGCTACGTCGGCGTCGGTGAAGTGACCGATGAGCCGATGTGGGTCAAAGACGCGACAGTGCATGTCGGGGGCGTACCACGACCGCTCGTCGAGCTGTGCGGTATCGACGAGCATTTCTTGCGATTCGCGGCCTGCGAAATGGTGGTGCCGGTCAGATGGATCTCTGAGCCCCGAGACATTGAGGACGCATTCTGGGAATCAGGTCTGAAGACCTTCCGAAACACAGCCTGCAAGCTGACGGATCAGGACACCATCGACAGAGTCTTGGCTGCGTTCGACCTCGACAGCCTCACCTGACCGTACTGTCGCCGGCGCTCAGGCAGGCCCCTATGTCACAGGCCCTCCGTAGAGTCCGCATCCATGGGACGACGCATGTGTAATTTGGGCCGCAGTCAGGATGCGGGTCCGTGCGCGAAGGGGCTACGTATGGGGGGTCGGTCGCTGTGAGCGTCAGCGGGACCGATGCCACCGATGTCCTGTTCGACTACATCACAGGCGAGGAAGTACCGGCCACTGCGGAGGAGCGGGAGGCCGTGCAGGTAATGCTGAGACGCCTCGTGGAGGACTTCGGGTACCCCAAGGATCACATCAAGAGCCGCCCCCAGCATCGTGTACGAAAGTCTCCGTCGGACGAGTCGGGCACCTATCCCGTCGACATAGCGGTCTTCGAGTCGCCGGCCAAGGTGGAGGGCGAACTCCGCCTCGTCGTCGAGTGCAAGAGACCGAAACGAAAGGAGGGCCTCGAACAACTGAAGCTGTACATGGAAATGTCGGCAGCCTCCGTGGGCGTCTGGTTCAACGGCCAAGACCACCTCTACCTGCGCAAGATCGTGTCACCGGGAGGAGAGCGGTCGTTCGTCGAGATTCCGAGCATTCCCCGGTTCGGCCAGAGCATCGACGACATGGGCAAGCAGTTGCGCCGAGACTTGATGCCTGCGTCGAACCTCAAGGCGGTTTTTGGCGACCTGCGCAACCACCTTGCCGGCAACGTCGTAGGCATCACGAGAGAAGTCGCGCTCGCAGAGCAGATGCTCAACATCGTCTTCTGCAAGCTCTACGACGAGCGCTACACGGCCCGCGAAGATGTCGTCTCGTTCCGTGCAGGGGCCCAGGAAACTGCCGAGGAGATCGCTCAACGCGTGAATGGACTGTTCGACCGCGTCAAAGATCAGTACACAGATGTATTCGCCGAAGACCACCGCTTGGCCATCGATTCCACGAGCTTGGCCTACGTAGTAGGCGAACTCCAGAACTACTCACTCATGGGTTCCAGTCGCGATGCCGTCGCCGATGCATTCGAGGTGTTCGTCGGCCCAGCTCTGCGTGGTACCGAGGGCCAGTTCTTCACGCCACGAAATGTCGTTCAGATGGTGGTGGAGATGCTCGATCCCAAGCCGGAAGAATCAATCATCGACCCGGCTTGCGGCTCGGGCGGTTTTCTCATTCAGGCGCTCGATGCGGTCTGGGCGAGGCTGTCCGAACGGGCACCAGAACAAGTCTGGGACGACCAGACATTGCTAGAAGAGCGGAACAAGGTAGCGGGACGCCTGCGAGGTATCGACAAAGACACCTTCCTCACAAAAGTCACCAAGGCCTACATGGCAATCATGGGCGACGGCCGCGGCGGCATTTTCTGCGAGAACTCACTGGCTGCAGTTGACACGTGGAGCGACAAATCGCGCGAGCACGTCCGTCTTGGCACCTTTGACATCGTCGTGACGAATCCGCCATTCGGCAGCAAGATCAAGATCAACGACGCGGACATCATCAGCCAGTATGAACTCGGCCACAAGTGGAAGTCGGATCCTGAGACTCAGGAATTCGCTCTCACTGAGTCAGCGTATGTCCAGAGGCCTCCTCAGATCCTTTTCCTCGAGCGGTGTGTAAAGCTCCTCAAGCCGGGTGGGCGCTTAGGCATCGTGCTTCCCGAGAGCATGGTCGGGAACCCCTCCTATCGGCACGTCATGCAGTGGTTCGCCAAGAACATGCACTTGCAGGCCGTCGTCGCTATGCCCGAGCCGCTGTTCAAAACCAGCGGCAAGGGTGGCACCCACACGAAGGTATGCGTTGTCGTCGCCACGAGGAGAGACGCCACTGACGACAGCAGTACCACCGCTCGGCGGTTGTTCATGTCGGACGTTCGATGGTGCGGCCATGACTCCCGAGGCAACCCGACGGAGCGAATGGTGGATGGTGAGCGGGTATTGCTCGATGAGGTGCCTGAGGTGGCCGGGTTGTACCGGCGCCACGCCGCCAGCGAAAAGCTGCCTTCTGCACGGCTCGCCCACCAGATCATGCATTCCGACGTGCGATCGGACATCTACGTGCCCAAGTACTACGACCCGAGGCTGCCCGTCCGCGCAGCTGAGTTGGAGCGGACTCATCTGCTGCTGGGCATCGGTGACCTCGTCGAGTCTGGCCATGTGGACATCGCCTCCGGTGTCGAGCCCGGCAAGATGTCCTACGGCACTGGCACGATCCCCTTTATCCGCACTTCGGATATCTCCAACTGGGAACTCAAGGCCGATCCGAAGCACAGCGTGAGCGAGGACGTGTACCGAGCCTTCAGTTCCAAGTGCGAAGTCGAGGTCGGGGACATCTTGCTGGTGCGAGATGGCACGTATCTGATCGGAACCTCCGCCATGATCACCAAGGCAGACAGCGAACGTCGACTGCTGTTCCAGAGCCACATTCTTAGGCTTCGGCTTCTCAAGCCTCTGGCAGTCGCGGAATCGGATCACCCCGAGGACACAACAGCGCACGCGTACCTACTCTTCGCGGCGCTGAACTCTGAGTTTGTGTCGCAGCAGGTGCGCGCTTTTCAGTTCACCCAAGACATCATCGACACGCTTGGCCAACGGGTTAAGGAACTGCAGTTGCCTGTCCCGCGAGACTCGAACGAGCGACGGCGAATCGCCGATAAGACGCAGAGAATCGTTGAGGGTCGTTCGCGACTGCGATCGGACGCGGCGAGCTTGGCTCAGACGATGGCGGCGGGATACGAAGACGAAGCAACGCACTCGTCTTCGATTCGCTGAGCCTGATGGACTGGTCTCAGGCGAGGAAGTCGATGCGGAGGTTGGGGTCGGCGCCGCCGTCCAGGGGGGAGGGGCCGTCGCTGGCCAGCCGGTACCAGGCGGTCGCAGCGATCATGGCGGCGTTGTCGGTGCACATTGCCCGGCTGGGCAAGTAGGCGTTGAAGCCGTCTTCGGTGCAGATGTCGAGCGTTCTTTCACGCAAGGCGCTGTTGGCTGCCACGCCGCCGGCCAGGCAGATGCCCGCCGCCCCGACCTCATGGGCCGCTCTGCGGGCTTTGTGCGTGAGCACGTCGGTCACGCAGGCCTGGAACGACGCCGCGACGTCGGCGGTGGCGACCTCGGGGTTGGCCCGAACCCAGTTGATGACCGCTGTCTTGATGCCCGAGAACGAGAAGTCGTAGCCGTCGTCCAGCATCGCCCTCGTCAGCGGGACGGCCGTGGGGTCGCCCTCGGATGCCAGCCGGTCGATGACGGGACCGCCCGGGTAGCCGAGCCCCAGGTAGCGGGCCACCTTGTCGAAGGCCTCCCCGGCGGCATCGTCGCGGGTGGCGCCCAGCAGGCGGTAGCGGCCATGCCCTTCAAACGAAATGAGCATGGTGTGCCCGCCCGACACCAGCAAGGTGACCAACGGGAACTGCACCTCGGCGTCATGCTCGTCGAGCAGCGCGGCGTACAGGTGGGCTTCGTGGTGGTTGATGCCGATATAGGGGACGTCCCACACCAACGCCAGCGCCTTGGCTGCGGCCACACCCACGAGCAGGCTGCCCACCAAGCCGGGACCGCAGGTAGCCGCAACGACGTCGATGTCGCTGTCGGCGGCACCGGCCTCCACCAGCGCCTCGGCCACAACGGGCGTGATGAGGGCTTCGTGAGCGCGGCCGGCAATCTCGGGAACCACTCCGCCGTAGCGGGCATGGAGATCCACCTGGCTGCTGACGATGCTGGAACGCACGTCGCGGCCGTCGTCCACGACTGCTGCGGCCGTCTCGTCGCACGAGGTCTCGATGCCGAGGATGGTCGTCATGACACTCCCATGCCTGTGTTCATTGCGCCCTCGGTAACGCCGAGGGCCGTGCTCGATGCGCCCTCGGTAACGCCGAGGGCCGTGGCGATGCCGTCCAGGCGCTCGCCGTGGGAGGGACTGTCGATGTCGTGGCACCACATCACCAACGCATCCTCTCGCTTTCCTCCAGGTCCACCCCGGTAGTAGTTCTTGCGGCTGCCGACGGGCGCATAGCCGAACCAGCGGTAGAGCCGCTGCGCCGCGGCGTTGCCCGAACGCACCTCCAGCGTCAGCGCCTCCAGCCCATCGATGCTTCTGGCCTCGCGGTGCAGCGCCAGCATCAGCCGTGCACCCACGCGGTGGCCCTGGCAGTCCGGATGCACCGCCACGGAGGTGATGTGCCCTTCGCCGGCCACGATCATGAAGCCGCCGTAGCCGATGACGCCGGCAGGTCGACCGTCGGGACCCGGCGTGCAGGCCACGCGGTAGACCCGCTCACCGCCCCGCTGCAATTCGTCCAGGTACAGGGCCATCGACCAGGGCCTCGGGTACACCAGCTTGTCGATACGACGGATCTCGCGCAGATGCTTGCGGCGCATCGGGACGATGATCGGCGCTGGGCCGGATGCAGCCGGGGCACGCCGCCGGCCAGCAGGCACTGCGGCACTGGACGCGGCCGGCATGGTCACGATCGCTCCCGCTGCTGCCAGTTGATGCGGGCGTCGGGGGCGCGCAGGTACATCGGCGCGATCTCGGACGGGCTGACGAACTCCTCACGCAGCGCTCGCGCGTGCGCCAGCTCCACCAGGGCGCCGGCATTGGGATGGCGCAGCCCCTCCCGGCCGATTTCCGCCCCCCGCACGTTGCCCAGCACCTCCGCGTATCGGTCGGCTCCGTCGCCCACGATCAGCGTTTCTGCACCCGTTGCCATCAGCTGCGCGGCAACGTCGGCGGGCTGATCCACGGCCGGCGGGCTCATGAGCTGGATGCCCCCGGGTGCCCGCCGGTAGGTGGCGTAGAAGATCTCGCCCCGGCGAGCGTCCACGGTGGAGACGATAAGTCGATCGCTGAAGCGTGCCGGGAATGCCGCGAGATCGAGGCTGGAGACGCCGATCATCGGGATCCGGCAGGCATGAGCGATGGACTTCGCAGTCGCCAAACCCACCCGCAAGCCGGTGAACAGGCCCGGGCCGACATCGACGGCCACCAGGCCGATCTGCGACAGCTTCATCTGCGCCTGCTCGCAGAGGAACTGGATCGCCGGCACGAGCGTCTCGGCGTGGCGCCGGTCGCGGGTGGTGTGGAAGGAGGCGATGATGCCTTCGTGCCCGCCGATGGCCACGCCGACCTGGGGCGTCGCCGTCTCGATGCCGAGAACTAGCACTGCGCTGCCTCCGCGCAGTGGTGTACTAGCACTGCGCTGCCTCCGCGCAGTGGTGTACTAGCACTTCGCTGCCCCCGCGCAGCGGTGAACTAGCACGGCGGCACCGGGAAGCTGTCGGCGAAATGCCACGCCGCGGCGAGCGAATCGGCGCGGGCATGCCAACTCGAACCGACCAGGTCGGCCTCGAAGATGCGGATGTCGGGCGACTCGCCGGGGTCGGCAAGCCGGATGCGCACGCGCAGGAAGTCGCGTGGAAGCTCGCCGATCACTACCTCGCCCCACTCCACGCACACCACCGCATCGTCGTCGAGCAGCTCGGGCAGGTCCAGGTCGAGCACCTCGCCGAGGTTCTCCAACCGGTACACGTCGAGGTGGTGCAATCGCAGGCGGCCCTCGTAGCTCTGTGCCAGCGTGAAGGTGGGGCTGGTCACCGGCTCGGCAACCCCGAGCGCTGCCGCCAGGCCCTGCGTGAACACCGTCTTGCCGGCACCCAGATCGCCCGACAGCAGCAGCACATCGCCTGGGCGCAGGAGCGGGGCGAGTGCCGCCGCGACAGCTCGCGTCCCGGCGGCGCTCGTGGTGCGGAACCGCATAACGGAGCCTGTTTAGTGGCCTGCGCCGGATTCGCCACCGCCGTTCACGGCATCGACCGGTGCTTCCCGCTCTTGTTCCCGATTCCCATGCGATACGGGCTCACGGGCCGCTCGGGCCACGGCTTCGCCTAGCGGCTCAGCCTCCGAGCGGTGGACACGAGGAACGCGCAGGGAGATCCCGGTGAGCACTTCGTAGGGACTGCGGCCCGACCAATCGGCCAGATCGATGACGGTGACGCGCTCGTCGCCGTGGCTGCCGATGAGCGTGACCCGATCGCCGTTGTAGGCGCTGGCGTCTCCTATGTCGACCATCGTCTGGTCCATGCACACATTGCCCACGACGTGGTGGCGGGCCCCGTCGATGAGCACACTGGTCGGGCCCTGCGCAGGATCGTGCGCCGGTCCCGTGCCCAGCGAGCGGGCGTAGCCGTCGGCGTACCCCACGGGCAGCGTGATCACCCGGGTCTGACGGTCCGCGGTCCAGGTGCTGCCGTAGCCGACCGACGCGCCCTCCGGCACCACCTTGAAGTACACGACCTCGCTGTGCCAGCTCAGCACAGGCTCGGTGGGCAGGGCAGCCGCGATCTCAGGCTTGGGCGCGACGCCGTACAGCAGGATGCCAGGACGCACGCTGTCGAGGTGCGCCTCGGGCAAGCGGGCGATGGCCGCGGATGCCGACATGTGCCGGACCGGGGTGGGCAGCGAATGGCGTTCGTAGAAGTTCACCGCCTCGTTGAAGCGATCGAGCTGGGCGCGAGCGTGTGACAGATCGGGCGCGTCGGCGTTGGCGAAGTGGCTGAACACGCCCTCGACGCGGACCGAGCGGCAGCGGAGCGACTCAGCGAACAGCTTGTCGGCGTTGTAGTGGTGCACGCCGATTCGCTCCATGCCGGTGTCGATCTTGAGATGTGCCCGGGCGGTGGTGCCCGCAGCCTGCGCCGCTTCGTCGATCTGGCGCAGCTTGTCGATCGACGGCGCGGTGAGGATCAGGTTGTGGGCGAGGAACAGCGGGATCTGGCGCTCGACGGCGCCCCCGAGCACATGGATGTCGACGGTCACCCCGACACTGCGCAATGCCAGTGCCTCCTCGACATAGGCGACGGCCATGCACGACACCCCGGCCGCCGCCAGCGCCAGCCCGACGTGGGCGATGCCGTGTCCATAGGCGTTGGCCTTGACAACGGGCACCACCTCGGCCTCGCCGACGTGGCGGCGGATCGCAGCCAGATTGCGTTCGAGCGCGCCAAGATCGATATCGCACCAGGTGGGTCGCATCTGGGATACGTCGGGTTGGAGCAGGCGCATCGGAGATGCGTCCGGCCCGGCTGGCTGCATCTGGGATGCACCGGGTTCGGATAGCGGCATCTCTGCTGCGTCGTTCATGTGCTGCTCGTTTCGGCACCGGCGGCAGCGAGGCCAGCTCGCGCCGCCCCCAGGAGCTCCGCCTGGTGCATCGCAGTCAGCGGCGTGAGGGCTGCGGCAGGATCATGACCGCCGAAGGCGGCGGTGCGACCGTGCCAGTGCGCAGCAGCGGCGGTTCCCAACAGCACGGCGTCGGGTTCGGTCGCACCGGCGGACAGGACTGCGGCGATCACGCCCGAGAGCACGTCGCCCGATCCAGCGGTCGCCAAGCGCGCCGTCCCCGACGCGGCCGCCAGCACAGCGGCCGACGGCGCGCTGGTGTTGGCGGCAGCCCGGGCGGCCACGAGCGTCGTCGGTCCTTTCAGCAGGACAACGGCATTGAGTTCATCCGCTGCACGGCGCACTGCATCGAACCGGTCGGCCGCGGGCGGGCCGCCTGTGAGCTTGGCGAACTCTCCGTCATGGGGTGTGAGGACGGTCGGCGCGGTGCGTTCATGCAGGCACTCGGGATGCTCCGCCACTGCCGTGAGGCCGTCGGCGTCGACAACCAGCGGCACCGGGCAGTCGGCAATGAAGCGGGCCGCCTGAGCCAAGGCGGTGGGGTCGGCGCCGAGCCCAGGACCGATGATGGCAGCGTCGAAGCGTTCGATGCCGTCGAGCGCGGCATCGGCCCACTCCCCGGGCCGGAGGTCGCGCGCCACCGCCTCGGTCGGTCGAGCGACGTCGGCCGCTCGCACTCCCGGCGAGCTGACCACGACCATGCCGGCGCCCGCTTGCTGGGCGGCCGCGCACGCGAGATGTCCGGCGCCGCGCATCTGGGGCGAGCCTGCGATGACCCGCACGGCCCGGCGCCACTTGTGGGCCGCCGGCTCAGCGGCCGGCAACGCGGCATCGGCATCGGCATCGGTCACCAGCCACGACATTGCCCCGCTGGTGTCCAACCCGATCGGGGCAAGTTCCACCTCGCCAGCGGCGGCCGCTCCGGGATGCAGCAGCAGGCCAGGCTTCAGCGCGCCGAAGGTGACGGTTGCCGCTGCGGGCCAGCAGCCGTGGTCCTCACCAGTGAGCGCGTCGATGCCGGAGGGAATGTCGACCGCAAGCACGGGCGCCGCCGGCGCTCGGTCCGCACCCCACGACCCGCGCAGCCCGGTCCCATACGCCGCGTCGATGACGAGGTCCCACGCCGCTGATGCGGGCGACTCAGCGTCGGCCGTGGCAACGAGTTCAAGCGCCTCGGGTGGCGTCACGACTCCGCAGCGCACGCCCCATCGCTCCAGGGCCGCCGCTGCGACCCGCCCGTCTGCGCCGTTATTCCCCTTGCCGGCGGCCACGAGCACCCGCCGCCCGTACGTGCCGCCCATCATCCGTCGGGCTGCGATGGCCACAGCGGCACCGGCACGCGCGACCAGTACATCGGTGCCTTCAGGCGCGGCCGCGTCGATAGCCGCCATCTCAGCCGGCGTCACGATCGGGATCACCGTGTCGCTCCGGGCCTATTGCGCCAGCACCATGGCGGCTGCCACCGAATCGGTGTGGGTGAGCGTCACCTGCCATTCAGACAGGCCTGCTGCTGCCGCCCGCTCGGCCGCGAGGCCCCGAAGCACCAGCTCGGGTCGGCCGCCGGGGTGGCGTGCCACTTCGATGTCCCGGAACTTGCACGCACCCAGGCCGATGCCCAGCACCTTCATCACCGCCTCCTTCGCGGCGAATCTGGCGGCGAGGCGGGTGTCGGGATCGACCGTTCCCATGGCATAGGCGAGCTCTGCAGGGGTGAACAGGCGGGCGCGCATGCCGCTGCGCCGTTCGAGCACTGCGGCGAATCGCTGGACGTCCACCATGTCGAGCCCGATCGAGGTGCTCACGCGCCCACCCAATGCTCGGCGAGCACATATACCGGTCGGGTCAGGAGATCGAAGACGTCGAGCGTGCCGAGCAGATCGTCGCGGAACCATGGCAGCGTCTCAGTGACTGCGTCGGCGAGCGCCCCGTAGCGACCGCGGTAGCCCATCAGCACTGCTCGCATCGCAGGCGCACGCAGCCGCTCGACGAAGCGGCAGTGCAGCAACGTGAGCCCGGTGGTCGTTCCGTCCTTGGTCTCGGGAATGTGGAGCACCGTGCGGCCGTCGCGTCCGCGGGCCACGGTGACCTCCCGCTCGTAGGCGGCACGGTGCTTGCTGCCGCGCAGCTGCGGGTTGGTCGCTGTGCGCGACTCGATGCCGAGCGCGGTGCCGCCACGGTCCGTCAGCCAGATCGTGATCTCCGGATTGCTGGCCGATGCCACCTGACCCTCGATGCGGTATCGCGACCAGCCGGTGACCTCGGCCACCGCCGGGTCGAGCGCTGCCAGCGTGCGCAAGGCCGCATACGACAGCCGGTCCCTCGGCGCGCCGGCTTCGAGCGCTGCTGCCACCAGCATCGAGTCGAGCAGCGTCTCGTCGGCACGCGAGATGCCGACGGTGACGGTCTTGGCCTGGTGCTTGATGGTGTCGACAGGTCGGGTGAGCTCGTCGATGGCAATATTCAGCGCATCGGTGAAGTCGTCGATGACCACCGAAGGCAGCCCCACCTTGCCGATGTCCGCCTGGTACATCTCCAGCGGCGTCATGCCCACTGCGTACCGCAGCACCGCTCCCAGGCGAGCCGCGGTGCCCGCCCGCAGGTGCCCGTCGTAGCTGCCTGCACGCACGCCGTCACGGAAGCGATTGGCCGGGGCGCGCAGGCGCTCGGCCAGCACGGCCAGCAGGTCCCCCTCGCGGCCGGCAACCGCAAGCATCGATTCGTCGCGGCCACCGGCCGCGAGCAAGGACTCGGTACTGGCGCGCATCTCGCGCAACGGATCGGCGAGCGCGTCGATCGTCAGCGCCGCCTCGTAGCCGTACAGATGACCAGCAGCGGTGGCCAGCACGAAGTCCACCGCCGGATGCACTGCGGGGACCTCCAGCAACTCCGCCGCAGCATCGAAGCGGCCGGTGCCGGCGGAGGCCACCACGATGGGCGTCGCCCGGTGTGCCCGGTAGATCGCCACCTCCTTCGCAGCGTCGTCGGCGACTGATCCGGTGAGGCCTGTCGCGCACACCCAGATGAGCGGCTCGCACGAGAGGTCGATGTGCTTCTTGTCCTCTGTCCCGTCTTCGGCGACGGCGTGGTAGCAGACCTCGGACAGCTTGATGCGAATCTCACGGGACGCGATCCGGTTGGCGCCGTTGCCCACCACGGCCCAGTGGCGGTGTGCACCCACGTGGCGACGGGCGATCCGGGCGATCTCGTCGTGCGATGCGAGCACAGTTTCGAGTGCGGCAGGCAGCTTGACCAACGCGCCAAGCAGATCGCTGATGGCGCCGGTCGTCACGGCGTCGTCGGGTCGGATGTCGGCAGCGATGGCGGAAGCGAGCAGCGCACACGCCGCTACCTGTGCGTAGAAGGCCTTGGTGGACGCCACCGACATCTCGACATCGCGGCCGTCGGAGGTGTAGAGGACGCCGTCGGCGCGGTCGGTCAGGTCGCTGCCGCGCCGGTTGACGATGGCGACCACGGCCGCGCCCCGAGCGCGAGCGAGATCGACCGTGCGATTGGTATCGGTGGTAGTGCCGGACTGGCTGACAGCAACGACCAGCGTGTCGGACAGGTCGGCGTGCAAGCCGAAGCCGCTGAACTCGGTAGCCAGGGGTGCCGTCACCTCCACGCTGCGCAGCGTGCGCGATGGCGCCAGGAGGGTCTCGACGAAGTGCGGCAGCGACGACGCCGCGGCTGCCGCTGTGCCTTGGCCGATGGCGACGATGCGGCGGATGGAGCCGTCCCGCAGCCGGGATCGGACATCGGCAGGCAGGGAGTCGGGTCCAAGCCGGGCGTGCCGCAGCCGGGTGGGGGTGGCTGTATCGATGCGGCCACGCAATGTGGCTGAGTCGATGCGGCCACGCAATGTGGCCGTGTCAATGCGGCCACGCAATGTGGCCCGGAGCGAGCGGGGGGCTTCACCGATCTCCTTCAGCAGGAAGTGCGGGTAGTCGCCCCGGTCGATGTCACGGGTGGTGACCTCGGCAGTGACGATGTCACCGGCTTCTACGGGCAACTCCGTGCCGTCGTAGGAGAAGCGGCGCAGCGCGGTGAGCTCGGCCGCCGCGCCGGCGGGCGTGCCGACCAGCATGATCTGGCCGCGACTGCCCACGGGGTTCGCCGGGTCGGACGGTGTCTCTCCGTCAAGGCGGACGTACTTGCGGCATTCCTCGACCAAGCCGTACGGCTCGCTCGCGACGACATATGCCGGGCCTGTTGCACCCACGTACAGCGCCTGCCCGCTGCCCCGCAGTGCCAACGCCACCACGTCGGGCGTCGCGGAGACATGCGCCGCTATCGCCACGGAGCCCTCGAAGCTGCTGACGGCATCAGCGAAGGCTCGCCGAAGCTGCTCCGACCCAGCGGTCGGGCGCTCGCCATTCGAACTCGCAGCGAGCGCCTGGCGCAGCATCGTCGGGATGACCTTGGCGTCAGTGGTGATCTCGGGCGCAATCTGAAGATGGCGCTGCGCGATCAGGTCGGCGTAGTTGTCCACGTCACCGTTGAGCACAGCGGCGATGTGCGCGACATCGCCGCCGGCCGAATCAGCGATGTGCGCAACGTCGTCGCCGTCTGTGGTTGATGCGGAGGGATCCCATGCATCGAGGGGATGGGTGTTGGGCACCGAGACAATGCCGATGCTGGCCCACCGGGTGTGGCCCAGCACGACCGTCTCGGCGCCGTCGGCACACAGAGCCCAGCGCAGCAAGCTGTCCTGGCAGATCTGCGATCTCAGTGCGGCCGTGTTGTCGCCGAGCTCTCCGATTTCCGACGCCGTCTTATACACGAACGCCAGACCGTTGCCAGTGTTCCGCGCCGCGCCGGCACCGAAGAGCGGGTCGGTGAGCCGTCCGCCGTGCGCGCCGCCCGCACCGGGGTCAAGGCGCGCCCCGTGAACGAATACTTGCAGCCCGGCGGAGTCCCGCCCTCGAACTTCGAGGCGGTCGAGTGCGGACAACGCCACCTGGATCGACCAGAGCCCGCCCACGGCTGCCGCCGGGGGCGTGCCGCCCCAGAGACCGATCACTTCCCGCGCCATGCGCAGACGGTCCCGGCGCAACGCGAATGCGTGGTCCTTCAGCTCGCTCAGGCAGGCATTGATGCGCTCGATGCGGGCGCTCTCGTCCGTGGGCAGCACATCGCCGGCATCAACTGCCCTGTCGATGTCGTCGACAAGTGCATCCACCGTTGCCAACGCGGTCTCGATGTCGAGCACACACTTGGCGTCGGATACCAGCAAGCGGACTCCGGGCAACGATCGCAGCGCCTCGTCGGCGTCTCGCAGCACCGTGGCCGCGGCATCAAGCCGCTCGAGGGGGTCGCGACTGTCGAGCGGAGCGTCGGAGCTGCCCCCGGAGGCGGCGGCGGCGAGCAGATCTGCGGCGTCATGCAGCCGCGGGACAACCGCAGAGGCCTCCAGCGCACCCCGGTCGTCTCGGCGGCCGACGACGGCCACAATCCCGCACACAACAGCGAGGGTACCGAGCACCCGACAGCCAGTCGGCCCGGTCAACAGCCGCCGGCGGCGGCGGTGAGGGCTGCGTGATTAGATATATGAACCTGCTCACAAATTGGGGGTATCGCCATGGCAATCACGGGAGTCATGCGAGCTGGCTACGTCCAGATCCGCTCCACCGACATGGAAGGCTCGATCGTCCACTACCGGGATCGAGTCGGCCTCAGCCACGTCGGGACCGGCGATGACGGCCGGACCTACTTCAAGGCGTACGACGAGTTCGACCATCACAGCGTCATCCTGCGGCCAGCCGATTCGCCCGGCATGGACTTCATGGGATTCAAGGTGCGCAACGACGCCGATCTGAGCGAGCTGACCGACAAGCTGTACGCCCACGGCATCGAGGTGGACCACCTCGAGCCCGGCTCGCAGCCGGGGCTCGGCCGCGTGGTCAGCTTCCAGATCCCAGCGGGACACACCATCCATCTCTATGCCGAGATGGCCATCGCCGACAAGACGCCTCCGACGCACAACCCCGATGTGTGGGATGAGGAGCCCCGCGGCATGCGGGCCACTCGCATGGACCACTGCCTGCTGTACGGGCCGAACATCGCCGAGACGGTGGAACTGTTCACCGAGGTGTTGGGCTTCGAAGTGTCCGAGGTTGTCGTGGCGCCGGACGGGTCCTATGTGGCGCCCTTCCTGAGCTGTGCCAGCAAGGCCCACGATGTGGCGTTCGTCGCCGCGGAGGAACCGGGCATCTTCCACCACGTGTCGTTCTTCCTCGAGAGCTGGAACGACGTGGCGCACGCCGGCGACGTCATGAGCCGGTACGACATTCCGGTCGACATCGGCCCGACCCGCCATGGCATCACCCGCGGCCAGACGATCTACTTCTGGGATCCGTCCGGCAACCGAAACGAGGTGTTCGCCGGCGGGTACATCTACTTCCCCGATGTGCCTCAGAGGACCTGGGATGCCGAGCAGCTCGGCAAGGGTGTGTTCTACGTCGACCGCCGGCTCAACGAGGCGTTCCTGAACGTCTACACCTGATCGACGATCACGTCGGCGAGACGGTCCACCAGATCCGCTGCCTCGCTCTCGGTCGGCGCCTCGACCATGATGCGGATGACCGGTTCGGTGCCGCTGGCACGCACCAGCACCCGCACATCCGGACCTGCCCCGGCGGCGATGCCATCGACTGCACGCTGAATCTCATCGGTGAGCGATCGTGAGCTCCCCGGCACACTGCGGAGCACCTGCGGGGCGGCCTGCATTGCTTGCGACGCAAGTTCGGCGCTCGTGAGCGCCGGACCATCAGACACAGCGGCGCTCGTGAGCGCCGGACCAGCAGACACAGCGGCGCTCGTGAGCGCCACCGCGCCCGCGGCGCGCCGGGCAACGAGGTCGGCAAGGTGGACAGCGCTGCGCAGACCGTCGCCGGTGGTGGCTTCGTGCCGGAAGACGACGTGGCCTGACTGCTCGCCGCCGAGACGGTGGCCGCCTGCCTCCAGTGCTTCGAGCACCGCTCGGTCCCCCACTGCGGTGGTGACCACTTCGATGCCGGCTTCGGCCATCGCCCGCCGCAACCCCAGGTTGGACATGACCGTCACGACCAGCGTGTCGCCGGCCAGCAGGCCCCGCTCAGCCAAGTCGACGGCGAACAGCGCCATCTGGCGATCGCCGTCGATGACCTGCCCCTCGCTGTCCACCGCGATCAGCCGGTCGCCGTCGCCGTCGAAGGCCAAGCCCAGATCCGCGCTGACATCGAGCACTGCCGCCCCGAGCGCGCCAGGGTTCACCGATCCGCAGCCGTCGTTGATGTTGCGACCGTCGGGCTCGCAGAACAGTGCAGTGACCTGCGCGCCCAGCCGTTGCAGCACTGCGGGTGCCAGCGATGCGCTCGCACCGTTCGCGCCGTCCAGCACCAGATGCAGGCCGTCGAGCGTGCGGCCGTCGATGGCGGCGCGCAGCGAATGCTCATAGGCATCCAGCATTCGGGCTGTCGCGTTCGGCGAGACCACCCGAGCTTCAACAGCGCCGATGACGGGCTCAACGCCTCGTCGGCGTGCGATCTCAGCCGCCGACGGTCGATCGCCGTGCGTCAGTCGCAAATCGTCGAGACAGCCCGCGACGCCAGCCTGCTCGGCATCGCTGAGCTTGGTGCCGCCCGCTGCGAACAGCTTGACGCCGTTGTCGTGCCACGGATTGTGGGATGCCGAGACCATGGCGCCGGCTGTGCCGAGGTGCTGGGCTGCGAATGCCACTACCGGCGTGGGCACGATGCCGAGATCGATGACCTCAGCTCCGGTCGCTCGCAAACCGGCAACGAGCGCTCGTGCCAACGCGAGACCTGATTCGCGTGTGTCGCGGCCGACCGCCCAGCGCGCACCATCATTGCCTGCGAACAGCGCCCGGTTCGCCGCGCGCCCGAGCGCGTGCGCGACGATCTCGTCGATCTCGTCGAAGGCCCGCCCTCGAACGCCGTCGGTTCCGAAGGTGGGTTCCACGCCGGTTCAGCGCTTGGAATACTGGGGCGCCTTG
Organism: Candidatus Poriferisodalis sp.; assembly: GCF_965208925.1. Classification (GTDB taxonomy): domain Bacteria; phylum Actinomycetota; class Acidimicrobiia; order Acidimicrobiales; family Poriferisodalaceae; genus Poriferisodalis. The sequence goes on along the minus strand of NZ_OZ242364.1, from coordinate 1,373,885 downwards.
CGGGCCTTCTTGAGGCCGTACTTCTTGGATTCCTTCTTGCGGTCGTCGCGATGCAGCAGGCCGGCCGACTTCAGCGTCGGCCGCGCCTCAGGGTCGAGCACCAGCAGCGAACGGGCAATGCCCAAGCGCAACGCGCCGGCTTGACCTGCAACCCCGCCGCCGTCCACGGTGGCGCTGACGTCGTAGCTCGCGGCGGTTTCTGTGAGCCGCAGCGGTTCGGTGATCTCCATGCGGTGCACCGACGACGTGAAGTACTCGTCGAATGGGCGACCATTCACCGAGATGTTGCCGCTGCCGGGCAGGAACCTCACCCGGGCAACGGCACGCTTGCGGCGGCCGGTGGTCTGCGTCAGCGGAACGGGCACGAAATCGGGGTCTTTCTCGTCGGGTGTGGCTATCGGCTACGGCGCTCGGAACGGCGCTTCAGCGCGCCATGGCGTCGGGCAACGGCAGCGGCTGGGGCTGCTGAGCGGCATGGGGGTGGTCGGGCCCGGCGTACACCTTCAGCTTGCGCAGCTGCGCACGGCCCAGACGGTTGTGCGGCAGCATGCCACGGATGGTGCGCCGCACTGCGTCGGCCGGCCGACGGGCCAGCAGATCGCCGTACTTCTCGCTGTGCAGACCGCCGGGGTAACCCGAATGGCGGTGCACGAGCTTCTTCGTGGCCTTGTCGCCGGTCAGCACCACCTTGTCGGCATTCACCACAACAACGTGGTCGCCGCCGTCGATATAGGGGGCGAAGGTCGGCTTGTGCTTGCCACGCAGGATCTTGGCGACCTGGGTCGCCATGCGGCCCAGCACCATGCCCTCGGCATCGACGACGAACCACGAGCGCTCGATTTCAGATGCTTTAGGGGCATAGGTACGCACGCTGGAACTCCGCATGGGGTCGACTGCGAGACAGGCCCCAAGAGGCTACCGGCGGTCAGCCGGTTGCCGTCACCGGAACCGTGTCGCGCCCGGCCCGCAACAGGGTTCCCGGCCGCGCATCGGTGAACTCGCCGCCGCTGACGGCGACCTCGCCGTTGATCAGCACTGTGTCGATGCCGTCGGCCTCGCCGTAGAGGCGCCATGCGCCGCCGGGCAGGTCCTCGCGCACCTCGATCGGCTTCGGCGCCACGGCGTCGGGGTCGAACACCACGACGTCGGCATGACAGCCCTCCGCAAGGCGTCCGCGGTCCGCGAGGCCGTACAGGCGGGCAGGAACGTCGGTGAGCTTATGTATGGCGTCTTCCAGCTCGAGCATCTGGCGGTCGCGGGCCGCGGCCAGCAGGTACGTCGAGTAGTTGAACGTGGCCAGGAAGTCGAGGTGCGCGCCTGCGTCCGACGCTCCGATCACGCAGCGGTCGTCATTCCAGAGCTCCTGGCGCAGCGCCCAGCTGTCGTCGTCGTCGCCAGCGGCGCGCGGGTACAGACCGGTCTTGAGGTCGTCGGCCACCACCAAGTCGCACAGCGCATCCCATGGCGTGATGCCCTGCTCGTCGGCAATCTCGCCGATCGTGCGGCCTTCGAAGTGCGTGAGCTCGGACTTGGTGACCTCGCCGACCGTGAGACGCTCCCAGCGGGCCACGCCCCGGAAGGCGCTCGGCTGCTGTGCCAGATCATTCAGCTCAGCGCGGCGCTGAGGGTCGGCCAGGAGCTGCATCTTCTCTGCCGGAGGCAGTGCCATGGGCTCAGCCCAGCCGTGCAGCGTGTCGAGCAGGAATCCGCTCTCGAAGCACAGGCGGCTGACCGCGGGCATCGGGGCGGTCAGCGCCACCACACGCCCGCCCTGGCGAGCCGCGAAGTTGCTGGCCTCGAGCTTCTGGGCGATGACATCTCGATGCCGGCCGTTGGCGAAGATCACGTTCCAGTTGAGCGGCCGGTCCGCGGCCACCGACATGTCGGCGAGCAGCTGGTACACGTCGGTGTCGAAGCGCTCGATGGTCGGGATGAACTCCAGAGCCACCGCCGGGCTCGATCGCAGCACCGAGCACAGCTCGATCAGCTCGGTGGTGGAGGCGTGGCGCGAGGGCACAGCCTCGCCGGCAGCGTCGTTGTGCGTCTTGGCCCACGACGAGCTGAAGCCCAGCCCGCCCGAGGCGATGCTCTCGGCCAGGAGCAGCTTCATGGCCTCGAGCTCGTCGGGCGTGGCCTCGTGGCCCACCGAGCGCTCCCCCATCACGATCCGCCGCAGCGCGCAGTGTCCTACGAGGAATCCAGCGTTGGGCATCAGCGTGCCGTCGATCGAGTCGAGATACTCACCGAAGGTGCGCCAATCCCACGGGACGCCCTCCTGCAGCGACTCGAGCGGCATGCCCTCCACCCGGGCCAGCATCCGCATCAGGTAGTCGCCGTGATCGGGCTCCAGCGGGGCAATGGTGAAGCCGCAGTTGCCGCCGATCACCGTGGTCACGCCGTGCAATGGCGACGGAGACAGCGTGGTGTCCCAGAACACCTGCGCATCGAAGTGCGTGTGGATGTCGACGAAGCCGGGTGCGACCACCCTGCCGGACGCATCGATCGTGCGCTCGGCAGGCCCCGCCGCCGCAGTGGCTTCGCTGCCGACGGCCACGATGCGACCGTCGCGGATGCCGATGTCGCCTTCGGTGCGCGGCGCACCGGTGCCGTCGATGATCGTGCCGCCCGCAATCCTGATATCGAGCATCTGCAGTGTCCCCCTGTGAGTCAGCGGTGCGGCTCTGCCGGCATGTGACCGTGCCCGCACCGCTCCCAGCGAAGTTACCGTGCCAGCGGTGAACGAACATGAGGCTGCTGAGAGTTCCGGGCAGCGGACGGTGCGGCTGGATCTGGCCTACCGGGGCACCGGCTTTCGCGGCTTCGCAGCCAATGAGGGCGTTCGCACGGTGGCCGGCGAGCTGAGCCCGGCGCTGGAGCGCATCTTGGGCGAAGCGCCCGTGCTGACGGCGGCTGGCCGCACTGACGCGGGCGTACATGCCACGGCGCAGGTGGTGTCGTTTCGCATCGGCGGCGACGGGCTCCGTCGGATCACCCGAAGCCGAAACAGCGACAGCCGGCCGGAAGGCCAGTCGGACAACGTAGGCGGACCCGAACGGCTCGAGAGGCTGACGTCCTCGTTGAACCGCCTGCTGAACCCGGAGATCGCCGTGACAGCGGCGTCACTCGCTGAGGACGGCTTCGACGCGCGTCACTCGGCCACCGCCCGTGCCTACGAGTACCGGGTGCGCAACACCGCTCATCCCGATCCCCGTTGTGCCGATCTCGAATGGCATGTTGCTGCGCCGCTCGACATCGGCGAGATGAACGCTGCCGCAGGTCACCTCGTCGGCGAGCACGACTTCACCTCGTTCTGCCGCCGGCCAAAAAACCGGCCCGATGCATCGCTGGTGCGCACCGTGTCGGCGGCGCGCTGGTCTGGCGATGGCGCCGAGCTGCTCTTCGAGATCGAAGCGAACGCCTTCTGCCACCAGATGGTGCGGGCCATCGTCGGGCAGTGCGTGGCGGTGGGGCGCGGTGACCGTGCAGCCGGCGACGTGCCTGCTGTGCTGGCGGCACGCAGCCGGGATTCAGCAGCGGCGATCGCGCCGCCGCACGGGCTGACCCTCGTTGCGGTCCGCTACCCCGGCGAGCTGTCGCGCTGACGAGCCCACCGGCCGGCGGTCGGGACGGCTACTGCTCGGAGCGGAACACCTCGATGCGGTTGTCGAGGTTGAACCACAGCGCGATGTGCTCTTGCACCTCGGCCGCCGTGATCTGCTCGAGAACTGCTCGCCGCTGTTCGGGCGTGCCGACATTGCCGTCATCGGCGTGGTGGCGCCGCAGGAGCGGGTTGATGATCGCAGAGTTCGACTCAAGCACGTAGTTGTCCCGCGTCACCGAGATTGCCTGCTGGAAGTCGCGATCGGCAGGACCGTCGGCGATCAACTCGGTGAGTATTTCCACGATGGTGGCGTGACTGGTCTCGAGTCCATCCGACGGCCCCGTGGCACTGATGCGCGCCGTCCATTTGCCCGTGGCATCGTCGGGCGAGACCGACGACCCGACTGAGTAGGTGTCGCCGAGTTGCTCTCGAACCCGACCGTCGAGCAAGTCGTTGATGACCGCTGCGGCCACGTCGCCGAGCACCAGCGCTCTGGTGGTGAGCGTCGTGGGGGCACCGAACACCATGTCGAGACCCGCCGAGCCCGAGTCGGCTTCGACCGGAATCGTGATGCGCTGCACGCCCGACGGGAATCCCGGGTTGTGGTCGGTGAACGTATCGTCGGCGCCGGCGGGCAGCGTGCCGATGTAGCGGGCCGCCAAGTCCGCCACCGTGGCCCGGTCGATATCGCCGACGACTGCCACCAACAGGTCGTCCACGTCGCTCAGCCGTGCCTGGTACAGGCCGAACAGCGACTCCCCGGTGGTGGCGTCGATCTGATCCTGGGTGGCAATGAACTGGTACCAGGGACTGCCCTGGTACAGCGCGTCCAGCAGCGCCAGCTCGGAGATCCATTGCGGGAAGGTCTCAGCGTTCGCCAGACGGGTCTGCATCGCTTGGATCTGCTCGTTGACCGCCACCTCGGTGATGCGCGGCTCGGTGACGTACAAGTGCATGAGCGCGAACAGCGCCTCGAGATCGTCGGCCCCGGCAGCACCCGAGAACCCTTCGGAGTACTGCCCGATGAACGGGCTCACGCGGGCCGTGGTGGTGGCCAGGTACTCGTCGAGCTGCGTGGCGGTCGCGTCGCCGACGCCACTCGAAGCGACCGCTCCGACCGCGTGACGAACCAAGGCCGAGTCGCCCACCGACAGCGACGACCAGCCGCCCAGGCTCTCCGCCACGACCGACACCTCGCCCGCCGCGATGTCTGACGGCACGAACACCACGGTGGCGCCGTTGGGGAATTCCCATTCATGTGCATCGTCGAACAGTCCGAGTGATCGTTCGGCAGCAAGTGCAGCCGGATCCGGCCTTGCCATCAGCGCGTCGATGGCCTCTTGAGCTGCCGGCGGTGCCAGCGGAACGGCCGCATCCACTGCGGCACGCAGTTCGGTCGCTGTCGGCACGTCCGCCGGGTCGGGTCCGATCGACACCACCAGCGGCGGCGCGATCTCCAGGAGCCAGCGCAGATGGGCGGTGAGCTCTTCGACCGTGTAGGAGTCGAGCAGCGCGCTCAGCCGGGCCACGCGGTCCTCGGTCCCCGAGACGTCGGCGCCGCTCAGGAAGTGCGCTGCATAACCGAACGAGTACTCCCGGTCCTGGCGGGTCTCCTCGCTCTCGAGCTGGAACTCGAGCGACGTGCGGAACGCGCTCACCCCTTGGTCGAGCTCGGCCTGGGTGAAGCCGAAGTGGGCCGCGCCGTGCACGACCGAGATGTAGTCGGTGGTCGCCTGGTTCAGATCGGGGCCCTGGTAGTTCGTGCCGTACAGGCGCAAGCCACGTGCAGCGGGAAACGCGCTGAAGTGCGGCTCGGTGGCTTGTGACAGCTGGCCGGCCTGGAACGCGGCATCCAGCCGGATGTCGAGCATGCGGGCGATCAGGCTCTCCATGAAGCGCAGCCGCTCGCCCCCGACTGTCCCTTCAGGCCACGCGGGCAGCTGCCAGTCGAGCGAGATGTAGATCGGGCCGTGATCGGGATGCGTGACCACATCGGTCACCGGCTCGTCCACGAAGTCGGCGATGAACGCAGACCGCTCGGGTTGCGGCGGTGCCGTCGGCGTGCGCGGCGCCAGCTCCGCGAAGTAGTGCTCCACCAGCGTCTCCATCTCCGAGACGGGCAGGTCGCCCACCACCACGACCGCCATGTTGTCCGGGCGGTACCAGGTGTCGTAGAAGTCGCGCAAGACCTCCGCTGTCATCGACAGATTGGATTCCTCGCTGCCGCCGACGAGCATGCCCTCGTAGACGGTTCCCGAGTAGTAGATGGCGTCGAGGAAGTTCGAGATCCTTCCTGAGGCCGACTCGTCGCGCAGGCGGTATTCGTCCAGGACGATCCCTCGCTCGGCGTCGACATCGGCGGGCAGGAGCGTGGCCGCCGACGCCCACTCGGACAGCACCGTGAAGCCGAGGCCGATGGCTCCGGGGTGGTCGAGCTTGAAATCGAGGATGTAGACGGTCTCATCGGGACTGGTGTACGCGTTCAGATCGGGGCCGAAGTCAGTGCCGAAATCGCGCAGCACCTGGAGCAGCTCGTTCTTGGAGAAGCGCTCGGTTCCGTTGAACATCATGTGTTCCAGGAAGTGAGCTGCGCCCTCGGCGCCGTCGGGGTCGAGCACCGCCCCCGCATTGACGACCAGGTGCATCATGATCGACTTGCCCGGTGAGTCGTTCGAGCGCACGTAGTAGGTCAGGCCGTTCGCGAGCTCGCCGATCAGGACGTCCGGATCGACCGGCAGCGGGGTCGCATCCGGATCGCCAGGCTCGTAGTCGTTGAACTCGCCCAGATCGACCGGGTCGCCGATGGGCTCAGGGGCAGGCTCGTCTTCAGGCGCAGGTTCCTCAACAGGCGCAGGCTCGTCAACAGGCGCCGGTTCGTCAGCCTCATCGGGCCCTGCGTCGGCTTCGACAGCCTCCGGCTCGTCGGTGTCAACTTCGACTGTCTCGTCGTCGGCCGATTCGGGTTCGCTGACCGCGTCATGTTCGTCTGGAGCGCATGCGGCAGCCGCCAGAGCGGCTGCGAAGAGCACTGCGAGGAGTCGGCGCCAAGGGGCTGGATTCATCGAAGAACTCGCTTTCCGGCCGGCAGCATGCGGCACTGGACAGTACTCGTGGATTGCCGGCCAGCATCACCACAAAAAATGATGAATGCTCATGCAAGCGCAGAGTGCTCGGCCTCGCTTCACGAGCTGCTCCGGCGACCCCGCGCATCCCTCGGTGTTGCCGAAGTTCTGGCTTCCGCTGGCATACTCGCCCGGGCCTTCGACCGCGTGGTGCTCAGATGACGATCCAGCTGCCAGACCTTCCGTACGCACCCGATGCGCTCTCGCCGCACATCAGCGAGCGCACGATCAGCTTCCACTACGGCAAGCACCACGCCGGCTACGTGCGGACGGTGAACGACAGGATTGCTGGCACGCCGGACGAGGGCCGTTCGCTCAACGACCTTGTGCGCTCGCTGCCCTCGGGCGGGTTGTTCAACGCAGCAGCCCAGACGTGGAATCACAACTTCTACTGGCAGTCCATGTCGCCCGGCGGCGGTGGTGAGCCCGGCGACGATTTGGCGGCCGCGCTGGAGGCGAGCTTTGGAGGCGTGGACGCTTTCCGTGCCGACTTTGCCGCCGGGGCGGTCGGGAACTTCGCTTCGGGCTGGGGCTGGCTGGTGTTTGACGATTCCGGCGGCAACGGAGGGGGCTCGTTGCGTATCGTCCAGACCGACGATGCCCAGACGCCCCTGACTGACGGCCTGGCGCCGCTGCTGGTGATCGACGTGTGGGAGCACGCCTACTACCTCGACTATCAGAACGCCCGGGCCGCGTACGTGGATGCGTTCGTCGAGCACCTGATCAACTGGGAATTCGCCTCGGCCAACTACGCCGCGGCCCTGCGCGCGCACGCTTAGCCCCGTCGACATCGACTGTTTCGCTGGGGATTGAAATCCCTCTTGCGCTCACTTGCGTACGTTGTTAGTTTGTGATACAAACTAGTTTGCAACACAACGGAGGAGGCTCCTATGGTGCAAGACAGCGACGACACTGCGGTGCTGAGCCCTGACGAAGGCTGGGAGACGGTTCACGCCACCGTGCACGGCGCACGCAGCGCCTTCTACACCGCAGGCAGTACGGCGATCCTGCTGATGTGGGCCGGGATCATCTCGATCGCCTACCTGGCGCAGTACGCCGTGGCGACCTTCGCTGCGGACTTCGCCGACAAGAACCCCTGGTACCCCGGCCCGCTGTGGGCAATCATCACGTTCCCCGGCGTGATCGGGAGCATGGTCATCGGTACTCGCGCCGGCAACGCGCTCTCGCCGGGTCGCACCATGCAGAGCGCCGGGATCCGGGTGTTCGCCTACTGGATCACGGTCATGGTGGCAGCGGGGCTGCTGCCTGGTGCAGCAGGCCTGTGGAACGAATCCGGCGCCGAGAAGATCCCCTTCGTCCTGCTGGGAGTCTTCGCGCTGGGGTACGTGCTCTTCGGAATCCTGAACCGAACCGTGATCGCCGTCTTCGGCGTGGGCATGGCCGTGGCCTTCTATGTGCCGCACTATGTCTCCGACGACGTCGCGCCGGCGGTCTCGGGAATCGCCATGCTCGTGCTGCTGGCAATCATCGCCATGTGGGTGCGCAGGACAGGCGAATGGTGATCGCCGACGGCATGCCGGGCGGCGGCGAGATCGACCTCGACGAGACCATCCACCAGCCGGCGCGGCTGCGGATCATGTCGTTGCTCGTTTCGCTGGCGAACCACGACCGTCTGGCCTATGGATTCGTGCAGAAGCACCTGGGCCTGACACCAGGCAATCTCACGACGCACCTGCGGAGGCTCGAAGATGCGGACTACATCGCAATCACCAAGGAGTTCCAGGGCGCCAAGCCGCGGACTTGGGTAGAAGCCACCCCGGCGGGGCGCGACGCTTTCGCCGAGTACCTCGTCAACCTCGAGCGAGCCCTCGGCGTGCGCGCCAGCTCCTGACACTGCGATCGCCGATTGCGGCACACGGTTGACATCGGCGCGAGATCCTCATGGCTCAGCGCGTCCTGAACGGGGGGATTACGTCATTAGGCTCGACCCCGCATGGTGATTGGCGATGCCCGATGCCGGTAGAGGCTGATGCCCGGACGCTCGCCGATCTGGAGCCAGAGGTCGAGCGACTCCTGGCGCGCCACCTTCGGCAGACCAAGGAGTGGCACCCCCACGCGCTCGTGCCCTGGAGCCGGGGCGAGGACTTCGCGCCCGACTACGAATGGTCACCCGAGGAGGCCAACCTCACCCCTGAGGCTCGCAGCGCCCTCTTCGTGAACGTGCTCACCGAGGAGAACCTCCCGTACTACTTCCGCGACAGCGAGCGGCTGTTCGGCCGTGAGGGCGCGTGGGGCGAATGGGTGCGCCGCTGGACGGCCGAAGAGGGGCGCCACGGCCGGGTCATCTATGACTACCTGTCGGTCACCCGAGCGCTCGACCCCGTGGCACTGGAGCGGGCCCGCATGGCCCAGGTGCAGTGCGGGCAAGTGCCTCAGCCCCCGAGCCTGCTGGAGGGCCTCGCCTACGTGACGCTGCAGGAGCTGGCTACCCGCATCGCGCACTTCAACACCGGGCGCCACATCGACGACCCTGCCGGCAAGGCCATCATGCGGCGAGTCGCCTTCGATGAGAACCTGCATTTCCTGTTCTACCGGGACGTGATGAGCGCCGCCGTCGAGATCGACCCGTCCGGTGCGGTCGTGGCTATCGCGAACCAGGTACAGGATTTCGCCATGCCGGGAGTGGGCATCACCGACTTCGATGCCCACTCGCGCATCATCGCCGAGGCCGGGATCTACGACCTAGCCATCCATCACGACCAGATCCTGCAGCCTGTGGTGCTCCGCGATTGGAATCTGCCGGGGCTGACAGAACTCTCGGGCATCGCCGAGGCGGCCCGCGAACGGCTCATGGCGTTGATCGAACGGATCGGCCGCGTGGGGCAACGCCTCGCCGACCGCTACGCGGAAGCGCGGAGCGCGCTGCGTCGCAATGCAGCGCTCGTGCGCTGACTCAAGCGTCGCACTCACACACCGCACCTGGCTGCTGCCCGGCCGACGCACGGCCTCCAAGACGGACTAGTGATCGCCCTGGGGGTCGAGCAGGGCGGTCAGCCGATCAATCGAGAAGTCCTCGCTGCGGGCGGCGTCGATGAGCACGCGCTCGGCAGCAGCGATCTTGGCAGCCGCTGCGGGAACGTCGGCCGCTGCATCGGCAGGCACCACGACCGCACCGTGGCGGTCGGCGTGAATGAGGTCGCCGGGACGCACCGACATGCCATGCACCGTCACCGGCACCGCGTACTCCACAACATGCACCCAAGCGTGGGACGGTCCGATCGAACCGGCCAGCGCGCCGAAGCCCGGTGCCCACTCGGCCAGGTCACGGATCGAGCCGTTGGTGATGACGCCAAGCGAACCGAGCCCGGCATGGATGCTGCTGTTCACCTCGCCCCACCAGGCGCCGTAGCCGGGCGAGGCGTCGATGTCTTCGATCACCGTGATCGTGGGCTGCGGGCCCGCGGCCATGTGCCGGTAGTAGCCGACGCGCACGCCGGTGTCGTCATCGCCGGATCGGCCCGATGGCGCATTGGCTCGGATGGTGGCGGTGCGTGCATAGCCGACCATCACGGTGTCCGGGTCGGGACAGACCAGCGGGGACGTGGTGTAGCCGTAGGCGCGGCGATGGGGCGCCACGATCTCGAGCGCGTTGCAGACAGTCGGGGTGTCCAGCTCCCGCAGAGCGTCGAGCACCCCAGCGCTCAACGAGTCAGTGCTCATGTGCTGAACACGCGTGGAGTCAGACCAGTTCGATGAGCGCCATGGGGGCGTTGTCGCCCCGGCGCGGTCCGAGCTTCAAGATGCGCGTGTAGCCGCCCGGACGTCCCTCATAGCGGGGGCCGATCTCGTCGATGAGCTTCTGGGCCATCTCCTGGTCGCCATTGAGGCTGGCGATGATCTGGCGATGCCGTGCCAACCCGCCCTTGCGCGCCTTCGTAATGAGCTTCTCGGCGTATGGCCGCAGCGCCTTGGCCTTGGCTTCAGTGGTCTCGATGGCTTCTGCAGCGAACAACGACGCCGCCAGATTGGCCAGCATGGAGCGCTGGTGACTGGCGCTGCCGCCGAGGCGTCGGCCCTTCGTGGGCGTGGGCATGATCAGCTAACCGCCGCTGGGGTGGCCTGCTCGGCATCGGCTTCGCCTTCGTCCTCGCCCTCAGACTCAGACGACGGGCTCATGCCACGCAGCGCCAGACCCCGCTCGTCGAGCTTCTCGATGACCTCGTCGAGCGACTTCTGGCCGAAGTTCGGAACGGTCATGAGTTCGTCCACCGACTGGTCGAGCAGCTCGCCGATGGTATTGAACTGCGCTCGCTTGAGGCAGTTGCGGGCGCGCTCGGACAGGCCCAAGTCTTCGATGGGACGTTCGAGATCGCTGGTCCGGCCACCGCCGACCGCCACCTCGGCAATGTCGAGACCCAGGGGCTCCGGCGACAGTTCGGCGATCATGAGCATCAGCCGGCACAGCGTGTCGCCCGCCGAGGACAGCGCCTCGCGCGGGGTCATCGCGCCATCGGTCTCGATGTCGAGCACAAGCCGGTCGAAATCAGTGGACTGCTCGACGCGCACCGGCTCGACCTCCACCGCCACACGGCGCACCGGGCTGAACAGCGCGTCCACGAGGATCACGCCGATCGTGCTGCCGGCACGCTCGCTCTCAGGCGCCGCATAGCCCCAGCCACGCTCAACCGTGAGGTCCATCGCCAAGCGGGCACCCTCGCCGAGCGTCGCGATGTGCAGGTCGGGTGTCAGGCACTCGACGTCGATGCCCCAGTCCACGTGTCCCGCCAGCACCGGGCCCACGCCCCGCTCGTCGAGACGCACCGCCACGGGCTCGTCGGTGTGACACCTCAGCACCACATCCTTGAGATTCAGGATGATGTCGGTGACGTCTTCGACGACGCCTTCGATGGTCGTGAACTCGTGCAGCGCGTCGTCGAAACGCACCTGGGTGATTGCTGCGCCGGGAATCGACGACAGCAGCGTGCGGCGCAGGGAGTTGCCGAGCGTATGCCCGAAGCCGGGCTCCAGGGGGCCGATGGCAAAGCGCTGGCGGTTGCCTTCAGGCTCGCCGAGGATGTCGATCGTCGGTCGGTGCATGACCAAGGTGTCGGAGATGGACACGTTCACCCCTTCGTGGGCGGCAGATGTTGACAGGACTATTTGCTGTAGAGCTCGACGATGAGCTGCTCGCGAACCGGAATCTCGATCTGGGATCGGATCGGCAGCTCGCGCACGGTGACCCGCTGGCCGCCGTCGCTCGCCTCCAGCCACGCAGGCGGGGTGCGGTCCAGCACGTCGAGATTCCAGCGGATGGTGACGATCTCGCGGGCCTTCGTCCGCAATTCGACCACGTCGTCCTTGCGGGCCCGGAAGCTGGGAATGTTCACCCGGCGTCCGTTGACGTCGATGTGGCCGTGGCTCACGAATTGGCGAGCCTGCGGGCGAGTCGCCGCCCAGCCGGCCCGGTAGACGATGTTGTCCAACCGCAGCTCGAGCAGCCGCAGCAGGTTCTCGCCGGTGACCCCGCGCTGGCGGGCAGCCTCTTCGTAGGCGTTGCGGAACTGCCGCTCGGTCATCCCGTAGGTGAAGCGGCACTTCTGCTTCTCCTGCAGCTGCAGCAAGAACTCCGAGTTCTGGCTGCGTCGCCGGCCGCGGCCGTGCTCGCCAGGCGGGTAGGGACGCCGGTCGAGCGCCTTCGTCTCGCCCTCGGTGCCCCAGATATTGGTGTTGAGCCGCCGCGAGACGCGCGCCTTGGGACCGGTGTAGCGCGACATCTCAGACCCTCCGTCGCTTCGGGGGGCGACAGCCGTTGTGCGGCACCGGCGTCATGTCGCGGATGCCCTTGATCTCGATGCCGGAATTCTGGATGGAGCGGATCGCGGTCTCGCGGCCCGAGCCGGGACCCTTGACGTGCACATGCACCCGGCGCACGCCATGCTCCATGGCGCGCTCGGAGGCCTGCTCGGCCGCCTGCTGCGCGGCGAACGGCGTCGACTTGCGAGAGCCCTTGAAGCCGGCGTTGCCGGCCGATGCCCACGACACCACGTTGCCCTGCAGATCGGTGAACGTGATGATCGTGTTGTTGAACGAGCTCTTGATGTGCGCCACGCCGTCGCCGACGTTCTTGCGCTCCCTGCGGCGCCCGCGCCGCGCCGGCTGCTGCTGGTTCACTTCCTTACCTTCTTCTTCCCCGCGACGGTCTTGCGCGGACCTTTGCGGGTGCGTGCGTTCGTATGCGTGCGCTGACCCCGCACCGGGAGACCGCGGCGGTGGCGGACGCCCTGGTAGCAGCCGATCTCGATCTTCCGCTTGACGTCCTGGGCGATGTCGCGCCGCAGGTCGCCCTCGACGGCCAGGTTGGCATCGATGTGGTTGCGGATACGGGCTACCTCGGCATCGGTCAGGTCACGCACGCGCGTGCGCTCTGCGATGTTCAGGTCTTCGCAGATCTGCTGGCTGGCCGAACGGCCGATGCCGTAGATGTAGGTGAGCGCGATCTCCACACGCTTCTCACGCGGTATGTCGACGCCGGCGATTCGGGCCATCGATACGGAACTCCTGTCTCAGCCTTGCCGCTGCTTGTGTCGCGGGTTCGAGCAGATCACCCGGATCCGCCCGTGACGACGAATGACGCGGCACTTGTCGCAGATCTTCTTGACGCTCGGACGGACTTTCATCGGGTGACCTGCGCTGTAGACGAGCGAGCAAGTATAGGGGTCACAGTGCCGCCTCGATGGCGGCCACGATGCGCCCATGGACCTCGGCGGGGGTGCCGAGGCCGTCCACCGTCACCAGCACTCCCTGATCGGCGAACAGCTTCCGCAGCGGCGCTGTCTCGGCCTCGTACAGCTCCAGCCGCCGCGCAATCGCCTCGGGCGTGTCGTCGGCTCGGCCCCGCTCCAGCATCCGCTGGGTCACCACCTCGTCGGGCACGTCCAAGTCGATCGCCCGTTCCACCGTGTTCGGCGCGAGCAGCGCAAACAGACCGTCCGCCTGGGCCTCGGTGCGGGGGAAGCCGTCCAGCAGGAAACCGGCGGCGGTGTCCGGCTCGGTGAGCCGCTCCGCCACGATGCCCAGGATCAGCTCGTCGCTGACCAGGTCGCCTGCGTCCATGACCGCCTTGGCCTGCCGGCCCAGTTCGGTGCCGGCCGCGACAGCGGCCCGCAGCATGTCGCCCGTCGAGATGTGGGCAATGCCATAGCGCTCCACCAGCAGCTCGCACTGGGTGCCCTTGCCAGCTCCCTGCTTGCCCAAGATGACCAGCCGTCGCATGCTCATCAGGCCAGGAACCCTTCGTAGTTGCGCATCAGCAACTGGCTGTCGACCTGCTTCATGGTCTCCAGTGCCACACCGGAGGCAATCAGGATCGACACACCGCCGAATCCGATGGCCGCACCAGCACCGCCGCTGCCCAGCGCATCGAGGTCACTGGTCAGCGACAGCAGCACGCTGGGCAACAGCGCCACCAAGGCAATGAACAGAGCACCCGGCAGCGTGATGCGGTTCAGCACCCTGGCGAGGTACCGCTCGGTCTGCGGCCCGGGCCGGATGCCGGGAATGAAGCCGCCCTGCTTGCGGATGTTGTCGGCCTGGCGCACCGGGTCGAACGTGATGGCCGTATAGAAGTAGGCGAATCCCACGATCAGCCCGCCGAAGAACAGGATGTAGGCGATGTTGTCGGGCTGGGTCAGGTACTCGTCGACAGCGGTCTGCAGCCAGCCCCAGTTCGCCACATTCGACAGCAGCACCGGCAGGAACAGGATCGAGCTGGCGAAGATCACCGGGATCACGCCCGACTGGTTGACCTTCAGCGGGATGTAGGTGTTCTGCCCGCCGTAGAGCCTGCGGCCCACCTGCCGGCGAGAGAACTGCACCGGGATGCGACGCTGGCCCTGCTCGATGAAGATGATCGCCACCATCATGCCCGTGGCCACGATGACGGCCGCCGCCAGGTACACCGTGCCCTGCACCGCCAGCAGGCGGGCCCCGTCGAAGGGGATCGTGGACACGACCGAGGCAAAGATCAGCAGCGACATGCCGTTGCCCACGCCGCGCTGGCTGATCAACTCGCCCATCCACATCAGCAGTGCCGTGCCCGCCGTCAGCGACAGGATCACCAGCGCCACGCGATTGAACGTGAAATCAGGGATGACAATGACACCGGCGGTGTTGCCCAGGGCGGTGCCCTGGCCCCGGCCGAAGATGAACGTGATGCCCGTGGCCTGTACGAAGGCGATGCCCAGCGTCAGGTAGCGGGTGTACTGCGTCAGCTTCCGCTGCCCTACCGCACCCTGCTGCTGGAGCTGCTCGAAGCGCGGGATCGCGACCGTCAGGATCTGGATGATGATCGACGCCGTGATGTACGGCATGATCCCCAACGCGAAGATCGCGAAGTTGGTGAGCGCGCCGCCCGAGAACAGGTTCAGCAGCGCCAGCACGCCACCGGTCGAGCTGGCCTGCTCGCGCAACGACACGATCGCGTCGAAGTCGATGCCCGGCACCGGCACCTGGGATCCCAGCCTGTACGCCGCAATGATGAACAGCGTGAACATGATCTTCCGGCGCAGATCTGCGATCCGGAAGATGTTGCGCATGTGGCCGAGCACGATGAGCCCCTAGCGATTGGTGTGCTGGTTGCCCCGAGCGGGGGGCCGGGGGCCACTGAACGTGGGCGGCAGAATCTCGATGCTTCCGCCAGCGCTCTCGATGGCTGCCCGGGCCGAGCCGGACACGGCATGGGCTTTCACCGTGACGGACCGGGTGATCTCGCCGCGCCCGAGGATCTTGACCATGGCGCCCTTGGACACCAAGCCGCGGGCCCGCAGCTCGGCAGGGGTGATCTCGTCGAGACCGCAGTCTTCGATGGTGTCAAGATTGACCGGCTGGTACTCGACACGAAATGGGTTCTTGAAGCCCTTGAGCTTGGGAACGCGGACCTGCAGCGGCAACTGCCCGCCCTCGTACCAGACGGGGACGGTGCCGCGGGCGCGGGTGCCCTTGGTGCCGCGGCCGGCAGTCTTGCCGCCCTTGCCGCTGGTGCCGCGCGCCACCCGCTTGCGCTTGCGCTTCGATCCCGGCGGCGGGACCAGATCATGCAGTCTCAGCATTGCTGGCCTCCTGGTCCGTGACGTCTTCGCCTGCAGCGTTCTCGCCTGCAGCATTCTCGACGGCGATCAGATGACTCACCTTGCGCAGCATGCCGCGGATCTCAGGTCGATCCGGCAGGGTATGGCTGCGGCCGATCTTGCCCAGCCCAAGCGCCCTCAGCGCACCGCGTGCCTTGGGCTTGGCCCCTATGGCCGATCGCACCTGGGTCACCACGATCTGGCCGGCGCCGTGCTGACTCGAGATGGGCGGATTCGAACTCGGCGCGTTCATGACGGCGCCCCTGCGGATGCCTCGCTCAGCTTGCGCGTGCGCTCCGTCTCGCGGTATGCCTCGAGCAGGCCGGCGGGGATGCACTCCTCGGGCGACAGCCCGCGCAGCTTGGCCACCTCGTCAGGTCGCTTCAGGGCCGCCAAGCCCGCGATCGTGGCTCGGGCCACGTTGATGTGATTGGACGAGCCGAGCGACTTGGCCAGCACATCGCTGATGCCTGCCTCCTCGAGGATCGCCCTGGCCGCGCCGCCGGCGATCACTCCGGTACCTGGCGCCGCCGGCTGCAGCAGCACTTTGCCGGCGCCCATGACGCCCAGCACGGGATGGACGATGGTGGAGCCTGCCAGGGGCACTTCGAACAGGCTCTTGCGGGCCTCTTCGGTGCCCTTCTGGATCGCCAACGGAACTTCCTTGGCCTTGCCGTAGCCCAGGCCGACCCGGCCCGCGCCGTCGCCGATTACGACGAGTGCGGAGAAGGAGAAGCGGCGGCCGCCCTTGACCACCTTGGCCACACGGTTGATGTCGATGACCCGCGATTCGCGCAGGCCGTCGTCACCGCTGTTGCGGGGGTTGTCGAACTGGCGATCGCGCGGGCGACGGCTGCGCTCGCTGCCGCGTTCACCGCCGCTGCCGCGTTCGTTGCCGCCGCCGCGCTCATTGCTGCTGCGCGGTTGGGCAGGGCCGGCCTCGGAGGTTGGTGCATCTGTCACGAGTCCTCCCTCAGAACTCCAGGCCGCCCGCGCGGGCAGCATCTGCAAGGGCCGCGACGCGGCCGTGGTAACGGTTCCCGCCCCGGTCGAAGGTGACCGTGGTGGTGCCCGCCGCCCGAGCCCGCTCGGCGATGAGCCGTCCGATCTCGCCGGCGGCTGCGACGTTGCCGCCGCCTGTCACACCGGCCTCGCGCGACGACGCAGCCGCCACGGTGTGGCCTGCTTCGTCGTCGATGAGCTGGGCGCTGATATGCCGGTTGGACCGGTGCACCGCGAGGCGCGGGCGCGCTGCGGTGCCGGTGATCTTCTTGCGGACGCGACGGCGCCGCCGATCACGCCGGGCCGCCCTCGTGGGAGCACTCACTTCGCCGCCTTTCCGACTGCACTCACTTCGCCGCCTTTCCGGCTTTGCGCAGCACGCGCTCGTCGATGTAGCGGATTCCCTTGCCCTTGTAGGGCTCGGGCTTGCGCAGCGCACGGATGTTGGCCGCGACCTGCCCGACGAGCTGCTTGTCGATGCCCTTCACGATGATGGACGTCTGGCTCGGCACCTCGAAGCTGATGCCGTCGGGCGCGGTCACCGGCACGGTGTGACTGAATCCCAGCGACAGCTCGAGCGCCGATGATCCGCGAGCTGCCGCGCGGTAGCCCACGCCGACAATCTGCAGTTCCTTGGAGAAGCCCTGCGATACGCCCTGCACCATGTTGGCGACCAGCGCCCGGCTCAGGCCGTGCAGCGACCGCTGCGAGCGGCTGTCATCGGCGCGCTCCACAACGATCTGGCTGCCGCCTTCCCTGTCGTCGACGCGCACGCGAATGCCCGCGGCCAACTCCCGCTGGAGCTCGCCTCCGGGTCCGCTGACGGTGACCACGTCGCCCGCCACGGAGCCGGCGACGTCGGGGGCCGGTTCGGCCGTCACCGTCACCCCGTCGGGAATCGAGATGGGCGTCTTGCCCACGCGTGACATTGCCGCCTCCTACCAGACGTAACAGAGGATCTCGCCGCCCATGCGGTTGCGGCGAGCTTCGCGGTCGGTCATCAGGCCCCTGCTCGTCGACAGCACGGCAATGCCGAGGCCGCCGAGCACGCGGGGGACCTTGTCGGACTTGGTGTACACCCGCAGCCCGGGCTTGGAGATGCGCTGCAGCCCCGAGATGGTGCGATCCCGGTCACCGGTGTACTTCAGGTTGATGGTGAGCGTCCGGGCGGGCCCATCGGTGCCGTCGCTCACCTGGTAATCGCTCACGTAGCCCTCACGCTTGAGGATCGCCGCAAGGCGCTCCTTCTGCCTGGAGGACGGCATGGCCACCTCGTCCTTGAACACCATGTTGGCGTTGCGGATGCGGGTGAGCATGTCCGCAATGGGGTCGGTCATCGACATGGGCGCACCCCCCTCACCAGCTGGCCTTCGTCACGCCGGGCACCTCGCCGGCATGGACCATCTCTCGCAGGCACACTCGGCACAGCCCGAACTTGCGGTATACCGACCGCGGTCGGCCGCACACGCGGCAGCGCGTGTAGGCGCGCACCTTGAACTTGGGGGTGCGCTGCTGCTTGTTGACGAGTGCCTTCTTGGCCATCAGTGCTGTCCTTGTGTGGAGGTTGGGCCCTATGAAACAGTCGGGCGTTAGGTCGTTGGAATTTGACGGAATGGAAAGCCGAGCGCAACCAGCAGGGCACGTCCGCCCTCGTCGTCGCCTGCTGACGTCACGAGGGTGATGTCCATGCCGCGGATCTGGTTGACGCTGTCGTAGTCGATCTCGGGAAAGACCAGCTGCTCGGTGAGGCCGAACGTGTAGTTGCCGTGGCCGTCGAAGCTGCGCGGCGACAAGCCCCGGAAGTCGCGGATGCGGGGGATGGCCAACGACACGAGACGGTCGTAGAACTCCCACATCCGGTCCCGGCGCATGGTGACCCGGGCGCCGATCGCGTTGCCCTCGCGCAGCTTGAACCCTGCGATGGAACGCTTCGCCCGGGTGATCGCCGGACGCTGACCGCAGATGCGGCTGAGGTCGTCGATGGCACCTTCGAGCAGGCCCCGGTTCGTCAGCGCGGCGCCCACGCCCATGTTCACGCTGATCTTCGTCAGCCTGGGCACCTGCATGACGTTCGCGAGTCTGAGCTCGTCCTGGAGCTGGGCTCGGACGGTGTCGCGGTAGAGCACCTTCATTCGGGGCTCGGGCATACGCAGCTCGGGCCGGGTCGTGCCGGCCATGTCGGAGTGGGCCTCCGGCCGAGCCTCGGTCACGCTCATGGCAGCTCCTCCCCCGAGACCCGGTGGTAACGCACCTTGCGGCCGCCCTCGAAGCGGAAACCGACCCGGCCGGGCTGGCCCGTTCGCGGGCACACCACCGACACATTCGACACGTCGATCGGCAGCAGGTAGTCGATGATCTGGCCTTCCTGGTTCTGCTGGGAGGGCTTCTGGTGCTTGTGCCCCACGTTCACGCCTTCCACCGTGAGGCGGCGGCGCGCCAAGTCCACCGACACGACTTCGCCTTCCCGGCCCTTGTCAGGGCCGGAGATCACGCGCACGGTGTCGCCTTTGCGGACTCGCAGCCGCGGCAGCTGGTTCTTCTGGCGTG
Organism: Candidatus Poriferisodalis sp.; assembly: GCF_965208925.1. Lineage (GTDB taxonomy): Bacteria > Actinomycetota > Acidimicrobiia > Acidimicrobiales > Poriferisodalaceae > Poriferisodalis. The sequence continues at coordinate 1,354,527 of NZ_OZ242364.1, read as the reverse complement.
CCATCACGTCACCCCCATCACAGAACTTCCGGGGCGAGCGACACGATGCGCATGAAGCGCTTGTCGCGCAGCTCGCGGCCGACGGGACCGAAGATGCGGGTGCCGCGCGGCTGGCGGTTGTCGTCGACGAGCACGGCGGCATTCTCGTCGAAGCGGATATAGCTGCCGTCGGGGCGCCTGCGCTGCTTGCGCGTGCGCACCACGACGCAGCGCACCACCTCGCCCTTGCGCACGGCAGCGCCCGGGATGGCGTCCTTCACAGTGGCGATGAACACGTCGCCGATCGAGGCATAGCGCCGACCCGTGCCGCCGAGCACGCGAATGCACAGCACCTCGCGAGCGCCGGAGTTGTCGGCGACTTTGAGTCGGGACTCTTGCTGGATCATGACCTCGCTGCCTTCACCTCATCGGGCCCGTTCGATGATCTCCACCAGGCGCCAACGCTTGGTCTTGGAGATCGGCCGGGTTTCCATGACGCGCACCCGGTCGCCCGGACGCGTGTCTCCAGCGGGGTCGTGGACGTACAGCTTCTTGGTGCGCTGAACAGTCTTGAAGTAGCGGGGGTGACGCACGCGCTCGGTCACTGAGACGACCGCCGTGCGGTCCATCTTGGTGGAGGTGACGATGCCCTCGCGCACCTTGCGCCGGTTGCGCTCGACGGTCTCGGCAGTCTCGCTGCTCATGACTGGTCTCCTGTGGAAGCTGCGCTGTCCGCGGCCGAGCCCTGCGAGGCGCCAGCCGGCACAGCGGCCGAGTCCTGCACTGGGTCACGCGATGGGTCCGACAAGACATCGGCCGCTGCGATCTCGCGCTCGCGCAGCACGGTGTGCATGCGGGCGATGTCGCGCTTGGTGGCAGCCATCTGCGCCGAGTTGTCGAGCTGCCCGGTTGCGAACGCGAAGCGCAGGTTGAACAGCTCCTTCTTGGCGCTGTCCAGCTCGTCGAGCAGCTGATCGTCGGACAGGGTCCGGAGCGTCACGGCTTTCGCCATCAGATGGCCTCCTCTCGGGAGATCACCCGCGCGCGGATAGGCAGCTTCTGGATGGCACGCTCCATGGCGCCGCGGGCCAGCTCGGCATTCACGCCGCCCAGCTCGAACATCACCCGGCCGGGCTTCACCACGGCCACCCACTTCTCCGGATTTCCCTTGCCCGAGCCCATGCGGGTCTCCGCAGGCTTCGCGGTCACCGGCTTGTCGGGGAAGACGTTGATCCAGACCTTCCCGCCGCGCTTGACATGACGTGTCATGGCGATGCGAGCCGCTTCGATCTGGCGGGCCGTGATCCAGCCGGGTTCCAGCGCCTGGATGCCGTAGTCGCCGAAGTGCACGGCCGTGCCGCCCTTGGTGCGGCCCTTCATGCGACCGCGATGCGCCTTGCGGTGCTTCACCTTGCGAGGCATCAGCATCAGTCGTCTCCCGGCCTGAAGTTGGGCGTCTGGGATTGGTCGCGCGTTGCCCGCTCGATCTGCTCTTCCTCCTCGAGCAGGCGCTCGAATTCGGGATCGGCCTCGCGCAGCAGCGGGACGGGCTCCTCGGGCAGATCCTCAATATCGCTGCGACGACCAGCTGAAGACACCACGCCCCCTGGGGGCGCGCCGTCGCCCGATGTCTGGCCTGTGGCCATGGCCGCCTCACGGTGAATGCGCTCGTCGGACGACACCTTGTACGGGAGGATGTCGCCCTTGTAGAGCCACACCTTCACGCCGATGCGACCCGCCGTGGTGCGGGCTTCGCGGAAGCCGTAGTCGATGTCGGCACGCAGCGTGTGCAGCGGCACGCGGCCCTCGCGGTACCACTCGGTGCGCGCCATCTCTGAGCCGCCGAGCCGACCTGAGCACTGCACACGGATGCCGAGTGCGCCGGCCTTCTGGGCGTTCTGGACGGCCCGCTTCATGGCCCGCCGGAAGGCAACGCGGCCGGCGAGCTGATCCGCGACTCCCTGAGCGATGAGCGCCGCTTCGAGTTCGGGCTGCTTGATCTCCTGGATGTTCAGCTGGACCTTCGGGTTGCCCGAGATCTTGCCGAGCTTCGTGCGGAGCCGATCGGCCTCGCTTCCCCGGCGGCCGATGACGATGCCGGGCCGGGCCGTGTGCACGTCGACTCGCAGGCGATCCCGGGTTCGCTCCACCTCGATGCGGCTGATCGCGGCATGCGGCAGCTCCGTCCGCAGGAAGTCACGGATCTTCCAATCCTCGATGAGATAGTCCTGGTACTCCTTGTCGGCGTACCAACGGGACTTCCAGTCGGTGGTGATTCCCAAGCGGAAGCCGTACGGGTTGACCTTCTGACCCATGATCAGTTCCGTTCCTCTGGGTCGGCAACGTCTTCTTCGGGATCGGCTGTGTCGTCGATCGCCGCTTCGGCAGCCTCATCGGCCGCGTCGTCGATGTCGTCAACGTTGTCAGTCGCTGTCTCGTCAGCGTCTTCTGGCGCTGTCCCGTCTGCGTCGCCGGTGTCGGTGGCTGCGCGGCTGGCGGCCACGCGGGCCGCACGCGCAGCCGCGGCGGTCTGAGAGCCCGAGGCAGCCAGACGGGCTTCGCGCATCTCGAGCTCCTCGGTGCTGAGCTGGGCCACGATCACCGTGATGTGGCTGGTCTGCTTGAAGATTCGGGTGGCACGGCCCCGTGCCCTCGGACGCCAGCGCTTGAGCACCGGACCCTCATCGGCCCAGCATTCAGCCACGTACAGCTCGTCGGCGTCGAGCTGCTCGTTGTTGGTGGCATTGGCCACCGCGCTCTCGAGCACCTTGGACACCACCTCGGCGGCACCGCGCTCGCAGAAGCGCAGGCGGTCGCGGGCAAGCGCCAAGTCCTCATCGCGGATGAGGTTGAGCACCACGCGCGCCTTCGACGCGGACAGACGTGCGTACTTGTGCGTCGCCTTCGCGCCCGCGATGACGTCGAGGTCGATCAACCCGCTCATCGCCTGCTGCCTTGCTCTCGTCCGGCGCGAGGCTCGAACGTCTGCCTTGTGACGATCCCGCTCATCGCCTGCTGCCTTGCTCTCGTCCGGCGCGAGGCTCGAACGTCTGCGTTGTGACGAACCCGCTCATCGCCTGCCTCCGCGCTCCTGGCCGGCGTGGAACTTGAATGTCCGCGTCGGGGCGAACTCGCCCAGCTTGTGGCCCACCATCGACTCGGTCACGTACACCGGCAGGTGCTTGCGCCCGTCATGAACCGCGATGGTGTGACCGATCATCTCGGGGATGATGGTGGAACGCCGGCTCCACGTCTTGATGACCTTGCGCTCACCGCTCTCGTTGAGTTCGTCGACTTTCGAGAGCAGGTGGTCGTCGACGAACGGGCCCTTCTTGAGACTGCGCGGCATCGCTCTACCTCCGGGACCCGCGCGTCCGGCGGCGGCGGACGATGAGGTCGTTGGACTTGCGGTTCTTGGAGCGGGTACGGCCTTCGGGCTTGCCCCACGGCGACACCGGGTGGCGGCCGCCCGACGACTTGCCCTCGCCCCCGCCGAGGGGATGGTCGACCGGGTTCATGGCCACGCCACGGGTTTGGGGCCGGACGCCCTTGTAGCGGTTCCGGCCGGCCTTGCCGATCTTGATGAGGTCGGCCTCGGCATTGCCCACCGAGCCGATGGTGGCGCGGCAGTCGATGGGCACCCGGCGCATCTCGGTGGACGGCAGCCGCAAAGTGGCGTACGCGCCCTCCTTGGCCACGAGCTGCACGCTGGCGCCGGCCGAGCGGGCCATCCGGCCGCCGGCGCCTGGCTTGAGCTCCACGTTGTGCACGGTGGTGCCGACCGGTACGTAGCGCAACGGCATGGCGTTGCCGACACGCACCTCCGCTTGGGCGCCGTTGGCCAGCTTGTCGCCGACCTCCAGTCCCGCCGGCGCCAGGATGTAGCGCTTCTCGCCGTCGTGATAGTGCAGCAGCGCGATGCGTGCGTTGCGATTGGGGTCGTACTCGATGGTGGCGACCGTGGCGGGCACGCCGTCCTTGTTGCGCCGGAAGTCGATCACCCGGTAGCGCTGCTTATGGCCGCCGCCACGGTGGCGGGAGGTCTTGCGGCCGTAGTTGTTGCGGCCGCCGGTGGAGTGCTGCTTGGCGATGAGCGAGCGCTCGGGCTTGGTCGCGGTGATGTCGGCGAAGTCCGAGACCGTCTGAAACCTTCGGCCGGGACTTGTCGGCTTGCGTACTCGAATGCCCATGACGCCCCGCTAGGAATTGAAGATCTGGATCGAGTCGCCCTCGACGAGGGTGACGATGGCCCGCTTGGTGTCGGGCCGCTTGCCGACGGTGTTGTTGCGACGGTTGCGCCGCTTCTTGCCCTTGCGATTCAGCGTGTTGACCTTGGCGACCTTGACGTCGAAGATCTCCTCGACCGCTTGACGGATCTCCGGCTTGCTGGCCGAGGGGTGGACGCGGAACACGTAGATGCCCTCTTCGAGGAAGTCGTACGACTTCTCCGAGATGACGGGCGCAATCAGCACGTCGCGGGGATCCTTCACTGGTCGTCCTCCCCGCTCGCTGCTCCGTTCGACGTGGGCCCAGTGCTGGTGGGCAGGGTGTCGCGGGTGAAGACCAGCCAGTCCGAACGCAGGATGTCGTAGGCATTCAGCTCAGCCGCGCTGACCGCGCGCACCGACGGAAGGTTGCGGAAGCTGCGATCGGCCGTCCGGTGTTCCGGGCTGTTGCCCAGAACCAGCAGAACCTGTCCGGACAGGGACAGGTTCTCAAGCACGGCGATGGCATCTTTCGTGCGCGGCTGCGCAAAATTCCACTCGTCAATGACCATGACGCGTTCGCTGCGAGCCCGGTCGCTGAGAGCGGAGCGAAGCGCCAGCCGCACGGTCTTGCGGTTCACCTTCTGGCGGTAGTCGCGCGGCTTGGGACCGTGCGCCACGCCGCCGCCGACCCACTGCGGCGACCGGATCGAACCGTGGCGAGCCCGGCCGGTGCCCTTCTGCCGCCACGGCTTCGCGCCGCCGCCGCGTACCTCGGCACGGGTGAGGGTGCTATGAGACCCGCTTCGGCGGGCGGCGCGCTGGGCCGTGACGGCCTGGTGCAGCGCCGCCATGTTCGGCTCGATGCCGAAGATGGCCTCGTCGAGCTCCACGGTGCCGGCAGTGCCGCCGTCGGGGGTGCGAACGTCAAGCGTGAGCGGCATCAGAATCGACCTCAGACCTCAGCCGATGCTGTGCTGTTCGACGCGCCTTGCGGCGCTTTGACTGCGTTGCGGACGACGACCGTGCCGCCCTTGGGCCCGGGGACCGAGCCCCGCACCAGCAGCAGGCCGCGCTCGACGTCGGCCTCGACGACTGCGAGGTTGAGCGTGGTGACCTTCTCGCCGCCCATGCGGCCGGCCATGCGGGTGCCCTTGAACACCCGTGAGGGCGTGGCGCAGGCGCCGATGGCGCCGGGGGCCCGGTGAACCCGATGCGCGCCGTGGCTGGCGCGCTGGCCCGAGAAGTTGTGCCGCTTCATGGTGCCGGCGAAGCCCTTGCCCTTGGAAGTGGCTGTCACATCGACAAGCTCTCCAGGACTGAAAAGGTCGGCACCCAGTTCGGTGCCGACCGATACTTCGCTCACATCGTCGAGCCGCAGCTCTACGAGCCGTACGCCAGGGTCGATCCCGGCTCGCTCATAGTGACCGTTGGTGGGCTTGTTGACCTTGCGGGCCTCACGGTGGCCGTAGGTGACCTGCACCGCGGTGTAGCCGTCTTGCTCGTTGGTGCGCACCTGGGTGACCCGGCAGTCATCGACGCGCAGCACAGTGACCGGGACGACGCGGTTGTCGTCGTCCCAGAGCTGTGTCATGCCGACCTTGGTGGCGACAAGCGCCCTGTTGGCCATGTGCGCGTCTCTCTCGTGCTTTCGCCGTGCATCCCACTGCCCGCACAGCGAGCAGTTGCCCCTTCGGCTTCCCGCTCAGCGGGCCGCCATGCGAACGCTCCGCACGGCTGCGCCGGCGGAGCGGTTCTGGAGGTTGTGCCGACCGGTTCCGAACACCCGACCCGTTGCGGGAAGGCATCCGGCCTTGCCGGACGTCAGTTCGGCGCAGGAAGTCCGCGCCGCGAATCAAGCAGGCTACCGAGGGTCCACGACCGCCCCAACCTCGCGCTCGTTCAGCCAGCGGGTCGGGGGCGCCCTCGTTGATATGCCGCGAACAGCATCACTTCGCTCGCCAGGACAAGGTGGAATGCGGTCGGCAGGTAGGCAGTGAACCACCTGCCGGCAGCGAAGCTCTCGTCGCCGAACGCACCGGCATCGCCGAGGAGCCCGACTGCCAAGCGCGCCGCCATCACGGCGAAGTACAGGACGCCGAACCAAGCGACTGGTCGCACCCAGCGCCGCCCGAACAGGCTTCGGCCCGCTCGCATTCGCAGCGTCGCGGCCGCGATGATCATCAAGATCGCCACTTGGGCCGCGAACAGCGCCGGGAACGGCAGGCTGCTGCCCTGCCAGGCGTCTTGGGAAGGCAGGAAGGCCACGTCCCACCAGCGCTGCACAGCTTGACCGGCGACACGAGCCAGGAATGCAAGGCCGAATACGAGGCTCACCGCGGCACATCGCGTGTCGTTCACCTGTCCTCCACCGGCACCAGGACGGCTGCGGGATCGAGCCGCAGACCCAATCCCCCGCCGCTGCGATCGGGCACGTCCTGACCGCGCAACATTCCTCCGTGACCCCACATGATCGTCAGATCGGTGAGATCGCGGGCCAGCAGATGCGTCCCGAAGGCACCTTCCGCCCCCACAACGGCACCGGGAGCGCTCGCGATGACAGCGAGCGCCGCCCGGGTGAGCAGGCTCGTCTCCCCCACCTGGCACCCGACGATGACGTCAATGCCGGCGCGCACCGCAGCAGCCACCACGTCCAGCGACCTGACGATCCCACCCATCTTCGATACCCGCACGTTCACGATCCACGCCGATGGCTCCACCAACGCTTCGAGCTGCCGAGTGAACCGCAAGCTCTCGTCGGCGATGATCTTCACCCCGCACTGCTGCGCGACGCGCATGCACCCGTCGACATCACCCGCCCGCAACGGCTCCTCGACGGCGAATGCGACGTCTCCTAGTGCGTCCAAGTGTGCCGCGCACTGCTCAGGCGTCTCCCAGAGGTTGTTCGCGTCGAGCCGAACCGTCGCCGGGCTCGAGCCTCGGGAGACGAACGGGGCCAGCTTGGCGCGATCACGCCGCGGCGAACCCGAGAGCTTCACCTTGAAGTCGGTGAAGCCGCGCACGCGAAAGCCGCGCAGCTGCCATCGATACAGCAGCAGGGGCATGTCGCCCAGAACAGCGGTATAGGCCACGTCGGGCGGGCCTGAAGCAACACCCAGCAACTGCTCGATGTTGCGGCCGCTCGCCTTGCCCAACAGGTCGAGGGCGGCTAGCTCCATCGCGCAGAAGGCGGCCGGGTTCTCGTCGATGGCATCACGATGGGCATCGATCCAGGAACGCAGGTCGTCCACGCTGCCCACGCCCGCGCAGAACGACGCGGCGTGCTGGTTGACAAACGCTGCGCAGCCCCCGACGGTCTCTCCGGTCACGTACAGCCGTGGGCATCCTTCCCCGTAGCCGATCGTGCCGTCGTCAGCGTGAGCCGCCACGATGAGGTTCTCGGCGTAGCGGCGGCTGGCAGAGGCATGCCGGAACACGCGCTTGAACGGCACGGGGAACGTGAACGTCTTCAGGTGGCGGATCTGCACGCATTCACCTCGTTCGAACGCGCTCAGACCGGGGCCGCGAAGTCGCCGAAGCGAAACGAGCAGTCGGCGCTGTATTGCAGCCGGAGGTATTTGAACTGCACGTCACGCTGACCGTCAGCGACGCGCTGGCGCCTGAATTCATCGCCCGTGCCCGCTGCAAGGCACCGGACGCGCAGGGGCACCAGCCGGCCGCTGGCTCGTTTCTGGTCGTACTCGACATTGGCCTGTCGCAATGCTCGTTCGACACCGTGTGACAGTGCGCCGGCAAGTTCTGCCCCCGGCGGGCCAGCCGGTGTGTTCGCCAGCTCCACGTAGAGGGTGTAGCCGGCCTCTGCCACATCGGCCAGCATGATGAAGAACGGCGCCACCGTGTTGAACTCGGCGACCGCGGCAGTCACGGCCGACATCACCTGGAACTCATAGAGCTTTTCACCGGTGATGCTGGTGACGCCCTTGCCCTTCTGGACAAAGGACAGGACCGGCGTGCGATCGACGAAGCCCGTCACCCGCACGATGTCGTTCATGTCGTAGCGGTACAGACCGTCGGCCGTGGTCACGATGACGTAGTAGTCATGGCCGGCTTCGAGGTCGGCAAGCGTGCAAGTCTGCTGGTCACGGTTGGAATCCTCGGCGGCGGCCTCCCACTCGTCGCGTTCTGCGAACTCGAAGAAGTTGTCCTGCAGGGTCGCGACGCAGGAGCCTTCGACGGGATCGATGTTGACGGTGCCGCTCACTTCGCTGGCGAGATAGCCGAGCTCGAATACCGGGCAATCGGGTGTCAGCATCGGTTGGAGACGCTCTACTGCCAAGCCGCAGCTCCCCCCGGTCCACGTCACCACCGCGCGCAGGTCACTCCAGATATCGGCATAGGTGAGTCGGCCTGTGGCCTCAAGGCACCGGTCGAGCGCCGCCGCTCGCTTCGGGTTTGCGTGGAGCCCCAGCTGGTCGTCGCGCCCGGTGACGCTGCAGCCAGCGGGCAACCTCCCAGTGGCCACGGCGTCGAGCACTACGTCAGCGGATGAATTGAGCACATCCATCAGCCGGATGAACGTCGAGGGATTCGCGGTCGCCATCGTGGTGACGGCTGCGTCAGCGGCGCCCAGCACCGCCATGGCCAAGTACCGGGCGTCGTAGTCGGCGATGTCGGATACCGACGCTGGCAGCACGTACCGGCGGCGCAGCAGCTTGCCCTGGCTTGCGTACAGCAGCCCTGAGGCCGAGCCGTACGGCGTGCCCGCTGGCATCGTGCCCTCGTGCGCGGCGCCGCTCACCACGAACACCTTGCCGCCGAGTGCCGACGTGCGCCTTGACAGGGTGTAGGCCGCGAGTCGTTGCAGGCGTTGAATGCGTGCCAAGCCGGCCTTGGTCAGCGGGATGTTCTTCGGTTCGGCGACGGTGCCGCTGGTCTGGTTGTAATAGACCGGCTTGGCGGCCGTCAGGCACGGCTCGCCGGTGGCCTCTTGCCGCTCGATCTCCTCCCGCAGGTGTTCGTAGGTCTGCACCGGCACGGCACGGCGGTAGTCGTCGAGGCCGGCAATCGAACCGAAGCGGTGATCGGTGCCGAAGCTGGTGCCCGAGTTGTCGGCGAGGATGCGCTGCAACACCCGATCCTGCGCCGTCCGCGGATCCGTGCAGGCGCTGACGAGGTTGCTGTAGGTGCGCCCGCTGGCCGCGGCCAAGCCGGCTCGGAGCAAGCGGTAGCTGAATCCGTCCGTCACTTGGAGATTGCCGCGGGTGTCGTCTGCTTGTCGAGGCTTCGGATCAAGGGGGTGCGCATCTGCGCGACGAATCCCTTCGGATAGTCGCGGTTCAGCAGCCCGAGCCGGCCGACCGCGGAGTCGGCGGGCAGGAACCGGGTTCCGAACAGCAGATCCCAGATGATGAGGTTGTTGCCGTAGTTGTGATCGGATTCCGCTGGCAGTTCCGAGTGATGCCAGCGGTGCAGTTCGGGGCCGCTGATGAGGTAGTTCAGCCACCCCAGGCGTACGTCGCAGTTGGAGTGCTGGTAGAAGCCGTTCAACGCGTAGAAGACGAAGTAAGCCGCCAGAACCTCGGTGCCCACGCCCACGAGCACGAACGGCAATGCGTCCACGCAGTACTGGACGGCCTTTTCGGCAGGGTGGAAACGCCCGACGTTCAGCCAATACAAGCGGTGCGGGGAGTGGTGCACCGCGTGCCACCGCCACATGAACGGCAAACGGTGAAAGGCGCGGTGCAGCCAGTATCGGAAGAAGTCGGCGACGACCAGCATCAGCGCCGCTTGCAGCCAGACGGGCCACGAGTGCGGCCACAGACCACCGAGCGTCAGGTCGCCCTCGTGGAGCCAGCCGGCGAATGCCGTGACCGCCGCCAGCGACAGCAGCAACGGCAGCACCACCTGTACGGACACCATGAACGCCACATCGGCACGCAGGTCGCCGCCTTCAGGCCGCCATTCGGCACGGTACGGCAGCGCAACCTCGTGGAGCGTCACCAGCCCGGCACCGACGAGCACCGCTGCATATGACGCCACGGCGACAGGCACGCCCGAAAGCGCCAACACGGCGTAGATCGCGATGCCGCCCAAGATCACGAAGGGATACGAGGCTCGCACCGCGACCCAAGCGAGACCCACCGAGCGGCCGTGCGCTGCCAGATCCGACTCGCCAGCCGTCACAGTCCGAGCCTAGTGAGAGCTGTGTTCATGGATGAGTGAGCGCGAGAGGCGTCCGGTTCAGTCGCCGAGGCGGACGATGGTGGTGCCGACAGTGCGGCCTCCCAGCAGATCCACGAACGCCCCGCCGGCCGATTCGAGACCGTCGTAGGTGACGTGTCGGGGCACGAGCGAGCCCGCGTCGATCCACTCTCGCATCTGGACGCGGGCCTCTTCGTAGCGGTCGGCATAGGAGAACACGAGGAAGCCCTGCATGCGCACCTGGTTGTTCACAAGCAGACCCGGAATGCCGCGCGGGCTGGGGTCGGGGCTGGCGGTGTCGTAGGCCGAGACCGCCCCACAGCAGACGATGCGGCCGAACGTGGCCATGCGGAACAGCGCTGAGCCCAGTATTTCGCCGCCGGTGTTGTCGAAGTACACGTTGATGCGGTCGGGCGTGGCCGCCCGGAACTCGGCCCGGAAGTCGGGCGAGTGGCGGTTGATGGCGACATCGAAGCCGATCTCGTCGACCAGCAGCGAGCATTTCTCATCGGAGCCGGCAACGCCGACCACCTTGCATCCAAGGGACTTGGCAATCTGGCCGGCGATGTGGCCCACCGAGCCCGCCGCTGCGGACACCACCACGGTCTCGCCTGCCTCAGGCCGCCCGACGTCGAGCAAGCCGAAGTAGGCAGTGAGCCCGTTCGTGCCCAGCACGCCCAGGTGCAAGGCGGGATCGAGCGCGCCGTCCGCGACGCGCAGCTCGCCGCCGGCCATCACAGCGTGGCGGCGCCAGCCAGTCGCGCCCACGACGGTGTCGCCGACACTGATGTCGTCCGCGTTCGACGCTTCCACGATGCCCGCGCCCATGCCTCGCATCACCACGCCGACTTCCGGGGCGCCCGCGTAGCTGGCGCTGCCCTGCAGGCCGGCTCGCTGTCCCGCGCCGATCGTGATCGCCTGAACCCGCACCAGCACCTCACCTGGTCCGGGTTCGGCTGCATCATCGGGCCGCAACGCGAAGTGCTCAGCGCTGAGCGGCCCGTCGGGAACCTCGGCAAGCACCACGCAGTCCGACACCCGCGCTGTGTTCGTATCTCCAGTCATGACCCGCTCCTCGGTTCGTCAACGGATGTCGCTGCGGCACCACATGATTGCCGCTCGTCAGCGGCGGTTCTTCGCTCGTTTGCCAGAGGCAGCAGTCACCCGGGACACCGGCGACGATGGCTAACGCGACGAGCACGGCTCAGCGCAACTAACGTCCGCTGCCGTGTGCGCCGTCACCCGCAGGCGGCGCGAGCGACGCAACCGCCGGGAGACGGTGCGTCGACACATGACGCAACACCCAACGGATCGGGAGCTATCCGCATGAAATATGCCGCGCCGACCACCATTGACGAGGCGAGGACACTGCTGGCCGGAGATGCCGATGCCATCGTGTTCGCCGGCGCAACCGACGTCGTGCCGCAGATGCGCGCCGGGCGGCCTGAGCCGTCGATGGTGATCGACCTCAAGAAGATCGATCGCCTCATGTCAGTGAGCCTCGACGGCGACACCTGGCAGGTGGGTGCTGCGGCCCCCAGCTCGGCGCTGACGTCCAACGCCGCCTTTGCTGCCGACTTCCCAGGCCTGACCGAGGCTGCCGGACTGATCGGGTCGGACCAGATCCAGAACCGCTCCAGCCTCGGCGGAAACCTCTGCAACGCCTCCCCCGCTGCCGACTCAGTGCCTGCCCTCGTCGTGAACGATGCGGTCGCCGTGATCGCAGCCGCTGACGGCGAGCGACGGGTGCCCGTCGCCGACGTGGTGACGGGACCCGGCCAGACGTCGCTGGCACATGACGAGATCGTGGTGTGCTTCGAGCTCGCCCGGCCGGCCGGCGGTACCTCCGATGCCTACCTGCGACTCATCCCTCGCACCGAGATGGACATCGCCGTGGTGGGTGCCGGCGTCCGGCTCACGCTGGACGACAGCGGCGATGTGAGCGCGGCTGCCGTCGCGCTCGGAGCGGTTGCGCCCACCGTCGTGCGGGTGCCTGCCGCAGAGGCGGCGCTCGTGGGCAGCAGCCTCGACGACGCAGCGCTGGCCGCCGCAGCCGCAGCCGCCAGCGACGCCTGCAATCCCATCGACGACAAGCGGGGCACGATCAGCTACCGGCGCCAGGTCGCCGGCGTGCTCACCCGTCGAGCCGCCGGCATTGCCGCCGACCGGATCCGCACACGCAACGGACAGAACGGAGCGTCCTGATGAGCCGCACCCATGTGAACTGCGAGGTCAACGGCGACGCCGTCGACTTTCTGACCGAAGACGGCGAATCGCTGCTCAATGCCCTGCGAGACGAGCTGGGCCTGATCGGGGCCAAGGAAGGTTGCGGCACCGGCGACTGCGGTGCCTGCTCGGTCATCATGAACGGCCGCCTGCAGTGTGCCTGTCTGATCTTCGCCCCCGAGGCCGACGGCGCCGCCATCACCACGTGCGAGGGTCTCGCCAGCGCAGATGAGCTGCACCCGCTGCAGCAGTGCTTCCTCGAAGGAGCCGCGCTGCAATGCGGCATCTGCACGCCCGGGTTCCTCATCGCCGCCAAGGCACTGCTCGACGAGAACCCCGACCCCACCGAGACCGAAGTGCGCTACGCGCTCGCCGGCAACCTGTGCCGCTGCACCGGGTACGACAAGATCGTCCGCTCGGTGCTCGAGGCCGCCGTCCAGATCCGTACCCCAGCCTGATTGACATCGGCTGATTGAGATTCGCTCGACATCGCAGAAAGACACCAGAACATGAGCACTACTGAAGCTCCCGCTAGCACCGGGACCAATGGCAATGGCGCAAGCGGATACCGCTGGGTCGGCACCCGCCCCGTCCGCCACGACGGACTCGACAAGGTCGCCGGCAAGGCCCGCTATGCGGCCGACCTGAACCTGCCGGGAATGCTGTACGGGCACATCCTGCGCTCGCCGCATCCCCACGCGCGGATCGTTTCGATCGACACCTCAGCCGCCGAGGCGATGCCCGGCGTGAAAGCGGTGGTCACCGGAGCCGACTTCCCCGAAGCACCGCCCAAGGGCGCCACGCGCAACCTGATGTGCACGGTCATCGCACGCGACACGGTGCTGTACAGCGGCCATGCCGTGGCTGCGGTGGCAGCGTCCACCCGCCGCGAGGCCAAGGCAGCCGCCGAGGCCATCGAGGTCACCTACGAGCTGCTGCCCCACGTGCTGAACATCTCCGATGCGATGGCCGACGACGCACCGGTGCTGCACGACAACCTGTTCACGCGCGGTGTCGAGCCGCGACCCACCGAGCCGTCGAACGTCGCGGCGCGCACCGTGTACGAGCGAGGCGATGTCGAGCAGGGGTTCGGCGAGGCCGACATCGTGATCGAGCGGGAGTTCTCTACCCAGGCAGTGCATCAGGGCTACATCGAGCCGCACGCCTGCGTCGTCGACTGCGACCAGGAAGGCAAGGCCGTCATCTGGGCCTCGTCGCAGGGCCACTTCATGGTGCGGTCGTCGACTGCCACGGTGCTGGGCTGGGACACGTCGCGCATCAAGGTGATCCCGGCCGAGATCGGCGGCGGCTTCGGCGGCAAGACCACCATCTACATCGAGCCGGTTGCGGCGCTGCTGTCGACGAAAGCCGGCCGCCCGGTCAAGATCGTGATGAGCCGCGAGGACGTGTTCCGGGCAACCGGTCCCGCCCCGGGGGCGATCATCAAGATGAAGGTCGGCGCCCGCGACGACGGCACGATCACCACGGCGAAGGCGTGGCTGGCATACGAGAATGGGGCCTTCCAAGGCATTGCCGCGATGCTCGGCTGCATGTGCGTCGTATCGGCCTACACGCTCGATCACCTCTACGTCGAGGGCTTTGATGTGGTGCTCAACCGGCCGGTCAACGTGGCCTACCGAGCCCCCTCGGCACCCGCAGCAGCATTCGCCATGGATTCGGTGGTCGACGAGATCGCGGAGCGTGTCGGCATGGACCCGCTCGACCTCCGCATCCAGAACTGCCCCTCGCAAGGCGACCCGACGCCGTACGGACCCAAGTGGCCGATGATCGGCCTGCGCGAGTGCCTCGAAGCGATCCGCGACAGCGATCACTACCAGTCGGAGCTGCCCGAAGGGCAGGGCCGCGGTGTGGCCAGCGGCTTCTGGTTCAACATCGGCGAGGCGTCGAGCGCAACGGTGAACCTGAACGAGAACGGCACCGCCACGGTGATCACCGGCAGCCCCGACATCGGCGGCAGCCGGGCATCGATGGCGCTGATGGCCGCCGAGGAACTGGGCCTCGATGTGCACCTGATCCAGCCCGTCGTGGGCGACACCGAGGTGGTCGGCTTCACCGATGTCACCGAGGGCAGCCGCGCCACCTTTGCCACTGGCATGGCCGTCGTGGAAGCCTGCCGCGATCTCAAGGAGCAGTTGCGCAAGCGTGCGGCCAAGACGTGGGATTGCGATGTGGAAGAGGTCGAGTGGGTGGACGGCTCGGCCGTGCACGGGCCCGGCGAGCAGGAGCCGCTGACGCTGGCTGCCATCACCGGCAATGCCAAGCGCACCGGCGGACCGCTGGGTGCCACGGCATCGCTGAACGCCCGGGGCGCCGGCCCGGCTTTCTCAGTTCAGGTAGCCGACGTGTCGGTTGACCAGGAAACGGGCCGCGTCACCGTCGAGCGCTACACCACCGCCCAGGACGCCGGCACAGCGATTCATCCCAGCTACGTCGAAGGTCAGATGCAGGGCGGCGTGGTGCAGGGCATCGGCTGGGCACTCAACGAGGAGTACATCTACTCCGACGATGGCAACCTCGAGAACCCGGGGTTCCTCGACTACCGCATCCCGGTGGCGTCAGATCTGCCCATGATCGAAACCTGCATCGTGGAGGTTCCGAACCCGTCGCACCCCTATGGGGTGCGCGGCGTGGGCGAGGTGGGCATCGTGCCGCCGTTGCCGGTGATGGCCAATGCCGTGGCCGACGCCACGGGGGTGCGCATCAGCGACCTGCCGCTTTCGCCGCCGCGAGTGCTGCAGGCACTGACCGACGCCGAGAGCTGATCGCAACCCGAAGCCGCTGAGGCATTTCGTCGGGGCAACTCGATGGCGGTCGTTCACTTCTCGACCGACCAGCGCCAGCACACCGGCGGGACGCCTGAGGTCACCATCGAAGCGGCGAACGTGCGCGACCTGGTGCGGCAACTCGCAGAGCTGTTCCCATCACTCAACGCGCACCTCGTCGAGACGTCGTCCACCGCAGTCGCTATCGACGGCGAGATCATCCCCGACCCCTGGCTCGAGGAACTCACCGACACCTCAGAGGTGTACTTAGTCCGCCCGCTTGCGGGCGGCTGAGTCACGGCCAACGCCGCCCACGCGATAGACGGTGTGATCTGTATGCAAGAGCACGACATTGACCTGAGTGACGAGCGCTGGCAACGTCAGAACTGGAGCTTGGAAGAGTTCGTCTACGACACAGACGAATACGGCTACGACGACTACGAGGCCATCGAAGCCGACTATCTGGGTTATGACCCGCAGGAAACGACGCATGACGCGTTTGAGCGCCGTGACGAAGACGCCGAACTCGAAGTAGCGCTGATCGAGGCGAGTCACCTCGCGGCGGTGCGCTCCGATGCGCGAACTGCCGTCGAGATGGCGCGATTCGATGCGCTCGGCCGTGTCTTGCTTTATCGACAGCTACGCGACGCAGCAGATCTTGCTGTGGCAAGCGGTGGCACGTGGCATCCCGCCGTAGTGGGAGTCGCGGCCCGCCTCCTGATCATGTGGGTCAACGAGGTAGATCCATCAGGTGCCGCTGCTTCGCTCGCAAGCACCAAGATCGAAACCACAGACGCGGAGTCTGTGTCCGTCTCGCTCGCCGACTTACTCCGGGCGGCCGCGAAGATCGCACACCGACATATGCACGTTGAGACTCCATCGAAGCCATCGATCGACGC
This sequence comes from Candidatus Poriferisodalis sp., assembly GCF_965208925.1. Classification (GTDB taxonomy): domain Bacteria; phylum Actinomycetota; class Acidimicrobiia; order Acidimicrobiales; family Poriferisodalaceae; genus Poriferisodalis. Next base: position 1,338,273 of record NZ_OZ242364.1, on the reverse strand, counting down.
TGGCGCTCTGGACATGCTGGCCACGGTGCCAGATCGGCTCGGCTGCGGAGTTTCGGAGCTGCTTGATGCACGAACGATGTGGGTCGCCGACATTTCCGAAACAAACGGTCGGCGTCGCATCTTGACCGTTGCTGGAAGAGACGCACCTCGTGCTTTCGAAAATCTGATTCGCAAGCACTTCCAAAGCACATCTCGCAAACCGGACTACAGCGATTCCACGGGGGCGTATGCAGCGGGATCGGGGGACAACGCCGAGATCGTCGTGTTTCGTGCGATCGACCCGGACGCGGATGAGGATGCGCTGTATGGAATTTGACTCGGTCGGAAGACCGCAAGCCGTCACCGTCTTGCTGACGCCCATCGACCCCGTAGCTCACGACCAGTGCTACGCAGCGCCTTGAACTTGAAGTGCCGGTGCCGTCAACAGCCAATCGCTCATCCATCTAGCGCTAACCGGTTCGAAGACACCCTCGATTCCGATGCTCACTTGGACGGGCTCGTTAGTGGAGCGCCCGTCGTTTCGAAACTTGACTGGCGCATCAGTTCTCCTGCGCCGGGTTGCGACGGAATCGTCGTGCCGTTACTTGCAGAACTCAGGAATGGACCCGCCGCTGAGCAAGTGCGTCAGGAAACTGGACCTACACGATTGCCGGGTGTCCTCGATCGACGCGACGGCTTCCTCGAAATCCAATCTTATCTGATCGTGTTCACCACTGGTCAGGACGTCTTGGCAGTCCGGTGAATCGAGGATGGCTCCGGCCAAACGGGCCCACTCCAATCGATTGCTGAGGGAACGGGCATAGAACGCCCTCAGCACCTGAGGGTCTGAAGACGAATAGTCGGTGGCATGTATGACCGCGTCGTTCAGCATCTTGCTCTTGGCATCGCTCCACTCCGCTGCGAGTTCCGAGCAAACCTCGAACTTCTGCTCATGCTCGGCCCGCGCTCGCGCCTCCTCCTTGGTTCGTCGTGCTTCTTCCTCAGCGCGTAGGGCAGCTTCCTCGCGCTCTGCCTCCCGACGGGCTGCAAGCTCTGCGGCCTCCCTTGCCGCGCGATCGGCCGTCGTCGTCGGCGTCAGCGATGTAGTCGGCGCCAACGTCACCGATGGGTCCGTCGCCGTGGTCGAGGGCGGTTCGATGGTTTCGGTTGGGATCTCTTCAGCCATGGACGCGGTACTGGTCGCAAGTGCAGCTTCCGTGGCTGGCATCGGGTCAATCTCGGTTGGACTGTCTGCGTTGCCACCCTCGAGTTGCATACCCAATAGCAGGCCCGCTACTCCCACGGCGGCAACCAGCAGCACAACCAATACCGTTTTCGGTCGGCTCACTCGAGTGGATCCTGCTGGGCGTTGCATCGATACTGATCAGGACGGGTAGGAAGCTGTTGAGCCAAGTGCTCGGTCGCGAAGGAAACCGGGTTGTGCATGCGAGCGAGAGGCTTGCTCGCCCGTAACGATCGCAGGTACCGGCTCTGGCTGCGCTGCGATCATCGCCGTACCCGTTCGTCCGTTCATCGCTGGGGCCTGGCTATTCGGTGGCCTTCGGATGGCCTGTACTTGCGACCGTCAACCAGACCGTTCGCTGGGCGTCGTCGATGCAGTACCAGATGCGACCGCCAGCAGTGACTTCGTACTGCCACTGCTCCATCTCGACGCCGTTCACCGAACGGCTGGCGAGCTGTCCTTGGAGCGGCTTCTGACGAGTATCCCGGCGCCGCGGTTCCTTCGTGATCCGCTCCCACGCGCTCCGGGCGTTACCTGGCGCAGCCGAGGAAACCTGTTCCCAGCCCTTCGCCGCATCATTGTTCGCGAAGCGGCAATCCCAGCCGTCCGCTCGCGGCGGCGGCGCAACACGTTCTCGGCGTCTCGGCAAGATACTTCGCCAGCCGGATTCAGTCAGTCGGATACGGAACCGGGCCGCCGTGCGACACCTCGATTGGTTCCGAAAGCTGGCGCAACAACTCGGGGTCGGCGTACACCTCGGCAGTGGCCCTCCACGCATCCACAAGCAGAGCCACGGGCTCAAATACCCCGACAGAAACCGCAGCCAAGAGCTCGTAAGTCAATTCCTGCGCAAACTGCTCGCGCTCGTTACGGGGCAAGTACTTCACCCAGGGATAGGCCTCACCTAGCGCTGCCCCGAATGCAACCGGACTGTGCGCAGCGAGGTTTCGGAGCATCCGAGCGAATGCCTCAAACGCGTCCGAACGCGCGACATCGCGGTCGGCCCGACACAGCCGAAGCGCGGGCGCGTTTCTACGACGGAGGACGACATCGTGTTCTTCGAGCTCTGCCACCACCTCGTTGGGGTGACGCAAGAATTCTGAGAATGTCCGCTCGACGACCGACATACGAGCACCATACCTGAACTATTTCAGAAGTTCTATCGCCGTTGATGCGAGAAGCCGAGCTTGTCTCCGAGCCAGCGCGGAATCAACCGAGGTTCCGGAGCTCGTGTTCGTTGCCGTCAATGCAACTTGGATGCAAGTTGAACTTCGGGTCCAGGAAACTGTGAGAAATAGCAGGCTGAAGCAGCGCCAGAGCCGCACCTGCCACAGAAACGGAGCGAGTGCGCTAGGGCTGGACCTTGAGCTCGATCTCGACGCCGGCAGGCAGGTCGAGCCGCTGGAGCGAGTCGACCGTCTTGTCGGTGGGATCGATCACGTCGATGAGGCGCTTGTGGATGCGCATCTCGAAGTGCTCGCGCGAGTCCTTGTCCTTGTGGGGGGACCGCACGACCGTGTAGCGATGCTTCTCGGTCGGCAGCGGCACCGGTCCACGCACCTTGGCGTTGGTGCGCAGCACGGTCTCAGTGATCTTCTGTGCCGACTGGTCCACGATCTCGTGGTCGTAGGCCTTGAGCCGCATTCGGATCCGAGGTGCTGCCATGTCGCTGCCTAACTGCGCTGGGGCGTAACTGCTGCGGGCCTGACCGCTACTGAAGGATCTTCGTCACCCGGCCGGAACCGACGGTGCGCCCGCCCTCGCGGATGGCGAAGAGCAAACCCTCGTCCATCGCGATCGGGTTGATCAGCTCGACGGTCATCTCGGTGTTGTCGCCTGGCATGCACATCTCGGTGCCTGCGGGAAGGTCGACCACGCCGGTGATGTCGGTGGTGCGGAAGTAGAACTGCGGCCGGTAGTTCGAGAAGAACGGCTTGTGGCGGCCGCCCTCGTCCTTGGTCAGCACGTACACCTGCGCCTCGAACTTGGTGTGCGGAGTGATCGCGCCCTTGCGGGTGCAGACCTGGCCGCGCTCCACCTCGTCCTTGCCGGTGCCGCGCAGCAGCAGGCCGACGTTGTCGCCCGCCTGGCCCTGATCGAGGATCTTGCGGAACATCTCGACGCCGGTCACCGTGGTGGTCTGCGTCTCGCGGATGCCCACGATCTCGACCTCGTCGCCGCTGTTGATGATGCCCTGCTCGATCTTGCCGGTCACCACGGTGCCGCGGCCGGTGATCGAGAAGACGTCCTCGATCGGCATCAGGAAGGGGCGGTCAGTGTCGCGCTCGGGTTCGGGCACGTACTCGTCGACCGCGTTCATCAGCTCGACGATCTGCTCGGCAGCGGCCGCGTCGCCCTCCAGCGCGTTCAGCGCGGAGACTCGGACCACCGGAACGTCGTCGCCGGGGAACCCGTACTCGCTGAGCAGCTCGCGTACTTCGAGCTCCACGAGCTCGAGCAGCTCCTCGTCGTCGACCATGTCGACCTTGTTGAGGGCGACCACGATGTAGGGCACGCCGACCTGGCGGGCGAGCAGCACGTGCTCACGGGTCTGGGGCATCGGGCCGTCAGCGGCGGACACCACCAGGACGGCGCCGTCCACCTGGGCGGCGCCGGTGATCATGTTCTTGATGTAGTCGGCGTGACCGGGCATGTCGACGTGCGCGTAGTGCCGGTTCGCCGTCTCGTACTCGACGTGCGCGATGGAGATCGTGATGCCGCGCTCACGCTCCTCGGGGGCCTTGTCGATCTCGTCGAAGGCCGTCGCCTGGCCGCCGAACTGTTCGGACAGCACGCGCGTGATGGCAGCCGTCAGTGTCGTCTTGCCGTGGTCGATGTGGCCCATCGTGCCCACGTTGACGTGAGGCTTGGTCCGCTCGAAACGCTCTTTTGCCATGTCGTGCCCGCCTTTCGGGGTTCTGCTCGCCTATCAGGGGTGAGTGAGGTGCAGGGATGCCTGTTTTCTTTGTTTCTTCAAGGTTCTGAACGGTGTGAGGCTAGGGATGCCGTGGCCCAGTTCCAATGGAAAGGGCCGCATGACCGCAAACGGAAGCCGACTGCGGCCCGCCAGCAGCGGCTCGGGTCATTCGCCGCGGATGCGCTTGATGATCTCCTCGGCGATGCTGGACGGCACCTGCTCGTAGTTGTCGAATTGCATGCTGTAGGTCGCGCGGCCCTGGGTGCGGGACCGGAGGTCATTGGCGTAGCCGAACATCTCCGACAGCGGCACCTTGGCGTCGATCACCTGATTCACGCCGCGCAGCTCCATCTGCCCGACCCGACCGCGCCGTGAGTTGAGATCGCCGATGACGTCGCCCATGTAGTGCTCGGGCGTGACGACCTCCACCGACATGACCGGCTCCAGCAGGACGGGCCGTGCCAGCCTCGCTGCATCGCGCATGGCCATCGTGCCGGCGATCTTGAAGGCCATCTCCGAAGAGTCCACGTCGTGATGGTTGCCGTCGATCAGGTCGACGGCCACGTCCACCAGCGGGAAGCCGGCCAGCGGGCCGTTCTCCAGCGACGACTGCAGGCCAGCATCGACCGACGAGATGTACTCGCGCGGGATCACGCCACCGCGGATGCTGTCCTCGAAGACGTATCCCTCGCCGGGCTCAGACGGGCGCAGATTGATGACCACCACTGCGTACTGACCCGAGCCGCCGGTCTGCTTGATGTGGCGGTACTCGAATTTGTCAACCGGCGACGTGATCGTCTCGCGGTAGGCCACCTGCGGCTTGCCGATCGAGGCGTCCACCTTGAACTCCCGCAGCATCCGGTCCACCAGCACCTCGAGGTGCAGCTCGCCCATGCCTGAGATCACGGTCTGGCCCGTCTCGTCGTCGGTCTTGACCTGGAAGGTGGGGTCTTCCTCGCTGAGCGCCGTGAGCGCCTTGCCCAGCTTGTCCTGGTCGCCCTTGGACTTGGGCTCGACAGCGACGTGCACGACCGGGTCGGGGAAGTCAAGCTGTTCGAGCACAATCGGCTTCGACGAATCGCACAGCGTGTCGCCCGTGCGAGTGTTCTTCAGACCGATGCCCGCGACGATGTCGCCAGTGCCGATGTCGTCCCGGTCTTCGCGGTTGTTGGCGTGCATCTGCAGGATGCGCCCGATGCGCTCGCGATTGCCCGTGGTGGTGTTGAGCACCTGGCCGCCGCGCTCGAACTTGCCGCTGTACACCCGAAAATAGGTGAGCTTGCCGACGTGAGGGTCGGTCATGATCTTGAACGCCAGCGCCGAGAACGGCTCTTCGTCGCTCGGCTTGCGCTCCAGATCGTCCTTGCCATTCGTCGAGCGGCCCGCAATTGCCGGGATGTCCACCGGCGCGGGCAGGTACATCGTGACGGCGTCGAGCAGCGGCTGCACGCCCTTGTTCTTGAACGCGCTGCCGGTAAGCACCGGCACGATCTGGCCGTCGACAGTGCCCTGCCGGATCGCCCGCCGGATCGTGTCGCCATCGACCTCTTCGCCTTCGAGGTAGGCCAGCATGATGTCCTCATCGACATCGGCGAGCCGTTCGAGCAGCTTGCTGCGGTACTCGGACGCCCGATCGGCCAGATCGGCAGGAATGTCGACAATGTCGTAGGTGGCGCCGAGGTCGTCGCCTTTCCACACCACAGCGTTCATCTCGACCAGGTCCACCACGCCTTCGAAGTCGGCCTCGAGGCCGATCGGCAGCTGCAGGACAGCCGTGTTGGGGGTGAGCCGGTCCTCGATGCTGGCCAGCGAGCCGAAGAACGAGGCGCCCGTGCGGTCCAGCTTGTTGATGAAGCACATCCGCGGCACGCCGTACCGGTCGGCTTGACGCCAGACGGTCTCGGTCTGCGGCTCTACGCCCGCGACGCCGTCGAACACTGCCACGGCGCCGTCGAGCACCCGCAGCGAGCGCTCCACCTCGACGGTGAAGTCGACGTGGCCCGGCGTGTCGATGATGTTGATGACGTGATCGTTCCAGTGGCAGGTGGTGGCGGCAGAGGTGATGGTGATGCCGCGCTCCTGCTCCTGCTCCATCCAGTCCATCGTGGCGGCGCCGTCGTGGACCTCGCCGATCTTGTAGTTGACGCCGGTGTAGTAGAGGATCCGCTCCGTCACCGTGGTCTTGCCCGCATCGATGTGGGCCATGATCCCGATGTTGCGGACGCGGTCGAGAGGTTGCGTTCGAGCCATTTCAGCGTTGCCCCAATTGACCAGATATCCCGATCAGATCGCCAGCGATCCGTTACCAGCGGTAATGCGCGAAGGCCTTGTTGGCCTCAGCCATGCGATGCGTGTCCTCACGCCGCTTGGCAGCCGAGCCGGTGCCGTTGGAGGCATCCATCAGCTCGTTCGCGAGTCGTTCCGACATCGTGCGCTCACGGCGCTCGCGGGCGAAGCCCACGATCCAGCGAATTGCCAGCGCGGTGGCGCGGCGCGGGCGCACCTCGACGGGCACCTGGTAGGTGGCACCGCCGACTCGGCGGCTCTTCACTTCAACTTGCGGCCTGGTGTTGTCCACCGCCCGCTTCAGGATCTCGAGCGGCTCGCCGCCGGTCCGCTCGCCGACGAGATCCATCGCTTGGTACACGATGTGCTCGGCCAGCGAGCGTTTGCCGCGCCGCAGCACCTTGTTGATGAACTGGGTGACCAGCGCGGAGTCGTAGACGGGGTCGGGAGCGATGTCGCGGCGGGGTGCTGCACCTCGGCGGGGCACGTCAGGACTCCCGCTTGGCGCCGTAGCGCGAGCGTGCCTGCTGCCGAGCGTTCACACCCGAAGCATCCAGCGCTCCGCGGATGATCTTGTAACGGACGCCGGGCAGATCCTTGACCCGGCCGCCGCGCACCAGAACGATGCTGTGCTCCTGCAGGTTGTGGCCCTCGCCCGGGATGTAGGCGGTCACCTCGACACCGCTCGTGAGACGCACACGGGCGACCTTGCGCAGGGCCGAATTCGGCTTCTTCGGCGTGTGCGTGTACACGCGGGTGCAAACCCCGCGCCGTTGTGGCGAACCCTTCAACGCGGGCGTGCGCACCTTCGTCGGCTTGGACTTTCGGCCCTTGCGGACCAGCTGCTGGATCGTGGGCACCAGAACCTCAGTGAGTTGGGAGACCCCTGCGAGCCGGGGCTGTCAGTGGGACAGGCTGCCAGCGAACAGGTCGACCGGCAGGAGTCGGGCAGATCTGCGCAATGCCCCACCCGGCAGCGCGCCGAAACCGGCTATGAAGGCTAGGCAGCGCGCCCCAACACGACAACCGCTCAGCTGGCGTCGGTGAATGACGCGACGCTCTCGTCAAGACTTGCCTCGTCGGCATCAGGATCGCCGCCGATCGACGCCAGCCACGCGGCCGGGTCCTGGGCATCCTCGGACGACCAGAACTCCATCGGCTCGTATTCGGGGGCGATCGTGTCGATGTTGCGATACACGTCCTGACCGGTGCCGGCCGGAATCAGCTTGCCGATGATGATGTTCTCCTTGAGGCCCTTCAAGCTGTCGCGACGCGACTCGATGGCCGCCTCGGTCAGCACGCGGGTCGTCTCCTGGAAGGAAGCAGCCGAGAGCCACGACTCGGTCGCGAGCGATGCCTTCGTGATGCCCATGATGATCGGGCGGCCCTCGGCGGGCCGACGGCTCTGGGCCACCAGCTCGCGGTTGGCTTCGCGGTAGTTCCGCTGGTCGACCTGTTCGCCGGGCAGGAACGGCGAGTCGCCCTGCTCGCCGACGAGCACCCGCCGGGTCATCTGGCGGATGATCAGCTCGATGTGCTTGTCATGGATCGACACGCCCTGCTCGCGGTACACCTTCTGCACCTCGGAGACGAGGTACTGCTGGGTCTCGCGCACGCCGCGGATCTCGATGAGCTCCTTGGGGTCGCGCGGACCGTCGACGAGCGGGTCGCCGGCGCGGATGTCCTGCCCGTCGGTCACCGCGAGCCGCGACATGGACGGAACCGTGTAGGTGTCCTCGGAGCCGTCATCGCCGATCACATCGATCTGGCGTCCCCGACCGTCGTCCTCGCCGATGCGCACCACACCCGAACGGCGGGCCAGCACGGCCTTGCCGCGCGGCGTACGAGCTTCGAACAGCTCGACCACGCGGGGCAGACCGCCGGCGATGTTCTCGCCGCCGATGACACCGCCAGTGTGGAACGTCCTCATGGTCAGCTGCGTGCCCGGCTCGCCGATTGACTGGGCAGCGATCACGCCGACCGCCTCGCCAACCTCAATGAGCTTGCCGGTGGCCAGCGATCCGCCGTAGGCCATGGCCGACACGCCGAACTCGGAGTCGTCGGTGAGCGGGGACAGCACACGGACCCGCGTGACGTCAGGGTCGTCGCGCAGCGCGATCAGCTCGTCCTCGCCGACCAGCCGTCCGGCCTCGAGCACGGTGCCGTCGCTGAGCGTCACTTCCGCCGCGAGGCAGCGGCTGAACAGCCTCGTGTCGAGATGGGTGCGCTTGTCCGGTCCGTCCGGGACGACGTCCTCGATCCACAGCCCATTCACCGGACCGGGCCGGTCGAAGGGAATCTCGCTGTTGATGATGAGCTCTTGGGCGACATCGACGAGCCGGCGGGTCAGGTAGCCCGAGTCGGCCGTGCGCAGTGCCGTGTCGACCAGGCCCTTGCGTGCGCCGGGCGTGGAGATGAAGTACTCCAGAGTGGCCAAGCCCTCGCGGTACGACGACTTGATGGGGCGCGGGATGATGTCGCCGCGAGGATTGGCGACCAACCCGCGGATGGCGGCAATCTGGCGCACCTGCATCATGTTCCCGCGTGCGCCGGAGCCGACCATCATGCCGATCGGGTTGAACGTGGTGCGCGACATCTCGCCTTCCAGCGAGCGACGCACCTCTTCGGTGGCATCAGTCCAGATCTCCACTTCCTTCTGCCGCCGCTCGCCGTCGGTGATGATGCCGCGCCGGAACTGGGTCTCGACTCGCTCCGCCTCGCCCTCGTGGCGTTCGAGGATCTCCGCCTTGTTGGGCGGAGTGCTCACATCGTCGACCGAGATCGTCAAGCCCGAGCGGCTGGCGTACTCGTAGCAGAGGTCCTTGATGTGGTCGAGGCTGACGGCAATCTCGCTCGTGGAGTAGTTGTCGGACAGGGCGCGCACGATGCGGCCCATGTCGCCCTTGCGCACGGGCCGGTTCACGTACTCGAAGTCGTCGGGGAGCGCAGCGTTGAACAGCGCACGGCCTGGCGTCGTGGGCGTGTAGCTGCCGTTGCCATCGCTGAGCTGATCGATGCGCCACTCGATGAGCTGGTGCAGCTTGAGGTGGCCGAGGTCGAGCGCCTGCTCGATCTGATGCAGGTGGCGGAAGACCGGCTTGCCGGCCTGGTCATCGCTGCTGTCATCGCTGTCCGGGCCGGTCGCCTCCGTCAGGTAGTAGCTGCCGATGAGCATGTCCAGGTTGGGCACCGTCATCGGCCGGCCATCTGCGGGGCTCAGGAGGTTGTTGGCCGACAGCATCAGCACCCGTGCCTCTGCCTGTGCCTCCGAGGACAGCGGCAGGTGCACGGCCATCTGGTCGCCGTCGAAGTCGGCGTTGAAAGCGGCGCACACGAGCGGATGGATCTGGATCGCCTTGCCCTCCACCAGCAGCGGCTCGAAGGCCTGGATGCCCAGCCGGTGCAGCGTGGGCGCCCGGTTCAGCAGCACCGGGTGCTCTTTGATGACGTCCTCGAGCACGTCCCAGACGTCGGCGCGGCGGCGCTCGACCATCCGCTTGGCCGACTTGATGTTCTGCGCAATCTCCGAGTCGACCAGCCGCTTCATGACGAACGGCTTGAACAGCTCGAGCGCCATCAGCTTGGGCAGCCCGCACTGGTGCAGGCGCAGCGTGGGGCCCGCAACGATGACCGAGCGGCCCGAGTAGTCCACGCGCTTGCCGAGCAGGTTCTGGCGGAAGCGACCCTGCTTGCCCTTGAGCATGTCCGACAGCGACTTCAGCGCCCGATTGCCGGGGCCTGTCACAGGACGGCCCCTTCGGCCGTTGTCGAACAGCGCATCCACCGCCTCTTGCAGCATGCGCTTCTCGTTGTTGACGATGATCTCGGGTGCCCGCAGGTCCAGCAGGCGCTTCAGCCGGTTGTTGCGGTTGATGACACGTCGGTAGAGATCATTCAGGTCGGACGTCGCGAAGCGGCCGCCGTCGAGCTGCACCATGGGGCGCAGGTCGGGCGGGATGCACGGCACCGCGTCGAGAATCATCGCCCGTGGGTCGTTGATGCGGCGCCCGTGCTCGTCTCGCCGGTTGAACGCGCTCAGGATCTTGAGGCGCTTGATCGCCTTCTGCTTGCGCTGGGCCGACAAAGGCCGACGCCCGTCGGACGCCTCGATGGCCGCACGCAGCTCGGCCTCTTCGACGTCGAAGTCCATGTTGGCCATGAGCTGCGCGATGGCCTCGGCGCCCATGCCGCCCTCGAAGTACTGGCCGTAGCGGTCCTCCAGCTCGCGCCAGAGATCCTCGTCGTCCACGATCATCCGCTCGTGCAGATCGCGCAGCGCCGCGAAAGCGCGCTCGGTGAGGTCTTTCTCCTCGTTGGCCTCTTCGTCAATGGCATCGAGGTCACGCTCGGATTCGCGCTGGGCCGACCGCAGCTCGCGTTCCTTGGCATCCTCGGCCTCGAGTTGCTTCAGCTCGTTCTCGAGTTCGGCGAGCCGCTCCGCACGACGCTCGGCGAGCTCCTCGTCGATGACGTCGAGCTCTTCAGCCTTCTCGGCTTCGAGCCGCGGCAGGTCGGCATGCAGCTTCTCGCTGTCGACCTTGGTGACCAGGTTCGCAGCGAAGTAGATGACGCGTTCCAGCGCCTTGGCCTTCAGCTCCTGACGGGGCTCGAGGCCAGTCAAGAAGTACGCCAGCCATGAGCGGGTGCCCCGCAGGTACCAGATGTGCACCACAGGGGCTGCCAGCTCGATGTGGCCCATGCGTTCGCGGCGCACCTTGGAACGGGTGACTTCCACGCCGCAGCGCTCGCAGATGATGCCCTTGAACCGGACGCGCTTGTACTTGCCGCAGCCGCACTCCCAGTCCTTGGTGGGACCGAAGATCTTCTCGCAGAACAAGCCGTCCTTCTCGGGCTTGAGCGTGCGGTAGTTGATGGTCTCCGGCTTGCGGACCTCGCCGTTGGACCATGTGCGGATGGCATCGGCGGTCGCGAGGCCGATCCGGATGTCAGAGAAGTTGTTGACGTCAAACTTGCGTTCTGAATCGATCATGCTGAGTGCCTAGCCCTTGTCGTCGTGGCTGTGTCGTTGGGTGACGCCGCTTAGATGCGCTGCTGGCGACGCAGCTCGTCCTCTTCATCAGTGCCGCGTTCGGGCCGGCTGATGTCGATGCCGAGCGATTCCTCGGCGCGGAACACGTCCTCGTCGAGGCCGGCGATGTCGATCTGCTGCCCGGCGGTCGACATGACCTCGACGTTGAGGCAGAGCGCCTGCATTTCCTTGATGAGCACCTTGAAGCTCTCGGGAATGCCGGGCTCAGGGATGTTCTCGCCTTTGACGATCGCCTCGTACACGCGCACCCGGCCCAGCACGTCGTCGGACTTGATGGTGAGCAGCTCCTGCAGGCAGTAGGCGGCGCCGTACGCCTCAAGCGCCCAGACCTCCATCTCGCCGAAGCGCTGGCCGCCGAATTGCGCCTTGCCGCCCAGCGGTTGCTGGGTGATCATCGAATAGGGCCCCGTCGAGCGAGCGTGGATCTTGTCGTCGACCAGGTGTGCCAGCTTCAAGATGTAGCTGTAGCCGACCATGATCGGCTCGTCGTAGGCCTCGCCGGTGCGCCCGTTGAAGAGCACCGTCTTGCCTGAGCGGGTCATCAGGCGTTCGCCGGTCACCGACTCGGGCCGCAGCTTTTCGAGGGTCTGCTGGATGGTGGGATGCCGCCCGGCAGCTTCTTCCTCGTCCCAGCGCGCCCCGTCGAACACCGGCGTCGCAATGAACACCGACGGCTCGGTGGTGGGGCGGGTCTTGCGCGCCGTGTTGCTGACCGGCTCCTTGCCGATCATCTCGGGCTTGCCGCTCTCGTCGGTGGCCTCCCAGCCCCAGCGCGCTGCGTAGCCCAGATGTGCTTCGAGCACCTGGCCGACGTTCATGCGGCTCGGTATCCCCAGCGGGCTCAGGATGATGTCGACCGGTGTGCCGTCGGCCAGGTAGGGCATGTCCTCGGTGGGGAGAATCTTCGAGATCACGCCCTTGTTGCCGTGACGCCCAGCGAGCTTGTCGCCCACGCTGATCTTGCGCTTCTGGGCCACGTACACGCGCACAAGCTGGTTCACGCCAGGCGGCAGCTCGTCGTCGGCGTCGCGGCTGAACACCCGGATGTCGGTGACGACGCCGTTCTCGCCGTGAGGCACCTTGAGCGAGGTGTCGCGCACCTCTCGGGCCTTCTCGCCGAAGATGGCACGCAGCAGCCGTTCCTCGGGCGTGAGCTCGGTCTCGCCCTTGGGCGTGACCTTGCCCACCAGCACCGCGCCTGGCTCGACTTCGGCGCCGATGCGCACGATGCCCTGCTCGTCGAGGTCGGCGAGGATGTCATCGGCCAGGTTCGGGATGTCCCGGGTGATCTCCTCGGGACCCAGCTTGGTGTCGCGGGCGTCGATCTCGTACTCGTGAATGTGGATCGACGTGAGCACGTCGTCCTTCACCAGACGCTCCGACAGGATGATGGCGTCCTCGTAGTTGTAGCCCTCCCAGGCCATGTAGGCCACGAGGAGGTTCTTGCCCAGCGCCAACTCGCCGTGATCGGTGGAGGGTCCGTCCGCGATGACGGCCTGAGGCTCCACGCGATCGCCGACGCGAACGAGTGCCCGCTGGTTGATGCACGTGTCTTGGTTGGAGCGCCGGAACTTGAGCAGCGGGAATTCGTGCCGCTTGCCGTCGTCTCCGTCAATGACGATGCAGTCGCCGGCGACTTCGGTGACTTCGCCTCCGACGCCCTGGCGCTCGCCCTTGTCGTCTTCGAGTTCCGCTAGCACCATTTCGGCGGCGTCGGCCATGGCGAGGCCTTCGATGCCGGTGCCGATATAGGGGGCTTCGGCCCGCAGCAGCGGCACCGCCTGGCGCTGCATGTTGGCGCCCATGAGTGCCCGGTTGGCGTCGTCGTGCTCGAGGAACGGGATGAGCGCCGTGGCCACCGACACGATCTGCTTCGGCGAGACGTCCATGAGCTGGACTTCCGATGCCGGCACGTAGCTGATCTCGGTGGTGGCGGCGAAGTAGGTGTCGCGCTCCATCTGCAGCCGGAGATCCTCCAGGCTGGCGCCCTGGGGGCTCTTGCGCACGAGCACGCGGGGATTGCGGAACGATCCGTCCGGGTTGAGCGGCGCGTTGGCCTGCGCAACCACGAACTCCTCTTCCTCGTCCGCGGTCAGGTACCGCACCTCGCTGGTGGCCTTGCCGTCGGAGATGACGCGGTAGGGCGACTCGATGAAGCCGAACTCGTTGACACGGGCGAAGGTGGCCAGCGCGCCGATCAGGCCGATGTTCGGACCTTCCGGCGTCTCGATGGGGCACATGCGGCCGTAGTGGCTGAAGTGGACGTCGCGCACCTCGAAACCGGCTCGTTCCCGCGACAGGCCGCCAGGACCGAGCGCGGACAGGCGGCGGCGGTGGGTGAGGCCCGACAGCGGGTTCACCTGATCCATGAACTGGCTGAGCTGGCTGGTGCCGAAGAACTCCTTGGTGGCCGCCACGACGGGGCGGATGTTGATCAGCGTCTGCGGCGTGATGGCCTCGACGTCCTGGGTGGTCATGCGCTCGCGCACGACCCGTTCCATGCGGCTGAGACCGATGCGCACCTGGTTCTGGATCAGCTCGCCGACGGAGCGAATGCGGCGGTTGGCGAAGTGATCCTGGTCGTCCAGGCGGTAGCCGGGCTCGGCATTCGCCAGGTGCAGCAGGTAGCTCGCCGTGGCCAGGACTTCGCTGCGGGTGAGCACCGTGGAATCGGGATCGGGACGGATCAGCTCCGGGTGCTCGAGCGCGTCGGGATGATCGGCGTCGACGAAGTCGAGACCGAACAGCTCGGACACGCGGTCGAGCTCGGGCCCGAGCTTGCGGTTCAGCTTGTAGCGGCCGACCTTGGACAGCGAGTACCGGCGCTCGTCGAAGAACGCATTCTGGAAGTAGTTGGACGCGGCATCCGGTGTAGCCACTTCACCGGGACGGACCCGCTTGTACAGCTCGAGAAGCGAATCCTGCTGGTTGGGCGCAACGTCTCGATCCTTCTCCCACTGGGGCTCCAGGAAGTCGAAGTGCTCGACGAACCGCTCGAGCAGGCCGGGATGGCGGTCTTCGCCGTAGCCCAGCGCTCGCAGCAGCGAGAAGATGCTGAGGCGGCGCTTGCGGGCCACCCTGCTTCCGGCAGTGGGGTCCTTGCCCGGCTTGTGCTCGACGTCGAACTCGATCCACTCGCCGCGGTAGGGGTGAATGGTGGCAGTCACCAGCTGATGCTTCGACATGTTCCGCAGCCGGTAGCGCTCGCCGGGCTGGAAGATGACGCCGGGTGAGCGAACGAGCTGGCTCACCACCACCCGTTCGGTGCCGTTGATGATGAATGTGCCCTTGGGGGTCATCATCGGGAAGTCGCCCATGAACACGGTCTGGGCCTTGACCTCGCCGGTGTGGGCGTTCTTGAACTCGGCGCGCACGAAGATCGGCGCCGAGTAGGTCATGTCGCGTTCTTTGCACTCCTCGACGGAGAACTTGGGCGGCGGGCGCAGGTCCTCGTCGTAGGGGTCGAACGAGAAGACGAGCTGGAGATGCCCGCCGAAGTCGCTGATGGGGCTGATGTCTGAGAAGGTCTCAGCGAGCCCGACATCGAGGAATCGTTGGAAGGAGTCTTTCTGGATGGACACGAGGTCCGGGAGTTCCAGGACTTCGTCGAGGTTGCCGAACGAATAGCGTTCGCGGCCGACACGAGACGACAACGGACTCTCCTAGTGGTTCAGTTGTTCGGGATGGGTCACAGGCGACTGCCCGCGGCAGGCGACGAGGGGGTGGACGCGCGCGCAGTCGCAGGCGTCCGCAGCAAACAGGGAGCCCACCGCTGGGCCTCGATGCTGGGGACTGGTGGGTGCGCGAATGGGGAGGCCACCTGTGCCACGGCCTTGGCAACGCTATCCAGCAACGCGGGGCGCCACAACCGCGACACGCGGCGCGCGGTGAGAAGCGTGCGCGCGTCTAGGACAGCTCGACGCTGGCGCCGACGGCTTCGAGGGCCTCCTTGGCCTTGTCGGCGTCGGCCTTCGGCACACCTTCGAGCACCGGCTTCGGAGCGGCCTCCACCAGATCCTTGGCCTCCTTGAGACCCAGGCTGGTGAGCGAGCGCACCTCCTTGATGACCTGCACCTTCTTGTCGCCGATGGCGGTCAGCGTGACGGTGACCTCATCGGCAGCCTCCTCGGCGGCCTCGCCGTCGCCCTCACCGCCCGCAGCGGCGGCGGCCACCATCATCGGGGCGGCCACAGCAGCGGTGACGTCGAAGCGCTCTTCGAACGCCTTCTTCAGCTCGACCAGCTCGAGCACCGTCATGTTGCCGATGGCGTCGAGGATCTCTTCGGTGGACGTGCTCATTGGTTGTTCTCCGTATCAGTTTGGGCTGGCTCAATTTGGGCTGGGTCTATTTGGGCTGGGTCTGATGGATCGCTGTTGGGGTCGCCGGATGCGGCACCTTCAGGCTCAGGAGCGGCATCGTCCGCGGCCGCGCTGGCATCGGCTTGGCCGGCTCGAGCCGCAGGCGCCTCGTCGGAAGCCGGACCGTCCGGCGTCTTGTCGATCAGCGCTTGGACGAGGCCCGACACTTCACTGATCAGGTTGTTCATCATCGAGGCCAGCGCGTTGAGCGGCGCGGAGAACGCGCCGAGCATCTGCGCCATCAGCTCATCGCGCGACGGCAGGTCAGCCAAATCACGCACTTGAGCGTCGCTGAGCAGCGTGCCCGCCAGCACTCCGCCCTTGATGATCAGCGCATCGTGCTCCGCAGCGAACGTGCGCAGGGCCTGAGCGGCGGCCGAGGGATCTTTGCCGCAGAAAGCGAGCGCCGTCGGACCTAGAAGCAGGTCGAGCGTTCCGGCCGGCGCATCAGCCGACAGCGCCCGGCGGACCAGGGTGTTCTTGTAGATCTTGTAACGGCAGTCGGCATCGATGAGGCGGCCTCGCAGGTCTGCCATCTCTGCCACGTCCAAGCCCCGGTACTCGGTGAACAGCACTGCCTCGGCATCGTTGAACCGCTGGCGGACCTCGTCCACTACGGCCACCTTGTCGGCCCGTGGCGCGCGCCCCTCAGCCGTCGTTGCTGTCGCCATGGTGGGGACCTCCTGTGCTGCGGGGTGTGCGGTGATCGGGCGGTTGGATCGCTCCCGGTCCCAGAACGGGCACCGGTCCGCAGACCAGACAGAACCGCCTCCCGACGCAGACGCGCACAGGAAAACCGTCCGCCTCATCAGGCTCGACCCGTGCTGCTCACCCGATACGGGCGAGCCCCTGAACAAGGTTCAGACGGGGCCGATTTCAGGCCAGAGCCACCGGAGTTCTACGGCGAGCAAGTTGTCGAGCCCAGAACGCTACCGGCCGTCGCAGATGCGTCCAACCGTCGCGCTCAGCCGAAGGTGGTGGGGACCATGCGGGCGCAGGGGCCCAAGGTCAAGGAGGCCACCAGCTTGCGGACTTAACGCCCCTTGGATCTAGCGGGTCCGCTTCACTCAGACGGCGGCTGTTGGCTGTCCTTGCCGCGGATGTCGAGCCTGCTGAGGCCGTCTAGAGGCGTGAAGTCGGCGATGCGGTTGCCAGCCACATAGAGGGTGTGCAGGGCGCCGTGGTTACGCAGTGGCTCGACGCTGATGATGTCGTTGTCGGCCAAGTGCAGCCATTGCAGCTTGGTGAGCGGACGCAGCGGTTCGAGGGTGGTGATGCTGTTGTGCTCGAGGTCGACGCTGCGCAGCGCCGCCAAGCCAGACAACGGCCCGAGGTCGCTGATGCCGTTGCTTGCAGCCGACAGGCTCGCGAGCTTGTTCAAGCTGCTCACGGGTGTGAGGTCAGCCAAGCCGGTGCGGTCCGCGAGCAGAGTCTGCAGCGACGTGAGACCGCCGATCGCGTCGAAGCTGGCGACGGGATTGCCTGAGAGCCCGAGTCGATCCAGCCCGACGAGTCCGCTCAACGGTGTGATGTCGCTGACCTGGTTGCCGGCCAGCTCCAAGCGCGTCAGCCCCGTGGCGGTGCGCAACGACTCGACGCTGGTGATGCGGTTGTTGTTCAACAACAGATGCAGCACGCTGGGCGCGGGCCGTAGCTCGGAGATGTCGGTGATGCCGTTCTCGACCAAGTTGAGCACCAGCGCCGAGCCGAGCTGTGATGCCTGGGCCATGTCGCTGAACCCGTTCGCCACCAAACTCACCTGAGTCAGACCCTCCAAGCCGAGGATCGGGCTGATGTCGCGAACATGGTGGTAGTACAGATGCAGCTCCGCCAGGCCGGTTGCGTGCTCGAGACCCGAAAGATCCGAGATGCGCGACAATCCCGTGCGGAAATGCGACAGCCGAGCCAGACCCGCCAAGGTGCCCTTGGTCACAGTCGCCTCGGCGGTCAGCCCGAGATGCTCGCGTACCACGCCAGCGAGGACGCCATCGGCGAACACCACCACGTCGTCCTGCTGAGGCTGGGTAAGCACCGTGCCCGACAGCGCATCGAGCGACGAGGCATCGCTGACGCGATTGAAGCGCATGTCGAGGAAAGCGAGCGCCGGAAGTCTCGACAGAGCCACAACACCGGAGATCTCGTTTCCGCTGAGCCACAGTGTCCGCAGCGACACGAGTGAACTCAGCGGTGAGACATCGCTGATGGCGTTGTCGAACGCATACAGGGTTGTCAGAGTGGTGAGGCCCGCCAGCGAGGAAACATCGCCGATCTGGTTGGCGCCGATGTTGAGCGTCGTCAATGAAGTGAGCCCGCCGAGTGGCGTGGCCGAGGTGATGCTGTTGTAGCTCACATCGAGCGTCGTGAGCCGAGTCAGGCTGGCCAGCGGCATCAAGTCGGTGATCTCGTTGTCGTATGCGAGCAGGCTCGTCAGGCTCGTGACACACGACAGCGCCGAGAGATCCGACACCGACTGGCGGGAGATGTCGAGATGCGTCAGCCCGGTGGCGTACTCAAGCCCGCTGAGATCGCTGACCGACACAGCGCCCGCGCCGTCTCGAACGGCGAGCGACAACGACGACAACGAGGCCAGCTCAGCCCGGGTGATCGTCTCGCCACCGGATTTCCCCAGCTCGCGTTCGAGTTCGCTGCGCAAGGCCGCATCCGGTATTGAGACAGCCGAACTTGGATCGCCCGAGGCTGAGCAACTGCTGGTTGGCGCAGGCGCATCCGGTGTTTGCGCGCTCGAGATGCCTGGCACCACTCCAAGCGCTGCCACCATCGCAACGACGCAGGCGAGCAACGCTCCAATGCGTCTAGCCAGTCTCGACATTCTGTGCTCCTTTACGGATCCAGATTGGACTCATCGATAGATCCAATCCTCGGCGCTGTTCAGCAGGTCGCTGCTGCTGGGATCGTCAAAGTCGGGTCTCAACTCGGCCCAGCAATCGGCTCT
Source organism: Candidatus Poriferisodalis sp. (assembly GCF_965208925.1). GTDB lineage: Bacteria > Actinomycetota > Acidimicrobiia > Acidimicrobiales > Poriferisodalaceae > Poriferisodalis. The sequence goes on along the minus strand of NZ_OZ242364.1, from coordinate 1,319,486 downwards.
GTTGTCGGCGGTCAGAGCGCAGTTGAGACCACCGGGACTGACCTGGGTGAACACCCCGGCGGGAGCGTCGAGCCGGAGACTCTCGTTGTAGCCCCAGCACGCGATGGCGCCCCGCTCGTCCAGTGCGCAGTTGCTCAGCTGGTCTCCGACGATCTGGGTGTACGTGCCGGAGGGCGCATCCGTCTGGCCGTACTCGTTACTGCCCCAGCACGCGATCACGCCGTCAGTGCGCAACGCGCAACTATGTTCGCCGCCGCTCGTGAGCTGGGTGTAGGTGCCCGAGGGCGCGTCGGTCTGGCCGTACTCGTTGGTGCCCCAGCACTCGACGGCCCCGTGAGTGGCGATCGCACATGCGTGACGGTGGCCGGGAGCCACCTGTGTGTACGTGCCGTCGGGAACTTCGGTTTGGCCGTACTCATCAATGCCCCAGCAGGCGATCGAACTGTCAACCGCGACTGCGCAGCTGAGAGCGCCGATGGCAGTGATGTGGATGTAGGCACCATCGGGCACTTCGGACCCGCCGTATTGGTTGCTGCCCCAACAAGCAAGCGTGCCGTCGGTGGCCAGGGCGCATGCGTGCCCACCCGTTACGACGATTTGCTTGTAGGTGCCATTCGGCGGTTCGGCTTGGCGGTAGTCGTTCATTCCGCCGCAACGGAGCGTGCGGTCCGCCAGCAGTCCGCACACCGTGCCGCCGCCGACAGCGACGTCGACGAACTGCCCGCCGATCCGCTCGGTTTGGGTGTCGAAGATCGGCCAGTCGGTGAACTTGCTCACCTCACCAGCGCAGAGCAATTGGCCGTCGTCGCGGATGCCGCACACCGACGAGTGTCCCGCTGCGATCTTGGTGTAGCGATGTCTGCCGAATTCGGCACGGTCGACGTGGCGCGCATACGCCCCGATCGGCGGTGACAGGTCGGCCGGGTTGCCCACGGCGGTCACGACCGGAGTACCCCACGCGCCGGTCGGCGCCTCGGTGCTGCAGGCGGCGGCCGCCAGCACGGCCGAGCAGCATATGAACACCAGCGCGGATGGCCGGGGACCGATCGAGTCTGCGAGCTGCTTGGTGATCATCGAAAGAGCCTCTCGAAGCCAGCAGGCTCGTAGTCGAAGGGCATATCAGTTGGCTCTTCCATGACGCCCCAACAAGCCAACTCGTGGTCGACGGTGAGTGCGCAGGTATGCAGGTATCCCGCGGCGATTTCGGAGTAGACGCCAGCGGGCGGACTTGCTTGGCCGTCCTCGTTGTATCCCCAGCAGACTGCAGTGTTCGCCGGAGTGAGCGCGCAGGAATGGAAATCGCCGGCAGTGATGTGGGTATAGCTGCCGGTCGGGGCGTCGGACTGCCCGTATTCGTTATTGCCCCAACACACGGCAGCACTCTTGGCAGTGAGCGCACAGGCGTGCTGGCCACCAGCGGAGACGTAGGTGTACATCTCATCCGGCGCGTCGGACTGGCCCCATTCGTTGTGACCCCAGCACACCGCCGTGCTCGTTGGCGTGAGTGCGCACGTGAATCCACCTCCGGCGGCGATGTGGGTGTAAGTGCCCGCTGGGGGTTCGGACTGGGCCCATTCGTTGTGACCCCAGCACACCGCCGTGCCCTCGATGGTGAGCGCACAGGCGTGTCCACCGCTCGCCGTTACTCGGGTGTAGACGCCCGAAGGGGGTTCGGACTGCCGGAATCCGTTGAAGCCACCGCACCGCAGCGTGCCGTCGGTGAGGAGACCGCACGCGTAATCGCCTCCACTGGCTATTTCGAGGAACTCTCCAGGCAAGTAACTGGCAGGAACTAGCGGATGCTCGCCGGCAACCGCATTCTCACCGGCGCAGGCAAGGGCACCGTCGATGCGCACGCCGCAGGTGCTGTGACCCCGAGCCGAGATCTGCCTGAATTGAGGCAGGCCAATTTCGCCGAGCAGATTGCCGGCCTTGAACTGGTAGTTGCCGAGTGCGGGCGTGAGTTCGTTCGGATCGGCAACTGCGGTGACGATTGGCGTGTCCCAAACGCCGGTCGGCTCCTCGGTGCTGCTGCATGCAGCGGCCGCAAGCACGACCGAGCAGCACAGAACCGCTACGCAGCCGATCGTCTCAGGCGGGCGTATTGCCGAAGCAGTCCTCATGGACGGGTGATGTCGATGGTGTAGGTGACTTGGCTGACGGGCGCACTGGGCAGTTCGCTCTTGACGACGGTGGCGACGAGCGTGACGCGGGTGGTCTGGCCTGCGGGCAGCCGGATCTGATGCCCGTCCGCAGTCGGGGAACTGTCGGCAGGAGTGACCTGCACGTGGGTCTCCGCAGCACTGGCGGAATAGCTGATCTCGATGAGATCCGTCCCGGAGTCGACCGTGGCCTGGTATGCGCGGGTTCCGGTGTCGAAGGCGGGACTGAGGCTGACCTGCGCGCCGACGGTGCAATCGATGTCGCAGGTGACCGCATGCACGGCGAGTTCCTCGAGTGCCGCGTCGGGGCGCGGAAGCGTGACGGTGTAGGCAGTCTCAGCGGTGTCGTCGTAGGGGCTGGTGGACGTCACCGTGATGGTGATCGGCTGACCTGCGGTGATGTCGACTTGATGCCCGTCGAGCGCTGGTCGGCTGTCGGCTGGCCCAATGCTCACTGTGCCCGGAGGTGTCGTGTATGGCATCGACTCCGCCGTGACCGTGACATAAGCGGCATCGGGCGCGAACGGCGCGTAGTAGGCAGTCGTGGCGGGGTCGAAAGAGGCGACGAGGTCCGGTCCGCTCGCGCAGGTGCCGGTGGGACAGCTCACCTGCAAACTGGTGAGCTTGCCGGCCAGCGGCGGGGTGACCTGCCCGAGATCGTCGCGGCCCCAGCACATCACGTATCCGCTGGCAGGCGAGCCGGGCGGCGCAGCCGTCGTGCTGCGCACTGCACACACGTGGTCGTCGCCAGCATCAACGCCGATGAAGCCGGTGCTGGTCGGCGTGTCTGAGACCTGGCCGTAGGTGTCGTCGCCCCAGCACGAGATGCCGGAGTCGGTTCGCAACCCGCAGGTAATGTCGCGGTGAGCCGTCAGCGAGGTGAACTTCACGCCCGCCGGGGGCTGGGTAGCGCCCGTCACATCGGCCGCGTTGCGGCGAGACTCACCCCAACACACCGCTGTGCCGCTGTGCCGCAATGCGCAGCTGTGGTACCTGCCCGATGCGACTTGCGTGAAGCCTCCCAGCAGCGTCGCGCTCACGCTGCTGTGATCGGTTTCGCCGTCAAAGTCACGGCCCCAGCAGTCCACGTAGCCGTCGGGCTTGACGCCGCAGCCATGCACCCAGCCCAGCGACAGCTGCATGAACCGCGCATCAGCGGGAACCAAGTGGCGGCCGTCCGAGAACGGCCTCCGCGTCGGAGGGTGCATCCAGCACACCACATTGCCCCCACTACGCGGCCCACTGTCGGCGGGTGCGGCCGTGTCAGGGCGCAGTCCGCAGGTGAACAGATTGCCCACGCTGATCTGGCTGAACGCCCCGCGTGCGGAATACTCCAGAGCGCTGCTCGTCGTGCCCAGCCCCCAGCAGCGCGCGAGACCTCGCCCGTCAGAGCTGGCGATGCCGTCGTCGAGTATCCCGCAGGCATGACCGCCGGTGCCCGGAGTGCTGAAGTCCTGGCTCGCTTCGATGCTGCGGTACTTCACCTGCGGCGGCATCGACCGTCCGTGGGTGTCATCACCCCAGCACTCCACCGCTCCGCTGACCCGCAGCGCGCAGGAGTTCTCGCCGCTCGCGACCACCGACACGAAACCGCCTGCTTGATCGGATGGTTCGACGACCAGCCCGTCGAGCAAGCCGCCCAGCCGCGATACCGCTGCAGCCGGGTCGACGATGCCCCAACCGAGCTCGTCATTGCGGCCCGTAGTGCCTGTGGGTTGCCACGCCGACGACTGCAGCGCCTCGCGCACCTGCCCAGGCGTCGCCTGCGGATACCGGTTCAGCATGTGCGCCACAACACCCGAGACGAATGACGCTGCCATCGAGGTTCCGCTGCTCGTACCAAGCGTGCACTGTCGCGTCGGATTGAGCGATGTACACGTTCGGGTACCCGCGGGCATGCCCGGCTGCTCGGCGGCGACCGGGAACGTCGACAAGATGCTGCCGCCGGGGGCCGCTATGTCCACTAGCTGGTTAACGTTGCTGAACCCGCTGCGATCGCCATCGCTATTGATTGCCGCAACAGAAATCACGTCCTGTTCGTATAGCGACGGGAAGAACTCGCGGTGTTGGATCCCGCCGCAGATCGACTTGTCGTCGAGCGGAGGAGGTCGCCCACAGTTGCCGACCGCTGCGACGTTCACGATGCCGCGCATGGACGCCGCGCGCAGCACGAGTTCCAGCGTGTCGCCGCTGACTCCGTTGCCCGGCAACTCGATTTCGCCGAGCTCCACGGTTTCGCTGCTTCCGCTCGTCCTCGACAGCGACATGTTGATCACTTGGGCGCCCGCGTTGATCGCGGCGGCGACACCCTGAGTGACGCTCAGCCCGGTCGTACCTGTCGGGCAATCATCGGTGGCGAGGACCCGGATGGGAATGATCGACGCCTTGGGCGCGACGCCGGCCACATGCTGGTTTGTGGCACCCGCCGACGCGTCGTGCTCAGCGGCGATGATGCCCGCGACATGGGTGCCATGGCCATGCTGGTCGGTGTCGTGGCAGCCGCCGAGGCTCGACACGACCCGATCGTCGAGATCTGCGTGGGTCGTATCGACACCGGTGTCGAGCACTGCAACCACGATCTGGCGCCCGTCGTCACTGTCGCCGTCGGTCGGGTCGCCATCGCCGATCCAGCCCTGCCAGAGCTGCGTCATGGCCGGCTGGGGCAGATGCCACTGCCTGCCGCCGCCGTCGTCGTGATGGGGGTCTGTGTGAGCGGCGTGCGTATCAGGATGTGCCGGAACAACGCCGCGCGGGGGTTCGCCGACCGCATGCACCGACGCTTCGCCAGCGAGCAACTCACGAACCTCAGTGACGGAGCGGCCGTTCAGCAGCACGTACTCCACCAGCATGCAGCCACCTGCGACGCGTGTCACCTCGGCGACAGTGAGCGTCGCGTCAGGATCGTTCAGATTCGCCGGCGGAGTCACCACGTCGACCCCGCTGACCGACAGCGACGGCACTGTCGAGCAATCGGCTGCGGTGTTGATCGTCTCGACTGCGGTTGCCAGCCGTTCGAGGTCGATGCCGGAGCGCGTCGGTGCTGTGAACGGATCGAATAGTCCGGCCTCGGCAGCCCGAGGCTCGGGCACATCGACCGTGACGCTCGCCGACCACAGTGACACGCCCGCGCCATTGCGGGCTCTCACTGCGAAGCTGTAGACAGTCGACTCAGCCCTGAGGCCCCACACCACTGCCGACGAGCCTTCGAACTCGATTCCGGCACCGTCCACTAAACGGTTCGGCGACAGCAGCGACCAACGGCCACTGTGCAGTGCCATCACCTCATAACCGACTGCGTCGGCGACCTCGTCCCAGTCGATGCGCGCAACTCCCGCCGCCATCCACTCGGCGGAAACAGCGAATCCCGCACCCAGTACCGGCGGCTCTCCCGACGCAGACGACGCCGCTTGATACGACACGGCCCCCGCCGGAGCGATCAAGGCCGCCACCACAAGTACCGATGCCAACGCCGCCGAGACGCGCCAAGTTCGGCCCATCGCACAACCCCCGCTCACATGACCTAGAAGCGAGATTGAGAATAATTGCGCCTCTTCGTTATTCGGCGGACCCTCTCACCCGGCTCGTCGTCATCCACAGCAGTGCCGATACCGCGCCGGGAACCCGCGCAGATCCGATCGTCACAAGATCGCCGGCCGCGCAACGGCCACAGCTCTCCTGAGCCAGGAATTGGCAGATAGCTCTCCGCCGCAAACCGGCGGCGATTCGCGGCTCGCCGCTGGCTCGCTGGGGCTAGTTGAAGATGGTGGGGTCGATGCGGACGCCGGGGCCCATGGTCGAGGACACCACCATCTTGCGCACGTAGCGACCCTTGGCACCGGCTGGCTTCGCCCGTGCCAACTCGTCCATGACTGCCGCCAGATTGGCATTCAGGTCCTCAGCGGTGAAGCTCACCTTGCCGATCGCCAGATGCACGTTGCCGTACCGGTCCGTTCGATACTCGACCTTGCCGCCCTTGAACTCGCCCACAGCCTTGCCCACATCGGGCGTCACCGTCCCGGACTTGGGATTCGGCATGAGGCCACGGGGTCCGAGCACCTTGCCCAAGCGGCCCACCACGCCCATCATGTCCGGCGTCGCGATCGCCACGTCGAAGTCGGTGAATCCAGCCTCGACACGCTCGGCCAGGTCGGCGCCGCCCACGACATCGGCGCCCGCTTCGGAGGCCGCAGCCGCAGCGTCGCCCTGCGCGAATACCGCAACGCGCACGTCGCCGCCGGTGCCCGACGGCAGTGCGACGGTGCCGCGCACCATCTGATCGGCCTTGCGCGGGTCCACGCCGAGCCGCACCGACAGATCGACCGATTCGTCGAACTTGGCCGGTGCCAGTGTCCGCACCATGTCGATGGCCTGGGCGGGCTCGTGCATCATCTGCCGGTCGTACCGTCGGGTCGCCTCGGCGTACTTCTTTCCTGACATCTGGGGCTCTCCTGCTGTGCGGGCCAGCTCAGCCGGCGACTTCGATGCCCATCGACCGAGCGGTGCCGATCACCTGCAGCTTGGCGTTCTCGAGATCGCGTGCGTTGAGATCGGGCATCTTCGTCGCGGCGATCTCGGCCACCTGGGCCTCGGTGATCTGGGCCACGGTCTCGCGGCCGGGGTTGTCGGCCGCCTTCTCCAGCCCCGCCGCCTGGCGCAGCAGCACTGACGTCGGCGGTGTCTTCGTGATGAACGTGAACGACCGGTCCTCGAAGATCGTGATCTCCGCGGGCACGATCGTGCCCCGCTGGCCCTCGGTCTTGGCGTTGTACTCCTTGCAGAAGTCCATGATCGCCACGCCGTGCGGGCCGAGCGCGGTGCCCACTGGGGGCGCGGGCGAAGCCTGCCCAGCGGGGATCTGGATCTTCACCACCGCGCTCACCCGCTTGCGGCCCGCCGCGGGTCGTGCCGGGTTGTCTGCCATCACATGCTCCTTGGGGCTCAGATCTTGGCGACTTGGACGAAGTCGAGCTCGACGGGGGTCTCACGGCCGAAGATGTTCACCAGCACCTTCACCTTCAGCTGCTCCTCGTTGATCTCGATGACCTGACCCTGGAAGTCGGAGAACGGGCCCTCCTTGATGCGCACGCCCTCGTCGATCTCGAAGATCATCGACGGCTTGGTGCGGCGCGGCATCTCAGGCCCGTCATCGGGCTCAGCCAGGAATGCCTCCACCTCCCTGCGGCGCAGGGGCGACGGCTTGCCGCCCGGACCCGCATAGCCGGTGACCCCGGGCGTGCTGCGGATCATGTGGTGGGCCTCGTCGCTGGGACGGCAGCGGATCAGCAGGTAGCCCGGGAAGACCTTCTTCTTGGCGACGACCTTGCGGCCGCCCTTGAACTCGATCACGTCCTCCATCGGGATGGCGACTTCGAGAATCCGGTCTTCCATGTCGAACGTGCCGATCCGGGCTTCGAGGTTCTGCTTCACCTTCTTCTCGTAGCCCGACTGCGTGTGCACGACGAACCAGCGACCCGGCCGGTCGTACGGCGAGACTCGCTTGGTCTCCGGTTCGTCGACGGCGAGCAGTTCGTCTTCGGTGAGCACGTCAACGGCGCCGGCCTCAGCGGTGACGTCGACGGCATCTGTCCCCTCGGTCGCCTCGGCTGGCTCGGCGCCCGGACCCATCAGGGTGGTCGCCGTCTGGGAGCTCAGCAGCCGGCGTGCGGTCGCCATCGGGTCGGTTTCGGGCTCTGCTGGGGTGTCGGTCAGATCGCTCATATTCGTCAGCTCAGATGCTTGTCAGTTCACGTCGAAGAGGCGAAGGACGCCTTCTCCCAGAATCCAGTCGAATCCGGCGATCATCGCCGTCAGGATCACGATGGTGATGAACACGACGACCGAGTAGTTGACGATCTCGGCGCGGGTCGGCCAGATCACCTTCTTCAGCTCGGAGCGGACCTCGCCCACGAACTGCGCCGGTCCAGCCCGCTCGGTGGTCGGTGATGCCGGTGCTGCCTGGCGCCGCTCGCGCCGTCCCGCGGGCGCGCCGTCAGCCCCCATCTCGCCCTGGCGCTGCAGGTGACGGCGTGTGCGTCGGTTCATGGCCATCGGGAGTGTCTCCGGCCTCGATTACTCAGGGATTTGTTGTCGGGGGTTTGGGCATGGTCGGTCCGCCGGGCTGACGGTCCAATCCGGCGGAAGCGCAGGGCAGGAGGGACTCGAACCCGCAACCGCCGGTTTTGGAGACCGGTGCTCTACCAAATTGAGCTACTGCCCTCAGCGTCGGCGCATCGCGTGCGATACGCGGGTGACACTCAGTGCGGGCCTTCTTGGCGAATGTCCGCCGCAACAGGCTACCGGCAGCAGTCTGGGTCGCGTCCAGAGGAGTCTGGAGAGGCGTCTCGTAGCGGGACTGGGACTCGAACCCAGGACCTCACGATTATGAGCCGTGCGCTCTGACCAACTGAGCTATCCCGCCAAGATGCAACTGCGAAGCCTACCGAGCCTCCTCAGGCGGCTCCCGCCCGCACTCTGCGCAGTGAGCCCCGTGCCGGAATCGAACCGGCGACACCAGCCTTACCATGGCTGTGCTCTGCCTACTGAGCTAACGGGGCGTGATCCGCGCACGTCCAGACCGTCGTGCGCGGGCGATGGTGGGGTCCGGAGTGTATCTGCGACCCTTCGGTAGCTTCGCTGCCATGCGGACCCGGATGGCCACGATGGCCGACGCCGACGCGATCGCGGAGATCTACAACCGCGAGGTCACCGACGGCACCGCCACCTTCGACATGGTGCCCCGTTCTCCTGCTGAGCAAGCGGCCTGGATGCGGGACCATTCGGGTGCTTACCCGTGCATCGTGGCGGTGTCAGACAACTCTGACGCCGAGGCCAGCGGCACAGTGCTGGGCTGGGCGTGCTTGTCGCCCTACCGCACCCGACCGGCGTACTCGACCAGCGTCGAGGACTCCATTTACGTCCATCGCGATCACCATGGGCGCGGCGTGGGCAGCCTGCTGCTCGGCGACTTGGTGGCGCTTGCCGATGAGCACGGCTTTCACGCTGTGTTCGCCCGCATCGCCGACGCTGGCGCTGCGTCGGTGGCACTGCATGCCAAGCACGGTTTCGAGCTCGTCGGTGTGGAACGGGAAGTGGGGCGCAAGTTCGGACGCTGGCTCGACGTGACGCTCATGCAGCGCCTGCGTCCCGCCTGATTCGCTCTGTCAGCGGCGCTCTCAACGATCTAGAAGTGCCAGGGGAACTGCTCGTATTCGGGGTCGCGCTTTTCCAGGAAGGCGTCACGGCCCTCCGCGGCCTCATCGGTGCCGTAGGCCAGCCGGGTGGCCTCGCCGGCGAACACCTGCTGGCCCACCAGGCCGTCGTCGATCAGGTTGAACGCGAACTTGGCCATGCGCTGTGCCGTGGGTGAACGGGAGACGATTTCGGCCGCCCACTCCAGCGCCACGGATTCCAGCTTGATGTGAGGAACGACCGCGTTCACGTCACCCATATCGAAGCGTTCCCAGGCGGTGTAGGTGCGGCCGAGGAAGAAGATCTCGCGGGCCTTCTTCTGGCCGATCTGGCGAGCGAGGTAAGCCGAGCCGAAACCCCCGTCGAAGCTGGCCACGTTGGTGTCGGTCTGGCGGAAGCGGGCGTGCTCTTCGGAGGCGATGGTGAGATCGCACACGACATGGAGGCTGTGCCCGCCGCCGGCCGCCCAGCCGCTCGCCACGCAGATCACCACTTTGGGCATCATGCGGATGAGCCGCTGGCACTCCAGGATGTGCAGGCGCCCGGTGCGGGCCGGGTCGATGTCGTCGGCGGTCTCGCCGTCGGCGTAGCGGTAGCCGTCCTTGCCGCGGATGCGCTGGTCGCCGCCCGAGCAGAACGCCCAGCCGCCGTCGACCGGCGCGGGGCCGTTGCCGGTCAGCAGGATGCAGCCCACGTCAGGGGTCTGCCGGGCGTGGTCCAGCGCCCGGTACAGCTCGTCGACGGTGTGCGGGCGAAAGGCGTTGCGCACATCGGGCCGGTCGAAGGCAATGCGCACCGTGCCGTGCTCGTTGGCGCGGTGGTAGGTGATGTCGGTGAAATCGAACCCGTCGATGTCGCTCCAGCGCGACGGATCGAAGATGTCCGAGACGTGTGGCAAGAACGGCATGGGGAATCCTGGGCCGGCGGCGTGAGGACAGGTGGGGGCACGGTATTGGATCGAGCCACGGTTCCGGCCGTTGCGCGGCCCGCGGCTGCGCCGGGCGCCAGCGGCCCGGCCCGGCTGCGGGGCTGCGTGCGAGACTGCGAGCCGATCATCGGGGGACTGTCCCCTGCCCGAGCGCTCACCGAAGGGACGGCGATATGAAATTCGGACTGAGGTACTGCAACACCGGCAAGTTCGCCATGGACACGGCCCTCGCGACCGAGCTGGTACAAGCCGGTGAGGCCGCCGGCTTCGAATCTGCGTGGACGGTGGAGCACACGGTCATCCCGTCGGGCTACCAGTCGCAGTACCCGTACAGCCCTGACGGCAAGATGGCCGGCGGCGCCGAAGACCTGCTGCTGCCCGACCCGCTCATGTGGATGGCCTACATGGCAGGAGTGACGTCCACCATCAACTTCGGCACCGGCATCCTGATCGTGCCCCAGCACAGTCCCGTGGTGTGCGCCAAGCAGATCGCCACGCTCGACCACATGTCGGGCGGACGGGTGCTGCTGGGCATCGGCGTGGGCTGGATGCGCGAGGAGTTCGACGCCATCGGCGTCGGCGATCACTTCGACGACCGGGGGCGGCGCACCGACGAGTACGTGGCGGCGATGCGCGAGCTGTGGTCGGCCGAGCGGCCGACCTTCCACGGCGAGTTCGTGAACTTCGACGCTGCGTACTGCCGGCCGCAGCCGGTGAACGGCTCGGTGCCGATCATCGTGGGCGGCGACTCGAAGGTGGCAGCGCGGCGGGCCGGACGGCTCGGCGACGGCTACTTCCCCGCCCGGGGCGCGCCGTGGGACCTGATCGACCTCGCCCGCCAGACGGCCGCCGAGCACGGCCGCGATCCCGATGCGCTGGAGATCACCGTGCAGCTGCCCGCCGACCTCGAAGAGATTCCAGAGCTGGCACGCCGCGGCGTCAGCCGGATCGCGGTGCCCGTGTCACCGATGGCCGGGCTGCAGACGGTCATCTCCACGCCCGACGACGCCAGCGCCTGGGCCGACACCATCGAGCGCTTCGCCGACCTCTAGCCGCGACGAGCATGCGAAGATCGAATTAAATCGAGACTTATCGAAAGGGCCCGAGAATTACGGTGCGCAACGGAAGGACGGACCCATTCCAACAACATGAGCCGTGCGCTGGGTCCGCCCCGCTCGTAGCAGCCAGCGTAGACGCGCCGAGCTTGCTAGCAGAAACGGAATTCGACGAGGTCGTCGCGGGCGTACTGGTCGGGCAGGGCGACCTCCCAGACCAGGTAGGCCTCCATGGCGGCGCGGGCCACATCGGCGTCTTCGGGGTCGTAGGGCAACGGGGGCTGGCGTGAGCGGATCGCGGCGGCGGTCTCGTCGGCATTGTCGGTGACAAGCTCCGCATCTTCGAGCCATCCCGGCTCGAGCACGTAGGCGTCCCAGCCCATCTGGATGAGCCACGATGCGGTCATGGTGGCGCCGATGCCGTCATGGTCGGCCAGCACCACCCGGGCCCCACGGGTCACCAAGTACTCGTCGGTGGCCTGCACGAGCTGGCCGCCGGGGGCGCCGATCGCGCCGGTCAGGTGCCCGGCCGCGAACTCCTCAGGTGTGCGCACGTCCATGAAGTAGGTGGTTCGGCCGCCCTCGGCCAGCCAGTCGTCGAGCTCATCACGGTCGACCGTGCGCACACCGCAGCGTTCTGCCACCGTCTGTGCCGCCGCCTCGGCGTGGGCTCTGCCCGCAGCACTGGGCTCGGGGGCCAGCTCGTCGCGGCCGTGTTCCAGCTTGAGCCCAGCCAGCTCCCAGCCCATGGTGCCGTCCTTCAGCGCCACGACCCGGTCCAGGCCCGCGGAGCGCAGCGACTGCGCGCCCAGGATGCTGCGGGTCCGCCCGGCACAGTTGACGACCACGGTTGTGCCGTCGTCGATCAGATCGTGCACCCGCCGAACCAGCTCGCCACCAGGGCAGGATCGGCCGGTCGGGATGCTCATGCGGTTGAACTCCCGGCGGGTGCGCGAATCCAGCACCACCAAGTCCCGGCCGTCGACCAGCCAACCAGCCAGCTCGGCGGCGGTCACATGCGGCGTGCCGAAGTGCTCTTCGACCAGCTCGCCGAACAGCTTGGACGGCACGTTGATGCCCGAGTACAGCTCGCCGCCCGCGGCTGCCCAGGCATCGATGCCGCCATCCAGCACTGCCGTGTCGGTGTAGCCCAGCACGGTCAGCTCCAGCGCGACTGCCGCAGCCTCTCCCCCGCCGCCGTCGCAGATCACCACCGGCGTATCCAGCCTTGGGATGCGGGCCGCCACCTCCAAGCCCACATGGCTGAGCGGCAGGTTCGCCGCATACAGCAGGTGGCGGCGCGTGAACTCGGTGGGCTCACGGGCATCCATCAGCGCCAACTCGGTGCCGTCACCGCGCAGCAGCCCCCGGTGCAGTTCCGTCAACTCGGCCGCCGAAATGGTGCGAACGTCAGCCATCACACTTCCCTCGAGACTGGGCCAAGCCGCCCCGATGGCGACTCAGGCATCGGCCGGCGCAGCGTGAGCCGCCGACCCGTGGCCATGCGGCTCAGGCGGCGGCCGTTGTCGGATAGCCCGGACGGGCTTCGACGATGCTCGACGAATCGGCGAAGACCAGCCACTCGCCTTGCTCAGCGTTCCAGTAGCGGCGACCGGTCATGTTCTCCATGGCCAGCCCGTAGCAGTGGAAGTTGGTGGAGGCGCCTTCGATGTGGATCGAGTGGATGTCGTGTCCGAGCATTGCGACGCCGGCGCCGCGCTCGACCATCTCCTCGCGCTCGACGTGCGGCTCGCCCTCGCCGGCGCAGCAGTCGTAGAAGCGGTTCAGCTCCTGGCCGCGCATGCCCACGATGACCGCCCAAGTGAGGTGCTCGTGCGGTGGCGCCGAGGTGCCGACGCTCACGCTCTGGACATACAGCGCCAGCGTGCCGTCGTCGTTCTGGGCCAATCGATAGTTGAACGAGCCGCGCTCGCCGTCGGGGGGCGGGAAGTCTTCGGCAGGGAACAGGTGCTCCTGGGTCGCTAGCTCCAGCAGCCGTTCCTTGATGCGCGCGATGCCGGCGCGGTCGATGCCGCCGTGCTCGCGGCCGTGCGCATCGATCTTCGCGATGTCGTCCATCGCGTCGGCAACAGCGGCTGCACGCGCCGTCGCCCGATCCGACGTTTGCTGTTCGGCGGTTCCGGATGCGCTCATGAGCCCATCTTTTCAGAACAGCGTGAGGTACTGATCGACCTCTCCGGAGGTGACCACGCTGTGGTGAGCCAGGAATTCGTCCTTCTTGGTCTTCACGAAGTAGTCCCGGTACGGGCCCTCAGCGGTGTCGCCCAGCCCCGCCCCGAGCACCTCGTTGCCCGCCAGCTCCTCGGCGGCGTGCAGCAGCGTGGGCGGCAGCACGGCGATCCCCTTGGCGGCCACCTCCTCGGCCGACATGGCGTGCAGGTTGTCGACATTGGGATCGCCCGGATCGATGTCGTTATCGATGCCGTCGAGCCCGCACGCCAGATAGGCCGCGAACATCAGGTAGGGGTTGGCGGCGCCGTCACCGAGGCGGATCTCGATGCGGTCCGGCTCGGGGATGCGGATCATCTGCGTGCGGTTGTTGCCGCCATAGGCCGCATAGGCGGGCGCCCAGGTTGCACCCGACGTCGGCGCTCCCACCCCCATGCGCTTGTAGGAGTTGACGATGGGGCACACCACTGCCACCAGCGAGCGGGCGTGGCGCAGCAGCCCGCCCACGAACTTGTATGCCATGTCGCTCAGGCCCAGCCCCTTGGTGTCGGGCCCGCCGGCGGTGCCGCCGATGAACAGCGGATCGTCGGTGTCAGCAGTCCACAGGCTCAGGTGCGTGTGCAGGCCGTTGCCGGTCTTGTCGGCGAAGGGCTTGGGCATGAACGTGGCGTAGCGGCCGTCGCGCTGGGCCAAGGTGTGCACCATCAGCCGGAACAGGATCAGCCGGTCGGCGGTGGTGAGCGCGTCGGAGTACAGCCAGTTCTGCTCGTACTGCCCGTTGGCGTCCTCGTGGTCGTTGGCGTAATTGCCCCAGCCCATCGCATCGAGGTTCTTCGACACGGCCTCGAGGTGCGGCAGCATCCGGGTAAGGCCCCGGGCGTCGTAGCAGGGCAGCGTCAGGTTGTCGCGGTCGTCGGCGACAGCGAGCGAGCCGTCCTCGTTGCGCACCACCAGCGAGTACTCGGCTTCCACACCGCACTTGAGCACCAGGTTGCGCTCGGCTGCGGCTTCCAGTGCCCGGCGCAGGATCACCCGGGGCGCGTACGGCCACAATTCGCCCTCCACGGTGGGGTCGCACTGCATGGCGGCCACGTTCGGCAGCCACGGGAGCTGCGTGTAGGAGGCCGGATCGGGCAGGGCCAAGATGTCGGGGCTGGAGGGGTCCTGACCCATCGGGCCGGCGGCGAATCCGGCAAAGCCGGCGCCGTCGCTCATCAGCCCGTCCAGGGCGCTGACCGGCACCAGCTTGGCGCACGGCTTCCCGTGCATCTCCACGAACATGGCGTAGATGAACTCCACGCCGTCGGCCTCGGCTCGGCTGCGGATTTCCTCGGTTGCGTCAGTGCCGTTGCTCATGCGCTGCTCCCCCCGGCGCTCGTGACATAGCGGCCGCCATTTCCCCTGCGGTCCCGCGCCGACAGTACTCAACGAACCAGACGCACCCCGCAAGTGACCTCGAACAGCGTCCGGTCCACGGCGGCCTTCAGCCGGACTGGGCGCTACGGTGCGGAAGGCTCGACGGACGGACGCGGGGAATCTCGGCCCGGGGGGTATGTCATGTGCGGGATTGTGGGCTTGTTCTGCAAGACCGAAACGCACCGGCACGAACTCGGACGGCTGACCGAAGTCATGCTCGCCGAGATGGGCGACCGTGGACCTGACAGTGCCGGCTTTGCGGTGTACGACGCCGGCGTCCCGGGCCGCACCCGCATCACCGTGCTGGCCGAGGGGCTCGAGGTGGACTGGGGGCCGGTGGCCGCAGCCCTCGAAGGGACCCTGGGCGCGGAGGTGACCGTCCAGGGTGTGCACGACCACGCGGTGTTCTCCACTGACGGCGACGGTCGTGCTGCCCGCCAGTGGATCATCGACAACGTGACGGGCGCGACCGTGCTGGCCCAGGGAAACAAGATCGAGATGTTCAAGGCCGTGGGCTACCCCGACTTGGTCGCCGAGCGCTACGACCTGAGGTCGCGCACCGGCACGCACGCGCTGGCGCACACCCGCATGGCCACCGAGTCGGCGGTCACCACCAACGGCTCGCATCCGTTCTCGACGGGCTCAGACACCTGTCTGGTGCACAACGGCTCGCTGTCGAACCACAACCGGCTGCGGCGCCAGTTGGAGGGCCATGGCGAGTCGTTCCAGACCGAGAACGATTCTGAGGTGGCCGCCGGCTACCTGGCCTGGCGCCTGCGTTCAGGTGACTCCATCTCCGAGGCGCTCGAAGGTGCGCTGAGCGATCTCGACGGCTTCTACACCTTCGCCATCGGCGTCGCCGACGGATTCGCCATCCTGCGCGATCCCATCGCCTGCAAGCCCGCAGTGGTCGCCGAGACCGACGACTGGGTTGCCATGTCGTCTGAGTACCGGGCCATCGCCCGCCTGCCCGGCGCACTGGACGCCGAGGTCTGGGAACCCGAGCCGGCCCGGATCTACACGTGGAGCCTCGCGGCATGAACGCCGGCACTCGGCAAGCAGCCGGTGACTGCATGACGGGCAGGACAGGGTGAACGCCGCAGCGCGGGTCTTCGACTTGGGCGAGGTGCCCAGGCGCAAGCTCAACCAAGCGCTGCACGAAGCCGCCGACGGCGACTCGTTCGAGGTAATCAATCCCCGCGGCGCCCACGCCGTGGCCTGCGGCATCACGGCCGACATCGAGGTGGTGGTGCGCGGCTCGGTGGGCTACTACGGCGCCGGCATGCACCAGCAGGGGCGGGTGCTGATCGAGGGAAACGCCAGCACCGGACTGGCCGAGAACATCATGTCGGGCGAGGTGCGCATCACCGGCAACGCCACCATGTCGGCGGGTGCTACTGGCTGCGGGGGCCTGCTGGTGGTGGGCGGCAATGCCGGTGCGCGCTGCGGCATCTCCATGAAGGGTGTCGACATCGTGGTGGGGGGCAACGTCGGACACATGAGCGCGTTCATGGCCCAGGCCGGGAACCTGGTGGTCTGCGGCGACGCTGCCGCCGACCTCGGCGACTCGATCTACGAGGCGCAGATCTTCGTACGTGGCGAGGTGGAGTCGCTGGGTGCGGACTGCATCGAGAAGGAGATGCGGCCCGAGCATGCCGAGACGGTGGCACGGCTGCTGGCCGCCGCCGGCGAGGCGGCAGGCGAGGCCGATCCCGGCGACTTCCGCCGGTACGGCTCGGCTCGCCGCCTCTACAACTTCACGATCGACGACGTGGACGCCGCAGAAGCTGGGGCACGTGCTGCAGGCGGTGACAGCCAGTGAGCGCGACACCGAACGGAGAGCCGGGCGCCACGCCGGGCGCTGACCTCGACCCGGTCGCCGCAGAGGATCCTGCCAACTGGCATCTGCGCGAGTCGTACACCTTTGACCGCAACGTGATCGCCGAGATCCGCCGGGCCGCCAACACCGGCATCTACCGCATCCGCGGCTGGGGAGCCAAGCGTCGCCTGCCCACCCTGGACGACCTCGTGTTCCTGGGCGCCTCCATGTCGCGCTACCCGCTGGAGGGCTACCGCGAGGCGTGCGGCACCGATGTGGTGATCGGCGAAGACCGCGCCGAGCGGCCGGTGCGCCTGCAGATCCCGGTCACGATCGCCGGGATGAGCTTCGGCTCGCTGTCGGCGCAGGCCAAGGAGGCGCTGGGTCGGGGCGCCTCGGCCGCCGGAACCTCGACCACCACCGGCGACGGCGGCATGACGATGGAGGAACGCGAGCACTCCTCGGTGCTCGTGTACCAGTACCTGCCCTCGCGCTACGGCATGAACCCCGACCACCTGCGGATGGCCGATGCCATCGAAGTGGTGGTGGGCCAGGGCGCCAAGCCGGGCGGCGGCGGGATGCTGCTGGGTCAGAAGATCACCGAGCGCGTGGCCGAGATGCGCACCCTGCCGACCGGGATCGACCAGCGCTCGGCGTGCCGCCATCCGGACTGGACCGGGCCCGACGATCTGGAGATCAAGATCGGCGAGCTGCGCGAGATCACCGACTGGCGGGTGCCGATCTACGTGAAGGTCGGCGCGGCCCGGCCGTACTACGACACCGCGCTGGCGGTGAAGGCCGGAGCCGACGCAGTGGTAGTGGATGGCATGCAGGGCGGGACGGCCGCCACCCAGGACGTCTTCATCGAGCATGTCGGCATCCCGACGATCGCGGCGATTCCCGAGGCGGTGCGGGCCCTGCGGGAGCTCGGCGTGCACCGCCGCGAGGTGAAGCTGATCGCCGCAGGCGGCTTCCGCTCAGGGGCCGACGTGGCGAAGGCGCTCGCGCTGGGCGCTGACGCCGCCTCGATCGGCACCGCCGCGCTGATCGCCATCGGCGACAACGACCCTGCCTATGAGGCCGACTACCGCGAGCTGGGCACCTCGGCAGGGTTCTGGGAGGACTTCCAGGCCGGTACCGACCCTGCCGGCATCACCACGCAGGATCCCGAGCTGTCAGCACGGCTCGACCCGGTGCTGGCCGGGCGCCGTCTGGCGAATTACCTGCAGGTGCTCACCATCGAGACGCAGATCCTGGCCCGCGCCAACGGCAAGTCACACGTGCTGAACCTCGAGCCCGAGGACCTGGCCGCACTCACGGTCGAAGCCGCCGCGATGGCGAGAGTGCCGCTGGCCGGCACGAGTTGGATCCCCGGCGCCGACTAGAGGAATTCAGTGGCCTGCATCGCAGGCGCATCACTACCGTGACGCGCCGGTGCGCCGCCCCAGACACCGCTCTAGCAGGGAAGCGCCAGGGGGCGGCGCACTTGCACTCAGAACTATAGATGGCGCGACAGGGCTAGCGGCCCTGCCATTGGGGCGGGCGCTTCTCGGCGAATGCCCGCGGCCCTTCGATGTAGTCGGCACTCTGGTTCATGGCCCGCACGGCCTCGTAGCGGCCCTCATGTGCAGCTTGAACGCTGGCCTCGTTCAGACCCTGCATTGCTGCCTGCTTCGTCGCCCGGATGGACATCGGCGAGCACTCGAGGATCATCTCGGCCCAGCGGCGCGCGCACGCGAGTGCCTCACCTTGGGGTACCACCTCGGCCACGATGCCGAGTTCCTTGGCCTCGGCGGCAGGCACGTGACGACCGGTCAGCATCATGCTCATCGCGCGCTTCAGTCCGATGTGCCGCGGCAGGCGATGCACGCCGCCCGCAAGCGCTGCCAGGCCCACCTTGGGCTCGGGCAACGCCAGCAGCGCGTTCGCGGAGGCCACGATGATGTCGCAGGCCAGCGCGATCTCGAACCCGCCGCCCATCGCCACGCCGTTCACGGCCGCGATGACGGGCTTGTCGAGGTCCCAGCGCGACGTCAGGCCGCCGAATCCCGACGACGGCATCGCCGAACGGTCGCCGCCCTCGGCCTGGTACCGCAAGTCATTTCCGGCCGAGAAGGCTCGATCGCCTTCCCCCGTCACAATCGCGACCCACAGCTCCGGGTCGTTCTGGAACTCGTCGAAGAGGTCCGACATCTCGGCATTGCCGGGCGGGTGCAACGCATTCATCCGCTCCGGCCGGTTGATCGTGACGACGAACAAGTGCCCGTCGCGCTCCGCATAACAGAAGTCACCCATGCCGCGGCAACCTAGCGCTCTGCGTCGGCCAGCGCCCAATGGACCACTCGCTGTCGGCGGCAAACCCAGATCGCCGAGCTCAGGGTTGGGAGTCCTCCAGAACTTGGCGAGCCACGCGCTCGGCGGTGGCGATCCGGTCGGCACCCGAGATGCGCTCGATTGTCGCTCTCGGCAACGCAACGCCGAGAGCGTGGACCACCTCGGGGGTGACAGCGGCCGCGCCACCGACGATCACGATGCGAGTCGGCCGCAGTTCGGCAACCAGCGCCCGCGTCGCCACCGGCAGGCCCCCCGGCGACACATAGGCCACCGCCGAATCGCGTGTACGCGCCGCCAGCGCCGCCGCAGCCCCGATATCGGCCGGGCTCCAGCCATTGGCCACTACCACGGTGGAGATCGACGAGCCAGCAGCGGGCGCGCTGTGGCGCGCTGCGTTGGCCGCTGTCTCAGCGCGGTTCGCACCGGTGATGCGCTCGATGGATGCGCCGGGCGCGGACGCAGCGAGAGACTCCGCTGTCTCGGGTGTAACGGCACTCACCCCTCCGACCACGAGAATGCGCGCAGGGCGGTACTCGGCAATCAGCGCTCGCGTCGGCTCAGGCACGCCTCGCGGCGACACGTACACCACTGCCGAGTCGCGAATGCGTGCCGCCAGCGCTGCCGCAGCCCCGATATCGGCCGGGCTCCAGCCATTGGCGACTACCACCGTTGCTGCAGTCGGCGATCCGGCAGCTCCGAGGATCTGCCGTGCCACGGTCGCTGCGGTGTCCACGCGGGTCGCGCCGCTGATGCGGCTGACATCGGCCTCGTCCGCGGCTGACCGCGCCGCGGACCGCACCTCCCAAGTAAGGGCAAGGTGGCCGCCGACCAGCACGACCCGGGCAGGGCCACAGATACGCAGAAAGCGAGCCATGCTTGCCGGCAGAGCTTCCGCATGGGAATAGAGCACCGCCGAATCGCGGGTGCGCGCCGCGAGCACTGAGGCCACGCCGATGTCGGCTGGGCTCCAGCCATTGGCCACCACGACGACGCTGCCGTCTGCGCACAATCCTCCCGAGCTTCCACCAGCACCGCCACCGCTGCCGCCACCACCGCCACCGCTGCCGCCACCGCCACCACCGGTCGGGCCGGTCCTCTTCGGGCGTGTGCCGTCGACGAGCTCGATGTCCACTGAAGCGAACCAGCTGTTGTCGTAGTAAGCGTCGATCTGGATCGTTTCGGGGTTGTCTGCCGGACTGTCCGCGACGTCGTCATAGAGAGCGATCAAGGACACCCGAACCGAACGCTGCCCCCGAGGCAGCGAAACGCGGTGGGGCGACGGTCCGCTTTGGCCGCCGATTCGGTAATCCGCTCCGATCTCGGCCGTGCCAGCCAGCTGTAGCTCGATCTCCTGAGCCGCCGGGAAGGTCACCCCGCCTGCATCAACGGTCAGAGTCAGCGACTTGCCCTCAGTCAACCGATTCGCAGAGGAGGTGAGGGTGAAGTTGGCGACATCGTTGTCGCTCACGACGACCGACGCGCTGTTCTGCGGCGTCGTGAGGTATACGGGGGGATTGGAGCTGCTGCCCAGCAGATGCACCGCCACCTGTCCGCCCGATTCCTGCACGACCGTGTCGTCTCGCGTCGGCAGGCTCAACGTGGCGGTGCTGCTGCCGACGGCGAAGGCGACGCTCGAAGGCGCACGGCTGCTCAGCACTGCGCCGCTGGCGACTGCTCGCACGGAAACCGTGAGCGCGGCAGTTGTGTCACCGGTGCGTTCCAGCGTGAATGATGCCGTGCCGCCTTCGGTCACGGAGCTTCCCGCAGCAATCGTCACGTCCGGCACGTTCGCGACGTCGCTCGGCGGAATCGTGACCGTGCGGCTGCCGAGATTCGCGTTCGTGAGTGCCAACGTCGCCCGGATCGTGACGGTTTCCTTTGTCGGCTCCGCAGCGCTGTCGTCGGTTGCCCGGATGGTGAGGCTCGTCGACGATTTGCCGGCGGGGAGGGTCACCGAGTACGGCGACGACAGCGTCGAGCCGCTCGCGTCCTCCAGGGTGAAGTCGTCCCCTGCGATTGCGCTGCCGCCGACCGTGAGATTGATCGTCGCGTCCTCGGCGAACGTGACGTCGTTGGTGATCTCGAAGGAGAGCGAGGCACTGGCGCCTTCTGCCAACTCCCCGTCGACGCGCCTGAAGTCGAAGCTCGCGGTGGTGCGGTCGGTGAGCGTGACCGTGGTCGAGGAAATCGAGCCGGTGCCGATGGCGTCGGGCAGCGTGCCGAAGCCGAGCGCGACGGCCTCGTCACCTTCGACCAGCGTGTCGGTGACGGCCTGGATCCTGAGCGTCTTGCTGGTCTCGCCGCGCTGGAAGGTCACGCTCTGCGCAGTCGCGAAGTCGGGCGCGAAGTCGTCCTGCGAGGCGCTGGACGCGTCGGAATCGAGCACGACGGGGATCGTGACGCCGCTGGCGCTCTGGTGTGCCCGGCTCAGCCGGACCACAACTGAGCCCGACGCGCCCTCCCTGACGCTGTACGCAGCCCGCTGGAAGGAGACCAGGGGCGCCGGGGTGACTACGGTCGTTAGCGCTTGCTTCAGGGTGGTCCCGTCAGCGGCGCAGATGCCGCCATCGGCGCACGCCTTGTTGGCGAGCAGCCTCAGCGTCACCGCGCCTTCGCCGGCGGGATCGAGCGTGAACAGGTACGCATTGGCCGGCTCGCCGTCCGCGACCAGGGCGCTGACCGCCGTGATTGTGCCGCCGGAGACGCTCAGCGAGGGCGACGCAGCCGCGAAGTCGACGACGGGGCGGTTGAAGGTGACCAGCACCTGCGGCGTGTCGTCATCGCCCTTGTGGAACACCGAGGTCCGCTCACTAGCGGGCGCGGCTGCGGTTAGCGCCATCGGCTGGGGTGCAAGCACGTATGCGGGCACCGCGGTCGGCCGGACGTTGGCCTGGAACTCCGATCCGGAGCGAGCGGGGATCTTGAACGACAGCTTCTCCGTCCCGGTGCCCGGATCAACCTGGGTGATGGCTTCGTCGGGGCTGAGCTTCGTCGATTGCAAGGCAGTCTGGCGCTCGCGGGCCCAGCCGATGAGCCAGTCACCGTTGTCGAGCACGTCCACCTGGCCGCCGCGGGTACCGGCCCTGTCCTTGGTGCCGTGCAGCGAGTGGTCGCGCAGGAACACCGCCTCGTTGTTGTCGAGATCCAGTGCGTACTCCACCGCGCGGGCGTACTCGTCGGAGCTTCGCTCGGTCTCGCCCGTCGCCAGATCGATGTGGCAGTCCTCGTTGTTGTCGAACAACGTCAATCGGCCGTCTTGGCCGTCAGGCCGCATCTCGGCGGCATGCTGGCCGCAGAACTCGCCCTCGGGGTCACCGACGATCCGCAGCGGCGCAGGCCCTATGTTGCGGGCCGCCCACTCCTCCGCAGTGAGATTGGTTTGGCCGAGACGCCAGTCGATCTTGCCTGTGGACGCGTTGATGCTGAGCACCCTCGAACAGCCACGGAAGGAGCCGATGACGCTGCCTTTGAAGTACGACACCGCATTGAGATGCGCGTATTCGTCCCACCAGTGCTGGACGCAGTCCTCATAGGCCATGGTCCCCCACGTTCTCCATGTCCGGGAGGCACTCTGCGATGACGTGAGTATCTGGATGGCCGAATCGCTGAGGCCCTCCGACGCTGTGAACTGCGTGGCGCGCCAGTCGTCTTGAAGATTGCCGTCATTCGGCCGGTGACGGACCCTGCCAGCGTTCTCGCCACCTGTCAGGAGGTTCGCGTGGAGCGTTATGTGGCTGATATCGCGGTTGACTCTCGGCTCGTAGGACATCAGCAGGTAGCCGCCGTTGTCCAGAATGCGGAAATCGTGGACTCCCGTGCATCGCAGCGGCGACTTGGAGGAGACCGTTGCCAGCGACGCGAAGTCCTCATTCAGGATGTGATGAGTGGAGCATCCGCCCGCCGGCCGGGTGGTGTAGTGCCAGCGGTACTCGCCACTCGACCCGACCCGGTAATGACGAAACCAGAACCTCGGCGTCGCCCCAGGCTGACGGCGGAAGCGAGGCACGCCGTGGTGGTCGATGACAGCCAGGTAGTCGCCGAGCGCGAATGAGATCAGCGACTCGGTGACGTCGCCCTCGCCTCGGTCGATCGCTTCCATGGTGGCAAGCCAGTCCTGCACGCAGTGCACGACGTAGTCGGTGAACCCGCCGTCGGCGGCGCTCGCCCGCACGACGACGTCGCTGTCCTTTGTCACGGAGACGTCGACGGCCGTGCCGCTGGTGGTCTGGGTACCGTCGATCGCGAGCCGCACGCCGGTGTCGGCTGTCGGGGTGACGGTCATGGTGTCCGTGTCGCCGCAGCTGATCTTGTAGTGCAGCACGTCCGCTTCGAACCCGGGCGTCAGGGCAAGCGTGGTGTCGGTGGTGCTCGCCGTCAGGCCAGTGAGAACGCTGGCGATCACGACGTGGTGCGCCGTGGTCTCGGCGGTCTTGTTCGCTCCGTGCCCGTCGGTGTAGGTCGCCCTAGCGCTCAGGTACTGGCCAGAGTCGGCCGCAGCCGGCGTGTAGCTGGCGCTGGTCGCCCCCGAGATGGTCGTCCAGCTGTTGCGACCGCTGGAGCGCTGCCATACCCAGGTGGTCGAACCGCTCACGGTGTCGGGGTCGCTCAACGTGGCCGTGACTGCCGTCCCGACCTTGGGCCGCGCGGGCGCGAGGGCGATTGCGCCCGGCTCGTCGACGTCAGTCAGGGCCACCGTCACGTCCAGAGTTGCGTCGACCCCGCCAACCGTCGCCGTCAAGGTGATCGAGTAGGACCGGTCCGCGCCGTCGTCGTCGGGTGACTCGTAGTCGGGCAGCTTTGGACGCGGTGGGTGGTTTGTGTCGGAGGTGTCGATGAGCCGCAGCGCGCCCTTTGGCGCGTTTATGTGGAAATGGCTCGCGTCAGTGCCCGAGACAGCCCAGGTGACCTCGTCCACGTCGTCGTCCGCGCCCGTCACGGTGAACGTCCCGACGCGGACCGCAGAGTTCTCGGCGTAGGAGAGGGCGGCTGTGCCAGCTATCGCCGGGGTGCCCGTCGTGGCCGTCTGGGTCGCCGACCAAGCGCCGTCGCCGTTCGCGTTGACGGCGCGCACCTGGAAGTCGTAGCCGGTCGACGGCGTCAGCCCCGTCTGGCGGTACGACAGGGTGCCGCCGCCCGTCGCCCAGACATCGTGTTGCTCGATCCATTGACTGTCGGACTTGTCCGTCGCGTCGCTGGTGATGTGCCGCAGGTCATAGGCAGTGATTGCCGAGCCGCCGTCACTCGAGGGCGCGCTCCACGCGACGGTCGCCGAGGTCAGGGTCGCTGACGCCGAGGAGATGGCCGGGGCAGCGGGCACCGCCGACTGGGCGCCGACATGCGGAATCGCCCACACGCTGATGCCGCCGCCCAGCACAACCGCTGCGGCAAGAATCAGCCGATGGCGCCGTTCTCGTACCCCCCCCCCCCCCTCCTAAGGGATGCGTGGCGCGGCGCGCCAATCCGAGCCTCGCTGCCAACCGAGCGCTTGGAGCATCGGGGATGTAGGTCGACACGACATCAGCAACATACACATATGCACAACTGCATATGCGCGCCCGTTGAGCTGTCCAGTCGATCAACGAGTCGGCATCGGACGCGCTGATCGACGATTCGAAAGTACCTGAACAGCAGCGAGATAGCGCAGGCAACACTCGCTGAGCACGCCTAATGTCGTTGACGCGTGCCCGTCGGGGGGCGGGGGCGCCGCCGTTGGGGGGCGACGGATGTCAAAGCGGTCGAACAGCGTGCCCGGGTACACCCTCTCGGCGCTGCGCGGTGACATCTTCGGCGGTGTCACCACGGCGGTAGTCGGCCTGCCTGTCGCGCTCGCCTTTGGCGTGGCCTCGGGACTCGGCGCGATGGCCGGGCTGTATGGCGCAATCGCCCTCGGCTTCTTCGCCGCCGTCTTTGGCGGGACACGCTCGCAGATCTCCGGGCCCACCGGACCCATGGCCGTGGCGATGGCTGTGGTCATCACAGAACATGCGTCGACGCTTCAGGAAGCGCTCACCGTCGTCGTGATGGCCGGGGTGATCCAGACGCTGCTGGGCATCCTGCGCTTCGGCCGCTTCGTCTCCTACACGCCGTACTCGGTGATCTCGGGCTTCATGTCCGGTGTCGGCATCATCATCATCATTTTGCAGACGCTGCCGGCTCTGGGTGTGGAGAGCGCTGGCGGCGGCCCGCTCGATGTGATGCGTGCCTGGCCTGACGCCATCCTGAACCTGAACGCCGGCGCCGTGGTCATCGCCGCCGTCAGCTTGGGCGTGTGCATCTTCTGGCCCGCCCGCCTGCATCGCTGGTTCCCCGCGACGCTCGCCGCCCTCGCCGTGGGGACACTCATGGGGGTGCTGTTCCTGGGCGACGCGCCGGTCATCGGCGAGGTGCCCTCCGGCCTGCCGGACCTTCAGCAACCGGTGCTGTCGTTGGGCGTCCTGGCGGGCGCGGTGCAGCCCGCCATCACGCTCGCCCTGCTGGGAGCGGTCGACAGCCTGCTGACGTCGCTGATCGCCGACTCGATGACCAGGACACGGCACAGCCCCAACCAGGAGCTCATCGGCCAGGGCTTGGGCAACATCGCCGCTGGTCTGGTGGGCGGGCTGCCCGGTGCCGGCGCCACCGTGGGCACGGTGGTGAACATCCGGGCCGGCGGCAGCACCCGGGTGTCGGGCGCGCTGCGCGCCCTGGTGCTGCTGGCCATCGTGCTAGGGGCGGGGAGCTATGTCGAGTCAGTGCCGCTCGCTGCGCTGGCCGGCATCTTGCTGAAGGTCGGCTGGGACATCGTGGACTGGCGGTTCCTCAAACGCATGCACCGGGTGCAGCGCGAGCACCTGATGATCATGGGCATCACCATGGTGCTCACCGTGGTGCTCGACCTCATCACGGCCGTGGCGATCGGCCTCATCGTGGCGGCCATGTCGGCTGCCCGCCAGTTCGAACGGCTCCAGCTCGACGCCGTGGTGTCGGTGCCGCTGCTTGACCGGGTTTTCCTGGGAGAAGACGCCGAGGTCGGCGACGCCGACGAGGTCGCAGCCGGCGGGTTCTCTGCACGGGTCGGGCTGGTGTCGCTGCGAGGCACGTTCACCGTGGCCTCGTCGAAGAGCCTCATCGACATCCTGGGTGCGGACATCGCAGAGCACGAGGTGGTGATCATCGACTTCACCGACACGGTGTACATCGACGACAGCGCGGCGATGCTGGTGGAGTACCTCATCGACACTGCTGTGGAGAGCAAGACCGAAGTGATCGTGATGGGCCTGAGCGGCCCGCCGGCAACCAGCCTGCGCGCGCTGAACGCGCTCGACAAGGTGCCGAGAAACCGATTCGTGCCGACGCTGGACAAGGCTCGTGCGGCGGCTCGAATCCTGCTGAAGCTGCCAGAGCCGAACTGAGCCGGCCCGCGGCGGCCGCGGGGCCTGCTCAGTCGGCGGGCGAGTAGATGGGGTGGGTCCCGAACTGGTTCTTGGTGACGGGGGTGCCGGTCTCGGCGAAGTAACCCGTGCCGCGCACGACCGAGTCGAGGTAGGAGGGCAGCGGCCGGCGGATCATGTGCTCGGCGTAGTGCTCGCGCTCGGTGGCAGGCACATCGTCCCGGAGCAGCGCGACCACCTTGATGCTGAAGTCGCTGCCGTGGTCCGCCTCGGTGATGCGCCATCGCACCAAAGCCGTGCGGGCGTCGGGCGGGCCGAGCACCAGGTCGTAGCCGATGCCGTCGAGCCAGTCACAGAACTCCCGCTCGTAGTGGACGCCGCTGTAGTAGTAGACGTGATCGCGGCTGCGGGCTTCGTTCCAGACATTCACCTCGTTGCGCTCGCAGAAGGGATGGATGTTGGTGAGGTTGCCGGCCGGGCTGATGGCCGCCCATACATCGGAGGGCGGAGCCGCGACGGCAGCCCTGCCAATGATCGGCTCCATCATCTCGTAGCCGGCGCCAGTGTGTCGCTTCACGAGTGCTTCGTCAGAGGGAGTCAGAGCGCTGCTGATCGCTTCGTCCATAGCGCCATTGTGGCCGTTGCATCCGATGGATGCAGGCGAGCACCTAAGTCATATCTGCAACTATCGAGCCCGCACTAATCTCGCCATTGAGCCTGCATCTGGGGCCGAAGGGGGCGATCTGCATGGTGATGGTTCTGGAGAAGATCAACAACTACACCCGGCGGCAGCGCGGCGGCTTCGCGCTGCTCTACGGCGGTCTGCTGGCGCTGGTGATGGCCGCTATCGAGCCCGGCGGCGTCATCGTTCGCAGTGCCGATCGGGTGGACTTCGTCGGCCGGATCGACGCCATGGCAGATCTGGCCTGGCTGAGTCACCTGACGTCCATCCTCATCGCGATCGCCGCCGTGACGATCATCGCCGGCCTCATGGTGGTGTGGAACACGGCGCACGAGGAAGGCCTCGACTGCACCGGCACGCGCTACGGCCTCATGATGGCGGGCATCGGCGCCGGCATCGGCGTGCTCGGCGAGGGTCTCGACATGATGATGGTGATCGCGATCGACGACGGCCTCGGCGCCGGCGCCGCGGCGGGGTCGGACACCGTCATGCAGGTCGCTCTCGCGATGCACTCGGTCAAGGCGGGTTTCGCGTTCGTGGCGATCCCGCTGGTGATGCTGGGTGCCGCGTCGATGGCCCTCGGCTTGATGCCGATCCTGCCCCGAGGATTCCATCGGGGTGCAGCCCTGTTCACCGCCGCCGTCGGCGTCGTGTGGACGACGCTGTTCTGGATCATCGCGGCGATCATCGACTTCGAGGGCTGGGATGTCATCAACGGCATCGGCGGCCTGGTCGCCGTGCTGTGGCTGATGCTGCTGGGCCGGTCGATGGTCAGCGGCTCGATCGGCGCACACAACAACACCTAGTTCGAACCACTCGCCTGGCGTTGCCGCACGCCGGGTCGGCGGCGAGCCGCTCTCTCGTGGGCAGCCCGCTGCCCGTTCAGGCGGTGCGCGGCCAGACGACGGGGTATCGGTCGAGCTCCATGGTGGAGCCCGCGGCGAGCCCGTCTACGTGCAGCGCCTGGGCGGTGCCGATGCGGGGGTCGTAGCGGACATCGGTGCCGATGTAGCGCGCGGCGTAGCCTCGCCGCGCCCTGCCCTGGTTCGAGTTGCCCTGCGAGCCGTGCAGGATCATGGCCCAGAAGGCGACGGCATCGCCCGGCTCGAGATCGAACGAGATGATGTCGTAGCTGTCCCGGTCGGCCTCGATGTCGGGCATGAGCTCGTAGTCCGGATTGCGTTCGTAGTCGTGAGCGCTCGTCGGCGCGAAGGTGCGCGGCTGGAACCAGCGATCCCACGCGTGCGAGCCCCGCACGTACTCGACGCGGCCGTTGGTGGCGTCGACGGAGTCGAGCGCAATCCAGAACGACATGACCTGGCGGCCCGAGATGGGCCAGTACGGCTGGTCGTTGTGCCACGGCACCGGCTGGCTGGAACCGGGCTCCTTGACGAACAGCTGGTCGTAGTACATGCGCACGACGGGCGAGCCGAACATGGCGGCCGCCAGCTCGCCGAGTCGGGACTGGGTAACGAACTCTTCGAAGAGAGGGTGAAAGCGCCACAGGTCCAGCGAGCCGAAGAAGCCGGTGGATTCGTAGTTGTGGGCTGTGGGGCTGGGATTGGCCATCTCGTCGGCGACGCCTCCGCGCAGTCGCTCCACCCACTCGGCGTCGACGACATTGCGCAGCGCCACCACCCCGTCTGCACGAAACCGGTCGATGGTCTCGTCATCGACGATGTCGTGTGCCGGTCGATCCAGAACCGTGTCGCTCATCGTCGTCCCCTGTCGCCGATGCCGTCTGATCGCTGTCAAGTCAACACGATGGTTGCACCGCTTCGCCAGACACAGCACCGCCGGACATCGCACTGCCAGACTCAGGGCGGGAGGCGATATGTACGACGATGACAGCAGCAGCGGCTCCGGTGCGATGCCAGGACTGCCGCCCCGACCGCATCGAGGCTGGACGTTCGATGAGCAGCCGGTCGGCAAGCGCTGGAGCACCAGCCGGCGAACCATCACCGAGACCGACCTCGTGGTGTATGCCACCCAGTTCGGGTTTGCCGAGGGGCTCTTCCTGGATGCGACAGCCGCTGAGCGCGCCGGCTACGACGGGCGGCTCGTGCCGGGCAGCCTGGTGATGTCGCTGGCTGAGGGGCTGGTCATCAGCGGCGGCGCGATTGCCGGCACGGGCGTGGCGTACCTGGGCGCAACCGTCGAGGTGAAGGGCCCGACGTTCGTCGGCGACACCCTGCAGGTGGTGGCCGAAGTGACCGCTGCCCGCCTCACCTCACGGGGCGACCGCGGCATCGTGACCACCCGCAATGAAGTCTTCAACCAGCACAGCAGCCTCGTGATGGTCTACACCCCCACCCGCATGATCCTCTGCCGCCACGCCGACTAGCGCCGCGCGGCACCCCGCCTCAGCAGTACGGTCGGCGGCCGGTGCGGCGGCTCGCGAGTCGAGCATCAGCATTGCGCTGCACGCAGGCGAGGAGGTGTCATGAGCAGGTTCGTGGGACGCGTGGCGATTGTGACGGGGGCGGCCGGCGGGATCGGGCTGGCTGCGTGCGAGCGATTCGCGTCGGAGGGGGCTTCGGTGGTGGCTGTGGACTTGGTCACCACCGATCTCGGCGCGGCGGTCGCAGCGGCCGAGTCGGCAGGCGGCGAGGCGCTGGCTGTCGGAGCAGACGTGACCAAATCCGACGAGGTGGCAGGCTATGTGCAGGCGGCCATGGACAACTTCGGCCGTGTCGACGTGCTGTTCAACAATGCCGGCATCGAGGGCACCTATTTCCCGATGGTCGACTATCCCGAAGAGGACTTCGACCGGGTGATCGCGGTCAATGTGCGCGGCGTCTGGCTGGGCATGAAGTACGCAGTCCCGGCCATGATCGCCGGCGGGGGCGGTGCCGTCGTCAACACGGCATCGGTTGCGGGCCTGTTCGGCGCACGGGGCATCTCGCCGTACTCGGCCAGCAAGCACGCAGTGGCCGGGCTCACCAAGTCTGCAGCTCTCGAGCTGGCCACCTCCGGCGTGCGCGTCAACGCCGTGTGCCCATCGCCGATCGAGACGCGCATGATGCGATCGCTCGAGACCTTCATCGGCGGTGAAGACGCCGACGACGTCCGCAAGGGAATGGCTGAACGGATTCCCGCGCAGCGCTACGGCGAGCCCCACGAGGTTGCGGCGCTTGTGGCGTTCCTGGCCTCCGACGACGCCAGCTACATCACGGGCAGCCTCTACCCCATCGACGGCGGCTTCAGCGCCGGCCGCTGACGGCCGGCGTCTCGCGCGCTGGTGGGCCGGGGAGGATTCGAACCTCCGTAGGCGAAGCCGACGGGTTTACAGCCCGCTCCCTTTGTCCGCTCGGGCACCGACCCAGGTGAGCCTCGAAGCCTAAAGCGTTGCCGAACTCCAGCAACCCGAGCCCGCTTCCTCGCTAGCTTGCGGACATGCCGTCATTCGATGTTGTTTCCAAGGTGGACATGCAAGAGATCCGCAACGCCGTGGATCAGGCGTCCCGCGAGATCGCCAACCGCTATGACTTCCGCAATACCGGCAGTGCCGTGGAGCTCGGCGAGGGCGCCATCAACATGCGGTCGAGCACCGAGGATCGACTCACAGCAATGCGCCAAGTGCTGGAAGAAAAGCTGGTGCGCCGCCAGGTCAGCCTGAAGGCCGTCCACTACGGCAACGTCGAGGAGGCGTCTGGCGGCACCGTGCGCCAAGCGGCGGCGCTGCAGGCTGGCATTTCGTCTGACCGGGCACGCGACCTGAACAAGTTCATCAAGGGGCTCGGCATCAAGGGCGTGCAGTCGCAGACGCAAGGCGACCAGCTGCGGGTGATGTCGAAGAAGCGCGACGACCTGCAGGCGGTCATCGCCGAGCTCAAGGCCGGCGATTTCGAGGTGCCTTTGCAGTTCGAGAACTTCCGGGACTGACACCGGCCTGCATCGGGCGGCCAGCCGGCGTTCGACAGCTGTGCGGCCGGCTAGATCGCTTCCTGCCAGGAGCCGTCCCGCAGGCGGCGGATGCGCTCCTCCATCGGCGGGTGCGTGGTGAACAGGCCCTTGAAACCCATCCGGCGGCTGGCCAGCGGGTTGGCGATGTACATCTGGGCCTGATTGGGGTCGGCCAGGCTCGGAACAGTCTTGGAGGCCACGTCCAGCTTCTCGAGCGCTCGGGCCAGCGGCTCGCCGTCGCTGATCATGCGCGCGGCAGTGCGGTCGGCCTGGTACTCGCGGCTGCGGCTGATGGCCATCTGCAGCAGCATCGCGGCGATCGGCGCCAGGATGATGAGCAGGATCTCGCCGAACGGGTTGCGGTCGTTGTCGCGCCCGCCGCCCCCGAAGATCAGGGCGAACTGCGCCATGCGGGCGGCGAAGGTGATGGCTGTGGCCACGGCCGCCGCAACTGAGCCGATGAGGATGTCCCGGTTGCGGATGTGGGCCATCTCGTGCGCCAGCACGCCACGGATCTCATACCAGTCGAGATGCCGGATGAGCCCCTCGGTGACGCACACGGCTGCATTCTTCGGGTTGCGGCCGGTGGCGAACGCGTTGGGCTGCGGATCGGGCGAGACGTACAGCCGGGGCATCGGCATGTCCGACAGCGTGGTGAGCTCACCCATGATCCGCCAGTACTCAGGGAGCTGATGGGGCTGGACCTCTTGGGCACGGGCGGAGCGGATGGCCAGCTTGTCGCTGAACCAGTAGCTGCCGCCCACCATGACCAGGGCGATGACGACGGCGATCGTGAGGCCGCCTTGGCCCCAGAAGCTGCCGATCCACAGGATGAGGCCGGCGAGGCCAGCCAGGAGAACAGTGGTCTTGGCCGTGTTGCGCACGTCGGGCTGCACCTCGTTTCGGTCGCTGTGTTGCGGACGCTGTGCGGTTGCGGTTCAGGCTAATGACGGCGGTCAGTCGCTCAGGCGCGGGATGGGTCGCGGTGGCCGGACGGCAGCGGCGCGGTTGCGGCTGTACCCGAAGCTGCGCGCTCGGTGTTCAGTTCTTGGCGTCGACGAGGCGCCAGTCGTCAGAGCCGGGGCTGTAACGGCCGCGGAAGTCGGGATCGAAGGCGGCAGCCAGTTCGGCGGCCCTGCCGATGGATGAGCGATAGGCGTCGATGATGGCGTCCTCGGCCTCGTAGTCGAAGGGGTCCTGCATACGGCGTTCCTTCGTGCTGCCGCGCCGGACCGGGTTCTCTGCCAGCCAGCGAGCCGTGAGACCGACGGCTTCGACCACGCCGACCTTGTCGCGGTAGCCCAGCTCGGCGATCATCAGATCGGGCGACATGGCCCGGTGCAGCGATTCCTCTTCGCCGAGGAAGGGGCGGGCAGGCGTGGCGAGCTCGCCGGGCAGGTTCACGATGTCCAGCTCGACATCGAGGGCCGCAGCGATCACCTGAATCGTCTGTCTTGCCGTCAGGGTGTGCTCGTCGCTGATGTTGTAGGCCTTGCCGGCGGCTGCGGCGGGGTGGTCGGCGGCAAGCGTGAGAGCGTGGCCGGCGTTGGGGCCGTACGCCGCAGCGCGCAGCGTGAGCCCGCCGTCGGCCACGATGATCCGGCGACGGCCGTCGATGATGCGGCGCACGATGAGCCACTCGCGCGGGTTGATCTGGCCGGGTCCGTAGATGAGCGGGTAACGGAAGATCGTGGCGTCGGGGTGGTGTTCGAACAGGGTGTCTTCGGTGGCGACGATCTTCGCCACCTTGTCGTTGGCGTCGTTGACGGCACGTTCGGCAGACTCCCGCAGCGGTGTGAGCAGCCCGCGTGGCCAGTTCTCGGCCGGCCGGGCGTAGCCCCGGTAGACGGGAATGCCGCCGACGGCGATGAATTGGCCACAGCGCCCCACGAAGTACGGCGCCAGGTCGCGCAGCCGCCCGTACATGGCGTACACGACATCGAACGTGGCATTCCCGAGCGCCTCTTCCACTTCGTTGATGCGGAACGGGTTGGTGTGGATGTGGGGGACTTCGGACTCAGGCGGGAGGGTGTCGACCTCGTGGCGCCCGGTATGCAGGACCGTGATGTCGTACCCACGCTCGAACAGCCCGTTCACCACGCCAGGCCCAGTCGGCCCCGTGCCGCCAATCACCAACGCTGTACGAGTCACCGGCTCATGCTGTCAGGTCCGGAGTCGCTGGGACAGCCTCAGTGAGGGTGGTAGCCGCTGTCGATGTAGAGCGTCGGCAGGTCGAGGTCGCGATACATGCGGACATTGCGCATGTCGTCGTCGATGGCGAGGCGGGGGGTGTAACCGCACTCGAGGAGCGCCTGGGTCTGCTCGCCCTTGAACAGCGGCGACGGCTGGAAGTCGCCCATCGGGCGCATGATGAGCAGATCCCAGCGGACCTTGTGCTTGACGAGCCAGTCGAGGGTTGCGCCCGACACCCAGGTCGGCCGGGAGGTGAGGGCCACCACCACCAGCTCCGGATTCAGCAGCACGAGCAGCTCGAAGACCTCGTCGAGCACGTCGTCGTCGCCCACGTCGGCGAAGAACGAGTCCCAGTCGCGCCAGGGCCCGTCGAGGTGGTGCTGGCGGTGGGAGGCATCGGCGAGCACGCCGTCGATGTCGACGATCACGCAGTCGCCCGGCGGCACCGGCCCATCCCGCCACCACCAGTAGGCCGGCCAATCGCCCTCGGAAACCGACGCGGCAAGGGTTCGCCTGTGCCTCGGGCCCTTCGCCATGTCCAGCTCAGTCTTCGCTGGGGGCTTCGGCTGCGCGGGTGCGGATCTCCTCCACCACGCCTGCATCGGCCAGCGTGGTGGTGTCGCCAAGCTGGCGTCCTTCGGCCACGTCACGCAGCAGGCGGCGCATGATCTTGCCCGAGCGGGTCTTGGGCAGATCCGGCACCAGCACCACCGCCTTGGGCCGGGCGATCGCTCCGAGCTTGGTGGAGACGTGCTGCCGCACTTCCTCCCGCAGCTCGTCGGTGGCGTCGTGACCGCCGCGCAGGATGACGTAGCCCACGATCGCCTGACCGGTGGTGGCGTCGGTGGCGCCCACCACTGCTGCTTCGGCTACCGACGGGTGGTCGACCAGCGCCGACTCCACCTCAGTTGTCGAGATGCGGTGGCCCGACACGTTCATCACATCGTCGACCCGGCCGAGCAGCCACAGGTAGCCGTCGTCGTCGATCTTGGCGCCGTCGCCGGCGAAGTAGCGCCCCTCGTAGGTGCTCCAGTAGGTCTCGCGGTAGCGCTCCGGGTCGCCCCAGATGCCCCGCAGCATCGACGGCCACGGCTCGGTGATGGTCAGATAGCCGCCGCCGCGCTCGACCGGATTGCCTGCGTCATCCACGAGCTCTACCGAGATGCCCGGCAGCGCGTGGGTCGCGGAACCCGGCTTGGTGGTGGTGACGCCAGGCAGCGGGGTGATCATGTGGCCGCCGGTCTCGGTCTGCCACCACGTGTCCACGATGGGGCAAGTGCCGCCGCCGATGTGGGTGTGGTACCACATCCACGCCTCGGGGTTGATGGGCTCGCCGACCGTGCCCAGCACCCGCAGGCTGGACAGGTCGTGCCCCTCCGCTTCGGTCGCACCCCACTTCATGAATGTGCGGATGGCCGTGGGGGCGGTGTACAGCTGCGTGACGCCGTAGCGCTCGATGATGTCCCACAACCGGTCCTTGGGCCACGCCGCCCGGTCGCCGTCGCGGAACTCGGGACGGGGCGTGTCGGGCGTGCCCTCGTACATCACCGACGAGGCGCCGTTGGCGAGCGGCCCGTACACGATGTAGCTGTGCCCGGTCACCCAGCCGATGTCGGCGGCGCACCAGAAGACGTCGACATCGGGCTTGAGATCGAACACGTAGCGATGCGTGAACGCCACCTGGGTCAAGTAGCCGCCGGTGGTGTGCATGATGCCCTTGGGCTTGGCCGTGGTGCCCGAGGTGTACAGCAGGTACAACAGGTCTTCGGAGTCCATGTGCTCGGGCGGGCAATCGGCGGCGGCTGTGGGGCCCTCCATCAGGTCGTGGTACCAGTGGTCGACGCTGTCGTTCCACGACACGTCCTGACCGGTCCGCCGCACGACGACCACGTTCTCGATGGTGGTGGTGGCTGCCACTGAAGCATCAGCGGTGTCCTTCAGCCCGAACGGCTCGCCGCGCCGGTAGCCGCCATCGGCGGTGATGAGCAGCTTGGCCGAGGCGTCGTCGATGCGGTCCGACAGCGAATCGGCCGAGAAGCCGCCGAACACCACCGAGTGCGCCGCGCCGATGCGGGCACAGGCCAGCATGGCGACCGGCAGCTCGGGGATCATCGGCATGTAGATGCACACGCGGTCGCCCCGCTCGACGCCGAGGCCCTTCAGCACGTTGGCGAACTTGCACACCTCATCGAGCAGATCGGCGTAGGTGATGGTGCGGGTGTCGCCCGGTTCGCCCTCCCACCAGTAGGCCACCTTGTCGCCACGGCCCGCCTCGACATGACGGTCGAGGCAGTTGTAGGCGATGTTGAGCGTGCCGCCCCCGAACCACTTGGCGAACGGCAGGTCCCACTCGAGCACGGTGTGGAAATCGGTGAACCACGACACGTGCTCACGCGCTTGGCGAGCCCAAAATGCCAGCCGGTCGGCCGCAGCCTCGTCGTACAGCGACCGATCTGACGTCAGCGCCGCCGAGCGAAAGCTGCCCGCGGGCTCAAAGACACGGTCTTCGACGTAGTAGTCCTCGATCGTCGCTTCGGTAGTGGAGTCGGTCATCGGTCTCCCTGTCTCATCGTGCTGCACGCAGACCGCGTGCCCCAATGTCGCCGAGGCTGGTCAGCCAGATTCGCAGAGTAGTTGCCGCCCGCGAGCCATCCCACGGCCGGAACGCTCCGGCTCCTCCCCGAGACATCGGTAGCGTCCGGCCGATGAGCGCTGTCGTGGAACCAACCCTGGTGACGGCCCCGCGCAGCGCCCTGGTCTGGCGATTCGATCAACCCACTGAGGTGATCTCGTCCGCCGCAGTGGGCGGCGGCATCGGCCAGATCGACTGGATCGTGAACATCGGGGTGGGCAGCGGCTACACCCGGACAGATCTGGATGCACACGCTGCAGAAGTGACGGCCGAACTCGGCCTGCGCGGTCCCGGAACCGCACTGTTTACGGCGGTGGACGTGAAGCGCTGCTCGAAGGCCGACTGCGGTGGCGTGGTGGTGCATGCCACCGTGGGAGTCTCGAAGCCGACATGGGCAGCCGATGTCAGCGGATCGGTGGACGCCTGCAGGCCAGGAACGATCAACATCGTGGCCCAACTGCCCGTCGGATTCGAGCCGGGCGCTGCAGTCAATGCCGCCATGACGATCACCGAAGCCAAGACCCAGGCGCTGGCTGAGTGCGGGGTCGCCGGCACCGGCACCGCCACGGACGCAGTGGTGGCGGCATGGCCTGCGGCAGCGCGCCGGCAGCGCTTCGGTGGACCTCGCTCGGAGTGGGGACAGCGCCTTGCGCTCGCGGTGCGCAGCGCAGTGCAGGCCGGACTGCCCGCAGGACCCGCGTGAGCGCAGCAGGCCCGCCGACCTCGATGAGCGCCGCAGATCTCCCTAGTGGAGCTGGTGCGTCATGAGATCGAACGATCGACGCAGCGGTGCGGTGGCGTTGGGTTTGCTCGTGGATCGCATCGCCGGCGAGCCGCAGGAGCGAGTGCATCCGGTAGCGGCGTTCGGGAAACTGATGACGAGCATTGAGCGACGGCTCTGGGCAGATCGGAAACTGCGCGGGGTTGCCTACGCAGCGATCGGCGTCGCCATCGGAGTGACCGCCGGGACCCTCCAGCGCTCGACCGCCTCGGCGGTCGCGCTGACGGCAGCCGGACGGGAATTGCGTTCGGTGGCGATGGGTATTGCTGACCTGCTGGAGGCGGGAGATATCGAGGCGGCTCGCGCCGAGCTCCCCCGGCTCGTGGGCCGTGATCCCAGCGGGCTCGACGAATCCGCCATCGCAGCGGCCGTCATCGAATCGGTCGCCGAGAACAGCGTCGACGCTGTGGTTGCACCAGTGTTCTGGGCGATCGTGGCCGGGGCGCCAGGCGCAACGGCATACCGGGCGATCAACACGATGGACGCGATGGTGGGGCGAAAGGACGAGCGCTACTTCCGATTCGGCTGGGCCGCGGCTCGGCTCGACGACGTGGCCAACTACGTGCCGGCGCGCCTGTTCGCGGTGTTGGTGACGACACTGCGGCCGCGTCAGGCGCGCGCCGTGTGGACCGCGATATGCCGTGACGCTGTGGCCCACCCGTCCCCCAATGCCGGTGTGGCCGAGGCAGCCGTTGCGGCTGCGCTCGATCGAGAGCTGGGCGGGCCGCTGCGCTACGGCTCGCGTCACGAAGATCGGCCACGGCTCGGCATGGGACCGCGGCCGACTACCGACGACATCAGGCCAGCGGTGCGCCTCGCTTCACAGGCCGAGCTGCTACTCGTAGCGCTGGCACTGGCGGTTTGGCTGCTGCTGCGGCGCAATTCGAGCGACTGAGGCAGCAGGCTCGCGGCCAGGCAGCTGCGATACGGCGACGAATAGCGAGCAGCTCAGCCGACGCGCCACTCGGCGGCCCAGAAGGCGCCGATGCCGTCGAGGTCGGTGAGCGCGGTTGCCTCGTCGAGCAGCGCCCGGGCGGCCAGAGTC
Organism: Candidatus Poriferisodalis sp.; assembly: GCF_965208925.1. Classification (GTDB taxonomy): domain Bacteria; phylum Actinomycetota; class Acidimicrobiia; order Acidimicrobiales; family Poriferisodalaceae; genus Poriferisodalis. Next base: position 1,281,785 of record NZ_OZ242364.1, on the reverse strand, counting down.
TCGGCCGTCGGGTCGGATCGGCCTCGCTGCCACCGTGCCCGCGCCTGCGCTGTCATCGATTCGATGCCAGCCGCGGCAAGCCATTCAGCTTGAGTGCTCAGCGTGGCACCCGGCGGCAGCTGGTCGAAGGCCACATCACAGGTGATGTCCACGGTGCCCGGCGCGTGCAATGGGTTGTGCCCTCGGCGTTGGGAGCGGTAGGTGCGCAGCCACTCGCTCTGCGGACGCTGTGGCAGCTCGGCGGTGCGAGGCACCCCGTAGTCGAATATCAGAAGCCGGCCTCGCTCGAGCAGCCGCAGCGCTCGCCGAACCCAGACTGCCGCCTTCAACTGCAGCGGCACCCGCGCTCCCAATGCTGCATCGGGCGCCAACGCATCCGCCATTGCTGCCGCATCGGCCGGGGCAGGCGTCAACACCTCGGAGGAGTCTTCTGGCGAGACATGCACCTCGTGCCAGCCGGTCCCGGAGCGTTCGAGCAGGCGGAATGGCAGATTGTCGAGCAGCTCGTTGGCAATCACCATGCCGACAAGCGGACTGGCTGGCAGGTCGGCGAGCGCCGTCACTGTTATGTCTGTACTCAGTGCCTCGACCCGCTTGAGTGCTTCGGTGCGCTGCTGTTCGACGCGCTCGACCATCACGAACTGCACTGCTTGACGACAGTCGCCTGCGTGCGCAACGACCTGGCAGCACAGCGTGCCGCGCCCCGCGCCGCCTTCGACGATCACGAAGGGATCGGGTCGCCCCAGCTCGTGCCAGACCTGATCCAGATAGCTGGCCACGCAGCGGGCGAACAACGATCCAAGCTCGACTGAAGTGGCGAAGTCGCCGTCACGCGCCGCCGGTCGGCCCCCGCGCACGTAGAAGCCCACAGGGCCGTAGAGCGCGTCGTCCATGAAGGCATCGAAACGCTTGGTGCCGTGTGCGGTCCCAGCCATCGGCTTCAAGTCTGGACGCCGGATCGGGACAACGTGCCCCGTCGGCCATCAGCCGCCGAAGTGGAACGATGCGACGTCGCCGAAGTGGCTCACCAGACCCGGGAAGACGCCGAACGCCAGCGTGGCGATGGCCGTGATCGCCAGCGCCGCTGCCAATGCCCCGGTCATGGGAATCTTGCCCGGAGTGAAGCGCACCATCGTGGCCTGACGGGTTTCGGTGGCCAACCACGCGTCGCCGTGCTCGTCCTGCTCGGCGGTCGCATCGGCCGACCCGACCGCTTCGTCAAGATCGATCTCGTCGTCGCCTCCGGAATCGACCCCCAGCGCCACCGTCTCGGGCACCGGCTGGAACCACATCTGCACCAGCACCCGGGCGTAGTAGCCGAACGCAACCACTGCGTTCACCGCCACGATCACGGCGAGCACCCAGCCAGCGGGCGTGCTCGCATCGGCCAGCGCCCGGAAGATCACGAACTTGGCGAACCAGCCGCCCGCCGGCGGTATGCCGGCCAGCGCCGCCAGGAACAGCGTCATCAGCACCGCCATGCCGGGCGCATAGTTGAACAGCCCGCCGTAGCTCGAGATCTCGCCCGAGCGGGTGCGCCGTGACACCGCCAGCACCACGCTGAACGCCCCCAGGTTCATGAAGGCGTAGATGATCGCGTAGACGATGATCGCCTCGTACGCGCCGGGCAGCACGTTGGTGGTGATGTCGGTGCCAGGGACGGTCCAGGCATCGCCCTCGAACGCCACGGCAAACGGCACCAGCATGAAGCCGCCCTGCGCCACGCCCGAGTAGGCCAGCATCCGCACGATGTTCGTCTGGCGCAGTGCGATCAGGTTGCCGACGGTCATCGTCACCGCGGCCAGCACCCAGAAGAACGGCTGCACCACATCGGCAGCCCCCTCGAAGGCCACGAACACGAGCCCCAGCAGCGCCACAAAGCCTGCTGCCTTCGACGCCACCGACAGGAACGCCGTCACCGGTGTAGGGGCACCCTCGTAGGTGTCGGGTGCCCACGTGTGGAACGGCACCGCCGACACCTTGAAGGCGAAGCCGATCAGCACGAACAGGATGGCCACGATGACGATCGGGCTCGCCCCCTCGCCCGTCAATGCGGCAGCAATGGTGCCGAAATCAGTGTCGCCGGCCACGCCGAACACCAGCGACATGCCGTACAGCATCACCGCGGAGGCAAATACCCCCATCAGGTAGTACTTCAGGCCGGCTTCGTTCGAACGAGGCCCGCCCTTGCGCCACGCCGCCAGCATGTATGCGGGAATCGACAGCAGCTCCAGCGCCACGAACACGCTCACCAGGTCGCGCGAGCTGGCCATCATCACCATGCCCAACAGCGACGTCAGCAGCAGCGTGTAGTACTCGTTCTCGTAGTAGTCGCCATCTCGCACGTAGTCGACCGACATGAGCACGACCAAGTACCCAGCCAAGATGAACAGCGCCTTGAGCACCAGCGAGAAGTCGTCGACCACGTAGGCCCCGCCGAACATAGGCCGCTCAGCGCCGTCGGCTGCCAGGGTCAGGATCGGCACCAGCGTGACCAGCAGGCCGACGCCGGTCAGCGTGGGCATTATCCGCTTGGCCTTGTCGTCGAACGCGATGTCGGCGACGGTCACCAGCGTGCCGACCGCCAGCAGGGTCAACTCGGGCGCGAGCGCATGCCAGTCGAGATCCGGCCGCACAAACGCGAGAAGTGCCCCGAGGGCCGTCATGTCCACGGTCAGCTCCCGCCCACCGCCGCGCTGATGCTCTCGGCGATGCCGGTCGACACGTCATCGACCACACCGAAGATCAGTCCGGGAACCCAGCCGAAGAGCACCATCGCGATGATGAGCGGCGTCCACGCCGCCCACTCGTAGCGATTGACATCGGCGATCGTGTGCCCTTCCCATTCGGGCTTGGGCTCGCCGAACGCACTGCGCTGGAACAGCCACAGCAGGTAGCCGGCAGCAAACACCGTTCCCACGGCGGCGATCACCATGTAGGTGCGGAAGGTCTCTTCAGGCAGTCCCGCGCCCGGGTTGTAGGCAGACAGGATCGCCGGGAACTCGCCCCAGAAGCCCGCCAAGCCGGGCAGGCCGAGCGATGCCATCGCAGAGATGGCCAGGATCCAGCCCATGCGCGGCGCCGACTTCAGCAGGCCGCCCAGCCGGCTGATCTCGAGCGTGTGATAGCGCTCTTTCACCGAACCCGCCAGGAAGAAGAGCATCCCGGTGATGATGCCGTGGGCCACCATGCCGAACACCGCAGCGTTGATGCCGATCGGGGTCAGTGTGGCGATGCCCAGCATCACGAAGCCCATGTGCGCCACCGAGCTGAAGGCGATGAGCCGTTTCATGTCGGTCTGGGCCAGGCAGCCCAAGGCGCCGTAGATGATGCCGATCACCGCCAGCAGGCCGATCCAGGGCGCCCATGCCGCAGCGCCTTCGGGCAGGAACGGCAGCGCGATCCGCACGAAGCCGTAGGTGCCGAGCTTCAGCAGGATCGCTGCCAGGATCACCGAGCCCACCGTCGGTGCCTCGGTGTGCGCGTCGGGCAGCCAGGTGTGGAACGGGAACATCGGCACCTTGATGCCGAAGCCCATGAACAAACCGGCGAAGATGATCGCCTGGGTGCCGCGGGCCAGGTCGCCGCCAGCGGCGTCGGCCAGCACCCGCATGTCGAAGCTGCGCAGATCCAGCCCGTTCGCGCCGGTGGCCACGAAGTACAGCGCCACGAAGCTGACGATCATCAGCGCCGAGCCGAACAGCGTGAACAGGAAGAACTTCAGCGAGGCATAGCGACGGTTCTCGCCGCCCCACACGCCGATCATGAAGTACATCGGCAGCAGCACAACCTCGAAGAAGACGAAGAACAGAATGAGGTCCTGCGCCACGAAGGTGCCGTTCATGCCCGACGCCAGGATCAGCATCAAGATCAGGAAGGCCTTGGCGTTGCCCGGCTCGGGAATGTGCTCCCACGAGTAGATCACGCACAGCGGGATGATCACCATCGACAGGATCAGCAACGGCAGCGACAGGCCGTCGAGCCCCATGATGTAATCGGCGTCGATGGCGTTGATCCAGCCCTTCTCCACGACGAACTGCAGCGATCCGGCGTTGCCGTAGTCGAAGGTGAACAGCAGGTACACGCCGACTGCCAGCGACGCCAGCGAGGCCCCGAGGGCGATGGTCTTCAGCTCGAGTTCGCGGGCGCGCGGCACCAGCATCATCACGAGTGCGCCGACGGCCGGCAGGAAGACCGCGAGCGTCAGCGCCCAAGCGTCGAATCCAGTTGCGTCCACTACGAAGCTCCCTCTTGGTTACGAACCTGCATGCCCATCGCCGGTCACAGCACGATCACGAACACGATGGCAACCACGGCCGCTGTGCCGAACAGCAGCGAGCCGTAGTTCTGGACCTTGCCGGTCTGCATCACCCGCAGACCCTGACCGCCGGCATCGGCGCCAGTGCCGAGCGCGTTGACGGTGTTGTCGATGGTGCCCTGGTCGATCCAGCGATACACCCAGCGGCCGCTGTCTCGTGCCCCCTCGCCGGCGGTGTTGACCACCTTGTCGATCACGTTGTCGTTGACCCAGTTGGCCGCCCGGGCGATCGGCGCCTTGATCGAGCCCACCACGATGTCGGTGTAGAGGTGGTCGAGGTAGTACTTCTGCTCGAGGAACGTGTACCCCGCCTTGGCGTAGCGGTTCCGCTCGGTGAGCCCGTGCGGCCCGGCGTTGCGCCAGAAGTAGACGAACGTGATGGCGATGCCGGCCAGCGCCAGCGCGAGGCCAACGAGCGCCAGCCACAGCGACGGATCGGGATGCGACAGCCCGATCGCATTCAGGTAGTGCGTGGGCTCGGCGTAGGTCTGCACGAGATGCGCGAGGCCTTCGAGACCGAAGAGCTCCAGCACCGGCGTCGGCAGGTTGAATGCGCCCGCCACCACCGCCATGACCGCCAGGATCCACAGCGGCACCGTCATCACCTTGGGTGACTCGTGCGGGTGGCCGTGACCCCGGTATTCGCCCCAGAACGTGTACCAGATGACCCGGGTCATGTAGGCGGCGGTCAGCAGTGCCACGACGCAGCCGAAGATGAGCATGAGCGGGTACGCGTTCTGCTGCCCGGCGAGTGCCCCCAGCAAGATCTCGTCCTTCGACCAGAATCCGGCGAAGGGGAAGATGCCGGCCAGCGCCAGCGTCGAGATCACGAACGTCTTGTAGGTGTGCGGCATGTACTTGCGCAGGCCGCCCATCTCACGCATGTCGAAGGTGTGGTGCGCCGCATGGCTGACCGAGCCGGCCCCCAGGAACAGGCAGGCCTTGAAGAAGGCATGCGTGAACAGATGGAACATGGCCGCGGTCCACGCACCCACGCCCAGCGCCATCACCATGTAGCCGAGCTGGCTGACGGTGCTGTAGGCCAGCACCTTCTTGATGTCCCACTGGGCGAAGGCCAGCCCGGCGCCGGCCAGCGCCGTGAAGCCGCCGATGAACGCCATCAGGTTGATCGACGAGGTGCCGATGGAGAAGCCCTCGTAGAAAACCGGGTAGAGCCGGCCGATCATGAACACGCCCGCCACGACCATCGTCGCGGCATGGATCAGCGCCGAGACCGGCGTGGGCCCGGCCATGGCATCGGGCAGCCAGGTGTGCAGCGGAAACTGGCCCGACTTGGAGCACACCGCAGCCATCAGCGCGATCGACGCCATCAGCATGGCGAAGTGGACCTCGCTGCCCATCTCGCCGACAGCGCGATTGATCGCGTCGATGTCGAACGTGCCGAAAGTGCCAAAGAGGATCGCGACGCCGACCAGCAGGCCGATGTCGCCGACGCGATTGGTCAGGAAGGCCTTCACGGCCGCGTCGGTATTCGGCCGTTCCTCCCACCAATGCCCGATCAGCACGAAGCTGCACACGCCCACCAGCTCCCAGCCCACGATCATCTGGACCAGGTTCTGGGCCATCACGAAGAAGAGCATCGAAGCGGTGAACAGGCTCAGGAAGGCGTAGTAGTGGACGAAGCGCCGGTCGCCCTTCACGTACTCGCTGGAATAGATGTGCACCAGCAAGGAGATGGACGTGACCACCACCAGCAGCAGCACGGTCTGGCCGTCCACCAGCGTGCCCACTGCGAAGTCGACGCCGCCGCTCGACCACCAGCCGTCCGCCTCGGAGATGACGGGCTCGGTGGTGGCGTAACCGTGGCCGTCGGCGCCGTGGCCGTCGTCTTCGGCGGCGAGATGCAGCTCGCCGTCGACGCCGGCGGCTGCGGAAGCGCTCAGCCCTTCGTTGACTGCGATCTGGGCGTGTTCGGCGTCGTCGGACTTGGACGAGGTGCTGTCTTCCACCCGGGTGATCCAGGAGACCGCGGCGATCATCGAGAGTATCCACACGATGCCGACTGCGGTAATGCCCACCTTCTGGACCCGCTCCACGCCGATGACGCTGCGGCCGAACAGCAGGATGACGACGAAGGAGATCGCCGGGATCAGCGGGATGAGGAAGGCGTTCTCAAGGATCCACATACGCCGGCGCTCAGCCCTTCATCAGGTCGAACTCGTCGACCGCGATCGACTTGCGGTTGCGGTACAGCAGCAGCACGATGGCCAGGCCCACGCCGACTTCGGCCGCTGCGACCGCAATGATGAACAGAGCAAAAACCTGCCCCGATACCACGTCGTGCTGCAGCCCGAACGCCACCAGGTTGAGGTTGACAGCGTTGAGCATCAGCTCGATCGACATCAGCACCATCACGCCGTTGCGGCGCGCCAGCACGCCATAGACGCCGATGGCGAACAGCACCGCACCGAGCAGCAGGAACTGGTTCAGCAGCATGAGCGCTCAGTCCCTGCGCGCCAGCACGACGGCGCCGATCAGCGCTGCAAGCAGCAGCACCGAGACGGCTTCGAACGGGATGATGTACTGCGAGAAGACCGAATCCGACACGTCAGCCGTGCGGAAGACCGTGTTGTCGGTGGCCAGCGAATCGGTGCCGAAGCGGTCGATGAGGGCGTAGACGGTGATGCCGCCGAGGGCGAGCGCCGACAACGCGGCAACCGGCCACGTGGCGCCGGTCATCTGGGGTATTCGCCCGATCGGCGCCCGGGTCAGCATGATGCCGAACAGGAACAGCACCATCACGGCGCCGATGTAGACGAGCACCTGCGTGGTGGCGATGAACTCAGCCGTCAGCAGCACGTAGTTGGCCGCAAGGCCGCCCAGCACCATCACCAGGAACAAGGCTGCGTGCACGATGTTGCGCGTCGAGACCATGCCAATGGCAGCCAGCACGGTGATACCCGCGATGATGCCGAAGGCGATGTTCTGCGCAACCATCGGGCGTCCTAGCTCCCTGCTTCGAGCTTCCGCGCGGGCAGGAAATCGTCAGTGCCGAAGTCGGGAACCTTGCGCACCTTCTGCTCCGAGCCAGGTTCGTAGTCCAAGAACTCGGGCACGGTTTCCATCCACTCGCTGAGGCGGATGCGGTCGTGCAGGAGATCGGCGATGTGCGGCTCGGAGTACTCGTATTCGGGCGTCCAGAACAGTGCGTCGAACGGGCACACCTCCACGCAGATGCCGCAGTACATGCACAGCGCGTAGTCGATGTCGAACCGGTCGACCACGTTGACCGAGCGAACCGCACCGCCCGCACGCCGGGGCGGGGCCTTCACCTTGTGGCCCTCGATGTAGATGCACCAGTCGGGGCACGACCGCGAGCACAGCATGCAGGCCGTGCAGTTCTCCTCGTGCAGCGCGATCACGCCGCGCGCCCGGTCAGGCGGTGCTTCCTTCTCGTGCGGGTACTGCACGGTGACTGAGCCTTGCTGCGGCGCCGGGATGAGCGTGCGCAGGCCGCGCTTGGGGAACAGCGTGCGCATGGCGGTGCGCGCCGTCACGCCGAGGCCCTTCAGGAGTCCGGGGAGCTGTGGCATCTAGAGCACCACCTTGAAGATTCCGGTCACGAGGTCTTTATGGAGTCCGGCGAGGTGTGGCATCTAGAGCACCACCTTGAAGATTCCGGTCACGACGATGTTCGCGAGCGAGAGCGGGATGAGGACCTTCCACGCAAACTTCTGCAGCTGGTCCTCGCGCAGGCGGGGGTAGGTGAAGCGGATCCAGAAGATGACGAAGGCCACCAGCAGGATCTTGACGAGCATCACCACGGGGCCGAGCACGTTCAGCACCGGGGCATCGAAGTCGAAGCCCGGGATCCACCAGCCGCCCAGGAACATCACGGTGGCGAGCGCCGAGAAGGCGAATGCCGTGGCCACTTCGGCCATGAAGAACAGCAGGAAGCGGAAGCCCGTGTACTCCACGTGGAAGCCGCCGACCAGCTCGGTCTCGGCCACAGGCATGTCGAACGGCGTCTGGGTCAGCTCGGCCTGGGCGGCGATCATGAAAATCAGAAAGCCGACGAACTGCGTCAGGATGAACGGGTTGCCGATGAGGCCGAAGCCGAAGATCTCGCCCTCCGCCTGGGCTCGGACGATCTGCTGCAGGTTGAGCGAGTCGGCCTGGATGACCACGCCCATCACGGCGAGGATCAGCGGCAGCTCATACGCAATGAGCTGGCCCGCCGCACGCAGGCCGCCGAGCAGTGCGTACTTGTTGGCTGAGGCCCAGCCGGCCATCAGCACGCCCAGCACCGACAGCGACGAGACCGCCATCGCGTAGAAGATCCCGGTGTCCAGGTTCTCCACCACAGCGTCGGGGCCCGTGGGCAGCACCACGAACAGCAGGAACGACGAGGCCAGCACCACCACGGGGGCTGCCCGGAACACACGCCGGTCGGCGGCGGCGGGGTGGATGTCTTCCTTCTGGAGGAACTTCACCGCGTCGGCGATGAGCTGCAGCGTGCCGTAGGGGCCGACGTCCTGGGGGCCGAGCCGGCTCTGCATGAACGCCATCATCTTCAGCAGGAACAGGTAGCCGAGCATGAGCGCGGCAGTCGGGATGACGATGAGCGCGACGCCCAGCTTGATGCTGGTCTCCGCCCAGTACGCCAGTCCCAGCAGGTCCGTCACCGGTCGATATCCCCGAGGATGAAGTACAGCGAGCCGAGGATGGTGATGATGTCGGGCACGTACGTGCCCCGCATCACCCACGGCACGACCGAGATGTTGCTGAAGCTGGGCGTGCGGATCTTCACCCGGAACGGGCCCAGACCGCCCTTGGACACCACGTAGTAGCCCATCTCGCCCAGCGGGTTCTCCGTGGAGACGTAGGCCTCACCGGCGGGCACCTTGATGATGCGCGGCACCTTGGCCATGATCGGGCCCGAGGGGATGCCGTCGAGCAGCTGGTCGACGATCTTGGTGGCCTCGCGGGTCTCCTGCAGGCGCACCCAGTAGCGGGCGAACGAGTCGCCGTCGGGGTGAGTCCAGACCCGCCAGTCGACCTGATCCCAGGCGAGGCCCGGGTTTGCGTCGCGGCGCAGGTCCCAGTCGACGCCGCTGGCTCGGAGGTTGGCGCCCGACAGGCCGTAGCTGAGCGCCACGTCGCCCGGGATCACGCCGACGCTGCGGCAGCGAGTCTGGAAGATCTCGTTGCCCATGAGCAGGTCTTCCATCTCGTCGCAGAAACCGCGCATCTTGGCCATGACGGCGTGCGTCTCGGCGATCCAGCCGCGGGGGATGTCGTCCTTCAGGCCGCCGATGCGGTCGAAGTTGGGGTGGAAGCGGCCGCCGGTGACCTCTTCGATCTGATTGAGCACCCGCTCGCGGTCGCGGAAGGCGAAGAACACCGGGGTGAGCGCGCCGACCTGCACGCCCATGTCGCCGAGGAACAGCGACACGTTCGCAATGCGGCTCAGCTCGAACAGGATGGTGCGGATCCACTGGGCACGGGGCGGGGCCTCCACCCCCATCAGCTGCTCGGCCGCCAGGATGAACGGCACCTCGTTGGCAAAACTGCCCAGCCAGTCGATGCGGTTGATCAGCGTGGTGCACTGCGGGTAGGTGCGGACCTCGCACAGCTTCTCGTAGCCGCGGTGCATGTAGCCCATCAGCGGCTCGGCCGAGATGACCTGCTCGCCGTCGAGTTGGCAGGCGATGCGCAGTGTGCCGTGGGTAGCGGGGTGCTGCGGGCCGATGTTCAGCGTCATGTCGCCGGTGTCGAGCTCGACATTGACGCGAGCGTCCGCGGCCTGCGCTGCCACGTAGGCCTGCTGCTCTCGCAGCGCTGACGCCGTCGGCGGGGGACTCACGTTCCGGCTCCCGACGCTTCGAACTCGGCCATCACCTCGGCCTCGAGCTGGGCTTCGAGCTCGGGTGGGATCTCTTCGATGTCAACCACGCCGGGCCACGGCTTGACCGCACGTGCCAGCAGGGGGAAGTCTTTGCGCAGCGGGTGGCCTTCGAACTCGGTGGGCAGGTAGATGGGCGCCAGGTTCGGATGGCCGTCGAAGACGAGGCCGAACATCTCGTGGGCTTCGCGCTCGTGCCAGTCGGCCCCGGTGAAGACATCGATGATCGACGGCACCGATGCGGGAGCACTGGACCCGTCGCTGCCGGCGGCCTCGGGCACATCGGCCTTGATGAGCACGGCGGCGTGCCGGGCCGGCGAATGCAGCTGCGCGAGCAGTTGGAAGCGAGTTTCGCCGCCGCCTCGCCGCACGGTCTCTTCGGCCGTGGCGCTGGAGGCCTCATCGTCTTCCTCGCCCACACCAGCGGCATCAAACTCGGTGTCTTCGTAACGGCCTTCGGGCGCATCGGTCCAGTCGATGGCCGACAGGAACCCGAAGTAGGCGAATCCTGCATCGCGCAGCGCTGCCATCACGGCACGCCACTGCTCGATGTCGACGCGCAGCCAAAGGTTCTGGCAGGCTTCCACATGAGACTCCATCACCGCATCGCCGAGCAGCTCGGACAGTTCTGCGGCGAGCGCTTCGCGCGCCTCGTCGCCGGGCTGCTCGTCGCCGGTGTCGTCGGCCATGGCTACGCCCGCGCCGATCCTGCTGGAACTGCCGACGGCGACCCAGTGCCTGATGCTCCCGGCGAGGCCGGGACGACGATCGGCTCGCCTTTCCAGCGTTCCTGCATGTCTTCGCGCTGGATCCGCTCCTGTAGCAGGACAATGCCCTCAAGCAGCGCTTCGGGCCGCGGCGGGCAGCCGGGCACATACACATCGACAGGGATGACCTGGTCGACGCCCTTGGTCACCGAGTAGCTGTCCCAGTAGGGCCCGCCGCAGTTCGCGCACGAGCCCATCGAGATGACGTACTTGGGCTCGGGCATCTGCTCGTACAGGCGGCGGATAACCGGCGCCATCTTGTCAGTGACGGTGCCGGAGATCACCACCAAGTCGGCTTGGCGCGGGCTGGCCGGGAACGGGATAACTCCGAGGCGCATCACGTCGTAGCGGGGCGAGCCGAACGCAGCGCCCATCTCGATGGCGCAGCAGGCCAGACCCCACTGGTACACCCACAGCGAGCGTGCCCGGCCGAAGTTCAACAGCCAGCTCAGCGGCTTAGGCAGTTTGACCTTGTCGACCAGTGCCATAGCGGGATTCCCTCAGCCCCTCACACCCAGCGCAGGACGCCCTTGCGCCATGCGTAGAACAGGCCCAACACCAGGATGAAGATGAAGATCGCCATCTCGACCAGGCCGAACAGGGCGTAGACCTCAAGCCGCGTCGCCCAAGGAAAGATGAACACGGCCTCCACGTCGAACAGGACGAACAGCACCGCGAAGACGTAGTAACGGATCTGGCTCTGGGTCCAATCGCTGCCGACCGGATCGACGCCGCTCTCGTAGGCGATGAGCTTCTGGGGCGTCGGTCGCTGCGGCCGCAGGATCCGTGCGACTCCGAACATTGTGAAGGCCATCAAGACTGCCGCTGCGCCGAAGATCGCGACAGTCAGATAGCTCCGCAAGAGGCCGGACACGGACCGCAACGCTAGCGACTTCGCGCCACCCTGCGCCGAATCACCGGCGGCGAGAATCGTGTGCCGGAAACGACGCCGAAATCGTGCTCAGTCTCTGGTCCTGGCGGGTTACAGGATGATCGACAGGACGGCGTCCCGGCTCCATTCGAGGAGCGTTTGCGGGAATACGCCGACAACGAGCGTCACTGCCACCGTGAGGCTGATGGCGAAGACCGATGTCAGGGGCAGGCCACCCCAGCGCGGACGGCCTGCTCGCGCCGACGGGGCGCTGTGGTCATCATCGGCCGATCCCTCCGGGGCGTACATGGCCAGCACGACCCGCAGGTAGGCGAAGGCGCTCACCACCGCTGTGACCATGGCGACTGTGGCGAGGACGTAGCCGTTGGCACCGATGGCCGCTCGGATGACCTCGAACTTCGCGACGAAGCCAGCCGTGAGCGGAACGCCGGCCTGCGCCAGCAGCAGCACAGCGAAGGCGAGCGTCAGGACTGGGCGGCGACGTGCAAGCCCGCCGTAGCGGCTGAGGGCGTGAGCGCTCGCATCGGGTTCCGACGACTGAAGCTCAGCGCCGACTACCGACAGCACCGCGAAACTGCCCAGCGCCATGAACGAGTAGACGATCAGGTAGAAGACCGACGACGACACAGCGTCGCCGCCGCCTTCGGTCCATTGCACCAGTCCGCTGGCCGCCGGGACTGCGGAGAGGCCGACCAGCACGAAGCCTGCGTGGCTGATCGAGCTGTAGGCCAGCATCCGCTTCACGTCGTTCTGGCAGATGGCCATGACCGCGCCGACTGCGAGTGTGGCGAAGGCCAGCGCGACCATGATCGGCTTCCAAGCAGTGCTCTGTTGGAACACCGCTACGTACAGCACGCGCGCCAGCGCGGCGAAGCCGGCGGCCTTGGCGATCGACGCCAGATAACCGGTGACCGGGCTCGGCGCACCCTCGTACACATCGGGTGCCCAGAAGTGGAACGGGACGGCGGCCACCTTGAACCCCAGGCCCACGAGCAGCAGGGCGACGCCGGCGAGCAACAGGTAGTCGGTTTCCCTGATGGAACCGAAGAGGAAGCCGCCGATGCCGCTGAGGTTGGTGCCGCCCGTCGAGCCATAGACGAGCGCGATGCCGTACAGGAAGAACGCCGAGCTGAACGCCCCCAGCACGAAGTACTTCATGGCCGACTCGCGTGCGGACGCCCGCCGCCCCGCGAGCGCGATCAGCACGTACAGCGCGATCGACAGCGATTCGAGGCCGAGGAACAGCACGATGAGGTCGTTCGCGCCGGCCATGACGACCGCACCCGCAGCAGACGCGAGCAGCAACGCGGAGAACTCCGGCGGCGCCATGTCATAGCGGTCGAGGGCCGAATGCGCGACCAGCGCCGTCATGACCACGCCGGCGCCGATCAGCACCGTCAGCAGCAGGCTGAAGCCGTCGCTCACGAAGGCCCCGTTCAGCGTGGGCCGGGGCGTCGATCCCCACATGCCCCACTGGACGGCGGCCACGATGGCTGCAGCGGCACCCGTGGCGATGGTGGTGATGGTGGACACCCAGCTCGGCAGCGCCCGCGGCACCAGCGAGGCCACCAGCAGCAGCCCGAGCACGGCGCCGACCAGGATGATCTGGGGTACGAGGACCCACCAATCGACGGTCGGGGAGACGAACACGTCTTGGACCTGGGCCATCAGTGCCCGTCCTCGTCGTGCTCACTGGCGCTGTCGCCGTGGTCCACGACAACCGGATCGCCCGGCTCGGGCACTTCGAAGCCGCTGTGCTCGGAGAAGTGCTCCAGCAGCTTGTCGGCTGCCGGCTCCACTGCGTTGAGCAGGGGCTTCGGGTACACGCCGAGCGCCACCGCGGCAACGACGAACGGTGCCAGTGTCAGCAATTCGCCCCGGCGCAGATCGGCCGTCTGGCGGTCAGCCGCTGCGGGCGGCCCATGGAACACCCGCTGGTAGGCCCACAGCAGGTACAGCGCCGCCAGGATCACGCCGGTGGCAGCGATGACCGTCCACCAGCGTCGCGTCTCGAACGACCCGATCAAAATCAGGAACTCGCCCACGAACCCGTTCAGGCCCGGCACGCCCACCGACGACAGCATGATCAGCGTGAACACCCCGGCATAGACCGGCGCGGCCGACTGGATGCCGGCGAGCTCGTCGATCTGGCGGGTGTGACGCCGCTCGTACAGCATCCCCACCAGCAGGAACAGGGCACCAGTGCTGATGCCATGGTTGACCATCTGGATCACCCCGCCGCCCACAGCCTGGGCAGTGAACGCGAAGATGCCGAGCACGATGAAGCCCATGTGCGCGACCGAGGAGTAGGCGACGAGCCGCTTGAGGTCGCGCTGCATGGCTGCGGTGATCGCGCCCCAGATCACCCCCACCACACCGACGGTCACCAGCACGGGCGCGGCCCAGTCGGACGCTTCGGGGAACAGATAGAGGCCGAAGCGCAGCAGGCCGTAGGTGCCGAGTTTCAGCAGCACGGCCGCCAGCACCACCGAGCCCGCGGTGGGGGCTTCGGTGTGCGCATCGGGCAGCCACGTGTGCAGCGGCACCACGGGCACCTTCACCAGGAAAGCGATGGCGAACGCCACGAAGCACAGCCGGGCGGTGTTGGTTGCCAGGTGCTGGCCTTCGGCCAGCGCCACCAGGTCGAACGTGATGCCGCTGTCGGGCGAGCCGAGCACCGCCGTCGCCACGATCGCCACGAGCAGCAGCGCCGAGCCCGCCATCGTGTAGATGAAGAACTTCGTGGCGGCGTAGCGGCGACCCTCGTAGCCCCAGCCCGCGATGAGGAAGTACATGGGCACCAGCACCACTTCGAACATCACGAAGAACAGGAACAGGTCGAGCGCGACGAACGCGCCCACCGAGCCGGCCTGCAGCAGCAGCATCCATGCCGTGTAGGGCTTGGGATCGTGGTGCGGGTCGACGCCGGCCAGCACGATCGGCACCACCACGCTGGTCAGCACCACCAGCCACAGCGAGATGCCGTCGACACCGACCTTCCACGAGATGCCCAGCGCCGGTATCCACGACTGCTGGCTGACGAACTGGAAGCCCGCATCGGCAGCGTCGAATTGCCATGCCAACGCCAGCGCCAGCGCACCGCCGATGGCGGCGAACAGTGTGCCGAGCGGACGGGCCAGATCGGGGCGGCTGCGCGGCAGCAGGGCGACGATCAGCGCGCCCGCCACGGGCACGAGGATCAACGCATTCAGCAGCGGGAAGTCCGTTCCCGAACCCGATGCGGCAAGCAGGGAGCCCATGGCTAGGAAACGCCCCGCAGCGCGAGCCAGATGACGAGGATGATCGCGCCGACGGCAACGCCTGATGCGTAGTGCCGCAGGTAGCCCGACTGCAGCGGCCGCACAGCTTCGCCGAGCATGCGCACCAGCCGCGCGACGCCGTTGACAGCGCCGTCGACGAAGCGTCGGTCAGCAGCGGCTGCGGCCTCGAACGCCTTGGTGCCGGGACCGCCCACGAAGTTCGAGATGGTCGAGTCGACGTAGAAGACGTTCTCGAGCAACGCGGGCTCGAGCTTGTCGGTGGGAATGCGCGCCTGCAGCCACGCACGGATCGCGAACGCAATGCCCCCGAGCGCCGCCACGACGGCAACCAGCGCCAGCGCCAGCTTCGTGCCGGTTCCTGACGTGAAGTGATGCGGATGCGCCAGCACCGGTTCCAAGAAGTGCTCGAGCACCAGCCAGTCGCCCACCAGCGGCAGGTTCATGATGCCGCCGATGGCGGCTGCACCGGCCAGCAGCACGAGCGGCAGCGTCATGGTCGGCGGTGACTCGTGCGGGTGAGCGCTGTCGTCCCAGCGCTGGCCGCCGAAGAACACCAGGAAGGTCTGGCGGCTCATGTAGTAGGCGGTCAGCAGGGCAGTGACCAAGCCCACGATCCACAGCAGCGGCCCTATGTCCGGCTGCTCCCACGCCGCCAGCAGGATCTCGTCCTTCGACCAGAAGCCCGACAGCGGCGGCACGCCGGCGATAGCAAGCCAGCCCACGATGAACGTGACCGCGGTGACGGGCATGAGCAGCCGCAGGCCGCCCATGCGGCGCATGTCCTGCTCATCGCCGAGGCCGTGGATGACCGAGCCCGAACCCAGGAACAGCAGCCCCTTGAAGAACGCGTGCGTGACCACATGGAAGATGGCCGCCACGTATGCACCCGAGCCGATGGCGAGGAACATGTAGCCGAGCTGGCTGACCGTGGAGTAGGCCAGCACTCTCTTGATGTCGTGCTGCGCCACTGCGGCCAGTGCCGCGAACAGTGCCGTGGCTGCTCCGACAATGGCAATGACGGGCAGCGCCCAATCGGATGCGTCCAGCACCGGGTTGAGCCGCACCAGCAGGTACACGCCGGCGGTGACCATCGTGGCCGCGTGCACCATGGCCGACACCGGCGTCGGGCCTTCCATGGCGTCGGGCAGCCACACGTACAGCGGGAGCTGCGCGGACTTGCCGGCGGCCGCGAGCAGCAGGAGCAGCGAGACAGCTGTGGCGGTGCCGGTGGCCAGTGCCGGGACTCCCGCCGCCAAGCTCTCCGAACCGGCGTAGGACACCGTGCCGAGCGTCGTCCACAGCAGGAATGTGGCGACCATGAAGCCGAAGTCGCCGATCCGGTTGGTGACGAACGCCTTCTTGCCGGCGGTGGCCGCGGTAGGCCGCTCGTGCCAGAACGAGATGAGCAGGTACGAGCAGGTGCCCACGCCTTCCCAGCCCAGGAAGGTGACCACGAGGTTCTCGCCCAGCACCAGCATGAGCATCGAGAACAGGAACAGGTTGAGATACAGGAAGAACTTGGAGTACTTCGGGTCGCCGTGCATGTAGCCGACCGAGTACAGGTGGATGAGCGTGCCCACGCCCGTCACGAACAGCGCCATCGTCATCGACAGCGGGTCCACCAGCAGCGCAGCGTCTACCTTGAGACCCCCGATCGGCATCCATTCGAACAGCGTCGAGGTGAACCAGCGTCCGCTGTGCCCGCCAGCAGCGCCTGGCTCATTGTCGAGCCCCAGCAGCCCGGCAAACGTGACGAGCGTGAACAGGAACGACCCGGCGCTGGCCGCGGTGGCCAGCCAGCCGGCCCGCGGCTCGCCCAGACGCGGCCCCGCCAGCAGGAGCACGGCGAACCCGGCGAGGGGCAGCGCGGGGATGAGCCATACCAGTTCGACCATGGGTTCAGCCCTTCAGGGCCGACAGATCGTCCGCTGTCGCACGAGGCGAGGCGCGCAGCACCGCCACCACCAGACCGAGACCGACCACCACCTCGGCCGCTGCCACGACCAAGACGAAGAGCACCACCGTGTGCCCGTGCACGTCGCCGAAGCGGTCGGCGAAGGCAATGAAGCTGAGATTGACGCCGTTGAGCATCAGCTCGACGCACATGAGCATGATCAGCGGGTTGCGCCGTACCAGCAAGCCTGTGCCGCCGATGAGGAACAGCATCGCCCCCAGCGTCAGGTACCAGCCGGTCGTTACCTCGAGGCCGCTCACTGACGTGCCTCCTCCGACGCCTGACTGCTCTCAGCCGACGGCGGATGGCTGCCGCCGTGCTGACCTGCGCGCCGTCCATCGGCGCCGTAGCTTCGCCGGGCCAGGATCACTGTTCCGATAACCGCCACAATGAGCAACAGCGACGTCAGCTCGAACGCGTACACGTAGTCGGAGAACAGCGACCGGGCGATCGCGCTGACATCGGTGGCATAGCTCGTGGCAGCCGCGTCGGCGTCGGCGGCGACGATGCCGAGTTGCTCAAGCTCGTACGAACGAGTGCCCTTGAAGATCCGGTCCACCGCCGCAACCAGCCACACCAGCACGGCGGCACCGCCGATGCCGAAGGCGGCCGCGGTCCATCGCTGGGCCGGCAAGGCGCCCAGCGACAGCTCGGCGGCCCGATCCACGCCGAGCAACATGATGACGAACAGGAACAGCACCACGATGGCACCGGCGTACACGATGACCTGCACAGCGGCGATGAAGTGGGCCTGCAACGCGACGAACAGCACCGCAATGCCGAACAGCGTCATCACCAGCATGAGCGCCGCATGCACCGGATTGCGCGACAGCACCACGCCGACCGCGCCGACGAGGCATGCGGCACCGGCTACCGCAAACACCACCACTTCGACCATCAGTGATGATCTCCTGCCGCAGGCGCGTGGCCGTGCTCGTCGGGGTCGGTCGGCTCGTCGCCGGCCGCGAGCGGGTCGTCTTCCCCGCCGTCGTAGTCCGCGTGTTGGCCCTGCTCGGGCGCTCGCACGCCGTAGCCCAGCTCACCGCTCCAGCCGACACGGCCCTCGTAGTCGGGCTGGCCCGACGGCGAGGTGGCCCGCATCCAGCCAGACGTGTGCTCGTCGTCGCCGTCGTGCCACAGCTCCCACGGCTGGCGCCGGGGCCGGCCGTCGCCGTCGGTCAGCAACTCGTCCTTGGTGTAGATGGCGTCGCGGCGGGTCGGGAAGCTGAACTCGAAGACCTTCGTCTCGGTGATGGCCTCGGTCGGGCAGGCTTCCACGCACAGGTCGCAGTGAATGCAGCGCAGGTAGTTGATCTCGTAGACGTAGCCGAAGCGCTCCCCCGGCGACACCGGGTCGTCGGGCGAATTGTCGGCCCCGCGCACGTAGATGCAGCGGGCCGGGCAGACACCCGCGCACAGTTCGCACCCGATGCACTTCTCCATGCCGTCGGGGTAGCGGTTGAGCACGTGGCGCCCGTGGAAGCGAGGCGGCTTCGGCCGCTTCTCGTGGGGGTACTCGGTGGTGACCCGCTCGCCGAAGAGCTTGCCGAACGTGACCTTGAAGCCGTCGAGGTAGCCCATCAGCCTCCCCCTGCTGTGTTGCTGGGCGTGCCGCGGGGCGGCGCCGAGCCGGCGGGCGTGCGGTCCGGGGGCGCAGCGCCGGCGTCGAAGTCTTCGTCGATGTCGTCAACTCGACGCTTGGCAGCCCGCAGTGCTGCTGCCAGCAGCGCCCATCCCAGCGCGAACGCTGCGGCGCTCACCGCCAGCGTCACCACCAGCTGTTGCGCCAGGTTCCAGCCCTCCTGGTCGGATACCAGCTGCCGCAGACCCAGGAACATCAGCCAGAACAGCATCACCGGGATGAGGACCTTCCATCCCAGCGACATCAGCTGGTCGTAGCGCAGCCGAGGCAGCGTGGCCCGGAACCACACGAACACGAACAGGAAGGCGAGCACCTTGACCAGGAACCAGACGGTGGGCCACAGCCACGTCAGGCCGAAGAAGATGGGTCCTGCCGGACCGCCAAAGAACAGCGTGACCATGATCGCCGACATCGTGATGACATTCATGAACTCGGCCAGGAAGAACAGCGCGAAGCGGATCGAGGAGTACTCGGTGTGGAAACCGCCTACGAGCTCCTGCTCGGCCTCGACGAGATCGAACGGCGGGCGGTTCAGCTCAGCAGTTGCAGAGATGAGGAAGACGACGAACGGCACGATGCCAGTCGTCAGGATCAGCCAATTGCCGATGCCGCCCGCTTGGTCCGCCACGATGTGCTGGGTGGACAGGGAGCCAGTCACGATCACCGCCGCGACCACGGCCATGCCCAGCGCGGCTTCGTACGAGATGGCCTGTGCCGAGGCCCGTACCGATCCGATGAGCGGGTATTTCGATCCCGAAGACCAGCCCGCCAGCATCACGCCGTAGACGGCCACTGAAGACATCGCGAGCAGCAGCAGAATGCCGACCGGCGGATCGGCCACCTGCAGGATGGTCTCCTTGCCGAAGAGCGTGACCGTGCCGCTGCGAATTCCCGTGGGAGCCGACGCCGGGTTGGTGAAGACGCCGCCGATCGGCACGATCGCGAAAGCGACGAACGCGGTGACCGCCGAGATGTAGGGCGCCAGCCGGAAGACGAGGGGGTCGGCATTGGCGGGGCGGAGGTCTTCCTTGAAGAAGAACTTCACGCCGTCGGCGAAGGCCTGCAGCAGGCCCCACGGTCCGGCCACGTTGGGACCGATGCGGTGCTGCATGTCCGAGATCAGCTTGCGCTCGAACCAGATCATGAACATGGTGGCGACCAGCAGTGCAGCGAACGCCACGAGCACCTTGATGCCCATGATGCCGATGTCGCCCCAGTCGACCCCATCGGCAAACAGCGGATCCCCAGTCATCTCGACGCCTCGCCGGCGCGGGTCTCGATCCGCACGTCGGTGACTGGGGCCGTCACGTCGATCAATGCCCCCACATCGATGTGAGGCGAGGGGAACAGCACAGCGACGTTGCCGCGGGCGATGCCGGCGTCGGCCACGATCGGCAGCCGCAGCGCGCCGCGGTCGGAATGCACCTCGACTTCGGTGCCCGATTCGACACCCACTCGCTCCAGGTCAACCGGGTGCACGCGCATCACCGTTTCGGCGGCCAGCGACGCCAGCGCCGGCGTCTGGCCGACCGTCACGCCACCGTCGTACAGCTTGCGGCTGCAGACCAGGCGGAGGCCGTAGGCGTCTCGCGCTGGCGCCACGTGTTCGGGCGGGAACTCGGGCTCGAAGGCCGCTCCCGGCGCCACCACGCCGTCAGCGGCAAGGGCCGGGCCGGTCACCCCAGCATGCGTGGTGCATACAGTCGCGATCTCTGCAGTTATCTCTTCGACCGACAGGAAGCCGAGGTCGCCGCCGCACAGCGCGGCCAGCTCGGCAGCGATCATCCAGTCGGGACGCGCTGAGCCCGGCGCCGTCACCAACTCGCCGACGGCCGAGACGCGTCCCTCCAGGTTGGTCGTGGTGCCCGATTTCTCCCCGAACACGGCGGCAGGCAGCACGATGTCGGCTTCCGCCACCGATTGGCTCACGAACGAGTCCACCGCCACCACCGTGCCCGCGCCCGACACGCCGAGGCGCGCCAGCATGCTGTCGGGGAAGTCAGTCAGGGGATCAGCGCCGAGCAGGAAGAGCACGTCGATCTCGCCGGAGGCGGCTGCGGTGAGGATTCCCGTGGCGTCGTGCCCGCGTTCGCCAGGCAGTTCTCCCCACGCCGTCGCGAGCTCCGGCGGCGGGCTGGCGCTCAGTGCCCGCCCCGGGAGCATCCCGGGCGCCAAGCCCATGTCGAGCGCGCCGCGGACGTTGCCGCGGCGTGCGGCGACGAGGAAACGGGCGTGGGGGACGCGGGCGCTGATCACCGAGGCCACCTCGGCCGTCGCCTCGGCCGACTCCGACACCGACGAGCGGCCCAGCACCACGACGACCGATCCAGATGCCAGCTCGCCGACCAGCGGGTCGTCGCCGTCGAGCAGGTTCCGCAGCACCGACGCCGCCTCGCCGCCTCGGCACTGCTCGGCACGAACTGCGTTTCGCGTCAGACCAGTGGTGGCCGGAGCAATCTCGACCAAGCGGGTGGTGCCCGCTCGCGCCGCGCCGCGCAGGCGCAGGTGCAGCACCGGCAGCTCCTCGCGGAGGTCTCCGCATACCAGCAGCGTCGTGTCGGCGTTGCACGCCTCATCGATCGTCGCTGCCGGCAGGCCCACCGCCAGCTCTGCGGGCAGCCCATCGCCGAGCTGCGCATCCACGTGGTCGGTACGCAGCACCGTGCGGGCCAGTTTCGACCAGGCGTAGGCGTCCTCGTTGGTGCCGCGGGCACCGCCGAGCACGGCGATCGCGCCGGGTCGGGCCGCCCTGATCGCAGCAGCCACCGCACCGAGGGCATTCGCCCAGTCGGTCGGTTGGAAGCGTCGCAGCGGCTCATCGTCGGAGAGGTCCGAGGTGGTGCCCGACGGCGCGCGGGCCTGCAGCGGCGTCGTCACCCGGTTGGGGCTCGCCACTGAGCCGAAGGCAAAGCGACCCTTGTCGCACAGCCAGCCATGGTTGACCGGGTCGATGTCGACACCGAGATAGCGCACCAACTCGTTGCGAGACGACTGCACTGCGATCCGGCAGCCCACTGAGCACGTCGTGCAGGTGGACTCGGTCTCGACGAGATCCCACGGCCGCGCTTTGAAGCGGTAGGGCGCTGCGGTGAGCGCACCGACCGGGCAGATCTGGACCGTGTTGCCCGAGAAATACGACGAGAAGGGCTCGCCGGGGAAGGTGAGCACCTGGGTCTCGTTGCCGCGCTCGGTGAAGTCGATGAGCGGATCGCCGGCGATCTCATCCGCAAACCGGGTGCAGCGGTCGCACAGGATGCAGCGCTCACGGTCGAGGTGCACCAGCTCGGAGATGGGGATCGGCTTTTCGAAGTGCCGTTTCTCCTCGACGAACCTGGACTCGCCCGGGCCGTAGGCCATGGTCTGGTCCTGCAGCGGACACTCGCCGCCCTTGTCGCAGACCGGGCAGTCCAGCGGATGGTTGATGAGCAGCAGCTCGAGCACGCCTTCCTGTGCTCGCTGCGTGCGCTCGCTGGCGGTGTCAACCACCATCTGCGGCGAGACCGGGACCATGCAGGATGCCTGCAGCTGAGGCCCGCGGCCGGTGTCGATCTCGACGAGGCACATGCGGCACATGCCGACCGAGCTCATCCGCTCGTGGTAACAGAAGCGCGGGATGTGCACTCCGGCACGCTCCGCCGCTGCGATGACGAGTTCGCCCGGTCGCGCATCGACGGCGACTCCGTTGATCGTCACCTCGACGGTGCTTGGTGCAGCGTCGGCAGCCGCTGTGTCAGACACGGATGGACACCTCCGACACTGAACCGGATGCCGAGCTGCCAAGCAGGCCAGTGCTTGATGCCGAGCCGTGAGACGGCCCGGTCTCAAGATGCGCGTTCGGGGCCACCAGAGCCTCGAACTCCTCGGGGAACAGCGTCATGGCCGAGTGCAGCGGCGCGAATGCCGACGGACCTACGAAGCAGATGGTGGTCATCTGGTACGGGAACGGTTTCGCCTCGAGGCCTCGTTCGGGAACCGCGGCGTGAGGGAAGTCTCCCGGGCTGATCGAAGCGCCGACCTCGAGCAGCACCTCGAGATCGCGTGGTGTGCCCGTGCCGTCGCACACGCGCCGCAGCACCCGCTCCAGCCAGGTGGCCCCTTCCCGGCACGGCACGCACTTGCCGCATGACTCGTGCGCGTAGAACTTGGTCAACGTCAGCGCCGCGGCGGGGATGTCGGTGGTGTCGTCCATCACCATCACCGCGCCCGAGCCCAGCATCGAGCCCTGCGGGCCCACTTCGGAGGCCTCGAAGGGAAGGTCGAGCTGTGCCGGCGTGAACCACGGGGCTGAGCCGCCGCCGGGCACGAACGCCTTCAGCTCCCGGCCGGGACGCAGGCCTCCGCAGTAGTCCTCGCCGTAGATGAGGTCACGGAACGTGGTGGTGCCGTTGGTGATCTCGTACACGCCGGGGCGCTGAACGTGACCGCTGACAGCGATCATGCGCGTGCCCGGCGAGGTGGGCGTGCCGATGGCCGTGAATGCCGCAGCGCCGTTGCGCATGATCCACGGCAGGTTCGCCAAGGTCTCCACGTTGTTGACGATGGTCGGCTGGCCGTACAGCCCGATGGCTGCCGGGAAGTAGGGGGGCTTGAGCCGCGGCATGCCGCGGTTGCCTTCCAGGCTCTCGATGAGGGCCGTTTCCTCTCCCACCACATAGGCGCCAGCACCCCAGTGCAGCACGATGTCGACCGAGAAGTCGGTGCCGCAGATGTTGCGGCCTACCCAGCCGGCCTCGTAAGCCTCATTGAGGGCCTGCGCGACACGCTCCTGCGCGACGGCCATCTCGCCGCGTATGTACAGGAAGCACTGCGACAGCCCGACCGCATAGCAAGCAATGAGGCATCCCTCGATGAGCTGATGCGGATCCAGCTCCATCAGCAGGCGGTCCTTGTAGGTGCCCGGCTCGGACTCATCACCGTTCACGACGAGGTAGCGGGGCCACACCCCTGGCGGGCAGAAACCCCACTTCACGCCTGCAGGAAAGCCAGCGCCGCCGCGCCCGAGCAGGGTCGCGCTGCGAACCTCGCCGTGGACGTCATCGGGTGTGCGCCCCAAGGCGGCACGCAATCCCTCGTAACCGCCGGTAGCCAGGTAGCGCTCGAGCGTGTAGCTGTCGGGATGGTCGAATCGCTCGGTGACGATGCGGGGCGCGTCGTTGGCTACGAAACCAGGCGCGTGGGGAATCGTGTACGACGCCATCAGCTGAGTCTTCCGCTGAGTATGTCGCCGTCGGACGCGAAGCGGCCACCAACGCGGCGGCGGTCACTGTTCATCGCTCGGCCTCGCCGTTGCCTGCTGTTGCTGCCAGCCACACAGGCTCTTCGTTCACGTCTTCGGGAGGCACGGCGCCGACCGCTCGGCTGGCCGGGATGTGCTGCCGCACACGAGCAGTGACCCCGTGCGGCGGGATCTCTTCGTCCAGCGTGCCCGCAGCAAGGTCGTCAATGAGCTGGTCGAACCCGTCGGCGTCCACCCGGTAGCGGTAGCGATAGTTCACCTGCAGGCAGGGCGCCTCGGTGCAGGCGGCCTGGCACTCCGCGGATGCCAGCGTGAACAGGCCGTCGGGAGTGGTGCCGCCGGCGCGCACGCCCAGCCGCTCCTCGGCGTGTTCCATGAGCTCGGCGGCGCCGGCCAGCGCGCACGACATGGTGGCGCAGATGTTGACGAGGTACTTGCCCACGGGCTCCCGCTTGAACATCTCGTAGAACGAGCAAGTGCCAAGCACCTCGGCGGACGTGGCGTCGACGAGCTCGGCGATCTCCACCATCGCCTCGGGGGTGACCCAGCCGGCTTGTGCCTGTGCGACATGCAACAGCGGGATCATCGCCGACCGGCGCTTCGGGTAGCGGCCGATGATCTCGCGTGCCAGCGTGCGGTTCTCCTCAGTAAAGAAAGTCATCGATCTACCTCGCCCATGATCGGGTCGACGGAGGAGATGATGGCGATGGCGTCGGCCAGCAGGCCTCCGTACATCAGATGAGGCAGGCTCTGCAGGTTCACGAACGAAGGCGCCCGGATGTGCACCCGCTGGGGCTTGGGCCCGCCGTCGGAGACCAAGTAGCAACCCAGCTCGCCGCGCGGCGACTCGACCGCCACGTACGTCTCGCCGGGCGGCACCCGGAAGCCCTCGGTGAAGATCTTGAAGTGGTGGATCAGCGCTTCCATCGACTCGTCGATGCGAGCCCGCGGGGGCGGCGTGACCTTGCGATCCTCGGTGCGGTAGGGGCCCTTCGGCATCTTGTCCAAGCACTGCTCCACGATGCGCATCGACTCGCGGATCTCGTTCAGGCGGATGGAGTACCGATCGAAGGTGTCGCCGTAGGCACCCACCACGACGTCGAAGTCCACCTCGTCGTAAGCCAGGTACGGCATGGTGCGGCGCAGGTCCCAGGCCTCGCCGGTGCTGCGCAGCAGCGGCCCAGTGGCCGACATGGCGATGGCCTCGTCGGCAGTGATGACGCCGACGCCTTGAGTGCGGTCTCGCCAGATCGGCTGACCGGTCATCAAGGTGTCGAACTGCTCGAGCCGCTCGGGCAGCACCGCCAAGATGTGCTCCACGTCGTCTTGCCAGCCGTCGGGCAGATCGGCTGCCACGCCGCCGGGACGGATGTAGTTGTGGTTCATCCGCAAGCCGGTGACGCTCTCGAAGAACCGCAGGATCTCCTCGCGTTCACGCCAGCCGTAGAGCATCATTCCGACTGCGCCGAGGTCCATGCCGTTGGTCGCGAGAAACAGCAGATGGGAGCTCATCCGGTTCAGCTCGCACATCAGCATGCGGATCCACGTGGCTCGCGGCGGGATCTCCGTTCCCAGCAGATCCTCGACCGCGAGGCAGAACACCAACTCGGTGAACAGCGGCGAGGCGTAGTCCATGCGGGTGACGTTCGTTGGCCCTTGCAGGAACGTGAGATCTTCGGCGGTCTTCTCCATCCCGGTGTGCAGGTATCCGATGATCGGCTTGGATCGCAGCACCGTCTCGCCCTGGAGCTCCATCGCGATGCGCAGCACGCCGTGGGTGGACGGGTGCTGCGGGCCCATGTTGATGAGCATCGGCCCGTCGCCGGGCTCAGATGCGATCGCCGCTGCGTCATCGTCGACAACCGCTGCATCCAGCGCAGCCTCTTCGGAGATGCGCAGCACGGCATCCGTCGGTCGGCGGATGGCGGCAGCCGTTGCAGTGCTCATCGGCCTTCCACCGCCTTGAACTGCACCGGGATCGCGCCGATGGCGTAGTCCTTGCGCAGCGGGTGACCTTCCCAGTCGGGCGGCATGAGAATGCGGCTCGGATCGGGGTGATCGCTGAAGCTGATGCCGAACAGGTCAGCCGCTTCACGCTCGGGTGCCTCGGCACCCGGGTACAGGCCGACTGCGGAGGGCACCTGCGGATCGTCGGCCGGCACCTGGGTGCGGATGCGCAGCCGGCGCCGACCACGGAGATCCAGCAGATTCACCACCACTTCGAAGCGCTCCGGCTCGATGCCGGGCGGCACCGTACGACTGCGATTGGTGAGACCGTCCACGGCACACACGTCCACGCACAGCTCGAAGCCATCGGCAGCGGCCATGCCCAGCACATCGAGATACTCGTCGCGGCTCGGATGCAGCACGTGCTGTCCACGCTCATCAGTGCACGGCACGCCGAACATCATCGGACCCTCAGCGGCTTCCGCCGCTGGCGCGTCGGTGTCGGCTGCTGCAGCTTCATCTGCCATCAGCGCGCCGCCGGGCTTGACTGCGGCACCCCATGTGCCGCCGGGTTCGACTGCGGCACTCCATGTGCCGCTGTGCCTGACTGCGGCACTCCATGTGCCGCCAGTTCCACAGCAGCGCCGCCGCCGCGCTCGGCCCGGCGCTGGGTCAGCTCGCCGGTGCGGATCTTCTCGTGCAGCGCAAGGATCGCATGCAGCAGCGTCTCAGGTCCCGGCGGGCAACCGGGTGCATACATGTCGACCGGGACGACCTGGTCGACGCCCTGCACGATGGCGTAGTTGTTGAACATCCCGCCGCTGGACGCGCACACACCCATCGACAGCACCCACTTGGGCTCCATCATCTGGTCGTAGATCTGGCGCAACACGGGGGCCATCTTCTGGCTCACGCGGCCCGCCACGATCATCAGATCGGCTTGACGGGGCGATGCGCGGAACGTCTCCATGCCGAAGCGGGCCAAGTCGTAGTGAGCCGTGCCCGTCGCCATCATCTCGATGGCGCAGCAGGCGAGCCCGAAGGTGGCCGGCATCAGGCTGCGTCGACGTGCCCACTTCACCAACTCCTCGACCGGCGCGGTGAAGACGTTGTGCCCGAGCCCGGCGAGACCGTCGTCGATGCCGAGTCGCGACTTGAGGTCGTCGATCCCTGCCATCAGCCTGCCGCCGTCCCGCTGCTGGGTTGGCCGGCGCCACTCCATGCGGCATCGTGCTGGCCTGCACTGATCAATGCAGTGCTGTGCTGATCTGCGCCGCTCCATGCGGCGCTCGGGACATGTTCGCGACCGGTCAGCCCGACCGTGCGCACGCCCTGGACTCCGCTGCGGCTGGCCGGCGGCAGCGGGAGAACGCGGCGCTTGCGCGGGCCCCACTCCAGCCCGCCCATCGCCAGCTCATAGACGAACGACAGGAAGAAGATCACGACGAAGATCAGCATCGCCATGAATCCGAAGAGGCCAAGCTGGCCGTTCGCGACCGCCCACGGGTACAAGAAGACGATCTCGATGTCGAACATGATGAACAGCATCGCCACGAGGTAGAAGCGCACCGGGAATCGCTCGGGAATGGCGGCCTGGTCGACGATGCCGCACTCGTACGACGCCAGCTTGGCATTCGTGCTGCGCTGGGGTGCCAGCAGCCGCGATGCGATGATGCTCACCAGCACGAACAGCACAGCGAGCACGCCGAGCACCAACACCGGCAGGTATTCCGCCAAGCCGCTGTTCATGCCCGGGACCCCCTCGGCGCGTCGGTGATCAGATGCCGGCCCCAGTCTGGCCCAAGAATGGGCAACTGTTCACTGGCCCGCAGCTTCGCGCACCGCCCAGATCGCCTGATCCCGTCGATGCAGGTGGTAGCAGCCCAGGCCGAACAGCAGGGCGGAGAAGATCGTGAGCAAAGCCGGGCGAAGCCGCACGCTGCCGTGGTCACGCACCAGCACCACCGAATACACCGGCTCGTTCTCGTCGATCTGGGGCTCAGGCACCACGATCTTTCCGTCGTCGCCGAACAGGTTCGGATCGATCTCGACTCTCGGCTGGTATGGCTGGATCTGCACGACGGCGTAATGCGGCTTGCCTCTGCTCGGCAGGAAATACTGCGTGACGACGTTGTCGGGGATGCTGAGAGGCCGGTATCTCTCGCCGCCCCGGATCAGCACCCGGTACGTCTTGTATTGGTCCGCGGCCGAGAACAGGCACGAATTCACCGCCAGCAACCGGCGCGGGTCGGCACCGCCGCAGACGACATGTCCATCGGCTGCCGAGCGGGCGTCGGCTGCGAACGCCTGAGCCTGGACAATTTCGGGATCGACGACCTCGGTGGCATCGTCATCTGATGCGTCCTCGACGGCGATCTCGATCCAGCCGCGGGGCGGCCGATCGACCGGGACGCCCTCGAGCTGCTGCACTTCGTCGACCAGCACCGTCGCGGGATTGGAGGTGACCTGCAGCACGTTCCAGCCGGGCTGGCTGCCGATCCATCCGATGCCGAACACCCACCACACAATGGACATCAGCAGCATCCAGCCCCACAGCCCGGTCCATGCAACCAAGAAGCCGAGTCGCACCCCGAGATTGGTGGCCAGCAGCAAGTACACCGATCCGCACAGCACGGCGATGCCGATGATGACGGCCAAGTATCCGGTGAGAACCGGATCCCAGCTGACGATGCTGAGAAGGTACGAGGCGGTCATCCGTCGTCTCCCGCTCCGTGCAGCAGATCGAAGCCGACTGCGGCCTGGCGCTGCGGGTCAAGGTTGCGTTCGTAGGCGGCAATCGCGCGGATCTCGCGCTCGCTGAGCACCCGTCCAAAGCCGGGCATGCCGTAGTTGCCGAGACGTGCGAACTGACCGTAGGCCACGTTGTCCGCGGCGCCATCGGAGATGAACGAGACGTGGTCTGCCATGTCCGGGAACAGCCTCCGGAGGCTCACGCTGTTGAGCGCCGGTCCGTAGCGTCCGGCGCCGTCGGGACCGGGAAGCACCTCAATCGCTCCGCCATTATTGGGCAGCTGGGCGCCGCCGCGGCCGGGCCAGCGCGGCGTGTGGCACCGGGCGCAGTGGAGGTCGAACAGGACCTCGCCCTGCGTCACTGCCGGATTCGTCTCACGCTGAGCCGCAAACTCCGTTTCGTAGCGGGCCGCAGCCCGTGCCTGTGCCTCCTCGTCGGTGATCCTGTTGTCCCACAGCCATGCCACGAGGTCGTCGATCTGCTGGTCGTTGTACGGACCACCACCGTCGAGACCCCACGCCGGCATCACGCCTCGGCCGAACACCAGGATCTGCCGCACCTCGCTGACCTCGTCCAGATTCTCGGCATCGGTGTCGAAACGCGTGAACACGTCGTCGAGCGACGGTGCCTCCCACGTCGTGTTGATGACGAATGACTCCTTGTCGGAAAACTGGTGGCCGATGTCGAGCACCACTGGCGCAAAACGCGCGCCGCCGAGATCAGCGCCATGGCAGTCGAAGCACTCCGCTGCCGTTGCAACGGCCTCACCGCGGCTCACGGCCGCTTCGGAGAACGACGTCTCCGCACCTGAACGACGCCCGCCTTCGAGCATCCAGTAGACGGGCAGCACGAGCGCCATGATCAGCAGCATCAGAACGCCGAATGCCTGGACCTTCTCCAGCCGGCGTCCCTCGAGTTCCTCGTCGTCGGGCAGGTTGCCGCGGTTGGGCGCAAGCTCGATCTCGCTGCCCGCCTCGGCCTTCGCCTGGCGAATGTTGACAAAGACGTAGATCGCCCAGCCGACCACGACCACCGCCAACAGCACGATCGCGATCGAACGCTCCGTGCTGACGGCCAGCATGTGGCTCAACTCAGGCACAGTGCGGCCCCTCGAGGCCCTGGCCCGTGGAGTCGGTTCCGATCGCCGGTCCCTGTGACACAGTGCCCGTGTCGACGAAGACGTTGCCGCCCTCGATGGTCACCGGGAAGCGATCCATGCCGCGAGGTGCCGGACCGGACTTCTTCTCGCCCACGCGGTTGTACTTCGAGCCGTGGCATGGGCACTCGAACCACTGCGAGCTGCCGCACACCGGCACCTTGCAGCCCAGGTGCGGGCAGACCTGCCACAGCGCGACGTAGCCCAGCCGCATGCCGTCGAGAATCGCACCGCCGTACACCGTCTCGGCGTTCGACAGCGTCGCGGAATCGGTCGGGTAGGGCTGGATGTAGCTCTGCGCCTCGGAGAAGTACGAGAAATTCTCGGCCGGCGTGGACGACGAGATCGCCTCGTCGACCGATGCGACCGTGCCGATCTTGATCTTCGAGCCGAACCCGCCTGTCGGGCGCGGCCAGAGGAAGGCGAGCATGGCGGCATTGAAGGTGCCCAGACCGGTCGCCATCAGCATCACCGAGGACCGGTTCAGGAACTGCCGGCGGGTGACACCCACCTCGTCGGAAGGCGGCGGCGCCCAGTCCTGCGGCAGCTCCGGCTCGGCGGTGGCGACAGGCGACGGCCGGCGCTCGGCGGCCACTGCGCGTTCCAGCTCTTGTGCTTCGGCGCTCACACCGAACGCACCGGCGTCGTCGCCAGCAGCGGCATCGTCGCCGGCGGCGCTGGCTGCCAATTCGTCCCGCCGGCGGGTCTCGCGGGACAGGTGCCCCAGGCCGGTGGCATCCCGGCGCCGCAAGGAGACGAACGCGACCACGGCACCCAGCACGACGATGACCGGGATGGCAATCGCGAGAATCGTTCCGGTGGACATGCCGACGTGCTCCTACAGGTGGAAGATGCCGTGCAGACCGGTGTCCCACGGGTAGGTGAAGTTGAAGCCTTGCCCCCGGAAGAACGAGCCGATGATCACCAGCACTGCCCAGAACATGAGGTGGATCGTCTGGACGGAGATGGCGAACTTGCGGTCTTCGGGGCGCAGAGACGGGTTCTTGTCGACGTAGGGGGCGAAGGCCAGCAGTATCAGCGCGACGCCAGGGATCGTGACGCCGGCGATCATCGGGTCGAACATGGTGAGCAGTTCCTGCAGGCCCAGGAAGTACCACGGCGCTTTGGACGGGTTGGGCGTCTCGTTGTGGTTGGCGAGCTCCAGCAGCGGTGCGTTGATGAACAGCGAGAAGACCAGCGTGAAGGCCGTGATGAACAGCGCCGCGGTGAATTCGGCAGCCAGCAAGTGCGGCCACACGTGGACCTTGTCGCCGGGGCTGGCCTTGACGTCCTGGATCGAGCCTGACTTGACGACCGTCAGCAGCCGGTGAGTGTTGCCTGCGGGCCCTCCCATGAGCGGCGGCAAGGCGGTGGCCACTCCGCCACCTGCAGCTGCAGGGCCGCCCGCCGGGGCCATGCCCGCCACCGCGGGCGCACCGCCGGGTTGCTGGCTGGCTTCCAGCAGTGATCGGGGGATCGTGACACCGTCATCGTCGTCGGGCTGCGCGGCAGCCGGCGCTTCGCCCTCGCCGCCCGCGGGCGCGCCGGTTGCGCGGGCCCTCGCTTCGGCGCTCCGGCGCAGGAGGTGTTCGGGGATCTCAGTCATGCTGATGGCTCGGGACGTTCAGGCTTCCTACAGCGGCCCCGAAATGCCTCCGTCCTTTCTCACTCTCCAGAAATGGATCGCCATGAAGATGACGATGACGAAGGGGAGCATCAAGACGTGCAGCACATACCAGCGCAGGAGTGTCTCTGCTCCGATCTGCTGGCCGCCTAGTAGTACGAAGCGGACTTGTTCGCCGAAGACCGGCGTGAAGCCCATCATGTTCGTGCCCACCGTGACCGCCCACAGCGCGAGCTGATCCCACGGGAGCAGATAGCCGGTGAAGGCGAGCAGCAAGGTGAGCTGCAGCAGCATGACACCGACGACCCAGTTGAACTCTCGCGGCGCCTTGTAGGCACCGTGGTAAAAGACGCGGGCCATGTGCAGGAACACCGTGATCACCATGAGGTGCGCGGCCCATCGGTGCATGTTGCGCACGAGCAGGCCAAACGCCACCTGCGTGTGGAGGCTCTCGATGTCTGCCCACGCCGCCGTGTCGGTCGGCCGGTAGAAGAACATCAGGAAGATGCCCGTGATCGTCAGCAGGATGAACAGGAAGAAGCTCAGACCGCCCAGGCACAGCGTGTAACTCACCTTCACGGCGTGCCGCTTCACCTTCACCGGGTGAAGGTGGTACAGGACGCTGTTCATGATGACGTAGGACCGGTTCCGGGGGCTGTCGGTGTAGCCCTTGCGGAAGATCGACCCGGGCCGGAAGATCGACGTCCAGAACTGGCTGTCCTGCATCCAATCGGCCGCCTGCTGCTGCGCGTTCTGGAGACGCTGCGGCAGCTTCGGCTTGGTATCGGGGGACTCGAGCGTGTTCGCCATATCTCTTCGATCTAGGTGGACCGTGTCCTTCGCAGTCTCGGCTGTACGAGCATTCCCGCCGGCCTACAGGCGCATTCCGTACGCATAGCCGTGGGTGTGGGTCCGGCCGTGGACGTCGCCCTCCGGCGGCGGATTGTTGCTGACTCGCCCGAGCGTGATCACACCGGTCGGGCAGCGGTCGACGCACAGCGCGCAGCGGGTGCACACGTCGTCGTCGATGATGAAGATGGCGTTGTCCGTGGGATCCAGACCCGGCAGGTCCACGCCGACGGCCTCGTCGACTGCCTCAGTGGACACGTACCAGATGCACTTCCACGGGCAGATATCCACGCAGCCCTCGCATTGGATGCACTCGGACTGGTCGATGTTGATGAACTGCTTCGGCTTGACGGCCGCATCGAGGTACGAGGCGTCTACCTGCTGCAGCAGGTAGTCGTCCCGGAACTTGGGCATCGGCGGGTTCGCGTCGTTCGCAGCCATTCGTCGCGCTCTCAGTTGCCCTTGACCAGGGGACGGCCGTAGTCGGAGATCGGCTCGGCAGCGGGTTCGGCCTTGTCGCGTTTCTGCCACCACATCGCCAGCACCGGCAATCCGATGAACGCGATCAGGTGCTCGATGACCACCACGATGTCGCTGACCTTCTTGAGGTCGATGCGCGTCGGCGGGAACGTGATCGGCGAGGTCATGAACTGGCCTTCGGTGACCAGGAAACGCTCCACCGACCAGCCCCACTCGTTATCCGTCAGACGGATCCAGCGGTCGGGCACGATGCCGAACACCAGCAGCATCAGCATGAAGACGTAGGCGGCTCCGAGCATGGCCTCGCCCCAGGTAGTGGGACGGTCAGTCGGGCGGCGCTTGCCGTACCACACCAGCAGGTAGACCATCAGCGCGGTGACGAGGATCGATGTGACGAGTGCAACCACTCGGTGTTCCTCCCGCGTTCTCCCGTCGGCGTGTCAGGACTGTTGCGAACCGGCCCAATCGATGATGCATCGAGTGCGTCAGCCGCAGCGAGACCGGGGCAAAGATTACCGGCGCCCCGGCCATGGCGCGTGATGTTCTAGCACGACAGCCAGCACTCGCCACAATCGGGGTCGAGTGGTTGCTGCGCTACCGGCGCGGCTGCATGGCAGACTTGCGCCTCGGTGCGTTCGGGCGCGTATCGTGCCCTGCGAACTTGGCACTGCCGCTGTGCCAGAACCCCTGGGGGCAACCCCGCGGAGGATCCTGTGACCGAAGTTCCCGAGTACCTGCTGGAGCGCTCGCGACAGCGTCGCATCGCGCTGGGGGTCCTCGAAGACGACGGCAGCGGTGGCGGCGGTGCTGCGAGCGCAGCGGCACCCGAACCCGGAGCAGCTGCGGCCACCGGCCCGACCCAGGCCGAGATGATTGCCGCCGCGCGCGAGGCGGCACAGCTCGAAGTCGAACCTGAAGCTCCGCCCGATCCGTCATGGGTGCTCGCAGCCCAGACGCGCCATCGGATTCCGATCTGGGTGCTGCCCGTGCTGTTCTGCCTGCCGCTGTGGGCGTTTGTGTACGTGAAGCTGACCGAGCCGCCTCCCGAACCGATCACCGCCATCAACGAGGGCGCGACCACCTACGCAGTGCGGTGCTCGAGCTGTCACGGCGGCGACGGTGCTGGTTCCGATGGGGGCTTGGTGGGGCGCCCGCTGTGGAACGGCGAGGTGCTGCTGACCTTCCCGAACCTGGACGACTCATTCATCGAGTGGATCTCGGTGGGCTCCGAAGGCATCGGGCTCGGGCAGGTCTACGGCGACCCCAACCGGCCCGGCGGCGCACACATCTCCGGCGGCAGCGACAACGCGGCGGCCATGCCTGCGTTCGGAGATGTGCTCAACGAGCATCAGCTCTATTCGGTCGCGCGCTATGTACGCGAGGTGATCGGCGGTGAAGCGATCAGCGACGAAGTGGCAGCCGAGCGCGATGCCGAGTGGGAGCATCTCGGCGGCGGCGCCCTGTCCGGCGGCGGGGGTGGCGGCGGCCACTAGCGCCATGCCTTGAGGGAGACGCTCGATTGCGACGCGCTCGTCGTCGGTGGCGGGCCGGCGGGTTGTGCGGCCGCGTACTGGCTCGCGCAGGCGGGACGAGACGTGCTGCTCATCGAGCGGTCGACCCATCCGCGCGAACGCGTCTGCGGCGACGCGCTCACACCGGTCGCTGTGGCCGAACTCATCGACATGGGCTGCGATCCGAGCGTTGCGCGCTGGCATCGGCATCACGGGCTGCGGATCACCGCCCACGGGCAGAGCCTCGAGGTGTCGTGGCCCCAGGGCGAGAGGTGGCCCGGCTATGGCGTCGTGGTGCGGCGGGCGCGCCTCGACGCGCTGATGTTCGCCAGAGCACAGTCGGCGGGCGCGCGCGTGCTCGCCGGCACGGAGGTCACGGCTCCGCTGATCACCGACGGTCACCTGCGTGGCTGCATGGCTCGGGGTGGCAGCGGAGCGCCGCATGAGGACGTGATTGCGCGCGCTCGCTATGTCGTCATCGCCGACGGTCCGCGTTCGAACTTCGGCCGGGCGCTCGGCACCGTACGCACCCGGACTTACGCGCAAGGACTGGCGATGCGGGCTTACTACCCCACCCCGCGCCACGCTGAACCGTGGATCGAATCGGTCTTTGCGTTGGCCGATCGCGCCGGGAGCCAGCTGCCGGGTTATGGCTGGGTGTTCCCGGTCGGAGATGGCACCGCCAATGTAGGAGTGGGCCTGCTCAGCCATCACTACGGGAACGAGGCCATCTCCCTGGAGCACCTCTTTGAACAGTGGACCCGGCAGATACCGGAACACTGGGAGATCGATCCCGCCGGGCCGCGCAGTGAGCCCGCAGGCGGCCGATTGCCGATGGGAGGATCGGTACGCCCGCGCTCGGGACCGAATTGGGTTGTGGTCGGCGACGCAGCAGGCAGCGTCAATCCCTGGAACGGCGATGGCGTCGGCCCGGCACTCGCAACCGGCCGGCTGGCAGCCGAGGTCATCGGGCGAGCGCTCGACGCCGACGACGGACTCGAGCTGCGGCGTTACGAGGCTGTGCTCGCCGCGCGCTGGGAGCGGTACCACCACCTCGGTCGGCTGACTACCCGCGCGCTGGGCCGGCCCGGGCTGATGAGGAAGCTGACACAGCTTGCGATCCGCTCCCCCCGCATGGGGAACCTAGCCATGCGCGTCTCGACAGATCTGCTGCAGGGCCGAGCCGGTCCGCTCGGCTCCCGCGGCATCTACCGGGCGGCTGCCTGGATGGCGCGGCTCTGGCGGGACCGCACCTGAGCGCTGGCTGCGTCAGGCCTGCGACGCGGCTGCAGCGGCGTCGGCGATCCGAACGAGGGCTTCGTCGATGATGTCGGGCGAGTGGGCGAGGCTGACGAAGATCGCCTCGTAGGCACCGGGCGCGAATGCCACGCCGCGCTTCAACAGCTCGGCATGCAGGCGGGCGTAGGCCTGCTCATCGGTAGTACGGGCATCGTCGTAGTCGACCGGAATCCAGCCGGGCTCGACGGCCGAGCCGCAGTACAGGCCTACAAGCGTGCCGACCTGGACGACGGCGGCGTCGAAACCTGATCGTGTCAGCGCAGCGCGCAAGCCGTCGGCGAACTGACCGGCGCGGGCCTCCAACTCGGCATAGGCCGCCGGCGTCAGCAGGTCCAGCGCCGCGAGGCCGGCTGCGGTCGCGAGCGGGTTTCCCGACAGCGTCCCTGCCTGGTACACCGCGCCGGTGGGCGCCAGAGTCTCCATGATCTCGGAACGGGCGCCGAGGGCGCCGATGGGCAGGCCGCCGCCGATGACCTTGCCGAAGCACGAGATGTCGGGCGTCACACCAAATCGCTCGGCGGCACCGCCGCGGCCCAGGCGGAAGCCGGTGATGACCTCATCGAAGATCAGCAGTGCACCTGCGTCATCGCAGGCTGCACGCAAGCCCTCCAAGAAACCGGGCGCCGGCGGCACCAGGCCCATGTTCGCCGCCACGGGCTCCACCACGACCGCAGCCACCCGGTCGTCGAGCTCAGGCACCTCGTTGTACGGCGCGACGACCGTGTCGGCAACGGCACTCGGTGGCACGCCGGCCGAGCCCGACAGGCCCAGCGTGGCAACACCGCTGCCGCCTGCAGCCAGCAGCGCGTCGGCGTGGCCGTGGTAGCAGCCAGCGAATTTGACGATGCGGGGCCGGCCTGTGCATCCCCGTGCCAGCCGCACCGCGGTCATGGTGGCCTCGGTGCCGCTGCTCACCAAACGCACCTGCTGCACGCCGGGCGCGGCCTCTGCGATCAACTCAGCAAGCAGCACCTCTCGCTGCGTCGGTGCGCCGTACGACGTGCCGTCGGCCGCCGCCTTGGCGACGGCATCGGTGACCGCCGGGTGGGCGTGACCCAGGATGATCGCCCCGTAGGACTGCACGAAGTCGAGATGCCGGCGGCCTTCGACATCGATGACGTACGGCCCTTCGGCTCGCGCAACGAAGTACGGCATGCCGCCGACCGACCCGAACGCCCGCACTGGCGAATTCACGCCGCCGGGAATCACACGTTGAGCAGCCTCGAACAGGTCGGCGTTCGTCGAACGCGGCTCGATCACGGCCTCGCAGCGTAGGCCACGCCCCTGCCTGCAGTCGCTGTCGAAATACGGGCCGAGCCGCGAACCGAAGCGGGACCCAAGCGAACCATGACCACCGTTGCACCGCGGCTGTATCAGCGATGCGCCGCGGCAACGACGGCTTCTACGAGACCGTCATCGGTGGGACGTGCAGCCACTGCTGCTACGCGCAGGTCGGCTTCGGCACATGCAGCTGCTGTCGTGCTGCCGATGCAGACCACTTGACCGGTGACCGCGTCGCTGCCGATCTGCGACATGTGGCCGCGCACGGCCGACGGCGAGGCGAACACCACGGCATCTGCGCCGGACACATCGGCGACCAGATGATCAGACAGCGTGGGCGTCACGATGCGGTATGCGCTCACGGCATCGACGTTCCAGCCACGGGCACGCAGCCCATCGACCAGCTCCGGCCGGGCCTGTGCCGACTGGGGCACGAAGCACCAGTCGTCCGCGCGGGGTTCAGGAAAGGCCCCAGCGAGTCCGGCAGCATCGTGCCGTTCCGGCACCAGCGTGACCGGTCGGTTGATCTCGGCCTCGACGCGCGCTGCCGTGGATGGTCCGACAGCCGCCGTGCGGATGCGTGCGAAGCGGCGGCGAACACCGCGCCGGTCTGCACGAGCGAACGTGGCCGCCACCGCATTCGAGGATGTGAACGCGACCCAGCTGTACTGCTCGAGGCGCAGCAGGGCATCATCGAGCGGCTGGCCGCCGTCGAGCGGGGGCACCACGGCGATAGCGGGTGCCACCACCACCGTCGCCCCGTGTTCGCGCAACGCCGTCGCCAGCGAGCTGGCCTGGTGCGAAGCCCTCGTGACCACGACGGTGCGGCCGGCGAGATCGCTGAGGGGGCTCTCAGGCATCGTCAGCCCGGCTGGCCCATGCGGTTGCGTCTGTGCCGGTTCGGGCCATGAGCTCACGGGCCAATGCAGCGCCCAGCGACTCGCCGTCGACGTCGCTGCGGGTCATGCGCTCGATGCGGCCCTGGTCGGGGGTCGCCAGCAACGCAATCATGCTCAGGCGTCCGTGGGCATCGACGGTGGCATGGGCGCCTGTGGGCAGGTCGCAGCCGCCTCCCAGCGTTCGCAAGAACGCGCGCTCGGCACGCACGCATCGTGTCGTCATC
Source organism: Candidatus Poriferisodalis sp. (assembly GCF_965208925.1). GTDB lineage: Bacteria > Actinomycetota > Acidimicrobiia > Acidimicrobiales > Poriferisodalaceae > Poriferisodalis. Next base: position 1,243,807 of record NZ_OZ242364.1, on the reverse strand, counting down.
TCGTCGATGATCGCGCCGGCGGCAGCAGCCCCCTCAACGTCGTCAGCGCGGTGCTCGATCGCGATGGCGCCCTGCCCTGCTTGAGGCACGAGCTCGTCGGGGCTGAATCGCTGGGCGATCCGGTGCGACTCGCCGAGACGCTCGAGCGCTGCCGCCGCCACGATCACGGCATCGACATCGGGCTGGGCGGCCGCGGCGACGCGACGTGCCATGTTGCCGCGCAGACCGGTGAAGCGCAGATCTGCGCGCAGTGCCGCTAGCTGGCACTGGCGACGCTGTGATCCGGTCGCCACTACCCCGCCGCGGGGAATCTCGTCGAGCGCCAGGCCGACGAGCGCGTCGCGCGCGTCGCCCCTCGCCAGGCAGCCCGCCAGCGTCAAGCCCGGGGTCGGCTCGGAGCGCATGTCCTTGGCACTGTGCACGGCCATGTCGGCGCGTCCATCGAGCACTGCTGCTTGCACCTCGGTCACAAACACGCCCCTGCCGGACATGTCAGAAATCGGCGTGGACAGGTCGAGATCGCCGGCGGTGCGCACGGGCACGAGCTCAATGTCGCCCAGGGCGGATCCGGCTGCCTCCAGCGCGGTTGCGACGGCGCGCGCCTGCCAGGTTGCCAGCGGGCTCGATCGTGTCGCGATCCTCACGCGATCAAGATCTACAGATCGAACAGGTCGCGCACTGAGTCTGCGAGCCGGTCGCCCTTGGCCTTGCCTGCCGCGGACCTCAACGCCACGGTGGGCTGATGCATCAGCTTGTTGACGAGCGCGGCGGTCGCGCGCTCGAGCGCCTCGCGTGCATCGTCGTCGAGATCGGGGTGGGCCGCCAAGGCACGTGCGAGCTCGGACTGGCGCACCGCTTCGGCCCTGCCACGCAGGGATTCGATGAGCGGTGCCATCTCCCGGGCAGTTCGGTCGGCGGAGAAACGCTCCGTCTCGTCGGCCAGGATCGATTCGACTGCCGCCACTTCCGCTTGCCGGCCCGCCTGACCGACTTCGGCGAACCGGGACAGGTCGTCCATGTCGAGGAGCGTGACACCCGGAAGGCGAGCTACCGCCGGGTCGACATCACGTGGCACGGCGATGTCCACGATCAGCAGCGGGCGGCCGGCACGTCGCTCGATGATCGCTCCGACGCTGGCGTGGTCGACGATCACCGAACTGGCACCGGTGGACGTCAGCAGCAGATCTACCTCGACCAACGCATCTTCCAGGCTTCCGAGCGGCAGGTGGCGGCCGCCGACCCGAGCTGCCAGGGCCTCGGCGTGCGAGGGCGTGCGGTTGGCTACCTGCACCGCTGCGGGACCGGCTGCCGCGAGTGCGACGATCATGCCCTCGGCCATCTCGCCGGCGCCTACGACGAGCACCTGAGCATCCTCCAACGTGCCGAGATGGTTCTTGGCCATGCTCACCGCCGCGTGGCTGATCGAAGCAGTCCCGCGAGCGATGCCAGTCTCGGTGCGTGCGCGCTTGCCGGCACTGATGCTGTGTCGAAAGAGATGATTCAGCACCGCGCCCGCTGTGCCCTCAGCTCTCGCCGTGTCCCATGCAGTGCGGACCTGGCCCAAGATCTCGTGTTCCCCGACCACGGCGGATTCCAGGCCGCTGGCCACACGGAACAGGTGACGCGCCGCGTCGTCGTCGTAGTGGACGTAGAGGTGGTCGGACAGTTCGGCGGGTGCCGCACCCGACAGCGTGCAGAAGAAATCGCGCATCTCGCCGAACGCCGCATGGAATTTCTCGGCCACGACGTAGGCCTCGGTGCGGTTGCAGGTGGACACGACGACGGCCTCGCTGACGTTCACGCACGATGCGAGATCAGCAAGACGTTTCGGCACGTCGGCGGCGGCAACCGTGCAGCGCTCCAATAGCTCAAGCGGTGCGCTGCGATGGCTCACGCCCATGACAACGATGGACACGAGGACTACCCAGGGTTCGGAAATGCGGCCCGCACAGTCTCGCTGATCCGGCACCCCGTTTCCACGCGCTTGACGAAGATCGCGTGACGAGTATGACCTCAGAGGGGGTCAGTCGAGGGCTACGAGCAGCTGAATGGTGGCGGCCAGCAGGATGACCGCAGCGAGCAGGGCCAGCACCAGCGCTGTACGGGGTCTCACGTCACCCGCTCATGCAGCGGCGCGCAGCCGCACTTCGGTGCCTACCGAGAAGCCGAGATGAGCCGCGCTCCCGCCGGCGACCGTCAACTCGAGCAAGCCGAAGGGATCGTCGCACAGTGCAAGGCCACTCGCGCCTGCCGGTCCCGCAGACTCCAGCCGGACCGATTGCGAATTCGCCTCCGCGGGCTGTGATGCACTCGCGCCCGCCGTCCATTCCATGACCAGGTGATCGCCGAGGGCCGCGAGCGTCTCGCGGTCGACGTTGAGCTGCACCGTGCCCCAGCGCGTCACCGACAGCACTTCGGCGGTTACTGAACCGTCGTCTTCGACGCGGGGCACCGCAACGAGCGACGGCAGCAGCAGCGAGGGGTCGATCGGCGCGCCCAACGATTCGATGGATGCCCCGGCCGCCAGCCCGCCGGCTGCCGGCGCGAGCACATCGCGCGCCGGGTGGAGCACCGATTCGGGATCGCCGCAGCCGGCGGTGTTGATGCGCACCGCGATGTCCGCGCCACCGACCGCCGCTGTGGCCGCCGCCAGCACTCCGTTGTCCGGGCCGACCAGCATCGACTGGCCGTCGCCGACAGAGACCGCGATGGCGGGCCGGTCCAAGCGGCGTCCCACCGATGCGAGCACCACGCCCGGCGCAAGGTGCGGCACGCTGCGCGCCAGCATCAACGCCGCCGTGCGCGTGTCACCCGGATCGATCTCGTGACACAGGTCGATCACGGTGGCATGGGGAGCGGCCTGGCGCACGATCGAATGAATGACGCCCACCGACTCGTCTGCGGTGCCCAGATCGCTCAGGCACGTGATCGTGCCGAAACCTGTCATGGCCGGGGGCTGCCCCGCTCTGGACTCTGGGTCACGCCGAGCCGAGTTCGACGGAGCGACGCGTGGCGGCTTCGACGGCCGCAGCGAATGCGGCGCGCACGCCGTGGCGCTCCAGTTCGCGCAGCCCAGCCGCGGTCGTGCCGCCCGGCGATGTCACGTCGGCTCGCAGATCGGCCGGCGAACGTCCCTCGGCCAGCAGCGTCGCGGCACCCAGCAGTGTCTGGTTGGCCAATTCCGTTGCCACCGGTCGGCCCAGGCCCATGAGCACCCCCGCCTCGATCATCGCCTCGGCCACCAGGAACACGTACGCCGGCCCGGATCCCGACAGACCGGTCACCGCATCCATCAGGTGCTCGGGGACGCGCACGACGCGGCCTACTGCGCCAAGGATCTCCTCGGCCCATCCGAGGTCGTCTTCGGTGGCTCGGTCGTTGCCGCAGATCGCTGCCGCACCCTCCGACACCAGTGCGGGTGTATTCGGCATGGCACGCACGATCGGAGTGCCGGTGCCGGCGGCAGCGGCCAGCGTCGGGAGCGTGACTCCAGCGGCGATCGAGAGGATGCGGTCGGTGCCAGCAGCCGCGACCGCGGCGGCAACGGTCGGAATGACGTCGGGCTTGGTGGCCAGGATGGCGCCGGAAGAGGTCGCGACGTCACCGGAGACAGCGACGCCGTAACGGTCGGCCAACTCATCACGGCGCGCGGCAATCGGCTCAGCGACGCAGATGCTCTCGGCGCTGCGGCCGGCCGCGAGCAATCCGCCCAGCAGCGCTTCGCCCATCTTGCCGCCGCCGACGATCAGCAGTTCGACCCTGTCAGCCATGCGGTCACGGTACCGGACGGCATCAGGACCGCTGCCGAGCCCAATGGCAGTGCCGGGGCACTCGCGGTGAAGTGGGACACTTCCCTGCGGCCTGCCGGCGAGTGCCCCGGCAAGAACCAAATCAATCAAAACTCAATGAAACATGTCAAACGATTTACGACGTCGATGGCTGGAAGCCCAGCCGGATCAGCGTCGTGAAGTCACGCTCGATATACGCCCAGAGCGACCCGACGATCCGGTCAAGCTCGTCTTCGTCGACGCAGTGGGTGGGCAGCTCCCCTGTCAGGTACACGGCATCCTCGGGGCCGACGCCGTATTGAGCGCCCACCAGCGAATAGTTGCGGCGCAGAATGAAATCGGCCACCTCCTCCGGTCGATGCTGCGGCGTCGGGAGGACGTAGGACTCATAGGCCAGCGTGCGCTGGCGCAGCGTCAGCCAGATGGCGATGACATCACGCGATTCGCCCGCCAGACGCACGTACCAGCGCCGCGGCACCTCGAGGTCACGGGTCACGTCGAGCAGCATCGGGCGCTCGTCGGGAGCGCCATCGGCCTGTGAGCGGGCCCAGTCGGCGAGCCAGTCGTCCATGCGGGCCTCGAGTCGATCGAGCTCGGCATCGGTTGCCGGCCGGCGGGTCACAGGCAGGCGACGAGCTCGCGCCGGGCCGCGGTGTCGAGCACTTCGAGCGCCGCGGCCGCGCTCGCGCGCCAGCTGTAGCGCTCGGCTCGGCGAGAACCGGTATCGCCGAGGCGCAGCGCCAGCAGCGGATCCGCGAGGATGTCGATCACCCGATGGGCGAACGCGTCGCTGCTGCGGTCGGCGATGAGGTAGCCGGTATCGCCCTCGACGACGTTGTCGCGCAGGCCGCCGACGTCGGACGCGACGACCGGTGTTCCGCACGCCGCGGCCTCGAGCGCCACCAGCCCGAACGATTCCGAGCGGCTGGGCACCAGGCACACGTCGGCGGCCCGGTAGTAGGTCGACAGCAGGTGGTGCGGCAGCGGATCGACGAACCGCACATGATCTGCAACGGCCAAATCGTCCGTCATGGCTTTCAGGCGCGACAGCGTGGCCTCGCCGCGCGGACCACTGGGCCCTCCCACAATGACGAGTTGGGCTCGGGCGCCCGCCGCGCCGGCAGCTCTCGTGGCTGCGAGCGTCTCAACAGCCAGCTCGGCGCCCTTCAACGGCTGCAGGCGACCCACGAACAGCAGCACCGGTCCTGGCGGCAGGCCGATCGCCGCGCGCGCGGCATGGCGCTGACCGGGCGCGAACATGGCACGGTCGACGCCGGGTGTCAGCACGTGGAGACGCTCGGGCGCAATGTCGTACAGCGACCTGAGCTGGGCCGCCTCAGCGTCGCCGGAGGTGAACACGGCGTCCGCACAGTCGATGACTCGTTGCTCTGCGTCACCGCGGTGGCGCGGCTCGGCGTCGCCAGTGCTCGTCTTGACGCGGCCCAGCGTGTGAAACGTGACGGCCAGGGGAATGTCCAGGCGGTGCTTCAGTCGGTGTCCGGCCATGCCGCTCAGCCAGTAGTGAGCGTGAATTGCGTCGACCGGTCGGCGTGCGAGGTGCTCGCCGACCCTGCCGGCAAATGCTGCGACGACCGCCGGCAGGTCATCCTTGTCGAGCGACGGGGCACCGGCATCAACGTGGGTGACCGTCACCCCCGACTCCACCTCGAGCTGGTCGGGCTGAGACGGATCGGTGCGGCGTGTGTAGATGTCGCAGTCGACGCCGAGATGCGCTAGCGCGGCAGTGAGTTCGCGCACGTACACGTTCAAGCCGCCGCCGTCGCCGCTGCCGGGCTGGCGCAACGGCGAGGTGTGCATGCACAGCACGGCGACCCGTAAGACGCGTCCAGGCATCCGGGGGTCGGGAACTTCGTTGGCCACGGCCGATAACGCTACGCAGATCACTGCGGCGTCACGAACTGAGCACGTCACGGCGCCGCGCGCATGAGGCGTTCAGACGGCGAGGAGTCCCAAGCCCCACATCCACGCTAGGGCCGTGACGCTCAGCGAATCGAGCCTGCGCACGGCCCACTCGGTGGCCAGTCGCTCCCACGCTCGCTGGAGCCCGCCGGCGGGCTCCGACGCACGGCGATCGGCGGCTGATCGACGGTCGGCGTACTGCTCGCCTGCCTGGAGATGCTCTCGACGTGCAGCGAGCGCAGTGTTCGGCCGGGCGAGCGCGGGGCCGAGCGGCAGCGTCAGCGCCGCGAGCACGCCGAACCTGATGACATCGGTGGGTGCAAATGGCGGCACGCTCAGGCCGGTCAGGGCGAAGACCGCGATCACGGCGGCGACTGCGCCCGTCAACGGGCCGCGCAGCCCCGGGCGTCGACCCGACGCGGCAAGGTGCGCGCTGGCGTCGTAAGCGGCGGCCGCGCTCACGAGCACGAGTGCCGCTCCCAGCGAGTAGCGAGCGACGGCCGCCAAGCATGCGGCCGCGACGCCGACCTGCATCCAGGTGCGAATCAGCATCCCTGCACCGGCCAGGAGCCGCAGCGGTGACGCCTGCATCGGCGGCACGGCACCGCCGTCGGAACGGCGGGGTCGCAACGCCGCGACCACGATGAAGCTGGCGGCGACCGCCGCACCCACAACGACTCCCGCCAGGCGGGTGTCGAGGACACCTGCGAATCCGACTGCACCGGCGAGCGCAGCAGCGGGCAGCCGATGACTCTGGGGAAGCACCAGCGGTGCGGCAGCCTGGGGCCGCGCCCCCGCTCGGCTCGACGATGGGCGTGCTGCTCCGGCGCGGCTGCGAACGCCCGCAGCTTGCCAGGCGCCGAGCATGGCGACCACAGTCAGAGCGATGCCAAACGTCACCGCCCCGGCCCACACGGCACAGATCAGCCCGGCGAACCAGATCAGCCCGCCGCTGATGGTGGCATCACCCAGTTCGGCCGCAGGGCCGAGCCATTGCGCTGTCGCGGACGTTCGCGGCCGCGCCGCCTCGCGGTCCGGCGACGCTGCCACCGTGCAGCCGCCGCTCAGCCGCCCGATACGGGCGGCAGGACGGCGATCTCGTCTCCGGTGCTGAGCCGCGACTCCCCGAGCGCCGGCTCGCCGTTCAGCCAGACCCTGCTGGCTGCCAAGACAGCGCTGAAGCTCTCGCCGAAGCTCGCCTTGGCCCACTCCAGCGCCTCGCCGACCGAGGACGCCTCGGTCTGGGCGGTGCCGACGCCAGCCGCTTCGCGCGCCCCCGCGAACAGGCGGATCGTCACCGTCGGCATCGCCGCGATGCTACCGACCACGTCCCGGAGGCAACTCGGACGGGCCACTGGGCTCACCGCTGCGCCGTAAGCGCAGCCTCTAGGGTCGGGCGCCGTGACACAGCATTCAGAGTTGCTGGCGGTGCGGCATGGTCAATCCGAATGGAACCTGCGTGGCCGCTGGCAGGGACAGGCCGATCCTGCATTGACCGGGCTCGGCGAGCGGCAGGCGGAGATCGCCGCCGACGCCTTGGCAACGACACTCGCTGCCGCGGACGACAGCTGGCGGACGCCCGTGATGCGGGGGCGCGATCTGCACACCGGTCGGCATGCGTTCGACCTGCCTGCATTCGACCTGATCGTGTCCAGCGATCTGCAACGGGCGCGGCGGACCGCTGAGATCATTGCCAAGCATCTCGGCGTGAGCGACGTCGTGACCGATGAGGCGCTGCGCGAGCGCAGTGCGGGACCCTGGGAAGGCCTGACCCGGGCCGAGATCGACGAGGGCTGGCCCGGCGATGTCGCAGCGAGGAGGTGGCCGCCCGGCTTCGAGTCTGAAGACAGCATTGCCCGGCGGCTGCTGCCGGCGATGCGACGGCATCTGTCTGTCTGCGGTCGCGTCCTGCTGGTGGGCCATGCCGGTGTGCTCAAGACGATCGACGCGCGGGTGGGCCTCGGCGACGAGCGGGTGCCGAACCTGGCAGGCCGCTGGTTCTGGCTCGACGGCGCCGCTGCGGACGCCAATTGGAACTGGGATCAGCTGGAGGCCCGCAACCGGGTCGAATTGGTTGCCTCTGACATCGATCTCATGATCGAGTAGCAGCGCCGGCGAGCAGGCTCGCCTGTTCGCACCAGCTCCCAGGACACCGCTGCTCAGGACTCAGCGAGCCAGGCCGTTGCCACCTCGGGATCGATGTCGTCGTCGGCCAGCAGGCTCAAGGTTCGTTCCGCTCGTGCCAGATCATCCTCGATGGCATCCAGCTCGGCGTCGCTGAACAGATCCGGTTCGGATGCCGCAGTGGGCAGAGCGGCAGAAGGTGGTGCTTCGGGCCCGGATCCTTGGGTCACTGGCGTCAGGCTAGAGCGCGAACCCCGCCAGTAGCCTCGACATGAGTGCCGGAGCGCCGGATCGGCGCCTGCGGACATCGGGCCGCTAGCTCATCGGGTAGAGCAGGGGACTTTTAATCCCAAGGTGCCGGGTTCGAGTCCCGGGCGGCCTACCGCAGCGACAAATCGCGAGCATCGAGCCAGCTCAGGCCTCACCTACAGTGCTCGCCGTGGTGGCAGTTCCGATACGACGCCTGGACCCCGATCTTCCGCTGCCGGCGTACGCCAAGCCCGGTGACGCAGGATGCGACCTGCTCGCCGCCGAGACGGTCACGCTGGCCGCAGCCGGCGGCCGGGCAATGGTGCCGACCGGCATCGCTGTGGCAATCCCGCCTGGCTATGCCGGCTTCGTGCAGCCTCGCAGTGGGCTGGCGTGGCGGCATGGAATCACCTGCGTCAACTCGCCCGGCTTGATCGACAGCGGCTACCGAGACGAGCTGCGGGTGCTGCTTCTAAACACCGATCCCAGCGAGCCCTACGAGATCCAGCGCGGCGACCGGATCGCACAACTGGTCATCCAGCGCGTCGAGCAGGCTGAGTGGCACGAGGTGGATTCTCTCGACGAGACCGAGCGGGGTCTCGGAGGATTCGGGCATTCAGGTCGCTGACGCCAAGCATCGTTCGCCATTGCTGTCACACCCCATCGGTAGCCATGAACCCATGACGACGAAGCCGCCGCCGCTGACCCTGTTCGATGCATCCCAGTTCGAGTTCGAGACCGATCAGACAGCCAAGACGCCTAGTCGGGTTCAGTCCGCGGGGCTCCACATCGGTGGCTTCGCTGCCGCGGGATTGGCCCGGAGGGTCGTCGCCGACGCCGACGCGGCGAAGGCCCGCAGGCGCCGTGCGCGGGCGCGCCTGGCAAAGCGTCGCTACCTCGCCGACACCGATGGCTACGAGCGCATCGAGCAGACTCGCCGCGCCCTGCACCTCGTGGCCGACTGAATCACGTGGTCGCGGTCAGCGGCTGGGCGCCGGGCCCGACTGGCCCGCGCCGTCGTCGGTCGCGTCCCGACGCAAGGCAGCAGCAGCCATGTGCGCTCCGCCGATCTGGTGCGGGTTGATGACGCGATCGGCGCCTGCTTGGCGCAGCTTCGGCAATGCCTCCGGCGAGTTCGCTCTCGCCACGATGAACAGCTCTGGGCACAGCGCTCGGGCGCTCAAAGCGACATAGAGATTGTCGGCGTCTGAATCCAGGGCCACCACCAGCGCACTCGCCCGCTCGATGCCGGCGTCTTGCAGGGTGCTGTCGTGGGTGGCGTCGCCGGACAACATGTGCAGATCGCCGGAGTCGATGTCGGCGTCTTGGTCGATGAGCACCACCTCGGTGCCGGCATCGATCATGGCCTCGGCGATCGCCTGGCCGACTTGGCCGTAGCCGCAGATGACCGCGTGACCGGAAAGACTGTCGATGGAGCGCTGCATGCGCCGCCTCCTGATGTGGTCGTCGAGCCGTCCCTCGAACAGCATCTCAATCACGACGCCGATGGTGTAGAGCGACGTGCCGGTGCCGAGCAGGATGAGAGCGATCGTGAAGAGCTGGTAGCGCGCTCCTACGCCCGCCGGATCGCTGTAGCCGACGGTCGAGACAGTGATGACCGTCTGGTACAGCGCGTCGAGCGCTCCCAGCCCCAGCAGCACATAGCCGGTGGTGCCGGCCGCCAGGACGAACACGAGAACGGTGACCCCGACGACGAGCCGATCGACGGGTTCGAGACCTCCGGAAAACAGACGCCGCCGCGATGCCCTGCGAAGTCGCGGACCCTGGCGCGCCTGCCGCCGTCCCAACACGCCCTTCATCGATTGCACGCTATTGCGACCAGCGGACCGGGTCATGACTTCGACGATGCGCTGCCAGGTGGGCCTTCCCGCCGCCGAACCAATTGTTTCCCGCTCTTGTTCGCTGGCGCTCACGGGCCGCTCGGGCCACGGCTTCGCCTCTACGATGCAGCCGTGATGGTCTGGCTGGACTTGGAGATGACCGGACTGGATCATCGCCGCCATCGCATCGTGGAGATCGCGACGGTTATCACCGACGACTCGCTGGCAATCGTCGCCACCGGTCCGTCGCTGGTCATCGGGGCGACACGGGCAGATCTCGACGCGATGGACGCTGAAGTCCGCACGATGCACGAGGCGACGGGATTGCTCGACGAGATCGCGGTGTCGCAGATCAACGTGGCCGACGCGCAAGAGCGCACGCTCGCGTTTGTCAGCGAGCACGTTCCCGAGCCTCGCACCGCGCCGCTGTGCGGGAATTCGATCGGGACCGACCGACGCTTCCTCGACCAGTACATGCCCGCGCTGGAAGAGCACCTGCACTACCGGGTGGTCGACGTGTCGTCGATCAAGGAACTCGCCAAGCGCTGGCGGCCAGATGTCGCTGCGGCCTGGGCAGATCTGAGTCGATCCCGCTCCGGCACCACCAAGCACCGGGCTCTCGACGACGTGCTCGAGAGCATCGACGAACTGCGCTTTTACCGCGACCAGTGGCTCGAGCCGGGTGGAACCGGTTCGGCCGCCGAGGCGGCCGCGGAGTCCGACACAGAATCGAACGCTCCTTAGAAGGTTGGGGCGGCTCGCTAGTCTGCACCCCGTGTCACGCCCGACTCGCGAGGAGCAGATGCCGCCCGACGGCAAGATCACTGAACTCGCGCCCGACGTGCGCCGGTTGCAGCTGCCCATGTCGATGCCCGGTCTTGGACATGTGAACTGCTACATCCTCGACGACGATCGCGGCGCCGCCCTCGTCGATCCGGGCCTGCCGGGCCCGGCCAACTGGAAGGCGCTCATGGCCGGGCTGGCCGAAGCCGAGGTACCGCCCGAACGAATCCACTCGATCATCGTTACCCACAGCCACCCGGACCATTTCGGGGCTGCTGGACGCTTCCATCGGGAGTACGGCGCCGATGTGGTCACCCACCGTCGATTCCGGCTGTGGTGGGACACCGCGGACGAGGACGAAGAGGCGCTGGAGCCGGTGTCGTCCGACGGCGAGAACAACGAGCTCGTCGCCGACCCGGTGTACAGCGGGCGAGACACCGGTCCGGGCGGCCCCACGCCATGGGGCGGGCAGCACTACAAGATCCCGCTGCGCGCCAAGATCGGCTACTGGGCGATGCGCAACGGCTGGGGCAGTCGTTGGTTCGCCACGCCCCACCCCACCCATCGCGTCGAGGACGCTGACCGGATCAAGCTGGCGCGGCGCGAGTTCGTGGCGGTGCACACCCCCGGCCACACCATCGATCACCTGTGCCTCTTCGATCCCGAAGGCGGCCTGATGATCTGCGGCGACCATGTGCTGCCGACGATCACGCCGCACATCTCTGGCATCACCACCGCGCGCGACCCCCTGAAGGACTTTTTCTCGAGCCTGGACCGGGTTGCCAGCTTCGAGGGTGTCACCCTGGGCTTGCCGGCTCACGGCCAGCCGTTCACTGACCTGAGTGGACGTGTCGAAGACATCAAGCGCCACCACAACGAGCGGCTCGACCTGCTGCGCGAATCATCTGATCGCCTCGGCCGCGCTCCCGTGCAGGACTACATGAAGCAGCTGTTCAAGGAACGCTCGTGGGGTCCGATGGCAGAGTCGGAGACGTTCGCTCACCTCGAGCATCTGCGCTACATCGGCGAAGTCAGCGTCTCCCGGCGTGCCGATGACGTCCTCGAATACGAGTTCGACTGAAAATAACTTGACACGGCCTGCCGGGACGTGGTGCTGTTGGCGCCGCTGCGGCCTATCGTCGGGTATCCGCAGCTGGCCAGTTGCCCCGACCCTTTGTCCGATTGGATCCCCAATGTTCGACCACGGCGCCTACACCACAGCGCGTGCCTGCGGGTATCGCGTACCGGTGCCGGCAACTGGCGTGCGCTGTTGGCGGCCGGTCACGCGCATGCGGGAGCGCGGCACGGCCATCGGCCTGCTCGCGGCGGTGGGTCCCATGCCGATCATGTTCCAGCATGCGGTGCGCGGTCACGGTGCCAACCCGACGGCAACGACCAAGCGTCACCGCCTGCGGCCCTCGGAGTTTCTGATGTAGTCCACTGAGACACCAGAACTCTCCGAACGGCCGCTGGGACAACCCGGCGGCCGTTTTGCGTTTCCGGTGCATGCCCCGACACCACTGCCCCCGAATCACAACTGCTTCACAAGACACAGGAGAAAGCTCATGCTGGAACTGGTCATCGACAACACCGACAACACAGCGGCCCTCACCAATGAGGGCTGGCGCGCACGGGGTCGCTGCCGCGACCTCGTGGGCACCCTGACGCCGCTGTTCTTCTCGGAGAACTTCTACGAGATCGCCCGCGCCAAGGCCATCTGCTCGGCATGCCCGGTGGTGAGCGAGTGCTTCGACGCCGCCAAGGCACGCCACGAGCCGTGGGGCGTGTGGGGCGGCGAGCTCTTCGAGAACGGGCGGGTCTGCAAGGACAAACGCCCGCGCGGGCGGCCGCCCAGAAGCGGCCACCCGCAACTCAGGATCGAGGAGGTGCCTCTGCCTCCCGACTTGGCCCGCGCCTGAGTCTTCCCCTGCTCAGGCGCGTCCCCGAGACGGCCCGCCCCGGCGGACTGAAGCTGCCCGAAATGGGCGGCTGGCAGCCCCGGGGCGGGCCGTCGAGCGGTGATGCGATGCAGCCCTCGCTGCTTGTCGGCGCGGCCGCATTGCCGCTGCCGTCCTGAATCAATCGCCGCAAGGGGCACAAGTAGCCTCGCCCCTGCATGGAGTCACCGAGCGGCGCACGCTGGCGAGCACAGCTCAGAGGCTGGCGCGGCGGGTTGTTCGCCCTGCTCGGCCTCTACGCACTCGGTGCGACAGTCTTCCTGCTCGCGGGCGGCGGTCGACCCGCCATGACCTCACTAGTGGCGATGGAAGCCGAGGTCGAAGGCGGCGATGCTGCGGCCGATGCCAGCCAAGCCAGCTCAACTGACCCCGCCAGTACCGATGGGGCTGCAACTGATGCAGCCGGGTCGGTTTCCACAGCCGCCGCAGCGTCGGAACCGCCCCCGGCGTGCAACGACATTGACCCCGTCGACCACGACATAGATCCGAGCCTGACCGGCGTGCACGCGCTGGGCTTCGTGACGCTTGATGAACTGCCCGCAGCATTCGCCGGATATGAGGGCTGCCCGCTCATCGTGAACTTCTTCGCGTCATGGTGCGTGCCCTGTGTCACCGAGATGCCCGACTTCGAACGCTTCTGGAACACTCATGGTTCGCAGGTAGCAGTGCTGGGACTGGCAGCCAATGATCGGCTGGAAGACGCCATTGCTACGGTGGCCGACCGCGGTGTGACCTACCCCACCGGGCTCGACGAGGGTGAGCTGTTCATCGACTTCGGCGGACTGGGCATGCCCACCACAGTGTTCGTGTCCCCCCAAGGCGAGATCCTGGAAACGCACAGCGGTCTGCTCACCCTCGACGACATCACCACCCGAGCAGAGGAGCACTTCGGGCTGTAGGCCCGAAGAAAAGACACAGCGGGCTGTAGGCCCGAAGAAAGGACACAGCGGGCTATGAACGGGGCACGACTCACCTTCGCCTTCACTGCTGGCATCGTGGCCACGGTGAATCCGTGCGGCTTCGCGATGCTGCCCGCGTACCTGTCGTTCTTCTTGGGCATCGACCGCCGCGCCAGCGAGGGCAGCTCCCGCGCCGGTGTCGGGCGGGCACTGGCCACCGGCGCCGTCGTCACCACTGGCATCGTGGTGGTGTTCGGCATCGTCGGCATCGCGTTGTCGGCAGGCCTGAGTGCGCTGCGCGACTACGTCCCGTGGGCGGCCATCGTCATCGGTGCCGGACTCATCGCGCTCGGCGTCGCGATTCTCGCCGGCTTTCGCCTGACGGCGTACCTGCCGAAATTCGAGCGCGGTGCGGGGGGCCGCGACATGCGCTCGCTGTTCCTGTTCGGCGTCAGCTACGCCATCGCATCGGTGTCCTGCGGTCTGGCGACGTTCCTCGTCGTGGTCACGGCCTCAGCAGGCGACGACAGCTTCGTCGGCGGCATCGTGTCCTTCGTGCTGTACGCGCTCGGCATGGGCATGGTGCTGACGTCGCTGGCGGTCAGCTTGGCGCTGGCTCGTGGCTGGCTGCTGAGCAAGCTGCGAGTGCTCATGCGGTACACCGACACGATCGCTGCAGTTCTGCTGATCGCGGCGGGTGCGTTCACCATCTGGTACTGGTTCATCGACCTGACCGACCGCGGCGGCGACGGGCTGGTCGTGACCGTCGAACGCTGGAGCAGCAGCCTGAGCAACTGGGTGGCCTCGGTCGGCGGCGTGCGGCTCGGACTCATCATGAGCATCGTGCTCGCCATCGGCCTCATGGCGATGCTCGCGACCGGCCGTCGCAGCGAGACGGCATCAGCGGGCGATGGTGAACAATTCACCGACCCAGACCAAGCAGACAGTGCCGCCGAGGTGCTGAACTAAGCCGCTGTGGCACTGCACCTGAAGGACCGCACGCTCCTCGATGCGGAGCGGCCATTTGCCGAGCTGCTCGGCCGGCCAGGTGTGACCGAGGTGCTGCGACTCCGCTCGCGATTCGGTTTCATGGCCTTTCACGGAGGGTGGCTCGAAGAGGTCACCGACGACATCGCCTCGGCAGCCGCCGAGCGCAGCGGCGCCTCGGTGTACGCATGCCTGCAGGGCCCTGACGATCAGTGGCACCTGCCCAGCCACTGCTTCGATCCCATGGATTCGCCTGTGCTGCGCGAGTTCCTCGACCACGTCGATGTGGTGGTTGCGGTCCACGGTTTCGGCAGCCCGCGGCTGCTGCGGGCGGTGCTGCTGGGCGGGCGCAACCGCACGCTCGCGTCCCATGTCGCGGTCCACCTGATCGGACGGCTGCCGCACTACGAGATCCTTCACCGTCTCGACGACATCCCCAAGTCGCTGGCCGGCCAGCACCCGCGCAACCCGTGCAACCTGCCCCGCCACGGCGGCGTGCAGATCGAGCTGCCACCCCGCATCCGCGGCAAGAGCCCCATGTGGACAGGATTCCGCGGTCCCGGACGGGTGCCTCATCACGAGGCACTCATCGAAGGCCTCGCAGCTGCGGCCCGTGCCTGGACCCTCGACGCGCAGACATCGAACGGCGGTCCGGTGTCAGACGCCGAGCTGGTGACGGCAGGCTGATCGTCGTCCAGAGCGCGACATGAACACTCAGCGGCGCATCGTTGCCGCCGTCGCTGCAGCCGGCGTCGTCGGCGCCGCGGCTAGATGGGCATTCACGACACGACTCGACAGCGATTGGGCCCTGCTGATTGCCAACGTCATCGGCTGCGGCGTGGTCGGCTGGGTGACCGCTCGTCACGAGCTAGTCCGGCGCCGCAGGCCAGCCGGCGCGGGCATCGGAAGCGTGGGCCGAAACGACGCCGGCCCCTCGGTTGGTCTGACGATCGGTTTCTGCGGGGCGCTGACCAGCATGTCAGCACTTGCGCTACAGCTCGCCGGGCACCTCGACACCGGCCACGTCGCAACGGCAGGAGCGTGGCTCGGCCTGACGATTGCGGCCTGCACCGCGGCATTTGTCGTGGGCCGCTTCGCTGTGCTCGCGAACGCGAGGCGGCCATGACGACGCTGGTTGTGGCGGTGGGCTTCGGCGTGGCCGCCGCGGCGGGCACGGTGATGCGCTGGAGAATCAGCACCGCGCTCGGACCAGGCGGAACGATGCTCATCAACATCGCCGGCGCTTTCGCACTCGGGCTGCTCGCGAGCACATCGGGCGCTGCGGCAACCATCCTCGGCACCGCAGGCCTCGGCGCCCTCACCACCGTCTCGGGGATCCTTCCCGAGTCAGCTCGACTTTCCCGCGCCAGCCCGCTGCTGGCCTTCGGCTACATCTCCCTGACGATCACCGGCGCCACCGCGGCAGCCGCCGCCGGCCTCGCTCTCGCCTGACTTCCAGACGCAGGCTGCAATAGCTGCGGGACCTTTCAGGCGGGAGCTGCGATCTCGGTGAAGTTGAGCCAGGGGTGGAGCACTTCTGGCACCGCGATGGAGCCGTCGGGACGCTGGTGGTTCTCCATGATGAACACGAGCGTGCGGCCGACGGCGCATGCCGTGCCGTTCAGGGTGTGGACCAGCCCGTGGCCGTCGCCGTCGAACCAGCGGGTGCCGAGGCGCCGGGCCGAGTAATCGGTGTAGTTCGAGCATGAGGTGACCTCGCGGTAGGCACGCTCGGACGGCAGCCACACCTCGAGGTCGTACTTCTTGGCCGCCGCGGCGCCCAGGTCTCCGGCCGCCACGTTGATGACCCGGTAGGGCAGGTCGAGCGAGCCGACGATTTCTTCCTGGATGGCCCGAAGGGCCTCCAGCTCGTCCCAGCTCGCCTCGGAGTCGCAGAACGAGAACATCTCCACCTTGTCGAACTGGTGGACACGGAAGATGCCGCGGGTGTCCTTGCCGTGGGTGCCCGCCTCGCGCCGGAAGCACGACGAGAAGCCGGCGTACCGCAACGGCAATTCGGCCCGCGCCAGGCGCTCGCCCCGGTGCAGGCCTGCCAGCGCCACTTCGGAGGTGCCGATCAGGAACAGGTCGTCGCCGTCGATCTCGTACACCTGGTGGCGGTCGGCGGGGAAGAACCCGGCCTCGACCATCAGCTCCTCGCGCACCAGCACGGGCGGCACGACGGGCAGAAAGCCGTTGCGCTCCAGCACGTCCATGGTCCACTGCACCAGCGCAAACTCCAGCCGCACAGCGGCGCCTTTGATGTAGGCGAAGCGCGTGCCGCTGTTGCGAGCCCCGGCCTCGGAGTCGACCAGACCGCTGAGCGCACCGATCTCGGCATGGTCGTGGGCGGGTGGGTCGCCCCGCTCTCCCACCTCGCGCACCGTCTCGAAGTGCTCCTCGCCGCCGGAAGGCACATCTGCCGCAGCGGGGTTCGGCACCTGCAGCGCCAGGTCGGTGCGGCGCTCGGTGGCAGCACGCTCGTCGGCTTCGAGTCGTTCCACCGCTTCCTTGTGGCGAGCTGCCTCGGCGATCTTGGCCGGGCGGTCTTCGGGGGCACTGCGTCCGATCTCGCGCGACGCAGCATTCTGCGCTGCCCGCGCCTGCTCGGCCTGGTGGGTGATGGACCGCCATGCTTCGTCGGCCGCGAGCACCTCGTCGATGAACTCCGGCGCGGTGCCTTTGCGGACGGCCCCGTCCCGGTAGGCAGCGTCGTCTCGAAGCCGGCGGAGATCGATCACGCCGGGTGAAGCTACCGGCGTCTGGGCCCGCGCCGGATCGGCGGTGCTTGCGCACGTGCCCGTCGCCCGCAAGCATCGCCAGATGCCAGATCATGCGCCGGCCCCAGACCGGCACCTCCGCTTCGAAGCCTCTGACACGCCCCCGCTGCCGCTCACGGCCGGGCTGGGCCTGCAGTTCGCCATCCTCGCCATTGCCGGCATCGTGCTGACTCCTGCCATCGTTGTCCGCGCCGCTGACGGATCAGACGCGTACCTGGCGTGGGCGGTGTTCGCCGCCGCAGCGATCAGCGGCGTCAGCACCATCACCCAAGCAGTCCGGTTCGGACGCATCGGCGCGGGCTATGTGCTGCTGATGGGCACTTCCGGCGCCTTCATCGCGGTCTGCGTCACAGCGCTCGTCGACGGCGGGCCGGGGCTCTTGGCCACGCTGGTCGTGGCCTCGTCGTTGTTCCAGTTCCTGCTGGCTGCGAAGCTCTCACTGTTCCGGCGGCTGTTCACGCCGACCGTGGCCGGGACCGTGGTCATGCTCATCGCGGTCTCGGTGATGCCGCTCATCTTCGACATGGTGGCTGCATCGCCCGAAGACGCTGCCGCAGCGAGTGCGCCCGTCAGCGCCCTCGTGGCTGTCGGTGTCATAGTCGTGATCGCGCTGAAGGCCCGCGGGAGCCTCCGACTGTGGGCGCCGGTCATCGGCATCGTGGCCGGATCGGTCGTCGCGGCATTCTTCGGGCTGTACGACTTCGATCGGGTTGCCGAGGCGGGCTGGATCGGCCTGCCGGACGGCGGCTGGCCCGGGTTCGACTTCACGTTCGGTTCAGAGTTCTGGATCCTCTTGCCAGGTTTCGTGTTTGCCACCCTCATCGGTGCGATCGAGACCATCGGCGACTCGGTGGCCATCCAGCGGGTGTCCTGGCGGCGGCCCCGGGCAGTCGACTACCGGGCAGTGCAGGGCGCTGTCGCCGCCGATGGCACCGGCAACCTGCTGTCGGGCCTGGCGGGCACCGTGCCGAACACCACCTATTCGATGAGCATCTCGGTCACCGAGCTGACCGGTGTGGCGGCTCGCCGGGTAGGCGTGGCCATCGGCACCTTCTTCATCGTGATGGCATTCGTGCCAAAGGCACTCGCGGTGGTGATGGCGGTGCCCGACGCCGTCGTCGCGGCATACGCAACGATCCTGCTGGCGATGCTGTTCGTGACCGGCATGCAGATCGTCGTCGCCGACGCGACCGACTACCGCAAGGGGCTGATCGCGGGCTTCTCGTTCTGGATCGGCGTGGGCTTTCAGAACAACGTGATCTTCCCCGAGTATCTCGATGGGTTCGCGGGCGGCTTCCTCCAGAACGGCATGACGGCCGGCGGGCTGACCGCGATTGTCCTGACGCTGTTCACCGAGGTCGCCCAGGCACGCCCCCAGCGGCTCCGCTGCGAGCTGGCAACGTCGTCGTTGCCGCAGATTCGGGTGTTCTTGGGGCGCTTCGCCGACCGCACCGGCTGGAGCCGGGCGATGTCGGACCGTCTCGAGGCAGTCGCCGAGGAGTCGCTGCTGACGCTGACCGACGCCGGAGGGTCCCCCAGCGCTGGCGAGTCTCGCGCCCTGCGGCTGACATTGAGCAAACAGGACGGCCGGGCCGTACTCGAATTCGTCGCCGCGGCGAGCGAGGAGAACATCGAGGACCGGCTCGCGGTGCTCGATTCGGAAAGTGTGGAGCGGCCAGTCGAACGGGATCTTTCGCTTCGAGTGCTGCAGCATCACGCCGCATCGGTGCATCATCAGCAATATCACGAGGTGGATATCGTGACCGTCCACGTTGACGTGCCCGACCCGAGAGACTGAGCCTCATGACTGAACCGTCGTACGACGTCGTCTGGCCCGGAGCACCGTCAGGCATCGAGCAGCGAGAGCTGGCGCCGAGGCTCGACACGCTGACCGGCAAGCGGATCGGGTTCCTGTGGGACTACCTGTTCCGGGGCGATGAGCTGTTCCCGATTCTCGAGCGCGAACTCGCTGCCCGTTATGAGGGAGTGACCTTCGTCGGCTATGAGACGTTCGGCAACACCCACGGCGGCGACGAAGCCGCGGTCATCGACCGCCTGCCCGACTCGCTGCGATCACGAGCTGTCGACGCCGTCGTGTCGGGCATGGGCTGCTGAGGCAGCTGCACGCCCGCCGTGGCGCGGGCAGCGGTAGCAGCCGAGACCGCGGGAGTGCCGTCGGTCTCGATCGTGTGCGAGAGCTTCGACGGCCAAGCCGCCGCTACCGCACGGGGGTACGGCTTCGAGCAGCTTCCGGTGGCGCTCACCGTGGGCCACGTGGATGCCCAATCCGCCGCCCAGATGACAGCCAACTTCGTCAATCACACCGTGGACGCCGTCGTCGAAGGCCTGACCGGAGCGTCCGCCGAACGCAACGGAACAAACGGAGCGGCTGCGCTCGGCAATCGGGACATCGGCGATCCGGCTGCAGTGGACCCGCACAGCACGGCGATCAGCGGTTCGGTCGACGAGATCAACGACGCCTTCGCCGAGCGGGGCTGGTCCGACGGGCTGCCGATCGTGCCGCCGACGCGGGACCGTGTCGAGAGGTTCCTGGCAGGCACGGGCCTGGATCCCCAGCAATCGCTGGGCCTCGCCCGCACCACCGGCAGGAACATGACCGTGTGGTCGGTGGCCGCCAATGCCGTCATGGCGGGCTGCGAGCCGGCACACCTGGGCGTGCTGCTGGCCGCGGCGCGCATCCTTGCCGACCCGCACTACGGCGCAGAGCACTCGGGCAACACCACCGGCGCCGACGCCCTGATGATCCTGGACGGTCCGAATGCGGCAGCGCTCGGCTTCAACTCCGGTGTCGGCGCACTGCGCGACGGCGTGCGCGCCAACACCAGCGTCGGCCGCTGGCTGCGGCTCTACCAGCGCAACGTGTTCGGCTTCACCGCGGCTGAGCACGACAAGTCCACCTTCGGGAACTCGTTCCGTGTCGTGCTGTGCGAGGACCAAGCCACGCTGGCCGACATCGGCTGGGATCCCGTCAGCGCCGAGTTCGGCTATGGCCCTGACGACGACGTGCTGACCATGGCCCGCTTCAACAGCGGTGCCATCGTCGGCAGCGTGTTCGGCTCGACTCCTGACGAGATCGTGCCGTACCTTGCCGACGGCCTGGCGCGGATCACCGGATGGGACCTCGGTCACCTGTACGGCCTCGGCCGAATGCACTACCGGCCGCTGCTGGTGCTGTCACCGATCCTGGCGCGCACCTGCGCAGCAGCCGGCTGGACCAAAGCAAACCTGGCCGAGGCCCTGTTCGAACACGCTCGCATCCCGGCGTGGCGCTTCGAGAAGCTCATCGGCGAGTGGACCAACCTGGCAGCAGGCCGCCCCCGGCTCACCGATGTCGTCGCGGCCGGCGACTTGCCGTCGCAGTTTGCCGAATCGGACGACCCGGACCGCCTGGTGCCGATCGTCTCAGAGCCGGCGAAGTTCGTCATCGCCGTGGCAGGCGACGCGAACCGCACCAACGCCTACGTGTTCAGCCACGACGGCCCCCACGGCGACTACACCGCCGCAGCGGTCGAACACCTCGGCCGCAGCTGACGGCCGGCGGCGCTGCGCGTCGCGGCGGCTCAGCGATCAGCAGCTGAGGCCGGGACTGAGATCGCAGCCGGCTGGGTCGGTCCAGAACAGCATTGAGGTGCCCATCGCCGCGTAGACCGCGATAGCGAGCACCAGCCCTCCTACGAACATCCACGTGAACAGCTTGTTGTCGAAGCGCAGGTGCATGAAGTACGCCACGACGATCTGGAACTTGACGACCATCAGTATCAGCAGCAACGGCACTTCCAGCGGGCCGACCCTGTCATCGAAGAAGTAGATCAGCACTTCGGCCGCCGTGAGCACGGCCAGCAGCAGTGCGACCTTGATGTAGCCCCAGTCGCTCAGGCCGTGGTCATGGTCGTCGTGAGCCTCGTCGGAGGGGTGGAGCTCTTCGGATGCGGCTTCGGTGGCGGTGCTCATCGCTGCACTTCCTACGGGATCAGGTACACGACCGCGAAGATCACGATCCAGACGATGTCGACGAAGTGCCAGTACAGGCCGATGATCTCGACGGTCTCTGCTCGCTCAGGACCGATGATCCCTCGATTGATCATCGCCCACAGCGTGACCAGCATGATGATGCCCAGCGACACGTGGACGCCGTGGAAGCCGGTCAACGTGTAGAAGGCCGACGACGAGATGCTGACGGTGAAGCCGAGGCCTTCCCGGTAGAAGCTCGTGAACTCGTACACCTGACCGGCGATGAACACGGCACCCTGCGCTGCAGTGGTCAGCAGCCACAGCTTGCAGCGCTCCATCTCGCCCCTGGCGATCGCCGACACCGCGAGCACCATGGTGAGCGAGCTCATCAACAGCACGAACGAACTCACCGAGGTGAACGGGATGTCGAACAGATCGGCGGCTTTCAGCGACCCTTCGCCCGACAGCGGTTGACGGTTGCGCAGCAACAGGTAGGTCGAGATCAACGCCCCGAAGAGCAGGCAATCCGAACCCAGGAAGGTCCACATCGTCAGCTTCTCGTTGGACAGGCTCGTGGTGGGCGGGACGATCTCGTAGTCGTCCCACTCCGTGCGCGGGTAGGCGATCTGCGGTTCGTCGCCTTCGGCCGGTTCGACGGCGGCCGCTGTGCTGCCGGTCGTGGGGGTGTCAGTCACCGGCGGCCTCCCCGTTTGGGGTGCTGGCGGTCAGCACGCCGTTCCCGTCATCATGGCCGTCGGGGCTGTCGTCATGTTGCCCGCCACCATGATCATCGTCGTGGTCGCCATGCCCGTCGTGGCCGTGACCGTGACCCGCATCGGGATCGGTGGCCGGCTCGAGGGTCCAACCGAACATGGAACCGACCAGCAACAACAGCCCGATGCCGGCGATCCACAGGTTGTAGATCAGCCCGAACCCGATGAGCGGCATGCCCATCGCCAGCACGATCGGCCAGTACGACGGCGACGGCAGGTGCGGGTGCTGATCGCCGATCTGGGCGATGTCGTTGCCGTAGGCAATCCGTCGCAGCTTGCCGGTCTCGTCGGGCTGGTATTTCTTGTGCCAGAAGTCGTCGACATCGCTCACCACGGGCACGTAGTCGAAGTTGTGCTCGGGCACCGGCGAGGGAATGGCCCATTCCAGCGTGCGGCCGTCCCACGGGTCGGCTCCGGCCCCCGGCTCCAAACCCCGGCGGTGGCGGCCCCACGTGCGGAAGATGTTGACGGCCAGGATCACCATGGCAATGAGCATGAAGAAGTAGCCGATGGTGGCGATCTTGTTCCAGAACTCGAAACCGTCGAATTCCCCATAGACGCTGTGGCGCCGGGCCATCCCCTGCAGGCCCACGATGTGCATCGGCCCGAACGTGACGTTGAAGCCCAGCAGCATCAGCCAGAAGTGCCAGCGGCCCAGCCGCTCGTTGAGGTGGTAGCCGAACGCCTTGGGCCACCAGTAGTACATGCCGGCGAACATGCCCATGAGCGCGCCGCCCACGAGCACGTAGTGGAAGTGCGCCACGATGAAGTACGTGTCGGTCTGCTGGGTGTCGGCGGGCGCGATCGCATGCATGACGCCGGACAAACCGCCGATCGTGAACATGGCTACGAGCGACACCGAGAACATCATCGGCACGGTGAAGCGGACCTTGCCCGCCCACATGGTCGCGATCCAGTTCAGGATCTTCACGCCCGTCGGCACCGCGATGAACATGGTGGTCGCCGAGAACGCCGCCACCGAGACCGGCCCCATGCCCGAGGTGAACATGTGGTGCGCCCACACGCCCCATCCCATGAAGCCGATGGCCGCACCCGACAGCACCACGATCGGGTAGCCGAACAGCGGCTTGCGGCTGAACACCGGCAGCGTCTCGGACACCACGCCGAATGCCGGCAGGATCAGGATGTAGACCTCCGGATGGCCGAATATCCAGAACAGGTGCTGCCAGAGCAGGGCATCGGCACCCGCGTCGACATTGAAGAAGTTGGCATCGAAGGTTCGATCGAACGTCAACAGGATCAGCGCCACCGTGATGACCGGCAGGGCGAACACCAGCAGGAACTGCACCACCAGGATCATCCAGGTGAACACCGGCATGCGCAGCAGGCTCATGCCCGGGCAGCGCATGTTGATGATGGTCACCAGCAGGTTGATGGCACCCAGCAGCGAGGCGATGCCGGCAATCTGCAGGCCCAAGGCGTAGAAGTCCATGCCGTGGCCAGGGCTGTAGGCCATGCCGGTGTTGGGCGCATAGGCGAACCAGCCGCCGTCGGCGCCGCCGCCCAGGAACCAGCTGAGATTCAGGAAGATGCCGCCGAAGAAGAAGATCCAGAGGCCCAGCGCGTTCATGCGCGGGAAGGCCACGTCCCTGGCGCCTATCTGCAACGGCACGAGATAGTTCGCGAACGCGTTCGCCAGCGGCATGATCACCAGGAAGACCATGGTGACGCCGTGCATGGTGAACAGCTGGTTGTAGAAGTCGGCGCTGATCACCTCGCCGTCAGGCGCCCACAGCTGCAGGCGCACCAGCCCGATCTCGAGGCCGCCGATCAGGAACCAGAACAGCGCGAGGGCGCCGTACATGATCCCGATCTTCTTGTGGTCCACCGTGAAGAGCCACTCGCGCCAACCGGTCGCGTGCGTGGGACGAGCGAAGACGCCGGTACGCGGGGAGTCGTCGTGATCGGAGGTGCCGTCAGCCACCTCGAGCTCGGTGCCCGGTCCAGAGCTGTCCGGCAGATCAGGGCTTTCCGGCTGATCGGTGATGATTGCCATCAGGTCGTCCTCCTCAGCCTGCGCCGGCGTTCGTCGCGGGCAGCACCGGCTCGCTGCCAAGGGTCTGCAAGTAGGCCATCAGGTTGTCGAGGTCTTGATCGGTCAACACCTCGGAGAAATCCAGCATGCCCTGCTGGTTGTCGGCACGAGCCGGCTTCATGTCGGGCGCGTTGCGCACCCACTCACGCAGCTCGGCAAGGTTGAGCTTGAGACTTCCGTCGGGATTGCGCAGGTATTCCCCGTCGGGCCCGGTCTGGTAGGTCTCGTACAGCGCTCCGGCAAAGGCCGTGCGGCTCATCAGGTTGGTGAGATTCGGTGCGATGCCCGCGAGCAGGTTCGCATTGCCGCCGGCTGCGCTCTCGTAGGCGCCGTCGACGACATGGCAGCTGATGCAATGGGTCTCGAACAGCGCCGCACCGGCAGCTTCGGGTGACTCCTCAGCAGGCGCCGCTTGCGCCGCCTCCTTGCCGGCGAGCTGTTCTTGCACCCAGCGATCGAAGTCGGCGGGAGTGAGCACGATGGTGCGCATCTGCATGTTGGCGTGGCTGAGCCCGCAGAACTCCACGCACTCGCCGTAGAAGATGCCCGGCTCGTCGGAGCTGATCCGCCACTCGTGTATCCGGCCGGGGACAGCGTCTTTCTTGCCGTTCAGCTGGGGGATCCAGAACGAGTGGATGACATCGTTGGAGTGGATCTCGAGGTTGACCTCTTCCCCGGTCTGGATCACCAGGTCGTTCGCGGTGACGATGTCGTAGTGGCCGTCTTCGTCGAGGTCGTAGCTGAACTGCCACCACCACTGCTGGCCCTCGACCTTGATGGTGCGCCCGTCTCCTTCGGAGGCGAGCGCGAACACCGTCGGCAGCGTGTAGATCGTGAGGAACACCAGCATCGCCGTCGGGATGAGCGTCCAAGTCAACTCGGCCTTGCGATTGCCGTGGATCTGCGGCGGCAGGTCGTCGGGGTCATCGGTGGGCTTGGCCCGGAACTTCACGATGATCACGGCAACAGCGGCAGCCACGAAGATGCCGACGCCGACCGCCATCCAACCCGACAGGCGCATGAGGCCGTCGATGTCGCGGGCTTCTTCGCCGATCGGCTTGGTGGCATCGAGGCGACCGGTGGCGCAGCCCGCCAGCAGCAAACCCAGCAGCGCCAGTATGGCCACGAAACAGCGTCGAGCGAAGCGAGCGCCCATCACTCGTGCCCTCCGTCCGATTCGCTCATCTCGCCTGATCCGCCGGCGCCATGATCGTCGGCCTCACTGTGACCATCTGCTTCGGCGTGGCCGCCATGGTGATGGAACTCACGCTCGCCGATCACGGCTGAGGTGATGCCCGCGACGATGAGCGCAACGCCGCCCAGCACCAGCATGGACGCCGTGACGGCGCGTCGTATCTGCGGCTTCGCGTACACGACGAAGGCGAACGCCAAGATCACCGCCGCGATGACGATTGCCGCAAAGCTCGCCGCCGTCTTGCTGACGGTCAGGAAGATGCGAGAAGCGAGCACCACCGGTATGGCGATGCCCAGCGCGCCGTAGAGCGAGATCTCAAAGGGCCGCAGCAGCCGTGCGCGTTCGATCGCATTCGACTCTGCATCGGTGGACAGGTGCTCCGCCCATGCGCTCATGGTCCACTCGATGGCGGAGATCAGCAACAACGCCACGCCCGCAATGGTGAGCAGTGAGTCGGTCACCAGCCCCACCATGAGCACGCCCATCCCGACCGCTGCCATGATCGGCCAGTACGCCGGGGTGGCGCGATGGACGTGCGAGTGCTCCCGGTCGAGCGAGTCGCCGTCGCCCACCGTCAGCGCCAGGGCGAACAGCAGGGCGAAGGCCCCGGCAGCCACGCCGAGCACGATCGTGGCGTACATGACCACGTGACCGGTGCCGTCCATGCCCGTGAGCACGCCCACCGCCACCGCGGCTGCGGCCGCCAACGCGATGCGCCCGGCGAAGTACCTGCTGGCGATGCCGACCATCGATCCCCTACTTCACCACGTACACGACGTACCAGGTGGCGGCCCACGCAAGTACGGCGAAGTCCCAGAAGAAGACCGCTGAGCCCAGCGGCGTCGAACGGTCGCGGCCCACACTGCCGCCCAGCGAACGGAGCGTCATCAAGCCCAGGTAGAACATCCCCACGATCAAGATGGCCAGCGAGAGCCCGGTGACCGCGAACGCCAGGGTCGCCCATTCGCTCGAGCCGATCTCGAGTTCCATTCGGTTCAGGCTGAACATCACCATGTTGAAGAAGGCCAGCCCCATCACCAGGGTGAGCGCCATGCCCACCCAGGTGTGACCGCGTTCGCCGCGGCCGCTGGCCCACACCGCCCAGTGCGCCGTGACGACGGAGACCAGCAGGGTGATGAGCGCGTAGACGAGCTGCGGATTCGGCACCGACTGGCCGGCGAGCCAGTCGTGGCCGGGGTCGATTCCCGATGCATGCCGCCGCGCCATGTAGTGGCCCAGTGCGCCGGCGACCGCCATGGCCCCGGCCGCGATGGCGAAGCCGGTGCCGACGAGCTGGCTGCGGGGGCGCGGCGGCGGGCCGGGAACGCTGTAGCGCCCCGGCTGCGGAGCTTCGACGGCGGTCGTCGTGTCTGCCATCAGGCCGGCACCTCTTCCGCTTCGCGTTCGGCTGCGGCCCCGGTTCCGTTGAACCCGTTCGGGTTGAGTTCGGCGTCGAGCAAGGGAGTTCCCGAGGTGAGTTCGGGCAGGGCAGCAGCGGGACCGAGCGGGGGCGGCGAGGGCAGCAGCCATTCCGGTGTCAGCCCGTCCCACGGGTCGGCCTCGGTTTCGGCGCCCTTGCGCAAGGCCACGCTCACGAGCAGGTTCAGCACTACGAGCGCCACCCCGGCCAGCACGATGACGACGCCGACTGCGCCGAGCGCCGACAGGCCTTCAGCGCCCGCATCGTCGACCTGACCGGCATAGCGAGTAGTGAGCAGCGGCGCGCCGTAGACGAACTGCGGCTGCTCGGTGAAGACGCCTGACAGCGTCGGGCCCAGCCATGTCAACAGGGCGCCGCCGCCGATCGCCAGGAGGCTGGCGAACCCGGCAAGCTCAGACAGCCGTCGGCCCCAGATCTTGGGTGCCCACCAGTGCAGCGCAGCCAGCCCGCCGAGCAGCCCGGCGCCGTAGATGAGCAGGCTCTGCTGGCCGGTGACCCAAGTGGTGAATCGCAGCGGAGCATTCCCATCGGTGCCGCGTCCCGCGATCTGCAACCAGTCCACGCCGGCGCCGATCAGGCCCACCAGCGCCGCCACGGCGATCAGCGTTCCCGCGCCGAACGCAGCCACCACCGCCGTGTTGGGCCGCGTCAGCGATACTGCGCCGCTGCGAGGCCGCGGCCGGTTACGGCTCTGCCACAACGTGAATCCGAGCAGCGCCAGCAAGCCCGAGACTCCTGCGAGGGCGCCCGCATACAGGCCGACCAGCACGATGCCCTCGAGACCGTCGACGATGTCGGCGCCCTCATCGGTGATGCCGAAGTTGGCCCACGCGCCGAAGCCGAAGAGCCCGACAAGTCCCATGGTGAAGTAGAGCGCCAGCGGTTCGAAGACCCAGCGGCGTGCGGCGGCCAGCATGATCTCGGCGACCACGCCGAGCACCGGCACCACGTAGATGAACAGCTGCGGCGTGCGGTACATCCAGTCGATGCGCGACCAGATGCCGTAGTTGCCGCCCAGGAAGCGGGGACCGTAGCGGTGCTCGATGTAGAGAATGACGATCTGGCCGAGCACCACGCCGAGGCTGACCACGAGCATCGACGCAGTGACGAGCGCCGACCAGGCGAACGGCGGGGTGCGGTCCATGTACATGCCCGGCGCACGCATGGTGAGCGTGGTGACGGCAACACAGATCGCGCCGGTGAGCAGCGAGATCACGAGCCCCGCGACGGCCAGCAGGTGCAGGTCGACCCCGTCAGAGAAACCGCCCCCGGGACCGCCGTTGGCGACATACGCCCCCACCAGCACGCCCGCCGACACCAGCCAGCCCCAGAACGACAGGGCGGCTGCACGCCCGAAGGCCACGATCGGCGCTCCCACCTGCAGCGGCACCACATAGATGGCGATGCCCAGGAACAGCGGGATGAGCATGCCGAACACCAGGGCATCCCGGGTGAACGTGAAGACCTGCACGAACGAGCCGGCGCTCAGGACGGTGTGCCCGCTGGACGAGGCCAGGTCGAAGCGCACGAGCAGATCTGCGACCAGGCCGGCCAAGGCGAACAGCAGCGAGCAGGCGATGAACAGCCGGCCGATGCGCTTGTGGTCGGCGGTGTTGAGCCAGCCGAACGCCGTCGGGTCTTCTGCCGGTGTGGTCCCGGCAGATCCCCCCGAATGCGTCGCTTCGGTAGTGGCGTCGGTCATGCGGCGATGTGGTTCCCGAACTCGGCTGGCAGCGCCGCTTTGGGGCGACGCCAACGGCGCACTCTAGCGACCCGCAGCCCCCTCAACCAGATTGTTCGCCCCGCTCCTTCCCGCTCTTGTTCGCTGCGCTCACGGGCCGCTCGGGCCACGGCTTCGCCGAGCGGCTCAGCCTCTGGCTTCATTACCAGCTGAGCCGAACGACCACGTCGACAGCCATCGCCGCGAACAGCAGCCCCAGGTACGCGATCGAGGTGTGGAACACGCGCATCGCGGTCTGGGGTGTCAGCGCGCGCCACAGCGTCACCAGCTGCCATCCGAACGCGCCTCCGCCGGCCAACGCGACTGCCCAGTACAGGCCTCCGGCGCCGGCAGCCACGGCGAACCACAGCGACAGCGCGATCACCGCAAGGGTGTGCAGCGTCATCTGCACCAGCACGGAACGCTCGCTGGCCACCGACGGCAGCATCGGCACTTCAGCGCTGTCGTAGTCGTCGGCATAGCGAATGGCCAGCGCCCAGAAATGCGGGGGCGTCCAGAAGAAGACGATCGCGAACGCGATCCAAGCCTCGAGCGACAGCGTGCCGGTCACGGCCGCCCAGCCGACGAGTACCGGCGCAGCGCCGGCCGCCCCGCCGATGACGATGTTCTGGGCTGACGAACGCTTCAGCCACAGCGTGTAGACGAACACGTAGAACAGGCACGCAGCCAGCGCGAGCCCCGCTGCCAGCAGATTGGCGCCCCACCACAGAATCCCGAATGCTGCCGCTTCGAGCACCACGCCGTAGATCAGTGCAGCGCGCGGGGTCACCGTGCCGACCACCAATGGGCGGTGGGCCGTGCGTTCCATCGTCGCGTCGATGTCGCGATCGATGTACATGTTGAATGTGTTGGCGCCCGCTGCGGACAGCGTGCCGCCGACGACGGTGAACAGCATCAGTGCCACGGAGGGCACGCCGCGCTCGGCCACGAACATCGGCGGCACCGTCGTCACCAGCAGCAGCTCGATGATGCGCGGCTTGGTGAGCGCGACGTATCCCCGCAATGTTGATCCACGCAGTGTTGGGCGCAGCGCCGCCAGCATTGCTGTGAGGCTACGCGTCGCCCCTAACGTTTCAGCGTGAGATTGCCGGACCCGTCGCCGCCGCAGGGGCGCAGGCTGAATCCGATGCGCCCGCGAGGGCGCAGGCTGTACGTCACTCCCGAGCGTTTCGCCGTGATCGCGCGCTGGGCCCTGTGGTCCCTCGTGGCGATCGTGATCACCGGATCGCTCGTGCGGCTCACGGGCAGCGGCTTGGGATGCAGCGACTGGCCCAACTGCGAGCCCGGTGAGTTCGTACCGGCGGCGGACTTTCACGGCTGGGTGGAATTCGGCAACCGCATGGTGACTGGCTTGGTGTCAGCCGCTGTCGTCGTGGCTGTGGCGGCATCGTGGTGGCGGCTGCCGCGCCGCGGCGACTTGGTGTGGTGGTCGCTGGGCCTGGTGGCCGGCGTGATCTTCCAGATCGGTCTCGGCGCCGTGACTGTGCTGACGCACCTGTCCCCGCCGATCGTGATGTCGCACTTTCTGGCGTCGCAGGTGCTGGTGTCGGCCGCGGTCGTCTTGCAGCATCGAGCATCGTGGGAATCGCCGCCCGGTGGTGAGGGCACGATGCGGCTGCCGACCCAGGTCCGGACACTCGCATGGCTGGCCGCGACGCTCACGGCTGCGGCCCTGTGGACCGGGACAGTGGTGACCGGCACCGGACCGCACGGCGGTGACGAGCATGTCGAGCGCCTGCAGTTCGCCTTGCCGTCGGTGGCCCGCATTCACGGCATCACAGTGGCAGTCCTGGCTGCGGCCGTCTTGCTGCTCGCCTTGCAGGTGCGACGGCTGGCTGCGACGCAACAGGCCGGCGCGACGACCGAGCTCGGCCGGCGCGTTCGGATCGTGATCGGCGTGATGGCTGTGCAGGCAGCGATCGGGTACGTGCAGTACTTCAATGAGCTGCCCGTGCTGCTGGTGGCGCTGCATGTCGTCGGCGCGACGCTGCTCACGATCATGGTGACTCGCCTGCTGCTCGCAGCAGAGACTGGACGGCGCGCCTCAGCGGAGCCTGGCGTCGCCGGTTCGGTTGGCATCGCGGGGCGCGGCTTCCCAGAATGAACCCGTGAGCTCGACCGCTCCAGCTGTGGCACCCCGGCTAGCGCAAGCGCCAGCCCTGTCACCGCGGCTAGCGCAAGCGCCAGCCCTGTCACCGCGGCTAGCGCAAGCGCCAGCCCTGTCACCGCGGCTAGCGCAAGCGCCAGCCGTTGCCGACCCCGAGGTTGTCCGTGATCCGACCAGCGAGGACGAGCACAGCACCGACGTGCCGTGGGTGGTCCTGGTCTGGAACGATCCGATCAACTTGATGAGCTATGTCGTGTACGTGTTCCAGAAGCTGTTCGGCTACAGCGAGGCCAAGGCCACCGAGCTGATGCTGGACGTGCACAACAAGGGCCGTGCCGCAGTCGCGTGGGGTTCACGTGAGAAGGCCGAACTGGATGTCTTCAGGCTCCACGAATACGGCCTCTGGGCCACCATGCAGAAGGACAACTGAGCTGTGCTCGCGGAGATGCACCAGCGACTGAGCGGCGATGGCCTGCCTGCGGAGGCCCCGTGAGCGGCACACGGTTCGGCGCCCGCGGCTCGCTCGTGAGCGTGCACCTCGCCGACTGGGAACGCCGGCTGCTGGCCGAGATGGTGGGCGAGTTGCGATCCAACCTGCTCGACCACACGCCTGCACGCGACGGCGGCGATGGGCTGGATCCGTCATTGCGTCGCTTGTTCCCGCCCGCCTACCTGAGCGATCCCGACCGCGACGCCGAGTACCAGCGGCTGATGCGCGACGAGCTGCTGGCCGAGCGCTTGGACCATCTCGATCTGCTCGACAGCACGCTCGCCGCGGACCACCTCGACGACGAGCAGATCACCGCTTGGATGCAGGGCCTGAATGAGCTGCGCCTCGTGCTCGGCACCCAGCTCGACATCTCCGAAGAGGACGATCCCGCCGAGATGGATCCGCACGATCCCGCACAGCGGCCACGGCTGCGCTACCACTACCTCGGCGGGCTGCTCGCAGAACTCATCGACGCCACCCACCGCTGACCCGGCCCGGATCACAACTTGGGCTATGGAGTCAATCTTCGCGCTCATGCTGAGTGCGAAGACTGCGGTCTTGGTTCCTTGACGTACCCAAGCAGAAGAAATTCCTACGTCAAAACTCTTCAATTTCATACGTTTAAAACAGTAAATCTCCTACACTCAAAACCAAAGCATCGCTACACTGCACTCAAACAAGGACAATTTGCGGAGGCAGCTTCTTGCCCGATGAATCCTCAGAGCAGAGCGGCACGCTGACACCAGCGGGCTATCGCGCACGCGTCGCGGATCCTCTCATTGACGAACGGCTTCGCTCAGTCGGCGCAGTACTCATCGAGGGGCCCAAGGGCTGCGGCAAGAGCTGGACGGCACTCAACCACGCCCGCAGTGCCCTGCGCTTCGATGCTGATGCCTCTGCACGTCGGCTCGCCGAACTCAGCC
The DNA here is from genome assembly GCF_965208925.1 of Candidatus Poriferisodalis sp. GTDB lineage: Bacteria > Actinomycetota > Acidimicrobiia > Acidimicrobiales > Poriferisodalaceae > Poriferisodalis. Next base: position 1,211,780 of record NZ_OZ242364.1, on the reverse strand, counting down.
CCGACGCCGTGCTCGAAGGCAACGCTCCCCGACTGCTCGATGAGTGGCAACTCGCACCGGCGATCTGGAACCACGTTCGTCACGCATGCGATCACTCGGCCGAACCCGGTCGATTCTTGCTCACTGGCTCAGCAGCTCCAGCCGATGACGTGACCCGGCACTCCGGCGCCGGCAGGATCGCGCGAACGCGCCTGCGGCCGATGTCACTCTTCGAGTCGGGTGCATCTCATGGACACGTCTCGCTCTCGGCCCTGCTCAACGGCGAGACGGTCTCGTCGAGACAAACCGACCTCGAGTTTCGCCGCGTCCTCGATGCGATATGCGTGGGCGGCTGGCCATGGCTGAGTGCTGTTGAACCCGCTGAGGCCCAGCGGCGACTCAGGGAATACGTCGACGACATTCGGCACACGGCCATCGACCTCGGCACCGGTCGCAGCCGCAATCCCGTTCTCATGGAGCGATTCTTCATATCGCTCGCGCGCCACACAGCTTCGACGACTCCGAACTCGCGTCTGGCTGCCGACGCAGGCGGCGAGAGCCCGATCAATCACCAAACGGCGCGCGCGTACGTCGACGCCCTTCACCAGCTTTTCGTCTCCGAGGATCTGCCCGCATGGTCGACCCATCTGCGCTCACGCTCACGTCTCGTGAAGTCACCGAAGCGACATTTCGTTGATCCTTCGCTCGCCGCGGCAGTGCTGCGCGCCAGCCCTCGGGGACTGCTCAACGACCTGAATACATGCGGGTTCCTTTTCGAGTCGATGGTGGTTCGCGACCTGCGTGTATATGCAGACGCGGCAGAATGCGACGTCTTCCACAGTCGACTCGACAACGGCACCGAGGCCGACGCCGTTGTCCAGCGGCGGTTCGGCGGGGAGTGGATCGCCGCAGAGGTCAAGCTCTCCCACTCACCAGAAACCACTGACCGGGCAGCCGACTCGCTCCGCCGATTCGTCGAGAACATTGACACCGCACACGTCGGCGACCCGGCTGCCTTGGTGGTTATTACGGCTGCCGGATACGCCTACACCCGTCCCGACGGGGTAGTCGTCACGCCGATATCCGCGCTTGGCCCCTGACTGCGCCCGCAATTGCGTCGTGGCCGTCTGCTCCTGCCGGCGTAGCCTGAGACGCCCTGCCCCCATCGTCTAGCGGCCTAGGACACCGGCCTTTCACGCCGGCGGCACGGGTTCGAATCCCGTTGGGGGTGCCGACAGCACGCTCGCAGTGGCGGAACTCATGGTGCACCTTCCCAGGTGCATTCCCTCAGCATCTCATCACGACGGCAGGTGCCTGCACAGGCGTAGCAACAAACATTCATATGGCATCGTTCATTCGCAGCCGCTATGTTGCCCATTTGTGCATGAACAACCGTACTCGATGGAATCAAAACGGGTCATCTCCTACGCCCGCGTGTCGACCGGCACACAAGCTGCCTCCGGCCTGAGCATCGACGCCCAACACCGCGCCGTTGCCGACGCCTCAGCTGCACGCGGATGGCGCGTGGTTGAGTGCGTCACCGACGAGGCGGTCTCAGGAACGGTGCCCACTCAAGAGCGTTGCGGGTTGAGTGCGGCGCTCGTGCAGCTCGACCGGGGCGAAGGCGAAGTGCTCATCGCGACGAGCGTCGATCGGCTCGCCCGCAACACCCTAGAGACGTTGCTGCTGTTCGACCACGCTGAGCGTTCCGGCTGGGAGCTGATCACCCTCGACGCTCCCGAGGGCGTTCGGACTCGCGGCGGGCGTCTGCTGGTCGGCATGCTCGCCGTTATCGCTGCCCACGAAGCCGGCATGGCCCAAGACCGCACGAAGGCAGCCCTGCAAGCTGCCCGACGCAACGGCGCCCGCCTCGGGAGGCCTCCGAGTCAACCGGAAGAAGCCCGTGCGCTCGCCATCCAGCTCCACGCCAATGGCTACAGCCTGCGTGAAACTGCGGCGGCGCTGGAGGTCGCAGGCATCCTCACCGCGACCGGCAAGGCCACCTGGCACCACTCCAGCATCGCCTCCCTGCTCAAGAGCAGCCAGGCCAGCGGCAGCGGCTAATCGCCCGTGGCGTAATCACCGATTGACCGCAGGATGTCATCCCACGTGACTCGTTGATCGCTGCGGTGGCCGAAGCACTACCGATCGGGGGACAGCGCCTCGGCGTCATCGCTCACGGCTTCACGATGATTCGCAGTGCTCACGGCTCTCGTCTTGGGCGTTCGGGGCTGCAACGTCGCAGCCAACGGAGAACTGCCAGCGCGATGACCCCCACAGAGAGGTAGCTCAGACAGAGGATGACCAGCGCCCAAGCGATCCCCATCGCCGAAACGGCAGCCGGCCCGAACACCGACAAGACGGCCAAGTGCACGAGCAGAACCGCCGAACCGATCAGCAACCGTTTGACAGATGGCGACAGGCCGGGCAGCGCTACCTCCCTGCGTGGTCGCGCCACAGGGTGACGGCGCTGCATCGACTTGGAGGCAGACGGCATTGCCGGTGTGCCGCTCACGATGGTGCCACGGTACTTCGCTGCGCCCAATGACCGCATCTGTCGAAGTAAGGCGGATGAGGATGTTGTGAGGCCCCGCCCTTCGTCGGGCGGGGCCTCTGAGGAGGGAACCCCGCAGGGATCCCATTCCGTCAAGCGCCGCAGCGCTCAGCGGACTCTGGCACTCCCCTGCCGACCAAGAGGAACAAACCGACTGCGAGGATCCTGCAGCGCCCTAGCTGCCGGCCCGCGCACTGATGCTGAGTGACTCAGCTAGTGGAACCGTCTACCTCGCTCACAGCTCAAGTTCCGGGTCGGACAGCGGTGTGGACTCGCTCACCGGACTTGGCTATTCCCCCTCTTGACGCGAACAGGCCGAGTGGTCCCGGTCGACACACGCGGCACCGGTCCGCACGCTGCGATGCTCGAAGTCGGCGTCCCGAACCGCAGCTGGCTAATCACGGCGTCGCCAGGCGCTCCCCGTCTCGCACACCGCAGCGCGCCGACGCCTAGTCCGCTCGTAGACCAAGCCAGCAAGCGCAACACCGAGAATGGCCAGGTATCCCTGCGATCTCGAATGCGGCACCCACTCAAAGACCAGCAGGCCGAAGCAGCAGACTTCGGCCAGCATCGCTTGCAGGTCCTTCGCTCTCGGCTCGCGACGCCGGATGCGTGCAACTCCCTCGTAGGTCAAGCCAGCAATCACGAGGCCGAGAATGACTATGTGTCGCTGTGATCTCGAATGGGACAGCCACTCAAAGGCCAGAACGCCCAAGTAGACGACCAAAGCCAGCTTCGCCCAGTGGAACCGACCACTCCCGCGCCCTTCTGCGGCCTGCTTCGGCGTCTCGATCCCCACGTCCACGATCTCAGAGTAGCTCGATGCGCTCACTGCAAAGCCTCCGGTGCATTGGCAAAATCGGATCTGTCACTGACCGGGGGTTCGCTGGCACCTGATCCCTGCCCACGATCGCACGCGTGCTTCGATGGTCATCAACGCAACTGAGTGGATGCGTCAGCCTGTACCCAGCCGGACGCTTGGATGCGCAGAATCGGGTTGTTCCCCCCGCTTCTAGCCCTTCGTGGCGCCCCAGTCCCAAGGGTTCCATGAAGGCTGCTGACCGCCTCCGGGCCGCTGCGGAAATGGGCGCGGCTGTGGGCGTCGGACCTCTTCGTCGTCAGACCCCGATTCCTCAGACGAGCCGCGGCCGTCGGAGTCCTGACCGTTCTCGTCGTTTTCGCCATCGTCGGCGTCTGGGCCGCTGCCGTCAATCGTCAGTTGTTCCAAGTAGCGCCCGCATCCGAGCCCTGACACAACGGATCCCCAGCCGGGAGCCGCCGCAGCTTTGCCCTTGCTTCGGACTAGAACAACGCCGAGCCACGCGCAATTGACGGTATTGATCGCATCATCCACGTGCGGGATCTCGTAGTTCCAAGCGTCTTGTATCGCTCGGCGAAGTTCTGCGTACGCCTGTTCTCTAGCCTCGGCACTTTCGATCCGACGCTCCCCCATCCTTGTGAAGTATCGGCCCAGTGCACCGCCGACGTCGGTGCCGCATCCATCCGGTGGCGGGACGGGGTCCTCGGAGTTATGAAGTGCATCGCGCGTCGCACTCATCCATGCCGCGCACGGGTCGGCAGTTGTGGTGGGAGTCCCGCCCCTGGGTTCGCAGTTGCCGCTGACGAATGTGCCGCTGGGACAATCGCCAGCATTTCCGTCGCTCTGGTCGTCGTCATTGCCCTCGTCGCTGGAGTCATCATCCTCGTCGTCTGAGTCTTCATCTGGCGTGGTGGTCGTCGTGCATGGCGGGCGCTGAATGGGGGTGTGGCCGTGGCCTGGGCTCCATGTGCCGGTCCCGCACGGCGGGGTGAAGCTGTGCGCGTGGCAGTTGCGGCCCGCGCCGCCGTTGGAATGCTGACCCGCCGGGCACGACGGCGGCTCCGGGGCGGGGCACGGCGGCCGTTGTATGGGGGGGTGGCCGTGGCCTGGGCTCCATGTGCCGGTCCCGCACGGCGGGGTGAAGCTGTGCGCGTGGCAGTTGCGGCCCGCGCCGCCGTTGGAATGCTGACCCGCCGGGCACGACGGCGGCTCCGTGGTAGTCGGGGCGGTCGTGGTGGTGGAGCGGGGTGATGTGTCGGGCGGCGGCGAGTAGTGGTTCGGCTGATGCACATGGGACACCTCGACCTGCCGGCAGTTGTATTCCTGCTGGGTGAGCGGGTCGTAGTCGCATCTCTCCTCGGTCTGTTCGTGCGCCGACGCGGGCTGCGCGATCACAGCCAGCGCCGGCACGGCAACCAGCAGCGCCATGAGCGCCACCGCAAGCCGTCGTATTGCTGATGTTGATATTCCAGTGGTCATCGCTGGAACCGGTCCTTTCTGTCGAGGAACGGTTCGTTTCAGCGACAGAACGGACGGCCCAGAACGGCCTGGGAGGCAGATGCGCGACCGCAGCGCGGCCGTGGTCTGGTGAGCCCCGGAAACTCAGCGAGTACGCGGGTCTGCGGCCGCTATGGAAGCCGTCAGGAGCAGCGAGACATCGAGCTCAAAGAATGGCTTGACAGGCTCGGGGGAGCTGTCTAGTCTACGAACGTTTGTTAGACAGCAAAATGCGTCCCTGACCAGCAGCTTTAGGGGAACCATCCCCTACAAACGACCCTGTACCGATCGAAGGGTGCCAGCCGGCGGCAGCGGATTCAGTTCGCGGCGACAGGGGGCGAATCGGCCTCGGAGGCCAGCGGAAGGCGGAGTTCGACGGTGGCGCCGGGGCCGTTGGTGTCGATGACAGACACGGAGCCGTCGTGGCTGCGAGCGACATAGTCGACGATGGACAGCCCGAGGCCGGAGCCGGGTTGAGAACGCGCTTCGGGAGCTCGGTAGAACCGCTCGAAGACTGTCTCGCGCAGGTCTGCGGGGATGCCGGGCCCGTTGTCGCGCACTCGGACGCGAGCCTCCCGGTCGGTCGCAGCAACGCTGACCTCGATGGGTTCGCCGGGCGGGGACCATTTCACCGCGTTGTCGACGAGATTGCCGATCGCTCGCTCGACCAGCGCCGTGTTCACGACCACCTCGCATGGCTCGAGAACGGTCACAAAATCCGTTTCGGTGCGGCGGCGGTGCCGATCCACTACCGATGCCGCCAACTCGGCCAGATCGACTGGCTCCGGCTCGCCCAGCGCCCGCCGGTCCGTGGCCAGCTCGACGAGCTCGGCCGCCAGCTCGGTGAGCTGGTCCAGCTCGAACTGCACATCGTCGAGCATCCGGCGCCGTTCGTCGGCATCGAGCACCGCAGGGGCGTCGTCAGTCTCGGCCCGGGCCAGCAGCTCGATGTTGGTGCGGATGCTGGTGAGCGGCGTGCGCAGCTCGTGGCCCGCGTCGGTGACCAATCGATGCTGCTGAGCTCGAGACACGGCAAGTGCTTCGAGCATCGCGTTGAAGCTGCGTGCCAACTCCCCCAGCTCGTCGTCGCGTTCCAGCTCGATCGGCTGGTCCAGATCTTGAGTCTGCGCGACATTCCGGGCCGCATCGGTGAGCCGCCGCACTGGCCGAATGGCCCGGCCTGCCACCAGGAAACCCAAGAGCCCAGCCCCAGCAACGCCGATGGCGGCCACAACGGCCAGCGCGTTGCGCAGCCCGGCCACATTGGCATCCACCTCATCAAGCGGGCTCGCGACCATCAGCGCTCCGCCAGAGGCAACCGGCACCGTCAGCACTCGCAGGCGCACACCCTCCGCCGACACATCGGTTCGATGCCGGTGAGACCGACCGTGAGCCACGGCAAGGTCGGCGGGCGCCACGGGCAGCACCTCGTCAGACGAATACACCACTGCGCCGTTCGGGGCCACGATCTGGGCGAGCACGTCGCGTGGCACGAATCGCCCGAAGAACTGGGCCCCTCGGCGCTCGGGCAAGCGTCCCCCGCTGGCGACCAGCACGGCGACGCGGTCGTCGAGCTTGCGGTCGAGTGCCGACCGGGCCTCTGCTCGGGCAATCCAGAGCGCCACCCCCGAGACTGCCAGCACCGCGACAGCAACCGAGGCCGCCACCAGCAGCCCGAGCCGGGTTCGGAAGCTCATACAGATCGGAGCACGTAGCCCACGCCGCGCACTGTCCGGATGGGACTGTGGCCGCCGGTGCCCGTGGTCGCCGCCGCCAGCTTGCGGCGCAAGTAGCCGACATAGACCTCCAGTGAGTTCGAGGCCAGCGACGCGTCGTAGCCCCACACCGTGTCGTAGATCTCGTCGCGGCCCAGGACGCGACCCGGATTGCGCAGGAACAGCTCCAGCAGCCGGTGCTCGGTGTGGGTCAGCGTGACGGGCTCTCCGGCGCAGGTCACCTCGTAGCTGGCGGTGTCGAGCACGATGCCGGCGCACGCGAGCCGCTCGCCTTCCGCTGGCGAGGAGCGCTCAGCGCCCCGGCGCAGCAACGCCCGTAATCGGGCCAGCAGCTCGTCGAGCGCGAACGGCTTCGGCAGGTAGTCGTCGGCACCGGCGTCGAGGCCTTCCACTCGATCCGCGGTGGTGCCCCGGGCCGTCAAGAGCAGAATCGGCAAGCGGCTCCCGGCGGCACGCAGGCGCCGGCACAGCTCGAATCCGCCCAGGTTGGGCATGGTGGCGTCCAGCACCATCACGTCTGCCTGCCCAGCGAGGGCCTCGCCGTCGAGACCATCGCTGCCCTCGAGCACGTCATAGCCCTCGAGCTGCAGGGCGCGTCGCAACGCCGTTCGAATGCGCGGGTCGTCGTCGACGACGGCTACCGCGGGGCTGCTTGCGCTCGGCCGATCAGCACCCATGGCCTCATTCTGGAATGCAGATCATGAGAAACCCATGAGAGGCCCAGCCGGTCGGCTTGGCTGTCAGCCGGCAGCGGAGCTGCGGCGGCGCAGGTGCGGGATGGTGAGCGCAGCACAGGCTTCACGCTCCGTTTCGTAGCTCAGCGCCCGCACAGCGTCGGCGATGTCCCACCAGGCCACCTCGTCGACCTCGCTCGGGTCGCCCGCGAGGCGCTTGGGCGCCTTCGTCGGAGCCATGGCATAGAAGAGCACCAGCTTGGGCACGCCGCTGGCGATCAGATAGCTGACCGGGTAGGGCGCGGACGTGATCGCGCATCGCACGCCAGTTTCTTCGCGGACCTCACGCAATGCCGCCTCCTCCCAGGACTCGCCCCGGTTGAGGTGGCCCTTCGGCAACGACCAGTCGTCGTACCGCGGCCGGTGCACCACCAGCACGGCGCCCTCGTGGCACACCACGCCGCCGGCGGCTCGATCCACGGGCGCCCTCGAGTAGCGGCCTCGCTCGACATGGCGTCGGCGAGCCTTCGTCGTGACCTGCGCAGCAGCTTCGACCGCCTTCTTGCGGGCCTTCTTCGACGGCTTCGCCCCATCGGATGCCACGGTTCGTGTCTAGCGTGTCCACGCTGGCCGGGGCGTACATGTCAGGGGTCGGCCGGGTCGACAACGGGGAACAGCATGGACTTGGGGATTTGCATCGCATCGCACATCGGCGATCTCGACTATGTCGAGCGTGCCGAGGAGCTCGGCTACACGCATGCCTGGTTTGCCGACAGCCACATGCTGTGGTCGGACTGCTACGCCACGCTGGCACTCGCTGCCGAGCGAACCAGCACCATCCAGCTCGGCACCGGCGTCTCGGTCTCAGGAACGCGGCCGGCACCGGTCACCGCCGCGTCGATCGCCACGATCAACGCGCTCGCGCCCGGGCGGACGTTTCTCGGCATCGGCACCGGCAACACGGCGATGCGGATCATGGGGCACAAGCCCCAGCGCATCGCCGAGTTCGACCAGTACCTCGCGGCGCTGCGCCCGCTGCTGCGCGGCGAAGAGGCCATGCATCACTTCGGCGGCAGCGCGCAGCCGATCCGCCACATCATGCCGGACGCCGGTTTCGTCAACTTCGACGACCCGATCCCGCTGTACGTGTCGGGCTTCGGGCCGCGCTCGCTGGGGCTGGCCGGTCAGTACGGCGACGGCGCTGTGCTCTCGGTGCCTCCGGACGGCTCAGCGACCGCCCGCGTGTGGGAGTACATCGAGGCCGGCGCTGCCGAAGCGGGCCGCACCATCGACCGCGGCGACTACCTGATGTGCTCGCTGACGACGATCGTGATCCTCGATGACGGCGAGACGCTGGCGAGCCAGCGCGAGCGGGTGCATCACGAGGCGGGTGCGTTCGCCATGGCATCGCTGCACTACTCCTACGACCAGTACCGGCAGTTCGGCCGGTCGCCCGGAGCCCGCTTGGAGGCGGTCTGGGACGAGTACTGCGCCATGCTCGACGACACCGACCCCGAGCGCATCCACCAGCGCATCCATGCCGGTCACAACTGCTGGGTGCTGCCCGAAGAGGCTCGGTTTCTCAACGATGAGCTCATCGATGCAACCTGCGTCGTGGGCACTGCCGACCAGGTCGTCGAGCGGTTGGCAGCCCTGGGCGAGCGAGGGCTTGACCAGATCATGATCCTGCCCAACTTCGACCCGCGCTACGAGGTGCTCGAGCGCGTTGGACGCGAGATCATCCCCCGGCTCAACGGCTGAGCCGATTGGGTCAGCACCGGCCAGGTCGCTAGCCTTGTCCGCCGCTGTCGAGCCCACCTATCGGAGCTGTCGGGTATGAGCAACATCTGCCAAGTCACCGGCCGGCGGCCGCACTCGGGCTTCAACGTGTCGCACTCGCACCGGCGCACGAAGCGCTGGTTCAAGCCCAACATCCAGCGGAAGCGGTTCTGGGTGCCCAACGAGGGGCGCTGGGTCACGCTGACCGTCAGCGCCAAGGGCATCAAGACCATCAACAAGCGCGGCATCGAATCGGTGGTGGCCGATCTGCGCCGTCGTGGGGAGAAAGTCTGATGCCCAAGAGCGACAAGCGTCCCGTCATCAAGCTGAAGTCCACCGAGGGCACCGGCTACACGTACACCACGCGCAAGAACAAGACGAACACCCGCGACCGGATCGAGCTGCGCAAGTACGACCCGGTGCTGCGCCGGCACGTCATCTTCAAAGAAGAACGCTGAGCCGCGCCGCCGTCGAGGGCACTGCCTGAGCGCGGCGTGACCACGGCGCAGCCTGCTCGCCTGAGCCTGCGGGCGGCGCGACGGCTCGCCATCGGCGCCCAGGGGATTGCCGCGCCGCTGCCGACCGGCCGGCTGGACATCCGGCATCTGCGTCGGGCCATGGACTGCATGGGCCTGCTGCAGATCGATGCCGTCAACGTGCTGGCGCGCTCGCACCTGCTGGTGCTGCGAGCCCGGATGGGCGGCACGCACGATGCTGTGCTGGGGTTGCTGGAGCGCGCGGCATACGCCCGCCGGTCAGACGAGCGGGAACTGACCGAGTACTGGGGCCATGAGGCGTCGTTCGTGCGTGTGGCCGACTGGCCGCTGTTCGGCTGGCGGATGCGCCGGGGAGCCGCCGGCGACATGTGGAGCGGCTACGCGCGCTTCGGGGAGGCCAACCAGCCCAAGATTGCTGCGGCGCTCGACTGGATGACCGCCAACGGTCCTGCATCCACGGCCGAAGTGGATGCTGCGATGGACTGGGGACCCGGCGTGCGCGGGCCCTGGGGCACACGCAGCAACGGGAAGCTGGCGCTGGCGTGGCTGTTCTGGGCAGGCCGGGTCGGCGTGGCCGACCGTGCCGGCTTCGTGCGTCGCTACGACGTCATCGAACGGGTGCTGCCCCCCGAGGTGGTCGAGGCCGTTGTGGACGAGCCCGACGCGCACCGGGCGCTGCTGGCCGATGCCGCCCGATGCCTCGGCGTGGCCACCGCCGACGATCTCATCGACTACCACCGCCTGCCGAAGCGCATCGCGCCCGCACGCATCGCTGAGCTCGTCGCTGACGGCCAGCTCCGAGAGGTGGCAGTGGAGGGCTGGGACCGGCCGGGGTATGTCCCCGCCGGCCAGCGTGCTGCCCGGCGACAGTCTCGATCGGTGCTGCTCAGCCCGTTCGACCCGCTGGTATGGCACCGCCCACGCGCAGAGCGTCTCTTCGGCTTCCACTACCGCATCGAGATCTACACGCCCAAGGCCAAGCGGCAGTACGGCTACTTCGTGCTGCCGTTCCTGCACGACGATGCGCTGGTGGCGCGCCTCGATGTGCGTGTCGACCGGGAGCGCAACGTGCTGGAAGTGCCGGCTTCGTGGACTGAGCCAGGGTCGTGGCCCAACGACGCCGCGGCAGAAACGAAGGCGCTCGAGGCGTTGGCAACCGAACTGCATGCGCTGTCGGCGTGGTGCGGCGGCGAGGGAGTGTCGGTGCTGTCTCGCGGCGATCTTGCCGGCCGCCTGCGCGCCGCGGTCACCGGCGCTGATTGCTGACCGAGGTGGCTATCGTTGCGGCGCTTGCATCGGCAGAGACCCCGGTCTCGACGTCGGCGCAAGCGCACAGCAATACAGCTGGTCCCGTGGTGAAGTCTGGAGTTCACGCTGGCCTGTCAAGCCAGAGGTCGCGGGTTCAAATCCCGTCGGGACCGCGGTCGGGTAGCTCAGTTGGCAGAGCGCGCGCCTGAAAAGCGTGAGGTCACCGGATCGACGCCGGTCCCGACCACTCTGGTGCGAGCGCAAGGCTTCGCCGCGCTCGCGACAATAGAAACGAGCGGAGGGGCTTCGCCCCCGCTCGCGACAATAGGGGTGCCGTGGTGGCGGGCCCTGTGGGGCGCTTAGCGGCGCGTGACTTGGTCGGCGTGGGCGGCTTGGGCCACTGCTGAGGCGACTGCGGGGACTACTGAGCGGTCGAAGGCTGTGGGGATGACCAGGTCGGGGCTGAGGTCGTCGCTGGAGACGCCTGCGGCGATGGCCTCGGCGGCTGCGATCTTCATGTTCTCGGTGATGTCGGTGGCGCCCGCATCGAACGCACCTCGGAAGATCCCGGGGAATGCCAGCACGTTGTTGATCTGGTTGGGGTAGTCGCTGCGGCCGGTCGCGACCACGGCAGCGATGTCGCCGATGGCGTCGGGCAGGATCTCGGGGTCGGGATTCGCCATGGCGAACACGATCGGTCGCTCTGCCATGGTCTCCACGTCGTCGCGGGTGATGAGGCCGGGCCCGCTGAGGCCGAGAAACACGTCGGCGCCGGCCATGGCGTCCGACACCGAGCCGGCCACGTGCTCGGCGTTGGTGTTGGCCGCCAGCCACTCCTTCGCGTGGTTCAGCTCGGAGCGACCCGGGTGAATGGTGCCCTTGCGGTCGCAGGCGATCACGTCGCCGATGCCGGCACCCAGCAGGATCTTGGCGGTCGCGACTCCGGCGGCGCCCGCCCCCAGGATGACGCAGCGCAGGTTCGCCAGCTCCTTGCCCACGATTCGTGCTGAGTTCTCGAGCGCAGCCAAGGCGACCACTGCGGTGCCGTGCTGGTCGTCATGGAAGACGGGAATGTCGAGCGCAGCGCGCAGCGCCTCCTCGACCTCGAACGCCCCTGGCGCCGCGATGTCCTCCAGGTTGATGCCGCCGAAGGTGGGTGCCAGCCGGATGACCGTCTCCACGATCTCGGCTGGCTCGTTGACATCGAGGCAGATCGGGAACGCGTCCACGCCGGCGAATTCCTTGAACAGCAGCGCCTTGCCCTCCATGACCGGCATGGCAGCCGCCGGGCCGATGTCACCGAGACCCAGCACCGCCGTGCCGTCGCTGACGATCGCGACCGTGTTGCCCTTGATCGTCAGGTCGTGGACACGCTCAGGGTCGTCCACGATCGCCCGGCAGACGCGGGCCACGCCGGGGGTATAGGCCATGGAGAGGTCATCGGCATTGCGCAGCGGGATGCGGGTGACCGTCTCAAGCTTCCCGCCGTCGTGCAATTCGAAGGTGCGATCCATCGAGGCGATGACCGTGATGCCTTCGAGCCCGTTGACTGCATCGCAGATCTGGACGATGTGCTGCTCGCTGGACGCGTCCACCACGATGTGCTGGCGCAGCGTGCCCTGGGTGATCGTGAAGCCGTCGAGGCTCTGGATGTTGCCGCCTACGTCGCCGATTGCGGTGCACAGCCGGCCGAGCGTGCCCGGCTGGTGGGCCAGCTCGACTTCGAGCGTGGCGGAATAGGCAGCGGTGGGTCGTGACCCCGCGGTGGCAGTCATCGGTGCTCCTGGCGCGCCCGGGACGCTGTCCGGACAATGGGCAGGCAGGGTATTGGGCTGGGCCCGTCGAATTGGACCTAGCTGCCCGCTTCGGCCAAGTGGGCGTTGCCCGCGCCCGGGCGGATCTCACCGATCACCCACGCCTGGTGGCCAGCGCCTTGCGCAATCCCCACCGCCGCGTCGACTTCCGACGGGGGCACGGCAACCACCATGCCGATGCCCAGGTTGAAGACGCGTTGCATCTCTTCGGGAGCGACCGGGCCGGTGTCGGCGATGCGATCGAAGATCCTGGGCACCGGCCAGGAACCGCGCCGCAGCAACGCATCGACGTCGGGGCCGAGCATGCGGGCCACATTCGCGACCAGTCCCCCACCGGTGATATGCGCAGCCCCCACAGCACCGCATTCGTCGAAGAGCGCGAGCACCGCAGGGGTGTAGATGACCGACGGTCGCAGCATCTCGTCGCCCAGCGAGTGATCGGCACCGGGCCAGGCCGGCGCGCCGAGGACGGCTGGATCGGGCGTCTCACCGAGCAGGACGCGGCGGGCGAGGCTGTAGCCGTTGCATCGAAGCCCGTCTGACGCCAGCCCGACAAGCGTCGCGGCGCCGCCGGTGATGGGACCTCGCACCCGCGCTCGTTCGGCCACGCCCACGACAAAGCCGGCGATGTCATAGTCGCCGGGTGCGAGCGCATCTGGGTGTTCGGCCAGCTCGCCTCCGACCAGTGCGCAGCCGGCGCTGCGGCAGCCGGCGGCCAGACCCGTCACGATCGCCTCGACGACGTCAGGGTCAAGGCTTCCTGCAGTGATCTGATCGTGGAAGAGCAGCGGCTGTGCGCCGAGCGTGACGATGTCGTCAACACACATGGCCACCACGTCGATCCCGATCGTGTCCCAGCGGCCGAGCGCTGCGGCAATGAGGGGCTTGGTGCCCGCACCGTCATTCGCGCTCACCAGCACAGGGTCGGTGAAGCCCTCCGGCAGGGCGGTCACCGCCCCGAATGCTCCGATGTCGCTCAGCACCTCGGGCCGGTAGGTGCTGCGAGCGTGGGGCGCCAGACGTCGCACCGCCTCGTCCCCCGCGTCGATGCTCACTCCCGCCGCTTCGTAGCTCAAGGGCCCGGAGTGGCCAGCGTCACCGACGCCAGCGGGCGGGTGCACGGATGCGGACGTCATCCAGCGATGGACTCCGCGACGGCAGCCGGCTGCACGCTGCCCGTCGCGATCAGCGAGCGGTTCGGCTCGTCGGCGAGGCTGCCGAATACTTCGGCGCGTGCCCCCGCGCCGATCTCCACCGGGTACTCGCCGGTCAGGCATGCATGACAGAACCCGCCGCCAGGCACGCCGGTGGCTTCGACGAGCTGATCGAGGCTCAGGTAGGCCAGCGAGTCGACTCCCAAGTACGCCTCGATCTCGGCAAGGTCACGATTCGCGGCCAGCAGCTCGTCGGAGGTGCCGGTGTCCATGCCGTAGAAGCACGGCCAGCGGTACGGAGGCGAGGAGATGCGCAGGTGCACCTCAGCAGCGCCGGCGCTGCGCAGCATCTCCACAATCGACCGGGTGGTCGTGCCCCGCACGATCGAATCGTCGACCACCACGAGCCGGCGGCCGTCGATGTTGGGACTGATGGGATTCAGCTTGGTCCGCACACCCAGCGACCGGACGTGCTGGTTCGGAGCGATGAACGTGCGGCCGATATAACGGTTCTTGACCAGTCCGTCGCCGTAGGCGATGCCGCTGGCGCGTGCATAGCCCTGCGCTGCGGGAATGCCCGATTCGGGAACGGGCATCACCAGGTCGGCATCGACTGGTGCGTTGGTCGCCAAGTGCGCGCCCATGCGCTGGCGGGCGGCATGCACGTTCTGGCCGGCCAAGGTGGTATCGGGGCGCGAGAAATACACGAACTCGAAGATGCACAAGTGCGGGGAGGCCTCGTCGGCGGTCGCCGGCCTGCCCGCGAAGGGCCGCAGCGAACGGCACCCGGCTGCGTCGATGACGACCATCTCGCCCGGCTGGATCTCGCGCTCGAAAGTCGCGCCGACGACCTCCAGCGCAGGGTTCTCCGACGCCAGCACCCAGCCGCCGCTGGAATGGCTGACACCGGGCTGATCGACCCCGGGACGACTGCTCCTGCTCTCGTCAGCGGCTTGCTCATCGGCCCCTTGCCCATCGACTTCTAGGCGGCCGAGGCACAGCGGCCAGATGCCATGCGGATCGCGAACCCCGATCAGGCGGTCGCGGTCGGCCACCACGAACGTGAAACCGCCGCGCAGGCTGGGCAGTACTTCTGCCAACGCCTCGGTGACGGCCTCGCGCGGGCGGGTGCGGGTGATCTGCGGTGTGGCGCTGATGCGCTGGGCGATCAGCTCAGCCACCAGGTCGCTGTCGCTGGTGACCACCCCGTCGAGCATCCCCGATGACGCTGCAAGCTCTGCCGTGTTGGTGAGGTTCCCGTTGTGACCGAGCGCGAATTCCGTGCCGTCGAGTCCCCGGTAGAACGGCTGCGCGGCACGCCACGAACTCGACCCTGTGGTGGAGTAACGGGTGTGGCCGATCGCGAGATCGCCTTCGAGTCCTGCAAGCACGCGGTCGTCGAAAGCGCTGGCAACCAAGCCCATGTCCTTCACGACTGTGATGTGAGTGCGGTCGGACACGGCGATGCCGGCCGATTCCTGCCCCCGGTGCTGCAGCGCGTACAGCCCGAGGTAGCTCAGGTGGGCCACGGGACCGCCGGGCAGGTACACGCCGAATACGCCGCAGGCTTCGCGCGGCTTGTTGAGGTCGACGCCCTCCTCCGCGTTGCCGTTCATGCCGCCCGCCCGTCGACAGGCTGCGCGAACGACTGGGGCAGGGCACCGCTCCACCGGGCCAGCGCGTCGTCGAGCGCCAGATCAATGTCGAGACCGGATTCTGCGAGACGCCCGATCTGCACTCTCGATCCGCCGAATGAGCCAAGCCGGCGGCTCGCGAGACCTGCCGCCGAGGCCGCGTGCGCGAGCCGCTCGACATCGTCAGCCTCAACTGCGACCAATACGCGGCCCGGCGGCTCAGCGAACAGCGCACGCTCCGCCGGTGCCGAGCCTCCCAGCGGCGGGACCCTCGCATGCACGCCCGCACTGACGTGACAGCACATCTCGGCGATGGCCACGGCGATGCCGCCGTCGGAGACATCGTGCGCGCTCCGGACGGCGCCCTCGCGCACGGCTGCAGCCACGAACCGGGCGGCTGCAACGCTGCCCGCCAGGTCGAGGTCGGGCAGCGCCCCGTCGCGGCAGCCGCGACGCTCCCACGCCCAGCGACTGCCGCCAAGTGCCACGGCACCCAGCGAGGAGACGTCGCTGTCTGCCTCGTCCCCGACGGCCAAGCCGGGCGGGGCCAGCAATACGAGCTCGGTGCCCGGCGGCAGCTCGTCAGCGGTCGGCCGGCGAGCGAGGTCGGGATGCACGCCGATCAGGCACACCACCGGTGTCGGGCTGATATTGGTGCCGTTCGTCTCGTTGTAGAGGCTCACGTTGCCGCCCACGACGGGCACGTCGAGTGCGTCACAGGCTTCAGCCATGCCGTCGATGGCCTCGGAAAGCTGCCACATGACCTCGGGATGGGTCGGATTGCCGAAGTTGAGGCAGTTGACGAGCGCGAGCGGATCGGCGCCCACACAGGCGAGGTTCAGCGCTGCCTCGATGACCACCATCGCGGTGCCCCGGCGGGGATCGGCATCGCACCAGCGGTGGTTGCCGTCCACCGATACTGCGAGGCCGCGACCGGTGGGAGTGCCGTTGCGGGGGTCTCGCAATCGCAGCAGCGTGGCGTCGCGGCCCGGGCCGACGACCGTATTCAGGAACAACTGGTGGTCGTACTGCCGGTAGACCCAACTCGGGTCGGCGAGCATCGCCAGCAGATCGGCAGCAGAGTCGCCTGGGCTGCTCACCGGCGGGCTGCCCGCGGCGGGATCACCCCCGGGGTCAACGCTGCGGCGAAGGCGCAGATCCGCCGGGGGGCGCATCGGCCGGTCGTACGACGGCGCATCGTCGTGCAGCGTGCTCGCAGGAACCTCGGCCAGGACGGCGCCGTCCACGCCATCGCGCACGCGCAACATGCCGTCGCCGGTCACGCGTCCGACCACCGTTGCGCTCACCTCCCAACGTGAACAGATCTCGAGCACCTGATCGACGTTGGCCGACGAGACGATCGCCAGCATGCGCTCCTGCGACTCCGACGTCATGATCTCGAACGGCTCCATGCCGTGCTGGCGCAGCGGCACGACGCTGACATCCACCTCCATGCCGGTGCCGCCACGCGAGGCCGTTTCGCTCGCAGCGCACGTCAAGCCGGCACCGCCGAGATCCTGGATGCCGCTGACGAGCCCTGCCTCCAGCAGTTCCAGGCATGCCTCGATGAGACGCTTCTCCTCGAAGGGATCACCGACCTGAACGCTCGGGCGCTTCGTCGAATCGTCGTCGGCCTCGTCGAATCCCGCTGACGCCAGCACGCTGACTCCGCCGATGCCGTCGCGGCCGGTGCTCGCGCCCATGAGCACGGCTGCGCTGCCCACCTCGGTCGCTCGGCCCAGCACCAGGCGTTCGGTCGGCATGATCCCGAGCGCGGCCACATTCACCAGCGGGTTGTCTCGGTAGGTCTCGCACGACACGAATTCGCCGGCAACGGTGGGAACGCCCACGCTGTTGCCATACCCCGAGATGCCGCTGACGATGCCCTCGGCAATCCAGTTGCTGCGCGGCTCGTCGAGCGGCCCGACTCGCAGAGGATCCGCGAGCGCTATGGGTCGCGCGCCCATGGTGAAGATGTCACGCAGGATGCCGCCGACCCCGGTCGCCGCACCTTGATACGGCTCGATAGCCGAGGGATGGTTGTGGCTCTCGATACGCACGGCGACGGCAATGCCGTCGCCGACATCGACGACACCGGCATTCTCGCCTGGCCCGACGAGCACGCACGGAGCCTCAGTCGGCAAGCGAGCAAGATGACGGCGCGACGATTTGTACGAGCAATGCTCGGACCACATCACCGCATACATCGCGAGTTCGAGATGGTTCGGCTCACGCGCCAAGAGCTCACAAATGCGGTGGTATTCGGCATCAGTCAAGCCAAGTACCGCATGAATGCTGGTCGAATCGGAAACCATTGCAGTCACATCAACCCAAGTTCATTGGCTGCCGCGAGACGTCGTGCTATACAGACGTCATGAGCGAACGAACAATGTCCGACGAACATAAGGCGGCTATTGCCGCGGGTCGCATCGAGGCCGCAGCGGTGCGGGATTATCTTGAGGCCCTCGAAACCCACCGGCCTCGTCCCGGCCGCAGGCAGAGTGCGGAGTCGCTGAACGCCAAGAAAGATGCAATCGATGCCCAGATTGCCGACGCAAAGCCGATCAAGCGCTTGCTCCTGATGCAAGAGCGCCGGGATGTCGAGGCGGCTATCGAAGCGCTGCAGGTCGAACCCGATATGGCCTCGGTCGAAGAAGGTTTTGTTGCCCATGCTTCCAACTACGGGCAGCGCAAGGGAATCCAGTACGCCACATGGCGAGAGTTCGGCGTTCCGGCCGACATGCTCGCCCGTGCGGGCATCACACGGGGCGGCTGACACTTCAGATCCCCCCGCTCTCGGTGAGCGAAACTCGAGCCATTGCTGACCGACGCCTCTTCATGCCGCGTGGTGACTGCCAGCTTGACGAGCGCTCGCTGCCGCATAGAGCAATGCTTCGAGCAACTTTCGGCCGTCAGTAGAACCCAATAGCTCAGACGTGGCCCGCTCCGGATGGGGCATCAAACCCACCACATTGCCCGATTCGTTGCATATGCCGGCGATGTCATCCACTGAACCATTCGGGTTGTCCACATAGCGCATCACGACCTGGCCGTTCGCACGCAAACGGTGCAATGTCGCGCCGTCGCATACATAGTTCCCTTCAAAGTGATTGATGGGAATGCTCAGTTCCTCCGAAGGTGACAGCCCGTATCCCAATACATGATTCACCGACGCCATGATCAACTGCTGCGACTGGCACAGGAACGAAAGCCCGGCATTGGGTCGCAGTGCTCCGGGCAGCAAACCAGCCTCGGTCAGTACTTGGAATCCATTGCAAATGCCGACCACGGGACCGCCAGCGCCCGCGAATGACGTCACTGCATCCATGATCGGTGAGAAACGGGCGATTGCGCCGGTACGCAGGTAATCGCCGTGCGCGAATCCACCGGGAATGACGACAGCATCAACACCGCCCAGCGAGGTTTCGTCACTGCGCAGGAGCGTTGCCCGCGCTCCCATCTCGGCCAGAGCGTCGAGCGTGTCGAGATCGCAGTTCGTGCCGGGGAATTGGACGACGCCGACTGAGACATTCATTGGCACATTCATGGCCGCACTCATGTGGCGCTCACAGGCTGTGCTCCTGCGCCGCAGCACGCAGCTCGATGCGGGCATCCTCGATCACCGGGTTCGCCAGCAGGCGATCGCACATCTGCTCGGTCACCGAACGGGCTTCGGACGCATCCGCTGCGGTGACCTCCAGGCGGATGGCTTTGCCGACCCTGACGCCGCTCACGCCCGCAAATCCGAGCGCTGCGAGGGCTCGCTCGATCGTGGTGCCGGCGGGATCGGCAATCTCGGCGCGTGGCGAGACTTCCACCAGCACATCCCAGCGATTCATGAAGCGGTGGCTCCCGCCGATACGCCAGAGTGCGCCAGCCAGTCGTCGAACGACTCGCCGGTCAGCGTCTCGTATGCCTCGATGTAGCGAGCACGGGTGGCGGCAACCACCTCATCGGTGAGCGGCGGCGGGGGCGGCTCCTTGTTCCAGCCAGTGGCCTCGGTGGCGTCGCGCACCGGCTGCTTGTCGAGCGACGGCGGCGATGCACCGGGCTGCCAGTGATCCTTGGGCCAGAAACGAGACGAGTCGGGTGTGAGCCACTCGTCGGCAACAACCAGGTCGCCGTCCACATAGCCCAGCTCGAATTTGGTGTCCGCGATGATGATCCCCCGCTCGGCCGCATGGGCAGCGGCCGTGCTGTATGCATCGACGCACACTCGGCGCGCGGCTGCGGCTGCGTCGGCACCGACCAGCTCAGCGGCCGCGGCAAACGAGATGTTCACGTCGTGCCCGTCGATTGCCTTGGTGGACGGCGTGAAGACTGGATCGGGGAGCTGCTGCGATTCGAGCAGGCCGGCTGGCAGCGGCTCGTCGTGCATGGTGCCGCGCTCGCGGTATTCCTTCCATGCCGAACCGGTGATGTACCCGCGCACGATGCACTCGATCGGCAGCATCTCCGCCTGGCGAACGAGGAGCGCTCGACCAGCCCATTCGGATCGTCGTGCTGCAGCCGGGAAGTCGGCAGGGTTGGCTGAGACCACATGGGTCGGCGCGATGTCGCCGAGCCACGTCGACCACCAGGCCGTCATGGCCGTCAGCACTCGGCCCTTGTCGGGCACCGGTTCGTTGAACACGACGTCGAAGGCCGAGATGCGGTCGCTGGCGACCATCAACAGGTGCCTGTCGTCGACGCGGTACATCTCGCGCACCTTCCCGCGGTGGACCAGCTCAAGCTCGCTCACGTTGCCTCTCTTGTCATCGTCTCGCCTGTCATCGTTCGGCGCCACGCGCCGCTCGGCTCACAGCACCTCGCCTGGCTCGTAGTCGACGGCTGCGCCGTACCGCTCAGCTACCTTGCCCGCGGCAGCCACGAACTCGTCGACCTGGTCCGCAGCGCGGCCGCTGAACGACGCCGGATCCGCGAGCGCTGCCGCGACGACGTCGTCGCTGAGCCGCAGCTCGGGATCGGCCGCGATGCGAGCCGCGAGATCGTTGCGGTCGACGGTGCCCTCGCGCAGCGCCAGCACTGCGGCGGTCGCATGGGCGCCGATGCGCTCGTGCGCCTCCTCGCGGCCGGCACCCGCTGCCACGGCGGCGGCGAGCAGGCGGGTGGTGGCCAGGAACGGCAAGTATGCGGCCAGTTCTGCTTCGACCCGAGCCGGGAAGACCTCGAAGCCGTCCAGGACGCTGAAGGCAGTCTCCAGCGCTCCGTCAAGTGCGAAGAAAGCATCGGGGAGCACGATGCGGCGCACCACTGAGCAGCTCACATCCCCCTCGTCCCATTGGTCGCCGGCGAGCTGCGACGCCATCGTGAGGTGTCCGCGCAGGATGGTCACGAGGCCGGTGATTCGCTCGCACGAGCGGGTGTTCATCTTGTGCGGCATGGCAGACGAACCGACTTGGCCGGCAGCGAAACCCTCGGTGACCAGTTCCTGACCGGCGCCGAGGCGCACGCTGAGTGCCAAGTTGCCGAGCGGTGCCGCGGCGCCGACCAGCACCGCGACGACGTCGAGGTCGAGTGAGCGGGGATAGATCTGCCCAGCCGAACCGAGCACCCGGGCGAAGCCCAGCTCGGCGGCGAGGCGCCGCTCCAGGCGATCCACCGCCGCCGGGTCGTCACCTAACAGCTCCAGCATGTCCTGCTGGGTGCCGACTGGTCCGCGGATCCCTCGCAGCGGGTAGCGCGCCACGAGCTCGGTGATGCGCTCGAGCGACACGAGCGCCTCGGTGCCGATCGTGGCCCAGCGCTTGCCCAGCGTGGTTGCCTGCGCGGGCACATTGTGCGTGCGCGCGGTCATCACGAGGTCGCGGTGCGAACTCGCCAACGCGGCGATGCGCACGATGAAGGCCGCCATGCGTTGGGCGACCAGTCCCAATGCTGCAGCAACCTGGCACTGCTCGACATTCTCGGTGACATCGCGCGAGGTCATCGCGCGATGGATCTGCTCGTAGCCGGCAAGTGCGCAGAATTCCTCGATACGGGCCTTCACGTCGTGGCGCGTGATCCGTTCCCGCTCGGTGATCGAGTCGAGGTCGACCGTCTCGACGGCATTTCGGTACGCCTCCAGCGCGCCGTCTGGCACGTCGACGCCCGCATCTCGCTGAGCCTCAAGCACCGCGATCCACAACCGCCGCTCGAGGACGACCTTGCGGCGAGGCGACCACAGCTCGGCCATCTCCGCAGAGGCGTAGCGCGACGCCAGAACGTTGGGCACGACCTCGGGGCTCACGCCAGTCTCACCGTGACCCCGCCTCACCGGGCGCCAGCGGCGCGGAACTCGTCCAGGCGGGCAGCGAGCCCCGCATCTGTCACCGCCAGCATCTCCACGACGAGCACAGCCGCATTTGCCGAGCCGTTCACGGCAACGGTGGCAACCGGGATGCCCTTCGGCATCTGCACCGTCGACAGCAACGCATCGAGACCATCGGCGAGGCCGCCGCTGAGCGGCACGCCGATCACCGGCAAGGTGGTGTGCGCAGCCACTACGCCGGCCAGGTGCGCTGCCATGCCTGCCCCGCAGATGACCGCGGCGAATCCGGCGCCGCGCGCTCCGGTCGCGAACGACGCCACGGCTGCAGGTGTGCGATGGGCGCTCATCACCTCGGTCACGTGTTCGACGCCGAACCTGTCGAGCATCTCGGCGGCGGGCGCCATCTTCGACGCATCATTCGGCGAGCCCATCAAGATCGCGACCTTCATAGATGTATTCCTCTGTCACGCATCGACTTACCGTCTGAGTCTCGCCTCCCGGAGTCGGTGACGGGGCGATTTCCGAAGCACCCGCGGGCGCCCAGCGCCGTTCTCATCGGCGGAGCGCGGCGGCGGCTGCGGCCTCGGCCGCCGCGATGTCGTTTCGGTAGGTCATGCCCGGCCAGCTGAGCTGCCGCACGGCGTCGTAGGCGCGGTCGCGTGCCACTGAGACATCGGGCCCGCGGCCGCACACATTCAGCACCCGGCCGCCCCCGGTCACCAGCGATTCGGACGGAGTCTCCCGCCCGTCGCCGGCCCCGACGCCTGCGCAGAACACGGTGACGCCGGGAACTTCTCGCGCACGCTCGAGGCCTGCGATGACGTCGCCGGTGCGCGGCGCTGCCGGGTATCCCTCGGCGGCGCACACGACGCAGACCATGGCATCGTCGGAGACGACGACCTCGTCGATCAGCTCGCCCGCTGCGGCACCCGCCAAGAGCTGCGCGAGATCGTTCTCGACACGCGGCAGCGTGACCTGGGCCTCGGGATCGCCGAAGCGGACGTTGAACTCCAGCAGGCGGGGGCCGTCGGGCGTCAGCATGAAACCCGCGTAGAGCACGCCGCGGTAGTCGACGCCTCGCCGGATCAACTCGGTCAGCGTCGGCTCGAACGCCAGCGCGGCCAGCTCGACGCAGGCAGCCCGGTCGACATCGGCCAGCGGCGACACGCAGCCCATGCCGCCGGTGTTCGGCCCCGTGTCGCCGTCGCCGATGCGCTTGTGATCGCGCACCGCCGTGGGCAGCAGCACAGCGCGGCGGCCGTCGCAGAGCGCGAACAGCGACACCTCGGGGCCGCGCATTCCCTCTTCGATCACGATGCGGCGGCCGGCGTCCCCGAACGCGGTGCCGTCCAGCTTGGCGTCGACGTCAGCATGAGCTTCGGCCAGCTCGTCGGTGACCAGCACGCCCTTGCCCGCAGCGAGCCCGCTGGTCTTGACGACATAGGGCGGCGGCAGCGTCTCCAGGTAGGCGTGCGCTGCACGGCGGCCTGCGGGGTCACCGTCAAATGCGGCGTAGGCCGCCGTGGGCACACCGGCGGCGCTGACGACTTCCTTCATCCACGCCTTGGAGCTCTCCAGCGCCGCACCGTCGGCGCCTGGTCCGAAGACAAGCCGGCCGCTGGCCCGCAGGCGATCCGCCAGGCCGTCAGCCAGCGGCCCCTCAGGGCCGATGACATATAGGTCTGCGTCGATCTCGTCTGGGGCAGCGGAGGTGCTGCCGTCGATGCCGGGATTGCCTGGTGTGACGACGACATCGGCGGTTCGTGCGAGAGCGCTCGCAAACGCATGCTCACGCCCGCCCTGGCCCACCACACAGACCTTCATGGACGCTCCTGTGTCACGCGGCGCTGGGCCCAAACTTCGCAGCTCACGCTGCGAAGCGGATGTACTGCTCACGGCCGGGACCGACGCAGACGTACCGGATCGGCAGACCGAGCTGGCGTTCGAGGAACACGATGTAGTCGACGGCCTGGCGGGGCAGCTGCCAGCGTTCGGTGACCTTGTCGAGCGGGGTCTTCCAGCCGGGCAGCTCGGCGTAGATCGGTTGCGCGCGGTCGCACAGCGAGCGCAGGTGCGGCAGGTAGTCGTAGCGGCGGCCGTCCACCTCGTAGGCCACGCACACCTTGATGGTGTCGAGTTCATCGAGCACGTCGAGCTTGGTCAGTGCGATCTCGGTGCAGGCATTGAGACGGGCAGCCTGGCGCCCCATCACAGCGTCGAACCAGCCGCAGCGGCGCCGGCGGCCGGTGTTCGTGCCGAACTCGGCGCCGCGCCTCACCAACTCGTCGCCGACCTCGTCGTTCAATTCGGTCACGAACGGCCCCGAGCCGACCCGGGTCGTGTACGCCTTCGCAATGCCGATGACTTGATCGATCGCGCCGGGGCCGATGCCTGAGCCGACCAATGCGAAGCCCGCCACCGGGTTGGACGAGGTGACGAAGGGGTACGTGCCATGATCGAGGTCGAGGAATGTGGCTTGGGCGCCCTCGAACAGCACGCGCTCGCCCGCATGCAGCGCTTCGTGGAGCCAGCCCACGGTGTCGGCCACCAGCGGCGCCAGCCGCGGCGCAACTTCGGTGATGAGCTGGTCGGCCAGCTCATCGGGATCGACGCCGGGATGTTCGTACACCCGTTGCAGGTAGGCGTTGCGGTCGGCCAGCACGCTCAGCAACCGGGAGCGCAGCGTCATCGGCTCGAGCAGATCCTCGACGCGCAATCCGACCCGCGCCGCCTTGTCGGCATACGCCGGTCCGATGCCGCGCTTGGTGGTGCCGAGCTTCGCATCGCCGCGCTGCGCTTCGGCGAGCTCGTCGGCGATCTGGTGGTACGGAAGCACGAGATGCGCTGCCGGGCTGAGCATCAGCCGGCCGCAGTCGACACCCCGGCTTTGCAGCATGTCGATCTCGTCGATCAGCACCCACGGGTTGATCACCACGCCATTGCCGATGATCGGCGTCACGTGCTCGTACAGCACCCCGCTGGGAATGAGCTGCAGGGCGAATGCCTCGCCGTCGACGACGATCCTGTGCCCCGCGTTGTGGCCGCCCTGGTAGCGGACGACGTGCTGGCATTCCTTTGCGACGACGTCGACGATGCGGCCCTTGCCCTCATCGCCCCATTGCATTCCTACGACGATCGAGCCGGGCATGATTCAGCTGATCGCCCGCCGGCAGGATGCCTTGGTCGTCACCAAATCAGTCTAGGGAGTGACCCCTCCGGGACCGCCGGATTTCCGGCCGATTCGGCCAGCTAGAACGCTGTTCAAGAGGCTCTTGAGAGCGGTCCGAGATCGTCGGATGCCTCGGGTGCGATGCGTGCTGGTGCCGACGTCGTGCTGAGGCGGAACGAACCGTCGACGCTGTCCACCGCCACGGTGTCGCCGTCGGCGAAGGTGCCGTCGAGCAGACCGGAGGCCAGCGGGTCGGTCAGCTCGCGCTGGATCAGCCGACGAAGCGGCCGAGCGCCGTACGCGGGGTCATATCCACGGTTGGCGAGCAGCTCGGCGGCGGCTGCGGTCACGTCCAGCGTGATCTCGCGATCGATCAGGCGGGTGCGCAAGATCTCCAGCTGCCGTTCGGCAATCGCTGCCACGTCGCTGCGGCTGAGGGCGTCGAACCGCAGGATCTCGTCGACTCGGTTGATGAATTCCGGTGCGAAGAACTCCGCTGGGTCCACCGCCAGGTTCGACGTCATGATGAGCACGACGTTGGAGAAGTCCACAGTGCGTCCCTGGCCGTCGGTCAGCCTGCCGTCGTCGAGCACCTGCAGCAGCACGCTGAACACGTCGGTGTGTGCCTTCTCGATCTCGTCGAGCAGGACGACCGAGTACGGCCGGCGCCGGACCGCCTCGGTCAGCTGACCGCCGTCGTCGTGGCCGATATACCCGGGAGGTGCGCCGATGAGCCGGCTGACCGAGTGCCGTTCCAGATATTCCGACATGTCGATGCGAACCATGGCTCGCTCGTCGTCGAACAGCGCTTCGGCCAACGCACGCGCCAGCTCGGTCTTGCCAACACCGGTCGGACCCAGGAACAGGAAGCTCCCGATGGGCCGATCCGGCTCGCTCAGCCCGGCGCGGCTGCGCCGGATGGCATTGGCGACAGCGGCAACGGCATGTTGCTGACCGACGACCCGTACCGCCAGTGTCTCCTCTAGGTGCACCAGCTTGTGCACCTCTCCTTCGAGCAGCCGGCTCGTGGCGATGCCCGTCCAGCGCGACACCACCTCGGCGATGTCATTCGCGTCCACCTCTTCTCGCAGGATCCGCTTGCCTGCTTGCAGCCGTGTCAGCTCGGCGGCTGCTTCATCGAGCCGCCGGTGCGCCTCGGGCAATTGACCGAAGCGGATCTCCGCAGCTCGCTCAAGATCCGTCTCCCGTTCGACTGCGGCGGCCAGCGTCTCAGCTTCGGACTTCAGCGCCCGGATCTGATCGATCGCCGCTTTCTCCGCCTGCCAGTGCGCCTTGAGCCCGGCAACACGCTCGCGCTCAGACGCCAACTCCTCCGCTATTGCGTCGCGTCGCTGGTGTTCGTGCCGCTGGCTTCCGGAGGAACTGCTGCTGGACCCATTCGGTGATCCATTCGACGCTCCTTCGCCGCTCAGCGCCAGCTCCTCAATCTCGAGCTGGCGGATGCGCCGTTCGCACACATCGATCTCGAGCGGCACCGAGTCGATCTCGATCCGCAGGCGGCTGGCAGCCTCGTCCATCAGGTCGATGGCCTTGTCCGGCAGGAAACGCTCCCGCAGGTATCTATCCGACAGGGTGACCGCGGCAACCAGCGCTGCGTCGGTGATGCGCACGCCGTGGTGGACCTCGTAGCGCTCCTTCAGGCCGCGCAGGATGGCCACCGCATCGGTGACCGATGGCTCGCCCACATAGACGGGCGCGAAACGCCGTTCCAGTGCCGCGTCGTCTTCGACGTGCCGGCGGTACTCGTCGAGCGTCGTCGCGCCCACCAGTCGAAGCTGGCCCCGAGCCAGCAGCGGCTTGAGCATGTTGGCTGCGTCGAGCGAGCTGTCGCCGCCCGCGCCGGCGCCGACCAGCGTGTGCACCTCGTCCAGGAAGGTGATGATCTCGCCGTCGGACTCGACGATCTCGCCCAGTACCGCTTCGAGCCGCTCCTCGAACTCGCCGCGGTACTTGGCTCCTGCCACCATTGCAGCCAGATCCAGCGCAACGACACGCTTGTCCCGCAGGCCGTCGGGAACATCGCCCTCGGCGATGCGGCGGGCCAGACCCTCGACGATCGCCGTCTTCCCCACGCCTGGCTCGCCGATCAGGACAGGATTGTTCTTGGTGCGTCTCGACAGCACCTGAATGATCCGGCGGATCTCGTCATCGCGGCCGATGACGGGATCGAGCTTGTCATCGCGAGCCTCAGCCGTGAGATCGCGACCGAATCGCTCGAGTGCGTCATAGGAATTCTCCGGAGTCGGCGACGTGACCCGTGTGCTGCCGCGCAGCTCGCCGACCAGAGCCGCCAGCGCGTCGCGGTCGGCGTCGAGGTCGTCAGCGAGCGCCAGCAACAGGTGCTCGGTGGACAGGTAGTCGTCGCCCATCTGGAAGCGCTCCGCGTCGGCCGCCTGCAGCGCGTCGGCCAGTTCACGAGCGAGCCCGGGCTGTGGCTGAGTTTGCGTGCTGAAGCTGCGCGGCAGCCGCCCGAGGGCCTCCAGCGCGCGCGTACGCACGGCAGCCGGCTCGATGCCGGCGCGTGTGAGCACGGGGAGCACCAAGCCCTCTGGCTGAGATACAAGCGCCGCCAGCAGGTGCGCCCGGGTGATCTCGGGATGACCCTGGCTCTGCGCGGCGGCTGCCGCCGATGCCAGCGCCTCCTGGCACTTGTGCGTCAGCGGACTGGACGGCAGCGGACGGCTGCGGGCATCTGCGTCGTTGTTCATGATGTCAAGTTTAGCAGAAAACTTGACAATAAATGACTTAGATTTATTGATTCGACACTAGGTAACCGGGCGGCTCAGCCTCTGGGCCGCCGGATGAGATCGGTCTGCGGCAGCGGCACCAGGTCACGCCGGTACTGCCGGTGCGTCTCGGCCACCAGGTTGGCTGCATCGGCTTGCACGTCGGCCAGCTTGCGCTCGAGCGCCGCCACGCGTTCCTCCAGCTCCATCACCCGCTTGACGCCTGCCAGGTTGAGGCCCTCGCTGGTGAGCTGGCTGATGCGGTTGAGCATGGCAATGTCGCGGTCGCTGTAGCGGCGGCTGCCGCCGGAGGTGCGTGCGGGGGCCAGCAAGCCCTTGCGCTCATAGATCCGCAGCGTTTGAGCATGCACACCAGCGAGCTCGGCCGCCACCGAGATGACATAGAGCGCCCGGTTGCGCTCGGACGCAGATGGCGTTCGCCTTGGTTGTTCGCTCATGACGGTGTTCCTCGGTTCGTCCCCTGATTGCTATCGCTGTGCTCCTGCGGTGTCGGCGAATGTCGCCGGTTCCGGATCGGCCTCACGCTGGCGGCGGCCTGACCGTCCCTCGAAGTCGGTGACGTCGCGCAACGCCTCGATCGCTGCCTGCTCCGCCGACGACAGCTTCGTCGGCACCACGATGTCGACGCTCACCAGCAGATCGCCGGTGCCGCGGCGGGTGGTGACGCCGCGGCCACGCACCCGGAAGGTCTTGCCCGCCGGGGTGCCCGGCGGGATGCGCAGCGTCACCGCATTCCCGTCGAAGTCCAGCACCTTGACATCGGCCCCGAAGACGGCCTCGGGAAAGGTGATCGGCACGCTGACGGTGAGGTTGCGGCCGTCACGGCCGAAATCGGCGTCCGGTGCCACGTCGACCAGCACGAACAGATCGCCATTGGGCCCTCCGCCCGAGCCCGCCGAGCCCTTGCCCGCAAGCCTGATCCGCCCGCCGTCGTCGACTCCGGCGGGAATGCGCACCTTGACATGCCGCATCCCGCCCGTCGATGCGTCGGGCACAGCCACCTCCGTGACCGCTCCGGAGACCGCATCGCGAAATGAGATGCCGAGGCGGGTTTCGAGATCATGGCCGCGCATCGGCATGGACCCGCCGCGGCCAGCCCGCCCCCGGCCGTCACCGAAGAGGTTGCCGAAGATGCCGCCCAGATCGCCCAGATCCTCGATGCGGATGCTGAAGCCGCCCGGCCCCGATGCGAATCCGCCCATCTGCGGGCCGAGGCCAGCGGGCCCAAGGCGGCGCGCCTCGTCATACGCCGCGCGCTTGTCGGAGTCGCCGATGACGTCGTACGCCGCAGAGATCTGCTTGAAACGTTCCTCATCGCCGGCGCTCGAATCCGGATGGTGCTTGCGCGCGAGCTTCCGGTACGCCTTGGTGATGTCCTTGTCCGACGCATCGGACGAGATCCCCAATGCCGCGTAGTAGTCGGTTTCGAACCACTCGCGTCGCGGGTCCATCGTGGCCCCCTACCCCGCGCTCACCTGGACCATGGCAGCACGCAGCACACGGCCGTCGAAACGGAATCCGCTGCGCAACTCCGCGGTCACGACCTGGCGGCCGTCATCGGGTGCTTCCTCGATCGTCACCGCCTCGTGCTGGGTGGGGTCGAACGGCTCCCCGACGGAGTCGATTCGTTCGAGCCCCGCCTTGCCCAGGGCGACCATGAGCGACTGGCCCACGGCGGACACTTCGCTGTGCCCCTGAGCAGTGGCGGCGTCGCACCCGTCGAGCACCGGCAGCAGCGACTCGACCAAGCGGCTGACGCCGGCAGAGACCTGCTGGCGCCGCTCGGCTTCGACTCGCTTCCGGTAGTTCTGGAACTCCGCCCGTTGGCGCTGGAGCTGGTCCAGATAGTCGTCGCGCTCGGCCGTCACGGCATCGAGCTGTGACACCAGCTCCGCGCGCTCCGCCAGATCGTCCAGAGCCGGGTCGTCCGGGGCTGGCGGACTCTCGCCGACTGCTTCCACAGCCGCCGCATCGAGCTCGGTCTCGGTTTCGCTCACTTCTCCTCGTCCACGATCTCTGCGTCGACGACATCGTCGTCAGAACCGGCGCCCTCGGCATCAGTCGAGGTGTTCGCGGCCGCAGACTCGTACAGCTTCTGGCTGAACGCGCTGCTGGCGGCGGCGAGCGTCTCGGTGGCCGATCGGATGGCGTCGAGATCGTCACTCTCGAGCGCCTCGCTCGCGGCAGCCACCGCGGACTCCACGGGCTCCCGGTCGTCAGCGGAAACGCTGTCGCCTTGCTCGTCGAGCAGCTTGCGAGTCTGGTACACGAGCGTGTCCGCGTTGTTGCGGATCTCGGCCTCTTCCCGCCGGCGAGCGTCCTCCGCGGCATGTGCCTCGGCATCGGACACCATCCGCTCGATCTCTTCGGGAGACATCGCCGACTGCCCGGTGATGGTGATCGACTGCTCCTTGCCGGTCGCGCTGTCCTTCGCGGACACGTGGACGATGCCGTTCGCATCGATGTCGAACGCCACCTCGATTTGCGGGACGCCCCGCGGCGCCGGCGGCAGGCCGACGAGCTGGAACTTGCCCAGCGTCTTGTTGCCGGCCGCCATCTCCCGCTCGCCCTGCAGCACGTGGATCTCCACGGACGGCTGACCGTCCTCAGCAGTGGTGAACATCTCCGACCGGCGCGTCGGGATCGTGGTGTTGCGATCGATGAGGCGCGTCATCACGCCGCCCTTGGTCTCGATGCCCAAGCTGAGCGGTGTGACGTCCAGCAGCAACACGTCGGTGACGTCGCCCTTGAGCACGCCGGCCTGGATGGCGGCACCTACCGAGACCACCTCGTCGGGATTCACACCCTTGTGAGGCTCACGGCCCGTGAGCTCGGTCACCAGCTTCTGCACGGCGGGCATGCGCGTGGAACCGCCCACCAGGATCACGTGATCGATGTCGGCCTTTGCCAATCCCGCGTCGTTGATGGCCTGCTCGAAGGGGGCCCGGCAGCGCTTCAGCAAGTCGAACGTCAGCTCCTCGAACTTGGACCGGCTCAGCTCGTAGTCGAGGTGGAGGGGGCCGCTGTCGGTTGCCGTGATGAACGGCAGGTTGATCTGGGTGGTCTGCTTGGACGACAGGTCCTTCTTGGCCTGCTCGGCCGCCTCCCGCAACCGCTGGCAGGCCATCGCATCGGTGCTCAGGTCGACCCCGTGGTCGCCCTTGAATGACGCCGCCAGCCACGCGACCACAGCTGCGTCCCAGTCGTCGCCGCCGAGGTGGGTGTCGCCGGCGGTGGACTTCACCTCGAAAACGCCGTCGCCGATCTCGAGCACTGACACGTCGAAGGTGCCGCCGCCGAGGTCGAACACCAGGATCGTCTGGTCTTCGGTTTCCTTGTCGAGGCCGTACGCCAGCGCAGCGGCAGTGGGCTCGTTGATGATGCGCAGCACCTCGAGGCCGGCGATCTTGCCGGCCTCCGTCGTGGCGGTTCGCTGCGCGTCGTCGAAGTACGCGGGCACGGTGATGACCGCTTCCGTCACCGTGTCACCGAGGTACTGCTCGGCGTCGAGCTTCAGCTTCTGCAGCACTCGAGCCGAGATCTCCTGCGGCGTGTAGTTCTTGTCGTCGATGGACTTGCCCCAGGTAGTGCCCATGTGCCGCTTGACCGAGGCAATGGTCCGGTCGGGATTGGTGACCGCCTGCCGCTTGGCGACCTCGCCGGTCAACACCTCGCCGTTGCGGGCGAAGGCCACTACCGACGGGGTTGTGCGGTCGCCTTCAGCGTTGGCAATGACGGCGGGCTCGCCGCCCTCCATCGCAGCCACCACCGAGTTCGTGGTTCCGAGGTCAATTCCGACAGCCTTGGGCATCATGGTGCCTTTCATCGTGAGGCATCCCGACCGAGACTGGCCAGGAACGTGGATTGGTAGTACAGACAAGCATATAAATTGAGTGTCTTACTAGCAACTTCTCTAAGTGATGCTACCGGCAACGGTGCCAAAATGGTGTCGTAGCGGCGGGGCGCCCGCGGGCTACCTTGCACGCCTATGGCATCGGCCCGCGAGACGCACACGCTCGTGCTCCTGCGTCACGGCCAGAGCGCTTGGAATCTCGAGAACCGCTTCACCGGCTGGTGGGATGTCGGGCTGACTGATGAAGGGCACGCCGAAGCTCATGCCGCCGGCGAGGCACTCCTGGCGGCCGCCATCGAACCCGACGTCGTGCACACGTCGCTCCTCCGGCGCGCCATACAGACTGCCAACGCGGCGCTCGACGTGATGGGCCGCGGATGGCTGCCGGTGCGACGCCACTGGCGTCTGAACGAGCGGCACTACGGAGCGCTCACGGGTCTGAACAAGGCCGAGATGGCTGAACGGCACGGCGCCGACCAGGTTCACCTCTGGCGCCGCAGCTACGACGTGCCTCCGCCGCCGATGCCCGACGACCATGAATTCGGCGTCGGCGGCGATCCGCGTTACGCCGAGCTGGGAGAAGGCGTGCCGCGCACCGAGTGTCTGGCCGACGTCGTGACCAGGCTGCTGCCCTACTGGCATGACGGCATAGCGCCCGATCTTCAGTCGGGACGCACCGTCCTGGTGGCAGCCCACGGGAACAGCCTGCGGGCGCTGGTGAAGCACCTCGACGGCATCGGCGACTCCGAGATCGCCGATCTCAACATCCCCACCGGCGTGCCCCTGGTGTACGAGCTCGACGCCGACCTCGAGGTCGCGACCGCTCAATCAGTAGAGGACCGCTACCTCCGCTGAGCAGCGCCCAGCGAACACCAGACGAATAGCGGCGAGGGCGGCAGTGAACTCTGCGACGTTGCGACCGGTTCCCTGCTGGATGCAACGCAATACGTCGATGACGTCGACGAGAAATGCGGTGAGGTTCGCATCTCTCGCCTGCCGGATCGCGGGAGCAGAGGGCACTGCCGCCCTCGCCGCGGGCAGCATTACAGGGCGTCGATGCCGCGCTCGCCGGTGCGGATGCGCACAACGCTGTTGACGGAGGTGACCCACACCTTGCCGTCGCCGATGCGCTCGGTGCGGGTGGATTCGACAATGGCATCCACCACCCGCTCAGCCAACTCGGTCGCGACCAGCACCTCGATGCGGACTTTCGGAATGAAGTCCACGTGGTACTCGGTGCCCCGGTAGGTCTCGGTATGGCCGCCCTGACGGCCGAACCCCCGGACCTCCGACGCGGTCAGCCCGGTGATGTCAAGGTCCCGCAGCGCCTCCAGCACCATCTCGAGCCGGTGTGGCTTGATGACCGCTGTCACCATTGCAACCGACGCCTCAACCATTGCGCCCTCCCGACTCAGCCTCCTTAGCGTCGCACGCCGTAGGGTCGATTGCACGCAACCTGCCCGATGAATGGGCGGCGGGCGCTAGTCTCTGGCGCGTCTTGGGGGCCGGGCGCATGCTACGGTCCGGCGCTTGTGGGCCAGCCAGCCCCGGCGCAAAAGGCCACGGCGGCAAGGAGCGGGATATGTCGGTAGCGAATCGTGCGGAGAGTCTTCGTGAAGTTGATCTGTTCTCCGACTGCAGCAAGAAGGAACTCCAACACATCGCACGCAAGGCTGAGCAGGTCGATTTCACGGCCGGCGACAACATCGTGGAGGAGGGCAGCGGCGGCTCGATGGCCGGCTATGCCTTCGTGATCGTGCACGGCACGGCGGTCGTTCGGCGCAACGGGCGCAAGGTCGCCGAGATCGGCCCGGGTGAGTCCATCGGCGAGATGGCGCTCTTCGACGACGGCCCGCGCACCGCGTCGGTGGTGGCTGCCACCGACATGGAGACGATCATGCTGTCGAGGCGGGAGCTGAAAGGCATCATCGACAGCACCCCGTCGGTGGCTCACAAGCTGCTGTCGGAGCTGGCCGGTCGCCTGCGCAAGGCAAATCGCAAGCTCTACGGCTGAATCACACGTCGCCACCTGACGGCATGGTGAGCCCGCGGGCGCCGCTGGCGTTCGAGGCTCCCGGCCGTCGCAAGCACGTCAGCTAACTTCGCCAGCGTGAGCAAGCCGCCTCTGCGACCGCACCAGCTCGTACTGGGCATCGGCGTCGCATTCGCGCTGATTACCGCTGCGTCTGGCATTGCGGCAGCCGCCTTCGGATTCCACGAAGACACTGACGCCGCGCATCGCGAGGTGTTCGGCAATGTGCCGGGCGGAGTCAAGTTCGCGTTCTACGCCTTGACGTGCGTGCTGATCGTCTACGGGGCATGGAACTTCGCGCAGCGCACGCGCAACTGGCAGCGCGGCGCACCCGACCGGCGCTCCACCACGGCCTCCAACGCCCGGCGGCGGCTGGGTGACTACCGCGGCGGCGTGCTCATGCAGACGCTGCTGCGCGACCCGGCCGCAGGCGTGATGCATGCGCTGCTCTACTACGGCTTCCTGGTGCTGCTGGCGGTCACCACCACGCTCGAGATCAACCACCAGCTGCCGACGGCTGCGAAGTTCCTCGTCGGCCCCACCTACCAGGGCTTCAGCTTCGTCGGCGATCTGGCGGGAGCGATCTTCCTGATCGGAGCGGTGTGGGCGATCGTGCGCCGGTACGCCGCGCGCCCGTACCGCATCCGGATCAAGTCGCGGCCCGAGCACATGGTGATCCTGATCGTGCTCGCCGCGCTCGGCGCCACCGGGTTCGTGGCCGAGGCCATGCGCATTGTCATCGACGGCCGGCCCGCATACGAGCAGTGGTCGTTCATCGGCTACCCGCTGTCGGCTGCGTTCGACGGTCTTGCCAATATCCGCGGCTGGCACCAGGCGTGGTGGATCGCCCACGTGGGTTGCTTCATGGCGTTCCTGGTGATGCTGCCCATCACCATGCTGCGGCACATGTTCACCTCGCCGCTCAACATGTATCTGCGCGACCGCGAGCGGCCCAAGGGCGCTATGCGCATGGTGCCCGACCTGATGGAGGCCGAGGACATCGAGACCATCGGCGTGTCGATGGTGAACGAGTTCACCTGGAAGCAGCTGCTCGACACCGACGCCTGCACGATGTGCGGCCGCTGCACCGCGGTGTGCCCCGCCCACGCCACGGGCAAGCCGCTCGATCCCCGCGAGATCGTGCTGAAGACCGGCGAGATCATGGCGGCAACCGGGGAGCACGGCGGGGTGACGCCGCCGATCGGCACCGATGCCGAGATCACTGTGGCGGCGGACTCGGTCTTCGAGCGGATCACCCATGAAGAGCTCTGGGCATGCACGACCTGCAAGGCGTGCGACGAGAACTGCCCGGTGAACATCGAGATCCTGGACAAGATCCTCGACATGCGCCGCTACCTGACGCTGATGGAGAGCGAGTTTCCCGCCGAGCTGGGCGGCGCCTTCCGCGGCATGGAGAACAACGCCAACCCGTGGAACCTCAACAACGGCGAGCGGGCCGACTGGGCTGACGGTCTCGATGTCGAGGTGGTCGACACGGATGATCCCTTCGACCACGAGTATCTGTACTGGGTGGGCTGCGCCGGATCGTTCGACGACAAGAACCGCCGGGTCTCGGTGGCCACGGCGAAGCTGCTGCGGCGTGCCGGGGTCGACTTCGCCATCCTGGGGCCGGGCGAGAACTGCACCGGCGACAGCGCGCGGCGCTCGGGCAACGAGTACCTGTTCCAGATGCTCGCTGCGGAGAACATCGCGGCGCTCAACGGCATGGGCGTTCGCAAGATCATCACCCAGTGCCCGCATTGCTTCAACACGCTGCGCAATGAGTACCCGCAGTACGGCGGGAATTGGGAAGTCATCCACCACGCCCAGTTCCTCGAGCAGCTCGTGGCCGACGGACGGCTGGATCTGTCAGAAGCGCGGCTGGACGAGCGGGTCGTCTACCACGACTCGTGCTACTTGGGCCGCCACAACGACGTCTACCTGGCACCGCGCAATGTCATTGGCAGTCTCGGCGGCGTGGAGATCGTGGAGGCCCCCCGGAACGGCACGAAGGGCATGTGCTGCGGGGCCGGCGGCGCACGCATGTGGATGGAGGAGACCATCGGCACCAAGGTCAACGACGAGCGCTCGCGGGAGCTGCTCGACACCGGCGCTGACCGCATCGCCACGGCGTGCCCGTTCTGCTTCATCATGATCGACGACGGCGTGAAGGGTCACGGCGTGGAGGACGACGAAGTCAAGGTCGCCGACATCTCCATCCACCTCATCGACGCCCTCGAAGCTGCCGACGACTGACCGACGGCATCTGAGCCGGTCCAGACTGCAGATCGCTCAGCGGCTGTATTCGAAGACCACGTTGCCGGCCGCGGAGGCGGGATCGGCTGGATCGAGATGCTGGTAGACCGCGATGCGAGCAGCGCCGCAGTCGCCGAATGCATCGCAGGCGAGCATTCCGGTGAGGGCGTCGTAGCCGTCGGTCGCCGAGAGGTGATCTCGCAGCGCCGCACGCTCGATGACGAGGACCCCGTCGTCAAGGTGTGACGCACGCTCGATGGCGTCGAGCAACAGCGTTGTGGCATCGTACGCCTGAGGCCAGTACGAGCCGGCGGACACCTCGCCGATATCGGCGGCAAGGCGGCTCCGCACGTCGGCCACACCCTGGCCGGTGGACTCGTTGACGTCGTCACCGTGACGGGCATCGCGGCCCGCGAGATAGAGGCCAGCCGAACGTTGCTCGCTCAAGTACTCGTTGCCGAAGAAATCCGAGGTGATCACCGTCGCTGAAATCGTGCCGAGAGCATCAGTAGGGCGATGCTGCAGGACTTCGCTGGCCTCATCCGGGAACAGCGTGATGAGCACCGCCTCGGGTTCGCTCTCGACCACGGAGTCCCACGTCGCGGCGTGGCTGGCAGCCTGGCGATGAATGCTCGCCGACGCCGTGACGGTGCCGCCGCGCTCGCTGAATGCATCGGCGAACGCTGTCGCGAGCCCTTCGGTGTACGGGTCGCCGTCGTGGATTGCTGCCGCCCGGCGAAGGCCCAATTCGAGGAACAAGAAATCTGCCACGGCTCTGCCGACGTGCAGATCGTTGTGAGCCGTGCGGTAGTAGCCGACCTGGCGATGCTCGCCTGCGTTGCCGGCCAAGTCGGAGGTCAGCCCTGGCGCAGTGTTCGACGGCGAGATCATCACCAGCCCCGCCTCGGTCAATAGCGGCGCGGCCGCGATGGCGGCAACTGAGCACTGTGTCCCGATCACGCCGATCACCGACTCGGTTCGCAGCACGGTGCGGGCTGCCCGCCGACCGCCCGCATCCGAGCATTCGCCGTCGAGCCCGGCGCCCACCTCCACGTCAAACTGCCCGTGCAGTGGGCCGTAGTCATCCACTGCCATGCGGACCGCGAGATACACGGGCGATTCGGTGTCCGGCGAACCGCCGAGCGCGCTGATCGAGCGAATCTGCACGGCCTCATCACCCGCCACTCGCACCTCGCCCAGCGGGCCGGCCGATCTGTCCTCATCGGCCGCTGCATCGGTGCCGTTCGAGCACGCGCCCGCCAGCACGACGGCCGCAACCAGACCGAGCGGTCGAGCGATGGCCGCAGCGCGCTTCACAGCATGCGCCGGGAGCGGAAGTTCTCGTGGTAGCGGCTTGGCGTGGGGCCTCGCTGGCCCCGGTACTTGGAGCCCAGCAGCTCGGCGCCGTAGGGGTGCTCAGCCGGCGTGGTCATCTCCATGAAGCTGATCTGGCAGATCTTCATGCTCGGGTACAGCGTGATCGGCAGGTTGGCCACGTTGGACAGCTCGAGGGTCAAGTAACCATCCCAGCCGGGATCCACGAATCCCGCCGTCGTGTGGATGAGCAGGCCGAGACGCCCGAGCGACGACTTGCCCTCGATGCGCCCGACAAGATCGTCGGGAACTGCCACGCGTTCGAGCGTGGAGCCCAGCGCGAACTCGCCCGGGTGCAGGATGAACGCGTCGCCCGCAGCGACCTCGACCTCCTCGGTCAGGTCGGTCTGGTCCTCGATGACGTCGATGACTCGGCGGGTGTGGTTGCGGAAGACCCGGAAGGTGGCATCCAACCGCAGATCCACCGACGAGGGCTGCACGGCTGCATCGCCCAGGGGTTCGATGACGATGCGGCCCTTCTCGAGTGCTTCACGGATGCTTCGGTCCGACAGGATCACCTCGGCTCCCTTCCATCTGAATAGGCTCCGGCCTCATTCCGCGGGTGTAGTTCAATGGCAGAACTTCAGCTTCCCAAGCTGATAACGGGGGTTCGATTCCCCTCACCCGCTCCCCTCACCCCGCCAGCAGCGTCGCCAGCGCCCAGATCGCCGCGACGAGTCCCACGAGTGCGAGCGGCACCGCACGCCGCGCCGGCGCTCGCACCGGTGCTCCCCCGTCGCCCGCACGCCGTGGACGCACCATGGCAGCGAGGTTGCCCACCAGCAGCGCGCCGCCCACTGCCAGCACGAGGTACGGGATGAGATCGTCGCCGAGGAACATCGCGCCGCCGTCAGCGGCCAGTAGCCCAGCGGAGCCTGCAACGAGGACCTCGACCATCGTTTACTCGTGCGCCATGTCGGCGAAGAGCGTGTACTGCGGCATGAACGCCAAGCGCGCGGTGCCGGTGGGCCCATTGCGGTGCTTCGCGACGATGATCTCGGCCATGCCTCGATCGGCAGTGTCCTCGTTGTAGATCTCGTCGCGATAGATGAACATCACGATGTCTGCGTCCTGCTCGATCGAGCCCGATTCACGCAGGTCCGACAGCATGGGCCGCTTGTCGCTGCGCGACTCCAGGTTCCGACTCAACTGGGAGAGCGCCACGATCGGCGTCTCCAGCTCGCGGGCCAGGATCTTGAGGCCTCGTGAGATCTCCGCGATTTCCACCTGGCGGTTCTCTGCGTTCGCGCGACCGCTCATGAGCTGCAGGTAGTCGACCACGATCAGTCCCAGGCCGCCCAGCCGGCTGCGCAACCGCCGGGCCTTGGCGCGAATCTCGGTGACGGTCACGTTCGGGTTGTCGTCGATCCACATCGGCGCGTCGCCCAAGCGACCCACGCTGCGTGTGATGTGGTTCCACTCGTCCGCGCGCAGCTGGCCCGTTCGCACCCGCGTGGCGTCGACCCGCGCATCGGAGGCCAGCAGCCGGCCCGTCAGCTCGGCATGGTTCATCTCCAGCGAGAAGAGCAGCACCGGCTGCTGCAAGTCCAAGGCCACGCTGGACGCCATCGTCAGCGCCAGCGACGTCT
Source organism: Candidatus Poriferisodalis sp. (assembly GCF_965208925.1). Classification (GTDB taxonomy): domain Bacteria; phylum Actinomycetota; class Acidimicrobiia; order Acidimicrobiales; family Poriferisodalaceae; genus Poriferisodalis. The sequence goes on along the minus strand of NZ_OZ242364.1, from coordinate 1,173,103 downwards.
TGCCCATCGCGGGCCGAGCCCCCACGACGACCAGCGACGACGGCTGGATTCCCGCCAGGATTCGGTCGAGCGACGAGAAGCCGGTCGCCAAGCCGGAGAATGCATCGCCCCGCTCGTACAGCTCCTCCAGCCGGTCCAGGCTCTCGTCCAGCAAGTCGTGCAAGGACTGGGTGGAGTCGACGATGCGGCGCTCGGCCACGCTGAACACCAACGACTCCGCCTGGTCGATGGCTGCCGCCGTGTCATCGGGACGGCTGTGCGCCAGCTCCGAGATCTCCGACGAGACAGCGATCAAGCGGCGCAGCAACGCGGTGTCTTCCACGATGCGCGCATAGCGGTCGACGTGGGCCAGCGTGGGCGTGGCGGCTTCGAGCGTCAGCAGGCGCTCGGCGCCGCCTGCCGCAGCGAGATTGCCGCTGCGCTCAAGCTGATCGGCGACGGTGAGGCAGTCGACAGGTTCGGAGGAGACGTAGAGCGACTCGATCGCCTCGAACACGAGGCCGTTCGCGGGCACATAGAAGTGATCAACGGCGAGACGCTCGACAGCGGCGCCGATGGCGTCGTTCGAGAGCAGCATCGCCCCGAGCACCGATTCCTCGGCGTCGATGTTCTGCGGCGGGATCCGACCGCCGACTCGGCGCGCGACGTCGGTCGGCAGCTCCGCGAGACTCATCGCCCGCGATCCTGCCGCGCGGAGCCTCTGGAACGCTTGGGAACATCACTGGGATTTCCAGTGGAAATCGGGCTGGCCACGTGTGTACAAGCCGCCGTTTTTCCACAAGCACCACGGTGGGGTACGGCCATGGCGCCATCGCACCAGAGGGGTGTGACACGAATACCGGTGACGCCACCGTGGCGACACCGGCACGGCGTCCGGCTAGCTCAGCGCGACAACCTCGACGTTGAAGGTGAACGACACCTCGGGGTGCAGCTGTGCTGAGACCTCGTGCGTACCGATGGTCCGGATCGGCGCCTCGATCGTCAGCTTGCGCCGATCGACCTCTGCGCCCGTCCGGGCCGTCATCGCCGCAGCGATCTCCGCGGTCGTGACCGATCCGTACAGGTGCGAGCCCGAGCCCGCCCGAGCCGCAATCGTCACACCGCCCGCGACCAGCTCCGTGGCAACGCGCTCGGCGGTTTCGCGCTCGCGCAGATCACGGGCAGCGCGCGCCCGGGACATGGCCGACGCCTGGCTGACGGTGCCCTCTGTCGCTCGCAGGGCCAGTCCGCGCGGGATCAGGTGATTCCGGGCGAACCCGTCTGCGACGTCGATCACCGATCCGGCGGTGCCGACACCGTCCACATCGCTGCGCAGCACGACCTTCATGCCTGCTCCCCTGCGGGGACCGCTGGCGCTTGGGCCATGACCTCGTCAAGCTGCTCGTCGATCCCGTCGTCGTGATGTTCCTGCTCGTCGCCCGGCGGCCCGCCGGCTCGATCAGCGGGCGGGCGGCGGTCGTCGCCGGGTCGCGGGCCGCGTCGCTTGTCGCCACGCCGTTGTGTCATCGGCCGGCGCGCGTACTCGATCAAGGCCATCTCGCGGGCCGTCTTGATTGCTCGGGCCACCTCGCGCTGCTGCTGGCGGTTGTTCCCCGAGACGCGCTGAGCCCGGATCTTGGCTCGCTCGGAGACAAACGACCTGAGCAGCTCGACGTCCTTGTAGTCGACGTAGGACACCCCAGCCGTAGTGAGCGGGCTGACCTTGCGCCGGCGCGGACGGCTCCGCAGATCTTTCGCGCGGGCCCGCCCGGTTCGCTTGCGTGGTGGCATTAGAACGGTTCCTCCTCAGGTGACTGCTGTGGTGCGCTGTCGCCGGTCTCCCAGCCGCCCCCGCCGCGGCGCTCGCGGGATCCGCCCCCGTCGCCGGCCGGGCCTCTCGGGATCCGGGTGATCTCGGCAGTCGCCCAGCGCAGCGATGGCGCAATCTCGTCGGCGACGATCTCCACAACGCTGCGCTGGTCGCCGTCCGGTGTCTCCCAGCTGCGCTGCTCGAGCCGCCCAGTGACGACCACGCGGTTGCCTTTGGCCAGCGACTCGCTGACGTTCTCGGCCAGTTCGGCCCAGCACACGACGTTGAAGAAGCTGACTTGCTCCTCCCAGTCGTTCGTCTGGCGGTTCATCCACCGCCGGTTGACGGCAACGCCGAGCACTGCCCGAGCGCGGCCGGTCTGGGTGAATCGAAGTTCAGGATCGCGGGTGAGATTGCCCACCACGGTGATGGTGTTGTCAGCCATGACGCCTCCGCTTATTGGCTGTTGGTCGACTCCTCGCCGAGCAATCCGCGCCGCTGCGCTTCATCGTCGGGGAGCCGGATGAGCTTGTGGCGGACGACGTCGTCCGCGATCCGCAGGTACCGCTCAACGGGGTCCATCGCTCCGGGCTCAGCCCGCAGCTCGATCACCGAGTAGTAGCCGCGTGTCTTGTGGTTGATCTCGTACGCAAAGTCGCGCAAACCCCAGAAGTCGAACGAGGCCACCTCGCCGATCTCTGAAATGCGGCCCTGGACTTCATCCATGGCCTTGCGGGCTTCAGCGTTCTCCAGGTCACCATCGCAGATGACCATCAGCTCGTATGCGCGCAATTGGGGGCGACCTCCTGTGGACCCGCCGGGGCGGGGCCCCTTGCGGGGCAGGGATGTGTTCTTGCACCCACCCCGCGAACCCGGCCCCAATGAGCAGACTCGCTGCAGGCGTCGCAGACACCTGTGGCTGTACGGACACGCGAATGCCCGTGGCGCGCTCGCAACGCTAGGCGCGGCGCTCGCCGATCACACCCTGAATTACTCACGCTTCGCCTGCCGGCTCAGCCTCTAGGGAGGGTGCTGCAAGGGATCCAGCACCGCCGCGAACAGCTCGCCCGCCGCCGGTGCAAGGTCGATCTCGGCCGTTGGGGGCCTCGCGGTGATTCGCACCGCGGCGGTGTAGTGCGTGGTCCACCCGGCGAACCAGGCGTCACCGGTCCCAGCCGAGACTCCGGCACGGCCGAGCGCCCGCACACCCGAAGGCAGCGTGAGCGAGTCCATGCCGGCACGCAGTTCGGTGATCGACGTCGCTGCGGGGACCGGGGTGCGCTGCATCGGCCATCGATCCGTATCGCGGTCGGGCAGCGACCGGCTCGGCGGGGTGTCGCCTGCTTCGAGCACGATCCGCAAGGTGCGCCGCTCCCCGCCGGTGGCGATGACGCCGAACGCCTCTGCGACCTGCGCCACGTCGCCAGTGAGCGCGACGGTGCCGGTGGAGGTCTCGTCGTCGACGTCATCGGCGATCCATGCCCCCACGACGTCTGCTGCTAGACCGAGCAGGTCGCCGAGCGGCCGCGGCCGCAACGCGGCTTCGACATCGACGGCGCCTGCCGCCGAGGCGCTGGCGGCGTTCACGAGCACGCGCAGTTCACCGCTGCGGTCCAGCACAGCGACATCGGCGCCGGCCGCAGGGCCGGCCGCGCTGTCGAACTGGGCGCGAACGGCCTGCACCGCGGCACGCTGCGCGGGCACGTCGACGCTGGTGGTGACATGCAGCCCGCCGGTCACCACTCGATGAATGCCGTACCGCTCGACGAGCTCGACATACGCCTGCCCTATCGCAGCCGTCAGGCCAGCCTCAGCGATGAGCATCCGGACGAACCCGCCCGCCGCAGCGTCGAGGGCGCCGCCGTCGGGGGTGCCCCCGCCGGCAGTGCCGACGCCGAGAGCGTCCGCTGGACGAACGCCGGCAGGCACCGGCTGGGACCGGCCCGTCGCCAATTCGTCGGACGTGAGCATGCCGTGCTCGTACATGGTCACCAGCACCCGGTCGCGATTTTCCCGAGATGACCGGTACCGGTCGACGGCCGGCCCCGACACTGCATCGACGCCCGAGGGAGCGTCGACGAGCGACGCTATGTAGGCCGCCTGGGTGACAGTGAGATCCGACGCGGGGATGCCGTACCAAGCGTTGGCCGCGGCATGAACGCCGTAGGCGCCACGACCCAGATACACGATGTTGGCGAAGCGCTCGAGAATCTCCGGTCGGCTGAGCTGGCGACCCAGCCGCAGCTCTGCCAGCAGCAGGCGCGCCTCGCTCGCTGCGCCGTCGTGGGGATCGTGGACAGTTTCGAGATACCGGCGCATGATCCCGTGGCGCGCCGGATCCGGCTCCCCCCAGAGTCGCCCCAGCGCCGCGGTGTATGCCCCGGCATCAACGCCGTCTCGCTCCAGGAAGCTCGGGTCCAGCACCGCGACCAGCGCATCGACGAGCGCAGGTGCCATGTCCTCGAGGCCCAGCGATGCGTGAGGGACGCTGGGGCCGATCTCGGCAATCGGAGTCCCGTAGCGGTCATAGAGCACGCTCGGCGCCACCGATGCGTGCTGCGGCGGCGGGGGGAGACTGTCCAGCAGGCGGCTTGTGGTGCCCACCGCAATCGCCACCGCCAGCACGAGCCACAGGAGCCATCGAGCCCAGCGCTGGCGAGCGGGCACCCGGCCCAAGCTACTTCAATTCGGGTACCGCGAACTCGCTGGCCGCTTGGGTGCGGGACTCAGCGGCTGCCGACCGATTTGTACGCTCGACTCAGTGACATCGAACCCTGCGGGATCGACCCCGGCTCGGGGGCCACAGCCGGGCACACAGGTGCTGAGCGATGATGACCGGCGAGCGCTCCTGGAACGAATCGAACCGCTGGCAGCAGCGTTCGCCGGCGCGGGGCATCGGTTCTTCCTCGTCGGTGGACTCGTTCGCGATGCGCTGCTCGGCCACGGCCTCTCCGGCGACATTGACATCACGACTGATGCCAAGCCGGACCAGATAGCAGTGCTTGCGGCCGCCTGGGCAGACACCGTCTGGGATCAGGGGAAGCGTTTCGGCACCATCGGCGCACGCCGGGGCAGCACGACCGTGGAGATCACCACCCATCGGGCCGAGTCCTACGACCGCGGCTCGCGTAAGCCGCACGTGCGCTTTTCCGACGATGTCGCTGTGGATCTGAGCCGGCGCGACTTCACCGTCAACGCCATGGCGATCGAACTCCCCGGCTGGGCGCTGCTCGACCCGTTCGACGGCTTGACGGACCTCGCGGACGGTGTGCTGCGCACGCCATCGTCACCGGAGGGCTTGTTCGCCGACGACCCGCTGCGCATGCTGCGGGCGGCCCGGTTCAGCGCGCAGCTCTCGCTCGTCGCTACGCCGGAACTCGTCGCGGCGGTGCGCAGCTCGCGCGCGCGGTTGGCCATCGTGTCGCGCGAGCGCATCGAGGCCGAGCTCACGAAGCTGCTCGAACTGCCCCAGCCCTCGGCCGGCGTGCGCTTCCTGGAGCACACGGGCCTGCTGGGAGATCTCCTGCCGCCATGGCGACGTGCCGATGCCGCAGTGCCGGCTGCCGCGCTGGACGACGTTGCTCATCTCAGCGATCTGGTCGCCCTGCGCTGGGCCATCCTGCTCGGACCCGTGTGCGACGAAGCCGCCGCAGCCCGATGCCTGTCTGCACTGCGCTGCGACAACGCGACCCGCAGGAAAGCTGCAGCGATCCTCGGCGCGGCCCGAGCACTCGAGGCCGCCGCCGCGGCGGCAACCGTCGCAACCGACCACGCGGCTGGCCGCCGGCTCGCACGGCAGCTGGTCGCCGATCACGAGCCGGAGCTCGACGCAGCAGCAGCCAGCGCGGCTGCGTGGGGCCGGGCCGTCCACGAGCCCTTCGCCTCATGGCTGGCCGAGGTTCGAGCAGGCGAAGGTGCCAGCCTCCGACGTCTGCCGATCGACGGTCGTCGCGTCATGGAGCTGCTCGGTACCTCAGGTCCCGCAGTCGGCGAAGCGCTGGAATGGCTGCGCACTCAGCAGATCGAGCACGGCCCACTGGATGCCGAAAGGGCCTGCCAACTGCTCACCGCCTGGAACCAGGGCCGCGAGCACTAGGGGCCGGGGGCATTTGAGCCCGCGCACTAGCGTGAGCCGCGTGGCGCTCCAGCCTCGCATCGCACCCGAACCCGCCCCGGCTGTACCCGGATCGGTCGACTACCGGCTCAGGCGGCGACGCCTGCTCGCGGATGTGGAAGCGGGCGTGGTGTCACGTGCCGAAGCGTGCGATGCCCACCCCGATCTGCTGCGCGCCGCTCGCAACGCCGCCCCGCCACTCGGCCGCCGCTGCCCGCTGTGCCCCGACGGCGACCTGCGCATCGTCGGCTACGTCTTCGGCCCACGCATGGGCAGCGGAGGCAAATGCGTGCTTTCGGACGCCGAGCTCCAGCGTGTCGCCCAGCGCAACGGCAGCTTCATGGCCTACGAGCTCGAGGTGTGCCCGGAGTGCGGCTGGAATCACCTCATCCGGAAGTACCCGCTCGGCGCCGGCTGATCAGGCGCCCGCCGCCGCGGCTGCAGCGGCCGGTGGCAGCAGTGAGAGTTTCTGGCATCCTTCCGCAGGTGACGATGAAGTTTCAGCTTGGCGACCGCGTGATCTACCCCCACCACGGTGCAGCGGAGATCATGGCCCGCGAGGAGCGAGACGAATTCGGCGAGGTCCGCGAGTACCTGGTGCTGAAGACGGCGCACGGTGAGCTGACCGTCAAGGTGCCCACCGACATGGTCGACGAAGTCGGCATGCGACCGCCGATCGACACCGATGACGTCGAGGATCTCTTCGAGCTGCTTGCCAAAAAAGACGTCCGCGAGCCGGCCAACTGGAGCCGGCGCTTCAAGAATCATCAGGAGAAGCTGAAGTCCGGCGACATCTACCAAGTCGCCGAAGTGGTCCGGAACCTCGCACTGCGCGAGAACGCCAAGGGTCTGTCGGCCGGCGAGAAGTCGATGCTGGAGAAATCGCGGCAGATTCTCGTGTCGGAACTGTCCATCAGCATGGATGTCACCGAGGACGAGGCCCGTCAACAAGTGGAATTGCGGCTCGCCGGCTGAGCGGGCAGCGATCGGGCGCGACACATGCGCCGACAGCAGGGCGCCGCGGCGGCAGCAGCCGGCATCGGCGTCTCACGCCTGTCAGGTCTCGCTCGCACAGCGCTCGTCACCAATGTTCTCGGGATCGGCACCATCGGCGACGCCTTCGCCGCCGCGATGCGCATCCCGAACTTCCTCCAGAACCTGCTCGGCGAAGGAGCGCTGTCGGGAGCATTCGTCCCCGCCTACAGCTCGCTGACCGAGCGCGACGAGCGCGCAGCCGGACGATTGGCCGGCGCTATTGCCACATTCCTGGTGGCAGTCACCGCGACCGCTGCGCTGATCAGCATTTTTGCCACACGTCCCTTGGTGCGGCTCATCGCCTGGGGCTTTGTGGACGAGCGGTTCGAGCTCACGGTCACGCTCGTGCGCATCACAGTGTGCGGCGCGGCGCTGGCAGTGCTGAGCGCCTGGTGCCTCGGAGTGCTCAACAGCCACCGGCGTTTCTTCCTCTCCTATGTGGCGCCAGTGGTGTGGAACGCGACACAGATCGCCGTACTGGTCGGCGTGCTCGCATGGGGGGTGGCGGGAGCTGACCGCGCTACGGCATTGGCCTGGGGCGTGACTGCGGGCGCAGCGGCCCAAGTGCTCGTGCAGTTGCGAGGCGTCTGGCGAGCCGACCCGCGGATCTCCCTGAACTTCGGTTGGCGGGAGCCGCAAGCCGCCGGGGTCATCAAGCGGTTCGGGCCCGCGGTGGCCGGTCGCGGGGTACTGCAGATCTCCGCTTTCTTGGATCTCGCGCTCGCCTCACTGCTCAGCGTGGGAGCCGCAGCAGCGATGGCCGCTGCGCAGACGCTCTACCTGCTGCCGCTGAGCCTGATCGGCACCAGCATCGCCGCCGCCGAGCTGACCGAACTGAGTCGGATCCGGGAGCCAGCCACGATTGCCGAGCGCACGTCTGAACGACTGTGCGCGACTGCCTTCGGCATTTCCGGCGTGGTGGCGATCTACTTCGCGACCGGCGGCCCGCTCACCGATTCGGTGTTCAATCTCGCCGGGCTGCGCACGGCGATCGCAGACGACGACATCACCCTGATCGCCCTGGTGCTCGGTGCCTACTCGCTCGGACTGGTACCTCTCGCGGCGTCGAGGCTGTGCCAGAACGTCCTGTTCGCCGCGCGCGACACGCGCACGGCGGCCACCGTCGCAGCGATCCGGCTGGCTGTCTCGCTGGCGGTCGGCGCGGCACTGATGCTGCCGCTGGACCGGGTGCTCGTGATCGAGGGCGCCCTCACCGGATTCGGCGACATCGATCTGTTCTCGCTGGAGTCCACATGGTCGCTGCTGGATGCGGGGATCCGTTCAGATCCGGCGCTGCCGGCCCGCCTGGGCGCGGTTGGTCTGGCGCTCGGTGCGGCGGTGGGCGCCTGGGTCGAGCTGGGCTTGCTGCGTCGAGCGGTGCTGCGACGCCGTCCCGCCAGGGCCGGCATGCCGACCCAGGCCGATTGGCCAGAGGGGCGACTGTTCGGGGGCGCGATTGCACGTCACCTGGTGCCGGCAGTCGTGACGTTCGTGGTCGGCCTGGGGGTCACGCTCGTGCTGGCACCAGTGCCGTCCGTGCTGCGAGTCGCGATTGCCGGCTTGACCATGGCGGGAGTTCACCTCGGATGCGGGCTGGCGCTCCGGCTGCCAGCGGCCCGAGCACTAACTTCGCAACTGTCCCGCATAACACCCGAGCGCGCGCAACGTGCGCGCGGCGCCGATGCCGACGCTGACCAGTCTTTGAACGACCATGAAGGAGACCTGCCGCAATGACAGCGCAAGGCCCAGTGCACATCATCACCGACAGTTCCTGCGACCTCAGCGAAGAGGTCGCTGCAGGCCTTGGCATCACGGTGGTTCCGTTGGAGATCAGGTTCGGCATGCAGTCGTTCACCGATCGCGAAGAGCTCAGCACGGCCGACTTCTGGAAGCGCTGCCGTGCCAGCGAGGAGCTCCCGTCCACCGCCGCTCCCTCCCCCGGCACCTTTGCGCAGGCATACCAGCGCGCCGCAGACGCCGGCGCGGCCGAGGTCGTCGTGATCACGCTGAGCGGGGATCTCTCTGCAACGATCGAAGCCGCTCAACAGGCGGCATCGGAGCTCCCGAGCGGGCTCACCTGCCATGTGGTGGACAGTCGAACGGTCAGTGCCGGGCTCGGGCTGCTGGTCATCGCTGCCGCCGAACTCGCCGCCACAGGTGCCGATGGGTCGCAGATTGCCGATGCCGTACGGGAGACAGCGCAGCGAGTCCGCGTTCACGCCGCTCTCGACACATTGGAGAATCTGCGCAAGGGCGGCCGCATCGGCGCTGCGCAATCGCTGTTGGGCTCGGTGCTGTCGATCAAGCCCTTGATCACGGTCACCGACGGCCGTGTCGAGCCGGCGGGCAAGCAGCGAACGCGCACTCGCGCACTCGCGCACCTGGTCGACCTGGTGGACGCAGAAGGCCCGAACATCTCCCAGATCGCGGTGATGCACGCCGACTGTGACGACGTCGACGACTTCGTGGCACGGATCGCACCGCTCACCGACACGGAGCCCAGGGTGATGCTGATCGGTCCCGTCGTCGGAGCACACGCAGGCGTCGGCACCATCGGCGTGGTCTTCGTTACGAAGGAGTGACCGACACCGGCTCGAACGAACGGTACGAGCGGCACGAACTGCTGCAGCCGGGCGCGGTCGAGACGTGGTCCGGCTTGGATCGCACGCTCAATCGACCGGTCACGATCCGCCGCGCAACTGCCGACAGTGAGATAGGTCACCGCCTGCGCCTGCAGGCCAAGGCATTGGCTCGGGTGGAGCACCACGGTCTGCTGCACATCCTCGACACCTATGACGATGCGGACCATTTTGCGATCGTCACCGAGCAGCTGCCCACGAGAATGCTCACTGACGAGCTCGCGGCACCCAACGGAGACACCAGGCGCTTCGCCGCGACCGAGGCGATCCGCATCGTCATCGCGGTGACCGAGGCGCTGGCTGTCCTGCACAGCGCGGGCTTCGCCCACGGCGGCGTCGACGCCGAGTACATCGGGTGGCGCGCTGAGGTGGGCTGGGTCATTCTCAACGGCCCGCCCACCGACGATGCCGTCACCATTCCCGCCACACGGCGCGCTGATCTGGCATCGATCGCTGTGCTCGCGCACCGGCTCATCGTCGGGGCGGCGCCACAGCGGCGACCCGACGGCACCTGGGAACTCGACCCAGCTGTGCCTGATGTCGTAGCCCCGGTTCTGGCAAGGGCCATCAGTGCATCGGATCCGTGGCCCGATGTTCCGTCGATGCTGCTCGCACTGCGGTCAGTCGTCGACGAGCTGCCGGCAACCGACGGTGCCGGCACTGATCGCAGGTCGGTATGGCAGGCAGAACGGCACTGGCTTGCACCGGTCGGCATTCTGGTGGCAGCAGCCGCCACGCTCGTCGGCGTCGCGTTGGTCACCGGGCAGCCGTCCGAACCGGCCACGGAATCGCCGCCGCCCCCGGTGACTACGGTCCCAGCCGCTGGTACCCAGCCCGTCGTCACGGTGGTGCCGTCGGCAACGGCGACCGCAACCGCGGTGACTGCCGCGCCGCAGACGGTGCCGACAGCCCCGCCGGCACCGACGACAACCCAAGTTCGTCGCGTACCGATCCTGCTGGAGTCGATCACCGATTTCGACCCGGCCGGCGACGACCGGATCGAGCATCCTGAACGCCTCATCTTCATCAATGACGGCGATCCGAGTACCGGCTGGAGTACCGCTCGCTACAACACCCGGGACTTCGGCGGGCTCAAGGACGGTGTCGGGCTGATCGTCGTGCTGTACGGCGACGAGCCGCACTCGGTCGAGCGCTTGGTGATCGATTCCCCCACTGTCGGGTGGTCCTTCGAACTGTATGCATCAAGCGAGCGCAATCGCACGCTGATCGATTGGGGAAACCCAGTTGCGACAGCGCAGGACATCACCGGTTCCACAACGCTGGAGGTGCCCGCTGCCGAGGCCGCTGCTCTGCTCGTATGGATCACCGATCTCGGCGACGAGCTGCCCAACGGCGGGCATCGGGTCACGGTTTCCCGCATCGAGGTCGCCACCACGATCAGCGGGGCCGAAGCACCGCCCAGCACCGACGCCGTCACGCCCTAGAGGTGAAGCCAAGATGCTTCCAAGAGGCCGAGCCGTGGCCCGAGCGGCCCGTGAGCGCAGCGAACAAGAGCGGGAAGCGACAGGTGCGACAACGGGAAGGCGGACCCATCGGCGCTCGCTCTAGGCTTCCGCCGATGATCTCGAAGCGCTCGAAGGGCTCCGGCGAGACGCCCGACGACAGCATCGACGCAGCCGTCGCTCGGTTCGCCGATGCCGTCGACGCCGTGCGGGCCCGGACGAGCGGACCGCTGATCACGGCCGCGCGAGCACTGGTGTACGGCCTGGTGATCATCACCGCAGCGGTCGGAGTCGTGGCGCTGCTGGCAATTGCGGCGATCAGGGCACTCGACATCGCAGTGCCGGGCGACGTGTGGTCCGCGCACCTGATCGCCGGCGGCGTATTCGGCGGTGCCGGAGCATGGGCCTGGTCCAGGCGGCGACCGCGCACGGCGAGGGAAACGTGAGCAGCAGCGCTGGCTCTCGCGACGCCGGGCCCCCAGACGCCGCTCCACGCGACGTCATTATCGTCGGGAGCGGTCCGGCCGGCCTTACTGCTGCCATCTACACCGCGCGGGCAAACTTGCGGCCGCTCGTGATCGAGGGCGAGCCATCTTCCACCAGTGACCAGCCGGGCGGACAGCTCATGCTGACCACCGATGTCGAGAACTATCCCGGATTCCCCGATGGCGTTCTCGGACCTGACCTGATGGCCAGCTTCCGGGCTCAGGCAGAACGCTTCGGTGCAGAATTTCTCACCGCTAAAGCCACTAAGGTCGATTTTGGCGAACAACCGTTCTCAATATGGGTTGGCGATACGTGTTATCGCGGACGCACGGTGATCGTGTCCACCGGAGCGCAGAGCCTGCTGCTCGAGCTGCCCAACGAGGAGCGTCTCATCGGTCACGGCGTGTCCACTTGCGCCACCTGTGACGGCTTCTTCTTCCGGGGTCAGGAGATCGCGGTGGTGGGCGGCGGCGACAGCGCACTCGAAGAGGCCACCTTCCTGACACGATTCGCAGCAAAGGTGTACGTCGTGCATCGACGCCACGAGTTGCGCGCTTCGAAGATCATGCAGGATCGGGCCTTCGCCAACGAGCGGATCGAGTTCTTGTGGAACCGGCAGGTGGTGGAGATCCTGGGTGACGAGCGCCTCGAGGGCGTCATGCTCGAGGACACTCAGACCAGGCAGCGTTCACCGCTCGACATCTCAGGCCTGTTCATCGCGATCGGGCATCGACCGAACACCGAACTGTTCGCGAATTGGCTCGACCGCAAGCCCAACGGCTATCTCGTGACCGAGGCCGGCAGCGCGCGCACGAACATCGAAGGCGTCTTCGCGTGCGGCGATGTACAAGACGATTACTACCGCCAAGCAGTCACAGCGGCCGGCTCGGGCTGCCAAGCCGCCATCGACGCCGAGCGATGGCTCGAAGCCCAAGGTCACTGAGACCCGAGGCGAAGCCGTGGCCCGAGCGGCCCGTGAGCGCAGCGAACAAGAGCGGGAAGCAACCGGCGTCCACCGCCGTCAGACGAGACCGCAGCGATAACCTCGCGGCAAACACGAGATGAGGAGCCAGCGATGGCCGAAGGTATTTCCACCTTGGACGACAGCACATTCGACGAGACCGTCGGAAGTGCTGACAGCCCCGTGCTGGTGGATTTCTGGGCCGAGTGGTGCGGGCCGTGCAAGATGATTGCCCCCATTCTCGAGGAGATCGCCTCGGAGCACGACAACATCCGCATCGCCAAGGTCAACGTCGACGAGAGTCCCGACTTGGCCATGCGCTACCAGGTGATGAGCATTCCGACGCTCATCATGTTCCGGGACGGCGAACCGGCCAAGCGGCTCGTCGGCGCCAAGCCGAAGAGCGCCCTGCTGGCCGAGATCGGCGAGTTCCTCTGATCCGACCATTCGGCGTCGGCGCGGCAGGTCCGCACGTTCGAGACCTCCAGCATCGGCTGACCGCGACTGGTCACTGGCACGGCCCGGTCACCGGCATCTTCGACTCGGTGACGGCTGAGTCTGTCAAGGCATTCCAAGCACAGCGGTCTATCGATGTCGACGGCATCTGCGGCCCTGAAACCTGGGGACTGCTGATCGAGGCGGGCCAGCGGCTGGGAGACCGTTTTCTGTACCTGCGCACTCCGCACCTGCGGGGCGATGACGTTGCCGAGGTACAACGAATGCTCAGCACGCTGGGTTTTTCTGTCGGACGTATCGATGGGATCTGGGGCCCACTGACCGCTGCAGCACTCGCCGATTTCCAGACGAATATGAGCTTGGGCGGTGACGGCGTCTGCGGTGGCCGAACACTGCAGACGCTGCAGCAGCTGGTGAGGCCACTCGGCGACGCATCGGTCGTCGCCCACATCACTGAACGGCAGCGCTTGGAGTCCGCCGGCGGCCAGCTGATCGGACGGCGCATCGCCGTGGGCGAAGCCGGCGGCCTCGAACCCGTCACGGCGTCAGTGCGACGCGAGATCGGGCGCAACGGAGCCGAAGTGCTGACCGTTCACCATCCTGATTGGTCAACACAAGCCGCACAGGTCAACCGATTCGGTGCCGCCGTCTACATCGGCTTCGAGGTCAAGCCGGCCGCGCCCTCAGTCAGCTATTTCCAGGGTCGCCACTTCGTGAGCCGCGCCGGTCAGAAACTTGCCACCGACATCGCGGATGGATTGGAACCAATATTCGGCCCCATTGCAACGAACGGCATGGGGCTCCCGATGCTGCGCGAGAGTGCCATGCCTGCCGTGCTGTGCAGGTTCGAGCGCATCGACGCACTGCTTGAACGAAACCGGGAAGTGGCCGACATCGTCGCTCAATCGACCCGCGATCTGCTCGCTGATCAGCCCGCCGCCTGACTCGACAGACAACGGCGCAATCTTCTCCCCATGTTGTCCACAGCTAGTGGACAACAAGTTCAGATTGAGGCTGCGAATCGTGGCACCAGTGCCGCTGTCATCCAAAGCTTGAGTTTGCTCGCAAACAACACTCAACCTTCAAGGGCTGCCCGAAGGTTGTCGGTCAACGCCTCATAGAGCCGGCCGAGATCTTCCATATCAGCGAATCTGATGACAATCTGGCCCCCCTGGCGGCCGAGTTGTACCTCGACGGCAGTCGAGAGAGCGGCGGCAAGGGCGGATTCGACCTCCAGCACCGCTGCCGGACGATCGTCAGCGGCTGGAGCCAGCGCAGCCGGCCCGTCGATCGGTTGATCCGGCTTCGACTCGCGTTCAGATGGCGCGCCGAGGGATCGAACCTCCTCCTCCACCGTGCGTACTGACCAGCCTTCATCCACGGCGCGCTCCGCGAGCAGTTCGAGCTCGACGGGGTCATCGCAACCGAGCAGCGCTCGAGCGTGTCCGGCAGTGAGTTCTCCGTCCAGCAGGTAGCGCTGCACACTCACCGGCAACGACAAGAGCCTGAGCGAGTTGGTGACCGCCGCCCGGCTGCGACCCATGCGACGTCCGAGCTCATCGTGGGTGACACCAAAATCATCAATGAGCTGCCGGTACGCGGCCGCCTCTTCCAGAGGATTGAGATCCGCTCGGTGAACGTTCTCGATCAGAGCGTGGGTCAGACTGGATTCGTCGTCCGCGGCGCGCACGACGACCGGAATGGTGTCCAGGCCGATGCTGCGCGCCGCTCGCCAGCGCCGCTCGCCCGCGATGATCTCGAAGCGGCCGATGATGCCCGTCTCACGCACGACGATCGGCTGCAAGACCCCGATCTGGCGAATCGAATCTGCCAAGGTGTCCAGTGCTGCAGTGTCGAAGTGCTGCCGGGGTTGGAGCGGATTGACTTCGACTGCCGAGACGGGCACCTCGCGATAGGCCGATTGACCGGTGGGGATCAGCGCGCCCAGCCCTCGCCCGAGTCCTCGTTGGGCATTCATGTAGGAGCTCCTTCACGACTGATCGGCGAGACGCCAGCCGGAGATGCCTGCGGCTGCTCCCAGTCCTCATTCGAAACGGGCTGATGAGCCACTCGGGCGCCGGCTGCCTCCATCTGCCCGCCGCGCTCATGAATCTCCCGGGCGAGCTCTCGGTAGGCCACGGCGCCGCGGCTGTTAGGCGCGTACACCGTCACCGGTTGCCCGACGCTCGGCGCCTCGGACAACCGCACCGTCCGCGGGATCACCACCCGGCACACCCGATCACCGAAGTGCCGTCGCACATCGGAGACCACTTCCGCCGCGAGCCGAGTCCTGGCGTCGTACATCACCATGACGATGGCACTGATGACGAGGGCGGGATTCAGGCCCTGACGCACCATCTCCACGTTGTGCAGCAGCTGGCCCAATCCCTCGAGCGCGTAGTACTCGCACTGGACGGGCACCAGGATCTCGACCGCCGCGCTCAACGCGTTGACGGTCAGGAGTCCGAGCGACGGCGGACAGTCAACGAAGATGTAGTCGTAATCGTCAAGGATCGGGGCGAGAGCGTGCCGGAGTTTCAGCTCGCGACTGAATGCCGACACGAGTTCTATCTCCGCGCCAGACATCTCTAACCGTGCTGGTGCCACGTCAAAGTGCGCTATGCCGGTCGGCTGGATGCAGTCGACGATCTCTGCCGAGCCAAGCAGCACCTGGTACATCGAAGTGTCCACAGCGCGCGGATCGATGCCGGCTCCAGTAGCGGCGTTGCCCTGCGGATCCATGTCGACGAGCAGCGTCTTCTGGCCCCCCTCGGCGAGTGCCGCACACAGATTGACGGCCGTCGTCGTCTTGCCGACGCCGCCCTTCTGGTTCGTCACCGCAATGATCCGACCCATGTACTTTCCGTTCATCGACGCCCGAGGATCAGCGTAGGCCAGCCGTGAACCCACTGCGGGGGCGGCAGTGTTCCACGTGAAACATGTGAGATACGGTTCCCCGCATCATGGCCGTGGCAGAAGAACGCCTCGTTGCCGTGCTCAGACACGGCCAACAACAAGGATTTCTCGGCCCGGGTGACCTCCTGGCCCATGTGGTGCACGCACGAGCCCACCACGCGGCCGCTCAACCGAAGCCCGGTCAACGCTGGTGCGATCTCGGGAGCGGTGGGGGAGTGCCCGGACTCGTGATGGCCCTGGAGCTGCCCAACATCGAGTTGGTGCTGCTGGATCGATCACAGCGGCGGGCCGACTTTCTCAAGACTGCTGTTCAGGACCTCCAGCTCGCTGGGCGAGTCTCGATCGCCCTCGGCGATGCCGCCGAACTCGCTCACCTGCCCCAGCATCGCTCTGTCTATGACGGCGTCGTCAGCCGGGCGTTCGGTCCCCCAGCAGCGGTCGCAGAGTGCAGTGCCGGCCTGTTGCGCGCGGGCGGCAGGCTCGTGGTCAGCGAGCCGCCGAACGGCGGTGAGACGCGCTGGCCGAGTGATGCTCTCGCTCAGCTCGGGATGCGGTTCGTGCGGAGAACCGCAGACATACCGACGTTTGCGGAACTGGAGTGCCTGGCGGCGGCCGATCCGGCATACCCCCGGACCTGGAAACAGATCCGGAAGCGACCGCTCTTCTGATCAGCCGGAGAGACTACGCCTCGTCGCTCTGGCTGGGAGCGTCGGTCGAGCCGGACGGCACCAGCACAACGCGCCGGCGAGGCTCATCGCCCACCGAGATCGTGTCGACGCCGACGATCTCGTTGACGGTGTCATGCACAACCTTGCGATCGGCCGCGTTCATCGGCTCGAGCCCACGTTCCGTTCCGCGTTCCACGACGGCATCGGCGAGCTCACGGACGTACGCCTCGAGTGCTTCGCGACGCCGCTGCCGGTAGCCGCCCACATCCACTCTCACTCGCGCACGACGCACACCCGGCAGCCTGCGCTGCAGCATGGTTTTTGCGACCTCCTGGAGCGCAACCACGTGACGGCCGCGCGGTCCGATCAACAGTCCCAGCGCTTCGTTCTCACCCTCGAGATTGATCTCGAAGCTGTCGTCGTCTGCTGTGACCGGCACCGCTGTGGCCTCGATACCGAACGCTTGTACCAGACCGTCCAAGAACTCCTGCACCAGGACTTGCTGTTCGGCTGTCGTTGTCTCACCTGTCATCTTCATCACCTCTGATCGGGCACGCATGCGTAGGGGCCCGCCGCACATCGGGCGGTATGAGTCCACGGGCGCTGCTATTGGATTGCTCGCGCGATGTGGGCCGTGCTCAGCCTAGGGGTCTGCCGACGCGGAACCCCTGAGATTCGCGACGCACCTTGCTGCCGACCGAGGAGTTCAGAGTCGGGACGGCTCGCACTCGCGCTCGCCGGGATAGAACTGTGCACAGTACGCCCGGTACTTCATGATCTCGCCATCGGTGCTCACCAGCCGGGGGCGTGGTACGTAGTGCTTGCGACTCCAGATCACCACATCCTGCTTGACCTCGCCGATCTGCAGATCCGCTATGAACTTGTTGATGATCGGCGCCCGCATCCGCGTGGGCAAGAAGCTGAGTCCGGCGATCGAACGCTTGGGTTTGTGCAGCGGGCGCATCCTCGACACGATGGACATATCGATCAGCGTGCCGTCAACAGGCGTCGCCAACACCCAGAGACGGGCATCGAGGCCGATGGAGTGCTCCTGGAACTGCACGAACGAGTAGCCAAGCCCGACCACCTGTGCGATGGCTGACACGTCCATGGTCAACCGGGCGAGCTTGGCAATCTTCCGGGTCGTCGAGAAACTGAACCGGCTCTCGAGTCGGGGCCCGTCGACCAGCACCGGCGCGTCGTTGGTGACGTTGTGGTACCCGTGGATGCAGCTCAAGTGAGCAATGTCCACCGAATTCTCGCTGGTCTCCTGGGGATGGCCAGCGAAACGAATCGTCCGAATCTGCAGATCGGTCCAATCGTCGTCGGTTTCAGGAACATCGGGCAATTGCCACTGCGAGGATCGTCCTCCGAGGCCCCGCCAGCCGAAGATCAGGCCTTCGATCTCACAGGCTTCGAAGAGGTCCAGCTTGGCGGAACGGGCGGGCGCGCCAGATGGCGTGGCCACGCACTGCCCGCTGGCCTCAAACTCAAACCCGTGAAAGGGGCAGATGAGTCTCCCGCCGACGACTTTCGCACCGGCATCAGGTCCCAGATCGGAGCCCAAGTGGGGACATACCGATGTCGCGATGCAGATCTGACCGGCCGGATCAGACCAGACGATGATCTCGGTGCCCATCCACGTCCGCTGAATCAATCCCGCCTTCTGCACGGCGTCGCGCGTCGCGATGAAGAACCAGCCTTCCGGAAATGGTGGGAGCGAACTAACGTTTGCTTCCTGCTGGGGTCTGGCGGTCATCGAGACACGCTCTCTATCCGAAGCGATGCCGGCAGGCTAGACCGGATGATCGACGCCTTCGAGAAGCGCCGGTGCTGCACCCCGTACCAATAACTATCCGTACACTTGAGATGATCTTCCCGAACGCTGGGCTGACCACGGTGCCCGCGTGACCAGGAGCGTCACTTGACTATCTCATCGACAGCATCGACGAAGGTCACCGCTACGCAGCCGCTCGACCTGACCGAGGAGCTCATCCTGGTGCTGCTCAGCGAAGAGAGCGGGTACTTCCACCAGGTTCCCGGTTGGCACCTGAATTGCGCCATGGCCGGCGCCGCGCTGGCCGAGCTCTCGCTGCAGGCGCGAATCGACACCGACATGGAATCGCTGATCCTGCTGGACTCCACGCCGACCGGCAAGCCGATCCTGGACCTCGCACTCCAGCAGATCGCGAGCGAGCCCAATCAGCACGGTGCCCAGTACTGGGTGGAGCGCCTCGCGCCTCGCGCCGAGATGATGATCGACTTGGCCTTGGAACAACTGGTCAGACTTGGGATCCTCGAGCATCACGAAGGCGACTTCTGGAGCTTGACCGCAGCGGCCCGGCACAGCGATTTCTTCGCCAGCGATGACGACGACACGGCTGCCCAGTTCATCAAGACGCGCATAGGCAGATCGATCTTGCTGGGCGAGATTCCCAGCCCGAGAGATGTCATCATCATCGGCCTCGCCCACACCTGCGATGTTCTGCGCTTCATCTTTGAGCTCGACGACGAAGCGGAGGAGCGAGTCCAGCTCATCTGCCAGATGGATCTGATCGGCAGGGCCATCGCAGATGCCGTTGCGCACAACCTGGTGGCATCGCTGCTCAGAAGCTCCGCCCTGACGAAGTCGATACCCAAGCTGCCGCTGAACAAGCTGCTGCTCAATCGCCACTTCCTTCGCGGGAACATCCCTGCCGTCTATGCGCAATTGACTGAAGAGTTCGGTCCTGTCTTCAGGCTCAAACCCCTGTTTTCCAAGCGAGAAATCACCTTCTTGGCAGGCCCTCGCGTCAATCGTTGGGTTCACCGTCAGGGCCGCATGCATCTCAGGTCGAGCGACTATCTGCGAGGTCTCGAAACTGCGTATCACGCTTCTGGGCTGCTGCCTGCGCTGGACGGTGCAGATCACTTCCGCATGCGTAAATCGCTGCGCGCGGGTTACGGCCGAGCAAGATTCGAGCAGCAGCTCGAGACGGTGTATCAGCATGCGCGAACGTATATGAGCAATTGGACAGTCGGCGACACCTTGGGCGCTGTGTCCATGTGCCGTGGCTTCGCTGGCGCTCAGGTCACGCCCTTCCTCGCCAGCATTGAAGCCGATGACGTCATCGACGATCTGATCGCATATAAATCCCGCGTGCTCATGACCCAAGTCGTCAATGTCTTGCCGAACTTCATGCTCTATACGCCGCGTATGAAACGAAAGAAGCGGGTCGTCGACGTTCTATATGATCGCGTCCTGGAGTCGCATACGGCGGCGCAGAGGGTTGGCTGTCCACGCGATCTTGCCGATGACGTTCTCAGCTTGCACAGCAGCGATCCAATTTTCGTGCCTGAGTCAAATCTCAGCTTTACCTTCTCGGCACCGGTACTGGCGGGTATGTATGCAGGAGATGAGCTCAGCTTTATCTTGCATGCGATGGTGTCTCAACCGGATCTGTATGAACGCATTCAGGCGGAAGCGGATGCCTTGTTTGGCAACGGAGATCCGTTGGCAGAAGACTTGAACTCCCCCGCTATTGACGTCACTCGACGTTTCATCATGGAGTGCTTGCGGCTGTGGCCAACGGTGCCGATGTCGATCCGCACGGTGATGAACGCATGCGTCGTCGAAGACTACGAATTGCCGGTCGGCTCCAAGGTGTTCATCGCCACGACTGCACCGCACTACATGAACGATGTCTTTCCGGATCCGTTCACTTTCGACATTGATCGCTATCTGCCCTCACGCGGTGAACACCGAACACCGGGCTACGCGCCTTTCGGCCTCGGCACGCATAGCTGTCTTGGTTCGCACATGGTGGAGCTCCAGATGCTGTTGAGCCTGTTGATGCTCGCGCACTACTTCACGTTTGAGATATCCCCATCGAACTACAAGCTGAAGATCAGCCCATTTCCTTCGATGTCGCCCAACAAGCGGTTGAAGCTCAAGATCGCAAAGCAGCGGCACCCGTTGACCGGCTGAACAGCTCTAGATCATCGGCGGCCGGAACGGGAACGGCGGCGCGAGGACTTCCCGCCTCCGCGCTGACCTTGTCCGGAATCCTGCCGTCGGTGTGCGTTGCGATTGCCGCCGGTTGAGCGGCGGCGGGATCTGCGGCGGTCGCGGCGCTGGTCGCCCACTCGCGGCGGCGGTCCAGTCGGCCGTACTCGCATGCGAACGCGAGCAGGTCGGCGTCGAAACCCCCAGTGCGAGCGGCCCGGCTCAGCCAGGATCTCGATATCCGCATCCTCAACAGCGACCGAGAGCGCATCGAGGCCGCGATCACGCGCCTCCGCAACGGTGTGGCCGGTCATCACGATCCACTCCACGACGCAGCGCCTAACTCTCCGCAGCAGTTGTCGGTGCGTTCATCGCTTGCGGCGATTGCGGGTCCTGCCGTCTCCTGAGGTACGGCGACTCTGGATGGGCTTCGATTCCGGCTCTGGTTCGGCACGCCCGCGCCGCCGGCCGCGCTCGCGGGTCTGATGCCGGTCTTGATCCTGATTTGAGGAGCCAGCGCTTCGACGTGCTCGCTTGCGCGCATCGACAACTCGTTCTTCCGATGAGCGAGTCCGGCGAATCGTGGGAGATGCAGAAGGTTCCGGCTGCGCAGGCGTTGGTGCGCCGTCGCCCGACGAGTTCTGTGAGCTCTCGCGTCGCTCTGCGCGGCGACGCTCACGCTCCGCTCGGCGCTCCGCCTCGGCATCAAGGGCCTTGCGCGAGCGCTGATTCGGCACTTGACGCGGCGGCTCTGGCTCCGGGACTGTCTCGGCCTCGATGACGTCGTCATCTGAATCGGCACCCACGAGCGGCGCGGGCGGCTTCATCCTGGCGTGTATGAACGCCTGCTGCAGCATCCGGTAAATGCTGGACACGATGAAGTAGGGCACCAGCGCTGCCGGCACGAAGAAGCTGAAGACCGGCAGCATGAACGGCAGGTACTTCATCATGATTTCCATCTGGCGGTTCGGCATGGCCGCGTTGCCACGTCGCGCCGCCATCTGGCGCTGCTGGAGCCAAGCCAGCAGGAACGTCACCGCGATGAGTCCCAGGTACGGCAACCCTTCGACGAAGTCTGCCTGGACCACATCTTTTGCCGTCTCCGACAAGTCCATTCCCAAGGACCGCATCTCGCCGCCAGCAGCGACGATGTCCTCGTACATCTGCGAATCAGGACTCAGATTGCGGGGAAAACGCTCGCCCTCCGGCAGTGCGAGGTTGTCATCGGGTATGCGCAGGTTCCAGATGACGCGGTACAGCACGATGAAGATCGGGATCTGCACCAGGTTCGGCAAGCAGCCGCCCAAGGGGCTCACCCCATGGGACTGGTACAGCTTCATCATTTCTTCGTTGAGCTTCTGGCGATCGCCGGCGAACCTCTTGCGCAGCTGAGCCATTTCCGGCTGCAGCGCCTGCATCTTCGTCATCGAGCGGGCACCCCGCAGGGTGAGCGGGGTGAACAGCAGCATGATCGCCAGCGTGAGCATCGCGATGGCAAACGTGTAGTCGTTGACCAGCGAATAGAACCACGCCATGACGCCGGCAATGCCGTCGAATATCGGGTCAGCCCAGTCGAACATCAGTGCTCCAAGAGTCCCGTCGTCGCGACCGCACGGTGATCTCGACGAGGTTGATCGTCCGCCTCCGGCACCGGGTCGTAGCCCCAGCCGCCCCAGGGGTGGCAACGGCAGATGCGCCGGAATGCCAGCCAGCCGCCGCGTGCCGCACCCCATGTGCGCAGGGCGTCGAGCGCGTACTGCGAGCACGTCGGATCGAAGCGGCACGACGGCAGTCGTGAGCGGGGGAGTGTTCGATACAGCTTGACCGCGGCGATCAGCACCCGAGCGAGCGGCCCCGATGTCACGGTCGGCTGCTGCCCGAGTCGCTCAGGGCTCCGGCGGCTGACAGCAATCGCGTCAATTCGGCTCGAGTCCGCCGGTAGGTCAGCATCGATGCTGCCACGCGCACGCCGACGAGATAGCGGCCGGGCGCCAGATCGGTTGCGAATTCGCGAAACAGTGCTCTCAGCCGGCGGCGAAGTCGATTGCGCACCACTGCAGTACCCCGGTGTCGGCTGAGCGCAAACGCCACGCGCGGCCCGCTCAGACTGCGGTCGGCCGAGAAGGTCAACCACAGCAGCTCGCTGTCGAATCGACGACCGCGGCGCAGTGCTGCGAAGTCGGCCCTGCTGCGGCACGAATCGATCAGGCGCTCAGCCGTTGCCGGCCCTTGCGTCGGCGAGCGTTCACGATCGCCCGGCCCGCACGAGTGGACATGCGATGGCGGAAGCCGTGGCGGCGGGCCCGTCTGCGGTTATGGGGTTGGTACGTGCGCTTCACGCTGCAGCCTCCTGGAAGTTCAGGCCGCGGGCAGGTCCGCGAAATGCGGTGCGGCGGCCGGAGCGTGCCCGGGTGTCGACCCGAGAGCACTGACAGCCTACGGGTGCCGGTCCCCTTCGATGCGCGGTGAGGCACGCCTTCCGCGCGTCGGTGTCGGCCCGAGCGCGCGCGACGACGGCCGGCGCTCGCGCACCGAGCCGTCTCCGGCGTGCCGGACACCGGCGACAGCGCTCGTCACCAGAGCAGCAAACTTCGATGTCATCCCCTTGTTATGCGGGTGTTAGGGACCTGTCGCTGAACTGCCAAGCCCCCGTCAAGTCGCACAGGGTGCAGACGCCCAAAGACGCGCTTGCAGCAGTACCGACGCGGCCATAGGTTCCGACCACCGGATGCCGCTTGGTGCCCCGCAGGCGAACAACAGGTTCCCCGGGTGCACGACGGACAGAGGCGAACGAGGTTGTCGTGGTGAGTACTCCGCAGGCAGGTGCCACAGCGCATGAACCTGAGGATCAGCACCACATCTCGCACTCGGAGGATTCCCTGACGGCTGCTCATGTGGCTTCGGATACATCTCCGGCTGCTCATATGACTTCCGGTACCGCACCAGCAGCGCCCGAGACCACCCGCGCGAATACCGACGAGCTGTGGTCGCAGTGCCGTGACATTCTGCGAGCGACCGTGTCCGACGCGCTCTGGCTGGGCTACTTCCGCCACTTGCAGGCACTGCATATCGACACGGAACTGGCCGTGCTGATCGCGCCGAGCAACATGATCCGAGATCGCATCCAGCGGCGGTACATCCCCATGCTTCACGCCGCCTTCGAGCAACTGCCCGTACGCCCCCAGACCTATGAGATCGAGACCCGTCCCGAGCTCGGCGATCTGGACAGCGCCAACGGCACCGATGCAGACCCGCACGACGTGGACGCGACGCCCGAAGGTGATGCTGCGAGCCCGGGCGACGACGAGACCTGGCACCCTGCGACCGGTTCCGCCCGCCCGCCGGCAGAAATCGAGAGCGCCGTCACCGAGACGCCGGCGTCAGATACCAGCGCAACGCCTCGCAGAGTGCCGGGCGTTGACATCACCAATCCCCGGTACACCTTCGAGAGTTTCGTCACTGGCAGCAGCAACCGGTTCGCGCAGGCGGCGGCACTTGCAGTTGCCGAGACCCCCGGCATCGCCTACAACCCCCTGTTCATTCACGGCGGCACCGGCCTCGGCAAGACCCACTTGCTGCAGGCCATTGTGAACTTCCTCGGCACCACCCTGCCGGGGCATCGTGTCCGATACGTCTCTACGGAGACCTTTCTCTCAGAGTTCATCGAAGCCATCCGCACGAACACGACGCCGGCGTTCAAGAGGCGCTACCGCGAACTCGATGTGCTGCTGCTCGATGACATTCAGTTCATGGAGGGCAAGGAAGGCCTGCAGGAGGAACTGTTCCACACGTTCAACTCGTTGCATGTCGCCGGTCGCCAGATCGTGATCTCTTCCGACCGCCCGCCTCGCAGTATCTCCACTCTGTCGGATCGCCTGCGCAGCCGATTCGAATGGGGCTTGATCACTGACATCCAGCCGCCCGATCTCGAAACCCGAGTGGCCATCTTGCGGAAGAAGACTGAGCACGGCCATGTGCCCGATGAAGTGCTCGAGCACATCGCACATCTCATCACGAACAACATCCGCGAACTCGAGGGCGCGCTGGTGCGCGTCACGGCGTACGCCAGCCTCACCAGGAATCCTGTCACGCTGGAGATGGCACAGCAGATCCTGAGCGATGTCCGTGAGCCGCAGGAGACGCCGATCACTACCGACCGGATTCTGAACATGACCGCAGACATGTTCGGCTACGACGTGAGTGAGCTCACCAGCCAGCGCCGTCAGCAAGGCCTGGTCAACGCTCGCCAGATCAGCATGTACGTCATGCGGGAACTCACCGACCTGAGTTACCCGGCGATTGCCAGTGTCTTCGGCGGGCGAGATCACACGACCGTCATGCATGCCGTCAAGAAAATCAACAGCCTGCTGCCTGCTGAACGCAAGGTGTACGACCAGGTCGCTCAACTGATAGCGCGCGTTCGGGCTGCTTGAGGCTGATCCGCCGGGTGCTGTCCGCTGCGGGGCCGGTGACTGGATCTAGGGTGTCTCCACACGCTGTGGACAATGAGTGGAAAAGTTCTCGACAAACCTCGGGAAAAGTCGTGCTTTTCCACGATCGCGCCGGCCGTGCAAGAAAAGGAAGGGTGCAACTGTGGACGCGCAGGCAAGACTGTTGACAGGCCACGTGGCGCTGATCTGCGACAACGGCTGGATATCCACAATTCACAGCCCCTACAACCACTACCGAATAAGTCTCAACCTTCTCATTGAGGATGATCTGTCTCATCGGTCTTGCACGGCCAAGGAGAACTGCCCGTGAAATTGCGCATTGAACGAGACGCACTGGTCGACCAGCTGACTTTGGCGAGTCGGGGGGTCAATGTGCGCGGCGGCGGCTTGTTCGTGCTGACTGGATTGCACCTGCGAGCCGACAGTGAGGGTCTGACGGTCACGGGCACCGACCTCGATCTCACTGTTCGTACGCAGCTGCGTACGGCAGTGGAGGCGGAGGGCGAAGCCGTGGTGCCGGCCCGGCTGCTGACCGACATCGCTCGAGCGTTGCCTCCGGGCGAAGTGGATGTTCAGGTTCACGATGACGAAGTCCAGATCACCAGCGCGAGAGCGCAGTTCTCCGTGCGGACGCTGCCGACTGCCGATTTCCCCACCCTTCCGCGACCGACGGGAGACGACGTCACGGTGCCCGCTGGCGACTTGGCACAGGCCTTCCGCCAAGTGGTCCGCGCAGCAAGTTCGGATGATGCCCGGCCGATCCTGACCGGTGTGCTCATGGCGGCTCGCGGCGACGGATTGCGGCTGGTGGCGACCGACTCGTACCGGCTCGCCCTGCGGGACCTGCCCGAGGCTCAGGTGCTCGACCCAGGACAGCAGGTACTGGTGCCGTCTCGGGCTCTGGAGGAACTGGGTCGCATCCTCGATTCCAGCAAAGACGTGACCATGCGGCTCGGAGAACGGGAGGTCTCCTTCGAAGTCAGTGACGATGCTCAATCGGCCCAGGTGACGTGCCGTCTCATCGCGGGTGACTTCCCCAGCTACGAGCCGTTGATTCCCGATTCTCACGACAACCGGCTGGAGGTAGACCGAGCTGCGTTGCTTGACGGAGCACGCCGGCTGCGCCTGCTGGCCCGTGACACCAATGCGCCGCTGCGAATGGAGCTGCGTCCTGACAGCATCGAACTGACGGTCATCAGTCAGGATGTCGGCAGCGCGAGCGAGGAAGTTGATGCCAGCTACGAGGGAGAGCCGACCACTGTTGCCTTCAATCCCGACTACCTCATCGAAGGGCTCGACGCGGCTGGCGGCGACACTGTCGAGCTGGTGCGTCTGGATGCCCTGAAGCCCGCTGTGCTGCGGACGCCCGGGCAGGGCGAATTCCTGTATCTGCTGATGCCCGTCCGGGTGTCGTGATCATTGCTTGGCTGAGCATCGAGAATTTCCGGAACCACCGGTCCACCAAGCTGCCGCTCGACGCAGAGCGGACGCTCGTAGTCGGGCCCAACGGACACGGCAAGACCAATCTGCTGGAAGCCATCGCACTGCTGGATGGCTCGGGTTCGTTCCGCGGGGCGAGTGCGGAGACGCTGGTGCGTTCCGGCTGCGATCAGGCCTTCGTGCGTGCTGAGATCCGGCGAGAGCGCCGGACGCGCCTGGTGGAGATGGAGATCGCAGCGGCCGGCAGATCGCGGGCGCAGGTGAACGGGCAGCGGGTCCGGTCATTGCGCGACCTCGCCGATGTGGTCAGCACAGTGGTGTTCTGCCCGGCCGACCTGTCGATCGCTGCGGGCGGACCTTCAGTGCGGCGTGAGCTGCTCGACAATGTTCTGACCAGTACTGACCGTGAATACCGGGCAAAGCGGCTCGATTTCGAGCGGGTGCTGCGGCAGCGCAACAACCTCCTGAAGCAGACCGGTCATCGCGCCGACGACGAGGCCCTCGCAACGCTTGATGTCTGGGATGCGCAGCTCGCGGACGTCGGCGAGGCCATCGCGCAACGGCGCGACGCGCTGTGCACAGCGTTGGCATCTCCGGCCCAGGACGCGTACTGCCAGCTCGCCGGATGCGATGCGAGTCTGAGACTGTCCTACGCGGCTGAGTGGCGCGACAGCGGCCTCGCGACCTCACT
Organism: Candidatus Poriferisodalis sp.; assembly: GCF_965208925.1. Lineage (GTDB taxonomy): Bacteria > Actinomycetota > Acidimicrobiia > Acidimicrobiales > Poriferisodalaceae > Poriferisodalis. Next base: position 1,146,009 of record NZ_OZ242364.1, on the reverse strand, counting down.
GGCGCAGGCCCGCCCGGACGACTTGCGGCGCGGCACCACCACCGTGGGCCCGCACCGCGACGACATGACGATCTGCCTGGACGGCCTGCCGGCACGCACTCACGCCTCGCAAGGGGAGCAGCGCAGCATTGCCTTGGCGCTGCGGTTGGCCCAGCACCGGTATGCAGCGCAGACCAGCGGGATCGAGCCGGTTGTGCTGTTGGATGACGTGTTCTCCGAACTTGACGAAGGCCGGGCCCGACGTCTCGTCGCTTGCCTGCCTGCCGCGCAGACTGTGGTCACCTCGGCCACTGGTCACGTTCCTTCCGGAATCGAAGCCCACAGCCATGTCCAGATCCGCGACGGCGAGGTGATCTCAGGATGAAGAAACGCCGTCGCGCAACAGGCGGCCGTGAGCCGCGGTCGATCGGCGATTCGCTCAAGGCGGTTACTGCCGGTTTCGGTTCGCGGGGCCGCGCGATCGACCTCAACGAGCGCTGGACCGAGGCCGTCGGCGAGGCCATCGCGGTGCACGCGCAGCCCGAACGGCTCGAAGCTGGCCGGTTGACGGTCGTTGTCGACGATCCCGCCTGGGCGACCGAATTGCGCTACCACTCGAACCGGATTCTGGCCGCGCTGAACGCCGAATCGGGAGCGGTTGCGATCTCTGAGCTGCACCTCCGTGTCCATCCTGGAGCTGGACACAAAAAACGTCTCTGACCTGCGGGTTTACTGGTACTGAATCGGGTGCTCCTTCACCGAGAATCGCCCCCCGTCCGGTAGACTGGCCGCACTGTGACCGACACGACCCTGGCACCCGCGTCGGCACGCACCGGCGACGGCATGGTGGGTGCAGGCGGCGCTGACGACATCGTTGCCGGCGACTACAACGCCGATGCGATCACGGTGCTCGAGGGTCTCGAGCCGGTCCGTGAACGTCCTGGGATGTTCATCGGCTCGACCGGCCCCGGAGGTCTTCACCATCTCGTCTACGAGGTGGTGGACAACGCCGTCGACGAGGCAATGGCAGGGCACTGCAGCTCCATCGAAGTCACCCTGCGAGCAGACGGCACGTGCAGCGTCACCGACAATGGTCGCGGCATCCCCGTCGAGGCTCATCCGCAGTATCCCGAGAAGTCGGCCGCCGAGGTGGTCCTGACGGTGCTGCACGCCGGCGGCAAGTTCGGCGGCACCGGGTACAAGGTGTCGGGCGGGCTGCACGGCGTCGGCGTGTCCGTGGTGAACGCCCTGTCCTCCGAACTGGAAGCCGTCATCGATCGGGATGGCCGGCGCTGGAAGCTGCAGTTCCGCGATGGAGGCGAGCCGGTCGGCGAGCTGACCGACATCGGTCCGTCGCCTGAGGGCAGCACCGGCACCACCATCACGTTCAAACCCGATTCGACGGTGTTCGATCACGTCGAATTCCGGGCCCAGACCCTGACCGAGCGGCTGCAGATGATGGCGTTTCTCAACGCCGGCCTCTGCATCGGCTTCACCGACGAGCGGCGACCCGAACCAGTCCGCCACGAGTATTGCTACCCAGGCGGCATCCGCGACTTCGTCCGCCATCTCAATGAGTCGTCCGAAGCGCTGTTCGACGAGGTTGGATTCCTCTCGGCAGCCGAAGACGGCGACGAGGTGGAGATCGCCTTCCAGTGGAACACCGGCTTCAACACCGATGGCATTCACAGCTTCGCCAACGGCATCAACACGGTCGAGGGCGGCATGCATGCCGAGGGTTTCCGCTCGGCGCTGACGTCCGCGATGAACAACTACGCCCGTGATCGCAAGATGCTGCGCCCCGACGACGACAACCTTCAGGGCGATGACATCCGCGAGGGCCTCACCGCGGTGGTGAGCGTTCGCTTGGAAGCACCGCAGTTCGAAGGTCAGACCAAGGCAAAGCTGGGCAACACCGCTATGCGCAGCCTCGTTCAGAAGGCCGCCTACAGCGGGCTCAGCGAATGGCTCGAAGAACATCCGACCGAGGCCAAGCTGGTGACCGGCAAGGCCATCGATGCTCGCCGGGCACGCATCGCCGCGCAGAAGGCGCGCAATACAGTGCGCAAGTCGGCCCTGGGGGGTGTCGGCCTGCCTGGCAAGCTCACCGACTGCTCCTCAGGCGACCCTGAAGAGGCCGAGTTGTACATCGTGGAGGGCGACTCGGCCGGGGGATCGGCCAAGGAAGCGCGCGACCCCGCGACTATGGCGATCTTGCCGATCCGGGGAAAGATCCTCAACGTTCAGCGAAGCCGTCCCGAGCGCATCTTTGACAACAACGAGATCAGCGCGCTGATCTCAGCGATCGGTGCCGGCGTCGATGGCGCGACCGGCGAGAACGGTTTCGACGACACCAAGATCCGCTACCACAAGGTGATCCTGCTGTGCGATGCCGATGTCGACGGCAGCCATATCCGGACGCTGCTGCTGACGTTCTTCTTTCATCGGATGCGCAAGCTGCTCTCGGGCGGCTATGTGTACATCGCCCAGCCGCCGCTGTACTCCACCAAGGTCGGCACCGAGACGGTGTATCTCAAGGACGACCGGGCCAAGGACGCCTTCCTGTCGGACCGGCCCAACCACCGCAACGAGTTCCAACGCCTCAAGGGTCTCGGCGAGATGGATGCCCAGGAGCTGTGGGACACCACCATGGACCCAGCCAGCCGGACCTTGCTGCGCGTCTCACTCGAAGAGGCCGTCACAGCTGACCGCATCTTCAGCGTCCTCATGGGCGACGACGTGGATGCCCGCCGGGGCTTCATCCAGGACAACGCCAGCGACGTTCGCTTCCTCGACGTCTGATCGTGGCAGGCAGACGGATCCGGCTGGAAGCGCCATGAGCGACGGCGAACCCGACACCAGCCCTGGCTCGCCTGACGAGAGCGGCGCCATCGGCAGCGACGGCTCGCTTGCAGCCGGCGGCATCGGCAGCGACGGCTCGCTTGCAGCCGGCGGCATCGGCATTGTGGACGTCGAGATCCAGACCGAGATGGAGCAGTCGTTCCTGGATTACGCCATGTCGGTCATCACCTCGCGGGCGCTGCCCGATGCGCGTGACGGCCTGAAGCCGGTGCACCGCCGGATCCTGTGGTCGATGTTCGACACCGGTCTGCGGCCGGACCGGCCCCACAAGAAATGCGCCACGGTGGTCGGCGATGTCATCGCCAACTACCACCCTCACGGCGACGGATCGATCTACGACGCGCTCGTGCGGATGGGTCAGTCGTTCAGCTTGGCCAACACCTTGATCGATCCGCATGGCAACTTCGGCTCGCCGTCGGACCCGCCTGCTGCCTACCGCTATACCGAGTGCCGCCTGACCGACCTGGCCATGACCATGGCCGAGAGCATCGATGAGCAGACGGTGGACTTCGCTGCGAACTTCGACGGCTCCCGCACCGAACCGATGGTGATGCCGTCGCGGTTCCCGAACCTGCTCGTCAATGGCAGCCAAGGCATCGCGGTGGGCATGGCCACCAACATCCCCACGCACAACCTCGGCGAGATCATCGACGCCACGATTCACCTCATCGGGAGTCCCGAGGCCTCCGTTGAGGAATTGATGGAGTTCGTGCACGGGCCCGACTTCCCGACTGGCGGGCGGATGCTCGGCCGAGCCGGCGCCCGTGAAGCCATGGCAACCGGACGCGGCTCAGTGAAGCTGCGGGCCCGAGCCGAGATCATCGAGAACGGCAAGCGGCCGAGCATCGTGGTCACCGAGATCCCGTACCAGACCTCCATCGAGAACATCGAGCGCAAGATCGCCGATGCGGTGAACCGCAAGGTCATCGAAGGCGTCACTGCGCTGCGCAACGAGTCCGCACGGGGTGAGATGCGGTTCGTCATCGAGCTGCGACCGTCGGCGCCGGCGAACGTGGTGCTGAACAACCTGTGGAAGCACACGCCGCTGCAGTCCAGCTTTGCCGTGAACATGGTGGCGCTGGTCGACGGGGTGCCCCGCACGCTCAATCTCAGGGAAGCCCTGGTCGCGTATGTCGACCACCAGATCGAGGTGGTGACGCGGCGCAGCCAGCACCGGCTGGACGAAGCCAGGGCGAGAGCACACATCGTGCAGGGCCTGCTGCGCGCGCTCGACCTGATCGACGAGATCATTGCCCTGATACGCGCCAGCGACGATCGGGCCGCGGCACTCGCGGCGCTCTGCGACGAGCCGATGTCGTTCAGCGCCGAGCAGGCCAATCACATCCTTGACATGCAGCTGAGCCGCCTGACCCGGCTGGGCCGCGCGCGGCTGAGCGCCGAGCTGGCCGAGTTGACCGAGACGATTGCTGGGCTGGAAGCGATCTTGGGCTCGGACGAGCGGCTGCGACAGGTGATCATCGACGAGCTGAGCGCGTTGCGCGACGAGCATCACACGCCTCGCCGCACCGAGATCGTCACCGATCCTGGCGAGATGGACGCAGAGGATCTCATCGAGGACGAGCCGTTGGTGGTGACGCTGACGCGTGAGGGATACGTGAAGGCGACGTCGCCGGACATGTTCCGCACCCAGGGACGGGGCGGCCGCGGGGTGCAGGGCGCCCGGCTGAAGGACGACGACGTCGTGGTCCGCGTCCTGCTGACCACAGCGCATGCCTGGCTGCTGTGTTTCACCAACCGTGGCCGGGTGCACCGGTTGAAGGCCTACGAGGTACCTCTCACCAACCGCACAGCCCGGGGCACGGCGCTGGTGAACCTGCTACAGCTCGCGGCTGACGAACGAGTCGAGGCTGTCGTGGAAGCGCGGGAATTCCCGTCGGATCGGTACCTGATGTTTGTGACTCGTCGCGGTCAAGCGAAGAAGACACCGTTGAGCGCGTACGAGAACATCCGCGCCAATGGCTTGATCGCACTGAGCCTGCGTGAAGGTGACGAGCTCGTGCGCGTGCTCGAGACATCCGGCAATGACGACGTGTTGGTGGTGTCGCGAGCGGGCCAAGCCATGCGGTTCGCTGAAGATGACGTCCGGTCGATGGGCCGCAACGCAGCCGGCGTGCGGGCCATGCGGTTGCGCGAGGGCGACGTGGTGGCTTCGGCCGACGTATTGGACCCCGAAGATGCCCGCGACCTCTTGGTGGTGACCAGCACCGGAGCCGCAAAGCGCACGGCGGCCAACGAGTTTCCACGCAAGGGTCGCGGCGGCCTCGGCGTGATTGCCGTCAAGTTGCCTGATGCCGAAGCCCACATAGTGGGGGGCCGTCTCGTCGACGCCGACGATGAGGTGCTGTTGGTGTCGTCCAGCGGCGTGTTGATCCGAACGCCGGTGAGTGAGATTTCCCAACAGGGTCGCCTCGCGACTGGCGTGCGAGCCATGGCGCTCGACGACGACGAGGCTGTCGTGGCCATCGCGCTGGTGGAGCTTCCGGACATTCCAGAGCGCGACAATTCCGGCAGCGAGCCCCGCGAAAACCCTGCGGGCGAGGTGAGCTCGACGGCATAGCTTCGGCCGATGCCCACGACGAGACAGAGCCCCGGCTTCCGAAGATGCCGAGGCTCTGTCGAGTTTCTGTGGGGCCGCTGGCAGGTGCCAGGGCGTCACGGCTTGCCACCCTACGTCGAGGATTCGAGTCCCTCCGGCTCCACGCGCTCACGGTATCACGGCGGGCAGGCGGCGCTGCCGGTGGCGTTGCTGGCGCTTGCACTGCTCGTCAGCATTGGCCTGGTGGCTCGCTGGGGTCAGGCCGCGCTGGCGAGCTCACGGGCCCAAGCCGCCGCGGATGCCGCAGCGCTGGCGACACTCGTTGCCGCCGATGGCGTCGCGATCGCACACGGCGCTCTCCCAGATGACGCAGTCGCGGCGGCCGTGGCCCTCGACGCCGGCGGGGAGTTGGCATCGTTCGAGCTGCGTGTCAGTGATGGCACGGTGCAGGTGGAGGTCATGGTGGAACTCGACGGCCAGCGGGCGTCCGCTGGCGCCGCGGCACCGTTGCCATTGACGGATCCGGCGACCGGGGGTGCCGCGGGCTGACTCCTACACTGCGAAGCGTGGCCGATGCGACATCGGGTGGGGAGCCGCCGTCGCCGGAGCCGGGCGGGCCGACTCCCACCGACGAACTCTTCGCCGAGGCGCTGGGGATTACCCCAGCGAGCAGCACCCGTCGTCGCCGTGGCCGCACGCCCGTTCCGCAGAACCCGGCGCCCGGCGCTCCCGTGCCGCCCCAGATCCCCCCGTCGCAAGGTCAGATGGTGCCGCCCCCCTCAACCTCCGCATCTTCCGAAGAGGCCCCGGCGGTGCGCTGGACATGGTTGAGCCAGCGTCGAGCCCGCGTCCGGCGAACCCACCGGATCCTGCGTCATATCGATCCGTGGTCGGTGTTCAAAGTGTCGGTGCTGCTGTACGCGTGCCTGTATGTCGCGGTGCTGGCGGCGGGCGTGCTGCTCTGGAATGCGGCGCAGCGCTCAGGTCTCGTCGACAAGGTGGAGTCGTTCATCACCGAAGTCGGCTCCTATGAGAGCTGGACCATCGACGGCATGGTGATCTTCCGGCGCGCCAGGATCATCGGGCTCATCGTGGCCACGGTTGGCGTGGCCTTCAACGTGGTCATGGCGATCATGTTCAACCTGATCAGCGATCTCACCGGCGGCGTTCGGGTCACCGTCCTCGAAGACGAACGCCGCCCCCCCGCCCGCTGACAGACACAGCGGCCGCAACTCTCGGCGCGGGAGCTGTAGTGTGTGCGGCTCCGCGGGGCTATAGCTCAGTCGGTTAGAGCGCACCCCTGATAAGGGTGAGGTCGTTGGTTCGATTCCATCTAGCCCCACACATGGACCAGCAGCCGGCACCGTGAGCTTTCTGCGTCGGGCGCTGCTCGCCGTCGTTGTGGGTGGATTAGTCACGGTCGTTCTGCGGCTGCGTTCGTCGCAGGACATTCCTCGCCGTGAAGGCAGCTGGCGGGAGCTGGCCGGGCCCGACCTGCGGTGATCGCTGAACGCATGAGCCCAATTTCATGAGCACAGTCGCGGTCATCGGCGCAGGCGCGGTAGGGCAGCGAATCGCTCGCCAGCTGGCTTCACGGCCCGACGTTGATCGTCTCGTGCTGGGATCGCGCCACACTGCTCGACTGCGCGGCCTCGCTGCACAGCTGCTCGACGTGGATGTGGAGGTGCTGGAACCCGGTGCATTGCCCGAAGCTGACGTAGTCGTGCTCAGCTTGCCGAGCGGCGGCCACGCCGCGCTGGCCAACAAGGCTCTCGAACGTCATGCGCACGTGGTGTCACTGTCGGGTGCTGTGGCCGACGTTGAGCAGTTGCTGGATATGAACAAGCGAGCCATGAACGCCAAACGGTCCGTCGTGGTGGGTGCGGGCTTCTCGCCGGGGTACAGCTGCCTGCTCGCCCGCCACGGCGCGGCCAGATTCGAGCTGGTCACCGAGGTGCACATCGCCCGGGTCGGCACCGGAGGCCCGGCATGCCAGCGGCAGCTGCACCGTGCCAGGACTGGAACATCGGTGGACTGGCGCGACGGGCAGTGGCGTCGCCGTCGCGGCGGATCGGGCCGGGAGCTTGTGTGGTTCCCGGATCCGCTCGGCGCCCACGATTGCTACCGGGCGGCGTTGGCGGACGCGCTGTTGCTGGTGCCGGCGTTCGGTGATGTCGAGCGGGTAACCGCCCGGGTGGCGGGCACGCGACGCGATCGCCTCACGGCCATGCTGCCGATGTTGCGGCCGCCCCATCCCGAAGGCGGGCCGGGGGGCGTACGGGTGGAGCTGCGCGGCGTACGAGACGGCCGCCACTGCACCGACGTGCTCGGCGTCATCGATCATCCGAGCGCTGCTGCTGCTGCGGTGGCGGCCACCGCTGCGGGCTGGGCACTGGCCGACGAACTGCCGACGGGGGCGTGGGGGCTCGGCATGCTTGACGATCCATTGCCGTGGCTCACTGAGCTAGCCGAGCGGGGCGTCCGCGCCGCCGCCTACGAGGGAGCGCGCCTGTAGCGCTGCATCAGAAGCGCACGTCCCGCTGCCAATCGTCCAGCAGGTCGGTACGGCCGAACGTTTCGAGCCGGTCGGGGCCGATGCGACCCCACACGAAGAGCAGGAGGTCCTGCGCCGGGCCCCGGGCCGCGACATCGGACTTCGCATGCGCACGCTCGACCTGCATGCCGTCGGGTGTGCGGGTGATGACCCATTCTCCGTGCGCGTCGGTGGCGTGCAGGTGCACGGTTTCGCCGTTGCCGGCGAATGCGTCCGGTCGTCTCAGGCGCACGTAGACGTCGAAGAGTTCGTCGACACCGTCGACAGCGAGTTCGGGTGCTATCGATGCCGGCGTGATGCCCAGGGCGGCTTCAGCGTCCCACCGGTGCATCGTGCATTCGTGTGCCATGCGCCGCCACCAGAAGCTCATGGACTGTTCTTCGGGATCCCAGGTCCAAGCTTCGGCGTCAGGCGGGCGTCCAGTCATGAGACCGGTGAGTGCGTCGAATGCGTCTGCGTGCCACTGCGACACGGAACCGGGAGGTCTGGCGACGGTGGCGGGGTCAACGCGCGCTCCTGCGGTGATGCTGCTGCGCACAAATGTCCAGACCGTGGCGCAGTGCGCGATGAGCGCTTCGAGGGTCCAGTCCCCGCAGCTGGGGACCCGCCGGCTCCACATGTCCGGCGATCGTTCGGCATCCGCGGCGATCTCGTTGAGTCGCGCGCCTTCCGCAGCCCGCAACCCTGCGTACTCTGTGGCGTTCATGGCCTGTGATCTCCTGCTCCTGCCGGTCGCGCCATCGGCCGCAGCCATGACGTGAGCGGGCTCTTGGCGTCGATCCCGAGCCCGTCGCGCAGCTACATCTCGCTCGGCCCGCTGGACATTCGAGCCTATGGCGTTGCTATTGCAGTGGCGGTGCTGGTCGCGCTCTGGATTACTTCCCGCCGCTGGCGCAGGGCCATCGCAGACCGGGACGATGCGTACCGGGCTCCCGCCAACGACCTGGTCGGGACGATCGCAATCTGGGCGGTTCCTGCCGGCCTGATCGGCGCCCGGCTGTATCACGTCATCACTGACTTCGATCGATACCAGGGCAACCTCGTCGATGCGCTGAAGATCTGGCAGGGCGGCCTGGGCATCTGGGGCGGCATCTCGGTTGGCGTGCTGGTTGCGGTGTGGATGCTGCGCCGTGGCGGGCACAGCACCGGGGCGATGCTCGACGCGCTGGCGCCCGCGCTCGCGGTGGCGCAGGCCATCGGCCGGCTGGGGAATTGGTTCAACCAGGAGTTGTACGGCCGTCCCACGGACCTGCCGTGGGGGCTCGAGATCGACGAGGCGCACCGCGTCGCGGGCTTCGGCCTCGAAGAGACGTTTCATCCGACGTTCGCCTATGAGGCCCTGTGGAATCTGTGCCTGGCGGCGACGCTCGTCTGGGTGATTCCCAGGGTGCTGCCGCAGCTGCGCACCGGCTACCTGTTCGCGGTGTACGTGCTGGGTTACACCGTCGGGCGGCTGTGGATCGAGTTGCTGCGCATCGACACGGCCAACGAGCTGTGGGGCGTGCGGATCAACGTGTGGACCAGCATTGTCGTCGGCTTGGCAGCGCTGATTGCGGTGCTGGTGGGCCTGCGCCGCGGCCCCGAATCAGCGCAGCAAGCCGATCAGGGTCTCGCGGGTGGCGGCCTGCTCGTCGAGGGTGCCGAACGCCGACCCGGCGAATGACGTCACGCCGCAGTCGGCCAGCGCATTGATGCGGTCGCTGACCTCGGCCGCACTGCCGATGACGGCGATGTCTTCGGGCCCGCTGAGACCTTCCCGGTCGAGCATTGCCCGGTAGCTGGGCAGCGTTCCGTACACCACCAAGTCCTTGGCGGCACGCTCCCGGGCGGTGTGCGTGTCATCGGTGACGCACACCGGGAAGCCGGCCACCACTTGCGGCGCTGGCCGCCCGGCCTCGGCTGCTGCCTCGTTGATGGTCGGCGCGGTGTGATCCCGCAATGTCGCGGGCCCGGTCATCCAAGTGAACGTGCCATCGGCCATGCGGGCGGTCAGGCGCAGCATCTGGCTGCCCAGCGCCGCCACGAACACGGGCGGTGCGTCGGCAGCAGGGGGAGTGATCTCGCCGCGCCCGACGACCGCGTCGCCGCCGTGAGAGACGCGACGATCGGTGATCAGCTTCGTCAAGATCGTCAGGTAGTCGCGCATGTGCGCTATGGGCCGGTCGAACGAGTAGCCCCACATGCCCTCGACTACTGGTTTGTGCGACGGGCCGATGCCCAAGTCCAGCCGGCCGCCGATCACGGCCTGGGTCGTGAGCGCCTGCTGGGCCAGCATCATGGGATGCCGCGGGTACGTGGGCACCACCGCGGTGCCGAGGCGGATGCCCGGCACCCCGCGGCCGGCCACGGCGATGGTGGTCAGCGCGTCATGGCCGAAGATCTGCGGCGTCCAGTAGCGCCGGAAACCCTGCTCGGAGGCCTCGCGGATGCTGGCCTCGAAGCGCTCAGGAGTGGTGTCGAATCCGAACAGCTCGATGTGCATGCCCGGCAGCGTAACGGTGCTCGGTGGCGTGACCGAGTTGTCGCCTGGCCTCCAGATGCTCAGGTGTCAAGTCTCAGGCAAAGGTGTCGAAGAGCTCCTCGAGCGCCTTGAGCTGGCCGCCGCTGGTGCTGGAGGGCACAAGGATCGGCGTCTTGCAGCCGGCGTCGAACCATGCCTCGACACCGTCACGGACCTGAGCGGCCGAGCCGTACAGCGTTGCATTCGACAACCATTCGTCGGTCATCGCCCGGTTCAGCGCCTCAGTGTCGCCCGCAGCGATCGCCGTCTCGGCTGCTTCCATCTCGTCGATCCAGCCCGCTTGCTTCCAGTAGTTCCGGTAGTTCGGCAGTGACACGTAGCCGGCGAGCGTCTTGCGATTGCGGGCTGCTCCAGCGGCCCGGTCGTCATCGATGACGGTGGGGATCATGTTCCCCACGAAGAAGTCATCGCGACTCGCCGCGTCGCCGAGGTGCGCCACCGAATTCTGGAAGTCGTTGCAGCTCGCGTTCGCCCACACGGCTCCGGAGCTGATCTCGGCCGACAGCTCGGCCATGCGCTGGCGCAGCGTGGCCAGCACGATCGGCGGCAGCTCGCCGTGCTGCGCTGACGCCGCCTGCATCTCAGCGATGTACTCGCGGATGTCGCTGAGCGGCTTGCCGGGCGTGATGCCGAGACGTTCGTGCACCGGGCCATGGGTGACGCCGATGCCCAGCCAGAAGCGTCCGCCCGAGATCTCATGGATGAACGCAGCGGTCGAGGCCATGTCGACGGGGTTGCGGAAGTAGATCGGCTGCACCGAGGTGCCGAAGTGGATCTCGTTGGTGACGTGTGCGATCGCCTGGCACAGCGCCACTGGGTCGCCCATGGACGGGCAGTAGATGCCGCTGAATCCTCGTTGCTCGATCTCGGCGGCGATTTCCAGGGTGCGTTCACGGCGGCCGCGCACGGCGGCCAGCGAGATGGCAGGCATGTTCATGCGGGGTTTCCTAGCAGACGTGCCCGATTGTCGCCGTTGGCTGTGCCGCGGGGCTCTCAGGGAGACTTGCGGGCCACGAAGCAGTACAGCGTCGTGAAGATTCCCGTCTTGCCGCCGGCGACGTAGGCGTCGGCGGTGCGATCGAGCAGCTTGGCGATCTCGGCGGTGCCTCTGGGCAGGATCCTCAACGTTTCAGCCACGCGTGCAGCCCGGATCGCGAGTTGTCGACCCAACGGTGTTCCTCGCAGGGTGATGCGGCGTGTACCGCTGCGCGCCTCCATGGGCTGATACCACGGCGTTGTCGATCCGTTTGCTGTGGTTCCGCGGTCAATTCCTTCGATGACTTCGAATCCTGCTGTTTCGAGTGCTTGGTTGACTTCGGCGAATGTTGCGATCTGCTTGAGCGCGATCCCGCGCATCAGTTCTCGCTTGATCTCCTGATGATTCGCGTTGTCGGGATCGAACGTGTCTGTCAGGCACATTTCCTGACCCCACAACAGCGCACCGGGCTTCAGCACCCGCGAGATCTCGGTGAATGCGCCGACCTTGTCCGGCGCATGACAGGTCGACTCGATCGCGTAGGCCCGGTCGTAGGTGCCGTCTTCGATGGCACCCATGTCCATGAAGCTGGTCTCTACGTAGTCGATCATGTTGCCGAGGCCTGCTTCGGCGGTCAACTCCCTCGCCCTGGCCAGCTGGACTTGGCTGCTGTTGATGCCGGTGACCTTGACACCTGCTTCGCGGACCACCGTCCGCATCGGTCCGCCGATCCCGCACCCGACGTCGATAACCGACATGCCCTCGCGCAAGTCCAGCTTGCCGATCATCAGCCGCTGATGCCGAAGCTTGGAATCTTCCAAACTCTCCTGTGGAGTCAGCGGTGCGAAGTGGAGCGATTCACCCCAGCCGTAGATCATGAGGTGGCTGCAGATGTCGTAGTACTCCGTTGCCGTCTCGGCGTGGTCGGAACTCGGGCCGTCGCTCGGCGCGTACGTCTTGTCGAGTCGGCCGTTCAGCAACGCCACCCGGCTGCGCAGATCCGAGTCGCGGTATGACGCCCTCAGCCCGCGGGCGACCTGCCAGATGCTGCTCACCCGGGGGAGCCTAAGAGGCAGAGCCGGCAGCGGAGGACGTGCCGAGCAACGGCAGCGCCAGCAAGGCGAGCGCAATCAGGCTCGTCACGGTGACCAGGCCGATGGCAGGCCCGAATCCGGCGGCATCGATGACGAATCCGCACACTGCGGGGCCGACCAGCCCGCCCACCCCGAGCCCGGTGTAGTAGATGCCGATGACCCCGCCGAGGTTCTCCACGCCGTACCAGCCCGCCAGCACCGAGGGCGTGGCGGTCACCCACACCGCCCAGCCGACGCCGTGCGTCACGGCGCTCGTGATGAGCAGCGCGACATCGCCGCCTGAGATCCACCAGATCGCCAGGGCACCGGTCAGGCAGGCAAATGCGGCCCGGCACAGCCACATGGGATCGATGCGGTTCCCCAATGCGCCGCACGCCAGGCGTGCAGCGACGCTGGTGGCCCCGGAGATGCCGACCAGCCCGGCAGCCAGCCCGGGCGCCACCCCGGCGTCGACGGCGTAGTCGTTGTAGAACGCGACCGGCGCGTAGAAGCCGGGCCCGATGGCGACGACCGCCGCGAAGAACAGCAGGAAACGGGGCGACCGCGCCAGCGTGCCGACGCGCATCAGCCGTGCGCCCGAGGTGCGCACCCGGTCGCCCCGTGTTGCAGCCCAACCGATGGTCACCAAGGCCAGCGCGGCCAGCAGGGCATACGTCGAGCGCCACCCGATTGCCGAGATCAGCTGGTGCCCCAGCCACGGCATCACGAGCGTTCCGGCGCCGACGCCGGCCAGCAGGAAGCCCATCGCCGCCGGACGGCGCTGTTCGCTGAAGCTGCGGCCGATCAGCCCGATCATCGAGGGGTAGCAGAACCCGGTCGCCAGGCCAACGAGCACGCCGAAGGCGGCATAGGTCTGCCACAGCGCTCCCGAGGCGGCCGTTCCGAGCAGGCCCAGCGACATGGCAAGCGCGGCAATGGCCACCAGCGGGCGAGCGCCGAACCGGTCGCCGATGCGGCCTCCGATGGCACCGCCTAGGTAGTAGGTGCTGATGGCCGTGGAGAACAGCGCGGCGACGGGTCCGGTGGTGGTACCGAAGTCTTCGGCGATGGGTGTCAGGAACACCCCGAATGAGAACAGGATTCCGAACGTCACGAAGTTCGCAGCGAAAGCCGCCGCCGCGACCGACCACGGGGTCGCGGTCTCCGCTGGCTCGCTGGCGGACGGCAGGCTCGTCGTGTCGGACACTCAGATGCAAGCCTGCCCTGTCAGTACCGTGGTCCGCAGATCGGTCGGTGCCCGTGAACGACGACATTCGCTTCGAACCAGACGAACGCCCGCCCGCGCTGCTGACGCTCAACGTGGCGTTCCAGGGAGCGGTGCTGATCGTCACCAACGTCGTCACGTTCATCGTCATCTACTCCGCCGCCTTCGACGACGATGGCAGCTACGCCGAGTGGGCGGTGGTCGGCTCGTTGGCGGTGGCCGGTGTCCTCACTGCGCTCCATGCATCACGCCTGGGTCCGGGGTATCTCCTGCTGTGGGGATCGGGCATTCCCTTCATGGTCCCGTGCATCCTCGCCGTCGAGGCGGGCGGACCGGCACTGGCTGCGAGCCTGGCGGTGACCTCGTCATTGCTGCAGCTCGCCATGGCAGCAGGGCTGGCACGGCTGCGGCGGCTGATTACGCCGGTCGTCGCCGGTGTGGCATTCATCATGATTTCCCTGTCGGCGATGCCGATCGCCATGCGACGGATCAGCGACGTACCCGACGGCGCTTCCGAGCTGGCCGGCACCGCAGTCGGGGTGACCACGCTGGTGGTGGCCGCGCTGGCGATGCTGCGGGCCACCGGGCTGTGGCGTCTGTGGGCTATGCCGATCGCCATCGTGATCGGCTGCGCCGGATCTGTCGCCCTGGGCGTGTACGACGTCCAGCCGGCACGCAACGCTCCATGGCTCGACCTCCCCGATGTCGGCAGCTGGCCCGGATTCGCCTCCATCGCCGATGCCGACTATTGGTCGCTGCTGCCGGTGTTTCTGGTGATCAGCGCCGTGGTGGCGGCCCGGGCCACCAGTGAAGGTGTATCGGTTCAGGAGATCTCCCACAGCACGGCGCGCGCCGTGGACTTCCGCGGTGTGCAGCGCACAGTCGGCGTGGGCGGCCTGGCGGTGTTCCTGTCGGGAATCGCCGGCACCCTGCCCGCAATCTCGTACCTTCCGGCCACGATCTCGCTGCTCAGCTTCACCCGGGTGGCGGCACGCCGAGTCGGTCTGCTGATGGGCGCGATGCTGATCGTGCTGGCATTGCTGCCCAAGGCGGTCGCTGCGCTGATCACCATTCCCCGCCCCGTCAGCGGAGCGCTGCTGATGGCGATCTTGGGGTTGCTCTTCATCGAGGGTGTGCGGGCTGTGACGCGCGATGGCCTGAGCCGCCACCGCGGCTTCATCGTGGGGCTGTCGCTCTCGGTCGCTGTCGGATTGCAAAGCCAGCCGAGCTTCCTGGATCTCCTCGGCGGTCCGGTAGCGGCGCTCCTGGGCAACGGCGTACTCGTCGGCGTGGGCATCGCCGTGTTGCTCACTGGAGTGTTCGAGGTGACGAGCGCACGGCGCCAGCGCTTCGAGACAGTGCTGGACCGCTCGGCGTTCGTTGACCTCGACGGGTTCTTGCGCACGCTGGGCGACGGCATGGGATGGAACAGTGCATCGGTCGAGCGCTTGCGTGCCGCCGGGGAAGAGACGCTCACGGCGATGATGCAGCTGCTCGAGGACAATCCGGGTGATGTGCCGCCGAGAGTGGTGCTGAACGCTCGGCCCGGCACCGCGTCAGCTGAGCTGGAATTTCTGGCGCTGTTCTCCGAGGAGAACATCGAGGACCGGATCTCGTATCTCAACGAGCAGGCCTCCACGCCTGATGTCGGTGACCTTTCGTTCCGCTTGCTGCGGCTGCATGCCGCGGCCGTCCGCCACCGCAGGTACCACGGCATCGACGTCGTCACCGTGGAAGTCGAAGGCTCTGCGGCCTGACAGCAACGCATCAGGCTGGCCCGAGGCCAATGCGGCGTCGAATAGCGTGCGTGCACGAATCTGCGCACTCATTGGAAGGGGACAGCAGGCATGAAGGGCTACGTCGTCATCGACAACGAGATACTCGACCGTGAGGCATTCGCGGAGTTCGCCGCGAAGGTTCCCGACGCAATGGCCGCCTATGGCGGACGGTTCGTCGTGCGTGGCGGCAACCCGGAGGCCGTCGAGGGGGACTGGGCACCGGACCGGCTTGTCATCATGGAGTTCGACAGCCGTTCGGCGGCCAACGCCTTCGCTGCCTCGGCCGAGTTCGCCGCCCTCGCCGAGCTTCGTGGCCGCGCACTGAAGTCCAGGCTGCTGGTGGCCGAGGGGTACGACCCCGCCGGCTGAGCCGCCCTCTGAACAGCCCGGCTCGCCCTGATTCGCTCGCTGGACCGGCCGGTACCCTCAAGCCTCCGATCTGCGGGGCTGTAGCTCAGATGGCAAGAGCACCTGCTTTGCAAGCAGGGGGTCACGGGTTCGAGTCCCGTCAGCTCCACCATGTCCGACGGTCCGGGGCCGAAGCTGCTGGCTGGCGGCAACCCACAGATACCCAAGGGCGACGGCGACGGCCCAGTGCAGGCCTATATCGAGGCGATGCCGGAATGGAAGGGCGTCATCGCTCGCCAACTTGATGATCTCATTGAGCGCGTCGTGCCGGACGTGCGCAAAGCGGTGCGATGGAACTCGCCCTTCTACGGCGTCGAGGGGCGCGGTTGGTTCGCGAGCTGTCACGCGTTCACGCGCTATGTCAAGGTGACGTTTCTGAACGGGATGTCCTTGCAGCCCGTGCCACCTGGCTCGGGCAAGGACCCTGATTCGCGCTGGGTGGACATCGGCGAGGACGAGTTCGACGCTGCTCAGATGGAGACGTGGATACGTCAATCGGCGGCGGCCGACGGCTGGCACGGATTCTGAGCGCCGCCGGCCGAGAGTTCGCGGTCCGGCCAGCCAGGTGTCAGATCCGGGTCAGGCGGCCACGAGACCCTGGACCGGGCGTGAAGGCTGCCGATCAGTGACGCGTTCGAGGAAGGCGCGGGCGTCGTCGGGACGATCGGCCTTGACGTAGGCGGCGAGCAGTGTGTTCGTCATCAGGTCGCGCTGCGCCCGGCTGCCGCCGATGCGGACGACTTGGGGGATCAGCGGCTCGAGAACATCGATGGCTGTCGCCCAGTCGCCGTTCTCGAATGCCGCGTATGCCCGGGTGAGGCTGGCCCCAGTGGTCCCGGCGGGGAGCTGTGCAGCCTCGCCGAGTTCTTGCAGCTGGGCGATGCATGCCTGCAGCTGTGCAGTCTCGCCGAGGACGGCGTAGACGAGACCGACGTGGGCGTCCACGAACACCATGGGCTGCGGGAAGCGCTCTTCGTAGAACTCGCGCACCCGCTGCCAGGCGTCGCGATCGCGAGGCTTGCCGGCCAGCTCTGACCGCCACATGAACGACGATGAATCGGAGAACACCGTGATCGGCGGGCTGGTTGTGGCCCCGGGGAGGCAGTTGTCGCGGAACGCCTGCCAGGCATCGTCATGGCGGCTGACCGCCATGAGCACCAGTGCGTAGTGCCACCAGATGTGGCAGTGCAGCACACTCGCCCGGCTGGATTCGGCGAGCCACCCATCGAGGAAATCGACCGCTTCGTCATCAGCACCGGCTTCAAAGAGCGCGTGGACCAGCGTGTGGGCACCGTGGGGTGTGCTCGGGCGTTGTCCGAGCGCATGCTCTGCGAGCTGCCGGCCCCGATCCCACTGGCCGGTCTCGATGAGGGCGAAGGCATGCACGGTGGCGAACCACCAGTCGTCGCCATAGTGCGTGGCCAGCGGCTCGAGGAGCGCGAGCAGTTCGGCTTCCCTGCCGATGCGGCCACTGAAGCCGATGGCGCCGAACACGCCGCAGGCAGGTGCGAGAGCGAACGCATCCCGTGGGTAGTCGATGATGTGTTGACGGATGAGGTCGAGTGCCTGGGGCACCTGGCCGGCAACGAGCAGGCGGACGATCTCGACGTGCTGCTGTTCCCTGGGTGTCGTCCCGTGGCTCAGCCGAACAGCAGTCTCTGCAGAGGCCCGAGCCTCGGCGGGCCGCACGTAGAGCTGGTGATGGCGTGCAAAAGCGGCATGGGGAAGGGCGAAATCCGGGTCTGCTGCAATTGCCGCCGACAGGCACTCTTCGACCCCGGCCTCTGCCGACAGCATCCGATCGATGCCCTCGACATAGGAGTCACGCGCGCTGGCGGACGAGGTGCTGAGTTCGAGGCCGTAGCGATCGTTCATGCGTTCGGTCTCCAGCGTCGCCGACGTCGCAGTGCTCTTGGCCCTTGGGGACGCGTCAGACCACCGCCAGCGACCAGACCAGCGGGAGGCCCGATCCGAGCTCGGTCCACTGGGCGTCGTCGGACACCTGCCACACCTCGCCGGTGTCGGTGCCGACAAGCACGCCGCCCACGTTCTCCGGGTCGGGGACGAGGCCATGGAAATTGACCGGCGACGGCGAGTGGGCCTCGTCGCAGAGCGACCGCCACGACTGGCCGTGGTCGTCAGATCGATAGAGGGCGGCCTGTGCCCCGCCGTCGTCTTTGTAATGGGAGAAGGCCGTGGGGGCACTGGCGACGGTGACGCTGTACGGCTCGCGGCGGTCGATGCACAGCGGCCGCGAGTAGCGGGGGGTCACACCCTTCCACGCGTAGGTCCATGTCTCGCCGTAGTCGTCGGAGCGGAACACGCCGGCGTTGCCTTCCAGCTCTTCGGCGACACCGTCGAAGCGGCCGTAGCCAGTGCTGGTGAACAGCACGCCCGGCTCGGCCGGATGGGCGAACATCATGTGGATATCGGGGTTGTCGCCGGGAAGGTCGACCTTCCAGCTCTGCCCGCCGTCGGTGCTTCGTGCCACGCCGCCGACTTCGACGCCGACCCAGATGCGATCGGGGTCGCCCTCGTCGATGACGAGAGCACGGGCTCGACCCGGCTGGGGAGGCTCGATCGGCACGCACCAGCGCTCGGCTTCGGGAAGGCCGGCGAACGCCTCGATCTCAGACCAGGTCACGCCCTGGTCGTCGCTGCGGAACAGGGCGGCCGGCTCGGTGCTGGCGTACAGCCGGCCGTCGCTGGCCGCCCGGATCTGCCACACGTCTCGGCCTTCGAGCTGAGGTCCGGACCAGGTGCGACCGCCGTCATCGCTGGTGAACAGGCCACCGGCTGATCCCGCGAGCACGCGCCCGTCCAGGTTGACGAGGTCGCGGACGTGCCGGACTTCGAGCGTCTGTGCGGACCCCGCGCCGTCCACGATGAAGACACCCTTCGTAGTTCCCGCGAGCAGCTGACCGTTCATGGGTTCACCCTAGATCGCACGCGGAAATGGCGGGTTCGGACTGGGTCAGTCGTGCACGGGACCGCTGTGCTCAGGCTCGCGGGGGTCGTCGAGGGTGATCGTCCAGCCTGGGCCGAGCGCGGTGTCGAATCGGTGCTGGAACATGGGCACGAGCGTTGACGCTGGCAGGACGCACTCAGCACAGGCTTCGTCGGGAATGTGGAGGCTGAGCGTGATGTGTCGCCCCGTGATGGAGGCAGTGAGGTCGGCACGATCGGCGCGCAAGACGGCGGCCAGGGCTTCAACGACGTCGGCGGGCGCGAACCCGGCTGTTTGTGATTCCGCTGCGCCGGTGATGGTCAGCTCGTCACCGCGTGGCAGCTGGGCATCGGCGCCGGATGATTCGTCGCCGAGGGCTGATCTGGCATCAAGGGCGGTGAGCAGGCCCAGCACGGTCGCGGTGACGGCGTCGGCAAGGACGTCTGCCTGCGCTTTGGTGAGGCTGCCGATGGGGTGCGGCACGGTGGCGAACGGGTAGTCAGCGAACCCTTGGAGTTCGGCTATGGCGGTGCCGGTGGCTGCGAACGGCTCGGTCAGGATGGCCGCGGCAGGCACACCCAGTGCTTCGAAGTTCACGGCGTCGAGCACACTGCTCGACGAGCAGCTGCCTCAGTCGCCGATAGCGGCGATGATCGCCGTGACGTCGGCCGCCAGTGCTTCCACCTCCTCGGGCGCAGCCGGCAGGTTGGCGGTGGGCTTGAGCATCAGCACGGCGTCGCGGGCGCCATGTGCCTCGATGAGGTTCTGAGCGACGCGCTGGAGGATCCCAGGTGCGTGGGTCTTGCCGTTGCTGACGAGCCCGATGACGGCACCCTCCAGGGAGGCGGGACGGGTGGCGAGCGCTGCCGCGTCGCCGGATGGCGTCAGCGTCGGGTCCACCAGGGTGACGGTCATGGCGTGAGTATCTCCTGGGTGATAAGCGGGACGCTGCGGTCGCGGCTCCACGTCGGGAAGAACGACGAGTGGCCGCCGGCGTCGCCGCCGCCCACCATGAGGGCGATGTCGTCGGGACACGTCCCGCGGGGAACCGTGATGTCCTCGTCACCGGGCTGCACCTCTGGGCTGGTCTCCATCCACTGGGTGGGATGGAATCCCGAGACGTTCCCCGCGGCCTCGACCTTGCCGCCCCGCTTGACTTCGGCATAGGTGCGGGTGGCGTGGCTGAACAGGTATTCCTGGACCTGTGGTCGGCTCCAACCGGCGGCCCCGAGCTTGCGAGCGTGCTCCGGAGCGAACACCACCAGCGACCGCCCCGAGCTCAGCGATCCGAGCGCCGACATGGTGTCGGCAAACGTGCCGAGCAGGCCTTCGGCATCGGGCGAGGCGTGGTTCAGCACGTTGTGGCCCGACTCGGCGGCCATGACGGTGACTGTGCTCTGGTCCGGCGAGTAGCCCAGCGATACGTGGTATGGCTCCCACGGGCTGGTGGCCTCGTCCTCCCCGAAGCACATCGCGTATTTTCCGGCCCAGCCTTGGGTGCTCTTGTCGAGCTTGCCGGGAATGGCAGCGAGGCAGTTCCTCAGCACCAACCGCACCGCACGGCCGATGGTGCCGTTGGCGCGGAATCCCGGCCCGAACAGGTTCTCCTTGCAGTGGATGCCGATCTGGTCACGGATCGGCCCGTTGATCGCGATGAGGATGGCAGCGCCGCCGGTGCTGGCCGATACGGCGTGCAGTTCGAAGGAGGGGGCACCGATGGCAGCGAGTGCAGCGCCGACGACCGGGAAGTACTCGGGCCGGCACCCGGCCATCACCGCGTTGGCTGCGGCCTTGCGGGCTGTGACTTCGAGGCCGCGTGCCGGTTCGGTCAGCAAGACAGCGTCGGCATCCCACACGCCGCCTGCCACCATGGCATCCACCAGTGGCTCGGTCGGCGGCACCACAGGCAGCCCGTCGGTCCAGCCGGCCTCGTAGCACGCCTCGATGGCCTGCCACGGGTCGCTCAGCTCCACGTCACGGTCTGCGGTCATCGCGATCGAGTGCATCTGCTGCGGGCCGGTGGGCGCAGCGACATACGGTCGGCCTCAACCGCGGTCTCGGCGTCGGCGCGGCCGTCGTCGCACCAAGCGTTCGTCGAGGGCGGTCTTGGGATTGAGGGTCACTTCGACTGACGGCGGTGCTTCCTCGCCGGCGAGCACAGCGACCATCTTGGCGGTGTGCTCCGGTGTGCTGCCACAGCAGCTGCCGATCACGTCGACGCCCGATATGTGGGCGCGGTGTGCATGCACGGCCAGCAGTTCGGGAGTGCCGTCGTAGACCAACGCGTCCTTGCGCCAGACAGGCACGCCGGCGTTCGGCTTCGACACGGTGAGCGTGCCGCTGCCGGCGTTGGCAATCGCGATGACCGCCGCTTCGGTGTCGGGCACGTTGTTCCCGCAGTTGGCGCCGATAGCCGCGAGCTGCAGCGCCCCCAGGCGGTCAACCATCTCCCTGCCGGTGACGCCCATCATCGTGCGGCCGGCGGTGTCGAAGCTCATGGTGGCAGCGATCGGCAAGTCGCACACCGAGCGTGCACCACGAACCGCAGCCTCGATCTCGTCGAGGGCGCTCATCGTCTCGATCCACAGCAGATCGACGCCACCCGCCGCCAACCCAGCAGCCTGCTCGGCGAATGCAGCTTCGCACGCACCCGCCTTCATGGTGCCGAGGGGTTCGAGCAGCTCGCCGGTGGGCCCCATGGAGCCCGCTACGAGCACCTCCCGCTCTGACCGCTGCATCTCAGCGTCGGCCTCGAGCCGGCCGATGTGCGCAGCGGCCCGGTTCAGCTCGTCCACCCGCCCTTCGAAGCCGTGCAAGCTCTGCCTGAAGCAGTTGCCGCCGAAGCTGTTGGTCACGATCAGGTCTGCGCCGGCCTGGAGGTATCCCCGGTGGACGGCCCGTATCTCATCGGGGTGGCTGAGATTCCATTCCTCCGGCGACCACCCTGCCGACAGCCCAGCCGCGAACAGCTGCGTGCCCATGGCGCCGTCGGCCACGACGTAGCCCTTGGACATCACCAGTGCCATCAGTGTCGTTGTCATTGGTCAGTGCATCCTCTCACTGTGCAACCATTTCGCCAAGCGAATTAAGGAGCGGGCTATGGACGAGGTGACCTACGAGGTTGACGGGCACGTGGCGACGATCACGCTGAACCGGCCCGACAAGCTCAATGCGATGACCGATGAGATGTATCAAGCCATCGGAGCGGCATTGCTGGCGTCCGATGCCGATCCCGCGGTGCGGTGCACGATCGTCACCGGGACCGGGCGGGCGTTCACCTCGGGTCACGACCTCGGCGAGTTCGCCGACCGGGAAGCGTGGATGCCGTGGCGCCCCGACCGGTTTGACATCGGGCTTGAGGTGGCCAAGCCCACGATCGCCGCCATCCAGGGCTATTGCTTGGCGGGCGGCCTGGAACTGGCCCTGTTCTGCGACATCCGGGTATGCGACAGCACGGCGCAGTTCGGCTGCCCGGAGGTGCGCTGGGCCATCCTGCACGGCTACGGGGCGTTGCGGTTGCCGGGCTTGATCGGCTCGTCCGACGCGATGCGGCTGCTGCTGACCGGTTCGTTCATCGACGCCGCCGAGGCGCTGCGCATCGGGCTGGTCAGCGAGATGACCGCTCCGGTCGACCTGCAGTCGACCGCTCGGGGCATTGCCGACCAGATCGCCGCGAACGGGCCCGCTGCCATCCGCATGACCAAGGAGATGGCCCTGCGCGGCCGTGAGATGTCGCTGGCTGACGGCCTGCGCCTCTACCAGGAATACACACGGGCTGCGTTCGCTTCGGCGGATGCGAAGGAGGGCCTGCGCGCCTTCGCCGAGCGCCGCGACCCCGACTACGGCGCCTAGCGCGACAGCGCCGTCGTCGCGAACGGCTTCCGCGGCGGGCGCCCAATGGCGTCGGTACGATCCGGGCCCGCTGGGCCGACAGCGATGCAGGGGTGACGTGCGAGGCGTTCGGGTATTGGATCTGAGCGACGGGCGCGCTGGCGCATACTGCTCCCGACTGCTCGCGATGACCGGTGCTGAAGTGGTTGTCGGCGAGCCACTGGAGGGTTCGCATCTGCGCCGGTCACGCATGGTGGATACCCGCGCTGGACCGGTTTCCGTGGCGTGGGAGTACCTGCGTGCCAACACGGCGAGCGTCGTGGTGAATCCTGGCACCTCGCTGACCGAGCTGGCTCGTGACGTCGATGTCGTGGTGCTGGACGTCCATGGGGATCTGACTCCGGCCCGGGCGGAGATCGCATCGGCCCGCAACGCGCACCCCCGGCTGGTGGCGGCTGTCATTACTCCGTACGGGTTCACCGGGCCGAAATCGGCGTGGCGTGCGGGTCCGCTCGAGCACTGGGCGCTGGGTGGGCACATGAGCCTCAACGGCGAGCCTGACCGGCACCCGCTGCCGGGCGGCGGTCCGTGGCTCACGCACCTGGTCGGCGCGACCGCCGCCATCGGCATCCAGGCGGCGCTCGTGCACGCGGCGGCGACCGGCCGAGGCGATCTGGTGGAGATTTCAGCGCTGGAGGCGCTCGCCAACGCTCACCAGTGGAGCTTCAGTCTCTACACCCACAACGGCGTCAACAAGCGACGGTGGGGGAATCGCTTCGGCGAGCAGCACCACCCGCTGGCGCTCTATGAGTGCATCGACGGCTGGGTCTGCATCGCGGCTGTCTCGATCCACCAGTGGGAAGGCTTCTGCATCGCCATGGATCAGGTGGAGCTGCTGGCCCGCGACGACTTCTATGTCCCGGCAGTGCGGTTCGACCACGCCGATGAGCTGGATGAGATCATCTCGGCCTGGGCTGCCACGAAAACGGTCGCCGAAGCAGTCGCCGACCTGCAGGCCAACCAGGTTCCTTCCGGACCGGTGGCCAGTCTCGACGACATGCTGGCCAGCCCGCAGCTCGCCGCCCGCGGCTACTGGGCCCACCTCGCCGCCGCTCACGCGCCAGTCGGCGATGCCCGGCAGGACGAACCGGGCGCTGGCGGCGTGCCGACGGCGCGACTTCCCGGGCCGCCGGCACATATCGAAGGTGCGACGCCGCCATTCCGGCGTGCGCCGGCACTCGGGACGGGTCTCGACGGCACCGCGTCGGATGGAAGGAGCTGGCCCGCTGGTGCCAAGCCGCTGGCGGGCGTGCGGGTGATCGAGTTCACGATCGCTTGGGCAGGCCCACTGGTCTGCCGGATGCTCGGCGATCTCGGTGCCGATGTCATCAAGATCGAACACCCCACTGCGCGAGGCCTCGCCATGCCGCCCGCCGAGATGATCCTGGCCGAGCGAGGCGGCTGGGAATGGGGACAGCTTCCCGGTCCGTTGTCGCGCAACGGGATCTTCCTGAACAACGATCCCGGCGACGACTGGTTCAACCGGCTCGGCCACTGGAACAAGATGAACCGCTCGAAACGCGGCCTGTGCCTGGATCTGAAGGCGCCCGGCGGGCGAGATGTGCTGCGCAAGCTCGTCGAGACGGCCGACATCGTGGTGAACAACTACAGCCCCCGCGGCGTTCGATCGGCTGGCATCACGCGCGCGGAGCTCCGCGAGATGAATCCGGCGATCGTGACGCTCGACATGTCCGGCTTCGGCGCCACCGGACCCGACGCCGAGCGCATCAGCTGGGGTCCGGTGCTCGATGCCGCCTCGGGCCTGGCGTCCGCCACCGGCTACCCGGACTCGGGCCCCTACAAGCAGGGCATCGCATTCCCAGATGTCGTCGGCGGCCTGCACGGCACCGTCATCGCACTGGCTGCCCTGTGGCAGCACTGGCGTACCGCCGAGCCTGTCGGTGTCGATCTGTCACAGCTCGAGACTGCGATCAATGTCGCAGGCGACCAGTTCGTCGAAGCCTCCATGCGCCCGCCCGGCGCGCCTCACCCGCCTCGCCGGGGTGCGCGTACTGCGGACGCCGCACCGGCGGGTGTGTACCGGTGCCGCGGCGACGACGCTTGGCTGACGCTGACGGTCGATGACGACGCGACGTGGAAGTCGTTGGCTGAGCTGCTCGGCGACGCCGAGTGCGAGCCCCGTTGGACGACCGCGGCGGCACGCCATGCCAACCACGACGTCATCGACGCCGTGATCGAACGCTGGACAGCGACCCGGGATAAGCACGAGGCCGCCGCTGAACTGCAAGCAGCAGGCATCTCAGCATCAGCAGTCATGACCATCGCCGACATCGTCAACGACGACCACAGCGCTGCTCGCGGCCTCATGGTCGACCACGCACGCCCCGGCGAGCAGCCGCAGCTCTTCCCCGGCATGCCGTTCCGATTCGACATGACACCAGCCGCTCTCAGCCCGCCCCCAAGACTGGGCCAGCACAACGAAGACATCCTCACCGAACTCGGCTACACCCCAGCCGAAATCACCGACCTCTACAGCCGCAACACCATCGCCACGGCACCACCCGACTAGGGACGCGAAGGCAAAGGCACAAATGCCAGAGCTGCAGAGGCGGCAGGGGAACTCTGCGAGGTTGGAACCTGCCGGATTCCCGGAGCAGAGGGCCCCTGCCGCCTCCGCAGCGGGCGCAAAGTTCAAGCCATCGTCAACCCACCACTGACCGACAGCGTCTGGCCAGTGATGTAACCCGCTTCCTCGCTGCACAGGAACACCACCGCCGCCGCCACCTCATGCGGCTGACCGATCCGCTTCATCGGCACGGCCCGCGCCATCGCCCCGATGATCTTGTCGCTCGTGTCGGTGGCCGAGGCGATCTCTTCCAGCAGCGGGGTATCCGTCGGCCCCGGGCACACCACATTTGCCGTGATGCCGCGGCGCGCCACCTCGCGGGCAATGGTCTTGGTGAAGGCGATGACGGCACCCTTGGCGCCTGCGTAGACCGCTTCGCCCGAGGAGCCCACCCGTCCGGCGTCGGAGCCGATGTTCACGATCCGCCCGAAGCCCGCTTCGATCATGGCGGGCAGGCAGCCGTGCGTCGTGCGGAGCGGGCCCTTGTAGTTGATCTCGATGATCCGGTCCCAGAAGTCCTCGTCGGTCGCCACGAAGGGTGTCAGCACGTCCCAGCCCGCGCAGTTGACCAGCACTTCGACCGATCCCAGTTCGTCGGTCACCGACGTCAGGCCTGCCGAGACAGCGTCAGCGTCGGCGACATCCATCTCGACGGCGATCGCCGTACCGCCTTCGGCGTTGATCGTGGTGGCCGTCTCGGTGGCCTCGGGAACCCGCAGGTCGGCCACGGCCACCTTCTGGCCAGCTCGAGCCAACCCCAGGCAGATCTCCCGGCCGATGCCTCTGCCGCCGCCCGTCACCAGGGCCACCCGGGCTGTGCTGTCTGGGTCGCTCACGTTGTCTCCTGTCGTCAAGTGCTCGGCCGGGATGCGTTCTAGGAGCGCGTGGCCTGCGCCACGTCACCCCACTTGTGGACCATGTCTGGGTCCTTGCGGATCTGCTCCTCCGCCAGGTACATGACGACCCGGCTGGCGGTGCCCGTGTAGCGGTCCTTCAACCGGTCCGCCATCTCGTTCCACGGGGCAACCAGCGCGAAGTGCTCCAGCATGTCGTCGGTGATGCAGTCGGCCATGCCTGCGATGTCGCCCGCGGCCATGCGCTCGCGCAGCGCGGCGGTCACGCCTTCGTACCCCAGGTCGGTGAACTGGAACGAGTAGTTCGGCGTGGTGCCGTAGAAGGCGATCTGCGTCTTGGCCCGCCGGACGAGCGGCGCCAGCTCTTCGGGGGAGTCGCCTGGCGCGGCGAACACCGGCACGATCAGGTCGATCTCGTCGACGTCGCGGCTGGCCCGCTCGGCGCCCTGGGCCACCTCGGGCAGCAGCCGCTCGCGGATGTAGTGCATGGTGTGCATCGGATGGACATGCACGCCGTCGGCGACCTCGCCGGCCACGCCGTTCATGATCGGCCCAACCGAGGAGATGTCGACCTTCACGTCGCCGTAGTCGTGGCTGCGAGGCGCCCACTGGGCCGGCAGCAGGCTCAGGTTGAAGAACTCGCCCTCGTAGCTGAGCTTCTCTTCCCGCCGGAAGGCACGCAAGCACGCCTGCACTGCTCCCACGTAGTCGCGCATGCGTGCCGCTGGCCGGTCGAACTCAGCCGCATAGCGCCGCACGATGTGGCCCTTCACCTGGCTGCCGAGCCCCAGTCGGAAGCGGCCGTTGGTCTCGCCGGCCAGTTCCCAGGCGATCTGGGCCGACACCATCGGGCTGCGGGGGAACGCCACGGCGATGCCGGTGGTGAAAGTCAGGCTGGGGGCTGCCATGGCGGCCGCAGCAAGCTGCATCCACGGCACTTGGCCGGTCTCGGTGTAGAGCATCCCGGAGAAGCCGGCGCCCTCCACCTTGCGGGCTAGGTCGGCCGCATCGCCCCAGGTGGATGAGCCGGTCATGAGATCGAATTCCACTTCGGGGTCTCCTTCAGGCGGGGGCACGAACCCGCTCAACGTAGCCCCCGCTGCTTCGGCGTGTAGCGGGCCGACTGGGCGTAGGGAGGGATCGCTGGCATACGCTGCGGCGATGGCTGCGAACGCGACCTACGACTGGCTGCTGCTGGGCGACGCCGTCGACCGGGCGGCCCGCAAGTGGGGGAACCGCCCGGCGGTGGTCTTCGGCGACCGCCATTGGACGTACGCCGATTTTGCCGTCGAAGTGGACAGGGTGGCCAAGGGGCTGATGGCGCTCGGCGCCCAGATCGGCGACCACGTGGCGGTGTGGATGACCAACCTGCCCGAGTGGCTGTGGCTGCAGTACGCCATCCCGAAGGTGGGCGGCTGCATTGTGCCGCTCAACACTCGGTACCGGACCGACGACGTCGCGTACACGGTGGCGCAGTCGGAGAGCCGGTTCATGATTTCGATCGACCAATCCGGCCCGATCGACTATCGCCAGATGCTCTGCGAGGCCTACCCGGAGATCACCGCAGCCGGCCACCTGGAACGGCTGGTATTCACCGGCGCAGATCGTGACGACGCCTTGGCCGATGCGATGAGCTGGGATGATCTGCTCACCGCGGGGGAGAGCGTCTCCGACGATGAGCTGGCAGAGCGCGCCGCCAGCGTGACCGTCGACGACCGCATGATGCTGGCGTACACCTCGGGCACCACCGGTCATCCCAAGGGTGTGGTGCACACCCACCGCCCGCTGCGCAACAGTCGTGAGCGCTCGATGCTGCTGGGTCACACCGCCAACGACATTCACATGAGCTACTTGCCGCTGTTCCACCTGTTCGGCTACGGCGAGGTCTCGATCCAGTCGGTGCTCACCGGCGGTTGCCAGGTGCTGTTCGACGTCTTCGACCCGGCAGCGGTGCTGGCAGAAGTGGAGTCACGGGGCGGCACGGTGCTGCATGGGTTCGACTCGCACTGGGGCGACCTGCTGCGGGCTCAAGACGAGCACCCCCGCGACGTGTCCAGCCTGCGCATGGGAACGCTGGCCGCTGGCATGGAGTCGTCGACCCCCATTGCTCGTCGAGCGCAGGAGGTGTTCTGCCCGACCATCTCCGGTTGGGGCATGAGCGAGTCATGGGCGTTCGTTAGCTGCAGCCATCCCACCCACACCGTTGAACAGCGAACAGAGGCCTCGGGCTACCCGATGGACGGCATCGAGTACCAGATTCGTGACCTGGAAACCGGCGAAGAGTGCGCGCCCGATGTGCCAGGAGCGCTGTTCGTGCGGGGTTATACGGTGATGGAGGAATACTGGCGCCGCCCCGAGGCCACAGCCGAGGTGCTCGGCGACGATGGCTGGCTCGACACCGGCGACATCGCACGGATGCGGCCCGACGGTCACGCCGTCTTCATCGGCCGCCACAAGGACATGCTCAAAGTAGGCGGCGAGAACGTCTCACCCGCCGAAGTAGAGGGGTACCTGCTCGAAGTCGACGGCATCGAGCAGATCGCCGTGGTCGGCTACCCCGACCCCCGCCTCGTAGAGGTCCCGGTCGCCTTCGTCCAGCTCACGGAGACTGCCCCAACAGACATCACCCCGGAATCGCTCATCGACCGCTGCCGCGGCCGAATAGCCAGCTTCAAGATCCCCCGCCACGTGATCTTCGTGAAAGAAATGCCGGCCACCCCCTCCGGCAAGATCCGCAAGGTCGAACTCAGAGACTGGGCCCTCCAAGACCTCGGCGACCCCACCCACGCCTGAGACCCGACGATACGAGAGGCGGGCGGAGGCATGGCCTCCGCGCGCAGTTATGAAGCGCCCCTCGCACATCCAGATTGCGCACGAAGCGCTTCATCTGTTTGAAGCACGGAGGCCATGCCTCTGTTCGCCTCGGTCGCGGAGGCGGTCAGGGGCCAGAGAAGGCCATTGCAGGCTGGCGAGGCCCGTCCAGCGTGTGATCGGCAGCGAACCCCATGGCCCGCTCCGACTCGCGAGTGCGAACCTCAGCCCGAGCCACGACGTGGTGATGCACCTCGTCTGGCCCATCGGCCAGCCGCAGCGTGCGCTGCGCATGCCACATGTCGGCCAGCGGGAACCACTGCGAGACGCCGGCCGCGCCATGCATCTGGATGGCCTCGTTGATGATGTCGCAGCACTTCTCGGGCACCATCGCCTTGACGGCGCTGACCCACACCCGGGCCTCGGCATTGCCGAGCGTGTCCATGGCCTTCGCTGCCCGCAGCACCATCAGCCGCATCGCCTCCACCTCGATACGTGACCGCGACACGATCTCCATGTTCTTGCCGAGGTTGATCAGCTTCTTGCCGAAGCCTTCCCGATTCACACCCCGATCGACCATCATCTCGATGGCCTTCTCGGCCGAGCCGATCGAGCGCATGCAGTGGTGGATGCGACCCGGGCCCAGCCGCAACTGAGAGATTTCGAAGCCGCGGCCCTCGCCGAGCAGGATGTTGTCCTTGGGTACGCGCACGTCGTCGAACACGATGTGCATGTGCCCGTGGGGAGCGTCGTCGGCACCGAAGACGTGCATCGGCCCCAGGATCTCGACTCCGGGCGTGTCGATCGGCACGAGGATCTGCGACTGCTGCTTGTAGGTGTCCGCGTCGGGGTTGGTGCGAACCATCGTGATCATGATCTTGCAGCGGGGATCGCCGGCGCCCGAGATGTAGAACTTCTCTCCGTTGATCAGCCACTCGTCGCCGTCGAGTACGGCGTTGGTCTGCACCTGCTTGGCATCGGAGCTCATGACCGCCGGTTCGGTCATGGCATAGGCGGAGCGGATCTTGCCTTCGAGCAGCGGTTCCAGCCATTGCGCCTTCTGCTCAGGCGTGCCGACCCGCTCCAGCACTTCCATGTTGCCGGTGTCGGGCGCGGAGCAGTTGAGGCACTCCGAGGCGAGCCGGTTCTTGCCCAGCTCGTTGGCGATGTAGGCGTAGTCCAGGTTGCTCAGCCCTTCGCCGGTGTCCGCGTCGGGCAGGAAGAAGTTCCACAGTCCCTGCTCACGTGCCTTGGCCTTGGCGCCGTCCAGCAACTCGAGCTGGCCGGGTGCCCAGCTCCAGCGGTCTTCGCGGTTCTCGCCCATCCGGTGGAATTCCTCGGTGATGGGGTCGACCTCGTCGCGGATGAACGCCTTGACTGCCTCGTACAGCGGCTCGACCTCGGTGGACATCCGAAGATCGAAATCGTCCATGCTCGCGGACTTCAATGCTCCGCCAACCACAGCTGCTCCCCTCGTGTGCTCGCCAGCTGCAGGTCTGCTTCTGGCGCAGTGAACCCTAGCGAGATCGGTTCGGCGGCACCGGGCTGCGGACTCGAGAGCGGACCGCCTATCCCTTCTCGGACAGGGGCGCGCCGGTACCTTCGAAGGCCATGTTGCAGTGTGTTCGAGGGATGTGCACCGAGATGGCCACCGCAGGGCTGGGCTACGACGTGCCGGGAACGAGGGCGTGGCTCTACGACCTCGACGCCGCCACCATTGCTGGCACTTCCCGCCAGCGCGACATGATCATGCCGCTGTGCCGGGCCCATGCGAACCGGATCAAGGTGCCGGTTGGCTGGGTGCTCGATGATCAGCGGGCCCCCGAACCGGAGCCAGTCGTGGCCCAGTCTGAGCCGAGCGCCGCCGCCGAGAGCGCTGCGCCGCTTTTTGCGCCCCGGTCCCGGCCCGAGCCGGCCGAGATGTCGCAGCAAGAGCCCGAACCGGCAGCGCCGTCGTCGCTGCTCGAACGAGCCTTCCGGGCAGCACCGTCTCGCTAGAGCAAGCTCGCCTTCCGCGCCGCGGTCAGCACCAGCCGCCCCCGGGGGTTCAGGCTCGCCCGGTAGCGAACCCCCTCGGCGTCCACCAGCACCAGCTCGTTGCCGTCGCTGGCAACCCGGAGCTCGACGCCGAGCTCTGCCGACAGTTCAGCCCGGCTGGCCTCCAGCGCAGCCCGCATTGCGCTGCGCCGCTGCGCTTCGTAGAGATCCATGTCGTACTCGACAAAGTCTCCCGGTTCAGTCCCAGAAGGCCGCACAGACAAACAATGTCACAAGCACCGTTAGCGTGATGCCGTGAGCCTGTGGCTGGCCGTGCCGCTCTCGCTGGTGTTCATCTACATCGTGTACCGGCTTGGCCTGCGAATGATGGCCACGTTCTCGAGGCCGATTCCCCCGCCGCCCCCGCCAGGAGAGCTGCGACGGGTGCGCCTCACCTACCGGTGCAGTCTCTGCGGTACTGAGATGCGCATGACGCGTGCTCCGGTGCAGCACCCGGAGCCGCCCCGCTGCTGCAGCGAGGACATGGATCTCGTCGCCAACGCCGACGAGTAGGAGCTCACCCGGCGAGCCACAGATGAACCGGCAGCGAAGGCGGCAGTTCCACAGGTTTTCCACAGACTGGGGAAAGTCACATACGTGTGATTACCGCCAGCGTGTGGCGAGCAGGATGCCCACCAAGACGATGGCCAAGCCGACGGCAATCCACGCGCTCGCCGGACTGCCCGGCAGCCAGCTCATGTAGTTCGCCACGATCACCGCTGTGCCCGCCCCGAGCAGCGCCACGATCAGCCAACCGAACCACGAGGCGCTCTGAGGGGCATCGCTTCCGATGCTGTGCTGCTGGGCTGGCGCGTTCTGCGGTCGAGTGCCCTTGGGCGTGATGCGGCTGGTCTTGCGGGGTCGGGCCATGGCCGATCAACCTAGTGGTATGCGGTCAAGATGCCCGCTGTCGCGATGACGGCGAGATCACTTGCGTTGCGCGGGTTCTTGAGCGCAGCGCCCTCAGGACCCGTTTGCGGCGCCCTCGGATGGTGATTCGGGCTCGTCTTCGTTCGGCGGCACGTCCGGCGAGCTTGCCGTTGCCTCTCCGATGACGAGTGTCACGCTCTCGAAGTTGACTCGGATGCTCGTCCCCGGAGCCGGTTCGAGAGCGATGACCTGGCCGTCGCCGGCATCGCCTTGCGGGACTGGCTGAGTTCGCTGGTCGACGGTAAAGCCCAGTTCGGTCATTGCGGCGGCGACTTCGTTGGGCTCGAAGGTCCCCAGGGTCTGCAGGCTGGGAACCGTGGCGATGGTGGGGGGCGTGAGCAAGAAAATGATGACCTCGGACCCGGCGATCTGCCGAGTACCGGGAACGGGGCTCAGCTCCCGCACCTGCCGAGTATTCACCTCTGGATCTTCACTCTCTTGCACGACGCGCCGCACAGCGAATCCGAGCGTTTCCAGCGCCTGTTGCACGGCATCTGCATCGGCTGTGCCGAGGTCGGCGAGCGATGGCACGACAAGCTCCTCGGGACCTTGTGACACCACGAGGGCGATCACACTGCCGCGTTCCACGGCGGCCCCAGCTTCAGGGCTGCTGCGAATGACGGTTTCCGCGCCGAATTCGGTAGAGAACTCACGCTCCACCCGGTCGACGAGCCCGAGGCGGGCCAGCGTGACTCTGGCGTCGTCGATCGTCTGTCCGGCCAGTCGCGGCACCTCGACTTCGCCCCGGCCCGCGGAGACCGTCAACGTCACGATCGTGCCTGCCGGACGCTGCTCGGTGCTCGGGATGCTCTGCTCCGTCACGAGTCCGATCGCCAGATTGTCGTTGCGGACGTCGATGCGTTCGACGCTGAAGCCCGCGGCGACGAGCATCGCCTCGGCCTCGTCATAGGTTCGTCCGACCACGTTGGGCAGCAGGATCAGGGTGCGAGGCGCTGCCACGAACAGGGTGATCGGATTGTCGGGATCGTTGGGTTCGGCGAGCAGCAGCCCAGCGCGCGGATTCTGCTGAAACACGATGTTCTCGTCGACGTCGTCGCGTTCGGAGAATTCGATGCTGACGTGCTCGAAGCCGACATCGGCGAGCTCGCGCTCAGCCTCGGTGAAGTGCAGACCCACCACGCTGGGCACTCTCAGCCTCACATCGGAGGTGCTCTCTGGTGCGGTGACCACGCCCGGCTCACCACGGTCGTTGACCAGCAGGAACACCAGCCCCGCAATCACCAGCAGCAAGATGACGAGCAGCGTGATCCACATGGGCGTGCGATCCGGCGGCTCGACAGCGCCAGGCGGCGGAGCCTGCGGGTACTGCGGTGGGTACTGCGCCGCGCCGTACTCGCCTGCACCGCCTCCATGGCGGCCGTAGGGCGGCGTGGAAGGTGCCGGAGGAGGCTGTTGGTATGCCTGCGACGGCGCGGCGGCCGGCTCAGCGGCTGGCGCAGGTGCTGCGGCCTCCGGCGCGGCGGCTGTCACTGCCGGGAAGTACGCGGTGACGTCGGTCGCCGCGGCGTGGGTCGGCTGGCCCGCCCGGAAGCGCAGCAGATCGTTGCGCAGTTCGGCGGCCGAGCCGTAGCGCGCGGCAGGGTCCTTGGCGAGTCCGCGCAGGCAGATGGCCTCGAGCTCGTGGGGAACGTCGGCGTTGTAGCGCGAGGGCGGGACCGGCGCTTCCTGAACATGCTTGTAGGCGATGGCGACGGGACTGTCGCCGGTGAACGGCGGCCCCGCGGTCAGCACCTCGTACAGCACGACGGACAGCGAGTAGACGTCGCTGCGCGGATCCGCTTCCAGCCCCTGAGCCTGCTCGGGCGAGAGGTACGTGGCGGTGCCCATGACAGAGCCCGTACGGGTCAGGTCGTCGTTCCCGCCGCCGAGCGCTCGTGCGATGCCGAAGTCGGCCACCTTGACCTGGCCGGACTGCGTGATCATGACGTTGCCTGGCTTGATATCGCGGTGCACCACGCCGTTGCTGTGAGCGAACGCGAGTGCAGCGGCAATGTCGATGGCGATGTCCGCAGCCCGGTCGGGATGCAGCGGGCCGTCGCTCCGGATGACCTCCGCGAGGCTTCGGCCTTCGACGTACTCCATCACGATGTAGTAGGTGCCTTCGTGGTTGCCCCAGTCGTACACGCCGACCACATTCGGCTGGCTCAGGTTCGCGGCGGCTTGGGCCTCACGTCGGAACCGCTCGACGAACGACGAATCGGTTGCGAACTCGGGGAACAAGACCTTGACGGCGACGGGCCGGTCGAGCAGGCGGTCGCGGCCCAGGAACACTTCTGACATTCCGCCCCGCGCGATGCGGCTGAACAGCTCGTAGCGACCGCCGAATATTGGGTTGTCGGTGTCTGCCATGAGCGGGGGGCAATTGCTGCCAGATCGGGCCGTCAGACCGGCGGGGTGACTGCGAAGTGGGCGGGCTAAGGGCGGTCAGAGTCAGGGACTGCCCGCAGCGCCAGGGTGGCTTCCGCTGCGGTCGCAGCGATCATCGTTGCCAAGGTATCGCTGCGGGGGCCGTTGCCGATGTCAAGGGTGGAGTCGGGCTCGATGAGCACCGCCACAGCAACTGTGGGCGCATCTGCGGGGGTCAGCAGCACCGCCCAGCTCCCGGTATGCGTGCCGGCCTCCGACGGATCAGCCAACGGGCCATTCGCGACGGCTGCTGTGACTTGGACCCCGTCGGCTGGTTCGAGTCTGATGGAGGCCTGCTGCGCTGCAGCGGCCATCCGCGCCAGCAGTCCGGGCGTGCTGGCAGCGTCGAAGAGGCGCCCGGCATCGCGCGGCCTGGTCTCGACCGACGCATCGGGGGTTGCCAGTTCACCGTCGGTGGAGCGGCCGTCGACGCGGCCCACGACGTGGGGGCGCAGCCGGATCCCGTCGTTGGCGACGGCCGCGGCCGCAGCCGCCAGCTGCAGGGGTGTCAACCGCACCGGTGCTTCATCGCCACTGCCGATGTCGGTTCCGTCCAGTTCAGTCCCGTCCGGTTCGCCTGGCAGGTCGACGCCGGTCGGACCAGGCTCTCGGCGGGCGCCCGTCAGCAATTCGACACCCGCCCTGCCGAGTGATTCGTCGGCGGCGATGGCGTAGTGGCGCTGGTAGGCGCGTGCCACCGGAAGCCGAGCACCGGCTTGAACAGCGCCGGGCGCTGGTGACACCAGTGCCTCGGGATCGAAGCTGGGGCGCGACCACATCGCGATGAGAGCACCAGTGGCGGTGTCGATGACAACGACGGCGCCATCACGGTCGCCGAGCGCGGCACGCGCGGTGAGCTGAACACCGTGGTGCAAGGTCAGCACTACATCGCCGACGCGACTGCTGTCGGCGAACAGATCGGCCAGCTCCTGTACTGCGATGCCAGTCGCTGCGCCTGACAGCTCGCTGTCGTAGCTGCGCTCGATCCCGCTGGCTCCGGCCGCGGCTCCCAGATAGCCCACGACGTGCGCGTACAGCGGTCCGTGCGGGTATTCGCGGAGCCGTCGTTGACCGGTGTCGTCGTGATCGATGGGGAGTGCGAGGACCTCGCCGTCGGCGCTGATGATCGCACCGCGCGGGTTGCCGATGGCAGCCGCCGCGGCACGCGTGTTGAGCTCGTGACTGCGCAGACCGTCGGCGGAGACGAAGCCCAGATTGGTGAGCTGTGCCAGCATGATGGCGAAGCCAGCGGCAAGCGCGACGGTCAGCCGGATGATGCGCCCCCTCACGGATCACCGCGCAGCAGTTGCTGAGACTCGGCTCGGGGAGCATCGCTGGCGTTGGAGACGGCGAGCAGCAATCCGGCGGCGATGCAGTTGCCGACCATCGCCAATGGTCCGTAGGCCACAAAGGGCAGCGCACCGACGGTGTGCGGCAGCAACCGCAGCACGTCGGCAATGGCGAGAAGTGCTTGCAGCCCGATGACTGACGTCGCGGCGGCCGCCAGGAGTCGATGGGTTCGGTGCGCGCGCTGAGCAATGCCCCCGCCGACCCCGATGAGCAGCGTGAACGCGACAAGCAGCGCGCAGCCGCCCAGGATGCCGAGCTCTTCGGCGATGACGGCGAAGATGAAATCGCTGTGCGGTTCATGCAGGTGCTGCGGCGCGCCGAGGCCGGGGCCCACCCCGCTGATGCCGCCTGCGCTGATGGCGAAGGCCGCATCGACCACCGTCGCGCCCTCAGCTTCGGTCCACGGGTTCAGCCAGTAGTGCACCTGTGCGGACAGCCGGTCGTACACGGTGGTGAGTACGACGACACCTACGGCGTAGCTGATGATGACCCCGCTGAGCGCGGTTGCACGCGTCGACCGGGGAACGGTCGGCACGTCACTGCCGACGAGGTCGTCTCCGTCGAGCCACAGCGGCAGCCAGGCCGCCGCAAACACGATGACCGATGAGGCAAGATCGGCGCCGATGATGAGCAGCGCCCACGCGCCGACCGCCGCGGCGCTCGCACCAGCGACATGGCGGTGTGGAATGAAGCGCGGACGAAGCCAGCGCGGGGCGGTCGCCGTGAGTCCGCAGGCGGCGATGACCACGACGATCTTGGCGAGGCCGTAGGGCTGGACGCTCAGCATCGTCCCGAGGTTCAGCCACTGGCGCGGCGGTTCGTACGCGCCGGCTGAGAGATCAGCCCCGCCGGAGAAGCTCCCCGCGGCAAGCAGTGCGGCAGCGACGACGACGCATGCGCCAGGGCGATCCAATAGCCAGTCGAGCCGCCGGGCGGCGATCGAGGTTCCGGCAATGGCTGCGAACCCCAGCAGCACAGCGACTGCTTGCTCGGATGCCAACGACGCATCGACTCGCGCAACGAAAACCCAGCCGATGCCCATGAGCAGCCCGATGATCCCGAAGAGGGTTTCGTTGCTGTTCGGCGCCCATCGCCTGATGGCGACATGAGCTGCGGCGCCGCCGGCCAAGACGGCTGCGAGCCAACCGGCGCTACTCCACAACGATTCGGTTGCACCTCGCCCGCCGGCGCCGCCCCAGACCGAATTCTGTTCCACACCCAGCGCGGCGACAGCAAACGTCGTGCAGATCACCACGCCGGCCATTGCGGCGAGCGCTGCCTCGGTACGGCGTCGGACCCGCAGCGGAGGCCTCAGCGTGAGCGTGAGCGTCGCCAGCCGCGCCGTCTCGGCGTTCGCTGGGAGCTGCCCTCGGGCTGCGGACCGTCGGGCTGCGTCGAGGTCGGCTCGTGTGCGGCCCCTTCGATGTCGACATCGACCACCAGTGCTGTGGAGTTGTCGCGCCCCCCGCGGTCGTTGGCCTGCCGGACGAGGGCGCGTGCCACGTCTGAGGGATGCTCATCGATGTCGAGCAGCTCGGAGATGTCGGACTCGTCCAATTCGTTGGTGACGCCGTCGGTGCAGAGCAGGAAGCGGTCGTTGCCGGTGAGCTCGAGGATCCAGTCGTCGACCATGACCTGCGGCTCCACGCCGATGGCTCGAGTCAGTGTGTTGCGCCGCGGATGGTCCGCGGCCTGCTCGACTGTGAGGTCGCCGGCCCTGATCATCTCGGCCACGAAGTTGTGGTCGATCGTGAGCTGGGTGAGCTCGCCCCCTTGGTAGCGGTAGACGCGGGAATCGCCGACGTTGACCAGGCACCACACGCGGTTGTCGTCTTGCTGCACCACCGCGATGGCACACAGCGTGGTGCCCATGCCTGACAGGTCCGCATGAGCGGTTGACCGGTGATGCACTACCTGGTTGGCATGGCGAACCGCCGCCAGCAGCTCAGCCGGTGTCGAGGGGGAGTTTGCGGCGACGGTCTTCACAGCGAGACTTGAGGCCACGCTGCCGCCAAGGTGGCCGCCCATGCCGTCGGCTACCACGAACAGGCCGATGTCTGCATACATGGCGTCCTGGTTCTCTGCTCGGCGCAGGCCCCGATCCGACGCCCCGCCCCAGCGAATGCGCATCTGGCGAGCGGGGGCAGTCATGACCTTGCAGTCTCGTCGCTGTGCGATGCGCCGGCACCGTGGGCACCAGTCATGTGCCGACCTCGAAGACGGTAGAGCCGACCTGTACGAAATCACCGATGCGTACAGCCGTTGCGTTGTCGACTTTCTGTCGATTCAGATACGTGCCGTTGGTCGAGCCCAGATCCTCCAGCAGGTGCTGGCTGCCGTCGCGGAACAGACGCGCATGAGCCTGCGACGAGTAGCTGTCTTCGATGATCACGTCGCACTCGGGACCGCGCCCGATAGTCAGCGTGTCAGCCAGCAGGTGCCGTTCTCCTTGAGAGCTCAACGGCGAGCGGACGACGAGCGCCATCGGCTGCGGGGCTGCGTTGCCGTTCGCGGCTCCACCGCCGCGCAGTGTGCGCAGCGACCTCCAGCCGAGGTGATTGCGAGGTGTCGCCACTACCGCCCACACGGCGCGCATGACACGGAAGAAGAACAGGTACAGCAGCACGAGCACGCACAGCGCGAGCAGTCGCACCAACTGCTCGGACATCAGTCCAGCTCCAGCCGCAGATCGTGGGTGCCGATGGTGACGACATCGCCGTGCGACAGGCGCTCGCTGGTGATCTCGATCCCGTTCAGCAGCGTGCCGTTCACGCTGGCGAGGTCCACCAGCAGCAGGCCGTCTGCACTGGAGCTGATCTGCGCGTGCCGCCGTGAGACCTTCGGCCCGTTGAGCACGATGTCGCAGTCGTCACGCCGTCCGATGACCGTCGAAGCGCCCAGTTCGTGGCACTGTCCGTCGCTGTCGACCAGGCTGGCGCCGCCCACGACGGCTCAGTGTAGGAGCGGAGGTTCGCGGGCTAGTCTGTTCGCCCCACGCGCGAGTGGCGGAATTGGCAGACGCGCAGGCTTCAGGTGCCTGTGCCCGCAAGGGTGTGAGGGTTCAAGTCCCTCCTCGCGCACTGCGGTGAGGGTGGCCGTGGCGGTCTACGAAGAGCGCCGGATCTTGTCGGCGTTCTTGAGAGCCTCGCGGGCTGACAGCGTGCTCAGGCGGTCGTGGTTGCGGGCGACATAGTCCTCGACGGTCCGCAGGTCGGTCCACGCGAGCGAGCGCAACGCCCACCCGATGCCCTTGCGGATGAAGAAGTCCTTGTGCGACAGGTTGGGTTCGATGCAGTCGAAGAGGAGGCCGAGATCGGTCTCGTCTTTCCTGTTGATCTGGCAGATGATCGACGACCTGCGTTTCCACATATCGCTGTCGCTGCTCCATGAGCGCATCTGGCCGGCCATGTCGCTGGGGTAGTTCTCGAGGAGTTCACGCAGTCGGCGCGTAGCGACCTCGTCGACGTAGTCCCACCAGGCGCCGGTCACGACGAACTCCTCGAAGATCGGCAGCGTGTCGAGCGTGCGGAACACCTGGCACTTGGGCGCGCCGGCGATGGCGAGCGCGACGTAGCGTTCTTCACGGAATTCGGCGCTGCGCCAGAGTTCCAATACGGTGCTCTGCCAGGCTCTGCCGTCCTCAAACGGGTGGATGCGCAGGATTGCGTTGACCAGGTTGGTTCGGGCCGGTTTCTGGACGCCGCGAAAGGGCATCTCGGACTTCATGTAGGCGCGCATGGGTTCGGCCTTGTCGGGATTGGCATGGTCGGCCAGCGCGCGGCGGACATCGTCGACGAGATGAGTGTTCACCGTCACCAGAAGAGTTCGCCTGTGTCTCTTGCGCGATCCTGCGTGCCGCGTCGACTACAGCGCGCCCTCGTGCTGGAGCAGCTGGGTCTTGAGATCGAGTCCGCCTCCGAAGCCCACGAGCGAGCCGTTGGCGCCAATGACCCGGTGGCACGGCAGCACGATCGGTACGGGGTTGCGGCCGTTGGCCTGGCCTACGGCACGCACGGCCTTGGGTCGGCCGATCAATGCCGCCTGCTCGCCGTAACTGCGGGTCGCACCGTATGGAATATCGCCGAGTGCCCGCCAGGCCGCCTCTTGGAACGGCGTGCCGCGCAGGTCGAGCGGTACGTCGAAGCTGGTGCGGTCGCCGTCGAAATACTCGCTGAGCTGATGCGCTGCTTGGCGCAAGATCGGATGATCGGGGTCTTCGACCATGTGGTCGGGCAGCTTGACGGACGTCTCGTCGCCGCGCCACGACACGGCGCGCAGTCCCTCGTCGGTCGCCACCAGACCCAACGGTCCGATGGGGCTGTCGACGGTTGTGTGCCAGTGGGTGTCAGTGCTCATGTTGGCTCCTGGGTTGGATTCCGAAGGGGGTCTGTCGCGCAAGAGGCCGATCGCGGACGGGCAGATCAGCGAGGGGACTGGTGGCCGGCATGCCAGAGATGCTGTGCGGCCCACGAACGGTACGGCCGCCAGCTCTGCGACAGAGTTTCGAGTTCGCGAGCATCGACCGGGTGGCCGACCAAGCGCTCCGCTGTACGCCGCAGGCCCAGGTCGGACGCCGGAAACGCGTCGTCATGGCCGATGACACGCATGGCGATGAGGTGCGCTGTCCACGGGCCGATCCCTGGCAGCTCGCAGAGTCGGGTGACAGTGGCATCCAGCGTGTCCGCGGCGGTCAGATCCAACTCGCCGCTGGCCACTGCTTGGGAGAAGCCGACGATGGTGTCGATGCGCTGCTGGGTGAATCCCAGGCCGGCTAACCCGGCCCCTCCGGCGCTCGCGAGTGTTGCAGCGCCCGGGAACATGTGCGTGAGCGGTACCAAGACGTCGTTGCAGCACTCCAGCACAGGGTCGATCGGCGTGCCGAAGCGCTCGGCAATGCGGCCGCTGAGCGTGGAGGCCGCGGCGAGGGAGATCTGCTGCCCCACGATGATCCGTATGGCGGTCTCGAAGCGGTCCCATGAGCGCGGCACACGCAGCCCCGGCGTCGTCCGCACGAGCGGGCCGATGAGCGGATTGTCGCCCAGCACGGCCGCCGCAGGGGCGGGATCTTCATCGGTTCCCAACAGCGCGCGCACCCGGCTCACGGCATCGATGATCGAGTCGTAGGTCGGCAGGTGCAGCCGCAGTTGCAGACTGTCGCCGCCGCTCGGCAGTGCTGCTACCTCTGCAATGCCTGGATGCCCGCACGCACTGAAGCTGCGTA
This sequence comes from Candidatus Poriferisodalis sp., assembly GCF_965208925.1. Taxonomy (GTDB): domain Bacteria; phylum Actinomycetota; class Acidimicrobiia; order Acidimicrobiales; family Poriferisodalaceae; genus Poriferisodalis. The sequence goes on along the minus strand of NZ_OZ242364.1, from coordinate 1,105,021 downwards.
CGTAGGTCGACCCGGTCTCGCTGCCGGCCACGGCTTCCACGCCGGGAATCGACCGGCACTCCTGGTGCGCGACGAACGTGCCGAAGTCGTACGGCGCCAAAGCGGGCACCTCCAGGACCAGGCCCCCGTCGAGCTCGGTGTATCCGCCGCGGCTGCGCTTGGAGCGCAGCTCGGTCGGTGTGAAGCAGAACACCGAGGTCATGGCCCGGTGCAGCTGTCGAGGCCCGCCGAATCCCGCGGCGCGGGCGATCTCGGCGAATGTCAGATCGGTGTCATCGATGAGGCAGCGCGCGAAATGCGCTCGCCGTGAGCGGGCGATGGTGGTGGGTGTGGCACCGACATGATGCTCGAACAGTCGCCGTAGCTGGCGGGCGCTGTACCCCACATGAGCCGCGAGCGCCTCTTCGTCGTGATCGTCCAGAAAACCGTCGTTGATCCGCAGCAGGGCCGCTTCGACCGGCGCCGGCACGTCCAGATCGGCGAGCGAGCCGGCGCGACGCTCCGGATGGCAGCGCAGGCAGGGACGGAAGCCGTTCACCTCGGCGGCCACCGGATTGGAGTAGTGCGTGACGTTGTGCGGCAGCGGTTGCGCCGAGCAGTCCGCTCGGCAGTAAATCCCCGTCGTGCGCACGGCCGATACCTGCATGAGGCGAGTCTGGCAGGCCGCATCGGACACAAACGGACATGACCAATGGAGGTCCGAATATGTCCGATGCCGTCCGGCTGCTATGCGGCTGAGTCCTGGGCCCGGCGGCGACGCAGCCACCACCACGCGACTGCCAGCGCGATCGCGATCACTGGCAGGAACGGCAGCAGCGCACCGATGACCAGCAGCACGCCGTTGCCCACGGCCACGAGCGCGTTCCAACCGCCGCTCAGTGCATCTCCGAAGCCGGGTGGCGTGTCCTCCTCCTCGACGAAGAGATACAGACCTTGGCTGCGGGCCAACTTGGCCAGTTCGGTGCCGGTTTCGGTGACCGGCACCGCGCTCAAACGGACGTTGATCTCCAGCCCGCGGGTCGCCACCCGCCCAGCGATGCGCCCATCCGTCACGGGCAGATTCAGCGTGGCGACCGCCCGCTCGCCAGGTTCGATTCGCTCGAGCACTGTGCCTTCGGCGACGCTCACGTCGTCGGTGTTGAATCGCAGCTCATTCGAGCTCAGCATCACCTCGGTGAGCACGGTTTCGCCTTCGTTCTCCAGCTCGAAGCAGAAACCCACATCAGCGTCTGGCGGCGTGGCCAGATCGGTGAATCCGAGGCACGGGTCGTCTTCGCCGGCCGCCATCCAGGCTCGCAGGATCACCGAGGTGCGGGGCACCGCCTCGACAGACTCCGTGATCGACAGCGTGATCGTGGCCAGGTCCACCCGGTCGCGCAGAGAGCGCAGTTGTCCACGGAGCCGTTCCAGGTTGGTCTCGCGGTTCGCCAGCTCGCGTTCCAGCTCGGCCACGCCTTCCACGTCAGTGGCCTGCGACAGGAAGTCGCGCAACCGGTTCACGCTGATCTCGGCGGTCGAGATGCGGCTGTTCAGGTCCACGACGATGTCGGTGACATCCTCGGCGTTCACGGACTGCTCGACGAGTTCGCCCACGTTGGACAGCCGCTCCAGCGCAGTCGAGAACTGCTCGGGCCGGACCTTGAAGGTCAGTGTGGTGTAAGCCCGGTCTTGGGTGCGGGTGTCTTGGGAGAACGTGAACCCGCCGAGTCCTTCGATGATCGAGTTGGCCTGTGCCGCGGCAGCAGCCACGTCGGCGGTCTCCACTGCGATCCACGCTGTGTAGATGATGTCCCGCCCGAGATCGGCAGGGACAGCGGGCACGCCAGCCGCCAGGGCATCAGAGCCGGAGTCGTCCGACATGTCCTCCTCGGCGGCGGCGCCGCCCGAAGTCAGCCGGACTTCCCTGGCTGATTCGTCCATGTCCATCATTTCCTCGTCAGCCATCTCTTCCGAAGCGGCTTCGAGAGACTCTTGAGACATGGCGACAGTCGCGGCTGGTGCGTCTTCGGCGGCGGACGCGTCGCTGTCATCGCTCCCGCCACCGCAGGCTGCGGCAAGGACTGTCACGGCCAGTACTGCCACGGCTACGGCCAGCCATCGTGCCCGTGTGCCTGAGGAACTGCTGGTCCGGCAATTGCTTGGAACGATCATGGCGTCCCCTTCCTCGGTCGGCCGCTCATCGAGCGGCTCTACCGGAGTGACGCCCATGGTCCCGTCGCAGTTCCCGCAGCGCCATTGCAGTTCAGTGTCGGTCCCGAGACCATGGCGCGACCCGGCCGTCATGCGCGCCGGAGCGCCGTCAGCGGAACGCGGGGATGTTGGTGATCTGCTGGCCGAGGATCAGCCCGTGGATCTCCTCGGTGCCCTCATAGGTCATGACCGATTCCATGTTCGCCGCATGGCGCATCGGCGCGTACTCCGTTGAGACGCCGTTGGCGCCCATCATCGCTCGGGCAGTGCGAGCCGTATCGATGGCCACCCGGCAGTTGTGCCGCTTGGCCATCGAGATGTGGTGCGGTCGCAGCCGGTGCTGTTCCTTGAGCTGGCCCAGCCGCATGGCCTGCAGATTGGCGTTGGTGATGTCGGTGAGCATGTCGGCGAACTTGATCTGGCTGATCTGGAAGCTGGCCAGCGGCTTGCCGAACTGGGGACGCTCGAGCTGGTAGCTGAGCGCCTGCTCGTAGCAGCAGCGGGCCACACCGACGGCGCCGAAGGCGATGCCGAAGCGGGCCTCGGACAGGCAGCTCAGCGGCGCGCCGATGCTGAGCGCATCCGGCAGGCGCATCGACTCGGGCACCTCGACGTCGTCCATGTAGAACTCGCCGGTCACCGAGGCCCGCAGCGAGAGCTTGTTCTGGATCTTGCGAGCCTCGAAGCCGGGCGAGTCGGTGGGCACCAGGAAGCCCCGGAAGCCGTCGTCGGTGTTGGCCCACACGATGGCCAGATCGGCCAGCCCCGCGTTGGTGATCCACCGCTTGGCGCCGTTCAGGACCCAGGTGTCGCCCCGGCGCACTGCCCGCGTGGTCATCGAGGCCGGGTCGGAGCCGTGGTCGGGCTCGGTCAGCCCGAAGCAGCCGATGATCTCGCCTGCGGCCATGCGGGGCAGCCAGTGCTCCTTCTGCTCGGTCGAGCCGTAGCGCCAGATGGGGAACATGCACAGCGATCCCTGCACCGACACGAAGCTGCGCAGCCCGCTGTCGCCGGCCTCGAGCTCCCGGCAGGCCACGCCGTACGCCATCGCCGACGCTCCCGCGCAGCCGTAGCCGTCGAGGTGCATGCCGAGAAGGCCCATGTCGGCGATCGTCGGGACGAGCTCCATGGGGAAGGTGCCTGCCTCGAAGTGGTCGCCCACGATCGGGTCCCATTCCTTGGCGACGAACGTGGCGACGGTGTCGCGGATCATGGATTCCTCGTCGGACAGGACTTCGTCCATCTCGTAGAAGTCCGACAGCGGCGCAGGCGTTTGGCTCATGAGCGCATACTGCCGCGCTGGCGCCCGGTGGGCCAACCCGTCGCCACGGCGGGCGTGCCTCTCCGCGCGGCTGGTGAGTACTGTGCGCTGCCATGGGTGACGACACCGCCGACGGTCCGCAGGCACGCCAGCCCGACGAGAGCCGGCTCTACTTCCGCCAGCTGCTGTCGGGCCAGGACTTTGCCACCAGCGACCCGATCGCCCGCCAGATGGTCAACTTCGCCTACCTCATCGGCGACCGGGAGACCCGCGAGGCGGTCGTGGTGGACCCGGCGTATGCCGTCGACGACCTGCTCGACATCCTGGCCGAAGACGAGATGCAGCTCACCGGCGTGCTGGCCACGCACTTTCACGCGGATCACATCGGCGGGAACATGATGGGCTACAGCATCGAGGGCGTCGCCCAGCTGCTCGAGCGCCAGGGCACGAAGATCCACCTGCAGGCGCCCGAGGCCGAGCTGGTGCGCAAGACCACCGGCATCTCCATGAGCGACATGGAGCTGCATGCCCCCGGCGACGTGGTGTCGGTGGGCGCCATCGACATCGAGCTGCTGCACACTCCCGGGCACACACCCGGCAGCCAGTGCTTCCTGGTGGGCGGGGCGCTCGTGGCCGGCGACACATTGTTCCTCGACGGCTGCGGGCGCATGGACCTGCCCGGCAGCGATCCGGCAGCGATGTACCGATCGCTGCACGACACGCTGGCCAAGGTGCCCGACTCGGCCGTGCTGTTTCCCGGGCACCGGTACTCGTTCGAACCCAGCGCCACCATGGGCCAGACACGCCAGATGAACTACGTCTTCAAGCCACGCAGCGAACAGCAGTGGCTGATGATGTTCGGGCAGGGCTGATGGCGCCGCTGCCACCCGTGGTGAGCGCCGCTGACATCGCGGGCCGCGACGACATCGTCCTGTGCGACGTGCGCTGGTACCTCGACGGAAGGTCCGGTTACGACGCATACCTCGAGGGCCATATCGCCGGAGCCATCTGGGTGGATCTCGACGCGCATCTGTCGGCACATGGCGCGCCCGCGCATGGCCGCCATCCGCTGCCGGCAGCGGACGACTTCGCCGCGTCACTGGGGAGTCTCGGAATCGGCCCCGATGATCCGGTGGTGGCCTACGACGATCTGAACGGGACGGCAGCGGGCCGGATGGTGTGGATGCTGCGAGTGCTCGGCCACGATGCCGCACTGCTCGACGGAGGACTGGGTTCGTGGACCGGCGCCACCGAGACGGCAGCGAACGCACGCGCCGCGGCCGAGTGCCCGGTGCGGCCCTGGCCGGCGGGCGCATTCGTCGACATCGACGACGCGGCCGGCGCCGGCGCCAGCGCTGACGTCGTGCTCATCGATGCCCGCGGCGGCGACCGCTATCGAGGCGAGACCGAACCGGTCGATCCGCGCCCCGGCCACATCCCCGGCGCGGTCAACGTGCCGATGACCGACAACCTCAGCTCCGACGGCCGCTTTGCCGACGCTGAGACGCTGAGCGCCCGCTATGCGGCTGAGGGTGTGCAGGAGGCCGGCGGCAGCAACAACGCGGTCGTGTACTGCGGCTCAGGCGTCAGCGCCTGCATGGACGCCCTGGCCATGGAGCGCGCCGGCCTCGGCCGCCCGCAGGTGTACATCGGCTCCTGGTCGCAGTGGAGCCACACCGACCGTCCCGCCGAGACCGTCTGAGCGGAGTCTCCTGCCGCCTCCACGGCGAGCGTGCTCAGGTAGGCGAGCCGGGCGGCGGACCTGCTGAGGCGAAGCGCGTGCCGGGCGGGTCGACCGCCCACTGCGCGACCTGTTCCCAGCGATCCTCGTACACCACCTCACCCAGCGGTCGGCGCCGCACCGGGCCGTGGCGCCCTGCGGGCCGGCCGAGCGGGATGGTCGCATGGATCGCCACGCCGTCGGGGATGCCGAGCAGCTCTCGCAGCTCGTCCTCGACGTCGCGGTGCCAGCCGGTGATGACGCCGCCGTAGCCGAGCGCCCGGGCCGCCAGCAACAGGTTCTGCACCGCCGGGTACACCGATGCGCCCTCGGCGTAGGTGGGCTTCCGGTAGCGCACCAGGCACGCCAGGATCACGACTGGCGTCTCCTCGAAATGGTCGACGAAGTGCTGCATGGTCCGGGCCATGCGGGCCTTGGGCGAGTCGTCGTCGGCGCCGGAGCCTTGCGCGTAGCCGTCGCCCGAACGCTTCGAGTTCCACCCGTCACGAAAGCACTGGCCGAGCAGTGCCTTGGCCTGCTGCGCTGCCGGCCCGTCGCGCAGCACGATGAACCGGAACATCTGGCGGTTGGAGCCGCTTGGGGCCCGGCCCGCGTGCCACAGGATCGACGCGAGATCCGCGTCGGGAATCGGATCCGGCAAGTAGCGCCGGATGGCCCGCGTGGTTGCCAGGCCTTCCAGCAGACCGATCGGCCCGGGCCCGTCTTCGGCCTTGGATCTGGTTTCCGACTCAGCCTCGCTCATCGTCTGCCCTGTCCCGTTCTGGCGAGCTCACCGGTCGCCCTGTGTCTCATTGAGGAAGTCCACCAGCTTGACGATGGCGTTCTCGGTAACAACACCCGCGATCCGCCCGCCGCTGTCGATCACCGGATACAGCTCGATGTCGGCGTCAGCCATGGCCTCGGTGACCTCGCGCAGCGTCCACGACGGGCGCGCCGGGGTGATGTCGGTGGTCATCACCTCGCCGCACGTCACCGATATCCAGTCGTTGCGGTCCACGTCGCGGGTGTCGCTGAGCCGGATGACGCCGAGGAACTCCCGCTCGGGCCCGGTCACGACGGCTTCCAGCTGTCTGTGGGGCATCGCCACTCCCCACACGAAGTCTGTCAGCGGGGCGTCCGCGTTCACCGTGGGCACGTCGGTGGACATCGCCGAGTTGACCGGCATCTCCAAACGGCGTTCGAGATGCCCCGTGCGGCTGTCCCGCTGAAACTGCGAGACCGAGGCATTGCCGATCAGCACCTGTGACACGGCAACGGCCACCAGCGCGGGCACCACGAACAGCGGCGCGCCGGTGGACTCGGCCACGAACATCACCGCGGCGAGCGGGGTGCGATAGCCGGCCGCCAGGAATGCGGCGACGCCGATGAAGGGGAAGAACGCCAGCGATTCAGGTCCCAGCTCGATCCATCCGCCGACCAGGCGGCCCACGATCAGCCCGAACACGGCGAGCGGGATGAACACGCCGCCCACGCCGCCGCCTGCGAGCACGGTCGAGGTCGCCACGATCCTGATGATCAGGAGGGCGCCCAGCAGCCACAGCGACGCCTCGGGATTCAGCGCCCAGTCGGTGAGCTGTCCCTCGGCGGTCGGGCCCAGCGACAGCGGCGCGTCGAACAGGATCTCGCAGAGCGCAGCGAGGCCCACCAGGATTCCCCCGGCGCACAGCGCGACCATCCACCACGGTCGATCGGAGGCGTGAATCCGCTTGGCGATCGCCAGCACCCGGCAGAACGCCGACGCCAGGAGCCCGCAGAGGGCGCCCACCACCGCTGCACCCAGCAGCTCCTGGCGGCCGAACTGGACGCTCACCATCTCGGTGCCGATCTCGAAGGGGCGGTCGTCGAAGCCGGTGACCAGCACGTATACGACGTAGCTGGAGGCGCTCGAGAGCAGCGCGGGCAGCAGCGCCCGGCGTCCCAGATCGCTCTTGTAGGGAGCTTCGAGCGCGAACAGCACGCCGGTGGCGGGCGCCTGGAAGATGGCGCTGACACCCGCTGCTGCGCCGGCCACCAGCAGCGCGTAGCCCTCCCGGCCCCGGAACAGCCGGCGCACCACCCGCTGGATCGCGTTGCCGGCTGTGGCGCCGGCGTAGATGGACGGACCCTCGAGACCGACCGCGCCGCCCGAGCCGACCGTCACGATGCCCGCGAGCAGGCGCGCAGGCAGGTCCCGGAACCGCATCGGGTGATTGCGGTCGTGGAAGGCGCGTATGTATTCCTCGGAAGTGGACGGCGACAGCCGGCGGCCTGCCTCGGCCCAGCGCAGCAGGATGACGGCGCCCCACAGTCCGAGTGCCGGCGCGATCATCCGCTGCCAGGGCGGCAGGTGCAGCACTCGCTCGAGCAGCACTTTCTCGGTGAGCACGGCAACGGCCGCCACGATGAACCCCGTCACGACACCCACGGCGACATATGTCGCGAACCGAAGCAGCCGGTTTCTCATGCAGGTCGTTTCACTTCGTGTGATGAGGAGGTGCGGAGAGGGTGGGATTCGAACCCACGAACCACCTTGCGGCAGTTACTTCCTTAGCAGGGAAGCGCCTTCAACCGGACTCGGCCACCTCTCCGTTGCAACCAGCCGACAGTGGCCGGTGCGCCGACTCAAGATAGCCCCACCTGAGCACGGACCGCGATGCGGCCGCTCTCCGGTGCCGACCAGCCGGGCCGGTAGGTTGGCCGGCGGAGGGGTGGCAGAGTGGACGATTGCGACGGTCTTGAAAACCGTTGAGGCGCAAGCCTCCGGGGGTTCGAATCCCCCTCCCTCCGCCAAGTCGTTCAGGCCAGCGAGCTTGTGACGGCCTGTGCAGCGGACATTCGAAGGAAGGAAACGACGCAATGAAGAGGACGCCAGTCAACCCGTGGCCGTGGTCACTGAACTTCGGTTTCAACCAGGCCGAGATCATCGAGGGAGCGAGCAGGCAACTGGTCTGTTCAGGTCAGACATCGGTCGATGCCGAGGGCAGACCGCAGCACGCCGGGGACATGCGAAGCCAGATGACGCTGGCGCTCGACAATCTCGAAGCCGTCGTGAATGCCGCCGACATGGATCTCACCAACATCACGCGGCTCACCGTCTACGTCACCGACATGGACGAGGCGCTGAAGCACTTCGGCGCGTTCGGCGAACGGTTCGGACCGCTGGGCGCAACCCCTCCCATGACGTTGATCGGGGCCACCCAGCTCGCCTTCCCCGGACTCATGATCGAGATCGAGGCCCTCGCCGCCGATTGAGACACCAGGCCAGCCGGCCGTCCGCAATTCGCGCGCAGCACCAATGTCGCCTCCATGTGCAAGCACGGTCAGCCTCCGCAACTTGACGTAGTAGTGAGCGGTCCAGTCCTGACCGGGATCAGGTACAGGAAGCTCAATGCGCAAATCGGGCAGTCCCGGACCCGGGCTTAGCCTCATGACCTCAGCCTGAGAATCAATTCCACCAGCCCTGCGAGACTTTCAGAGACGGCAGTTCGCCACCGGAGTAGGAGGTTCGTCGCATTGCAGCCGCAAGACCAAACACTGGCTCAGCTCTTCGACGGGAAGCTCGTGTACATCGTCCCGAACTACCAGAGGCTCTACGTCTGGAATGAGGAGAATCAGTGGGAACCCTTGTGGCTTGATGTCCGAGACATCGCTGAGAAACTCATCGAGAGCGCCGCTGGGACCGAACTCGCTGATGCCGACCACAACGGAGTGGAGCCCCATTTCATGGGTGCGGTCGTGTTCAAGATCAGCGGGTCCACCCCGGACCTGGCGAGGAAGTATCGCGTCATCGACGGGCAGCAGCGCCTGACGACCCTTCAGATTCTGATGGCCGCGGCGGCGTCCGCCCTTGATGTGGCTGGCCTTACCGAGCCCGCCGACAACCTTGGCAACTTCACCGTCAATGATTCAGCGAGCCAGCCTCTGAAGATCCAATACCAGACGCACAGGAGAGGCCATGACTATGAACGCTTCCCTGATGTCATGGGTGCGGCACGTGACGGCGATGGCAATCCCAGAATCGACGGTCCCATAGCCGACTGCTATCGGTACTTCGAGAGCGAGATCCACGAGTGGCTCCATCGCCATGACGACCGGATGAACGTGGCGGGCACCGCGCTCGTACAGACGCTCGCTCTGAAGCTCCGTGTAGTCGCCATCTATCTGGATCCCCACGAGAAGGAGCACGCGATCTTCGAGAGCCTGAATGCTCGCGGAGAGCCGCTGACCGAATGGGACAAGATCAAGAACTATCTGCTGTACAAGGCGGACGAGGACCGACGCCTGAGCCAGGAGACGTTCTTCGAGCACTATCTGGATGCCTTCGATGATCCCTGGTGGCGTCAGCTGATCGGGCGCGGCGTCCAGAGACCGCGGATCGATGTCTTCGTCGACTACTGGCTCGAGGCTCAAACCGGCAGGTCTGTGGCGGTGCGGCGAGTGTTCCGCGAGTTCCAGCACTACGTGGATCGGAGCGACGATCGCCTCGAGGAGATCATGGAGCAGCTGCTGGACGACGCGTGCTACTTCAAGGAGTCAGAGACGGTGGAGTCTGGAGCAGGAGGCCGCGAAGCGCTGTTCCACGAACGCCGCCTCGCCATGGGAGCTGGTGCGGTATGGCCGCTACTGCTGAAGCTGCGACACTTGGATGTCGACACCGATGACCGGGCGGCGTGCTTCGAAGCCCTCGAAAGCTACTTGGTGCGCAGGCTGCTGACCGGGTACCAGGCGCGCAGCTACGACCAGGTCGCCCTCGAGTTGATCGAAGCCCTATCCGAACAGGCTCAGACCCCAGAGACACCGAGTAAGGCAATACGCACGCACCTCTTGGCGTACTCGGAGAACGCGAATCTGTGGCCAAACGACGCGGCCACCATCCAGGCTGTCTCGCAGCGGCATCTCGCGCTGTACGCACGACGCCTGGTGCTGACCGCCTTGGAGAGGAACCTGATCCCACCGATGGCGGGCAACCAGAGTGTTCCTGCCGGTCTCCATGTGGAACACCTCTTACCCCAAGGGTGGGGGCCGGAGGAGTGGCCGCTGCCGAGCGGGATCGACCCGGAGCAGGCACAGGAGAAGCGAAGCCAAGCGCTGGCCACGCTAGGGAACATGACTCTGCTAAATGCGCCACTGAACTCGTCCGTCAGCAACAGGGCGTGGGCCGTGAAACGCGAGAAGATCCAGGAGTCCGACAACCTGTTCTTGAATCGGCGGCTCCTTAAGGAATCCGGCGACCGGTGGACCGAGGACGAAATTGAGCAGCGCGGACGCTGGATGGGCGACATGATCGTCAAGATCTGGCCGCGTAAATGACGCTGGCGGACTGGCTGTCGGCGTCGGTGATGAAGCACACATAGGCGACCCCGGACCAGCTGGCGACCGGGGCGAGGTCGGCGACCCACAGCTGCCTGAGCCACCTACCGCGACAGCGACTCCACCCCGTAACCGAGCTGGCGGCCCGACCGCATCACGCGCACACAACCTCGCGCCCTTGACATAGGAACTCAGCTAGCCCAAGCCGCGGGCGTCACCATCGACGCCCGCCAGTTCTAGCTACCTGCTGAGTTCTACCGACGGCGTGACTGTGTCTACGCTGCAGCACTCGCAGCGCTGGAGAAGTCGTCGTATGCCGGAAGCGTCTCGCTGAACTTCACGTCAAGCCAACCGAGCATGCTCAGACTGCGGATTGCCTCGGCGGCATCCTCTTCGGTCAGCGGCGGCCGGCGTCGCGACTTCCAGCGCATCACTTCCGCCAGCACTTCAGTCTCGGTCGGCTGCTCGTCACTGACGTGAGCGAGCAGAGAAGCCGCGAAGTGCGCCGACGCAAAAGCTTCGGCCCGCTTGGTGTCAATGCGGAGCATGAGATCGGCTGTGCGTTCGATCGCTTCGATGTGCGGTTCGATCTCATGCTGGCGGCGGTGCACAACATCGAGGTACGCGGCACCTGTATGCACCTCAAACATCCGGCCCGCTTTGGATTCAGCCAGAATGCCGTTGTTGATGAGCCTCGTCTGAATTGACTTGAGTCCGTTGGCGAACGGTCCGTAACTTCGTTGCTCGAACTCAAGGCCAGTGGGGACGCTTGCGGCGGTCGCGAAGTACGCGAGCTTCTGAAACGAAGTTCGGCCGACAGGCGCCGCATAACGCTCTCGCTCCAGCTTGCGGATGATCACTGCCAGAGCCATCCAGGCGGCTGGAATCTTCGAATCGGGATCAGTGGCTGCCCCGCCTCCGCCTTCCAATAGGAACTCCTTGGACACTTGCTCAGCAGGGGTGTCCTGAGGCGCGTAGAGGATCACTGGGATTTCCAACGCTTCGAGCCGGCGGTACAGCACCGGTCCCACAGTTGGCCAGTCAAGACCGCCTTGGCCGCAGCCGAGTGGGGGCACGGCCAAGGACGTGATGCCCCACTGCGTGAAGTGTGATGCGAGGTAGTCGAGTCCTGCCTCGATGTCGCTGAGCCGTGAGACGGACCGCCAATGGTCCTTTGTCGGGAAATTGAGTATCCACGGCTCGACGAGCGGACGAAAGAGGTACGGCTCTCCAAGCCGCACCAAGCCTTCTCGGCATCGTTCGGCGTAATCGCGGAACATCTCCGGAAAGCGCTGCTTGAAGGCCAGTGCGACGCCTTTGCCCATGACACCGACGCAATTGACCGTATTGACGAGCGTTTGAGCATCGGCTGAGAGCACATCGCCTGTCGTCAGCTGAATCATGGTGCTCTCCAGCCGGGTTCGTTGGCTTGCGTGCGCCTGCTCGCGTCAGCAAAAGAAGAGGTAACCCTCAGCAATCGCGCGAACGTTCGCTACGTTAGCCGAGACTGAGGCGGCGACCTCATCGTTTGCGACGTAGACGTTCTCAATCATCGCAGCATCGACTGAGTTGGGCACGAGGATTTCAGCACACATCTCTCGCACATGCTCTCGCTTCTCGAAGGGGTCGTCATGGTTCCAGTACTGGGCGAATACGCGTTTGCGCTTGATTGCCGTCAATCCCTGTGGCGCTGGCCGGAACGCCGTCGCCTCTGATGCAGCGTTTCCGTCCGCCAACACGACGTTGTCAAGGTCGAGGACATCCGTCGATATAGACAGGACACAAACGTGTGCGACCTTCTGGCCGCCGCTCGTGACCCGAAACATCATCGGATTCCGCGCATTGAGGTACAGATTCACGTAGGCATGTAGCGGTAGTCCGCGCGGCACCGTTCTGTTGGCTCGTCGAGCCTGCACGCTCTCGTCGGCGATTGAGATGGGCCCGTGTTGTCTTGCGCGATGGTGGCTGAGAATGCCCTTGGCGAGAATGGATGGCAAGTTGCCGACGTGGCACATGTAGTGCAACTCGGTCAACTTTGAGCGCTTCACATCACCTCCAGTTTCAGCCGTATTGTCAACACCCTCGCGCGCCGCACGGCGCAGGTAGCGGATAGGAGCGGCTAGCCCTGATTCTTCACGAGTGTCGGGATCGGGTTGTTAGGGTCCGCGGAAAGGCCCCTCCGACCTGCGACGATGCGTGTGTTCAGCTCGCGGACCGGCAGCTTCAGGGGAAATCTCCGAGGTGAAACCTATCGGTGTCACCAATGCGCGTTCGGCGGGCGGCGGGGAGGCGTGCACCGTCCGTGAGCGCGGGAGGCGAACGTCGGCACCTGCGGCCAGCGGGTTTGCGGCGGCGAGCATCTGCCCATCGGCGGCGAGCTCAGGTGCTTCGGTAGGTGTCACGGCGGTGGCCTATCCGGACGACTTGGATCACGAGCCGGTCGTCGATGACGTCGTACACGATCCGGTAGTCGCCTACGCGCACCCGGTACGCAGACTCTTCGCCGGCGAGCTTGACGCAGCCGGGTGGGCGTGGTTCGTCCGCCAGCAGGTCGATGGCCGCGCGAACCCGGAGCTGGTCGGCGCGTCCGAGCCCGGCAATCGCCTTGACGGCCCGGCGCGAGATCTCGACTGTGTACCGGGTCACTGATGCGCCGGCTCACTCGAGCCCGAGGGCGGCCTTGACCTCTTCCCACGGCACGTAGTCATCCTCGGCTCGAGCTGCGTCGAGTGCGCGTCGGTCCTCGGCCTCATCGGCACGGTCGACGAGCTGGTCGAATGCGTCGGCGCTCAGGATCACTGCGACCCGCCGGCCGCGCCGCGTCACTGAAATCGGCTCGCCGGACCGGCTGGTCTCAGTGATCACATCGGCCAGGCGGTTCCGTGCGTCGGTGAACGCGATCTCCGTCATGTACAAATTGTACAACTACGGCACAAGGCAACCGGCTTGATTGTCTACCGGCTGAGCAATTCCCGGATCAGGGGCAGGATCCGGTGCGGGATTTCTTCGGCGACGAAGTGTCCGCCGTCGTCAAAGACGTGCGCTTCGTAGTTCTGCATCGCCGACTTCCACCTCTCGAGCTCCTTCAGCCGAAATGCGATGTCCTTGCTGCCCCACAGCAGCAGAGTCGGCTTGTCGCTGAACGCTGCCCGGTCGCGCCAGATCGAACCCAGCCAGTCAGCTGCGTCCACGATGTAGCCGGGAAGGGCAGCGCATGCTGCTCGCGAGGCCGGGTCGGGGAGGGCGTTGCGATAGTGCGCCATGACCTCGGGCGTGAGCGTCTTGCGGTCAGCCACCGCGCGGGGCATCACGCCTTTGACGAAGTAGTTGCGCCGGGTGATCAGGTATCGACCGAGCGGGCTCGCCATCATCTTGCTGAAGAACCGAAAATGGCGATCGCCGCTGACCGGCCAGCACCACGTATTGGCGATGATCAAGTTCTTCACTCGATCCGGGTGCTTGCGGGCGAAGTCCAGTCCTATGGGGCCGCCCCAGTCGTTCATGTACAGCGTCACATCCCGCAGATCGAGGTCGAGGACGAACTCCTCGAACCTCTCAGCGTGCGCGCTGGGGTGGTGGTCTTCGTTGCGATCGCTCCGAGTGGAGAGCCCGAAGCCGAGATGGTCTGCTGCGACGCATCGGTGCTCGGTTCGGAGCTCAACGATCAAATGGCGGAACTCGAATGACCATGCCGGGTTGCCATGAACGAAGACGATCGGCGAGCCGGATCCTTCGTCGATGTAGTGCAGGTGATGGCCAGATGAAGTCTCATGAAATCTGCTCTCGAACGGGTACATCTCATCGGACACCCAGTCCGGCCGACCATTCGTCGCAGGTCTGTCGCGCATCGGGCGGAGGCTACCGATGCCGTCGCGCCGCTGAATTGCGTCAGGTCAGGGGGGCGGTGACTGACTCGACTGCGGGCACGAGGGCTTCGTCGGTGAGCAGCTGATCGGCTGCGGCGAGTTCGGGGGACAGCCAGCGGTCGGGGCCTGGGCCGGGCACTGCGCTGCGCAGCAGGTTGAGCGCGGCTGCGGTGCCTGCCGCGGGCTGCAGGGGCGCTCGCAGCTCGATGCCGCGGGCGGCGGTCACCCATTCGATCGCGAGAATGCGGCGCAGGTTGGCGACGGCCCGGCGCAGCTTGCGGGCGGCACCCCAGCCCATGGACACGTGGTCCTCCTGCATGGCGGAAGTCGGCAGCGAGTCGACCGCTGCCGGCGAGGCCAGCCGACGGTTCTCTGCGCACAGGGCCGCCGCGGTGTACTGGCCGATCATCAGGCCGCTGTCCACGCCCGGATCATCAGCGAGGAACGGCGGCAGTCCGTGGGAACGCTTGGCGTCGAGCAAGCGGTCGATACGGCGCTCGGCGATGGCACCGACCTCGGCGGCGGCGATGGCGAGATAGTCGGCTGCCAGTGCGACGGGTGCCCCGTGAAAGTTGCCGCACGACTCGACCCGGCCGTCGCCCATCACCATCGGATTGTCGATCGCCGACGCCAGCTCCCGATCTGCCACCTCGGCGGCGAAGTCGAAGGTGTCGCGAGCCGCGCCGTGCACCTGGGGGGTGCACCGGATGGAGTAGGCGTCCTGCACACGGTCGTCGTCATGACGGTGGCTGGCCACGATGGGCGAGCCCGCCAGCACCGTGCGAAGGTTGGCGGCGCTGGCCTGCTGGCCGGGATGGGGCCGCAACGCCAGCAGGTCGGCGGCGAAGGCCCGATCGGTGGCCAGCAACGCCTCCACGCTGCAGGCGGCCACGATGTCGGCAACGCGCAGCAGCCCGGCCAGATCGTGGACGGCCAGGCACAGCATTCCCAGGATCCCGTCGGTGCCGTTGGTGAGGGCGAGGCCTTCCTTCTCGGCGAGCACCACGGGTTCGATGCCCGCTCTCGCAAGGGCCTCGGCCCCGCTGATCGTGTACCCGTTGTCGGTGAGCACTTCGCCCTCGCCCATGAGCACGAGCGCGGCGTGGGCAAGCGGGGCAAGGTCGCCGCTGGCGCCGAGCGAGCCGTGCTCGGGCACCACCGGCACCACGCCTGCGTTGATCAGGCGCACCAGCGTCTCGGCCACCTGCGGTCTCGCTCCGGAAGCTCCGAAGGCGAGCGTGCGTGCTCGCAGGAACATCATGGCCCGCACGACCTCGGCCTCGACCGGCGGGCCCATCCCGGCGGCGTGGGAGCGGATCAGCGACTGCTGCAAGGCGACCCGGCGATCGGCGGGAATCGTGGTGTTGGCCAGGGCGCCGAAGCCGGTGGAGATGCCGTAGGCCGGCTCGCCCTCGGCCAGGGTCTCGACGATGCTGCGGGCTGCGGTCATCCGCTCGAGGGCGTCGGCGCTCAGGTGCACATGGGATCCGTGGCGGGCAACCGCGACGACATCGGAAACAGCGACGCCGGGGCCGTCCAGTTCCACGGTCAGGTCACCTCTGCAGGGCCAGACGACAGCGCGGACGAGGTGGCCATGGCCGCTTGGGTCACGGCGTCGGCCGCCGTTTGCAGGCGGGCGCCGGTGAGCCGGTCTGCGGGGCCCAGCACGGACAAAGCTGCAAGCGGACCTGCGGAGCCGTGAATTGGGGCGCACACGGCGGTGACGTCGGGCTCGATGGCGCCGGTGTTGAAGATGGGAGCACAACGCGAGCCAGGTGCCAGCGGCGCGGCGAGCAACGCCTCGCCTACCGCAGTGCCGCCGATGGGCACCGAACGGCCCACCCAGCCGACATGGCGAATAGCTCGGCGGCCTTCGACCGTGGCGATGTAGACGGCGGCGTCGCCGTCGCGTACGGCCAGGTATGCCGATTCCTCGGTGGCCTCCACCAGTCGTTCCAGCTCTGGTTGGGCGGCCGCCCTCAGCCGTGCGTAGGGACCCGACTGCAGCGACGCCAAGGCGGTGCGCACGAATGCTGGGCCCACCGAATACGACCCGGAGCCGTTCTTCACGAGATATCCGCGGTCGGTCAGCACCCGCAGGTGTCGCAGCGCCGTGCTTGCCGGCATGTCTGTCTGAGATGCAGCTGCTGTCAGGCTGAGCTCACCGCTGGTGACGACCGCGTCCAACAGCGCCAGCACCCGTTCTGCCGAGCGCGACCTGTGCAGGGAAGTGACAGCGCTTATTTCAGATACTGAAATCTCTTGCTGCATATTGACAGCATAGGCCGCTGCTCACTAACGTGTGGCACACCGCACATCTCGCAGTTTGAGGTCGTCTATGGCTTCCAGCACACAGCACGCTGCCGCCGCCCCGCCCGGCGGGGTGAGAGCCCCCACCGGCACTTCGCTGACCTGCCGGAGCTGGCCCCAGGAAGCCGCGTTCCGGATGCTGCAGAACAACCTCGATCCTGAGGTGGCCGAGCGTCCCGAAGAACTGGTCGTGTACGGGGGCACCGGACGAGCGGCACGCTCGTGGCCGGCCTTCCACGCCATGATCAGGGCGCTGACCGATCTGGCCGACGACGAGACCCTGCTGGTGCAGTCGGGCAAGCCGGTCGGCGTGGTCCAAACTCACGAATGGGCGCCCAGGGTGCTCATCGCCAACTCCAACCTGGTGCCCGACTGGGGCAACTGGGACGAGTTCCGCCGGCTGGAGCATCTCGGGCTCACCATGTTCGGCCAGATGACGGCCGGGTCGTGGATCTACATCGGCACCCAGGGGATCCTGCAGGGCACCTATGAGTGCTTCGGGGCCATCGCCCGCAAGCGCTTTGGCGGGTCGCTGGCCGGGACGCTCACCGTCACCTCCGGGCTGGGCGGCATGGGCGGCGCCCAGCCGCTGGCCATCACCATGAACGAAGGGGTGGCCCTGTGCATCGAGGTCGACCCCGAGCGGGTCGCCCGACGGGTGGAGACCCGCTATCTCGACGTGGTTGCCGACGACTACGCCGATGCGCTCCGCCGCTGCGACGAGGCCGTGCGGGCGCGCCGTCCGCTGTCGGTGGGGCTGGTCGGCAACGCTGCAGACTTGATGCCGCGCCTGCTGGCAGACAGCGTCGCAGCCGACATCGTCACCGATCAGACCTCCGCGCACGACCCGCTGACCTACGTGCCCAACGACCTGTCGCCCGAGGCGTCGGAAGAGATGCGGCGCGACCAGCCCGACGAGCTCATTCGCCGGTCCCGTGCGGCCATGGCCACCCACGTGGAGGCCATGGTGGGCTTCCTCGACGCCGGCTCGGAGGTGTTCGACTACGGCAACAGCCTGCGAGCCGAAGCTGAGCTGGGCGGCTACAACCGGGCGTTCGACTATCCGGGCTTTCTTCCCGCCTACATCCGGCCGCTGTTCTGCGAGGGCAAGGGACCGTTCCGCTGGGTTGCGCTGTCGGGCGACCCGGCCGACATCGCTGCCACCGACCGCGCCGTGCTCTCCGAATTCCCCGACGACGAGCCGCTCAAGCGATGGATCACTCTCGCCGGCGAGCGGGTGGCATTCCAGGGCCTGCCGGCGCGGATCTGCTGGCTCGGCTACGGGGAGCGTCACCGGCTGGGACTGCGGTTCAACGAGCTGGTCGCGTCAGGCGAGATCAAGGCGCCGATCGTCATCGGGCGCGACCATCTCGACTCGGGCTCGGTGGCTTCGCCCTACCGCGAGACCGAGGACATGGCCGACGGCAGCGATGCCATTGCCGACTGGCCACTGCTGAACGCGATGGTCAACACCTCGTCGGGCGCGTCCTGGGTGAGCATTCACCACGGCGGCGGGGTGGGCATCGGCCGGTCGATCCATGCCGGCCAGGTCAGCGTGGCCGACGGGAGCGACCTGGCGGCGCAGAAGCTGGAACGGGTGCTGCTGAACGACCCGGGCACGGGCGTGATGCGCCATGCCGATGCCGGCTACGAGCGGGCATGGGACGTGGCTGCCGAGCGCGGCGTGCAGATTCCGGCCGACCGACCGGCCGCGCAGTGAGCATCAGGCGACACGCATGACCGTTCGGGAGATCCTCTCCATCGGCCATCCGGCGTTGCGGCAGCCGGCTGCGGCCGTGCCGCGTGCGGACATTGCCGGCGAGCGAACGCAGGGCATCATCGACGACCTCATCGACACGATGCGCCACGCCAACGGGGCGGGATTGGCGGCGAACCAGATCGGCGAGACGGCCCGGATCGTCGTCATCGAGGTGAACGACAATCCCCGCTACCCCTACAAGCCACCGATCCCGTTGACCGTGGCCATCAATCCCGAACTCGAAGTGCTCGGCGACGAGACCGTGGTGATCAACGAGGGCTGCCTGTCGGTGCCGTTGCGCGGCGACGTGGTCCGCTCGGTCCATCTCGGGGTCCGCTATTTCGACCGCGACGGCACGGAGCACTGCGTCACCGCGCGGGGCCTGACGGCCGGAACCTGGCAGCACGAGTGCGACCACCTCGACGGCGTGCTGATCACCGACCGCGCCGACCCGTCCACGCTGTGCACCTGGGAACAGTTCGAGCAGCATCACCGTGACGCCTTTATCGAGCGCATCACCCGGTTCAACCAAAGGGTCGGTGTGTGACTGCCCACTACTGGTGCGAGCTGGCCTGGCTCGGCGGCCCCCGGGCCGCGGAGGGCGTGGTGATTGCTGTCGAAGGTGACCGCATCACCGGGGTCTGCGCAGATGTGCCGGTACGCCCGGAGGGGGCTGTGCCTTTGGCCGGTCTCACGTTGCCGGCGCTGGCCAATGCGCACAGTCACGCCTTTCACCGCGCTCTGCGTGGCCGGACCCATCTCGGGCGGGGCAACTTCTGGAGCTGGCGCGACCTGATGTACCGGGTGGCGAGCTGCCTTGACCCCGACAGCTACTACCGGCTGGCTCGGGCGGTGTTCGCCGAGATGGCGCTGGCTGGCATCGGTGTGGTCGGCGAGTTCCACTACGTCCATCACCGCCCCGACGGGGGCGAATATGACGACCCCAATGCCATGGGCGCTGCGGTGGCAACCGCGGCCCGCGACGCGGGCATCCGCCTGACGCTGCTGGACACGCTGTATCTGCATGGCGGGCTTGACCCCGCGCTGGGCGGCTACGAGCCACTCCGGCCAGCGCAGGCTCGATTCAGCGACGGCAGTGCTGACCGGTGGGCCGACCGGGTCGAACGGCTGGCCTCGACGGCGTCAGGGACGATGATCCAGATCGGCGCGGCGGTGCACTCGGTGAGGGCGGTTGATCCTGCGTCCATCAAGGTGGCCACTGACTGGGCCCGCGAGCGCGGCGCCCCGCTGCACTTCCACGCCTCCGAGCAGTCTGCAGAGAACGAGCAATGCCTGGGCGTCCACGGCATGACCCCCGTCGAGGTGATCGCCCGCGCCGGAGGGCTCGGGTCGGATACAACGCTGGTGCACGCCACACATGCCGATGGCCGCGACCAGGCAATGATCGGCGAGGCCAGCGCCTCGTGCTGCCTGTGCCCGACCACTGAACGGGACCTCGCCGACGGCATCGGCCCCAGCGTTGGTCTGACCCACCAAGGGGCCGGCCTGTGTCTGGGCTCGGATTCCCACGCCGCCATCGACCTGTTCGAAGAGACCCGCACGGTCGAGCTTGACCAGCGGGCGGCCTCGGGTGTCCGCGGCGTGTTCGCCACCGAGGATCTCGCCGCGATGGCCACCTCCGGCGGCTACCGGTCGCTCGGTTGGCCGGAGGGCGGCGTGCTGGAGGCGGGAGCGTTGGCCGACTTTGTCACGGTGGGCCTCAAGGGCGTGCAGCTGGCCGGAACGGACACCGATTCGGCGCTGGCTGCGACGGTTTTCGCGGCCACCAGTGCTGATGTGCAGCACCTGGTGGTCGGCGGCAGAACTGTCGTGCGTGACGGGCGCCACACGACCGTTGACGTTGCGGCCGAGCTGGCCGCAGCCATCACGGAGGTCACTGCGCCATGACCCTGGTCATCGACAACATCGCCGAGCTGGTCACCAACGATCCCGAGCTGGGCGACGGCCCGCTGGGCGTCGTGACCGATGCGTCGCTGGTCATCGACGGCGACACCGTGGTGGCGGTGGGCCCGTCTGGGGCCGTCGCCGATGAACGTCTCGACGCTGGCGGTCGCTGCGTGCTGCCCGGCTTTGTCGACTCCCATTCTCACTTGGTGTTCGCCGGCGACCGGGCCGAGGAGTTCACCCGGCGGATGGCAGGCGAGCCCTACGACGGCGGCGGTATCCGGGTGACCACCGAGGCCACGCGCAGTGCGGGCCGGGAAGCTCTGGCGGCCTCGCTCGATCAGCGGTTGGCCGAGGTGCACCGGGCCGGCACCACCACGGTGGAGATCAAGACCGGTTACGGCCTGTCGCTGGACTCCGAGATCGAGCTGGCCTCGCTGGCCGCCGACGCCACACCCGAGGCCACGTTCTTGGGTGCCCACCTGCTGCCTCACGAGTACGAGGGACGCGCCGACGACTACATCGACCTGGTGTGCGGGCCGATGCTGGAGGCGGTCAAGGACCGCGTCCGCTGGATCGACGTGTTCTGCGAGACCGGCGCCTTCAACGTCGAGCAGTCCCGGGCAGTGCTCGAAGCTGGACGTGCCGCCGGGCTCGGTCTGCGCGTGCATGGCAACCAGCTCGGCCACGGGCCGGGCGTGCAGCTCGCCGTCGAGATGGGTTGCTCGTCGGTCGACCACTGCACCTACCTCTCCGACGACGACATCGAGGCCTTGGCCGGCAGCGACACCGTGGCCACCTTCCTGCCAGCCACCGACTTCTCCACCCGCCAGCCCTACCCCGACGCCCGGCGGGCGATCGACGCCGGGGTCACGGTGGCGATGGCCTCGAACTGCAACCCCGGTTCCAGCTACACGACGTCCATCTCGTTCTGCATTGCGATGGCAGTGCGCGACATGGGCATGACGATCGACGAAGCCGTCGCCGCAGTGACGGTCGGCGGAGCAGTCGCGCTGGGCCGGACTGACGTTGGGCGGCTCACCAACGGCAGTCCGGCTCACGTGACCATCCTGGACGCGCCCAGCCGCTACCACCTCGCCTACCGGCCCGGCGTCCCCTTGATCTGGCGGACCCTGGGGGCCGACTACCGGCTCCCGCCCGCCGACGACCACACGTGATCTCCAATTGAAAGAAGGACAGCAATGACCAATTCCATCCCCAATCCGACAGAGCACAACCAGTGGTACCCGTTCGCCAACCGGCCCCTGCCGCCGGAAGTGGGCGGCCAGGCGGTCAACCCGGCCGCCATCCCGGTGTTCGATGCCGTGCCATTGCCGCCCCACGCCCGGTTCGTGGTGGTCGGCGCCGGCGTGCACGGGCTGTCAAGCGCCTATCACCTGGCCATGTACCTCGAGCGCACCGGCAAGGGCTCGGGCAGCGACGTGGTGCTGATCGACAAGCAGGGCCCCGGCGCCGGCGCCACGGGGCTGGCCTGCGGCTGCGTCCGCAACATGTACATGACCGGGCCTCTGCACGCCATTCTGCGAGCCAGCGTGGAGGTGTGGGAATCCGACCCGGTGAACCTCGGCTTCCAGCAGGTCGGCTACGTGTCGGTGGGCGAGGCCAACCAGACCGACGACTACTTGAAGCTCCAAGCGTCCCAAGCAGCCAGCGGCTACCCCTCCGACGTCTACACCGGTGCAGAGGCCCGCGCCTTTCTCACCGACCTCTGGCCCGACTTCAAGACAGAGAACTGCGACGTGGTGCTGCACGAGCACCGCTCCGGCTACGCCGGCACGCACCTGGCCGTGTGGGGCCTCGACCAGAAGTGTCGCCAGTGGGGTGTGCAGCGGGTCTACGGCGCCACCGTGACCGGCTACCAGTTCGACAACTCGGGCTCGGTCACTGCGGTGGAGACCACCCAGGGGTCGATCGCGTGTGAGCAGGTCGTGGTGGGTGCGGGGGCGTGGACGCCGACGCATTGGGAGTGGCTCGGCGGCCCCAGCCAGCTCGACGTGCTGTACCCCGACGGGCACGTCGAGGAGCAGATGGACATGTGGACGTACTGGCGGCTGCTCGAAGGCGAAGTGCTGCTGCCGCCCGGCGTCGACTTCCGCACTGCCCAGCACAAAGACTCGCCGGTGCTGCACGTCGAGCTCATGAACACGCCGGTGTATTCACCCGACGGCCGGTTCCTCAAGGACCACTTCTACACATACACGCGCTACGCCGCCGAGCGGGTGGGCGCGCCCGGCCTGCAAGGCGGCACGATCCCGGTCAAGATCGGGCCGCGAGCAGCCGTGGAGCCCTACGGCCACCTGAACGACGAGTACCAGGCCGAGGAGTGGTTCGCCGACTACTACTGCGCCACGCTCGGCATGCTGTTCAAGCGCCTGGAGGACCTGCGGCCGTACTTCAAGGAGCGCCGCAACGGCGGCATCGGGGCGTTCACCCCCGACAACGTGCCGGTATTCGACTACGTGGCCGACAACGCCTGGGTGATCGCGGACTCCAACCACGGGTTCAAGATGATCGGCGTGGGCAAGCTCACCGCCGAGATGATGGTGCACGGCGACAAGCCCGACGAGCTCAAGCCGTTCACGCTGGACCGCTACCGCACCGGAGGCACCTTCGGCGACCGCAACTCCAACTGCCCCTGGGTGTAGCCGCCGTCCGAACGCCGATCTCAGGAGTTGTCTTCGGCATTGCGCAGCGCCGTGTCCAGAAGCTCTCCGAGTCCAATTGCTTGTGCCGTGTGCTTGAGGTTGGCGAGATCGAGCGTGGAGCGCTGTGCCCTCAGGATGCCGACAACATCACGCCATTGGCGTTCCGAAACGGATCCGCCTGCCTGATACCACTCCAGTTTGCGCAGCACTTGGGAGGCGGGCGCGCTCACCCACAGATACTGGGGCGGGTCTTCCGTCACGAGGATGCGCTGTCGATGCTCGAGTTGGTGCTGGTCCAGCGTGGTGTCGCCGAGCACGAAGAGATCCACTTTGAGACCGTCGTCATCGATGAGGTTGAACGACGTGCTCTGCTCGACTGCCTGCCGGGCGGCCTCGACGGGCACGTAGAACTCGACTTCCAGCGTGTTCACGAGATCGGCGAGCTGCCGCTGCTCTAGGCGAATCGCCATGTCGATGTCAATGGTGCCTCTCGGTTCGCCGAACATGGAACTCGCAAGCGAGCCGCCCAAGGCGTAGCTGACGTCGTGCTCGTCCAAGATGGCCGCGACTCGCAGTGCCAGCGCAATGGGATCGGTCACGGCGACCATCGACCGCTGGCGCCGAAGGCGGCCTCTGCAATCTCGGTGCCGTACCGTCGCTGTGCCAGGAGATAGCGGATACGCGATTCATTCGCATCGGGCTCTTCGGCCAGGAGGCCCCCCCGGACTGCCGTCTCGATGGCTGCCGACATTGCTGAGGCAAGCGCAACTCGCTGGGCAGGTGTCATCGATTCCCATCGTGTGGTCAGCCGATGCCACGCCTCCGCAGAGGTGTCTTCTGGCCGCGCTCCGGCAATCGTGTTCTCGTGCGGCGCCCTGCGCGCTGATGCCTCACCAACGCCATGAGCAACACTGCCGTCCATAGGTCAACGGTAGGTCCCTGACGCGGTGAGCGGTCACCAAAGGCGGTTGGACGCGTAGGAAGGTCGCTGGTTGCTCAATCGTCGGCGAGTTGGGCGTAGAGGGCTTCGTATTGGCTTGGGTCAGCGTTGGTGAACGGCGGTGCCTCGCCGGTGTCGACTAGGGCGCACAGTTGGTCGAGGCAGATGTGGTAGCCCGCGGCCACGAGGTGCACGTCTGGGCCCTTGCTTCCGAGATCCACGTTCAGCTTGAGCTGTGTGCCGGCGGGTGATGGCTCGAGGTCATAGGTGAGCAGCTCGTCGTCCCATTCCCAGGCGAAGGTGCTGGGTGGGCGCCAGGTGACGATGCGTCCGGTGAGCACCGTGTCCTCGATGCCGTATTTGGCGACGATGTCTTCCCAGAATGGGGCGGCGACCTCGGCTCCTGCTGCCCGAGCCCCGACGATGTCGCACGGCATCCAGTGCCGGAGCTGGTCGCTCTCGGTGAGCGCACGCCATACCCGCTCGGGCGGACGCGCCAGCTGGCGTTCGAAGCGCAGGCTCGTGTCCCCATTGCCGTGACGGACGATCTCGCCGAGTGGATGGGCGGGCTGATTCATCCGCAGTCCAGTTCCTCGAGGCGATTCGGCGGCTGTTCATTGCGGCGGGCAACCATACGGACGAGTCCTAGAGTGCGCCCCGCATCGACGGCGAGCATGTCCGCCTCGTCGGTGGGCTTGTCGAGCCGTTCGGACCACATCAGATCCGACTGCATCCAGAGTTTCCATCCGTCCGGTGCGAGGTCGGCCAGCTCGACAGCCACCATCCCGCTGCGTTCCCAGTGCCGCTTCCACCACGCCGGGCTGTGGAAGCTGAAGAACGCCGGCTCCCAGTAGCGCTGGAGATGCTCCGGCGGCCCGGCTGAGGTCAGTTCTTCGACCAGTCCCGGAACCACGATGCCCAGTTGGCCGCCGGCCGTGACCAGCCCGGCCAGGTGACTCTCCAGGTAGAGGTCGTCGGTGCCGAAGTAGTGATAGGCGTCGATGCTCACCATGGCGTCGAAGAACCCCTCGGCAAAGGGCAGTGCATGTGCTTCGGCCCCGATGGGATACACCCGGTCCTCGACGCCGGCGGCGCAGATCCGGCGGTAGTTCTCGCTGGCGTCGATCCATAGGTCGGTCGCCCACACCTGCACGCCGAACTCCTTGGCAAGAAATATCGAGCTCAGTGCCCGGCCGCAGCCCAAGTCGAGGACGCGCATTCCCGGGCTGAGCTCCATGGACTCGGCCAGCGACTCCGTGAGCCACAGCGCATTGGGGCCCATCATGTTGTCAAGGACCCAATCGCGGTCGTACTCGGCCGAACGAGGAAACTCAGCCGGCCGGTCGGCGTCGGGGCGCATCAGCGGCGGTCAGCTGATGAGGCGGCGGAGCGACTTCAGCCAGTCGTCCGACGAGGTCCAGGCCTCCTCGCTGACGCGCTCACGGCCTGACGAGTTGCCGTTCGCCGCAGGGAACGAGCCCAGGAACTTGACGTCTCGCTGCTTCATCTTGAGCGCCCGCAGGCAATCGGCGACGACTTCATCGGAGATGTGACCCTCGAAATCCAGCAGAAAGCAGTATTCGCCGAGACCGCGCCGGGTCGGTCGCGACTCCAGCCGGGACAGGTCGAGACGGCGGGCCTCGAACTCCATGAGGATTCCCAGCAGGCTGCCCGGCTCGTTCTGCTGCTGGAACACCACGATGCTGGTCTTGTCGTTGCCGCTGGCCGGCGGCACCTGGTTCTTCGCCAGCAGCAGGAAGCGGGTCTGGTTCTCGCGATGGTCCTCGATGCCGGCCACGACGGTCTCGAGCCCGTAGATCTCTGCGGCTGTGGGACTGGCGATGGCCGCGACGCCGGCGAGTTGTTCTTCGCCGATGCGCCGGGCCGCGAGGGCGGTCGAGGTGGCTGCCTCGATCTCGGCGTCGGACAGTTGGGTGTGCAGGAAGGCACGGCACTGGGCGACAGCCACCGGGAACGACAGCACGGTGTGAATGGCCGACAAGTCCTCGGCAGTGGCGGTGCCGGGCAACGCCATCAGATCGAGCTGGACGTTCACCACCACTTCTCGCTGGATCAGAAAGTCGAAGTCGAACGCCAGCGCGTCCTGTGTGACGTTGACTGCTCCTTCGATGGCGTTCTCCACTGGCACGAAGCCGTAGTCGACCGTCCCGTCGTCGAGCGCCGAGAGCACCTCGGGCACTGAGATGAGCGGGACAGGCGTGCACTGCGACAGGTCGGGCTGGGTCGCCAGCGCAGCCTCGGTAAAGGTGCCGCGCGGGCCCATGTACCCGATGCGGGTCGACGGCGACAGGGCAAGGGTGCCCCCGGGTGCAGCGGCAGCGGCCATCGGGGCAGGATACGCACCGTGCCGCGGGCACCGAACCCCGGTCCGCGGCGGGTAGAACGGCAGGCGATGGACGCTGAACAGATCGCCGGATTGCTGGCGGAGGTTCGTGACGGGACGGTGAGTGCCGACGACGCGCTGGCGCGACTGCGCCGGCTGCCGTATGCGGACATCGCCGGCGCCCGCATCGACCATCACCGGACGCTGCGCACGGGCCATCCCGAGGCGGTGTACGGGCCGGGCAAGTCGCCCAGCCAGTGCGCGCGCATCGTGGCCGAGATGCTGAGCGGCGGATCCGGGCCGGTGCTGCTGACAAGGGCGAATTCCGATCAGGTGGCAGCAGCACTGGCTGCGTGCCCCGACGGCGTAGTGCATCGCCCAGCCGACCGGGAACCCGACTCGGCAGGCGATGCAGGAACGTCTTCGGCCGACTTGGCAACCGTGGTGTGGCGCGCCGCCGCGGAGCGCTCCGATCGGGTGGTCGTGGCCTCGGCAGGCACGTCGGACGGACCGGTGGCAGCCGAAGCGACAGCGGTGCTCGGCGCATTCGGCATCGATGCCGCGGCGGTGACCGACATCGGCCTCGCGGGCCTCCACCGCTTCTTGGCCGAGATCGACACGCTGGCAGCGGCGGAGGTCGTCATCGTGGTGGCCGGGATGGAGGGGGCTCTGGCCACGGCGGTTGCTGGCGTCACCTCGGCGCCGGTCATCGCCGTGCCGACCAGCGCCGGCTACGGCGCCGCGCTCGACGGCGTGACGGCGCTGCTGGCCATGCACGCGTCATGCGCGGCGGGCATCTCCGTGGTGGGCATCGACAACGGTTTCGGAGCAGCCATGGCGGCCATGCGCATCTTGGACTCGGCGGCCCGCTCCGACGGCGGCGCGGAGTGATGCACGACAGCCACGACGCCGGCGCGCCCGTTGTCGAGCCGCGTCCTGCGCCGGCCGGGATCGCTGCGCCCGCGGGAGGCGAACTGTCGGGCAGCACCGTGGCCTGGTTCGACCCCATCTTCGGCATTGCCGGCGACATGGCACTGGGCGCATTGCTGGATGCGGGCGCGGACCTGGGCTATGTGACCGAGCAACTGCAGACGCTGGGCCTTGACGGCTGGCAGCTCGGCAGCGAGCGGGTGACCAGGAATGAACTCGCCGCGACCCGCGCCATCGTCGATGCACCCGAAGGACATCACCATCGCCGCTGGCGCGACATCCGGTCGCTGCTGGAAGCCGCACCGCTGGTTGATCGAGTCCGCGGCCGCGCGCTGGCCGTGTTCGAAGCGCTGGCAGTCGCGGAAGGCCAGGTACATGGGGTGCCGGCCGACGAGGTCCACTTCCACGAAGTCGGTGCGCTCGACGCCATCGTGGACATCGTGGGCGTGTGCGCCGCGCTCGAATCGCTCAGCGTCGACGCCGTGTGTTGCGGACCGGTCGCCGTGGGCAGAGGCACGATCAACGCGGCTCACGGCGTGCTGCCGAACCCGCCGCCCGCCGTGGTGAATCTGCTCGCCGACCGACCGATCGTCGGTGTGGACGTCGACCGGGAGCTCACCACGCCGACGGGGGCCGCCATCGTCGCGGCCTTGGCCGGTCACTTCGGCGCGGCGCCGACCATGACCATCGCCAGCTCCGGATTCGGTGCCGGTACCCGTGAGCTGCCGGGCCGCCCCAACGTCACCGGCGTGCTGATCGGCACGGTTGCGGGGACCGAGCAGGCGACGTCGTTGACCGCTGCCCTGGCTGCCGTCCAGGGAGCCGGCAGCACGACCGATCTGGTGGAGCTGGCGACGAATCTCGACGATGTCTCCGGCGAGGTGCTGGGACATGCCATCGACGCGCTGCTCGGTGCCGGCGCGCTGGATGCGTGGGCCGTCCCGATCGTGATGAAGAAGGGCCGCCCGGCGTACACGCTGACGGCGTTGTGCGAACCCGCCGATGTCACGCGGCTGGCCGACCTGGCAGCGCAACTCACCGGCACGCTGGGGCTGCGAGCCCGCACCGTCGTGCGCACAGCACTCGAACGGCACACGTCGACGGTCGATGTCGGCGGGCACACCATCCGGGTCAAGCACGGTCCGCACCGATCCAAGCCCGAGTGGGACGACGTCGTAGCTGCCGCCGAATCCCTCAACCGCCCCCCAACCGATATCGCCCGCGCAGCAAGCTCCGCAGATCGACGCAGCCCTGAAGCCGGCGATCCCTAATGGGGCGAACGCCGGCGGAGCTTCGGCGCTCGCAAAAAAATCTTGAAGCCCCGCGGACACACTCTCCTAGACTGTTCGGGCGCCGACGGGCCGCGAGACCCGCTTGTGGCGTGCGCTAGCGCTTGTAGCTCAATTGGACAGAGCATCTGACTACGGATCAGAAGGTTCGGGGTTCGAATCCCTGCAAGCGCGCTGAGGCATCCTGAGCGGTGGGAGCACGATGACGCAGCGCAGGATCGCAATCATCGGTGGCGGCATGTCGGGACTGGGCGCAGCGTGGGCGCTGGCGCAGCATCCTGACCGGTTCGACTTCCGGCTGTACGAGGCCAACGACCGCCTCGGCGGCAACGCGTACACCGCCGACATGCCCCAGGACGACGGCACATCGATCCCGTTCGACATCTCGGTCACAGCGCTCATTCCATCGGTCTACGACCACGTCCTGCTGCTGCTGGAGCGCTTCGGCATCGAGCTGTTCGACACCAAGTTCAACTACAGCGTGAAGTACCAGGGCCGCAGGTACGCCCACGACTTCGACTCCGACATCAGGGATCAGCTGCAGGACGAGATCGAGCGCTTCCAGCGCCTGCTGCAACGCCTGCACTCGTTCGGCCGCCTCACCCGGGCACGGTCGAAGCTCCTCAACGCGCTC
Source organism: Candidatus Poriferisodalis sp. (assembly GCF_965208925.1). Lineage (GTDB taxonomy): Bacteria > Actinomycetota > Acidimicrobiia > Acidimicrobiales > Poriferisodalaceae > Poriferisodalis. The sequence continues at coordinate 1,075,897 of NZ_OZ242364.1, read as the reverse complement.
AACCCGTTCAACTACATCAGCATGAGGACAGTGCTGAATCTCGGCGGGTTCTCTGCTGATTTCAGATACAAGATCCTCAAGCCGATGTTCGTCAACTTCCTGATGGCGACCAACGTGTTCGACATGCCCGCCGCGCTGTTCGCGCGCTATCTCGAGTTCTTCGACATCGAATCGGCGACGCCCATGCAGACTTGGGATCAGGGCACGCGGCGCATCTACGAGCACCTGTCGGCGGACTTCCACGACAAGATCTGCCTGAGCCGACCGGTCCGCAAGGTGTACCGCGGTGAGTCGGAGGTGGTCGTCGAGGATGCCGACGGGGTCCGCGAGACCTTCGACGAGGTGATCTTCGCTGCGAACGCCAACCAGACCCTGATGATGCTTGACCAGCCCACCGCGCTGGAGCGTTTCCTGCTGACGTCGGTCCGCTACGAGAGCGAGCTGCACAATCACACGCTGGTGCACTGGGACTCGTCGGTCCTGCCCGACGACGAGGTGGAATGCCTGCGAACTCGCACCAATCACGTCGAGCAGTACGGCGCCAGGCCGGACAACTACGAGATCACCTACATCATGCACAACCAGCAGCCCTGGGCTTACGGCTCCGACAAGCCGTGCCTGGTGACCTACAACCCGATCTCGCCCATCGACGACACCAAGGTCATCAAGCGCTGGTGGTTCCAGCACGTCGTGCACGACGTGCGTCATGTGGCGCTGCTCGTGCCGCTGTTCCGCTTCGTCCAGGGCAAGCGCCGCAGCTGGCACTGCGGGGCGCACACGCTGGTCAACAGCCAGGAGACCTGCTTCGTGACCGGGCTGGCGGCAGCCACGCAGCTCGGCGCGGACTACCCGTTCGATGATGCGAACGCCCGCGAGGTCTTCAACTACTACGGCGGCATCCTGCACGGCGCCCGCTTCCGCAAGATCACGTCCTGACGACTCGAGCCAACAGGCACAGATGTCATAGCTGCGGAGGCGGCAGGAGAACTCTGCGAGCTTGCGACCTGCTGGATCGCGGGAGCAGTGGGCTCCTGCCGCCTCCGCAGCGGGTGCACCTACCGCCGGGCTCCTCAGTCACAGCTCGAACCGAATCCCTTGCGCCGGGCATCCGTTCGATATAGCGTTCGATTAGAGATCGTCATATCGACGGCATTGGCCGAACGGGTATGAGCGGCTGGATATGAGCACAGGCACTGCGGCTGCGACGGCACATGTGGACCGGTTCGTCCTCGATCACCTGCCGCCTGCAGAGCACTGGCCGCAGATCAGGCTTGACGAGTCGCGGTACTGCTACCCGACCCGGCTGAATGCTGCCGCAGTCCTGCTGGACGGGGCGATCGAGCGGGGCTGGGGACAGCGCCCCTGCATGGGACTCGGCGACGACGTGTGGTCGTACGCCGAGGTGGCTGACTGCGCCAACCGGATCGCCGCAGTGCTCGTCGAGGACTACGGCGTCGCTGCGGGCAACCGCGTCCTGCTCCGGGGCGCCAATGCTCCCTGGATGGTGGCTGCCTGGCTTGCCGTGCTGAAAGCCGGGGCCGTGGCGGTCACCACCATGCCGCTGCTGCGTGCCGCCGAGCTTGCGAAGGTGATCTCGAAGTGCGAGCCGGCGGTCTCGCTGTGCGAAGCGGGAATGGAAGCTGAGTTGCGCCGAGCGGCCAGCGGCCCAGTCGCCATCTGGGGCCCGAACGGTGATCTCAATGCCGCGGCTGCGGGCAAGTCGGGCCACTTCGTCGCTGTGGACACTGCTGCGACCGATCCTGCCCTGCTGGCGTCCACCTCGGGCACTACCGGCGACCCCAAGGTCGCTGTGCACTTCCACCGCGACCTGCTGGTGATCGCCGACGCGTTCGAGCCGATCCTGCGCGCAGGCCCCGACGATGTGTTCGTCGGGAGTCCGCCGCTGGCGTTCACGTTCGGCTTGGGCGGGGAGGTCGTCTTCCCGATGCGAGCAGGAGCGTGCACCTGGTTCTGTGACGAGCCAGGTCCCGCCGCGCTGGCGGAGCTCATCGTCAAACGACGGGCCACCGTGTGCTTCAGCTCGCCCACGGCGTACCGGGCCATGGTGGCGCTCGATCCCCGACCGGACTTGTCCTCGCTGCGATGCGGAGTGTCGGCCGGCGAGTGGCTGCCGCAGTCGACATTCGAGCTCGTCGAGCGCGAGCTCGGCCTGAGGCTGACCGACGGGATCGGCGCGACCGAGCTGCTGCACATCTTCATCTCGGCGGCCGGCGCCGAGATCCGGCCCGGTTCGACCGGCAAGCCGCTCCCGGGGTGGGAGGCGGCGATCTTCGACGCCGACGGCACTCCCGTCCCGGACGGCGAAGCAGGGCTGCTTGCCGTGCGCGGGCCGATCGGCTGCCGCTACCTCGACGACGACCGCCAGACCGCCTATGTGCGCAACGGCTGGAACTTCACCGGCGACGTCTATGTCCGCGATGCCGATGGCTACTTCTGGTATCAGGCCCGCGCCGACGACATGATCATCAGCTCCGGTTACAACATCGCCGCCCCCGAAGTCGAGGAGGCTTTGCTGAGCCACGAGGCGGTCGCCGAGGCGGGAGTCATCGGCACGCCTGACGCACATCGGGGGATGGTGGTCCATGCATTCGTCCACCTGCGCGACCCATCGTCGGCTACCGACTCGCTGGCGTGCGAACTGCAGAACCACGTGAAGGCCTCGATTGCCCCCTACAAGTACCCTCGCCGGATCACATTCTGTGCCGAGCCGCTGCCCACGACGCCGACGGGCAAGCTCCAGCGGCGCGGGCTGACGGCGCTGGCGGGCGAGTAGCGGCGGGACGGTGCTCAGGACCCTATGACGAAGTCCCCGAGAGACCGCATTCTCGATGCCTACGGGCTGTTCGCCCGTGACTACGGGGGCTGGGTCGCCGTCAGCGGACTCATCGCATTGCTGCGCGAGCTCGATGTCGACGCGCAGGCAGTGCGATCCGCGGCGTCTCGCATGAAACGTTCCGGGCTGCTGGTGCCCGAGCGAGTCGACGGCAAAGCCGGCTATGCGCTGAGCGCCGACGGGCGCGAGATCCTCGAAGCAGGCGACCGGCGCATCTTCGGCAACGGAGCTCGGCCCAGCGACGACCGATGGCTGCTGGTGCTCTTCTCGATCCCCGAGCCAGAGCGCAACAAGCGCTACCTCATTCGTTCGAGGCTGGCTCGCCTCGGGTTCGCGCCCGGTCCGGCAGCGTCATGGATAGCGCCGGCGGCGTTGGCTGACGAGGCCCGCACCATGCTGCGTCGCAGCGGACTCGACGGCTATGTCTCGTTCTTCGAGGGCGACTTCCGCCCGCACGGCGATGAGCCCCATGTCGCGGTTGGGGCATGGGATCTCGACGTGATCAACAAGATGTACGGCGAGTATTTGGCAACGCAGCATTCGATCTTCGAGGCGTGGATGGCCGAGCCGGGCGCCGATCGCGACGCGTTCGTGGCCCTCATGAACAACATCAGCGCCTGGCGACCGCTGCCCTACGCCGACCCCGGCCTGCCGCTATCAGTCACACCCACCGGTTGGCTCGCCGGCGAGGCCCGCGAGACGTTCACCAAACTGCACCGACAGCTGCGACCTGGCGCACATCGCTTCTACCTCCAAACACTCGAAGCAGCCACTCGCCACTAAGCCCAGATCCACCGGTGGGGTGGGGGAGGGGGGACTGTCAGGAATTCTGTGTAAGCGGCGTGGTTTGAGGGTCCGCGGCGTGCTCCAGACTGGCCTCGAGGTCGAGATGACTGAGCATCTGGGATATGAGCGTCACGCGGTGGAGGGCCGCGGATCGGGGAACTCTCGCAACGGGTCGGCTCCCAAGACGGTCAAGACCGAGATCGGCGAGATCGATCTGGCGGTGCTTCGAGACCGAGCCGGGATCTTCGAGCCGACCACGGCCCCCAATACACATCTTGGGCGTTCTCCCAGGAGGTCTGCGCCGCCGGCACTCGACCCTGGGCAACATGTCACCCATCGACTACGAACGCCGACAACAACACTGAGCCGCCGCCTGACTCCCACAAACCCGGTCCAGCAATAGGGATCCACGCCGACTGGACTGACTAACGGGTCCCCGATGCTGACAGCCAGGCCGGCGTGACCGAGGTCTACAACCTCAACCCGAACTACTGGAACCCGGCCGACCAGGGCGTCGAGACCGTGACGGTGACTGCCGTTCCCGACAACAACGCACGTCTGAGTGCGCTGCTGACCGGCGAGGCCGACATCATGTCGACGACGCGTGACGCGCAGATCGACGCAGGCACCGAAGCGGGCAACGTGCTGATCTCGGTGCCCAACTTCTTCGCCTACCTGCTCGTCACCGACCGCGCCGGCGAGTTCGATTCCCCGTTGGGCGACGAGCGAGTGCGGCGAGCGATCCTGCTGTCGCTCTCGGAGAGTTCATGCGTGAGACCGGGCGCTTCAACGCATTCCGCCTCGGCGACCTCGACGATCTCGAGGACACGCTGGTGGATGCGCTCAATGCCCCGTCCGTGGAGGCGGGTTATGACCTGTACGCCGAGGTCATGGAAGCCCTGATCGACCGCGGTGTGGTGCTGCCGCTAGCCCACGGCGGCCAGAACGCCCTGTATGCCCCGTACGTGTCCGGCGTCACGCTGGGCCTGAACATGCAGGCACCCATGCCGTACGGCGTCCGCCTCAACAACTAGGAGGCCGTGCTTCCTGGGCCTCGCTCGGGTCTGCCGGATGGCGGCAAGGTGTTCGGCAGACCAAGCTGAGGCGAGCAACTGAGCAGCCAGCAACCCCGTGTTGGTGGCGCAGCGTGGCCCTCATGTTCCGCCTGGCCGCTCACTCATGGGCGGGCATCACCGCGGCGGCTGTCCTCATCTCCGTGCGACGAGCCCCGGCTCATGGAGCGCTGCCAGCGCTCATCCATGGAACTGCGCTCTCGGTCCCGACGCTGCGCGGCTCGCGTCCCAGCACGACCCGCCGTAATCCCACCCGCCGACACCACCGACGCCTTCGTGACCACCACCGTCCCGGCAAGCTTGTCGTGCCAGCCGCGCTCGTCCCAATCGAACACGAGCGATAGGTAGAGGACGATCCACACCACAAACCAACCAATCCCGAACGTCAGCACGCCCGCAGCGTTCGGGACCAATACTCGCGCAAGGGACCGCGCCAACCCTGGAGCGCTCGCGTCCGCGATCCGAACCACCCTGATGCCCATCGCTAGCTTGCCCACCGTCGCGCCACACAGCGCCACCGTCACCGGCTCGTACAGCACCAGCATCGCCAGCCCCGCCCACAGCAGGACATACAACTGCGCTGGGGGATCACTTTGCAAGGTGCGGTCGAAGAGTGCGAAGTCATGCCAAATGAGGCTCCAGAGAGCGCCGAGGACCATCCACAGCGCTGGGATGAGCACCGCCATATCGATCACCCGGGCCCAGAATCGCCGCCCGGCATCCGCCAACACCACTAAGCGGCCATTTTCCAGACGTTTCCAAGGATCGGCTGGAGCCGGCATGAACCCGCCGCGATCCCTGGTCTCGCTGGCCCCGCCGGTGCCGAGCGGCTTGCTCAAGCCACCCGGGTGCTCATTCACGATCAACTGTCATCGGGATCGTCCCCTCCGAACTTGGGGCACTTCCCGGATCATGAACTGTCGCCAGCGCTCGTCCATCGAATTGTCCCCGCGGTCTCGCCGCGCGCGCCGCAACCGAGCGACGCCCGCCTCGGCGTCACCTGACGACAGCATCCACGCCCTTGTCACCACCACGGTTCCAGCCAGCTTGTCGTGCCAGCCGCGCTCGTCCTGATCGAACACGAGCGACAGTGCGAGAACGACCCACACGACGAACCAGCCGATGCCGAACGTCAGAACGCCTGCGAGGCTCGGGACCAACGCCCGCGCTGCAGACCTCAACACCCGCGGCGTGCTCGCGTCCGCGACCCGAACCACTCTGAGCCCCATCGCCAGCTTGCCCACCGTGGCACCCCAGCGCGCCACCATCACCGGCTCATACAACACCAGCAGCACCAAGGCCGCCAGGGCCGCCTTCGAGGTAGGGAGTTCCCAAAAGGCAGGTGGGTCGTACGACCGGTGACCAATTGACGCTATGGATTCGCCGACGAGCGCGGAGCCCCAGTAGAGGAAGGCTGCCACCATCACCAGCACCGCCGGGCTGAGCACCGCCATGTCGATCACCCGGGCCCAGAATCGCCGCCCGGCATCCGCCAGCGCCACCAAATGGCCATCTTCTAGATGCCTCCGGGGATCGGCCGGCGCAGGCATGAACCCGCGTCGGTCGGTGGTCTCGCCGACGTTGTACGCGTCAGGCGGTGCTCCCGCCCGGCTTGATCGCTCATTCACAGCCGGCCGCCGTGGCGGCACGCCTGCAAGCGTCGATGCCTTCACCACCGTCGAGGTGGTCGGTGCCGTTGTTGCCGTTGAGGTCATCATCACCGGGGCCGCCCCAGATCCGGTCGTCTCCGAGACCGCCGCGCAAGGTGTCTGCGCCGGGGCCGCCGTGGAGTTCGTCGTCATGGTTCTTGCCCCACAGGGTGTCGTCGCCGATGCCGCCCCACAGCACGTCGGTGCCGTCGCCGCCGTCGATCCGGTCGTTGCCGGTGCCGCCGTGCAGCGAGTCGGTGCCTGCTGCGCCTTCGAGGGTGTCGTTGCCCCGGCCGCCCCACAGCACGTCGTCGCCGACACCGGCGCGCAGCGCGTCGTTGCCTGCCCCGCCCCAGAGGGTGTCGTCGCCCATGCCTCCCCAGATGCGGTCCGCGCCGGGGCCGCCCCAGATGCGGTCGCTGCCTGCATAGCCCCACACGATGTCGTCGCCCGCGCCAGCCGAGATGCGGTCGTCGCCGTCGTTGCCGCTCAGGTTGTCGCTGCCGTCACCGCCCCAGACGGTGTCGTTGCCGTCGTCGCCGTAGAGCGCGTCGTCGCCGTCGCCGCCCCAGATGGTGTCGTCGCCGCGTCCGCCCGACCCGTAATCGTCGCCGGGACCGCCGACCAGCACGTCGTCGCCTTGGCCGCCCGCGATGTTGTCGTCGCCTGCACCGCCGATGAGCGCGTCATTGCCGCCCTGGCCGTGGATCACGTCATCGCCGCCCAAGCCGCAGATCACGTCATCGCCCGGCGTTCCCCACAGCGTGTCGTCGCCCTCGGTGCCGGTGATCGTGCAGACCGCTCCTACTGTCACGGTCGCACGCGCTGTGGCGCAGTTGCCCAGCGAGTCGCACACCTCATAGCTGAACGAGTCCGAACCAGCAGCGGCAGGTGCCCGGTAGCTGACCACGCGGCGGTCGTCGGCTGTCTCGCTTACGACGGCGGCGCCCAGCGTCGGGGGCACTGTGATGCGAAGCGAGCCGGATACGAGGTCCTCGTTGGGGTCGCTGTCGTTGCCGAGCACGTCGATCTCGATGGTCTGGGACGCTTCGGCCCACGCCCAGTCGTCCTCGGCTGCGGGGCCCGACTGTGGCACCACGACTGACGGGGACACGACCAGTTCGTAACTGTCGTCGACGATCGTGTCGGCCGTGTCCACGCTGTAGATCGAGTCCGTTCCGGCACCGCCGTGGATCGTGTCCAGACCGGCGCCCGCCACGATCCGGTCATCGCCGCCGTTGCCCCAGATCACATCATCACCGGCCCCGCCATAGATCCATTCGGTCCCGGCGCCGCCCAGGATCACGTCAACGCCGCCTTTTGCGTCGATCACATGGAACGCCTGCCAGTCGTCGCGGTCCGGCACGCAGATCACATCGTCACCCTCGGTGCCCTCGATCAGCACCGTCCCGGCAGTGCCGGTGACCGTGCAGCCCGCGTCGACCGTGACCACAAGATCGGCTGCGAGCCCGACACCCCAACCGTCGAATACCACATAGGACGCCTCTACAGCGCCCCAGAACCCCCCATCAGGCGTGAAGGTGACCACACCGGTCGCCGGATCGACCGCGAACGTGCCGCCCTCGGCGGGACGCACCCGCACCGAGGAGGCGTTCAACGAGCCGCCCGTCGGTGCCGTGTCATTGTCCAGCACCCGGGCCTGCACGCTTTGGCCCAGCGTCGTGGACGCCGTGTCGGCCGTTGCGCACGGCGCCGTGCCCGGATAGGCCAGCAGCGGGGCCGTCATGAACGCGTGCCGCGTCTCATCGGCAGCGTCCGCGCCCGTTGCCTGGAACAGGTAACCACGCGGCGCGGCGTCCACGCTGGCCGCGGGCGCTGCGGGCACCGTCCACGACACCTCGACGCGGCCGTTCGCGTCCGCGGTCGCGTCAGCAATCGTCGGATTGGTCAGCGTCGCATCGCCCGCCGAAGCCGCACGACCAACGAACGACACCGTCGAGCTCGCCGCGAAGCCGCCGGCGGTGAGCGTCACCTTCTCCGCCGCGGACACGAAAGCCGCTTCGCAGCCCGACACCATCGCAGCTCGCTTCACCGCCAGCACACCCCACGAGAAGCTCGTGTCCTCCTCAGCGTCGCTCGATTCGGCGCCATCGTTGGCATCGACCTGAGAGGAGCCGCCCGCAGTACTACGACCGGAGTGCCCAGAACCTGCCGCGGCTGCATCGTCCTCGTCCTGGGGGTCCGGATTGACCGGAAGACCCGCCTCGTTCAAGCCGACCTCGGGGTCGCGGATCGCGTTGCGAACGTAGTCCCACAAGATCTCCGCATACCCCACATGGCCCGCCACCGTTGGATGGAACGTCTTGCCATTCGCGCCATTGTCCTCGACGTCGTCGGCCACGAAACCGTTCAGCCACGGCTCGCCGCTGCACTGGTCATGCCCAGCAAACCCCGACGGGTGCAACGACGAATCCACACCGCCCACCACGTCCACAAAATGCACCCCTGCACGCGACGCCGCATTCCGCAAAGCAGTGTTCAGATCATCCGCCCCCTGACGCAAGAACAACGCCTCCCCCGGATCAACCTTCACAACTCCTGGGGCAAACTGCGCAATAGCATCGCTTCCAAGATTGTCGGCCCAATTGCTGCCCAAGGCGAATAGGACTTCGCCCGCGTCCAAGCTCTGGCAGTCGTAGAAGGCTTCGAGATAGGTCTCAAGCCGGTCTTGGCAGACGCTGGAGAGGCCCAAATCGCGCAGCTTGTCTTCATAGTCCTGACGAAACAACTCCACTAGGAGCAGGTTCTCAGTGTCGCCGAGTGCGTCTCGAAATGTCTCGTAGCTGGAGTTGGTCGATTCGATCTGGTCGCGTGTGAGTCCACCGCACGGTTCCATAACCGGCGTCAGGTACGGATAGCCCAGCAGCATCACCGACGCCTGAGGAGCGATTTCTCTGACATGCGTCAGAACGTCAGCGACGCGTTGCTCGACCGTTTCGAAGACGCCGTCGTAGCTCAAGGGCGTCGTGCACTCGGTGAGATGGCCTTCGTTGGCGGCGATCGCGCAGTCAACGACATCGCTCTCATCGCACGTCGTGTCGTTGTTCTGGAAAAAGGGCGACACGCAGTCCTTGAGGATCTCAGTGAAGCTCAAGTCGTTGCCGCCGATGGTGATCGTCACCAGATCGACTGCTCCCATTCCCTGCACTCCAGCGAGTGACGCGGCCTGACGAGGCTCCCCGGTCACGTCCGGTGCCGGCCGGCCGGTCTTGAGGCTCCGCGAGTCGGTGTTGGTGCCGAGGGGGTCCAAGGCGTCATAGACATGCTGGGGCCTCGCGCTGACGCACGCGAATGTGACGAACTCGACACGAATGGTGACATCGCCGCTGCGCAGCAGGCGTCGCTGCAGCACCTCGGGGTAGGCGCGGTCCCACCTGCGGCACTGCTCGTCGGCCGTGTCTGCACGGTTGCTGTAGCTGCCGACGAATCCGGGGAAGTTCCTGCGGCCGTTCTCTCCTGCGGAGTACGAGTCGCCCAACGCGACGTAGCTGACGGCTTTGGCCACCGGCACGACGACGGTGGTGCTGGGCTCGGGGGTGACGATGCGCTGGTTCTCGTCGACGGTCTCGAAGTCGTAGCGGCCGTCCCGGTCGTCGTCGAGCCACACGCGCAGCCTGTCCTGCTGGCCTCGCAGCACGCTCACACCGCCCGGCGGCACCCGGAACCTGACATCCACGTAGCCCGACGAGTCGCTCATGCAGGTGTCGGAGTAGCCCGGCGAGGGCGCGTCGATCGTGGGCGGCGTGGAACAGGTCACCTCCGAGGTGCGGCTGGGCCCCGCCAGTGTCGACACCGCTATCGGGGCGCCTGCAATCGGGTCCTTGCGGTAGACGGGGCGGCCGAGGGTGTGGCCGATCACTTCGTCGGTGCGAGTCTTCAGGCTCAGCCGCAGCGTCGTGTACTGGCCAGCGCGGCTGACGCGGTCGCTGTAGGGCGTTACCAGCGATGCCTCGAAGTTGTTCGGCAGATCGAAGTCGATCAGTGTGCCGCCCCCCACGGAGCGGCCCCTGAAATCGGCCGTTACGTACTGGTAGGGTTCGCCACGGTCGTGTGTTTGGTCGCGGTCGGCGTCGACCCACACCAGCAGCTGGTGAGTCTGCCCGACGCTCGCGTCAGGAATCTGCAGCAGATGTGTCGAACGGCCGCCGACTGTGTCTCCGACAGGTCGCGCCACCGCGACGGTCTCGCACCCAGCGGCCGCTGCGGCCGATGCCGTGAGTGTTTGTGTGCCGACCTGCACCAGGCAGTAAGTGCTCGCGTCGAGGCTTGCCTGCGGCCCTTCGATTACTGACATGGCGATGGGAAGCCCCGCTGGCGAACCGGTGTCTGGGCATGTGACATCGACATCGATGAATGCGTGGTGATCTGTTGCGAAGCCCGACTGGGTGATATCGAACACGTCACGAACCGAGCCGACGAGCACCACATCGCCGCACACAGCCGGCGGCGACGGCGCAGGCGTCGCGGTGCCGTCGTCGTCGGTGATCGTTGCGGTTGCCGACGCGTCCGACAGCACCACCCCCACCGGGTTCGACAGCGTCAGGCTGAACGACTCGTCGCCCTCGATCACGGTGTCATCGGTCAACGGCACCGAGATCGTTGCATGCCTGATGCCTGCGGGGATCGTCAGTGTCCCCGACACATCGCTGTAGTCCGCCCCCGCAGATGCCGAACCGGGTGCCAGCGCGTAGTCGACCTGCACGTCGCCTGTCGGCGCTGCGCCGGTGGCGCGCAGCGTGAAGACCAGCGAGTCGTCGCCCTCTGACGCCGATGCGTCCAGGACTTCTATCGGCACCGGTGCCACACACTCCTCGTCCGACTCGCCCGGCGCGCTGGCGTCGCCGTCGTCGAGCACCGTCACCGTTGCCACGGCAGACTGGCCCAAGCCAGCCATGCTCACTTCCAGCGAGTACGGCTGGGGATCGCAACTGTCATCATCGACGGTGTCCACGAATACCCACCAGCGTTTGTTGGACTCCACCGAGAAGCCGGGGGACACGAAACGACCCGAAAGCTGCTCAGACGGCACCGACGCTGAGGACGCGGTTGCCGTCACGTTCGGGATCGGCAGCCGATAGATGTTCCCCAGATCGATCACCGTCAGCCAGATCTTGCCCACGAGCGAGTACTCGTGCACGAAGCACATGATCACGTCGCCCTCCACCACCGTCTGAGGACACTCGAGACGCAGCGTCCCCAGGCGCGCCGCGTGCCACAGATTGGGCCACAGCTCCGGCAGGCTCGAATGCACCGAACCCGACAGACGAGCCTGCTCAATCTCGCTCTCGCTCGGCGCATCGGGCAACGCCGCGCTCTGAGCAGACACCGACGGGATCGGCAACATCAACAGCAGCAGCACAGTGAGAACACTGGCCAACATTCGGCGTCTGCCGTCGAACCGCGTGTCTTGCTGCTGACGCACCAACCCGCGTGCTCCCCGACGATGGTCCACGTTCTCTTGGGGCGGCATAGGTGTGAAGAATAGGCATGACTCGTCGTTAGATCTGTGTGTTTCTTCATAAGAAGGTGGGCCATAGGGCGGACAGCGCCGCGCCTTGGCTGCACTGGTCGGCGAGTAGCGGCTGGTCGGCGGGCAGGGCTGGGAAGGGACCTCGACTGATGACGTTGTCGCCGAGAGACCGGATCCTCGATACCTACGGGTTGTTCGCCCGGGACTACGGCGGCTGGATTGCGGTCGGCGGGCTGATTGCCGTCTTGAGCGAGTTCAGCATCGAGGCGCAGGCCGTGTGTTCTGCTGCCTCTCGCATGAAGCGCTCGGGTCTGCTGGTGTCCGAACGGGTGGACGGCACGGCCGGCTATGCGCTGAGCGCCGACGGTCGGGAGATTCTCGAAGCTGGCGATCAGCGCATCTTCGCCAGCGGCGTCAGGCGCCATGACGATTCGTGGCTGTTGGTGCTGTTCTCGATTCCCGAGTCCGAGCGTCGCAAGCGGTACCTGATCCGGTCCAGGCTGGCTCGCCTCGGTTTCGCTCCGGGCCCCGCTGCGTCGTGGATCGCGCCGGCCTCCCTGGCAGGCGAAGCTCGCACCATGCTGCGCCGCAGCGGGCTCGACAGCTACGTGTCGTTCTTCGAGGGCGAATACTGCGCTGAAGGTGGCAGTCCACATATCGCGACGACGGCGTGGGACCTCGACATGATCAACAAGCTGTACGGCGAGTACTTGGCGACTCAGCAGCCGATATTCGAAGCGTGGATGGCCGAGCCCGGCGCCGACCGCGACGCGTTCGTGGCGCACATGAACAACATCAGTGCCTGGCGGCCGCTGCCCTACGCCGACCCCGGTCTTCCGCCGTCGGTCACGCCGGCCGGTTGGCTCGCGGAGGAAGCCCGTGAGATGTTCACCAAGCTGCATCGCCAGCTGCGGCCCGGCGCGCATCGCCTCTACCTGGCGACGCTTGAAACAGCCGCCCGCCGCTAGCGAATCACCACGCCCGACGGGCGCTCCTACCGCAGGTCTCGATCGATGAGAGCGTCGGGAACCTGCTCGCGCCGGCGGCTCGTACGCCCCTGCCAGTATTGGATCGGCCAGGAGTGCTCGCTGTGACCGAGATCGATGGCCGCGTTGAGCGTCCAGTAGGGATCGACCAGGTGCGCACGCGCGATCAGGCAGATGTCGGCTCGGCCCGCCATGAGGACGGTGTTGACGTCATCGATGCTGGAGATCGCACCCACTGCCATGGTCGGGATGCCCACTGTGTTGCGGATCGCCTCGGCGAACGGCGTCTGGTACAGCCGCCCGTAGGCGGGTTGGCCGGCGGGGTCCACCTGGCCGCTGGAGACGTCGATGATGTCCACGCCCGCGCCCTTGAGCATGTCGCTCAGCTCGATGGCCTCCGAGCGGCTGAACCCGCCCTCGATCCAATCGGTGGCTGAGATCCGCACCGACAGCGGCTTGGCATGCGGCCAGGTCTCCCGCGCCGCTTCGGTGACGCGCAGCAGGAAGCGAGCCCTGTTCTCCAGCGAGCCGCCGTGGTCGTCGCTTCGCTGGTTGGTCACCGGCGACAGGAACGACGACAGCAGGTAGCCGTGCGCCGCATGCAGCTCGACGAGGTCGAACCCAGCCTCGGCAGATCGCCGGGTGGCCGCCACGAAATCGTCGAGCACCGTGTCCATCTGCGTGTACGTCATCTCGTGCGGAACTTGACAGCCGGCCCGGTACCGCAGCGGCGACGCCGAGATCAGCGGCCAGTTGCCTTCGTCCAGCGGGACGTCCTCGCCTTCCCACGGCACCTTCGTGGAGCCCTTGCGGCCGGCGTGCCCGAGCTGCATCCCGATCTTGGCGCCGGTGAAGTCGTGCACGAAGCGGGTGATGCCGGCCCACGCCTCGGCCTGCTGGGCGTTCCAGATGCCGGTGCAGCCGGGAGTGATGCGCGCGTCGGGCGAGGTGCAGGTCATCTCGGTCATCACGAGCGCGGCACCGCCGACGGCGCGGCTGCCGAGGTGCACCTTGTGCCAGTCGTTCGGCACCCCGTCGACGGCGCTGTACTGCGCCATCGGCGACACGCCGATGCGGTTGTGAAAGGTCACGTCCCGCAGAGCGAACGGGTAGAAGATCGGCGGCGTGTCGGGGGTCGGCGGCCGGTGCGCAGGCGGCTGCTGTTCTGCGAACCACTTCAGGGTCTCTTCGTGGTAGCGGGCGTCGCGCTCGCGCAGGTTGTCGTAGGTCACCCGCTGTGACCTGGTGAACAGCGAGAACGCGAACTGCTCGAAGGGCCGGTGGCGGTGGTGATCGACGTGGCTGAACCAGTCCTCGCTGGTGGCCGCGGCTCGCTGCAGGCTCTCGATCTGGGGCCGCCGGTCGGACTCGTAGTTCTTGAGCGCTTTGGAGACGTCGCCAGTCTCGGCCACCGCATCGGCGAGCGCGATGGCATCCTCCAGCGCCATCTTGGTGCCGCTGCCCACCGAGTAGTGAGCGGTGTGGGCGGCGTCGCCCAGCAGGACGATGTTGTTCACGACCCAGGAACCGCACGAGATCCGGGGGAAGCTGATCCATCTCGAGTTGTTGCCGATGAGGGGCCGGCCCCCCAGGTGACGGCTGAAGAGCCGGCTGCACCAGTCCAAGGCGTGCTGGTCGGATTCGCCTGGGCTGAGGTCGGCGTCATGACCTCCGAGCTGCAGCCGTTGCCAGGTCGCCTCGGCCATTTCCACGATGAACGTCGAACGAGTCTCGTCGTAGGGGTAGATGTGCGCCTGCACCGTGCGATGCGCCGCTTCCTCGCTGTGCTTGATGTTTTCCAGGACGAGGTCGTCGCTGTGTTCGACGTCGTCGAGGACTACGTCTTCGAAGATGAACGTGAACCGGTCGAAGGGGGCGTCGGTGCCGGTCCAGATGTACTTCGCCGAGCCGCTGCGGATCACCGGGCGCAGGTCGTCGGCGTAGCGGGTTCGGGTGCCGCTGTTGACGCCGTCACCGGCGACGACCAGGTCGACCTCTCCTGCCAGGCCGTCGACATCAGCCTCGGTCTCGAACTCGACACGGACGCCGAGCTCGAGGGCCCGGCTCGTCAGGATCTCGAGCAGTCGCACCCGGGAGAGCGCAGCGAAGCCGTGACCGTCGGAAGTGATCGTCCGCCCCTGGTAGCGGACGTCCATCGCTCCCCAGTAGCGGAATTCCGACTCGATCGCGGCAATCGATCCGGGGTCGGTCCCAGCGATGTTGGCGAGCGTTTCGTCGGAGAACACCACACCGAACCCGAACGTGTCGCCGCGGCGGTTGCGCTCGTACACGGTGATGTCGTGGTCCGCGTCCTGCTTGGCCATCAGGATGCTGAAGAACAGGCTCGCCGGGCCTCCCCCGATGCAGGCGATCTTCATCGAGGCATCCGTTCAGGGCTCATCGTCGTCGGTTTCATTCGTGACATCGCGGGAAATTTGCGATGTCAAAAATGGTAGTACGGTCTTGCAAATGGCGAGCCCCGCCGCTGTCCGTCAGCACTCGCCCGCCGATCTAGCCGGCGGGTGTGCCCTCGAGGCGGCGGCATGAGCACCGTGGTAGTCACCGGGGGGACCCGTGGGATCGGCGGGGCCATCAGCGCTGAACTTGCCGCTGCAGGTCACCATGTCATCGCGCTGGCGACCACTGAACCCCCAGCACTGCCGGACGGCATCGACGCTCGCATCTGCGACGTGACTGACGAGCAGCAGGTCGCCGCAGTGTTTTCTGACATCGGCGCAGTGGACGTCCTCGTGAACAACGCAGGGGTGTCGGGATCGAATCGGCTTGGCCGCACGACGCTCGAGGAGTGGAACCGCAACATGGCGGTCAATGCGACCGGGGCGTTCCTGTGCACACGAGCGGTGATCGACCAGATGCTGGAACGCGACGCCGGCAAGATCGTGACCGTTGCGTCCATTGCCGGCGTCGAGGGCGCCCCCTACATCGCCGCCTACGCAGCCTCCAAGCACGCGGTCATGGGACTGATGCGCGTCGTGGCTGCGGAGGTGGCTGGTACTGCTGTCACGGCCAACTCCGTGTGCCCCACCTTTGTGCGCACCGAGATGACCGTGGCCACGATCGCCAACATCGCCGAACGGACCGGCAAGAACCTCGCTGATGCCGAGGCGGCGCTGGCCAAGGCCACACCGCACGGCCGGATCATCGAGATCGCTGAAGTCGTCGACGCGGTGATGGAGCTGCTGGCTGGCGATCTCAGCGGGCAGGAGATCGTGCTCGACGGAGGCCCGTCATGACATTCCGCGCATCCGCACGCTTCACCGACGACTGGGAGCATTTCGATTTCAGCTTCGACGACCGGGTGGCCACCATCACCTTCCAGCGGCCCGCCAAGCTCAACGCGCTCACGTTCGACATCTATGCCGACCTGCGGGACCTGTTCCGGGAGGCACCGCTGCGCGGCGACATCGACGCCATCGTCATCACCGGCGAGGGCCGGGGCTTCTGCTCGGGCGGGGATGTCGACGAGATCATCGGCGAACTCGTGAAGTTCGATCCGAAGCAGTTGCTCGAGTTCACCCACATGACGGGTGCGGTGATCCAGAACATGCGCGAGTGCCCGATCCCGATCATCGCCGCCATCAACGGCACGGTCGCCGGAGCGGGAGCGGTGATCGCGCTGGCGTCGGACTTCCGCATCTGCGTGCCCCATGCCAAGTTCCGGTTCCTGTTCACCAACGTCGGCCTGTCGGGCGGTGACATGGGCTCTGCGTACTTGCTGCCCCGCCTTGTCGGGCAGGGGCGTGCCACCGAGATCCTGATGCTCGGCGATGCCGTGACCGCCGACGACGCGGTCCGGATCGGCCTGGCGAACCGGGTCGTTGCCCCCGAGGCGCTGCTGGAGGAGTCCACGGCGCTGGCGCGGCGGCTCGCCGACGGGCCCCGGCTGGCCTACCAGGCCACGAAGCTGCTGATCAGCCGGGAGGCGGACATGAGCCTGCCCGCCGCCATCGAGCTGGAGGCCATGACCCAGGCGCTGCTCATGCGCACCGACGATCACGCAGAATTCCACCGTGCGTTCGGGGCTTCGGAGGCACCGAACTGGACTGGACGATGAAATGCAGGCTCACAAGCACAGAGGGACGATGACGTGACCACGCCGCACCGGCTGATCAGCCCTGACTCCATGTCGCCGTCCCCCGGCTTCGCTCACGCCGTCGTGCCGGCCGACGGGCGGACCGTCTACCTCGCCGGGCAGATCGCTGCAGACCCGACCGGGGCCGTCGTCGGCGACACCTTCGCCGAGCAGTACGACGTGGCGCTCGGCAACGTCGTCGAAGCGCTGGCTCACGCGGGCGGCGAGCCGCACGACATCGTGTCGCTCGTTGTCTATGCCACTGATGTGGAGGCCTACCGTGACGACCTTCGCGGCGTGGGCGCTGCCCACCGCAAGCATCTCGACCGGCACTTCCCTGCGATGGCACTGCTGGGAACAACCGGACTGGTCGAACCCGATGCCCTGGTCGAGATCATCGCCACAGCGGTGGTGCCTGACTGAGCGGGACACCGTCCGTGCTGGAAACCGCCGCCAGAACGACACCTAAGGTCGTGAGATGAGCCAAGCAGCCGCTGGCTGGGACTTCTGGGTAGATCGCGGGGGCACCTTCACCGATGTCGTGGCGCGCCGGCCCGACGGCAGCCTGGTGACACACAAGCTGCTGAGCGAGGATCCGCGCCGCTATGACGACGCTGCCACGACAGCCATTGCCGACCTGCTCGACGTCGCCCGTGGCGAGCCTCTGCCGCCGGAGCGCATCAGGTCGGTGAAGATGGGCACCACGGTGGCCACCAACGCCCTGCTGCAGCGCAGAGGGGTGCCGACCCTGTTCGTCACCACGGCCGGCTTCGGCGACGTTCTGCGCATCGGGTACCAGACCCGCCCTCACCTGTTCAAGCTCGACATCGTGTTGCCCGAGATGCTGTATTCGGAGGTGCTCGAGGTCGACGAGCGCATCGCCGCCGACGGCACGGTGCTGTGCCCGCTGGACCTGGATTCTGCAGCCGCCGGAATGGCTGCGGCCCGCGAGCGGGGCATGCAGGCAGTCGCCATCGTGCTGGTGCACGGCTACCGGCACCCGTCGCACGAAGCCGCACTCGCCGCTGCCGCCCGCGAGATCGGCTTCTCCCAAATCTCGGTCAGCCACAAGGTGGACCCGCTGGTCAAGATCGTCCCCCGCGGCGACACCACCGTGGCCGACGCTTACCTGTCGCCGATCCTGCGCAGCTACGTCGATGCCGTTGCATCGAGAATCGGCACCGCAGCTTCGGCGGACGGGCCGCAGCTGCAGTTCATGCAGTCGAACGGCGGCTTGGCCGATGCCCGGCGCTTCACCGGCCGCGATGCACTGCTGTCGGGTCCTGCGGGTGGCGTCGTCGGCATGGCCCGCACCGCCCAGGCAGCCGGCTTCGAGCGGCTCATCGGCTTCGACATGGGAGGCACGTCGACTGACGTCTCACACTTCGCCGGCGAGTTCGAGCGGGCGAACGAGACCGAGGTGGCGGGCATCCGCGTTCGCACCCCGATCATCGACATGCACACGGTCGCCGCAGGCGGCGGATCGCTGCTCACCTTCGACGGCAGCCGCCTGCGCGTCGGCCCCGAATCGGCCGGCGCCGATCCCGGACCGGTCTGCTACGGCAACGACGGTCCGCTCGCGCTCACCGATGCCAACGCGGTGCTGGGCGTCATCCGGCCCGAGTACTTCCCGGCTGTCTTCGGCGCTGACGGCAGTCAGCCGCTCGACGCTGAAGCTGCCGCCCGCGGCATCGCCGAGCTGGCCGACCGGATCGGCGACGCGAGCGGCGTGCGACGCAGTGCCGCTGAGGTGGCGTTCGGTTACGGCGAGATCGCAGCCGAGAACATGGCCAACGCCATTCGCAAGATCAGCACTGAGCGGGGCCACGACATCACCGCGTACACGCTCGTCTGCTTCGGCGGTGCCGGCGGCCAGCACGCCTGCCGGGTCGCCGACCGGCTCGGCATCACCACCGTCCTCATCCACCCGCACGCCGGAGTGCTCTCGGCGCTCGGTATCGGGTTGGCCGATGTCACCGACTTGCGTGCCGAGCCGGTCGAATCCGCCCTGGATGAAGAACTCATTCACGAGCTGCACCGGCGACTGGCCGCGGCCGCTCCTGGGGCCATCGACGCCGTGGCTGCAGCGGGCGTGTCGCCCGACCGGATCGAGGTGACCGGCCGTCTCGCCGTTCGCTACCGAGGCTCGGACACGACACTTGAAGTGCCATTGGGCACAGCGAATGAGGTTGCACGCGACTTTGCGAATGCGCACCGGACGAGGTTCGGCTTCAGTCCGCCTGGGGCCGCGAACTCTGCTACGGCGCTGGTGGTCGATGCGCTGCATATCGAGGCCCGCGGCCAGGCCGTCGATCCGCCGCCGGCCGCACCGCCGGCGGGCGACCGCGAGCCATTGCTTGCCACGCACCCGACCTACATGGGTTCGACCGCAGGCGCCGCATCAGATGGCGCAGCGTCGGCCGACGGCGAGACGCGGCCGACTTGCGAGCGCTACGACACGCCGTTCTGGGACCGCACCGCCATGGCACCCGGCACGATGGTGGCAGGCCCGGCGGTCATCGTCGAACCGAACGCCACCACCGTGATCGAGCCCGGCTGGCAGGGCACCGTCACCGACCGCGGCGACCTCGTGCTGGATCGGATTGTGGCCCGACCCTCACGCGTCGCGATCGGCACCAGCGTCGATCCGGTGCAGCTCGAGATCTTCAACAACCTGTTCATGAACATCGCAGAGCAGATGGGCGTAGTGCTCGAGCACACCGCGGTGTCGGTGAACATCAAGGAGCGGCGCGACTTCAGCTGTGCGCTATTCGACCTCTCCGGCGAGCTCGTGGCCAACGCACCGCACCTGCCGGTGCATCTCGGCTCGATGAGCGAATCCATCCGAACAGTCATCGAGCAGAACCCCGACATGTTGCCCGGCGACGTCTTCGTGCTCAACAACCCCTACAACGGCGGCACGCACCTGCCCGACGTGACCGTGGTGCGGCCCGTGTTCGACGCAGCGGGGCGCGAACGCATCTTCTATGTGGCCTCGCGCGGTCATCACGCCGACATCGGCGGCTGCGTGCCCGGCTCGGCGCCGGCCGACTCCACCACCATCGACGAGGAAGGGCTGGTCCTCGACAACCTCCAGATCGTGACCGAGGGACGCTTCCTCGAGGACAAGGTGCGCCAGGTGCTCGCCAGCGGCCCGTGGCCAGCCCGCAACCCCGACCAGAACGTCGCCGACCTGCGTGCCCAGGTGGCAGCGTGCGAGCGAGGGGCCGTCGAATTGGCCCGCATCGTGGAGTACTACGGGCTCGACGTCGTTCACGCCTACATGGGCCACGTTGCCGACAACGCCGAGGAGATGGTGCGGCGGGTCATCGATGCGCTCGATGACGGCAGCTACCGGATGGAGCTCGACGACGGCAGCGTGATCTGCGTCCGCATCTCGGTGGATCCCGACCAGCGCAGCGCGGTGGTCGACTTCACCGGCACCAGCGGTCAGCATCCGGGCAACTTCAATGCCCCGGTGGCGGTGTGCCGCTCAGCGGTGCTGTACGTGTTCCGCTGCATGGTGGACGACGCCATCCCGCTCAACGCCGGCTGCCTGCGGCCCCTCGAGCTGGTGGTGCCCGATCCCTCGATGCTGTCGCCGCACCCGCCCGCCGCGGTCATCGCCGGCAATGTCGAGACGTCCCAGCAGATCACCGATGCGCTGTTCGGCGCGTTGGGCGTGGTAGCCGCCTCGCAGGGCACGATGAACAACTTCATCTGGGGCAACGACGCTCACCAGTACTACGAGACGATCTGCGGGGGCGCCGGTGCCACGGCACGCCGCCCGGGGGCCGATGCGGTGCACACCCACATGACCAACACCCGCCTCACCGACCCCGAGATCCTCGAACAGCGCCACCCCGTGCTGCTGGAGCGCTTCGAGGTGCGCCGGGGCTCGGGCGGTCGTGGCGCGAACGACGGGGGCGACGGCGTCGTGCGGCGCCTGCGTTTCGGCGAGCCGATGACGGCGAACCTGCTGTCGAGCTGTCGACGGATCGCACCGTTCGGCGTCGCCGGAGGCGAGAACGGTGCGCGCGGGCGCAATCTGCTCGAACGGGTCGACGGCACCGTCACCGAGCTGGCCGGCTGTGCCCGGGTCGAAGTCGACGAAGGCGATGTGATGGAGATCCACACGCCCGGAGGCGGCGGTTACGGACCGCCGCTGGGGGCCGCCGCGGGATGAGTGCCCGATGAGCCGTTGCATGGACTGCCGAACCAGACAGGGTGAGCGATGAATGAACAGGTGCTGACGCCCGAGCGAGCCGAGCTCGTGGCCAGGATGGCCGAGCTGGGCCCGGCGTTCGCGGAGCGCGCGCCCAAGTACGACCGGGAAGCCAGCTTCCCGCACGAGAACTGGGCCGACCTCGCCGATGCCGGGTTCCTGGGCCTGTGCGTGCCCAAAGAGGTCGGCGGGCTGGGTGCCGATTTCGTGGGCTACGCGCTGGTGGCCGAGGAGATGGGCCGGCACTGCGCGACCACTGCGCTGACGTTCAACATGCACACGGCCACGGCGCTGCTCTCCGGGCCGATCGCAGAGGCGCTGCTGGCCGGCGAGCGCGGCCGCGAGCTGGATCCGGACGGGACCATGGCCGCGCACCTGGAGAACACCCGCCCGCACCTGTGGGAGGGCATGGTTCGTGGCCGCGTCATCCACTCCCAACCGTTCTCCGAGGGCCAGGCGCCCGGCGCCCGATCGGGCTTCAGCACCATGGCGGTGCCCACCGAGGGCGGCTATCGCGTGACCGGGCGCAAAATCTTCGCCTCGCTGAGCGGCGCTGCTCACGTTCACAACGTGCTGGCGGTGGTGGAGGGCGACCCCCACATCCGCCTGCTCGGCGTGCCGGCCGACGGAGACGGTGCCGAGATCGTCGGCGACTGGGACCCGATCGGCATGCGCGGCACCGACTCCCGCACGCTGGTGATGGACGACGTGTTCGTGCCTGCCCGCAACGAGGTGCTGCCAGCGGGCATGTTCAACGCGATGGTGGAGCGCTTCCCGCAGTTCTACATGACCTTGTCGTTCAGCTATCTGGGGCTGATGCGGGCCATCCTGGATGCCACCCGCACCTACTTGCGGGGCGAGTCGGGAGTGAAGGCGTCACGTGATCATCCGATCAAGCAGACCGGCTGGGCGCAGCTGCAGCTCATCTACGACCGGGCGCAATCGCTGACGTACCGGGTCTTGAGCGAGCTTCGTGCCGACCCCAGCCCCGATGAGCTGCGGCGGGCGCACGTGGCGACGGTCACCACCATGGAGAGCGCTCCCGAAATGGCATCGTTGGCGCTGCGCACGTGCGGCGGCCGGTCGCTGCTGCGGCCCGGCCGTCTCGAGCAGCACTACCGCGATGCCCGCTGCGGGGCCACGATGCTGCCGTGGAGCACCGAGGAGCTGCTGGTGCGCCTCGGCCGCAACGGCCTCTACGACGACCTGCCCGACGACAGCTGAGCCCTAATTCTGTCGACCGTTCTTGCTCTCCAGAGCTACGCTGTGAACGGCACACACGACGTGTCGTGAGGACGGGATCCGCCCGGTGGTCAGAGCTACGCCGGTAGCGCGGGCGGTCCCGTCCCGTGCCGACCATACGACAACACTTTCATTGCACCAGATTGATTTTCGATCTGAGCTCGATCTCCAGTAGCGGGGCGGCTTGTCATCGCAACGTAACGTCGGGCGTGGAACCCCCAAAGGGCGCGCGGCGTCGTGTGAGTTGATGACGAATTCACCCAAGCGCACCAGGACCGGGTGGTCGCTCGCAGTGCTGGCTGCCGCGACTCTGTTGGCTGCCGCCTGCGCCAGCGACCCCGATGACGGCGCCGTCGACGAACCGGCACCGGACACCACCGAACCCGCGGCGACTACCAGCACGGACGATGCCGAGCCCGCTGACCCCGACGTGCCTGACGCGGCCGAAGCCGGGACCGACGACGACCCGGCTTCTGCCCCCGATGAGCCAGCCGTCGACGACCCCTCTGAAGAGACACCAAGCGGCGATGAGCCCGGCACCGATGAGGGCGACACCGCGGTGGCGGCGGCGCTGCGCCAGTTCGACGAGTGCGATGCCGTGCTCAGCTACGTCCAGGAGCACGCGGCGCAAGCCGTCGGCCCGTGGGGCCTCGGTGACGGCTTCGGCATCGCTGGCGAGGTGCTGGAAGCCGAGATAGCTAACGATGACGCGGCGTCGGGCACCGGGTCGCTGCAGCCGGGCGTCGACTACAGCACCTCCAACGTGCAGGAGGCAGGCATCGACGAGCCCCATGTGCTCAAGACCGACGGTCGGCGCATGGTGGTGGCAAGTGAGAACCGGGTGCACGTAGTCGACGTGACCGGCCCGGCGCCGGTGCTGGTCGCCACGGTCGAGATCGGCGACCACTGGATCTCGAATCTGCTGCTGCACGGCGACCGCGTGCTCGTGTTCGCCTCGCAGTGGGACGTCATCGTTCCGTTCTCCGAACCGGGCGACACCGCTTCGGAGATCGAGCCGATGTCGTCGTGGGGGCCGACGACCGGGATCGTCGAGATCGATCTGAGCGGCGCAACTCCGCACGTCACCAGGCGGCTGGACATCGAAGGCGATTACGTCGGCGCCCGCCTGACCGACGGCGTGGTGCGGCTGGTCACTCGCTCACGCCCGCGAGCGATTCCCTGGGCTGTGCCCGAAACCGCCGACCTTGCCGCGCAGGAGCGGTCGACCGGGGCGAATCGGGATCTCGTCGCAAGCACGACCGTCGACGACTGGCTGCCTCGCTTCTCGCTCAGCGATGCATCCGGCACCGCCACCGCAGGTGGGCGCCTCGTCGACTGCGACCGTGTCTGGGTGCCTCCGCACTACGCCGGCCCCGGCACGCTCAGCGTCACCACCATCGACATCTCATCCGAAGGGCTCGACGGGCCCATGGACACCAGCTCGATCATGTCGGACGGCAGCACGGTGTACGCCTCGCCAGAGCATCTCTACGTGACCACGACGCGCTGGCATGACTGGCGCCTCGAACCGGCAGGTCCCGGTGACGGCGCACCCGTCGAGACCGAGGTCCACATGTTCGACACCACCGGCCGGGCGACAAGCACCTACGTCGGGTCCGCATCGGTGATCGGCACCGTGCTGAACCAGTACTCGATGTCCGAGCACGAGGGTCACTTGCGAATTGCCACCACGACTGCCCCGGTCTGGCAGCCGTGGCGCACCGAAGGCGGACCCGAGTCCGAGAGCTTCGTGACGATGTTCGCCGTCGGCGCCGAGGGTCTGTCTGAAGTCGGCCAGGTCGGCGGGCTCGGCATCGGCGAGCGCATCTTTGCGGTGCGCTACCTGGGCGACATCGCCGCTGTGGTGACGTTCCGCCAGGTCGATCCGCTGTACCTGCTGGATCTGTCCGAGCCGACCGCGCCTGCAGTACGCGGCGAATTGAAGATCACCGGCTACTCGGCGTACCTCCATCCGCTCGGCGACGACCTGCTGCTCGGCGTGGGCCAGGAGGCCACCGACGAGGGCTTCACCGTGGGTACCCAGGTGTCGCTGTTCGACATCGCTGACCTGGACCGGCCGCAGCGCATCGCCCAGTGGACTGCCCCGGGCGGCCACAGCCAGGTGGAGTTCAATGCGCTCGCCTTCCTGCACTGGCAGCCGAGCGACCTCGCGGTGCTGCCGCTGAACCAATACCCGTTCGACGACAGCGGCAGCGAGCCGCCGTTCCTCGGCGCCGTGGCGCTCGACACCGCGGGCACCGAGCTCACCGAGCGCGCACGCATCAGCCATGCCGACCCTCCGCTGCGCAAGTGCCGCGAGTCGCGCGAGATCGTCGTGCGGCCCGACGGCACCGAGCAACCCGGCCCGTGGGAGCGCTACTGCTGGTTCGACACCGACTGGCAGGCGCAGGTAACCGCCAGCGCCGTGGTCGGTGACCGGCTCTACCTCGCATCGCACAAGGCACTCGAATCGGTCTGGCTGGACTCGCTGGAGCGTGCCTCGCTGCTCACCTGGGCCCGCTGAGCCACTAATCCGGACGCGATCGGCGCACGCATCGGCCATAGTGAGGCCGTGACCGGGGCCGAAGATCCTTCAGAGCAACCGATCGTCGTGTGGGACGGTGCGCCGAACCTGCACAACCCGCTCCTGCTGGTGGCGTTCGAGGGCTGGTTCGACGCCGGCGAATGCGCCACTGGCGCGCTGACGTGGATCCGCGAGCGAAGCGAAGCACGGCGGGTCTGCCACATCGACCCCGAGGAATTCTTCGACTTCCAGGAGAGCCGCCCGCACATCGAGATCACGTCCGAAGGGGAACGCCGCATTCGCTGGCCGGAGATCGAGTGCCATGTCGTGCCGGCTGCACCGCCGCACGACCTCGTGCTGCTGTCGGGCATCGAGCCGCGGATGCGCTGGCGCACGTTCTGCGAGGGAGTGGCGGAGATCGCCCGCGGACTCGGCTGCCAGATGGTGGTGACGCTCGGGGCCATGGTTGCGGGCGTGGCCCACTCCCGGGCCGCCTCGGTGAAGGGAAGCGCCGCCAACGGGGAACTGGCCGCTCGTCTCGGCCTCGACAGCCCCACCTACCAGGGCCCCACCGGCATCATCGGGACGCTGCACGACGTGCTGGACCGGGCGGCGTTCCCCGTGGTGTCGCTGCGTGTGGGGGTGCCCCACTACGTTGCGGGCCCGCCGAATCCCAAGGGCACGCGGGCGCTGCTGGCCCACTTCGAGACCGTCACCGGCGTGCGGACCGGGTACCGCGAGCTCGACAGCAGCGTGCAGACGTGGGAGCAGCGGGTCGATGAGGCGGTGGCGCGAGATCCCGAGATCGTGGCCTATATCCGGCAGCTCGAAACCGAAGCGGACCGCACCGCCGAGGAAAACCTGCCCAGCGGCGATGACATAGCGCTGGAATTCCAGAAGTTCCTGGCGGAGCAGCGCGAATCGCCCCCCGACCCCACGGCGCCTGACAATCGAGACTGAGCGCACGGCCGGCGTGGTCGGCCGCCCGCAGAAGTCGCAAAATGCCGCCGTTGACGGGCAGTCGCCGTCGCAAGAGGCTGAGCCGTGAGGCGATGCCGTGGCCCGAGCGGCCCGTGAGCGAAGCGAACAAGAGCGGGGCGCAAATTGTGCGAAAACAAGAGCCTTGCCTGTCCGCGCGGCTTCTAGGGTTCTGACATGGGCGGCAGCACGTTCGGGGAACGCTTCGCGGTCACCACGTTCGGCGAATCGCATGGCGGCGCGCTGGGGGTGATTGTCGACGGCTGTCCGGCGCGCATTGAGTTGAGCGAAGCCGACGTGCAGGTCGACCTCGACCGTCGCCGACCCGGCCAGAGCCGCATCGTCACCCAGCGCCAGGAGGCCGACCGGGTCACGATTCACTCGGGAGTCTTCGAGGGCCTCACGCTCGGCACGCCGATCGGCATGACCGTCGCCAACACCGATGCCCGGCCCGGCGCCTATTCCGAGATGGCCACCACGTACCGGCCGAGCCACGCCGACTACACCACCGACGCCAAGTACGGCATCCGGAACTGGCAGGGCGGAGGTCGGGCGTCAGCACGCGAGACCGTCGGCCGTGTCGCTGCCGGCGCGGTGGCGCGCAAGGTGCTCGCCGCGGCGGGCGTCGAGGTGCTGGGCTGGGTCAGCTCGGTGAGCGACATCAACGCCGATGTGGACCCGGCGGCGGTGACGCGGGACGCCGTAGAGGCCGACCCGACCCGTTGCGCTGACCCCGCTGCCGCAGCCCGCATCATCGATGCCATCGATGCGGCCCGCCGGGACGGCAACTCGCTCGGCGGGGTCGTGGCCTGCGTGGCACGAGGTGTGCCCCCTGGCCTGGGCGAGCCGGTGTTCGACAAGCTCGACGCCGAGCTGGCCGGTGCAGTGATGTCGCTGCCTGCAGCGAAGGGCATGGAGATCGGCAGCGGCTTCGCCGGCACGCTCATGACCGGCCGCACGCACAACGACGAGTTCGCGCCCGGTCCCGACGGCCGACCCGTCACCGTGACCAACCGCAGCGGCGGCATACAAGGCGGCATCAGCAACGGTGCCGACATCGTGCTGCGCGTGGCCTTCAAGCCCACCGCCACCATTGCGTCGGAGCAGAAGACTGTCACGAACGCCAACGAGCCGGCCGTGCTGGCCGCCCGAGGTCGGCACGATCCGTGCGTGCTGCCGCGGGCGGTGCCGATGGTCGAGGCCATGGTCTGCCTCGTGCTGGCCGACCATCTCCTGCGCCAGCAGACAACCCAGCTCGCAGATACTCCGTTGCCGCCGCAGCCATCCGGCTGACGGGCAGCCGATGGACATCGCACAGATTGCGCTCGTTGCGGCCGCGGGCGTGGTTGCGGGCGTGGTGAATGCCATGGCCGGCGGCGGTTCGCTGCTGACGGTCAGCCTGCTGACGGTGGTGGGCGACCTGGGCGGGCTCGTGGCCAATGGCACCAACCGCATCGGCGTCGTGACGCAGAACCTGGCGTCGGTGGCCGGCTACCGATCGGAGGGCGTGTCGGGCTTGCGCCGCTCGGTGCCCGTACTGCTGCCCGCGTTGATCGGCTCGGTGATCGGCGCCTATGCCGTCTCCAGCCTGCTCAGCGACACGGCCTTCGAGCGGGTCTTCGGCATATTGATGGTGCCGCTGCTGATCCTGAGCCTGTGGCCGCCGAAGGCCCGCGGAGACGAGATCGTGTGGCCGCGGGCGCTGACCGTGGTGGTGTTCTTCCTGATCGGCGCCTACGGCGGGGCGTTTCAGGCGGGCGTGGGGCTCATGCTGGTGCTGGCGCTGTCGCACGCCGGGCTCGACTTGGTGAACGCCAATGCGGTCAAGGTGGTGGTGATCGCTGTGCTGACCGTGGTGGCGGTGCCGGTGTTCATCCTGAACGACCAGGTGCACTGGGGCTTCGCTGTCATCGTGGCCGCGGGCTTCGCCGTCGGCGGCTGGCTGGGTGCACGCTGGGCGGTCCGGGGCGGCGAGCGGCTGATCCGGCCCGTGCTGGCCGTCGCGGTCCTCGGCCTCGCCGGCCGCATGATCGGCCTGTACTGAACACCCACAGGCGTCAGAGGGCGCCGCCGTCCTCTGACGCCGGCGGTGGTCGGGCGCGTAGGGTCACGCCGTGATATTCGAACTGGACGCCGAACGGGTTCGGAACCGCCCGGGCATCAAGTGGGGGCGCGAAGGCCCGGACGTGCTGGCGGCATGGGTCGCCGACATGGACGTCGAGCTGCCTGCAGTCGTGCTCGACGCCGTGCGCGAGCGCATCGATTCGGGCGGCCTGGGTTACGACTTCTATGATCAGCCGATCCCCGTGCTGCGCGTCTTCGCGAAGCGCATGGGCGAGGCGTTCGGCTGGCAGGTCGATCCGCTCGACGTGGTGCGGGTTCATGACGTGATCCAGGGCTTGGAGCTGGCGATCACCTACTGCACCGAACCCGGCGACGGCGTCATCTTCCAGACCCCCGCCTACCCGCCGTTCTTCTCCAGCGTGGAGGGGCATGGTCGCCGGGTGGTGCCCAACCCGCTCATTCGCCACGACGACGGCTGGCAGCTCGATCTCGACCATTTCGAATCGGTGGCTTCGGCGCCCGATGTGACCGCAGTGATCCTGTGCCAGCCGCACAACCCGTGCGGCATGGTGCTCGACGCCGACGGCATCGCCGCAGTGATCGACATTGCAGAGCGCCACGACTTGGTGGTGATCTCCGACGAGATCCACTGTGACCTCGTGTACGCGCCCCGTCGGCACCTCCCGGTGGCGTCGGTGAGCGAGCTGGCCTCGGAGCGGACCGTCACCGTCACTGCTGCCACCAAGTCGTTCAACATGGCGGGACTGCGGATGGCGTTCCTGCACTCGGCGTCGTCGCGTTACGGCCCGATTGTCCGCAAGATCCCCAAGCGGCTGATCGGCGGCATCGGGATCCTCGGGCAGGTGGCCACCATTGCCGGCTGGACCGAGGCGCTCGACTGGCTGGACGAGCTGGTGGCCGGCCTGGACAGCAACCGGCACCTGCTGGCGGATCTGCTGGCGGAGCGGCTGCCCGAGGTGCGCTACCGGCCGCCCGATGCCACCTACTTGGCGTGGATGGACTGTTCTGAGCTGGGATTGGGCGACGATCCCGCCTCGGTGTTCCTGGGGCGCGGTCGGGTGTATCTGAACTCGGGGCTCGACTTCGGGCCCGAGGGTGCAGGCCACGTGCGCCTCAACTTCGCTACCTCGCCGGCGATGCTCGACGAGGCCACGGCTCGCATGGCCAAAGCCATCGGCCGCTAGTCGTCGGCGATCTGTTCGGATTCGCCCTTGCGGGCTTGGTGGCGCAGCACCAGCGTGTAGCCCACGATGGCGACGGCGGCGAAGCTGAACCACTGGAACGTGTAGCCGAGGTGCGGCCCGGCGTCGAGTTCTGGCGCCGGCACGAGCTGAGGCACCGCGACACCAGGCGAACTCGCTCCGAGCTCGATCAGAGCGCCGTCAGCGTCCGTTGCGCTGATGAGCTCGACATATACGGGCACGAGGCTGAGCGTGGTTTGCTGGTCGATGCGTTCGACGTCTGTCCGCGCCAGCGAATCCAGTTGTCCTTGAGCCGGGTCTGATGGTCCGAGCAGGCCTCGCTGCTGGCTGACACGAACACGGCCGATGATCTGACGCGCCGCCGGGAGCCGGGAGCCGATGACACCGACGTCGCCCTCGAGCCACGCTGTGCAGGCGCGCTGCGGCAACCACCCCTGCACCAGAAGCACGCCGTACGACTCGGCGCTGTCATTCGATGCTGCCGCGACGGGCCTGGCCATGTGACAACCGGGCAAGCCGTTGAGGCTGCGACGACGGATCTGCACCGCTTCGTGCAGGTAGTCCCAGCCGTTCTCATCGACGGGCAGCGTCACCAACCGATGCTCGAGCTCGTCTGCGATCTCGGTGCCCGACACCGCATCGAAGAAGCGGTCGGCGTCGAGCGGTGGCATCTCCGTCCGCTCGGCGACAGCGGCGTTGCGGTCGCTCACTTCGTTGTGGCGGCTGAGCTGCCAGAAGCCTGCGATCACGAAGATCACCAGCAGGCCGCCGGCGAGCGCGTGGCCGGCCAGCCAGATCGGCTTCCGGGCGAAGCTGTACACGGCATGAACCTATTGGGGTTGCTGCTGGCGCCCCTCGCGCACCTCGACGCGGGCGATGTCGCCTGCGGGCTCGAAGCCCAGCACCTGGCCGAGGAACGACAGCTCGGCTTCGAGCGCGGCCACGATGTTGGGCCCTCGGCGGAAGCCGTGCCCCTCGCCCTCGAACAGCAGGTAGGCGTGCGGCACGCCCGCATCTGCCAATGCCGCTACCACCTGTTCGGACTGGCTCTGTGGCACCACCCGGTCCTCGGTGCCTTGCAGCACGATCATCGGGGTACGCAGCTGGTCGGTTCGCCAGATAGGCGACCGCTCCCGGTACAGGTCGGCCTGCTCGGGCCACGGACCGATGAGCCCGTCGAGATAGCGGGCTTCGAACTTGTGGGTGTCGCGAGCGAGCGCTTCCAGATCGGCCACGCCATATCGGGAGATGCCGGCGGCGAACACGTCGCTGCCGGTCAGCGCGCACAGCGTGGTGTAGCCCCCTGCAGAGCCGCCATTGATGACGAGGCGCTGGGCGTCCACGGCGCCCTCGGCGGCCAGGTGGAGTGCCGCGGCGATGCAGTCCTGCGTGTCGACGACGCCCCACTGGCCTCGCAGCAGGTTGCGGAAGGCTGTGCCGTAGCCGGTGCTGCCGCCGTAGTTCACGTCCACCACGGCGATGCCGCGGGTAGTCCAGTACTGGATGCCCAGGTCCAGCGAGCTGCGGGCCGAGCCAGTGGGCCCGCCGTGGCTGAGCACCATCAGCGGCGGCAGCTCGGCGGGCCGTGCGGTCACGGCCGAGTTGGCGGGCGGGAAGAAGAACGCGTGGGCCTGGCGCCCCCCGTCGCTGTCAAACGTGAAGGCCTCGGGTACCGAGACGTCGCCGGCCTCCAGGGCCGAAGGCTCGCTGGCGCTGAGCTGGCGGTGGGCGCCGTCAGGTGCGATCTCCACGACAGCGGCCCGACGCGTCCAGCCCGCAGCGACGGTGACGACCGAGCCGCCGGGCGTGACCGCAAGCCGGCCGAAGTCAGTGAAGCCGCTCGGCACCTCCTCCAGCCGTCCGTCGCGGATGAACCCGAGGTGCCCGACACCGCCTGATATCCACGTGCACCAGAGCCTGCCGTCGCTGTCCCAGCCGTAGGTGGCCTGGGCAAAAACCCATGCGGGCACGCCGAACTCGCGGCGGCGTTCGACGCTGGCCGCTGTATCGGCGAGCACCGGTTCGGCAGCACCGGTCTCGGTATCGACGCGGCGGATCGACCACCAGCCGTCGATGTCGGTGACGATGTGCAGGACGCCGTCAGGGCTCCAGCCCGGCTGGGTCAGCGCGGGGCCGTCGCACAGCACTCGGTCGCTGCCCGGCACCGGCTCGCCGTCACGGAGATCGACAAGATGCAGGCGGGTGTGATCCCACGGCATGTTCGGGTGATCCCAGCTGAGATACGCCAGCGTCGATCCGTCCGGTGAGGGCCGCGGCGACGAGTAGAAGTCGGCGCCGGCTGCGACCACGCTGACCGTCCCGTCCAGGCGGACTGCGATCAGATCGTTGCGGGGCTCGTGTCCTGTGTCGTCGTGGGCTTCGCGCACCCACACGCTGACCGGATCGAAGTCGCCGACGTCGGAGTTGCCGTCCGGTGCCGGCACCAGCGTGGGATCGGCGTATCGCAGCCCTCGCGGGATGTCCGGCTCCGGGGTTATCGCATCCGGCGGCGCGCCTCCGGTGGCGTCAAACAGCCGGACCCGGTGGTCGCTCATGCAGCTGCCGAGCACGAGGTGGCGTCCGTCGGGCGCCTGGACCGGCAGCCAGGCGCCGCCGCCGTATTCGTGGACGGCGGTGCGGATGTCCGCCTCCGCTGTATGGGCAATGTCGGAGGGTTGAGCGCCGGCCGCGTCGAGCCGCACCCGGACTATCGCGCCCCGCCCACGGTCATCGGGCCGCTCTTCGACCCAGTAGGCCCAACCGCCGGCTAGGCGCGGCTCGGTCCGCCGCACCGAACCTGCGGCGACGTCGGCCGCCTGCAGCGGCGATGGCCACGCGCCATGCGGAAAAACCCCGGAGTTGCTGGGATTCCGGGCAATGTCGGGTTGTCCGGGCGCTTCTTGACAGGGCGCCTCTTGACTGGGCGTTTGTGAACTCATAGGTTCCTCGTTGGATTCGACGAGCGGCCGCGGTCACTCACAGTGGGCAAACACCGCGGCGGCGTGAGCGTGCGCTCCGGGTTTTCCACCGACCCGTGACGCGCAGGTGGACCGGGGGAGCGCCCACCAACTCCCTCGGTCCACACATGCCCATGACCCAGCGCGAGGCCGTTCAGGAGCCATCGCTAGCCGGCGAGTCCGGTTCGTGCTGGGCCAGGATCGTCTGCAGGGACAGTTCAGTGGCGCGCAGCCGCCCCTCACAGTGCGCGATGAGAAGCGAGGCGCGTTCAACCTGCGAGGCCAGCGCGTCGATGTCGACGTCATCGCTCTCCAGGCTGGCCAGGATTGCCTCGAGCTCGGCCATCGACTCGGCGTAGCCGCCGAATGCTGTCTCGTCTCTGCCAGCACCGCCGCCAGTGTCTTCAGCCATCAGTTGTCCTTCCGGTCGTCGGATCGTCAGCCGGTTCGCCGGGCCGAGCGTTGGCCGCCCTGCTGTGGTCGACAACACTGGCGAACACGGCGTGCTGGGTCTGCGTCGAAATCGTCTCGCCGGCGGCAGGCATCTCGCGCACGATGCTCCCGTCCGCCGCGCGCGTAATCGAGAAGCCCCGAGCCAGGGTCCGCTCCGGCGCGACCGCCGACACCAGTGCCGATGCGGAACGCAGCCGGGCCTTCGCAGCCTCGAGGCGTCGCGTCGAGGCTCGCTGCAGCCGGGGTCGTCGGGAGCCAAGCGATGCCATGGCGCGCTGGGCATGGGCAGGGCTGCGCTGCAGCGCTTGGCGCGCGCCGGCGAGCTTGCTGGCGGCGGTGCCGCAGTGGCGCTGCGCGTGATGACCCAGCCGCAGCCGGATCTCGCCGAGCCGCGCACGCGGGCGAGCCAGGCGGCGCTCGGCCAGCAGCCCCAGCGCGCTGCATGCTGCCGTCAGACGGGCTGCTGCGGCAGCCGCTCTGCTGCGGGCCAGCCGATCCACCTCGCGACGGGTTCGAGCCAGGCGTTCGTCGAACGCGGCCACATGGGCAACGAGTGCGGCGGCGCATGCAGTCGGCGTCTTGGCAGCCGTGTGCGCCACCTGGTCGACGACAGAGGTGTCGGTCTCGTGGCCGATGCCGCAGAACACCGGCAGCGGGCACATCGCAACGGCTTTCGCCACGCTGGCGAGGTCGAACGCCAGCAGGTCGGTGCGATCGCCACCGCCGCGCACCACGGCGATCACGTCGATGTCGGCACCTCCGAGCGTCCGAAGTGCCGCCATCAGGTCGGCTTCGGCCGTGACGCCCTGCACACGGGCGTCGCACAACAGCACCTCGAACGCATAACTGCTTGCCTCGAGCTCGTGGACGAAGTCCGCATGGGCTGCACTGCCTGCGGCCGTCACGAGGCCGACGCGCAGCGGCACCAGTGCCAGCGGCACGGCGGCGTTGCGGCGCAGCAGCCCTGACTCGGTCAGCTCGGTCAGCGTGCGCTCACGGTCAGCAGCCAGCACGCCGAGGGTGAAGTGCGGGTCGACACCGCTCATGATGAGCTGGACCTGCCCGCTGCCGGCGTAGTACTCCACCTCGGCCCGGATCCGCACTTCGATGCCGTCGTCGAGCGTCAGCCCGCCCGCTGCGGCGAGGTCGCGGTTCACGCCGCGCTGGCGTCCCTTGAACAGGGCCACCCGCATGCGTGCGCCCCGGCGGTCGTTGCCCGTTCCGGGTTCGATGAGGCTGAAGTAGATGTGGCCGCTCGCCGCTGCCGAATACCCGATGATCTCGCCGCGCACCCAGACTTCGCTGGGAAAGGCCCGCTGGATCGTCTCGCCGACGGCCGCCGCCAGGTCAGAAACCGACCACGTG
Organism: Candidatus Poriferisodalis sp.; assembly: GCF_965208925.1. GTDB lineage: Bacteria > Actinomycetota > Acidimicrobiia > Acidimicrobiales > Poriferisodalaceae > Poriferisodalis. Next base: position 1,041,934 of record NZ_OZ242364.1, on the reverse strand, counting down.
CTGCCGGCTTGGCGCGCATCAGCGCCGGCCGCGGCCTGGGGACCCTCCAGCGTGCTGCTCACGGCGGAGAGGCTGTCACGATTTCGCCACGCTGGCGACCGATTTGTGGTGCACGCGGGCGGGGTCGACGAGCAGGCGGTCGATCTGGACGGCGTCGATAGGGTGCGCTGCGGAAGGTTGCCAGAGCGGACGAATGGGGCGGTCTCGAAAACCGTTGTGGCCTTCGGGTCACCGTGGGTTCGAATCCCACACCTTCCGCCACACCCGGCGCCTCGAGACGCAGTGCGCCAGATCAGCGGTAGCTGCCGAAAAAGTCGCTGAGCAGCTCGCCGCACTCCTCCTCGCGCACACCGCCCACGACCTCGGAGTTGTGATTGAAGCGCGGGTCCACGAGCAGGTTGTAGAGCGTCGCCGTGGCGCCTGCCTTGGGGTCGTAGGCCCCGAACACCACCCGGCGCACCCGGGCCGCGAGCACCGCCCCGGCGCACATGGGGCACGGTTCGAGCGTCGTCGCCAGGGTTGCGCCGCTGAGCCGCCAGTCGCCTATGGCCGCGGCGGCATCGCGCAGGGCCAGCACCTCGGCGTGCGCGGTGGGATCGTTGGTGGCCTCGCGCTCGTTGTGGCGCGCAGCGATCACCTCGCCGTCGACGATCACCACAGCGCCGACCGGCACCTCGCCAGCCGCCGCAGCCTGCCGGGCCTGTTCCAACGCCAACTCGATGGCCGCTTCGTCTGTCACACCCGAAGTGTGGCCGCTAGCGCGTCACCTCAGGCAGCGGTTTCAGGCGGCAGTGATGCCGCGCCTTCGCTTCGCCCGCTCGCGCATCCGGGCGTGGGCCTCGGGCGTGCCGTCGTGGAAGGTGCCGAACAGCTTGTCGAGCGGCACCGGCCGGTTGCCGTAGTTGCACTCGAAGTAGCGATGATGCAGGTGGTGGAAGTAGTCGGCTCCGGCCATCGTCGGCCCCTCGCGCTTGCCGATCTCGAAGCGCTCGAATCCCGAGTGGGAGAACGAGGTGGCCACGGCGTTGGACAGCAAGGTGAGGATCAGGATGAACGGGTGAGCGGGCACCACCCACCACAGCACGATCATGCTCAGGTACATCATGTGCTCGACCGGGTGCATCGACAGCCCGCTCCACGGCCCGGTGTTCACGTTGCGGTGATGCAGGTAGTGCACGTGGTCGTACACCCAGCGCATGTGCAGCACCCGGTGGATGCAATAGAAGTGCACGACTGACCACAGCGATGCGATCACCGTGAGCGCGCAGATGTAGGGCCACCACGTGCCCCACTCCACCGACGGGATCCAGTCGTTGGCGTAGAACCACATCGTCAGCGCCTCGTACGCCGACCACACTGCGCAGCCGCTGACCAGGCACCAGAAGATGTTGTCGCGGGTCTGGTTGTTCCACAGGAACGCCCGGTTGGTGGTGCTGAGCCACTGGCGGTTGTACTTGTAGCGCTGCTGCTGAACCTGCCGCATGTACAGCGCGACGTGGAGCGTCCCTGCGACCAGCGTGAACAGCACCACGTTGCGCAGATAGATCTCCAGGACCCACCTGGGGCGCAGGCTGGCCATGCGCTCCATGGACGGCGTGAAGAAGTTCCACACCACCGCCGACATCGCCACCCACAGCATTCCCTGGGGGAGCATCATCAGCGAGATGTGCCGCAGGGTCTGCAGGGGCCGGGGCGGCCAGTCCAGGATCGTGGAGACCGAGATGGGCAGGTCCGGCTCGTAGCCCTTGGCGTCCCTGATGGGCAGCCGGGAGCTGGTCATCACTGCTCAGTCTGACATGCGGAGAGTGTGGGATTCGAACCCACGGAGGCCGATGAAAGCCTCACACGCTTTCCAAGCGAGCCCATTCGTCCACTCTGGCAACTCTCCATGTCACTGGAGGGATCGCGTGGCGATCCCGCGACAGCGCCCCACCTCCGGCGAGACGGAGATGAGGGCGGTGTCGCCGTCTGGCGAGGCGGCCAGGCGATCTGCGGCACACAACGAGGTCCGCTGAGAGCTGCTGCCTCCCGGCCCTGACTCGGTTCACGGGTCGCCGTCGCACAGGACCCGGCCGCCACGTCAGACGGCGACACACGCCAAACGCTAACCGCAGAGACGCGTTCGCGGGCACAGCATCACTGGCTGTAGGAGCGGACGAGGACCCTGCGAGGTCGGAACCTGCTGGATTCCCGGCGCAGAGGACTCGTCCGCTCCTGCCGCGGGCGCAGCCACTGGCTGGATTCCTTAGGATCGCCGCGAGATGCAGCACCAGTCGCTCTACCGGAGGTTCCGTCCTCAGCGGTTTGCGGAGGTGGTCGGACAGCCGCACCTGGTTCGGGCCCTGCGCAACGCGGTACGCGAGGACCGCGTCGGGCACGCGTACCTGTTGAGCGGCCCCCGTGGCACCGGCAAGACCTCCACCGCCCGCATCTTGGCCAAGGCGCTCAACTGCGAGGCGCTCACCGACGACGGCGAGCCGTGCGGCATCTGCGACAGCTGCACCGCTGTTGCCGCAGGCACCTCGATGGACCTCATCGAGCTCGACGCTGCGTCCAACAACTCGGTGAACCACATCCGGGACATGACCGAGAAGGCGGCCCTGGTCAGCTCCGGGCGTCGCAAGGTGTACCTGCTCGACGAGGTGCACATGCTCTCTGCGGCGGCGTCCAATGCGCTGCTCAAGACCTTGGAGGAACCACCGGCGCACGTGGTGTTCATCCTGGCCACCACTGATCCGAACAAGGTGCTGCCCACCATCCGCAGCCGCACCCAGCAGTTCGAGCTGTCGTTGGTGGGCGCGGACGAGATGGCGCCGCATGTGCGAGCCGTGGCCGAGGCCGCTGGGGCGCCGGTTGACGATGCCGTCGTCGACTATGTGACCGAACGCGGCGCCGGGTCGGTGCGCGATGCGCTCTCGGCGCTCGACACGGTGCTGGCGGCAGGGGGCATCCCTGACGATCGCACCGATGTGAACGCGCTGGTGCTGGCGCTGGCACGCGCCGACCTGGCTGTGACGCTCATCGCCGTTGCCGAGGCCACCGCCGCGGGTGTCGACGCTCGCGATCTGGCCGAGCGCACCGCACGGCGTCTGCGTGACATGTTCCTGGTGGGCGCGGGCGTCGAGCCCGCTGAACTGCCACCGGCCGACATCACCTCGGCGCGGGAGCTGAGCGATGCCATGGGTCGCCGCGCCAACGTGCGGGCGCTCGAGGCCCTCGGTACCGCACTGGCACAGATGCCGCAATCGGCCGACCGTCGCCTGACGCTGGAAGCCGCCCTGGTGGGCCTGCTCGCCGACGATCTGCTGGGCGCGGGTGCGCCCGACCCTGTGCCGTCCGCCGCAGCGCCCGCCCGCGGCGGAGCGGACGGCCCAGCGCCCCCCGCTGGCGGTCCCGCTGCCGCCCGTGCGGCCATGGCCTCAACCACCGCGCCTCCCTCCCTCGATGCCCCGGCCGCTGCCGCACAGCCTCCGCCGGCTGCAACCCCCACGCCCGCAGCGCCGCCTGCGCCGCCAGTGTCGGCCCCTGAGGAGGCACCGCAGCCGGGATCCACAGTCGAACCTGCGACAGCGCCGGCCGAGGCCCCGACGGCCATGACAGCCGCGGACCTGCAGCGCATCTGGGAGTCGCAGGTCGTCGAGAAGCTGCGTCCAGTCGCGAAGGGCCTGTTCCGCGACGCAGCCGTTCTCACTCACGAGCGCAATGTGGTGACGGTTCGGCTGAGCGAAGGCGTGCCGCTCGCCAACGCCCGGCGACGCAGCAACGAGGTGGACGCGATCCTGTCAGCGCTGCTCGACCAATCCGTCCGTCTCGAGGTGAGCGACGCGGCAGGCGAGCCCAGCCAGTCCTCGACGGTCACCGGCGAGGCGCCGCCGTCCCCAACCGAATCGGCCGGCAACGTCGCGCCAGAGACCACAGGCCCGACCGCGTCGACGGCCTCACATGACGCCGCGCCCGCCTCCTCCCCGGAAGCCAAGGTGCAGCGGATAGTGGACCGCTTCCCCGGATCGGTCGTGGTCCGCGACGACGAGAGTGCGACCTGAGAGCCTTGATTGACTAGTAGCGGCGGGGGCTGACGTGTATGACGACGCCGTCGAAGACCTGATCGACGAACTCAGCCGCCTGCCCGGCATCGGCCCCAAGGGCGCCCAGCGCATCACGTTCTGGCTGCTGAAGCGTCCGGCTGCCGACGCTCACCGTCTCGCTGCGGCCATCACCGCCGCCAAGGACCGGGTCGGCTTCTGCAGCCAGTGCTGGAACCTCAGCGAGACCGACCCGTGTCCCACCTGTGCCGACCCGGCCCGGGCCAACGGGATGATCTGCGTGGTGGAGGAGCCGCGGGACGTCGTGGCGATGGAGAAGGCGGGCTTCCGGGGGCGCTACCACGTGCTCGGCGGGGCGCTGAACCCGCTCGAGGGCGTGGGGCCCGAGCAGCTGCGCATCCGCGAGCTGCTCGCACGTCTCGACAGCGAGTCGGTCGCTGAGTTGATCGTGTGCACGAACCCGAACATCGAGGGCGACACGACCGCCATGTATCTGGCTCGCCAGCTCGAACCGCTGGGCGTGCAGGTGACTCGCCTTGCCAGCGGCCTGCCCGTCGGCGGCGACCTCGAATACGCCGACGAGCTCACCCTGGAACGAGCCCTCCGCAACCGCCGCACCCTCACGCCCTAGCTGCCGAGTCTCTAAATCGCTGGACGGGTCCGCCGTGGCTGCCTACGGTCCGGCCGGCACTTCCCGAACGGCCTGCACTCGCAAGGAGTGCCATGGCTGCTTTCGATCCCCACGACCGGACAACTGACCGCGCAGCCGGTCCACCGCCGCACGACTTGCCGGTTGCAGTGTTCCGCCCAGCGCCAGCCGAGCGTGTGATGGTGGCAGGCCCGTGCCACGCCAGAGCACTGTGCCTGAGTGCCGGCGCGTCGCCGCATGGCGTCGCTGCGGTGTTCGTGGATCCATGCGGTGCGCTGCTGGCGATCGCCACCGCACCGGCGGCCGTCGTGGGAGCGATGCTGGTCGACCCGGCTCCGTTCGCACGGTTGACCGAGCTGCTCGGAGCGAGCCGTATCTACTTAGAGGTGCCGGCCATCGACGCTGTCGCAATTGGCGATGCCGTGCACGCTGCTCTCTGGCCGATCTGCGTTGCCACCGAAGTGCTCGCCCGACCCGAGGCTGCCTGATCCGTCTCGCGCCGGTGCCGATCCGATGCGTTCGCGAGGAGGGATTGGCTGGTCGGGGCGGCTACGCGACCCGCAGGACCACGGCGTCGCCTTGGCCGCCGCCCCCGCAGAGCGCCGCAGCGCCCAGGCCGCCGCCGCGGCGGCGCAGCTCGCTGGTGAGCGTGAGCGCCAGGCGGGCACCCGACATGCCGATGGGATGGCCGAGCGCCACCGCACCGCCGTTCGGATTCACGATGTCCGGCGACACGCCCAGATCCTCGGTCGAGGCCACCGCCACCGCGGCGAAGGCCTCGTTGATCTCGAACAGCGACAGGTCCGAGACGTCGAGATCAGCGCGTGCGAGCGCACGCCCAATGGCCCGCGACGGCTGGTGCAGCAGGCAGGTGTCAGGCCCCGCGACCATGCCGTAGGACACCACCTCGGCGAGCGGTTCGGCGCCATGCCGCTCAGCTGTCTCGGCCGACATCAGCACCAGCGCGCAGCCGCCGTCGGAGATCTGCGACGCATTGCCGGCCGTGACGGCACCGTCGGCAGCGAACGCCGGCCGCAGGCCGGACAGGCTCTCGGGCGTCGTGCCGGGCCGGATGCCTTCGTCGTCGAGCACCGTCAGCGGATCGCCGCGCCGCTGAGGGATGCTGACGGCCACGATCTCGTCATCGAAGCGGCCGTCCTTCTGCGCGGCTGCGGCGCGTTCGTGCGACTGGGCGGAGTACTCGTCCATCGCGCTGCGCGAGATGCCGGCGCTCGCGGCATCCCGTTCGGTGCCGTCTCCCATGTGACCGTCGTCGAAGGCGCACCACAGGCCGTCGTGGATCATCGCGTCGAGCACCGTGCCCGAGCCCATCCGCATGCCGTTGCGACCATCGGGCAGCAGGTACGGCGCGTTGGTCATCGACTCCATGCCGCCCGCGACGACCACGTCCGCGTCGCCCGCTGCGATCATCTGGTCTGCCATGTAGATGGCATTCAGGCCCGACAGGCACACCTTGTTGATGGTGATGGCCGGCACGTCCATGGAGATGCCGGCCTCGGTCGCCGCCTGCCGGGCGGTGATCTGGCCCTGGCCGGCCTGCAGCACCTGACCCATCACCACGTAGTCGACATCGCCGGGCGAAACGCCGGACCGCTCCAGCGCTCCGGTGATCGCGACGCCGCCGAGCTGAGCGCCGGTCAGGCCGGCGAGCCCGCCGTTGAACTTGCCGATAGGCGTGCGTGCGCCGCCGACGATCACCGAACCAGGCATTGCGACCCCCTCGCCTGCACCGACGCGCCAGCCACTGGGCTGGACGACGGACTTGTGAACGGCGAGTGTACGAAACGGCCTGCGAGCCTGCCGGAGCGTCGAGCCAGAGGCTGCGCCGAAGTCTCACAAAAGCGTGGAACTCGCAGCCCTTCCGCACCGTTAGCGTTCCGCTCCGTGAAGCAGTTCGCAGATGCCATCGCCGCCGGCGCATCGGGCCCCGAACTCGAGGCCATGCCCATACCGGAGAGCTTCAGGGCTGCCTACGTAGTACGCGACGAGCAGACGATGTTCGAGGGCCGTGCTTCGGCCGACAAGGACCCCCGCGAGGCCACCCACATCGGCGAGGTCGCCACGCCCGAGCTGGCGCCCGACGAGGTGTACCTGGCGGTGATGGCCAGCGCCATCAATTTCAACACCGTATGGACCTCCATCTTCGAGCCGCTGCCGACGTTCGGCTTCCTGGACCGGCTGGGCCGGGAGAGCCGCTGGGGTGCCCGTCACGCGCTCGACTACCACGTGCTCGGCTCGGACGCCTCCGGCGTCGTGCTCCAGTGCGGTTCGGCGGTGCGCAACTGGCGCCCCGGCGACCGCGTCGTGGTCCATTGCAACTACGTCGACGACCAGGATCCCGCCGCTCACGAGGACTCGATGAAGGCCTCCAACCAGCGGATCTGGGGCTTCGAGAGCAACTTCGGCGGTCTGGCAGACCTCACCATCGTCAAGGCCAACCAGCTCATGCCCAAGCCGGCGCACCTGTCCTGGGAGGAAGCGGCGGTGAATGCACTGTGCGCCGCGACCTCGTACCGGATGCTGGTCGGCGACAACGCCGCTCGCATGAAGCAGGGCGACTCGGTGCTCGTCTGGGGGGCCACCGGCGGGCTGGGCGGCTACGCCTGCCAGCTCGTGCTCAACGGCGGCGGCGTGCCCATCGGCGTGGTCAGCTCGCCCGACAAGGCGGAGCTGCTCGGCCAGCTCGGCGTCGAGCACGTCATCGACCGGAGTGCCGAGGGCTACCGGTTCTGGAGCGACGACCACACCCAGGACGAAGGCGAATGGCGGCGCTTCGGCAAGAAGGTGCGCGGCCTCATCGGCGACGACCCCGACATCGTGTTCGAGCACCCGGGCCGCTCCACCATGGGCGCATCGGTGTTCGCCGCCAAGCGGGGCGGCACCGTCGTGACCTGCGCCGCCACCAGCGGGTACATGATCGAGTACGACAACCGGCATCTGTGGATGAAGCTGAAGCGGATCGTGTCGAGCCACTTCGCCAACTACGCCGAGGCGTGGGCCATGAACCGCCTGATCGATCAAGGGCGCATCCAGCCGATCCTGTCCAAGACCTTCACGCTCGACGACACGGGCCTGGCCGCCTGGCAGGTCCACCACAACCTGCACGAGGGCAAGCTCGGCGTGCTGTGCCTGGCCTCCGAGCCGGGCCAGGGCATCACCGATCCGGACAAGCGCGAACGCATCGGCGAAGACCGCATCACGCTGTTCGCCCGTCACGCGGCTTCGCTGGAAGCCGCCAAAGGAGCAGCCTGATGATCCTGACCGAGATCGATCACGTCGCCATTGCGGTGAAGGATCTCGACGCCGCAGTCGACTACTACAGCGAGGCGTTCGGTGCCGAGGTGGCCCACCGGGAAGTCGTCGACTCCGACGGTGTGGAAGAGGCGCTGATCAAGGTGGCGGACAGCTACATCCAGCTCACCGCGGCAACCCGTCCCGATTCGCCCATCGCCAAGTTCCTCGAGCGCCGGGGCGAGGGCCTGCACCACATCGGCTACCGGGTGGACGATTGCGCTGCCGCGCTCGCGGCCATGATCGACGCCGGCGCCGTGCCGATCGACACCGCCCCCCGGCCGGGCTCGCGCGGCACCACGGTCGCGTTCGTCCATCCGAAAGGCAATCTCGGCACGCTCGTCGAACTCGTCGAGGAATGAGCGCGCATAGGCTCGCCGGTGTCGGGCGCGGGCGTATCTGAGCCTTCCCGCCGCCTGCGCTCAGGGAGGAACCAATGACCGTACTCACGAGACGATTCGCGATCGTGTTTGCTGTGCTGGCGGTGTTCGCCGCAGCATGCACCGGCAGCGATGAGCCTGCGGCAACCACCGCTGCGGCACCGGCGACGACGGCCGCGGCTGAGGAGCCGGCCGACGACATGGACGACGCCGAGCCGTTCAAGATCGGGCTCGTCACCGACACCGGCAAGGTGGACGACAAGAGCTTCAACCAGTCGGCGTGGGAAGGCGCGGAGCAGGCCGCCGCTGCGCTCGGGGCTGAGGCGAACTACATCGAGACCGAGGAAGCCAAGGACTACGAGAACAACATCGGCCTGTTCATCGAAGACGGCGTCGACGTCATCATCACCGTCGGATTCGGCCTCGGCGATGCCACCATCGCCGCCGCGCAGGCAAACCCCGACATCTTCTTCATCGGCGTCGACCAGTTCCAGGGAGAGGCGCTGCCCAACCTGGCCGGGCTGATCTTCCCCGAGGACCAGTCGGGCTTCCTGGCCGGAGCGCTCGCCGGCATGCTCACCGAGAGCGACATCGTGGGCGCCGTGCTGGGCACCGACCTGGTGCCGCCAGTCGTGGCCTTCAAGGAAGGCTGGGAGCACGGCGCGCGTTACACCAACCCGGACGTGCAGACGATCTCCACCTACCACCCCGGCGGCCTGGACGTCGCCTTCGGCGATCCGGACTGGGGTGCGGCCACCGCCCGCCAGGCGCTCGACCAGGGCGCGGACATCATCTTCGGCGCCGGCGGCGCCACCGGCAACGGAGCGCTCATCGAGATTGCCTCGCAGGAGGGCGCCTACTGCGTCGGCGTCGACACCGACCAGTGGAACACGGTGCCCGAGGCGCGGCCGTGCCTGGTGACGAGCGCAATGAAGCTCATCACCCCGGGCGTGGCTGACTTGATCGCAGCGGCGCACGATGGCAGCTTTGCCGGGGGCAATTTCCTCGGCGAGGTCGGCTTGGCGCCATTCCATGACTTCGACGGCATCGTCACCGACGACATGCGGGCCACGCTCGCCGACGTCCTTGCCGGCCTGAACGCCGGCGAGATCGACACCGGATGGCCGCCGGGCTGATCGGACGCCGCACGAGCTGAGCGGGGCGCCGTGGGCCGCGGGCACCTCACCCGACGGTGAGCATGCCCGCCGGCCCAGCGGCGCCCGCTCCTGCGCAGCAGCCTGAGGCGTCCGACGGCGCCAGCGATGCTCGGCGCAGTTCGACGCGCACGATCCTGCGCGCTGCAGCGGTCCCCGTGGCCTCGGTGGTGCTGGGGCTGCTGCTCGGTGCTGTGCTCATCGCGGTACAGGGGCACTCGGTCTCCAGCGCATACAGCGCGCTGGTGCTCGGCGGGGCCGGCGATGCAGATGCGCTGCTGCGCACACTGCAGAAGGCGACGCCGCTCGTCTTCGGCGGCCTGGCCGTCGCCTTCGCCTTCAAGGCAGGCCTGTTCAACATCGGCGGGCAGGGCCAGCTGCTGGTCGGCGCAGCATTCGCTGCGGGCGTGGGCTTCGGGCTCGAGGGCCTGCCGCTGGTGGTGCATCTCCCGCTGGCGCTGCTGGTCGGCGCTGCTGCGGGTGCCGCGTGGGGTGCCATCGCCGGGGTGCTCAAGGCCACGTCGGGGGCGCATGAGGTGATCGTCACGATCATGCTCAACTTCGTGGCCGGCAACCTCACCGACTGGCTGGCCGCCAACCCCTGGCAGGACCGGTCGGGTTCCAACATCATCGCCCGGACCCCGCTGGTGGAGCCGTCGGCTGAGATCCCCACGTGGGGATGGCTGCCGGCAGGCTTCGTGCTGGCAGTGCTCGCTGCATTCGCCTGCTGGTTCGTGCTGGAACGCACCACCTACGGCTTCGAGGTGCGCAGCGTGGGCGCGAACCGTCACGCCGCCCGCTACGCCGGCATCTCGGTGGGCTGGATCATGGCCTCGACGATGGCGGTAGCGGGACTGCTGGCCGGCCTCGGCGGGGCGATCGAGTCGCTCGGCGTCGACGGTCGTTTCGAGGCCGGGGTGAACGTGGGCCTCGGCTTCGAGGGCATCACGATTGCGCTGCTGGCCCGCACGAACCCCATCGCCGTCATCCCCGCCGGCCTGCTGGTGGGGCTGATGGAAGCGGGTGCCGCCAAGATGCAGTTCGAGTCGGGGGTTGCGCCCGAGATCATCGACGTGATCCAGGCGCTCATCCTGCTGTTCGTGGCTGCGCCCCTGATAGTGCGGTGGCTGCTGCGCCTGCGCGATCGGCCTGATGCGCCCGATCGCCGCCTGACGCTCGGTGCGGGGTGGGGCCGATGACCGTCACACACGACGCAGGCGCTGGCTCGGACGCGAGGTCGGCATCGGGAGGTGCCGGCATGGGCGGCTGGTCGCCGCAGCGCGTGTGGTCGGTGGCGGGGGCCGTCGTGCTCGTGGCGTGTGTGTGGGGCTTCTACGCCTGGGACGGTGCGCAGACCACAGCAGTGCTCGGGGGCACCGTTCGCGCCGCCACCCTGCTGGTGCTGGGCGCCATGTGCGGCATGATCGGCGAGCGTTCGGGCATCGTGAACATCGGCATCGAAGGCCAGTTCCTGATGTCGGCGTTCACGGCGTTCACCGTGGCGTCTATGTCGGGCTCGCTCTTCTTGGGCGTTGTCGCGGGCGTCAGCACCGGTCTGGCCATGGGCTGGATGCTGGCCGCGATGTCGGTCGGGCTGCGAACCGATCAGATCATCGCCGGCACGGTCCTGAACATCGCGGCGTTGGGCCTGACCTCGTTCTTCTACGACCGGGGGCGTTCGCTGGGCCAGCCGAAGTATCAATCGATCGAGCTCGGCCCGCTCGCCGATCTGCCCGTCGTGGGCACCGCGCTGTTCAACCGCCCGCCGCTGACCTACCTGGCGCTCGTGCTGGTCGTGGTGCTCCACGTGCTGCTGCTGCGCTCGGTGTGGGGGATGCGCACGACCGCTATCGGCGAGCACCCTGGTGCCGCGGCCACCGTGGGCATCGATGTGATCCGGCTGCGCTACTGGAACGTGACGCTGGCGGGCGGTTTGGCCGGCCTCGGCGGTGCGTACTTGGCGCTGGAGTCGGTGGGCACCTTCACCCGGGCGATGTCGGGCGGTCGGGGATTCTTGGCGTTGGCGGTGATGATCTTCGGTCGTCGCACCCCGTTGGGTGCCTACGCGGCAGCGCTGTTCTTCGGCTTCACGACGGCATTGCAAGGCCAGTTCCAGCTCAACGACACGTTCGACATCCCGGCGCAGTTCGTGGGGATGCTGCCGTTCGTCGTCACGATCATCGTGGTGGCCGCAGCAGGCCTGTTCGGCCGCATGCGCGACCCGGCTGCGCTGGGCCAACCCTACGAGGTCCGATGATGGCCACGGCCGCAGAAGCCGCTGCTCCGAGTGCAGTGCCGGAAGTGCTGCTGGCCGGCCATGGCATCACCAAGCGATTCGGCCCCGTGGTGGCCAACGATGACGTGTCGGTGGAACTGCTGCCCGGGCGGATCCTGGCGCTGCTGGGCGAGAACGGTGCAGGCAAGAGCACCCTCGTCAACGTTCTGTTCGGCCTGCACCGCCCCGATGCGGGCCAGGTCGTGATTGCCGACGAGCACGTGGAGCTGTCGAGTCCGCACGACGCCATCGCCCGCGGCGTCGGCATGGTGCACCAGCACTTCCAGCTCGTGCCGCCGATGAGCGTGGTGCGCAACATCGTGCTCGGCGCCGAGCCGCGCAAGCTCGGCATGATCGACGTGGCCCAGGCCCGCCGAAGGGTGCTCGAGCTGGCAGACCGATTCGGGCTCCATGTCGATCCGGACGCGGCAGTGGAGGATCTGCCGGTCGGGGCGCAGCAGCGGGTCGAGATTCTCAAGGCGCTGTACCGCGATGCCCGCGTGCTGATCGCCGACGAGCCCACTGCGGTGCTCACCCCGCAGGAGACCGACCACCTGCTCGACGTGCTGCGCGGGCTGACCGACCAGGGCGTCGGCATCGTGTTCATCACGCACAAGCTGCGCGAGGTCATGGCCGCGGCTGACGACATTGTCGTGCTGCGCGAGGGCAGGGTGGTGGGCACCACCACGCCTGCGGAAACCAGTGAGGCAGCGCTGGCTGAGCTGATGGTCGGCCGCGCGGTCGACCTGCACGGCGACCGGTTCGAGTCCGGTGCCACCGGCGTCGGGTCGGCAGCCCCGATCGAGGCTGAGCCCGACGGCGGAGTCCCAGTCCCCGAGGTGACGGACCCTGAGGACCTGGGGCGGCCCGTGGTGCTCGACATTGCCGGCCTCTGCGCCGATGACGACCGCGGCCAGCGTGCCGTCGACGAGCTGTCGCTCGAGGTGCGCGCCGGCGAGATCGTGGGGGTCGCCGGCGTGGAGGGCAACGGTCAGCGGGAGCTGGTGGAAGCCATCACGGGCCTGCGCCACGCAACCGCCGGCACGGTGTCGATCAGCGACCGGGATGCGTCGGGAGCCCGGCCGCGCCAGGTCACGGTGATCGGCGTGGGCCACATTCCCGAGGACCGGGCCAAGCACGGTCTCATCGGCTCGTACTCGGTGGCCGACAACTCGGTCCTGAACCGCTACTTCAAGCGGCCGTTCGCGGCGGGCGGCATGCTGCGCCGCGAACGCATCGACTCCCACGCCCGCGATGTCGTGGCCACCTTCGACGTGCGGACGCCCGACGTGGAGTCCCCGGCCGACAGCCTGTCGGGCGGCAACAAGCAGAAGCTCATCGTGGGCCGCGAGTTCTCCGACGAGATCGACCTGCTGATCGCGGCGCAGCCCACCCGCGGCATCGACATCGGCGCCATCGAGTTCATCTGGCGCCGCATCCGCGAGCGGCGCGATGAGGGCACGGCCGTGCTGCTCGTGTCCGCCGAGCTCGACGAGGTGCTGGCGCTCAGCGACCGGGTCGCCGTCATGTACGAGGGCCGCATCGTGGCAACCGTCGATCCTCGCACAGCCACCCGTGAGGAGATCGGCCTGCTCATGGCCGGCGCGGCCCCCGGCGACTAGACGACCGGTCGCCGGTGACGGTGACTAGACGACCCGGTCGCTGCCGCCGTCCTGGGGGATCTGGGCGCCGGTGGTGTGGGCGAATGCGGGGCCGCACATCTGGGCGATGAGGGCGCCCACATCAGCTGACGCCAGTTCGCGGCCGAGCAGGTTGCGCCGCCGGTACTGCTCGGAGGTGAGTCCGTAACTGGCGGCGCGCTCGGCGATGAGCTCGTCAGACCACAGTCCTGTGTCGAACACGCCGTCGGGATGCACGATGTTGACGGTGATGCCGTCGGCCGCCCATTCGAGTGCCGCCACACGGGCGAGCTGCGTCAGCGCTGCTTTCGAAGCCGAATAGGCAGCGGCGCCGCGTCCCGGCGCGGGCACGTTCTTCGAACCGACGATCACCACCCGTCCACCGGTCGCCGAGTGCCGCATCACCCGATGAGCCGCGGCGAGAGTGTTCGCCGCGCCGCTCACGTTGATGTCGAACGTCTGCTGCCAGGCCGTGCCCAGCCCGGAGTCATCAACGAGCTCTTCCAGCGGCGCCGATGGACCGAAGATGCCAGCCGCCGCCACCACGATGTCGATGCCGCCGAAACGCTCGACCGCGCCGGCAACCGCTGCGGTCATGGCTCTGGCATCGGTGACGTCGGCTTCGATGCCGAGCCATGCCGGGCCCCCCAGCCGGTCGCTGCCGCCGTCGTTGGCGTGCGCGACAGCAGGGTCGATGTCGATCCCGACCACTGCCGCTCCCGCTGCAGCCAGTGCTGCGGCTGCGGCCTGTCCGATCCCAGAGGCCGCTCCTGTCACCAGCGCCGCTTGTCCCGCCAGCGCAGCCGGCGCCCCGGCCCGCGCCAGCTTCGCCTGCTCGAGCTCCCAGTACTCCACGTCGAACAGATCGGCTTCGCCGAGTGCGACGTAGCCCCCGAGGGCCTCCGCAGCGTTGATGACGTCGATGGTGTGCAGGTAGATGTCCGCGGCGATGTCGCAGTCGACTGCGCGGCGGCCTGCGGTCCACAGCCCGAGCTGGGAGTCGAGCACCACGCGCGGTGCCGGGTCCAGCATCGTGAGCGTGGTCTGCGAGCCATCTGCGTCGTGCCGGGCGTCGTTGCGCTCGAAGTAGGCGCGGTAGCCCTCAACGAACGCGTCCACGTCACGACCCACCATCGGGAACTGCTTCGTCCGGATGATGTGGTCAGGCGTCGCCGGCCCCCGTTGCGCCACTGAAGTCAGGTCATCACGGCCGCAGAACGCTTCGACACGTTCGTCGTGCACGGCTCGCAGCAGCATCGGAACGCCCGCCGCTGCCGAGATCGCTGCACGCAGTTCCGTCACCGTCTCGACGTCGTCGGGGCTGGCACGACGCCCGCTGCGGCCCTCGGCCGCACTCGTGTCGCTCTCGCCGAATGACGGCACGCCCGCTTCGGCAAGGCACTGCTCGGCCTCGCTGATCCGATCGATCATCGAGTCGTACGCCTGGCGCGTGGTTTCGCCGAAGGTGAAGATGCCGTGGTTCAGCAGCACCATCGCCTCGGTGCCGTCGTGGGCTTGTGCCTGCCATTCGTCCGCGCAGCGACGGGCCAGATCGAAGCCGGGCATCACGTAGGGCACCACGACGGCTCGGTCGCCCCACAGCCGGCGCACCCTCGCATCGCCGTCGGCTGTGTTGGTGAGCGCCAGCACGGCGTCGGCGTGGCTGTGCAGCACCGCGCGATGGGGCAGCAGCGCATGCAGTATCGCCTCGACGGAGGGATTGGGTGCCGAGGCGTCCAGCAGGTGGATGCGCAGCTGGTTCACCATCTCGGTGTCGCTCAATTCCGGCAGCTCGGCCAGCCGGCGCACCGGTTCGAGTCGGAGGGGTGCGAAGCCCGGCGGTTCGATGGTGGCAAGGTCCCAGCCGCTGCCCTTCACCCACAGCGTCGGCACCGGCTCGCCCCAAGCGTCAGTGCTGGTGCCCTTGACCGAGGTGTTGCCCCCGCCGTGCAGCACCAGTGCCGGATCGGCGCCCACCAGGCGCGATCCGTAGGTGATCTCGCCCAGGTCGCCCAGCTCGGTCCAGCGCGCCGCCTCGGCGTCGTCCCAGCGATTCAGCACCGGTCGTCTTCCGCTGGTGAACACCGGGTTGCTGCCAGTGCATCGGCGATGGACTCGCCATAGGGCGGATGCAGGACTCCCGCGTCGGTGATAATCGCGGTGATCAGGCGGGCAGGCGTCACGTCGAAGGCTGGATTGACTGCTCCCACACCTGTTGGCGTGAGGCGAATCCCGCCCGCGTGGTGCACCTCGTCGGCATTCCGCTGCTCAATGACGATGCGATCGCCCGACGGCATGGCTGCGTCGATGGTCGTGGTCGGTGCCGCGATGTAGAAGCCGATGCCTGCGTGGGCGGCAGCCAGGGCGTGGCCCAGCGTGCCGACCTTGTTGGCCGTGTCGCCGTTGGCGGCGATGCGGTCTGCTCCCACGATCACGGCGTCCACTTCGCCCCGGGCGATCAGCGAGGCCATCGCGCCATCGGAGACCACCGACACGTCGATGCCCGCGTCGGCCAGCTCCCATGCCGTGAGACGGGCACCCTGGAGCAGCGGGCGCGACTCTGCCGCCAGCACCCGCACGGATTCACCGCAAGACGCTTTCGCATACACCGCCGCCAGCGCTGTTCCGTCGCCAGCGGTGGCGAGGCGTCCCGCGTTGCAGTGGGTCGCGATCACTGTGGCCTCCGCGAGCACTTCCCGCCCGAGCCGACCGATCTCGGCACACGCCTGCGCGTCTTCGTCTGCGATGGCGAGGGCTTCGTCGAGCAGGCGCTGGCGCACTGCGGCGATGTCGGCCGCTGCCCCGTCGCCCAGCGCGGCATCGATCGTGCGATCGACCGCCCAGCGCAGGTTGACCGCCGTCGGCCGGGCATCGCCGATCTCGGTCCTGAGACGTTCGAGCACTGCGCGGGCGTCGCTCAGCGAGTCAGGCTGCGTCTCGTCGAGGCCGACGACCAGCGCTAGCGCCCCGAAGGCACCGAGGGCAGGCGCGCCCCGGATGGCGAGCCGCTCGATGGCGTCGACCGCCGTCGCGGTATCGCATACGTCGATCAGCACCAGCTCGGCTGGCAGCCGCGTCTGATCGATGATCTCGATGCTGGCGCCGGTCCAGCGCAGCGTCGGCGTCGTCGTGCCCATGCATCCGACAGTCTCGCGCCCGCAGTTGACAACTCCGCAGCGTCACGCTGGTCGAGCACAAATGCCGGCGGGCTCGGGCGGCCGCGTCGGTAATGTCCGCGCCGTGCGACGACTGGTGGCGCTGGCAATCGGCGGCGGTGATCGCTTCGTGGCCGAGCTGCAGCAGGCTTGGGACAGCGGCGATGCGGTGCTGCCGGTCGATCAGCGGCTTCCCGACGCGGCGCAGCAGTCCCTCATCGAGCGCATGGGCGCCAGCGTCGTGGTGGACGCAGCGGGCCGCCACCGCCGCCGCAGCGGCTGGGACATCGAGACCGGCGACGCGCTTGTCATGGCCACCAGCGGCAGCTCTGGCGATCCGAAAGGCGCCGTCCTCACCCACGCTGCCATCGAGGCCAACGCCATGGCGACCAGCTCCGCGCTCGCTGTCGACCCCAGCACCGACCGTTGGCTGGCGTGCCTCCCGCTAGCGCACGTCGGCGGCCTGGCCGTCGTGGTACGGGCACTGCTGACCGACACTCCCGTGGAAGTCCACGACGGCTTCGACGCGACCGCAGTCGAGGCGGCCGCCCGCCAGGGCGCAACGCTCACGTCGCTAGTGCCCACCGCGCTCGCCCGCACCGACCCGTCGGCGTTCCGGGCAATCCTGCTCGGCGGCTCCGCCATGCCGGCCCACCGGCCCGCCAACACCGTCGCCACCTACGGCATGACCGAGACGTTCAGCGGCGTGGTGTACGAAGGCTGGCCACTCGACGGCGTAGAGCTGCGCATCCGGAACGACGAAGTACAGCTCCGCTGCGAGATGCTGCTGCGCTGCTACCGAGACGGCACCGACCCCCGAACCGACGACGGCTGGTACCCCACAGGCGACGCCGGCGCCCTGTCAGACGAGGGCCAACTGTCAGTCTTCGGAAGAGTCGACGACATGATCACTACCGGCGCCGAAAAGGTCTGGCCAGTAGCAGTGGAACGAATCCTCGCCAACCTGCCCAACATCTCAGAAGTAGCAGTAGTCGGCCGCCCCGACCCCGAGTGGGGCCAAGCCGTCACCGCCGTCATCGTCCCCACCAACCACGCCCAGCCCCCCGACCTAGAAGCACTCCGCGACGCCATCAAGGAGCACCTCCCCGCCTACTGCGCCCCCCAAGCCCTAGAACTCGTCAAAGAGCTCCCCCAAACCCCCCTAGGCAAAACCCAACGCTGGCGCCTCTAGTAGAGCCGAGGGACCGGAACAGCGAGGGCAGCGCGGGGGCAGCGGCCTCCGCGCGCAGTTTTGCGACGCCAAAGCCCATCCACCGTTCAGCAATGGCGTCGCAACTGTTTGAAGCACGGAGGCCGCTGCCCTCGCGCTGCCCGGGTGTGAACGCGGTGCTCAAGTCGCGCTGGCAGACGCCTCGGTAGGAACGGGCAGGTAGCCGCCGCTGGGAGTCACATCCTCCGGCAAAGGCTCAGCAAACAGCGAAGCAGTGCCGATGCCATGAACCCCACGCGGATCAACAGCCACAGCAGTGTCCCGAGCAATCCGCAGCCCCGCCGCCCCGCAGATGAACGACGACACCACCGACCGCACCCCGCGCATCGCCGCCCGCCGCGCCAAGTCGTAGGTGGCATGCGGCCCGCCCAGCACAGCCGGCTTGAGCACGGCGACTTCGATGGCACCCACCTCGATGAGCCGGTCGAGCGCATCGGCATCGCGCAGGTGTTCATCGGCGGCCACCCTGATGCCGACCGTTCGGCTGATCTGTGCCCAGTCAGCGGCCTGGGGCGTGGGTTCCTCGATGAACTCGATGTCGAGGTGGCTGACGGGGCGCAGCACCTTGACCGCCGTAGAACGATCCCAGCCGCCGTTGGCGTCCAGTCGCAAGGCCACGCCTGCGGGCAGGGCGCGGCGGACCGCAGCGATGCGTGCCGTCTGTTCGCCGACGGGTATCGGGGTGCTGCCATTGGCGCCGGAGCCGCGGTGACCGTCGGCAGCGACCTTGAGCTTCACCGCCAGGTGACCGGTCGCTGCGGCGCGTGCGGCGCGTTGCGCCGCAGCCTCGGGATCCAGGTCGGATACCAGCGCGTGGGTGGCGATGCGTCGCTGCGTGGGCAGGTTGTCGGCCAGCAGCGTCGACAGCGTGACGCCCTCGATCTCGGCATCGAGCTGGGTGAGCGCCGATTCCACGGCGGCGGCAGCGCACGGCTCGTGGGGCGGTTCGCCTTCCGGATCCTCGGCCCAGCGCTGCAGTGCCGCCAGAGCTTCGTCGTAGGTCTCGACTCCGAAGCCAGGCAGCGGTGCCGCCTCGCCGGTGCCGACGCTGGCGTCGCTGCCGACGCGCACCTCGATGCCCCGCCGCACGACGATCGAGCCGTGGGCGGTCAGCAGCGGGCGCAGCAGCGGCAGCTCGAATTCCTGCAGCGTCACCTGCACGGCTTGAACGCTATTGGCTCGTACTCTCGTCGCTCAGACGACGCGGGAGCCATGATCGGCATGACCGACGACACAGCAATCCCTTGGGCCGATCTGCGCGCTCAGGCACACGAGGCGTCCCGCACGGCGTATGCGCCGTACTCGAACTTCCGGGTCGGCGCGGCAGGCCTCGTGGATGATGGCCGAATCGTCACTGGCTGCAACGTCGAGAACGCTTCGTACGGGCTGACGCTCTGCGCCGAGTGCGCGCTGGTCTGCGACCTGCACCGCAGCGGCGGCGGCCGCCTGGTCGCCGTGACTGTCACCGACGCAGGCGGCGACCTGCTTGCTCCGTGCGGCCGATGCCGCCAACTGCTGCTCGAAGCAGGAGGTCCTGACTGCGCGGTGAACGAGAACACCACCGTTGCCGAGCTGCTGCCCGGCGCGTTCGAGTTCCCGCTGCCGGAGGGCTGACCCTTGCGAGCGCCGAAGCTTCGCCGGCGCTCGCCCCTCAAGGGTGAATGAAGTCGGCGACGGTGTCAGCGCAGAGGTCGGGAGCCTCGAGATGGACGGCGTGGCCGACTCCGGGCATTACCGCGAGTTCGCTGCGCGGCAGCAGCTCCGACATGCGGAGGCCGATCTCGACGAACTTTGCGTCCAGCTCGCCGCACATGACCAGCGTCGGCACGTCAAGGGCGCCCAAGCGGTCCCACAGCGGCGTCATCGATCCGGTCCCGGCGGCGCGCAGCGAATTCGCCAGACCGGTGGGATCGGAGCGCAGGCGCTGATCGATGGACGCCTGCCAGGCCATTGGGCCGAGACTCGCCCTGAGCGAATCCCACATCGGCAATGCCATCCACCCGTCGACGAAGCGGGCCAGGCCGTGCTCGTCGATCCGGTCGGCGAGTGCCTCATCGGCCCGGCGACGTTGTGCCCGCTCCGCGGCATCGGCGATGCCGGCAGTTGCGCTGATGAGCGTCAGGGTCCTGCACACCTCCGGATGCGCTGACGCCAGCGCAAGCGCCACCCGGCCGCCCATCGAGTAGCCGATGACGTGGTACGGCTCATCGGCGGCCGTGGCTGCCAGCCTGGCAACCGACTCCGCCATGGCCTCGACGCTGTATTGGGATGGCTGCGGCGGCGCCGGGCTGCGACCGTGACCGGGGAGATCCACCGCGATGCGCCGCCAGCCGTCGAGCCGGCCGATGAGCGGTGCCATCGCCGCGCCGCTGCCGGTGAAGCCATGGATGATCACGACCGGATCCCCGCTGCCGGCCCCGGTCGAGGCGAGCTGCAGCGGCGAGTCGCTGCCGGTCACTGCGGGCCTGGAGGCTGCGCCCCAATGGCAGCCTCGACTGCCTCGGCGATCCGGCGGTGCTGGTCGCGGTTGGCGTCTGCGTCGATGTCGATGGTGATGATCCGCACGCCCCGATTCGACCCGGGCCCAGACAGCAGCGCATGCAGCTCGTCGCTCGAGTCGATGTGGTGGTGCTCAAAGCCCATGGCTGCTGAGAGTCCGCTCGCCAATTCTCTGCTGCTGCGCCCAGGCGGCGTCGTCAGCAGGCGGTCGAACGCTGCGGGGTCGATGACCCCGTAGGCAGGCAGGAACGAGAAGATCGTGCCGCCGCCGTTGTCCACGACCACCACGGTGAGATCGAGTCCGCCGGGCCCGCCGTGCGCGAGCGGCTCAGTGTCGAACGCACCGACGAGCCCGCCGATGTCGTGGCGGAATGCCAGGTCGCCCACCAGCACCGTGGCCGGGGTACCCGACGCAGCCACACCGGTTGCAGCTGAGATGACGCCGTCGATGCCGCTCGCGCCCCGGTGGGCATGCACCGTCAAGGGCTCTGAGCGGGCTCGCAAGTACGAATCGACGTCGCGCACCGGCATCGAGTTCGACACATACAGCGCATGCCCGGCCGGAAGGCTGCGTCCGAGTTGGCGAGCCACGCCGGCTTCGAGCAGCGGCTCGGTGTCGAGCACAGCGTCGATTGCGGCGCCAGCGCGTGCATCAGCGTCGGCCCATCGCCGCGCCCACCCGGATCCCGGGGCCGACAGCGTGCGGGCCGCGTCGGCCACGGCTTCCGGTCCGATCGTCATGTGCAGCGAGACGCTGAAGCTCGCATCAGTCCACGTGCTGGCCGGATCGACGAATGCGAACGCTGGGCGATGGCGCTCGATCCACAGCCGCAGCGGCTTGCTCGTCGGCGCGCCGCCGATGCGCAGCACCGCATCGGGCGGCTCGGCATCGGCCCACGGCGTGCGCAGCAGCAGGTCGTGATGATCGGTGACCGCCACCCCGTCCAGCTCACGCCGGAGCTGCGAGCAGGGCTCAGCCAGCAGCGGCCATCCGGAGGCCCGGCAGAACTCCGCCACAGCCTCCACCCACCGGTCCCCGTCCCACATGGGCCCGGCGGCCACCACCCCCCGCTCGTGTGCCTCTGCCCATGCGGTCAGCATGGCAGCGGCTCCAAGGGCTCCCGAAACGGCAGATTGAGGTGCACGGGACCGGGGTTCGAGCCGGTCGCCTGCTCCACCGCGCGGGCCGCCGCGACGCCGAACCACCGCACCGCCTGATCCGCCGGCAATTCCGAGGGCACCGGCGTCTCGCAGAACCAGCGCACGTGGCTGCCGTACAGCCCGTGCTGATCGATGGTCTGCCCTGCCCCCCAGCCCCGCAGCTCCGGCGGCCGATCCGCGGTCACCACCACCAGCGGCACGCCGGAGTAGTGGGCCTCGACGACAGCGGGCAGGTAGTTGGCCGCCGCAGTGCCCGAAGTGCACACCAGCATCACCGGCCGCGCCGAGCCCTTGGCCAGCCCGAGCGCGAAGTAACCGGCCGACCGCTCGTCGATCCGGACCCACGTGTGCAGCGCGGCGGTGGCGTCGACGGTGAGTGCCAGCGGCATCGACCGCGAGCCCGGCGACACGACTGCATCAGTCACGCCCGCGGCCACCAGCCCCTCGCAGAGGGACCGGCAGGCCAGGTAGGCAGCGTCGTCGCCGGAGATCTGCATGCTGCCGCTCAGTCGTCCTCGAGCGCGTACAGGAGGGCCTCGAGCTTGATGTTGGTCTCGGCCAGCTCGGCATCGGGATCTGCGCCCTCCACGATGCCGCCGCCGGCGAACAGCCGGGTCTCGGCGGGACCGGTCAGCGCGCAGCGCAGCGCGACGCGGAATTCGCCCCGCCCGTCCAGCGTCGTCCAGCCGACCGGCGCTGCGTACCAGCCGCGTTCGAAGCGTTCGTGGCGCGAGATCCAATCGCGGGCGACGCGCCGCGGGAGTCCTGCGACTGCCGCGGTCGGGTGCAGAGCGGCCGCAAGCTCCAGCACCGTCGTGCCGGTGGGGACGCGCCCGCTGATCGGCGTGTGCAGGTGCATGATGCGCCGCAATTCCATGACGCCGGTCGGCGAGGGGGCATCAAGTGCTGCGCCGCAGGCTCGCAGCGTGTCGCGCACGTCGGTGACGACCATCGCGTGTTCGGTCAGCTCCTTGGGGTCGCGCTGCAGCTCGGCGGCAAGCTCCCGGTCGCGCGCCGGATCGCCGACACGGCGCCCCGAGCCCGCCAGCGCATCGGTCTGCAGCCGCAGCCCGTCGCAGTGCACCAGTTGTTCGGGCGTGGCGCCGAAGAATGTCTGCGGCCCGCGCCCGAATGCGAACGTGACGCACGACGGGTAGCGCGACCGCAGACGGTTGAGCACGGCGATGGGCTCGAGCCCCGACGCGGTATGCAGTTCCCGCGCCGTCACCACCTTGTCCAGCCCTCCGTCAGCGATCCTGCCGAGGGCGCGCCGCACCAGTTCGGTGTAGTTGTCGTCGGCCCGGTAGCTCCCGCCGAGCACGGCCAGCGCCGCCGCATTCAGATCGCTCGCGGGCCCCTCCGCCAGTTCGGGGTCGTCATCGACGCACGCCGCTGGAACTGCGCACGTGCGCGGATCGGTGCACCTTCCCGCTGCATCGCCAGTTGCTTCCCGCTCTTGTTCGCTCCGCTCACGGGCCGCTCGGGCCACGAGCTCAGCCTCTAGACCGCAGACGCCGCTGCCGTCGGCCACTCCGCAGGTTGCGCAGACCGATTCGACGCCCGATCGAGCCGCAGCCATGATCGGGCTCAGGTCGGCGCCCGGCACTGCTGTCAGCCAGGCCGTACCGCCCCTCCGCACGAGGAACACCTCGGGCAGGGTCAGACGACCCCGGCCGAATGGCTCCCACGCGGAGCCGGCCGGCGATTGCTCATCGCTGAAGGCGAACCCTCCTACGAGCAGGGGTCCCGTCGGATCACCGCTGTCGCCGGTCACCGTGACATCGAGGTAGCTCATCGCCTCAGCAACGGAGGCGAAGCGGTCGGCACCGGCCTCGGCACTGGCGTCGAAGGCGCTGCCGAGCGCACAGAACTCCAGGTCGCCGTCGGGACACGCCCAATACACCCGCTGGTACGCGTCGGAGGCCGCGTACACCGCCAGCGGGTCCAGTTCGCTGGACAGCTCACGGCACTCCAGCGTCAGGGTGCGCCTGGCGCGCAGTCCCGCCGATGCGCCAGGTGCGCTCGGCGCGGCCTCCGCGGCCACAGCGGCGCGCTCGGCCGGTTCATCGTCGATGTCGCCGGCCAGGATGCGCTCGGTGGCGTGTTCCACGAGCGATGCGCGGAAGTGCTGCGCCACCAGATCGGTGACCAGCGGGATCAAGCGTGCCGCCAGCTCGGCACGTTCTGCAGCGGGCCGGTCGGCGAAGCGGTCGGCGAACAGCCCGACGGCGTCGGCAGCGACAGCTTCCATGTTCGATGCGTGCCGCAGCGCGAGGCCGATGAGATCGTCGAGCGGCATCTCGGCGGCCAGCAGCTCTGTGGCTGCGCGCAGCATGGTCAGCGCACCGGCGCTGTAGAGCATGCCGCCTATGGCACCCTCGCCGTCCGCCGTCTCACTGTTGCCGCCGTTGCCGTCGGCAGCCCCCGGAGCATCATCGCCAGCGCCTGCGGACGTGCGCAGCGGTCGCACCAGGCCGGTGTCGGTCGCCAATCGCACGAGTTCTTCGTCAAGCCCGGATTGCTGCACCAGCGCGTCGAAGGTCAGGGTGTCATCGCGGCGTGAGCCCAGCGCCATCAGCATCGGATCGTCGTCGCCGTCGCCGAGTTGGCGGATCTGCGCCAGCGAGAAGCCCGCTGCGGAGAGGCGCCGGATCTCGCCCAGCCGCCGCGCGTGGGACTCGTCGTAGCGTGCCGTTCGCCCTTGGCGCACGGGCGGGTGCAGCAGCCCGATTTTCTGGTAGTAGCGCACGGTGTCGACGCTCACCGCGTGCGCCGATGCCAGCTCCTCCACTCGCACGAGTTTCTTCCCGCTCCTGTTGCCGATTTCGATTCGATACAGGCTCACGGGCCGCTTGGGGCCCCGGCTCCGCATCAGAGCGTAGACGCATTGTGGGAGTCATGACTCCAAGAGTGTTCGCTCTGTCTATCCGTAGTGGCGCTCACACCCGCAACTGCCGAGCGGCAGGTCGCTGGATAGGGTGGTCCGATGGCTGAGCGGGCACGCCTAAGCGCAGACGACTGGGTAGCGGCCGCGCTCGACGTGCTCGTTTCCGATGGCATCAGCGCTGTCAAGGTGCTGCCGCTCGCCAAGCGGCTCGGCGTCACCCGGGGCAGCTTCTACTGGCACTTCGAGAACCATGAAGCCCTGCTCAGCCGCCTGCTCGAGGTGTGGGAGGAGACCAACTCAGGTTCGATCATCCGGGCAGCCACGCTGGAGGGCAGCATCGTCGACCGGTATGTCGCATTGATGCGCTGCTGGCTGGGGATGGAGCGCTTCGAGCCGCGTCTCGAAGTAGCCGTGCGGAATTGGGGCCGCAGCAATCCCGAGCTGTGGCAGAAGCTGAGGGCCACCGATGAGCGGCGGGTGGATGCATGCGTGCAGATGCTCGCGTCCGAAGTGAGCGACCCGGTCATGAGACTCCACCGTGCGCGCACCATCTACTTCCTGCAGATGGGCTGGTACGAACTCGAGGTCGATGAGCCGATGGACCCTCGCATCGAAGCGCTCACGTACTACTTCGACATCTACGTGGGCCGCTCGCCGACCGACGACGAGCGAGCGGACATCCTGGCCGGGTTGCGCGTCTGACATTCTGTTCATGCAAATCCGGCATCGCGCTCATATTGACGTGATCCAGACAGGACCGTACGGTTCGCTGCAGTGACGCGTCGAGGCCGGAAACGTCGGGATGCCGCCGCAATCCCGGCGGCACCCCGGCAGCAGGCACGCAACACCTTCCGGCCCGTCGAGCTCATCAGCGCCGACGAAGTCGAGCGCATCCACGAGGCATCGCTGCGCGTGCTGTCCGAGATCGGCATGAACTTCCTGCTGCCCGAAGCCGTGCAGATCCTGCTCGAGGCGGGCGCCAGCTCGGACGACGGCGTGCGGGTGCGGTTCGATCCCGAGATGGTCGTCGAGCAGGTGGCGCTCGCCCCGTCCGAGTTCACGCTGCATGCTCGCGATCCGGCCAACAGCGTGGTCTTCGGCAACGATTGGGTCGTCTTCGGCATGGTCGGCAGCCCGCCGAACGTGTCCGACCTCGATCGTGGCCGGGTCAGCGGCAACTACGCCGACTTCTGCAACATGCTGCGCCTGCAGCAGGCGCTCGACGCGGCGGACACCTGCACCGGCCACTCCGTCGAGCCGATCGATCTGGAGGTGCGCACCCGTCACCTGGATGCGGTGTCGGCGATGTACACCCTGTCCACCAAGCCCGGGTTCTGCTACTCGCTGGGCCGCACCCGTGTCAGCGACGCCATCGAGATCGCCCGCATCGCCCGCGGCATCGACCATGAGACGCTGCTGCGCGAGCCGTCCATCCACACGGTCGTCAATGCCAACTCGCCGCTCGTGTACGACAAACCGATGCTGGAGGGTGCCATCGAGCTGGCCCGCCACGGCCAGCCGGTCGTGTACACGCCGTTCACCTTGGCGGGAGCGATGGCACCGGTCACGATCGCCGGCGCACTCACCCTGCAGAACGCCGAGGCGCTCGCCGGCATCACGCTGGCGCAGCTCGTGAACCCCGGCGTGCCGGTCGTCTACGGCAGCTTCACGTCGAATGTGGACATGCGGTCGGGCGCGCCGGCGTTCGGCACGCCCGAATACGTGAGGGCCACCATCATCAGCGGGCAGCTGGCTCGCCGCTACGGCTTGCCGCTGCGTGCCTCGAACGCGAACGCCTCCAACGCTCCCGATGCTCAGGCCACCTACGAGTCGCAGATGTCGCTGTGGGCGTGCATCGTCGGCGGCATCAACTACGTGCTGCACGGACTCGGCTGGATCGAGGGCGGGCTGTGCGCCTCCTATGAGAAGGTGATCATCGACGCCGAGATGATCCAGATGATCCGGGCCATGCTGCAGCCCACCCAGATCGACGACGCGTCACTGGCCGTCGATGCCATTGCCGAGGTCGGGCCGGCCAACCACTTCTTCGGTGCCGCCCACACGCTGGAGCGCTACGACAGCGCCTTCTACGAGCCGACGCTGTCGGACTGGCGCAATTTCGAGACGTGGCACGAGGACGGCGCGCTCGACGCCACCCAGCGGGCGAATCGCATCTGGAAGCAACTGCTGGCCGACTACGAAGAGCCGCCGATGGACGACGCGATCCGCGCCGAGCTCACCGACTTCGTGGAGCGCCGCCGGGCCGAAGGCGGCGTAGAGCCCCTCTAGTTGATCTGCTTCTCCATGCCCTCCCAGTAGGGGGCACGCAGCTTGAACTTCTGCAGCTTGCCGGTGGCAGTGCGGGCCAGCTCCTCGCGGAACTCGACGCTGGTCGGGCATTTGAAGTGCGCCATCTTGTCCCGGCAGAAGTCGATGAGGTCGCGGTCGGTCACCGCGTCGGCTGTGGCGTCGACAACCACCAGGGCCTTGATGGTCTCGCCCCACTTCTCGTCGGGCACGCCGATCACGGCCACTTCGGTCACCGCGGGATGGCTGAACAGCACGTCCTCCACCTCGATGGACGACACGTTCTCGCCGCCGGAGATGATCACGTCCTTCTTGCGGTCCGAGATCGTGACGTGGTGCTCGTCGTCCATCGAGCCGCCGTCGCCGGTATGGAACCAGCCGTCGGTGATGGCCTCGGCAGTCGCCTCGGGCTGCTCCCAGTAGCCCTCGAGCACCACGTTGGCCCGGGCCAGAATCTCGCCCTGGTTGTCCACGTCGATCTTCACGCCGATGGCAGGCGCGCCGGCCCGGCTCAGCTTGCGCGCCTTCTCGTCGGGCTCGAAATCGTCCCATTCGGGCCGGCAGCGGTTCATGGTGAGCAGCGGTGCCGTCTCGGTGAGTCCGTAGATCTGGATGAACTCCCAGCCCAGCTCGGTCTCCATCCGGGCGATGGTGCGCGTGGGCGGCGGGGCGCCCGCCACCACCATCCGCACCCGTCCGCTGCCGGGAATGGGGCCTTCCCACTCGGCTGCAGCGTCCAGCACGGCAGCCACGACCGCAGGGGCGCCGCACATCAGCGTCACGCCGTGGTGCTCGATGCGCTTCAGGATCTCGGGGCCGCGCACCTCGCGCTGCACCACGTGCTTGCCGCCCATGCCAGTCACGGCGTAGGGCATGCCCCAGCCGTTGCAGTGGAACATCGGCAGCGTGTGCAGGTACACGTCACGGTCGCTGACGCCCGAGTGCCAGCCGAAGGTGGTGGCGTTCACCCACAGCGCCCGGTGGGTCTGCTGCACGCCCTTGGGGCGGGCGGTCGTGCCCGAGGTGTAGTTGATGGTGGCGGTGATGTCCTCGTCGGGCGTCCAGGGGACGGGCTCGACGCCCGGTGCGTACATCTGGTCGTCGGCGTCGGTGCCCATCACCACGAAGTGCTCCACGTCGATGTCCTTGCAGGTGTCCTCCATGGAGGGGTCCACCAGCAGCATCGTGGCGCCGCAGTGATCGATGATGTAGCTGATCTCGTCGTGGCTGAGGCGGAAGTTGATCGGCACGAAGATGCGGCCGTAGCCCGACACGCCGTAGAACGACGTCATCAGCCGGCCGGCGTTCTGCGACACCATCGCCACCCGATCGCCGTGCCCGATGCCGAGCTGGTCCAGCTTGGCCGCCTGGGCCCGCACGAGCTCGCCGAACTGGGCGTAGGTGATCTCCCCGAGCCCGCCGCCGGGCGTTTCGGGTTCGTCGGCCAGCGCCACCCGGTCCGGGTAGACGTTCTCGGCCCGGTACAGGAAGTCGGAAACAGTGAACGGAACCTTCATGTCGTCCCCTCAGGGTCATGGGTTGTCGTACGCGGTGGTCGCCGTGGTGTGCGGTGCCTTGCCGGAGGTCTCTCCCGGCGGATCGGCCGCGCCAACTCTAGAGCGGCCTGCCTCGGACGTCTTTGGAGAATGCGCGTACAGGCGCAGCTCCGCATTGCGTCACCTGTGGTTTCCCGCTCTTGTTCGCTGCGCTCACGGGCCGCTCAGGCCACGGCTTCGCCATACGGCTCAGCCTCTGGTGCGGCGGCCTTCTAGGGTCGCGGCCATGGAGGGATCAGCGGGAGCGCCGCCCGTCGGCGGTCAGGTCGACGTTCACCTGATCGACGGCACCTACGAGCTGTTCCGCCACTTCTTTGCGGTGCCCAGCCGGAAGGCGTCCGACGGCAGCGAGGTCGGGGCACTGCGCGGCGTGCTCGGCAACATCGTGATGCTGCTGGAGGGCGGTGCCACACACGTGGCTGTGGCCACCGACCATGTCGTGGAGTCGTTCCGCAACGACCTGTGGCCCGGCTACAAGGACGGCTCGGGCATCGAACCCGACCTGCTGTCGCAGTTCCATCCCACCGAGGAGGCGCTGCGGCTGCTGGGCGTGGCGGTGTGGCCGATGATCGAGTTCGAAGCCGATGACGCCATGGCTGCCGGCGCCGCGATGGCTGCTGACGACGACCGTGTCCGGCAGGTGTTCATTTGCACGCCCGACAAGGACTTGGGCCAGTGCGTCGGCGGCAAAGTCGTCCAGTGGGACCGCCGGGCCGACGAGGTCGTCGACGCGGCGGGCGTCGAGGCGAAGTTCGGTGTGAGGCCCCTCTCGATACCCGACTACCTGGGCCTAGTCGGCGACAGCGCCGACGGCTTTCCGGGCCTGAAGGGCTGGGGCGCCAAGTCGACGTCGGTGATGCTCTCGCACTACGGCCACATCGAGAACATCCCGGACTCGCACGACGACTGGGAACCGAAGGTCCGCGGCGCCGCCGGTCTCGCCGCAACGCTGGCAGCTGAGCGAGACCTCGCACTGCTGTTCCGCCGCATCGCCACGGTGCGCACCGATGCGCCGGTGTCGGACGGCGTCGACGAGTTGGCCTGGCGCGGCCCGCACAGCGGGTTCGAAGACCTCTGCGAGCAGATCGGCGCCGGCCCGCTGTACGAACGGGTGATGAATCTCGCGGCCTACCGCGCTGACCTCTAGCTGAGGCGACGCTGGATTGTCGCGGCGCCGGATTCAGGCGGGCTGGTTCAGCTCGATCATGTTGCCGGCCGGGTCGAAGAAGAACGTCTGGCGGGCGGTGGTGCCAGGCAGCGCCACCGGGTCTTTGACCTTCACGCCGGCGTCACGCAGCTCGGCCACGGTGGCGTCGATGTCGTCCACCTTGAAGGCCCAGTGCTGGCCCTTCGGCGGCACCCAGTCGGCTACCTCGATCAGGTGCACCTCGCCGCCGCCGGGCGTCTGCAGCCAGCGGCCGTTGAACCCGAAGTCAGGGCGGTCGAGCTGCTTCATGCCCAGGATGTCGGTGTAGAACGGCGCCGCAGCATCAACATCGGCGCAGTTGATCGATACGTGATGCACAGGCCCCAGTTCCATGGGCGAAGCCTAGAGGCGAAGCCGTGGCCCGAGCGGCCCGTGAGCGGAGCGAACAAGAGCGGGAAGCACAGCGCGTACCCCCAGCCACTGTCCGCTGAGCTAGGGGACGGCTCGCTCTCGTAGGCTCTGCTGGATGTCCGAGCCGACCATGGACGAGCGGCTGACCGAGCTGGCTCGCCGCCGCGACGAGGCGCTGAACGCCGGCACCGAGCGCGCGGTCCAGCGGCAGCACGACAAGGGCAAGATGCTCGCCCGCGAGCGCATCGAGTACCTGTTCGACGAGGGCACCTTCCACGAGCTCGACATGCTGGCCCGCCACCGGGCGCACGACGTCGGCCTCGACGAGCGCCCCTACACCGACGGCATCATCACCGGCTGGGGCAACATCGACGGCCGCAAGGTGTTCGTGGCCAGCCAGGACTTCACCGTGTTCGGCGGCGCCCTCGGCGAGGTGTTCGCCGAGAAGACCCACAAGGTCATGGACCTCGCCGAGTCGGTCGGCGCGCCGATCATCGGTCTCAACGACGGCGCCGGCGCCCGCATCCAGGAGGGCGTGGTGTCGCTGGCGGGCTACGGCGGCATCTTCCGCCGCAACGTGCTGGCGTCGGGCGTCATCCCGCAGATCAGCGTGATCATGGGGCCGTGCGCCGGCGGCGCCGTCTACTCGCCGGCCATGACCGACTTCATCTTCATGGTGCGCGACTCCAGCCACATGTTCATCACCGGACCCGATGTGGTGAAGACGGTCACCGGCGAGGACGTGACGCTCGAGGAGCTGGGCGGCGCCGGCTCGCACAGCACCAAGTCGGGCGTGGCCACGTTCGTCGCAGCCGACGAGAAGGCCGTGCTCGACGACGTGCGCTACCTGCTGTCGTTCCTGCCGTCGAACAATCTCGACGCACCGCCGATTGTCGAAGCCGCCGACGAGCCCGACCGCTGGTGCCCGACGCTGCGCGACCTGATGCCGCAGAGTCCCAACGTGCCCTACGACATGAAGCAGGTGATCGGCGAGGTCGTCGACGACGGCGAGTTCTTCGAATACCACGCCGCCTGGGCCGGCTCCATCGTGTGCGGCTTCGCACGCCTCAACGGCCGCTCGGTGGGCGTCGTCGGCAACCAGCCGATGGTGATGGCCGGCGTGCTCGACATCGAGTCCTCCGAGAAGGCCGCCCGCTTCGTGCGCTTCTGCGATGCCTTCAACATCCCGCTGCTGACCTTCGTGGACGTGCCCGGCTTCCTGCCCGGCGTCGACCAGGAGCACGGCGGCATCATCCGCCACGGCGCCAAGCTGCTCTACGCCTACTGCGAGGCGACCGTGCCGCGGGTGCAGGTGATCACCCGCAAGGCCTACGGCGGCGCCTATGTGGTGATGGACTCCAAGTCGGTCGGCTGCGACGTCAGCTTCGCCTGGCCCACGGCCGAGCTGGCCGTGATGGGCCCGCAGGGAGCGGTGGAGATCCTGAACCGGCGCGAGCTGCAGCAGGCCGCCGATCCCGAGGCTCGCAAGGCGGCGCTGGTCGACGAGTACAGCCGCAAGTACGCGAACCCCTATATCGCGGCCGAGCGGGGCATCGTGGATGCCGTCATCGATCCCGCCGAGACCCGCCAGAAGGTCATCGCCGCGTTCGACATGATCGGCGCCAAGCGCGAGGAGTTGCCGCGCCGCAAGCACGGCAACGTGCCGCTGTAACAGGCGAGCGACCGGTGACAGCCCCTGTGATCGACGCTTCGCACGTGGCCATCACGCCCGCAGCGACCGCGGAGGAGGCCGCCGCCATCGTCACGGCGCTGGAGCTGCTGTGGCCCCGTCCGGTCCCGGCCGCACCGCACGCAGCGACATCCAGCAAGTGGCGTTTCAGCGGCCGCCCCTGGCAGGCACCCACGTCCTGGCCCGCCGTCCGCTACCGCTAACCGTGCCCGCAGGCCCGAATCCCGCTGCGGCCATGCCGCTCGACGGCCTGCGAGTCGTGGAGTAGCCGTGCCCACAGGCCCGTATCCCGCTGCGGTCATGCCGCTCGACGGCCTGCGAGTCGTGGACCTGTCGTCGGTGTTCGCCGGGCCGCACTGCGCCCGCTACCTGGCCGACTTCGGCGCCGATGTCATCAAGGTGGAGCGCCCCGGAGGCGACACCGTCCGCAACATGGGATGGAAGGACGCACAGGGCGAGACCCTGTGGTGGCGGCTTGTCAACCGCAACAAGCGCTGCGTCACGCTCGATCTCAAGGCCGCCGGCGACTTGGCCGTGCTCCGGCGGCTCCTGGCCGTCGCCGATGTGCTGGTGGAGAACTTCCGTCCCGGCAAGCTCGAAGCGCTCGGCCTGGTGCCCGACGAGCTGATCGACGCCAACCCGAAGCTCGTCATCGTGCGGCTGACCGGCTTCGGCCAGGACGGCCCGTACCGCGACCGCCCCGGCTTCGCGACGCTGGCCGAGGCCATGAGCGGCTTCGCCTCCATGAACGGCGACGCCGGCGGCGCACCGCTGCTGCCGCCGGTCGCGCTCACCGACGAGATCGCCGGCCTGGCCGGCGCGTTCGCGGCCATGGTGGCCCTGCGCAGCGGCGTCGGCCAAGTCGTCGACGTCAACCTGCTCGAGTCCATGTCGCAAGCGATGGGCCCGCTGATGACCGCCTGGCACACCGAGGGCTACCTGCAGCCCCGCCTCGGCGCAGGCATCCCCTACAGCGTCCCCCGCGGCACCTACCAGGCATCCGACGGTGGCTGGCTGGCCGTCAGCACCTCCACCGACTCGGTCGCAGCCAGGGTCATGGAGATGATCGGCATCGGCGACGACGAGCGCTTCACCACCTTCGAAGGCCGCATGGCCCACCGCCCCGAGCTCGACGAAGCAATGGCCGAATGGGTGAGCCAGCGCACCCTGGCCGAGGCAGTAGCAGCATTCGACGATGCCCAGGCAGCCGCAGCACCAGTCCTGGACATGAGCCAGCTAGCAACCGACCCCCACACCATCGCCCGCGAGATGTTCGTAGAGGTCGACGGCCTGACGCAGCAGAACGTCATAGCCCGCCTCAGCGCCACCCCCGGCCAAGTCCGCTGGACCGGCCGCAAAGAAGGCGCCGACAACAACTGCCTCGACAGCCTCGACGACACCGACCCCTGGCCCAAAGCCTGAGGACCCGAGAGAACCAGGGGCGGGCGGGGGCAGATGTGCCCACGCGCAGTTCGCAGCGCCACAGCCCATCCACCTCGAAATGGGCGGCGCTGCGCATGTCTGAGCATGGGTGCAGCTGCCCCCGCCCGCCCCGGAAGCACCCATCCTCGGTACCAGGCAACGCCAGCATGGGTGCAGCCGGCCCCGCCCGCCCCGGAAGCACACGCGCTAACGGATGGGCTGCACGCCTTTCAGCTTCAACAACACCCACCGCGCAGCCTTCATAGCCGGATAAGTGAAGCGCGAGATCAGCCGCGACCTGAAAGCCCACCGGTTGAACCTGTTGAAGGCTCCGCGATTGGTGGACAGCAGCGCCAGCACGTTCAGCGCCTCATGACCGACGAAGTGCTGATCGCCGATCTTCACCACCATCCCGTCATTCAAATCGTGCGGCAGCCGCCGGACCTCCTCGACGATCGGCCCGCCTTGGCGCGCATCAACCAGCACGAATTCCCCGACAGACTGCTGCAGCCGCAGGTACTGGGCGTAGTTGTTGCACATCGGGCACTCGCCGTCGTACACGAGCCAGACCCGATCCGTATGTCGAGGCTGCAGCGACCGTTGCCGGCGCTTCGGCACGGGACTCATCCTCAGAACCCTGCGACCCGGCAACCCAGCGACGCGGTCAGGCCGATCCGGCGCGTGACTGCTCGGCCAGGCCGGCGATGTCGGCCATGATCGTGGCCAGCTCGAAGTCCTTTGGCGTGTAGACGGCGGCCACGCCGGCGTCTCGCAGGGCCTGATGGTCCGCGGGCGGGATGATGCCGCCGACCACCACCGGCGCGCTCACGCCCTCGGCGTCGAGGCACGCCAGCACCTCGGGCACGAGCTCCAGGTGGCTGCCCGACAGGATCGACAGGCCCACCACGTCCACGTCCTCGTCGCGTGCCGTCGCGGCAATGTGGCCCGGGGTCAGCCGGATGCCCTCGTACACCACTTCCATGCCGGCGTCGCGGGCCGCGACCGCCACCTGCTCAGCGCCGTTGGAATGGCCGTCCAGGCCCGGCTTGGCAACCAGCACCCTGGGCGGGCCGCCCTCCATCGCGGCGCACTGCTGGGCCACGGTCGCCAGTGCCGTTCGGGTCGACGCCCGGCCGGCGCCAGCGCCGCCCAAGCCGGTCGGCGCACGGAACTCGCCGAACACCTCTCGCAGGGCCTGCGCCCACTCGCCGGTGGTGACGCCGGCATGGGCGGCCTCGATGCTCGGCCCCATGATGTTCACATCGCCCGATGCGGCCACCCGCAGGTCGTCCAGCGCTGCGACGACCCGGTTCGAGTCGCGTGCTCCCCGCCAGCGCTCGAGATCGGCGACCAGCTCGGCTTCCACCGCGGGATCCACACGCAGGATCGACTCGTCGCCCTCCAGCGGCGACGGTGCCGTCTCGGTGAACTCGTTCACCCCCACCACGGTCAGCTCGCTGCTTTCGATCTGGCGCACCCGCTCGGTGTGGCTCGCCACCAGGCGCTGCTTCAGCTCACCGATGGCGGCGAATGCGCCGCCCATCTCCAGTACTTCGTTCAGCTCAGCCTGCGCCGACTCCGCCAACTCGGCCGTGCGACCCTCGACCACGACCGAGCCGTCGAAGATGTCGCCGTACTCCAGCAGGTCGGTCTCGTGCGCCAGCACCTGCTGGATCCGCAGCGACCACTGCTGGTCCCAGGGCCGCGGCAGCCCCAGCGCCTCGTTCCAGGCGGGCAGCTGCAGCGAGCGAGTGCGTGCCCGCTGCGACAGCGTCACGCCGAGGGCCTCCAGCGTGATCCGCGCCACGTTGTTCTCGGGCTGCGCCTCGGTGAGCCCGAGCGAGTTCACCTGCACGCCGTAGCGGAACCGCCGCAGCTTCGGGTCGGCCACGCCGTAGCGCTCTGCACAGATCTGGTCCCACATCTGGGTGAAGGCCCGCACTTTGCAGACCTCCTCGATGAACCGGATGCCGCCGTTCACGAAGAACGAGATGCTGCCCACTGCGGCGTCGAAACGCTCGGGGGGCACTTTGCCGCTGTCGCGCACTGCGTCGAGCACGTCGATCGCGGTGGCCAGCGCGTAGGCGATCTCCTGGGTGGGCGTGGCGCCGGCTTCCTGCAGGTGGTAGCTGCACACGTTGATCGGGTTCCACTGCGGCACATGGGCCGAGCAGTAGGCCACCACGTCGACGGTGAGCCGGCGGCTGGCCTCGGGCGGGAAGATGAACGTGCCCCGGCTCAGGTACTCCTTCACGATGTCGTTCTGGGTGGTGCCCCGCAGCGTCTCGG
The DNA here is from genome assembly GCF_965208925.1 of Candidatus Poriferisodalis sp. Taxonomy (GTDB): domain Bacteria; phylum Actinomycetota; class Acidimicrobiia; order Acidimicrobiales; family Poriferisodalaceae; genus Poriferisodalis. The sequence continues at coordinate 1,006,726 of NZ_OZ242364.1, read as the reverse complement.
CTGCCACCCCGGCGTTCTGGGCGTTGGCGATGTAGAGGCTCAGCAGCCAGGGCGCTGTGGCGTTGATGGTCATGGAGGTGTTCATGGCCTCGGGCGGGATGCCGTCCATGAGCTGGGCCATGTGGCCCAGGTGGGTGACCGGCACGCCGACCTTGCCCACCTCGCCGCCCGCCATCGGGTGGTCGGGGTCGTAGCCGGTCTGGGTCGGCAGGTCGAACGCCACCGACAGGCCTGTCTGGCCCTTGGCCAGCATCGACCGGTACAGCTCGTTGGACGCCTGGGCGGTGGAGTGCCCCGAGTACGTGCGCATCAGCCACGGCCGCGAGCGCTGTGGCGAGTCGGAAGCAGTCACGATCCTGAACGCTACGGCCCCTCAGAGGTCATCACGGTCTGAGGAGCTGCGCAGGCCCGGCGCTCAGGCTCAGCCTTCGAGCATGCGGAAGACCATCGGGCGCAGCCAGATCTCAGGCAGCGGCCGGGTGATGGCTTCGGCCAGCAGCTCCAGGTAGGCAGCGCGCTCGATCTCCACAGCACCAAGCCCGGCCAGGTGCGGCGTGGACCACTGCACGTCCAGCAGTGCGCCGCCGGTCACCTTGAGCGCATCCACCAGTGCCACCAGGGCGACCTTGGAGGCGTCGCTCTCGGTGTGGAACATCGATTCGCCGGCAAAGAAGGCGCCGACGGCCACCCCGTAGAGGCCGCCCACCAGCTCGTCGTCGAGCCAGGTCTCCACGCTGTGGGCCCACCCGAGTTCGTGGAGCTGCAGGTAGGCGTTGTGCATGTCGTCGCTGATCCAGCCGTGCGGTCGGGCGGGATCGGCGCACGACTCCAGCACCTGTTCGAAGGCGGTGTCGATGCGGATGTCGAAGCGGCGGCAGGCCTTCCGCAGCGAGCGGCTCACCCGCAGGTAGCTGAGCGGCAGGATGCCCCGCGGATCGGGCGACCACCAGCCGACGGTGTCTCCCAGCGGCATCGGGAACAGTCCCGCCCGGTAGGCGCCGAGCAGCGTGCTCGCCTCAAGGTCGGCACCGGCACCGACGAGGCCGTTCTCGTCTGCGGTCGTCGCGGGAGGGAACGACCATCCCGACGCGGGCGGCTCCGTGGGGCCGTCTTCTGACTGGCGCTGCATGAGGGCGACTCTACGCCCGATCGGTTCGACGCGTTGGGCCCGCCGGGCAGCTCGGGTCAGCTGCGCGCATCGGCGTATGCGTCGATCTGGGTCTGGTCGGCCTCGCTGATCGTCACGCTGCGAACCACCACGTCGTTGACCGGCACGTCGCCTGCCCCGGTTGCGACGCCTTCGATCTCCATGACGACGTCCATGCCCTCCACGACATGGCCGAGCGGCGAGTAGAGCGGCGGCAGGCCGGCACCGTTGGGGCCGGTGATCACGAAGAACTGCGAGCCGTTGGTGGCCGGATTGCCCCGGTTGGCCATGGCCACCGAGCCGATCCTGTACCAGTCGTCCGCGGGCGGGAAGGCGCCGGTGAATTGGTAGCCGGGTCCGCCGCGGCCGAAGTCGATCTGCACGTCGCCGCCCTGGATCACAAAGTCGGAGATGATCCGGTGGAACAGCGTGCCGTCGAAGGCGCCCCAGCGGGCAAGCACTGCGAAGTTGTTGACGCTGTCGATGTCGAGCGCAGGGTCGAGCAGCATGGTGAAGCTGCCCATGTTCGTGTCGAAGGCCGCGGCGTACATGGTGTCGGGATCGATGCAGAGCGGGGGCGGGGCATCGAACTGGTTCAGCGGGCCGTCGCTGCCGTCGGGAGCGGGGCAGGCGGTCGGGTCCGGCGCGGCGGTGTCGTCGGGGCTGCTGTCGGCCTCGGGCTCGGCCGCAGCTTCGGTGGCCGGCGGTGCTTCGTCGCTCGGTTCGTCGGTTTCGAACGCGGTCGTGCCGTCGGCCTCGGTGTCGGCCGCCACAGCGGCATCGTCGCTGTCGCTGTCCTGCGAGTCGTCGCCGGTGAACACGCTCCACAGCCACAACGCGATCAGCACTGCGGCCACCGCCAGCACGACTCTCAGCACCTTGCGCGTCGTGCTCGAACGTTTCTTGGCGCGCTCGGCAGCGGCCACTGCCCGCATGCGGTTCTCGCGTTGGCGCTGTCGCTTCTCGCTGCTCATAAGGACCCCTGACCGGTACCGGCGGTCACACTATCGACGCCCCACCCCGCCGCTACCCTCGCCCACCGTGCCATTAGTCGTGCAGAAGTTCGGCGGAACGTCGATCGCCAGCGCGGCGCGCATGCACGAGGTTGCCGACCACGTGAAGCACTGCCGCAGCCGCGGCGACGACATCGTGCTCGTCGTCAGCGCCATGGGCTCGGAGACCGACGAGCTCATCGCGCTGGCCACCCAGATCACCGACGACCCGTCGGGCCGCGAGCTGGACATGCTCATCACTGCCGGTGAGCGCAAGGCCATCGCGCTGATGTGCATGGCGCTGCACGATGTAGGCGTCCCTGCCGACTCGTTCACTGGCAGCCAGGCGGGCTTTCTCACCGACACGAACCATCGCAACGCAAAGATCCTGTCGGTGACGCCCAAGCGGGTGGCCGCGTCGCTCGAAGCCGGCCGCGTCGCAGTCGTTGCCGGCGCGCAGGGCGTGTCGACCGACAACGACGTGACATTTCTGGGCCGCGGCGGGTCTGACACCACCGCCGTCGCCCTGGCGCACGGCCTCGGTGCCGATGCGTGCGAGCTCTACACGGACGTTTCGGGGGTCTTCACGACCGATCCCCGGGTGTGCCCCGCCGCTCGCAAGATTGCGCGCATCGGGTTCGATGAGCTGCTCGAGATGACCGCGATGGGCTGCCCCAAGCCGGCTGCCCGCTCGGTCGAGGTTGCCCGCACGTACGGCGTTCGGTTGCACGTGCGCTCGGCATTCACGTGGGAACCGGGAACATGGGTTGTTGACACGGAGTCAGACATGGACGCGAGAGAAATGGAAAAGCCGATCGTGACCGGCATCGTGCCGGACACATCGCAGGCCAAGGTGACGCTGGTTGGCGTCCGCGACGAGCCGGGCATCGCTGCCAAGGTGTTCCGCACGCTCGCCGACGCGGCGGTCGTGGTCGACATGATCGTGCAGAACGTGGGCGACCACGATCGCACCGACATCTCGTTCACGGTTCCGGCCGAGAGCGCCGAGGAGGTGGGAGCCATCTGCGAGGCCATGGTGGACACCGTGGGCTTCTCGTCGACGAACACCGATGCTGACATTGCCCGGGTCTCCCTGGTCGGTGCCGGCATGGCCAGTCACCCGGGCGTGGCGGCCACCATGTTCGAGACGCTGGCGGAACAGGACATCAACATCGAGATGATCTCCACCTCGCCGATCCGCATCTCCTGCGTGGTAGCCGAAGCAGATGTAGACCGCGCCACCGTCGCCCTCCACACGGCCTTCGGCCTGGACTGAACGAGGGGTGGGCAGGGGCAGCAGTGCCCACGCGCAGTTCGCAGCGCCACAGCCCATCCACCTCGCAGCGGGCGGCGCTGCGCATGTCTGAGCATGGATGCTGCTGCCCCTGCCCACCCCGGGGGAGCAAATAATCACAGGAGCCAGCCGAACAGCCGTCGGTAGCCTCGGACCCATGCGAGTAGGAATCGTCGGAGCCACCGGCCAGGTCGGCGGCGTCATGCGAGCCATCCTGGCCGAGCGAAGCTTCCCGATCGACGAGCTGCGGCTCTTCGCATCGGCGCGTTCAGCCGGCCGCAAGCTCGCCTGGAACGGCCACGAGATCGCCGTCGAGGATGCCGCCGAGGCCGACTACAGCAGCCTGGACATCGCCCTGTTCTCTGCAGGCAAGACCACCTCGCTGGCGATCTCCGAGCGCGTCGCGGCGGCGGGCCCGACCGTCATCGACAACTCCTCTGCGTGGCGCATGGATCCCGATGTCCCGCTGGTGGTGCCCGAGGTGAACGCCAAGGAGGTGTTCAACGCTCCCAAGGGGATCATCGCCAACCCCAACTGCACGACGATGGCAGCGATGCCGGTGCTGGCGCCGCTGCATGCCGAGGCCGGCTTGACCTCGATGGTGGCAGCCACCTATCAGGCTGTGTCAGGTGCAGGCCTCGCCGGTGTCGACGAGTTGGAACGGGCACTGGACGCAACGAACCCCGACGCCGCTGCTCTCACCTTTGACGGCGATGCCGTCACCCATCCGGCACCCGACAAGTTCCCCGGGCCCATCGCTCACAACGTGCTGGCTCAGGCAGGCAGCTTTGTCGACGACGGCTTGGGCGAGACCGACGAGGAGCAGAAGCTCCGCAACGAGAGCCGCAAGATCCTGGGCATTCCAGGCCTGGCCGTGTCAGGCACCTGCGTGCGGGTCCCGGTGTTCACCGGCCACTCGCTGTCGCTCAACCTGCGCTTCGAGCGGTCGATCTCCCCCGAGCGGGCGACCGAGCTGCTGGCCGAAGCGCCAGGCGTAGAACTCGCCGACGTGCCCACACCGCTCCAAGCAGCAGGCCGCGACCCCTCCTACGTAGGCCGAATCCGCCGCGACCCCACCGTCCCCCACGGCCTGGCCCTGTTCGTAGTAGGCGACAACCTCAGAAAAGGCGCAGCCCTCAACGCCATCCAGATCGCCGAGGTCCTCTCGGCGATGTGAAACACAGTGCCGAAACCCTCGCCGCCTAGCACGCCGGTCGAGAGTCACAGACAGGACGAGGGCTGGGCGGGGGCAGCAGTGCCCGCGCGCAGTTCGCAGCGCCACAGCCCATCCACCCTGCAACGGGCGGCGCTGCGCATGTTTGAAGCACGGGTGCTGCTGCCCCCGCCCAGACCGGGCGCACCTACAGACCGCGACGCACAACGACCTCGGCACCAGCAACCTCAGGCTCGTCATCAACGATCTCAGCCGGAAACCCAGGAGCCGTAATCGTCCGCCCAGTGGCCTCCTCCAACCGCCGGATGATGTTCGGCGACCACTCCCGGTCGCCGTAACGAGCAGCCCCGTCGGCAAACACGTCCACCAGCACCGGCGACAGCTCCAGCGGCAGGCCGTGCTCGGCCGCGATGTCGGCGAACAGGCCGATGTCCTTGCACACCAGGTCCATGGTGAAGTTGATGTCACGCGAGCCGTTCAGGATCACCTGGCTCTCGGTCTCGTGGACGAAGGAGTTGCCCGAGCTGATGCGGATGGCCTCGTACGCGGTGGCCAGGTCCATGCCCGCTGCCTGCGACGTGGCCAGTGCCTCGCACAGCGAGACCAGGTTGGCGGTGGCCAGGTAGTTGGTCACCACCTTCAGAATCGACGCCGAGCCCAGCGGCCCGGTGTGCAGGATGCGACGCCCCATGGCGGTCAGCAGCGGCAGCATCGCCTCGAAGGTGTCGCGCTCGCCGCCGGCGAAGATCGAGATGTTCCCCGTGGCGGCCCGGTGGCAGCCGCCCGACACAGGGCAGTCGATGGCAGCACCGCCCGCCGCCTCCACCAGCGCACCCAGCCGGCGCACCTCATGGTGGTCAGTAGTGCTCATCTCAGCCCAGATCTTCCGCCCAGAGCCAGCCGTGCCAGCGGAGGCGAACCCGGCCAACACGCCATCACCAGCCTCGAGCACAGCACTCACCGCAGCAGGAGAAGGCAAGCAAGTGATCACCACATCACAACACTCCGCCAGCTCAGCCCCAGTAGCAGCGGTCGAAGCGCCAGCCTCCACAAACGGCGCCAGAGCAGCCGGGTCCAGATCGCGCACCACCAGCTCAAACCCATTGCGCAACAGAGACCCAGCCAGCTTCCCCCCAACATTCCCCAACCCAACAAACCCCACCCGCGGCAAAGCCCCCACTGCGTTCACAACGCCCGCACCCCCTTATGTCGCGAGCGGGGGCGAAGCCCTTCTCGCTCGCATGAGACGTCGGGCAGGCGGGATTTGAACCCACGACCTCTTCGTCCCGAACGAAGCGCGCTACCAACCTGCGCCACTGCCCGTGTGCGACCGCCGCTGGCTGATCGCTCCGGCTGAAGCTACCGGTCCCGTATGCAGGTGCGCTACAGGCAGACGAGCCCGCTCAGCCCGTGCTGGCAGTGTCCCGCTGCAGCAGCTCGTGCGCGGTGTGTCGCAGCAGAAGCGGGTTGAGCGGCTTGACCAGCCACGCATCGGCATCGGAGCGCCGTGCCAGGAAGGTGTCGGCTTCGCGGTCGGCCAGCATCAGCACTGGCACCCGCGGCAGCCGTCCCATGCCCGATTCCAGGCGCAGGTCCAGACAGGTGGCCATGCCGCCCATGTTCCCGATCTGGAAGTCGAGGATCACCAGGTCTGGTGTGCTCGCCTCCACGGCAGGTCGCACATCCTGGCCTGATCGCACCACCCGGAAGGTCACGTCGGGCGCCGAGAGCGCAGCGGCCACCTCTTCGACGACCCAGTCGGCATCGGTGGCCAGCAGCACGTCGGTCACGATGGCGCAGCGTAATGGGGCCGCTGGTACCTGGCTGTGCTCGATACGTCAGCCTCTAGAGTTCGGGCGGCCGCCGATCCAAGAGGCTGAGCCGACAGGCGAAGCCGTGGCCCGAGCGGCCCGTGAGCCCAATCGCAAGAGAATCGGGAACAAGAGCGGGAAGCAATGGGTAGCGCGACGAGAAGGCTCACCTCATCGCGTTGCCTCGAAGGAGCTCGGGTGAACGCACGTCAGCACCGTCGCGGGTTGGCGCGTCTCGTGGCCGCAACGCTGCTGCTGTCCGCGGTATTGGGTCTGGTCGCCGTGCCGGCGTCAGCGCACGACGACCCCGAAATACCGCACGTGATCCCCGATGATCCCACCACGCCTCACATCACCGGGGAGGCGCGCCCGCGCCAGATCGTCGTGGTGGAGGTGAACGGGCTCATCGATCCGATCATGGCCTCGTACATCAAGCGCCAGCTCGTCACCGCGGACGGGCTCCACGCGATCGGCGTGGTGCTGCAGATCGACAGCGCCGGGTCCACGATCGACGACGACGCGCTGGTGGACCTGCTCGACAGCGTTCGTCTCGCGCACCTGCCGGTGGGGGTGTGGGTGGGTCCCAGCGGGGCGCAGGCACTCGGCGGTGCCGCCCACTTGGCCACGACAGCCGATTTCGCCGCGATCGCGCCCGGCGGTCGCCTCGGCGAGTTCACCGCGGTCGACGGCCTCGTTCATGCCCACGGTGCCGGCTCGCGGCACGCCAGCCAGCACAGCTCTGGCGCTCATGGCGTTGAGGCGGGCGATGTTCACAGCCACGAAGGCGACGGGCTGCATTCGGGCACGAGCGTCCGCTACTACGACGCCGACACGGCGAAGGGCGCAGGCCTCACCCACAGCACGGCGCCGGTGATCGGCGAGTTCCTCTTCGCGATGTCCGATGAGGGCCTGCTGCCGCCGATCAGCCAGAACGTGACCGGCGACGACGGCGTGGTCCGGCGGGCGCCGGCCGAGGACGTGGTGGTGTCGTTCGTCAAGCTGCCGCTGATCGACGGGCTCTTCCACACCGCTGCCAGCCCGGCGGTTGCCTACCTGCTGCTGCTGGCCGGGCTGTCGCTGCTGCTGCTCGACTTCTACACCGGCGGCATCGGCATCGCCGCCATGGTCGCCGCGGTGTGCGGGCTGCTCGCCGCGTACGGCTTGGGGACGCTCGACATCCGGCTGTGGGCGCTGGTGCTGCTCATCGCCGGTTTCGTGGCGTTCGCGGTGGACATCCAGACCGGTGTGCCGCGCTTCTGGACAGCGGCGGGCGGCGGGGCACTGCTTGCCGGCTCGCTGACGCTGTTCGGCCAGCACTCGATGAGCTGGATCCCGCTGCTGGTGGGTCTGGTCGGCGTCGGCGCCTTCGTGCTGTCGGGCCTGCCTGCGCTGGTCCGTACCCGCTACGGCACCGCCACCGTGGGGCGGGAGTGGCTGATCGGGGTGGAAGGCACAGCGGTGACCGACGTCGACCCCGACGGGACCGTCGAGGTGCACGGCGCCCGCTGGCGGGCCCGCGTGAACCGTCTCACGCCGCTGCAAGCGGGGGAGCCGTTGCGCGTCAGCGGCCTGAGCGGGGTGGTGCTTGAGGTGGAACCGCTCGAAGGTGCGGCTGTCGACTACCGCGAGATGCGCCGAAAACGGGGTGATGCGACGGTTTCCGAAACCGAATGAGGTTTCGTTTACCTCTTGTCAAGCGATTTTTCCTGATCTAGTGTCCCCTCCGACAAGGGGGACATATGAGCGCTCTGCTGGTCGATGAGTGGCAGGACAAGGCAGCCTGCAGAGGACCTCAAGCGGCGGTTTTCTTCCCGCCGCCCCGCACCGAGCGGCGCGACGAGAAGGCAGAGCGCGAAGCCCGAGCCAAGGCCATCTGCGGCCAGTGCTCGGTGATCAACGACTGTCTCGACCATGCGCTCGACGTCGGTGAGGCGCACGGCATCTGGGGCGGCCGCAACGAGATCGAGCGCCGCAACATGCTGCTGCTGCGCACCGACGGCAGCTAGCGCTCTCCCGCTTCAGCCCGATGCTTCGGGCAGCCGCGGCCCGGCGATGCGCAGATCCCCGCGCCGCCGCGTCACCCCCGTCCGGTCCAGGTAGCCCACCAGCGGCAGCGCATACTTCCGCGTGGTGCCGAGTTCTTCGCGGATCTCGGCCACAGTGACGCCGTCAGGCTGAGCGCTGAGCAGGCCGGCAATTCGCTCGGCCGCGGCCTCGATGGCGGAAGCCGCGAACCAGACCCCGTCAGCGTGCACGAGATCGCCGCGCGCCGCCAGCGCCAGGAGCTCCCGCTGGCCGACGCCGCTCGGTGCGGGCGGGGAGAACGGCGCCGCGGCCAGTTCAGCGATGACCGGATGGTCTGCGAGGACGTCGGCGGCGTCGGCCGGACGGGCCCGGCCGGCATCGATGGCGACGCCGTCGAGCGTGTCCACCGCCAGCCGCTGGCGTTCGTCGAGCCCGGCCAGATCCAAGCCGAGGGGGCCGGCGCGCTCGATCTGTCGCCGAAGATCGTCCACCAGCGCCTCGAGGAGCTCCGGCGGCGCCACCCAGCCGCCCAGCACCGGCTCCACCCGCTCGCCGGTCAGCCGCTCGAGTTGCGTCGCCTCGATCCATCCGCGTTCGGCAATCATGCGCTCGATGCGCGCGTCCGGCTGGGCCACCGCAGCGCGGAGTTGCGGATCGGGATCGAGCACGGTGCCGCCGCCCACGGTCTGTCCCCGGCCGAAGTCGCGCAGCACGAAGCGGTCTCCCATCACGAGGGGCAGCGCGACCGGCAGGTGCAGCCGTGCGTACCCGGTCTCGCCGGGGGCGATGCGCTCGGGTCCGAGCACGCGCAGCCGCACCGGCCACTCGCCTGAACCCAGGTACAGGGCGTAGGCGCCCCGCCTGGTCACATCGCTCCTCACACCATCGAGCACAGCCAGCTCCACGTCCACGCTGCGGGTGTGGTGCCATTGGTCAGGTCGCACCACGGCGATGCCGCGGCCCAGGTCGTCGGCATCGACGCCGGTGAGATTGAGCGCGACGCGGTGCCCCGGGCCGATGTGCTCGACTGCGGTGCTTTGGGTCTGGATCGCCCGCACGCGCGCCGCCCGGCCCCCGGGTGCTGTGCGCAGCTCGTCGCCGGCTGAGATGCTGCCGCCCGCGAGCGTGCCGGTCACGATCCGTCCGGCCCCGGTCGCCGCGAACGACCGGTCGATCCACAGGCGGGGCCGGCCGCGGTCGGCTGCGGTGGGCGTGGCAGCGCACAGGTCGTCGAGTGCGCCGCGCAGCTCGTCCAGACCGGTGCCGTCGATGGCGTCGGTGGCCACCACGGGCGCGTGCTCCAGGAACGTGCCGTCGACATGTTCCAGCACGTCCAGCCGGGCCAGCTCGGCCAGCTCGTCGTCGACGAGACCGATCTGGCTGAGCACCACCACGCCGTGCGAGATGCCGAGCAGTTCCAGGATCGCCAGGTGCTCAGCCGACTGCGGCTTCCAGCCCTCCGGCGCTGCCACCACGAACAGGGAGGCATCCACCGCCCCCACGCCGGCCAGCATGTTCTTCACGAAGCGGATGTGACCGGGCACGTCCACGAAGCTGACCTGCCGGCCCGACGGCAGCGTGCAGAACGCAAAGCCGAGGTCGATGGTGAGACCGCGCTCCTTCTCCTCGGCCAGCCGGTCGGGGTCGGTGCCCGTGAGGGCGCGCACCAGCGTCGACTTGCCGTGGTCCACGTGCCCTGCCGTGCCGACGATGTGCACGCTGCCAGCTTGCCCGGCCGGTGCCCAGGGCCGGTGTCTCTAGGGGCTCTCGAAGCGAGAGACGGTCTGGCGGATATTGGGGTTGCCTACGAGGTCGGTGATGGCGTCCGACCGCACGAAGGCGCGCGACCGTGTGCTGGGCAGACCGTCGCCGCGTCCTGACTGGATGCGCGCCACCAGCGTTCCCGGGCGAACTCCCGGAGTGGTCGTATCGCAGGCGGCCCGGTCCGGCTCGATGGAGTCGGATCCATCGGGTTCGCCGTCAACGAAGGTGACGTCGCTGTCGGCGAAGGTGAAGCCGTCGAGAGCGAAGTCGGTGGCGCCGTCGCCGTCGGCGTCGATCTCGATCAGGCGCGTCCGTGGCTGCTCGAGGGTCACCAGGTCGCATTCCTGGGCTACCTCGGTCCAGTAGAGGGCAAGGTCCACGGTGCTGGCACCGCCGGTGAACCGCTTGCGCCCACCGGTGTCGATCGGCGTATCGAAGTCGACGCCCAGCCGCTCAATGGTGAACAGCCGGGTGAATTCGCGACGGGCCTCGAGGTCGTCGGCCACTTCGCCGATGGTTGCCGCCTCGGTGGTATTGGACAGCGCCACAACCAAGATGCGCTGATTCGGCACGGACACCTGCACCGATGTGGTCTGGGTGACCGACCAGCTGCTCGGGCGGCGGCTGCGCACGTCGATGTCGATGGTCCACTCGTTGCCGACCGTGCCGTCGATGGCGGTAGCCGGCTTGGCGATGATCCTCAGCGCATCGCTCGGGAACTGGGCGTCGCCTGCGGGGAGCGTCACCGATGCCTGGGAGACCGGATGCGGTTCGGTCACGGTGATCCGGCTGACGCGTGGCGCTGTGGTGTCGCGGGTCACGACCCGCCTGATCGATCTGCCCGCGTTGCCCGCGAGGTCGCTGAGCCGGCTGGCGGCGATCGAGATGCTGTCGCCGATCTTGAGACCGTCGCCGAATGAACTCGGCACATCCACGTCGAACCTGATGACCCCGGCGGGCACCGTCACCTGTTCCGTCACAGTGGTGACGCCGGTGCGTCGGAACGTCACGGTCACGGAGTTGTCACGAGCCTGCAGCGGCTCATCGGATTCGATCCAGATCTTGCTGCTGCCTTGCGCCGCGTTCAGCGTCAGCGCCGGCCGTGTCTCGTCGGCAGCCACGAAGTACTCGACGCGGCCGACGCGCCGGCTGCCCGTCGCCATCCTGATCTTGCCGTCGAGGATGCCGATGCGGTCGCGGCCCTGCAGCGGCGCAGCGCAACCGGTGGGCACGGTTGCACCGGCTTCGAGCAGCGCACCGGCGAGCGTCAGCACGGCCTTGCTGGTGCTCGTGTCGTTGCCGGTGTCGATGAGGCCTTCCACCTCCTCGGGTCTGAACGGCACGTTGCCGTTGAAGTAGTTGGCGACATTGGCGGCGTCGTCGGCGCGTACCGGCGCGGCGAAGCTGACGGTGATGTGGCATCCGCCGTCGAACGCCTCCAGGGTCGCCCCCAAGGCCACCAGCGTCGCTGCCCTCGCCGCGCTGTCCAGCGTCCGGCTCCCCACCGCCGCTGTTCCGCCGAACACCGTGATGCGCAGCTTGCCGGCGGCGTCGCCGGTCACGTAGTCGTCGGACTTCAGGAATTCCTCGACCGTCGACGGCAGGGCATCACGCCCGGTCAGCAGCAGCGGCGCGCACAGCTCGCCGAGCAGCGGCCCGCTGGCGATGGCATCGGGCGAGCGCCATCCCGACGCCAGGCCGACGTCGCCGCTGTCGTCGAAGCAAGCCTGCGGCGAGTCGGTGCCCAGCAGCTCCTCGGCGATGTCGATCGCCGTGGCAAAGCGATCGGCGCCGCGCCAGCGCTGCGTGCTGATGCCCATGGCGGTGACGCTGTTCTCGACTGCGGTGCTCACTGCCGCAGTGCCGCCCAGTATCACGACGTGGTCAGTGAGGCTGTCGCGCAGGAACGTCGACACTGCCGCTGGCAGCTCGGAAGTGGGGGTCAGCAGGATCGGATGCTCGCCGCGGTAGGCGAGCGGGCCGGCCGCGAGCGCGTCGGCGAAGCTGTCGCCGGTGGCCAGCAGCGCCGTGCGGCCTCTGCCCGGGATCTCTCCCGGTGACCCTGGCGACCAGCCCACCAGTCCGGCGATCGCCACAGCGGCGTCGGCGGCAGTGCTGACTTCGGCGATGCGGTTGACCGTCACGCCGTTGATGGCGGCGACTGCGACCTCGACATCGGCCGACACCACGTCCTCGTTGCCCACGATGTAGACGGTGGTGATGGCAGGGCGGGCGAGGAACGTGGCAACGGTAGATGGCAGCTCGTCGGTCGCAGTCAGCAGCACCGGTGCCCTGTGCAGCCTTGCGAGCGCCGGTGTGGGCAGCGTGAAGCCGAAGTGCTCGTCGAGGCCCGAGGTGAGAATGACGGTGTTGACGTCCGCCTGGCCGGAGTCGCTTTCCACCTCGGTCACGTAGGCCTCGGCAATCTTGACGGCGGTCGTGTAGCGGTCGGTGCCCGAGAGGCGAGTGGGTGTCTCCACGTCTGCCGCTGCGCCCGATGCCGGGTCGTGCGCCGTGACGAGCACGGTCGCCGCGAGCGCCAATGCCAGCAGCGCCCGCCCCGTCTTGCGACCTGAATACCGACTACTACACCGGCACAGACCGTCTGTCTTTCCGCGCCGTGGCATGCCTGCATCCCCATCGAGGTGATCGGTCAACAAGGGTAAGACACCTGGCTGCGATGACCGGGCGCTCGGCCGGCGGATGGCAGCGATGCGCGGCTACTCGCTGAGCGCTCGGCGGATCGCGGCCGCTACGACGGTGTCGTCGGCGGGATCGACCGTGCGCAGGTCGATCACGGTGGTCTGTTCGTTGACGCGGGCAATGACCGGCGGGTCGAACGCACGCAGCGCAGCCGCGTAGTCGCCGTCGAGCTCGACGCCCGCGGAGGGGATCTCCTGGCCGGGCAGTGATCCGGCACCGGCCAGCGCTGTCGTTCGCGACGGCCGGCCCACGCCGAGCGCATCGGCCCGCTGGGCCAACTCCTCCGCCGGCACCTTGGCCATGCGCCAGAACGGGATCGCATCGGCGTCGCGGCGCAGGTATGCCAGCGCCACCGACTGCAGCGCGTCCAGCACCAGCGATCCGGGCCGGAAGGCCCGCATCAGCGGGTGCGCTGCGCAGGCTGCGATCAGGTCGGCCCGGCCGCAGATGATGCCGGCCTGGGGTCCGCCCATGAGCTTGTCGCCCGAGAACGTCACCAGCGCCGCTCCCGCTGCCAGCGTCTGGCGGGCACCCGGCTCGCCGGCCAGCCAGTCGGGCCGCTGCCCCAGCCAATCGCAGCGCTCGTCCAGCAGGCCCGAGCCCAGGTCGGACACCACGGGCGGCCCGATTGCCGCCAGGTCGGCCACGCTCGCTTCCTCGGTGAAACCGGTGATGCGGTAGTTGGACGGGTGCACCTTCAGCAGCAGCGCGACATCGTCTCGCTCGGCAGCGGCCCGGTAGTCGGCGGCCCGGGTTCGGTTGGTGGTGCCCACCTCCACAAGCCGTGCGCCCGACTGCTCCATCACCTCGGGCACCCGGAAGCCGCCGCCGATCTCCACCAGCTCGCCCCGCGACACGGCCACACCGCGGTCACGCGCGAGCGCCGCCAGCACCAGCGTCACCGCGGCGGCGCAGTTGTTGACCACCAGCGCCGCCTCCGCACCAGTCAGCGTCGCCAGCAGCAGCGAAGCGTGCGTGGTGCGCGAGCCGCGCCGGCCCGACGCCAAAGCGAATTCCAGGTTGCTGAACCGCACCGGCCCGCCGACGCCAGCTTCCAGCCCCAGCGGTGCTCGGCCCAGGTTGGTGTGCAGCAACACGCCAGTCGCATTGATTGCCGGGCCCAGCAGGCTCCTGCGCAGTCGATGCGCCTCCGAAGCTGCCGAGTCAGGATCACCGGCGGCGACGGCGGCACGCGCGGCAATCACGAGCAACGGATGCGGCAGGCCGACGTCCGCGATGGAAAGCGCCAAGTCGTTCACCGACGGCGGCCTCATCGCCCGGACCCTACCGGCACCTCAAACGCACAGACCAACGAGGGGGGCGCAGGGGCGACGGCGCCCGCGCGCAGTTATGAAGCGCCCCAAGCACATCCAGCCCGCGCACGAAGCGCTTCATCTGTTTGAAGCACGGGCGCCGTCGCCCCTGTGCACTCCGGGCGAGTCAGCGACGAGCACCCAGCGTGACGGGGATCGGCCCGTCCATGCGAGCGGTGCAGGTGCCCATGTCCACCGGCGGGCAGATCTCGGTCACCAGCAGCTCGGTGATCGCCTCGAACACCCCGGCTGCCGGCCCGCCGGCTCCATCGCCGGTCACCGGCTCGCCGGCATCGCCGCCGGCAGACACCGCAGGCTCCAGCGGGATCGAGCCGAGCAGCGGCACGCCCAGATCGGCTGCCAGGCGCTCCCCGCCGCCCTCGCCGAAGAACGACCACTGCTGCCCGTCAGGTGCAGTGAACGCACCCATGTTCTCCACCACGCCCACGACCGGCATGTGGCTGCGGCGGGCCATGTCGGCCACGCGCACTGCCACCTTCTGCGCGCTGAGCGCCGGGGTGGTCACCACCAGCATCTCGGCTTGGGGCAGCAGGCGGGCGAGCGCCATCTGCACATCGCCGGTGCCGGGCGGCATGTCGATGAGCAGGTAGTCGAGCTCGCCCCAGTCCACGTCGTGCAGGAACTGCTCCACGGCCTTGGCGAGCATGAGACCGCGCCACATCAGGGCGGTCTCCTCGGTCTCCACCAGCAGCCCGGTGGAGACGACCTTCAGCAGGCCGTCGCCGGCCGGGCGCTCGTCGGGCACGATCTTGCCCCGTTCCTCGCCGTCGGCCGGGGGGCGGGCGCCGAGGCGACCCTCCATGCCGAGCATCCGGGGGATGCTGAATCCCCAGATGTCCGCGTCCAGCACGCCCACCACGAAGCCGCGTGCGGCCAGCGCTGCGGCCAGGTTCACGGTCACCGACGACTTGCCCACGCCGCCCTTGCCCGAAGCCACGGCCAGTACTCGGGTGCTGGCGTGCACCTGCGTCGGCGCAGCGTTGTCGCGTGCAGTGCGCCGGGCACGCTCCATCACCCGGGCCTTCTCGGCAGCGTTCAGCTCGTCCCAGTGCAGCCGAACCTGCTCGATGCCGTCCAGCCCGGCAACCCGCGTCTCGCAGTCTCGCTTGATGGTGGCGCGCAGCGGGCAGCCGGCGGTGGTCAGTGCCACGGTCACGTGCCCGGTGGTGCCCTCGCGGTAGGCGTTGCGCACCATGCCCAGGTCGACGATGTTGTCGCCCAGCTCGGGATCCATGACGCCCCGCAGGATGGCGATCATCGCCTCGTCATTCGCTCGGAGCTCGGTGGACGCGCTCACGGGGCGCAGGGTAATGCCGACGTGCCGAGGCCCAGCATGCTCGCCGGTGCAATTGTGCGTTGCGGCACTAGCATCGGTCGCAGAACGTTTGCCCATGTGGGGCTGATTCGGGAGTCGCTGTTGTGATCACCCTGACCGATACCGCCGCCGAGAAGGTGCACGAGCTCATCACTCAGGAGTTGTCCGAGGCGGGCGGCGAGACCGAGCTGGCGCTGCGTGTCGCCGTGCGGCCGGGCGGCTGCTCGGGCTTCAGCTACGAGATGTTCTTCGATTCCGAGGTGGCCAACGACGACATGTCACAGGCGTATGGCGACGTCAAGGTGGTGTCTGATCCTATGAGCGCGCAGCTGCTCGAAGGCGCCACGCTCGACTTCACCGACGGGCTGATGGGATCGGGCTTCGCGATCGACAATCCCAACGCGCAGCGCACCTGCGGCTGCGGCAACTCGTTCAGCTGAGCCGCCCCGAGTCCGACGTCTCACCGGAAGCTGCGGCACCTCGGGCGGGCGCCGGCGAAACACTCACGTTCACGGTCGACGGCCGCGCCGTCGAGGTTCCCGATGACGGCGACACGCTGCTCGGCGTGCTGCGCGACCGCCTCGGCATCGAGGCGGTGCTCGACGGCTGCAGCCCGCAGGGCCAGTGCGGTTGCTGCACCGTGCTCGTCGACGACGCCCCCCGTGTGGCATGCGTCACCCCGGCCCGCCGCGTTGCCGGACGCCACGTCACTACTGCCGCCGGTCTGAGCGCCGACGAACAGCACCGGTGGTCTGGAGCATTCCTGGCCTGCGGCGCGACCCAGTGCGGTTTCTGCACACCGGGCATCGTGTGCCGTCTCGTAGGCCACGAACGGCGCGGTGCCGACCTGTCTGATCGCGCCACGGTCGACAGGGCCCTGGCCGCGCACCTGTGCCGCTGCACCGGCTGGCAGACCATCCGCGAAGCAGCCGCCCACGCCGCGTCGCCGTCAGCGGAGACCCATGACCGTGATCCAGAAGCCGCCCCCCGCCGCGCCAGCATCGAGACCGGCGGCCCCCAGCGGTCTGTGCCGGTCAGCGTGCTCGGCGCCCTCGACTTCGGCGCAGACGGCGCACCACCCGGCACCCTCACCGCCGTAGCCGGGCCGGACGGCCTGATTCACGCCGAGAGCCTGACCGAAGCCCGCCGTCAAGCCGGCAAAGTGCAGGGCCGCCGCACCACCCTCGAGCCCGTACCGCCCATCCAGATCCCCGAGCCCCCGCCAGGCACACAGTGGGACATACGGCTCGCCACCTGCTGGACCGAACCCGGCTACCTCGAAACCGACGCCGCCTGGTGCGAGCCCGGCGCCCAGCCTTCCGACCCGCTGGCAAACGGAGGCGCCTTCGGCGGCAAGAAGTCATCCCCGGTCCGCGACGAGGCCCAACACCTCGCCAACGACCTGGGCCACCCAGTCCGCGTCCTCTGGTCCCGAGAAGACACCGTCCGGCGCGGCCCAAAACGCCCACCCCTAGCAGCAGGCCTACACACCGACGGCACCGGCATCATCCGCATAGCCCGCACCCCCGGCGCAACCGAAGTGCTGCAATCAGTACTGCCCAACGCCGAGATCGTCGAAGTCGACCTACCAGGCCCGCCCACATCGATGGACCTCCGCGCAGCCGTATGGGCCGAAGCCCAAATGCTGGCCACGGCCCTGAACCGGCTGCAATCCGGCAAGTGGCTGAACGCGGGCACCACCACGGTCGAGATCACGTCTTCCGAGGGTGCCCTCGCCCAGGCCACCGTCGGTCCGGCCGGCATCGAGGTGCAGGTGGATGCCGGCGACCCGCTCGATATGACGACGCTGCGCAGCTACGCAATAGGCGCCAGCCACATGGCCTGGAGCTGGGTCACATCAGAGGCGCTTGCAGTAGACGCCGACGGCGAGGTTCACGATCTCACTATCCGCAGCTTCCGCATAGCCCGCTCCGCCGACACCCCCCACATACAAGTCACGATCGAACCGTCGCAGCGACCGCCAGTCCCGGCAGGCGACGCAGTCTTCGCCGCAGTAGCAGCTGCCACCTGGCTCAACCGCGGCGCCCCAGCCCACCTCCCCACCGGCAGGTAAGGCGAACAGCGCAAGAGGGGTGCGCTGGGGCAGGATCGCCCGCGCGCAGTTATGAAGCGCCCCAAG
This sequence comes from Candidatus Poriferisodalis sp., assembly GCF_965208925.1. Lineage (GTDB taxonomy): Bacteria > Actinomycetota > Acidimicrobiia > Acidimicrobiales > Poriferisodalaceae > Poriferisodalis. The sequence continues at coordinate 989,027 of NZ_OZ242364.1, read as the reverse complement.
CACACCCAACAAGTGCACGAAGCGCTTCATCTGTTTGAAGCACGGGTGAGCCTGCCCCAGCGCACCCCGGGCGAGGAATCCGCACGGGTGAAGCATCAGCCCGGGCGAGGAATCCGCACGGGTGAGCCTGCCCAGCGCCCCCGGGCCGACAAGCGCGCGAGCAACAGCGCTAGCGTCGATCCCCAATGGCTGAACCAGCACAAGACAAGCTCCGCCGCCTAGTAGCAGCAGAAAACGGACTGTGCAGCTTCGTCTGCCTAGACAGCAACGGAAGCCCGCACGTGTCCATTATCAACGCCGGCGTGATGGACAACCCCGTAACCGGCGAGACCAGCGTCGCCTGCGTGGTGCGCGCCAACGCCCGCAAGGCCCGCCTGCTGCGCAGCGACCCAAGGGCAGCGGTGGCCTTCCGTCACCGGTGGGACTGGGTGGCCGTGCACGGCACAGCGCAGCTCATCGGCCTCGACGACCCGGCTGAGGGCGTCACCGACATTCCCGAGCTGTTGCGCGACGTGTTCCGCTCGGCCGGCGGCACCCACGAGGACTGGGACGAGTACGACCGGGTGATGGCCAAGGAGCGCCGTCTGGCCATCTTCGTGACCCTCGACCACATCACCTCCAACACCGGCACCATTTCCTGACAGGCAGGGGCATTCCCATGGCAGCACCCGTCGCTCACTATTCGAAGTGGTACCGAGCCGGTGACTTCGTGTTCGTCTCGGGCCAGATCGGCCTGGCCGACGGTGCCCTTGTGGAAGGTGTCGAGTCTCAGGCCCGCGTCGTGCTCGCCAATGTCGTCGAGGCGCTGGAAGAGGCCGGCGGCACCCTCGACGACGTGGTCAAGTGCCTCGTGTTCATGACCGACATCGGCAACTTCTCGCTCATCAATTCGATCTACGCCGAAGCCTTCGGCGACCACCGCCCGGCCCGCAGCGCCATCGGCGTGGCAGCCCTGCCCCTGGGCGCCGAGGTGGAGATCGAAGCCATCGCCTACCTCCCCGAATAGCAGCCAACTACGCTGCAAGTCGTGTTCGGCGCCATTGTCATCGTGATCGTGCTCTTGCTGAGCCCGTTCATCATCACGATCTCGCTGGCGGCAGTGGCTGCGGCCCTCGGCAAGCTCCTCACCGACGACGCCGAGGAGCGCCATGAAGGCAGCTCGCTCATCCAGACCAACGTGTAGCCGCTAGCGCCAGCGATACGTCCCGAGCCGGTACCCGACCGACCGCACGGTCTGGATGAGATCCGCGTTCTCCTCGCCCAGCTTCGCCCGCAGCCGCCGTACATGGACGTCCACGGTCCGCGCGCCCCCGTAGTACTCGTACCCCCACACCTGGTTCAGCAGCGCCTCACGGGTGAACACCCGCCCCGGCTGCGATGCCAGGAAGCGCAGCAGCTCGTACTCCATGTAGGTGAGGTCGAGCGGGCGCTCGTCCACTACCGCCTCGTATGTGTCGAGGTTGATGCGCAGCGGCCCGTATTCGATGATCTCGGTCGATCCGCCGTTCGACGCGGCAGCCAGGTGCGCCAGCCGGGCCTCGAGCTCGCGCGGGTGGAACGGGTCGAGGCAGAAATCGTCGAAGAGCTCGTCGCGCATGGTCAGTTCGTCGAGCGCATTGCCGCGTACCAGCACCAGCACCGGCAGTGTGGCCGCAGCGTGCTCCCGCAGCGCCCGCGCCACCGTCCAGGCCGCATCTGTGCCGCCCTCGCTGGCAACGCCCCCGCTGCTCAGGCCCTCGCTGTTCGGGTCGCCGCCGCCCAGCCGGATGATCGCTCCCGCCCAGCCCTCGGGTGGCGCGCCCGCGGTGACATCGGCTGCGGTGGCCACCGGTTTCCAGGCGTAGCCGCCGAGATCCAGGAAGTGCGCCAGCTCGGTGCTGACCGTGGCGGGGTGGACGGCGTACATGAAACTCACACGGCAGCGAAGTAGTTGTCCAGTTCGAATTGGGTCACTTGCGTCTGGTAGGCCGACCATTCTCGCCGCTTGTTGCGCAGAAACCATCGGAACAGGTGCTGCCCGAGCGTTTCCGCTACGAGCGCGCTGCCTTCCATCTCGTCGAGCGCTTCGTCCAGCGAGGCCGGCAGATGATGCCCGTAGGCCGGCCCGCCGTGGTCGCTGTAGCCGGTGATGGACGGGGGCGTCTCGGGGGGCAGCTCGTAGCCCTCGGTGATGCCCTTCAGCCCTGCGGCCAGGATGACGGCGAACGCCAGGTACGGGTTGCAGGCGGGGTCGGGCGCCCGGTACTCCACCCGCGTCGCCTCTTCGCCCTCGTTGCGCGTCGGCGGCACCCGGATGAGCGCTGCACGGTTGCTGCGGGCCCACGAGATCGCCACCGGCGCCTCGTACCCGGCAATCAGCCGCTTGTAGCTGTTGACGAGCTGGTTGGTGACCGCCGTGATCTCGCGGGCGTGGCTGAGCAGCCCGGCCACGAAGCCCCGTGCCACGTCGGACAGCCCGTCGGCCGAGTTCTCGTCGCTGAATGCGTTGCGCCCGTCTGCGAACAGCGACATGTGGGTGTGCATCCCCGAGCCCTGCACCCCGGCGAGCGGTTTGGGCATGAAGGTGGCGTGCACGCCGTGCTCGAAGGCGATCTCGCGTACCAGCAGCCGGAAGGTCATCACGCTGTCGGCCATGGTGAGTGCGTCGGCGTAGCGCAGGTCGATCTCGTGCTGCGACGGCGCGTCCTCGTGGAACGAGTACTCGACCGGGATGCCCATGGTCTCCAGCGCGCTCAGCGTGCGGTGGCGGATGTCGGACGCGATGTCGGCAGTGGTCAGGTCGAAGTAGCTGCCGGCGTCGAGCGGCACCGGCCGCCCGTCCACCCGGTCGGGCTCGAACAGGAAGTACTCCATCTCGGGCGCGACGTAGAACGTGTAGCCGGCGTCGCGCGCCCGGTCCATGACCCGGCGCAGCACACCCCTGGGATCCCCGTCGAAGCGGGTGCCGTCGGCCCCGGTGATGTCGCAGAACATGCGGGCGGAGATCTCGTCGCTGCTGCCGTTGCGAGCCGGCATGAGCTCGAACGTCTCGGGGTCGGGCACGGCCACCATGTCTGCTTCGGCGATGCGGCTGAAGCCTTCGATGGACGACCCGTCGAACACCATGCCCTGGGTGAAGGCCGCCTCCAGCTCTGCCGGCGAGATGGCGAACGACTTGAGCTGCCCCGCCACGTCGGTGAACCACAGGCGGATCAGCCGCACGCGCCGCTCGGTGACGCGGCGCAGCACGTAGTCCTGGGGTCGTTCCCGTTCTGGAATCGTCACAGTGGCCTTCCCCTCTGGTCGGGCCCGCGGGCTGGCTGGGCCCGCAGCGGGGCGTGGCGCGCCCCATTTGGCTGAGTCCCCATTTTCGGCGGTGTTTCGGTGCTCGATCCAGAGGCGAGGGCGAGCTTCACGCGCTGTTCACAATTGGGCAATGGCCCGGAAACCCTGGGTGGTTTGTATCGTGCGGACGGAGAGTTGACTTCCATGCGATTGATTCAGCGAAGGAGCATGCAGTGACCTACCGGGCCGAGTACATCTGGACTGACGGCACCGAGCCCACGGCCGAGGTTCGTTCCAAGACGAGAGTCTTGGCCGACGGCGACGAGCCGGGCATCTGGGGCTTTGACGGTTCGAGCACCAACCAGGCAGAAGGCAGCGACTCCGACGTCGTGCTGCAGCCGGTCTACACCTGCCCCGATCCGCTGCGGGGCGGCAACGACATCATGGTGATGTGCGAGACGTTCCTGCCAGAGACGATGGAGCCGCACCCCACCAACATGCGGGCCAAGACCCGGGCGATCCTCGACAAGTACGGCGATCAGGACTTCTGGTTCGGGCTCGAGCAGGAGTACACCATGCTCGACCCGGTCACGAAGTGGCCCTCGGGCTTCCCGCCCAACGGCTTCCCCGGCCCTCAGGGGCCGTACTACTGCGGCGTGGGCGCGCTGCGCATCCACGGCCGTGATGTCGTGGAGCAGCACACCACCTGGTGCATCGAGGCGGGCCTGAACATCTCGGGCACCAACGCCGAGGTCATGCCCGGTCAGTGGGAGTTCCAGATCGGCCCGTGCGATGCGCTGACCGTGGGCGACGAGATCTGGCTCGCCCGCTACCTGCTGTACCGCGCCGGCGAGGATCACGAGATCGAGGTCAGCCTGGCCGCCAAGCCCATGCAGGGCGATTGGAACGGTGCGGGCATGCACACCAACGTGTCCACCAAGGCCATGCGCGAGAACTACGACGCCGTGGTGAAGGCCGCTCAGTCGCTGGGAGCGCCGGGCAAGCCTGAACAGCACATTGCCGGCTACGGCCACGGCATCGAGCTGCGCCTGACCGGCGAGCACGAGACCGAGCGCTACGACACGTTCAGCTACGGCGTGTCCGATCGTGGCGCCTCGGTGCGCATCCCCTGGCAGGTCCATCAGGACGGCAAGGGCTACATCGAGGATCGCCGGCCGAACGCCAACGCCGATCCCTACGTGGTGACCGCCCTGCTGAGCCAGACCATTGGTGAGGCGCTGGCCTGAGCCTGCCCGCTCGGGCCCGCCGGGGCCTAGCGGTAGAAGTTCGTGATCGGCATGCGTCGGTCCTTGCCGAAGCTCTTGGCAGTGATGCGAGGACCGGGCGGCGACTGACGCCGCTTGTACTCGGCGATGTCGACCAGCCGCGTGATGCGGTGCACGACGCCGGGATCGGCCCCGTACTGATCCAGCAGCTCAGGCTGTTCGAGCATCTCGGCGGCGCTCAGGTCGCCTTCCACGTAGGCCTCCACCAGCGGGTCCAGCAGCTCGTACGGCGGCAGGCTCTGGTCGTCGCGCTGGTCGGGCCGCAGCTCTGCTGAGGGCGGCTTGTCGATGCAGGACTGCGGGATGCGTTCGCCGTCGCCCTGGCGGTTGCGCCAGCGGCACAGCTCGTAGACGAGCAGCTTGGGCACGTCCCGGATCACGGCGAACGCCCCTGCCGTGTCGCCGTACAGCGTCGTGTAGCCCACGGAGGTCTCGGTCTTGTTGCCGGTGGTGAGCACCAGCCAGCCGAACCGGTTCGACAGCGCCATGAGCAGCACGCCACGGATGCGGCTCTGCAGGTTCTGATCGGTGAGGTCGGCGGCCGCCAGCTCGGCAGGATCGGCTGCAGGATCGCCTGGTGGACCACTGGCAGGGTCGGCCCCGCCGGTGTGAGTGTCGAGCATCCCGGCGAGCGCAGCGTGCGCCGGCTCGATCGGCACCGTGCGGAAGTCGATGCCCAGGTTGGCGGCGAGCTGGGCCGCATCGGTGCGGGAACCGTCGCTGGAGTAGCGCGACGGCATCGAGACGCCGTGCACATGCTGCGGTCCGAGCGCGTCGGCGGCGATGGCCGCGACAGCGCTGGAGTCGATGCCGCCTGACAGGCCGACCGCGACATCGCTGAAGCCGTTCTTGTGCACGTAATCGCGTGTGGCGACCACAAGTGCCCGCCAGACCTCTTCCAGTGGTTCCAGCAGCGGCGTCAGCGCATTGTGTGCAGCGCCGCCGTCCGCTCGGCTGCTGTGCCGCGCCGACGCGCCGACGCGTTCTGTGTCTGTTGATCCCGCTGGAGCGGCGGTATCGGGGCTGGCGGGCACGGCGACGTCACAGACCGCAACCTGCTCGACGAACGCCGGCAGCCGACACACCACGCTGCCGTCGGCATCGGTCACGAACGAGCTGCCGTCGAAGACCAGCTCGTCCTGGCCGCCTACCTGGTTGACATAGACCACCGGCACGCCGAGCGCCGCCGAGCGGGTGCGGGCGACGGCTTCCCGGTCGGCCTGCTTCCCGCGCCGGTACGGCGACCCGTTCAGGTTCACGAGCAGCTGCGCGCCCATGTCCACCTGTGCCAGCGCCGGACTCGTGTCGGCCTCGCCTCCCACGATCGACGGCAGTCCGCCGTCGTCAGCAGCCGCGTCAGCAGTCCGGGGCGGCCCCCACAGGTCCTCGCAGATCGACACACCCACACGCACATCGCCCACCTGCAGCAACGGCCCCGCCTCAGTTCCGGGCACGAAGTAGCGCTGCTCGTCGAACACGGCGTAGTTCGGCAGCAGGTGCTTGCGAAAGATGCCCCGCACATGACCGTGGGAGCACAGAGCGGCCGAGTTCCACAACCGCACCGGCCCGTCCAGGCCAGTGCCCTCAGGAAAGCCGACCACCGCAGGCACCGGCCCCGTGTGCTCGGCGATCCGCCCCAGCGCCGCCGCGGCCCTCTCGATGAACGCAGGCTTCAGCAGCAGGTCCTCAGGCGGGTACCCAGTAACCGTCAACTCGCTGAACACCACCACCTGTGCCCCCGCGGCAACGGCCTCGTCATAGGCAGCCATGACCATCCCAGCGTTCCCATCCAGATCACCAAGACGAAGATTCAGCTGCGCCAGCCCCACACGCACCGCCACCAGTTCACCCTACGCCCACCCCCCACACCCACCACAGAGGCGAAGACACAGTCCGCAGAGGGCGGCGCGAGGGGCCTGGTGCCCGCGCGCAGTTTTGCGGCGCCCCTGCAACCCCGCACTCAAGCAAGCAGCGCCGCAACTGTCTGAAGCACGGGTACCAGGCCCCTCGCGCCGCCCGGGCGCAAGCGCCAGCGCAAGCACCGCCGCGCGGAGGCATCGCGGCAAGTGATAGGTACGCTCACCCCTCACCGGGGGAAGCAGCAGCGACTGCCGGTGGGCAAGCAAGCGGGGGACGACCAGCGAGGTGGCGCGGTGGCCAAAGAGAGGGTCGAACGTGACGAGGAGGATCTCGTCCGCCTGTACCTGACCGATATCGGCCAGTACCCCCTGCTGAACAAGGACGACGAAGTCCGGCTCGCCCAGCAGATCGAGAAGGGCATCGCTGCCAAGGAGCAGCTGGAGTCTCCGCGCGAGATCTCGAGCGCGCAGCGCCGCCGGCTCATGCGCAGCCAGCGCGAGGGCGCCCGTGCCGAGCGCACGTTCGTGCAGTCGAACCTGCGGCTCGTGGTGTCGATCGCGAAGAAGTACCAGGCCTCGGGGCTGCCGCTGCTGGATCTCATCCAGGAGGGCAACCTGGGCCTGATGCACGCGGTCGAGAAGTTCGACTGGCGCAAGGGCTTCAAGTTCTCTACGTATGCCACGTGGTGGATCCGCCAGGCGATCACCCGCGGCATCGCCAACACCGGCCGCACGATCCGGCTGCCCGTGCATGCGGGCGACACGCTGGCGCGCTTGCAGAAGGCCCGCTCCCGGCTCGAGCTGAAGTACGGCCGTCCGGCCACGCTGGGCGAGCTGGCGATCGAAGTCGACATGCCCGAGCAGAAGGTCACCGAGGCGCTGCGGTTCGCCGCGGAGCCGCTGTCGCTGTCGGAGCCGCTGCGCGAGGACAGCGATGCCGAGCTGGGCGACGTGGTCGAGGACCGGGCTGCCGAGTCGCCCTTTGAGGTGGCGGCCACCACGCTGCTGCCCAGCGAGATCACCCGGCTGCTGTCGCCGCTCGACGAGCGCGAGCGCGAGATCCTCAAGCTCCGCTACGGCCTCGACCGCGGCGAGCCCCGCACGCTCGAGGAGGTGGGCGAGCACTTCCAGCTCACCCGCGAGCGCATCCGCCAGATCGAGGCCCGGGCGATGTCCAAGCTGCGCCATCCCAGCACCGACACCGGCGCACGCGACCTGCTGTCCGTCTGAGCGCAAGACGGTGCTGACGGACGCCGCGTCCGGCAGCGAGATCGACGAGCTGAGCGCGCTGCGATCAGACGGCCGCGCCGGCTCGGTCCTGCTCTGCGGCGACATCCATGGCACTGCGCACACAGCGGCCGGGGCGTCAGCCGCCGCCGTCGCGCACGGCTGCGAGGCGGTGCTGCAGGTGGGCGACCTGGGGTGGCGACCCGGCGATCCGTCCAGCGCCGAGATGTGCGAGGCGATCGCCGCAGGCGGCGTGCCATGGGTCTTCGTCGACGGCAACCACGACCACTTGGGCGAGCTGGCCGCCGCGGCTGCAGCGCACCGCCGCCGCGCCTGTCATGACTTCGATCCGGACCCCGACGGCTTGTGGGGACCGGCGACGCCGATCCCGATCGCCCCGATGCTGTGGTGGGCAGCCCGCGGCTCGCGCTGGGTGTGGGGCGGCTCGCGCTTCGGCGCACTGGGCGGTGCCTGGTCGCCCGGCTGGCACTACCGCCGGCGGGGCTGGCGCTGGTTCCCGCGAGAGACGATCAGCCGGCGCGATCTCGAAGCGCTCGGCGATGAGCCGCTGGACGTGCTGGTGTGCCACGACGTGCCCGATCGAGCGCTCGTCGGCGAGGGATCCAGGTTTGCCCGCCGGGGCGACACCCAGATCGGCGAGGCGAACAGCGCGCAGGTCCGCGTGGCCGCCTGTCGTACCGGGCCACGGCTAGTGGTGCACGGGCACTGGCATCTGGCGCACTCGTCGCTGCTCGACATCGGGCGCGGGCGCCCCGCCGAGGTGGTGGGCCTGGCCGCGAACGGCGAGCCGGGCAGCTTGGCAGTGCTCGATCCGGCGACACTGCAGGTGCAGCCCATCGAGATGCCATAGCGGCGGAGATTCCTGCCTCCTCCGCCGCGAGCGCGCCCGGGCGGCCTGCGGTGGATCAGGCGTCGGTCAGGCGTCGAACCACGATGACGATCAGAGCGCCGACGATCACGGCGAGCAACAGCTTTTTCATGGTGCAGCGTCCTCTGTGCGGGATGACTATGCGAGATGACTGTGCGGGATGACTGGGGTCACCGGCACTGCGAATGCTAGGCGCACATCTCCCGAACGCAGCGCGGATTGATCGGCGGACATCGAATGGCGGAGGTGGACGGGAATCGAACCCGCCGGACGGGGATCGCCCGTCCCGCCCGCTTTGAAGGCGGGGGAGCCCACCAGGCGCTCAGACACCTCCGCTCGTCATCTTGGCCCACGGTCGCGGTTCGCGCCAGCGGTCGGGCGAGGGGCTGAGCCGGTCCGCCGAAAAACCAGTTGATCGCGCGCCCGCGCATCGGCCAAGGTCAGTGCTCACGATAAATTTCATTTGTTTTCATGTATTCAGGAGCACCAATGATCTATGCCTATGTGGGCGCCAAGGGCGGCGTCGGCAACACCGTGACTGCGCTGCTCGCCGCCAGCAGTGCCAAGCGCGCCGGCCGTGATGTGGTTCTTGTCGATCTGACCGGCGACTTCGGCGTCGTGCTGGGCACTGCCCCCGATCTGCCGGGAATCGCCGAGTGGACGGCGGCGGCGGAACTGTCGCTGGGCGCGGCCTCTGCGCTCGCAGTGGATGTCGCGCCGGGCATCAGCCTGCTGCCGCGTGGCCGCGGCGACATCGACGACGGCCGGCTGGGCACGCTGTGGTCGCTGCTCGCCGGCAAGCCGCGGGTCAACATCATCGATGCGGGGCGCGGCAGGGGAGCCCTCGAGCGGGTGGCGGGCTCGCGGGTCCGGCGCCTGCTCACCATGACTTGCTGCTACCAGGCGCTGCACCGTGCCCGTGAGCTCGTGTCCGACGTCGACGACGTGATCGTGCTGACCGACACGCAGCGCGCGCTGGGACTCGCCGACATCGAAGCCGCGCTGGGTCGGCATGCCGATGCGGTCGTGGCCGTGGATCGCTCGGTCTCGCGCTGGGCCGACGCCGGCCTGCTGCTGGACCGCTGCGCGAAGTCGGCGCGATCGCTGGATGCGTTCCTGTGAACCGCATCGCGCGTGCCGTTGCCCGCCACCCGTCAGGCCGGATGCCAGCCGACCCGGCGTTCGTGGAGGAGATCCACGAACGCTTCCTCCCGGCGCCTGCGCCGGCAGCCCGCGACGTGGCCGCCGCGGTCGAGGGAGCCGCCCCGCTGCTCGATCGCCACCACGCGGCCGATCTCGTGTCCGAGGTGCTGGCCCGCCTTGCGGGCATCGGGCCGCTGGCGGAGATCTGGGCCGATGACGAGGTGACCGAGGTGATGATCAATGGCCCCGGCCCGATCGTCATCGAGCGGCGCGGCATGTTGACCGCAGCAGGCCGGATCAGCACCGCTGAGGTGCACCGCCTGGTCGAGTACTTGCTGGGGCCGACGGGGCGACGTGTCGACCGTCGCCTTCCCATGGTGGACGTGCGGCTCGACGACCGCACCCGCTGCCACATCGCCGTGCCGCCGGTGGCGGTGGACGGCCCCTACATCACGCTGCGCCGCTTCCCCGCCGGTGCCCGCCGCCTCGACGAGCTGGCCGGCCCCGGATTCGCTGCCTGCCTCGACCGTCTCATCGCGCAGCGGGCCAACCTGATCGTCTTCGGCCCCACCAGCACCGGCAAGACGTCGCTGCTGGCCAGCTTGCTGGCCACGGTGGCCGAGCGGGAGCGGCTCGTGGTGGTGGAGGAAGCCGCGGAGCTGCCCCGGCTCGGTGCCGGCACCGTGCGCCTGGAAGGTCAGCCGCCCAACGTCGACGGCGTCGGCGCGGTGACGATGGCGGAGCTGGTGGCTGCGGCGCTGCGGATGCGGCCCGATCGCCTGGTGATCGGCGAGGTGCGCGGCCCCGAAGCGGCAGCGCTGCTGCAGGCGCTCACCACCGGTCATCGGGGCTCGCTGTCCACGCTGCATGCCGACGACCCGGCGCATGCGCTGTGGCGGTTCGAGCAGCTCGCCCGCGCCGGCGGCGCGGTCGGCGATGTGGCCGCACACATCGCGTCGGTGCTCGACGGCTTGGTGCACATGAGCCGCGGCACGGTTGGGCGCAGGACGGTCGGCGCCATCTACGAAGTGCGCCGTGACGGCTCGCTCGCAATAACGGCGACGCCTGCGGCGGCGGTCGCCTGATGTACACGCCGCCGGCTCCACGCGAGGGCTCCACGCTGTCATTCGGCGTGCGGCATTTCGCGCGGCTCGGTGCGGAATTCGGTGCTGCGCCTCCGTGGTGAAGCTGATCGTGCTGCTGGCCTGCGTGGGGGGCGTCACGTCGCCGGCGGCACGCGAGTGGTTTCGTCGGCGTCGAGACCGGCGGCGCAGCGCGATGGCGCTCGCAGCTCGCTCGGCAGGCATCGGCGACTTCTGCGCCGCGGTGTCACGCGGGCTGGGCGGCGGTGACACGATGCTGCAGGCGCTGCGGTCCGCCGCCGCCGGGCCCATGCGCGCACCGGTGGAGCAGATCGCGGCCGAGCACGAGCGCGGGGCAACGCTGAGCCGTGCTGTGCAGCGCTGGGCGGCGCGCGAGCAGACCTCGGAGGCAGCGCTGCTCTCCACGGCAGTCACGCTGGCCTCGGATCGGGTGGGCGCGCAACCGCAGCTGTTTGATCATGTCGCTGCGACGGTCCGGGCCCACGCCGACATGGCCGCCGAGGCTCAGGTTCACGCGGCACAGGCCCGTGCGTCGGTTTGGGTGGTGGCGGCACTGCCGTGGGCGGTCGCGCTGGCGCTGCTCGCCGAGGGCGGCGCTGCTGCCCGGGTGCTCACCGCTACCCCGCTGGGCTGGTTCTGCGTCGGCGGAGCGCTCTTGCTCGAGCTGGCGGGCGTGTCGTGGATGCGCGCCACGGTCGCGAGGGCGCTGCGATGATCGCCGGCCTGGCTGCGGTGCTGCCGCCTGCCGGCCTGGCTGCCGGCCTGGACCCTGCCGGGATGACGGGTTCCCCGGCTGGCGCGCTGGTCGTCAACAGCGTGGTGCTGTCGAATCCGGTGGTCATCGGCGGCCTGGCAGCAGCCGCGGTGTGCTGGGGCGGTTACGTGACCCGGCCTGATCCCGGCCGTCGTCGCGTGCTGCAGCTCGCGGCGCCTGACAGGGCTGCCGGCTGGCTGCGCCGCGTTCACCCCGATCACATGGCCGCCGAGCTCCGGGCGGTCGTCGACGTGATGAACGTGGCCCTGACGTCGGGGCTGTCGATCATCGCCTCGCTGCAGCTCGCACTCGGCCATCTCGACGGGGCGAGCGCCATCAGGCGCCGGCTGGCCGGACAGGCCGCCAGACAGCTCGACGAGACGCTGGAGGAGTTCGGGCAGACCTGCGGCCCGCGCGCCCGCGCCTTCGCTGCTGCGGTCACGGGTTCTATGCGCACCGGCATCCCGCTGGCGCCCGAGATGGAACGCCTCGGTCGGGAGCTGCGCGACGACCGCCGCCGCCGGCTCGAAGGCAAGGTGCGCCGCCTGCCGGTGCTGCTGCTGTTCCCGCTCGTGCTGTGCGTGCTCCCGGCGCTCGGGCTGGTCGCCATCGTGCCGGTCCTCGTCGCGGCCCTCGGCGGCTGACCTACCTCATCAACAACAGAAGGAGTTCCCATGCCCGAACGCTCAACCATCCGCTCTGAACATCAGGTGCGCCGCACCCACCGGCTCGCACCCGACCAGGCCGGGCAGACCACGGCCGAGTACGCGCTGCTCACCGGCGCCATCGCACTGCTCGTCGCGGCGGTCACTGCCTGGGCAACCAGCACCGGCAAGATCGGCCGCCTGCTCGACGCGGTCTTCAACTACCTGACCAAGGCCATCTCCTGAGATCGAGCCCGGCGAGGCGAACAGCGCCGCCGGCTCCGCCACTGGGCACACGCACGACGCCCGAATGCGGACAGGCCACCGTGGAGCTGGCCCTGCTGCTGCCCTTCCTGGTGCTGCTGCTCATGTGCATCGTGCAGACGGCGTTGGTCGCGCGTGACGCGGTGCTGGTGTCGCATGCGGCCCGGGTGGGCGCACGCATCGCCGCAGTGGAGCCGTCGATGGACGCCGTCCGCGAGGCCGTGGTGCAGGCTGCGCCGCTCGATCCGGACCGGCTGGAACTGGAGCGACACGTCACCGCAGAACTGGTGCGCGTCACCGTGCGTTACCGCTCTGCAACCGAGGTTCCGCTGGCCGGTGCGCTGGTCGGCGACGTCCATCTGAGCGAGTCCGCAGCGATGCCCGACGAGCGCCCGCGCCGCTGACCAGCGACGGCCGAAATTGCCGCTTGCGCATGTCACACCCATGGGGTTCAATGGCAAGTCACACACCTGTAATTACAGGTGAGCAATCTCGGCCGCCAATGAGCGCAGCGGACACGGCCGCCGAGCGGAACGCGGGGAGGGCCGATGGCATTCGCAACTGACGTAGCAGTCGAGCTACCAGCAGGGAACTGGTGGGACGAGGCCAACTGCCTCGGGGTCGATCCCGACCTGTTCTTTCCCGAGCGCGGGGCGAGCACCCGTGAGGCCAAGGCGGTGTGCCGCGGCTGCGTCGTCAGCGACGAATGTCTCGAATACGCACTCCAGAACAGCGAGAAGTTCGGCATCTGGGGCGGCATGAGCGAGCGGGAACGCCGCCGCGTGCGCCGCCAGCGAGCCCTCACGAGGCGCGCCGCTGCCGGCTGACGCCGCAGGCCGCCGCCGGCTGACCCGACTCGGCTACCGGTCTGAGCGGGCACTGGTACGCTCGCGAGCGTGATGGCAATCGCGCTCGGACCGCCCGAACTGCTCATCCTGCTCATCATCGTGCTCGTGCTGTTCGGAGGCGCCAAGCTGCCCAAGCTGGCGCGCTCGCTGGGCCAGGCTCAGCGCGAGTTCCGTGAGGGCGTGAACGACGAGGACAAGGCGGCCGGCGACAAGGCATCCGGCGACAGCTCGTCGAGCGACTCCTGATTCACCGCTGCTGAGTCAGGCAGCGCGGGCGGCCTTGCTTGCCCGGCGGCGATCCCGCAGGATCCGGCGGCGCTGCCGCTCCGATGTCCCGCCCCACACGCCGTGGGTGATGTTGTTGGCCAGCGCGTATTCACGGCAGGCGTCGGCCACCGGGCACTCGGCGCACACCTTCTGAGCCACGATCACGCCGGCACCGTCATTGGGAAAGAACACGTTGGGATCGATGTCGGTACACCTGCGGAACGTGACCCACTCCGCGGCCAGGCTCTCGGAGCCCTGGGACATCTGCGGCTCATAGACCGGATTGATCTGCAACATCATGAGAACCAACGCCGCAGGGGTGCCTCCGGTTCCCTGATTCGCCGACTCTCATCGAATTCTCAGGTAGCGCGTCGGTACCCTTGCGCCACCGTAGACAAGGACCGCCGTGACCGACATCGCCACCGAAGCCGAGCAGCTCCCGCCTGAGGTCGGCATCCGCATCATCTACCTGGGCCCCGTCGCACCGCACTGGGAGATCGAGGGCATCTACGGCGAAGAAGCGGCCGTCGACGAGTTCCGCCGCAGGACCAACGCGCGCCTGCAGCTCCTGCCGCCTCACGACCCGCAATTCCGCCGCAACCGCGAGCGGGTCGTGCGTGACGCCGAGCGCGAGAACTACGAGCTGCACTGGGACCTCGGCATGCCCGAAGAGGACGACGCCGAATAGTCCGATGCAGCGCAGCCTCGGTCGAGGCGGCCAGGCGCGTTCACGGATTGTTCACGGCATCCGTTCCCGCCGTTCACCCCGAACCCGCGGCGATGTCACAGGCCGCTCGTAGCGTGCGCGTCCATGCGAATGAACTGGCTCAAGCTGGTGGCGACGCTCTTCGCATTCGCCTTGGTCGCCGCAGCGTGCGGGGGCGAGTCAGCTGAAGCGGGCACCGCCACCGGGTCTGGGGCCGATGACCAACTCAGCGGTTCGATCAGCGTCACCGGCTCGTCCACCGTGGAGCCCATCACGAACCTGCTGGCCGAGGCCTTCGCCGAGGCGCACCCCGGTGTGGCGTTCTCGGTTGCCGGTCCTGGATCGGGCGACGGTCACAAGGCCGCCGCGGCCGGCGAGGTGCCGGTCTGGAACAGCTCACGCCAGATCCAAGACTCCGAGGCCGCCGACATCAACGCCGCCGGCATCGAGTTCATCGAGCTGCGCGTCGCCATCGACGGCATCTCGGTGGTCACCGCGGCCGGCAACGACGCGATCGACTGCCTCAGCTTCGAGGACCTGTACAGCCTGGTCGGCGACGAGGCCACCGGCTTCGGTGATTGGGCTGATGCGAACACCCTGAACGCCGAGCTGGGCGGTACTGGTCCGTTCAGCAGCGGTGCGCTCGAGATCTTCGCTCCGGGCGAGGAGTCGGGCACGTTCGACAGCTTCATCGAGATCGCCCTCGAGCACGTCTGGGAGCACCGTGTCGAGGAGGGTCATGCCGACGAGAACTTCGCCGTGCGGCCCGACTACAACGCCTCCGCCAACGACAACGTGATCATCGACGGGGTCTCCGGCAACCAGACGAGCCTGGGCTGGGTGGGCTTCGCGTTCGCCGACGAGAACCGCGACAAGGTGAAGCTGCTGGAGGTCGACGGCGGCGACGGCTGCGTGGCGCCCACGCCCGAGACCATCGCCTCAGCCGAGTTCCCGATCGCCCGCTTCCTCTACACCTACATCGACGCCGCGTATGCCTCCGACCCGGCCGTGAAGGCGTTCGTCGACTTCATGCTGAGCGATGAGGGCCAGACCTATGTGGTCGACGCCGGGTATGTCAACCTCAGCCCCGCTGATCTGGAACAGTCTCGGAGCAACTGGAACAACCTGACGACAGGCCCGACGTTCTGATGGGCAAGACGTTTTGACGGGCAGGACGTTCTGATGAGCAACACGCTCTGATGACACAAGACCAGCTGACCGCTGCCGACCTGCAGACCTCGCGTATGCGTCGGGTGCGCTCGCACACCGTCCGCTGGCTGTTCATGACCGCAGCGACGGTCACCGTGCTGGTCAGCGCGCTGATCATCTGGACGGTGGCCTCGGGGGCGTGGACGTTCATCAGCCAGGTCGAGCTCACCAGGCTGACCGACATCGGCTGGTTCCCCCGCCGGGGCCTGTTCGACCTCACCACCCTGCTGGTGAACTCGGTGCAGATCTCGGTGATCGCCATGGCGGTGGCGGTGCCGTCGGGCTTCGGAGCGGCGATCTACCTGTCCGAGTACGCGCACCCGAGGGTGCGCAGGGTGATGAAGCCCACGCTCGAGCTGCTGGCCAGCGTGCCCAGCGTCGTGCTCGGCGTATTCGCCATCAGCTTCATCACCCCGTCGATCCTCACCAACTTCTTCAGCGAGATCAACTTCTTCAACAAGCTGGCGGCGGGCATCGCGGTGGGCCTGCTGGTCATCCCCCTCATCGCCTCCATCTCCGAAGACGCCTTGCGGGCGGTCCCGGCGGCGCTGCGAGAGGCCTCGGCCGGCCTCGGCGCCCGCAGGGTCACCACTTCCATCCGAGTCGTGCTGCCGGCGGCGATGTCGGGCCTCATGGCCGCCACCATCGTCGGCTTCAGCCGGGCCATCGGCGAGACCATGGTGGTGACGATTGCGTCGGGCGGCGGTGACACATCGCTGTTCAACCTGTCGCTGTTCGAGTCCGGCGGCACCCTCACCTCCGCCATGGCGGCGCTGGGCCTGGGCACCGACCAGGTGGCCGGCAACAACCTGGCGTTCCAGAGCCTCTACTTCCTCGGCGCCCTGCTGTTCGCCATGACGCTGGTGCTCAACATGGCGGGCGACGTGATCGTTCGCCGGCTGCAGAACAGGTACTGATGTTGCTGACCTCGCCCGCCGCCATCGCCACCAGTCATGCGCTGCATCGCCGCCCCGGGGCCGACGTGGGCGGCGCCGTCTTCAAGTGGCTGCTCATCGGCGCCACCGTGTTCGCGACGGGCTTCCTGGCCGTGCTGCTCGGCGTCATGATCGTGGACGGCTGGGATGTGTTGTCGGGCAATCTCTGGTACTTCCTGACCCACGGTTTCTCGCAGCGCTCGGCTGCCGAGGCGGGCGTCTGGCAGGGCATCATCGGCAGCCTGCAGGTGGCGCTGGTCACGGGTGTGTTCGCCGTGCCGATCGGCGTCGCCACCGCCATCTACCTCGTCGAGTACGCCCAGGACTCCCGCTTCGCCCGCATCGTCGAGCTGAACATCCGCAACCTGGCGGGCGTGCCCTCGATCGTGTACGGCTTGCTCGGGCTGGTGGTGTTCGTCAAGGCGCTGGAGGACTTCTCCAAGGGCGCGACGGTGATCGCAGGCGGCATGACGCTGGCGGCGTTGGTGCTGCCGATCATCGTCATCACCTCGGTGGAGGCGCTCAAGGCCGTGCCCGATTCGCTGCGCGAGGCCGCCTACGGTGTGGGGGCCACCAAGTGGGAGGTGCTCTCACGCCAGGTCCTGCCTGCTGCGGTGTCCACGATCCTCACCGGAACGGTGCTGGCGCTGGCGCGCGCCCTCGGCGAGGCGGCGCCCCTGATCCTGGTGGGTGCCGCCACGGGCTTCATCAGCTTCGGCGACGCCAACATGCTGGAGACCTTCACCGGCCCCTACACCGCGCTGCCCGTGCTGATCTTCAACTTCGCACGCCTGCCCGGCGCCGACTGGGGGGTGAACGCGGCCGCAGCCAGCGTCGTCATCCTGGTGCTGGTGCTGGCCGTGAACGGATTGGCCATCTATCTGCGCAACCGATTCGAGAAGCAATGGTGAGACAGTGACACCCGAAGAGGCGGTGATGACTCAAGAGCCAGACGCATCAGTTGTGTCGGCAGAGGCGACTCCAGGGTCGCCCCAGACGCGCATCGACGTGAGCACTGTCGGCCACCATCGCGACGATGCCCAGACCGTCTTCGAATGCAGCGGCGTCGACGTGTACTACGACGACTTCCGGGCGCTGCGCGACGTCACGCTGGACGTGGCCTCCCACGAGGTGACAGCGCTGATCGGCCCCTCGGGCTGCGGCAAGTCCACGTTCCTGCGCTGCTTCAACCGCATGAACGACCTCATCGAGGGTGCCCGCGTGGAGGGCACCATCCACTACCACGGCGTCGATCTGTACCAGGACGAGGTCGACCCGGTGGAGGTGCGGCGTCGGGTGGGCATGGTGTTCCAGAAGCCGAACCCGTTCCCCAAGTCGATCTACGACAACATCGCGTACGGGCCC
The DNA here is from genome assembly GCF_965208925.1 of Candidatus Poriferisodalis sp. Taxonomy (GTDB): domain Bacteria; phylum Actinomycetota; class Acidimicrobiia; order Acidimicrobiales; family Poriferisodalaceae; genus Poriferisodalis. The sequence continues at coordinate 971,264 of NZ_OZ242364.1, read as the reverse complement.
CGGCTGACGGGCGTGAAGCGGTCTGAGCTGGACGACGTGGTGGAGGGCTCGCTCACCCGGGCGGCGCTGTGGGACGAGGTGAAGGACCGCCTCAAGATGTCGGCGTACGGCCTGTCGGGCGGCCAGCAGCAGCGGCTGTGCATTGCCCGGGCCATCGCCGTGCAGCCCGACGTGGTGCTGATGGACGAGCCCTGCTCCGCGCTCGACCCCATCGCCACGGGCCGCATCGAGGAGCTCATCGCCGAGCTGAAGACCGAGTACACGATCATCATCGTCACCCACAACATGCAGCAGGCCGCTCGCATCAGCGACATGACGGCGTTCTTCACGGTGCAGCCCAACGAGCTCGGGCACCGCACCGGCGAGCTGGTCGAGTACGCGCCGACCTCGCTGATCTTCACCAACCCCGACGACCCCCGCACGGAGGCCTACATCACCGGACGGGTGGGTTGATTTACGCCACACTGCTGACATGACCGAAGAAGTACGGACCGAGTTCCATCAGCTGATGGACGAGGTTCGTGCGGATCTCGTCCAGATGGGCGGCATGGTGGCCGAGGGGATCTCGGCGGTGACCGCAGCGCTGCTCGCCGGCGACATCGGCGGCGCCGATCAGATCATCGCCGCCGACGACGAGCTCGACCTGCTGAGCCTCGAAGCCGAGGAGAAGTGCGTGCAGCTATTGGCGCTGCAGCAGCCGGTGGCGGTCGACCTGCGCACGATCCTGACCGATCTGCGGATGATCTCCGAGATCGAGCGCAGCGGCGACCTGGTCACCAACATCGCCAAGGCGGTGGCCCGTCTGCACGGGGTGGAGCTGGAGCCCCGGGTGCGGGGGCTGATCGACCGCATGCGCGAGCAGGCGGTGAAGCTGACGGCCAAGGCCATGGACGCCTATGCCGAGCGCGACGCCGGCCTGGCGTCGGTGCTCAACGACATGGACGACGTGCTCGACGACCTGCACAACACCTACATCGTGGCGGTGTTCGAGTCGCACGAGCTCGGCAACATCATCATCCAGCACGCGGTGCAGCTCGCGGTGGTGGGCCGCTTCTACGAGCGGATCGGCGATCACGCGGTGAACGTGGCCGAGCGTGTCGAGTTCCTGGTGACCGGCGAGCTGCCCGAGCATCTGGGCGCGAACCGGGCCCGTGCCCGGAGGGAGCAGGACGATTGTTGATCGCGCTGGTGGCGGTGGCGGCCGCACTGGCAGTTGCGTTGGTTGTGCTGCTGCTGCTGGTGCGGGGGCGCAGTTCGGCCGCGGAGCGGCTGGGGCGTGTGGTGCACCGGTTTGCCGGGGAAGGCGAGGAGCGCCGGCCGGGTGAGGCGCGGCTGGACCACAACAGCCTGGACGACTGGATCACCTACCTGGAGTCGATTGCCACCACGGCGGCCATGACGGCCAACCTGGCCGAGCGGGACCGGGCCCGCTGGCAGTTGGCGATGAACGAGCTGGCGGTGGGCGTGGTGCTGGTGGACGAGGACGGCGCGGTGTGTGCCAGCAATGCGCTGGCCGACGAGATGATGTCGGCTCGTGATGCGATGGCGCTGGTGGGTGCGGGTGTGACGCAGCTGCTGGAGTCGGCGCAGGAGGGGCAGGCTCGTTCCCGCACGGTGAAGCTGACGGGGCCGCCGCCGCGGGTGATCGAGATCAGCGGGCATCCGGTTGCGAGCGACAGCCATGCGCTGGGGGCTGTGGCGGTGATTGCCGATCGCACCGACGGTGTGCGGGTGGATGAAGTGCGGCGAGACTTCGTGGCCAACCTGAGCCATGAACTGCGCACGCCGGTGGGTGCCATTGCGCTGCTGTCGGAGACGCTGGCCGAAGAGGATGACGCTGCGGTGCGCACCCGGCTGGTCGACCGGATCGGGGCCGAGGCCGATCGGGTGAGCCACATCATCGACGACCTGCTGGAGCTGAGCCGGGTGGAGCTCGAGGGCACCATGGCGCAGGAGTCGGTGCCGGTGGTGCCGCTGCTGTGCGAGGTGGCGCACCAGTATTCCGAGCACGCTCGCAAGCATGAAGTGGAGTTGGTGCGGCCGGTTGAGTCGGATGACTCGGCGATCGTGCTGCATGCCGACCGGGGCCAGTTGCTGCGGGCCGTCGGGAACCTGGTCGACAATGCCATCAAGTACAGCGACCCCGGCTCGGAGGTGCGGCTGAGCGTGGCGCCCTCCAGCGGGGATGACCGCGCGCCGTCTGATGCGTTGGCGGGGGCGGACGCGCCGGTTGCCCATATCGGGCTGTCTGAGATGCCCGTGCCCGCGGATCCGCCTTCCGGCCCGTCGAACGGGGCGTGGGTGGACATCGTGGTCGCCGATGAGGGCATCGGCATTCCCGCCGATGAGACCGAGCGGGTCTTCGAGCGGTTCTACCGGGTCGACAAGGCACGGGCCCGTGCCACCGGCGGCACCGGCTTGGGCCTCAGCATCGTGCGCCACGTCGTTGCGAACCACGGCGGCGAGGTGATGCTGCACTCACGCGAGGGCGTCGGCACCACGTTCACGCTCAGGTTCCCTGCATGTCAGGCGAGCCCATGACATCGGTGCTGGTGGTCGACGACGAGCCGTCGTTCACCGAGGCGCTCTCGGTGGGCTTGCGGCGCGAGGGCTTCGAGGTGCGCACGGCGGCAGACGGCCGGGCGGCGCTGGCTGAGATCAGCGCGTCGGAGCCCGATCTGGTGCTGCTCGACGTGATGCTGCCCGGCATGTCCGGCCTCGACGTGTGCCGGGAGATTCGCAAGCAGTCGCGGGTGCCGCTGATCATGGTGACTGCCCGGGCCGAGGAGATCGACGCCGTGGTGGGCTTGGAGGTGGGCGCCGACGACTACGTGGCCAAGCCGTACCGCATGCGTGAGCTGGTGGCCCGCATGCGGGCGGTGCTGCGGCGTGCGTCGGATCAATCGTCGGCGTCGCAGCCTTCGGAACTGCTGCCGCAACCGCAGCTGATCGAGGGCGACGTCGTGCTCGACATCGACCGGCATGAGCTGCGGGTGCGCGGTGAGCTGGTGTCGCTGGCGCTGAAGGAGTTCGAGCTGCTGGCGTACCTGCTGGCGCATGCCGGCCGGGTGGTGACCCGTGACAGCCTCATGCAGGACGTGTGGGGCTACGACTACGTGGGCGAGACCAAGACGATCGATGTCCACGTCAAGCGGCTGCGGGCCAAGATCGAGGACGATCCGTCGAGCCCGACGCGCATTACCACCATTCGTGGACTGGGTTACCGCTACGAGCGGGCGTCGTCGCCTGCTGCTTGACGCGTATGCCGCGGACTGGCCCTGTTTGCTGAACGACGCACAGCCGGCTTGTCACATCGAGGGCGCACAATGGTGCTGATGACTTGGGGCAGCGGCTGATGCAGCCGTTCACGTGGCTTGCCCGCACGCATCTGCTGTCTGCTGCCGGCGATGCGCTGATTGCGATTGCCTTGGCCGGGTCGCTGTTCTTCAACCTGGATCCTGCGGCGGCCCGGCCCAAGGTGGCGCTGTACCTGCTGGTGACGATGGCGCCGTTCGCGGTGGTGGGGCCGCTGATCGGGCCGCTGGTGGATCGTGCCCGTGGCGGGCGGCGGGGGATGATCATCTGGGCGGGCATCGCCCGGGCGGTCCTGGCGCTCCTGATGGTGCGGCACCTCGACTCGCTGCTGCTGTTTCCCGAGGCGTTCGGTGCGCTGGTGGCGGGCAAGACGTACCACGTGGCCAAGAGTGCTGTGGTGCCGGGGCTGGTGCGCGAGGAGCGCGACCTGGTGGAGGCCAATTCGAAGCTGATGCTGCTGAGCGGCCTGGGCGGTGCGCTGGCGGCAGGGCCGGGTGTGCTGTTGAGCTTGGCCTCGTCGCGCTGGGTGCTGGTGCTGGCTGCGGTGGTGTTCGTGCTGATGACGTTCCCGGCGAGGCGGCTGCCTCGCACCGTCGTGCGGCCTCGGAGCGTGCCGATGCCTCCGTCGGCAAGTCAGCCGCTGGCAAGTCCGCCGCCGTCAAGTCCGCCGCCGGGCTCGCCGTCGGCAGGTTCGTCGCTGAGTCAGCCGCTGGCAAGTCCACCGCCGGGCTCGCCGGGGCTGCCAGCTGAGCGCTGGCGACGCCCGTCCGACAACTACACCGGTCCGTGGGTTGATCCGCCCAGGGGCCCTGTCGATGAGCCGGGATTCGGCGGGCCCAGTTTCGATGAGCCCAGTTTCACTGAGCCAAGCCTCGGCGGGCCCAGTTTCGATGAGCCCAGTTTCGATGAGCCCGGCTTCACTGAGCCAAGCCTCGGCGGGCCCAGTCTCGGTGCGCCCAGTCTCGGTGAGCCGGGCCTTGTCTCCCGGCCGCCGTCTCGTCCAGCGACAACCCGGCGGGGGGCGATGCTGCTGGCCGGCTCGGCCATGGGCGTCGTACGGGCCATGACCGGCTTCACGCTGTTCCTGATCGCGTTCTGGCTGCGCACCGATGACGCGGCGCCGTGGTGGTTCGGCTTCATGTTCACTGCCAGCGCTGTCGGTCAGTTGATCGGCGCCGTGGGTGCGCCGTGGCTGAGACGCCGCGTCCGTGAGGAGGTGCTGCTGGCCAGCGCGCTGCTGCTGGCGGCCGTCGTGTCGTTCTATGTGGTGACGGCGCCCGACCGCTTCTCGGTGCTGGTGCTGGCCATGGTGATGGGCCTCTTGTCGGCGCTGGGGAAGCTGTGCTTCGACGCGATCGTGCAGCGCGACGAGGTGCCCGCGGACCGGGGGCGCACGTTTGCCCGTTTCGAGACTCGGTTCCAGCTGCTGTGGGTGGTCGGCGGGCTGGTGCCGGTGGCAGCGCCCAGCGGCATCCTGCCGCTGCGGGCCGGGGTGATGCTGCTGGGCATTGCCGGCCTTGTTGCGGTGGTGCTGTATGCGGGCGGGCTGTGGGCGCTGGCGCGGGGCCGGCGTCCGCCGTCGGAGATCATCGCCACCCGCGTGCGTACTCGAGTCTTTCGTAGCCGCCGGCAGCGCAGGAGCTGACCGAGCCAGATGTCCAGCTAGTCCAGCGGCAGGTCGAGGCGGGCGAGCCAGAGGCCCGGTGCGACGAGCTCGTTCGGCGTCGGCAGCCCGCCGGGCTCGAAGAGGCGGGCCAGCCCCTCGCGGCCGGCTCGTTCGATCACGCCGGCAATGAAGCTGTCGCCCCGCTCGCGTGCCTCGGCGGTCAGCCGAACGCCCAGCAGCCGATCGGCGTAGTCGGCGCCCCTGACTTGGCGGCGGACGGCCTCGCTGAGCGCACCGAATCCGCCGATCAGGCGGGGGCCGGCCTGGGCCACCACGTCGTCGACGTAGGCGGTGACCACGCAGATCAGCGTCTCGAGATGACTTTGGCCCTCGTCCCTGGTCACGCCGAGCAGCAGTTCGGGATTGCCGAAGATGCGCTGGAGCTGTTCGCCGAGCTGCGCCTGGAGCTGCTGGGGGTCGCCGACGTCGTCAGGTGACGGCAGCTCCAGGTCGAGATTCATGGGGTCGCCGCGGCGGAAGCCGTCGATATGTCCCAACAGCAGCGAGTGCAACTCGGCACGAACTTCGGGTACCGACAGCACCGCGTGCGTGGTGTGCTCCCGGATGGCGACCCACAGCATCACGTCATCGACGTCGAGGCTCCATTCATTGGCGAACTCCGCAATGTTGGCGGTCACGATGTGCACATGTTCCCGAGGGATCATGAGGTCCGAGTTGCCGAATGCGCTGGTGGCGAGTTGGCCGGCCATCATGCCGGCGGTCATCGCCACGGTCATGGGGCTCATCATGGCCAGCAGGCCGGCGAAAGGATCCTGTGCGCCGCTGCCTGCCGGGTCGTCACGCAAGCGTTCCGACAGCCGGTCCATGAGCGGGCGGATGGTCTCGAGGGCGCTGGTGGCCCAGCCCGAGCGGGTGACCGGTTCAAGGTGCGGTGCGACCTGCAGGCCGGTGACATGTGCCACATGCAGCTCTGCCACGCGGCTGATCTCGCTGAGGCGGTGCCGCTCTACCGGGTCGACGTTGTGCTCGGGCTTTCCGCCGGTGGCGAGCTGGTTAGCGGCCTGGCGGGCGCCCTCCCAGAGCTGCTCCTCGTTGCCGCCCAGGATCGATGCGATGTCGCCGAGGAACGGGATGCCCTTGAACGGATCGTCATCGTCGGCCACAACGGCATCGTACGGCGAGTCAAAGTGACCGGGGGCAGGGTCATGAGTGAGGCATGGTAGGGAGATGAGCCGGATTGCCGTGTCGGGTGCGGGCGGCGTGATCGGCGCCCGGGTGCTGCAGTGGCTGGCCCGGTCGTTCGACGTGCTCGATCTGACCGTCGACAATCAGGGTGACAGTCAGTACGACCTGGGCGGCGCCGAGGCGCTGGTGCACCTTCGCTTGACCCGGGAGGTGACCTCCGACCGGCTGCGGCGGGTGCTGGCCGCGGCAGATGTCCGACACCTGACCATGGTGTCGAGCGCCAGCGTGTACGGAGCCTGGCCGAACCATCCGACGCCGATCTCAGAGGATCTGCCGGTGCGCCCCAACCTGGAGGCGTCGTGGGCCGTGCATCATGCCGATGCTGAGCGGATGGTGCTGGAGTGGTGCGATCAAGGTGATCGCTCCGCGGCGATCCTGCGGCCGGCGCCCGTGGTGTCGAGCGGCCTGGGCGGCCCGATCGGCGAGGCGATGCTGGCCGCGGCGCCGATCCGCACGGGCAGTGACGATCCGCCGGTGCAGTTCCTGCACCTCGACGATCTGGCCTCGGCGGTGGTGCTGGCCACACAGCGCCGGCTGTCGGGCGTGTTCAACGTGGCTCCCGACGGCTGGCTGTCGCCGGGTGAGCTTCGGGCGCTGCTGGGGGCCCGCCCCAAGATCCGGTTGCCCATGCCCTTGCCCAAGCGGCTCGACCGTTACGTGGCCCGCCGGGTGGGCCATGCGGCGCCCGAAGGGCTGCTCCCCTTCACCCGCTACAGCTGGGTGGTGGCCAATGACCGGCTGCGGGCTGAGGGCTGGGAGCCCCGCTACAGCAGCGCTCAGGCGTTCGTGATCGCCGACGTCGGGATGCCCTGGGATGACCTCAATGCCCGCCAGCGCCAGTACGCCACGCTGCTCGGCGCGGGGGCCGCGGTGGCGGCTGGCGGCTGGGCTGCCGCGGCCTGGCTCCGGCGCTCCTACGCTTTGCGATGATGTCACCCGATGTGATCCCGGCCGACACGTGGGTGGAGCTGACTCACGACGAGCTGCCGATCGCCGCGATCTATGAATGGGCGCTTGATCCGGCGGCGGGCGCGGTCGTGCTGTTCTCCGGCACGGTCCGGGATCATGCCGAGCACCGCACGGGCGTGACCCAGCTGGTGTACGAGGCGTACGAGTCGGAGGTGGCGCCGCGGCTTGCCGGCATCGCTGCGGAGATGCGGCAACGGTGGCCGAGCGTGCGCAAGGCGGCGCTGCTGCACCGGGTGGGCATGCTGGGTTTGACGGAGAGCTCGGTTGTGGTTGCCGCCTCGGCGCCGCACCGCGATGCGGCATTCGAAGCCGCCCGCTTCGGCATCGATACCTTGAAGGCCACGGTGCCGATCTGGAAGCAAGAGCATCATGACGCCGGCACCGACTGGGGCCTGCAGTCGCAGCCGATCGCGCAGGTGCCCCAGTCATGAACCAGGTGCTCCTGAGACAAGTGCTCCTGAGCCAGGTGCTCCGGTCATGAGCCCGTTGCTGTTCCTGGCGATCGCGATCGTGGTGCCGCTGCTGGGGATGGTCGTTTTGGGCGTGGGTGCCCGCATCAAGCACCAGAAGGTGACCGACGACGAGACAGGGCTGTTCCGGCGCAAGCTTGAGTCGATCGCCCCCCCTGACTCAGACGAGCTGCCATCTGGCACGCCCGGCCTCGATTCGGAGGCGTCCTCGGGTGCTGATCCCAATGTTGATGCCGGCGCTGCTGCCGGCGCCGATGCCAGCGCTGATGCCAGTGTGCAGGAACCTCCGCCCTCCGCGCCTGGCTCGAAGCCGCCTGCGCGCGCACCGGCCAGCGTCCGGCTGGTGGAGCGTGACTACTCGGTGCCGCTGCTGCCGCCGCTCAGCGCCGACCTCGAAGAGCTCCCGCTGCAGGCAGGCGATCGGAGAAGCCGCCGGGCGATGCCTCGCCCACCCGAAGCCGAACGACGGCACGACCGTGTGATCTCCGCCAACCAGCGCCCAAGTCAGATGTCCAGCCAGCGCCCCATTCAGATGCCCAACCAGCGGCCCGATCAGCGGCCCATTCAGATGCCCGACCAGCGGTCCAGCCAGCGGCCCATTCAGATGCCCAACCAGCGTCCCGATCAGCGGCCCATTCAGATGCCCGACCAGCGGCCCAGCCAGCGGCCCATTCAGATGCCCGACCAGCATCCCAGCCAGAGGCGTCGTCCTGGCTCGTGACCTGGCGATCGATCTCGGCACCGCGAACACGCTGGTGTACGAGCGGGGGCGCGGCATCGTCTTCAACGAGCCGTCGGTCATCGCGCTCAATGAGCGTTCTGGCGAAGTGCTGTCGGTAGGGCGCGAAGCCTGGCAGATGATCGGGCGCACGCCGAGCTACATCATCGCTGCACGGCCGCTGCGCAACGGCGCCATCACCGACTTCGACATCACCCAGCGCATGATCCGGCTCATCCTGCAGGGCGTGGGCGTCGGCCGTTTCGGCCGCACCCGTGTCGCCGTCTGTGTGCCTTCGCTCATCACGCCAGTCGAGCGTCGGGCGGTGATCGAGGCGGCGCGGCGTGCCGGGTCGTCAGACGTCCGGCTCATCGAGCAGCCGATCGCTGCTGCCATCGGCTCGGGCCTGCCGATCCACGAGCCCACCGGTTCGCTGGTGATCGACATCGGCGGCGGCACCGCCGAGATCGCCATGGTGTCGCTCGGCGGCCTGGTATCGCTGCGTGCCGTCCGGGTGGGGTCGTTCGATTTCGACACTGCGCTGATGAACTACGCCCGCCGGGTGCACGGCATCGCGATCGGCGAGCGCACTGCGGAGGAGCTGAAGATCAGCATCGGCTCGGCATGGCCGGTCGACGACAAGTTCGATGCCGAGGTGAAGGGCCGTGACCTGTCGACGGGTCTGCCCCGCACGTTCCTCATCACCCCCACCGAGGTGCGCTCCGCACTGGCCGACACGGTCGAGCTCATTGTGGAAGCTGTCCTGGAGTGCTTGGGCGAGGCACCGCCCGAGCTGGCACAGGACCTCATCCACACCGGCGCCCTCATGGTCGGCGGCGGCTCGCTGTTGCAGGGCCTCGACCAGCGCATCGCCTCTGAGGCACGTGTGCCTGTGCTGCGCTCGGAGTCGCCGCTCGAGACCGTCGTGCTCGGCGCTGGCCGGGCCCTCGCGAACTTCGAGTCGCTTCACGCCTCACACACGATCCCCGGCCGCTGATCCGCACCGGCGGTGGGGCACGCTGGTTAGGTGTGCTCGTCGGGCTGCTGTGCATGAGATCACTCTCTCGCGGGGGTGTGACACGGCGGCGCCCGCACGAGGCTGAGTCGATGGGCTACGGCACATGCTGAGTGCTGCGCCGGTGCGCGTGGCGGCGTTGCTGGCGGCGGTGTTGCTCGCAGCCGTGCTGCTTGCGGCGGGCTGCTCGGAACCGCCCCCTGAGGACAGCCCAGCAGTGCCGCCGCAGCTTGCGCCTGCCCCGGGCTACGACGCCGGCGTGTTCACGCTGGGCGTGCTGATGGACCTGGGTCAAGCCGAGGCGGACCGTGCGGCGCTCGCCGGTGTGCAGGCCTACTGGGCCGGGGTCAATGCCCGCGGCGGCGTAGCCGGGTTGTACCGGGTCGAGTTGTCGGTGAAGCACCGCGATGCCGCCGCGCTGGGTTACGGCGGCGCGCCGGCCACGACTGACGGTGATGCCAATGCGCTCGGGTATGGCGACGCGTCGGCCACGGCCGACGGTGATGCCGCCGCGCTGGGTTACGGCGGCGCGCCGGCCACGACTGACGGTGATGCCAATGCGCTCGGGTATGGCGACGCGTCGGCCACGGCCGACGGTGATGCCGCCGCCCTGGGTTACGGCGGCGCATCGGCTACGGCCGACGGTGATGCCGCTGTGCTGGGTTACGGCGGCGCGTCGGCTGCGACCGATGGTGGTGCCGGTGCGTCGGGGGACAGCGGAGCGCCAGCAACGTCGAACGCAGATGCGACGGCGCTCAGGGAGTGGGACATCGCCGCGCTGGCCTACGTAAGCAGCGCCATCGACGTGATCGGCGCGGCCGACCCGGCTCACCTGGCCAAGGCAACCACCGACCTGCCGTTGCCCGTGGTGCCGGCGGTAGCCACGCTGGCCGGCGAGGACTTGGACTGGGTGCTCACATCGGCAGCGCCAGTTGAGCTGACCACCGTGGCCCTGCTGGACCGCTTCCGAGCGAGCGGACCAGGCGCAGCCTGGTGCGTCATCGTGGACCGCTCGCCCCTGGGCCGCCAGGTCGCCGCAGCGGCCTACGCCGCAGGCGCCGCCCGTGAGACGGTGCCCGCAATGCTCGACCTGGACGTAGGCGAGATCGAGGTGCTCGACCTGGACGCGTCCGTGTTCGAGGTCGCCGATGCGGTCAGCGACCGCCAGTGCCGGTACGTACTTGTCGAGACGGCCGAGGCCAACGCGATCGACGTACTCGAACGACTGCCACCGAGCCTGACCGTCGCACGGCGCTCCACCCTGGCCGCCGGCCATGAACTGCCTCGACACGTCGAGCTGCTCATCGACCCCGCCCCGCCCTGGCAGACCGGCCGCTCCGCAGTGACGGATGCGTTCGCAGCCGACTGGGCCAGGTTGCACAACGAATGGCCGGCAGCAGACGCCCGAGTCCGGGCCGGATGGCTCTCACAGCTGCGCCTGCACCTGTTGCTGGAGCAGGCGGTCGCTGCCGGCGATGTGAGTCGGGAACGGCTCGTTGCCTTGGCAGGACATGTCGAGCCGGTCGACCCCGACCGCAACACCCTGCCCGGCGTGCCTCGCATCGGCATGGACATCGCCGAGCCGATCGGCGGCGGACCGCTGCGCACGCTCCGTCTCTACGGACGCAGCGAAGTCGCCGCCGACGACCTCGGGCTGCGCCAAGTACTCGCCCTCGACGTGACTCACCTGGCCGAAGAACTGCGAAACCGCCTCGGCCCGGCCTCGGACCTGGACCCGGACCCGGACCCGGGCTCGGACTAGGGCGCCCGGGCTTGACGATCCCGGTTGGGGTCATCGATGTGATCCGCGGCCTCGGCGTGTCCCGCGGCATGTTCCAGGGCGGCCTTTTGAATCGGAACCCAGCCGTCAGGGCCCGCAACCAGTTCGTAACCGTGCTCGTGCAGGTGCTGGTGATGGGTATGGCACAGCAGTGCCAGGTTGTCGAGGTTGGTGGGGCCACCGTTAGCCCAGTGAATGACGTGGTGCGCGTCGCAGCGCGACGGCGGCGCATGGCAACCAGGCCACTGGCAGTGCTTGTCGCGAGCGATCAGCAGCCGCCTGAGCCGTACTGGCACAGTGCGTCGTGCCCAGCCGATGTCGGCGCCTCCGCCTCGTCCGCCCAAGATGATGGGGATGATCTCGGCGTCGCATGCGAGGCGCCGCACAGCCTCTGGCGCCAGCTCGGTGCCGGCATCGGTGATGCCGGCCTCATCGGTGTGGCTGCGCAACGCGTCAAGGCCGATCAGCACGCTGATCTGTGCGGGCGGCAGCCGCCGCATCGAACCTGCCGGCTCGTGCTTGCCGTCAGGCCTCGAAGCGCCGAGCGCTGCTGTGCGCTTCGACTGTGACCGGCCTCTGCCCGTGTGCTTAGTGCCTGATTGGCCGGGCGCGGCGTGCCCGTCGTGACATTCGCGTGCATGCAGACGGTCGACCGCGCCGGCGTCCTGCTCGGTGAGGGTGATCCCGGCGAGCGCGTACGCGAGCGTGTCGGCGTCGCGTTGTGCCGGCGTGCGCCGGTCGGTGCGCTGGTGCTTGTCTTGCTGCCACAGGGCCCGGCGCAGCGGTTCGAGCGCCGCTTCGATGCCGGCACCCGTCTCGGGATCGAACCGTGCCCACAGCTTGAGCATTCCTTCGTGATCGCGGCCCCATCCAGCGCCCCGAGCCGCCCGCTGGCGCAGGAACCGCTCGGTCGACGTCTCGTCGCCGTGCGTGGCTTCGGCTTCACGAATGTGTCGACGGGTCGTGTCGGTGTCGTGTGAGGCGGCAGCGGCCACCAGCTCCGCGCGCACCTCTTCGGGTACGCGAGCGTCGCACAGTGCTGCAGCCTGGTCGGTGTTGATGTCGCCCGCCGCGAGCGCGTCCAGCACGGCTATGTGCTCGCGGGCCTTGTCCGCGACGCGGTGCAGCCGGCGTGCTTCCCGTTCGGACACGCCGGTGGCATCTCGCAACGTCAGATGCGGCGTCGGATCCGGATCCACGCCCGAGCGGCTCAGCTCGTCGAGCGCGCCGAGCACCTCGGCCCGGTAGCCCGCCAACCGGTTGGCGAGGCGCTCGATAGCACCCAGCACATCGACCAGCTCGTTGCGGCACAACAACGCAAGCTCGCCCCGGTCAAGTCGCCGCAACACGAGCATTCCTTGCTGATCCGTTGCGAGATCGTCGGGCTGGTGGGCTGTCGGGGCTGCCTCGACGTTGTGAGTGCTGTCGCCGGCGCTGTCACCAGTGCCCGAACGGCGGGCCGCTGCACCGTCAGCCGCGGCGACCCGGTTCGTGGTGGGTGGGCTGCCGGCGCCGCCGGGATTGCGTGCGCTGCCCGAGCGAGCCGTTGCCGGCCCGCCGTCCGAACCGTCCGCTCTGTCTGCGCTGCCAGAACCGCTCCTCAACATGGGAACAACCGTAGAAGTGGGGTGCGACACGAATAACCAAAAGCAACCCGATCAATAGAAAATGAAGGGAATGATCTGAACAGGAGCCGCAGGTCGAGTTAGCCGCGCGACGCAACGAAGCGGCTGCGTGCGGGTGGTCGTGGAGGCGGGATGTGGGGCCCGTCGGCGAAGTTCGTGGGGGGGGGGGGGGTTCGTGCGGATGGGGGGCTGCGGGTGGTCGTGGGGAGCGATGTGGGGCCCGCCGGCGATAGTCGTGCCGGAGCCGGGCGACGCCCTCAGCGCACGGGCACGCCGAGCAGTTCGCCGGCGACGGCCCGCACCTGGCGGTCACGATCCTCGAGCGCTGCCCGCACAGCGGCGGCGGCCCGGTCGTCGTCGAACTGAAACAGGCCGAGCAGCGCCCGGCGACGGATCTGCGGTCGGTCGTCCATCGCGGCCAGCAACACTTCGAGCGCCATCCCCCGGGCAGCCTCATGTGGGGTGCCCGCAGCCGTGGTGTGGCCCGAATCGGGTTCGGTTGCTGGGTCGGCGGCGGCTTCATGTGGGGTGCCCGCAGCGGTGGCGTGGCCCGGACCGGGTCTGGCTGCTGGGTCGGCGGCAGCCTCGTGCGGCGCATCCGCCTCGGCGTCCAAGCCGGCGGCGATCGCGCCGAGCGCCGCCACAGCGCTCTCCCGGCACAGCGGATCGTCATGACTACGGGCCACCCGGCACAGCTCCCCGACCGGCCCGGCATCCCAGTCACGCTCGCCGAGCGCCGCCGCCGCGACCTCCACCACCGACGCATCCGGATCGCTCAGCAGCTCGACCAGTTCGACGAGCTCGACATCGTGCGGCACCAGCTCCGCCGCCCGGCATCGAACCTCAGCTGCCTCGTCCCCCAAGGCCCGCCTGACCTGATCCGCCTGCAGCGCCCCGCACCGAGCCAACGCTCCGAGCGCCGCGGCCCGCACGCTCGCATCGTCGTCATCCAGCAGCCCCTCCGCCACCGCTGCCTCACCCTGATGACCCGCTACGACCGCTGCCAGCCGTCGGGCGTACGCGTCGCCCGCCGCATCACCCGCGGCATTGCCCTCTGCACCGCCCGCGGCATTGCCCTCCGACGTGCTGCGCTTGGTCATTTGATCAGCGCCTTACGGAGCAGTCGCACACGGCCGGTCATCAGAACGTTGCCTCGCCCCGAGTTCACGGCCGGCGGTCGCTCACCCGATGAGCGCTTCGAGCACCAACGCCCCGACCACTGCGCCTAGCACCACCAGCGCCACCAAAGCAATGGCGCAGATGGCCGTGAACGCTCCCAAGCCGATCACCGCAACCAGCTTGCGCCAGATCGCCGTGGGCTTGTAGGGCCACCGACCCGACTCGGTGCGCTGCGCTTCGATGCGCTGTGGCTCGGTGCGCCCTGGCTCCATGCGCCCAATATGCCCCATCTGCGACCCCAGCGCGCGTGCCCTCGACAGAGTGCATGGCACGCTGTGCGCCTGTGACCGACGCGACCGGCCCTACGCCGGAAGACGATGCTGGCGCACGTCCGGCAGACGAGCCTGACGCACGTCCGGACATCCGCCCGGAAGACGAGCCTGACGACTCTCCGGTCGACCCGTTCGACAACGACGACGCGGACCTCGGCTGGCGCGCCCTCGCAGGATCGCTCGACGACCTCGGATTCGCCCCGCCGCCCGCCGCCCAGACCGACACTCCCGACCCTGCAGATGAGGCCACCGCCGAACACCCGGCCGAACACCCCACCCACACCGCATCAGGCCACCCACGCCCCCGCCAATACACCCGAGGCTCCACCGCCCTCCTGCTCAGCCTGCTCGCCCTCACCCTGCTCATCGGCTTCGGCTTCACCACCACCCTCGTCGACAAGGCAGTCATCGCCCCCGGCGCCACAGCCGACATCGAGGAATTCGTCGACGTGCGCGACCACCCCGCCTACGCCTCCGACGCCTCCATCTCCCTCGTCAGCGTCCGCACCAGCTTCGCCCCGTCGCTGTTCGAAGTGATCGGCGGCTGGCTCGACGGCGCCCTCGAAGTCGTCGACATCGAGGACATCCTCGGCGAGCGCACCGTCGCCGAGAACCGCGACGCCGGCCGCCTCCAGATGGACCAGTCCACCCAGGTGGCCGTGGCCGTCGCACTCGAGCACCTGGGCCACGAGATAATGACCCCCATCGGCGCCCGCATCGAGCGGGTCATGCCCGACGCCCCGGCCCACGACGCCCTCCACGAAGGCGACATCGTGCAAGCGGTCGGCGACACGGCCATCACCACGGCACTGCAGCTCTCCGACACCATCAAGGCCCACGAGCCGGGCGCCGCCACCACGCTCACCGCCCTCGCCCCCGACGGCACCACCCGCACCGTCACCGTCACCCTGGCCGACCGCGACGGCGTCGCCCTGCTCGGCGTCATCGTCACCACGCACGTCGAATTTGCCGAGCCGCCCATCGACGTGCAGCTCCACATCGAGAACATCGGCGGCCCCTCCGCCGGCCTCGCCTTCACGCTGTCGGTCATCGACGCCCTCACGCCCGAACCGCTCACCGGCGATCTCGACGTCGCCGCCACCGGCACCATCCATCACGACGGCACCGTCGGCCCGATCGGCGGCGTGCCCCAGAAGTCGCACGCCGTGATCCGGGCCGGCACCGATCTCTTCCTCGTGCCCGCTTCCCAGGTGGAAGAAGCGATCGCCGTCGCCGAACCGTCAGTCAGCGTGGTCGGCGTCGAAACCCTCGACGACGCCCTCGCCGCCATCGAAGCCCACCGCTCCTGACCGGCAGTCAGACGCTAGGGAGCAGGGGTGTTTCTCCAGCCGCCGCCGAAGGTCAGGTCATCATGCCTGGCGACCCAAACGCGCAACTCCAACTCCGACTCGCTGTGGCTGCTGGGCTGGGCAATCCAATTGCCGCTCTCAGTGGCCTGGCTGACGATGTCGACGCCGAGCACATCGTTGATGTTCTCCCCGACAAACGCCCTGTTCAGCATGGCGCTGACGATCTCGCCGTCGGGGCCAGCCACGAATCCGATCCATTGCCCGCCGAGCACTCCGGTGGCTTCGTAGTAGGCCAGCGCCGCACCAAGTCCCGCGAAGTTGCTGGTGGGATCGCTGAGACGCGCAAACAACCCGTCCAATCCTTCGCTGCGAAAAATCTCCACCGCAGTCGTCACCTGCGACTGGATGAACTCGTCGATGTCCGTGTACCAGCCGGAGCCGAACAGCAGGCCGTCGTGGCGCACTACCCACGACCGCTTGAGCTCGAATCCGGAGGGATCGAAGCCGGCCTCGAGGCGCTCGGGGTTGCGGAACACGTAGGTCACCCACAGCCCCTCGTCGGTGGCCGACAGCATGTCCGCTCCGAAGTCGTATCCGTTGGCGTCGGTGCCCACCCAGCCCTTGAGGTCGTAGCCGCGCCGGCTGGGGTCGTAGTGGCCGATGATCTCGTCGTCTTCGCCGATGATGAACGCGTACCACTGGCCGTCCACGTTGGCGGGGTCGTTGTAGTAGTCGAGCGTGGCCGCCAAGCCCTCGGCCTCGTAGCGACTGATGGCCAGGTCCACGAAGTGCTTCGTGTAGTTGTCCGGCTCAGACCTCGGCGGGGCCTCAGCCTCGGCTTCGATCTCCGCTTCGGCTTCGGGGGCAACCGACGGCTCGGCGACACTCGCGATCGCCTCGTGGATGATCTGCTCGATCTCAGCGCGTGACAGCCCGCTGCCTGCGGCCTGGACGATCTCGGTGACGTCGGCTTGCGACAATCCGCTGCCTGCCGCCTCGGCGATCTGCTCGATCTCAACTTGCGACAGCCCGCCGCCGCCGGACTCCTCGACGATCTCCTCAACCTCGGCTCGCGACAACCCGCCGGTGCAACCGGCCAGCACCAACGCCGCTGCAACAGCAGCCGCCACCCAAGCAGTCCGTAGGCGTGCAATGTGAGTCATCTGGTCGCGTCCTTTCCCGCGCAAGCCCCAACAGGAGCGAATGGGACGGTCTGTTCGATCTCGGCGCGTTACACGCCGCCGGCCCGCCAGCCGCACATGTGGTAGGCGTAGAACTTGTCGTCCCACGTGTCGGCGATCCACACCGTCTCGCCGTCAGACCACAGACCTTGTGGGGCGGAGTGGCTGCTCTGCAGGTAGAACTCATTGCTCGAGTCCCGCGCTCCGCTGGACAGCGTGAAGGCGTACACCCGTCCGATGCCGTTGTCATTGGCGTCGGTGCTGACGTTGGTCGACGTCGTCCAGATCGTGGTGTCGTCAGACCACAGGCCGCCCGCAATGGTGCCGTCGGAGAACAGGTTGTTGATGTCTTTGCTGGACTGACGGGCGCCCGGGACTGAGCCAAGCTGATTCTGGTTGCCGGCGCTGTACGCGTAGATCTTGCTCTTGGCCTGGAAGATGATCTCCTGATCGTCATTGCGGACGGTCGTATTGGGCTGCAGCACCCAGAAGGTGTCGCCGTCCGACCACAAGCCGCGCGGATCGTTGTTGTACTCGTAGAGATCGAAGTCCCGGTACGCGGCGCGGCTGCCGTCGCTCAGTTGATACGCCTTGACATTGGCTGTGTTGTGGTCCCAATCCGTGTTGAACTCATTGGACACGTACATCCAGAAGCCGTCCGACCAGATGCCGCGAGCGCTGTGTGAATCGGCGGAGATGTCGATGTCTTTGCCGGTCAGGCGATCGCCGAACGTGTCCCCAGCCGTGATGTCGTAGGCGAAGATCTTGTCCTCGAGGGGGTCCACCACCCACAGCGTGTCGCCGTCACCCCAAGCGCCCCGGGGCCATTCCACATCGGGCCCGAAGTCGATGTCCTTGCTGTGGTCACGGCTGTACAGCTCGTTCTGGCACGAGGTCTGCGTGGAGCTCTGAGCCAAGGCCGCGGACGGAACTGCCGCTAACAGCAGCGCCAGCACCGCCGCGGACACCAGCAGCCGGCGCCGCTGTGTCGGTCGAGATCTGCCTTCGTTGGTCGACATGCCTCTCCTCGGATCGTGTTCGCCGGTCGATGCCTTCGCCGCCCACGGGCTGCGAGTGATGTACATGGTAACAACTATTATCGTCCGGAAAGGCACGCTGACCAGCACTGATCCGCCGGAGTCGTACGTGTCGGTTCCGATCTCCGGAGGAAGGCGGCTATGCGATCAAGTGCGTCGACGCCGCCGAATCCGCCATCGAGCACTCGCTGGCTGTGGGCATTAGCGGCAGTTGCGGCAGTGCTGGGCGTGCTGGCCGCGACCCGGTCCGCGACCGCGCAGGCACCGGATCCGGCCACGCTGAGGACGGCGGATGTGGGCGACTCCGTCTCGTCCGCCGTCGAGTTGCCTCTCGACGCATCCGTCGCCGGCGTGATCGATTCGGCAACCGACGTCGACGTCTTCGAACTGACGGTGCCCGAACGGCGAGAGGTGCTGATCTACACCACCGGCGATCTGGACACGGCCGGAGTGCTGCTCGACCACAGCGGCCTCGAAATCGACAGTTTCGATGAGGCGTATGTCCTGACCACGCTGAACAACTTCCTGCTGTGGAACACGCTGGACGCGGGCACTTACTACATCTCGGTGTCCGCCACCGACGGCGACACCGGGCCGTACACCTTGCACACCGAGAGCAATGTGAACACCACCGGCTTCGCCGACGCGGCCCCGATCGCCCTCAACAGCTCCGCCAACGCGATGATCGACAGCGGCACCGACGCGACCGACTACTACCGGCTGGACATTGGCACCGCGACCGACGTTCTGATCTACACCACCGCAGACATCCAGAACACTGTGGGAGCGCTGTACGACAGCGGCGAGCAGCTGCTTGCCGCAAGCGACGACGGCCAGCTGCAGCATCGGCGCTCGTTCGTGATCCGCCGCCGGCTGGACGCCGGCACCCATTACGTGACGGTCAGCTACTTCCTCGACCACCAGAGCGGTCCGTACACGCTGCATGTGCATGGGGTGACCGAGCCAGGCTCGTCGCTGTCGGACGCCGCGCCGCTGCCATTGGAAGGAGCGGCCGGAGGCAACATCGATTCGCCCACCGATGTCGACTACTTCCGCATCGACATCGACGAGTCCAAGCGCGTGGAGATCCGGGCTGCCAGCGCCACAGCAGGCATCAACGGCGTCCTGCTCGACAGCGACGGCAACGAGATCGCCGATGGCGTCCAGGCCTTCGCAGTGGGCCCTGATGCCATCAATACGTTTGAGGTGAACCCCACGCTGGTCGCCGGCACCTACTACCTGCGGGTCGACACCAGCGGCGCGAGCGGCCTCGACGGGCCGGCCTCGACGGGGGCGTACGCGGTGTCGGCAGCCGTGGATGTCGAGTTCCAGCGACTGATCGACCGGTGCAGCTCTGACAGCTCGACCGTGCAGGACCTGCTGTACGGCTGCCAGTGGCACCTGTCCAACACCGGTCAGACGGGCGGGACCGCCGGCGAGGACATCAACGTCGAGAAGGCCTGGGAGACCACGTTGGGCGAGGGTGTGGTCATCGCGGTGGTGGACGGCCTCGTGGACCCCAACCATGAGGATCTCGTTGAGAACTTGGATACGGCCAACAGCTACGACTACTTCGTGGCGCAAGGGCAGCGAGCCCGGCCGGACTGGCACGGCACGGCGGTGGCAGGTCTGGTGGCCGGCCGGGACAACGGCATCGGCATCAGGGGCGTAGCGCCCAGGGCGACCATCCGCAGCTTCAACGTGCTGCAGGCCCCGAGCGACATCAACGCGGCCGACGCCGCCTCACGCGATGCCGAGGACATCGCGGTGAGCACCAATAGCTGGGGGTGGCGCAACGGCGGAAGCCCGCTGCGGGCACCCCGCATCTGGGAGCTGGCGGTCGAGTACGGCCTGACGCACGGCGACTCGGGCCGCGGCACGTTCTATGCATGGTCGGCCGGCAACGACGGCGGGAGCGGCCCCGGCTTCGACGACGTGAACTTGCAGGAGTACACCAACTTCTACGGCGTCGCGACGGTCTGCGCGGTCGACCACAACGGCATCAGGAGCGGCTACTCCGAGAAGGGTGCCGCGCTGTGGGTCTGCGCGCCATCGAACGGCGGCTCTCAGCGCGGGGGCCTCACGACCGTGCTGAACAACGGCTACGACACGTTCGGGGGCACCAGCGCATCGGCGCCGATAGCGGCCGGCGTGGCGGCATGGGTTCGGGCTGCCAACCCCGACTTGGGCTGGCGCGATGTCAAGCTGATCCTGGCTGCGTCGGCCCGCAAGAACGATCCCGACCACGGCGGCTGGGAAACCGGCGCGGCCAAGTACGGGACTGCGGGGGAGAACTACGAGTTCAGCCACAGCTACGGCTTCGGCGTCGTCGACGCCGGCGCGGCGGTGGAGCTGGCCAAGGACTGGACGAATGTCGGGCCGCTGCGTTCGCACACGGTGACGGCGACTGGCGTCCCGGTGACGGTGGGGGCTCAAGCTTCGGACACGTTCGCGGAATCCACTGCAACGATGGGACATGAGTTCGCGTTCATCGAGTTCGTCGAGGTGAACATCGTGATGAGTGCGCCTCAAGTGAGGCACTTGGAAATGGAGCTTGTGTCACCGCAGGGAGCGGTCTCGGAACTTCTGGTGTCCTCCGCTGAATTCTCCAAGTCGCACTGGGCAGCACTGTGGCCATCCCAAGGTCCCTTCCGGCTCGGCTCGGCGCGGCATCTCGGCGAGGCCCCCGGCGGGGAGTGGACCCTGCGCTTCCGCGACCGGATCAACGGGGGACGCGCGTCGACGCTTCAATCGTGGACGCTCACCGTGTATGGCCACGGTGACATGCCCAGTCCGCCCGACATCACCTCGGTGGACGGCGTCACCGATCCGGTGACCGTGTCGTGGGACGCACCCGACCATGCCGGCGCGTCGCCGGTCACCGGCTATGACCTGCGCTGGATCCGCAGCGATGCCGCCGACAAGGCCGACGCCAACTGGACGGTCGAGACCGATGTGTGGTCATCGGGGACGCTCGAGCACACCGTCGTGGGATTGACCGCCGGGGTGGACTACGACTTTCAGGTACGGGCGGTGAACGCGGAAGGCGAAGGCGGCTGGTCGTCATCGGTCACCGGCAGCACCGACGGCGCCGTCAACGCGCCGCGGTTCGACCCGGCAGAGACCGGCACGCGCAGCGTCGCGGAGAACACCGCAGCCGGGGTGGCCATCGGTGACCCGATCGCTGCGACCCACGCCGACGGGGACACGCTGACCTATGCCGCGGTCGGTGCAGACGCCGCCAAGTTCACCCTTGACACTGCAACCGGACAGCTCAGCACCAAGACCAGTCTCGACCACGAGACCCACAGTGCCTACACATTCCACCTGACGGCCACCGCACCCGACGGCTACAGCGACACCATCGAGGTGACGGTGAACGTCACCGATGTCGACGAGCCGCCCGATGTCGGCCGGAAGCGGATCCTCGGCACACCCGGGCAGCCGCAGCGGCTCGACAGCGCATACGAGAACGACACCTTCGCGCCCTGGCTGTTCGTGCCCACCGATCCCGAGAACGGCACGCTGCAGTTGTCACTGTCGGGCGACGATGCGGCGCACTTCGTGCTCAACGACACCGACCTCGATCCCGACCTGCTCGCCCGCTACGGGCCCTACGTGCAATTGGAGTTCGCGTGGCCGCCCGACTTCGAGGACCGATTCGACGCCGACGACAACAATGTCTATGACGTGACCGTGGAGGTCACCGACGGAACGCATACGACATCAGAGTCGCTCCAGACCCGGGTGCTCAATGTGGACGAACCACCGACGCTGTGGGGTCCCGCCACGATGAGCTTCGCCGAGAACGGCACGGACGCTGTGGGCGAGCTCACTGCGGACGACCCCGAGGGCGCCCGCTTGGTGTGGTCGCTGCCGCAGCCTGCCGGCCCTGACGACGGACTCTTCGAGTTGACCGAATCGGGAACCTTGAGCTTCAAGCTGCCACCTGACTTCGAGGCCCCCGCCGATGCCGACGGCGACAACACCTACGAGGTACGGGTGCAGGTGTCCGACGGCAAGTTCCCAGTCCAACTCGACATCGACGTGATCGTGACCGACGTGGACGAAACACCCGTCGACGACATCGTCGATGAGGTTGACGCAGACGCTTCGGTGGTGTGGTCGGCGACGCTCACGGTGGGGGTCAACAATTCGACGCAGCCGCCTGCATCGGGCTTCTCGAGCTGGGCGCGCTTCGGTGTCCTGCCAGACCGCAGGTTCCCGCTGGACGGCACCACGGTGCGGATGCTGATGATCGCGCAGTTCGCAGAAGGCCTCTTCGTGATCATGGACCGCCCGACCGAGACGGACTTCACGCTCACGCTCGGCGACGCCGAGTTCGTCGCCAGCGAGAGCCTGGTTCCCTATTCAGCCGGGCGGGGCCGCTACTGGTGGGCGACCGACGGCGACCTCTGGGCGGGCGGCGACGAGGTGGACGTCAGCATCGCTGTCGGCTCGGAAGCGCTGGGCGAACGGACAACGGCACCGCCGATCGCCTACTTCGACCGCGTTCCCCGCGTCCATAACGGCGCGAAGCCGTTCACCCTGAGGCTCGAATTCGATCGGGAACTGCCCATCACCGCGACGACGCTGATGGACCACGCACTCACCATGACCGGCGGCGCCGTGACCGGCGTGTCCAGGGTGTCAGCGGGCTCGACACAGATCTGGTCGATCACCGTGCAGCCCGACGGACCCGACGACATCACCATCGCGCTGCCCGCCGGCACAGCATGCGACCAACCCGGCGCGGTGTGCACAGCCGACGGCGTGAGCCTGCACAACAGCGCCCAGGCAACGGTGCTCGGCCCAGCCAGCAGCCTGCTGAGATAGACGAGCTAGGGCTGCGACGGGCCGATGGACTCGGCGAAGCGCGTCATCAGCTCCTGCCAGTCGTCGGCTGAGGGAAGCCCGATGTCACGAGGCTCAGCGGCGGCCGCCAGACGAGCGCCGAGGCCGAGCGCCTGGCAGGCGAACACGATGGCCGCCGTGCTCAGGGCCTCGTCGATCTCACCCGCCGCTTTGCCTTGCTCGACTACCTCGGCCAGCACTGCGGCCTCGACGTCGAGCGATTGCGCCACGTCTGCGCTCAATGACGAATCCCGCCTCGCCATCACGCACGCCTCGAGCATGAGATTGCGGGCCTCGGCCTCATCGGGTCCGAGCAGCCCGGCGCCGAGTGTCGCCAGCTTGTCGGTGGCCGACAGCTCGGCTTGGCCGGAAACCACTTCGGTTCTCGTCAGCCCTCGGTGCTCCACCGCAGCAAGGAACAGCTCGCGCTTCGTCAGCCATCGCGAGTAGATCGCGCCGGTCGTGAGACCGCTTCGTCGGGCGATGTCCGCGACCCGACCCGCCTCGTACCCCTTCTCGCCGAAGACCTGGGCGGCTGCGTCCAGGATGCGGTCGGTCGAGATGTCCGAAGCGCGCCGAGTACCGGTCGACGCCGGTGCATCCGATGTCGATGGAGCCTGCATGCTGCGCCAACATTAGCCACAGACCGGGCGCGTCATGAGTCAGAAAGCAACGGAATTTCACAGGCAGGCAGCCCTTGTTGCAGTAACCCCTACTATCTCTTGCCCCTTCTTGCCCTGCAACAGACCGTCACGTCCGCGGTGCGAGACCGCGGATCAGCCGCCCGACGAAGTAGCTCCAGTCGTCGGCATCGGGCTCGGATCCGTGGCTCGCCAGCGAGCGTGCCACCAGATGACTTCCCAGGCCGAGCGCCTGGCACAAGAACACGATGGCGGTCGTGCTCAGGTCTTCGTCGATCTCGCCGGCCTTCTTGGCTTCCTCCACGATCTCCGAGATCTCCCGCGCCTCGACATCGAGCGACTCCGAGAGCGCCGGGCGCCAGTCGGGGTCTCGCATCGCCAGCGCGCACGCCTCGATCCACATGTTGCGCGTGCTGTCCCGCCGTGTCGTGAGGAGGCTGTCGCCGAGCATGGCGAGCTTCGAGGTCGCCGGCACGGGAGCGCTCTTGATCAGCAACAGCATCCGCCGTTCGGTGATCTCCCTGAAGGCCGCATCGAACAGCTCCCGCTTGTCGGACCAGCGGGCATAGACGGCGTCGGCGTCGGTGCCGGCTTCCCGGGCGATCTCCGATACCGAGGCAGACAGGAAACCCTTGCCGCCGAATGCGCTGATCGCCGAGTCCATCAGGCGTTGCGCGACTGCCGCTTCGTCCTGAACGTCCTGAACGTCGTTGTGATCGCCTCGGCTGTCAGTGCTCGAATGCTCGGCGTCGCCGTGGTCGGAGAGGGGCACGAGCACATATCGTAGTTATAACGACTATCACACCGCATGAATTGGTCTCTTCGACCGCTCAGCATCCGGCTGATCAAATAACGAGTATTACTATCGACCAATGCACTCGAGGAAGCCGCTGCGTACGCGACGGATCGCACCAGCGGCGCGGGGCGTCATCGCGCTGGTGCTCGGCGCCGGCCTGCTGGTGCCGACGCCGACGGCTCTGGGGGCGTCCCCGGACCTGCAGCTTCGCGACATCCCCGACGCAACGGAGCTGGGCGACATCACCGACGAGGCCAAGACCGTCGTCAACAGCACCATCGACGACGCAGCCGGCGCCGTTGAGCGGTACCGGTTCGAGCTGTCCTCGCCGAAGTCGGTGGAGGTGGTGCTGCGGCGATTGACCGCCAACGCGGACGTGTACCTGGACGACGCCCTCGGCGAGGTACTGGGCTCGGGCGTCGAGCTCGGAAAATCCGACGAGCGGTTCAGCCTGACCCTGGCGGCGGGCACCTATCTGGTGCGGGTGGAGTCCGAGAGTGCCGTGCGGTACCGCCTGAAGCTCAAGCTGTCCGAGCCGGTAGGGGAGCCGGTCGGAGGGGCATCGACGGAATCGACCACCGACGGCCGCTCAGACCCGGGTACCGGCACAGGCACAGGCACCGGCACCGACGCGGGCACCGGCACCGGTACCGGAACCGACGCGGGCACCGGCACCGACCCCGGCACGGGCACGGGCACCGGCACCGACCTTGCCGAGGTGTGGTCTGCGTCGCTGGACGTGGAAGCGGCCGACGGCGCGGCGGGCTACTCGCTCTGGGCACGATTGGGCTCGCTGTCGCCGGATCGCTTCGACGTCGACGGCACGACCTACCAGGTCATGGTGCTCGCGGAGATCGCCGGCGGCCTGTACCTGGGCCTGCGTGCCTCGCTCGACACCGAGTTCGTGCTCGAGATCGACGGCCAGCAGTTCACCGCCTCCGAGAGCCAGGTGCCGAACGGGCTGGTGCTGCGCGGCACGTACTGGTGGCCCACCGACGGCGTGCTGTCATCCTCAGCAGGCAGCACTCTGGACGTGTCGCTCAGCGCGGCAACCGACGCGCTCCCCGAGCGCAGCGAGGCGCCGCCGGGCGCATGGTTCTCGAGGATCCCCAACGCTCACGACGGATCATCCCAGTTCACGCTGCGGCTCAACTTTGACGAAGCAGACCCTCAGGTCACCGACGGGTCGATGGCCGACGCGCTCACGGTCACCGGCGGTTCGCTTGTCACGGCTTCAGAAGTGTCGCCAGCCGGAAAGACCTGGGAGCTCACCGTGGCGCCCGACGGACCCGGCGACGTGACCGTGACGCTCCCCGCGGCAACCGACTGCGCAACAGACCTCGCGGTGTGCACCGCCGACGGCCGCATGCTGCGCAACACGCCCCAAGCCACCGTCCAAAGACCCATCGGCCAATCCGCCGGCACCGGATTCACGACGCTGTCCGGCCACGCGGCCTACACCTGCGCCCTGCGCGCCGACGGCACCATCGCCTGCTGGGGCCCCGCCTCCTCTGGCGAGGCGAACCCGCCCGAAGGCACATTCAAGGCGCTGGCCTCGGGCTCCATCCACGCATGTGCCATCCGCACCGACGGCACCATCGCCTGCTGGGGGGACAACTCCTTCTTCCAGGGCGACGCCCCGGCAGGCACCTACTCCCAGATAGCGGCGAACGGCCGGACCTCGTGCGCCATTGCCACCGACGCCACCCTCACCTGCTGGGGCTACGACGCCTTCGGCCAGGCCAACGCCCCGTCGGGCACCTTCACTGCCGTGACCCTCGGCTGGGAGCATGTCTGCGCCCTGCGGACCGATCGCACGATCGCTTGCTGGGGCTACAACGACGAAGGCGAGACCAATGCGCCTCGGGGCACCTTCACGGCCATCTCGGCCGGCGAAGTGCACACCTGCGCCATCCGCACCGACACCACCATGAAGTGCTGGGGCCACCATTGGGATGGGCGGTCCAGATCTCCGGCCGGAAACTACAAGTCGGTCGCGGCCGGCCACGCGCACACCTGCGCCATCACCACCGACGACACCATCACCTGCTGGGGCAAGAGCACCAGCGGGCGCACCAACGCCCCGGCGGGCACCTACAAGTCGGTCTCGGCCGGCAACGGGCAGACCTGCGCCGTCGCCACCGACGACACGCTGTCGTGCTGGGGAGAGAACAACTACGGCGAGAGCGACCCGCCCGACGGCACCTACACCGAAGTCGCCACCTACACCGAGCACTCCTGCGCCATCTCCACCGACGGTTCAGCGGTGTGCTGGGGATTCGACCGAGATGAGATTGCGAGCGCGCCGGCAGGCGCCCACACCGCCGTGGCCCTGGGCGACTATCACGCCTGCGCGCTGGGTGACGACGGCACGATTGCCTGCTGGGGAGACAACGAGCACTCCCAGACCGGCTCGCCCGCCGGCACCTTCGCCGCCATCGCCGTCGGCGCCTATCACGGCTGCGCCCTGGGGACCGACGGCACCATCACCTGCTGGGGAGACAACGCGCTCTCCCAGACCCGCTCGCCGTCGGGCACCTTCACCGCCATCGTGGCCGGCGACGATCACAGCTGCGCGCTCTCCGACGACGGCACGGTCGCCTGCTGGGGTTACAACTTCTACGGGCAGATCAACGCCCCGTCGGGCACCTACACGGCCATCGTGGCCGGCGACGATCACAGCTGCGCGCTCTCCGACGACGGCACGGTTGCCTGCTGGGGTGATGACCGCTCGGGGCAGAGCAGCGCCCCGTCGGGCACCTTCACAGCCATCGCCGCCGGCGCAGACCTCAGCTGCGCCTTCGCCGACGACGGCACCCTCACGTGCTGGGGCTACAACGGCGCCCGCCAGACCAGGGTGCCCGCCGGCACCTACACCGCGGTCGCGCTCGGCCCGAACCACAGCTGCGCCATCGCCACCGACGGCGCGGTCACCTGCTGGGGCCACAGCCGCTACGGGCGAACCGATGCGCCCGCCGGCACCTACACCTCGGTCGAGGTCGGCCCGCGCCACAGCTGCGCCATTGCCACGGACGGCTCGATCGCCTGCTGGGGCCACCAGTGGGGCACGCAGCCGGACACGTCGACCAGCACCTACAGCGCCCTGGCCCTCGGCGACGTCCACACCTGCGCCATCGCCGCCGACGGCGCCCTCACCTGCTGGCCGCGCTCCCCCGACGGCGTCGACTGGAACACCAGCACCTGACCGCCCGGCAGCATTCAGAGATCTGCCAGGACGGATTCGCTCCTGAGCACCACCGCGTCGAGCAATCGTGCCGGCATGCCGCTCGATCTGACGGCCTCCCCCAAGGCGTCGATCGCGGCTTCGAGATGCGCGGGGGCGTGCCGGGCGATGCGCTGCACCTCGGCGGCAGCCCAGTGGGGGTCCACGCCGAAATCACGTGCGAGCTGCTGCCAGTCGGCGATGCGGGCGCCGTCGCCTGCCTGGTAGCCGTCGCCCAGCGACATGGCGAGGTCGATCTCACTCGCTGCGACGTCGGTGTAGGGCAGCCACGATTCGGTGTCGTACATGGGTGCCAGCCGGCAGACGGCGCCGGGAAGGTGCAGCAGAGCGTGATTCTTGGCATGGGCGTCGTTCGCCACGATCAGCCAGCAGTACACGAGCCGCCTGAACCACGACCGAAGATCGGCACTGCAGTCGCTGCTGTGCATCGCCAGCAGTCGAGCGACATCGCCCGGTCCCGGGCCGCCGTCTCGCTCGAAGCGCTCTCCGAGCGGAAGCCCGAGCGCCTGGCAGAGGTCTTCTTGATGAATGCGCGCAATGGCGCCGCCGGGGGAGCGCAGGGAGCGGTCGAAGCGCTCCACCACCAGCGTCTCGATGCCCCCGATGAGAGCAACGTGGGTGCGCACCGCCTCGATTCCCAGCCGCCGCGCAGTCGAGAGCGCGAGGTGCTCGCCGACCGCCTGGCCGGGGTACCGGGGCAGCGAGGGCTTGAGGATGTGCGTGGTGGGCTCGTCGCCGATCGCTTTGCACCATGGCGCCCTGCCGTGCCGCACTGCAAGCTTCGGCATGGTGCCTGCGAGGCTGAAGCTGGCGAGCGGATCGTCGCGCCACCCGCCCAGCAATGCTCCTTCGCTCATCTCGGCCAGCACCGCGCCGAGATCAGTCTCCGAGACCGGCTCCAAGGCGGATCTGCGGCTCGGCTGCTCACCGAGCTGCCGGCGCGCGCCCGCGATCGTCCCTTCGAACTGGACCGCGCCCGCGCACTCGCCGCCGATGGGCGTGCTGAGCAGGCCGAACGGACTCGCTGAGACCGCCCCGACCCGTCGGCGCCATTCCTCACGTTCGACGGCGCGATCCGGCAGCAGCCCGTCCAGCCACGTCTCGACGAGCGGCCCGACGTGCGGCCGGGCGCGCAACGGCAGCGACAGCGACAGCGGCACCGCATCGGCCCAGGCCAGATAGCCGGCGTCGTAGGACAGGCTGAGTCCGCCGGTCCCCCGCTCGACAACGGCAGCCGTCTCGCCGCCGAGCCGCACGCGCAGCTCCGCAGTCGTCATTCCAACGGTGCCAACGCGTCGTCGAAGCCCAGCCGTGCCGGATCGGCCTCACGCATGACGAGATCACAGCCGAGCGCAGTGCAGATCTTCACGAGGCCGTCGAGCTGGATGGTCAGCTTCCCCGCCTCTGCGTCGCAGACCAGCTTGCGCGACACCCCAGCCGCGTCGGCGAGCGCCTGCTGTGTCAGCCCGAGCTGGTCGCGGCGGCCCGCGATGGCACTCGCCAACGAGCCGGGCGTTCGCACCACGAGCGTCGCCAGGGTGGCCATGCCCACAGGGTAGTGGATTGTCACCGAACGCATACATTCATCTATCTGGTAGTGAACGCATACAATGCAAGAGAAAATGTAATCGAGCGCACACAATATTCTCCGTCAAAAGCGCCCGTGACCTGCATAGTAGGGGCCGATGACGATGCCGCAGCACCGGCTCGGGGCACGTGTTTGCAGGGACAGCATCACTGTGTATAGTTGCACAAACTATGAACTGAGGTGATGGCAGCCGGCGTACGCCGGAGCCGAACCGTCGCCGGTTGTTGCACCTAGCGCAAGGAGCGACAGCCATGGCGCGCAACCGGTACTCGTCAATTCCCCATCGCCGGATGCGAGCAGCCGTTCTGGCAGCGCTGGTGGCGACCGGGGTGCTGATCGCCGCAGTGGCGCCTGCGAACCTGGCCTCAGCGGCGGCGCCTGCGGCTGTCACCGGCCTCAGCGTGGAGCCGGGCGCCGAGATCGGATCGCTGTACGTGAGCTGGGATGCGCACCCAGGCGGCCCGGCTGCCTACCGGGTGTCCTGGGCGCCTGATGGTGACGTGTTCAGGACGTACACCGACACCGAGTGGAACGCGTTCCCCGAAGAGAACGAGCTGACCATCTCCGGCCTCGAGCCCGGCGAGCTCTACATGGTGAGGGTGCGGGCCCGCTTCACCAACAACAACGGCGACTGGAGCTGGGTCGAGACCGGTGCTGCTGCAACCGAGACGACGCGCAAGAGCACGCCCCCCGAAAAGGAGACGTCAGAAGGCGCCGGGGAGGACTGGTCGGTGGAGCCGGAAAAGGAATCCCGCCCGGACGAGGCTGACGAGGAGTCGTCGCGCATCGGTCCCAGGGATCACGAGCCCGAGCGCGAATACCTGCTGGACGAATTCGACAGCATCGATTGCGGCAACTCCGCCTGCACGAGGCACCGGAGCTATCGCGTGTCGCTCACCGCGGGGCGCAGGTACGTGGCGGAGGCCTGGGGCAGCAGCAATGCGCGGGGCGGCAACGCGGAATTGCTGGTCATCACGGCGGTGGAATCCCCCAACAAAGCCAATCTCGGCTCCGACTACTCCGCCGTCGGGATCACGCTGAGAGAACCCAGGGTGGTCTTCACCGCGTCGGAGATTCCGGGCTGGCACCTGGTCAAGGTCCGCATCGACGCAGAGAAGCACCCACAAGGCGAACCGTGGACCTTCAGGGTGGTCGTGTACCCCTATGTCCCCTACGAAGACTGCGCGGCCAGCACCAAGACGACCTGCACAGCGGCTGTGGGCGGCGAGACGCCTGGGGAGCTCGAGATCGCGAGCCTCAGCAGGAGTGACGAGGACTGGTTCGAGGTGGGACTTGTCGGCGGCCAGCTCTACGAGATAGTCCAGCGTGGCGACTCGACCGCCCACAAGGCGTTGGGCAATCCGTGGCTGCAGGGTGTCTTCGACCACCGCGGCCGGCTGCTCGACAGCTACGGCGACGTGCACCCGTACCCGTACTTCGGCTCAACGCAAGGCACCGCCGACGGCGATTCAGGGCCGGGGAACACCGCGCTCACCTACTTCACCCCCCGCTCCAGCGGCACCTACTACATCGGCGCCGGGGCCGGCGGCGGCGCCAACAGCCGCCACGGCCACTACGTCATCGAAGTGCATACCCACGCCACCGACGTGCTCGCCAACGATGACTGCCTTCCCGGCATGACCGCAGGGGCCTTCAGCGTCTATGCCGACATCATCTTCCGGTACTTCTACGGTCAACGCCTCAGCCTGCCGAACACCCAAGCCCACTACGACGCCGCCAATGCTCGCCTTGCCGGCAACGACCTCGCTGCCCACGACCAGAACTGCGAGATCGCAGTCGGGCAGACCGTCACCGGTCGCATCGAGCACAACGGGCTCCTGTCCGGCCGCTTCAGCGGAACCGTCCGGGTTGACGGCGAGCGGGACTGGTTCAGGGCCCACCTGACTGCGGGTACTCGCTACCGGGTCGAGGTCGACACCACCAATCACGGCATGCATCACCCCGACCTCGGACCCATCTACGACGCCGACGGTGTCCAGGTCCGCGGCGGCAACGGCGGGAGCGGCGACGGCCCCTACAGCGAGCGCTACTACTTCACCCCGACCGTTGACGGCGACTACTACATCGAGGTGGCCGGACCGGCCTCGTCAGGCCCGTTCAACACCGGCCGCTACTGGCTCACCCTCACCGAGGCCCCCTGACCTCACGCCCTGCTCTGGGGCGCACGAAGCGCGCCGAGCAGTCTGTGCGCCCGGCTACTCGTGGGGGATGACGGTTGCGGCTTCGAGTCGGGCGAGACGGTCGGTGTGGTCGAGCAGTGTCTCGTTGACGCTGCGGAATCCGGCCTGCATCTCGGCGCGCAAAGCGCCGATCTCGGCTCTGAGCTGAGTGCCTTGGCTGTCGATCTCGGCTCTGAGCTGAGCACCTTGTTCATCGATACGCGCATCGATGCGTGCGCCTTGTTCATCGATACGCGCACCTAGGTGCTCGATGCTGCTGGCGAGCGAGCCGAATTGCCATACAAGCAACCCGATCATGCCTGCCAGCAATGCAGCGATCAGCCCGCCCAGCACACTGATCACGACGTTGGGCGACACCGCCTCGCGCGCGAGGCGTCGGGCGCCCAGCGGCTCACGCTGTTTCACATCGGCCAGCGGCACCGAACGCTGCGGCTCGGGAACTGCCGGCTCGGCTGTTGCGGCGGCGGCTGTCTCGCCCGGTGTGGTCATGGCGGCGGTCGTCTCGACGGGTGCGGACATCGGGCCTCGCTGGGTTTCCCACCATAACCCGCCGAGCCCAGAAACCTGAATCGAATTAATGGAACCCGCAGTCCGGCTGCATGCAGCCGAGCGCCCCGCCAACCCCAACCCCGCACGTCTCACTTGCGGCTTTACGCTTGCCGGCGTGAGCGGACCGACGAGACGCCGGCGAGTGGCTGACTTTGCCTCCACCGACTGACGTGCAAGCGCCCGCCGACCTCGCGCAGCCCTCTCGGCGCGCCCGGTTCGCCTCGGTCGACACGTTCCGGGGCCTGTTGCTCATCGGCATGGTCTTCACGCCCAGCACGGCCGTCGGCGACCACTTCGCCTTCCTGCGCCACGCCGAGTGGGACGGCATCACCATGAACGACTGGATCTTCCCGGCGTTCCTGGTCACCAGCGGCCTGAGCCTGTCGTTCCTGCTGCGGAACCCGTCCAAGAGCGCCACCTACCGCCGCCTGACCCGCCGCCTCATCCTGCTCGTCGTCCTGGGCATCGCCTACAACGCGTACGGCACGTCATGGTTCGACATCTCCGAGCTGCGCTTCACCGGCGTGCTCCAGATGATCGGCATCGCCGGAGCGGTGGGCGCGGCGGTGGTGCTGGCAAGCCGGGCCATGTTCGGCGAGGACAAGATGTGGCTGCTCATCACGGTGGCCAGCGTCGGGCTGCTCGCCTACGGCCTCGGCCTCGAGTTCATCGCCTGCGACCCGGTCGGCCGCTGCAGCCCGTACTTCGAGATCGACCGGGCCGTCCTCACCGACAGCCACGTGTACCGGGCCGGCGGGGCGGGCTGGGACCCCGAAGGACTGGTGCTGTCGATCGCATCGTCGGCCTTCGTGCTCTACGGCTACTCGGCCGGCATGGTCATCCGCCGGATCGGCCAGAGCGACCGCCGCCAGACCGTGCGCCAGATCGGCACCCTGGCGGGCGCCTGCCTGGCGGCCGGGCTCATCGCCTCGGCGTGGATGCTGCCCAACAAGCGCCTGCTCACTCCGTCGTTCGCTCTGCTGGTGTCGGGCTCGGCCCTGGTCGTCGTGTGCGGCATCTACCTGCTGATCGACACCGGCGGCGGGCCCACGCTCGACAGGGTCCGGCGCGGCGTCACCTGGCCGATCATCGCGTTCGGCCGCAACGCCATCATCGTGTACCTGTTCGAGCGGGTGCTGCTGCACGCCGGTCGGTCGATCCACATCGGCGACCGCTCGATCGAGACTCGCCTGATGGAAGACATCCTGCCGGTCGGCGCGCCGGCGGTGCATGAGGCCTATGCCGCCGTGATCGCCTGCGTGATCCTGCTGGTGGTGGGAACACTGCACCGCCGCCGGCTGTACCTGGCGCTTTAGCCCAGCAGCTCACCGCAGCAGCCAGGCGACATCCCGCAGAGGCGACGCCGGCCGCACTGGCGCAGTTCCGCTACTCGAAGCGCACCCAGAAGTGCTGGTGGCGGTGGAAGTCGGTGTCCTGCCCGTCGTAGTCGCCCCGGTAGTAGCCGGGATCGCCGTCGAGCAGCCAGCCGTAGTGGACGA
This sequence comes from Candidatus Poriferisodalis sp., assembly GCF_965208925.1. GTDB lineage: Bacteria > Actinomycetota > Acidimicrobiia > Acidimicrobiales > Poriferisodalaceae > Poriferisodalis. The sequence goes on along the minus strand of NZ_OZ242364.1, from coordinate 938,149 downwards.
CATGCTCGCCCACACGCTGCGCGCCCGACGTTGCGAAGGCGTCGTCGAAGCGGTCGTGGGTGACTGTTTCGATCATGGAGACCTTCGGGTCGGATCCGCAGACGGGCGCGGCCTGGTAGCCGACCCCGAAGTCTGTGTGCCACAGCACCTCGTGCACTGCGCCGTGATCGGGGTGGGCGTAGTCGGAGCACCCGGCATGACCGTCGCCGTTCCAGTAGCTCGCGCCGATCAGCCCGCCGGCCCCCAGCTCGCTGTCGACGCCGAACGCTGCCCGGTTGGCGAGCACGGTCTCGATGGCCCACGTCACCTCACCTGCAGTCAGGTCGCCGTCGCCCAGGTTGAACCACACCACCGACGCCTCCGGTGACGTCCAGACCTCCGCGGTCAAATCGCCAACGCAGCCCCCGTCGTCGTAGCGGCAGATCTCCTGCCCGCGGGCCTCGAACGGCCCCTTCACTCCCTCGTAGCTGAACGACGCCGGCAGGCTGTCGTCGCTGGCGGCCATCCCTTCCATGAAGTCGAAGAACGAGTTCATCCGGGCGGCCTCGCACGTCGGCGTCCACTTCCCGTCAGGCCAGGGATCGGGCCGTGCCTCCCCGGTGCCCTCGTCATGCCCCGGCGAGTCGCAATAGAACGACTGCTCCCCCCTGGTCAGCATGACGAACACCTCGTAAGTGTCCGGCGTGTTCTCGATCAGCGACCAAGCCTGCACCTCGTCGTCAGGATGGGGAACCAGCACATAGGTCACCGCGCCAGGCCCGCTCGCCGAGCAACCAAACCCCGCAACCGCAATCGCAACAGCCACCAGGAACGCCGTGCGCCTTTGTGCCCATCGAAACTCATTGAAAGTATGTGAAATTGATTTCCACAATTCGGGCACGCCTCATACTGTCTCAGCCGGACCGAACCGTGACGACAGGAGTTCGCTGTGTCTGAACAAGATCGTTCTCGCCTCTACGCTTGGCTCCGTGAGCACGCCGACGAGCCGATCGCCGAGTACATGATGTCGTGCCTCCCTCCCGCACCGCTACCGGACCTGGTCACCAAGGATTTCCTGACCTCCGAGCTGTCGCGATTCGCCACCAAGGACGACCTCGCCAAGCTCGACGCCAAGGTTGTCCGACTCGACGCCAAGGTCGTCCAGGTCGATACCAAGGTCGACCTCCTGGCGACTCAGCACAAGTCAGATCGTGACGAAGATCGACGAACGAACCGGGTTCGCCACTACTGGCTTGCCGGCATCGGCGTGTCGACTGTGGTGTCGGTCTGGCTCAGCGCCGCCGGCGTGATCGCCTGACATTGCGCAGGGCTGCGCTGGCGGCGCCGATCGCCGCGATGATCGTCGCTGCCGTTCTGGTCGTTCCGCCGCCCGTCTCGGCCGCGCCCTCCACGACGCCCGGAGCATCGCCGCCGGCAGCGCCCATGCCCATGGCGACACCGACAGCTGCATCCGCCGACCTCGGCAGCCTTGTGCCGACTCGCTACGGCGGTACCGATCGGTACGAGACGTCGTTGTTGGTTGCCGATGCGGTGGCCACGGAGGCGGGCGACTCGCTTTCTTCGGTGGTGCTGGTGTCGGGGGAGCGCTGGACCGATGCGGTGGTGGCAGCGCCGATTGCCGGCTCGTTGGGCACTCCGGTGCTCATGACGCCGCCAGGGGAGCTGCGTGCTGACGCGTTGGAGTTCTTGCAGCGGACCGGGGTGACTGCCGCGGTTGTGGTCGGGCCTGAGGTGGGTGGTGGGGCGCATGGTGCTGGTCGTGGTGTCTCGGCGGCTGTGCTGAGCGCGCTGGCCCGAGCGGGAATCACTGCGGAGCGGGTTGCGGGCACCGACCGGTTCGGGACGAGCGTCGAAGCGGCCCGCAAGGTCACGCCGGGGGTGATGTCGGGCTTGGGGCCCACCGCCATTGTGGCCAGCGCTGAAGTGTTCGCGGACGCGCTGGTGGCCGGGCCGTTCGCTGCCCGCGGCATCCATCCGGTGCTGTTGTCGGGGCCCGATGCGCTTCCCGCGGAGGTGGCGTCGTATCTGGACACGTCGAGTGTTTCCCATGTGGTGGTGATGGGCGGCACCGGAGCCCTCAGCGCCAGGGTCGAGATGGCCATCGAGGCTCTGGATGTCGAGGTGACTCGCCTCGCCGGTGCGACTCGTTACGACACCGCCGTCAAGGCCGCCGAGCTGGTCACCGGCCGCTACGACACCGCCAGAGCGGAAGCCTGCTTTGCGACAAGCACGATCGGCCTCGCGCGGGCCCGGGTGCCCTTCGACTCGTTCAGCGCCGCGCCGCTGCTCGGCCGGCTCTGCGCGCCGCTGGTGCTCGCGGACCCCACCCAGATCCCTACCGACACAGCAGCGTTCCTGGACACGGCCCGCGAAGCGAACGCCACCGTCGACCTGCGGGTGTTCGGCGGCAACGCCGCCGTCTCCCAAGCCGCGATCAACGCGTACCTCGCCGGCAACGACGGCAACAAGTCCGACGACGATGATGACTCAGACGCCTCCCAGGCCGTACCGGTCGGCCTGCCCGCCGGCACCTGCGGCGGCTCCATCAACGACGAACCCAGTGCATTGCTCGATTCCAGCGATGCAGAGGACCCTGCGTGGTCGCCCGATTGCAGCGAGATCGTCTACTCGTACCGGGGCTCGTTGTGGACCATGGACAACGATGGGACGAACCGGCAGCGCCTCACGGCCTACGACGGCTCGTACTCCAACGAGCCTGCCTGGTCACCCGACGGCAACCGCATCGCCTACAGGCGCGGACACCGCAACGGCGACGGCCACTGGATCTCACACATCCACGTCGTCAATGCCGACGGCACCGGTAGCTCCCAGGTAACGACGGGCGATGTGTGGGACGGGCAGCCATCGTGGTTGCCAGACGGGTCCCGCATCGCCTTTGCGAGTCGCAGCGGCGAGGGTCGGGATGAGAACGGCAACTTCGTCACCTCCACGCAGTACATCGTGACCGTGAACGCAGACGGCACCGGCCGCTCGGTCTTGACCACCGGCGGCCGGTGGCACGGCTCACCCGCCTGGTCGCCCGACGGCGACCGCATCGCATACGTCTCCGAAGGAGTCGTGTGGCTGATCGATCCCGATGGCTCGGATGTCGAGCGTGTTATCGGCGGCGCGTTTTCCGAAGGCGGGCTGGCGTGGTCGCCCGACGGGCGCCGCATCGCATTCGTTCGGGGCGACTGGGACGAGGCGTCGATCATCATGGTCGGCCTCGACGGCTACAACGAACAGGTCGTCACCCACTTGGGCGGCTTCAACGCCATTCCCAGGTGGTCACCTGACGGAGACCGCATCGCGTTCACTCACTACCCCAACGGCCGTCTCGGCAGAGATCGATCTGCCTACGTGACCGGAGCCAGCGGCACACCGACCGGCATCGGCGGCGGCTGCCGTCCCCGCGGCGTCTCACACCCCACGACTGCAGGATTCCCCCTGCCCGCGCACGCGACGCCAGCGGTCGGGACTGTGCGTGTGGCGGTGCTGTTCGTTGACTTTCCCGATGCGCAGGCTGCTCACACCACCGAAGAAGAGGCCGCGCTTGGGCTGTCGTGGGCCGAGGACTACTTGGAAGCCGCCAGCTACGGCAAGCTCGACCTCGAGTACGTACCGCTGCATGGCTGGCTGCGTGCCCCCAACAGTTACCGCACGTATCTCTCCGAATCCGTTACGGGCTACGACGCTGTGCGCGGTGGGTTCTTTGCCGATGCTGTCGCGTTGGCTGACGATCGCGTCGATTTCAGCGAGTTCCACAGCGTGGCTGTGGTTCTGCCGAGCAGCCACTTCTTCGGTGGTTCAGCCGGTCGGTTGGTCGAGGTCGACGGTGTGTCGCTGCCAAGTCACCTCAATCTCGATCTTCCCTTGGACGAGCCAAGAAACCCTGCGGACTGGGGTCTCGTCGGAGCCCACGAATTGGCTCACAACCTGGGCTTGCCCGATCTGCGGCCAGGTTTCGGCCCCGGCGGCGCGTATGCGCGGTCAACTGCACCTGACGGCGAACAATGGATCTCCGCGAATTTCGGCCCGATGAACCTGCTGAGCTGGTTTCCCGCGTCTCGCAACGACCGCCGCCTTCAGCACGAACGGTCGCGTTCCGACGGCTCGACGCAGCAGGGCTATGTGGGGCATGTGCACGCCTTGGAGATGCTGGCTTGGAGTCGGTGGCAGCTCGGCTGGATAGGGAACTCCCAAATGCGCTGTGTCGAAGACGGTGACAGCGAGGCAACGGTGACGCTGGCCCCTGTCGCACAGCCCGGCGAGGGCGTCGCCATGGCTGCGATCCAGATCAGCTCGCACGAAGTCGTAGTCGTGGAGAGCCGCCGCAAGCTCGGCTACGACTTGGGCCATAAGACCTCCTCGACCCGTGCTTGGTCAAACGACGGAGTCGGCATCCTCGAAGCGCTCATTGAGGAAGGCGTGCTGGTGTACACGGTCGACACGCTCTTCGGATCGAACCAGATCCCGACGCGTGTCGCCGGCGACAACGGCCGCTTCGAATTCGACGACTTCCCAGTGCTCCAGGCGGGCGAGTCGGTCACGGTTGCCGGCTACACGATCACCGTCACTGCCGACGACGGCGACACCCACACCGTCACCATCGCCAAAGCCAACTGACCTGCACGGCCGCGCCTCGTTCGATGACAGCGGCAACGGGCACGCCTCATACTCTTTCAGCCCGACCGGACGGCTACTCCCAGGGATTGATCAGGCGGAGGTCGAGGCCTTCGAAGTCGGAGACGTTGCGAGTGGCACGCGCAAGCCGTCGTCGAAGAACGGAATGGGCCGGCTCGAGCGGCGGTCGGGGAGTTCGAGCTCGTAACCCCGCGGCATGTTCTCGACGAGCCAACGGCCGGCATGCGGCGCCTGCGGGAGGCACGACATCAGGTGCTCCGCAAGCGGCTCGCCGGTCTGCTCACGCAGCCAACTGTAGAGCTGGGATCGACGTTTGCTCATGACTCATTCACGAGAATCGGAGCTTTGCTGTACCGGTAGGTGATCGTCACCGGCTGTGGCGGTACGCCTCACGCCGGCGGACGACTCGCACGAAGAGCACGATCAGTTCGCCGTCGAGTACCTCGTACAGCACCCGGCAGTCGCCGACTCGAATGCGGCGCAGGCCTCGCAGGCTTCCTTTGAGGCTGCTGCCGGCGTCTGGTTGGTCGGCGAGGCGGTCTATCGCGTCGATGATCCGTCGACGTTGCGGCTTGGCGATGCGGGCGAGTTCGCGCTCGGCGCTGCGCTTAATCCGAATCGAGTAACGCACGCTTGACCTGTTCCCAGTCGAGTACGGGATCGGACGGGTCGCGCAAGCGCTGCAGTGCGATGTCGAGGTCGTCGAAGTCCTCCACGTAGCGCTCCAGCGCTTGGCGGACGACTTCGGCACGGCTGCGCTGGAGCTGAGCGGCAGCCGAGTCCAACGCCGCCAAGAGTTCGTCGGGGACTCGGGCGGTGATCTGGGTCATTCCTGCCTCCCAAGGAGCGGGCTGCTTCAAGGAGCATACAGCCGTTGACTTCACATGACAGTCACATGATGTCACTGGATCCGATCTGAAGTCATCTGGCGACGGCAGTTGACCTCCTCTTGGGCGGGATCTAGGCGCTGACGACGTCGAGGCCGCGTTCAGCTGCCGCTGCTGCGAGCTTGGTGTCGAAGGTCACGACCGCTCGTGCTCGATGGCTGAGTGCAGTGTCCAAGACGACGGCGTCGGGCAGCCGCAGCCCTGTCTCGGCTCGCAGCGCCGCCCAGCGCACGGGCGCGTCGCGGTCGACATCGGGGATCTCGAACGCCGCGCGCAGCCTCAGCACCGCGTCATGCAGCACACCGAGGCGGGCCGGTGCGATAAGGCACTCGGCAAGCGTGACCGGGTGCAGCCACACGTCTTCGTCGGCGATGCCCCGGTTGATGGCGGCCGCCGGGAGGTGGTGATCGTCGCTCTGGTCGCGCAGCGCCACGACCCAGCTCGCGTCGGCGACGATCACGCAGGCCAGTCCTCGGTGCGGTCATACAGTGCAGCCGAGCCAGGCAGCGACCCGGCCAGCTCTGCTCGGGCGTCGGCGCGTGCAGCCGGCGATCGCCCGCCTCGGGCCCAGTCCAGCAGCACGAGCTGCACCAGCTTCGCCCTCGGAGCGCCTGACCAGCGCTGCGCCGCCGCATCGAGCACCTCGGCGATCTCGTCCGTCTCGGTCACCGGGTGACGAGGCCGCGTGGTAGGCACAGCCACAAGTGTAACACCAGGTGTCACACCGCGCCCTGCTCGTCACCGCAGGAGCAGGCAGGTGGGGTTCAGCCTCGCAGCCACTCTGTGACGGCTACGGCTGCTGCGAGCGCTGCCACGGGCCTGAAAACGCAGGCCCGCAGTAAGATGTCTGCCAGAGCTGTCCTGAGCGGGTGACCGCCAGGAGCGAGAAGTGCCCCCCGTCAACGGGGGGCACTTCTGCGCCCCGGCAGCGCAATGCCGAGGGCAGCCTGGCGTCGATCGGGACGCTGGATACGTCCAGCGCCGTGCGGCGGCGTCCATCGGGCCTCAGCGATTTCACCGCGTTGTCATACCACTGCTTGAGGACCGCTGATCCTGAATTTATTGGGACGGAGGCAATAGCTCTCAGGCGTGTCAGCAGGGGTTCAGCGCTGCACCGGCGGACGGTCCGCATGGCGCCGCCATCCGTCCGTCAGCGGCCCTGCCAATCGATGGATCGGCGGCGCGGGCCACGAGCTCGCACACGCCCTGTACGTGCCGCATCCCCCAGGCTGCGACGAGGGCGAAAGCGACTGCGACACTTGGGCCCTGACGTGGGCCGGCTATGTGAATTACCCGCACACGTACCTGCGTGACGACGAGAAGGCACTCCTGCTGGAATCGTCGTTCATCACACAGCCATAGCCGAACACCGCAAATCGCCCCTGAGCGCTCGGCCAACTCGGCGGCTCGCGATTCCGGATACATATGCTGTCGGTGTCTCGCAGTGCTGTTCTGCGAGGAAGACGCAAGCCCCGGAGGGCCAGTCCGAGGCTCCGAGAGGAGCGACTAGGACGGGAGCCGGGGCTTACGCATCTGTCGACGCCCAAAAGCCGAGCGGGCGGCGCGTTGGCAGCGTTCGCCGTCTGAGTCGAGCAGGTCGACGGCGACGACCGGGGCGGGGGCGACCAGTTGGCCGGCTTCGAAGGGCCAGTCGTCGATCTGGCCGAGCGGAAGCGTTACATTCGACACGGTGAACAGGCGCGAGCAAGTTGTTGGCCGGCTCCGAGCCGAGATTCGAGTTGCAGCGGCGCGCAACAGGGCGAGCGCGATTGCGCTCGTGGGTTCTGTTGCCCGGGGCGATGACGACTCAAACAGCGACTACGACTTCTTGGTCGACTTCGACCAGGGCGTCACGCTCTTTGACATCGGCGGCCTCAAGGCCGATCTCGAAGATCTCCTCGGCGCGGAAGTTGACGTTGTGCCGCGGTCATGCCTGCGGGATCGTTACCGCACAATGCTCGCCGACGCGATCCCACTGTGAGTCGCAGCGATACTGAGCGGGTCGCAGACATTCTCGCTGCGTGCCAGTAAGGAAGGCCAAGTCGCTTCGCAACCTGCTCATGCACGAGTACTTCAGGACGGAACCTGAGATCCTGTGGGACACCATGGTCTCCGAGATCCCCGAGCTAGCGCGATTGCTGAGTTCCGGGGCATCGCCTGCCGACTGTTGATGCGACCGTCCCGCCAACGGTGCGGTCGGTCACGCTCTGGCCAGGAGTTCGCGGGCGGCGCGTTGGGAGCGTTCGTCGTCTGCCTCCAACAGGTCGACGGCGACGACCGGGGCGGCAGCGACCTGTTGGTCGGCTTCGAAGGGCCAGTCGTCGTCGCCGACCACTCGCAGTCGCACATTGGGTCTGTCTGAGTCCGCATCGAGAGCGAAGCGATCGGCCAGTTCGGCGACTAGCGATTCCCGCACGTACGCCTCGGACTGATCGCTGACCACGAGATCGACGTGGTGGTGGTTCAGCGCGCTGACCCCACTGGCGACCACGCTGGGGTAGGAGAGCATCTCTGAGTGCACCGCTGGATGCGCATAGAACCAGCGGCTGTGGGCCCGGCTCGACAGACGCTTGGCGAGTGGTTCGAGCCCGACCTGCAGTCGCTTCTTGGCCCGCGATCGGTCGACCGGTGACGCCTGAACGGCGTCTCCGTTAGCGAGAGCCAGGACGTACCAGGCTGAGGACGGACTCCAGGGCCGGCCGACGCCGGGCTGGGAGCGTGCAAATCGTTGGACGTCGGCACGGTCGAGCACCCATGATCGTCCGATCCGTCGGCCGCTCAGCTGTCCTGCGGCAACCAACTGATAGACGCGCCGGGGACTGACCTCCAGTTGCCTTGCAGCGTTTGCTATCCCGATCGGCTCCATATCAAAATACTACTGATAAAAGAAGTAATTTGCAATCCAAGTCACAAGGCAAAAGGAAAAACAGGACGTGCAGTCCGATAAGCGCTCTGTCGTTTGTGGGACGCATCGTGACGCACTACAGTCATGGCACTACTCCCCGCCTTCCCGGTTTTGCCGGGAATGGCGGGGCATATTTTTGGGCGGTCTGAAATTGACACGAGTCGCGGTGTTCATCGACTATGAGAACACTCGATTCGCCGCCCGGGACGTGTTCGGTGACCCGACGCGGGATCCCTACACGTTCGGGCATGTGCTGCCTCTTCGGCTCGGGCTCATGCTCAAACAACTCGGGGAGAGAGTCGATCCCACCCGTGAGCTGACTGCTGTGAGGGTCTATCGAGGTCGGCCTGGGCCTAAGGGCGGCCCACGCGCACAGGCGGGCTCTGCCCGACAGTTCACGGCTTGGGAGTCCCAGCCTCTGGTGACCGTACGCAGTCGCCCGCTGCGGTATCAGCCCACTGAGTGGTCAATGGGGAAACCCATAGGGTGGCGGGCCGAAGAGAAGGGCATCGACGTGATGATGGCGCTAGATATCGCTCTCGGCGCCCGCGATGACCTCTATGACGTCGCCGACGCCTCTGGAACCATGCCCTTGACGGACATCGATTCGCGCAGGTGCGGGACGACACCGACTACACCCTCACCCCTTAGCGGCGTGGCCGGCTCGGACTGGCGCTATGCGAGACCGGGGTTGACTGTCTCGGCACCGTACGACTTGCATTCGCTGACGAAACCGGGCAAGCTGTGCCCACTCTTCCCCGCCGTCCACCACCGCTCAGCGGAGGTGCACTGGCGGGGCTTTATCTTTCTGTGCTGAGATCGCAGCAGCGTGGTGGTCGCCAGCGGCGAGGTGTTCGCTGATGCACCGGTTGAATCGCCCCGGTTTTGGTGGAGGCTCTGGGGGTCCCTGCGCTTCGTGGAGGCGGGTTACTGGATTCATGCTGCCGGTCTGTGTTGGCTCGGGCCGGCGATGGTGCGGAAGGTGATCGAGATGCGTCGATGACGGGCGATCTTCTGCCCATGCACGGTGTCCGTGCGCCGCTTGGCGATGCCATGACGCCACTTCCAGCGTGCATCCCCATACAGCAGCACGAGGCTGCGGGGCTCTAGGCGGTGCACATGCTCGTCGCCGGTCTCGTCACAGCAGAAGTCCATGCTGACTGCCGACCCCAAGCTCACGGTCGCCACAACCGGCCCGATGCGGGCTGACTCGTCGAGCCTGCGGTTCGAGTAGTCGTACTTGTACCCGTAGTGCTGCACCCGCCGAGAGAGATCAGCGAGCCATTCGCCTGCATCGATGCAGGCGATGAGCTCGGCTTCCTCCTCCGGCGACAGGAAGTCCGGCAGATACTCAAGCCCCGCAGAAACGACAGCCGTGTCCTCAGTCAGGCTCGGTGCCGCTCGCACTATCGGCCGTCGAGTACGCGGGCTCGAACAACCTGGTGAACCAGGAGACGAACGGTTGCGATTGAGGATGCTGCGGGTCGAGCAGTCTTCGCATGACGGCTACGTGCAACTGGGGTCCGGGTTCGTCCTGCCATGCGAGCCAGGTATGTACCACTGACTTCGTGAAGTCCTCATCCCGCAGGGGCGCTCCTCGTTGGCGAGCTCCGTCGACACTGTGTCGGGCGTACTCCACAAGTTCGGTCGCATCGTCGGGGGTCAGGTCGAGCAGGAATTCCTCCACAGCGCCTTGCTGACGGTTGTCGGGCATGATCCAAACGCCGAGCCACGATCCGTCTGCACGTTGTCGAACGAAGCCTCCCGCAGGAATTTGCTCAGGCAGATCACCCATGTCCGGCAAGTCGGACGCGCATCGTTGCCGGATTGCTTCCCAGCGCCCGGACGCGTTGCCGTTGGCGTCGACAATTACGCCAAGCCGTTCAAGACTGGTGGACTTGAAACTGCTGGACTTGAATTCGGTGGAAAACGCGCCCCTCTTGAGGATGTTCGTGACGCCGCCAAGGCTGACTATGCGCGGCACTCGAGTTCCGATATCAGCATCGTCCCATGCGACTCCCCGCGCCTTCATGAGCTGCGGGATCAGTCGTCGTTCGGTTGCTCCCTCCACGAGCAGCTTCATTGCCGGTGCTGGCTCTTGAACTGCCACCTAGCGGACCTCGAGGCCGCGCTCTGCCGCCAGCGCAACCTCATGCTCGCTGAATTGAATGCTGCGCTTGCCGTTGCCGGGTTCGAGCCGGTGAATCGTCAGATCCCCCGGCGGATCGGCGTCGGGGTCAGCCACCGAGGCGAGGCTCTCGTAGCAGTCACGGCTGTGGGTCGTTGCGAACACCTGCACATCCAAGGATTTCGAACGCTCTGCGATCATCGTCCACATCTTCTGCATCACCGTGTAGTGCAGGCCCGTGTCGATCTCATCGACCAGGAGCACTCCGCCTCGCGCTCGCGCCAATGCCAGCGCCAAGCCGAGCAATCGCCACATTCCGTCGCCGACACTCCCGATGGGAACGCGGCCCTCGATGCCTTGCATCCGCAGCAGGATCCCGCCTCGAGCGCTGCCGCCGTGCGGCGCACGTCTTGACGGGAGCACTGTAAACCGCTCGACGCGGGGTTCGACAAGCCGCATCGCCTCGACTGCCCGGTGTTCAGCGTCGGTCAGCACCACATCTTCGAAGATGTCACTGACATCACCGGGAACCAAGCCGCCGGTGCCGATGAACTGGACACGTGGGACATCGTCGCCTGCATTCCAACTAGGCCGGGACATCTGCCGAACTGGCAGCATCCCATCAGCCGTCAAGGCTGCCCGGAATCTGCTTTCTCGTTCACTGGATGCCCAGACGAGGCGTGCCGGCGATGCGTCCTCTGCGTCGTCGTCATATTGCAGCGGCAGGCCTCCCATCGTCCCTTGCCCTGTCTGCACAGATAGTTCCGCCACGACTGTCTCAAGCTGCGAACCCGAGCCGGACTGTTGCCCCGACAAGCGAATGCGCTGTGACATGTCGCGGTACGAGAAGAGCTGGGCGATGTCGTACACGCGGCCCTGGTCCTCGTCGGGCAACCATTCGCCACGCATTTCAAGCAACGATCGCAACACCCGATAGTCGCCCGCAGAGTGCAGCAGCCCGATGGACTCGAGCACCGAGGTCTTGCCCGAGTTGTTCGACCCCACCAGCAAGTTCACCCGGCTCAAGCCTTCAAGCCGTATCTGTTCGAGACTCCGGAAGCCGCTGATCTCAATTGATGAGTACACGGCACTGCCCCCGGGCCGAGGCCTGACTAGCGGATCCAACCCTACCGCCCTGCTTCCGTACGGGTCTGCCTCGCTCTCCACAGCCGCGGCCCATGGTTGCCAGCCAAAGTCTGCGAGTGAAGCCTCGCGCGAGCGCTGGAAAATCGCCTCAGGAGGGGCCGAAAACGCGCCGCGGGCAGACCCTCGCGCGCCTAGGCTCGCAACAGGTGCAGTGAAGGATCTTTTGCATTGCGCAGCCGGGAAAGAATCCGTACCCTTACAGGTTGCCGTGTCACAGGGAACGCCCTGCCGCGGTTCTACTTGTCAGGCGGGAGATCGGTGCCACGAGGCCCCGTGCCCGGACACCAATAACCCAATAATTCCAAGCAGGAGGCTCGGAACCTTGACTATTCGAACGAAGCGGCGGGGCAGGCGCTCCCTCGCTGCGATTGCGGCAGCGTTGCTCATGGCATCGGTGCTCGCGGTCGTAGCAGGCGCTCCAGCCCAAGCCGCAAACACAGCCAGCGAGGCGCTGGTCGACACGAACGACGACGGCAAGCCCGACGCTCGTGAGTTCGGCGGGCGCGATCGCTATGACACGGCGAACCGACTCGCTGCCAACTTCGGCAAGGCCGAAGGCTTGGGCAACGTGCCGGTGGCGTTCGTGGCTTCGGGCTACAAGCTGGTGGATGCGATCTCGGTGGCCGGTCTGGCCGGCTTCCTGGACGCACCGGTACTGCTGACGCCCATGGAGAGCCTCAATGGCGGCGTGGCCGACTTCATCGAGGACTACGGCGTTTCGACCGTCTACGTGCTCGGCGGCGCTTCGGCAGTGTCCGACTCGGTGGTGGAAGCCATCGAAGCACTGGCCAACGAGCCCACGGTCAGCCGCATCGCTGAGTCCGACCGGTACGGCACCGCTGCTGCAGTGGCCTCACGGCTTGGCGGCGGTGCTTCGTGGTGCGGCGGCTCGGAAGCCGCGGCGATCCTCGCGAACGGCGGCGACGTGTCGCTGGCGTATGCGATGGCGATCAGCCCCGTGGCCAACCGCCTGCAGCTGCCGCTGCTGCTCACCGCTTCTGATGAGCTGCCTTCGGCTACTGAGGAGTTCATCACCGGTCAGGACATCGAGCATGTCGTGATCATGGGCGGCGAGTCCAGCGTGTCCGACGACGTGTCGGCGGCGCTGACCTCCGCTGGTGTTGACACGGTCACCCGCATTCCGGGTGACACGCCGGCAGAGGCATCGGCTGAGCTGGCGAAGCTGACCACCAACGGCTGCAAGACCGACTTGGGTCTGGTGTCGAGCAACACCGTGGCGCTGGTCGCCGAGAGCGGCCTGCCTGACGGCGTGGCCGCATCGCCGATACTGGCGTCGAGCTACCAGAACGGCAGCTTGGTGCCGATGCTGGTCGTGGACGACATGCTGCCGGCTGCGGTGAGCGATTACCTCGCTGCGACGCCGCAGCAGGTTGGCGGCAACAAGCTGCACCTGAACATCGTCGCCATCGGCGGCACCGGTGCCGTGAGCGCGAGCGTCATGGATGCGGCAGTTATGGCTGCTGCCTCCGCCGACCCGCTGACTGCGTCGATCACCAGCAGCGCGAATGTGGAGGGCAGCACTACAGAGTGGAAGCCGCCGCAAGTGGATGACATGAGCGTCGTGCTGCGTTTCAGCGACAACATCGTCGCTGACGCTGATCCCGCTGCCGACCCGTCAACAGGTGACCTGACCAACCTGATCCGCGACAATCTGGAGATCAACGGTGCGCCGGTTCGGCTTGGCTCAGGTGATGCCATCAGCCGCGTCGACGGAACCGGCGGTGCCTGCAGTCCTGACACTGTCACGGTGACCCTCGCCTCAGCGCTCAAGGCTGGCGATGTGATCTCGCTCGCTGGTGGTGCCAAGTTCGGCAGCGCCATGGACCAACGGACGGTTGCCGGCACCTCGGTCACTGTGCCCGCCAAGGCTCGTGACAGCGGCGCCCCAGTGGTGAGTGTTGTCGCCATCAAGGCCACCGCAACCGGCGTTTCCGATGTTGCCAAGGTGCAGTTCACGGCGACGGATCTCGACACCGCTAACAACAACAACACGGTTGACACCAGTGAGATCGTCATCACCAGCACCACCGACAAGGAGGTGACTGACGGTCTGACCCTTGCCAACAATGGAGACATCACGCTGGTGTCCCCTGCTGAGTTTGCGGTCGGCGACCGGATCACCATCAAGAGCGGTGCTCTGGTGGATACTGCTGGCAACAAGAGCCGTGCGCGCACCTTCACTGTGCTGGCTGCTCAGGCGAGCCCGCGGATCACTGCGGTCACGATGAGCGATATGAAGCACACGGCGCAGGCTCGTGCGATTATTCCGGCGACCGTCACCGGCGCGACAAGCAACACCGATCCGACCGCCGATGGCTTCGACGGCATCACGATCACGGCCAAGAAGGGCGGCGCCGCTGACGGTGCCGCAGGCAACGGCTGGACGATCGCGTTCGACCGGGCAACTGCTTGGAAGGCCGATCCCAAGGCTGAGGTCGACATCGACGTGCGGGTCAACGCCAAGGATCGGCTGGTGTCGGTGCGGTTCAACGCCGGCAACGCCAAGTTCGCCGACCTGAAGTCGGAGCTGGAAGCCAACAGCGCATTCGACGCCATGTTCATGGTGAACCTGCCTGCTGATCCTGACAGTGGTGTCTGCGGTGCGACAGCCAACAACCCGCTGACGATTTCCACCGTTGAACGTGGCGGCTCAGTTCCGACCAGTGGCGGCACGACGGCAGTTGCTGTCGAGGTCAGGTTCAACGCCTACGCCAACTCCATCGCGGCGCTCACTGAACTTGGTGACGACGTCTTTGATGAAGCTGCCAAGCGGCACCGCACCGACGTGGACTCAACCCTGGCCGAGACCGGTCTGGTGTCTGCCATCAGCGGCATCACCGGTACCCGGCTCGCATCATCACTGGTCAACGATGCCGATGGCAACCCCGGCAGTGATACTACTGTTGCCGCCATCACTGGTCCGGCAACAATGGCCCGCTACGAGCTGGAAACCAACAACGGGCTGCTGCTGCCCAGGGTCCGTGACTTGGTGACCACGCTGGCTGGCTCGGTCGATGGCGCGACTCCCGACAATGCACCGGTTGCGACTGGCTACGCAATCGATGACACGTCGACGGAGAACGCCAACGAGTTGGAGAACGCGGGCTCTCAGGTCCGCATCGGCCAGAGCAGCAGTGTCAAGGCACCTGACTTCGAGTAGGTGCTCGCTGCACAGTTGATCTGAACCGTCGGGCGGCCTGCCCGCCCGACCGGTACAGCCCAAACTGAGAGGGACCCCGGGGCTGATGCCCCGGGGTCCTTCGCTTCTCTGCAGAAAGTGCCACCGGCGGGGCGTCAATGGGCGTACCCTTGCAGGGCAGACATCACCCGCGCCTCGCTTTGTCGGGGCGTGTCAGCGTGCGTTCCCCGTGAACGTGACACGCTGTGTTTCAGGTGCTATCACGATGCGTTCGGCGCTGAGCGAGGAGCTACGAGGCTATGACGAACACACCCCGCACCACGCGACGCCCCCGGCGCGCCATTGCTGCGATCACGGCAGTGCTGCTGGGCGCCTCCGTGCTGGCCGTGGCGGTGGGCAATCCGGCTCAGGCCGCGAACACCGCCGGTGAGGCGCTCATCGACACCAACGACGACGGTGTGCCTGACGCACGTGAGTTCGGCGGGCGCGATCGCTACGACACTGCGCTGCGACTGGCCCAGAACTTCGGCAAGTCGAAGGGCTTGGGCGCACTTCCCGAAGCGTTCGTGGCGTCGGGTGACACGCTTGTGGACGCGGTGGCGGTGTCCGGCCTTGCAGGTCACCTGGACGCTCCAGTGTTGCTGACGCCCACTGACAGCCTGCCTGGCGCGGTTGCCGGCTACCTCGAGGACTACGGAGTTCAGAACATCTATGTGCTCGGTGGTACGGCAGCAGTGTCCGACGCGGTAGTTGAATCGCTTGAGTCGCTCGACCACCAGCCGACAGTGGCGCGTATCCGGGGTACCGACCGCTATGCCACTGCCGCCGAGATCGCCTCCAGGCTTAGCGGCGGCACTGCCGGCGGCAACGTGTGGTGCGGCGGCGAGGAAGCTGCGGCGATCCTCGCAAATGGCGGCGATGTCTCACTGGCGTACGCCATGCTTGCCGGGCCGATCGCCGCCCGGCTGCAGCTGCCAGTGCTGCTGACAGCGCTCGACGAACTGCCGGATGCAACTCGAGACATCATCAGCGATCAGGACTACGAGCACATCGTGATCGTGGGCGGCACCAGCAGCGTGTCGGCAGATGTCTCGGCCGATCTGACCTCGGTCGGGGTCAACACCATCACCCGCATCCCCGGCAACACACCCGCTGAGGTCTCGGCAGAGCTGGCTGAGCTGGCCACCAACGGCTGCCGGGGTGACCTTGGCGGGGTGTCGGACACGACGGTCGCCTTGGTCGCAGAGAGTGGCCTGCCTGACGGTGTCACCGCGTCGCCGGTGCTGGCGGGCTCATACCGTTCGGGTCAGTTGGTGCCGATGCTGGTCGTAGGCGGCTCTCTGCCGGGTGCGATCCGCGACTACCTGGCTGCGACACCGCAGGAGGACTCGGCCGGCAACAAGCTGCACATGGACATCGTGGCGATCGGTGGGCAAGCCGTCGTCACACCGGGCACCATGAATGCGGCGATTGATGCCGCTGCCTCGGCGCCCGCGCTGACCGTGAGGATCGTCTCGCCCACCGACTGGGACAACGACGGCGAGATGGACGACGCGCCGCGCGCTGGAGAGGAATCATTCCAGCTTCGCTTCAGCGATGACATCGCAGGCGACGCCGACAACACCGCAGCGGCGACCGTTCAGCTGCGAGCGCGGCTGCTCGATGTACTCCGCATCGCCGGCGTGCCGGCCGTTCTAGAGGATCAGGCCACGTCGCCCTTCGGCGTGGACTTTGGCGGCAGCAGTGTCGACTGTGTTCCCGACGTGGTGACGGTGAATCTTGCCTCTCCGCTGACAGCAGGCCAGTCGATTGTCATCGCCGGCACGTCGCTCGAATTCGGTGCGCAGTCGGACAAACGCCCGCTCGCCCGCAGCTCCGTCTCGGTTGTCAGAAAAGAGCTGAGGTTGCCTACGTTCGAGATCATCTCGATCATCGGCCAGAGCACGTTTACGGTCATCGCGAAGGACAGTTTGAGCACTGACACTGGCCTCGCCAATGGCGAAGAACTGACCGACACCGAAGTCACGGTGACTTCCGGCGCCAATCTGACCGTCAGTAGTGTCGGGGGCGGCGCGGTGGATACCTCCAGCGGCAGGGTTACCGAGCACCCCTTCACCGTGAACATGAGCAGGGCCTTGGTCAGCGGCGACCGGATCAGGATCGCCGCGAAAGCGATCATGGACGACGCCGGCAACTTCAATACCGAGCGGAACAGTCCTACGCCCATCTCGCCGACCGACAACGTGCGTCTGTCGAACGTCCGGGTGAGCAGTCACTACCACGATGTGCAGGCCAAGTACGCGGTACCGTCGGCACTGACCGGCGGCAACGGCGCGGAACTTGGTGCAGAGGACGTGTTCTTCACGGCGAAGCCCAACGGGAGAGCAGGCGGCGCTAACGGCAATGACTGGACGTTTGATTTCCGCAAGGCGAGCACGCACAACCCCAACAGGCCCGTCAGCATTGAGGTCTTGGTGGACGCCAGCGGCAAGCGTGCGTTCATCACGTTCGTCAACGGCAAGCCAAAGTTCGCCGACTTGACGGCGGCATTGAGGGCGCACAACGTTTTCAACAGCCTCTGGGATGTCAGCGTTGACAACGTGCAGAATTCGTGTGTGTCGGCCAACAAGGAGCTCACGGTGGTCGCAGCCACCACGGCATCTGGCGATGAAACTGCGAGTGTCGACAAGGTCCGCGACGGCAACACCAAGATGGCTATCGAAGCAACTTTCAACGGCTACGTGGCGGCGGTGCACAGCAGCGAACTGCTCGCAGACATTTTCGCACCCACGGTTGTACGCGTACCAACGGCGACGCTGGCCGATATCAGCCTGGACGGCCAGACCGATATCCCCGGACCAGTCCGGACCGTTCGCTACGTGGCGTCAACGGAGGACGTGACTAGATTGCCGAAGTCCGGTGACCGCATCGATGTCACGGCGGACTCCATAGCCGACGGCTACGCAGAGAACGACGTGGACACCACCGACATAGACGAGAGTGTGAATCGCGCTCAGACGAACCTCAGCATCGGAAGCGGCGCAGCCGTACCGCGGTAGCCGCCGTGGCGGCCACTGGCCGGCTGAGCATTGCGCTCAGCTAGCCCACCGGCCAAACCAAAGCAAGAGGAGCCCCGGGGTACCGGCCCCGGGGCTTCCCGCGCCCCCATGACTTCCACGACCGAATCAACCGCCGCTGTGGCCGTTGCAACCAGCTGCGAAGCATGGCAGCCTTTGTCCAATCTTCCCCGCCGTCCACCACCGCCTAGCGGAGGTGCACTGGCGGGGCTTTACTTTTTTTGTCGACACTCTCGCTTGCGCCCTAGTTCTGGGTGCTGCCGCAGGGCCGTGACATCTGTGGGGCACACTGTCGAATGGTGAGCACCACACGGCCGCGCAGGCCCATTCGCTGGACGGCCGCGCTGGCTGCAGCCATGACGGTGGCGTCGCTGCTGGCGATACCGGGCGCGGGCAGCCAGGCGACCGGGGACGTCGTCGGGCCTGGGTCGGTCTCGCCGAGCCAGTGGCCGCAGTCGCATCTGGCCGCACCGCATCTCGAAGCCTGGTCGAACGGCGTTCGCATCTACGGCGCCGACCGGCACCAGACCGCATTGGCGGCGGCGCTGACCATGCGCGGCCGCGGCGGCTCACCGTTCGATTCGCCTGATGCCACCTCGGGCGCCGGGCGCAGTCTGGGCGCCGCGCAGGACTGGTGGGGCCTGGGGCTGTGCCCTCGGTCGATCATCGTGGTGGCGTCCGATTCGGCGGCCGACGCGCTGGCTGCCGCTGCGCTGTCGGACTCGACGGGGCGCTCCAGCGAGCCATACCTGCGCCGGGTTGCGGCCAGCGATCCGCTCTTCGACCCCATCGGGGGCTACAGCCGGGTCGACACGTTCGCAGCGCCCATCCTGCTCACCGAATCGGCCCGATCGGGTGCCCGTTCGCTGAACCACGCGACCCGGCTGGCCGCGCACGACCTGCGCCAGGGCGGCTGCAACGCGGCTCGCCAAGCGATCGTGGTGGGCGGCAAGTCGGCGGTGCCCGTCGAGGTGGAGACCGAGCTGGTGTCCATCGGCTACAGCGAGGTGTTCCGGGTGAGCGGCAACACCCGCTATGGCACTGCGGCGGCCGTCGCGACGTCGCTCGGTACGGCACCCATTCCCGACGGCGTGAAGGAATGCGCCGACGACTCCGCTTCCGACGGCGACGCCACCATGACCTTCTACGCCAACTCTGTGGTGGAGTGGCGCCCACGCGCACGCGACTGCGAGCTGCTGGGCCGCACGGTGGTGCTCACCAACGGGGTGGATGCGCTCGCCGCGGGCTGGTGGACCAGCTTCTGGCAGGTGCCGGTGCTGCTGGCTGACGGCACCGATCGTCTTCCCGTTGAGACCGCGGCAGCGCTCAGCCTGCTCGACGCCGAGCACCTGATCGTGCTGGGCGGGACGGGGCAGATCCCCGAGCAGGTGGCGGCTTTGGCGGCCAACCTCTCAGGTGCCGAGATGATGCGCATCGCGGGGCCCGACCGCTACGCCACCAGCGTGGCCATGGCTCAGCATTTCGGCGGGTGGTGGCCGAGCCGGATCGGCAAGGATTTCGCCCGCTCCATGGTGTGCCTGGTGGCCTCGAGCGGGCGCGGCGACAGCGCCCGCGGTTGGCCCGATGCGCTTGCCGCCGGCGCTTGGTGCGGCGCTGCCACGGCGCCGTCTCCGCTGGAGCACCCGCCTGTGGTCGAGCGCATGGCCGGGCCGGTGACCGCGCCCCGGGTCGGCCTGGTTGGCGCAGCGCGGCGCTCGGCGACCGAGCCGTTGGCCGTGGGTACGGCGGGGCCGCGGCGATCCGCAGTGCCGATCCTGCTGGTGCCCGCTGGGGCGAACGAGCTGCCGTCGTCGGTAGCGGAGTTCCTGAAGCGCTCGTTCACGGCGAGGCGGCTGTGTGTCGGCACGGTCAGCGGTCTGGGCGCCCGCGGTGCGGTCGACGCCGATGCTTACGGCCCGGCGCTGCGAGATGGCGACTGCTTCGAACCCGGCTTCGTAGTGGCCTTCGGCGGTCCGTCGGTGATTCACCCCAGCCTGATGGCTGAGGCCTCTGCGGTGGTGAGCGGCGGGCTGATACCGGCCGAGGTGCCCGACGATCCGATCTTGGTGGGCGCCCAGACGAAGGATCACACCAATCCCAGCCGCACGGTCAAGGCGCCCGATGCCCCGCGGGGAGTGGGGGCGTTCGCCACACGGCTGCCGCTGGACGGGCTCGTGCATCACCGGGCCGATGCAGATGGCCCGTACTTCGAGAGCGACGACGAAGACGAAGCCAACCCGACCTCCGGCTCGGAGTCGGGGCGTGTCTGGCTGTGCTTCCCGCGGGCCACCTACGTGGGCGCACGCTGGCTGGTGGCCGAGACGTCGTGGCGGGAGTCGCCGGTGGCGGTTGCCAACCTGCCCGAGCTGGCGTGGTACGGCACCGATGTCGACGGCGTGGCCCGCACCGTGGGCGACGGCGGCCCTGGCTGCCTGGCCTCAGCGCTGCCCTCGGGCGAGCCCTTGGCGGTGCGCGCCGTGGGCCCGCACGGGCGTACGTCGCGGACCACCGTGCTGGTGGCCGATGACTACCGGCGGTTCTGGATGGCGCTGCCGGTCACGGTGCAGGCACGGGGGCGCACCGGGCTGGCGGGTATCGACGATCCCACCGACGGCGGCATCACGAATTGGGTGTTCCGCTCGGAGGAGTCGCTCAACTTCCTGCATCTGCCTCCCGACCGCGAGGAGCTGACGGGGGCGTTCCTGTCGGTTGAGCTCGTGCGCGGCCTCGGCGAGGAGGATCCCGACCGGTTCACCGCACGGTGGTCGCTGGAGGGCGCCCAGGGAACCGTCACGGGCACGGTCGCCGGCGAGGCCCGGCTGAGCAACAACGAGTGGGAGCTGCGCGGCATGAGCGTGCTGAGCGGCGGAACGTGGCTGATCGACGTCTACGGCGCCGACCCGCAGGCCCCGAGCAGCCTGGGCTCGAGCGCGGCGGTCGCCGGACTGGCAGACGGCGGCTACGGCGCCGGCGGTTTCGTGGGCACCATCTCGCTCAACAACTTCGGCCCCGAAGACGACACCGCCACCTGGCAAGCCGACGCCTACATCAACGCCGCCCCCTAACCCGGGCCCCTCCCTGCGTCCGGGCTCCCCACGCCCCCGATCGCGTGGCAAGTTTGGCAATGAGTCAAATGATGTGAAATTCATTTGGATACTGCGTTGGTGTCTTCTACGGTGCCCGGCAGTTCGCTGCTGGCACACCAAGCCCCTACCGACGCCTGCCTGAGGTCGATGCACCCTTAAGCTCTCGTGCCATATAACTGCGTGCCAAGGAGGTGTTTCCGAATGAGCAACAGCTACGACGATGTCAAGGTCATCCACTACACCGACGACGACGTCCGCGAAGGCAATCAGCACATGCTCGATGAGGTCGGATGCACTTGGGAGCAGTTGAAAGCACAGGCGGAGGCCGGTTGCTTCGAGAGCGAGAAGGCGCGCGACGTCTGGCTCGTCATCTCATCCTTTGAACCGTCTACAGCGTGATCTGGAGCGCCGAGCGAAGCAATTCGCCGGCGAAGTAGCAGACCTGCTCAATGGCACCGTCACCGACGGGATACGGCTCGATTGCGGGCTCTCCGTCCAGCACAAGAGCGCCTTCGCATACCACTACGAGCGCGATCCCGGCAACGACTTGAACCTCACCGGGTTTCACGCGGGCTTAGGCGAGTTGCAACCAGCTGCGAAACATGGCAAGCTTTGCTCAATCTTCCCCGCCGTCCACCACCGCCTAGCGGAGGTGCACTGGCGGGGCTTTACTTGTGCGGACATACCGGCCCGTGACAGTGAACCGCTTTGCCAGCCAGCGATCAGGCGGGACTCCGTGTCGAAACGACAGCGGCGGCCATACTCGGCCGCGTGGAGCAGGTTCCGATGAGCAGTGCGGCCGATGGCGGCGGCCGCTACGAGGGGAGGCCTCGGCCGGTGAGCCGTCCGCAGCCGGCGCCCGTGCCCGGCGGCGGAGTTCGGGCGTCGAGTTCGCCGGGCCGCGGCGAGCGGCTCTCCGCTGCGGGTCTGTTGGTGTCGCTCGCCGCGGTGGTGCTGATGGCGCTGGTGTTCATCGGCGATGCGCTCGGCCTGCTGGCGCTTGCGGCGTTCGGGTTGAGCCCATTCGCGGCTGTGGCCGGGGTCGCCATGTGCATAGCGGCCCGGTCAGCGGCACACCGTCAGGCTGCGCGCAGCAGGGCCGTTGCGGGGATCGTGGTCGGCGTGCTCGCACTGCTGGCATGGGTGCTGCTGGTGATCGCAGCGATCAGCGCACTCAACGACTTCTTCACCTGAACCCCCCAGCCGCCGCCTTGGATGCGCTGACGATGACGGTCGCGGAATGGGGAGCGCCGCTGCTAGCGTCATCGTCGATCCGAGGCCCAATGGGCCGAGGGGGGCACACGTAACGGTCGCACCGGTACGAGTGCCAGTCATGATTGAGTGACGGAGGATCCCAGCGGCTGCCCCATATGAAGCGAGGCGGGACTCATGAGTCCCCTTTGCGCAGCCGTATGGCCACCACAACGCACGATCCATGGCTGAGACCTCGCAAGAGATTCTGCGCAAGATTCCCGGCCCCAGGGCCGGGAATCTTCATCTCAGTGCCCCTTAAGAACCACTCCGCTTGGCGTCTCGAGCGTCCTCGCGGTCGCTTTCCTCCTCGGACCAAATCTGGCTGCAGTTCTTGCCACGCCGAAAACGCCCGTTTGGGTGGACGTTGATGTACCCGCCTTGCGTTACTCGCCAAACGGCTGTTGTTGACATCAGCAATGGAGAGCCGGATGAAGGCATGGTGACATCCCAGTGGAACCCGTCTGGTAGCGGCTGCTGACGGACCAATTGAGATTCCAGTGAATGGCGTTGACCGGGTCTCGGCACGCGCCAGCGACGGCGCCGCTTGTCTTGGAGGGCATCACGCTTCCAATGGTCATCTCGAAATCTCCGTCGCTCGGACTGCTCATCAAGGTCGTAGGAATCCTTCGCGACGAAAATGTGGGATGGCAGGACTCGTGGATCGTTCGAGTCGCCACACTCGATGGCATCCAGCCAATCCTCGAAGTGAGTTGCCCAACCTTGGGCGGCCGGTATCCGGAGGCTCATCACAAACGACTTGTACCGGCAGAATTCGTCGAGTGACCTCGTCCGTTTGTCATTCAATTGCCGCCGTGGGTCGATTCTGATTCTTGGGCTTGGCTTGGCATCGTGCAGCACGGCGACCGGCCCTCGATGCATCGAGGCGTATAGTTCGTCAGCGGTGCGTCGCTGGAGAAGGTTGATCCTTCTTCCTCCGTCAGAGGCGAGCTTGACGCACTCGGCGATGCGCACCTGCCAGCCACGCTCGGAGGCGAGCTGTTGCACGACCGGACGCTGGGAACTTGACCTAGGCCCCGTGATGTGCCAGATGAGCGGCGGGTCACCAATCACCGATGCGCGCGCATTGCAACATCGGCCGGTATTCGGAGCTCTCGCAGCTCATCTTCACTCATCAATGCGATGCACTTCGAGATATAGGTACGCAACTCAACGGGGGACTGCCGGGACTCGTGCGAGACGAGCAAGTCCGTCGGCGCCTCGATCTCGTGCTCTGTGAAGAACGCAAGCAGCCGCTCGAGAACCTCGCGCTTCATCCAGCCATTCCACGGACCTCGTAACCGCCGGGGAAGAGCATCAGTACCTAGACCGGTGCGAACCCAAGTGTTGAGGTCATTCGCTTCGATATCGCTCATTCGCTCCGATGAGGACTCGGCAAATCTCGCCCGCCACTCACGCAGGTCAGACTCGTCTAGCGTCGGCATCCACAACTCGTCTGTTGCCATTCCTGCCGACTGTGCGTCGACGGCCAGCCCTCGCGACCTGTCCCAGGCCCAGTTGCGGCCACTGCTGTAGTCAATGATCGCGTGCCAGAGATCTGCCCGAATCCGTTGAGTTCGCTCGGCCGCTTCGGCGGATGCCTCAGGCTCGATCCGCGAACGGAGTGACTCGCGCAACTCGACCATGTAGGGCGTCACGGAGTGGTCAGTTTCGACTAAGTCGTCGATTCGCGTTAACAGGGCGCTGAAGTTCTCGGCACCGTAATCACGCTCGTTGAACGAACGGTCCGTCTGGTTCAGCAACCGGTTCTTGAGCACACAGCCCTGCATGCGGTACCACTCGGGCTTCTGCTGTTGCGCAGCCGTGCGAAACGCCATGAGGACGAGATGTTGCAGCTCCTCGAGTTGCTTAGGGGTTTCGTTCACGATGCTCCCGATCACGGACGATTGACGCGTCAACTTACTTCCCACCGGTAGCGGCACTCCAAGTGATTTGTGGTCCCTCGTCTCTGCTCGGCAATCAACGAGGGAAAGAGTCGATGGGCACTCGCGGGTTGCATTCGGCACTTGTTTCAACCTGTCGACCGAGCCGAAGACGAAGGCAATCCGACCGCTGGCTCGGTGTCGGGGCGTGTCTGGCTGCGCTTCCCGCGGGCCACCTACGTGGGCGCACAGGGTTGCCGGGCATCGACGATCCCACTGACGGCGGGGTCACGAATTGGGTGTTTCGCTCGGAGGAGTCGCTGAACTTCCTGCATCTGCCTCCCGACCGGGAGGAGCTGACGGGGGCGTTCCTGTCGGTTGAGCTCGTGCGCGGTCTCGGCGAGGAGGATCCCGACCGGTTCACCGCACGGTGGTCGCTGGAGTCGGCTCAGGGAACCGTCACGGGCTCGGTCGCCGGCGAGGCCCGGCTGAGCAACAACGAGTGGGAGCTGCGCGGCATGAGCGTGCTGAGCGGCGGAACGTGGCTGATCGACGTCTACGGCGCCGAGCCGCAGGCCCCGAGCGGCCTGGGCTCGAGCGCGGCGGTCGCCGGGCTGGCAGACGGCGGCTACGGCGCAGGCGGTTTCGTGGGCACCATCTCGCTCAACAACTTCGGCCCCGAAGACGACACCGCCACCTGGCAAGCCGACGCCTACATCAATGCCGCCCCCTGACCTCCCGCGCAGCGGCGATTCTGGCAATCAACCAAATGATCTGACGACCTCACTCCACGCTAGAGCGCGAAGCGTCCGAATGCGGCAATGAAGAATGTGGCATCCGCAGACGGTCCCTCTGCATGGAACCATGTGCATATCAAGATGAGTTATCGTACAGATCCACATGTCCGTCACGCCGACAGCATCATGACGGCGCTCACGGGCTTTCGCATTGTCGTGTGGCTCGGGGTGGGCGTGAACGCTGCATTCTGGGCGCCGGCGCTGGTCGCGCCGCAGGTCATCAACGACATCTTCGGGTTCGAGCCGGACTACTACACGGTGTGGCTGCGCAACGTCGGCATGGTGCTGCTGCTGGTCTCCATCACCAATGCCGCGGCCGCCGTCGACCCTCGCAGGTACCAGCTCTTCGCATGGCTGGTCGTGGTCGGGCGATACATCGCAGCGCTGTTCTTCTTGGAGATATGGGCGCTTGACCTGCTCGACTCGTCGGACAAGCCCAGCGCGTTCATGTGGTTCTTCATCACCGACGCGTCGCTCGGCACGATCTCGGGCATTCTGCTGTACATCGGACTCAGGCAACGGAGGCAGGCATCGAATGGACGTCATCTTTCAGCCGCTTGACGTCAGAAATCTCACATTCAAGAACCGCATCTTCCGGTCGAACATCGCCGGCCGGTTCGACAACTACGACGGCTCGGGCAACCAGGCCCGCATCAACTGGGAGCTGAAGTTCGCCCGAGCCGGCGTGGGCGCCATCATCTCGTCGTTCGTGCCGGTGACCATCCAGGGCCGGATCGTGCCGAACTACGCCACCATTCACCGCGATGAGCATGTCGCGTTCTGGCGGGAGCTGGGCAAGCGGGTTCACGAGCACGACTGCCGCTACATCATGCAGCTCAGCCATTCGGGCCGCCAGCGTGACATCCGCGGCGTCGAGCATGCCGTCAGTCTCAGCTCCACAGCCGAACCCGAGTCGCTGCACGGCTTCGAGTGCGAGGCCATGACAGTGGGCCAGATCGGCCAGACGGTCGAGGCGTTCGCCCACGGCGCCCGCCGGGCCGCCGAGGCCGGGCTCGACGGGGTCGAACTGCACGGTGCCAACGGCTACCTGATCACCCAGTTCCTGAGCTCGGCCATCAACGACCGCACAGACGACTACGGCGGCTCGCTGGAGAACCGTGCGCGGTTCTTGCGCGAGATTGTGGCCGCGATACGCGCCGAGGTCGGCCCGGAATTCCACTTGCAAGTCAAGATCAGCACCACCGAGTACAACAACGACGTCTTCCCTTGGGAGTCGAAGGGCAACACCGTCAGCGACTCCGCGCAGGTGTGCAAATGGCTCGAAGACGACGGTGTGGACGCCATCCACGTGTCCGCCGGTGCCATGTTCCCGCATCCGCGCAACCCCGCCGGGGACATGCCGCTCGAAGCCCTCGAGGCCAACTACGGGTCGCTGCTGTCGAGCGGCAAGCACACCCATCGGAACATGTGGATGTTTCGCAGATGGCCGTTCCGCAACATCTTCCGCTGGCGGTGGACCCGCGCCCACCGAGGACGCATCGATGGCATCAATCTGGCCGATGCCGCAGCGATCAAGGCGGCGGTCAGCATTCCGGTGATCTGCACGGGCGGGTTCCAGACGGCCTCGGTCATCAGGGACGCCATCACGGCCGGCAAGTGCGACGCCGTGAGCATCGCTCGGCCCCTCATTGCCAACAACGACCTGGTCGAGTTGTTCGCTGCGGGGCACGACCGGCCGCCGAAGCCCTGCACGTACTGCAACAAGTGCCTGGTGAACACACCCAACAACCCGCTGGGGTGCTACGAGCAGGCCAGGTTCGACTCGCACGACGAGATGATCGCCGAGGTCATGTCGGTATTCGAGCCCCGGCCGTTCGAATCGCAACCGGCCCAGCGGTGACCGTGCAGAGGCGATCGCCGCATTCGGGCGAGTGCTGATGTCGAGGCGCAAGAAGCTGATCGTGCGGGTCGCCATCGCGGCGGTGACCGCGGCAGCGGCTGTCGGACTCACCGCGCTCATCTGGTCTCGCCGCGACATCCCCGAAGTGCATGCCGGTGCAGAAGCGCACTTCAAGTACGGTTCGATCGGGTCGGAGGGCCGCGCCGGCGTTCCCTACTGGATCTGGATGGTGTTGCCCGACGTCTTCGGCGACCTGCTGCCCGACGGGCCCGGAGAGGGCTACGAGCGGTTCGGCTTCGTCTTCGAGGACAACGCGCCGAAAGGAAGGCCCATCGGCACGAGCTACCGGGAAGACCCGGTGCCGTTGGTCGGGCTCAACTGCGCGCTGTGCCACACCGGCGTGGTGCAGGCCGAAGGCGCCACGGGGCAGGCCGAGCGCCGCGTCATCTTGGGCATGCCGGCGCACCAGCTCGACCTGCAGGGCTACCTGAGGTTCCTCTTCGCCGTCGCGGGCGACGACAGGTTCGACGCCGACCGGCTCCTGCCGGCGATCGAGCGCATCAATCCCGACTTCGACTGGCTCGACGCCCAGCTCTACCGGTTCGTGGTGATCCCGCAGACCCGCAGCGGCCTGCTGGAGGAGGACAGCCGGTTTGAATGGATGACGCAGTTCCCGGACTTCGGGCCTGGCCGGGTGGACACGTTCAACCCATACAAGTTCGGCATACATGAGATCGCCGACAACCATCCTCGGGTCGGCACAGCCGACTTCCCGCCTCTGTGGAACCAGGCGCTCAAGGAAGGCATGTGGCTGCACTGGGACGGCAACAACGACTCGGTGGCCGAGCGCAACCGCAGCGCCGCAATCGGCGCCGGGGCGACGGAGGATTCGCTCGACACGGCAAGCCTCGACCGGGTGGCCGAGTGGATCGGCTCGCTGCCTGCGCCCGCATTCCCCGAGGCCCATATCGACCGCAGCCTGGTGCCGGCCGGCGCGGAGGTGTACGAGCAGCACTGTGCCCGGTGCCACTCATTCGACGGTGAGCTGGTGGGCAGCGTGATCGACATCGGCGAGATCGGGACCGACCCGGAGCGTCTCGAGTCGTTCGACGAGGAACTGGCAGCCGAGATGAACACGCTGGGGCGCGGCCGGCACTGGCGGTTCAGCCGCTTCCGGGCGACGAACGGGTACGCCAACCTGCCGCTCGACGGCGTGTGGCTGCGGGCGCCGTTCCTGCACAACGGGTCGGTGCCCACGCTGCGCGACCTGCTGAGGCCTCCCGAGGACCGGCCAATCGTGTTCTACCGGGGGAATCCGGCGTACGACTACGACGATGTCGGCTTCGTCTCGAGTCGGCCGTCCGCAGGCGAGTCGCAGGCGGAGGCGCCGTCGGGATTCCGATTTGACACGACGCTGCGCGGCAACGGCAACGGCGGGCACCTCTACGGCACCGACCTGAGCGACGGTCAGATTGATGCCCTCATCGAATACCTGAAGACCAGATGAGCGCACGGGACCTGACGGGCGCGCATTCCTCCCGGGAGTTCCCGTCGATCCGGCTTGCGGATCTGGCGCGTCTGGCTGTGCGCCTCGCGGCCGGCGCCGCCCGAACGCGGCGTTCGCACGATGCGGGCGCGGCGATGCGAGCGTGGTATCAGGCGTCTGTGCAGCGCACCGGCAGCGAGAACCTCATGCTCAGATTGGGGGTCAAGAGGCTCTTGGTGGTGACGGGACGCGAGATGTCGCATCATGTCTCGGCGCAGACGCCGTGCGCCCACGGCTACGGGGCCGGTCCGACCAAGGTGCGGGCGATGTCGTTTCTGGCGCCGAAAGCGCTCACCGTCGCCGATGGCGAGCGGTGGCAGCGCCTGCGGGAGTTCAACGAGTCGGTGCTCGCGGCTGCGAGCACCACGCCGCACGCAGAGGATCCGGCTGCACTGTCACGAGACGCGGGGGACTCAGCAGCGCAAGAGCAGTTCCTTGTCGGGGCTGTCCGGGATGCGTTCGGCGGGCCAGTGTCGGACATAGCCGACGTTCGCCGGTGCATGCGCGAGACCATGCGCACGGTGGTCTTCGGCCCCAGCGGGATTGAGACGCGGCTGCTCGACGACCTTGAGGTCTTGATGAGGCACGTCCGCAGCCCGGTGCGCCGGGTGCTGCTGGGGTGGTGCCAGCGCGGGCGCCGGCGGCGCTTCTATGCGGCGCTGCGGAAGCGCTGGGGTGCCGGCCCTGCAGCGGGCAGTCCGGGGCTGATCGACAGGGCGATGGTCGCGGCGGCCAGCGAGAAATTCGGGGCCTACGGCGAGGACGACCTGCTGCAGCAGGTCCCGCACTGGATGTTCACATTCACTGGGTCGGGCACCGATCTCCTGGTTCGAACACTGGGCGTGCTGGGCGCGCGGGACGATGCCTACGAACGGGTCCGTGCGGAGATGATCGAGCACGATGTCACGACGGACGCCGCGGCCGTGGCGAAGATGGAGTACCTCACGGCATGCCTGCTGGAGGTCTGCCGCCTCTACCCGCCGGTGACGCGCACGTTTATGTCGGTCGGCCGCGACGACGAAGTCGAAGGCTGCCGTGTGCCTGCGGGTTCGGAGCTGCTGCACTGCTTCACCGAGCACCACCGCGACACGACGGCCGATCCCACCGCAGACGATTTCTGTCCCGAGCGCTGGCTCGGCGCCGGCAGCGCAGCAGGCACGACGGGTGCCGGACACGGTGCTGCGGCAGTTGCCAACGTGTACTCGAGCTTGTTCTTGGGGGGTGCGCGGACGTGTCCAGGCCAAGACCTGATCCTGCTCGTGTGCAAGGCGGCGATCAGCACCCTGATAAATCGCGGCCGCATCCGCGTATCAGGGGCGCAGGCCCGCGATCTAGTGCGCAGTGCGGCGCTGGCGCGGGATCCGATGCCGAGATCATTCCCCGCGGCCGGTCTCCGGTACGAATTCGACGCCGACGCGCAGGACGGCGGCAGCTGAGCCGTGCTTGACGAGCATGGTGTCACGATGGCAGTCGAGGACTGCATCTGCGCTTGCGCTGGGGATGACGCGGGTGTCGGCATGACTGGCTGGAACACCTGTGAGGTCGCGAGAACGGAGGGATCATGAGCGATCAGCACGAAGCAGCCTCAGAGCTGCGGGACGCCGCGGCGGGCTTCATTGAAGCCGGCCGCCATGCCGAGGCGCTCGAGGCGCTGAGCGAAGCCGGGGACGCTGACGACCCCGACGGCACGCTCGCAGCGCTGGCCGGTGCCGCGCACTACCACTTGGGGCAGTACGCCGAAGCGGCGACGCACTTCGAGCGGGCGCTGACAAACGATCCGGGCCGGCGGCCGTGGCAGGAGATGCTGGCGCAGAGCCGCGCGAATGCTGTCGCCGAGGTGAGCGTCTATGTGCCAGACCTCAGCTTTTTCGAGCGCGATGCGCTGCTCGTCGAGCCCGTCGTGCCCAGCGGCGCTATGCCCGCCACGCCCATGGCCGCCTCGAAAATCGGCCTGGCCCGGCACGCACGCATCGTGGTCGGCAACCTCGTGGGCAGCGTCGCGTCGGTGCTCATGGGCACACTGAGCCGGGTCGTGGGCAGGGTGGCCGGGTACCGCGACGACATCTGGACGAACTGGTACCGCAGGCCGTTCGTGATCGGCATCCTGACGCTCGCTTATATGCGAGAGAAGCTCAACCGCAACAACCTCAAGTCGACCTATCCGGCCGCCAACCTGATCGGTTTCCAGCCGCGAGGTCAACAGCCGCCGCCGGGCGTAGTTCATTTCCGCACGGCGGACGGGAGCTGGAACAACCTCGCCGATCCCAAGGAAGGTGCCGCCGGCACGCGCTTCCCCCGCAACGTCGCCAACTCGGTCATCCGGCCCGAGACCGGCGACACGCTCATGACGCCGAACCCCCGCGAGATCAGTCGTGTGCTGCTGGCCCGGAATGGCGAGATGGCCGAGGTGCCGTTTCTCAATCTGCTCGCGGCATCGTGGATCAACTTCCAGAACCACGACTGGGTGCATCACGGCGAACCGCTCGTCAACGAGGTGCACGAGATCCCACTGGCGCCCGACGATCCGGCACGCAAGAAGTACTGGCAGTCCAAGATCTTCATCGGCAAGACCCAGGCCGATCCGACCCGCATGGGCGACAGCGAGCAGACGCCGGCGACGTTCATCAACGAGGTGACCCACTGGTGGGACGGATCGCAGATCTACGGGAGCGATCAGGAGACCGTCGACCGGCTGCGATCCGGCGAGAGCGGCAAGCTGCGGCTGGACGACGAGTGCAAGCTGCCGCTCGACCGGCGGGGGATCGAGCAGACAGGCTTCACCCGGAGCTGGTGGGTGGGTCTGTCCATGCTGCACACGCTGTTCGCGAGGGAGCACAATGCGATCTGCGACATGCTGGCAACGGCGCATCCCGACTGGGACGACACCCGTCTGTTCAACGTGGCGCGGTTGATCAACGCCGCTGTGATGGCGAAGATCCACACCGTCGAGTGGACGCCGGCGATCCTGCCGAATCGCGGCCTCGATGCCGCGCTGAACGCGAACTGGTACGGCCTGCTGACGAACCTGCTGCGCACCGGCAAGGACAAGAAGACGGTGGCGTCGATCAACGTGCGAAATCCCGAGATGGGCGGCGTGGTCGCCAACCCGATCAACAAGCACGGCGAGCCGTACGGCCTCACCGAGGAGTTCGTGGAGGTGTACCGGCTGCACTCGCTGCTGCCCGAGACGATCCAGGTCCGCGGTGCTGCCGACGGCGAGGGCCGTGCCGATGACGGAGCGGTGCGCGAGGTGCCGTTTGTCGAGACCCGGCAGGCGGGGTCCGCGAAGCTGACTGCTACGACATCGATGGCCGACCTTTTCTATTCGTTCGGCGTGCAGCACCCCGGCCAGCTCGTGCTCAACAACTACCCCGATTTCATGCGGGAGCTGAGCGTGCCCGGCAATCCGGTGTTCGACATGGCCGCGGTGGACATCCTGCGGGCACGCGAGCGGGGCGTGCCGCGTTACAACGAGTTCCGACGCCAGCTCGGGCTCAACCCCATCGGGACGTTCAGCGATCTCACCGACGACGCAGAGCAGGTGCGCAAGCTCACCGAGGTGTACGGGGACGGGCCTGACGCCGTGGAGCAGCTTGACCTGATGGTCGGCACGCTGTCCGAGCAGCATCGGCCGACCGGGTTCGGCTTCGGCGAGACGCTGTTCCAGATCTTCATCCTGAACGCAACCAGGCGACTGCAGGCGGACCGGTTCTACACCGACTGCTACAACGAGCAGACCTACACGGCCGAGGGTCTCGCCTGGATCGACGACAGCGACTTCAAGGCGGTGATCCTGCGTCATTACCCGGAGTTGGCATCGACCGGGCTGGGCAACATCAAGAATGCGTTCGAGCCGTGGGACGCAGGCCAGCGGCTCGACCCCGAGCGCCATCCCCTGCGGGAGTACGACCGGACGCTCAAGCCTGACCCTTGGCAGGGCGACGCCTGGAGGTAGCCACCCGGCTGCCGCTGGATGGGCTGGTGCATCGCCGGGCCGATGCAGGTGGGCCGTACTTCGAGAGTGACGACGAAGACGAACCCAACCCGACCGCCGGCTCGGAGTCGGGGCGTGTCTGGCTGTGCTTCCCGCGGGCCACTTACGTGGGGGCACGCTGGCCGGTGGCCGAGATCGCCGTGTGCATCGCGGCCCGGTCAGCTGCACGCCGTCAGGCTGCGCGCAGCAGGGCCGCTGCGGGGATCGTGGTCGGCGTGCTCGCACTGCTGGCATGGGTGCTGCTGGTGATCGCAGCGATCAGCGCACTCAACGACTTCTTCACCTGAACCCCCCAGCCGCCGCCTTGGGGCTCCCCGCGCCTCAACTATTCCGGTCCGGCGACCAGCCATCGGCCCTCATGACGGGAGTACGTGCAGTCCTGCGCCCGACAGTCCCGCGTAGTGAGCCCTGATTCCGCGGGCGATTCCGCGTCAGTTTGATGGTTCGATGGCTCCGAGCGAAGTGAATTTCCGGGAGCTGTCTGACTCGCCGAGGAGTACGGTTGGGTTCGTGGCCAGCACTACCCAGCAGTCATCCCATGTTGAGGCTGGGCTGAACGGAGACGCGCGCGAGGTCGTTGAAGCTTGGCTACGAGCTGACGGGCCAGATCCACTTGCCCTTCAAGCCGACTTGACGGCCGGGATCCTCGACGGCGACACGTCGCCATTGGGCTCCGAAGCCTGGCGATTGGTGTGTGAGGCCATCGAAACCGGCTGGGCTGACGAGAGGCTGCACAAAGCGCTGTTGCAGGCCCTGAGGCACAACGATTGACCTTCGGCGACTTCGCCTGCCGTGGCCGGGTACAAGCGCATGCCCCGGGCGACGAACCATAACTAGACCGTTACGACGTGTAGCGGTCATTACTAGCCGTTTTTTCTCGATAGAGATTGGCGGCACCTGTCTACAGCCTCCATAGCTGCCTCAAACCATAAGTAATCGGCCAATAGCGCATCTGAGCCGCCTCGGGAGCTTGCTAGTGCAGTTCACTCTCGCCACGCGCACGTTGCGCCGAGGCGGCCGTCGGTTCGCTGACGCTCACATCGCGCATCTCGGCAATTCGATCCCGGAGCTGAGGCACCCGGCCACGCAGGTGGCGCAGCGCGTCGGCTCGCCGCTCTTCGTAGGCGGGGTCTGCTGGCAACGTGCCTGGGCGGTCGAGCAGGGTGACGATCTCCTCCAGTGCGCGAGGCGGGTGCGCGTATCCGAACCGCCTGCAGTAGTACCCGAGCCCCGCTTCGAGGCTGCATGCGCCGGATCGATCTATCGCGGCAAGATCCAGGTAGTCGCGCAGCTTGGGCCGGAATCTGATCACGTCGAGCTTCGCGGCGACCAGATCAGCGATGGATGCCACCTGCATGCCTTCGACGGTGATGCTCGGGGCGACCCGGTGCATTTGCGAAGGCTGGACGCCGTCGGAGGGAAGTGCCCGGAAGATGTCAACCTTCACACCGTCGACGAAGCCATGGAACATGTTGTCGGCGACCTCGTCGATCGTCACGCTCGACGCCGATGCACGTAGTCGTTTTGCTTGGGCACTGCCTGAGAACTTGCGCAGCGTCACGACATCGAGATCTTCCGAGACGCGGTGACGCAGATGGATCGCGACGGCTGTGCCGCCCATGAGAGCGCCTCCGATGCGGTTCGCGCAGTCCGCAACATGGGGCCACACGCGTCGCAGGTTCATAGGCAGCACGTCGGCCCATGCGTCGAGCTCGCTCATGCGGTCGCGCGCCGGGCGATTTCACCGTCGAGCAGATCGGCCCTGATGCCGCTCGCAAAACCCCGCAGCGCGCGGCAATCCTGCAGTACTCGCGTCGGCAGTGCCGACAGCGCCCATGCACGCGCGCACGGGTCGCGGCTGCCGATCAGCGTCTCCGCGATGTGCAGACCGTGCTGTGAAACCGTCAAGCTGTCAGCCGAGGCGCCCGACCAGAAGTAGCGCCAGAAGCGCTGCGGAACCCGGTCGTCGGGCTCCGGGGACTGTCGTGTCGGCAGATCGCGGAGAAACGCAAGCGCAGCCATGCAGTTGTCGGACCACGTCAGCGACCAGATCGTCGTCGGCCGCAGCTCATAGCCGTGCTGGATCGTCGTCTTGGCCTTCTCGACCCAGCCACGCTGCTCGAGGACAGCGAGGCAGCGGAGCGTCTGCGAGTAGGAGATTCCGGCAAGCTGCCCGAGCTTTGCGGCAGTGGCACCGAATGGCCTGGCTCTCAGCGCATTGAGAACAGACTTGGCCCCGTCGCTCACTGTCCCAAGCGGACTGTCATCGGCCCGCAAAGTGGCCGGCAACGTGTCGATCTGCCACGGATCTCGCGTTCGGCGACGATGCTGACCGCTGCGCAGGAGCCGCCGCAGTCGTTCTTCAAGTGACAGTTGCTGCAGCGGCCCGAGCAACGCGGCGATCCTGCGTGCAGTGACTGGCGAGACGGCAATGGCCTGCGCAACGCTCGAAGGCGAGGTATCCGCCACGCCGGCGACCGCGACCCAGTCTGCGGGGGCGAGTTTCGTGGAATGGAGCGCCGTACCGGAGGTGACGGTGAACCGTCTGCGGCAGTCACCGCAACGCCAGCGGGACCACTTGGCGCCTGCATCCGCGTGTGTGCTCGAGCAACGCTCGCTCCCGCAGGCAGGACACGTTGGCAACCCCTGCCACCTCGCATCGACCATGAGTTGCTCGGCACGCTCGCGCCCGATGACCACCACCTACCCATGATATCTGCTGATGGGCAGTTTTCTATTTTATGCGAATCGGGTTGCTAGGCGAGATGTGTACGCGGCATGGAAGTCGGGGCGGGGTGGGTCGGCTCTATCCTGCGCGCTGTTTGTGACAGCTTGGCCCTAGGGTCGCTTCGACGTCAGCCCGTGGAGTGTGAGGTCGGCATGGTTCCATCGAGACGCCGGCCGCGCCGTGGAGTTCGGCGGCTGATCATCGCCATGCTCAGCGCTGCGCTGGCCGGCTCGGTGCTGTTCGCCCCCCAGCCTGCGGCAGCGCAGGCCGCAGCTGCGAGCGTGTCGCTGCAGCGGGTCAACGCCACCGGCGTGTACGAGCTGGCCGCCAAGGTCGCCGGCGGCACCTGCGAGTCCGACATCGGCTCGCACAGCGTGGCGCTCGCCTCGGGCGAGAACTGGCCCGACGCCCTCGCCGGCGCAGCGCTCGACCGGCCGCTGCTGCTGACCACCCAGGCATTCCTGCCTGCGGCCACCCGGGCGTACCTCGAGCCGTGCGCGTCGCACGCCTACGCCAAGGTGATCATCCTGGGCGGTGCTGCCGCGGTGTCCGACAGCGTGGCGGAAACCCTGCGGGACATGGGCTACGAGGTCAGCCGCATGGCCGGCGCCGATCGCTACGACACCGCCCGGCTTGCGGCGCGGGCGTTCGCCCCGGCATCGATCAGCACGGTCTATCTCGCCTCGGGCGCCAACTTCGCCGATGCGGTCGCGGTCGCTCCCAGCGTCTCGGGCGACACACCGCTCGTGCTCACACCGCCTGGGGCGCTCGGCGCGGCAGCCCTCCGCTTCCTGACCGCCGAGGGTCGGCACGTGGCCTCGGTCACCGTTCTCGGCGGCCACGCTGCTGTCTCGGCCCAGGTGGAAGCCGAGATCAAGGACCTCGGCATTCCCACCAACCGCATCGCCGGCGCCGACCGCTACGAAACCGCTGCGCTCATCGCCCGGCGCGCCTTCGCCATGCCGGGCTGCCACCCGGTCACCGAGGTGGCCGTGGCCAGCGGCACGGTGCCGTTCGGCGGTCTGGCCGCAGGCGCAGTGCGCAGCGCCTGCCAGCCGCTGCTGCTCGCTCCTGGCCCCGGCAGCCCGGTGCCTGCTGCGCTGGCCGAGTTCGGGCGGGACTGGCTGCTGGCCGTCGGCGACACGGTCAAGGTGACGGTGACCGGCATCGGCCCGGCGTCGGTCATTCCCACGGCCGCACTGGCGGCGGTGGGGTCGGGCCTGGTGGGGGGTTCGGGCTCGGCGGTTGACGGCCCTGCCACCGGCTGGAACGCCGTGGGACCGTCGGTGGTGCAGGTGCGCTGCGTCAGCGCTGCGGGCGCCACACGCAAGCGCGGGTCGGGCTTCATCGTCGGCGACGGCTACCAGATCGTCACCAACCAGCATGTGGTGTTCGACGACAACGGGCGCCAATGCCCCCGTCTGCGGGCCTACCTGGGCGCCACCTTCGAGCAAGGGCCGGAACGGCACGTGCCGCTGGCCATCGTGCGGTCGTCAGAGGCCCGCGATCTGGCCTTGCTGCGGATGGATCGCGGGCGTGATCCGCTGCTGACGCTGCCGATCGCCTTCGAGCCGCTGCAAGCCGGCGAGACGCTCACCGCCATCGGCTACCCGACCATCGGCGGCGAGACGCTGACGCTCACCACCGGCCGCTACTCGGGCCTGACCGAGCTCGACGGGCTCACGTGGATCAAGACCGACACGCCCATCGCCCCGGGCAACAGCGGCGGCCCGGTGCTGAACGAGCGGCGCGAGGTGATCGGTGTGGCGACGCTGCTGCGCCTGTCGCTCACGGGCGGCGGCACCACGCTCGGCAATCTCGGCCTGCTGGTGCCCGCCGAAGACATACGCGCTCTCCTCGCCGGCGAACTCGGCGAGTAGCCCGCCCCGTCGCCGAGCCCGCCGACGAGCGCGCAGTCGACCGCTCCGGCAGGCCGCCGGGTGTGATCACGCTTGCAGTTCGCACTACTTTCACCCCAATGCGGCGTGTACTGACAGGGGCCCTGCTGGCTGCGGCGCTGGTGGGCGGGGTGCTTGCGCTGCCGGCGCCCGCTTCAGCCCAGACCGCCGGCGGCGGTGAGCTGGCCGGCATTGCGACCACTCGCTACGGCGGCGCGGACCGCTATGCCACCTCGCTGCTGGTGGCCGAGGCGTTCGCAGACGACGCCGGCGGATCGCTGAGCCACGTCGTGATGGTGTCGGGCCGCAGCTGGCCCGACGCGGTGGTGGCGGCACCGCTGGCGGGGGCGCTGGATGCGCCCGTGCTGATGACGCCGCCCGGGGCGCTGCGCGACGACGCAGCAGCGTTCATGGCGCGCACGGGCGTCACCGACGTGGTGGTGGTGGGCGCCACCAGCGGCGCCAATGCAGTCAGCGACGCCGTGGTGACTGCGCTGGAAGCCAGGGGCATCACCGTGAAGCGCGTGGGCCGGGCCGACCGCTACGCCACCGGGGTGGTGGTCGCCCGCGAGATCTCGCCCGTGGGCGAGATGCCCGGCTTCGGCACCACGGCGATCATCGCCAACGGCGACGTGTTCGCCGATGCGCTGGTTGCGGGCGCATTCGCCGCGAAAGGGCCGCATCCGGTGCTGCTGACCCCACGAGACCGGCTGCATCCGGGCGTGGCCAGCTACCTGTCCGAGGCCGGAATCGAGCACGTGGTGCTGATGGGCGGCACAGCGGCACTGAGCGAGGCGGTGGACTGGTCGATCTCGAGCGCCGGCATGGCCGTCACCCGCCTGGCCGGCGCCACCCGCTTCGACACCGCCGTGAAGGCAGCGCAGCTCGTGGAGGGCCGCTACGCCCAGGGGTCAGAGCCGTGCTTCACCAGCGAGCGCATCGGTTTGGCCCGGGCGCGAGTGCCGTTCGACTCGTTCAGCGCCGGCCCGCTGCTCGGGCGGCTGTGCGCACCGCTGCTGCTCACCAGCCCCCACGCCATCCCGGCCGACACAGCGGGCTTCCTCGACGCCGCACGCACCGCAACGGCCGCTGCCGGCACCGCCGCAACCGACCTGCGCGTGTTCGGCGGCAACGCCGCCGTGTCGGAAGCGGCCATCGACGCCTACCGCAACCCCGCTCCGCCCGACGAGCCGGCAGGCCTGCCGGCCGGCAGCTGCGGCGGCCCCATCGACGGGCCCCCGGTGCAGCTCGTGGACACCGACGACCCCGAGGAGCCCGCCTGGTCGCCCGACTGCAGCCAGATCGTGTACGGGGCCCGCTCACGGCTGTGGATCGCCGGCGCCGACGGCAGCAACCCGACCGAACTCACCCAGCGCGACGGCGGCTATTCGCATGAGCCTTCCTGGTCGCCCGACGGCTCGCAGGTGGCGTACGCACGTCAGGTCAACCAGCAGACGCACTGGGAGTCGCACATCTGGGTGGTGAACGCCGACGGCACCGGCAAGCGCCAGCTCACCCGCGGCGATGTCTGGGACAACGATCCGCAATGGTCGCCCGACGGCACCCGGCTCCTGTTCAGCCGCATCAGCGCCACTGGGCGCGAAGCCGACGGCAGCCGCATCGACGGCGACCGCTACATCACCCTCATGAACGCCGACGGCACGAACCCGCAGTTCCTGACGGTGGGCGGTGCCTGGGATCACTCGCCGGTCTGGTCGCCCGACGGCCGCCAGTTCGCCTACATCGCCTTCGACGCTGTGTGGATTCGCGACCTCAATCGAGCCAACGCCCGAGCCGTCGCCTCCGACGCTTACTGGGACGGGGGCCTGACGTGGTCGCCCGACGGCACCAAGCTCGCCTTCACTCGCCGTGATGGCGAGGAGTTCAGCATCCGGATCGTGCAGATCGACACGGCCAGCGAGGAAGTGCTGGCCGACACTGCCGGCCAAGAGATCTACCCGCGGTGGTCGCCCGACGGCCAGCGGATCCTCTACTACACCACCGCCGACGACGGCACACGCCAGGCGTGGGCGACGGGCGCCTCCGGCCGGCAGGTGGGCATAGCACCGGGGCAGCTCGTGGTGCGGGCCACGGCACCGGCGGCCGGCGGCTGCGGCGGCGCGGCGGGCGATGCGGCCGCACAGCTCGGCTCGCTGAGCGACGCCTCCGACCCCGCCTGGTCGCCCGACTGCGCCTGGATCGTGTTCACCCACGACCGATCGCTGTGGCTGATGCGCAACGACGGCACCGATCTGCGCCGGCTCACCGCCTACGACGCCCGCACGTCGAGCGCGGCTGCATGGTCGCCCGACGGCACCCGCATCGCGTACGCCCGCACGAACTACGTCGACGACCACTGGGAGTCGCACATCTGGCTGATCAACCCAGACGGCACCGGGCGCACGCAGTTCACCGCGGGCGACGTCTGGGACGACGAGCCTGCGTGGTCGCCTGACAGCGCCCGGCTGGCATTCAGCCGCCAATGGGGCGGCGCACGGGATGCCAACGGTGACCGCGCTGACCAAGACCGCTATATCGCGGTGATGGGCGTGGACGGCTCGGGCCGGCGGGCGCTCTCGGCGGGCGGCTGGTGGGACAGCTCTCCCGCCTGGTCGCCCGACGGAACGGAGGTCGCGTACATCGGGGGCAGCAGCGTGTGGGCGGTGTCGCCGAGCGGCACCGGGTTCCGGCGCGTCGCGGCCGGCGTGCATGACGGCGGCGGGCTGGCGTGGTCGCCCGACGGCAGCCAGATCGCCTTTGCCCGCCCCGCCGAGACCGATGACGGCACCCACCGGTCCGGGGCGCTGGTGGCAGTGGAGGTCGAGGGCATTTCCGAGACCGTGCTGGTCGGCGAGGCCGCAGCGGGCACACGGCCCCGCTGGTCGCCCGACGGCCAGCGTCTGGCCTACGTGGGTGCCGGCGACGGTGACGAGCGAGCCATGTACGTCACCGGCGCGGCGGGCACGCCCGTCGTCTCGGCCGCCGCGCAGTGCCGCCCGCGGGGCGTGTCCCACACCACGGCAGGGTTCCCGCTGCCCGATGCGGTGCCGAGCACAGGCACTGTCCGCATCGGCGTGCTGTTCATGGATTTCTCTGATGCCGAGGCGGAGCACTCCACGCAGCGTGAATCCGAGACGAGTCTGGAATGGGCTGAGGCCTACCTGGAGGCCGCCAGCTACGGCAGGCTCGACGTGGAGTTCGTGGCACTGCACCGCTGGCTGCGCGCCGAGCAGCCATCCGAGGCCTACATCGGCCCCACTGCAGTCGCCGACAGGGAAGGACTGGTCGGAGCGGCCTCGACGCATGCG
Source organism: Candidatus Poriferisodalis sp. (assembly GCF_965208925.1). Taxonomy (GTDB): domain Bacteria; phylum Actinomycetota; class Acidimicrobiia; order Acidimicrobiales; family Poriferisodalaceae; genus Poriferisodalis. The sequence continues at coordinate 897,850 of NZ_OZ242364.1, read as the reverse complement.
GTGGAACTGGCCGACCCCGAGTTCGACTTCGCCTCGGTCGAGCTGGTGCTGAACGTGTTCCCGAGCAGCCACTTCGGGGGCGGCAATGCCACCGGCTCGGCTGAGGCCGACGGCGTGACCGTGACGACCACGCGGGTGAACACGTTCCGGGTGGAGGAAGCTCGGGAACCCGTGGAGTGGGGGTACGTGGGCGCCCACGAGATAGCGCACAACCTCGGGCTGCTCGACATGTATGCATACGACAGCGGGCTGCACGCGCTCCCCGAGCTCGATGCCGACGGCGGCAACGTGTGGGTGTACGTCGACATGGGGTTGATGGGCCTGAACGGCTACTTCGTCGCCGACGCCCAAGACCGGCGCCTCAGGCACGAATGGCGCCACACGAACGGCACCAGGAGCACGAGCTACCAGACGTCCTTGCGGCAGCGGGAGATGCTGGCGTGGAGCCGCTGGCAGCTCGACTGGCTGGCAGAGGCCCAGGTGAGCTGCGTGACCGACGACGCGGCCACGGTGCGCCTAGGCGCGCTGGCCAGCCCGGGCAACCACAAGGCCATGGCGGCGATTCCCCTGAATCGCCACGAGGTGATCGTGGTGGAGAGCCGCCGCCAGCTCGGCTACGACGCTCCCCGTGAGTACACAGCGCCCGACGGCACCACCACCGCGTTCCCGACGCTCATCACGCCCGGCGTGGTGGTGTACACGGTCGACTCGTTCATCGGCAGCGGGGAACTCGCGGTCAAGTTCGCCGGCGACAGCGGCAACGGCCAGATCGACGACTTCCCGACCCTCGACGTGGGCGACTCGGTGACGTTGCGCGGCTACACGATCACCGTCACCGCCGGCGACAACGACACCCACTCCATCTCCATCACCCGCGCCAGCTGAGCCGCTGAGCCCGCCGGCTCCGGGGGAGGCTCGGCCTGCGGGCGTCGAGTAATGCCAACAACTATCTTCAACCGGATGCGTCGCTCCCGTGCTGCCGCCGTCTGTGCGGTGGCGGTCGCGGCTGCAGTGCTAGTGCTTCCAGCGGCGCCGGCAGCGGCACAGACCGAGCAGACGGCTGAAGTCGCCAGTGTCGAGTTCACGCGCTACGGCGGTGCCGACCGCTACGCCACGTCGCTGGAGGTGGCCGAGGCGTTCGCCGCGGAGGCGGGGGGCTCGCTGGCATCGGTGGTCATGGTGTCGGGCCGGAGCTGGCCTGACGCAGTGGTGGCCGCGCCCATTGCGGGAGCGCTCGACGCGCCAGTGCTGATGACCCCGCCGGGAGAGCTGCGCGCCGACGCAGCGGCATTCCTGAAGCGCACCGGCGTGACCGACGCGGTGGTGGTGGGCAGCACCGGCGGCGCAGATGCGGTGGGTGCCGCCGTGGAAGCTGCACTGGAAGCTCTGGGCATCTCGGTGGAACGCATCGGCCGGGTCGACCGCTTCGCCACGGGGGTGGTGGCCGCACGGCGGGTCTCGCCGGTGGGGGAACTGCCCGGTCACGGCGCCACGGCGATCATCGCCAACGGAGACGTGTTCGCCGATGCGCTGGTGGCGGGTCCGTTTGCGGCACGCGGAGCGCACCCGGTGCTGCTGACCCAGCGAGACGAGCTGCACGCGGGGGTGGCGGGGTATCTGTCGGCGGCGGGCATCTCCCATGTGGTGCTGATGGGCGGTCCCGCCGCGCTGTCGGAGACAGTGGAGACGTCGATCGCGGCGCTCGGCATCTCGGTGACCCGGCTGGCCGGCGCCACGCGCTACGACACGGCGGTCAAGGCCGCCGAGCTGGTGCAGGGCCGCTACGGCGACGCTGCCGACGAGCCGTGCTTCTCCAGCAGCACGATCGGCCTGGCCCGAGCGCGGGTGCCGTTCGACTCGTTCAGCGCGGCGCCGCTGCTCGGGCGGCTGTGCGCCCCGCTGGTGCTGGCCGACCCTGCCCGGATTCCCGCCGACACCGCCGCGTTCCTCGATACGGCACGCACGGCACACACAGCGGTCGACGTCCGTGTGTTCGGCGGCAACGCAGCCATATCGCAAGCGGCGATCGACACCTACCTCGACCCGCCCGAACCCGAACCCGAAGAAGCCGAGGATTCCGGAGAAGCCGACGAGGCCGCCGAAGACGACGACAGCGCAGCGGCACCCGTCGTGCTGCCGGCGGGCACCTGCGGCGGCGACATCTCCGATGAGCCACGCATCTTCGTGCCGTCCGCCAACGCCGAAGACCCCGCCTGGTCGCCCGACTGCAGCCGGATCGTCTACTCCGAGAACGGCTCGCTGTGGACGATGGGCAACGACGGCACGAACCGGCAGCGGCTGGTGCCCTCCGCCGGCGCCTACCTCTCGTCTGCCGCGTGGTCTCCCGACGGAACCAGGATCGCCTATGTGAGGGGCTACCAGGACGGCAGCCGATGGGTGGCCCACATCTGGACCGTCGGCGCTGACGGCACCGACCCGGTGCAGCTGACCAGCGGCACCGGCCGGGACGCGTCGCCGCGCTGGTCGCCCGACGGCGAGACGATCGTGTTCGATCGGGCGGCGGGCGGCGCGCGGCACATCATGCGCATGTCGCCTGCGGGCGCCGGTCTCGAGGCCGTGACCACCGAGGGCCGGCAGAACTTCAGTGCTGCGTTCTCGCCCGACGGCACGCAGCTCGCCTACGCCGCCGGGAGCATCCTCATGGTTGCCGCTGCCGACGGAACGAATCCCCGCCGCGCCATCGCCCCGGTCGCCTGGCCCGGCGGGCTGTCGTGGTCGCCCGACGGCACGCGGATCGCGTTCATCCGCGCTCGCGACGGCGTCAACATGCTGACCACCGCAGACACCACGGGACTGCACGAGGAGATCGTCTTCAGCTCGACCGACCAGGTGCTGGCGCCCCGCTGGTCGCCCGACGGCCAGCTCATCGCCTTCCACACCATCGAGACCGGCGGCAAGCACCGGCTGTACGTCTCGGGGGCGAGCGGCGAGCCAGTCGAGGGCGGCGCCGAGGCATGCCGGCCGGGCGGAGTGTGGGGCACCACTGCCGGGTTCCCGCTGGACGACTGGGCAGTGCCGTCGACCGGAACACTGCGGGTTGCCGCGCTGTTCCTGGACTTCCCCGACGCCCAGGCCGCCCACACCACCCAGGATGAAGCAGCGCAGGGACTGCCCTACGTGGAGGACTACCTGGAAGCCGTGAGCTACGGCCGGCTCGATGTGGAGTTCGTGGCGCATCCTGCGTGGCTGCGGGCCGGCAACGACTCCACCGCGTTCATGACCGTGAACGTGTTCGGCAACCAGGCGGTGAACACGTCGGCCATCGTCCATGCAATCGAGCTGGCCGAGCCGCACGTCGACCTGGCCGGCGTCGACGCCGTCATGGTGATCCTGCCCAGCAGCCTCTTCGGCGGGGGCGGCTTCGCTCACCCGGGCGTCAGAGCACTGGACGGGTCGTGGCCTTCGACGCTCATCAACAGCGTGCGCCACGCCGAGGAGCGCGAGCCCTACACCTGGGGATCGGTGGCGTCGCACGAGATCACGCACAACCTCGGCCTCGCAGACCTGTACCCGTACGACGGCAGCCGGCACGCCCGGCCCGAAGCGCCGGCGGGCATGACGTGGGTTGCCGCGGAGTGGGGGCGCATGAACATGTGGTCGTGGTACCTGGCCGCCGAGCATGACCCCCGGCTGGCCCACGTGTGGACCTATCCGAACGGCGGCACCGCCACGTCGCACCGGCACCACCTGCGCATCGAGGAGATGCTGGCGTGGAGCCGCTGGCAGCTCGGCTGGCTGGACGAGTCGCAGGTGAGCTGCACCAGCGCCGAGGAAGCCGCCGTGACGCTGTCGCCGGTCGCGCGGCCAGGCGATGCGGTGGCGATGGCGGCCATCCCGCTCAGCACCCACGAGATGATCGTGATCGAGAGCCGGCGCAAGCTCGGGTACGACGCCGGTCGGTACTTCGAGGCCGCCGACACGGGCGCCAGCACCACCTTTCCCCGCCTCATCACCGAGGGCGTGCTCGTGTACACCGTCGACAGCTGGCTCGGCACGGGCGCCCTCCCGCTGAAGGTCGCAGGTGACACCGGCAATGGCCAGGTCGACGACTTCCCGGTGCTGGAAGCCGGCGAGTCGGTGACCGTTCGGGGCTACACGATCACCGTGGTCGCCGACGACGGCGAGGCGCACACTGTGTCCATCACCCGCAACTCCTAGCTGGATCGTTGCCGCCGACTGTGCTGCGACGCCGTGCGATTCGGGCCGCCCGCAACTTCCGGCGTGGGCGAAATGTGACGGCAAGCTTGGTCGGGGGCCGCGGTAGCATCGATGCATGAGAGGCCGTACGGGCCTCTGCCTGCGACCCTGAGAACCTGCCATGGCCCTGCGCCTTGAAGACCGAGATCTGGTGCTCGCGTACCAAGCCGGCGACGACGAAGCGTTCGCCGAGCTGGTGCGGGAGTACCGGCCCCAGCTGCTCGGTCACGCGCGCCGCAAGCTCGGCTGCCCCGAGGCGGCCGAGGATGCTGTGCAGGAGGCCTTGGTTCGGGCGCTGCGCGCCATGCCTCGCTTCAACGGCAACTACCTGGTGGGGCCGTGGCTGCACCGCATCCTGTCGAATGTCTGCAGCGACGAGGGCAACCGCAAGCGGCGCGAGCACGAGAAGACCGAGCGGTTTGCTTCCAACGACCAGGCGCTGAACCCGCCGTCGACCACCGAGGCCGAGCTCGGGCTGGAGTTCGACGACGCCGAGCTGATGGACGCCGTCGACAACCTGTCCGAGCAGTACCGCGAAGCGCTGATGATGCGCTTCGTCGAGGAGCTGAGCTACGAGGAGGTTGCTGCCAGGGCCGGTGTGTCTGAGGACAACGCCCGAGCACGGGTGTCGCGGGCTCGCAACGCGGTGCGGGCTGCGCTGAAGCTGGCAGCCGCCATGCCGGTGGCCCTCATCGGGCTGCTGCGCCGTGGCGAGCGAGCTGCGTCGGCTGTTGCCGGCCACGGGTCCACCGCTGGCTCTGCTGCCGCCCAGACGTCGGCTGCCCAGTCGTCGATGGCTTCTGCTATGCCGCTGCTGACCGAGGCGGCGCCGGTTGCCTCGCGTGCAGCCGCCGCTGTGGCCAACGCGGCCACCACGGGTGTGCCGGTGGTGGCCAAGGCCGCTGTCGGTTTCGGGCTTGCCACCGCGGTCATCACCCCGACGGTGGATTCGCCGGTTCACAAGGCGACCGAGCGGGTGCTGCCCGACTCGGTGGTGGAAGTGCTGACGCCGCTTGCCGTGGAGCTGCCGGCGCCCGACGCGCCGGTGGTGGTGCCTGCTGCCGACGTGTCAGAGGCGGTCGAGACCGCACCGGTTGCTGTCGAGACCGAGTCGGCGCCGGCTGCTGCCGCAGTGGTGGCGCAAGAAGAGGCTGCCGCACCGGCCGACGAACCGCAGGCGACGGCGGTGGTGCAGGCCGAGCGGGAAGAAGCTGCGGTTGCAACAGTCACCGCCGACGACACGTCGTTGACTGAGGATTCCTCGACGGCGGCTGCCGCCGGGGCTGCGTCGGCGGTGTCCGGCACCGAAGGCGGCGGCGAGGTCGTCGATCAGCAGGCCAGCGAGGCTGGCGCCCAAGCGGTCATCGAGACGGAGGTGGCCGACGAGCCCAAGGCCGCTGTTGTGGCCAAGCCGGTGGTGACCGTGGTTGCCACGAGCAGTGTCGAAGGCGCAGATCTCACGTTCATGCCCGCCGGTGCCGACCGTTACGACGTCGCCGGCACGCTGTCGCTGACCGTGACCACCACCACAACGACGACCACCGACGACGGCGAGATCGTCGAGACCGAGACCATGAACAAGTCGGTGGCGGTGGTCGTGCCCAGCACGGCGTCGCTTCAGGCGGCTGATGCTGCGGTCGACGAGCGTCGCTTCAGCGCCCTGCTGGTCTTCGCCCCCGGTGACGACGGCACGTCCGCCGAGATGCGCCTGGCTGCCCGTGGCACCGCCAACGCCGACGGCTCGCTGGCCATGACCGGCTTCTTCACCGCCACAGGCACCGAATCGCTGCCGCTCGCCGAGCGAGGCGATTTGTCAGGCACGCTCACCCTCGACAGCGAAGGCATGCCCGCCTCGCTCGCCATCACCCTCACCCAGTAACGGCTGCGGTCGCGCCCAGGTTCACACCGCCGAGATGCAGCGCCGTTCAACGCGTGAGCTACGGCGGTCGGCTGCGGTCATCGCGCTTTGCGTGCTGTCGGTGGCGTGCAGCGGTGCCACAGCGCCGAGGTCGGCTGCGCCGACATCCGCAGCACTCGCATCGCCATCGTTGACCTCGGCAGTGCCGACCTCGCCAGCGCTCACCTCGTCGGCGCCGACCTCGCTGGCGCCTACGCCCGCATCGTCACCCGAGGCTCCGATCGAACCGACGTCTCCACCCGTCTCCACCACAGAGGCATCTGCGACGGGAACGACCGACGTCCGGCCGGACGGCGCAGCCGAAGCCGGCACTGAGGCTGCGGGGTGCCGGGTGGTCGACCCGTTGAAGCCGGTGTCCGCCACTGACCCCGAGGGCGCTCACGCGTTCACCTTCGTCGGCTTTGACGGGTCAGCGGGTTCGCTGTCGGGTTATGCAGGCTGCGCGCTGCTGGTCAACTTCTTCGCATCGTGGTGCAGTCCGTGCGTTGCGGAGATGCCCGACTTCGAGGAGTTCTGGCGGCGGCACGGGCACCAGGTTGCGGTGCTGGGACTCGCCCGGAACGATTCCGTGGCCGATGCGACCCAGATGATCGCGGCCACGGGAGTCACCTATCCGACCGGCATGGACGAAGCGGGTCTGTATGAGGCGGTCGGCGCGCTCGGCATGCCGACCACGGTGTTCGTATCGCCGGACGGCGCGATTCTCGACACCTACAGCGGCTTGATGACGGCGGATTTGATCTTCGAATTCGCCAATCGGTACTTCGGACCGCTCGGTTAGGCAGGGCAATCGAGGGAGCGGTTCCTCGCTGAGCGGCTGACATATCTGCATGAGTAGCTCTGCATATGCTCTCGCTGTATGAGCGATGCCGAATCGCCGCTCACGCCGCGACGTGCGCCGGCCGGTGGCCGATCGTGGCGCCGGGCGATCGTCACGTTGTTGTCGATTTCTGTCGTCGGCGCTGTCCTGACCGGCGTGCCTGCCGGCACGTCTGACGCGGCGGAGATCAGGGGCAACGTTGAGCGGATCAGCGGGCGGGATCGCTTCGAGACTGCTGCGGCGACTGCGTCACGGTTCCGGGACAACGGCGGGTCGCTGGCCACCGTGGTGCTGGTGTCAGGGCGCTCGTTCGCTGATGCTCTGTCGGCCGCGGGACTTGCTGGACTGCTGCGGGCGACCGTGCTGTTCACCGAGCGCGACACGCTGCCCGACCCCACCCGTCAGCGGCTGGTGGATGGCTGGACGCGCCATGTCGTCATCGTCGGCGGAACGGCTGCTGTCAACGCTGACGTCGAAGCGGAGCTCACCGAACTGGACATTACGGTCGAGCGAATTGCGGGTGCCGACCGGTACGCCACCGCCGCCGCGGTGGCGCGCCGGATCGGCAAGGACGGAATCGGAGGCTGGCTGGGTCGCCGTACGGCGTTGGTGGTGTCCGGCGTCGAATGGGCCGACGCGCTCGCTGTGGGTCCTGCTGCGTGGGCCGGACCCCATCCGATCGTGTTGACAGGCGCGCGGTACCCCGCCGCGGAGGTTGCCGAGCTGCTCGCTGAGCTCGATGTCTCCCACGCGGTCGTGGTCGCGAGGCAGGGCGCGCTGTCTTTCGGGGTTGCACGGGTGCTCCGCGATGCCGGATTGGACGTGAGATGGCTCTCGCGTACTACCGCGGCCGAGACCTCGGGACGCGTTGCGAGAGAACTCGCCCTCACCCATCCCGAGTTTCCTGGCGAGATCGCAGCGACGGTGTCTGGAGCAGATTTCGTCGATGGCCTGGCAGCAGCGCCGCTGCTGGGACTGCTTGGCGCGACGCTGGTGCTCGATGATGCGCTGCCCGGAGGTCGAGGTATCGCCCCCCAGGGGCGGTACTTTGCGACCTGGCTCGAGTCGCAGCTCAGAGTCCAGCATGCACTGATAATCGGCGGATATACCGCCGTTCCCACTTCTACGCTCCGCGAAGCACGGGCGCTGCTCCGCGAGAAGCGCAGTGATGACTTCGTGCCTGAGCGCAGCTTTGGGTTCGTCTTCGTGGAACCGCCGGTCACGACTCAGCCCGGCACGACTCGGCCCCGCACGACGCAGCCTGACGACCCGGTGACCACCCTGCCGGAGCCTGTCTACGTCACTCCGACTCAAGTGGCGGGTGACACACCCAACGTCACCAAGTCGGCGTTTCATGACGGCAGCGGCAAGACAGCGCACGAATACTGGGGTGCGGCGGACTTCCCCAAGGTCTCAGGTCTCGATTTGACCCCGATCCGGCGGGCATGCAGCGGCAAGGACTGCTTCGTCTCCGACGACGTCCCGACGTTCCAGACCGCGAGCACGTACGACCTCTGGGACAGCGCCAATGTGCTCGCGATGACCGTCGGGTCCGAGACGCGGGCCTATCCCGTGAGCGCCGTATCGTCGCACGAGGTGATCAACGACACGTTCGGGGACGTGCCAGTCGCTGTCACCTACTGACCGCCGTGCAATACAGCCGTCGGGTTCCGGCGGACTCTGGGAGACAGAACCTTCAGCTTCGGCGTGTCGGGTTACCTCGAAGGCCCCTTTGATGCGTCGCCGCCGCTGCTCATCTATGACCGCCAGACCGAGACGCTGTGGCGCCACGGCACCGGCCTGGCCATCCTGGGTCAGCTCGCAGGCAAGCAGCTCACGGTGATATCTGTGCGCACCATGACGTGGCGGCAGTTCAAGGCGACCTACGCCACCGGCAACAAGGATCCCCTCGTACTGCTTCCCTGAGCAGGTTGCTTGCGGTACAGAACGGCTCAGGCCAGCCTGTAGCGGCAGGACGCGAACGTGTGAGAAGGGCGGGCACGCCGATGACGATGGACCGGAGCGAGCGGCTGCTGGAGATACTGCGGGCGCAGGGGCTCACCGAGCTTCCCGAGCCGGTGCAGCTCGCTTCGGGCAACTACTCCCGCTATTTCATTGACGGCAAGGTGGCGCTGGGCGCCGGCGACGACCTGCGGCTGGCGGCCGAGGCCATCACTGAGCGGGTGACCGGTGCGGGGGTCGAATTCGACGCCGTCGGCGGGCTGACCTTGGGTGCGGATGCGCTGTGTGCCGCCATCGCCGTGGTGAGCGGGGCCAACTGGTTCATCGTGCGCAAGGAAGCCAAGGGCCGGGGCACCAACCGGCTGGTCGAGGGCACCCGGATCGGCGAAGGTCACCGGGTGCTGCTGATCGACGACGTGGTGACCACCGGCGGTTCGATCCTCAAGGCCTACGACAGCGTGCAAGCGACGGGCGCGCAGGTGGTGGCCGCCGTCACGCTGGCCGACCGGGGCGATGACGCCCGCCGTTCCTTCGACGAGCGCGGCGTGCCCTACTTCCCGATGGCCACCTACCAGGACATGGGCATCCCCGCCATCGGCACCGAGACCGCCAGCACCGCCTAGGGCTGGCCGCCGTCCCGGCGCAGTCAGGCGTTCTTGATGAGCAGGCCGCCTGCTGAGGCGATCAGACGGGGATGAGATGGGTCGTCTCGGGATGTTGTGCGGCGAGTCCGCGATCCAGCGTCACTAACCGGCCGCCGAAGTGCCCAGCCAGTGCAGCAAGGTAGGCGTCCGTGACCTGGCGGTGTCCGATCACACCGGCGAGCATCGTCGCGTCGTATCCGATCTCGTCGGCCCAGAAGACGTGCTGGGGCAGTGTCTGGATTTGCCGCAGCGCACCGAGTGCGTCGCGAGGGCTGACATCCTCCCGGATGAGGAATCTCAGCAAAGCGCCTTGGGTGATCGGGCAGGTGGCCAGCTCATCGGCATGGCCATCGAACCACGTTCTCGCCTGGCGATGATGCACGTGATCTTCCACCGTCAGAGCAATGAGCACGTTGGCATCGGCCAATGCCGCGGTCACTCGTCCTCCAGTGATCGGACGTCTTCCGCAGTGACGACTCGGCCGATCTGGATGGTGGGCAGGCCGCCAGCCGGCGCCGGAGTCATCGACGCGTCGATCGGATCGAGTGCAAGCCGGATCAGCTCGCAGACAACCTGGCTCAGCGACTTGTGCTGCTGGTGCGCCATCTCTCGAGCAACAGCGTGCAGATCCTCCGGCAGATCGATCGTCGTCCGCATCACTGCATCATATCATCACGATGCAGCACAGCCCGTCAAGCCAATTTCGCATCGGACCGGGTGACGCCAGAACTATTGCTAGTTACGAGCATTATCTTTCCCGATGATGCGTCATCTCGGCCTCGCCCTGCTGGCCGCACTGTTCGCATTGAGCGGCGCGCAGGTGTTTGCGGCCACTCCGGCCGCGGCTGCCGAACACGACATCGCGATTCAAGTCGCAGATGACGCACCGGCCGGTGCCGAAGACAACAGCTCGGATGTCTTGATCACGCGCTATGGCGGCGCGGATCGGTATGAGACGTCGTTGCGCATCGCCGAGGCGGTGGCCGAAGAGGCCGACGGCTCGCTGGAGTGGGTGGTGCTGGTATCGGGCGAGCGCTGGACCGATGCGGTGGTGGCCGCGCCGCTCGCCGGGGCACGCAACGCGCCGGTGTTGATGACCCCTCCCCACGAGCTGCGTGATGATGCGCTGGCATTCCTGAAGCGGGTCGGCGTCTCGCGTGCGATCGTCGTGGGACCGGACGCGGGCGGTGGCGTGCATGGCCCGGGTCGAGGAGTTGCTGAGTCGGTGCGCGCCGATCTCGTCGCGGCAGGCATCTTCCCCGAGCGGCTCGCAGGCGTGGACCGCTATCACACGAGTCGCGTCGTAGCTGCCACTTATGGGCCGAGGACCATGGGGGAATTGGGCTCTACTGCCATCGTGGCGAGCGGTGAAGTGTTCGCCGACGCGCTGGTGGCGGGGCCATTCGCGGCCCGTGGGCATCATCCGGTGTTGCTGACTCCCCCCGACGAGCTGTACCCCGAGGTGGCCCGCTACCTGCAGTCGGTGAGCATCGAGCACGTCGTGTTGATGGGTGGCACAGCGGCGCTGTCGGGCGAAGTCGAGCAGTCGATCAAGGATCTGGGCATCAATGTGACCCGGATCGCGGGTGCCACCCGCTACGACACCGCGGTGAAGGCCGCCGAGCTCGTCGAGGGTCGCTACAGCGACACCGCTGGCCGGACGTGCTTCGCTACGAGCACCATCGGCGTGGCTCGAGCCCGGGTGCCGTTCGACTCGTTCAGCGCAGCACCGCTGCTGGCGCGGCTGTGCGCACCGCTGGTGCTCGCCGATCCCCAGCAGATTCCCCCCGACACCGCCGCCTACCTCGACGCTGCCCGCGAGGCGCAACACACGGTGGACCTGCGGGTGTTCGGCGGCAATGCCGCCGTCTCCCAAGCCGCCATCGATGCCTACACCACCGGCACCGAACCCGGCATGGACATGGACGAGGCCAGCGAGGACGCCGAGCACGCCGACACTGGGGATATCGAGATCACGCCGGTGGGGCGCGGAGTATCGATCACCTCGGAAGATCAGATCATCGTCGAGCTGCAACCCGGCGACGTTGAAACGGCCAATCCATTCGATCTGAGCAACCGCACCCTGGTCTTTGCCCCGAACGCCAACGGAGAGTATTCGCGTCAGGTTCTGCCGCTGAACTGGGAACCCGACTTCCGCGGCAAGCGGTACGACCGGCCCGCCGAGATCGAACTGCAGCACATCCCATTCGAATTCTCGGGTCAGTCGTGGCGATCCTTCCACCTGACTCGACGCGGCCTCATCACCTTCGGCGAGGCCTTTCCAGAGCGCGACCCTGTGCGATTCGGCACGATGCCGAGCTATGCAGACTTCATCGTCAGGAGCGCAACGCCAACGATCAGCGCGCTCTACAAGCCGACGCTGTGGGGAAGCGTCTACGTCGCCGAATCGTCTGACCGGGTGATCATCACCTGGCTTGCCTGGGACCCACGGCTTGCACCGTACGGGCAACAGCCTGAGCGAACTTTCGATGTTCAGATCGTTCTGCACTCGGATGGACGCATTGCGTTCAACTACGGGCCTGATCCGGCGAATCCTGACGCAGCGTTCCGAGACGGCGTGGTGGGACTGTTTCAGGTCGACCAGTCGACCGGTGCGCCACGAGTCGAACCCGGCCGGACGGCTGACTTGTCGGATCCCGACACGCACTTCTCGCCGGTGCAGACTGAGGCGTTTCGCTATCACGCGATCAAGGGCACGGGCGAGGGCGTCGCCAAGATCTCGTGCAGGATCATCGAGGTGCTCGGCGACGAATTCGACTTCTTCGCTCTCAACAGCCAATCCCGTGTGGATCAGCAGGAGGCGGGAACCCCGTCCAACATCTTCAGAGGCAACATCCAAGCCGAGATCCAGGGAACCGGGCTCATGGGGCACCGGCCGATAACTCCCTGCGAGAGCAGGCTGAAGACCGCCTGGCTGTTTCCCATCTGGATGAAGGCAAAGACGGTCGTCAATGAGGGCTACATGCGATACGGGTATGGCGGTCCCTATGACATGGGTCTGACGCTGTTCGCTCACGAACTCGCCCACGTCTGGACCGCATTCGCCTCCTACGAGACCAACGGCCAGCAGATGCCATTGCACGATGAGTACTGCGACTGTCACTGGTTGTTCGAGTTGCATGCGCCGGCAGCGTTTCCTTGGCGCGGCAGCGAGGACGGTTCGATCATGGGGGGTGCCTTCTGGCGCGAACACCCCGATGGATCGTTCAGCTACACCGACGGCTGGAAGACCAAGGCCGGCGGATTCTCCTGGCTCGACCTGTATCTCATGGGCCTGGCTGCTCCCGACGAAGTGCCGGACATGTTCATCCTCCGCGATCTGCAGCAGATCGCCAATCGCAGCGGCCCCTACACAGGTACCAAGGAAGTCATCACCGTGGAGCAGGTCATCGCTGCAATAGGGGCGCGCAACCCACCCGCGGAACGAGCGCGAGGCACCTTCAACATGGGCTTCGTCTATCTCCTGTGGCCGGGGGAGAAACTCGACCCGGAGCTGCTACGCGAACACGCCGACTACCGCGACCGCGTATTGGACCACTGGCACCACATCACCGGCGGGCGGGGACGGCTCACCTCAACCCTGCCGCCGGCCTGAGGCTGTCGCTGGCGCCCCGTGGCGTTCTGTCGCGCTCAGGCGTTCTTGATGAGGAGGCCGCCGTCTACGGGGAGCACCGCGCCGGTCATGTACTGGCTGGCGGGCAGGCAGAAGTTGAGCGTGCCGTGGGCCACTTCCTCGGGTTCGGCGTAGCGGCCGAGGGCGGTGCGGCGCTTGGCGAAGATCGTCTTGTGCTCCTCGGAGATCTCCGCCGTCATGGCGGTGCGGATCGGGCCGGGGCAGATGCAGTTGACCGTGATGGCCTCGCGGCCCAGCTCCACCGCCAGTGACTTGGTGAGCCCGATCACGCCGTGCTTGGCGGCCGTGTAGGGCGAGCCGAACTTGGTGGCGCCCCAGCCTTCGGTGGACGCGATGTTCACGATGCGGGCCGCATCGGATTGGCGCAGGTACGGCAGCGCCGCCCGCACGGTGTAGGTGTGCGCCGTCAGCAGCACCTCGAGCGAGATAGCCCAGTTGTCCTCGTAGCCCTCGTCGTCGATCGGCGAGAAGCGCGAGATGCCGGCGTTGTTGATGAGATGGTCGATGCCGCCGAACCGCTCGGCCACCTCGTCGGTGACCTGGTTGACACGGTCACGGTTGGCCACGTCCATCGTCCAGCCCGCCGCAGAGCCGCCGGCGTCGTTGATCTCAGCCACCACGGCGTCCACCTCGGCCTGGCCCAGATCGGTCACCGCAACGTGCGCCCCCTCGTCGGCGAACAGGTGCGCCGTGGCCCGGCCCTGGCCCATGCCCGCACCGGTGATCAGCGCCACCCGGCCCTCGATCGACCGGTTCAATGTCGACAGTCGCTTCGTCGTCCCCACAGCAATCCTCCGTTGTTCCCTGCGCACAGCCTGCGGCCGCGCTCAACGTAGCTGCCGACGGGGGCCTAGGCCCGCGGAGCTTGCCGCTGTGCTCAGCCGGTTTGCCAGGCGGTGCCGCCGTCGATCTTGAGCACTGAGCCGGTGGTGTAGCTCGACGCTTCCGAGGCGAAGTAGAGCGCCGCGCCCACCACCTCGTCGGCCTCGCCGCCACGGCCGAGCGCGATCTCGTTCTCGGCCCGCTCGTTGAACGCGTCCATGTCCCACGCCTTGGAGATATCGGTGAGGAACGGCCCCGGCATGATGCAGTTCACCCGCACCCGCGGCGCGTACTCACGGGCGAACGACTGCGTGATGGCGTGGATGCCCGCCTTGGCTGCCCCATAGGCGGTCTCGTTGGGCGAGGGCGCCACGGCCGCCACAGAGCTCACGTTGATGATCGAGCCGCCGCCGGCCTCGTACATGCGCTTGCCGAACACCGCCGAGGCCCGGAACGGCCCCTTCAGGTTCACGTCGATGACCTTGTCGAACAGCGCCTCGGACACCTCGTACAGCGACGGGTACAGCGGCGACAGGCCGGCGTTGTTCACCAGCACCTCGCAGTGGCCGAACTCGTCATAGACCCGCTCGCACAGGGCGTCGTTCTGGTCCCAGTAGCCCACGTGGCACTCCACCGCCAGCGCCAGCTGACCGGTCTCGGACTCGACCTCTTTGGCCAGCGCCTCGCAGTTGTCGAGCTTGCGCGAGGCGATCACCACATCGGCGCCGGCCCGTGCGAACGCCAGCACCATCTCGCGGCCCAGCCCACGCGACCCGCCGGTGACCACCGCCACCCGGCCCGACAGGTCGAACAGCGCTGCGTTCGACTCGCCAGCCATCTCAGCGGCTCCAGGTGTTCCAGCTCATCACCGAGTCGAGATCGGTGCGGGTTGCCAGCTTGAAGTCGGTGCCCACGGTGTAGGCCACCGGGCTCAGCGCGTACTGCCGCACATTGTCGTAAGGGATGCCGAGGATGTCGGCGGCTTCGCGCTCGTAGCCGAGGTGCAGCGTGGTCCAGCAGGTGCCGAGGCCTCGCTCGCGGGCAGCCAGCATGAAGCTCCACGCTGCGGGGATGATCGAGCCGGCCTGGCCCACCATCATGCGGGCGTCGTCGGTGCGGCCGGTGATGCAGGGCAGGAACAGCACCGGGCTGCGATGCATGTTCTCCGACAGGAATTCCGCCGACGAGGTCACCCGTGCCTGCTGCGCCTCTCGCTGGGCGCCGAGGCCGGAGCCGACCCGGCCCGCGTACATGGGGCTGTTGCGGTAGGCGTCGAAGCCTTGCTTGTACAGCGCCGAGATGGCCTCGATCTTGTCGCGCTCGGTGACGAACACGAAGTGCCAGCCCTGCATGTTCGAGCCCGTCGGCGACTGCACGGCGATCTCGACGCACTCCCGCAGCACCGATTCGGGCACCGGCCGGTCGAAGTCGAGCCGCTTGCGCACTGCCCGGGTGGTCTGCAGCACCTCGTCGGCCGACAGGCCCAGTTTCAGTCCAGATTCAGTCATGGCGCAGGAGCGTAACCCGCGACCGCTGCGGAGGCGGCAGGACCCTCTGCTCCCGCGATCCAGCCGGTCGCAACGTCGCAGAGTCTCCTGCAGCCTCCGCAGCTCTGGCATCGATAGCTCTGACATCGATGCCGACAGGCTCAGCCTCTAGCGGAGGAATTTGCTGGTGGTGTTGTCGGCCAGGATGCGGCCGCTGGTCTGGCATGCACCAACTGAGACGGTCCAGCGGGTGAACAGGCGTGGAGGAGGAGTGAAGGCGCGGGTCACCGGGCGATTTGGCTGCGTCAGATGGCCGCAATACCTGTAGGTGTTGACGGCCCTGCAGAATCCGTCTGCCGAAAAAACCGATGTGGTTCACATGGCACAAGAAGCTACGGTGAACATGTGGCAGCTACCGAGACCGCAAATCCCGAAACGGACCAGTGGCTTGCAAGTCAGCGATTGCTGACACTTCCGATCAGATCATCCAAGCAGTCGCCGCCGCGCCGCTGACACTGCCTAGGACAATGACCGGCGCTGAACTCGCTTCCGTCATAGCGGCATTTGCGACTGCTCTCGGGCTCGGAGGCGGCGCGTTGCGTTTCGCTTGGAGCGTCTATAGCAAGATGGGAGAACGGATCGACCGTCAAACCGACGTCATCGACGGCCTGAGGGATCGACTCGGCGACCTGACTGAGCGGACGGCAAAGGTTGAGACACACTTTGAGAGAGACCGGACATGAATGACACATCTGCCAAGTTGGCGGTGCATACTCGGATCACGTCGCAATCCGGGAATGAGGTACGCAGGGACTATTCGCTCGATTTGCACGACCCGCAACTTGACCGCTTCATGCTCACCGACGATGAGCGGCACCGGGTGGAGCAGTTGCTGTCGCAAGCGCTCGCGGTGTGGGATGTCGGTACTTCTGACGAAGACGCGTTCGCTGAGCCGCTGAAGACGTTGCTCGACGTAACCGTCGAGATTATCGGTGACGCTCTAGGGCGTGAGGTGGAGAGCGAACGTTCCCGCGAGACAGTGTCATTGTGACCGACGATGCTGGGGCTGCTGGCCCTACGGCTGAATCTTGGTATGAACAACTGTTGCCGGTATATCGTCACGATCCTCGAGTGCTCTTGATGGCTCTCTACAAGACGTTCTCAGAGGTTGAGCTCGGAGAACGGTTCTTGCGGAACGTCAAGGAGATGCAAGAGTACGCCGACGTGCACCTGCCCAAGCCAACATGACTCGCTGCTGAGCGCTGCCGAGTTGGCGTCGCCCAGCTAGCGGAGGAATTTGCTGGTGGTGTTGTCGGCCAGGATGCGGCCGCTGGTCTGGCAGGCGGCGCAGTAGTTGACCGAATAGTCGCGGTACTCGACGGCCCGCACCATGTCGCCGCAGACCGGGCACGGCTGTCCGGTGCGGGCGTGCACCGCCGAGGGTCGCTCGGCCGACCGGCTCATCTGGGGGAGTTCCCGCTCGGCGGCCAGCGACTCGTCCACCACCGCGCCGATGGCGGCCACCACAGCTTCGACGCCGGGGGCGTCCATCCGGGCGGTGGGGGCGAACGGCGACAGCTTGGCCCGGTGACAGATCTCGTTGGCTAGTCGCCGCCCGAGCCCCGAGACTGTTCGCTGGTCGCGCAGGAAGTTGTGCAGGCGGGCCGGATGCGCCGCCATGAGCTCGGCCATGGCTGCAGCGTCGACGTCGGTGGCTTCGGGCCCCAGCCCCGCCAGCGGCTCGGCTGCGGTCGGGTCGCCCGCCTGCACCCACACGCCGGCCCGCTTCTGCGTGCCCGGCTCGGTGAGCATCAGCCCCAGCCCGCTGTCGAACTCGAATCGGGCCAGCCCGTCACGGGGCCGGCGAGGGCGCTTGGCGTCGGGTTCCAGCACCCGCAGCCGACCGCCTTGCATGAGGTGCACAACGAACGTCAGCCCGCTGGCGTCTGGGCCGCTCGACGGGGGAGCGAACCGCAGCAGCAAGAACTTGGCCCGCTGGCCGACGCTGCGGAGCGGCCAGCCGACAGCGTCATTCGGCTGCGGGCTGGCGGTCTTGAGCGCCGTGAACGACAGCGGCTCGAACCGCTTCAGCACCTCGCCTGCCGCCAGCGTCTCCAGCCGTTCGGCGTGCGCCCGGATCTCGGGGATCTCCGGCACAGATGCTCAGCCTCCGTCGTCGGCGAGCGCCTGGCCCAGAGCGGTGTTCACCAGCGCCAGCGCCTCCGCAGCAGCGATCAGCACCCGCACGTCGCCGCTGACCGTGATGAGCCCCCCCTGCAAGGCCGCCAGCGCGCCCAGCTCACCGCGCCGCACGGCCTCCGCCGTCTCCCGGGATTGGCTCATCACCACCACGCCGCCGTCATCGCTGATGCCCACGCCTTTGCTGTCGCTGGCTGCCGTCCCAGCAGTATCGGGCGGTGCTGGCTCCAGGTGCGCCCGGCCGCTGTCGATCACCAGCCGGTAGGCCACCACCGGCCCGCCGTTGCCGTCGCCGATGCGCTGCTCCACAGTGGCCTGCACATCGGGCAGCTCCAAGTCCGCAAGCGCCTCGGACATCTCCGCGCACCAGTCTTCGGACCCGATCTCCACGCCTGCGAACCTATGCCACGCCCCTACCCGGTGTCACTGCCGATTCGGTCTTCTGGCGACATCGGGCATCAGCCGTTGACTGCGGATTGATCAAGGCAGCCCAAGCGGCCGTGTATAACGTGCGCACCGAGTTTCACCATGGGCAAAGGACGGTGTCGTGCTCACGAACGGGATGGATCATGTGGCGGTTATCACCCGCGACTCAGACCAGTTGCAGCGCTTCTACATCGACATATTCGGGGCAACCATTGAGTTCGACGGCGAGGAATACCCGGGCGGACCGCGCATGACGGTCATCAACGTCGGCCCCAGCACCGAATTGAACGTGTTCGAGATCGACGGCAACGACGAGGCATCACGGCAGACGCCGATGTTCGGCCGAGGCCGGCTGGACCACATCGGGTTGCGGGCGGCGTCCCTGGATGAATTCCGCGAGATTCGCAGCAGGCTGATGTCAGCTGGCGCGGCGGACGACGTCGTGACCGATTTCGGCAGGAAGCTGAGCCTCTTCTTCCGCGACACCGACCGGATGGAGTGCGAAGTGCTGGTCCCCAATCCCGAGCCGGGGAAGGTGAGCATCGGATCGCGGTCCCATCTGTTTCCGGCCGAGGACTGATCGCCGCCCCATCAACCCCCCAATAGCATGACGGGGTGACCTTTCCGGCTCGCCGCCTTCGTCGGCTGCGTCGCACGCCGGCGCTGCGCCGCCTTGTCGCGGAGACGACCGTCACCCCCAGCGACCTCATCGCCCCGCTGTTCGTGCGTGAGGACACCACCGAGCCGCAGCCCATCGTGTCGCTGCCCGGCATCGTGCAGCACACCCAGGAGTCGCTGCGCAAGGAAGTCAACGAGCTGGCGAGCTTGGGCATCAGCGGCGTCATCCTGTTCGGGCTGCCTGCCCGCAAGGACCCGGTGGGCTCAGAGGCCTGGAATCCCGACGGCGTGGTGCAGGTGGCGCTGCGCAACCTGCGTGACGACCACGGCTCCGAGATGGCGATCATCGCCGACCTCTGCGTCGACGAGTACACCGACCACGGCCACTGCGGCGTGGTGACCGACGACGGCGAGGTCGACAACGACGCCACGCTCGAGCTGTACCAGCGGGTGGCGCTGGCCCAGGCCGAGGCCGGTGCCGACATGGTGGGCCCGTCGGGAATGATGGACGGCCAGGTCGGGGCGATCCGCCAGGCGCTCGACCGCAACGGATACGACCACCTGCCGATCATGGCCTACTCGGCGAAGTACGCCTCAGCCGAGTACGGGCCATTCCGCGACGCCGTGGATGTGACGATCGCCGGCGGGGGCAACCGCAAGGGCTACCAGCAGGATCCCGCCAACGCCCGCGAGGCCATGGCCGAGATCGAGCTGGACATCGCCGAGGGCGCCGACATCATCATGGTGAAGCCGGCGCTGGCCTATCTCGACGTGATCGCTGCGGCAAGGGCCCGCTTCGACCTGCCGCTGGCCGCCTACCACGTGTCGGGCGAGTACGCGATGCTCAAGGCGGCGGCTGCGAACGGCTGGATCGACGGGGCCGCCACGGCAGTCGAGCACCTCACGGCCATCAAGCGCGCCGGTGCCGACCTGACCCTCACCTACCTCGCCCGCGAGTTCGCCGAAACCCTGCAATAGCCCCGGCCCTCAGCGCCTCGCCCAGCAACCCCCCAACTCGCGGCGTTCAGCCCCTGCATCGAGTCCAGCGGGCTGCTCGGCCTGCGGAAAGCGGCCTTCGAACCGAGGCCGCAACCGGCTCAGCGCTGCGGGTGCGTGACTCGTGCCACGCCGATCGCGCAGAGCGCACCGATGAACTGCGCCACGATGAACAGCGGTGCGCTGGCGGGCGCGATGCCGGCGAACGTGTCGGAAAACATGCGACCGACGGTCACCGCCGGGTTGGCGAAGCTGGTGGACGAGGTGAAGAAGTAGGCCCCGCCGATGTAGGCGGCCACGGCGAACGGCACGAACTGGGCCTTGCCCGAGCGCACCACGCCGATGATCACGATCACCAGCCCGAACGTGGCGATGATCTCCGACAGGAACGCGGCCCCGCTGATCCGGTCGTTGGTCGACCAGAACACGGCATCCAGCTCGAAGATCACGTTGGCGGCGATCACGCCCAGGATCGCGCCGGCGGTCTGCACCACCACATACAGCCCGGCCATCCGGTTGTCGAGGTCGCCGGCGAGGCGAGCCCACAGCGTCACCGCCGGGTTGAAGTGCGCCCCCGAGGTGGCGCCGAACAGCAGGATGAGGCACAGCAGCGCCCCCGCCGTGGCCATCGAGTTCTCCAGCAGCTGCAGCCCCACGTCGTTCGGGCTAAGCCGCTCGGCCATGATCCCCGAGCCCACCACGCTGAGCAGCAGGAACCCCGTCCCCACGAACTCCGAAGTCAGCCGGCTGGCCGTTGTCTCACGCAGAGCCGCCACCGCGACAGCCTGCCAGCTCCGGGCGAACGATCCCTGTCCCCGCGGTGAACACTGCGCCCACCCCGAGACTGGGATTCTCGATTCGGCGGTTCAGCGGTGATCTGGCAGCGCAGCGCCGTCCAGCGCAGCGAGCTGCCGGTCGAAGGTGAACAACGGCTGCGCGTCGTTGCGCCGCGCTGCGGCCAGGATCATCAAGTCGGAGAAATCCGCATTGCTGCTGCGGTATGCATTCGCAACTTCGGCGACGTCGTCAGCGGCTTCGATGGCGAGGCCGCTCGCGGTCAGCAGTGCCGACAGGGCTTCGGCGACGCGCGGGCGTTCGAAGCGGTAGGTGGTTTCGAGAACCCAGACCGTTTCCATGAGTACTTCCCGGCAGACAAAGGCTGGTCGATCGCGGGACGCTGATCCCAGGAGGCTGCGCGCCCGTGCCGCTTGCTCGGGGTCGTCATTGACGAGATGCCGGACCAGCACGTTGGTGTCGATGGCAATCATGCCGACGCGGCGCGCTCGGCGATCGCCGCGTCCATCTCCTCCAATGTCACCGGTGGGCCGTCGTACTGGAGCATGCCGAACAGCTCACTGACCGGCCGCACGGCGACGATCCGGACTGCATCGCCATCGATGAGGTAACGCACCTTGTCGCCGGGCTGAAGTGACAAGCGCTCGCGGACCCGGCGAGGCAACGTCGTCTGGCCTTTCGAGGTAATGGTCGATTCGAGCATGCTGTGACCTATCTCACTTATCCTTGCAATAGTCAGTATTGCCTTACCCATTCTATGACTCCAATGCGTCGAGTCGAGACTGAGTGACTGCTGAGGTTGTCACACCCCCTCCGTACGTTTGTTCACATGAGAAGCGACGGCGAATCCGACCCTCTGGGCGAGGCTGCGTCAGTCGGTGTGCGTGTAGCGGCGGTGGATGTCGCGGGTCTGTGTGATGAGTCGTTGCGTGCCCGCTTGGTTGAGATTGGGCGGGCTCGGTCCGGCTTGGAGGCCATGTACGCCGACACGCTGGGCGAGATTGCGCGCCGTGACAGCGCGGCCGTCGCCGAGCAGGTTGCCAAGGAGAAGCTGTCGATGTCGGGGCGCGCGGCTCGTGCTGATGTGAAGACCGCGGTGGCGCTGAGTGAGCTCGATGTGACACGCAGCGACCTTGCGGCCGGGCGAATCCCCTCGGCGCACGCCCGATTGATTGCTCGTGCCGCTGGGGAAGCCCCGATCGACGAAGGATTCCTTGTCGCGCGGGCGCGTCGTGAGGGCTACGACCAGTTTCGCCGGACCGTGGCACGTCATGTGGCCGATTGCAGCGGCGATGACGGCGAGAGTCTGCTGGAGCGTCAGCGGCGATCACGCGCCGGGCGGGTGTTCACCCGGCGCGACGACGGCATGGTGGTGGTCAACCTCGAACTCGATCCGCTGACTGGCGCGAGGGTGAACTCGGTGATCGCCGCTACCGAGCGCAGCATGTTCCGGGACGAAGATCCAGGCGCGCGTCCCACCCCCACGCAGCGCACCGCCGATGCGATCACCAAGCTCCTCTTGGAGCCTGGTCGTCGGCGCCCTGCGGGCACGACTCTGTTGGTCGTCGCCGACTACGACATGGTCAACCACCGGCTCCGCGATGCACGCCTGGCTGACGGCACTCCGGTTCCGATCGGCGAGATCGCCAAGGCCGCAGTCGACATGAAGGTGCTGCCGGTGATCTTCGATGACGCGAACGCGGATCTGTGCATGGGGCGGACCCGGCGCACTGCCACCGAGCTCCAACGAGCGGCGCTGGCGCTGCGCGACCAAGGCTGCATCGGTTGTGGCGTCGCGCCCGAGCGCTGCTTCGCCCACCACATCACCGAATGGCAGCACGGTGGCCCCACCGACTACGCCAACCTTGTGACGGTCTGCAACGACTGTCACAAGGTCAAGATTCACGAACAGGGATTCACCGTCGAAGGCGCTGGCAGGGGCCGATTCGGGTTACGAGCCCCGGACAAGCGCTCCAACGGTTCCAGCAGCACAGCGTGCCGAGCGCCGCCGGGCTGATCCGCCGGGGGCTGACCCCGAGCGTGGGCTGAGACGGCAACCGGATGCGCGGGGACTGTCTGGTTCGCGGAGTCTCGACGGCCGAGGTGCTGGCTATGGCGTTGACTCTGGTGCTGATTCTGGAGTCGGCCCCTGGCAGTGGCTGGGCTGGTCGCTACGACTCGCGGAGGTCGAAGGCGATCTTGGTGGAGCCTCGGGAGCCGGCGTTGGCGGCGTGCTCGAGGGCGTTGCGGTAGTCGTCGAGCGGGTACAGCGCGGACACCAAGCGACCCAAATCGCAATCGCGCACCAGCTTGATGGCGGCTTCGAAGGTGTGACCCCCGTCGAGCCTCGGCTCGGTGCCATAGCAATAGGCGCCCACCAGCTCGGTCTCGCGGTGCCACAGCGCGGAGAGGTTCAGCTCCACGTTGGCGGGCATGCCCAGCACCACCACGCGGCCGCGGGGCCGGGTGAGGGCGATGGCGTCGGTCAGCGACTGCGACGAGGCCACCGCGTCGATGGTCACATGCGTGCCCGAGCCCAGCGTCTCGCCGATCACCCGGGTGCCTGCGGCCCGGCGCACCGCACGGCCCAGCTCGTCGGGCGACACCGCCAGGTCGGCGCCGAGCTCACGGGCCAGGCGGCGCTGATGGCTGTAGCGGGCACCCACCACGATCGCCGCGACGCCGGTGAGCTGGCGCAGTGCAGCCACCGCCACCAGACCCATCGTGCCGGCGCCGATCACCGCCGCCGTGCCGCCCTCGGTCACGCCCGATCGCAGCGCCGCATGCACGCCGGCCGCGGTCGGCTCGATCATCACGGCCGCCTCGTCGGACAGCTCTTCGGGGTCGAGCGACCCCAGCGAATGCAGCTGCGACTCATGGGCAGCGAACGTCTCCGACCAGCCTCCGCCGGTCGAGGCGCACGACCCGGTCTGCAGACCGGCCTCGATCTCGCCGCCGATCAGGTGGCCGTAGTCGTCGCCGTCGGCAGGGGCGGCGTCGGGCCACGGCGGGGCGAAGCCGTGCGCCTCGTGGCCCAGCACCGGCTCGAGCACCACCCGGCTGCCGTCGTCGGTGTGGCCCACCACTTCGTGGCCGGGTACGAACGGGAACGACACCAGCGGTTCGAAGTAGCGCGACACCTTCCCGTCGACCGTTGCCAGGTCGGAGCCGCAGATGCCCGACAACGCCGTGTGCACGTGCTGCCACCCGCCGCCGGGCAGCGCCGGCGGATCCATCTCGGTCAATCGCAGCGGGCCGACGCCCGCACCCGAGCCCGGCTTCAGCTTCCCCGCAGCCATCGCCGCGGCAAAGCGCAGCTCCTTGCGCTCGAAGACCAGCGCCTTCACGTCGGCCCGAACCTCAGTCGCCCGCCGAGTCGGCTGCAGCGCCGGCATCGGCGGCTGTGCTGCCTGCGCCGCCCACATCGACGGTTGTGCTGCCTGCGCCGCCCACGTCGACGGCTTTGCGCTCTACCTCGTCGGCCAGCCGTGCCAGGAACTCTCCCAGCGGCACGTCACGCTGCACCGGCTGGCCGCGGGGGTTCACGCCCACCGTGCCCGCCGCCACGTCGTCGTCTCCCACCACCAGCACGTAGGGCACCTTGGTCAGCTTGGCCCGCCTGATCCGAGCGCCCAGCGGGTCATCGGCCGGCATCATCTCGGCCCGGTACCCCGCCTCGGCGAGCTGAGCCACCACCGACTCGGCAAACGAGTCATGATCGGCCCGCACGCCCAGCACCACCGCCTGCACCGGCGCCAGCCACGGCGGGAACGCACCCGCGTAGTGCTCCACCAACACCCCGAAGAACCGCTCGATCGAGCCGAACAGCGCCCGGTGGATCATGATCGGCCGGTGCACCTCGCCGTCGGCGCCGGTGTAGCGCAGGTTGAATCGCTCGGGCAGGTTGAAGTCGACCTGAATGGTGGACAGCTGCCACGAGCGCCCGATCGCATCGGTCACGTCAATGTCGATCTTCGGCCCGTAGAACGCCGCCTCTCCCGCGGCTTCCATGTAGTCATGGCCGCGCCGGTCCAAGGCAGCCCGCAGCGCAGCCGTCGCCTGTTCCCAGCCCTCATCGTCGCCCACGTACTTCTCGGGATCCTGGGTGGACAGCTTGAACTCGAAGTCCTCGAAACCGAACGCGTTCAGCACCGAGAGCACGAAGTCCAGCAGGCGCTCGATCTCATCGGGCAGCTGCTCGGGCGCCACGTACAGGTGGCTGTCGTCTTGGGTGAACCCCCGGATCCGCATCAGCCCATGCAAAGTGCCCGAGCGCTCGTAGCGGTACACGGTGCCCAGCTCGAACAGCCGCAGCGGCAGCTCCCGGTACGAGCGCTGCCGCTGATTGAAGATCAGGCAGTGCATGGGGCAGTTCATGGGCTTGGGGTAATAGACGCCGTTGTCCATCTCCATCGGCGGGTACATGCCCTCGGCGTAGAAATCCAGGTGCCCTGAGGTCTCGAACAGCCGGGCGTTGGCCAGGTGCGGCGTGTACACGAACTCGTAGCCGCCGGTCTCATGGCGGTCGCGGCTGTAGTCCTCCATGATCTTGCGCACCACCGCGCCCTTGGGGTGCCACACGGCCAGCCCGCCGCCGAGCTCGGCAGGGAAGCTGAGCAAGTCCAAGTCAGTCACCAGCCGCCGGTGGTCGCGCTTGGCGGCCTCCTCCAGCCGCTCCAGGTGGGCAGCCAGCTCGGCCTTCGAGCCCCACGCGGTGCCGTAGATGCGTTGCAGCATCTGGCGGCTCTCGTCGCCCCGCCAATACGCACCCGCCACCCGCATCAGCTTGAAGTGACCCAGCCGCCCGGTGTCGGGCACGTGCGGGCCGCGGCACAGGTCCACGAACTCGTCGGTGTTGCGGTAGGTGGTGATCACCCCGCCTTCAGGGCCCGACGCAGGGTCGTCGGCCTCGCCGTCGAGAATCTCGATCTTGTAGGGATGCGCGGCGAACAGCTCATCGGCAGCGGCCCGGCTCACCTCGGCGCGGATGAACGGCTGGCGTGCGGCCACGATGGCCCGCATCTCGGCCTCGATCGCCTCGAGATCCTCATCGGAGAAGGTGCGCGCCCGCCCGCCGTCGTCGAGACCCAGATCGAAGTCGTAGTAGAAGCCGTCGGTGATCGGCGGCCCGATCGAGAAGGTGGCGCCCGGGTACAGCCGCAGCACCGCCTGGGCCAGCACGTGGGCGGTCGAGTGGCGCAGCACCTCGAGCCCCTCGTCTGACGACGGGAACACCAGCGACACCGATGCGCCGTCGGGCAAGGGCCGGTTCAGGTCGAGCTGCTCGCCGTCGGCAACGGCGATCAGGGCGTCCTTGGCCGCCCGCCGTCCCAGCGACGCAGCAAGGTCGGCACCGGTGGCACCGCCGGCGAGTTCGCGGCTCTGCCCGTCGGGCAGCACCACGGTGACGGCAGCGCCTGCTCCGCCGATGTCGCTTGGGTCGGCCCCGTTGCCGCTCATAGCGACAGTTTCCTCGCCTCAGCCCTGTGAATGCGAGTTATTTGCGACGTGGCAGCAGCCGGACTGCGTCGAGCGCACGTCATGGGGCGGGTGAGGGACCGCAGCGACTAGCCCCCGGTGCCGCCGGAGAACACGACGTTGATCAGGATGATCAGGAAGAGCAGCCCGCCGAGCACCCAGAGCTTGTCTGCGAACTCGAAGCTCTTGAACTTCGCGAACGGGACCATCATCTTGTGCGGGTCCTCGAGCGCCTTGCCATCGACTTTGCGGGTATCGGCGTCGCTCATGCGTTCTCCTGAAGAAGCTGTTCAGCGGCCGATGCCGCGGTACCGGAGGTCGGCTGCGCTCGCAGCCACCGGGAAAGACTAGTGGTCTGGCCCCGTCATGGCAGAGCGGCCCGGGAGCCGGCTAGGTGCGCACGGCGTCAGCGCCGAGCAGCTCCCGCATCGGGCCGGCGAGCGTGCGCGCATCCACCCAGCGCGACTCCGGCAACTGCACCACCGAGTCGCCCACACGTATGTGCACCGGCGCATCGCCGGGGTACTCCGACAGCATCTGCTCGAACTCGGTGAGCCAGTGGTCGTCGATGTCGACCCGCTCCACGTCGAGCGACACCGGCACGGGCCCCTTGCGCAGCTCCAGCGCCTCCACCTCGCTCGCCAGGAACGCCGTCTCGCCCTCGCCGCGGCGGTCGGGCCGACCCCGCACCAGCACCACGGCATCTTCGGCCAGCGTTGCGCCCGCAGCAGCGAAGCCCTTGGGGAACAGGGTCACCTCGATCGAGCCCGACAGGTCTTCGAGCATGAACCGGGCCATCGGATCGCCGCCGCGTGTGTAGCGGCGCTGCAGGCTCTGCACCACGCCGCCCAGCGTCACCCACTGCTGGCCGCCGTCGTGGCTGGGCTGCAGGTCTCCCAGACCGCTCACCTGGCAGGTCACCGACCGCCGAAGCTGCGCCTCGCCGCCGCGCAGCGGATGGTCGGACACGTACAGCCCGAGCAGCTCCTTCTCCCACGCCAGCGTGTCGCGCTCGGAGGCCTCGATGTCGGGCACCTCGATGCGCTCGTCGAAGCCCGGCCCGCCGCCGCCGGCTTCACTGTCGCCATCGGCCTGCGGGCTGCCGCCGCCGAACAGCGACTGCACCCCCGCGGCTGCCTCTTCACGCCGTCGCAGCGCCGACTCGACGATCTGCTCGAACACCCGCAGCAGCCCGGCCCGGCTGTGCCCGCACGTCTCGAAGGCGCCCGCCTTGATGAGCGACTCGGTGAACCGCCGGTTGAGCACCTCACGCGGCACACGCATGCAGTAGTCCTCGAAGTCGGCGAACGGCCCGTTGGCCGCACGCTCGTCGAGGATCGGCTCGGCCACCTTCTCGCCCACGTTGCGCACCGCCGACAGCCCGAACGGGATGGTGCGCCCGTCGGCGGCGAAGTCGAGCTCGGAGCGGTTGATGTCGGGCACCAGCACGTCGATCCCCGACTGGCGGCAGTCGGCCAGGTACACGCCCGCCTTGTCGATGTTGCGCTTCGAGCCGGTCAGCACGGCCGCCAGGAACTCGGTGCGGTGGTTGGCCTTCAGATATGCCGTCTGGTAGGCGATCAGCCCGTAGGCGAAGGCGTGGCTCTTGTTGAACGCATAGTCGGCGAACGGCTCGATGATGTCGAAGAGCTGCTTGCCCAGATCCTCCGTGTAGCCCTTCGCCACGCTGCCTTCCACGAACTTGGTGCGGTGCTCGGCGATCTGCTCGCGGTTCTTCTTGCCGCACGCCTTGCGCAGGTCGTCGGCCTCGGCCATGGAGTAACCGGCGATCTCCTGGGCCACCCGCATCATCGACTCCTGGTAGATCATCAGCCCGTAGGTCTCGTCGAGCAGCTCGGCGAGGTCGGGGTGCGGCGGCGTGGCAGGCTGGCGGCCGTTCTTGCGGTGCGCATAGCTGTTGTGCATGTCGGCAGCCATCGGGCCGGGCCGGTACAGCGCCACCAGCGCGCAGATGTCCTCGAAGCGGGTGGGGCGCATCGACTGCAGCAGCGACCGCACCGGCGTCGACTCCAGCTGGAACACGCCCATCGTGTCGCCGGCGCACAGCAGCTCGAACGTGGCGGCGTCGTCGAGCGGCATTGCGTCGATGTCGAGCCGGGTGCCGCTGCTGCGCTCGACGAGTCGCACGGCATCGTCGATGATCGACAGCGTCCGCAGCCCCAGGAAGTCCATCTTCAGCAGGCCCAGGTCTTCCACGCCGCCCATGTCGAACTGGGTGACGATCGGGGCCGCTTCGGGATCGGTGCCCGACTCGGGCTTGCGCTGGATCGGCAGGTATTCGGTGAGCGGCTCGGGGCTGATCACCACCGCAGCGGCATGCACCGAGTCCTGCCGGATGAGGCCCTCGAGGCCGCGGGCCACGTCCACCACCTCGCGCACCTCGTCGTCGGTGGAGTACATGGTGCGCAGCTCGGCCGCGGCGGCGTACCCGTCGGCGTGCTTGTCGTCGGGTTCGAGGCAGGCGCCCAGCGGGGTGTCGCGGCCCATGATCAGCGGCGGCATGGCCTTGGAGATGCGGTCGCCCAGCGAGTACGGCTTGCCCAGCACCCGGGCGGCGTCACGCACGGCCGCCCGCGCCTTGATGGTGGAGAAGGTGATGATCTGCGCGACGTGGTCGTGGCCGTACTTCTGGGCCGTGTAGTGGATCATCTCGTCGCGGTAGCGGTCGTCGAAGTCGATGTCGATGTCGGGCATCGAGATGCGGGCCGGGTTGAGGAAGCGCTCGAACAGCAGGCCGTAGCGGATGGGATCGAGATCGGTGATGCCCAGGCAGTAGGCCACCACGCAGCCGGCCGCCGAGCCCCGCCCGGGCCCTACCCGGATGTTGCTCTCGCGGGCGTGGCGGATGAGGTCCCAGGTGATCAGGAAGTAGCTGCTGAAGCCCATGTCGGAGATGACCCGCAGCTCATAGGCGATGCGGGCGGCGGTGCTCTCGGACACGTTCGAGCCCCAGCGCCGCTTCGCACCCTCGAACGCCAGGTGCGACAGGTAGGCGTCGGCGTCGGCGTGGGGAGCGGGCACCTCGAAGTGCGGCAGCAGCACCTGACCGAACTCGATGTTCGTCTCGGCACGGTCGGCGACGGCCAGCGTGTTGTCGCATGCCTCGGGGAACTCGCTGAACACCGCTCGCATCTCCGCGGCGCTCTTGAGATAGTGCTGGTCGCCGTGGAACTTGAAGCGGTCGGCATCGCTGCGCAGCGAGCCGGTCTGCACGCACAGCAGCGCGTCGTGGGCCACCGCATCGTGCTGGTGGGTGTAGTGCAGGTCGTTGGTGGCCAGCAGCGGCGCATTGAGGTCGTGCGCGATCTGCAGGAGCTGCGGGTTGCAGTCGTGCTGGGCGCTGATGCCGTGGTCCTGCAGCTCCACATACAGCGAGTCGCGGCCGAAGATGTCCTGCAGGCGTCCGGCCCGGCGGCGGGCTTCGTCGTAGTCGCCGTTCAGCAGGGCCTGCTGCACCACGCTGCCGAGGCACCCGGTGGTGGCGGTGAGGCCCTCGGCGTGGTCGGCGAACATCTCCCAGTCCATCCGGGGCTTGTAGTAGTAGCCCTCGAGGAAGGCCCGGCTGGCCAGCTTGAGCAGGTTGCGGTATCCGGCGTCGCTGTGAGCCAGCAGCGTCAGGTGGTAGTAGAGCTTCCCGCCGCCCTCGCCGTCGTCGCCGGTGTCGTCGACCTTGGCGTTCTTGGCCCGGTTCCGGCTGGGGCGCTCGTGGCGGCTCTCGAGCGCCATGTAGGCCTCGGTGCCGATGACCGGCTTGATGCCGTGTGCCTTGCAGGCCCGGTAGAAGTCGAGGACGCCGTACATGTTGCCGTGGTCGGTGATGCCCAGCGCCGGCTGGCCGTCTGCTGCTGCCGCCGCGACCACCTCATCGACGCGTGCCGCGCCGTCGAGCAGGGAGTACTCGGTGTGGGTGTGCAGGTGCACGAACGACGCTGCCACGCTGCTCTGCTCCTCGCGGGTGTGTCGGCGGTTGGTGTGCTGACGGGCTGGTGTGTCGGCGGTCCGGCACGCTCGGGGCTGACTCGGTGCGAACCGCCCCTCGACGCGTCCGTCTGTCGAACATAGACCGGGCACTTGGCCGCGATGCGAATGGCCGCGACGGGTGCGCCACGAAGTCGCGAAACCCCCGAAAAACATGGTTGGAGCGCCGCTCGCCGGGCTGCATCATGGAGGGATGGCCACCCCGCACCGCGCGCCCGAGCGCGACGACGCCGACGAGCTGGAGCTCGACCACGGTGCGGTGCTGCCCTGCGACGAGCTGAACAGCGTGCTGGTGGTCGACGACCCGCGCCAGGGCCTGTGGGAGCTGGTCGACAGCGGCTGGGCCGATGAGCACCTGCCCGAGCTGCCCGCGCTGGCGCTCGAGCAGGATCCGATCCACCGCCACAAGGACGTCCTCGCCCACACGATCGCCGTGGTGGCCCAGAGCCCGCCCCGCCTGCGGGTGCGCCTCGGGGCGCTGTTCCACGACATCGGCAAGCCGTTGACGCGCCAGATCGACTCGGGCGGCGTGACGTTCCGCAATCACGAGGCCGTCGGCGCCAAGCTCACCCGCAAGCGGATGCCGCAGATGGGCTACGGCCAGGATCTGACCGAAGAGGTGGCCCGCCTCGTGCACCTGTCGGGCCGCTTCAAGGGATACGACACCGGCTGGACCGATGCAGCAGTGCGGCGCTATGCCCGCGACGCCGGGCCGCTGCTGGGCGACCTGAACGACATGGTGCGCAGCGACTGCACGTCCCGCAATGTCAAGCGGATCGAAGCCCTGCACGACGCGCTCGACCGCTTCGAGGTGCGCATCGCCCGGCTGGCACGCGAGCAGGCCCAGAAAGAACTGCGCCCCGAGCTGAACGGCGACGAGGTGATGACCCACCTGGGCCTAGAGCCCGGCCCCGACGTCGGCCGGGCCATGAAGTTCCTGCTGGAGCTGCGCCGCACCGAGGGCGAGCTCGGCGCCGCCGAGGTCCGACACCGCCTCGACACCTGGTGGGCCACCCAGGACGGCTCCGTCTCGCAGTAGCAGCGACGCCGTCGCGACGGCTCAGTAGCTGCGGGCGCGTCGCGCCGCCGCTCTAGCGTGTGCGCTCGTGGAATGGGTCTCGAATCCTGAGGTTTGGATCTCTCTGGTCACGCTGACCGTGCTCGAGATCGTGCTCGGCATCGACAACGTGATCTTCATCTCGATATTGGCGAGCCGTCTTGAGGGCTCGCCATCTGACACCGCGGGCGGCGCCAAGCGCTCACCCGCTGATCGCGCGCGCGTTGTAGGCCTCTCGCTGGCCATGGCCATGAGGGTGCTCCTGCTGCTCGGCATCTCGTGGATCGTGCGGCTGACGGCGCCGCTGTTCTCGGTGTTCGGCCACGAGCTATCCGGGCGCGACCTGATCCTGCTGGGCGGCGGGCTGTTCCTGCTGGGCAAGTCGACGTTCGAGATCCATCACAAGCTCGAAGGCGACGATCACCATGGCGATGAGGGCAAGGCCTCGACATCATTCGCCAAGGTGATCATCCAGATCCTCGTGCTGGACCTGGTGTTCAGCCTCGACTCGGTCATCACTGCGGTGGGCATGGCCGACCGGGTGGGCGTGATGATCGCTGCGGTCGTCATCGCCGTGGGCGTGATGCTGTGGTCGTCGGGCCCGGTGATGCGATTCGTCGGCAAGCACCCGACGGTGAAGATGCTGGCGCTGGCCTTCTTGTTGCTCATCGGCATGTCGCTGGTCGCCGAAGGCGCCGATTTCCACATCCCGAAGGGCTACATCTACTTCGCTATGGGCTTCGCCGTGCTGGTGGAAGCGCTCAACCTGCGGATGAAGCGGAACCGCCAGTCCCGCACTCCACCCGTCGAGTTCCACGAGCGCCGCATGCCGGATTTCGCCGCTGCCGATGCTGACAGCGACGGCGGCGACACGCCTGCCGATGAACCAGACACCGCGCCCTAGGCGCCAGCGCCGCTCTCGCCCTCGTCTTCGCCGACCACGTCGACTTCGCTGATTCGTGCGTCCGCCGAGCGGTCTCCAAGCTGTTCGGCCAGCTCACGCAGGCGGTCCAGTGCTTTGTCATCGTCGAGTTCGCCGAGGAATTGCGGCAGCTTGATGCCTGCCTGACTCGCGACCTCATGCAGCGGCGGCAGTGCGCCCACGAGACCCGAGACGAAATTCGCAGTAGTGCCAGCTTGCCCATCGCCATTCGAGCCTGAATCCCAGACCGTGATCTTGTCGATCTTCAGGTTCGAGATCGCCTTCACCTGCTCGGCCACGAGGTTCGGCAGCTGCTCGGCGATCAGCAGCAGAGCGGCCTCCTGCGCCGCGCCGCCGCTGGCTGCCACCAGCGCACCCAGGCCCTCGGCCCTCCGGCTGAGCAGTGCCAGCAAGCCCAACGCCTCGGCCTCCATGAGCAGTCGCTGACCGTCGGCCTCGCCGGCCTTCACGAGCCTGGTGCGGTCAGCCTCGGCTTCGGCCAGGGTTCTCACCCGCTCGCGCTCTACCTGGGCCGGCACCACGACGTCCGCTTCTTGCGCGGCCTTGTCACGCTCGGCCCGGACCCGTTCGGCCTCCGTCTCAGCGGCGAACGATTCCTGCTCGGCCTGGGCCTGGCTGACGCGTTCGGCGGCGTTGGCGGCGCGCTCGGCTTCGGCTTCCTGCTGTCGTCGCTCGCTGGCAGAGCGCGCAATCACGACGTGCGATTCGTTCTCGCCCTCGGTTGCGGTCGCGTTGGCCTGCGCCACGCGGATGCGCTGCTCGCGCTGTGCCTCAGCCGCGCCGATGTCACCGTCGCGCTCCTGCTCGGCCACCTTGATCTTCGCTTCGTTGATCGCACGGGCTGCGGCTTCGCGGCCCAGGGCGTCGATGTAGCCGGACTCATCGGTGATGTCCTGGATGTTGACGTTGATGAGGCGCAGGCCAACTTTGCGCAGCTCGAGTTCGAGCGATTCGGTGATGTTGGTGATGAGCTGCTCGCGGTCGGCGTTGATCTGTTCGATCGGCATGGTGGCGATCACCACACGCATCTGGCCGAAGATGATGTCGCGCGCCAAGTTCTCGATCTCCACGAGAGAGAGCCCGAGCAGACGTTCGGCGGCGTTCTGCATGACGCCTGGCTCGGTGGAGATGCCGACCGTGAACGTCGCTGGCGTGTTGACTCGAATGTTCTGCTGCGACAGCGCCCCTTGGAGCTTGATCTCGATCGGGATGGGCGTCAGGTCCAAGTAGGCGTAGCCCTGAACGATGGGCCAAATCAGATTGCCGCCGCCATGCAGGCACCGCGCAGACTGACCCTCTCCGCCGATGCGTCCATAGACGACCAGCACCCGGTCCGACGGGCAGCGCTTGTACCGGGACGAAATCCACAGCAGGGCAATCAGGAAGATGGCGAACAGGCCACCTGCGAGTGCGATGACGGCCATGACTACCTCTCAGTCGTTTGCCGTGACGACCGCGTGAGCGATCCTGCAATTGCAGTTGTTGCAGTCGCGCAGGCTAACGAGGCGCTACCAGCACGGTCGCCGGATCGATGACGTCGATCACTTCGACCCGGGTTTGTGCCGCGAGATCGTCGTCTGCTTCGGTGTAGGCGTCGATCACCCGCATGCGTCCTTGAACAAGTACCTCGACCTTGCCCGGCCCTGCACGGTTCGCCAAGATCGTCAGATAGACGGTGCCGTGCTTGCCGACCGCGGATTGGTAGTCGACCGAGCCGCTCTCGCCGAGCTTCGAGAATGAGCGCCACAAGAAGCCGACGCCCAGAAAGACGGCGAACGCGACGGCGAGCGCAACCACCACCGCCACCACCGTCGAACTGCCGCCTTGTTTCATCAGCACGCCGGTCCAACCGAATGCGAATGCAAAGGCGACCAGCGAGCGGATGGACAGGAACCCGCCAGTCGAATCATCCTCGGCGACGTCGAAGTCGGTGCCTACCCCGAACGCGAGCAGCACCAGCTGCCCGAGGAGAAGGAAACTCGCGATGAAGCCGATCGCATAGAAGATCTGCAGATCGCCTGTGAGCGCCTGCCACCAATCGCCCATGTCAGCCTCCTGGGGTGAACTCTAGGCAGTAACGCCGGGCGAGAGTTCTGCAGGCCCGACGGGACGCGGCGCTGGCTCCGGCTGAGCGAATGCGAGCCTTAGCTGATCCTGCGTTCGGTCAGGCCGCCGGCTGGCGTCCACGTCTCCACGACGAGATGCTGGTCGTCGACGCGCACCAGCACGGCCCGGGCGATCCTGGCCGTGAACAGTGCCATCGGGGTCGCGTCGTCGATCTCGTGATGATGCCCACGCAGGAATGTGTCGAGCTGGGCGTCGTCGGCGGGCACCGCCGTGCCCTCGATGCGGGCATCGCCTGCTTTCAGTTCCCCGCTCTCGGGCGCTGAGTGCAGCCCGAACCGGGGATCGCGCCGCAAGTCGGCGGCCTTGGTCGAGTTGCGGTCCATTCCCAGCCAGAGGTGGCCGTCGCGTATGGGGGCTTCCATGCCGGACATCCGTGGTGAGCCGTCTCGACGCAGCGTGGCCATCACCGCATGCAGGTGGCTCCCGAATCGCTGCTGCACCCTGCGGGCCAGCTCGGGGCACGCGGCAGCGAAGCCGCCCCAGCTCACATCGCCGCCCTGCGCGCCCATCTGGCCACCTCCGCTGTTCGTCCTGCGTGATTCTGCACCAGCGGTGTGGGTACGGTCGGCCACCGTGAGGCCGGCACGAGCGACAGCAGCGCTGATTGCGGTCGCGCTCCTGGCTGGTGCGTGCGCTACGACCTCTGGCGATGGTGCCGGGCGGACGTTCGTGGAAACGGTGGACCCCGCGTTTGCCCCGGCGACGCCTGCGGTGACCGCACCCCCAGCGCTGCAGACCATCCCGCCGGCCGGCACGAAGGGCGGAGCCTCGGCGACGACGAGTCCGGCCGTCCCCGCCGATTCCGCTGAGGCGACCGGCACCGCCGGTGCCTCAGACACCGCGGTCACCGAGTCGGCGTCGTCGACACCGCCGACGACCGCCCCGCCCGTCGCCGCCCCGTTGCTCACCGAGACCAGGTTCGCGCTCGCGCCCGTCGCGGACGTGCCGGTGCCGATTGCGCTCGCAGCCCGGCCCGGGACGGGCCAGCGGTATGTGGCCACGCTGACCGGTCAGGTGTGGCTGCTGGATCCCGCCGACGGCCGAGTCGCCGAGGGTGCGGCCGACGCCGGGGCCGCTCCGCAGCTCGTTGCCGACATCGGTTCGAGAGTCAGCCAAGGTTGCGAGAACGGGTTGCTCGGCATCACCTTCTCGCCCGACGGCGACCAGCTCTACCTCAGCTACACCGACACGGCCCGCAACAGCCGCATCGCCGTGATGCCGATGGACGGCGAGACGCCCCAGACCGACCGGCGCCGGGTGCTGATGGCGCTCGATCAGCCGGCGTGCAACCACAACGGCGGCGACCTCACCTTCGGGCCCGACGGCAACCTGTGGATCGGATTCGGCGACGGCGGCGGCGCGGACGACGTCTTCGGCCAGGGCCAGGACCACTCCACGCTGCTGGCCACCATCGCTCGCATCGACCCGAACCCCGCCTCGGGGCAGGGCTACGGAATTCCCGCGGGCAACCCGTTCCCCTCCGGCGATGCACCCGAAGTGTGGGCGTACGGCGCCCGCAACCCGTGGCGGTTCTCGTTCGACCGGCTCACCGGCGACCTCTGGATCGCCGATGTGGGCCAGAACCGCATCGAGGAGATTCACGTGCTGCCCGCCGCCGATGGCTGGTCGCCGGGCGCCAACCTGGGCTGGCCGCTGTTCGAGGGCAACGAGCGGTTCTCGCGCGGCGAGGCGCCCCCTGATCTGGTGTTCCCCGTTTACACCTACACCCACGACGACGGCTGTTCAGTGACAGGCGGCTACGTCTACCGCGGCAGTGCCATTCCGGCGCTGCAAGGCACCTATGTGTTCGGCGACTACTGCACCGGAGATCTGTGGGGCCTCGTCCGCGGCGCCGACGGCACCGCCGAACGCATCGACCTCGGCGTGTCAGTGCCACGCAACACGCTCGTGTCCTTCGGCGAAGACGCCGCTGGCGAGCTCTACGCGCTCAGCGCCGCCGGCACGGTGTACCGCCTAGCGCCGTCAATTCCGTAGCGGCGTCGCCGGACAAGCACAAGCGGGTAGCTGCGGCGGCGGAAGAGGGCTCTGCGAGGTTGGAACCTGCTGGATTCCCGGAGCAGAGAGATCTTCCGCCGCCGCAGCGGGCCCACGTGGCGGGAACTAGTCGGCGTCGGGGTCGGGCTGCCAGTCGCCCCAGGTGACATCGGTGATCAGGCGATGCATCCACCGGGGCTGACCGGTCTCGATGCCCCACACGCTCACCCCGCGCCCACGATCCCGGATCCAGCCGATGAGCGACTCGGCGGTGCCGGACCCGTAGATGAGATGGCTGTCGTCCGGCGACCAGATGGCCACCCTGGTCAGCGCCGCGGGCAGCGTGTGCACGAGCTGGACATCGTCGTCCGGCGAGCCCGGCGCGTGCAGGTACAGCGCTTCCCGATCCGGCACGCCGTCATCGTCGTCATCGTGCTGCGCGACATACGCGACCCGGTCGTCATCGGACCACGACAGCGAGTTGCCAGGTTCCGCCAGCGTGGTGACCTCGCCCGAGCCATCAGCTCGCTCTGCGCGGGCCACCAGACCTGTGATGTTGCCGTCGTCATCGCGCACTATCTCGCTGTACGAGATGTACGTGCCGTCCTCCGACCAGAAGACCCAGCCGTACACAGACGGCGATACCTCGCCGATGAATCGCTTCGAGCTCCCGTCGCGATGGGCCACCCACGACAGCTCCGGCAGCAGGAAGTCGGTGACCGGCTGGTCGGTCTCCTCCCCGTATTCGAGGTAGGTGCTGTCGGGCGACCAGCCCAGGAAATCCACGTCGGCAGCGATGCTGACGGGTTCCGCGTCGCCATTGCCATCGACGGAGCCAACACGCAACTCGGTCGAGCAGTCCTGCGGATCGACCGCTTCATATGCGAAGTGCGTTCCGTCAGGCGACCACGGGGAGATGATGAGGATGCCCCACTCGGGGTACTCGACCATGTCGATGCGGCGTGCATCACTGCCGTCGGCCGCCACCACCCACAGATCCCAGATGTCGCGGGTCTCACCCTCGCCGCAGTCCGCAGGCGTGGCATAGAGGAGGTGCCTGCCGTCGGGCGCCCAGCGCACCACGATGGCATCGGAAGCCACGGTGACGGGCGGGGAGCTGCCGTCGGTCGGCTCGATGCGCAGCTCGTCGATCGTTTCGGACGTATCGGGGCCGACGCTGCCGGTGACATACGCCAGGTAGGCGCCGTCACGCGACCAGATGAAGTCACTGATGTCGCCGTAGTACCAGGTGCGTGCATCGGTCTGGCCCAAGCTGCGCTTCGGCGTGCCGTCGGCGTCGTGCAGCAATGCCTCGAAGGAATCGAGACGGTCGTTGTCGTCGGTGTCAGCGTTGTTCCAGATGATGAGGTGGCTGCCGTCGGGCGACCACCACGGCCAGGTGCCCTGCTCCGCGAGCAGCTCGGCGTCGCCGTCGGGGGTCGCGGCCATCACGCGGCTTTCGTCGTCGGCCCATGCCAGCCGCTCACCGCCGCTGTAGTCCCATTCCCAGCCGCTGTGGTCGACGGTGCGCAGCATGCGATCGCTGCCATCCGCCCGCACCGTGAACAGCGTGGAGCCGACGCCGGGGATGCCCGACGCCTGGGTGAGCGCCAGGAACGGCGGTGGGCCGCTCGCTTCGGCGCCAGCGGGCCGGATGCGCTCACCCCTGCTGATGGCTTCGAACGTCGCGCGTGCGGCGCTGGTGAGCGGTGCAGCGGCAGCGGCAGGAGACGGGGTATCGGTCGCGAGCGCAACTCGCTCCACCGAAATGTCAGACTCGATGGCGTCGAGCACGTCCCCGGTCGCCGCCTCAGCGGCGATGCCCGCCTCGTCCGGGTGTCCGGCGAGCACGATCCGCGCCGGCCGGTAGTCGGCGATGAGCGAGCTCACTGCGTCGGACCAACCGTTTTCGACGGTGTCCGACGAGAAATAGAGCACCGCAGCGTCGTCCAGCGTCGCAGCGAACTCGAAGGCGGTGTTGACGTCAGCTTCGTTCCAGCCGTCGGCCACCACGAACGTCACGGTGTCGGGGCCCACACGATGAGGCTTGTCCAGCACGATGCGAGCGGCTGCGGCCGCTGTCTCGACTCTCGTCGCCCCGTTGAAGTGCTGCACGATCGTCCACCGGAAGGCCGAACGCACTGCTGCGGTCAGCTCGTCCATCACCGCCTGCGGCACTGCTGCGGGGCCGCCCACGATCATCACGTGGTCAGGGGCATAGGCGGCAATGAGCGCTGAGAGCTCTTCGGGCACGCCGTCGGCGCTCAGGCATGCGGCGGCCGCGTTGCGAGAGTGCCGGGCCAGCGCCAGCGCCATCGCCGTGTCGGCCGAGCTCTCGCAGTTGGCCAGGGCTAGCGTCAGGTTGGGTCCGCCGCGCACGAAGTTCGACGGCCCTTCCTGCGCTGCTGCGGGCGTTGCCACCACGACGGAACCCAGCAGGACCGCGAGCGCCATGGCTGCAGCAGCCCGCATCCGCCAGCGCGTCCGCCGACCCGGCATCGCGTGACGACTCGCATGTGTATGAGGCATCTTCATCGGGGCGAAATGCTATCGCTGGGCCGCTCGGGCACTCAGTCACCGCCGGCGCTCAGCGAGGCTGCCACTCGCCCCAGGTGATGTCGGTGACCACACGGTGCGTCCAGCGCGGCTCGCTCGTGGCCACGACCCATGCATCCGAACCACGCCGACGATTGATGAACCAGTCCAGGAGGAGCTCGGTGGGTCCCGACACGTACCCCATGTAGCGGCCGTCGGGCGACCAGCGCCCGCCCAAGGTGATGTCGGGCAGCTCGTACACGAGCGTTGCGTCTGCATCCGGCGCACCGGCAGTGTGGACTCGCAGCGCACGCCGATCGATGCTGCCGTCGCCGTCCTCGTCGTGGTGCGAGACATAGGCGAGGCGCTGATCGATCGGCGACCAGGCCACGATGTTGCCCTGCTCGGCGATGACCGTCGCTCCGCCGAGGCCGTCGGCCCGCTGCACGACCGGCCGGCTCCCGGTGACCTGGCCATCGGGGCCACGCAGCGTCTCCGTGTACGCCAGGTGATCGCCGTCGGCCGACCACAGCACCGATCCGAACACGCTGGGCCTGGCCTCGCCCAGCTCGCGGCGGTCGCTGCCGTCGAGCCGCACCGCCCACGCGTGCTCACGCAGCGGGACGCCCTTGCCCGGGGTGCCCACGGTGATCCCGTAGCCCAAGTGCGTGCCGTTGGGCGACCAGCCGAGCAGCCGGCCCTCGGCAACCGGCTCGAGCGCGGTGGCCTCGCCGCCGACCGTCTCCACCTTCACGTGCTGCGAGCAGTCGGCGGGGTCGCGCGATTCGTAGGCGAGATGGGCGCCGTCGGGCGACCACAGGTACAGCAGGCGCCACTGGATGCGATCGATGAAGCCCAGGTCGCGGGCGTCGCTGCCGTCGGTGCGTGCGATCCACAGGTTCTGGCTCTCGTTCCGGCCGTTGCCGTCGCAGTCGCTCGGGGTGCCGTAAGCGAAGTGGCTGCCGTCGGGCGACCAGCCCAGGAACGTGACGTCCTCTCCGAGCGTGACGGCCGGTGCGCTCGCGTCGAAGGCCTCAATATGGGTGGTCGAGGTCTGCTCGCCTGAGTCAGGGTCGTCGGTCAGCTCGACGTATGCGAAGCGCTTCCCGTCGGGCGACCAGTTGGCGAGCGGCAGGTCCGAGTACAGGAACGTGCGGTAGTCGACAACGCCCAAGCGGCGGGTCTGACCGCTGCCGGCACTCCACACATGGGCCTCGATGCGGTTGCGCGGACCCCGCTGGCCCGGCCCGGCAAACCTGAAGGTGACCACATGGCTGCCGTCGGGCGACCACGCCGGGTACCCGCCGGCTTCGACGAGCACCCGGTCGTCGCCGCCGGGAGCGGCGCTTCTCAGCCGCCCGTCCAGGTTGGACCAGCTCAGCTCGCCGTCGCCCGGGTTCCAGGCCCAGCCACGGTGTTCGTGCGAGTGCAGCTCGCGCCCTGATCCGTCGGCCCGGACCGACCAGAGCCGCGCGCCCTTGCCTTCGCCCAGCGGACCCCGTGCCGAACTGGCCGCGAGGACAGGCGGCGGCGATTCGTCGTCGTCGGCGTCACGCTGGCGGGTGCCGTCGACGATGGCAGCGAAGATCTGGCGCGCCATCTGATCGGTGGGCGACGCCTCGGGAATCCAGAACCGGGGCTCGCCCGCTTCGGCGATGCGTTCGATCTCCAGGGTCAGCTCGTGTGCGTCGAGCGTTGCAGCGATCGCAGCCTCGACGGCCGAATCCATCTCGTCCGGCCGGCCCACGACGGCGATTCGCGCAGGCCGGTAGTCGGCGATCAGCGCAGCCGTCGCGGCCGGCAGGCCGTCCGCAATCGTGCGCGGCGAGAAGTAGGCGATGGCGGCGTCGGCGATCTGCTCGGCGACATCGGCCGCCGTGCGGACGTCGCCGCCGTCCCAGCCGTTGGCCA
The DNA here is from genome assembly GCF_965208925.1 of Candidatus Poriferisodalis sp. Taxonomy (GTDB): domain Bacteria; phylum Actinomycetota; class Acidimicrobiia; order Acidimicrobiales; family Poriferisodalaceae; genus Poriferisodalis. Next base: position 857,245 of record NZ_OZ242364.1, on the reverse strand, counting down.
CCACCAGCGTCACCGAGTCGGGCCCGACGACGTTGGGAGCCTCGAGCGCCGTGCGTGCTGCCAACGCCGCTGTCTCGACCCGGGTGGCGCCGTCGAGGCGCTTGATGGCGGTCCAGCGGTAGGCGGCGCGGGCGGCCGCCACCAGCTCCTCCATCGCCGCAGGCGGCAGTGCCGTCTCGCCGCCCACCACCAGTATCCGGTCAGGTGCGAAGTCGGCGATCAGAGCGGCAGTCTCCGGTGACAGGCCACCGGGATCGACGCACACCTTCGCGGCGTTGCGCGCATGGGCCGCCAACGCCTCCGCGACCGCGTTGTCGGCCGGCCCGGGGCAGCTGGCCACCACCAGCGTCAGGTTCGGGCCATGGCGCACCAGGTTCGGTGCCCGCTGTGCGGCGGCCGGTGCCGCGGACACAGCCAGCGTCAGCGCCGCAATGAGCGCCACCGCCGCCTTGACGGTTATCGAGTGCGACAGGTCACGGCGCGTCACCGGCGAATGCTCTCCACAGACGCGGCACGCTAGCCACGCCTGCGGGCCGTGCCTGACCGGCTCAGCTCTGGCCGGTCAGCTTGCGATTCTTGATCTTGGCCTTGACGTAGTCGCGATTCATGAACGCGATGAAATCGAGGCTGATCTCCTTCGGGCAGGCCTCGGTGCACTCCCCGTGATTGGTGCACGAGCCGAAGAACTGCTCCATCGTGTCCACCATGGCCTCAGTGCGCTCCCAGCGCTGAGGCTGGCCCTGTGGGATCAGGTTCAGATGCGCCAGCTTCGCCGAGGTGAACAGCTGCGCCGCCGAATTGGGGCAGGCCGCCACGCACGCACCGCAGCCGATGCAGGCCGCTGCGTCCATGGAGGTGTCCGCGGCCTCCTTGGGCACCGGCGTCAGGTTGGCGTCGCTCGCCGCACCGGTGTTGACCGAGATGTAGCCGCCCGCCTCGATGATGCGATCGAACGAGCTGCGGTCGACCACGAGGTCGCGCACCACCGGGAACGCCTTCGCCCGGAACGGCTCCACCGTGATGACGTCGCCGTCGGAGAACTTGCGCATGTGCAGCTGGCAGGTAGTGGTGGCCAGCTCGTGCCCGTGCGCCCGGCCGTTGATCATCAGGCTGCACATGCCGCAGATGCCCTCACGGCAGTCGTGGTCGAACTCGATCGGGATGTCGCCGTCGTCGATCAGCCGCTCGTTGATGGTGTCGAGCAGCTCCAGGAACGACATGTCCTCGCTGATGTCGGGGGCGTCGAAGGTGTGGAACCGTCCCGGCGCATCGGGTCCGTCCTGGCGCCAGATGCGCAGCGTGAGGCTCAAGGTGCCGCCGTGCGCCTGCCCGGCCTGCCCGGACTGCCCGTTCACGCCGTTCGACCCGCTCACTTGTAGCTCCGCTGTGTCAGTGCCACTTCTTCGAACTCCAGCTCCTCGACGTGACGGGTTTGCACGGTGTCGGTGTCGTGCCATTCCCAGGCCGCGACGTGAGCGAAGTTCTCGTCGTCGCGCTGTGCCTCGCCCTCTGGGGTCTGGTGCTCGGCCCGGAAGTGCCCGCCGCAGCTCTCCTCGCGCACGAGGGCGTCGCGGGCCATCATCTTGGCGAGCTCGAAGAAGTCGGCCACCCGGCCGGCCTTCTCCAGGCTCGAGTTCAGGTTGGCCCCCGAGCCCGGCACCCGCAGGTCGGCCCAGAACTCGGCCTCGAGCGCCGGGATCTCCGACAGGGCCTTCTCCAGGCCCTCGGCGGTGCGCTCCATGCCGATGTAGTCCCAGACGATCTTGCCCAGCTCGCGGTGGAACCAGTCCACCGAGCGGGTGCCGCCGATGGACAGGAACCGCTGCGTGGCGTCGGTGACCTCGGCGACGGCCTGGGTGAACACCGGGTCGTCGGTCGGCACCACCGATTCGCCGAGCCGTGCCGCCAGGTCGTCGCCGATCGTGTAGGGCAGCACGAAGTAGCCGTCGGCCAGGCCCTGCATCAGCGCCGAGGCGCCCAGCCGGTTGGCGCCGTGGTCGGAGAAGTTGGCCTCGCCGATGGAGTAGCAGCCCGGCACCGTGGTCATCAGGTGGTAGTCGACCCAGAGCCCGCCCATCGTGTAGTGGATGGCCGGGTAGATGCGCATGGGCGCCGCGTAGGGGTTCTCGCCCGTGATGCGCTCGTACATGTCGAAGAGGTTCCCGTACTTCGCCGCCACCGCCGGCTGGCCGTCACGATCGATCACCTCGGAGAAGTCGAGGTACACGCCGTTGCGCAGCGGGCCCACGCCCTTGCCCTGGTCCACGACGGTCTTGGCGTTGCGGCTGGCCACGTCGCGCGGCACCAGGTTCCCGAAGGCCGGGTACTTGCGCTCGAGGTAGTAGTCGCGCTCGGCTTCGGGGATCTGCTCGGCCGGCCGGGCGTCGTCCATCTGCGCGGGCACCCAGATGCGGCCGTCGTTGCGCAGCGACTCCGACATCAGCGTCAGCTTCGACTGGAACTCGTCGCTGGCCGGGATGCAGGTGGGATGGATCTGCGTATAGCAGGCGTTGGCGAAATACGCCCCCCGCCGGTGCGCCCGCCACGCTGCGGTGACATTGCAGGCCATGGCGTTGGTGGACAGGTAATAGACGTTGCCGTAGCCGCCGGTGGCCAGCACCACGGCGTGACCGGTGTGCGCGGCGATCTCGCCCGAGATGAGGTCGCGGGTGACGATGCCGCAGGCCCGCCCGTCCTTGGTGACCAGGTCCAGCATCTCGGTGCGGGTGTAGAGCTCGACGCCTCCCGCTGCGACCTGCTTGGCGAGCGCCTGGTAGGCGCCCAGCAAGAGCTGCTGGCCGGTCTGGCCGCGGGCGTAGAAGGTCCGGCTGACCTGCGCGCCGCCGAAGGAGCGGTTGTCGAGCAGGCCGCCGTACTCGCGGGCGAACGGCACGCCTTGGGCGGCGCACTGGTCGATGATGTTCAGCGACACCTCGGCCAGGCGGTGCACGTTGGCCTCGCGGCTGCGGTAGTCACCGCCCTTGACCGTGTCATAGAAGAGCCGGTGCACCGAGTCGCCGTCGTTGGTGTAGTTCTTCGCCGCGTTGATGCCGCCCTGGGCTGCGATCGAGTGCGCCCGGCGGGGCGAGTCGTGGAACGTGAACACCTTCACCCGGTAGCCCAGCTCCGACAGCGACGCCGCCGCCGAGGCGCCGGCCAGGCCCGTGCCCACCACGATGATCTCGAAGCGGCGCTTGTTGTTCGGGTTGACCAGCTTCATGGAGAACTTGCGGCCCGTCCATTTGTCGGCCATCGGCCCGTCGGGCACCCGGGCGTCGAGCACGCCGTTGGTGCGCCCGTTCGATGCGGAGTCGTTCATCGCCATGTCAGTGCGCCTCCGCCTGTTCCTCAAGACACTCCAGCCCGGTGGTGTCGTTGATGGGGCACTCCCGGTTGTCCTCGTCGACCAGGCCGGCCTGCACCAGCACCGGGAACGAGAGGTTGCCCACCAGCACCACGCCGGCCAGCGCGGTGGCCAGGTTGCGGCGCAGGCCGTTGTAGCGCGGGTTGTTGACGCCGAGGCTCTGGAACATGCTCCAGGTGCCGTGGAAGATGTGGACGGCCAGCGCCACGTTGGCCACCACGTACAGGATCGCCACCGGGATGCTCGACAGCGATTCCACCACGTTGTGGTACGGATCGCCCCGCACGTAGGCGTCGCCCAGCCACCAGCCCCACGTCAGGTCGGCCAGGTGGAACAGCACGTACAGGCCCACGATCGGGCCGGTCCAGCGCATCGTGCGCGAGGCGTAGTTGGCGGCGATGTAGTCGCGCTTGGATGCGTATTTCTTGGCGCCGCCCACGAAGCCCGCCCGTTCGGAGGCCAGCCGGCTGCGCTCTTTCAGCGTGTACGCCGAGTGCAGGTGCACCACGAACATGGCCAGCAGCCCCACCCGCATGATCCACAGCAGCAGCGTGCGGGGCAGCAGCCCGCCGCCGAGGTCGCGCAGCGTCTCGGCGTACTCGTACATCCGCGAGGGGCCCTCGTAGAGGTGCAGGTTGCCGATCATGTGAACGATCACGAAGCCCAGCAGTCCGATGCCGGTCCACGCCATGACCCACTTGCGGCCGATCGCTGACTGGTAGATGTTCAGCGGGAACGGCAGCGGGCGCTTGGTCTTGAACACCGGTGCAGACCCGGCGGCCTGCGTGGCAGTCGGCGCCATGTGTTCCTCCCGTGCGTGGCGTGGTGCGGCGACAGGCGCGGTCTGCCACTGGGGCCGTCCGCGCCAGGGCCGTACGGTACTTGCAGATTCCTTGCGAGCGCCGAGGCTTCGCTTCGCTACGCCGGCGCTCACCCGAAGAGGTCCGGGTTGCGCGGGATCAGATCCTCAGCGCCGGTCTGGAGGCAGCACCGGGCGGGTGGGGTCGGCGCGGTGCATGGCTTGGCGCACGGTGCGGCGCGCCCATGGCGACAACCCGGATCCACGCCGGTGTCCGTCGGCAACCGGCACTGGCTGCCAAGCGGCGACGCTGGGGTGGTGGGCGGCGTGATCAGCCGCGGCCGCGGCAGCTTGCGCGGCCAGTGCGCGCAGGCCGCGCTCGGCGCCGGTGAACACGCTGGCATCCAGCATGACCTGCTGGCACAGCAGCCGGCCGTCGGTGTTCGCTGATTCGTAGAAGCCGGGATGGCTCAGCTCGTGCTCGATGACGCGCAGGGCGTCGAGTCCGTCACGGTGCGGCTCGCCGTTCACTGCCAGCCCGCCGCGGCGCACTGACACGGTCCGGATGCCCGTCGGGAGCCTGACTGCGTGACTTGAGCGTCCGTCGATGGCGACGTCGATGTCGATGCAGTACAGCGCCTGGTCGCCCAGCCCGGCGGGCCACCACAGCGACGGCCGCTCCAGCGCGACCAGCCACTCCAGCTCGTTGCGGCCTCGCGCCAGCACCGGCTCGGACAGGGTCATGCCGTCGTCGAGCGACGCGACTTGACGGGTGGCGTCTCGGGACCAACCGGCGTCGGGGTGATCAGCGGGCAGCACCGTCGTGGTGATCTCGCTGCGATGCGTGCCGGCGCTGTCGACAGTGGCGGCGATGCGCAGCACGGCCCGATCGGGGCTGGCCTCGATGACCAGCGCGCGGACGCGTTGGATGCGCGCGGGCCCGGTCCGCTCAATCTGCGCCTGCGCGTCCTCGCTCTGGGGCACCCGGACGGCCCCGTGCGAGGCCTCGACCGCCGCCAGGTGCTCGGGGCCGGCGCGCAGCAGATGGCTCACCTCGAAGGCGTGTTCTGCGTGGCGCCCGCGCAGGTCACCCAGGTAGGTGCCGTCGAGCCACAGGTGGCCCAGTTCGCACAGCCCGCTCGCAACGAACCACCAGCGCGCATCCCCGACTGCGTTGCCGTCGGGGCTGCCGAGCCCAGCCGCCAGCTCCGCCGGAAGCTCGAATCGCCGCCGGTAGAGCACGGCGCTCTCGTCAGCGAGGCCAGCGTCCAGCCACCACCGGCCGGGAGTCGACGTCGTCTGCCAGCCCGATTCGTCCAGCTCACGATCCGCCACCGTCCGCCACTCGCCGTGCCCGGCGGCCCGCACCAGCCAGCCACCCGCAAGCGCCTGAGCGTCTCCGCTTCCGGCTGTCAAGGTGAAAATCATTGAAAGCTACTGAGAATAATGGACAAGTGTGGTGCGGATGTCACGCAAGACCCCCGCCCAGCGAGCCGAGCGGGGGTCTTCGAGGAGCGGAGCTGTGTGGGCTTCGTTCCATGGGGGCAGCCAGGTGGCCGGGAGGACCTGTAAATCCCATCCCGAGGGGTTCGAGTCCCCTTGCCTCCACCGGTCACGCTACGCGCAGTGAACAGGCGGGTGCAACCAACCTGCGCCAACGCCGTCTGAAGCCACCAGCCACTAGGTTGCCCGCCATGACGCAACCCACCACGCTCGGCGAACTGCGCAAGATCGGCTGGGTCTCCCGGCCGGTCAAAGAGGAGATGCGTGCGAATGCCGCCAAGGCCATCGCCGCGTCCGAGCCGCTGTTCGAGGGTGTGCTGGGCTACGAGAACACGGTGCTGCCCCAGCTCGAGAATGCCATGCTGGCTGGCCACGACGTGGTGTTCCTGGGAGAGCGGGGACAGGCCAAGACCCGCATGATCCGCTCGCTGGTGAACCTGCTGGACGAGTGGATGCCCTACATCGAGGGCTCGGAGATCTTCGACGACCCGTACCACCCGGTGTCCCGCCACGCCCTCGATCTCATCGCCGAGCACGGCGACGACACCCCCATCGCGTGGGCGCACCGGGACGTCCGCTACGGCGAGAAGCTGGCCACGCCCGACACGTCGATCGCTGACCTCATCGGCGAGGTGGATCCCATCAAGGTGGCCGAGGGCCGGTACCTGTCCGACGAGCTGACGCTGCACTACGGGCTGGTGCCGCGCACCAACCGCGGCATCTTCGCCATCAACGAGCTGCCCGACCTGGCCGAGCGCATCCAGGTGGGCCTGCTGAACGTGCTCGAGGAGCGCGACGTCCAGATTCGCGGCTACAAGATCCGCCTGCCGCTCGACGTGCTGCTGGTGGCCACGGCCAACCCAGAGGACTACACCAACCGGGGCCGCATCATCACCCCGCTGAAGGACCGCTTCGGCGCGCAGATCCGCACCCACTACCCGCTCGACGTCGACACCGAGATGGACATCGCGTCGGCGGAGGCCCGCCCGCTCGACCTCCAGGGGATCGATGTGGGGACGGGCGAAGGCGTGCCAGGGGGTGTCATCGTGACGCTGCCCGACTTCATGGCCGAGATCGTGGCCACCTTCAGTCATGTGGCCCGTGCCAGCAGCCAGGTCAACCAGCGCTCGGGCGTGTCGGTGCGCATGACCGTCACCAACACCGAGACGCTCGCGGCCAACGCCACCCGCCGGGCGCTGCAACGCGGCGAGCGGCACGTGGTGCCCAGGGTCAGCGACCTCGAGTCGCTCATGAGCTCCACCGCCGGCAAGATCGAGATCGAGTCGATGGAAGAGGGCCGCGACGGCAAGATCGTGGAGACCATGCTCAAGGCGGCCGTGCTCGAGGTGTTCAAGAACCGCTTCTCGCCCGACGAGCTGAGCGACGTGGTGGCCAGCTTCGGCGAGGGCAAGGTGGTGCACACCGGCGACGACCTCGGCTCGGAGGCCTACATGGAGCTGCTTGCCGGCAACCAGGCGCTGGCGGTTGCCGCCGAGTCGCTGGTGGCGGCCTCAGCCGACCGGCAGTCGGACGAGGGGGCAGCGCCCGCGGTGCTGGCATCTGCCATCGAGCTGGTGCTCGAGGGCCTGCACCTGTCGAAGCGGCTCAACAAGGAGCATGTGGGTGCCCGAGCCACCTACCGCTCACGCGGCTAGGCCCGGCTGCACCCACTGCCGTGACAGAGTGATGTTCATGCGGGGCCACGTTCGAATCCCGAGGCACTCGCAGCAGGCGCGCCGGACGGAGCCAACACAGTGATCCGCTGGCGTCGGGCTCGCCGCGAGGGCGCCCGGTTCCGCTACTCCGCGTGGGACGGCACCCAGACCGGCTTTGACTTCGACGCGGAGAGCCTCTTCGCGGAGATGACCGACGACCTGCTGTATCACGGCGATCTCAATGCCGCCCTGCGCCGGCTCATGCAGCAGGGCTTCACCGACGCCGAGGGCAACCGGCTCGAAGGCCTGCGCGAGATGATCGAGCGGCTGCGCGACCGGCGCAAGGAGATGCTCGAGCAGTTCGACCTCGGCGGCGTGTACGACGACATCGCCCGGGAGCTCGACGAGATCACCGATACCGAACGCGAGGCGCTGGAGGAGTTCGCGCAGGACGCGGCCGACAGCGGCGACGAACGCCGCGAAGAGATCGCCCAGTCCAGCGCCGCCGAGCGCAACCTGCAGCTCGACATGCTGCCCCCCGACCTGGCCGGGAAGATGCGCGGCCTGCAGAGCTACGACTTCGAGTCGCCCGAGGCCCGTGAGCAGTTCAACGAGCTGGTGGAGCGGCTGCGCCAGGAAGTCGCCCAGAGCTACTTCGACCAGATGACCGGGGCGATGGGCAACATGAGCCCCGAGGACCTGGCCCGCACCAAGGACATGATGGCCGAGCTCAACCAGATGCTCGAGCAGCGTGCCCGCGGCGAGGAGCCCGACTTCGAGGGATTCATGGAGCGCTACGGCGACTTCTTCCCCGAGAACCCCCAGAGCCTGGACGAGCTGCTCGAGATCATGGCCAAGCGCATGGCGGCCATGGCTTCGATGATGAACTCGATGACGCCCGCGCAGCGCCAGCAGCTCGCCGACTTGGCGGCGCAGCTCATGGACGACATGGACCTGCAGTGGCAGGCCCAGCAGCTCGCGCAGAATCTGCAGCAGGCGTTCCCCGACATGGGCTGGGACCGCAACTACCAGTTCGGCGGCGACGATCCGCTGTCGATTTCCCAGGCGGCCGACGTGCTGAGCCAGCTCGGCGACCTCGACGCGCTGGCCGAGATGCTGCAGGGCGCCGTCAGCCCGTCGGCCCTGGCCGAGGTGGATCCCGAGCGGGTCCGCGAGCTGCTCGGCGACCAGTCGGCCGAGGCCCTCGAACGGCTCAGCGAGATGGCGCGCATGCTCGAGGAATCAGGCCTCGCGCAGCACACCGAGGGGCGCCTGGAGCTGACGCCGCGGGCGCTGCGCCGCATCGGCCAGAACGCACTCGGCGACCTGTTCAACCGGCTGATGGACGACAAAGTCGGCAGCCACCAGGTACGCAAGACGGGCGTCGGCAACGAGTTCGCGTATGAGACCAAGCCGTACGAGTTCGGCGACACGTTCAACCTGAACATCGAGCGCACGGTGCGCAATGCGGTGACCCGGCAGGGGACCGGCACGCCGGTCAGCCTGACGCCGGACGACTTCGAGATCGAGCGCTCTGAGCTGCTGTCGCGTGCCTCCACGGTGCTGATGCTGGACCTGTCGCTGTCGATGCCGATGCGCGACAACTTCCTGCCCGCCAAGAAGGTCACGATGGCGCTGCACTCGCTGATCTCCACGCAGTTCCCGCGCGACTACCTGGGCATCGTGGGCTTCGCCGAGTCAGCCAACGAGCTGACCGCCGCGCAGCTGCCGGAGGTGTCGTGGGACTTCGCCTACGGCACCAACATGCAGCACGGCTTCATGATCGCCCGGCGCCTGCTGGCCCGCCAGACCGGTTCGAAGCAGATCATCATGATCACCGACGGCGAGCCCACCGCTCACTTGGCCCGTGACGGGCGGCCGTACTTCGCCTACCCGCCGGTGCGCGAGACCATCGAGGCCACGCTGCTGGAAGTGGCCCGCGCCACCCGCGAGGACATCCGCATCAACGTGTTCATGCTCGACCCCAACAGCTACCTGCGGGCGTTCGTGGAGAAGATGACCGAGATGAACGGCGGGCGGGCGTTCTTCACCAGCCCCCACAATCTGGGCGACTACGTGCTCGTCGACTTCCTGGAGCACCGCCGCAAGCTCATCACCGGCGGCCGCCTGTAGCTGCCGGCAGCTGTCGAAGCTGTCAGCCGTCGGCGGGGTGCAGGCCGTCGAGGACCATGTCGGCGAACTGGCGGGCGAGATCTTCGAGTCGCAGCTCGCCGCCGGGGCGGTACCAGCTGGCAAGCGAGTTGAGGCCGGAGATCATGATCCGGGCGAGCACCCTGGCATTGGTGTCGGCTCGCAGTGAACCGTCGGCTTGGCCCTCGGCAAGCAGGCCGACCCAGAGGTTGGTGAACTCGCGCAGCGGCACTGCCAGGCTCTCGCGGGTCTGCGGGGGCGATTCGTTGAAACAGCGGATGTTGGCGACCGTGAAGTTGCTCTCGGCAACGATGCAGTTGACGTAGGCCACGATGGCCTCGGCCAGGCGGTCGGAACCGCGTGCGCCGGGCCCCAGCGCTTCCAGCGCTGCGTCGATCGCAGAGCGGGCGTGGTCGATGCCGACGCTCAGCACTTCTTCGACGATCGCGTCCTTGGAGTCGAAGTGGTAGTAGAGGCTGCCGGCCTGCATCTCGGCAGCACCGGCGATGTCGGTCAGCGTGGTGGCGGCGTAGCCGCGGCACGAGAGCAGGCGCGCGGCAGCATCCAAGATGCGCATTCGGCTGCGCTCGCCCTTGCGGATCCTGCGGCCGTTGCCGTTCCCGTCGCCGCCGTTCTCGTCGGCGCCAGCGGCAACAGTGCTGTCTGCGGTATCCGGCTCGGCCGAGCTGCCAGAGGCTGTCTCGGTGCTGTCCATGCCTCGGAGAAACCTAGTCCTGAACGGGCGTTTATGCAGTGGTCGACGGCCCGCGGGTAGGTGCGGCGGCTCCTGGGCCTCTCCGGAGAACACTCACCTACACTCCGCGGAGAAGCCCGGATCGTGCCGGGGAACGAGGCAGCGGGAGCCAGGGTGAAGTTCAGCTTGTTCATGTACTGCACGATCGGCCGGCGCCACGAGCTGGAAGCCGGTCTCGCGGGGCTCAATAACGACTACTACCAACGGATGCTCGGCGAGATCGCCGACATCGCCCGCTTCGCCGACGACAACGGCTGGTACGGCTTCGGCCACCCCGAGCATCACCTGCAGATCGAGGGCTTCGAGATCTCCAACGACCTCAACCTGATGGCGAGCTGGATCGCCCAGCACACCAGCCGGCTGCGGCCGATCGCCTGCGGCTACGTGTCCACCACCCACAACCCGATGCGTGTCGCCGAGCAGGTGGCCACGCTCGACCACATGACCGGCGGGCGGCTCTGCTTCGGCGTGGTGCGCGGCTACCAGCACCGATGGGTGGACCAGTTCAAGATCCGCCCCGACCTCGCTGCGGTGGGCAAGTGGAATCGCGGCACCGACGAGGACGCCTACAACCGCCGCTTCTTCGAAGAATTCGTCGACGTGGTGCTCACCGCCTTGAAGAACGACACGTTCTCCTACGAGGGCGAGTTCTGGCGCTTCCCCAACGACAACCTCAACCCCCACACCCACACCGTCTATTCCGACTACGGCGCCGGGGTGGACGCCGACATGACGATCCACGAGGTGGGCATCGCCCCGCGCCCGCTGCAGGCGCCGCACCCGCCCCTGTACGGCGGGTTCACCATGTCGATGGACTCGGCGGTCTTCTGGGCGCGCTACGGCGGCACGCCGATCGTGCTCAGCGACAAGATGGACTTCTGCGAGGCGCTGTGGAAGGCGTACCGTGACGAGGCCGCGCTGCACGGCGTCGAAAAACCTCGCGGGCACGAGTGCGGCTGGGGCGGCGTTGCCGTGTGCGCGCCCACCGATGAGGAGGCGTGGGCGCAGTTTGCCGACATGGAGTGGTTCTGGAACCAGTGGGCCATCCAGTTCGGCCAGGGCATGCCGCTGCAGCTCGTCGGCAGCCCCGACACCATCAGCCGCCAGATCGAAGAGGCGCAGACGGTGCTCGGCGTCGAGGAAGCGTTCTTCCTGGTGCCCCAGGGCATCCACTCGGCGGACCAGATCAACGCGTCGCTCGAGCTCATCAGCGACAAGGTGATGCCCCGCTTTGCGTGAGCCTTCGGCTGGTCCCATGCACCCGTCGACACCTCGACGACGAACAGCGGCGTCGCTCTGATGCTGGGCATCGCTGAGCGCACGGTGACGGCCGACGACGGCACCGCCGTCGTGGTGGTGACGCCGCGTGGCGAGCTCGACCTGGCTGCCATCGCGTCGCTGGACAGTGCGCTGCGCTCAGCGCTTGCAACGGCCGGCACCCAGCCGCGGCTCGTGATCGACCTGTCCGATGTGGATGTCCTGCAGCCAGTCACGCTCGGCGTATTGCTCGACGCGCATCGACGCTGCCGGGCCGCGAGCGGCAGTCTGGCGCTCGTGGTGAGCACGCCCGGCGTGGCCGCAACGCTGACCGAGACCGGGGTCGAATCGCTCTTCGAAGTGGCCAGCGGGCTGCCGGCGGCCCTGCGGCGCGTGTCGAATCGCTGAACATCGGCGGACACGCGTGCGTGGAGCGCGGTCCGCGGCAGGACCGCCATATAACGGCCCGTATCCTGTGCGGCCGTATGGCCGGGCCGGAGTACCTGTTCCAGCGGGAGACGTTCGCAGGCGGCGACCGCTGGCTGGCCCGGTTCGTGGCGCGACCGATCCTCAGCTTCGTCCATCGTGAGGTCGCCAGCAGCGTGCTGCTGCTCGTGGCCGCCACCACGGCGCTGATCTGGGCGAACTCGCCCTGGAGCCAGAGCTACTTCGACTTCTGGCATACCCACATCGACCTGACCGTCGGCGGGTACCACGTGCATGGCGACCACGGGCTGACCTTGGAGGCGCTCGTCAACGACGGCCTCATGGCGCTGTTCTTCTTCGTGGTGGGCCTCGAGATCAAGCGCGAGCTGGTGACCGGGTACCTCTCGAGTCTCCGTGCTGCGACGCTGCCGGCGATTGCCGCCATCGGCGGGATGGTCGTGCCGGCGCTGTTCTACGTGGTGTTCAACCCGTCAGGCGAAGCGGCCTCGGGCTGGGGCATCCCGATGGCCACCGACATCGCCTTCGCGGTGGGCGTCGTCGCGCTGCTCGGCACGCGGGTGCCCCCGATCCTCAAGCTGTTCCTGCTGACACTGGCCATCGTGGACGACATCGGGGCCATCGCCGTCATCGCGATCTTCTACACCGGCGATCTGGACTTCCGCTGGCTGGCAGTCGCCGTCGGGCTGACGCTCGTGGTGCGGATGCTGGCGCTGATGAAGGTGTGGGCGCTCGAGGTCTACTGGGTGGTCGGGCTGGTGATCTGGTACGCCACGCTGGAATCGGGCGTGCACGCCACGATCGCCGGCGTGGTGCTCGGCCTGCTGACGCCTGCCAAGCCCCTGCTCGACCGCGTGCAGGCCCAGGACATGGTGGATCATCTCCCCGATGATCCGAGTGTGGAGCAGGTTCACCAGGCGTCGTTCCTCGTGCAGGAATCGGTGCCGGTGACCGAGCGGCTGGAGTCGCTGCTGCACCCGTTCACGGCGTTCCTCATCGTGCCGATCTTCGCCCTGGCCAATGCCGGCATTCCGCTGTCGAGCGAGACGCTGACCGATGCCGCCGGATCGCCCGTGACGTGGGGCGTCATCCTGGGTCTGGTGGTGGGCAAGCCGCTGGGCATCGCGGCGTTCACCTGGGTGGCGACCCGCTTCGGCTTCGACCTGCCCGAGGGGATGAACTGGCCGCAATTCGTGGGCATGGGGTTCGCTGCAGGCATCGGCTTCACCGTGTCGATCTTCATCACCGGCCTGGCGTTCGACAACGACGGCATCAGCGATCTCGCGAAGATCGGCATCCTGGTCGCCTCGGGTGCTGCGGGGGGCGCCGCGCTGGCGCTGCTGTGGTTCTCCGGCAAGCGCGGTGCGCACACCGAAGTCATGCCCGAAGAACACCACGCTCACGACGAGTCCTGAGCGGCCGCGGGGTCCGCGGCTCCGCACTGTGCCTGCCGCTATAGCTCGTTTCGCTCGCGGGCCGCTTGAGCCCAGGGCTCAGCCTCTCAGCATCGTCGCCCGCGGTCCGGCATACTCCCCCGAGCCATCCCGGCGTGACCTGATCCTGATCTCACCTGATCTGACCTGATTTCAATGTGCCCTTGGAGGCTCATGTGACTGCTGTTCCGTATCTGGCCCTGATCGCTTCCGTGCTGGCGCTGCTGCTCGCGTACTACTTCGCCAAGGTGGTGCTGCGGGCCGACCAGGGCACCGACCTGATGCGCGACATCGGCGCAGCCATCCGCGAGGGCGCCATGGCGTTCCTGCGCCGGGAGTACCGGTGGGTGTCGGTGTTCGTGGCGGCGATGTTCGTGCTGCTGCTGATCGTGCCCATCGACGGGCGCCCCGCAGCCAGCTTCGCCTACCTGATGGGCGCGGTGCTGTCGTCGGTGGCGGGCTTCGTCGGCATGCGCATTGCCACTGCGGCGAACACCCGTACCGCCAACGCAGCTCGCCAGGGCGCTGCGAAGGCGCTGCCGCTGGCGTTCAAGGGCGGAGCCGTCATGGGCTTCAGCGTGGCCGGCTTGGCACTGCTGGGCATCTCGTTCAACTACCTGCTGTGGGTGAAGTGGCTGGGCGTCGACCAGGCCTTCCAGGTGGTGGCAGCGTTCGGGCTGGGTGCCAGCTCGATCGCGCTGTTCGCCCGCATCGGCGGCGGCATCTACACCAAGGCAGCCGACGTGGGCGGCGACTTGGTGGGCAAGGTGGAGGCCGGCATCCCAGAGGATGATCCCCGCAACCCGGCCACCATTGCCGACGCGGTGGGCGACAACGTGGGCGATGTGGCCGGCATGGGAGCCGACCTGTTCGAGTCCTACGCCGGGTCGATCGTGGCGCCGGTGGTGCTGGCCTCGCTGCTGGTGCCGGTCTTCCTCGAAGGCGACAGTCTGGCCGGCAGCTTCGGCGATGCCGAAGGGCTGCTCATGTACCCGATCCTGATCGGGGCGCTCGGCATGATCGCCTCGATCGTGGGAGCGCTGTTCGTGCGCGGCCGCGAGGGCCGCAGCCTGTCCGGGCAGCTGCACACCGGTCAGTATGTGGCCATGGCGCTCACGGTGGTGTTCGCCATCGTCGGCACGCTGGTGCTGTTCAGCGGCAGCCCGACGTTCGCCACCGAGGATCGCAGCTACGAGCTCAGCGCACCGATCTTCCTGGCGTTCACCATCATCGTGGGACTGCTCGGCGGCTGGGCCATCGGCTTCACATCCGAGTACTTCACGTCCGAGCACTTCAGGCCGGTGAAGGGCATCGCGCAGCAGTCCGAGACGGGGCCGGCCACGGTCACCATCGAGGGCATCGCGCAGGGCAAGCTCTCCACGCTGCCGGCCGTCGCGCTGGTGGTGGCGATGATCGGCCTGTCGTACCTGTTCGGCGGGATGGCCTTCGGCGACGCCGGCGACAAGATCGGGTTGTATGGCGTGGCGCTGGCGGCCATCGGCATGCTGGCGGTGACCGGCGTGATCGTGGCGGTGGATGCCTACGGGCCCATCGCCGACAACGCCGGCGGCATCGCCGAGATGGCCGAGCTGCCGCCCGAGGTGCGCGGCGTCACCGACAGCCTCGACTCGCTGGGCAACACCACCGCCGCGGTGGCCAAGGGCTTCGCGGTCGGCTCGGCGGCGGTCACGGCGCTGGCGCTGTTCAAGTCGTTCAGCCTGACTGCCGGGGATCTGGTGCTTGACGTCAACGACACGGCAGTCACGATCGGTCTGTTCCTGGGCGCCATGACGCCGTTCATCTTTGCGGCGCTCACCATGTCGTCAGTGGGCCGGGCGGCACAGGCGATGATCGTGGAGGTCCGGCGGCAGTTCGCCGAGATCCCCGGCCTGCGCGAGGGCGAACCGGGCGTGAAGCCTGACAGCCGGCGCTGCGTCGACATCTCCACCCAGGCAGCCCTGCGCGAGATGCTGCTGCCGGGCGGCCTGGCCGTCGTGCTGCCGCTGGTCATCGGCTTCATCGACGTGAACGCGCTCGGCGGTTTCCTGGCCGGCGCGGTGGTGACCGGGTTCCTGATTGCCATCTACATGGCCAACTCAGGCGGCGCCTGGGACAACGCCAAGAAGTACATCGAGGCGGGTGCGCACGGCGGCAAGGGCACTGATGCCCACGCCGCGGCTGTGGTGGGCGACACCATCGGCGACCCGTTCAAGGACACCTCGGGCCCGGCGATGAACATCCTCATCAAGGTGATGACCATCGTCAGCCTGGTCTTCGTCCCCGCCTTCCTCTAGACCGTCCAGTCGCAACGATCGCTGGGCGCGCCGCCCCGCTCGGCTCGGCGCTCAGGCGGCGGGGGGCGGGCGGAGGCGGTCGGCGACGCCGCGGGTGAGTCGATCGAGGATGCCCGCCAGCAGGACGATCGCGATGCCGGCTTCGAAGCCGCGCCCTACGGCATCGCTGCGGCGCAGGGCGTTCACCGTTTCGAGCCCGAGCCCGCCGCCGCCGACCAGACCGGCGATCACCACCATCGCCAGCACCAGCATGATCACTTGGTTGACGGCCACCATCAGCTCGGGCGCAGCAAGGGGCAGCTCGACACGCCGCAGGCGCTGCCAGCGGGTTGCGCCGAAGCTCGTTGCGGCTTCGTGGACCTCAGCGGGAACCCGGCGCAGCCCCAGATCGGTGTAGTGCACCGCGGCCGGCAGCGCGTACACCACCGAGGCGATGATGCCCGGGATGCGACCGACGTGGAACAGGGTGATCACCGGCACCAGCAGCACGAAGCTGGGAATGGTCTGCAAGAAATCGAGCACCGGGTCCATCAGTCGCTGGAAGCGATCGCTGTGGGAGGCCTGGATTCCCAGCGGCACCGCGATCGCCAGCGTGACGGCCACGGCCACCAGCGTCTGGGCCAGCGTGTCCATCGACAGCTCCCACATGCCCAGCCACCCGATCAGGAACAACGCGACGCCGATGCCGAGCCCCAGCGTGACGCCGCGCGCCAGCAGTCCCCCCAGCACGCCGAGCCCGATCATGGCCGGCCACGGGATGCCCGATGACAGCAGCTCCCGCAGCCATCGAGGAAGTGCTGAGCTACTGGCCGTTGCAGACGGCCACGGGATGCCCGATGACAGCAGCTCCCGCAGCGGCGTCACCATATAGACGGTGATGAAGTCGCTGAGCGGTCCGGTGCCGATGCCCGAGCTGCCGATGTCGTAGAGGTTGTCGCGAGCCCAGGCCGTGATGTCGTTGACATACGGCGCGTAGTGCCACTGCAGCCATCCGGGGAATTGGTTGTGGCCCACGATGCCGCCGACCAGCGCCACCACGCCCGTGGCCGCTGCGACCCAGCGGATCAGCCCCGTATCTGCTGCGCGCAGCGCACCGTCACCGTGAGCGTTCGATCCCTGCCCGCGGCCCCGCTCGCCCAGCGTGGCGACGCCTCGCGTGAAGCGGTCCAGGATGATCGCCATGATGACGATGGCGATGCCGGCCTCGGAGGCCTCGCCGACATCGATGTCGCGCATGGCTCGCAGCACATCCTGGCCGAGGCCCCCCGAGCCGATGAATGCGGCGATCACCACCATGCTCATGGCGAGCATCGTGGTCTGGTTGGTGCCGGCCAGGATCGCCGGGCGAGCGGCGGGGATCCGCACCAGACGCAGCGTCTGGCGGTCGGTGGCGCCGAACATCTCCGAGGCCTCCACCATGGCGCCGGGCACGTTGCGCAAGCCGACGTCGGTGAGCCTCACCACCGGGGGCAGGGCGAAGATGACCGTCGCGATCAGCGCCGGCACGCGCCCGATGCCGAACAGCAGCACGAACGGGATGAGATAGACGAAGCCCGGCATGGTCTGCATGGCGTCGAGCGTCGGGCGCAGCACGCCGGCGAACCGGTCGTTGCGCCATGCTGCGATGCCGAGCGGGATGCCCGCCAGCAGCGACAGGAATACCGCCACGCCCATCAGCGCGAGCGTGGCGAAGCCCTGCTGCCACAGGTCGGTCATGCCGATCAGCAGGACGCCGGCGGCGCCGAGCACCCCGGCCAGCCGGCCGCGCACGCGCCACAGCCCGAGACCGCAGAAGACGGGGTACACGTACCACGGGAACCACCGCAGGATCGACTCGAGCTGGCGGATGCCCGCATCGGCGAGATCGGTGAGCGGGTTCAGCAGCACCGTGTAGAGCCAGTGGGACGTCTGGTTGTTGATGAGCCAGCGCCGTGTGCGATCGATCGGGTCGGCCAAGCCGAGGTTCCACGATTCCGGAAAGGCGCCGACAGAAGCGGCGAAGCCGACAATCACGAGCGCGACCGCGGCCGCCGCCAGCCCCACGGCAACCGGCGACCGCCGCCGGGCGGCGGGTGCGCCCGAACCTGCAGGCGACCCAGCCTCGAGGGTCTGGCTCATCGCAGATTGCTCTCGAGAGCTGTGCCTGATGGCGGTACTGGAGCTCCGAAGGTGTGGCTCATCGCAAGTTCTGCTCCAGTACCGCTGCCACGTCGTCCTGGTGGAGCAGGCCGAGGGGATCGCCGCTGGCGTTGCAGACCACGACCGGACGGTGCTCTGACAGCAGGAACGGCAGGGCCGACTCCAGCGTGGCGGTCTCGGTCGTGCGGGGCCAGCTGTCTTCGACAGCGACCTCGCCGACCGGCTGCATCAGCGAGCACGCGGGGAGCACCTTCGCGATCGGCGCATCCTGGGTGAACGCTCGCACGTAATCGTTCGCGGGCTCGGTCAGGATCTCGAGCGGCGTGCCGACCTGGGTGAAGGCGCCGTCGCGCATGATGGCGATCCGGTCCGCCAGCCGCAGTGCTTCCGCGAAGTCGTGGGTGATGAACACGATGGTGCGCTGCAGCTCGATCTGCAGCGCCACCAGCTCGTCTTGCATGTCGCGCCGGATGAGCGGGTCGAGAGCCGAGAACGGCTCGTCGAAGAACAGCACCTCGGGCTCCACGGCGAGGGCACGTGCCAGCCCGACTCGCTGCTGCATGCCGCCGCTGAGCTGCTGGGGGTAGTGGTCGCCCCAGCCCTCGAGTCCCACCGTGGTGAGCACCTCGCGCGCCCGGTCATGGCGGTCGTCACGCGCCACGCCCTGCACTTCGAGCCCGTAGGCCACATTGTCGACGACGCGCCGGTGGGGGAACAGGCCGAAGTGCTGGAAGACCATCGCCATCTTGCTGCGGCGGAGCTCGCGCAGCTCTGTCTCGCCGGCGTCGGCCAGCACGGTGCCGCACACCTCCATCTCGCCGAAGGTCGGCTCGATCAGGCGGGAGATGCAGCGCACCAGCGTGGACTTGCCCGAACCCGACAGGCCCATGACCACGAACGTCTCGCCCGCCTGCACCTCGAAGGTGACATCTTGCACCGCCACCAGGCAGCCCGTCTCGGCCTGCACCTGCTCCCGGTCGGCACCTCCTGAAGCGAGCTCACGGGCCGCGTCGACGCGCTTGCCGAAGATCTTCCACAGACCCTTGACCGAGACGATCGGCTCCATGGCTGCCCCCATTTGCCGCCGCGTTACCGTCTACTTGGACGGGTTTGGCAGGTCGATACGCTGTGCTGACTGTGGCACGAACGCAACCCCGCGATGAGACACCCCCCGGCACGCCGGCGCCGGGATCCAAGACGGAGGCATCCGGATCGCGATCGGGGCCGGTGCAGGAACGAGCGGTGCAGACCCGTGAGCGCATCCTGCAGGCCGCCATCGAAGTCATCCAGACCGACGGCGCCGCCAACCTCACGCTCGACCGGGTGGCGCTGGCCGCCGGTGTCAGCAAGGGCGGGTTCCTGTACCACTTCGGCTCGAAGGATGCGCTCATGGCCGGCCTGCTGGATGAGACGCTGGCCGTGCTCGACGACGAGCTGGATCTTCGCGAGGCCATGTTCCGCGACCACGATCCCGCCGCACGCGGCACCTTCGCGCTCGCCTACCTGGACTACGTCCGCGAGCCCTACAAGGCGGCCGACGACACCTCGGCGTCGATCTTGGCGGCTGCTGCGCTCGACGATGAGCTGCTCGCGAATACCCGTGCGACGTTCGAGCGCTGGCAGGAGCGCCTGGTGCACCACGACGGGCTGGCGGAGACGTCGGGACTGCTGGCGCGCATCGTCGGCGACGGCCTCTGGCTCATTGATCTCTTCGGCCTCGCGCCGCCGACCAAGGCCGAGCGTCACGAGGTACTCGACCTCGTCTCGGCGATGATCGCAGATGACGAAGGCGGCGGGCTCGGCGGCAGCGGCGGCCCCGGTGACGAGGACTCGCAGGACGGCCCGTAAACCGGAACATCCAGCGGCGCGAGCGGCTCGTTGCCGAGCAGCAGGTCGGCAGCCTTCTCGGCGATCATCATGACCGGCGCGTAGATGTTGCCGTTGGTGACGGTGGGCATCACCGAGGCGTCCACGACGCTGAGACCCGACGTCCCCAGCACGTCCATGGTCGACGGGTCGGTCACGGCGCCTGCGTCGGTGCCGAGGCGCGCCGTGCCCGCCGGATGCAGCGCCGTCTCGGCGTCGCGTGCCACCCAGTCCATGATCTCGTCGTCGGACTGGGTGCCGGGGCCGGGCGACAGCTCGCCGTCGTTGTAGGCGGCGAAGGCGGGCTGGTTCATGATGTGCCGCGTAACACGCACGGTCTCGACCCACTCCCGCCGGTCCTGCGCCGTGGACAGGTAGTTGAACCGGATCGCCGGCTTCACCGCAGGGTCGCGGGAGCGGATGCGCACCCAGCCGCGGGCGTCGGAGTACATCGGCCCCACGTGCACCTGGTAGCCGTGCTTGCTGACCGGGGCCGAGCCGTCGTAGCGCACGGCCAGCGGCAGGAAGTGGAACATCAGGTTGGGATAGGTCTCATCGGTGTTGCTGCGCACGAAGCCGCCGGCCTCGAAGTGGTTGGTGGCTCCCGGCCCGCGCCGCGCCAGCCATTGCAGGCCGATCCACGGGTGGCGCCAGCGCCGCAGGTGGGGCTGCATCGACACCGGCAGCTTCGAGGCGTACTGGATATAGACCTCGATGTGGTCCTGGAGGTTCTCGCCGACGCCTTCGAGCGGCGAGACGACATCGATGCCGTGCTGGTCGAGCAGCGCGGGGGAGCCCACGCCGGAAAGCTGCAGTAGTTGCGCCGAGCCGAACGCCCCCGCGCACAGGATCACGTGGCCGCCCCGAGCGACCCGCGTGCGGCCCCGCCGGCCCTTCTGCCGGTACTCGACACCAGTCGCCCGGTTGCCGTCGAAGAGCACCCGGCTGATCAGCGCGCCCGTGCGGAGGTCCAGGTTCCGGCGCTCGAGCACCGGATGCAAGTAGGCCTGCGAGGCAGACAGGCGCCGGCCGCGGTGAATGTTGCGGTCGAAGGCTGCGAAGCCTTCCTGGCGGAAGCCGTTCACGTCGGCGGTCAGCTCGTAGCCGGCTTGCTGCACGGCGTCGAAGAAGGCCTCGAACAGCGGGCTGGTGGCCGGGCCCCGCTCGAGCACCAGCGGGCCGTCGCCGCCGCGCCAGTCGTCGGGGCCCGCCAGGCAGGTCTCCATCCGCTTGAAGTACGGCAGGCAGTGCCGGTAGTCCCACGCCGCCATGCCGGGCCGGCTGGCCCACTTGTCGTAGTCGGCCGGGTTGCCCCGCTGGAAGATCATCCCGTTGATGGAGCTGGAGCCGCCCAGCACCTTGCCGCGGGCGTGGTACACCCGCCGCCCGCCCATGTGCGGCTCCGGCTCGGTCTCGTACTGCCAGTCGTAGAAGCGGTTGCCGATCGGCATGGCCAGCGCGGCCGGCATATGGATGAGCACATCCCACCGGTAGTCGCGGCGGCCGGCTTCGAGCACCAGCACCTTGGTGGCGGGATCGGCGCTGAGCCGGTTGGCGAGCGCGCAGCCGGCCGATCCGCCGCCGACGATGATGAAGTCGTACACGGGTTCGGTCACCGGATCACCTGCGAGGCAGCGCTTGGAGACGTGCGAGAGGAGCCCCGCCGGCGCCGGCCTCAGCAGGCCGACGCCGACGGGTCAGCGCCCTAGGAGGATGTGAGCGCTGGCGGGCTACTGGAGCCAGGCGCTCCAGGTTGCCTCGTTGTCTGCGATCCACTGGGCGGCGGCATCGTCAATCGACATGCCCTCGCCCTCCACGGCGGCCAGCATGGAGATCTGGTCCGCGCTGTCGTAGTTCATGGCTCGCAGGAAGGCGTCCGCTGCGGGGGCGTTCTCGGCGAGGCTCGCATCGATGATCTTGAACAGGACGTCGGCGGGATAGTCGCAGTCGACACCGCCGGCGTCTGCGGTGGCGTAGCAGTCATCGCTGTAGTCCGGCAGCAGCACGTTGGTGAGGTCGTAGCTGTTGAACGCCGAGTGGGGCGTCCACAGGTACACCAGGATCGGGTCCTCCCGGCTGTAGGCCGCGTCGACCGCTGCCAGGATCGCAGCCTCGGACCCGGCGTACACCACCTGCATCGGCAGGCCCAGGTTGTTGATGATGTCCTCGTCGTACTGGACGAAGCTCGGATCACCGCCCAGGAACTGCCCCAGGTCGCCGGTCTCGGCTGTGGCGTACAGGCCGGCCAGCGCCGGGTCGGCGAAGCCCTCCCATGTGGCCAGCTCCGGATGGCGCTCGATCATGTAGGTCGGCGTGAACCAGCCGATCTTGCCGACCGGGCCGAGCAGGCCGGCGTTGTCCACGTTGGCGTCGGCGTTGTCGATGAAGTCGATCACGTTCTGCGCGTGGCCCGACGGCCACACCTCGAGCGACGCACTGATCTCGCCCGTGTTGATGGCTGCCCACTGGGCGTTCTCATCGATGTCGACGATCTCGACGTCGTAGCCGAGCTCGCTCTCGAGCAGCTGCGCGGCGACGGCCACATTCAAGGCCGAGCCGTTCCACGGATTCGCCGCCAGGGTGATCGTGGTCTGCGACCCGAGGCCGCCATCGTCGCCGCCGTCATCGTCGCCGCCCGTGCAGGCAGCGGCAACCAGAGCGAGCGCTGCCACGATCGCTAGGAGCAGCTTCGGTCTGCTCAGCCTTGGGTGTCGGCGAGCTCGCTCGCCGGATGTGCGTTCTTCGGACATGGGCACCCCCCGGTTTGTGTCCCCCGCCAAAACAGGCCATTTAGACGGTTTTGGAAACCATAGCACGCCCGCGATGCCCCGATACCGCGCACTGGCGCGCGTTGGAGGCCGGCAGGCGTACTGTGCGATTGATGACGGCGCCCAACATCGTGCTGGTGATGGCGGACCAGCTTGCGCCGCATTTCACCGGCGCCTACGGCCACCCGCTGGTGCAGACGCCGTCGCTGGATTCGCTCGCCGAGCGGGGCGTCCGGTTCGATGCGGCCTACTGCCCGTCGCCGCTGTGCGCACCGTCGCGCTACTCGATGATGACGGGCCGAGCGGCGTCGCGGATCGGCGCCTGGGACAACGCGGCGGAGTGGAGCGCTGCGGCGCCCACCATGGCGCACTGGCTGAACCTGGCGGGCTACCGGACCGTGCTCGCGGGCAAGATGCACTTCGTCGGCCCCGACCAGCTGCACGGCTTCAGCCGGCGCCTCACCACCGACATCTACCCCGCCAACTTCGCATGGACGCCCGACTGGGATGCGGCCGGCGAGCGGATCGACAAGTGGTATCACAACATGGACAGCCTCTCGGGGGCCGGCCAGGCACTCGCCACCTACCAGATCGACTACGACGACGAGGTCGGGTTCGCTGCCCGCCGGTGCGTGTACGACCTGGCTCGCGAACCCGACGACCGGCCGTTCTTCCTGGCGGTGGCGTTCATCCACCCCCACGACCCCTATGTGGCACGGCCCGAGTGGTGGAACCTCTACGACCACGATCAGATCGACCTGCCGGGCCCGGTGCCTGGCGAGCTCGATCCGCACACCGTGCGCATCCGGGCCGGCATCGAGGCCGACACCGTGGGCTGGACCGAGGAGCAGTGCCGCACCGCCCGCCACGCCTACTACGCCAACACGAGCTATTTCGACTGGTGGCTGGGCGAGCTGCTGGGCGCTCTGGACGAGACCGGACACTCCGATGACACGGTGGTGATCGCCACCAGCGACCACGGCGACATGCTGGGCGACCGGGGCACCTGGTTCAAGATGTCGTTCTTCGAGCGTTCGGCCCGCGTCCCGCTGGTGATGGCCGGGCCCGACATCGCTCCGGGCAGGGTGCCCAACGTGTGCTCCCTGCTGGATCTGGCGCCCACGCTGATGGAGCTGGCGCTCGGCGACATGGAGGGCGGTCCGGCTGTCGAGACGGGTGCACCGCTCGACGGCCGCAGCCTGTGGCCGGCCGCTACCGGAGGCCGCGATCCGGTCGACGAGACCATCGGCGAGTACATGGGCGAGCTGACCTCACATCCGATGTTCATGATCCGCCGCGGCCGCTACAAGTACATCCACTGCGACACCGACCCGCCGCTGCTCTATGACCTCTCTGCCGACCCGGCCGAGCACCGGAACCTGGCAGGGTCGCCCGAGCTGGCGGAACTGTCGGCTGCCTTCGCCGCTGAGGTTGCGCAGCGCTGGGACGCTGCAGCCATCCGCGAGCAGGTGGTGGCCTCCCAGCGAGCGCGGCGAGTGGTGCACGCCGCCGCTGGCGAGGGCTGGGACTACCTGCCGCCCAGAGACCCGGCCAACGAGTACATCCGGGATCACATGGACTGGGCCGAAGCGGGCCCCAGGCTCCGCTACCCCGCCGACTGAGGCGCAAGCGCCCCAGCTCGCCCGAGCCCGAGCCGCCCGTGAGCGGAGCGAACAGGAGCGGGAAACCCGGTCGAAACATCTCCGCAACAGCGCCGACCCGCGCTGTGCATCCAGCGGTCACAGCGAGGTGACCCTCGCGCAACACGCCATTCCTAGGTTCCCCACATCAGCCAGCAATCGCCAGCCGAGTCCTAGGAGATTGGCCATGAAACGCAAGCTGTTCGTCATCATCGCGGGCGCCCTGGGCGGCCTGTTCCTGTTCGCCGGACCAGCCGGCGCGCAGGACGATTCGCTGTCCGCCGAGATGGTGCAGGCGGTCATGGACAACCTGTGGGTGTTCATCGCCGGCGTGCTCGTCTTCCTGATGCAGGCCGGCTTCGCCATGCTCGAGTCGGGCCTGACCCGCTCGAAGAACGTGGCCAACATCATGGCCAAGAACCTCGCCGACGCATCGATCGGCATCCTGGCGTTCTTCCTGGTGGGCTACGGGCTGGCCTACGGGGGCGACGGCAACAGCGCATTCGGCTGGGGCTCGTTCGCCCTGTCGGGCGTCGACCTCTTCGACATCTCCGAGGGCCTGTCGGGTTCCACTGACTTCTTCTTCCAGGCCGTATTCGCCGCCACGGCGGTCACCATCGCCTCGGGCGCCATGGCGGAGCGCACCAAGTTCAGCACCTATCTGATCTTCAGCCTCGTGACCACGGCCATCATCTACCCGATCGTGGTCCACTGGACCTGGGGCGGCGGCCTCATCGCCAACATCTCGATCGGCGACGCCGTCTACAGCGACTTCGCCGGCTCCACCATCGTTCACAGCGTGGGCGGCTGGATCGCCCTCGTCGGTGCCCGGATGCTCGGCCCACGCATCGGCAAGTACGCAGCCGACGGGACCTCACGCAACATCCCGGGCCACAACGTGACGCTCGCCATCCTCGGCGTGTTCATCCTGTGGTTCGGCTGGTTCGGCTTCAACCCGGGCTCGGAGCTCGCAGCCGACGAGTTCGTGATGTTCGTGGCGCTGAACACGGTGCTGGCCGCATGCGCCGGCACGATCGGTGCAACGGCGCTGAACTGGCTGCGCACCGGTCGGCCAGACGTGCCGATGGCAGGCAACGGGGCGCTGGCAGGCCTGGTCGGCATCACCGCCGGCTGCGGCACCATGACGCCCTGGGGAGCCATCATCACCGGGTTCATCGCCGGGCTCATCGTGGTGGTCGTGGTCGGGTTCGTGGACCGCAAGCTGAAGATCGACGATCCGGTCGGCGCCTTCGCCGTCCACGGCGCGGCCGGCATGTGGGGCACGCTCGCCATCGGCCTGTTCGCCCGCTATGACGATGCGTTCCTGGGCCGCGAGAACGCCGGCCTGTTCTACGGCGGCGGCATCGAGCAATTGATCGTGCAGTTCCTGATGGTGGTGATCGTGGCCGTGTGGGTCATCGTGACCTCAATGATCCTGTTCGGGGTGCTGAAGGCCACCATCGGGCTGCGAGTGTCGGCGGAGGAGGAAATGGTGGGCCTCGACGTTTCCGAACACGGGGGCCCAGGCATGGCGCTGGACGACGTGGTTTCGAGCGGCTGACACTCGGCCATGGGCTGAGTCGCCTCGCGGCACCTTCTCTGCTGTCAGCGGAAGTCCCCGGGTTATCGCCCGGGGACTCTCCGCGTCTAGGTTCGGATCGATGTCCTGGCGGGTGCTCACGAACCTGGCGCGGGGGCTGGCTATGGGAGCTGCGGACGTCGTGCCGGGCGTTTCTGGTGGCACGGTGGCGCTGCTGCTGGGGATCTATGACCGGCTGGTCGGGCAGATCGCTCACTTGAGCGCTGCTGCCGCCCAAGTGCTGCGGGGTCGGCTGCGTAGCGCGCTTGCGATGGCGCTGCGTGCCGAGTGGGCCTTTCTCGTCGCTCTGGTCGCTGGAATCGGCATTGCGATCATTGCGCTTGTCGAGGCGGTGCGGTGGTTAATCGATGAGCAGCCGGTGGGCCTGTCGGCGGCCTTTTTTGGCCTGGTCGCTATGACGGTGGTGACCACGAGGTCACAGGTGAGCCGGTGGCGGCCGGGCCTTGCGGTCATCGTCGTGGTGGTGGCGGTGGTGGTGTTTGTGGTGCTGGGGGTGCGGGCTGGGAGTGTTGGCGATCCTGCTGCTGTGGTGGTTGTCGGCGCGGGGGCGCTTGCTATCTGCGCCATGATCCTGCCTGGTATCTCCGGGGCGTTTGTGCTGCTGCTCATGGGGTTGTACGACCCGATCACCGAGGCGGTGTCGGACCGTGATGTCGGCACGGTGGTGCTGTTCGGGATGGGCGCGGTGCTGGGTCTCGGGCTGTTCTCGCGGCTGCTGCAGCGTTTGCTGGAGCGGTGGCGGGATGCAGTGATTGCCGTGCTGATGGGGCTGATGGCGGGGTCGCTGCGGGTGCTGTGGCCGTGGCCGGTGGGCGATGCCGACGCCGAGGGCTTCGGCAATGCTGCGCTCGGCGCGCCGCCTGCATCCGACCTGGCGGTGGCGATCGTGGCAGCTGTTGTCGCGGCCGCGGTTGCGGCTGGACTGCATCGGTTGGGCAGCCGGCAGGCATCCGCGTAACCGCGCTCCGCTGCTGTTAACTGAAACAGTTGCGCTACCGTCCGGCGCTGTCCGCGCCGGCGCTGTACCGATCAGCGTCGCTGAGCGGGCGCTGCTCACCCCGGATCTCCATGGCCACTTCTCTCGTCATCGTCGAGTCGCCCGCGAAGGCGCGCACGATCTCGCGCCTGCTGGGCGACGAGTACGTGGTGGAGTCGTCGGTGGGCCACATCCGCGACCTGCCGCGCAATGCCTCCGAGGTGCCCGCCGCCTACAAGTCGGAGTCGTGGGCGACGCTGGGCGTGAACCCCGACGACGGCTTCAAACCGCTGTACGTGGTGACGGCCCGCGACCAGGTGCGGCGCCTGAAGTCGCTGCTGCGCACCGCCGATCAGCTCTACCTCGCAACCGATGAGGACCGCGAGGGCGAGGCCATCGCCTGGCACCTGCTCGAGGTGCTGAACCCGCAGATACCGGTGCGTCGCATGGTCTTCCACGAGATCACCGCCGCGGCGATCCGCGATGCCATCGACAACCCCCGCGATCTCGACCGGCGGCTAGTGGATGCACAGGAAGCAAGACGGATCTTCGACCGGCTCTACGGCTATGAGGTCTCGCCGGTGCTGTGGCGCAAGGTCGCGCCCCGGCTCTCCGCAGGGCGGGTCCAGAGCGTGGCCAACCGGCTCATCGTCGAGCGCGAGCGGGAACGGATGGCGTTCCGGGCAGCGGAGTACTGGAGCATCACCGCCACGCTCGAAGCCCAGCCCGGTGCAGCAGCGGGCGCGGCGTCGGGCCGACCCGCCGGCGAACAGTTCGACGCATCGCTGGTGTCGTTGAACGAGCGCCGCATCGCCACCGGTCGTGACTTCGATCAGCAAGGCGAGCTGCGCGCAGACACTGTTTCCGTTCTTGACGCCGGCGCTGCGGCGTCGCTCGCCGATGCCTTGGCCGGAGCGCAGTTCGCCGTGACCTCGCGCGAATCCAAGCCCTACCGTCGACGGCCGCCGGCGCCGTTCATCACCTCGACGCTGCAGCAGGCAGCCGGTGCCCGGCTGGGCTTCTCCGCCTCGCGCACGATGGCCGCCGCCCAGCGGCTGTACGAGAACGGCCGCATCACCTACATGCGCACCGACAGCACCACGCTGTCAGGGCAGGCGCTCGGCGCGGCCCGCCGGATCGTCGCCGGCCGCTACGGGGAAGACAACCTGCCGCCGGAGCCCCGCATCTACACCCGCAAGGTCAAGAATGCCCAAGAGGCGCACGAGGCGATCCGCCCGGCCGGCGAGAGCTGGCCCGCGCCGGGCAGCGTCAGCGATCTCGGCGGCGACGCCGCCCGCCTGTACGACCTCGTGTGGCAGCGCACCGTGGCCAGCCAGATGATCGACGCAACCGGCGAGACGGTCACGATCCGGCTGGCCTGCACGGCAGCATGCGACCTGCCGGCGTCGCTGTCGCAAGGCTCGCCGGCAGCCGGCCGCCACGATGTCGAGCTGTCCGCCGCTGGCACCGTGGTGCGCAGCCCCGGATTCCGGCTCGTCTACGCACCGCCGCCGGCCGGTGCCGACGAGGAGCCAGAGCGCATCCTGCCCGACCTGGACGCGGGCGATGCAGCTACCGCACTGTCGCTGGAACCGGCCGAGCACAGCACGAGCCCGCCCGCCCGGTTCACCGAGGCGTCGCTGGTGCGGCGGCTCGAGGAGCTGGGCGTCGGCCGGCCCAGCACCTACGCCAGCATCATCGAGACCATCCAGGCGCGCGGGTACGTGTGGAAGAAGGGCTCGTCGCTGGTGCCGGCGTTCACCGCGTTCGCCACCGTGGGCCTGATGGAGCGGCACTTCGATCACCTGGTCGACTATGCGCTCACGGCTCGCATGGAAGAGGACCTCGACGAGATCGCGAGCGGCGAGCGCGACGCCCAGCCGTGGCTGACTGCGTTCTATTTCGGCGATGACGGCGCTGCCACGCCGGAGGCGGCCGGCGGTCTGCGCTACCTCGTCTCCGATGACCGGCTGGCAGACATCGACCCAGCCGAGATCAACAGCATCCCTATCGGCACCGATGACGACGGCGAGCCGGTGGTTGCCCGGGTCGGGCGCTTCGGACCGTACTTGCGGCGCGGCGACGCCACCCGGCCGCTGCCCGACGACCTCGCGCCCGACGAGCTCACCATCGAACGCGCACTCGAGCTGCTCGCCGCACCCACCGAACGGGTGCTGGGCACCGACCCGGCAAGCGGCCTCGACATCATCGTGCGGCCCGGGCGCTTCGGGCCGTACGTGTCGGTGGGAAGGCCCGACGAGACCGACGACCGGCCCCGCACTGCCTCGCTGCTGTCCGGTCAGACGCCCGAGACCGTGACGCTGGAAGACGCGCTGCAGCTGCTGACGCTGCCGCGCACCGTCGGCGTCGATCCGGCGGATGGTGCCGAGATCACAGTGCAGAACGGCCGCTTCGGCCCCTATCTCACCAAGGCGCCTGTGGGCGATGCGAAGGCAGAGAACCGCAGCCTCGACTCGGAGGAGCAGCTCTTCACGCTCACGCTGGACGAGGCGTTGGCGCTGCTCGCCCAGCCGCGCCGCCGCCGGGGCCAGCAGGCGGCGAATGCGGGCCGCGAGATCGGCCAGGACCCCGACAGCGGCAAGCCGATGGTGCTGAAGGACGGCCGCTTCGGACCGTACGTGACCGACGGCGAGTACAACGCCTCGCTGCGCCAGGGCGACGATGCCGAGACGCTGACCGTGGAGCGTGCAGCCGAGCTGCTGGCGATGCGGCGTGCCAAGGGCCCGGCCAAGAAGCGTGCGGCCCGGCGCAAGCAGCCCGCCAAGAAGAAGTCGGCCAAGAAGAAGGCAGGAGCGCGCAAGGGTGCCGCCAAGAAGGCTCCTGCGCGCAAGCGGGCTGCGAAGAAATCACCCGCCAAGAAGAAACCGGGGTAGCAGGGAGCGCCCGGCTTCTAGTCTGCTGAGTGCCATGGATTCGGACCGCTCGATGCAGTCGTTCGGGGACTCGGAGGCGCCTGACGCCGACGCCGAAGTCGTTGACGACGCCGGTGCCGAGAACGTTGACGACGCCGGGGCGCCGCAGCCGGGACTGTTCGCAGCGCCGGGCTTCCTGCGCCTGTGGGCAGCGCAAGTGGTGAGCTCGTTCGGCGACTGGATCGGGCTGCTGGCCACCATCGAGGTGGCGCGTCGCATCGGCGGCGATCAGCCAGGCTCCGCCATCGCACTGGTGGTGACCGCGCGGGTGCTGCCGGGCTTCTTCCTGGCATCAGCCGGCGGCATCATCGTGGACCGCTTCAACCGCAAACGGCTGCTGGTGATCTGCGACATCGTGCGGGCCAGCGTGCTGCTGACCATCCCGTTCATCGACCGGGTGTGGCTGCTGGTGCTGGCCTCGCTGGCCCTGGAGCTGGCCACCTCGCTGTGGAGCCCGGCCAAGGAGGCGATCGTCCCCAACATCGTGCCGGCCCAGCACCTCACCGCAGCCAACTCGCTGGGTCTCGTCGCTGCGTACGGCACGTTCCCGCTGGGCGCCGGCGCCTTTGCCCTCATGGCCAAGCTGGGCGAGCTGATCGGCTGGACCGACATCGGCCAGGTGGAGATGTCGCTGGTCCTCGACTCGGCCACCTTCCTCATTGCCGCCGCGATCATCGCGACGCTGCCGCTGTCCCCGCACATCACCGCAGCGCATCGCAAACGCGACACCGGCCGCCGCATCGACTGGCGCCAGGGCTTCCGCGAGCTGCGCGAAGGCTGGGACTTCATCGCCCTCAACCCGCAGGTGCGTGCCGTGCTGGTGGGCCTGGGCACCGGCATGATCGGCGGCGGCATGCTGGTGCCGCTGGGCGCAGTGTTCAACGACGAGGTATTGGGTGCCGGCAGCGCCGGCTTCAGCTCGATCCTGGTGGCGATGGGCCTGGGCGTCGGCGGTGGGGTGGCGCTCGTGACGCTGCTGCAGAGCGCCGCGAACTACCTCGGCCGTCAATCTGCGCTTGCCGCGGAGGGGCGCGCCCGCCTCTTTGTGTTCTCTGTTTTCTTGGCGGGTGTTTCGTTGCTGTTTGCCGCCTCGGTGTCCATCACGCTGCTGGTGCTGGGCGGGGTGCTGCTGCTGGGGCTGGCGGCCGGTTCGGTGTACGTCACCGGGCTGACGCTGCTGCACGAGAACGTGGAGGAGGTGCTGCGCGGGCGGGTCTTTGCGGCCATGTACACGCTGGTGCGCTTCTGCCTGCTGATCTCCATGGCGGCCGGGGGCTTCCTGTCCGATGGCTTCCAGTGGCTCTTCGAGGTCGCGTTCGACAACGAGATCAGGATCGGCGACTCGGTGCTCGCGCTGCCCGGCGTGCGGGGCGCGCTGTGGCTGGGCGCACTGCTGATCCTGATGGCAGGCGTGCTGGCCGCCCTGTCGCTGCGCAGCCGGCGGGGCGAGGGTCGCAGGGCACCGCAGGCTGTCGGCGATGCCGGGGACGGCTCATGACCGCCCGCGGCCGCTACATCGCGCTGGAAGGCTTTGACGGCAGCGGCAAGTCCACGCAGGCCGAGATGCTGGCGTCGAACCTCGATGCCGTCCTCACCCGCGAGCCGGGCGGAACGCCGCTCGGCGAGGCGCTGCGGGAGGTGCTGCTGCATGCCGAGCCCAGCGAAGCACCCTCGGCGCGCACCGAGGCGCTGCTGTTCTGCGCCGACCGGGCGCAGCACATCGCCACGGTCGTCGTGCCGGCACTGGAGGCGGGCCGCGACGTGGTCACCGACCGGTCCTACGGCTCCACGCTGGCCTATCAGGGCTACGGGCGGGGACTGCCGCTGGACGAGCTCCGGGCATTGATCGACTACGCCTGCCGCAGGCCCGCCGGCGCCTCCGGCGACCTGCCAGACGTGATCCTGCCCGACGTGGTGGTGCTGCTCGACGTGCCGCTCGCGGATTCGGACCGTCGTGTGCACCGACTGGATCGGGTCGGCGGCGAGCAGATGTCGCTGCTCGAATCTGCGCCAGAGGCCGAACAAGGCGCCGATCAGCCCAGCGATCAGCCGTCCGATGGGGGTCCGGACCGGCTCGAGGGCGAGGAACTGGAGTTCGCGCTGCGTGTGTGGCGCAGCTATCGCGAGCTGTGCGAAGCGGAACCTGACCGCTGGGTTCGTGTGGATGCCGCCGGCAGTATCGACGAGGTGGCGGCGCGCGTGATCGAGGCTGTCTCGACGCATCCCGCGATGGCGAGCTAGGCCGTCGCCATGGCCGCGACATCTGGCGACGACGGCGACGGCAGCGCAGCCGGCAGCGCCGAACCGGCAGAACTGTCGTTGTTCGACCTCGGCGATGCACCGGCGCCGCCGCGGGCCGATGAAGCACCAGGATCGCCGCCCCCGGCCGACGGCGCGCCGGTGCAGTCTGACCAGCCGGAGCCCGCGCTTGGATCGACGCCGGCAGCAACCGAGAAGCCGCTGCCGGCCGAGGCCCCGCCACCCTCGCCGCTGCCGGCTGACGCTCCGTCAGCGCTTGACCAGCAGCCTGTCGATGAGGCGCCGGTCGGCAACCTGCTGGACGGCATTGTCGGCCAGCCGGCAGCCGTCGACCGCCTGCAGGCTGCGCTCGCCTCGCCGTTGCCGGCTTACCTGTTCGTCGGCCCCGCCGGCGCTGGCCTGCGCGGCGCAGCGTGCCGGTTCGCCGGGGAACTGCTGGCGGGCCGCAGTGCGACTCCCGAACGCGAGCGCCGCCTCGCACTCGCCGAGCAGCATCCCGATCTGCTCGTGTTCGACCGCGTCGGTGCGGCCATGACGGCCGAGCAGGCCCGCGAAGCAGTGCGCGCCGCCGCGGCTGCGCCCGTCGCCGGCGACCAGAAAGTCATCGTGCTCTGCGACGTCGACCGTGCCGCGCTGAGCGCGCCGATCCTGCTCAAGTCCGTCGAGGAACCGCCGCGGTCGTCCGTCTTCGTGCTGCTCGCGGAGGAAGTCAACCGGTCGATGGAGACGCTCGCCTCCCGCTGCGCACGCGTCGACTTCGAGGCGCTGGGCGACACCGATCTGCAAGCGCTGCTGGTCGCCGAAGGCATCGAGCACGGCCGGGCCAGCTTCGCTGCAGCTGCGGCCGGCGGCTCGATCGATCGGGCCCGCCTGCTCGCTTCCGACGACGACGCTGCGGTGCGCATCGAGACGTGGCGCCGCCTGCGGAGCTCGCTGAACGGCACGGCGTCCGCGGCGATGGCGGCAGTGGATGCAGCGCTGGAGGCGACCGAGCAGGCAGCGGCGCCGCTCGAAGCCCGCCACGAGGCCGAGCGAGCAGCAGCCGACGA
Source organism: Candidatus Poriferisodalis sp. (assembly GCF_965208925.1). GTDB lineage: Bacteria > Actinomycetota > Acidimicrobiia > Acidimicrobiales > Poriferisodalaceae > Poriferisodalis. The sequence continues at coordinate 824,361 of NZ_OZ242364.1, read as the reverse complement.
GCAGGCCGAGCTGTACGGGACCAACGTCGGCCGCAGCTCACTCGACGAACGACACCGCCGCGAACTGCGCCGGGTGCGCACCGACGAGCTCACGATGGGGCTGGAGGTGCTGGCCTCGCAGATCCGGGAGGAAGCCAGCGACGGCCGCCTGCGGGCCGAGGCGGCCGCCGGGCAGCTGGACGCCATCGGCGACGCCGCCGAGGCGCTGCGCTTCAACGCCAACCAGCGTCTGGCCCTGAGCTGCCTGTTCATCCGCCTCGGCCACTGACACCGCTCAAGCCTCGGCCTCGAGCGGGCTGGGGGGCGGCCGGCGAGCCCGAGGTGGGGATTGAACCCACGACCTGCTCTTTACGAGAGAGCCGCTCTGCCACTGAGCTACTCGGGCAATCGGCGGATCACGGTACCAGCGAGGGCTCGCGGCTCACGAGGGGGTTCTCGCAGACCTGACCACTAATATCTGCGCCATGGAGCTTCTCGGTGCGCAGGTCTGGCACTACTGGTTGGCGGTCCCGCTCACCGTGGTGACGGTGGCGACCGTCGCCAAGCTGGTCGCGGGCTACGTCCAGAAGGTGGTTGCGCCGCGGTACCCCAAGCGCTGAAGGCGAGATGAGCGATCCCGCCGACGAGCACGTCGACTGGGATCTGGCGCGCCGCATCGCAGTACGGGTCGCGGGCACCGAGCCGCTGTACCAGTCCTATCTCGCTGAGCCGCTGCGACAGGACTTCGCCCGATTCGTGCCGGTTGCGGCCGAGCTGGTGGCCATCGAGACCGGGCTGGAAGCGCCCGGCGAGGCGCACGCAGAGGTCATCGACAGGACCGGCTGGATCGACGCCAACATCGCAGCATTCCGGCGCCTGCTGCAGCCGCTGCTGGGCGCGCCGGCCGGTGCCGATGGCACCGCCGAGGCTGAGTCGGCGACGTCTGCGCGGGTGACGCGCACACTGGGCGCGGCCGAGCTGGGCTCGGTGCTGGGCTGGATGGCACGCAGGGTGCTCGGCCAGTACGACCTGCTCTGGGCCTCAGACGACGAAGCTGCAACAACCGGCGGCCCAGACGGCACGGGCGCCGCCCCAGCGGGCACGGCGGGAGACACCGTCTACTTCGTCGGCCCGAACATCCTGGTCACCGAGAAGCGCTACGCATTCGTGCCGGCGCAATTCCGCCTGTGGCTGGCGCTCCACGAGCTGACGCACCGCTCGCAGTTCACCGGCGTGCCGTGGCTGCGGCCGCACTTTCTGCAGCTGGTGAACGGATTGGTCGACGAGGCCCAGCCCGATCCCGAGCGCATGCGCGAGGGCCTTCGCAACCTGATGGCCCTGCGCCGCAACCACTCAGGTCAAGACAGTCCAGACCTGCTGGGCGAGGGAGGGCTGGCGGCAGTGTTCGCCACCGACCATCAGCGCGATCTGATCGCCCAGGTGGGCGGCATGATGAGCCTGGTGGAAGGGCACGGCGACGTCACGATGGCGCGGGCCGCCCGCGGGCACATTCCCGATGCCGACCGGTTTGCCGTGGTGATGCACCATCGGCGCCGCAATGTGCGCGGCATGGCGCGGCTGATCCAGCGCCTGCTGGGCATCGAAGCCAAGCTGGCGCAGTACCAGGCCGGTGAAGACTTCATTGCCCAGATCGAGGCCGAGCGCGGCCCCCGGGCGGTCGACAGGATCTGGGAACGCGTCGAGCACCTGCCGTCCATGGCGGAGATCCGCGACCCTCAAGCCTGGCTGGAGCGTGTCCCAGCGGCCTGATCGAGCCGCCGCACCTCGCTCGCAGCGAGTGACGGCCGCCGGCTCCCCTGCCGCGCCGTCCAGCGCCGCGGGCGATGCATCAGGGGGCTCAGACGAACTCGCATGCCTGGTGGACCGCTGCACGTTCGCCGACGTCACCAGCCCCGCGCTGGTGTGCGCAGTGTCGGGCGGCGCCGATTCGGCTGCGCTGCTGGTGCTCGCCTGCATGTTTGCCCAGCACAGCGGCAGCAGCGTCACCGCCGTCCATGTCGATCACGGACTGCGGGACGCCGGACCGGCAGAAGCGGCGCGTGTCGAGGCGCTGTGCGACCGGCTCGGGGCGGGGTTCAGCGTGACGCACGTGGACGTCGAGCCGGGGGCGAATCTGCAGGCGCGGGCTCGGGAGGCCCGCCACGCCGCGCTCGGTCCCGACGCACTGCTCGGCCATACCGCCGACGACCAGGCAGAGACAGTGCTGCTGCAGCTGTTGCGCGGCGGCGCGCTCGATGCACTCGCGGCCATGAGAGCCGACCGGCGGCCGCTGCTGGGGCTGCGGCGCAGCGAGACCGAGCGGGTCTGCGAGCTCGTCGACTACGAGCCGGTGCGGGATCCATCCAATGCCGACCCTCGCTTCTGGCGCAGCCGTGTCCGTCACGAGGTGATCCCGCTGCTCTGCGACATCGCCGGGCGCGACGTGGTGCCGCTGCTGGCCCGTGGATCCGGGCTGGCGGCTGCCGATGCTGATCTGCTCGATGCGCTGGCAGCCGACATCGATCCCGCCAGTGCCTCCGAGCTGCGGGACGCGCCCGTGGCCCTGGCTCGGCGAGCCGTCCGGGCATGGCTGCGCACCGATCATCCGCCCGACGCCGGCGCAGTCGAGCGTGTGCTCGAGGTGGCCAGGCACACCCACCGCGCCACCGAGATCGGCGGCGGGCGGCGTGTCAGCCGCTCGGCCGATCGCCTGGAGGCTGAGCCGCCAGGCGAAGCCGTGGCCCGAGCGGCCCGTGAGCCCGCATCCAATGAGAATCGGGAACAAGAGCGGGAAGCGTGAGCCTGAGCCCATGACGTTTCCGCCACCCGAAACGCATAACCGCTAGGTTCGGCGCACGTGGCAGGGGTATCGGCGTCAGGCGCTTCGGCTTCGGAGGAATCGGCCAGCGACCTCGACTCGATGCTGGCCGGCGATCCCAACGTCGGCGATGTCCTCGTCTCCGGCCCCGAGATCGCCGAGCGGGTCGCCGAGCTGGGCGCGCAGATCACCGCCGACTACGCGGGCCGCCAGCCGCTGCTGGTGGCGGTGCTCAAGGGGGCGGTGATGTTCGCCTCCGACCTCAGCCGCGCGATCGACCTGCCGGTCGAGATGGACTTCATGGCCGTGTCGTCGTACGGAAGCAGCACCCGCTCCAGCGGCGTCGTGCGCATTCTCAAGGACCTCGACATCGACATCGCCGGGCGTGACGTGATCCTGGTGGAAGACATCGTCGAGAGCGGTCTCACGCTGTCCTACCTGCGTCGCAGCCTGCTGGCCCGCGGCCCTGCCAGCCTGGCGGTCTGCTCGCTGCTGACCCGCGAGCACAACGGCAGCCTGAACGGCCTCGTCGACTACATCGGGTTCCGCTTGCCGCCCGTCTGGGTGATCGGCTACGGGCTCGACTTGGCGCAGAAATATCGCAATCTGGCGGAGATTCGGGCGTACGACTCCTCGGCCGGCGACGGCAGCTAGCGCTTGCTCGACAGCGCCGTGCACCGCCGGATCGGCACCGGTACATTCGGCGGCAGACGCGCACGGAGGCATGGCGAGCGTGTGTGACGCTCTGGGACACTGCGAGCGTCGCTGACGCTCCGGGACACTGCGAGCGTCGCTGACGCTCCGAGGGACGGCGAGCAATGAGAGGGAAGTGGGCGGAGGGCATTCAGCCCCGCAACTTCAACTGGGTCGTCGCCGACCGCCTGGCGGTGTGCGAGCGTCCCGGCGGATATGGCGCCAGCCACCGGCGCGTCCGCCGTCAGGAGGAGATCATCTGGCTGCGTCGACACGAGTTCGACATCGTCGTGTCGCTGATCTCTGCGCCGCACAACCTGCACAACTACGACGAGCTGGACATGCCCTACCTGCACCGGCCGTGGCCCGCCTTCGACGACTTGGGCGAGTACCTGCAGTCGGTCCATGACGACCTGGAGCGGCTGGCCGGCGAGCGCAAGCGCGTCATCCTGCACAAGGAGCGCGTCGGCGAGGACGTGTGCGGTTTCGTGGCGTCGTATCTGCTGCTGTCGGGCAAGGTGCCCACCGGTCCTCAGGCCACGGCCATCACCGAGCGGATCTTCGGTCAGCGAGTCGGCCCTGAGGGGCGGCGAGTGGTCGATGTGGCGCTGAGCCTCCTGCCCGGCCACGGCATCACGAGCTGAGCCCCGCCATGACAGCGCCCGACCGCATTGAGCTGCGCGATCTGCGGGTGACGTGCGTGATCGGGGCGCTGGCGTACGAGCGCACCGCGCCGCAGCCGCTCAGCATCGACGTCGATCTCCACGCCGACCTGAGCCAGGCGGGCGCCACCGACGACTTGAGCCTCACCGTCGACTACGGCGCAGTATGCGACCGCATCGTGGCGCTCTGCAGCGACGCGCAGCCGCAGCTGCTTGAACGGCTGGCCGAGCTGATCGCCACCGAGCTGTGCGGCATCGACGCCGTGACCGCCGCCACGGTCGCTGTCACCAAGCTCCGCCCGCCCGTTGCGGCCGACCTCGGCACCAGCGGCGTGCGCATCACTCGCCGCTCGGCGTGAGCGCAATCGGCGCGTCGTCTCGCACACGGGCGTTCGTGGGGCTGGGCGCGAACATCGGCAATCCCGCCGCACAATTGGCAACTGCCCTCGACTCGCTGGATGCCGCCGGCGTGCTGGTCGCCGTCTCGGGCGTGTACCGCAGCGCGCCGATCGGCCCCGAGCAGCCAGAGTTCCTGAACCTCGTGGCCGAGTTGGCCGTGTCCGATGGTCCGTACGAGCTGCTGGCCCGCTGCCAGGCCCTCGAAGCCGCGGCGCAGCGGGTGCGCAGTGAGCGCTGGGGACCGCGCACGCTGGACGTGGACGTGCTGCTGTTCGGCGACGCGGAGATGCGCGACCCCGAGCTGCAGATCCCGCACCCTCGCCTGCGCGAGCGCCGATTCGTGCTCGACCCGCTGGCCGAGCTGGCACCCGAACTGGTCACCCTCGGCGAGCTGGCCGCGGTCGCCGACCAGGACTGCGAGCGCATCGGCAGCGCTGAACTGCTGAGCCGCCTGGCCGCCGTCTCGATGGCGGCAGATCAGGACTGAGTCTCGGGGATCGGCGGCGCGTCCTTGCGCAGGATGAACAGCCCCTCGGCCTTGACGCAGAGTCCTTCGGGGCCGTGCACCTCGGCATGCTGGACGATCTTGCGGCCCGATGTGGATTCGACCCACGCTCGCAGCAGCAGCGGCTCGCCGATCGGTGTCGCTGCGTGATAGTGGACGGTGAGCCGGCCGGTATAGGCCTGGCGGCCCCGCATGCGGTTCAGCGCACCCATCAGCTCGTCGATGATGAGCGCCACCACGCCGCCGTGTGTGCGCTCGGGCGGCCCGGCGAACATGGCGTCCACCACGGCCTCGCCGGTGACGGCCTCGTCGGACTCCTTGAAGTACCGCACGTCCACCGAGGCCGGATGCAGCGTGCCGCCGCCAATCGAGAACGGGTCGAACTCGATCTCGTCGCCGGACTCGAGCGGCAGCGGGAAGTACTGCCCCTCATAGATCTCGCGGAGATAGGGCCGCGAGAGCATGTCGTCGAGCTTCACCCGCAGCGTGCCCTGCTCGAGCCGATCGGCAGTGGCTTCCACCGTTGCTGTGATCTCGTCGAGCACCTCGTCGTCGACCCGCCGATTCGCCAGTGCCCGGTTCAGCCGTCGCATCGCGGCAGCGGCACGTTCGACCGCGCTCCAGTCGTGCCCAGGCCCGATGGCGGTGCCCGGTCTGCTCGACGAGTCCTGCTGAGTCACGGCCCGTGACGCTAGCTGCGCAGCCACATACGCTCCCCGTATGCGGCGCACCATCTTTGACGAAGAGCACGAGATGTTCCGCGAGACGGCCAAAGCCTTCGTGGAGCGCGAGATCGTCCCCAACCACGAGAAGTGGGAAGCCGACGGCAAGATCGACAAGGCCATGTTCCGTAAGGCGGGAGACGTGGGCTTGCTGGCGACCGCCGTCGACGAGCGATACGGCGGCGGCGGGGTTGCCGACTTCCGCTACAACGCCATCGTCAACGAGGAAGTCCACGCGTCGGGCGCGGCCAGCTCGGGGCAGTGCATGACGCTGCACAACGACATCTGCCTGCCGTACTTCATCAACCTCTGCACTGACGAGCAGGCCGAGCGCTGGATGCCGGGCCTCGCCAGCGGCGAGCTGATGAGCGCCATCGCCATGACCGAGCCGGCGACCGGTTCCGACCTGGCCTCGATCACCACCACGGCGGTGCGCTCGGGCGACGGCTACGTGGTGAACGGCGCCAAGACATTCATCACCAACGGCATCAACTCCGACCTGGTGATCGTGGCCGCCAAGACCGACCCGACCGAGAAGCACCGGGGAATGTCGCTGATCGTGCTCGAGGAGGGCATGGAGGGCTTCGAGCGGGGCCGCAACCTGGACAAGCTGGGATTGAAGTCGCAGGACACGGCCGAGCTGTTCTTCGACGACGTGTTCGTGCCCGAAGAGAACCTGCTCGGCGGCGAGGGCAACGGGTTCCTGCACCTCGTGCGGAACCTGCCTCAGGAACGCCTGTCGATCGCTGTGGGCGGCGTGGCGCACGCGCAGGCTGCCTTTGACTGGACGGTCGACTACGTCGGCGAGCGCACGGCCTTCGGGCAGACCATCGCCTCATTCCAGAACACCCGCTTCGAACTGGCCGAGATGAAGACCGAGCTGGACATCGCCTGGGTGTTCGTGGACCGCCAGATCGAGGCGCTCAACGCCGGCGAGCTGACCGCGACCGATGCTGCCGAGGCCAAGTGGTGGGTGACCGAGATGCAGCTGCGGCTGATCACCCGCTGCCTGCAGCTGTTCGGCGGCTACGGCTACATGAGCGAATTCCCGATCTCCAAGGCCTACGCGGACGCCCGGATCCAGACCATTTACGGCGGCACCACCGAGATCATGAAAGAGATCATCGGCCGCGAAGTCGCCGGCACCCGGTAGGCAGGGGCGATGAGCGAAATCAATACGGCCGAGCCTGCGAGGCGCATCGACTCAGTAGCAGTCATCGGCGCAGGCACCATGGGTGCCGGCATCGCCGCGGCATCCGCAGCTGCGGGGTGCCGGGTGCTCGTGCTCGACGCTGATCCCGCCGCGGCGCAGCGTGCGCTGGACGGCGTCGACGCGGACGCCCAGGGACTCGTCAGCATCGGCACGGTCGATGACCGGCTCGACGACATCGCCGGCTACGACTGGGTGTGCGAGGCAGTCATCGAAGACCTCGCCACCAAGCGCGAGCTGTTCGAGCGACTCGAAGCGGCGCGCAGCGACGGCTCGGTCATCTCGTCGAACACCTCGGGCATTCCGCTGCGCCAGATCTCCGAGGGCATGAGCGAGCGGTTCCGCCGCGACGTGGCGATCACCCACTTCTTCAACCCGGTGCGGGTGATGAAGCTGTTCGAGCTGGTGCCCGGCGAAGACACCGAGCCGGAGGTGATCGACGCGTTCGCACGTTTCGGCGCCGAGCGGCTCGGCAAAGGCGTCGTCCACGCCAAGGACACGGTCAACTTCATCGGCAACCGCATCGGCTGCTTCTTCATGCTGAGGGGCTTGCACGTGGCCAAGCCCTTCCTGGCAGACGGCATGACCCAGGAGACCATCGACGCCGTGCTGGGCGCGCCGATCGGACTGCCCCCGACCGGCTTGTACGGGCTCATCGATCTCATCGGCCTCGATGTGATGGAGCTGGTGGGCGCCAACCTGGCCCAGAACCTGCCGCCGGGCGACCGCGGGCTCGACTTCACTGCCTTTCCCGAGGCGGAACAAGCGATGGCCGACCGCGGCCAGCTCGGGCGAAAGACCGGCGGCGGATTCAGCCGGCGAACCAAGCTGGATGACGGATCGCGCAAGGCCGAGACCTTCGATCTCGTCACCGGAGAATGGCGCGTTGCGGTGCCACCCGATCTCGAAGGCGTGCCCGCTGACCTCGGCGCAGTGCTGTTTGCCGACTCGGTCCAGGGCGAGCTCGCCCGGCACGTCTTCGGCGGCACGCTGACCTACGCGGCCGATCTGGTGCCCGAGATCGCCGACGACATCGCCAACGTCGACAACGCCATCCGCTGGGGCTTCAACTGGGTGCACGGCCCCTTCGAGATGCTCGACCATCTCGGTCCCGATCTGGTGATCGAGTTCCTGCGCAGCGTCGATGAGCCGCTGCCGGCCATGCTGGCCACGCTCGAGGCGTCGGATCAGTCGACGTTCTACGGCGAAGCCGCCGACGGCACCCGCACCCAGCTCATGCCCGACGGCACAGTCGCACCAGTCGACCGCTGATCCGCCAGCGCCTAGCGGGCGGGGCGGACGATGGCGTCGGTCATCCGGATCGCCTGAGCCATCTGGGCGGTGTCGTGCACACGCACGATGTCGATCCCTGCGCAGATGGCGGCAGTGATCGTGGCGGCGGTGCCGAACAGGCGGTCGTCGATCTCGGCGTTGGTGACCGCACCGATGGTGGACTTGCGTGACGTGCCGATGAGCATGGGCAGCTCGAGCGCCCAGAGCTCGGGCAGGCGGCGCATCATCTCGAGGTTCTGCGAGACACCGAATCCGAAGCCGAACCCGGGATCGACCACGATGCGATCGCTGCTCACGCCGGCCTCGGCGCAGATCTGGAGGCTGGCCTTGAGCCCAGCGGTCACGTCGGCGATCAGGTCGGTGTGCGGCCGGCCGCGCTGGTTGTGCATGAGCACGGCCGCGGCACCGCGCTCGGCCACGAGCGGTGCCATTCGGGGATCGAGTCGAAAGCCGGTGATGTCGTTCACGACCGTGGCGCCGGCATCGAAGGCGGGACCGGCAACCTCGGCCCAGGTCGTGTCCACCGAGATCGGCACATCAGCACCGGTGCGGTCCAGCTCGGCGCGAACGGCCTCGATCACCCGGACCGCACGCTTGCGTTCCACCTCGACGGGCGTGGGTTCTGCGCCCGGACGGCTGGAGGCGCCGCCGATGTCGATGATGTCGACCCCGCCGTCAGTGAGTTCGTGTGTCAGCGCCAGCGCCTCGTCGAGTCGATCGGCCACGCCGTCGCCGGAGAACGAGTCGTCGGTGGCGTTGATGATGCCCATCACGAACGTGCGGGATCCCCACTGCCAGCACGGTCCACGGCCGGGATCCCACCAGCCATGCCGGTAGCGGCGCCGGATCGGCCAGCCCGGCGGCATCTGCGCCCCGGCCACGCTCAATCAGCGCCCGCGGCTGCGCCAGCCCCAGCGGACACGGGCAGCGCGCTGAGCAGGTTCGACGCTGCGGCACGGAGCCCGACCACCCCCGGTGTGGTCTGCAGTGGCGTCAGCGCATCGAGGGCTGCAGTCACGTAGCGCTGCGCGGTCTGCACCGAGCTGGCGATCTCGCGGCCGTCCACCACGATCGCCCGGGCCCGATCCCGCCGGTCGTCGTCGAGCGGCTCGCCGAGCAGCTCGCTCAGGCGCTCACCGTCCGGTTGCCCGTCCGCCAGCATCCGGATCACCGGCAGCGTGTACACGCCCTCGCGCAAGTCGTTGCCCGAGGGCTTGCCGAGCTCCTCGTCGGAGGCAACCAGGTCGAGCACGTCATCGACGATCTGGAATGCCATGCCGTAGGCGAGCCCGAAGCTGGTGAGGCGGTCCAGGGTCTCGCCGTCGACGCCGGCCACCAGCCCGCCGATACGGCACGACGTCGCGTACAGCTCGGCGGTCTTGCCCTGGATGGCCAGGAAATACTGGTCCTCGGTGCGGCTCCGGTCATAGATCAGCTGGAGCTCGCGCACCTGGCCCTCGCACAGCCGACCGATCGTGGCGGCCAGCAGCGCGGCCACTTCGGTGCCCAGCGACGCCGCCAGCTCCGACGCTTTGGCCAGCAGGAAGTCGCCGGCCAGGATCGCCTTCAGGTTGCCCCAGCGGTGATTCACCGCCTCGATGCCGCGGCGGGTCTCTGCGTCGTCCATGACGTCGTCGTGGTACAGCGATCCCAGGTGCACCAGTTCCACCGCAACGCCGCCGCACACCATCTCTTCGGTGACCGCATCGGCCGCAGCGCCGTCGGGATCGATCGCGAGCGCTGACGCGATGACGAACGCGGGCCGCAGCCGCTTGCCGCCCGCAGGGATCAGGTGCGAGGTCACCTCGGTGAGGAACTCGTCGCCGGTGACCGCCGCAGCGCGCAAGGCGGCCTCCACACGGGCCAAGTCAGCCTCGGCAGCGGGCCGGGTCTGCAACGGGGAAAGGGGCGCCACGGCGCCACCGTAAACGACAGCGGCGCTGTTGCCGCACTCGTGGCGCGCGGCCCTCGGCGGGCGCGAGCAGCCCCAGAATCATGAGGGAGCGATGCGGCAGGGCATCGTTACACTGCGCTCAGGAGACCTTCGGCGCTCTGTGCAGGACGGGGTGCAAGGCTCAGACCAGGAGGCCCAGTGTTCGAACGCTTCACCGATCGGGCTCGCCGAGTGGTGGTGTTGGCGCAAGAGGAAGCGCGCCTGCTGAATCACAACTACATCGGCACCGAGCACATCCTGCTGGGGCTGATCCACGAGGGCGAGGGCGTGGCCGCCCAGGCGCTCGAGTCGCTGGGCATCTCGCTCGAGGCCGTGCGCAGCCAGGTGGAAGAGATCATCGGGCAGGGCAGCTCGTCGCCCAGCGGGCACATTCCCTTCACGCCGCGCGCAAAGAAGGTGCTCGAGCTGTCGCTGCGCGAGGCACTGCAGCTCGGCCACAACTACATCGGCACCGAACACGTGCTGCTGGGCTTGATCCGTGAGGGCGAGGGCGTCGCCGCGCAGGTGCTGGTCAAGCTCGGCGCCGACCTGTCGAAAGTCCGCCAAGAGGTCATCCAGCAGCTCTCGGGTTACAGCGGCTCGAGCGGCGGCCGCGAGACCGTCGGCGCCTCATCCGGCCAAGGCAGCGAGCAGGGCGGCCAGAGCGGCTCGCTGGTCCTCGACCAGTTCGGGCGCAACCTGACCGCCGATGCCCGGGCCAAGAAGCTCGACCCGGTCATCGGCCGGCTGCGCGAGACCGAACGCGTCATGCAGGTGCTGTCGCGCCGCACCAAGAACAACCCGGTGCTCGTCGGCGAGCCCGGTGTGGGCAAGACCGCCATCGTGGAGGGCCTCGCCCAGAAGATCGTCAACAACGACGTCCCCGAGCTGCTGCGCGACAAGCAGCTCTACACGCTCGACCTCGGTGCGCTGGTGGCCGGCTCCCGCTACCGGGGCGACTTCGAGGAGCGCCTGAAGAAGGTCCTCAAGGAGATCCGCACCCGCGGCGACATCATCCTGTTCATCGACGAGCTGCACACCCTCGTCGGCGCCGGCGCTGCCGAAGGCGCCATCGACGCCGCGTCGATCCTCAAGCCCATGCTGGCGCGCGGCGAGCTGCAGACCATCGGCGCCACCACGCTCGAGGAGTACCGCAAGTACCTCGAGAAGGACGCCGCGCTCGAGCGCCGCTTCCAGCCGATCACCGTCGATGAGCCCACGCTCAGCCACACCATCGAGATCCTCAAGGGGCTGCGCGACCGCTACGAGCAGCACCACCGGGTCACCATCACCGACCAGGCGCTCGTGGCCGCGGCCAACCTGGCCGATCGCTACATCGCCGACCGTCACCTGCCCGACAAAGCCATCGACCTCATCGACGAAGCCGGGTCACGCCTGCGCATCAAGCGCATGTCGACCCCGCCCGACTTCAAGGAGATCGAGACCAAGCTGGCCGATGTCACCGAGCGCAAGAAGCAGGCGGTCGAGTCGCAAGACTTCGAGACCGCCGGGGCGCTGCGCGACGAGGAGAAGGAACTGCTCGAGCAGCGCACCGAGGTGATGGCCCAGGCTCGCTCCGAAGGCCACGACCTGTTCGACGAGGTCGACGAAGAGGGCATCGCCGAGGTGCTGTCCATCTGGACCGGCATCCCGGTGTACAAGCTCACCGAGGAGGAGACCCAGAAGCTCCTCAAGATGGAAGACGAGCTGCACAAGCGGGTCATCGGCCAGCACGACTCCATCAAGGCCGTCAGCCAGGCCATCCGCCGCACCCGCGCCGGCCTGAAAGACCCCAAGCGGCCAGGCGGATCGTTCATCTTCCTGGGCCCGTCAGGTGTCGGCAAGACCGAGCTGGCCAAGACGCTGGCCGAGTTCCTGTTCGGCGACGAGGGCGCGCTGATCAGCCTCGACATGTCCGAGTACATGGACAAGTTCACGGTGAGCCGGCTCGTGGGCGCCCCGCCCGGGTACGTCGGCTACGACGAGGGCGGCCAGCTCACCGAAGCAGTGCGCCGCAAGCCGTTCTCGGTGGTGCTGTTCGACGAGATCGAGAAGGCCCACCCGGACGTGTTCAACACGCTGCTGCAGATCCTGGAAGAGGGCCGGCTGACCGATGCGCAGGGGCGCTCGGTCGACTTCCGCAACGCCGTGCTCATCATGACGTCGAACCTGGGCACCGCAGACCTGCGCAAGGCGCGTGTCGGCTTCGCGACCGCCGATGAAGACGCCAGCTACGACCGGATGAAGGAGAAGGTCAACGATGCGCTCAAGGCGCACTTCCGGCCGGAGTTCCTGAACCGCATCGACGACACCATCGTCTTCCATGAGCTGAGCATCGAAGAAGTGGTGCAGATCGTCGACCTGATGATCAAGCGCACCTCTGACCAGCTTCGGGCGCAGGGCCTCGGGCTGGAGCTCACCGATGCCGCCAAGGAATGGCTGGCCCGCACCGGCTACGACCCGCAGCTCGGCGCCCGGCCGCTGCGCCGTGCGCTGCAGCATCACGTGGAGGACTCCCTCAGCGAGCGGATCCTCTACAAGGAGTTCCACGCCGGCGAGATCATCGTGGTCGACGTCGAAGACGACGAGATCGTGTTCCGTGCCATCGAGGGCTTCGACCCCGGGCCGATCGAGCTCGAAGAGGCCGCAGCCGCCGAGTAAGCGTGTTCCGGCGAACACCTGCGTGCGGTTCGCCGGGGTCTAGGGCTTGCCAGAACCCGCGTCGTCGCATGCTCGGCGCCGCGCTCGTGCTTCTCGGCGTGCTGGTGCTGGCGGCGGGCTGCCGGGCTGACATCGTCGTCGACATCGACATCGCGCATGACGGCGCCGGCAAGGTCACCGTCGAGGTCACCTTCGATGAAGAGGTGATGCGGTGGGTGCCCGATCTGGGCGAGATCATCGTGACCGACGATCTGGTCGGCTGGGACATCCGGCAGTTCGGCGAGCAGACGCCCGCGGGCGAGCGCCTCCGGGTGGCGGCATCCAAGCGTTTCTCGTCGCCCGCCGAGCTGGCAGCGGTGCTCGCTGAGATCGACCGGCCGGCGGACGGCTCAGCGGGTTTGTTCCGATCAGCGACGTTTGCGGGTTCGCGTGACGGGGCACACGTGATCTACGACCTGACGGTGACCGTCGGCTTGGACCGTCCGGCGGCCGGGCTGGTGAATCCGGCCACCGCTGATGCCTTGGAAGGCGAGCTGTTCGGGCTGCCGATCCCCGAGATCGAGGCGCGGGCGGGGGCGCCGCTCGACGAGCTGGTGACGCTGGTGGTGCGTGCGACCGTGCCTCAAGGGGCTGGGAGCTTGCCTGCCGAGGGCGTGATGACGCTGAACGAGGGGGGAGTTCGGGAGCTGCGCGTCTCCGGCGAGCTGTTGGACACTGAGCTTGCTGCGGCTGAGGCGGAGGCCGAGCGGTTGGCCGAGCGGGCTTCCCGGGGGGTTCGGATCGCGGTGATCTGGTGGATTGTTCTTGGCTTCATCGTTGTTGTTGTGACTGTTGTTGCGCTGCGTGGTCGGCGCCGTCGGCGGGGGCTCACCTTCCGCTAGCTGCCGGGAACACAGCGCGGTGGTGGGAGTGCGGGCTGCCGGTCAGGGGCCTCGGAGAATTCGATGGGCGGCGCGGGCGGCGGTGTCGGTGCGGGTGTCGCCGGTGATTCGCTGAATGACTGTTGTGTCGGCTGCGACCTGGGAGATCGCAGTTCGCACATCATCGGAGACCGCGGCTCTGCCGCCGAGAATGATCACGCGGGCGGGCCGGTAGTCGCGTATGAGCGCTGCGGTGGCGTCGGGCAGGGTGTCGCGTGCGGTGTATGCGACGGCGGCGTTGTCGGTCGCGGCGGCGAAGGCGGCTGCCACGCCTGCGTCGGGAGGAGACCAGCCGTTGGCGATCACCAGGGTGATGTCCCGGGGTGCGCCCAAGGCGCTGCCGAGCACTCGCCGCGCGGCCTGAGCGGCGGTGTCGATGCGGTCGGTGCCGACGAGTCGCGTCACTGTTGCATCAGGCGCCAGGACGGCGATCCGTTGAGCTACGGCGTCGCTGATCGCGGCGGTGCCTCCCACGATGAACACCCGCGCGATCTCGTAGTCGCGCAGCAGTGCCGCAGTGGGCTCGGGCAGCGCGTCGCGTTGGGTGTACGCGACCGCCGCACGGCCGCTGCGCGCCGCGAGTGCTGCTGCCGCGCCGATGTCCGGCGGCGACCAGCCATTCGCGATCACCAGCGTCACTGATCCCGCGTCCGGTGGCAGGCCGAGGACGCGGCGCGCCGCCGCCGCAGCGGTGTCGGCGCGGTCCTGCCCGGTGATGCGCACCAAGCCCGAGTCCCCCGACGCGGCACGAATCTGGGAGCGCACGCCGGTGGATACCGCAGCGGTGCCGCCCACGATGAGCACTTGGGCGGGCTGTGCCTCGCGCAGCAGCTCAGCGGTCTCGGGGGACAGCTCGTCTCCGGCCGTGTAGAGCACCACTGCGCCGAGGGTCCTCGCAGCAAGCACCGACGCGGTGCCCACATCGGCCGGACTCCAACCGTTTGCCACCACGAACGTGGCGACGCCGATGTCGAGATCTCCTCCGCCGCCACCGCCGCCTCCCGAGCCGCCGCCTCCCGAGCCGCCGCCGAAGCCGCCACCGAAAGTGCCCCGCTGTGTGCTGAGCGCGGTGATGGCGATGGTGACCTCGACGGTGTCGTCGGTGCTGTCGGAAGGGTCATAGCTGCCGTCGAAGCCGTCGTTGACCTCCACGACCACGGTGTAGGTGTTCTGCACATCGGGATCGAGGACGCCCTTGGTGCGCAGCTGGCCAGTAGCCGGGTCGATGTCGAAGAGCTCCGCGTCGACGCCGGACAGGGCGTAGCTCAACACATCGTCGTTCTCGGCGTCCTCGGCTCGCACCGGCGGGCCGACAGCGCGTCCCGGCGCGGTGCCCCCGCCGACCGAGCGGGTGACCGAGGTGTCGGCGAACTCTGGCGCGGTGTTGGACGACGGTCGTTCAACGGCGCCGGCGATACGTGCGGTGAGCGCGGCAGAAGCCTCCTTGTTGCTGCCGCGGCGGTCGCTGTAGGAGGCGGTGACCCGCAGGAAGTGACCGATGTCGTCGTCGGTGGCGGTGTAGCTGGCCGAGGTCGCATTGGGAATGTCGTCCCCGCCTGAGCGGCTGCGCGACCTCGACCATTGCCAGATGATGCCGCTGGTGCTGCCGTCGTCATCGGTGAGCGTCGCGGTGAACCGGGTGCCGACCCAGCCTCGCAGCGGAGTGACGCGCACCGTTCCCTGCTCTTCGACGTCGGTGACGGTGACGGTGATGTCCAGCGTGTCCGACAGCCCCTCGGGATCAGTGGCCTCGACCGTCACCCGGTGGGAGGTGCCGTCCTCGAAGCTGGGCGGCGATACGAACCAGAGCTGGCCCTGCCCCGAGATCCAGAACGCGTCATTGCTGACCGTCCAGTCGAGCGTGTCGCGCTCGGGGTCGGCGCCGCGGAAGGTCGCGACCGCAGACCTCGTGTTCTCGGCGACGACGGGACTGGTGTCGCCGGTGAGCACCGGGGCCTCGTTGACGTCGGTCACCGTGATGGTCACGGTGATGGTGTCGTCGACGGCGTTGTCGGGGTCGTCGTTGGGGTCGGCGCCGTCGCTGACCGACACGACCACCCGGTAGCTCCGCTTGGTCTCGAAGTCGAGCTGCACGCCCGATGCCAGTCGCAGCTGCCCGGTACTGGCGTCGATGTCGAATGAGGCCGCGTCGGCGCCGCCGACGCTGTAGGACAAGGTGTCGTTGTTGAAGTCGTCGGCTGCGACCGGGTCGCCGATCGGGTCGCCGCTGCCGGCGTCCTCGGCGATGCTGCGGCGTCCGTCCTCTGTCGCACCGAACGCGGGCGCGGCGTTGATCGGCGGCGGCTGGCCGACCCGGGTCGACACCTTCTCGGCGGTATTCGTTTCGGTGCCGTGGCCGTCGGTGTAGGTGGCGGTGGCTCGCAGGAAGTTGCCGGCGTCGGCTTCCAGCGTGGGCGTGTACTGCGGCCCTGTCGCGCCGCCGATGATGACCCAACCGCTGCGGCCGTTGGGCGAGCGCGTCCACTGCCAGGTCAGGTTGCTGATCGAGCCGTCGGGGTCGTTCAGCATGGCAGTCACCCGCACCCGGGCCGAGATGGTGGCCGTGAGGGTGGTCAGGGTGATCTCGCCGGGCTCCTCAGCGTTGACGACGGTCACCGTGACGTCCACGGTGTCGTCGACGGCCGTCGACGCGTTGCCTTGGCCGTCCTTGCCGTCGTGGACCTCGACGGTGAACGTGTAGCTGGACTTCGACTCGAAGTCCAGCGGCTCTTTGGTGCGGATCTGGCCCGTCGATTGCACGATGGTGAAGGCAGCCGCGTCGGCGTCCGTGTCATCGAGCGAGTAGGTCAGGCGGTCGCGCTCGGGATCGATCGCGGTCACCGGCGCGCCGACGTTCGCGCCTCGGGCGTTCTCCGTCACGGTGCGCTGGCCGGACTCAGTTGACGGGAAGCTGGGCCGCCGGTTGTCGCTGAACACGGGCTGTGCAGTCACCGACTCAGCCCGCTTGTCGTCGCCGCGGTTGTCGTCGTAGGAGGCGGTGGCGCGCAGGAAGAAGTTCGCGTCGTGCTGGCGCACGCTGTAGCTCGGCGAGGCGGCGCCGGTGATGTTGACCCAATTGGTGCGACCGTTCACCGACCGCGCCCACTGCCACCCCAGGCTGCTGATCGAGCCGTCGCCGTCCGACAGCGACGCCGTCACCGTGTCGCCCACGGCCGGATCGGTGTTGGACAGCGTCACCACGCCGTCCTCTTCCACGTCGAGGATGTTGATGGCGAAGGTGGCCGATACGTCGGCGACGAAATCAGTCTCGACGTTGCCGTCGGCGTCACGGCCGTCAGCCACATGCACCGGCACCAGAATCGGCCCGACCGTCGTCTCGAAGTCCAGCGCCGCTATGGCGCGCAGCTGCCCCGAGGACGCATGCACCTCGAACCTGGCGGCGTCGGCCTCGTTTGCCAGAGCGAATGTCAGTGAGTCGCCGTCGCGGTCGGTGGCCGACGTCGGGCTGCAGATGTTGCGGCCCCCCGGCCCCTCGGGCACGTCACACGTGCCCGCAGTCACCCGCGGGGGAGCGTTGACGATCGGGTCCGCGGTCACGGCCGCGGTCGGCTCGCTCTCCGCGGTCTTGCCCGACCCCCGCCGGTCGGTGTAGGTCGCCACCGCCCGGATCTCATAGCCGGTGTCGTCCTCATCGGGTCCGTACCCCGTCGTCAGCGACAACGGACCGCCCGTGACGATGGTCTCCCAGCCCTGCATCGGCAGACGCCGCTCGATTCTCCACGAGAGAACGCCCGCGGCCAGCACGATCCCTCCGTCGGGATCCGACAGCGTGAACAGGATGGCATCGAGATCAGCCACCGACGGGTTCAGGTTGCTCACCTCGATGGCGCCCGGCTCCTCTACGTCGGCCACCGTCACCGTCACTTCCCGGCGGGCGTCCCGACGGGGCGATGTCATCAGCTCCACATCGGTCGCGACCACCGTGAACTGGTACACGTTGTCGCCGCCGTCGTCATCGGGATCCTCCCAGTCGGGCGTGCTGTTGAAGGTGACGGTGCCGCCGCTGTCGATGGAGAAGTCACCACTGTCGGTGCCGGTGAGCGACCACGTCACACCGCCCTCCTCGTCACGAGCGCTGTAGGACGCCACGACCACGGTGTCGTTCTCGTCATAGGTGATCGCCGTCGGGGGCGTCCCGGTGAACTCCGGGCGCTCGTTGACATCGATCACCGTCACCTGATAGTTCCACGAGCCTGTCTTGGCGTCGGGATCAGCGGCGTCGTTCGCCTCCACCGTGAACTTGTACACGTTGTCGGAATTCTGATCAGCCGGCCCGTCGGTGGGCTGCTCGTAGTTCGGCGGGTTCTTGAAGGTGACCACGCCTTCGCCTGCCGCGTTCTTGGTGATGTCGAAATCGTTTGCGTCCTCACCCGACAGCGTCCAGTCGATGACCTCGCCTTCCTCGTCGCGGGCCTCGAACGTCGCCACCACAACATCAGGTTCCATGCCCGGTTCGTACGAGTCGTATTCCGTCTCCTGGAACGAGTTTTGATCCGCGGGGCCGGTCACCTCGGGCGTCTCGTCCACATCGGTCACCGTCACCGTCACGTCATAGTCCGGACCCATTCGGCCGGCGCTTACGCCGATTTGGAGGTCGTAGACCCTGTCGCCGCCGTCATCGACGGGGTTCTCATAGTCGGGCTCATTTCCGGACGTGAAACTCAGCACGCAGCGCTCATTGACCAGATCCTCGGCGATCGAGAATGAGCCAGCGTCGACGCCTAGGAGCGAGCAGTCGACATCGTCGTCCTCCTCGTCATAGACCGACAGAGACGCGACGATGCGATCGTCGGCGTGGACTGGTCGGGGGGCGTCGTAGGCGATCTCGGCGAAGCTGAAATCGAGGTTGTCGTCGAGAATGACGGGGCCTTCGTTGACGCTGGTGACGGTCACCGTCACGTCGAAGGTTCCCATCAGGGGGCTGTGTCCGGAGTCGTCGGCGTTGGTATCGGTGGCCACCACGGTGACGTTGTAGACGTTGTTGCCTCCGGCATCGTCGGGCCGCTCGTAGTCCGGTCTCGGCGTCAGCTCACCCGTCACGTCATGGGTCTCCGGCGCAATGTTGAACAACAGCGACCCAGCGGCCGTGACGGAGAAGTGCTCCGCGTCTGGGCCGGTCAGCGTCCACTCCACGCTGTCGTCAGGGTCGTCGTCGAACGCGGTGTACGTCGCGACCACGTAATCCACAGGCTCGAGGTCCGACGGGTCGAGATCGAATCTGAACTCGTCGAATGACGGCCCGACGGCCCCGCTGACGACCGGGCGCTCATTGACGTCGTTGACCGTGACGACGACGCTCACGGTGTCTTCGAGCATCCCGCTGTGATTGTCGGTGACCTTGACGGTCACCTGATATTCGTTGTTGGTATCCGCATCAGCCGGATCCTCGTAGTTGGGCGTCACCTTGAACTTGAGCTCGCCGTCGCCGTCGGCGTTCTTGGTGATGGTGAAGTCTTCGGCGTCGTTGCCCTCCAGCGTCCAGGTCAGCACCGTCGACGCGTCCATGTCCGTTGCGGTGTAGGTCGCCACCACCGCCGTGCCGTTCTCGTCGAAGGACGGCTCCGTGTGGGTGGATCCCGTGCTGGTGATCTCGGGCGGCTCGTTGATATTGGTGACGGTGACCAACAGGGGCGTCATCGCCGTCGTGGCGCTCAATCCGCCCGAGTCGGTGACCTTGACTGTCACCTTGTAGACGTTGTCGCCGTCGGCGTCGCGGCGAGTTTCGAAGTCGGGCGACTCCTTGAACGTCAGCGCCCCGCTCGTCTGGTGGATCTCGAACAGCGCTCCGTCATCGGCGCTCTCCACCGACCACTCCTCGGTGTCCGACGCGTCCACGTCGGATGCCGCAAACGTGACGATCACCGTGGCAGCCGGCGTGTTCTCCGGCACCGACGCGGTGCGTGGAGGGTTGGTGATCGTCGGCCGTTCGTTGACGTCGGTCAGGCTGATGGTCACCGCGATGGTGTCGTCGGTCGCGGTGTCGCCGGCGCCGGCGATGTCCTTGGAGTCGCGCACGTTGACGGTCACGCTGTAGGTCTTCTTGGAGCTCTCGAAGTTGTAGGTGATCCCCGACTTCGTCCTGATCTGGCCCGTCGTCGCATCGATCGTGAACGAGGATCCGTCGCCGGTGCTCGCCAGCGAATAGGTCAACGGATCTCCCTCGTTGTCCGTCGTGCTCACCGGAGCCCCCACAGCGGTCGACGGCGCGCTGTTCTCCGGCACCTCCCGGGACGCGGTCTCGGCCGAGAACTCCGGATTGGTGTTGCTGGCGCTGACGGTGCCGGTAGCACTGCTGGTGGCCGTCTTGCCCGAGCCGTGACCGTCGGTGTAGCGAGCCGTGGCGCGCAGGATCTTGCCCACGTCAGCCGCCTGCGGCGTATAGGTGGCCATGGTCGCGCCCGAGATGTTCGAGAACGAATCGGTCCCCGGCTCCGCCCGGGCCCACTGCCACGAGACACTGGTCTCGCTGCCGTCGATGTCGCTCAACGACGCCGTCAGCTCCACGCCACCCGCCGGCGTGCCCGTGACCGTGACCGTGCCGGCCTCGTCCACGTTGGTGACGCTCACGGTCACCAGCAGCCAGTCATCCACAGCCGAGTCCGAGTTGCCGCTGGCGTTGCGTCCGTCGCGCACGTTGACGGTGAGCGAGTAGCTGGACTTCGACTCGTAGTTCGGCGAGTTGACGAACTTCAGCTCTCCGTCGCCGTCGGCGTTGCGCGTGATGGTGAAGTCGCCTGCGTCGGTGCCGCTGAGCGACCACGTCAAAGTGCTGTCAGCGGGGTCGGGGTCTGCGGCGGTGTAGGTCGCCACCACCGTTGACGTCGGGGTGTTCTCTGCGACGCTGGGTGCGGTGTGCGACGACCCCCGGGTGGTGATCGCCGGCGCCTCGTTCACGTCGGTCACCGTCACGGTCACCGACAGCGAGTCGTCCACAGCGGAGTCCGAGCCGCCGCTGGCGTTGCGTCCGTCGCGCACGTTGACGGTGACGTTGTAGTCGTTCATCGCGTCGCCGTCGGCGGCCGACTCGTAGTTGGGCGACACCTTGAACTTCAGCTCGCCGTCGCCGTCGGCGTTGCGGGTGATGGTGAAGTCGCCTGCGTCGGTGCCGGTGAGCGACCACGTCAGGGTGCTGTCGGCGGCGTCGGGGTCGGCGGCCGTGTAGGTCGCCACCACCGTTGACGTCGGGGTGTTCTCCGCGACGCTGGGCGAGGTGTGCGACGACCCCGTCGAGGTGATCTCCGGCGCCTCGTTCACGTCGCTGAGCGTGATGGTCACGGCGATGGAGGCATCCTCGATCGTGTCCGCGTTGCCGTCGGCGTCCTTGGAGTCGCGCACGCCCACCGCCACGCTGTACTCGATCGTGCCCTCGAAGTCGTAGGTGACTCCTGACTTGGTTTTGATCTGGCCCGTCGAGGTCTCGAAATCGAATGACGACGCGTCGTCGCCGCCCAGCGAGTAGGTCAGGGTGTCGGCGGTGTCAGTGTCCATGGCCTCCACCGCAGCGCCCACGTTGGTGCCCGCCGCGCTGTTCTCGGGCACGGAGCGGGTCGTCGACGATCCCTCATCGAAGGTCGGCGCGGCGTTGGCGGGCGTCGCGGCCGCGATCGTGCCGGTGGCGGGGTACGCCGCGCTGGTCAGTTCCTCGGCGAAGCCCTCGTCGTCGGTGAAGGTGACCTTCACCTTGATCTTGTTGCCCGCGTCGGCGTCGACCAACGTGTAGCTCGAGGAGTCGCTGCCGATCTCGGTCTCGTTCGACATGGAGTCGACCCGCAGCCACTGGTAGCTGTAGCTCACGTCAACCAGCCCGTCGGCGTCGGTGATGCCGCTGGTGGCCGCGGTCAGCGTCTCGCCCACCGTCGCGGTCCCCGAGATCGTCGGCGCGCCCGATGCAGCGTTGTTGGTGCGAACCTCACCCTTCAATTCGAAGAGGAGCGACAACGTCTGAAGATTCCAGACGATGGAGCTGTTGGCTTGGTGGAGGCGATAGCCGTTGGCGATGGACCAGCCCGACTGGCCGGTCTCGGCGTCACCCTCGTCCAGTCTGACTTGAAACTCGTTGTTGGCTCCGGTCGTGCTGTTCGCTATGACGAGGTAGTAGCTCGTGCTCGGCTCGAGCACGGCGTTGTCCGGCGCGGTGAAGGTGTTGGCAGCGTTCTGGGTGAGCGTCGCCGGATCAGTCAGCGTGTAGAGCACGTCTCCTGGGCTGCTGCCATTCGAGGCGTTGATGGTCACCGTGGCGTCCGCGGTTCCTTCGACAGTGGCTAGCCGGAGCACGACTTCGGTGAGCGTGTACCCGTCTGCGCTTCCGGTCGTGAACGCATTCGCTGCCCTGTTCTCTGAGCCAGACACACCCCCTATTGCGGCGCCGCCACCTCCTGTCAGGTGCCGGTTGGAGACCAGGCTGACCACGTTTCTGGGGAAGGTGGAGCGCTCGGTCGGTTCCGCCTGCTCGTCGGGTCCCTCTGAACTGCCCGCATCCGGTTCTGCGGATGTCTGCTCCGGCACAGCGAC
Source organism: Candidatus Poriferisodalis sp. (assembly GCF_965208925.1). GTDB lineage: Bacteria > Actinomycetota > Acidimicrobiia > Acidimicrobiales > Poriferisodalaceae > Poriferisodalis. The sequence goes on along the minus strand of NZ_OZ242364.1, from coordinate 802,034 downwards.
TTCGGCGTAGCCGGACCGCCGGCCCTGATTGTTGGAGCGGATGCGATATCGGTACGTCGAACCCGCCTCGACGGTGGTGTCGGCGTAGGTGAGCACCGTGCCCTCGACGGTGTCGAACAGCGTCATCCGGCTGGCGGGGTCGGTCATGGTGCGCCGGTACACGGCATAGGTAACCGGGTCGCAGATCGACGCCTCCCAGGCCAGTTCGACGCTGGTGCCGTCGTCGCCGAGGTCCGCGGTCAGATTGGTGGGGGCCTCAGCGCACGACGCGTCGGCACCCGCGCTGTCCGCCTGCCACGCCAGCACGCCTGCGGCGGTGGCGGCCAGCAGAGCGGCAATCGCCGCCAGCCGGTGCGACGGCGTGAGCAACCGCCCCCGAACTCCCGCGGGCACCGCGCCACGCCTGCCGACGAACCGTCCCCACGACACGACGCCCCCTTGTCGGCCGGACGTCAGCAGACGTCTCAAAGCCGAGTTTCCAGCCAGCGTAGATGGTTGATAGTTGTAACTATGACTATCTAGCTGTCATCTGTGGTGCTTCAGCGTCAGGGCGCAGTCATGCCAGCCTCTTGGGCACCCTCATGAATCCGGGCTGCGGAGGGGCCGGCGCACCCGTGCTTCAAACAGCCGCGGTGCTGCCAGCGTGTGTGCCCGGGCTGTGGAGGGGCCGGTGTACCCGTGCTTCAAACAGATGAAGCGCTTCGTGCGCTGGCGCGGGGTCACAGGGGCGCTTCATAACTGCGCGCGGGCACACCGGCCCCTCCGCAGCCCTCGTCTCGTCGTGTCATCCCCGGGCAGACTGGGCTGGTGGGACGGGCCTGGGCTCTTGTTTTGGCTGCTGGCGCGGGGACTCGGTTTGGGGCGGGGGCTGACGGCGCTACGAAGGTGACGGTGTCCGTAGCTGGGCGTTCGATGGTCGCTTGGAGCGTCGAGGCAGCGTCTGCCGCGTGTGATGGGGTGACGCTGGTGGTGGCGCCGTCCATGGTCGATCGGTTCGGCTCAGGGGTGGATGCCGTCGTGGCGGGTGGGGGGACTCGGTCTGGGTCTGTTCGGGCTGGGTTGGGGACCGTTCCGGATGACGTCGATGTGGTGGTGTGTCATGACGCTGCTCGGCCGGGGGCTTCTGCCGGGTTGTTTGCGGGCGTGATTGCTGCTGTTCGGGGTGGGGCCGATGCTGCGGTGCCGGTGCTGCCGGTGAGCGACACGCTGAAGCGTGTGCCGGAATGGGGCAACTCGGGTGGTGTCGTCGCTGGGACCGTGGATCGTTCGGGACTCTTTGCTGTCCAGACGCCGCAGGCGTTTCGGCGGGAGGTGCTGGTGGCAGCGCATGTCGGGGAGCCTGAGGCCACTGACGATGCGGCGCTGGTAGAGGCTGCGGGTGGCAACGTGATGGCCGTGCCGGGCGAGGCGGCGGCGCACAAGGTCACGACTGCCGCGGACCTGGTCGTCGTGGACGCCTTGCTGGGTGGCGGCGCTGCGAGCGGCGGGCTCTAGCGTCAACTGGCGTGAGTGCTGCTGACAGCGGGGCTGGGCCTGCGATGCGGGTGGGGCATGGGTATGACGCCCATCCGTTTGCTGATGGTGCTGATGGCGGGGGGCGGACGCTGGTGCTGGGCGGGGTCCGGTTTCCCGGTGAACAGACGCTGGAAGGCCACAGCGATGCTGATGTCGTTGCGCATGCGGTGATCGATGCGATGTTGAGCGCTGCCGGGCTCGGGGACATCGGCACGCACTTTCCTGACAGCGATGAGCGCTGGCGTGGTGCTGACAGCATCGAGATGCTGCTGCAGGTCTCGGCGCTGCTTGCTGAGGGCGGCTGGCAGTTGGCCAATGCCGATTGCACGGTGATCTGCGATCGGCCGATGATCGCTCCTCATCGCGATGAGATGCAGGAGCGGCTGAGCGGTGCGGCGGGCGGACCGGTCACGGTGTGCGGCAAGCGCACCGAGGGTCTCGGCGGCAGCGACGGCATCGTGGCCCACGCCTTGGCGCTGGTGACACGCCGATCCGGCGGCGAGCAGCTATCGGCGCGAATGGCCAGCGAAGAGCGATGAGTGCGGGTCGGGGCAAGCAGCGTGGCACCCCCCCGGGGCGCAGCAGGCGGGGTGCTGCGCCGCCGCGCGTCACGCGGGGCACCCGGAATTCGGGCCGTGGGGGCGGATCGTCGCAGCGGCGCGCTGGCTCAGCAAACCAATCCGGACCCGGTCGTCGATCTGACCGCAATGCACAGACCGCCGACCGGCGTGACGAGGCGCGGCCGCGGGGGCTCGGTGGCGATCACGTCGAAGGCCGGCAGGCCGTGCGCGAGCTGCTGCGCGCCGGCAAACGCAAGGTGCACGAGGTGCTGATCTCGGAGGACGCGCACTCGGCCGCCACGCTGGCCGAGATCGTCGACCTCGCCGGCGACCGGCGGGTGCCGGTGCGCGAGGTCACCCGCCGCAAGCTGGACGAGGCAGCACTCACGGCTGCGCCGCAGGGCGTGATCGCCAAGGCCGCTGCCGTTCAACCCGTGCCGCTGGAAGAGCTGGCGCGACCTGTGGGCAACTCGCTGCCGCTCGTCGTGGCCACTGACGGCGTCACCGACCCGGGCAATCTCGGCGCCATCCTGCGCACGGCTGAGGTCGCCGGTGCCACCGGCGTGGTGCTCACCAGCCACCGCTCGGCGAACCTCACACCGGCCGCGGTGAAGGCTGCTGCGGGTGCCATCGAATACCTGCCCATCGCCTTGGTCGGCGGTCTGCCCGCTGCGCTCGCCAAGCTCCGCGATGCCGGCCTGTGGGCCATCGGCCTCGACGGTCACGCACCGGACGGGCTCGAGTCACTCCGGGTCGGCGACGAGCCGCTGGTATTGGTGCTCGGTGCTGAAGGCAGGGGACTGTCGGAGCTGGTGGAGCGCCGATGTGACCAGGTGGTGTCGATCCCTGTGCTCGGGCGCATCGAGTCGCTCAACGTGGCAGCGGCCGCAGCCGTGGCCCTGTTCGACATCGCCCGCACCCGCAGGCGCGGCCATACGCTGGGACCGGCGCCCGAGTAGCTCAACGGCCAGAGCACCGCTCTTGTAAAGCGGGGGTTGTGGGTTCGATTCCCACCTCGGGCTCGCCAGCGGGGAAATTCACCGCAGCGAACGCTCAGAGGGTGATCACGAGATTGCCGAAGTGCTCCTTGCGCACGAACGCCTCCTGAGCCTCGCGAATGCGCTCGAGGGGGAACGTGCCGCCGAGCACCGGGCGGATCTCGCCACGCTCGATGTAGCCGACCAGATCCGCAAAGAGCCCCGGTCCGTAGATCGTGGCGCCGTACAGCTCCAAGTCGTTGAGGTACAGCGTGCGCAGATCCAGCTCCACCATCGGACCGGCAATGGCCCCCGATGTCACGTAGCGGCCGCGGCCTGCCAGCCCATCGAGCCATGGGGCGACTGCGCTGCCGCCGACGACGTCAGCGACCGCGTCGAACGGCCCGCCGTTGGCTTCGATCGCCGCAGCGACGTCGTGTTCGGGACCCTGCCGCGGCACCACCACATCGGCCCCGAGTTCCAGCACCTGCGCCATCTTGGAAGCGCCGGCGACGGCCACCACCCGGGCGCCTCGCCGTCTAGCGAGTTGCACCAGCGCCGAGCCCACGCCGCCGCTTGCGCCGGGCACCGCAATGCGCTCGCCGCGGGCGAGACCGATGCGCTGGAGCATGTGCTCGGCCGTCGACGAGGCGCAGGCGAAGGTCGCCAGCTCGGCATCCGACAGCCCAGTCTCGACCGGGTAGACGTTGACGGCCGGCACCACGACGTACTCCGCGAAGCCGCCGTCCGCCTCGCTGCCGAGATAGCGCGCCTTGCTCCGGTTGGTGGGATCAGCAGGGTCCTTCAGCCACGGCTCCACGATGATTCGCCGGTCCACGAGGCCTGCATCGGCCGCGTCCCCGGCGGCAATCACCCGGCCGGCGACGTCGGCGCCCTGGATGCGGGGAAACTCCACGCCCCGGCCGCCCCAGGTGGAATCTGCCGCATCGGCGTCCGCGTATCCCTCGCCCGAAGTCGCCTCCGTCACCGACTTGCTGTACCAGGCCACACGCGTGTTGATGTCGGTGTTGTTGATGCCGCACGCCGCCACCTTGATGAGCACCTCGTCGGGGCCGGGCACCGGCACCGGCACGTCGTCGCGCACCTCGATCATCTCGGGACCGCCATGGCCCACCAGCAGCGCCGCACGCATCGTCGCCGGAGTGCTCATTGGCGCAGCCTTGCCGACGACGGGTCGTAGATGGGCTCGCTGAGCACCCGCGCTGGGCGGTGCTCGCCGAGGACACGCACCGTCAACGCAGTGCCCGGCTCGGCGTCGGCCGGGTTCAGGTAGGCGAACGCCAGACCCTGGCCCACCCAGAAGCCGTACGCGCCGGTGGTCACCAGCCCGACCGGGCGGCCATCCCGGTAGACCGCATCACTGCCGCCGACCTCGGCCACGTCGGTGTCGACGGCCAGGTACGCCAGCTTCCAGCGCCACGGCCGCTCACCGCTGCCGGCGGCCGCACGGCGCGCCAGCAGCGCGTCGCGCCCGACGAAGCCGCCCTTGTCGGGCTTCACGAAACGCCCGATGCCGGCCTCGTCGGGGGTGACGTCATGGGTGAGGTCGCGGCTGATCATGTACCGCTTCTCCATCCGCAGGCCCTCGGTGGCGTGGTTCCCGACGTTCGCCATGCCGTGCGGCTCGCCGGCCTCGCTCAAGGCCCCATACAGGTCAGCGATGCGTTCGAGCGGCACGTGCAGCTCCCAGCCCAGCTCGCCCGTGAACCCCACACGCAGCGCCCGCACGCCCGGGATGCCGGCCACCGTGATCTCTTGGCACGACAGCCAGCGGAAAGCGTCGTTGCTCAAGTCGGCATCGGTGCAGGCGCCCAGCACGTCGCGTGACCGCGGACCCGCCAGCGTCAGCACGCCGAAGTCGCTTGAGCAGGTGATCAGCCGCGCGTCGGCGCCCGCCGGCCAGTGCGTCTCAAAGAACTCCCGCTCCTTCAGCTCGAACACTGCGGCCGACACCAGGTAGAAGTGCTCGGGGCCGAGCCGGGAGACGGTCAGCTCGCCCTCGATCCGTCCGGTCGGCGTCAGCGTGTACGTCAGCGAGATGCGGCCGTGTGCCGGCAGCCGGTTCGTGGTCAGCCGGTCCAGCACCGCTGCAGCATCCGGCCCGACGAGGTCGAACTTGGCGAACGCCGTCGAGTCGATGACCCCGACCCGCTCGCGCACCGCGGCGGCCTCGGCCGCGGCCACCTCGAACCAGTCGGTGCGGCGGAACGAGACCACGTCGCGCTGGGGCAGCCCTGCCGCCGGGGGAAACCACTTGGGCCGCTCCCAGCCGTACACCTGGGTGAAGACTGCGCCCGCGTCCGACAGCGGCACCAGCGCCGGCGAGTTGCGGTAGGGCCGAGCCTCGGGCCGTTCGAGGCCGGGCAGCGGCGTCTGGTGGCGGAACTCGTAGTCCTCGGTGCCCTTGGTGCGCCCGTAGGTGGCTACGTCGCCCGGCGCGATGTATCCGAAACGCCGGGCGTCGTAGGCCCGCAGGCTCAGGTCGGTCTCGCCGTGCACCATCCAGCGGGCCAGCTCCCGGCCCAACCCGGGACCGTCGGCCAGTCCCACCTGCACACCGGCGAACTGCCAGAAGTTCGGCACGCCTGAGGGGCCGATGAGCGGATCGCCGTCGGGGGTGTGCGCGATCGCCCCGCGGATGACGCGGCGGATGCCGTGGTCGGCCAGGATCGGCACCCGCTCGAACGCTCGCTCCAGCCACAGCCCGACCCGGTCGTAGTCGGCATCGAACAGCGGGTTCTCCAAGTCCCAGCCGGGCCCGTCCGCCCAGACCGACTCGGCGTTGCGCTGCTCGTAGATGCCGATGAGCCCGGCGTCCTGTTCCTGGCGGATGTAGCCCGAGACGTAGTCGTCGCGCACCACCGGCAATTCGGTGTCGAGTTCGGCGAACTCAGGCACCGGCGTGGTCACGAAGTACGAGTGCAGCGCGTTGGCCATCGGCACCGCCAGCCCGACCATCTGCGCCACCTGGTGCGCGTAGCAGCCGGCGGCGTTCACGACGTGCTCGGCGTGCACCGTGCCGGCTTCGGTGACGACATCGAAGGTGCCGTCGGCTCGCCGGACGATCTCGATGACGCGGTTGCGGCGGCTCAGCTGCGCGCCCCGCTGCCGGGCCACGGCCACCAGCGCATTGGTGGCGCCGGTGGGATCGACATGACCGTCGTTGGGCGTCCACACCGCGCCCTGCACCTCGGAGGTGTCGAAGAAGGGGTGCCGTTCGGTGATGAACTCGGGGCCCACCCAGTCCATCTCGTTGCCGACGTAGTCGGCGAGGCCGAGCTGCGCCCGCAGCCAGTCCACTTCTTCGTCGTGGTACGCGATCCGGAAGCTGCCGCTGCGGTGCCAGGTCGTTTCCACGCCGGACTCTGCTGGGAGGCTGTCGTACAGCTCGCAGGCGTAGCGCCGCATGGCCGCCAGCGTGTACCCGGAGACCGAATGGGTGACCTGACCGGCGGCGTGCCAGGTGGAGCCCGACGTCAGCTCGCCCTTCTCGATGAGCAGCGTGTCGCCCCAGCCCTCGTGGGCCAGGTGATACAGCAGGCTGGCGCCGCAGATGCCGCCCCCGACAACCGCGACTCGCGTCGAATCGGGCAGGCTCATGCACCCTCACCTTGGTCACGATGCGGTCCCGGCGTGCGGCAGAATACCGCCCAGTGGCGGCTGACCATACACAGGTGCCCGGAGCGGTTCACGCGGCGTTGAAGCATCCGGAGTACTACGTGCCGGGCCTCGCCGCCGACGAGGTGGCACAGCGCTACGGGCTGCGCCTCGAAGACATCACCAAGCTCGGCTCGGCCGAGAATCCCTACGGTCCGTCCCCGGCCGCGCAGGCTGCAGTGGCGGACGCGATCGGGCGGATGCAGATCTACCCGTCGTGGACCGCCGAGCCGCTGCGCGAGCGGCTGGCCGAGACCTACGGCTACGAGCCAGGCAACTACCTCTGCGGCGCCGGCGAGACCGAGATCATCTCGGTGCTCATCCGCGCCTACGCAGGGCAAGGCGAGCCCATCCTGATGCCGGCGCCCTGCTTCCCGATGTACCACCTGTTCGCAGAAGCGGAAGGACGGGTTGCCGACCTGCGATACGAGGCGACCGACGCCCAGACGATGGCGCTGGACATCGACGCCTACGTCGCGGCGATCCGTCCCGAGCACAAGATCGTGTTCGTCACCAACCCTCACTCGCCGTCGGGTACGTGGACAGCGGAAAGCGACCTGCGGCGCGTCATCGAGGCCGCCTCGCACTGCCTCGTCGTGCTCGACGAGGCCTACGTGCACTACTCGGGCGACCCCGGCGGCATCGGGCTGGTGGCCGAGTACCCGAACCTCATCGTGCTGCGCACGTTCTCGAAGGTGTACGGGCTGGCTGGGCTCCGGCTGGGGTTCGGCGTGGCCCAATCCGGGATCATCGACGCGCTGCTGGCCGCGAAGCCCACCTGGAACGTCGGTCAGCTGCAGATCGCCGGGGGCGTAGCGGCTCTGGGCGACCACGAGTTCGTGCAGCGCACCATCGAGGTGATCTGCGACGCACGCGCCTACGCGCAGGACCTGTTCGACACCAAGCTCGACCGGTTCCGCTGCGTGGAGGGCTCCCGGTCGAACTTCTTCCTCATCGAGCTGCTGGACCCGGAGCTGAGCTCCACCGGCGTGTGGCAATCGCTGCTCGAACGGGGGGTGATCACCAAGGACGGCGCCGTGTCTTTCCGCGGCCTCGGCCAGAGATTCCTGCGCGCCGATGTCGGCTTCCGCGAGCGCATGAACAAGCTCGTGGCCGCACTGGGGGACCTTCCGTGAGCCGGGCGCTCGCAGCCCGCCACTACACCGACCCAGCGATCTTCGATGCCGAGCTGGACGCGGTGTTCGCCCGATCCTGGGTGATGGTCGGCCACGAATCCCAAGTGGCGACCCATGGGCAGGTGCTCACCGCCTCGGTCGGCGACGAGTCGGTGTTCGTGGTCAACAATGGCGGCCGGCTCGGCGCGTTCTACAACGTGTGCCAGCACCGGGGTCACGAGCTGTTCGGGCCTCCGCAGCCCGGCGGCGAGACGCTCACCGTGCCGGGTCTCATCACGTGCCCCTACCACGCATGGGTGTACGCGCTCGACGGCACGCTGGCCAGTGCCCGCAGCCGGGACGTCGGTGAGATCTGCCTGCCGTCGGTGCGCCTCGAGCGCCTGGGCGGGTTCATTTTCGTGAACCTCGACGAAGGCGCGCCCACCTTGGCGCAGGTGGCACCCGGGGTGGAATCCGAGCTGCTGGCGAACGCTCCCGCTGCGCCCGAGCGGGTGCTGAGCTGGCGCAACACCCATGTCATGGCGGCGAACTGGAAGGTCGTGGTCGAGAACTACAACGAGTGCTACCACTGCCCGAACGTGCACCGCTCGTTCACGACCGGCGTGGTGGACCCGGCCAGCTATCGCATCAGCTGCGAGGGCAAGGTGATCCGCCACTTCGCACGGGGCGCCCCAGCCGAGCGCTCGGGCTACACGCGCCTCGATGAGGGCGCCGACTATGTCGCCTACTTCGTCTGGCCCGCCTCGGCGATCCAGGTGTATCCCGGCCAGGTGGTCAACACCTTCCGCTGGGTGCCGCTCGGCGTCGACCGGACGCTGCTGGTGCGAGAGTTCTGGCTGGACACGGCGGAGCCCTCCGAGGTGCAGCGCGAGGTCATCGACCTGGACTGGCAGACGACGGCCACTGAGGACTTCGGCTTGGTGGAATCCGTGCAACGAGGGCTCCGCAGCCGTGGGTACAGCCCCGGGCCGCTCGTCTGCGAGCCCTCCGGCGTCGGCACCGTGCACAGCGAGGACTCGGTGGCCCACCTCGGATCGCTGGCCCAGACGGCGCTGGAGCCCGGACGCGGCTGAGCCTCTCGGCTCGCTGTTTCTGGTTCGATGGGGCTGATGGCGGCCGACGACGCGACCAATCCCACTGCCGAGTTGGCTGAATTCCTGGTGGCGTTGGGGGGCTCGGTACCGGCGCGTCTGACCGACATCGCGCAGGACTGCGTTGCCGACACGCTCGGCTGCATGATCTATGGCGCGGCGCTGCCGTGGGCGCGCACGGCCGCGGACTACGCCCGCGGGACCGGCGGCTCGGGCAGCTCGCCGATCATCGGCGGGGGTCGCACCACGGCCGCTATGGCCGCCTTCGCCAACGGCGCGGCCGCGCACGCGTTCGAGCTCGACGACGTCCACGAGGAATCGATCTCCCATCCCGGCGCGGTGGTGGTGCCCGCTGTGCTGGCGCTAGCCGAAGAACTGGGTGCCGGTGGTGCCGATGCGCTGGAAGCCGTCGTCGTCGGCTACGAGGCCATGGGCCGTGCCGGGATCGCAGTCGGGCCCGCCGTGCACATGCTGCGGGGCTTCCATCCCACTTCGATGTGCGGTGTCTTCGGGTCGGCCGCGGCCGCGGCCCGCCTGCTGGGTCTGGACGCCGGCAGGCTGCGCCACGCGCTGGGGATCGCCGCCACGCTGGCGTCGGGGACGATGGAGTTCGCATCCTCCGGCGGCCAGACCAAGCGCCTCCACGCGGGTCGCGCCGCCGAGGGCGGCGTGATGGCGGCACGGCTGGCCGCAGGCGGCTTCGAAGGGCCGGCCGACGGGCTGGCCGGCACTTACGGCTTCTGCCGGGTATTCGGCGACGAGCCCCGGGTCGAGCTGCTGACCGACGATCTCGGGAGCCGCTGGATGCTGGACGAGATCACGGTCAAGCCGTGGGCGGCATGCAGCGACATCCACCCGCTGATCCAGGCCACCGTGGAACTGCGCGCGGCCCACGGGCTGCGGCCCGACATGATCGAGCGCATCGAGGCGACCGCACCCACCAAGGCGGCCGTTCACAACAGCGGGGACGGCACCACGTCGGTGCTGGCTGCGCAGTACTCCGGTCCGTGGAACATCGCGGCGGCACTCGCAGCGGATCCCGCGGATCCCGCCACCTACAGCGCGGATCGGATCGCCGATGCCGAGCTCGTCGAGCTGCAGTCGAAGGTCGTGGCCGTCACTGCCGATGCGCGCTGGGATGCCACCTACGCACACACGATGGGCGGCTCGGTGCGCATCACGCTGCGAGACGGCAGCGTGCTGGAGCGCTCGGTGTGCGGCCAGAAGGGATCCATGCATGACCCCCTGAGTGCCGCCGAGCTCGAAGCCAAGTTCGCCATGCTCACCGGTTCGGACGCGGCAGCGTTGTGGGACTGGGTGCGTGACTTGCCGGCGGCCCCGACCGTGGCGTTGCCTTCCGTGGCCTGCGAGGCCACGCCATGAGCGCGCCGAAGATCGTCGTCGTCGGCAGCCTGAACGCCGACGTGACGCTGTGGGTGCCGCGCCGGCCGTCGCCCGACGAGACCCTGCACGCCGAGCGGATCGCGTGGTTCCGTGGTGGCAAGGGCGCCAACCAGGCGGTTGCGGCAGCCCGCTTGGGCGCCGAGGTGGTGATGGTCGGCCGGGTCGGCGACGACGAGCAGGGCCGGTGGCTGCGCTCGGGTCTCGAGGCGGAGGGGATCGGCTGCCGGCATGTCGCCAGCGTCGATATTCCGACCGGCTTGGCTGTCATCACGGTCGATCCCGATGACGTGTCGATCGTGGTGGCGGCAGGCGCCAACGCATCGCTGGATGCCGGTGGCGTGCAGGCCGCCGCCGCCCAAATCGCCGCGGCCGATGCGCTGCTGCTGCAGGGCGAGGTGAGCGCGCAGGCCGCCCGGACCGCCGCCGAGATCGCCCGCGAACACGGTGTGACCGTGATGGTGAACCCGGCCCCGTACAACGACGTTGCCCCCGCAGTGCTGCCGCTGGCCGACGTCGTCATCGTGAATCGCACCGAGGCCGGGCAGTTGCGTCACCCTGACGCCGCCGGCACTCTTCCCGAGCTGCGTCCCGAAGCGGTGCTCGTGGAGACGCGGGGCGCGGCGGGCTGCGTCGTTCACCCGCCGCGCACGGCCGACACGGCGGCCAATGCCGATGTGGAAGTCACCGTGGCCGCACCAAGGGTCGCCGTGGTCGACGCCACGGGTGCCGGCGACGCGTTCGCAGGGGCGTTCGCAGTCGGCATGGCATCGGGTGCCTCGGTGACCGAGGCAGCGCGCCTGGCTGTGCGAGCCGGTGCTTGGGCGGTGACCGTCGCGGGTGCGCAGCCGAGCCTGCCGACGATGGCGCAGCTCAGAGGCTGAGCCGATAGGCGAAGCCGTGGCCCGAGCGGCCCGTGAGCGAAGCGAACAAGAGCGGGAGGCAAGGGCGGGAGGCAACCGTTCAGGCCGAGCCGTAGAGGCGATCGCCGGCATCGCCCAGGCCGGGAACGATGAAGGCCCGTTCGTCGAGGTGACTGTCGACGGCGGCGGTCACGATCCGGACATCGGCGGCGCTGCGCTGCAGAGCAGCGATCCCCTCGGGTGCAGCGAGCGTGCACACCATCGTCACCGGGCCGACACCCGACTCCGCGAGCAACCGGATCACCGCCGCTGCCGAGCCGCCCGTCGCCAGCATCGGGTCGAGCACCAGCACCGGTCGCTCCTCCAGCACGCCCGGCAGCGACTCGAGGTAGCACTCGTGACCGACACCGTCGGAAGTCTCGATCCTGCGCATCCCCACGAAGCCCACCGGCGCAGCAGGCAGCAGCCGCAGCGCCGCATCGAGCATTCCCAGCCCGGCGCGCAGGACGGGCACGATCGCCGGCATCGGCTCGAGGCGCGAGCCGTCAGCGGGTCCGAGCGGCGTCTCCACCGGCTCGCTTGCCGATGACGCATCGGTGAGCGCCTCTGACACCAGCAGGAACGTCAGCGCGTCGAGCCGCTGGCGGAACTCCTCGACGGCGGTGTCCTTGTCGCGCAGCCGGGTAAGCAGGGCTGCGGCTACCGGGTGGTCCACGATGCTGACGTTCATTGGGCTGACGTTCGTTGGGCTGGCACTCATGGGCTGGCTCTCACGGTCGGTGCTCGATCGAACAGTTGGGGTCCGTCCGCAAACTAGGTGCTGAGGGGTACACCCGGCAGCGCATCTTTGGTTCTACGCTCACAGCGATGAACAGCCAAGCTGGCGAATCCAACAGCGGCGCCGCAGTGCGCGGGTTGCTGCTGGTGCTGGTTGCCGTCGTCGTGGGCGTGCTGCTGCTCCGCTCGGTCGACGACCCAGAAGACACCACCGTGACCGACACAGCCCCGCCTGCCGCACCCGGCGACACGCTCCCGACGGCCACAGAGGCGCCCACGCCCACGAGCGCCGCCGCCGATGCCGGCGACGCCGGCTCGGGCACGGTCGCCACCGTGGCCACCACGGTCACGGCCGCACCCGCCACCGACACCACCTCGGCGGGCGCCGAGCCGTTCCAGCCGAGACCAGCGGCCGAAGTATCAGTGCAGGTTGCCAACTCCACGACTGTCCGAGGCGCCGCGGGGCGGCTCACCGACCGGTTCAAGACCCTGAGCTACATCACCAAGACACCGACCAACTACGTGGGGACGCCGATCGACCGGACGCGCATCTACTACCAGCCGGGCTCGCTGCTCGAAGCGCGGGCGATTGCGGGGGTGCTGGAGCTCGACGCCGACAACGACGTGTTCCCGATGCTGGCAGACACATCAGCCGTTCAAGGCTTCGAGACGCCCGACGTGCTGGTGGCGCTGGGGACCGATCTGGCCGAGTAGCGGGCCGTCATCATGCGGGTCGTCGCGTGCCCGGACAAGTTCCGCGGCACAGCGTCCGCTGCGGAAGTGGCCGCAGCGATCGCGGACGGCGTGCGCAGGCACCTCGGCTCGCACGCCGAGGTCGTCTGCCTGCCCGTGGCGGATGGCGGCGAGGGCACGCTCGATGCGCTGGGCGGACCGAATCGCACTTCCTTGGTGATCGGGCCGTTGCGGGACCGGACCGAAGCCGGGTGGCGGCTCGATGGCGACGTTGCGATCGTGGAGATGGCCAGAGCCAGCGGACTGCTGCTGGCAGGCGGCGCCGAGGGCAACGACCCGCTCGCCGCGACCACCGCTGGCACTGGCGAGCTGATAGCCGAAGCGGTCGCCAGCGGCGCGCGCCGGGTCATCGTGGGCGTGGGCGGCTCGGCGACCACCGACGGCGGGCTCGGCGCGCTCGACGCGATGTCGCCGCTGGCCCGCCTCGCTGGTGTCTCGGTGGTGGTGGCCTGCGATGTCCGCACTCGCTTCTGCGATGCTGCGCGTATCTTCGGCCCGCAGAAGGGGGCGTCGCCGCCGCAGATCGAGTTGCTCACCCGTCGTCTCGAGCGGCTCGTGGACCTGTACCGCGAGCGCTACGGCGTGGACATCAGCGAGATGCGAAGCGCAGGTGCCGCGGGCGGCTTGGCTGGCGGTCTCGCAGCCGGTCTCCGAGCCGAGTTGGCACCGGGATTCGACGTCGTCGCGACCGAGATCGGCCTGCCCGACGCGATCGACGGCGCCGATCTGGTCATCACCGGCGAGGGACGGCTCGATGCGAGCTCGTTCGACGGGAAGGTCGTGGGCGGTGTGCTGGAGATCGCCGCCGAATCCGGTGTGCCCGTAGGTGTCGTGGTGGGCGCGCGCGACGTCGATGCCGGTCTTGCCGACTGGCGCCCGCCGGCCGGGGACGTCCCGGCCACGAGCCTGGTGGTGCTGTCCGAGCGCTACGGGGCCGAGCGGTCGATGGGCGACACGCTGTCAGCGATCCGCGATGCCGCCGCGGAGGCCGCCGCGAGTCTCCTCTGACAGGTTGGCGGTTAGCACTCTCATCTCTAGAGTGCTAACGGCTGCTGCGAACGCAGCGGCATCGTGACGCCCAGTCACCCCTCCCGAGAATCATCCGAGACAGGAGCCAGCCGATATGGCCAAGATGATCACGTTCGACGACGAGGCCCGCCGCGCACTCGAGTCGGGCATGAACCAGCTCGCCGACGCAGTGCGCGTCACGTTGGGGCCCAAGGGTCGCAACGTCGTGCTCGACAAGAAGTGGGGCGCGCCCACCATCACCAACGACGGCGTGTCCATCGCGAAGGACATCGAGCTGGAGGACCCGGTGGAGCGCATCGGCGCCGAGCTGGTCAAGGAAGTCGCCAAGAAGACCGACGACGTCGCCGGCGACGGCACCACCACGGCCACCGTGCTGGCGTGGACCATGGTGCGCGACGGCCTGCGCAACGTGGCTGCGGGCGCCAACCCGATGGCCGTCAAGCGGGGCATCGAGGCCGGCGTCGACGCCGCCGTGGGCGCCATCGAGGACATGTCGATCAGCGTCACCGACTCCAAGACCCATGTCGCGCAGGTGGCCGCCATCTCTGCCGCCGACGGCGACATCGGCCAGCTGATCAGTGATGCGTTCGACAAGGTCGGCAAGGACGGCGTGATCACCGTCGAGGAATCGCAGACGTTCGGCCTCGAGATGGACCTGGTCGAGGGCATGCGCTTCGACAAGGGCTACATCTCGCCCTACTTCGTCACCGATCCCGACTCGCAGGAAGCGGTGCTCGACGACGCGTACCTGCTGTTCATGCAGGGCAAGATCTCCGCGGTCCGTGACGTGCTGCCGGTGCTCGAGAAGGTCACCCAGGCGGGCAAGCCGCTCGTGATCATCGCCGAGGACGTCGAGGGCGAGGCCCTCGCCACGCTCGTGGTCAACAAGATCCGCGGCACCATCCGCTCGGCGGCTGTGAAGGCACCCGGCTTCGGCGACCGCCGCAAGGCGATGCTGGCCGACATGGCCATCCTCACCGGCGGCCAGGTCATCAGCGAGGACGTCGGCCTCAAGCTGGAGAACACCACGCTCGACCTGCTGGGCACCGCCCGGCGCGTGGTGGTCACCAAGGACGAGACGACCATCATCGAGGGCTCCGGCGACGAGGCCGAGGTGCGCGGCCGGATCGAGCAGATCAAGAACGAGATCGACAACACCGACTCCGACTACGACCGCGAGAAGCTGCAGGAGCGGCTGGCGAAGCTGTCCGGCGGCGTGGCGGTGCTGCGTGTCGGCGCGGCCACCGAGGTCGAGCTGAAAGAGAAGAAGCACCGCATCGAGGACGCAGTCAGCACCACCAAGGCGGCCATCGAGGCCGGCGTGGTGGCCGGCGGAGGCGTCACGCTGGTGCGTGCCGAGCAGGCAGTGAGCGCCGTTGCAGACGGTCTCGACGGCGACGAGTCCACCGGCGCCAGGCTCGTGGAGCGCGCGCTGGCCGGACCGCTGAAGCAGATTGCCGAGAACGCCGGCCTCGAAGGCGGCGTAGTGGTCAGCAAGGTGCGCGACCTCGACGGCGCGATGGGTCTCAACGCCGCCACCGGCGAGTACGAGGACCTGGTCGGCGCCGGTGTGATCGATGCTGCCAAGGTGACGCTGTCGGCGCTGCAGAACGCGGCGTCGATCGCTGCGCTGTTCCTCACCACCGAGGCCGTGATCTGCGACGAGCCCGATGCGGGCGGCGGCGCTCCCGGCATGCCCGACATGGACTTCTAGCGGGAGCCTTCCCAACCCCAAGAACAGCCCAACCCAATCGAATCGGCCCGGGTGCTTCACCCGGGCCGATTCGCGTCTGACACCCGATGTCTGCCTGAGCGGTGCGGGGGGTGCCAGTACCCTGACCGGATGCGGCGGGGGCGCACGATGCGGGTGCTGGTGGACCGCCTGCGGCACCGCGAGTGGCGGCGGACGCCCGATGAGGTGGTGGTCGAAGAGCCGCTCGAGATCCGCCTCGACGGGCACATGGTGGCCACCACCATGCGCACACCGGGGAATGATTACGAGCTCGCGGTGGGCTTCTGCGCGGGCGACGGGCTGCTCGGCGGCGCGGCGGTGACAGGGGTCCGCTACTGCGGCGAGGGCCCGGCGGCCGAGTTCGAGTACAACGTCGTCACCGTGGAGACCGGCGGCAAGGCGCCGGTGCCGATGCCGCGCCTCGGCAACGTCAGCGCCGCCTGCGGCATCTGCGGCAGCACCACCATCACCGACATGGCCGCCCGCCTGGGACCGCTGGACGGCACCCGCCAATTCAGCGTCGATGCGGTGCACGCGGCCCTGGCTGCAGTGCCCGCTGCACAGGAGATGTTCGGCCGCACCGGCGGGCTGCATGCCGCCGCGACCTTCGACGCCGAGGGTCGTATCGATGTGCTGCGCGAGGACATCGGGCGCCACAACGCGGTCGACAAGGTGATCGGAAGGCGTCTCCTGGACGGGCGTGACGACGCTGCAGTGATGGCGCTGTTCGTGAGCGGTCGGGCCAGTTTCGAGATGGTGCAGAAGGCCTGGGCAGCGGGAATCGGCACGCTCATCGCCGTCAGCGCTCCCAGCTCGCTGGCCATCGAGTCGGCGCGGGCTGCGGCGATCACGCTCGCCGGCTTTGCACGCGGTGACGAGCTGAACGTGTACAGCGGCAGCCTGGCGGGGGTTCCCGAGCGCCTCGGCGAGACGCCAGCGGGCGCGACGGCGAATTCATAGGCTGCGCGGGTGTCACAGATGCCGGAGGTGACCACGTCGGTCGGCTGGGGTGTGCTGCACCTGTTCTGCAAGCTGGCTCCCGCCGCCGACCGCGCCGGTGTGCTCGCTGCGGTGACTGACACCGTCGACGACGACCACCAGGTGCTGACCGTGGCCGTGCTGGGACACAAGGCCGATGTCGGCTTCATGGCGCTCGGCCCCGACCTGTGGCGGTTGCGCCGCCTGCAGACGCTGCTGCAGCAGGCGGGTCTCGACGTTGCCGACAGCTACGTCTCGATGACCGAGGTGAGCGAGTACGCGCCCGACCTGCCGCCGGAGATGAAGACGCCCCGGCTGTACCCGCAGCTGCCGCCTGAGGGCAAGCGGGCGTTCTGCTTCTATCCCATGTCGAAGCGGCGTGGTGCGGTGGCCCCCGGCAGCGGCAACTGGTTCACGCTGCCCTACGACGAGCGGCGTGAGCTGATGTACGAGCACGGCACGTCTGGCCGCAAGTTCCGGGGCCGGATCCTGCAGGTCGTTACTGGATCTACTGGCGTTGACGACTTCGAGTGGGGGGTCACGCTGTTCGGCGAGCATCTTGATGACCTCAAGGAGGTCGTGTACACGATGCGCTTCGATGAGGCGAGTGCCATCTATGGCGAGTTCGGCACCTTCTACACGGGACTCCTTGCCGACACCCCCACGGTTCTCGATCGCATCGGGCTGTAGTCCAGAGGATGCGCCCGCTGTGGAGGCGGCGGCGAATTCTGCGACCGCGATCCGGCAGGTCGCAACGTCGCAGAATTCGCCGCCGCCTCCACAGCTCTGGCATCTGTGCCTACCGGCGCAAGTCCATAGTCTGTTTGCAGGTTGGTCCTGCACTGCGATGTTCCGGCACCGGCTAAGGCGTTTTGCGAGGTTGTGATGTCTGAGTACTCGGCTCCTGTTGACGACATGATGTTCGTGCTTGAGCACATCGCCGATCTGGACGGGCTGGCCGCTCATGAGCAGTTCGCGCACGCCGATCTGGAGACTGCCGGGGCGCTGCTGGACGAGGCGGGTCGCTTCATGTCGTCGGAGGTGGCGCCGCTCAACGTGCCCGGCGACCAGCAGGGGCTGGGTTTCGACGAAGGCGTCATCACCCACCCTGACGGCTTCGGCGAGGCCTACCAGAAGTTCGTCGGCGCCGGCTGGAACGGCATGGCCTTCGACCCCGACTTCGGCGGCGGCGGCATGCCGTGGTGCGTGGGCTTGGCCGTCCAGGAGATGCTGACGTCGGCCAGCATGGCGTTCAGCCTGTGCCCGTTGCTGACGCAGGGTGCGATCGACGCGCTGCTGCATCACGCCGACGAGACCCTGCAGCAGACCTACCTGCCCAAGATGATCAGCGGCGAGTGGTCCGGCACCATGAATCTCACCGAGCCCCACGCGGGCTCCGACGTGGGCGCCCTGACCAGCCGGGCCGAGCCCCGGCCCGACGGCTCCTACCTCATCACAGGCACCAAGATCTTCATCACCTACGGCGAGCACGAGCTGGCCGACAACATCATCCACCTCGTGCTGGCACGCACACCCGACAGCCCGCCCGGCACCCGCGGCATCAGCCTGTTCCTGGTGCCGAAGTTCCTGGTCAACCCCGACGGGTCGCTGGGCGAGCGCAACGACCTGCGAGCGGTGTCCACCGAGCACAAGATCGGCATCCACGCCAGCCCCACCTGCGTCATGTCCTACGGCGACAACGGCGGTGCGGTGGGCTACATGGTCGGTCCCGAGCACGGCGGCATGCGGGCCATGTTCACGATGATGAACAACGCTCGCCTGTCGGTGGGCCTGCAGGGTCTGTCGCTGACTGAGCGGGCCTACCAGCAGGCACGCGACTACGCCGTCGAGCGCAAGCAGGGACGGGCGATCGGCACCGAGCTGCCGCCCGGGCAGTCCTCGCCCATCGTCGACCATGCCGACGTGCGCCGGATGCTGATGACCATGCGGGCCAACGCCGAAGCGATGCGCTGCGTCATGTACCTGAACGCTGCTGCCATCGATCAGTCGCTGTCGGCCGCAGATCCCGACGACCGGGCGCAGGCCGACGAGCTGGTGGCCATCCTGACGCCGATCAGCAAGGGCTGGGGCACCGACCTGGGCGTCGAGATGACCTCGCTGGGTGTGCAGGTGCACGGTGGCATGGGCTACGTGGAAGAGACCGGTGCTGCCCAGCACTGGCGCGACAGCCGCATCGCGCCCATCTACGAGGGCACGAACGGCATCCAGGCCGCCGACCTGGCGTTCCGCAAGCTGCCGCTGGACGGCGGCAAGGCCATGGCGCGGCTCATCGGCCAGATCGGCGAGACCGCCGCAGAGCTGGCGGCCAGTGACGAAGCGGACCTCAAGGCGATTGCCGCCCCGCTGAGCGCGGGGGCGGAGGCCTTCGGCAACGCGGCGATGTGGCTGGGCACCCAGCTGGCGTCGGCGCCGAACGACGTGGCTGCTGGCTCGACGCCGTTCATGCGTCTGGCCGGTGTGGTGGTGGGCGGCTGGCTGCTGGCTCGCAGCGCCCAGGCGGCCACGCACCTGCTGGCCGAGCAGGGCCTCAGCGTTGCCGATGCCCGCGACGCCGGCGGCAGCGGACCGGCGGGGCCGCAGTTCCTGGCGGACAAGATCGCCACGGCGCACTTCTACGCCACCCAGATCCTGTCGAGCGCTGCCGGATTGGTGCCCGCCGTCACCGGCGGCGCCGATCAGTTCTACGCCATCCCGGCCGACCGGCTCTGAGGGCGCAGGCCTGCCGTCGAATGCACCGGGCGAGGGCGGGAGCGACGACATGACCAGCGTTGAGCCCGCCCACGCGTCGATCGGCCGGCTGCGGGGATTCTTCGAGCAGTCCGGACCGGTGGTAGTGGCGTTCAGCGGCGGCGTCGACTCCTCGCTGGTGGCGTGGGCGGCCAGCGACGTGCTCGGCGACGATGCGCTCTGCGTGACTGCCGTCTCGCCGAGCCTCGCGACCGACGAGGCAGCCGACTGCGCGGCCCTGGCGGCCGAGTGGGGACTCGCGTGGCAGACCGTCGAGACCGACGAGATGACGCGCGCCGCGTACCGCGTCAACGACGCCAACCGGTGCTTCCACTGCAAGTCGGCGCTCATGGACCAGCTCGAGCCCTTGGCGGCGGCGCGTCGCGCGACGGTGGTCCTCGGCGTGAATCTCGACGACCTCGGCGACCACCGGCCGGGCCAGCACGCCGCCCGCGACCGGGGTGCCCGCTTCCCGCTGGTGGAGGCGGGCTTCAGCAAGGCCGACGTCCGCGCCGTCAGCGCCGACCTGGGCCTGCGCACGTGGGACAAGCCGGCGGCTGCCTGCCTGGCCTCGCGGGTGCCCTATGGCACGCAGGTGTCGGTGCCGCTGCTGGCCCGGCTCGATCGGGCCGAGGCGGCACTGCGCCGGCTCGGCTTCGGCCAATTGCGGGTGCGCGACTACGGCGACACGGCGCGCATCGAGCTGCCGCTCGACGATCTAGCCGAAGCAGTCCGGCAGCGCGAATCCGTCGTGGCGGCGATCCGCGGCATCGGCTACCGCTACGTCACGCTCGATCTGGAAGGCTTCCGCTCGGGCAATCTCAACAGCGCCCTTGCAGACGGCAACTGCGTTGTTGCCGCCTCCGAAGCAGCGGGCGACGGATGACCGGGACCGAGACGGGTGCGGGTGCCCCTGCGGCAGCGCCCGACACCTCGGTGCCGCGATCGGCTGAGCCTGCGAGGCGCATCGGCACGGTGGGCGAAGCAGCCACGCGGCTTGCCGACCTCGCCATCGCCGCATTGCCCGACTGGGTGGAGCGCTGCGTGGTTGAGGCCTGCGAGCGGGGTGCCGTAGCTGCTGCGGATCTCAGCGCTGCAGCGCGTGATGCAGGGCTGCAGTGCGCGGCAGAGATCGGCCCGCCGCTGCGGGATCTGCTCGCAACCGATGTCGACGAGCAGCAGAGCACCCCCTTGAGCGTGCTGCGCTGCGCCGTGCGATTCCCTACCCAGGTGTTGGCCGACGGCGGCGTGCCGGCTCCTGGCCGCGACGACTTCGACGCTGCTCGCTTCCCGGATGATCCCTACGGGCTGACCCCGGCCTCGTTCGCCGACATCCATCCCGACCTCGGTCCGATCGGCATCGCCTGGGGCGCAGCGAAAGCGTTCGAAGTGCTGCAGCGTCGACGTACGGCCGAGCCCGCGAGGCGCGTTGACACGGCCGAGTCCGCGAGGCGCATCGACACAGAGGGGCAGCGATGACGTTGTTCGGCGAGCGGCGGGCTGCCCTGATCCGCACAGCTGCGGCCGCTGAGCTGCCTGCCGCCCTGTCGGAGCTGACCGACGCGTGGCTGGCCGAGCGCTTCGACACCGAAGCTGCCGAGTGCGGGCTGGCCGGTGCTCCGGAGGGCAGTGCGAATGGGGCTGGCACGGGCGTATCGCTCGTGGCCGTCGGCGGCTACGGCCGCAGCGAGCTGTGCCCCGGCAGCGATATCGACCTGCTCCTGCTGCACGACGGCCGGGAGTCGTTGCTGGAGGGCGGCGGAGCACTCGGGGACGGCTCGCATGGCGGCAACCTGGCCGATCGCCTGTGGTACCCGATCTGGGACGAGAAGCTGAAGCTGGGCCACGCCGTGCGCTCGCTGACCGGAACGCTGGATCTGGCGGCGTCCGACATCGACACGGCAACGGCGCTGGTCGATGCCCGCCACCTCGCCGGCGACGAAGCCCTCACCGCACGGCTCATCGAGGGAGTGGAGGCCGACTGGCGCGACAACGCATCGGGGCGGCTCGACGAGCTGCAGCGGGCCGTGAGCCGCCGGCACAACCAGAGCGGCGAGGTGGCCTTCCTGCTGGAACCGGACCTGAAGACGGGCCGCGGCGGGCTGCGTGACGCACACGCGATCAGGTGGGCGCGGCTGGCGGGTGCCGAGCTTCCCGATGCAGACACCGAGCGCCTGGCCGAGGCCTACCAGACGCTGCTGCGGGCGAGGGTGGAGCTGCATCGCACCACCGGACTGCGCAGCGACGTGCTGTCGGCTGACGATCAGGATGCCGTGGCGCAGCGTCTAGGCGCCATCGACGCCGACGCGTTCATGGCCGAGATCGCACAGGCCGGGCGCATCATCGCCTTCCTGTCAGACCAGCTGTGGTCGAGCGTCGCCCGCCAGCAGGCGGAGTTCGCCGCCCCCGAGGTCGACATTGCCGGGCTGTCGGTGCGCGACGGCGAGCTGGTGATCGACGGCGATCCTGCAGCCGATGTCGTCCTCGTGCTGCATGCGGCGGTGCAATCGGCCCGCGCTGGCATCCCGATCAGCCGAGCCAGCCTCGACAAGCTGGCCGAGCGGCAGGCGCCCTTCCCGGATCCGTGGCCGCACGGTGCCCGGGCGCTGTTCGTCGAGCTGCTGAGCTGCGGGCACAAGGCCATCGGTGTCATCGAGACGCTCGACTATTTCGACGTGTGGACCCGGGTGCTGCCCGAGTGGGCACCGAACCGCAATCGCCCCCAGCGCTCCCGCTACCACCGCTTCACGGTGGACCGTCACCTGCTCGAAGCCGTCTCTGAGGCGGCCCGGTTCACTCACCGGGTGGCCCGCCCCGACCTGCTGGTGATGGGTGCGCTGCTGCACGACATCGGCAAGGGCTACCCCGGCGACCACACGCAGGCCGGCATGCGGCTGGCAGGCCCCATCGCCCGGCGCTGCGGCTGGAGCTCAGAAGACGCCGACACCCTGGTGCGCCTCGTGCAGCATCACCTGCTGCTGACCGACGTCGCCACCCGCCGCGACCTCGATGACCCGCTCACGGTCGCCACGGTCGCCCGGGCGGCCCAGACGCCGGAGTTCCTGGAGCTGCTGGCCGTGATGACCGAGGCGGACTGCCTGGCCACCGGGCCGATGGCCTGGGGGGAGTGGACGTCAAACCTGGTGACCGCCCTGGTCGAGATGACCACCGAGCACATGAGCGGTGCCGATCAGGCACCGCCGGGCCACCGTCGCCTGCTGACCCAAAAGGTGGTGGAGCTGATGGCGGCCGGCGAGGTGGCGCTGCGGGCCGAAGACGATGTGCTGACCGTGGTGGCTCCCGACGAGCGAGGCCTGTTCAGCCGGGCAGCCGGCGTGCTGGCCCTGCGAGGGCTCGACGTGCTGCAGGCCGACGCCTACTCGAGCCCGGCGGGAATGGCGGTGTCGTCGTTCCGGATCGTCCCGCCCGACACGCCGGTGGACTGGGACCGGGTCACCTTCGACGTGCGCCGATCGCTGCGCGGACACCTGGCGCTGGAGGCGCGCATCGCCGAGCGTGCTCGGGTGTACCGGCGGCGGCGGGCGCTGTCGGCGACGCGGGCCGCCACGAGCGTCACCTTCGATGCCGAGTCGGCCACCGGGGCCACGATCGTGGAGGTGCGCACCGAAGACCACATCGGTGTGCTCTACAAGGTGACCCGGGTGCTGGCCGAGATGGGGCTCGACATCCGCTCGGCCAAGATCCAGACGCTCGCGAACGAGGTGGTCGACTCGTTCTACGTGGTCGGCCCGGACGGTCCGGTCATCGACGAGGCACACCAACGCGAGGTAGAGCTGGCCCTGCGCCACGCCCTCGCCTAACGCAATTCTCTTGCCGATTGCCGCGGTGCCCGGTTACAGTCCGAAGTGACGCAGCGCCCCCGTGCTCGTTGGCAGAGATTTCCATCTCGTGGGTTCGCGGGGGTGCTGTGTTGCTGATCAGTCTGGTTCTTGCTGTCGCAAGAACTGCTCCAGCTCGTCGATGAGGCCGTCGGGGTTCTCGACCATCTCGCTGAAGTCCTCCACGGCTTCGGCGGCGGATTCCTCGAGGATCTGCTGCGCGTACTGGGCCAGCGTGTCGTCGCCGGCGACCAGCTCGTCGATCTGGCGGCCGTAGTTGGCAGCGGCGCTGTGCAGCTCCGACTCGCCGAGCGTGACGCCCAGGAACTGCCCCACCCGCTCGGCGAGCGCCAGGGCGGCCTTCGGCGAGGGGTAGTTGTGCACGTAGGTGGGCACAGTGGCCCAGAACGACACGCTGTCGAAACCCGCCCGGTGGCAGGCGTCGTTCAGCACGCCGATGATCCCGGTGGGACCCTCGTAGGTGGACTGGCGCAGGCCCATGTTCAGGTTGAGGGCGGCGTTGTTGGATGCACCCACCACGTTGACCGGCGCGTTGTGGTGGGTGTCGGTGAGCAGCGCACCCAGCGTGACCACCGTGGAGACACCCAGCGAATCGGCCATCTCGATGATCACGTCGCAGAAGGTGCGCCAGCGCAGGCGGGGCTCCACGCCGAGCACGGTCACCACCGGCCGGCCGTCGTCGACCTCGCCGATGCGCACATCGGGCGTGGGCCAGTCGATCTTCCGCTCGCCGTCGGTCACCTGCACGCTGGGACGCACCGAGGCGAAGTCGTAGAAGTACTCGGGATCGATCTGGGCCACCGGGTGGCAGCGGAAACGGCGGCGCAGGTACTTGGCGGACTCGGTGGCCGCATCGCCGGCGTCGTTCCAGCCCGAGAACGCTGCAATGAGGATGGTGTCCTTGCCGGGTTCGGGTCGCTCCAACCACTCAAGATGGCCCACGTCGGCGAGGCTAGCGGCAGCCTGTTGCGGCCTGGCCCTGAACGATTCGGCAATGAGGCGCGCCCGCAGTCGTACGATGCGCAGCGTGGCTGAAGCTGACTCGGCAAACCCTGAGGCGCGGATCGAGGTGTGCGAGCAGGTCGGCGATGAGCTGGTCGGCGCGTTCGCGCGGCTGCACCCGCAGCTGTCGAGTTCGCCGCCGCCTGACGCCGCGGCGCTGGAGCGCATCGTCGGTCATCCCGCCAACACGGTGCTGATCGCCCGCGATGGGGCAGACGAGATCGTGGGTGCGATGATTCTGGTGCTCTTCCCGCTGGCCAGCGGGCTGCGGGCGTGGATCGAGGACGTGGTGGTGGACGAGGCCGCACGCGGGCGAGGCATCGGCGCTGCGCTCAACCGGCGTGCCATCGAGATCGCCCGACAGGCGGGCGCCCGCACGGTCGACCTGACCTCCCGACCCGACCGCGAGGCCGCCAACCGCCTGTACGCCCGGCTCGGCTTCAACCAGCGCAACACCAACGTCTACCGACTCGACCTGTAAGTACGGTCTGTACGCCAGCGTCTCGCCGCATCATCTTGAGGAGGCCCCAGAGCCATGGACCCTGACAGCATCAACTTGGGCCTGTTCGTCCTGCGAGTCATCGTGGGCGTCACCCTGGCGCTCCACGGCATCGCCAAGTTCCGGGGCGGCATCCGCGGCGTCGGCAACTGGTTCGCTGCCGAAGGCCTGCGCCCGGGATTGCTGCACGCCTACCTCGCTGCCCTCACCGAGATCGGCGCTGGCATCGGCCTGGCGCTCGGGCTGCTGACGCCGCTGAGCGCGATGGCGTTCATCGGCGTGATGACCACCGCAGGGTGGGTCGGCCACCGCAAGAACGGCTTCTTCATCATCCGTGAGGGCTGGGAGTACGTGTTCGTGCTTGCCGTGGCCGCGGCGGCCGTGGCGGCCACCGGTCCCGGCGATTGGTCGGTTGACAACGCGCTCGGCCTCGACTGGAGCGGGCCGGTCTGGTTCGTGGTCGCCATCGCCGGCGGGCTGGTCTCGACGCTGTTGCTGCTGGCCGCGTTCTACCGGCCGAACGCGCCGGCGGAGCAGTGACCACTTCGCTCCGCCTGCGGGCCGCTCGGGCCGCGGCTTGGCCTTCCGGTTCAGCTTCTTGGCGCCCCGCGCCCTGAGATTCCCGCAGTGAGGCACCGGCGGTGAGGTGGGGGCTCTTCGGACGGCTGGTCGGCTACAGCGCAGTGTCGGCCGGCACGGTGGTGGTGACCCAGTCGGTGCTCGTGGTGGCCTATGCGGTGCTGGACTGGCCTGCGGTCGTGGCCAACGTGGTGGCGGTGTGCGTGGCCGCCGGGCCTGCCTACTACGCCAACCGGCGGTGGGTGTGGGCCCGCACCGACCGGCACTCGCTCGCCGGCGAGATCCTGCCGTTCTGGGCCTACAGCCTCGCCGGGCTCGGCATCTCCACGGTGCTCGTCGGGCTGGCCGAGATGTGGTGGCAGTCGACCGTGGCCGTCTCGGCAGCGAACCTCATCGGCTTCGGGGTCCTGTGGGCGGGCAAGTTCATCCTGCTGGATCGAGTGCTGTTCGCCCGGCCCGAGGACCATGCCGGTGACCATCCCGACGCCCGTCCCGCAGCGGGCCCGACCTCCCGGCACCGATGAACCCCGAGCTGGCGGCGCTGGCCCAGCAGGTGAAGGGCTTCATGCCCCACGACGAGGGCCTGGCGCTGTACCGGGCGGCTGCCGAGGCGGCCCCGCTGGGACCGCTGGTGGAGATCGGCTCGTACTGCGGCAAATCGGCGGTGTACCTCGGTGCTGCCGCAGCAGCCGCCCGCGGCGTGCTGTTCACCATCGATCATCACCGCGGCTCAGAGGAGATGCAGGCGGGCTGGGAGCATCACGACCCAGGGCTGGTGGACGCCCAAACCGGTCGTATGGATTCGCTGCCGATCCTGCGCCAGACGCTCATCGACGCCGGCCTCGAAGAGACCGTCGTGGCCATCGTGGGCGACTCGGTCACGGTCGCGGCGCACTGGTCGAGCGCGGCGTTGGTGTTCATCGACGGCGGCCATGGGCCCGCGCCAGCGCACGCCGACTATGAGGCCTGGTCGCCGAAGGTGATGCCGGGCGGCCTGCTGGCCATCCACGACGTATTCCCGGATCCTGCCGACGGCGGACGGCCGCCGTACGAGATCTGGCTGCGAGCCCTCGACGACGGCTTCGCCGAGCACTCGGCCGTCGGCAGCCTGCGCGTCCTGCGCCGACCTCTGAGTTGACCGGCGCCTCGCTCAGCGCGCCCTCGATCATCTGCGGCGGTCGCGGACCGGCTGCGCAGCATCCGCAGACTGGCGGGGGCTAGCTGCCTGGCTTCACTATGAGCGCGTCGGCAGCCTCGCTGCGCCGGTCGAGCGCGTCGGCGGCCAGCAGCACGGCCGCAGCGGTGTAGCTGGTGCGCTCGGCATCCGGAAAGGTCTTGCTCTGGGGCACGACCCAGCCGGTGTAGTAGCTGCCGTCGGCGTTTCGCATCGCAGACGTGGCCTCGAAGAGCCGGCGAGCCGTGACGATGTCGCCGGTGCGCAGGTAGGCGAGCGCGCACTCGCAGGTCTCTGCTGCGGTCACCCAGGCCTGGTCGGCCACGCAGCGCACGCCCTGAGGCAACAGGAACTTCGGCGCGCCCGCAGCGAGATGAGCGCGGGCCTGAGCGCATTCGAGCGCGCCGCACAGCACCGGGTAGTACCAGTCCATTGCCCAGCGGTCCTTGGGCTCGAACGAGTCCGGCCGGTGACGGATCAATCGCTCGATCTCGGTTGCGGCCCGCTTCCAGTCCGGACGCTCGCGCCCCAGCAGGCGTGCAAGGGCGACGCCGCAGCGCAGCGAGTGCGCGATCGACGACGATCCGGTGAGCAGGGCATACGGCCACGGTGTGCCGTTGGCGTGCACCGCCCACGGGATGTGGCCGCTGGACTTGCGCAGGCCGACCACGAAGTCGAGCGCCCGCTCGACCGTCGGCCACATGGATTCTGCGAAGCCGCGGTCACCGGCGGCCTGCCAGTGATGCCACACACCCACGGCGACGTAGGCACAGCAGTTCGTGTCGACCTTGGCGTCCTTGATGCCGTGGGCGGTGTAGTAGTTGTGCCAGCTTCCCGCAGGGTGCTGGTTGGCGGTGAGCCAGTGGTAGGCGGCCTCGGCGGCGAGGTGCCGGCCTGCCGACGCCAGCGCCATGGCGGCTTCGGTGTGATTCCACGGATCGGCGTGCCCGCCGTCGAACCACAGGATGAGACCGTCGGGCTGCTGGCACGCCTCGATGGCATCGGCCGTGGCAGCGACTTGCTCGGGCGTGAGCAGCGGCGCAGTGCCGACCGCGAGCTGTGTGGGGCGGTCACGCCCACTGTCGGGACTCGCAGCCAGATCTGAGCGCGTGAACTCAGGCTGCATGTGCGGCTCCCACTGGTTGAGCGAACGGCTGAGCCTTCTGGTGCGACTGGGCCTTGTACGCATACAGCACGAGCGACTTGGGCAGCAACAGATTCAGAAACCGATCCAGCGTGCGCGTGAGCGGCGGCGCTGCGGTCATGTCCCACACCAGCAGCCGGTGATACGCCTTCACCAGCGGATGCTCATCGTTGCGAGGCCCCACCAGGCACCGCAGCCACCAGTACGGCGTGTGCAGGCCGTGCGCACCGTGGCTGTCGGAGACGTACAGGCCTGCCGCCGCCAGCTTCGCCCGCAGTTCCTCCGATCGGTAGATCCGGACGTGGCCGTCGGGCACCGCGGGTGCGTGGTAGTCGGCCGACAGCGCCCAGCAGACCCGTTCGGCGGTGCGCGCCGGCACGGTCACTGCGATCGTGCCGCCGGGTCGCAGCACCCGTGCCAGCTCGGTGATGGCCTGCTCGTCATCGTGGATGTGCTCGAGCACTTCCGCAGCGATGATCCGGTCGAAGCTGGCGTCGGGGTAGGGCAACGCGGTGGCATCGGCCACGACTGCATGACCGAGCTGCTGACCGGCCGGCGCGTCGATCTCGCCGGCATCATCCATGGCCGCGAACATGTCGGTGACGGCGCGCAGCTCCTCGGGATCGCGGTCCGACGCGACGGTGACGCAGCCGCGCCGGGCGCTCTCGAAGGCGTGACGGCCCGCGCCGCAGCCCAGGTCCAGCACCCGGTCGCCGCGCACGGCGCCGAGACGCTCGTAGTCGACAGTGAGCATCAGCGCTGGGCAAGCACCCTGAAGTCGCGCCGGCGTGGTGGCGTCGCTGGCGCTTCGGCCAGCAGCGCCCGGTACTGCTCGACCGTCTTGCGGGCCGTCGCAGCCCATGAGTAGTTGGCCTGTACCCGCGCCCGGCCGGCAGCGCCGACGGTCGCTCTCAGATCCGGCTGGGCGAGGGCCCAGCCGATGCGCGCCGCCAGCGCCTCCGAATCGCCCGGGGGCACCTGCAGGCACGTTTCGCCGTCGGCGCCGGTGACTTCGGGCAGCGCACCGCCGGTGGTCGCCACCAGCGGCACCCCGCACGACATCGCCTCGATGGCAGGCAGCGAGAAACCCTCGTACAAGGAAGGCACCACGGCCAGCTCTGCTTCGTTGTAGAGCTCGACGATTCGCTCGTCGGGCACGCCGGAAACGAACTCCACGCTGCCGGCCAGGCCGAGCTGATCGATGAGCCGGCTGGCCGCCGAGTCGTCCTTGGGCCGCCCGATCACCACGAGGTGCAGCGCTGGGTTCTCCGTGCGCAGCTTCGCCAGGGCTTCGAGCAGGTACGCCAGGCCCTTCATGGCGACATCCGCGCTGGCGGTGGTCATCAGCCGGCCCGGCACCGGTGTCACGTTCTCGAGGGGCCGGAACTGCTGCGGATCGACGCCGACCGTGACTATGTGCAGGCGGCTCGGGTCAACGCGTAGGTCAGCGACAATGTCGTCGAAGCTGTTGGCAGACACGGTGACGACCCGGTCGAGGCGCCGAGCGACCCGGTTCTGCATCTTGGTGAAGGCGTAGAAGCGCCGCATGGCGAGCCGCTTGCCGCGTGTGGGCGCGTGGGCGATCTCGAGCCGCCGGTCCACGGTGATCGGATGGTGGATGGTGCCGAGCGTGGGCATGCCGGCCCGGCGCAGCCAGTCGATGCCGTAGCCGAGGCACTGGTTGTCATGCACCAGGTCGAAATCGTCCAGCCGGCTGCGCAGCGCCCCGAATGCTCGCAGGCTGAACGTCAGCGGCTCGGCGAACGAGGCCGTGCAGGTGATGAGCCACTCCAGCACGTCAATGGGCGAGCGGAACTCGGCCAGCTTGGGCACCCGGAACGGGTCTGGCATGCGGTACAGGTCCAGGCTGGGCAGCTCGGTCAGCTTGATGCCGTCGTCGAGGTGGGGGTAGGGCGGCCCGCTGAACACCTCGACGCTGTGGCCGAGCACCGACAGCTCACGGGCGAGGTGACGAACGTAGATGCCCTGGCCGCCGACCCAGGGATGACCCCGGTACGTCAGCAGCGCGATGCGCAGCGGACGCTCAGCTTCGACCAGCCCAGTGTCGGGTGCCATCGGAGCCTCCGTCCGCAAGCGAGAACCCAGCGAGCGAGCATCCAGCAACGCACGTGCGAGCCGGGCCGCTTCGCCGGGGTCGCGTGAGGCTACCGGGCACCCGTCCCCGCCCCGGTACCGTTCGCAGCGCATGTCTGACACTCCTGGGGCTGCCGCTGCGCCGGTACCTGCGGTCTCGCAGGGCCGACGGAATTCATCGAGGTGACGCAGGTGCGGAATGCCCTATCGACGGCGGCATGGCGTCTGCGCATCGCATGGCCCAAGGTGTGAGCTTTGGGCGGATGAAGTTGAGTACATCGACTCCGAAGTTGAGCGCTGGGCAGACGAGAACGACATAGACGACGAGTGGGTGCGCAATGTCCTTCAAGATCGGCGCGAGCGGGCCGCTGTCGCGCGTTTCGCGAGCTTCGGAGCCGAAGAAACACAGGCGACAGTCGACGGCAACAACATGAACGCCGCCGAACTGCAGTTGACTGCCGACGGTTTGCGCCGGGCCGCTGCTCAAGGGCGTTTGGGGTGCGGACTGTGAGGTCGTTGCCGATCGAGTGAATCAGCCGGACCTTGGCGTCAGCTAGTCGGCCTCGCGACGCTCGCGGTGCGTCAGTTCTTCCTCCGCCTCCGCTAAGAGCGCCTCGGCTCTTGGACGGTCCGCGAACTCATCGTGCAGTTCGGAGAGTGGTCGCAACTCGAGATTGCGTCGCCGCTTGAACCGGCCCATCGCCCTGACGCTAGCCACCATGTCAGGCACGGCTCCTACGCCACCGATTGGATGTTCGCGGGGTGGCCTGCAGCAAGACGATCCGCCGGGCGAGCTCCGGAAGCCTCGCCAGATTCAGAGCGCTCCATCAAGGTGCATCCGATTGCCCGTGCTGAGTGAGGCCAGCCATCCAGAGAGAACAGATCCAACGTCTCCTGGTTCAAGAGATACACAAACTCGGAACTCATGCCCTCGCACGATTCCTTCGCTGTCGGCGCCAGCACCCCGCAGTCCACGCTCAAGTGAGCGATGCACCCCATCACGAACGTCTTGTACTCCTCGTTGAGTTCGCGTTCGACTTCATGAATGCCTGTTGTCACCGCGATGGCATCGACGCCAAGGTCTTCGATGCAGGAGCCCCTTGCGGCTTCAGCTCTCGGGCTGAGTTGCTCCAAGAGACGCCCAAGGCGCGCATAGGCCACAGCGAGATCGTCTGCCGTCGCGCTGTCCGACGCGAGGGCAGCCTGCTCCGTAGCCGCAGCATGTCTGACTGAGCTCAGATAGCTCTCGAGCCAGTCGAGCGCCGAATCACAGCCCTTGGGTGCGACTACCGAGGGTGGCCAAAGCAGTTCTGCTTCTAGTTCCGCGTCGTCTACGGCGTATCGGGACCTTGTGTTGCCGCATGGCCAAGGAGCGGGCACCTCGGCTTCGTCGGTTCGCACCTGCAGGGCTGGAGCGCTGAGGTTGCACAATCGCCAACCGTCATCCTCAACCGTGATCTCGTAACAGACGTAGAGCATCGGCGCCAGCAGCAGCAATTCTGTGTGCCCCGCGCGTGCCTCGCATTCCGCCCTCGCTTGCTCGACCGGGCTTGATTCGCCGCAGGCGGCGGCGAGAGAAACCAGCAGAATCAACGAGATACAGGGTGGAACGCAGGCAGAAACCGGCAGCGGCAGGCGTCGCGCCGACTCGTCGTGGGACGCGGCAAGCGGTCGCGAGTCGAGAACTCGTTGCCGCCGAAACCAACACATCGCTTCGACGCTAACGACCGTGTTGGGCGCAGGCCTCGACCTCAACGTTCCAAGTCGCGGTGTCGCGGCTGTGGAAGTGACCCGTTCGTCGGACGTCGGGCAGCGCGGGCTGGGCATGCGAGTACCCTGCGAAACGACGGTTGATCGCAGGGTCCCGGCAGTACACCGCGAGGAGTCCGCAGGGTGAGCGATACGCAACTCAGTGCTTTGCTGGAAGTCATGCCGGACATCGCTGCGGCCGTCAACGACTTCAAGTCAGAGTCAGTCCAGCGCGACGCGTTCCGCGTGCTCGTCGATGTCGCCGGATTCGATGTCTCCTGCATCGATTGGGATGAGACAGGCATGTCGACAGCGCTGCTTGAAGGACTCCTCGGTGAAGCCGGTTTCCAGGAGATCGTGGACAAGCTGGAGGCCTTTGAAACTGCTTCGCCTTTGTCTGACCAGGCAGATCGGCCGGATGCTTACACACCTGAAGAACTGCGCGAGATGGCGCGACGGGCCGGCCGTGGCGAGCCAGTCAGCCTCGCATAGCGCAGCGGTGTGACTTGGCGAATCGCCGATCCACAGGGCTGCTTCAATGAGTGGGCCAGTGGCAAGAGCGACCAGGAGCGTGAGCGGCTGCTTGGCGGACTCTCCGATCTCGCGGATCGGCCCTTTGACGAACTGCCGGGATTCCGACTCACGGCCCGGTCACCGATGAATCGATGGACAATCATCAGTTCAACTCTGGTCGTCATTCGGGTCTACGAGCCCGCCGGGGTCTTCGACTTGGTGGATCTTCGAGACTTGTGAGTTCGGCCGCCCCGGTACCGTTCGCAGCGCATGTCTGAGACTTCTGGGGCTGGCGCGGCGCCGGCTGCTGCGCTGCCGGCGGATCATCCGATCCACCGGCTCGGCGACAGCCTGTACATGCGGGCCGCCCGATGTCGGCGGACCGAGCAGGTGCCGGTGTGGTTCCAGCGGCAGGCCGGGCGCTCGCTGCCGGAATACCGGGCGCTGCGCGGATCGGGCAGCATCCTCGACGCCATCGCCGATCCGGCCACCGCCGCCGAGATCACCTTGCAGCCGGTGCGCCGCTACGGGGTCGATGCGGCCGTGCTGTTCTCCGACATCGTGGTGCCGGCCGCCGCCGTCGGATTCGGGGTCGACGTGGTGCCCGGCGTGGGCCCGGTGGCTGGCAATCCGCTGCGCAGCCGCAACGATCTGGACCGCCTGCCGGAGCTGGACGCCGAGGTGCACACCCCGTACGTGCTCGACACCGTGCGGCTGCTGGCGGCCGAGCTCGACGTGCCGCTCGTCGGGTTCGCAGGGGCGCCGTTCACGGTGGCGAGCTACCTGGTGGAAGGCGCGCCCTCCCGCCAGCACCTGCGGACCAAGTCGCTCATGTACGCCGACACGGCGCTGTGGCATGACCTCATGGAACGGCTGGCGTCCATTGCTGTGGCGTCGATGCGATCCCAGGTGCTCGCGGGCGCCAGCGCCGTGCAGCTGTTCGACTCGTGGGCGGGCACGCTGTCACCGGCCGATTACGCCGAGTTTGTGGCGCCGCACAGCAAGCGGGTCTTCGACGAGCTGGCCGACCTGGGCGTGCCCCGGGCGCACTTCGGCGTCGGCACAGGCGAGCTGCTCGACCAGATGGCCGAGGTGGGCGCAGACGTCGTGGGCGTGGACTGGCGGGTACCGCTCGAGGCGGCTCGCGGGCGGGTCGGGCCCGGCGTGGCGCTGCAGGGCAACCTCGACCCGGCCCTGTGCGTGGCGGGATGGGACGCCGTGCGCCCCGCCGCCGACCGCATACTGGCCGCAGGCACGCAGGAGCCCGGCTACATCTTCAACTTGGGCCACGGCGTGCTGCCCGAGACCGACCCCGCCGTGCTCGAACGGTTGACCGACTACGTGCACGCGTACCGACGGCCGCTGCCCAAACAGCCCGACATCCAGCCCGACTGAGTGGGGCCGATGACACCGCAGCGGGTCGTGGTGGTCGGCGGCGGCATCGCTGGGCTGACTGCTGCGTACCGGTTGCTGAATCCGCCTGACGGCGCCCAAGTTCCCCGAGTGGTGCTGGTGGACAGCGCCGAGCGCTTAGGCGGCAAGATCCTGACGACCCCATTCGAGGGCCGACCGGTCGACGAGGGCGCCGATGCGTTCCTGCTGCGGGTGCCGTGGGCGACCGAGCTCTGTGACGAACTGGGCATCTCGGCCGAGCGCATCTCGCCGGACGTCGGCGGTGCTTCGGTGGCGCATCCGGGCAAGCACGGCCCGCAGCTCACCGCCCTGCCCGATGGACTGATCGGTGGGGTGCCCACGCGTCTCGGACCGCTCCTGCGTTCGGGGCTGCTCGACTCTGCGGGCAAGCTGCGCGCCGCAGCCGACTACGTACTGCCACGCCGGTTGACGGCGCGCCGATTGGACCGCGAGGCATCCGACCGGCAGGGCGCGGCTGAAGCTGCCGTGTACGTCTTGCCGCGCTGGCTCGCAGCGCGCCGGGGAGATCCTGAAGGGATTGACGCGCCGAGCAAGGGCGCGAGTGGCGACGTGCGCGTCCTACCCGGGCCTCCCAGCGTGGGCGACATCGTGCGGGTCCGCCTGGGAGCGGCGGTGGCGTCGCAGGTGGTCGGCCCGCTGCTTGGCAGCATCAGCGCGGGCGACATCGACCGGTTGGACGCTGCAACATCGGCACCCATCCTCGGCCAGGCACTCGAGCGCAGCAGCTCCCTCATGCGCGGCCTGCGCCGGATGCAACCGGCCCCCGCCGCAGGCGCTCCAGCGCCCATCTTCGGCAGCTTCGACGTCGGGATGGGCCGGCTTGTTCAAGCGCTGACGGAGCGGTTGGACGGATGCATCCTGCGGCTGGGCACGCCGGTGGAAGCAATCCGGCGTCCCGGCACGCGGTTCGCTGTGCATACCGGGTCCGAAGTGCTCGACGCAGACGCAGTTATCATCGCTGCGCCCGCCCATGCGGCCGCCGGGATGCTGCCCGGCGCGCCGACCGCCGCTGCGCGGCTCGCACTCATCGGCTACGCCTCGGTAGCCGTCGTGACCCTCAGCGTGCGTCCTGATGCAATCGAAGCGCCGGCCGAGGCCGGCTTCCTGGTCACCCGGGACACCGGCTGGCTGACGACCGCCTGCAGCTACGGGTCGGCGAAGTGGCCGAACTGGGCCGCGTCCGCGGGCGCGAATGCCGACGATGCCGGCGACGGCGACGGAGGCACGCCCAACATGATCCTGCGAGTGTCGGTGGGTCGGGACGACGACGACCGCCACACGCGCCTTGACGATGCCGAGCTGCGTGACACCGTGCTCACAGAGCTGTCGAGCCTGCCGCCGTTGCGGGGCCTGAGCGACCCCGGCGCGATCGCGGCGTGGCGGGTTTCGCGCTGGCCGCAGTCGCTGCCGCAGTACCGGCCCGGCCACGGCCACCTCGTCGATCGCATCGAGGAGGCGCTGGCTCGGGAGATGCCCGGCGTGTTCGTGACTGGCGCCGCCTACCGCGGCCTCGGCATCCCCGCATGCATCCGCCAAGGCAACGAGGCAGCAGCGGCGGTCATGCAGCACCTCGGCTCGGACCGGGCAGGCAGCTCGCCGTGAGTCGGAGCAGGCATCGGCTGCTGCGCGACGGTCGAACGGTCGCCTTGCCGTGAGCCGCAGCCGGCTGCTGCGCGACGGCCTCGCTGTCGCACTGGGTGCGCTCACCATGCTGTCGCTGCCGCCGTGGGCGCTGTGGCCGCTCGGCCCGGTCGGCCTGGGCCTGTGGCTGCGCTTCTGCAACCGCAGCGCCGAGCGCTGGCGTGACCGTCTCGAGGTCGCCGCGGCGTTCTGGCTGGGCGCCTACCTGCTCGGCCTGTTCTGGATGACCGAGCTGACCGTGCCGGGATGGATTGCGGCGGTGCCGGTGGAGACGCTCATCATGGCGCTGCCGCTGTCGCTGCTGCCCGCTGGCGGCCGATGGCGTGCTCTGGGCGTGCCCGCCGCGCTGGTCCTGGGCGAGGCGGTGCGCTGGCAGGTGCCCTTCGGCGGCGTGCCGATGTCGAACCTGGCGCTGGGCCAGGTCAGCGGGCCGTGGCTGGGCGCCGCGGTGCTTGCGGGCCCGCTGGGGGTGGTCGCGCTCGTCGGCGTGGGCGCCGTCATCGTCGAGCGGATCTGCGCACGCGAGTGGTGCGCAGTCTCGTGGCCGGCGGTGGTGGCGGTCGGCGTGCCCATCGCGGCGCTGGCGTGGCCCGCCACCACGGTGGACGCCAACGTCACGGCGGCTGTCGTGCAGGCCGGCGGCGAACTGGGCACTCATGTCGACACACCCCAGCGCAGCGTGCGGCTGCGCCACCTCGACACCACCAACGCCTGGCCCCGCAGCGCCGATCTCATGGTGTGGAGCGAGAGCAGCACATCGAGCGACGGTCCGCTGGAGGCCTCCGACAACCTTGCCGAGCTGGAGGCGCTGGCCGCGTGGCGCGAGACGGTCCTGATCGCCAACTTCTACGAGCGTGCAGTCGACGCCGAACGATTCCGCAACGCCACAGTTGCCATCGACCCCGACACGGGCCTGTCGGATCGCTACGACAAGGCCCACCTGGTGCCCTTCGGGGAATACGTGCCGCTGCGCAGCGTGGTGGAACCGTTCGCCGACCTGTCGCTGATCTCGCGCGAGGCCATCGCCGGCGACGGCCCTGGCCTGCTGTCCACCTCGCTGGGCGACATCGCAGTCGTCACCTCCTACGAGGTGTACTTCAGCGACCTCGTGCGCGACGGGGTTCGGGCCGGAGGCCGCATCGTTGCGAACCCCACGCTGGCCTCGTCGTACAGCACGTCGGTGGTGCCGTCCCAGTCGCTCGCCAGCGCCCGGCTGCGGGCGGTCGAGACGGGGCGCTGGGTGCTGCAGGCGTCCACCACCGGCTACAGCGCCATCGTGTCGCCCGGCGGCAGCGTCACGCACCGCAGCGAGCTGCGCGAAGCCGTAGTTCTCGCCGGCGAGGTCGAGCTTCGCTCAGGCAAAACTCCGGCGCTGGTGCTGGGTTCGTGGCCCCTTGCCCTGTTCGCCGCCGTGGTGCTCGCCTGGTGCGTTTCGCCTGTCCGCAGACGCAGAAACCGTGCGGCCCGGTGACGAGCGGCCAGTAGCCTTGATCAGCCTCAAAAGCGGTGACGAGCCCAGCGTGAGCCATCCGGAAATTCAGGCAGAACAAGCTCATATCGACCGTGCGTACGCGTTGCTGGAGTCTTCCCGGCAGCGGGCGACGCGCCTGCGTGACATGGTCGAAGTGGGTCGAGGCGGCACCCGGCAGGCTCGTTTCGAGCGCGACGTCATCGAAGATGCCGTGGCAGGGCGCCTGAGCCAGCTCGAGCTCGGCTCGTCGTCGCTGGTGTTCGGCCGCATCGACCGCGAATCGACGACAGGCCCCCACAAGACGAGCGCCGATGCGCAGGTGCTCGACGCCACCGGTCCCAGCGAGACCTTCTACATCGGCAGGCTTGCGGTTGCGGACGAGCGGCAGGAGCCCGTGGTGGTGGACTGGCGCGCGCCGATCGCTGAGCCGTTCTTCCGTGCCACCGGCGGCAACCCGCTGGGACTTCTGCGTCGGCGGCATTTCGTGTGCCGCGGCCGTGTCCTTGCTGACCTCGAAGACGAGATCTTCGACCTCGATGCGCTCGACGCCAGCGCCAACGGCGGCAACGGCCCCCGGCTGAACGCCCACGGGGCGCTGTACGCCGCGCTCGAGCAGCGCCGCGACGGCCAGCTGCGCCAGGTGGTGGCCACGATCCAGGCCGAGCAGGACGAGATCATCCGCAGCCCGCGCAAGGGCATCTTGGTGTGCCAGGGCGGTCCCGGCACCGGCAAGACCATCGTGGCGCTGCACCGCGCCGCCTACCTGCTGTACACGTACCGGTTCCCGCTGGCCGGGCAGGGCGTTCTGGTCGTGGGCCCCAACCGGCTGTTCCTGCGCTACGTGGAGCGGGTGCTGCCGAGCCTGGGCGAGGCGGGCGTGCACCTGTTCGTGCTGGCAGACCTGTTCAACGAGATCTTCCCCGAAGTGCGGGTGCGCCTGGCCGACATGCCCGACGTGGCGCGCATCAAGGGCGATGTCCGCATGTCGCAGGTGGTGACCAACGCCGTGCGGGATCGGCAGCGCCCGCTGCGCGGCGACCTGCGACTCGAGTTCGGATTGGGCTACGTCACGCTCGCCGCAGGGACGTCCCGGGCCATCGTGGCCGAGGCTCGCCGCCGCTTCCGCCATCACAACGCGGGCCGGGCGTACGTGGAGCAGGCGGTCTATGCGGCCATGTCGGACTCGCACCGACGCCGCCCCGATCCGTCCAAGCTGCGCGAACGGTTTTCGCGTCATCCCGATGTGATGGAGGCGTTCGAGCGCATGTGGCCGCTGTTGACCCCCGCACAGCTCTTGCGCGACCTCTACGGCTCGCGCGCGCTGCTGCGGTCGGCCGCCGGCGGGGTGCTGGCCGATGCCGAGACCGAGCAGCTGTACCGCCCCCGGGGCGACAGCGAAGCCGACTACGAGTGGAGCGATGCCGACGTGCCCGTGCTCGACGAGGCCTACGCCGTGCTGGGGCCCCGGTCGCGCTCGCGCAAACGCCGCAGCGACACCGAGATGCGCACCTACGGCCACATCGTGGTGGACGAATGCCAGGACCAGCCGCCGATGGCGCTGCGCATGATCGCCCGGCGGTCGCTCAACGGTTCGATGACGCTGGTCGGCGACATTGCGCAGGCCACCTCTGCACATGCGCCGTCGAGCTGGCACGAGATTCTGGCTCACCTGCCGTCGGGGCCTGTGGCGCCGCAGCAGTCCGAGCTCACGCTGAGCTACCGGATCCCGCAGCCCAGCCTCGAGCTCGCCAACCAGGTGCTCGCTGCTGCCGCGCCGGGCCTGGCGCCGCCCGCTGCGGTGCGCATCGACGGCTCGCCGCCCCGCTTCGTCACGGCACCTGATGGCGTCGCGCAGGCGGTGCTGGACACGGTCGTCTTTGAGGCAGCTGAGCTGGACGGCGGGAGCATGCTGGTGGTGTCGCCCGCCGAGTTCATGGACGACCTCGCCGAGCTGCTTGCCGCCGCCGGCGTGGACTTCGGCCGCGCCACTGCGGCGAGCCGCAACGCCACCGGAGCGCTGCACCCGCATGTGACCTTGGCGCCGGTGCGGCTGTGCAAGGGGCTGGAGACCGACGGCGTGGTGGTGGTGGAACCGGCTGCGATGGTGGACGAGGAGCCCCAGGGCCTGCGGGCGCTGTATGTGGCGCTGACCCGCGCCACCAAGCGCGTCGCGGTGGTGTCGTCGCGGCCGCTGCCCGAACCGCTTCGCTCGGCGGCTGCCTCATACAGCGCTGGGGCGTGCAACACTGGCCGCATTGCCGCAAACGCCGCTGCGGCAGAGGCGAGCTCAGGAGATTCGCATGGCTGACGTCACCGTGACAGTGCTGGACAACG
This sequence comes from Candidatus Poriferisodalis sp., assembly GCF_965208925.1. Lineage (GTDB taxonomy): Bacteria > Actinomycetota > Acidimicrobiia > Acidimicrobiales > Poriferisodalaceae > Poriferisodalis. Next base: position 763,302 of record NZ_OZ242364.1, on the reverse strand, counting down.
GACCGCTGCTGGTCCGCGGTCCCTGCCAGGTAGCGGACCACGAGGGGAACACGCTGTCCGACGGCGATGCGGTTGTGGCGCTGTGCCGGTGCGGTGAGTCGAACACCAAGCCGATGTGCGATGGCAGCCATAACCAGGGGTTCGACGGGACACTGAACCCGCCTAGCTAGGGGGATTACTTCGCTGAGTGACCACGCGGCCAAGTGTCGCACGGGTTTGCCCGGCGAGCCATCCACAGACCTGTGAAGCTGAGCGCCCGAAGCGCTGCCGGACAGGAGCAACGAGATGGAGCCAACACCCGCAGAACCGCCTGATGGCAAAACAACCCGACGCACGGCAAGCGACGCCACATCGAAAGTAGCGCTTGCTGTCGCAATCGTGGCGCTCGTTCTGTCAGTGGGGCACTGCGTTGATGACTCCCGCCACTGTGACCCTGACGCGTTGAACGGCTACGGCCATTGCTTCAGAGGAGACGGACGAAGCCGATAAATCGCCGGATCGCTCAGGCTTCGTCCATGATCCGCATGAGACAGTCAAGCGCCGCTTTCGCGGTGGCTGCGACCAACGCACCGAACAGCACCATGCTCTGAACCTCGTACTGACCGCCTTCGACGTTCAGCAGCGCCCAGCCGCACGCCATGCACGCGAAGCCGAACACGACGAACCCGACAATGTTCGCGACGCTGCGACTCATGGCAGTTGTCCATCCCTAGGAGCCGGTCTGGTGGCAGGCTAGCCGTGCAGAAACCTGCACAGTCCGTGGGCCAGATGTCGGGCACCACCAGAGGCAGCCCCTCGACGCGCCGTTAGCCTGCCCCGTCTATGGTCACACCCGAAGCCGTTTTGGACGCGCAACTGAGAACTGCCCACAACGTCCTGCGCATGCTGTTCACGGACTTCGTAGATGTCTCAGACCCGTGGGTGCGTGAAGAGCTAGAGATTGTGCTTGGCGGCGACGCTCTTGACATCTTCGACGATCTCAAGCATGAGTCGCTGACGGATGCCCAGCGCACGTTGCTGGCGTCCAGCATCGAGGAACTGGTAACGATCCGCAGCCTGCTGCCCGTTGAGACCGGGAGCGCGTGAAGTCGCAGCTTGCATGGACCGTGTGCTTGCCATAGTCGGGAACCCTACACAAAGCGTGCTACAGAACGCAAAGTCGGTATAGCCAAGTACCGCAACGCGGTACCTAGCCGCTGCGTCTAACTGTCTTCGCGTTCCTGTTCGTACCGCCACTCGCCGGGTTTCTTCGGCGGGGTGTTCATCAGCGCTTTGGCGACGTTCTCCGGGGTGTCGGGGATCGGCTCGGGCATCCGCTTGGCGGGCCGTCGTTTCGCCATGCGCTCACCGTAGCGGTTAGGTTCGCGACTGCGATCACCACCAAGACCCGAAACGGTCTGCCAACCACCCAGCAGGAGAACCGGCACATGGTTCCCTCCTTGTGGCTGGCGTGGTGGTGATCGCACACAACCGTGTCTCCTGCTTGGAGGGAACCACCATGAACACACCCGCCCCAAAAAACTCAGGACTGGGCATCGCTGCGATGGTCACCGCATTGTGCGGTGTGAGCTTGCTCGGTGTCATCTTCGGCCACGTCAGCCTCAGCCAGATCAAGAAAGGCGACGGCCAACTGACCGGGCGCGGCATGGCACTCACCGGCGTCATCGTCGGCTATGTCGGCATGGTGATGTGGACGGTCTGGCTGGTGACGGTCATGGTCGCTATCGACTCAGCCGTGAACAGCATCCAATAGCCGGGTGCGCTGCCTTGTCGCGGTCGCAGTGGCGTTGCTCGCTGCAGGGTGCATCACCATCGAAACACCGGTGATCGCTGAGCCTGAGCCGCCCGTGACATCACCACAGACCACGCACACGACTAGACCCGCGCCCGCGACCACGACGGCATCGGCTGCGCCTGCAACCGTGCCGCCGCCGACCACGGCCTCGGTGCGGGATTGCCTCGCTGAGTTCTTGGACACCCACAGCGACTACGGGTGGGAAATCTGCTTGTACGCACAGCGCTACCCGTGGCGCACCGTCACCGCCACCGAAGCCGAGCAGATCGTCACAGACGTGTGGACGCTCGGCGCGGGGCCTGCGCCACGGCTCGATTTCGGTGCAGACGAATGCACCGGATGGGCTGGCGGCTGCTCAATCGTCACCGCAGACGGGGAGCGCATCATCGGACTGCCAGCCGACGAACTCGGCGGCTACGCGCTGCGGTTGCTGTTGCACGAACTCGCTCACCACATCGTCGGTCTCGATCACAGCCACGACATGACACAGCGCTGCTGGACCTTGGTTCTGCACGTCATGTACGAGATACCCGAAGCGGTCGCTGCTGAAGCGGAACCGATGCGACTGCACTGCCACGACCACCTGCTCAGCGGGTAGATCGTCAAACACCGGGACGCGACCTGCCCGCAGCGCAGCCGTGATCGCGCTGACGCCTAGCTGATGGCGCGGTCGAGCGCCTAGTCGTCGCCTGCGAAACTGGCAACGAAGGCGGTAACTTGCCGTGACTTCGATGCAGGGAGGAAGCTCGTCATGCCCAACGACCCATCGCAGCGCGATACCTCGGAACCGATGGCTCTCGATGAGATACGACGGCATCTGAATACGAATCTGCACGATGTCGCTCGGCTGCCGCGCAACGTCGCAGCCGAGAAGGTCGCTCAAAAAGCGACAGCGTTCGCAACAACAGTGCTGGCGCTGGCCGCGACCAGAGACTTCACCGGCTAGGCAGCGTGATGCAATGGCCCTCGCTGCTGGCCGCCACTGACCAAAGCGCCAATCTCATCGAGCAGCTTGACGTTCTCGGCGGCTTCCTCGCCCTCGGGAGCGTCGCTTGGATGGGGATGCGCTACCTGTGGCGCCACGCCGACAAGCTCGGCGACCGAATCGACAAGGTGGACGACAAGATCGACACTGTGCAAGAAACGCTCAGCACCCTGCGTGAGAAGACAGCAGGGTTCGAAGCCAAAGCTGAAATCATCTACCAGCAGGCGCAACAATGACTGACAAGCCCGCCCGCATCAACGTCCAAATCCGGTACACACAGCCGTCTGGCGCGATCAGCGAGCAGCATTTCGCCCTTGATCTGGCTGACCCTGAACTCAGCCGTTTCGCGTATCTGACCGATGACGAACGCGACCGCTGCGAGAAGCTGATCGCAGAAGTGCTCAGGCTTTGGGGCGAAACCACCGCAGACGACAGGTTGGATTCCGAACCGCTCCGAACACTGCTCGACTCAGCGGTCGAAATCATCCACAACGGGTTCATCCGAGATCAGAGCAACGCAGAAGAACACGTCGACGCGTAGCGCCGTTGGCTACCACGGCTCCGGGCGATCCGGCTCGGCCACGGTGCCGGGTGCTGCGTCTGCGACAAGCTCAGCGAATGGCAGCAGCTTGCCAACCATGCCCGCCGCGGTCTGGCGCATCTGTTCGGCGGTGTCGGCGCTGCGGGAGTTGTGGCGTCCTGCGAACTCAGCCACGTAGCGGGGCAGGTGCTTGGGTGAGACGTGGTGGAAGGTGCCGTGCAGCCCGCGCTTGAGCAGCGACCAGAACGACTCGATCCCGTTCGTGTGCGCCATACCCCGCACGTACTCGCCGGTGCTGTGCCGCACCGCGTAGTGGTCACGGGGCAGCCGTCGATAGGCAGCGTGCTCGTCAGTGAACACCGTCGTGTCTGCGTGGGTGTGGCGGGTCACGAACGGCACCAGCGTCGCCCTGCGACTGTCCGGCACTACCGCAGCGGAGACCTTGCCGGTCGCTCGATCCAGCACCCCGACGACTACGGCTTTGTCCTTGCCGCCCGTGCCCGAGATGCGACGCTTGCGATCCTTGGCGTGCATGTTCTTCGCCAACCCGCCGATGTAGGTCTCATCGACTTCGACGGGGCCGGTGAACCGGTCCGTGTTGGTGTTGTCGGCCCACGTCTCCCGAATCCTGTGGGCAAGGTGCCATGCGGTGCGCTGGGTCACGCCGAGATCGCGGTGCAGCTTCATCGAGCTAGTGCCCTTGATGCCCGTATTCAGCAGATACACCGCAATCGCCCACGTCTGATAGCCGAGCTTGCTGTCCTGCATCACCGTCCCCACCCGCACGCTGAAGAACTTGCGGCAGGCTCGGCACCGGTACGGCATCGTCTTGTGCGCGGTGCCGACCTGCACGTTCGCAGAGCCGCAGCCCTCACGCGGGCAGCGGGGGCCGTCCGGCCAGCGCACCGAAGCGAACCACGCCTCCGCGGTCTTGTTGTCGGGGAACATCGCGAACAACTGCGGCAGCGTGATGCCGTCACGATCCGACCGGCCGGGCGCTTTCCGTGTTGCCATAGCTTCACCGTAGATGGGGGGTGTGACACGAAACGGGGGCCACGGTCGCTCTGTTGGCATCGTGAACAACGCCATCTGTTCCGTCATTTCTGACTCACTTTCACACTGCGTAGAGGTTGCCCCGGAAGGGACGAAGGGAATGAGTAACACACGTCCTGTGGATGGCTGCCGGGCAAATGCCACAGGGACGCACGAAACCCCAGCAACTATCACGCTGCTGGGGTTTCGGAAGCCTCACCGCCTCTACTCGGCAAGGCTCAGAACGCGCGACGAACACCCCAAGGTGTGCCACGCTTCCGATGCTCAGCGGGAAAGTGAGACCGCCGAGCACGCGGCTATTGGTCACTCACCGGTGTAATCCCCCTAGCTAGGGCAGCGCTTTTTCGCGCGCCCGCTGCGGAGGCGGCAGGCGACTCTGCTCCCGCGATCCGGCAGGTCGCAACGTCGCAGAGTCTCCTGCCGCCTCCGCAGCTGTGGCATCTGTGCCTTTCCAGGCGGTGGGTGTGACACCGGGGCAGTAGTAATGGGCCCGGATGGTTGGCTCGACTGCTGACAGTGACGCCGCGGGTCGGATGCACACGGCGCTGGGGGCGTTTACTGCGCCTACTGCTGAGTGGTTCGCGTCGACGTTTGCGGCGCCTACTGAGTGTCAGGTTTCTGGGTGGCAGAGCATCTCGGAGGGGCGGCATTGTCTGATTGCTGCCCCTACTGGGTCGGGCAAGACGCTGGCGGCGTTCTTGTGGGCCATCGATCGGGTGATGAGCGAGCCCGAGCCGGATCGTGCGGAGCGCACGCGGGTGTTGTACCTGTCGCCGCTGCGGGCGCTGGCGGTGGATGTCGACAAGAACTTGCGGGCGCCGCTGGCCGGTATCAGCCTCGCCGCGGAGCGGCTGGGCGTCGACGTGCACATGCCGACCGTGGGGGTGCGCACGGGCGATACGAGCGCGGCTGAGCGGCGGCGGCTGGTCACCCGGCCGCCGGACATTGCCATCACCACGCCCGAGTCGCTGTACCTGATGCTGACATCGCAGGCGCGCGAGACGCTGCGGTGGGTGCGGTGGGTGATCGTCGACGAGATCCACTCGGTGGCGGCCACCAAACGTGGGACCCACCTGGCGCTGTCGCTGGAGCGGCTGTGCGAGCTGACGGCTGAACCGCCGCAGCGCATCGGGCTGTCGGCCACGCAGCGCCCGCTGTCGGAGGTGGCCCGGTTCCTCGGCGGTGACGATCCCGACGAGCCGGCGTCGCGTCATGTCGAGATCACCGATGCGGGCATGACCAAGCAGCTCGACGTGGAGGTCATCGTCGGGGTGTCCGACATGGGTGACCTGGCGGCCGCCAGCGCCGGGGCTGCGCCGAATGGCGCCGTGCGCGTCGATCACGACGATGACTTCACACCGCCGCCCGCCGTGGCTCCATCAAACACAGCGCCGCCGCAGACCCACTCCAACAGCATCTGGCCGGCCATCCATCCGCGGTTGCTGGCGCTGATCTATGCGCACCGGTCCACCATCATCTTTACGAATGCCCGCCGACTCGCCGAGCGGCTGGCCACCCGGCTGAACGAGCTGCATCTGGAGGGGCTGAACCGGGCGGCCGAAGCCGAGGGCACCTCCCCGCCCGAAGGCGCCGAGCTGGTGCGGGCGCATCACGGTTCGCTCAGCCGCGAGCAGCGCCTAGGCATCGAGGACGATCTGAAGGCGGGCCGGGTGCGCGCCATCGTGGCCACGTCGTCATTGGAGCTGGGCATCGACATGGGCGCGGTCGACTTGGTGGTGCAGGTGGCGTCGCCCCCGTCGGTGGCGGCAGGGATGCAGCGCATCGGTCGGGCCGGTCACCAGGTCGGCGAGCCCAGCGTGGGCAAGATCTTCCCCCGCCACCGGGGCGACCTGGTCGAGGCGGCGGTGGTGGCGCAGCGCATGGGATCCGGCGAGATCGAGGCCATCCGCTTCCCGCGCCAGCCGCTCGACGTGCTGGCCCAGCAGGTGGTGGCCATGGTGGCGGTCGACGACTGGTCGGTCGATGACATCCTGCGCGTCGTGCGGCGGGCCGCGCCGTACGAGCAGCTCAGCGAGGAGGTGTTCGCCTCGGTGCTCGACCTGCTGGCCGGCCGCTACCCGTCCGAGGAGTTCCGCGAGCTGCGACCGCGCATCGTGTGGGATCGCACCACCGGGATGCTGCGGGCTCGCCAGGGGGCCGGACGGCTGGCGGTCACCAACGCCGGCACCATTCCCGACCGGGGCCTCTATGCGGTGTTCACCACCGACGGGTCGCGTGTGGGCGAGCTCGACGAGGAGATGGTGTACGAGGCCCGGGTGGGCGAGACGTTCCTGCTGGGAGCGTCCACCTGGCGCATCGCCGAGATCACGTTCGACCGGGTGGTCGTCACGCCGGCGCCAGGGGAGCCGGGCAAGATGCCGTTCTGGCACGGCGACGGGCCCGGCCGGCCGCTGGAGCTGGGCAGGGCCGTGGGGGCGTTCATCCGCACGGTCGGCGACGAACTGCCTGCGGATCTCGAATCCCACCTGATGCAGCTCGATGCAGAAGCGGAGCGCGCCGCTGTCATGGCTCGGCGCGGCGATGTGGATCCGGCAAGCCAGCCGTCGTCGGAGAACGGCGGCGACACTGCGCCGCTGCGTCGAGCGTCCAAGGCGGCCCAGCCGACCGCTCGGCTGCTTGAACAGCTGCAGCGCGAGAATTGTCTGGATCGCTCGGCCGCGGTCAACGTGCTGCGTTACCTGGACGCGCAGCGCATTGCCACTGGCGTGATTCCCGACGATCGCACGATCGTGGTGGAGCGCTTCCGTGATGAGATCGGCGACTGGCGCATCTGCATCCTCACCCCGTTCGGCGCGCGGGTGCATGCGCCGTGGGGCATCGCGTTGCAGTCCAAGCTGGCCGAGCAGAGCGCGAACAGCGGGGGCGCGCTCGCAGACGGCATGGGCGGAGTCGAACTGCTGTGGAGCGACGACGGGATCGTGCTGCGGTTGCCCGATGTCTGGTCGCCCGATGATCATGACGGCGCGGTCCCCAACGGGTCTGCGTGGGACTCGCCACGCGCGAGCGGAGCGCCTGTGCTGGATGCGACGGACTTGGCGCTCGATCCCGACGAGGTGCGTGAGGCCATCGTGGGTCAGCTGCCCTCGACGGCCCTGTTCGCCTCCCGCTTCCGGGAAGTCGCAGGCCGGGCGCTGCTGCTGCCCCGGCGGCGGCCCGGCGAGCGGGTGCCGCTGTGGCAGCAGCGCCAGCGATCCGCCGGACTGCTGGAGGTTGCGGCGAAGTACCCGAGCTTCCCGATGCTGCTCGAGACGTCGCGGGAATGCCTGCAAGAGGTGTTCGACGTGCCAGCGCTGGCGGAGGTGCTGTCCGACATCAGGTCGCGCAAGATCCGCATGGTCACCGTGGACACCGACGGCGCCTCGCCGATGGCGCAGAGCCTGCTGTTCGACTGGATCGCGGTGTTCATGTACGGCGGCGACGCGCCGCTGGCCGAACGCCGGGCCGCCGCGCTGGCGCTCGACCGCGACCTGCTCTCGGATCTTCTCGGCGCCGAGGAACTGCGGGAGCTGCTCGACGCCGAAGTCCTGGCAGAGCTCGAATTGGAGCTGCAGCGCCTGGCCGACGGGCGCCGAGCTCGCAGTACCGACGAGCTCGCCGACGTGCTGGCCCGAGTCGGCGACCTCACGGCCGAGGAGCTGTCGTACCGCTGCGAGCCGAGTGCCCCGGCGCCCCCGCAGCACGAAGGCGATGCGCCCGGGTCGGCCGAGGTTGACGAGGCTGCCGCGATCCAGTCCGAAACCGCTCCAGGTGAGCGCTGGCTGGGCGATCTGCTGGCCGAACGCCGGGCCGTCGAGCTCCGCATCGCAGGCGAAGTCCGGTATGTGGCTGTGGAGGATGCAGCGCGGTACCGGGACGCGTTGGGCTGTGCCCTGCCCGTCGGGCTGCCGGCAGCGTTCATGAACGACGTGCTGGTCGAGGGCGCCGATCCCTTGGATGAGCTGGTGGCCCGTTTCGCGGCAACGCACATACCGTTCGAGGCAGAGGCTGCGGCGCTGCGCTGGGGCATTCCAGCAATCCGCGTCACGGCGGCACTCAGCCGGCTGGAGACCGCCAAACGGGTCACCCGCGGCGCGTTCCGGCCCGACGGCACGGGCACCGAGTGGTGCGACACATCGGTGCTGCGAACCGTGCGGCGTCGTTCCTTGGCACGGCTCCGCCACGAGGTGGAGCCGGTGCCGCCCGAGGCGTACGCCCGCTTCCTGGCGGGTTGGCACAGCATCGACCGGCCAAGGCGCGGCGGCGATGCGCTGGCAGACGCCATCACGCAGCTCGCGGGCGCGCCCGTGGCCGCATCGATTCTGGAAACCGATGTGCTGCCCGCACGGGTCGCCCGCTACAGCGGCGCCGACCTGGACGGGTTGCTGGCCAGCGGCGAGCTGGTGTGGATCGGTGCGGGATCGCTCGGTCCCAATGACGGCCGGGTCCGGCTCTACTGGCGCGACGAAGTCGCCACTCTGGCACCGACGCCGGATGACACTCCCGACGACCCAGTGTCGGCGGCAGTGCTCGCCCACCTCGGCGAACGCGGAGCCGCCTTCTGGCCCGACCTGCTCAGCGCAGCGCACGCCGCCACTGCCGACAGTGACGGGCGCGCCACCGGCAGCGACACCCCGGCCGGTAGCTCGGTACCCGCTGGTGAAACCCTCGGCAGTGCAACCGGTGGGCGAGCGCCGTCACGGCCCGCAAACCTGGAGAATCTGTCGGAGCGGGTGCTGGCCGTGTTGTGGGACTTGGTGTGGGCAGGTCTGGTTACCAATGACACGCTGGCGCCGCTGCGATCCCTTGGACCCCGCCGCAGCGGCCGAAACAGATCAACCGGCCGATCTCCCCGCGGTGGCCGGGCCGCAGGCTCGGGGCGGCAGGGCGCTCGTCGGGGCCGATCGGGGGTGCTCACCCGCTCGGGCCCAGCCCGCCGCCGTCCGGGCCGGCTGCGCTCGGGCGGGCCGCCGAGTGCGGCGGGGCGTTGGTCGCTGACCTCGCTGCTGCGTGAGCCGGCGCCGTCGCCCACCGAGCGGGCCCACGGCGCAGCGCAGGCGCTGCTGGAACGTCATGGCATCGTCACCCGCCCGGGTGTGCTGGGCGAGGGCCATCCGGGGGGCTTCGCAGCGGCCTACGGCATCCTGCGCGCACTCGAGGAGCGCGGCAGCGTGCGCCGCGGCCACTTCACCGAAGGCCTGGGCGCGTCGCAGTTCGCCACCGCCGCTGCGGTCGAGCGCCTGCGTGACTACCGGGAGGGCAGCGGCGACATGATGCTCTTGGCAGCAGCCGACCCGGCCCAGCCCTACGGTGCGGCACTCGCCTGGCCGCCCAGCGACGGCAGGCCCAGCCGCACTGCCGGCGGCCATGTGGTGCTGGCCGACGGCGTCCCGCTGGTGATGCTGGATCGCGGCGGGCGCACCCTGCACACTTTCGAGCACGCCGCCGCCGACCTGCGCTGGATCGACGCACTGCGGGACGGCCTGGCAGCGGGCCGCCTCGCAAGAGTCGAGCTGGGCCGCATCGACGGCGCCGACGCCGCCGAGCACCCGATCCACGACCTGCTCGTCGAGAACGGCTTCACCCCCGGATACCGAGGCCCCACGCTGCGAACCTGAAGAAAACCTGAACGTGGGCGGGGGATCGGCGTGCGTAGAGTTGCCCGCTGGCTGGCGAACTTCTGGAGGCCCAGTGTCCGACTCGGCGACTATCTCAGCTCCGCCCAACCACGCAGCCGCACAAGCCGTGGCGGCCACCAAGATCTACGGCTCGGGAGAGACCGCTGTGCGGGCACTCGACGCCATCGACGTGTCGTTCCGCAGCGGCCAGTTCACCGCCATCATGGGCCCCTCGGGATCGGGGAAGTCCACGCTCATGCACTGCATGGCGGGACTGGACCGGGTGACCGAGGGGCAGGTGCTCATCGGCGAGACCGACCTGTCCACGCTGTCCGAACGCGACCTCACGCTGCTGCGCCGCGACAACGTGGGGTTCGTCTTTCAGGCGTTCAACCTGGTGCCGACGCTGACCGCCATCGAGAACATCATGCTGCCGATGGACCTCGCCGGCAGCAAGGGCGACACCGGCTGGGTCGACGAGGTGGTCGACGCCACCGGCTTGGCTGACCGTCTCAAGCACCGGCCCAGCGAGCTGTCGGGCGGCCAGCAGCAGCGTGTGGCCGTCGCTCGGGCGCTGGCCGGAAAACCGCAGGTGATCTTCGCCGACGAGCCCACCGGCAACGTCGATCTCAACACCGGCGCCGAGATTTTGGGCTTTATGCGCAGCGCCGTCGACCGGATGGGACAGACCGTCGTGATGGTCACCCACGACGCGGTCGCAGCGTCCTACGCCGACCGGGTGGTGTTCCTGGTGGACGGCAAGATCGTCGACGAGCTCGACGACCCCACGCCCGAGCGCATCCGCGCGCACATGAACCAGCTCGGCGCCTGAGCCGGCTCGCTGCCCACGCCGACCGGCACTCAACCGACTGGGAACCCGCATGCTGCGACTCGGGCTCAAATCGCTGCTGGCGCACAAGATCCGGTTCGCGCTCACGGCCCTCACCATCGTCATCGGCGTGGCATTCGTGGTGGCGGCATTCGTCACTGCCGACTCGCTGCGCTCGGGCTTCGACCAGCTCGCCGAGGACATCAACACCGGCACCGACTACACGGTGCGCGGCGAGCTGCCCTTCGGTGACATCACCGAAGCCGTGGCACCCGCCGTGCCCGCCGGACTCGTCGACGACATCGCCGCGGTGGACGGCGTGGAGATCGCCAAGGGCGGCCTGTTCGTGGACGGCGTGATCCCGGTGGACGGCAACGGCGAAGCGGTCACCACGTTCGGGCCGCCAGTGGCGGGCGGGAACTGGCTCGAGGATGAGTCGCTGTCGCAGTTCTTCCTGATCGACGGCCGCTGGCCTGTCGGCGGGGAGGAGTTCGCCATCGACGTCACCACCTACGGCGACGACAGCTACGACTTCGAGCTGGGCGGCACGTACCAGGTGGTCACACCCACCGGTCCACGCGAGTTCACCCTGACGGGCACGGTCCAGTTCGGCTTCCCCGAGAATGCCGGCATCGGCGCTGTCTTCTCGCTGTTCGACACGCCGACAGCCCAAGAGGTGCTCGGCTATCCCGGCGAGTTCAACCAGATCAACGCCCGGGCCGACGCAGGAGCGAACATCGACGAGGTGCGCAGCCGCATCGAGGCCGTGCTGCCCGACGGCGTCGAAGTCCTCACTGCGGAGGACTCCGTCGAGGAATTCAGCGACGCCACCGAGACGTTCATCGGGCCGTTCCAGACGATCCTGCTGGTGTTCGCGTTCATCGTGCTGTTCGTCAGCATGTTCATCATCTCCAACACGTTCAACATCGTGCTGGGCCAGCGCGTGCGAGAGCTCTCGCTGCTGCGGGCCGTCGGCGCCACGCCCCAGCAGGTGCGCCGGTCGGTGCTGACCGAGTCGGCGATCATCGGCGTGGTCGCCTCGGTGGCCGGGCTGGGCCTCGGCATGCTGGGCGCGGTCGGGCTGAGGGCTCTGTTCAGCACGCTCGGCGCATCGCTGCCCGAAGGCTCGCTGCCGCTGACCCTGCGCACCGTGCTGTGGGCCCTCGTGGTGGGCGTGGGCTTCACCGTCGTGGCGTCGCTGGTGCCGGCCATCAAGGCCTCGCGCATCTCGCCCGTGGCGGGACTGGCGGAGGGCTCCACCAGCGACGAGCGCGCCAGCCTCGGCTGGAAGCGGCTGGCAAGCGGCGGCCTGCTGCTGGCGGTCGGTCTGGTGCTGACCGGCATGGGCCTGTTCTACGACTTCGACGGTGCGACACCGCAGCTCACGACGCTCGGCGCCGGTGCCGCGATCACCTTCGTAGCGGTGTCGGTGCTGAGTCCGCTGGTGGCCCGGTCGGTGGTGTCGCTGCTGGCGCGGCCGCTGGTGTGGATCATGCCGATCTCGGGGCGGCTGGCTCGTGCGAACGCCGCCCGCAACCCACGACGCACGTCTGCGACCGCGGTCGCGCTCACCATCGGCTTGGCGCTGGTGACGATGGTGTCGATCGTGGGTCAGTCCCTCAAGGTGTCCTTCGGCGAGCGCCTGTCCACTGCCTTCACTGCCGACTTCATCGTGACGGCTGACACGCAGGCCGGATTGCCGAAGACGCTCAGCTCCGACATCCGTGCCGCTGGCATCGGCACACCTGTGGGATTCGATTTCGACATCGTGCAGATCGAAGCGGATGCGTTGCAGGTGCCGACCGTGATCGAGACCACCCTGACGGCGGCACGCATCGAAGACCTCCACGAGGTGATCAACATCGACGTGACCGAGGGCGACCTCGACGGCTTCGATCCCCAGACGGGCCTGATGATCCACAGCGACGTCGCCGAGAACGACGGTCTGTGGCTCGGTGATCAGGTCGATCTGACCTTCGTCAGCGGCGACCGCGTCACGACCACGGTCGCCGCCATCTTCGATGGCAGCGGGTTCTGGAGCAACTGGTTCATCGACAGCGCGCTCTACGAGCAGGTATCGGCGGCCCAGTTCGACGATGTCGTGATGGTGCAGTCGGCCATCGACGACCCGGAGGCTGCCCGCGCCTCCATCGACGAGGTGCTGGACGGCTACCCGCAGGCAGTGCTGGAAGACCGCCAGGAGTTCCAGGAGAGCATCGAGTCCAACCTCAACACCGTGCTCGTGCTGGTGAACGTGTTCCTTGGCTTCGCCCTGCTGATCGCGCTGGTCGGCATCGTGAACACGCTCACGCTGTCGGTGTTCGAGCGCATCCGAGAGATCGGGCTGCTGCGTGCGGTCGGCATGACCCGCCGGCAGATGCGGCGCATGATCCGCTGGGAGGCCGCCGCTGTCTCGCTGTACGGCGCCGTGGTCGGCGTGGTGCTGGGCGCGGCGTTCGGTGTCGCCACTGCCACCGCGATTCCCGCCGACATCATCGACGGCGTGTCAGTACCGATCGGCCAGATCGTGTTCTTCCTCGTGATCTCGGTGGTGTTCGGGCTGATCGCCGCGCTGTTCCCCGCGTTCCGGGCCAGCCGGATGAACGTGCTCGACGCGATCGCCGACGAGTAGCCAGATCTCGGGGTGACGCGGTGCTGAAGCTCGCCCTCCGGAACCTTCTCGACAAGAAGATCCGCTTCGCGCTCACGACGCTGTCGGTGGTGATCGGCGTGACGTTCGTGGTGGGGACGTTCGCGCTCACCGACAGCCTGCGCTCGACGTTCGGCGATCTGGCGGAGGACATCGCCGGCGAGACCGACTTGACGGTGCGCGCCCGCCAGGAGATCGGCAACGAGACGGACCGGCCGACGATTCCGGATTCGCTGCTGGCCGATGTCGCCGCGATCGAAGGTGTGGCCGAGGTCGCCGGCACGGTGCAGGCACGCAACGTCGTCATCGTCGACGGCGAGGGCAACGCCATCAGGCCGCAGGGCCCTCCCACGCTGGGGCTCAACTACTCCTCACGGGTGTTCTTCGTCATCGAAGGCCGTGCGCCCGGTGGTCACGAGTTCGTCGTCGACGCGACCACCGCGCTCAACAACAACCTGCAGGTCGGCGAGACCTACACCGTCAACGGCCCGGTCCGCGCAGGACAATTCGAACTGGTCGGCATCTTCAACTTCGGCTCGCCCGACACCAACACCAGCCTCGGGCAGACCATGTCGGTGTTCGACAACGACACTGCGCAGGAGTTCCTGGGCTTCGGCGACCAGCTCATGGAGATTCGGGTGCTGGTCGACGGCAGGGCCGAGGTCGAGGAGGTGCGGTCAGGCATCGGTGCAGCGATCGGCGACGACTACGAGGTGATCACTCAAGAGATCGCCGCCGAGGAGCAGACGGAGCAGTTCCAGAACGTCCTGAACGTCTTCACCGCGATCCTGCTGGTGTTCGCCTTCATCGCCGTGTTCGTGTCGGCGTTCATCATCAACAACACGTTCCAGATTGTCGTGACTCAACGCGTGCGCGAGATCGGGCTGTGGCGGGCCGTCGGCGTCACGCCGAAGCAGGTGTCGCGCTCGATCGTCGTCGAGTCGGCCGTCGTGGGATTGCTCAGCACCGCGATCGGCATCGGCGTCGGCATGGCGGTGAGCATGCTCATGCGGGCGATCATCCGGGCGAGCGGCTTCGGCCTGCCGTCAGGTCCCCTCGTGCTGAGCCTGCGCACCGTGATCCTGGCAATCGTGATCGGGATGGGCGTCACGATGGTGTCGTCGATCGTGCCGGCAATGCGGGCACGCCGCATCACGCCCGTCGCCGCCCTGGCTCATGACTATCGCATCGAGCGCAGCGGGGGGCGCCGCCGGGTGGCCGTGGGCGGAACGGTCACCGCCGTCGGCGTGGTGTGTTTGGCGCTGGGCATGGCCGGGGTCGGCAGCACGACCGCCGTGCTGGCGCTGACGGGCATCGGCGCGCTGGTCACCTTCGTGGGCATCAATGTCGCCAGCCCGGCGATCGCACGGCCGGTCGTGCGAGTGCTGGGGAAGCCGATCCAGGCAGTGTTCGGGACGCCGGGCAAGCTGGCGCGCGAGAACGCGGCCCGCAACCCGCGGCGCACGGCCTCGACTGCGGGGGCGCTGATGATCGGCGTCACGCTGATGGCGACCACGGCGGTCGTCGGCGCCTCGGTGCGCAACACCGTGGCGGATGCGCTGACGGATGCCGTGAGCGCCGACTTCTTTGTGCGGAACGACCAGTCGCCCTTCGACCCCGCCAGCGGATTCCCGGCGCAGGTCGTGGACGATCTCGACGCCTTGGACATCATCGAGAGCGTCGTCGGCTACCGGGTGGCATTCAGCGGGATGTCTGTGGGCGGCCAGAGCCGCGACCTGGTCAGCGCCGATTTCGACGCGGTGGAGGATCATCTGGACGGCGGCGTGATCTCGGGGTCGATCGCCGCCGGCGACCCGCTCACCGGCGTCGCTCTTCATGTCGACCCTGCTGAGGATCTCGGCGTCGCCGTCGGGGACACGCTGGAGGCGACGTTCCCCGACAACGAGACGGTGACGCTGACGGTGGCGGCGATCTATACCGACGCTGTCATCTACGGCAACTGGCTCATCGACAACGCACTGTGGGAGCAGCACCTCAGCCGCCGTGACTACCGCTTCGGAACGGTGGTCGTCGCTCAAGCCGATCTGCTTGAGCGGGGCCAGGCCGCCATCTCGGAGGTCGTCGCCGGCTACCCGGGTGTGATCGCCGAGAACCGAGCCGAGTTCCGGGAGGCCAACGAGAGCCTGGTCGACTCGATCTTCGCGGTGATCACGGTGCTGCTGGGCCTGTCGTTCGTGATTGCCCTGGTCGGTATCACCAACACGCTGGCGCTGTCGGTGTTCGAACGGACCCGCGAGATCGGCCTGCTGCGGGCGGTGGGCATGACCCGGCGCCAGCTGCGGCGTGCCGTGCGGTGGGAGGCGGCCATCGTGGCCACGTTCGGCGGCCTGATGGGTGTGGTGGTGGGCATGATCCTCGGTGTGGCGGGCTCGCTGGCCACGCCGGACTCGTTCATCACCACCGTGGATGTGCCATTCGGAACCCTCGCCATCTACGTGGCCGCTGCGGGGCTGGCAGGCCTGCTGGCAGCTGTGCTGCCCGCTCGTCGCGCCGGCCGCATGAACATCCTGGACGCCATTGCCCACGAGTAGCTGAGTCACATCGGCGGGCCCGTTTCCGGCGCTGTTTCTAGAATGCCGCGATGACGTGCCCTGCCTGCGCTACCGAGGTCCCGCAGGGCGCACGCTTCTGCCCGACCTGCGGCAACCTGCTCGTCTCTACCGAGGAACGGCGCGTCGTCACGGTGCTGTTCGCCGACCTGGTCGGGTTCACGTCAATGAGCGAGGCTGCTGATCCCGAGGAGATCAAGCATCTCATCGACCAGTGCTTCCAGCGGCTCGTGGCCGACGTGACCGCGTTCGGGGGCACCGTCGACAAGATCATCGGCGACGCGATCCTGGCGCTGTTCGGCGCGCCGACGGCACATGAAGACGATCCTGAGCGGGCGCTGCGGGCAGCGTTCCGCATGCAGCGCTCGCTGGAGGCCTTCAACGCCGAACGCAATCTCGACCTGCGGATCCGAATCGGCATCAACACCGGCGAGGTGCTGGTGGGTGCGCTGCGAGCCGGGGGCGACTACACCGCCATGGGCGACACGGTCAATATCGCGAGCCGTCTCGAGACGCTGGCCGAGGCCGGCGAGGTGCTGGTGGGGCCGACGACTCAGGCAGCCACGGTCGGCATCGTCGACTACACGCCCCGCGGCGAGATCGGCCTGCGCGGGCGTGACGAGCCAGTGCCGGTCTTCCTGGCCAGCGGCGAGCTGGCGCCGCCCGGCCGCCACCGCAGCGCCACGATCTCGCCGCTGGTGGGGCGCGACCTGGAACATGCCCTGCTGGAGACCGCGATCGACACCGCAGTGGCCCGCAGGCGTGCGGGGCTGTGCCAGATCGTGGGCGAGGCCGGCATGGGCAAGACGCGCCTCGCCCGTGAGGCCGCGCACGGCGCCACCGACCGCCACGACGCGATGGTGCTCGAGAGCATGGCGCTGCCCTACGACGAGACCAACCCGCTGCGGTGTCTGGGAGACGCCATCGCCACCGCAGCAGGGGTGAACGCCGGCGACTCGACCGTGCAGGCCACCCGGCGTGTCTCGTCGCTGGTGGCCGACGTGCTGCGACCGACCAACGGCAACGGCGAGAGCCAGTTGGTCAACTACGAGGAGATCGACGAGATCACCGACGTGGTGCTCGCCGTGCTGGGGCGGGTGGGCAGCGGCGACCCTGCCGAGATCGAGTGGCGCGCCGAAGCCACATTCCGCTCCCTGCGCCGATTCCTGGGAGCTATGACGCGCCGCCAGCCCGTGGTACTGCTGCTGAGCGACGTGCACTGGGCGGAAGAACGGCTGCTCAGCGTGCTCGAGCAGCTGCTGGCTGCACTGGCCAACCAGCCGTTCGTGGTGATCACCACGGCCCGTTGGAACGTGGACGAGCAGCGCTGGACGGTGCCGCCGGGCCGTCACAGCACGGTGGTGCTGAACCTGGACCCGCTCAGCCGCGAGGCCACCGCCGAGCTGGCCGCCGAGCTGCTGGGCGGGGGCATTCCCGCCTACCTGGCCGATCAGCTCTACGAGCGCAGCGGCGGCAACCCGTTCTTCCTGGAGGAGATGTGCGTGCTGCTGCGGGAGTCGGGCGTGGTGGGGCCCGGCGCCCGTCCCGATCATGAGGAGCGCTCGCTGGCGGAGATGCCCGACACCCTGCGGGGACTGGTTGCCGCCCGTCTCGACACGCTGAGCTCGCCCGAGCGCCGGCTGGTGGACGCCGCATCGGTGCTGGGCGGCGGCGGCTCGACCAGCGAGCTGCTGGAGATGACGGCGGCCACGAATCCCGACACAAGTGCCGAGAACGACGCTGCCACCTTCCAGCGCCTGGTCGACAAGGACATCTTCACCAGCGAGGCAGATGTGTGGACGTTCCGCAGCGATGTGGTGCGCGACGTGGCCTACAGCATGCTGACCAAGACCGACCGTGCCGAACGGCATCTCGATGTGGCGCTGTGGCTGGCGCAGAACCGGGACGACCCCGCCAGCGACTCGGTGGGCGTGATCGCGGATCATTTCGCCTCGGCGGTGGAGCTGGGGGCCGATGCCGGGCAGCCGGCCGCAGGAAAGGCCGGCGCGGATGGCGCCGACGTCTTCGAGGGCGGCATGACCGAGGTGGCGATCGAGTGGCTGGGCCGCGCCGGCACCTGGGCCGCTGCCCGCGACAGCCACTATGCCGCCGCGCAGTTCTACCGGCGCGCCATCGAGATGCTCGGCGACGCCGACCCGCGCCTCATCGACATGTCGCTGGGCCGGGCGGCTGCACGCCTGCGGCTGGGGGAGCTGCACGGCGCCCACGCCGACGCCGAGCTGGCGCGTGCGCTCGCAACGCTGAACGGCAACCGGCTCGCGGCAGCGCACGGACTGCGGGTGCTGGGCGAGGTGGCGCTGGCCGGTGACGAGCACGCGGCCGCCGACAAGCTGCTGGCCGATGCGCTGGACCAGTTCCGCACCCTGGGCGAGGTGCGTGAGGCGGCCGAATCGCTGCGGCTGCGGGGCCTGGCTTCGCTCCGAGCCGGCGAGTATGCGCGTGCCGACCGCTACATCAATGAGGCCAACGGCACCTTTGCGCACCTGGGCGACGAGAGCGGCGTGGCCTGGTGCCTGCAGAATCTGGCGTGGCTGTCGTTCGAGCAGGGCTTGATCGACGAGGCCGGCAATCGCATCACCACCGCCATCGAACGGTTCGGGGATCTGGGCGACACGGTCGGCCTGGCGACGGCTGAGGGGCTGCTCGCATTCCTGCGCTTCCATGCGGGCGATCGTGACGAGGCCGAGGAGCTGGCGACGTCGGTGCATGCGATTGCCCACGAGCGGGGCGAGCGATTCACCGAGGCCATGATGGACCTGCTGCTGGGGTCGCTCGGCCTGTGGTCGGGCCGGGCTGCAGACGCTGTGGAGCGGGCGAAGGCTGCCGAGCAGGTCTTCCGCGACGTGCACAGCGATTTCGGCGAGGTGCAGGCGATGGGGCTACTGGGCCGGGCCTACGCGGCTGTCGGCGAGCTGCAGCGCAGCCGGGCGATGCTGGCTGAATGCCTGCAGCGGGCCAGCGACATGCCGGGCCAGCCGCTGGAGGGGTTCGCCCGGGCCGTGCGGGCCGGTGCCGCGGTGCAGATGGGCCAGCCCGAGATGGTCAGCGAGGATCTGGCGCGAGCGGGCTGGGAGCAGTCCGCCGATCATCGGCCGCGCGAGCCGGGACGGGGTCCTGACCAGACCGCGGTGATCGGCCAGCGTGATCTTGACGTCTCGCTGGGGCTTGCGCTGGCGCAGCTCGGCCAGGCGGAGGACGCCATCGCTGCGCTCGAGGCTGTGCCCACTGCCGACTTGCCGTCGACCTACCTGCATTCGTGTCTCGCGATCGCCTATGCCACCGCCGGGCGCACGGTTGACGCCCTCGAGCAGTCCCGCTTCGCCATGGCCAGCGGCACCGGCACCTACGTCGACGTGCGCAACGCTTTGGTGGCACGGGCGCTGGCGCACGCCCGCGATGCCGATCTGCCGGCGATGGAGGCGGCGTTCGAGCAGGTGATGATCCTCACCGACGCCACCGACAGCCGGCTCAGCCAGACCGTGGTGCGGCTGGCCCGTGCCATCGGGCATGAGTGCTTCGATGCGCCCGACACTGCTGCGCTGCGGTCGGAGGCGGAGGTGGGAATCGCGCAGCTCGGGGCGCGCCCGAGCGGCTGGGAGACGGCGTTCCGGCTTGCCGCCGGATTGGAGGCCGCGGCGCCGGTCATCACCGGTCCGCTGCCCGAGGCCATCCCGTTCCCCGGACTCATGGATCAATAGCCCGCACGGCAGACCTGCCGTGCACGCCGGTAATCTCGCCGGCGTGTCTCGGGTGCTGATTGCGAAGCTCGGTCTCGACGGGCATGACCGCGGGGTCAAGGTGGTGGCCCGCATGCTGCGCGATGCCGGCTTCGAGGTCATCTACACCGGCCTGTTCCAGACTCCCGAGAGCGTGGTGGCCGCAGCGGTCGACGAGGACGTGGACGCCATTGGCATCTCGATGCTGTCGGGGGCGCACGAGGCGTTGATGCCGCTCGTGACCCAGCGCCTGCGCGAGGCCGGCGCCGAGAACATCCCGGTCATCCTGGGCGGCATCGTGCCCGACGGCGACCTCGAGGCAATGCGCGAGGCGGGCATGGCAGCCGTGCTGACGCCAGGCGCGACCGCCGATGAGGTGGTGGCCGCCGTGAGCGACGCCATCGAGCGCTCCCAACAGACTGCTTGAGCCGGCTCGCCGGGTACCCGGTGCACGCAGACGGGTAGATTGCCCTGCGTGTTGAGCAACGGGTCTATTGAACGAGTCGGGGTGGTCGGCTGCGGCCTGATGGGGTCTGGCATCGCCGAAGTGGCTGCCCGCAGCGGGTGCGACGTCAAGGTCGTCGAGGTCGACGAGGGGGCGCTCGCAGCCGGCATGGCCCGCATCGAGAAGAGCCTGAACCGGGCCGTGAACGCCGGCAAGCTCGACGACGCCGGTCGGGAGGCGGCGCTGGGCGCCATGTCGTTCGGACTCGATCTTGACGATCTGGCCGATCGGGAGTTCGTGATCGAGGCGATCGTGGAGGCCGAGGCGGCCAAGCTCGACGTGTTCGGCCGGCTGTCGAAGGTGCTCGACGATCCCGACGCCGTGATGGCCTCCAACACGTCGGCCATCCCGATCATGAAGCTGGCGATGGCCACCGACAGACCGGCTCAAGTCATCGGCATGCACTTCTTCAATCCCGTGCCGGTGATGGGGCTGGTGGAGGTCATCTCGTCGCTGCTGACGGCAGAGGAAACGGCGCAGCGCTGCCGGTCCTTCGCATCGGACCGGCTCGGCAAGCGTGTGGTCGACTCGCAGGATCGGGCGGGGTTCGTGGTGAACGCCCTGCTGATCCCCTACATCCTGTCGGCCATCAGGATGCTCGAATCGGGCTTCGCATCGACCGAGGACATCGACGCCGGCATGGTGCTGGGCTGCAACCACCCGATGGGGCCGCTGGCCCTGTGCGACCTGATCGGCCTCGACACCACCCTTGCGGTAGCCGAGTCGCTGTATGAGGAGTTCCGCGAGCAGCTCTACGCCCCGCCGCCGATGCTCAGCCGCATGTGCGACGCCGGGCTGCTCGGGCGCAAGACCGGCCGGGGCTTCTACACCTACGGATGAATCCGGCTGACGACGAGGTACCCGCTGGTATCCACGCCCAGGCGGTCAGCGAGTGGTTCGCCGCCTATGTGCCGCAGGCTGCGGGGCCGCTGCGCTTTGAGCTGATCGCGGGTGGGCACTCGAACCTGACGTACCGGGTGCACTGCGGCGACGGCTCCTCGGTGGTGCTGCGGCGGCCGCCCCTGGGTCATGTGCTGGCCACGGCGCACGACATGGGCCGTGAGCACAAGATCATCTCCGGCGTGGGACAGACCGATGTGCCGGTGCCCCGGGCGATCGCGCTGTGCGCCGACGAGACGGTGAACGAGGCGCCGTTCTACGTCATGAGCTACGAGGCGGGCGCGGTGCTGCATTCGGCCGACGAATCGGCGCTGGTGCCTGACAGCGAACGTGTGCCGTTGAGCCGGCGGGTGGCCGATGTGCTGGCCGAGCTTCATGCGATCGAGCCCGACGACGTGGGCCTGGGCGACCTCGGACGGCGGGAGGACTACCTGGGCCGGCAGCTGCGTCGCTGGAAACGACAGTGGGAGCAGTCCAAGACCCGTGAGCTGCCGATCATGGACGACATTGCCGCCGAGCTGGAGGCCCGCAAGCCCGAGCAGATCGGCTCCGCGATCGTTCATGGCGACTACCGGCTGGGGAACATGATCTCCGGGGGCGGCGACATCGTGGCGGTGCTCGACTGGGAGCTGTGCACGCTCGGCGATCCGATGGCCGACGTGGGCTACCTGATGAACAACTGGGTGTCGCCCGATGAGCTGTCGGCGGGCAGCTCGGCGCCCACGCAGGCGGGCGGGTTCGCGTCTCGCAGCGAGATGCTGGACACCTATGCCGACGCGTCGGGGCGTGACCTGTCGCAGGTCGACTACTACCGCGCGTTCTCGTACTGGCGTCTGGCTGCTATATCGGAGGGCGTGCTCAACCGGTACCTGCGCGGGGCGATGGCGGACGCCGAGGACACCGACACTGATCAGTTCCGTGAGAACGTCGATTTCCTGTCGACAAGCGCAGCCGAACGCCTCGCCGTTCGCTGATGGCTGAGACGGATCGTCCTCCCGTCGAGCCGGAAGAACACGCCACAGCTTCTCCCGTCGTCGAATTGCACGAGCTGTCGGCGGCAGCGCCTGAATCAAGCCAGGCTGGCGGCCTGGTGCCCGAACTGCCCACTGCGCAGCCCGGAGCGCAGCTCCCGGCGGAGCTCGCCGGCGCTCCGCCGCAGCGGCGGGGCTGTCTGCTGATCGGGCTGGCTGCGGTGATCGGAGCGGCGGCGGGCGCGGTCGTCGCCGGGTTGATCCTGGTCATCGTGCTCAGCGGTGATGACGGTGGGCCATTGCGCGGTGACGGTGTTGCCGATTCGGGCGCTGTGCTGCCATCGGGCGATGATCTCGGACCTGCAGCGGTGCCGGCTGAAGTGACGCCGCCCGAGGGGTCAACGGGGGACTCAGACTTCTGGAGCCAGGTGCTCGCCGACTCTGACCTATTCAGCGGCATCACCTCTGGCGAATCGGGTACCCAGTCGGGCGACGGGGAGCTCGACCTCTCTCCGGGCGTCCTCGCCGACGTTTGGGCACGGATGCTCACCGGCGAGTCGGACGAGCCGGGGGCGCCTCTGGGCAGCCGCATCGAGGGCATCAACGTCAAGGCGGTCCTCGAGGAAGTCCAAGAATCCGTGGTGATCGTGAAGACTCCGACCGAGGAGAGTCCGGATGGCGGAGGCTCGGGATTCGTCGTGGCGTCTGATGGCCACATCGTCACCAACGAACATGTCGTCCGGGATGCCGAATTGGTTCAGGTTCGGCTGTTCGGCGGAGAACTCCTGCCCGCCGAAGTCGTTGCCAGCGACCCCACGCGTGATCTCGCTGTGCTGAAAATCGACCGTGCAGGACTACAGGCAGTCCGTCTCGGCTCCAGCGAGGGTGTAGAAGTTGGCGACGAAGTGATTGCCATCGGCAACGCCTTCGGCATCGACGGTGAGCCCACGGTCACGGCGGGCATCGTCTCGGGCCTGAATCGTCACATTGACTTTCCGGACCGCCGACGGTTGGTACGGCTCATACAGACCGATGCTGCGATCAATCCAGGCAATTCCGGCGGGCCGCTGGTAAACGCTGCTGGCGAGGTCATCGGTGTGAATACGGCGATCCGCAGCGGCTTCGCGGAGGGCATTGGGTACGCGATCTCGATTGATCATGCCCGCCCGATCATCGACCAACTGCTCGAAGGTGTCGTACAAGCCAAGGCGTACCTCGGCGTGCGGATCGCGTCGGTTAGCGAACTGCTGGCTGCGCAGGAGCAGGCTGAGGCTGAGGAGCCGGATCCGCTGGACGAATTGGGTGACGGCAGGCCTGAGACGGTCGAGCCGGGAAGCGACACTGGCACCGTCGAGCTCGACGACATCGATGTGCCGCCGGAAGTCACTTCCGGGGCGTATGTGGTCTCCGTGGAAGCCGGACACGCGGCCCAGCGAGCGGGAATCGTCCCCGGCGACGTCATCGTGTCTTTCGAGGGTGTGCCTATCCGAACCAGGGACGAACTGGTGCTGGAGATCTTGGCGCGGGTACCGGGCGATCTGGTGTCCATGGGCGTGATCGGCCTCGACGGCAGAGTACGCACGGTGGAACTGGTCTTGGGCTCGTTCCCCAACGAGTAGCGAGCACGAAGCCCTTCTGGAGCAAACCATGACGCGCACATCACGCTTGGGCGCAACAGGTGTTGAGGTCAGGGCATTCGACTGCCGCAGACGGGTGTAGATACACACATATGTGGTCATGCATCTACACATGCTTCAGTGTGCCGGTTTGGGAAGTGGTTGATGGCGTGCTAGTTGGCTTGGGCAACGCAATGCACTGCGTGAAGTCCTGTATCTGGGTTCCGCCGGCTGATCCAGGCATCATCTCAATCTGACGACCGAGCGCACGTGGCTTGGTCAGGCGCTGGCGGCGCGTTCCGCGTTCATTTGCGATACTTCATGACCCAAGCCAAAGGAGCAGGTCATGGCAGATCGCATTCTCGACACTGGAACTGACGACATCTCCGTCGAGGTGACCGACGGCGTGATGACGATCACGCTGAACCGCCCCGACCGCCGCAACGCGATGTCCACGCCGATGATGGACGGCCTGGTCGCGGCGCTGGCCGATGCCGAGACGGCCACCGACGTGGGGGCGTTGGTGCTGACGGGTGCCGGCGGCGCGTTCTGCGCCGGCGGCGATGTGAAGGGCATGGCTGCGGCCGGCGGTGAGGGCGGCGGCAGCCCGCTGCAGTACGACGCCCGGGTGCACAACCAGCGCCGAAGCCAGCGCGATACCTCGGGGAAGCTGTACGAGATGCCCAAGCCGACCATTGCGGCGCTGCCAGGTGCGGCTGCGGGTGCGGGCCTGTCGCTGGCGCTGGCGTGCGACCTGCGATATGCGGCGCCCAATGCGATCATGACCACGGCGTTCGCCCGGGTCGGGTTCAGCGGCGACTACGGCGGCACGTGGTTCATGTCGCGGCTGATCGGCTCGGCCAAGGCGCGTGAGCTGTACTTCCTGTCCGACCGGGTCGATATGGATCAAGCGGTGTCGCTGGGCCTGGTGAACGGAGTGTTCCCCGCGGAGAGCCTCATGGACGAGGTGGGTGCCATTGCCCAGCGGCTGGCCAATGGACCCACGGTGGCCTACCGGTACATGAAGGAGAACCTGAACCGGGCGGTTCACGGCGACATGGGCGAGTGCCTCGACATGGAGGCCGCGCACCACATCCATACCGGTCAGACCGACGACCACAAGGAAGCGGCGCAGGCGTTCGTGGACAAGCGGGAGCCGGTCTTCCACGGTCGTTGATCAGCCTGCCGTTCCCCCTCATCGCTGTGCCTGGCGGCAGTGCCGTTCGCCGGTTCTCTAACCGATATTCGATTCCTGTCATCCGCCGGAAGCGCCGGCTCGTAGCCTTGACCTGATGCGCAGTGAGGTCGACCCAGGTGAGGTTGACCTGGCACGAGTGCCGCCGGTGCCGCCGGTCGAAACGGCTCAGGCGCCGAGCCAAAGCGAGCCTGCGCGTGTCATCCCGCCTGCAGATGCAGCCCGTCCGGGAGCCTCGGTTGCGACGGGTACGCCGGTCATCGAGCGTGTGAATGCCCAGCGCAACGGTTCCGCGCCGACCCTCGCGCCTGCTCCCCCGACGATTTCACGAGCGGCCGAGTCGGGCCTCGCCGAACCGCCCGCGCCGTCGCCTCGTGCAGATCGTCTGGTTCCTCCGGCGAGTCCGCGCACTCGGGAGGCGGTGTCAGGGCGGGCCTGGCGGGCGCTCACGGTGGCGTCACTGGGCACCGTGCTGGTGGGCTTCAACAGCACCGCCACCAACATTGCCTTGGACTCGATCCGGCAGAGCTTCGCCGGGGCCACGGCTGCGGACGTGGGGTGGGGCATCGCCGGGTACATGATCGGCACGGCAGCCTTCCTGCCGCTCGCCGGTCGCCTGGCCGACCGCATCGGCCGCAAGCGAATCTTCCAGACAGGCCTCGCCTTGTTCGCCCTGTCCGCCGTTGCCTCGGCGTTCGCTCCCACCGTTTGGACGCTGAACCTGGCCAGGGTGATGCAGGCGATCGGCGGGGCTGCGATCCTGCCCGCCTCATTGAGTCTTGTCCTGCCGCTTTTCCCCGCGTCGCGCCGAACGAGCGCCGTGGGGCTGTGGTCAGCCGCCGGGCCGCTCGCCGCAGGCATCGCGCCGGGTCTGTCCGCACTGCTGCTGGGTACCGTGGGTTGGCGATTCCTCTACTTCGTGAGCGCGCCGGTGGCGGCGCTGATGTTCTTCGTGGCGTGGCGCCTGCTCACCGAGTTGCCGCCCCCAGCGACATCGAATCGACTGGATGTCACCGGCGCGGCTGCGGGCACCATCGGCCTTGCTGCGCTGGTTGCGGCGATCATGCAGGGAACCCGCGAATGGGGATGGTCATCACCGGTCACGCTCGTCGTAATGGCGGTGGGAGCGGGTGCATTCGCCTGGTTCGTCGCCAATTCGCTGCGCCATCCCGAGCCACTGCTCAACCTGCACCTGTTGCGAGGGCGCGGTGTGTGGGTGACGCAGCTCGCCAACTTCCTGGTGGGCGTGTCGTCGCAGTCGATCTGGCTCATCTGGCCGCTGTTCATGTTCAACTTCTGGGGCTATTCGGAGTTTCAGGTCGGATTCGGCGTCACCATCGGACCCATCGTCGCCGGTGCATCCACGGTGTTCTTCAGCCGGCTGGGGGAGCGCTGGAACGCCATTGCCCTGTGCCGTACCGGTGCGGCCATCCAGGTCATTGCCATCGGGTGGCAGGTGGTGCGGCTGGGCACCGAGGCTGACTATTTCGCCGAGATGATGCCCACGATTGCGCTGTTCGGCTTGGGCTGGGGGATGTGCGTGCCGCTGCTGAACAGCGTGGCGCTGGCGTGGGTCGACGACTCGTACTTCGGCGAGATCAGCGGGCTGTTCAACACGTTGCGCTATGCGGCGTCGGCGATCGGCATAGCGGGTCTGTTCGCCTTGCTGAAAGAGGAAGCCGGCTCGATCATCTACTACCAGCGCGGGCTGGCGTTCTTCTTGGTGTTCTCGATCATCGCGTTCGTGTCGCTGTGGATTCCGATCGGCCGGCCCGACCGGTCCCATGGCTGACATGGGTGGCCGAGTGCTGCTGGCGACTGTGACGTAATCCAGCGTCTCGCTTCAGGTCTCGTGCTTGGCTCGAATGCGCGTCATTCCTCAGGAACTGTTGACGACCCGCGCGGGCGACGAGTGAGCCGAGCCAGAGTCTTGATTCTCGGCGTTGATGCGGGGCGGGTGGGTCTGGCACGCTGATCCCCTGACTCTTGATCAGATGCTCCGGTTGTTCGCCATTGCGGCGCTCGTGTGCAACGCCGCGACGCTCGGTCTGGCGGCGGCGGCCCTTCGGCGCCGCGGGCGTCCTCGGCGGGGCGGGCTCACGAGCGGGCCCGGGCCGGCGGGCGTCGGCGCCCGGACGGTCGTGGGGGCTGCTGCGCTGCTGGCGACTGCGGCCACGCTGGGTTCGCTGTACCTGTCTGAGATCGCCCACCTGGAGCCGTGCCGCTGGTGCTGGTTCCAGCGCATCGCCATGTACCCGCTGGCGCTGGTGCTGATTGTCGGGCTGCTGTTCCGGGACCGCACCGTGTACCGCTACGGGCTGCCGATGTGCGTAGCGGGCGCTGCGATGTCGACGTGGCACTACCTGCTGCAGCACTTTCCCGATCTTGAAGGCGCTGCGACGTGCAGCATCACCAGCCCGTGCACAGTGCGGTACGCGTGGGAGTTCGGGTTCGTGTCGATCCCGTACATGGCCGGCAGCGTGTTCGTGCTCGTGGGTGCACTGCTGACCTTGGCGTGGCGCCGCTCTTGACACGTCCTCCGCATTGCACCGCCCTCTCTCGTACTTCGCGGGAACGCCGCCGTTGGCTCCTCCCGATCCTCGGCCGTCTCTCCTGCCTCGCAGGCCAGCCGCCGTTGGCTCCTCCCGGTCCTCGGCCTTCTCTCTCGGCTCGCGGGCCAGCCATCCTTCCCCCTACAGCATCACGTCCCTGACCATGAGAGGACTTGTGAGGCTTCTACGGTTGAGGCATGAAATGCGAGGGAGGGGCTGAGCGATGAGACGGCTGCTGGGCAAGTTGATTCCCCGATCCACCGGCGGGCGCTGGGTGCTCGGCACAGGACTCGCCGCTGTGGTGGGGGTCGGCATCTACCTGGTCTTCTTCGTCTTTGCGTTCCACCTGATCTTTGTGGACGAGGTGGTCGACGAGGAAGGTCCCGAGTTCGCTGTCGAGGCCGATATCGATGCGCTGATCAGCGAAGCGCTCGACACCGCCGGCACGGAGGCGGCGTCGGGCGCGGCCGATGCGGCCGATGCGGGCGAGCCCGGCGAGTCCGGCGACGCAGAAGCCGAGCCGATCCCCGACGAGTCGATGACGGTGTCCGAGCATCCTGACGACGATGAGACGGCTGCTGACGAGCCCGCAGCAGACGCGCCCGAAGCGGACGAGCCCGCGGCGACTGCGCCGGCCACGACGGCGGCCCCCCCGCCGACTACCACTGAGGCTGAACCGGCCGTCCGGGTTGCCTATGTGGGGAGCTTCGGACCGCGGTCGCACCCTGCCGAGGGCACGGCGGTGGTGCTCACCGACGGCGCGCAGACGTTCCTGCGGTTCGACGACGATTTCGCCACCGACAACGGCCCCGACCTGAACGTGTACCTGCACACTGCGGGTCCCGACGCATCGGTCGGCGACCTCGTGGGCGACTTCATCGACTTAGGCGACCTGAAGGGCAACATCGGGGCGCAGAACTACGTGATTCCCGCCGACATCGATCTGGACCGCTACAGCACCGTGTCGGTCTGGTGCGTCCGCTTCCGCGTGGTCTTCGGCACCGCCGAGCTGGTGCCCATGAACTGACCTCGTCCCGGCCGCCCCCAGCAGCGGGCGCACCTCTTAGTGTTCTGGCATGGAGGTGAAGGACGGGCGGGCGCATCTGGCCGCGCTTGATACTGACCGGCAGGTGTACCTCGATGGGGAGCTGATCAAGCGGGTCGCGGAGCATCCGGCGTTCGCGCAGAGCTGCCGGGCGATCGCCGGCCTGTACGACTTCCAGGCTTCGCATCAGGAACTGATGACGTTCGACATCGGCGACGGGCGGCGGGCCAACCGGGCCTGGCACATGCCACGGTCGTACGAGGACCTGGTGGCCAAGCGTGTTGCCATGACTGCTTGGGCCGAGCTCCATGCCGGCTACATGGGCCGCTCGCCGGATCATCTGGCCTGCGCCGTGTCGGGCCAGCTCATGAACCTCGAGCTGTTCGAAGAGCACAACCCCCGCTGCGCCAAGGCCTACTGGGACTACTACGAGTGGGCCCGGGCCAATGACATCTTTCTGACCTACGTGATCATCAACCCCCAGGGCGACCGGTCGCGGGCGTGGGGCGACCAGCCGAAGCAGATCACCACTCACATCGTGGACGAGGGACCCGACGGGCCGACGGTGCGCGGGGCGAAGATGCTGGGCACCAGCTCGATCATGGCTGAGGAGATCCTGGTCGCCAACATCCAGCCGCTGCAGGAGGGTGAGGATCATCTGGCGATCTCGTTCGCTGTGCCGCTCGACACGCCCGGCGTCAAGGTCGTGTCACGCAAGAGCTTCGAGCAGCATGCAGTCAGCCCGTTCGACAACCCGCTGTCGCACCGATTCGACGAGAACGACGCCATCATCTACTTCGACGACGTGACCGTGCCGTGGGAGCGGGTCTTCGTGTACCGCAATGTCGACATGTGCCGGCGCCAGTTCCACGAGACGCCCGGGCACGTGTACCAGAACTACCAAGCGCAGGTGCGGCTGGTGGTCAAGCTGCGGTTCCTGCTGGCAGTGGCCCGGCGGCTCACCGAGACGATCGGGACATCCGGCATGCCGGCAATTCAGGCGAAGCTCGGCGAGCTGGCCGCCCGCGTGGCTGCGGTGGAGGGCCTGATGTTCGGCATGGAGGCGAGCGGGCAGCAGTTCGGCGAGTACTTGATGCCGAACCGGCACCTGCTGTACTCCGCGCAGGTCACGACGCAGGCCCTGTACCCGCAGCTGATCACCGAGATCCGGGAGCTGGCCGGGGGCGGGCTGATCATGCTGCCGTCGTCGTCGGCCGACCTGTCGAGTCCTGAAGTGGCTGCCGTGCTCGACGACACGCTGGTCTCGGCCCGGGACGGCGAGGGCGCGTACGAGCGGATGAAATTCCTGAAGCTGGCGTGGGACGCCATCGGCTCGGAGTTCGCCAGCCGCCACACGCAGTACGAGATGTTCTATGCCGGCGCCCAGTTCGTGACTCAGGGCCACAGCTTCCGCACCTACGACTGGGAGGGCGCCGACCGGCTTGTCTCGTCGATGTTGGCGGGCATCGACGCCGACTGGAGCGGTGCCCGTCAGGTCGCTGAGGGCCAAGTTGGTGTCCTTCGCGAGAATGCCGGCCCCGACAGCGCTGGAGGGGAAGGCGCCGGTCGGCACGGTGCCGGAGCGGAAGGCGGCAGCCAGCATCGCGCTGGGCGCGAGGACGTCGGGCAGGGCAACGCCGACAGGGAGACCTGATGGAGATCCGCAAGATGATGACGTTCGTCGAGGACACCCGCAGCGAGGCGGGGGTCGACGTCGGTCCGGTACTGCGCAAGGTGGCGGTGGTGGCGGTCGTGAAGAACGACTATGCGGGCCGCCATGTTCAGGATCTGTCGCCGTACTACGAGGCGAGCGTCGAGCTCGGCGAGGAGATCGCGGCGCTGGCGGTGGAGCAGATGAAGCCGTACACGGTCATGAGCTACGGCAAGGCGGCCATCGTGGGGCTCGACGGCGAACAGGAGCACGGCGTTGCGCTGCTCACCACGCCGTACGGCAACGTGCTGCGCGAGGCGGCGGGCGGCGGTTCGGCTTGGATCTCCTCGGCCACCAAGCGGGCGCAGCCCGGGGCGTCCATCGACATCCCGCTGGCGTACAAGGATGCGTTGTATGTGCGTTCGCACTACGACGCCATGAGCATCACCCTCCACGACGCGCCGCTGGCCGACGAGATCGCCGTGATCTGCTGTTTCGCCAACCGCGGCCGCCCGCACCACCGCGTCGGCGGCCTGAGCATCGCGGAGGCAGTCGGCGAGGACGGTTTGACCTGATGCGCGTGACGGTCAACATCGGCCCTGTGCTGGCTGTCGAGCTGACGGCGAGTTGCTCCGACGATCGCCGCCATCGTCATGTCGGCCGGTTGAGCATCGATGATGCGGTGGGCGAGGACGGGCTGACCTGATGCGTGCTGGTCGGATGTCGGCTGAGTCGAGGGGGCTGACCTGATGCATGTCGCGATCATCAACATCGGCAGTCTGTTGAGCGGCGACTGGCGCGAGCCCTTCATCGATGCCAACACCGTGGTGACCGACGGTGGGTTGATCTCGTGGGTCGGCACATCCGGCGGCGTGGCCGGCGAGTTCGACTATTGCGATGTGGTGATCGATGCGGCCGGGGCCACCGTGGCGCCCGGCTTGATCGACTCGCACGTGCATGTGGCGTTCGGCGACTTCACGCCACGGCAGAACACGGTGGGCTACCTCGAGAGCTACCTGCATGGCGGCACCACGACGGCGCTGTCGGCGGGCGAGGTGCATATCCCGGGCCGGCCGCACGACCTGGCCGGCGTGAAGGCCCTCGCGATTGCTGCTCACAAGTGCTACGAGAACTTCCGGCCCGGCGGCATGAGGGTTCATGCGGGCTCACTGCTGCTCGAGCCGGGACTGGAGCCCGACGACTTCGCCGCTGTGCGGGCCGAGGGCGTGTGGCTCTGCAAAGCCGGCTTCGGCGACGTGGAGGGCGCCAAGGACTATGTCGAGCTCGTCGCCATGGCCAAAGAGGCCGGCCTCATGACCACATTGCACACCGGCGGCTGCTCCATCCCCGGCACGTTCCCCGTGACCGGCGAGGACGTGCTGGACATCAACCCCGACATCTCGTTCCACATCAACGGCGGCCCGGTCGCCATCGAGGACCGCTACTACGACGTGATCGCCCAGACGCAGATCGGCATGCAGGTGTGCGCCGCAGGCAACCTGCGCACCGGCATCCTCGCCGCCGAGGCCGCGCACCGCCATGACGCCTTCGATCGCTTGCTGATCGGCACCGACACCCCCACCGGCAGCGGCATCATGCCGCTGGGGATGCTCTACACGATCGTCCACATGGCGGCCGTCAGCGACCTAGATGTCGTTGACCTGATCGGCGCCGCTACCGGCAACGTGGCCCGGATGTTCGGCCTGAACAACGGCATGATCTCTGCCGGCCGTGACGCCGACCTGATCGTGATCGATGCCCCGCTCGGCGGCACCAAGGACACCGCCCTCGACGCTATGAAGAACGGCGACATGGTCGCGGTGGGCGCCGTGGTCACCAACGGCGTGCCCCGCTTCGTCGGCCGCAGCCGCAACACGCCGCCCACGACCCGCCCGATCACGGTGAGCCGCTCGTCAGTCCTGCAGCAATTCTGACCTCGGCCCGCCCCCGCAGCCATCCCAACCTCCCGCCACGGCGGCTCAAGATCGCGGACTCGCCGGCAGCTGGTTCAGGCCGCTTTCATGAAGCGCACGTTGAGGTGCAGGTAGGCGTTCGGGTTGGGGTGCTTGGCCCAGACGTCCTGCCACTCCTGACTGCCGAGCGTGGACCGGAAGCCCTCCTCGCGGGCGGCCCGGCTGGCCCACCGGATGATCCAGCACACGTTGGGCTGGCCGTGCGGTGACACCTGCGGGTCTGACCCTGCCACCTCGGGCTCGTGACCGTCATCAACCCAGAAGTCGATGACGTCGAGGTTCTCCCGCAGCCACGGCGCCGCGTGCTCGGCGGCCCACTCCTTGTAGGCCTCGAACCACTCCGGATCGATGGTGTAGTCGCGGACTTCCACGATGGCTTCTGATGCGTCTGCCATAGGCGCTCCTTTCGTTGCCGCAGGACAAGCTGCCTGCGGGCCTGCGAGGGCAGTCTTGCAGGGGCCTGTGACACGAGCAGGAGCTGCCGTCTCAGCACCCGGTTCAGCCGCCGCCGGTCTCAGCCCCGTCGGTGGGGATGGCCTGGATGTCCTGGATCACGTCGGGCGGAAGATCCGCCCCGATGTCCATGGCGACCGACGCATTGACCTCGTCGACCAGCCCGTCGAAGTGCTCGGCGATGGCGCCCGCGATCTGGTCATGGCGTCCCACGGCGGCGAACAGCTGCACCACATCGTCGTCGACGCAGCCGGCCATCTGGCCCCAGCCGTCGTTGCGGGAGAGGTGGTTCAGCTTCTCGCCCAGATCGCCGAGGTCGTGCTGCTCGAGCACCGGCCAGTACGCCCGGGTGCTGCCGTAGAAGCCGATCCGGTAGCGCACCCACTCGACCATGCGGTCGACGGTCTCGTCGTCGGGGCCGGTGCAGATGAACCCGCCGCCGGTCACCCAGAAGTCGCTGCGGCTGCGCCCGGCCCGGTCGAGCCCGGTCTGGAGCTGCGGCATGACCTCACGCCTCAAGTAATCGGGCGTGCAGAAGCCGTGCAGGCGAACCCCGTCGCAGTGCTGGCCGGCCACTCGCAGCATCGCGGGCCCGACCGCGGCGATCATGATCGGCGGCGTCGGGCCGTCGAGCGGTTCAGGCGTGAAGTTGGGCGTCATCAGCGAGAACTGATAGTGCTCGCCCTCGTAGCTCAGCCGCTCGCCCGTCGACCATGTGTGCCAGATGGCCCGGATCGCCTGCACGTACTCGGCCATGCGGGGCGCCGGCGCCGACCACGGCACGCTGAAACGGCGCTCGTTGTGCCCCTTGACCTGGCTGCCGATGCCCAGCACGAACCGACCGCCAGAGGCCGCCTGCAGGTCCCACGCGGTCGAGGCAGTCACCATCGGGCTGCGGGGGAAGCTGATGGCCACGCTGGTGGCCAGCCTCACCCGCTCGCTGTTGACCGCCGCTATCGCCAGCGGGATGAACGGCTCGTGGCGGTTCTCCATGGTGACGACGCTGTCGTAGCCGTCGGCCTCGATCCGCCGCACCTCGTCGGGCACGGCTGGCAGGTTGTGCTGGGGCAGTGTCGCGCTGACGTGCATGGCGTCCTCCGGTTCGCTGGGGCTCCATGTTGCCGTCGGGCCACGCCTCACGCTCGTGGCCGTGCACTGGCGAAACAATTGCCAGTCCGAACGACAATAGATGAGCTCGCCGCTAGGGTTGCGCTTGTGACCGAGACAACCTCCACGTTGGCGATCCCGGTTGCGGCGGCCGACGTGTGGGATGCGCTGGCGGACTTCGGGGAAATCGTCGGCTGGGCTCCCAACGTCGACCACTCGTGCCTCATGAGCAGCCAGACCTCTGGGGTCGGCACAGCGCGGCGCATCCAGGCCGGGCGCAGGACGCTGGTGGAGCGGGTGGTCGAGTGGCAGCCCGGCGAACGGCTCGGCTATGTCATCGAAGGGCTGCCGGTAGTCCGGTCGCTGCGGAGCACCTGGCATCTCGACGAGCGGGGTCCCCGCACAGTGGTGTCGCTCACTACCGCCGTCGACGCGGGATCACGCCCGCCGCAGAAGCTGGCCGCGAAGGCGCTGGCCCGCCGGCTCTCGAAGGTGTCCGACCAGATGCTGGAGGGCCTTGATCTCCATGTACGAGGGTCCACTCCGTGAAGCCGCGATGTCGGCGTTCATATGCCCTGCCGACGCCGGGCCTGAGCTTGGACGAAAGGCTTTCTTCGTGACCGATCTGCTTGGTCGTCGGAATGTACGGGTCATACTGAGATGTGACGAGCAGGTGTGGGCGTCATGAACGCCCGGCCCGACGTGATCATCCTGATGACCGATCAGGAGCGTGCCGCGCCGCCGTATGAGCCGGCCGAGGTGCGGGCGTGGCGCAAGCGTCTCGGCGGCGCCGCCTGGTTCGAGGACCACGGCGTGTCGTTCGGGCGCCACTACACGGGGTCGGTCGCCTGCGTGCCGAGCCGGCCGACGCTGTTCACCGGCCAGTACCCCGACGTGCACGGCGTCACCCAGACGAACGGCCTCGGCAAGATGGCCGACGACAGCAGGATGCGGTGGCTGCGGCCGGGCGAGGTGCCCACGCTGGGCCACTGGTTCCGGGCCGGCGGCTACGACACGCACTACCAGGGCAAGTGGCATTGCAGTCATGCTGACTTGACCCATGAGGGAGCGCGGCTGGACACCAACGACGACGAGGGCTTGGTCGACGCCGCTGCCGAGCAGGCGTACCTCGATGCCGACCCGCTCGGCCCGTTCGACTTCTCGGGCTGGATCGGCCCTGAGCCCCACGGCGGGCGACCGGCAGACAGCGGGCTCGTGCGCGACCCCCTGTTCGCCGACCGGGTGGTCGCGTGGCTGGAGGATCGCTATGCCCGCCGCCGGGCCGGCGACGAGGCAGCGCTGCGGCCGTTCCTGCTGGTGGCCAGCTTCGTCAATCCCCATGACATCGTGTTCGCCCCGGCATGGCTCGGCCGCCGCGGACCCGACAACCCGCTGGCCGCCGGCGACGCCGATCCGCCGCCCATCCCGCCGTCGCCCACCGACGACGAGGACCTGTCCACCAAGCCGGCGGCACAGATCGCCTTCCGGGCCTCGTACCCGACCACCTACGGGCTGGCGCCGGCGGTTGACCGGGTGTATCGCAACCAGGCGGCCGAGTACCGCAGCCTGTACTACCGGCTCCATGCCGAGGTGGACGGGCCGCTCGACCGGGTGCGCCGGGCGGTGACCGAGGGCGGCTCCGAGGAGGCGGTGCTGGTGCGCACGTCGGATCATGGCGAGCTGCTGGGGGCGCACGGCGGGCTGCACCAGAAGTGGTTCAACCTCTATGACGAGGCGACGCGGGTGCCGTTCGTGATCGCCCGGGTCGGCTCGAAGGCGACGACGGGCCGGGTCGTCGACGATGCGCCGACGTCTCATGTGGATCTGGTGCCGACGCTGCTCGGGGCGGCGGGCATCGATATGGCTTCGGCGGCCGATGAGCTGCGGAGCACCCATTCCGAGGTGCATCCGCTGCCCGGCCGTGACCTGATGGACGTGGTCGACGGCGTTGCGGAGCCCGACCGGGATCGTCATGTGTACTTGATGACCCGCGACAACATGCCCGAGGGCGATTCGGGTGCCAGTGCGATGGCCCGGCGGATGGGGAGAACGCCTCCGCCGCTGCGCATCCAGGTGCCGGCCCACGTCGGCGCCAGCTTCGAGAGCCTCGTGTGCCGGATTGGTGACGCTCCACCTGATGCCGGTGTCGGCGAGGCCCGGCCTGCTGCTGATGCTGGCGACGCTTGGCCTGTCGCAGCCGCGGACGGTGGCGGCGACGGTGCCGGGTCTACCGGCGCAGGGCACTTGTGGAAGATCGTCCGCACGTTTGACGATCCGGCGACGTGGACGCAGCCGGGCGTGCGGCACCTTGCAGCCGACGGCCCGGCGGGGGAGGTGTACCGCACCGAGCCGCTGCCCGACCAGTGGGAGCTCTACGACCTCGATGCCGACCCGATCGAGGCACACAACCGCTGGCGCGACCCGGCCGCGGCCGAGGTGTTCGCAGAGATGACGAAACGCATGACCGACGAGCGAGCTCGAGCCGTACCCGAGCGCAATCAGCCGTGGCCGTACGCGATGCGGCAGCCCGGCGGAGGCACTGGCAGCTCGACGATGAGCGGATCAGTCAAGGTTCGCCCTCCCGCTCGTGCGCTTCGCAAGGTGCTGCAGCGGCTCGGCATGCATCCCGACGACGTTGAGTCGATTGATGTTGATCTCAGCGGCCGGCGGGCGCTGATCGTCGCCACGAATCATGGCGTGCTGGACATCGGCAAGCCGACCGGTGTGTTCGCCAGCGAGATGACAGTCCCGTACTACGCGTTCGCCGATGCCGGCATGTCGGTGGACGTCGCCAGCCCCAAGGGCGGCGTCATCCCGGTGGACCCGCAGTCGCTGCGTGCCCCGGTGCGCACCGAGGCCTGCGACCGCTTCCTCGCCGACGAAGTGTTCAGAGGCAAGGTGCAGGAGTCACTGGCCGTCGGCGACCTCGACGTTGCCGACTACGACGTCGTCTACCTGGCGGGCGGCTGGGGAGCTGCATTCGACCTCGGGTTCTCCGAGGAGCTCGGCCGCAAGATCACCGAAGCCGACGAGCAGGGCAGTGTGATCGGCGGCGTGTGCCACGGCCCGCTGGGACTGCTGCAGGCCAAGGCCGCCGACGGCAGCCCGCTGGTCGAGGGCCGCCGGGTGACGGCAGTGACCGACAAGCAGGTCCGAGAATTGCGGATCACCTCCACGCCCCAGCATCCCGAGACCGAGCTGCGCAAAGCCGGCGCCCTGTTCGAGAGCGTGACCCGGTTCCGGGATCCGCTCGCCAACCACTGGGTGGTCGACGGCAATCTGGTCACCGGCCAGAACCAGAACGCGGCGCCGATGGTCGCCCGCGAGATGCTGCGACTCGTGAGCGAGCAGTGACCGACCTCAAGTCGCCCGCGGTGGACGTCGAGTCGCCCGATGATGCGCCAGAGCCCGTCGACGGCAGGGTCGCCCGGCGTGAACGGAATATCGACGCCGTCCTCGATGTCGTACTCGAGATGTTCGCCGAGGAGTGGCTGTTCCCGACGATGGAGCAGGCGGCGAGCCGGTCGGGCCTGTCGCTGCGCTCGCTCTACCGGTACTTCGCTGATCCGGGCCAGCTGCTCGAGGCCACCATCAGGCGAAACCGGGAACTTGCCGCCCCCGTCGCCCATCTGCACGCCATCGGCGAGGGCCCGCTGGCTGCCCGCATCGACGCCTTCGTAGCCATGCGACTGCGCCTCTACGACATGATCGGCCCGGTGTACCGGGCGACGCTGGCTCATGCCCACCGACTGCCCCGCATCAGCGACCAGCTCGCCACGGGCCGCGATGATCTCCGAGAACAGTTCGAGCTGCAGTTCGCCCCCGAGCTCGCCTCCCGCAAGCCGGCCGACCGTGACGCCGTGCTCGCGGCCGGCGACTTGCTGGCTCAACTCGACTCGATCGACTACCTCCGCCGCCACCGTGCCCTGTCCGCCACCGAGACCGCAGCCGTGCTGTCGTCGACCCTAAACACGCTGCTGGGCTGAGTCGGCCACAACACCGGCGGCGCCCGGGGGCCCCGTCGAACACACCTGGCGCCCTCGGCAGGATTCGAACCTGCGACGCACGGTTTAGGAAACCGACGCTCTATCCCCTGAGCTACGAGGGCAAAATCGGCACACATCCCCAAGAGGGCTGCCCTCGAAGTCTGCCTGATTCGTGGTCCCGCCACGAATCCCATCACTTCTGACGTGATACAGGCTCGCGCCCCACTCGTCACGCGCCGATGGATTCGCCACTTGGCAACTCCTCGTTGCCGAAGTGCACTTTGCGTGAGCTATCTGTCCGGTGCCGAAGGCAAGCGGGCCTCGCAGCCCGTCGCGGCTCCACGGACCTCGGAGCCGCGGTGCGGGTCTAGGGCGCTCGGGGTCGGGCGCTGCCGGTTCGTTTTGCGTTTGCAGGTTCGGGTCCTGTCGCTTTGGTAGGGGTCCAGGTGCCGTCGGGTTGGGGGATCATCTGGTGGCCGTGCTGGTGGAGGTGATGGTGGTGGGTGTGGCACAGCAGCACGAGATTGTCGAGGTCGGTGGGGCCGCCGTGGGTCCAGTGGTGGATGTGGTGGGCGTCGCAGCGTGAGGGATGTTCCGCGCAGCCGGGCCATTGGCAGTGTTTGTCGCGGGCGATGAGCAGCCGTCGCAGCCGCAGCGGGACTGTTCTGGCCGAACGGCCGACGTCGGCAGGTCCGCCGGGGCCGCCCAGGATCATGGGGATGATCTCGGCGTCGCAGGCCAGCCGTCGCACGATCTCAGGCGGCAGCTCGACCCCGGCATCAGTCAGGCCCATCTCGTCGGTGCGGCTGCGCAGCGCGTCGAGGCCGATCAGCACGTTGATCTGCGCCGGCGGCAGCCTCCGCCTGATCGCTGCGTCGTCGTCGTCAACCGGCTGATCGGGGAGGTGGCTGTCTGGTTGCGCACGAGCGTGGAGCCGGTCGACCGCTTCGGCATCGGTGTCGGTGAGGGTGATGCCCGCGAGCGCGTAGGCGAGCACGTCGGCGTCTCGTTGGGCGGGTGTGCGACGGCCATTGCGCACTTGCTTGTCGTTGAGCCAGTACTGGCGGCGCAGCGCCTCGAGACCGGCCTCGACCGCGGCGCCGACCTCGGGGTCGAGCTTGGCCCACAGCCGCAGCATCCCCTCGTGGTCTCGCTGCCAGCCCGCACCTCGGGCGCGCCGCTGCCGCTCGAACCGCTCCATCGGGGTCTCCACTGAGTGGTCGGCCTCGGCCCGGCGCACCCGCCGACGCGTGGCGTCGGTGTCCTCGCCGGCCGCGGCAGCGGTCAGCTCGGCGCGCACCCCATCAGGCACACGCGCGTCGCACAGCGCCTCGGCCTGGGCGGCGTTGACCTCGCCGCCTGACAGCGCCTCCAGCACGCCGGGGTGCTCGCGGGCCTTCTCAGCGGCACGGACCATTCGGCGGGCGTCACGCTCGGACACCCCCGCCGCATCGCGCAACGACAGATGCGGCGCAACATCAGGTGCAACACCAGAGCGGCTCAACGCATCGAGCGCGCCCAGTACCTCGGCCCGATACCCCGCCAGCCGATTCGCGACCCGCTCGATGTCGCCCAGCACACCCAACAGCTCGGCGCGCCCCAACCCGGCCAACGCCGCACCACCCAACCGGGACAGCGACAACCGCTCGGGCGAATCAGGCCGAACAGACAGGCTGGACCGGTCGGGGTAGCCAGGCTCGCGAGACGGCCGGAGCTGGTGAGGCAACGGCGACCTCGGTTTGGGCGATGCGAGTTGGGTCGATTGAGCGGAGCCGGTGACAAGGTGTTCTGCACGGGCGTGGTTGGCGGACGTGTCACCGGCGGGGAAGAGCTCAGCGGATGCGCCCGCAGCATCATCGTCGGCAGCGCCCACAGCACCCGCCTCGCCAGCCCGTCCGGCCCCGCCAGAACCGTTCCTCAACATGGGAACAACCGTACGAAGGGGGTGTCACACGATTCGGGCACGGCCCGCCCATCAACCGTTCAGCCCAGGTCACCGGCCGGGGCCGACCAGGTCGATGATGCCGATCGAGGGGCGTACGCCCAATCGCAGCTGCGGGGCGTTGCCGCGCTCGCGGCCCACGCCGGTCGACACGTAGATCGGCGTCCCGTGCAGCTCATGCAGCCCGCCCGCCGCCACATGCCGGGGCACGCCCGTCAACGTCAGCGGCGGACCGAAGAACGGCAGCGACACCTGCCCGCCGTGCGTGTGACCAGAAACCACCAGATCGACCGGCGTCTGCCGCACCAGCTCAATGGCGTCCGGCTTGTGCCCGATCAGAATCCGCACGCCCAGACCCGTCCGCACGCCCGGACCCGTCCGCACGCCGGCCGACCCTCCGTCGCCACCGCCATCGCCGCCGCCGTCACCGTCGCCATCGCCGCCACCGGCTGGTCCCACACCATCACCGGTCAGCCCCTGCTCGCCACCAGCCAGTCGCCTCGCCATCCGCCGGGCTGCCGCATCGTCGCCGAACAGCGTCGTTCCGCCCACCCACACCGACACCCCGTTGAGCTCGAACGCATCGATCTCGTTGTCGAGCACCCTGGCTCCAGTGCCCTCGGTGATTCGGCGCAGCCCCGCAACCGTGTCGGTGTTGCCGCTCACCAGGTACACCAGCGGCACCTCGCCGACAATCCGCCTGATCAACTCCGTGAATTGCGGCGCCCGCTCGTCGAACAGCTCGGCATCGAACTGGTACAGGTCACCCGGCAGCAGCACGATGTCGGGTTCGAAACCCAGCAGGCGCTCCACCGCATCACGCTCGTAGTCACCCACCGCCGTGGTCTGCAGATCCGCCAGCACGCCGATCCGGATCGGCTCGCCCACCCCATCCACCCCGTTCACCCCATCCACCGCCAGCGACACCGTCTCCACCCGCAGCCAGAACGGCTCCACATAGGTCGCATACACACCGACCGGAATGGCGGCCAGCGCAACCACGCACACGGCAGTGACGCCCCACGGCCGCGCCCGGGCCCCCATCAGCACGATGCCGCCGGCCAACGGCACCCCGACGGTCCCCACCACATAGG
This sequence comes from Candidatus Poriferisodalis sp., assembly GCF_965208925.1. Classification (GTDB taxonomy): domain Bacteria; phylum Actinomycetota; class Acidimicrobiia; order Acidimicrobiales; family Poriferisodalaceae; genus Poriferisodalis. The sequence continues at coordinate 722,537 of NZ_OZ242364.1, read as the reverse complement.
CCACATGGATCAGCGTGAACCCGTCCACGCCGGTGATGAACAGCGCCCCAGCGCCCAGCACCACCGTGCCGGCGAAACCCACGCCCGCCGCACGTCCGACAACCCGTCCGCCCCCCAGACCGGCGCGCAGCCAGCGCACCGCGCACAGCCCCGAAACGCCCCCCACCAGCACAGCGGCCGCAATGCAGTAGTAGTTCAAGATCACCGGCTGCTCGACCCCGACTCAGCAGGGTGCCACAGACGCTCCGCCCCAGCCGGGCGGGGCCGAACATCGGACCAAGGCGGCCCGTCACTGTCGAGGCTGACCGTGCGGTGCCGTTCGTCGTTGACCGCCTCAGTTCTCGATGGCCTGATCCGCGGCGACGAGCCCGCCGTCTGCGCCGCCTCACATTGATAGGCAAGCCACCACTTGCCTGTTACAGTGCCAGGCCAGTGGCCGACATCTACAAGGCCATCGCGGACCGTACGCGTCGAATCATCCTCGACGAGCTGTCCGAGCGCGATGGCCAGACACTGTTCGAGATCGGAGCACGGCTCGCCTCCAAGCATCAGCTGAGTTCGACCCGCCAGGCGATCTCTCAGCACCTCGGCGTTCTGGAGGACGCCGGCCTCGTCTCAACCAGGCGTGAAGGCCGCTACAAGTACCACTTCTTCAACCCGGCACCGCTGGCCGAGATCAACCGGCGATGGCCAAGAAAGGACCCAACCATGAGGATCGAACTCACCGGAGTTTTCGTTCACGACCAGGCGAAGGCCCTGGCGTTCTATACCGACGTGCTCGGCTTCCAGACGCGCCACGACATCCCGCTCGGCCAAGACCGCTGGCTCACCGTCGTCTCGCCCGACGACCCCGACGGGCCCGAGCTGCTGCTCGAGCCGTCGCATCACCCGGCGGTCAAGCCCTACCGCGACGCCCTGATGGCCGACGGCATCCCGCTGGCCCAGTTCGCCGTCGACGACGTCGACGCCGAGCACCAGCGCCTGACCGAGGCCGGCGTCACCTTCACGGTGCCCCCGACCGATGTCGGCGAAGCCTGGATCGCCGTGTTCGATGACACCTGCGGCAACCTCGTCCAGATCATCTCCGCCAAGTCCTGAGGACGACCCCCGGTCGACGACGGCGCAGCAGGTCGGCAACGCCGCCGATGTAGGCCCCATCGACATCCATGCACAGCCGCAGCAGGGCGGAGCCGAAGTCGCGGCAGAGCCGTGGCGTAACTCAGCGCACTACGATGTAGTGCAACGCACTCAGACTGTTCCGATGGAGAGTTGCGATGAGGACGTTGCGATGAGGACGTTGCGATGAGCCGACCGACATCGCTGCGGCTGCCAGAAGCGCTGCGGACGCGCCTCGACGACGAGAGCCGGCGGATCGCAAGCGCCCCGTCGTCGCTGGCAGTTGTGCTGATTGATGAAGGGCTCAAGATGCGGCGCTTTCCCGGCATCGTGTTCCGTGACGGCCCGGCGGGGCGCCGCGCCGGGCTGGCCTCCGGACCCGACGTGTGGGAGATCGTGCGTGACCTCAAGCGCCACGGCGCCGACCCCGACTCCACCGGCGACCCAGTCAGCGTTGTCGCCGAGGAAACGGGCCTTGCGCCCGAGCTGATCGGTCTCGCAGCCGACTACTACGCCACGTTCCCCGATGAGATCGACGACCGCATAGCAGCCGACGCCAGAGCAGCCGAAGAAATGCGTGCGCTCGCGGATCGCCGAGAGCGCATGCTGTCGGCGTGAGGTGGCTGCTCGACGAGATGTACCCGCCCGCCGCCGCTGCCGAACTCGGACGGCTCGGCCACGATGCCCGCAGCGTCGCCGGCTCGGCGCTGGCGGGCGCCGATGACGAGCATCTCTATGAGCTGGCGGCCAGCGAGGGTCGCGTCCTCGTCACGGAGAACTTCGCCGACTACGCGGTCCTGGTGACCCGCAGCCTGGAGCGCAGCGCTCCCCGGGGCGTCGTCGCGTTCGTCAGAAAGAGCGACCTGCCCTCAGGAACAGCCCTGGGCCCAGCCCTCGCACGCCGCCTCGACGCATGGGCCGACGCCAACCCATCGCCCCCACCCGGCACCCACTGTCCCTGACACCAACCCACCCGCGCCGCTACCCCCGACCGCTACCGTGGTGGCCGACAACCCCGAGGGGTCGCTGCTCCAGCGGCTTCCGGGGTTCAGTCGTTCTGGTCCCGGCACCATGAGAGTTCGCAATGAAGCTGACCTACGCAGTCGTCATCGAGCAGACCCCGAACAACTACGGCGCCTACGCGCCAGACGTCCCGGGATGCATCAGCACCGCTGCAACCGTCGATGAGATGCTCGCGAACATCCGCGAGGCGCTCGCCTTCCACATCGAAGGCCTGGTCGAGGGCGGCGACCCTGTACCGGTACCCACGATGTCGATCGACGATGCCATTGCGCACCACAGCGGGCCCGTTCCTGAGGACGTGCTCAGCTCGTACTCCGAGTTCGGCGATGCCGCAGCGACCGTGTCGGCCCGATTCGAGACAGTCGAAGTCGAAATCTCAACTCCTCAAGCAACACTCGCCGACTGACGCCATCCCGGCTCCAGTTCGAGACTGCGTACCGGCGAGCTGCGTCGCGCCCCCCTGGCTATGGTGACGCTCAACGGGAGGTGCGGAGTTCACCGCTTGCGCAGGGGAACCTGAGCACTCGGCGTTGAGCCGACTTCAGGCGGACCGGCCTCCCGTTTTGCGCGTCACGGGTCGAAATCGACTGTGGCCTGCGGTTTCAGGGGGCCTACGGTGTCGGCTTCGGGTAGCGGCCCGGCCGACGCTCGTGGGAACGATGCTTCGGGAAAACGCAGTAGCGAATCATTTGAGTTTGTCAGAAATATTAGATAGATTTCTGACAAAACAAACGATCCGAAGGACACGAAGGGAGGTCACCCATGGCATCAGTGGCGAACGAGATCACTCAGCAGATGGCCGAGCGCGCCCCGGGGACATGGGTGTGCACTCCTAGAGACTTCCTAGGCCTCGGCAGCCGCGATGCGGTCGATCAGGCACTGTCGCGTTTGGTCAAGGCCGGCACGCTGCGCCGGATCGGGCAGGGCCTCTACGACATGCCGCGGTTCAGCATCAGGCTGAACCGGCCTGCACCGGCCGACATGGACGCCGCCGTAGCTGCGCTGGCGCGGCGGGACGGCGTGCGGATCATGCCTGACGGGCTGGTTGCCGCAAATCGCCTGGGGCTCACCAATGCAGTGCCGGCAAAGACGAGCTACCTCACCGACGGCGCATCCAGGACGCTCAAGATCGACGGCAGAACGGTTCGCTTCCGACATGGCCGGCCTCGGATCATGCAGTGGGCCGGCAGACCAGCGGCCCCGGTGGTTCAGGCACTGGTGTGGCTCGGCCCGGACGCCGCCACCGATGCCCAGGTTGTCGCGACGCTCCGGCGCCGCCTCCCTGACGAGGTCAAGCACGATCTCAGCGAGCACATCAACGACGTTCCCGGCTGGGCGATGCCGCTCGCGCGCAGCATCGTGAGCGGCCCAGCAATCGCCGCGTGAACAAGGCATTCGCTGAATTCCTCTCCTTCAGTGAGCAAGACCGGCGCGACGTCTTTGAAGCAGCCGCAACTCGCCTCGACACGCTTCCCAGCTATGTGGAGAAGGATTTCTGGGTTTGCGTCGTTCTCGATGCGATCTTCAACGGATTACCTGACGGGCACCCTCGGTTGCTGTTCAAGGGCGGGACGTCGCTGTCGAAGGTCTTCGGCCTGATCAATCGGTTTTCCGAAGACATCGATCTCGTCGTGTACCGAGACGATCTGGGCTTTGGAGGCGACAGGGACCCGATCGCAGCGAAATCTCTGTCGAGGAACCAGCGAAGTGCGCTCTTCAAGACGCTCGCTGAGCGCTGCAGCAGTCACATCGTCGGTGATTTTCGGGTCGCGCTGACGAGAGCAGTCAGCGAGGCTGCGGAAGATTGCCTTGTCGTACCTGACGGCGAGGATTCGCAGACGCTCCTAGTCGAATACCCCACGCTCTACCCCAGTAGCGATTCCGCCTATGTGGCGCCGAGCGTGAAGATCGAGGCAGGAGCGAGATCAGCCACCGATCCCAATGAGTCCGGCGGCGCAACCGCGTTCATCGACGATGAACTGCTTGATTCCTCGCTCGATGTCAGCAACGTCAAAGTGCTCTCACCGAACAGGACCTACTGGGAGAAGCTCCTGATTCTGCACGGAGCGCACTGCGGCTACCGAGACGAAAAGCGTCTACCCGAAGACAGGAACCGGATCTCGCGCCATTACTACGACGCCGCCATGATCACGGCAACCGACCTCGGCGCGTCGGCCTTGACTGATCTCGAGCTTCTCGACGAGGTACGAAGCCACAACCTCGTCGCATTCAGGCAGGCATGGAAGCGATTCGAACAAGCCACGCCTGGCTCGCTGAGACTCGTACCGCAATCCGGGCTACGGGAGGCGATCGAACGGGACTATGCGGCAATGCAGGACATGGTCCTCGGGGATGCTCCTGAGTTTGACTGGATCAACGAGAGGCTGCAAGAAGCCGAAGCCGCTGTCAATTGAGGGCACGCGAATTTCGGCCAGGCCGGCGGGCGTCGAGCAAGACCATCTCGGGATCCGGCTTCGAGGGTGCGCCGGTCCCGGTCGGGCTCGACCCTGACCGCCAAGAGGCTTCGGCCCGTTCCCGATGGCGTGGAACACCGAACTGGCCGATCCGATGGGCGGCCAGCAACGGTTCGATCGCCGCCGGGACTGGTGGGCCAAGCACCGCCCCCACATCGAGTCGACCATCCTGGCCAGCTAGACGACCGCAACGGGGAATCCTCGCGGAAGCTGGCACGATGGTTGAACCATGAAACCTGAAGCGACCACCTTGGGACATCGCGTCGACGTCGTGCGGTCTGGCGACTGGTGGGCGATTACGGTGCCCGCGCTCCGGGGCGTCTTCTCGCAAGCGAGGAACCTTGATGAGGTGCCGGAGGTCGCTCGCGAGGCGATCGCCATGATGCTCGACGTCGATCCTGTTGAGGTGGGCCCGATCGAGGTGCGTGTGCAACCGCAGCAGGGTGAGGCCGAGCTTCTGGCCGAGTAGGACCGTCGCCGCCAAGTCTGTCCGTGAGCCGCCCAGCCTCTGGGAAATGACAGAGGTCCCTCACAAGGAGGGACCTCGGGTCCTGAACGACGAAGCGAACAGGGCGTTATGCCCGGAGAATATCGCCGCACCACCACGGCATCTACGTGCCAGGTGTCAGCCTCAGCCGGGGAGGTTGGGTACCGATGACGCCATCGGGATCGCCTCTGTGGCGTAGTACCAGACCTGCACTGGCACTGAGACCATCGCCGTCACGACGATTGACCGCCGGCGAGTCAGGAATGCCAGCCCGAGAATCGCAGCGATCGTCACGGCAATCACCGCCCATCCCGCCACGTACCGCTGCTTGCATGGAGCATCCCAGTCGAATCCGCAGAACGCCGTCCCGAAGCCCCAGCCGCCGAGATACAACGACACGAACAGCGATCCGAGCAGCCAGGCGAACAGGTGCGCTACGACGCCAGGGCGTCTATCGAGCAGTTCGGTGCTTTGCCGAGGCGGCGGCACGGGGAGCGGCCGCATCGCTGCGCTGGACTTGCGTGCCACTCGTCAGACTCTCCATCTCGGGGCCCGATGGAAGCTTCGCAGCGCTGAGGTCGAATGCGGGTCAATTCATCGAGAAAAACGCTCGATGGGGCCTTGCTTCTGTGCCTTGGCGCGGTCAAGATCGCGGCAGCAGATAATTGCCGTTATCACATAGGTTCGTGAGTCTTCCAGCATGCACTATGTGCAGGTGTGCGGACAGCACTCAGTGTCGTTCAGCGGTGTCCGCGAGCCGGTCGCGTGCGGATGCAGGTCGGCGGCCCGTGACGGCATTCGCGGTGAGCGAACGCCGCAGGTACGGTTGTAGAACTGCGCGACGGCACCGCGGTCGGCGGTCTCGTTGCGGGTGTAGTGGGCGGGCATCATCGGAGAACGCCACCGTCCCATGCTCGTCATCAGGCTGGGCAGCTCAGACGCCAATGCGGGCAAGGTCCTGGGCCATGCCGACACGGGGCGAGTGACCGCTGAATCCGTCGCCCAGGCCGGCCGCCAAGGCTGCCTTCTTGATCCGCAGCGAGATCTGATTCGAGCTGAGCTCGAACACAGGCCGGAGCTCCGCCGGGGCGCCATTGCGAATCGACGCTAGGGCCACCATGGTCGGCGCCGACACGAACACCACGGCACCCGTCGCCGTCGGGATCAGTCTTCGAGCGTCGGATCAGCAGCCGCCCGCTGCCGTCGGGCGCCCTCTCGATGTCGCTCCAGGTGAGCGCAGCGCATTCGGAGACCCGCAGCATCGCGTCGCGCATGAGCCGCACGAGCGCGATGTCGACGCATCCTCTTCGTGCAGCAGCCTGGGCGACTCTCGCGCCTGCCGTTCTTGCCGAGACGAGCCCGGCACGCGAGTGGCTGCGCTGGCGTCGAGCGCCTCTGCCGTGAGGGCCCTTCGCCTGCTTCTGAGCCTTGCCGGCCACCCGAGTCGCTCCCCGAAGGGCTCTCTTGACGTCCGGAGGGCTGCACGGGTTCTCGAGGCCGCAGCATGTTGTGGACGTAGGCGATTGCGGCGGCGCCACACGCAACGTGGCTCGGCCTGTGCCCGAGCAGCTCGAAGCGCCCGGCCAGGTATGCGGCGACTTGCTCGGGCTCGGCGGGGAGTGCCGGGATGCCCCGAGTCGTATGGCCCAGGACGAAGTTCCGCCATTGGCTTCTGTAGCTGCGGATCGTGTTGGGCGAGACCTCATGGGAACAGAGCCAGTTCGATGACTCTGCCCATCGGAATCGGTGAGGAGAACGGCGTCGCGGAGCTGTGGCGGGGCTCGCACGCTACAAGTTCCGTACCGGGCGTTCGCTCACCGGAATGCCGTCACGGGCCGCCGCCTGCATCCGCACGCGACGGCTTCGCGGACACCGCTGAAGGACACGGTGCTGTCCGCACACCTGCGGATAGTGCATGCTGAAGCCAGAACCTATGTGATAACGGCAATTTCACACGGCAGCCGAATCGGGTGTGGCTCGAATCAGCCCGAGCAAACGCCCCAAGCCGATGACCCCGCCCGGCCGGTCAGCGGCAGCTCTTGCGAGCATCGTCGAGTCCTGCGTTCCTCGCGAGGACGTCCTGAAGGGCGGACTCGTCGACAAGCACTTCGCTGCCCAGCTTGACCAGGTCATCCGCAACGCCGTCGGCTATCACGACTACGCCGACCCTGACTCGTTCTTCAAGATCACCCACCCGACGAAGGGTCTGCGCGACCTCCTAGCGGGAACCTTCGCCCGCCTGTCGGACAACGCCAGCGCAGCACCCAGCGCTGAGCACGCTGTTTATCGCTACGAGACCAGCTTCGGCGGTGGCAAGACCCACGGCCTGATCGCCCTCTGGCACTTGGCCAGCGGCGCTCGCCCACCAAACCTCGACGAGTTCATCGATCCGGCTCTGCTGCCCGACGAATGCGCTGTCGCCGCGGTAGTCGGCGACAGCCTCGACTCTGTCAACGGTCTCACCACGGATGACATCACAACATTCACGATGTGGGGCGAGATCGCCCGACAGCTCGGCGACGACGCATGGGCCGCCGTGCGCAAGAGCGACGAGACTCGAACGACCATCGGCAAGCAGGTGTGGCTCGACGTCATCGGCGACCGCCCGACGGTGATCGTGATCGACGAGATCGCCCAGCACCTCCGGATGCTGGCGACTTCAGGAAGCGAGGAACAGCGCAACCTCGCAGCCCAGACCATCGCAGGGCTCAAGGTGCTGTTCGAGGCGGCGACCGCAGCTCCGCGAGCACGCATCATCGTCACGCTGGCCACCGGAACCGAGGCGTTCGAAGCCGAGACCGCCGAGATCGAGAAGGCGCTGCTCGAAGCCGAGGCCCAACAGACGATCGCCGAAGCGCACGACGTCATGGAACGCCCGAAGGGCGCTGTCGGTCGACCAGCCGAAGACGACGAGATCGGTTTCATTCTCCGTCGGCGCCTGTTTGCGGAGGTCGACGAGACTGCCGCTCGGGCGGCCGCAGATGCCTACCGGAAGCTCTACTCGACGCTGGCCGAACAGGGCTACACCGTGGGCGGTTCAGCCACCGACAACCCGGCGGGCTACGCCGAGCGACTGCGAACCGCATACCCGTTCCATCCGTCACTGATCGACTGCCTTGACAAGCGGATCGGCCCCATGCCGGGGTTTCAACGCGCACGTGGCGCACTCAAGATGCTCGCCGAGACAGTGGCGGCCCTCTGGCGATCCGATGCCACCACGCCCATCATCAACCTCGGCGATCTTCCTCTCGACAACCTGACCGTCAGGTCAGCGATCACGACTTCGATCGGGCGCGAGTCCCTCGACGGACCCGCCGTTGCCGACTTCGCTTCGGATACCAGTCACGCCGCATCGGTGGACAACGAACGATGGCCGACAGAGCGACTCGCGACTCGCGCCTGCCGTGCGGCGTTCTGCAACAGCGTCGTCGGTGGGGCACAACCGGGCGCCTCGGAACCTGACCTCTACGCAGGAACACTCGCACCGGGTGAGAGCCCTGATGAGGTCGACGCAGCGCTGGTGGCGACCAGCAAAGTCGCATGGCACTTAACCAACGACGGCGCTCGATGGCGGTTTCAGGTAGAGCCCAACGCCAATCGCATCATCGCCAGCGAAGTGGCAAACGTCCTCAAGGCGGATGTCACCGAGGAGCTCGACCGGCGCATCCGACTCATCTTTGCCAGCGATGGTCCAACCAAGGCCGTGCACTTCCCGGCCGGGCCTGCCGATGTACCCGATGCTCAGCAGCTGCACCTGGTGGTGTTCTCACACGAGGACCTGACGGTCACCGCCGCGTCGGCAAGTGCGATTCCCACCCAGGTCATCGACGTGGCCCATCGCTACGGCGTCAACGATCAGAACCGGACCAACCGCAACTCGGTCGTGGTCCTCGTGGCCGACACCGACGCGGTGGAGGGCATGCGTGACCGCATTCGGTTCGAGCTCGCAGCACAGCGGATCACCAGCGACTCGAATCGCCTCAACGAATTCGACACGGAGGTCGCGAAAGCACTTCGAGGCTTGGCACGAGACGCGGCGCTCGAATCCCGCATCGCCATCACGAGGGCGTACTCCCACCTGTACTGGCCCGAGAACGCGCCCGCGAACAGCCACCTCCGACACCTTCAACTCTCGTTTAGCGACTACGGGAAGACGCCGAAGGGTTCGCATACCCCGGTGATCATCGAAGCGCTGCGCAGCAACGGCAAGATCACCGATACAGCGCCACCCACAGACCTGCTGGAAAACGCCAGCGGCTTCGGCAAGGTTCGCACCGAGATCACGACGGCTGAACTGGCCGGTCTGCCGTGGCGTGACCATCGCCAGAAGATCGTGCTGAACGCTAGCTTGCTCACTGAGGCGATCTCGGCCGGAGTCTTCAACGGCACGTGGGTCTACTTCGACCCGGAGGCGGAGCGGGCATGGGGCAAGGACGATCCGCCGACAGCGATTCGCACCGCCGCCGACACCATGCTGTACACGCCCGCTCGAGCGGCCGAGCTGAACCTGTTGCGCAAGCGAGCGAGCTGGGACGCGATCAGAGCGGTTGTGACCGCCAGCGCAGGGCCATTCGACGGGGCGAGTCTTCGACGCGAACTGACGACAGCCCTCAGCGGCGAACCACCCAAGGAAGAGGTGCTGTCTGCCCTTGCTGCCGCGGTACTCGCTGGCCGGCAGATCGCGGTGTCGATCACCTCCCCCAGTTCTGAAGCTGCCCTGCAGCCGCTGTCCGCGCGCGAGATCGAAGGGGCCGAACTCGATGCCGTGTTCGTCTATGTACCCGCGCAGCCCGTCGATCCGCCGCCGCCCTTGCGTCACATCGCCGTCGAGGGCGAGACAGCCGGAGTCGCACTCGGAAGGCTCGGCGACGCTGTTTCCGACAGCGGTGTTGATGAGATCGTCGCGTTGGCAATCACGGCGAGCGCTGAGGGGAGTCAGGGCACCAACAACCTTCGGGCGCTCGGACTCTGCGCATCTCAACTGCCTCGCTTCGAGTGCGACATCACGGCCTTGCTGGAGGTCGAGTTCGAGGGGCTTGAGGGAGCAATCGGTGCCGAACTCGCAGGCGGCATAACCGACTGGCGTCGCATTGAGCAAGCGATGTTCTCGCTGGCCGATCTCGGCGACGCAGTTGGGGGCACGTTGACGATGCGTCTGACGCCGCCATCGCCAATAGCGGTTGACGGCAGCGACTGGGAGCAGTTCCGATCGGTGGTCGCCAACAACAACCCGGGTGCTCTGAGCATCGAGGCCGAGCCGGCCGATACCCCTTCAGCAGGCGGCGCACAGTGAGCGTGCCGAGCCTGCGCGAACGGCGCTTTGAGCTGCAGTTGCAACCGACTGTGGCCGGCGACGACTGGGGCTTCCAGCTGAGCGAGACGTTTGGCGATGTCAAGGAGGCGGTGACGAGGGTCGACGTGGCACGCGCCACCCAGTTCAGGCGGGCAGTGCTCGAAGCGGTCGAGGAATCGGGTTACCCGTCCGCTGCGGTATCGCCGAGGCGGTGCCGGCCCTTCAACCTGCAGCAGGCTCCTGGCGTTCGGCTGGCGTTGACGGTGCGCGCCTCCCTTCCAGTGACAAGGCCACTCCGACGTAGGGCGATCGTCGACGGCATCGGGGCCCTTTCCCCCGAAGAAGCGCTGTATTGGTACGCCCGCACTTCCGGCCCCGAGCGTGGACGGGCATTGCGGGCTCTGCGATTGCTGCTAGCCGATGACTGAGAGTGATCGGCCACGTCTGCTGATCGAGGACTGGCTCCCGGTCGCAGAACTGGGTATCGAGTCTGTGCGAGAACGGGCGGCTGCCAGCGCATTGCCCCCGATCTACTTCTTGCATGTGTGGTGGGCCCGACGGCCGCTTGTCGCCAGCGCGGCTGCGATTCTCGCAAGCTTGCTGCCAGCGTGGTCCGAGGAGTTGGCTGGCGACTTCAACGATCACGATGAGCTGTCCACACCGGAGGCATACCAACGCTGGCTCTTGCGCCTTTGCGGTATCTGGGGCGATCCAATCGCTGCTCGTGTGCGCATTGCGATCGCCACAGAGCAAGGCATCCGACTCGGTTCCGCGGCATATGGCTACAAGCAGGCTTACAAGAACTCCCCTGATGCGAACAACGTTCAGTTGCTCCACGAGGTGCTTAGACACGCTTGGGGGCGAGTCCCCGAAGTGTGCGACCCAACCGCCGGCGGCGGCTCGATTCCATATGAGGCCGCTCGCTATCGCCTGCACGCTCACGCCAACGATCTCAACCCTGTGGCGGCGTCAGTGCTCAAGGCAGGTGTCGATATTCCTTCGCAATTCGGGACGTCGCTCAAGGACGATCTTCGACACTGGGGGCAGCTTCTCGTGGAGCGGCTCCAGGCGCGTCTCGGTTCCTTCTTTGAGCTCCCCGATGACAGCGACAACAACACCTACATCTTCGCCCGGACGGTGGCCTGCCCACGCACGGGCAAGACGGTGCCGTTAGTGGGCGACTGGGCATTGCGCCGGGGCGACAGGCCGGTTGCGGTTCGATTGGTGACTGAGCGAGCAGGCGGTGTGCTCCGCGAACCCGAGTTCGAGATTGTTGAGGGCGCGGCGGCACGATTCGATACCAAGAAAGCGGGCACCTGGTCGCGGGGCAAAGGGATCTCACCTTGGGATCACTTGGTGATCGACAGTGGATACATCAAGGCTGAAGCCCAAGCCGGACGCATGGGCGACGTGATGTACGCGGTGGCTATCCGCACCGCGAAAGGACGGGGATTCAGAGCACCGACCGAAGTCGATCTGCAGGCTCTCGCCGCTGCGGAATCCGAGCTGGAGCGTCTGTGGCCTCAGTGGGAGCGTGATGACGTGCTCCCTTCCGAGGTCATTCCCTCGGGCAACAAGACCAACGAGCCCCACAACTACGGGATGCCTTGCTGGCGGGACATGTTCACTCCCCGGCAGTTGTTGGTCCACGGCACATTCGTTGAGGAATACCGCCAGCTGGTCACCGAGTTACGCGAGACCATGGGCAATTGCGACCGCGCCGATGCCGTAGCGGCGCTGATCGGCATGATGCCCGGCAAGGCCCTCAACTGGAACGCGCGAATGGCCAGTTGGGACGTGTCGAGGCAGAAGATCCGTTCGGTGTTTGACTCTCACAATTTCGCCTTCAAGAACACATTCGCTGAATTCGAAGGTGGGTCGGAGCTTCCAACTTGGACGCTGAGGCAGCTCCTCGACGCGTACTCGGGCATCGCGAAGCTGCTGGCACCGGACACTGATGCCCAGATGCTCGACACCACCGAACTGCCCCCTGCGGCTGTCACCGTCACCGGGGAGAATGCTGGGAATCTGACGTCGCTGGCGGACGGGTCACAGACGCTGGTGTGCATCGACCCGCCGTACTACGACAACGTGATGTACGCCGAGTTGGCGGACTACTTCTACGTGTGGCACAAGCGGACTCTCGGCCGACTTTGGCCGGATCTGTTCGCCGACCAGCTCACCAACAAGCACGACGAGGCAGTCACCAATAGGGCGCGCTTCTCCCACGCTGGCAGACGAGCCTCAGAACTGGCTGATCATGACTACACGGCCAAGATGGCGGCCATCTTCGCTGAGTGCCACCGGGTACTCGCACCCGACGGTGCGATGACCGTGATGTTCACCCATAAGCGGGCGGATGCGTGGGACTCGCTCGGCACGGCGCTGCTGCAGGCTGGATTCGAGATTCGAGCGTCCTGGCCGGTGCACACTGAGAGTGAGCAGTCGCTCCACCAAGCCCGTCAAAACGCCGTCAAGTCGACCATGTTCTTGAGTTGCCGCAAGCGTGCAGGCAGCCGGATCGGTGGCGGCTTGGTGTACCTCGACGACATCGCCGCAGACATACGAAGTGCGGCAGGCGCGGCTCTTGACCGCGGCCACGCGCAGGGTCTTGTTGGCGTTGATCTGCTGCTGTCCACGTATGGGCCCGCTCTTGCGGTGCTGTCGTCGCGATGGCCCGTGCACGCGGCAGAAGCTGATGAGACCGGTCGTTCTCGGCTGCTGCGACCAGAGGAGGCACTGGCTGTCGCCCGCGGCGAGGTGCTGCGTCGTGAACGGATGCGGTTGGTGGGCCGCGACACCGAGTTCGATCCGCTCACTGACTTCACGTTGCTGTCGTGGAGCACGTTCGGTGCCCGCGAGTTTCCCTACGACGAAGCGCGCAAGTTGGCGTTGTCCATCAGCGATCTTGACCTCGACGACGTCGAAGCAGCGAAGCTTCTCAGCGCAGAGAAAGGCACAGTGCGCTTGAGCGAACCGCGGCTTCGCCTGCGCCGAGAATCCGACGCGCACTTGCCCGGTATTGACCGCTCTCGCACAGTCGTCGACGTGTGGGTGGACGCCATTCACACCGCTGCCTACATCACTGCGCAAGATGGCCCGGGTGCGGCCAAGCGATGGCTCGACGAACGCGATCTCGCTGAGAACCCCGTATTCGAATCCTGCCTCCAAGCGTTCGTACGCGCGCTGCCGAATACCAAGCACCAAGGAGAGTGGAACGTCCCCGAGGCCGAGCACCTGCACTCGCTCGTGAAGACGTACTTCGAGAACATCGTGTTGCCGCCAGAACCGGAAAAGCTCGAGGCCGAGGATCTGTCGCTGCCGGGCATCGCGAATGGCTGACGACGGGCTTGCCGGGCTGAACCTACGAACGCGCTATGGCTCACACGACGACCCGCTGAACGCGTTCTACGTACCGGTCCTGGAGCGGGCGACTGCGTATGACCGCGTTGCGGGGTATTTCTCGTCGTCGTCCTTCGTGTCGGCATCGGCTGGGCTGGCGCGGTTCATCAACAACAACGGCACTATTCGGCTGCTGATCGGGGCGCAACTATCCGTAGCCGACCGTGACGCGCTGCTCGGAAAGGCGCCGCTGACCGACGTGTTGGCTCGCAGCCTCAGCGGCGAATTGGACAACTCCGTGAGTGCCGACGAGATCGCGCGCCAGCGCCTCGAGGTCATTGCCTGGTTGGTGCAACAGGGGCGGCTCCAGATCCGGGTCGGTGTGCCGTGCGACACGAACGGCGTTCCGTTGGCCGGCTCTGAAGCTGGCCAGCGCTACTTCCACGCCAAGTCCGGAGTGCTCGCCGACGATGCAGGCAACCGTGTGGCATTCACCGGCAGCATCAATGAGTCGGCGTCGGGCTGGGAGCACAACTTCGAGTCTTTCAGCGTGTACCGATCATGGCGCGCTGAGAGCTGGGCGGACTACGGCGAACCGCTGGCACAGGAGTTTGAGGACCTGTGGGGCGGCCAACCTTCTGCCGAAGATGACGATGAGCATCAATCGGGCAGCCCCTCCTGGCGGACGGTGCCGCTTCCCGAGGCTGTGCGTGATCGGCTTGTACAGCTCGTTCCCCCTGACTGGACACCGCCGCCTCGCGACCCGCTGGAGCCGCCACCCGCGTTGACACCGCCCGAGCTTGAGCACTTGGACGCAATTCGCACGGCACCAGGCACGTGCTCCGGCGTGGGACTGGTATCGGCGGCAGTCGAACCGTGGCCGCACCAGCTCGCAATCGCACGGCGCATCACCGAGACGTGGCCGCGTTCGTACCTGCTGGCTGATGAAGTCGGCCTCGGCAAGACGATCGAGACCGGCTTGGTGCTGCGCGAGCTACTGCTGTCGGGTCGCCTCAACACGGCTCTGTTGCTGGTTCCCGCATCGGTGTTGATCCAGTGGCAGGAGGAGCTCAGCGAGAAGTTCCTGCTGGACATTCCACGCTTGGACAAAGGCGACTTGGTGTGGGTCGATGGGCGACGGCAAAAGGCGGCAGCGCCCGCTGAGAGTGCGTGGCGGTCGGCACCGGTGCTGTTGGCCTCGTCTCATCTCGCCCGCCGGCGGGAACATCGTGCCGCCCTATGTGAGGGCGAAGCCTGGGACTTGGTGTTCGTGGACGAAGCCCATCACGCTCGCCGCCGAGGCACCAGGGCTTCGGATTCGCCGAACCAGATGCTGGCCACGCTGATGGCGATGAAGCGCGCAGGCGCGTGGGACGTGCTGCTGCTCGCATCAGCGACCCCGATGCAGATGAACACCCACGACATCTGGGACTTGCTTCAGCTCTTCGGCCTTCCCTCGCCGTGGTCGGAATCGCCGGAGCGCATGGAGCGGTACTTCGACGAGTTCGGGGCTGAGTTCGCTGATCGCAACTGGAAGTTCCTTCGTCGGATGCTGGCGGGACACTTCGTCGCTGCCGAACCTGACCCTGCACTTGTCGACGAGATGACCGGGGCGCTCGGTCGCGTGGCAGCCAGCAGCATCACCCGCTATCACGAGCGACCGTATGTACGCAGTACGACACTCAACCTGAACAAGCAGCGGAAGTCGTGGTGGGACACTTGGCTGCGAGCCAGCACGCCGGTGCGCGACCGGGTGTTCCGCACCACGCGGGCGACGTTGCGCACGTACCAACAGCAAGGTGTGCTATCCGAAGGCACGGTGGTGCCGGAGCGCCGCGTCACGCACGAATCATGCGAGTTGGGTGAGGCGGCTGAGCCGCTCTATAGCCGCATCGACAGCTACATCCAGCGCCACTACAACGCCTACCTGGCTGATCGAGGCCGGCGACGACCCTTGGGCTTCATCATGACCGTGTACCGCCGGCGGCTCACATCGAGCTTCCATGCGGTGCGGTGTTCGCTCGAGCGTCGGCGGGAAGTGCTGCGAGGGCAGCGTCGGCTCGAAGCTCTCGTTGACGATGACGATGTGGCGTCGTCTGAGGAGTCGAGTGCTCTCGCTGCAAACGGCATGGCCGCGTCGCAAGCGATGGTGAACGGGGCCGGGGTCGATGCAGCGTGGGACCCCGAGGTCGCTGACACCGAGTGGGACGACGCAGCGGCGGCGACGGCTGGCGAGTACCTGGCTGGGGAGCTGGCCGAACTGGACAGCTTCATCGACGATCTGAATGACCTGCCCCCCGACGAGCCCAAAACGCAACTGCTGTACGAGCTGCTTGAGTTGAGCTTCAAGGACGGGCATCGAAGCGTGGTGGTGTTCACGCAGTACGCCGACACGTTGCGCTACCTGCGCGATCGTTTGCGGGTCTTCTACGGCACGGGGATCGTCTGCTACTTCGGCGGAAGGGGTGAGCGATGGGACCCTGACGCTGGCGAGTGGGCTGTCCTGCCGAAGGAAGATGTCAAGAAGCTGTTCCGTCAGGGCGAAGATGTCCGCATCATGCTGGGCACCGACTCCATGTCGGAGGGCCTGAACCTGCAGACGTGCGCCCGCGTCATCAACTACGACCTGCCGTGGAATTTCATGCGCGTCGAGCAGCGCATCGGGCGCGTCGACCGCATCGGGGGCCAGCCGCTCGTGGAGGTGACCAACCTCTCGTACAAGGGCACGGTCGAGGACGACATCCTCCGGCGGATCGAGGAGCGGTTGCACTGGTTCACCACGATCATTGGAAACGCGCAACCGGTTCTGGCGTCGATGGAATCTGCCATGCAAAGGGCTGCCTTGGGCCAGATCACTCCCGACCATGCCGTCAACGAGATTGAGCAGATCAATCGCCAGGCGCTGTTGTCGCCCGTCAAGCTGGCCGACCTCGACGCCGTGCCGCGCCACACCGAGCCTCTGCAACCTGCCATGGACCTCGGCGGTCTCAGAGATGCGCTCTTGGCCATCACGCCGTGTGCCGAGCGCCTGCGCCGACACCCCGACATCGACGGAGCATTGCTCCTCCACCTGGACGGCTCGGCCCACGCCGTCACCTTCGACCGTTCCCACGTGCAGCAGCACGACGGCCTCTCGCTCCTCACCTGGGGGAGCCCGCTCCTCGACCAACTGCTCGACACGGCGCAAGTAGCTAGGGTTCTTGGCCTGGATTCGGCCGGACCAACCGACGGCCCTGATCAGTAGGGCGACTGGCCCGCGTTCGAAAATGCTCCCGGAGCCGGCGGCCGTCGGCGGTACGGTGCCAGCGTGACCCCCAATCACAGTGCAGAACAGGTCGCGGCCGACAGTGCCGACGAGCGTTCGGCGCGTCTGGGCGTGCTGGCCCGGAGCCTCAAAGTCATTCGCTCGGACAAGTCGTACTTGGCCGCGACGCTGCTTTCTGATGGCAAACGATGGGGTTTCACGTTCCAGTCGAACTTTGCCGGTTTCCCCGACGGCAAGGGACCTGATCACGGAGTCGAGCTGCGCGAGCCGTCGCAGGTCTACCCGGAGAAGATGACCCGCATCTGGGACCGAATGGGCCAGAGCTGGATCGTGGTGAACGAGGACGCAGACTTGGCCGCCTACTTCCAACTCGGCGGGCATGCGCTCCTCGCGGAAGACCTAGCCCATCGTTGCCTTGCCGAGTTCATCCAGCCGCGGGAGTATGCGAACGTCGGCCCGATGGGGTTTCGTCGCCATGACCCGGAATCCCGCGAAGCCCAGCAGTCGCGCCCGCGGCCCCGACAGAGACGGCGGATCCTCGAACGAGATGGCCACTGCTGCCAGAAGTGCGGCAGAGTCCCCGCGGAGGGTGACGACCTGAGCCAGCTTCAAATCCATCACATCAAGTTGTTCAGCAAGGGCGGACCCACTATCGACGAGAACCTCATCACCCTGTGCCGAGGATGCCACGAGGACCTTGACCCGCATGATCAGCCGTGGCTGTTCTGGTACTCCGACGGCCCCATGCGCAGAGCGCTTGACAAACTCAACACAAGAGCTCACGACAAGGGCGTTGAGGCCTTCCGTCGACTTGCCGCTAAGGCCATCAACAATCGCGACCTCCACGAGTAGCAGGCTGCACAGTCTCTTGTTGGTCGATGTCGTTGATCACCCCGAGGCACGCCCCGAAGCCTGCTGCGAACTGTCGAAGGTGCTTTGCGCTTTCGAAACGAGCATGCCGCCATGCAGGAGTTGGCCGAGCCCCGTACGTCCGGTCTCGGTTGGGCACGCCGGCATCTACTGGCGCTGGGTCCCTGAGCCGCGTGTCCAGCCGACCGACGGTACTTCTGGTCGATGAAGTGCGGCCGCACTTCGGATAACTTGAAGTGCGGCCGCACTTCATCGATCGGAGATCCAATGACCAACAACGGCGAAGCCACACATCCCGAAGTCACCGTTCTTAGTGGTGACGCATTCGACCTCATCGACCAGATCGACGATGAGATCGATCTCGTGCTCACCTCACCGCCGTTTTGGGGGTTGCGGTCATATGGTCTCGACCACCGCGAGGATGTTCTCGCGCAATGGAAGGAGGCGGGAAACGACCCAGAGTGCCCTCCTCCGTATTGCTGGTACCGCAAAGCGGGAGGGATTCTGGGCTTGGAGCCGTACCCGCATTGGTACATCGCTCATCTTGTTGAGTTCTTTGAGAAGGCTCGCGGCAAGCTCAGGCAGTCGGGAAGTATGTGGGTCAACCTGGGTGATACGTACTTCGCGCGCTGGAGCAGCATCCGCGACGAGGGCCGACAAGGACTTAGCGAGCGCAGGAGCCGGCGCAGAACACCCTCGGGTGGCTATTTGCGGGACAAGCAGCTGCTGCTCGTTCCCGCCCGATTTGCGATCGCTATGCAGGAATCCGGCTGGATCCTTCGCAACGACATGATCTGGTCAAAGCCGAACGTGATGCCGCGGCCGGAGTCGGACCGGCTAAGGCTGTCGCATGAGCACTGGTTCCACTTTGTGCTCCGGAACTCGCGGGGTCGCCCGAAGTACCACTACGACCTCGCAGGGTGTGAAGAGGGAGCGCGAGATGTGGTCACGGCCCACGCTTGCTCAGGCGAGGGGAACCACTCGGCGACATTTCCGTCGACCGTGGTTCGGCCTCGCATCCTGAGCTCGTGCCCCCCCGGCGGCCTCGTGCTCGACCCGTTCTGCGGTTCTGGCCGGGCGCTGGTTGAGGCACTTGACACAGAGCGGCGGGCAATCGGCTTTGAATTGTCCGAGTCATTCGCGAAACTGGCCCGAGCCAATGTTGCCGACGCGATCTCTCGCAACGGAGACCCCGCGTCGCACGACCTGAAGGGACTGGCAGCTATTCGATGACAGAGCTTCCGGAATCAGCCGATCCTGACACCGCGAAGGTCTTGGAGATTCTTCGCGCTGCGAGACGTGGCTCTCACGACCCCGACGAGGAGCTCGCCGAGATGCTCTCCGAGCTTGAGGGATCTGCCAGCGAACTGGATGCGCAAGAACTCCTCTTAGGACTCGCAGACGATGTTGATTCGAATTAGCACCGACCCATCAGGACCGCTAAGCGTGATTGGCGCGCTTCCTGACGCGCGCCTCGCGATCCTCGAGGGCTACAACGGCATCGGCAAGACTCTGGCGGTCCGGATCTTGGAACTGTGCACCGGGAGCATGCCATACGCGCCGGATTCTCCATCGTGGGAGAGCCTCCGGGAGGGTCTTGGTCATCTAGAAGTTCAAATCGAAGGGCTCCAGGGCGCCGAGCGCGTGACGTGGACGGCTGATAGTGCCAATTGGCAAGCGGGCAGTGGACCGATTCCGCGCGATGACTGGTTTACCTCGATTTCGATCGACGGCAAATCAGCATCTCTCGACGAGATCAGACGCTTGGTCAGAGTCACTCGCCTTGCGGGCGATGAGGATCTCACGCAAACTTTCGCCGCCGAGGCAGAGGCTCGTGCGGCGGACGTGCATCGCTGGGCAGCCAAACATGCCCATTCAGAGTGGGGTCCCCTAAAGCAGTTAGAAGATCTCGCAGGAAATGCTGGTGATTTGCTGTCGAGTGTGTCCATCGCGGACCTCGCAAGGCTTGAATCAGAGGCTGACGAGGCCAAACGACATCTCGCCGAAGCTCGGAGCGAAGTTAGAGCCCTGCAGAATCGCCGGAACTTGATCAACGAGGCACTCGACTTGAGGCGCCGCGTCCACGAGATGCTCGCCAACGAGCCCGTATTGCAACAGGAGCTTGAGGAGATCGACAGGCAGATTGTCGAGCGACAGTTAGAGCTCGATGCGGCCCAAGAAGAGGTGACGCAACTTGCGGCGCAGGCCGGGCGGAGTCGGGAATTGGAACGAGAACTCTTCAACGCGGAACGGACGCGGCGACGGAATATTGACAAACTCGCCGACGCTTGGAGGATCGCGGCGTCGCGTGCTGCTGCGCTAGATGTCGAGAGCGATTCTAGAATCGTCAGAGAAGTCCTAAATGAATTGACTGAGCGCGAGCGGTGGCTTGAGGATCAGCATCACCAGCAGAATCAAGCGCCGGCAATGATGGTACTTCTGGAGTCTCTCTCGAGCGATCTGAACGATGCGGAAGCACGAGGCTTGGGCAATCAAACGGCCATCGACGACGCGGACAGCGGCCTTCAACTCAGCGTGTCTAAGACCCGTGTTGGTATGGCGGCACGTCACCAGTACCTACAGCAGCAACCACCTCCACCTGGGGCCGTAGAGATTGCCCAAGAATTGGAACAAGTCAGTACACGGAAGACGCAAGCTGAGTTGCTCCGGGCCTCGCTGCTCGACGTTGGCCGCTTTCAACGACTCGTCCGTCACAACGAGTCTCGTGTACGCAAAGCGCTCCAACAAGGTGCCGGCGGTGAAGCCGCCGAGGCCCTGGAGCGTGCCAGCGTACGCAGATCTGAGTGCAATCAAGTTCTGCTCGAGCTTGCTGCCAGACGAGCAGCTGTGGCGCAGAGATTGGGAACTGCGGGCAGCGATATGAGTCAGGAAGAACTTCTCACGCGGTTTGACAGGACTCTGGCATCGCTTGAGATTTCGGAGGAGCAAATCGAATCGGAGTTGCATGATATCGACTCACGTTACACGGAGGCTCAATCGGAACTGGGCGAGCTCGATGGCTGGGATCGCAATTGCCGGCAGCGATTACTCCAGGAGAGGACGACGATTCGAAACGCGTTCGAACTACTCCAGAGGGACGCCAATCTGTCGTGGATCCGGTCGGCGATCGACAACCAATCGTCTCGGAATTCAGATGATCTTGAAGATATACACCTAGAATTGAATTCGGCTCAGCGACTTATCCGTGATGTTCTTGAGCGACTCGGAAAGCACCGTAGGCAGCTGGAAGCCATCGAGGCGGCGTTGCAGGGTGTCGCGCGGCAATTGCGAGGGCAGCCTATAAACGCAACGGAATACGTCGAGCAGCTCCAGCATTGGTTGGCAGCATCGTTCAGTGGCCGGCTTAACGACCCACGCGTCCGGCACGAGCTCTTTAGAGATGCGGATGATGACGAAGATATCACTGTCGATCTAGCAACTCGAAGAGTTCATTGGAGCGAGAGCGGGTCCAAGCGGTCGCGTCCGCTGGAGGCCTTTAGCAGTGGTGAACAGGCTTTCGCTTATACGCGCGCCCGTCTTGCGCTACTAGATGACCCGAAGCTGCCAGTAACGAACCGCCTCGTTGTGCTCGATGAGTTTGGCGCGTTCATCGCGCAGCATCTTCTCAGCGGGATGCTCGAATATCTCAAGGAATGGACAAGGGAGCGACAAGGTGTACATGTGCTCCTCATTTTGCCGCTGAGCAATGACTACTCCCAAATGTCGCGAGATTCGATCGGAGAGAGAGCCAAGAGATACGAGTCGCTCGCGAAGCGTGTCGATGACGACGGTTACGCGACTAGGACGATTGTGTGATGATGGATAACGAGTCGCTACTAGGCATATCCGGCAGGATCACGGCCTCTCAAGCTAGCCGACTAATCCAAGATCTTGTTGAAGGATGGCATGCGACCTACGGGCGGCCAGTCGGTGATCTCGAGAACGACCTTGAGATAGCTCGCCAGTGGTTTGACCCGGTAGCACAGGGTCAAAGGTTGAGACGCGAAATTGCCAACTTGAATTCGATGCCTAAGCATCTCGCATCGCTTGTGCCACCGCTTGCACTTAGCGTGGGACATCACCGATGGCTCGTGACACCAGAGGGGCGTTGTGCCCTGGAACTACTGAAGAGCTTGTCTGCCGATCAAGAAGCCCACTATGTGACAACAACACAACTCAGTATTTACGAGCGACGCCTCGCTCGACTCTATCGCGATTGGTCTCGACACCGCTTGAATTCAGTGTTGGCATTGCTCGAAGGAACCAACAAACCCTTGCAGATTCCAGCTGCGGGAATAGTCGTTGCGCTGTTGGTTAACCGCTCAACAAGCCGAGACCGCGCCCTTATTCGATTCGCCGCAGATCCTGAACGTAGTGTCATCAACAAGGCATTCTTTTCTCCAGTGCAGGCTTTTGCTGATGTGTTGTCACCAAATAGACGGCGCAGCGACATCAGTGAGCAGCTAATCAGTGGATGGATGCTCTATGAGGCTCGCAGGCGAATTGGGACGGCGATCGTAATAGACGAAGGGCGCGATAACGAACACGATTCCATTTGGATCGAAGCCGACAGCGAGGCACTAGTTGTCGACCTCGTAGCACGCGATCTGGTCAGAGGTCATCGAACTCGCGTTGGGCCGGATCTGTTCGTGGAGGCATTCGATCGGCTGGTTCACGAGCTGCGTCGCGCGAGTCGAGCGCTCGCGGGCTTTGGACTGGCACATGAACGCCCGAGAGACACACAAAGGTTACGTCAACTCTTTGATCACCAGCTGCGCCGTCATATCGAAGCGAGCACATGACGACACCGGTCACTTGGTTTGAGCTCGGCCAAGCCATAGCCGAGGCACATACGCGGCGGATGGCTGAGGGGATCACAGTTGTTCCGGTAATACTTGACGATGCCCACGCAGCGAGACCGATTCTGCGGGCTCTTGCTGAAACTCATGATGGTTGCCTTCTAGACGCGACCAATCAAGACGTTGACAGTGAGCACCATTGGAATCTGCATAAGCCGGTACCCGGTACAAGAGACCCTAACCGGCGTAATGCGATTGAGGTCACGTTGTCAAGATCTGATCGGAGAGTTGTACTCGCGGAACAGGAAGATGGCACACTAGACGCGAGATTCCTAGGTTCAGATGAGTCAGAAACGCTGAGCGCGGGGGATCAAATGCTGCACGCCATAGCGAGGGGTGCCGCGCACCGACACTTGGATGACTACGAATTCGCGATATTGGTATATTCGAATGGACCGCTGGATGCTCGTGCCGAGGAAGCAGCTTGGAATCTCATCATGCAGAGGATTCATGGCTCGCAGCGCGCGATCCCTCAAACTCTTATTCTGGCTATCGAATCTGGCATCGATATCGCAACCCACTGCCAGCCGGAAACGGGTTTTCGCTATGCCATTGAGCATGGACAGCTCGTGCGCCGGCGAGGTAAGCAGCACTTGCGTCAGGCGACCGCACAGATCGCCGAACAGTGTAGATCCTCGCCTGTAGTACTTCTGCTAGGGGCCGGCTTCAGTGTCTCGTCCCGACTGCCCCTTGGGGATGAGTTACGCGACAATGCCATTATGCGTCTATTGAATGATCCGTCGTTAGAAAGTCTCGACTCAATTGATTTAGGTGTTGAGTTTCATACGTGGCTATCTGAGCTGTCTAGCACTCCTGAGTGGATTTCTCGAGAAGAGCTATTGATGGACCCGCGCGAATTCGCTAGTGGGCTTACTCTAGAACGAGTACTTGTAGTGGAAGAGCAGTTCCGTCCGGAGCTGCCAACGCTGCAAGAGTTCAAAGATCGTCACGACGAGATTGTCGATAGCCCCGGGCCATCAGTCGTTCATCTCGCGAAAATCTTAGAGTCTTGGGATGCGAAATTGATTGTCGCCCAACTGAACTTCGACTGTCTGTTGGAGAGAAACACGTCCGCGCCGTTGAAACCCTTCATTTCGGATGAAGAGTTTGGTGACGCAGTTAGCTATATTGAACGCTACTGCAATGGAGATGAAGACTCTGTTCCGCTGCTCAAGTTGCATGGCACGATAGACGAGATCGAAACATGCGTGGCAACTCAGGATCAAACGAATCGCGGCCTCGCTACTACGAAGTTTCGGACGCTGATTTCGTTGCTTGATCTCTCACAGAGCCCCTTACCTTGGATTTATATCGGGGCGAGTATGCGCGATCGTGATCTGCTGCAAACCTTGAACGGGCAACAGTTTGCCAAAGGGCTGGACGAGCAATGGGTAATACCGTATATCGTGCGATCATTGAAGAAATTTGGAGATGAGCGCGAACCGCACTGGAAGGATAGTGGCTTGCGGGGTCTTGAACCCAGAGTGATTACCGAAACGAGCGATGCATTTTTTGAAATGCTAGCGGAGTCTGAGTTCTAACTGTTGACCATTGATGGCTACCACAGGGTGCAGTGAATATA
This sequence comes from Candidatus Poriferisodalis sp., assembly GCF_965208925.1. Classification (GTDB taxonomy): domain Bacteria; phylum Actinomycetota; class Acidimicrobiia; order Acidimicrobiales; family Poriferisodalaceae; genus Poriferisodalis. The sequence goes on along the minus strand of NZ_OZ242364.1, from coordinate 698,226 downwards.
CGTTGTTGCCTGGAATTGATCGGAAGCTTTCGAATTGACTAGGTGTGTTCACGGTACATCCGGCGTCGCGGTGATTCGACGGTCGCAGTGGATGCTCGGAACAGGAGGGCTTTAGCAGCCGCAATCATCGGTAGCGCAGACTGGCCGTGTCACTGGGTTTGTCCGACGTCCTGGAACCGTGTTTTCGGCGTTCGTCCAGCACTGCTCGTCTATCTCAAGGACGCCTGTTTTGGTGGCGCCCCTCGCTTCCTAGGCACCGAGTCGGACGGCTCGATGGTGCTCGACTTGGTCGAGGGGTGGGTGCCGGCCGAGGCCGAGTGCTGGCGGCTGGGTCGCGGCGAGCTGGCGTCAATGGAGAGCTGTTCGGGCCTATCACGACTGCGTCGCGGGGTTCGCTTCAGGGACCGACTTCGAGGAGGGCCCTTCGGGAGGCATGCGATGTGGGACCTCGCGCACGCCGTGTGGCAGTTCGCCCCTGTCTGTGACGATGCCGATGGGTGGCTGGGTGGCTGGCCGAGCCCGCCCGACCGGTCGGCGCGCATCGCGGCGCTGGTGGACGGCTACCGGCTGGGCGCCGGGCGGGGTGCGGTTGGAGGGCGCCTGGGTGCTCGGGGGCACAATGTGCCGTCGAGGAGACACGTCATGGCGCAGGCATTCTCGGTCGAAGAGATCATCGGTCACCCGGCTCCGCACGTGTGGGCCGCCCTGGTCGACTGGCCGAACGCTCACCGGTGGATGCCCGGGATCGACACGATCGCCGCCGACGGCCAGACCGCCGAAGGCACCCGGCTGACGTTCCGCGCTCGTGGCAAGGATCGCTCCAGCACCATCGTGGGATGCGTCGCCGGGCAGTCGATCGTGCTGCGTTCGGTTCAGGGCGGCGTGAGGGCGGACTACGCCTACGAGGTCCACCCCCACGATGAGGGCACCTCACGGGTCACGCTGACCGCCGACTGCCAGAGCACGGGCGTGCTGTGGCGTGTGATGTGGCCCCTGCTGCGCATCGCCATCAGAGCGTCAGACGCCAAGCAGCTCAGACTCCTGCGGGCCACGCTCGAAGACGCCTGACCGTCCGGGCTGCGGGCGGCTGCCAGCTGGGCGCCGAGCGGGCCGATGAACTCGCAGACGTGGTGGTGGAGGTGATCGCCGCCGCCGAGATTGTCCAACCCGAAGGTTGGCCACCAGGCTCTTGAGAAAACCATTCGTGTCGTCTCGGAAGTCGACAGTACGGTGCGACGGCAGTGTGTATCCTGCTTGCAGCGGAGAGGACCCGAGCATTCGGTGCCGTGAGCTTGCTCCTCTGCTGACTCGCAGAACGTGCCCCGCTTCGGCGGGGCACGAACGCGTTTGGGAGTCAGTTTGTATCTCTGCTTTGTTGACGAGTCGGGATCACACGGCGCCAGTCCCGTGTTCGTGGTCGGAGGAATCATTGTCCACGAGGAAGATGCCTGGCATCTGCAGCAGCGCCTTGACAAATTCTTGTTTCGAAAGCTCCGCCCTCTGGGCCTCGACCACACCATGTACGAGCTTCACGCGACGGAGATGTGGCGTGGTCGCAAGAGGTGGAGGAATGTCGCCGAAGCAGATCGCCGCCGGGTACTCGCAGGCGCCTACGCGACACTTGCCGTTACGCGCCGGTCAACCCTGAACGGCCGTGGCGCCTCATCGGCGCAGTCATGGAGCGGGATCCCCAGAACCAGAAGCTCAGGGCGTACGAACTGCTCACGAAGAAGTTCGACGATTTCGTGTACCGCATGAGCCGTCAGGGCCACCAGCAACGAGGGCTCATCGTCCACGATCAGAGCAGTGTCGAGGGAAGGCTGCAGAACTGGACGAATCAGTGGCGCACCGCGAGCAGTTCGCTCGGCCAGCTGCGCAACCTTGCCGATGTTCCGCTGTTCGCCGATTCCCGGGCAACGAGAGCCCTCCAAGCCGCTGATCTCGTCGCGTACGCGCTGTTCAGGTACTACTCGAAACCTGGCGGGCGCCCCGATGAGCGCTATGCGCGCCGTCTCTGGCCTCAGTTCGATGCTGACCGCGGTCGCATGCACGGCCTCATCCACGACAGTGACTACTTCGGCAGCTGCCAGTGTCCCGCCTGCGCCAGCCGGCGATGAGTGAGCGCTTCTTCAGTCAACGGTGATCCTCGACGCCGGGCGGCGTGCGGATGGGGGACACCCGGGTGCTCGGGGGCACAATGGGCCGTCGAGGGGACACGTCATGGCGCAGGCATTCTCGGTCGAGGAGATCATCGGTCACCCGGCTGACGTTCCGCGCTCGTGGCAAGGATCGCTTCAGCACCATCGTGCGATGCGTCGCCGGGCAGTCGATCGTGCTGCGCTCGGTTCAGTGCGACGGGTGCGCGCCGGCTAACCCGCTTGCCCGAGTCCGAGTTCGCGCGAGATCACGATCCTCTGGATCTCGCTGGTGCCTTCGCCGATTTCCAAGATCTTCGCGTCGCGATAGAACCGCGCCACAGGGGTTTCGTCAATGAAGCCATACCCGCCGAAGACCTGCGTCGCTTCTCGGGCCGCGGCGACTGCCGCCTCGGTGGCGTAGAGCTTGGCGATAGCCGCTTCCTTCTTGAACGGCAGCCCTGCGTCTTTGCGTGCCGCGGCCGCATAGGTCACTTGTCGAGCGGTTTCCACGGCTACCGCCATGTCGGCGCATTTGAATGCGACTGCTTGGTTGCTGCCGATCGGCCGGCCGAACGCCATTCGCTGGTTCGCATACGCCGTGCATTCTTCGAGGCAGGCTTGAATCAGTCCGACTGCGAGTGCCGAGATGGCGATCCGCCCGTCATCGAGGGTCGCCAGGAACTGCTGGAAGCCGCGGCCAGGCGCCCCGAGGAGGTTGGATTCGGGCACCCGACATCCGTTGAACAACAGCCCATGAGTGTCCGATGCGTGCCATCCCATCTTGTGGTACGCCGGCTCCACGATGAAGCCGTCAGTGCCCGACGGCACGATGAAGGTTGAGATGCCGTCGGCGGTTCGCGCAGTCACGTTGACCACGCTGGTGATGTCCGTGCCCGAGTTCGTGATGAAGCACTTCGATCCGTCGATCACCCAGTGCGGCTCTCCGCCCGCAGTGTCGAGCGAGGCCCGCGTCTTGGTTGCGCCGGCGTCCGAACCAGCGTCCGGCTCCGTCAGTCCGAATCCGGCGAGTGCTTGACCGGCCACGAGGTCGGGCAGGAACTCCTCCTTCTGCGCGTCCGATCCGAATTCGAAGATCGGTTTTGCGCCCAAGCAGACCCCGGCTTCAAGCGTGATGCCGAGCGATTGATCCGCGCGGCCGATTTCCTCGATGGCGATGCACAGCGTCGTGAAATCCGCGCCTGCTCCGCCGTACTCCTCCGGGAAGATGAGGCCGAAGAGCCCGAGATCGCCCATGTCCTTGACGGTGTCGGTCGGAAACGTGTGGTCGAGATCCCACTGCGCTGCACTGGGTTTGATCTCGGCGTTCGCGAAGTCACGGACGACGGCCCGGAACTGGTCTTGCTCCTCAGTGAATTGCATATTGCGTCGCGCTCCGTCGGTGAGATGTTGGGGCAGTTGCCTAAAGGGCCAGAAATGTGCGTTGGAGGTCGCGGTCGTCGTGGAGTTCGGCAATGGCGACGTTCTCGATGATCTCGCCCTTGTCCATGATCAGGCCGCGTTCCGCGATGCGAGCCGCGAAGTCGAGGTTCTGTTCGACGACGAGCACGGTGATCCCTCGTGCGAGATTGATGTGGTCGATGGCCTCGGCGATTTCGTCGAGGATGGAGGGCTGAATGCCTTCAGAGGGTTCGTCGAGGAGCAGCAATTTCGGCTCGGAGACGAGTGCTCGTGCGAGGGCCAGGATTTGCTGCTGACCGCCTGACAGGCTGCCGCCGCGAGCCCGTTGGCGCTCCGCGAGCAGGGGGAACTCGTCGTAGACCTCGTCGATCTTCGCATCGGCCGAACCGCGAACTGCTGCGGCGCCGACCTTGAGGTTCTCCGCGACGGTGAGCTTGGGAAAGATGTCGCGTCCTTGGGGTACGTGGGCGATTCCCAGTCGGGCTCGTTCATGGGGCCGCAGCGGCATCAGATCGGTTCCCTGGAACGTGAGCGTCCCGCCCGTGGGACTGATTTCGCCGCTGAGCGCACGCATGAGCGTCGTCTTGCCGACGCCGTTGCGGCCGAGGATGGCGGCTCGCTCGCCTGCGGCAAGGGAGAGGTTGATGCCGTGCAGCACCGCTGCAGACCCGTAACCGGCTCTCAGGTCACTCGCCTGCAGCATCGGCGTGCCTTCCTCCTAGGTAGATGTCGATGATTCGTTCGTCCCTCGAGAGCTGTTCGAAGCTGCCTTGGGCGAACAACGAGCCCATGTGGAGCACGGTGATGGGTGCGTCCAAGCGGCGTACAAATTCCATGTCGTGCTCGACGACGATGACAGAAGCGCGTGCGCCCATTTCGGTGACCAGCGCCGCGGTGCGTTCTGTCTCGCCGCGTGTCATTCCGGCCGTCGGCTCGTCGAGCAGTACGACGCTGGGTTCGCCGGCGACAACCATGCCGATCTCCAGCCACTGCTGCTGGCCGTGAGACAGTGTCCCGGCAGGGCGTTCGGCGTCGCCCCGCAACCCCAGCCATGCGAGAAGCTCCGATGAGCGAGTCTGGGACGATTCGATGTTGCGGGACTTTGCGTAAGAGGCCAGCCAGAGGTTCTCTCGGGTCGTCAGGGCTGCATAGATCGATGCGACCTGCAGCTTGATCCCCACGCCGCCTCGCGCCCGGCGGTAGGGATGCCACTTGGTCAGGTCGTGATCGTCGAGGGTGACCGCTCCGGAGGTGGCTCGCAACTGACCAGAGAGCAGGGCGAGCAGGGTGCTCTTGCCGGCCCCATTAGGTCCGATGAGACACGACACTCCCTGAGACGGGAAATCCAACGTGACGTCATCGACTGCCGCTAGACCGCCGAACTGCTTGGTGACGCCTTGGACGGCAATCCGGTGCCCCCGATACTCCGAACTGTGGTGGGGGAATACGTCCGAGACATCGTCACCGTTCTGCAATGGCACCGGTCCACCGGCCGCAGGCGGCTGGTCGCGGCTGGCCAGCGTCGCGGAAATCCGGCTCCGCATCCGTCCGAGGCCGGGGACGATCCCTCCGGGCAGTGCCAGGACGATCACGATCAACAGCAGCCCGAGAACGATCGGTTCGTTGTCTCCGCTCGCTCCGCCGAACCACGATGAGAACCCTTTGACAACCAGCACGCCGATGAACGCCCCTGCGACGCTGGTTCGGCCCCCGACCAGCACCCAGATCACGACCAGCGCTGCAGGAGCGAGCGAGAAGACCGGCGGGCTGATGAACCTGCCCCACGCTGCGAAGAGCGCGCCCGCGAAACCGGCGATGGCCCCGCCGATAGTGAACAGAGCGAGCTTGTGTCGGCGGACGTCATAGCCGAGCAACTCGGTGCGCAGCTCGTTGTGCTGCAAGGCGACCGAAATGCGGCCGAACGGCCTGCGAGCGATGATCCGAACGACCACAGCGATAACGAGACCCGCGGCGGCGCACACCAAGAAGAACTGTGTGCGGGTGAGCACATAGCTCTCCGCGCCGGGCAGCCGCACCGTGAGCCGGGGAATGCGGGTCATGCCGTTGTATCCGCCGAATGGCGCGTCACCAATGCGATACGCGGTGCCTGAGGTCGAGTTGACGAACGCGAACAACACCAAGCTGGTGGCCAGCGTGATGATCGCCACGTACACGTCGGTGACGTTGCCGTAGAACATGAAGTAGCCGAGCAGCGCGGCGACGATCGTCCCCGCCGCAATGGCGGCCAGTACTGCGGTGACCGTCTCGCCGGTGTTGTCAGCGAGATTGATGGCCCAGAACCCGTAGGTGTAACCACCGACGCCATAAATGGCCGCTTGGCCGAGGCTGAAGATCCCTCCTTGGCCCCATACCAGCGTGAGAGACAGAGCGAGGATCGCTTGGGTGGCCCACAGAGTCCACTCGAAGGCCGTGAACTCCTCGACCAGGTTGGCCAGCACGGCGACAACAGCAAACGCGGCTGCGGCTGCGGCTGCGTCGTTTCGCATCGAACCGCGAGCGGTGCCTGCTTGGTGGGAGCGCAACAGCGCCGTGAGAGCCTTCATCGAAGGCTCCGTTGGCCAGTGAGGCCCTGGGGCATGAAGCGCAGGATCACGATCGCAGCGATCAGCAACATGGCTTGCCCGATGACCGGCGTGAACAGACTCGTGCTGACGTTCTCGATGAACCCCAGCAGCCCACTGGCAGAAACCGGGCCGGCCACGAAGGCAGGCCCGCCGACGATCACCGTCATGAACGAGCGGGCCACATACGTCTGGCCCATGGTGGGAATGACACCCACGAGGGGGGCCAGCACTGCACCCGCTGCACCAGCAAGCGAGGCGCCGAACCCGAACGTCCACATGTTGATCCGGGACGTGTTGACGCCGAGACTCTCGGCCATCGTCGGCGACTGCACCGACGCACGCGCGTGCAGCCCGTAGCGGGTGTGGCGCATGACGGCGTAGGTGACCAGCACACACGTCACGGCTGCCCCAATGAGCACGACGTTGTAGGTCGACATCGAGTAGTCGCCGACATCGAAGTTGCCGACCGGTACTGCGATGCCTTCAGTAACCGATCCGTAGATGTTCTCGATGACCTGCACCATGACCAACGACAGGCCCCAGGTAGCCAGCATCGTGTCCGCCAGACGGGCGTAGAGCCATCGGATCAGCAAACGCTCGACGATGATGCCGAACACCCCGACTGCCACTGCCGCGGTCAGCATCGCGACCCAAATGTTGAGTCCGTTGCGAACCCCGGTGAGCGTGGCGAACGCCCCCAGCATGATGAACTCGCCGTGAGCGAGATTGATGATCCCCCTCATGCCGAAGGTGACCGCCAACCCGACCGACACCAAGGCCAGCACCGAGATCGTCGTCGCGAGGCCGAAGCCGAGGTTGAAAAGTCGATCGAAGGCCATCGGCTCTGAGCGCTCCGTTGTTCTTCAGGTTCAGAACACAGCCGCAGGAAGGCGCCGAGGGGTGTTGGCGCCTTCCTGCGACTGGATGTCGCCAGCTCCGCAGCTTGGGATCAGGGAGTGAACTGCTGGTTCGTGTCGGGGCTGGCGATGAGATCGCAGACGTCCTGCTCGAACGACGGCGGGATGTTGTCGAACGTCTCGAAGACGTCGAAGCCGTTGCTGGAATTGGCCCGGGCCAGACTCACTGGCTGGACCAGGTGGTGCGAACCCCCGTCCAGACTCACCTCGCCCTTCGGGCTGGAGAAGCTGACGCCGCTTTCGAGCTGAGCGATCACAGCATCGCGGTCCAATGTCCCTGCTGCGTTCACTGCGTCAGCCCACAGGTGCCACCCCTCCCAGACGTACACAGCGAGGTCGGTGATATAGGGGTAGTCGCTGCCGAACTCGCCGTGCCATGCAGCGACGAATTCCCCGTTGGCCGCGGTGTCGAGCTCTTCGAAGTACGGATAGGCGACGATGATGCCTTCAGAGGAGGCTGCATCGAGCGCCACCTGCTCGCTGCCCAGACCGAACGTCGTTGACACGATCGGGATATCGGCGTTGACCCCGGCCGCGTTGTACTGGCTGTAGAACGACATGTGAGCGCCCCCGACCAGCAGCGAAACGACCGCATCGGGATTCGCGTCCTGCACTTCTGAGATCGTGGTGCCGAATTCGGCCACGTCGAGCGGGAAGAAGTCCTCGCCCACGATCTCGCCGCCGTTGGCGGCCGCATATTCGCGGACCCAGTCCGCCGAGATCTGGCCGTAGTTGTAGTCCGCCGCAAGCACGTACAGGCGCGGCCCCATGTTCTCGATGGCCCACGGGATCAGAACCTGGAGCTGCTGGGTTGGCACGACGCCGGTGACGAACGTATTGCGGTCGCAGACCCCGCCCTCATAGAGGACGTTGTAGAAGTACAGCAATTCGGCTTCGTCGAAGATCGGACGAATTGCCTCACGCGACGCGCTGGTGATGCCTGCATGGACCACCGCGAGGTCTTCGGCCACCAGCCGGTCGGCGCCGGCGATGTACTCGTTCTGATCGGACTTCGAGTCGAGAGCCACAAGCTCGAGTTGGCGACCGAGCACACCGCCTTTCGCATTGATGTCGGCGATCGCGAGCCGCGTCGCGTCAGCCATCGGCGTGCCGTATATGTTCAGCGGCCCGGTTTCGTCGAGGAGGCTTCCGACTCGAATCGGTTCGGTATCCGCTGGAGCAGCAGGTTCGTCCGCGGCAGTGTCATCCGCTTCGTCGGCAGCCGTGGTCTCTGGGGCCTCGGCCGCCGTATCTGCGGTTCCCGCGTCCGCGGCCGCTGCAGTGTCTGCGGCCGGTTCGGCGTCATCATCACTGCTGGTGCAAGCCGCCGCCGTCAGCGCAAGTGCGACGATTGCGACGGCGAGTCTGGATAGGCGACTGCGGGCGCTGCGCCCGGTCACGCTCGGATTTGCAGACATAGGAACTGGCCTCCCCTTCGTGACGCTTCAGCCGTCGACCGCGGTCGCCGCTCGCCACGGCTCCTACGGCGCGATCGGCTTGATGCGTGTTCTGGGCAGTGCTTATGGCCCTGATACGAGTCGCCAACACACGCGATTGCAGGGTTGGGCGGAATTACCCGCGAATGCAGGTACGCGCTAGAGCAGTCGCAACTCGCGGGCTACCGCCACGGCTTCGATGCGGTTGCGAGCGTGCAGTTTCGACAGCAGCGCTTGTGTGTAGCTGCGCACCGTGTTCTCGGCCAGATGCAACTCGGCGGCGATCTCCTTGCTGGTGCGTCCCAGTGCCATCACGCACAGGACCTCGTATTCGCGCAGGGTCAGCGACTCGTAGACGCCGCCTTCATCTCCGAGCCGCAGCGCACGAGCTTTCGGGTCGACGACCAGCGACGGATCGACGTAGATCTCGCCGGTCATCACGCGACGCAGTGCATCGACCAGATTGCTGGCGTCCTTCAGCACGACTCCTACCGCGCCAGCGTTCAGGCAGGCTCGCAGCGGCTCCCGATCGTCAAAGGCGGTATGAATGATGATGCGAGACGTCCGCGAAGCGTCGGCCAGCAGCCGGCACAGGTGCGGTGCGAAGCTGTCCCCCAGCTTGAGGTCCAACAGCACTAGGTCAGGCCCGAGCGATTTCGCGAGCGCCACCCCATCGGTCCCGTTTGTGGCCTCGCCGATCATGGTGAATTCCGTCTGGCCGGCCAACAGCTGGCGGACTCCGTCGATCACAACCGGATGGTCGTCGATCACCAGGACTGAAGCGGTCATCAGTGCTCGCCGACGGGCATGGTGATGCGGACCGTTGTCCCGCCGTCCTCTCCAGGCCGCACCTCTAGGTCGCCGCCTTGGCGTTGTGCTTGTCGCAACATCGAGGCCAAGCCCCAGTGTCGATCGCCGGACGGAATCACGAGGAGCTCGAATCGTTCTGGCAGCCCGTGGCCGTCGTCCTGAATCACCAGCGAGACTTCTGCGTCTCGGAATTCCAGCGTTGCGACGACCATGGATGCCTGCGCGTGTTGTTCGATGTTGAAGAAGGCTTGGCGGGCGATGCTGACGAGCGCAGCCTCGACTCGTTGCGGCAACGGACGAATGGCGCCCCGCACGACGAAGTGCGCCATGAGTCCCGATCTGGCTGCTAAGTCGTCTATTTCGCTTTGAAGCGCAACTGTGGCGGACTCGTTGGAATCGCCGGGCTCGGTGACATTGAATGCCTGGCGCATTCGTTGGGTCGCTTCTTGGGCCTGGCGCTCGATGCGCTCGGCGATCGCGGACTGGCTCCCATTTCCTCCGTCTCGCAGACACTGAGCAGCCACGCTGATCGAGAACAGCAGCTGGCTGACGTCATCGTGGAGATCGGTCGCAATGCGCTGACGTTCAGCGTCGACGTGTCGACGGATGGCTGTGGCGGCTCGAATCGACGCAGCCATCATTGGCGCCAGGTTGATCGCCGCTTCTTCGAGCAGCACTTTGGATCTGTCGCCGATAGACCCGATAGAGCGCAGCCCGCCGTAGAGGATCCCTACGAGTTCGTCGTCGTACTCGACGGGCACAGCCACCATGCCGCCGAGCCCTTCAGCGGACACGACATCGGCGAAATGGTTCGTGATGCGCGGATCTGTGGTGTAGTTCTCCACCTCGATCGGTCGGCGCTCGATCATCACCCGGCCGCCCATGCCCTCGCCCGCCGAGACCTGAACTTGGCGAAAGCGGTCGGTGCGTGCTCCATGAACACCGCGCATCGCGTAGTGCGACAAGCCGTCGCGTACGGCCACCGACACAAGAGGAAGTCCCAGGAGTCGATGCAGCAGCGTCGCGGTGCGCTGGGCGAGCGCTCCTGGATCGAGGAATCCAATCAGCGTCTCGCTGAGGTCCGCGAGCCGTTCGAGATCCTCTAGGCGGGCAGCTTCACTGCCTCCAATGCCGTTGCCCCCCGGCCTGACTTCAGCCATGGCTCCCTCGCGCTCCGAGACCGATGGTTCCCCAATCAATAGAGCACGATTCGTGTGCCCTTCGTTCAGCCGTCGAGCCTTTCCTTTGCCATCGGAGATAGGGCGAATCCGCCCACCAGCTTTTCATAGGCCCGGCCCACCCGAATCAGCGTGCGCTCGTCCCACCGTCTGCCCACAATGCTCATGCCCACAGGCATTCCGCCGCCTGCGGCGACCGGAATCGTCAGGTCAGGATTGCCCGTCACGTTTGAGACCGCCGTATTGGGGATCATCTCCAGCGCACGTGCCACGTACTCGTCGATTGGGGCGTCGCTCGAGGGAATCTTCGTTGCCGGGAACGGCAGCGTCGGGTAGCACAGCACGTCATAGTCAGCGAGCGCGGCGTCCACGGCAGCGTTGATCTTCGGGCGGACGTTGGAAGCGCGGGCATAGGCCCCTCCACCTGTGTGCGAGAACGTGTGCTCAGCACATAGGAGCACGAACTTGAGCGTTTTGGATGTCAGCTCAGCGTGTGCCCTCCAACCACGATGTGTGTGCTCGATCTGCTCGGGATCGAACCGACCCCGGTAGTTCATGCCGTAGCCATTGCCGCGGATCATCTGCCACATTGCTCCATCAGTGGCGATGACGTTCCAGACGTGCAGCGCGTCTCGGTGCTCGGGCACCGAGACGCTCTCAACGGCCGCTCCTGCGTCCGCGAGGCGACCGGCGGCGGCTTCCACGAGTGCGTCCGACACCGGATCGCTGAGCCCTTCCCAGCCGAATCCCTCGGCGACGACTCCGATCTTGAGCCCGTCGATGCCGTCGTCCATGCCGTCGGAATAGTTGATGCCCGATGGCGCGTGCGGTTGGCGCGGATCGTTGCCGTCAGGACCCGCGATCGCTGTCAGGAACGTTGCGAGATCATCCATGTTCCGGGCTATCGGCCCCAGATGATCGATGGTCCATTCGATCGGATAGGCCCCGGTGTAAGGAACCAGGCCAAAGGTGGGCTTCAGCCCGACGTTGCCGCAGAACGCGGACGGCATCCGGATCGATCCGCCCTGGTCGCCGGCGATGGCCATGTCCACCTCGCCGGCCGCGACGAGCGCGCCGCTTCCGCCTGACGATCCCCCTGAGGTGCGTGAGGTGTCCCAAGGGTTGCGAATGGGGCCCGTCGCGCAGGTGTGGCTGGCTCCCGAAAAGCAGAGGTCTTCGCAGGCCGACTTTCCGAGGATTCGGCCGCCTGCCGCAAGGATGCGCGAGACAACCGTGGCGTCGATTGTCGGCACGTAGCCCTCGACGATTCGAGAACCGTTCATCATCGGAACACCCGCCACGGCCACGTTGTCCTTGATGGCGAACGTCTTGCCTGACAGAGGTCCCGAATCGATGTCTTGGAGGTCGCATCGCACATACCAGGCGCCGAGCTCGTTGTCGGCATCGTCTGGCCGGTAGCTGCTGCGGTCGGGAGCCTCGGGCTTGGACCCGTCGTACATCGCATCGACGTACTCGTATGAACCCAACGCGCCTGCGATCAGCGCCTGATACACCGAGAGCTCGTCGTCATGAAGCCCCAGACTCCAGCGCTGCGAAATCTCGCGCAGCTCATCCAGATCGGGTACTGGAACGGCCACCGCTACCCCCGTGTCGTCCGTCTTCGCGACCCCTTTCAGGGCCGAGCCGCTCGCAGCGTAAGTTCGCCCGCGAACGCCATGTCACCTGCAATTGCGGGTATCTGGAACTAGGGCAACCGACCCGCCGCCGGGCAGTCGATCGTGCTGCGCTCGGTTCAGGGCGGCGTGAGGGCGGACTACGCCTACGAGGTCCACCTCCACGATGAGGGCACCTCACGGGTCACGCTGACCGCCGACTGCCAGAGCACGGGCGTGCTGTGGCGTGTGATGTGGCCCCTGGTGCGCATCGCCATCCGAGCGTCGGACGCCAAGCAGCTCAGACTCCTGCGGGCCACGCTCGAAGACGCCTGACCGCCCGGGCTGCTGCTGGATCAGCGTGCTCTGCGAGCTCTGCGGACCTGGCGTACTGCCTCGACGGCGATGTCGGCTGCCTCGTCTTCGGAGAGGTCGGAGTTCCTCGTGGCACTTTCGGCGAGGTCAGCGCTGAGAGCAGCAGCGTCGGCCGAGTAGAGCGCCCAAGCTGACTGTCGGGTGATGCCCAGGGCTCTGCCGATGGCCTCCCACGTGGCCCCTGCCTCGCGAGCCGCAGCCACCGTCTCGCGCTTGAGTTCATCGCACTCATCGATGGCGCGCACGAGTTCGCGTAGCGCGTCGATGGGCTTCGCCGGCAGGCGGTTGTGAGCGATGAGGCTCATGTTTGTCAGTTTAACCTGACAAACAAGCTCTGGCCGCCGTGGGAGTCCTGGCGATCGTGCAGAGACCTCTTCCGTCAGTTGCTGCAGTTCCTTGGCGAGACCGCTCGTGCAGCCCAGATCGACAAGTGCTGCGTGGCGGTCCGACACCTCGGCGACGTTACGTCTGGCGGCTGCCGCCGCCAAACGAATAGATGGGACCCCCAGAGGGGGTCCGATCTGGACCTCGACAGAGGTCCGTGGCAAAGCGGGTTCCAACGGAACCCGGACCAAAATGCTGCCCAACGGGCAAGACGACATCTAGCGTCGCCAACGCGTCGAGGGTTCGAGAGAGCCAAGGTTCGCGAGATGTCGACGGGAGCGGGGCACGTCCCGACGTCACTTCGATGACACGATGATCCAACCCACGGCAAGGAGAAAGCACGTGCCAGTGACGTATGCCGAACCCAGCGAGATCGTCGTGCATCGCCCGACTCCCTACGAGGCTCGGGAAGCGCTCGAAGCCGCGATCGCCGAGACCGGATTCACCCGCGAGGAACTCGAGGCACAGGCACGCGCCGGCCGGTTCGAGACGGCGCTGGCACACCAGACGTGGTATTCGTTGCCGCCCCACGCTGAATGACCTTGATGCGCAGGCACGTGATTGCGCAAGATATTCGCCAATGAGCGATCCGTTTTCACATGTCATGGAGGCGGTGGGCCGGGACCCGGAGTGTGTGAGCCGAGTTCGCAGAGCGTCAAGATTCCGAACACTGTGCAATGAGGGGAATCCGGCGGTCACCTAGTTGGGCGCGAGGGTTTCTCGACACGCTCGACAGCCAGCACCGAGTCGCCTTGCTGCGCCTAGTCCTCAAGATGCGGCGGCGATGCGAAATCGGCGTCAGCCTCGCGACTTGAGCGCCGCCGCACGAGCCAGACGAGCACCAGACCCCCCAGCACTGCGGCGGCCACAATGATTGCGGCCAGCGTCGCCAACCCGGATCCGCCGCTGGGCGTGGCGCCCGCATAGAGCGTGTCGGGCATGCCTTCGGTGTCTGTGAGCACGACGTGCCAATGGAATGTTGATCCGTCTCGCGAGTCTGCGTTGTGTTCGTGCACCTCGCCTGGCAGCGCCACCGAGATGGTGAGGGTCGGTTGATCGACGATCAGGGCGGCCAGGTCCGCGTTTCGCGCGAAACCAAACTGCTCTTGGACAATGCCCATGTCCAGTTCGAATCTCCAGCCGTCCTCGTTGCGCTGGAACAGCGGTCCGCCGTCGGGGCCCAGCCCGGACAGGACACGCTCGGCATGGCCTGCAGTCCACGAGGCCGTGAACGTGCCATCGCAGCCGGCATCGTCCACGACCAGTTCGATGGCCCCCTCGTAGCCGTCGTCGAGGGAACCCGGTGACTCGGTCTCGAGCATTGCGTCGGCGTTCGCCTCGCAGAGTTCCTCGAACGTGACGTCGTCCATTTGGCCGATTTCGAGCAACAGTTCCCAGACGGTTCTTTCCAGGTGCAGCGAACCGGTCATCGAACCCGACCCGTCGTCGTGCAAGACGGCATCGACCGACATGTGGAAGCAGGCCGTCGTCAACAGAGTCAGTGCACACGTGGTTGCTGCCACTCGGCCGTACGACCGCCAGGGCGGCAACGACCTAGCCAGCACATCGGTGCGACTCATTGTCGAAGATTACGAGTCGGCAATGCAATGTGCCCCATGAGGCCGGCGCCGGGAGACTGTGGGCCGTCGAGGAGACCGCCGAAGGCACCCGGCTGACGTTTCGCGCTCGTGGCAAGGATCGCTCCAGCACCATCGTGGGATGCGTCGCCGGGCAGTCGATCGTGCTGCGCTCGGTTCAGGGCGGCGTGAGGGCGGACTACGCCTACGAGGTCCACCCCCACGATGAGGGCACCTCACGGTGCTGGGAGTCGTGCCGTCGAACGCGAGAAAATCAATTTGCACGTCAAGCAATTTCATCTATTTTCAATTCATCATGTGACGCGATGAGAGCAGGAGCGACCATGGCGACTATCGTTGAGGACATGGAGGCCGAGGGCACCGCCGCTACGACAGCTGAGACGACCACAGTGCGCCTCGACGGCGAGGATCGGGAGCTGCTTGACGAGATCGCGCCCGAGTTCGGCGGCCGATCAGCAGCGATCAAGCAGGGCATCGCAATGCTGGCCGACGAGCACCGCCGTCGCCGTGCCCTGGAGGCCTTCATGGAAGAGTGGTCAGCCGAGTCGGGGCCGCCCGACCCCGATGGTGTGGCCGCGATGAGAGAGCGCTTCTTTAGTCAACGGTGATCCTCGACGCCGGCGTGCTGGTCGCCATTGATCGAGACGAGCCTGCAGCCAAGGACTTCGTCGAGGCCGCTCTGCAGGTGGGCGAGGCGCTGCGCACCACAGCCCCGACGGTCGCGCAGGTGTGGCGGGACGGCTCGCGGCAGGCTCGATTGTCTCGACTCCTAGGCGCGCTGGACGTGCGCCCCTTCACCGCAACACAGATTTCGCCGGTCGGAACGCTTCTGCGCCATTCGGGCACGTCCGATGTCGTCGACACTCACCTGCTCGCATGCGCAATCCATCTCGACGACATCATCATCACCTCCGATCTCGACGACTTCGCACGTCTCACAGCGCACCTCGGCGAGGCCGAGCTGCGGGCACGGCATTGGCACTGACGGCGTTGGCACTGACCGCCGATTGCCAGAGCACGGGCGTGTTGTGGCGTGTGATGTGGCCCCTGGTGCGCATCGCCATCCGAGCGTCCGACGCCAAGCAGCTCAGACTCCTGCGGGCCACGCTCGAAGACGCCTGACCGCCCGGGCTGCGGCTAGCATGAAAATCACTGGGGTTTACCTAGAGATCACGTCTACTGTGCTGCCATGACGCAACGACGGCGCCAGGCGCGGTGCCGCAGCAGGTAAAGGCGGCTCGATGACGTCTGGCTACGAGGCCGCACTGCTGGTGCTGGTGCTGCTGCTCCCCGGAGCGTTTGCAGCCTGGGGATTCGAGCGGCATGTGCAGCGCTACGGCCGGCGTCTGAAGGACTGGCTCTTGCGGTTGGCCGGCCTGTCGGCGGTATGCCTTGCGGTGGGAGCGGGGCCGCTGTACTGGCTGGTCGCCACCTACTGGCGTGACTTCGCCGAACGCGAGCCACTGCCGGGGTGGCTGTATCTGGTTCCCGGTCTCTACCTAGCCTTGCCTGCGTCCGGAGGGTGGACGCTTGGCCTGCTGGTGCGTCGGACGGGATCGCCGCTGTCGAGGCGGCTCGGCCCAATCCGTGCGCCGTCTGCATGGGATCTGCTGTTCAATACCGGAGAGGTGGGGTTCGTGAGGTGCCGCCTGCGGTCGGGCCGCTGGGTGGGAGGCTTCTATGCGGATGCCGATCCGATCCGGTCCTACGTCGGCGCTGACGGACCGGTCCCGGACATCTACCTCGCGCACGCTGCCGAGTTCGACCAGGAGACTGGCTACCCGGTCAGGCGCGGCGGCGACTACGTCTGGACGGGCGGCGGCATCCTGCTCAAGTGGGCCGATATCGAATCGTTAGAGTTTCAAAAGGAAGCCGAACCGGGAACGGAGAACGCCGATGGCCAAGAAGCGTCGCTCGAGACGTAAGCCGTCTCGGGACTCACGCCCGACCTACGTCGGCGGCTACTCGCCCAAGCGCCGGGTGAACCTGGCTGACTTGCCGAAGGACATGTTCCGTCCCAAGACAACAGACGAGCTCATCAACGGCAGCCACAGCTAGTACTGCTGCGCCGCTCGACAACGTGCCCCGCTTCGGCGAGGCGCGAACGCGTCCTCGCATCTGCGCCCCCTACGCCTCGCATCGGACTGGCTCAGCCTGCTCGGCGAGCTCTTCGGACCTGGCGAACTGCCTCGACGGCGATGTCGGCCGCCTCGTCTTCGGAGAGGTCTGTGTTCCTCGCAGCATTCGCGGCGAGGTCAGCGCTGAGAGCGGCTGCGTCGGCCGAATAGAGCGCCCAAGCTGACTGTCGGGTAATGCCCAGGGCTTTGCCGATGGCCTCCCAGGTGGCGCCGGCCTCGCGAGCCGCAGCCACAGACTCGCGATCGAGTTCATGGCCAATATCGGCAAGTGCTGCGCGGCTGTCCGACATCCGGGCGACGTTATGTCCGGTGCTACGTCCCGCCAAACGAATAAATGGGATCCCCAGTGGGGGTCCCAGCTGGACCTCGACAGATGTCCGTAGCAAAGCGGGTTCCAGCGGAACCCGGACCAAGATGGTGCCCAACGGGCAAGCTCTAAGTTTCCTCAAGTGACATGAGGATCTGTGATGCGTCCGTTGCGATCGAATGGGCCCCGGCAGCTTTGAGGCGACTGGGCAGGGCTGCAGAACAGTGACTACCGGCAACGAATCCGATGCACCTCATTCCTGCGGCCACGGCAGCCGCAACGCCATGTGGACTGTCTTCGATGACAGTGCATTCGCTCGGGTCCGTGTCGAGTTGCTGGGCGGCGTAAAGAAATAGATCCGGTGCTGGTTTGCCGTTCGAAACCATCTCAGCAGAGAAGACGTGTTCCGGCTTGAAGTGACGTGAGAGCCCTGTCACATCGAGAGACAGGCGAACGCGGGAAAGAGCGCTGCTTGAGGCGACGCACCGGGGGCAGTGAAGCTCATCGAGGAGGCCAGCAAGCCCCTGCACAGGCTGAAGGTGTTCGGGAAAGCCTGCCAGCGCTGCTCGCTGGACTTCGTCGAAGAATCCAGGGGGCAGAGCCTTGCCAAAGTCGGCTTCGATCATTTCGGCCATCTTGTCGTAACTCAGTCCGACGTAGTTGTCGACGATGTATGCGAAAGACGCGGGGATTCCAGCGTGATTCAGCGCTTCTTCTTCGTGCTTCACGACGAGAGCCTCGCTGTCCACGAGCACGCCATCGCAATCGAAAATGGCAAGCACCGTGTCACCTCCAGTCGGAATGCAGCTTCGAGTTGTATCGCCGCCGACGGAGCGACCGCGGAAGGCACTCGGTGATGTCGGCGACTGCGCCAGTCATGCAGCAGCGTCGTCCGAGAGCACACGCCTGGCAGCAGCACGTTCATCGGGCGTGAGCGGTCCGCCAGTCTCGTCGAGCATCGTGGCCAGCAGCTCGTCGAATTCGGCGTCGCGCGCCAGCTGGCACCTCAGGGCGTGTTCGACATACGCCGACACGCTCGATGCACCTCCTTGGGCGATCAGCGCCTTCACCCGGTCGGCGATATTGGAGTCGACAGTGACCGTCATCCGGCTATTCGTGACTGCCATGCCGGTCAACGTAGCTTGCAGCTGCTCGAGACCAGGGCGTCGTCGGGCCCCGACATCGCGGGCACGGCGCGCTGGTTGACTGGTGCTCATGAGGGCGGCACCCAGTCTTGACATGCGGGTCTTTGTCGGCGTTGCCAACGATCCTGGGGGCGACGTGGGGTCAGAGACGCGCTTCGAGTACCACGAGGAAGCCGACGGGGTCGTGTGGGCGCGCTACCAGGGCGGCACGGTGCGGCTCGGTCATCTCGTCGGGCGGCGCGACGGCGACAATCTGGACTTCCGCTATTCGCACCTGACGACGAGCGGGACGACAGCCAATGGGCACTGCCGCAGCCGCATCGTCGTGTCAGACGACGGGCCGCTGGAGCTGCACGAAGAATGGGAGTGGGAGAGCCAGCCCGGCACCGGCACCAGCCTCGTCCGCGAGATCGATGAACGCACATCAACCCGGGGCTGAGTCGGGGCTTTCGATCCTCACGCGGCAGGGACATCCCGACTACCTGGACCTGCCGTGGGACCGGCCGCTTGAGCAGTGGCACGACGTCACCGAGCGTCTGATCCGGGTGCGGCGGGGACTCAGCCGCCACGTCGTGCGGATGGTGCAGTACGACGGCCGGGTCTATGCCCTCAAAGAGACCTCCCAGGCGTTGGCCGAGCACGAGTACCGCGTCCTGCGCCAGCTTGAGGACGAGCGGCTCCCGGCGGTGCGCGCCGTCGGCGTGGTGAGCGGGCGCCGTGCCGCCGACGGCTCGGAGCTCGAGTCGGTCCTGATCACCCGCTTCTTGGACTTCGCCCTTCCCTACCAGTACCTGTTCCGCACGACGTCGCCCTCGCTGCTGCGCGACCGGCTGCTCGACGCGGCCGTGGTGCTGTTCACCCGGCTGCATCTCGAAGGGGTGTACTGGGGTGACATCTCGCTGGCGAACATCCTGTTCCGGCGCGACGCCGGCGCCCTGATGGCGTACCTGGTCGACGCCGAGACCGCAGAGTGTCGACCGGCGCTGACCGATTCGTTGCGGGCGCACGACCTCGCCATCGGGGTCGAGAACATCACGGGGGGTCTGTACGACGCCATCGCCGGCGGGCTGCTCGAAGGCGATGTCGACCCGGTCGAGATCACCGACGACCTCGTCGACCGGTACCACCGCGTCTGGGCCGAACTCACACGAGAAGACGAGATCTCCGCGGACGAACGCTGGCGCATCAATGAGCGAATCCAGCGCCTGAACGCGATGGGGTTCGATGTGGAGGAGCTGTCCGTGGTGCGATCCTCCGACGGCTCCCGGCTGAGAATCCGGCCCGTGGTGGTCGAGGAAGGGCACGCGCATCTGCGCCTGCGCAAGCTGACCGGGCTCGAAGTGCAGGAGAACCAGGCCCGCACGCTGCTCAACGCACTCGACGCCTACGGACTGTCGCTCGAGCACCAAGCCGGCGGGGCGCTGCCCGAGGCAGTGAAGGCATACCGATGGCTGTCAGAGCGCTACGAGCCGGTCATCGCTGCGATTCCGGCTCGGTACCGGGACCGGCTCGACGATGCCCAGCTCATCTACGAGTTCATCGAGCACCGCAATGCGCTCTCCCGGGCCGCCGGCCGGCAGATCGAGAACGAGGAAGCCTTGGTGACCTTCGTCAATGACGTGCTCGACGGGCTTCCCAAGGAGAAGGCCATCATCGACCAGGAGGACGAGGCCGATCCCTACGACGCATTCCTCCGCCGCACAGGAGAGACACGGAGCGCCTGAGGCTGCGGTGTCCGCGGCCTCGGTGGGCGAGGCTCGTGCGGTTGGGTCGGCTCGGCCTGGCCCTCAGCGGGGGGTGGGGATGCGGCTGCCGCGGCTGGTGTGGAGCCAGTTCATGCCGTCGCGGACGTACTCGGCGGCGACGTTGCGCTGGGGGTTGTAGTCCCACCAGGGGGTTCCGGCGGCTTGCGTTGCGGCGCTGACAACCCGCCGGGAGCGCTGTGATGCCAGGACTTGGTCGCGCAGTGCGGCGCTGTCCCAGCGCTGGGCGGTCTCTGCGGTGAAGGCTGCGGCGAGTTCGGTGTGGGCGGGGTCGGCCGCCAGGTTATTGCGCTCGAGGGGATCGTCGACCAGGTCGTACAGCAGGGGCGGGTCGCCCTCGCAGTGGATCCATTTGTGACGTCCCCGGCGGATCATGAACATCGGCTGGGTGGTGAGCACTGATGTGTATTCGCCGAACGCCTCGCCAGCGCTGCCGGTGTCACCGCTACTGCTGCTCGACGCCAGTTCCCACAGGCTGCGCCCCGCGGGCGGTGTGCTCATCTGGGGCCAGCCGGCGCTGCCACCCCCGTCGGTTGCGATGTCGAGCAGGGTCGGCAGCAGATCCACCAGCGAGCACACGTCGGGAACGGCACGGTTGGCCACCCCTGGGCCGGCCATCACGAACGGCACCCGCGCCGCCCGCTCGAAGAAGCACATCTTGAAGAACGTGCCGCGGTCGCCCAGCATGTCGCCGTGGTCGCTGATGACGATCACGACCGTGTCGTCGGTGCGGCCGGTCTCGTCGAGCACCTCCACCAGGCGCCCCACCCACGAGTCGAAGTAGCTGGTGTTGGCGTAGTAGCCGTGGCGGGCGCTGCGGCATTGCTCGGGGGTGGCGCCGACGCCTTCGGCCCCGATGCCACGCCACAGCCGCCGGGTGTGCGGATCGACCGCGTCGGGAGCGATCGGATCGGGCAGGTCGATGTCGTCGTGGTCGTACAGGTCCCACCACCGCTGACGGGCCTCGTAGGGATCGTGGGGATGGGTGAACGACGTCACCAGGAAGAACGGCCGCTCGTCGTCGGTCGCCCGGGCCAGGTCGTACAGGTGCCTCACCGCGGCGAACCCTGCCTCGGAGTCGAAGTCGTGCTGGTAGTTGGTCACCACCGGGCCCGCCTCGGACAGGCTGGCCATGGTGTACCAGTCGCTCGGCGGCACTCCCGCCGCCTCCCAGTCGGGCGTCAGCGCAAACCCCGAGGGGTAAATGTCGGTGGTCAGGCGTTCCTCGAACCCGTGGAGCTGGTCGGGACCGATGAAGTGCATCTTTCCCGACAGCGTCGTGCGGTAGCCCAGCAGTCGCAGGTAGTGCGTGAGCGTCGGCACCGACGCGGCGAACTCGGCGCCGTTGTCCCACGCCCCGATCGAGGCCGGCATCTGGCCCGACAGCATCGAGAACCGCGACGGCGCGCACAGCGGGAAGTTGCAGTACGCCGCATCGAAGCGGATGCCCCGCCCGGCGAGCGCATCCAGCGCCGGGGTCTGCACCACCGGATGGCCGTAGGTGCCGGTGAAGTGAGGCGCCAGCTGATCCGCCATCACGATCAAGATGTTCGGGCGTCGTCCCGAGCGCGTCACCGAGCGGAACCTACACCCGCACCCCCGGCCGCAGTGACCGCGCAAGCCGACGTTCGAGTCGGCCCCGGGGCTCGGCGCAGGTCAGTCGAAGTCGCTCGGCTGCGGCGGCCTCATCAGCGCGTCGATCGCCGTCCACAGGGTGCGTGACACCGGGTCGAACAGCACCGGCGTCGCCACGCCCACCGGCAAGGCCAGCGCCGCCAGCAAACCGCCGCTCACATCAGTGCCCCAGACCAGCATCGCTGCGATGACCGTCCCCAGCACTACGGCGGCACTGACGACCGTGTTCACCGCCACGGCGCCCAGCCAGTGACCTTCCATGCGTGCGAACTTCAGACCGCAGCTCGGGCAACGCTCACAAATGTCGAACATCCTCCACCGCCGAAACAACCCGCGACCGCCACACGACGGGCACGCCAACGTCACCCCGCGCCACAGCACCCGCACCGCCGCAGTCTGCCCGCCGCTGACCGCTGAGCTCAGCTTGTGGCCATGCCGAGCCGGCGACTCTGCTCGCTCAGGATCCCGTCGTGACGGGACACCGTCTGCTGCAGCGCAGCGATGTCCACCCGCATCGCTTGCAGTTCGCCTCTGACTGCGGCGAACTCAGCCTGCATTTCGGTGCGGAGTTGAGCGATGTCGGCCCGGATGCCGCGCATGAAGAAGAAGAGCATGGCCAAGAAGCCCGCACCCAACACGCTGACAATCGCTGCGATCACGGCAGAGTCCATAGTAGGCACCTCGGGTCTCGGCGGAATGCGGCAAGCCGCGCTCGTCGCAATCTAGAACGTCAGTAATTTCTATGTAAATTGGTTTTCTCGCCCCCGGAACGACATCGGCCTCTCACCCGGACGTGTGCGCAATCGTCGAGCTGTCACACTCCAGACTCTTCCGAATGAACATCGAGCAGCCGCGCATCATCTTGCTGACGGGCGTCCCGGGCGCTGGCAAGACATCGGTTGCTGGCGCCCTTGCTGCGATGTTTCCCCGCAGCGCGCACGTCGAGGCCGATGCGCTGCGTGACTGCATTCGTCAGGGCGGAGTGAACCCCGGCGGTTCGCCGAGTGATGAGGCCGACCGTCAGCTCGAGCTGGTGACGCGGATGGTGGCGGAAGTGGCCAACCAGCTCTTTGCTGACGGCTTCACGGTGATCGTCGACGATGTCGTCGTCACCCGGGGCCGGCTGGATTGGTATCTGGCTGCGCTGCGAGGAGCGCCGCTGCACTACGTACTGCTCGCTCCGCCGCGTGAAATCGTGCTCGAACGCGACCGGCGACGCACCGACAAGAGCGTTGCGGAGCAGTACCTGTGGCTGTATGACCGGATGGAGCAGGAATGCCTCGGCATTGGGCTGGACGTCGACACTTCTCCCTGGGATGAAGCGGAGACGGCGACCGTCATTGCCGCCGCGATCCGTGCAGGTCAAGGGCTGATCCGCTAGCCGTGTCGGAAGCGACACGCAGATTCATCGTGAATGAGTCCAGGCATAGTCGTAACCGCCGTGCTCTGGCAGCAGAGGCCGTCGCCTTGGAGGCTGACGAGGCCGACCGGGCCGAGATGGTCGCCGTAGCCAGCTTGATGGCAGCGTTCCGTTTGCCGGAGCGGAGTCCAGGAACGGCGCCCGCCGAAACGCCTTGGTCCTGAGCAGCACTGGCCACGGTGCTCGATCTCTGACCGGCCGCATCCTCCGGTCGCCCAAGCTATTGCGGAAGATTCACTCAGTTTTCTTCCGTAATGGAGTCGACTGCGGAAGGAACAGTCAGGCAGAAACGTCTACGCACTGATGCGGTGGCGGGGCTGCCCGGCTTGGCAGAGCGGTGTCGAGTCGACGCCAACTCGGTGTCAATAGGCCGCTGTGCCTGTCTGCCCCTCGGAGGGCGTAGTAAGCCGGACGGCATGGCAGCACGGTTGCGGCTGCAGGCCTGTGCTTGGTCCTTGGGGGCCGTCGCCGTCCTCGCTGCTGCAGCGTGCGGTGCGACCAGCCGGTCCGAACAGGTCTCGACCGCCGGGCCGCTCTCCGAAGAGAGCGCTCAACCGTCCCCGGCAACCGTCGCCCCCACCATCGGCGCATTCGCGGCATGCGATGACATCCCGGATGTCGAGAGCATCTTCGGGCCAGGGCCGGCTTACGACAGCCTGCCCTCATCGATATTCAGCATCGTCGGGGAGTACGGGGCGAAGCACAGCGACGAGTTCGGCTTCATGTGGAATGGCGCGGCGCCCGGCGGGGCCATCGTTGCGGCGTTCACCGGCAACATCGAAGCCCACCGCCAAGCGCTGGAAGCGCTGCTGCCGCCGGACACACCCTTCGACGTCGTCAAGGTCGACTATTCCCACGCCGCGCTGCTGGACCTCCAAGCGTCCATCGGGCGCCTCCAGGGAATGCAGGGCATCGGCATCTGGACCGTGCGGAACCGGGTGTCGATCGACTTCGTGGACCCGACGGAGGCCACGCTCGAACTGCTCGCTGAGACCGTGCCCGCTGACATGATCTGCCTCGAGGTCATCTACAGCGTCGAGCCGCCCAGCGGTCCGCTCGACATCATCCCCCTCGACGATGCTGGCGACCCGCCGACCGAGTGCTGGTGGGGCGGCAATGACCTCAGCTCCACCCGATGCGAGAACCGTGTGGTGCTGCCGCCCGGGCTCGGTCATGTCGCCGTCCATCTCGATCCCGCTGCACTGCCGGACCCTGCCGACACCCGCGTCCAGCTGCTGCTGACCGAAGCCGGCTGCACCAGCGGCCGCGAGATGGGCGATGCCCTGCGCGGACCGCAGATCATCGAGACCGACGACGAAGTGCTGGTGGCATTCGCAGTAGTGCCCTACGTCGGCGCGGCCAACTGCCCCGACAACCCGGACGTACATGCGACCGTCGAACTGTCCCGACCCCTGGGCGATCGCACTCTGCTTCACGGCGTCCTGGTCCCGCCCGAGCCAATCCAGCTCCGTCCCGACCCGGATTGGTAGCTGGCATTCGCACTTGCCCGATGCCCTGCCGGCCGCTCCGCGCCAGCTCGCCCCAGAAATCGGGTTTCCTACTTGAGTAGGATTCTGGTATGAAAATCAGTGTGAGCATCCCGGACGAGGACGTCGAAACGCTCGATGCATACGCGCAAGCGCACCAGCTGCCGTCCCGGTCGGCGACGATCAGGCAGGCGATCCGCCTCCTGCGCACGTCGGACTTGGTGCTCGACTACTCCACCGCATTCGAGGAGTGGTCGGAGGCCGATGCGGCGCTGTGGGACACCGCTGCGGGTGATGGACTCGAGACTGGCTGATGCAGCGCAGCGAGGTCCGCGTCGTCGACTTCGGCCCTGCCGTCGGCTCAGAAGCCGCCCGGCGGCGGCCGGCGGTCATTGTCAGCAATGATGCGGCAAACGCTGCGGTCGGCATCACCGGACGCGGTGTGGTGACCGTGGTGCCGCTGACCTCGAGCACCGACCGGGTGCTGCCGTTCCAAGTCCTCATCGAGGCTGTTGACGCCGGGCTGGGGGTTGATTCCAAGGCGCAAGCCGAACAGGTCCGCTCGGTGGCTGCGAGCCGTATCGGCGACCGCATCGGTGTGCTGCCGTTCGAGCTCATGCAGCGGCTCGACGACGCCCTCCGCCTCCATCTCGACCTGTAGCCGCCTCAGCGAGCGCGGTCTGTCAACTGGGCCTGCCCATTGCACGAGGCGCCGACGGCCAGCCGCGCCCAGCCGTGTCGGCTCCAGACGAATCCAAGAGTCGAGCGCCTTGGCTGACGAGTTCGCCGAGGCTCAGATCAGCGCGTGCGCTGTGAGCGCAGGCCGTGATGGCTTGGGTGTTCAGGACCGCTGCTCCACCTGCGGAACCCGCTGGCGCTCGCGACTCGCCAATTCACCTTCTGCCTCGTCCAGCATCGATTGGGCGTGTGGTCGCGCCGAGAATTCATCGTGCAGTTCGGAGAGTGGCCGCAACCGGAGATTTCGACGCCGACGGATCCAGCCCATGACGCTGACGCTAGCAACGTCACCGAACGCACCATTCACGGGTTGGTCCGATGGGCCGCGAGGTGCGTTTCATAGAGACGGTCTGCCCGTCGGATCATTCGCCGGTACCACCTCTCGCCCTGCTGGCTGGCCGCTTTGTCGCCGCCGCACAGCATCACGATGCGCTGTTGGGGATCGAGTGCATAGAACGCCCGAATTGTCGGGGTTGGACGGAGTTCCTTCATGTTGCGATATCGCGAGCCTCGGACGGTGTCGGCTATCGGTCTGCCCAGGCGCGGTCCTTGCTCAATCAGGCGGTGCTCGGCTCTCTGCAACCGAGCACGGACGTCGTCTGCGAGCGATCGCACCCAATCGCGATACTCCGCTGTCGTCACGATCTCCCACACCAGGGGGAGTTCACACCGGCGTGATTCCCGCTTCCAGCGGTTTTCTTGGCGATCAAGGACGGAGGGTGGGGCAGCTCATGATGCGATGTATCGGGCGCTTGGCCGGATGATCTTGTTGTCGGTGGCTTGTTCGAGGATGTGGGCGCCCCAGCCCACGATGCGGCTCGCGGTGAAGGTGGCCGTGAAGGCCTCTTGTGGGAGTCCGGCGAGGTGCAGCACCACTGCGGCGTAGTACTCCACGTTGGTGACGATGACGGCGCCGGGTTTGTGGTGGGCGAGCAATGCGAGCAGTTCCGCTTCGATGGCCACGGCTCGCTCGACGAGCTCTCCGCCCAGCTCGAGCGCCACTTGCTTCAGCGTTTCCGAGCGAGGGTCTGCTGTGCGGTAGACGGCATGCCCGAACCCCATGAGCTTGCGGCCCGCGTCCAGCTCGGCGGATGCCCAGGTTCGGGCCGATGCTGGGTCGCCGATCGCTTCGATCATGTCGAGCACGCGGCTCGGAGCGCCTCCGTGCAACGGTCCCGCCAGCGCGCCGAGTGCTCCGACGAATGCCGCGGCCACCGACGCGCCGGTGCTGGTGATGACCCGAGCGGTGAACGCCGAGGCGTTGAACCCGTGCTCGGCGGTGAGCCCCAGGTACGTCTCGACAGCCCGTGTGTGCGCCGGTTGCGGTGCATGGCCCAAGGCCGTTCTCAGGTAGTGCGCTGCGTACGAGGTGCGGTCGTCTGGGGTCACTGGCTCGCCCCCGGAGCGGACGCGATTGACCGTGCCCAGCACGGTCGGGGCGGCACCGATGGCTTGCATCACCGCGCGCCGGCGTTCGGCATGGGTCATGTCGATGCTCGGACGCCCGTCGACGACCAGCGGCAGCACGCTGGCCAGCACCGCGAGCGGGTCGAGGTCGGTGCGCGACAGCCTGACGACGAGGTCGAGCGCATCCGTATCCAGCTCTCGATGCGCCGACAGCTCGGCTGCGAAGTCCGCTTCGGAGCCAGTAGACGGCGCCTCGCCGTCGATGAGCAGGCTGGCGATTGTCTCGAAGGATGCTGTGCGGGCGAGCTCGGTCGCGTCACGGCCTCGGTAGTGGTACCAGCCTTCCTCGCCAAGGACTGTGCCGACCGCGGTGTCGGCCACGATCAAGCCCTTCAGCCCGGGCGGGGCGACAGATCCTGCGGGGACGACGTTGTTGCTCATGGCAGCGAGCGTAGGTGTCGAAAGATATATTGACAATGTTGATCAATATCAACGTTGCTGCGCTCCACACGGGGCGTCGCAGACCGAAGGCGAATCAAGCGCATGGATGATTGGCTGACGACCGAGCAGGCAGCTGCACGCCTCGGCGTCAAGCGCGAGACGCTGTATGCCTACGTGAGCAGGGGATTGGTGCACCGGGCGCTCGACGCGGATGGCCGCAGGTCTCGATTCGACCCCTCCGAGATCGATCAGCTGCGACGACGACAACGACCGGAGGGAGAATTCGCCACGCTCGTGTCGACCCGCATCGCACGACCTACCGATGAAGGCGTGCACGTGCGCGGCCGAGACCTCGTGGCCGATGCAGCGCTGTCGAGGTTCGAAGAGGCAGCAGACCGGATATGGCAGGCGGGTCCAGGCGAGTCGTGGCCGTCCGTCGCCGCTCCCGACGAGACTCTCGACGAGGTGCTCACCCGGATTCCGCAGCACACGCCCCCCATGGACCGGCTCCGGATCGGAGTCGCACTGGCCTCCGCCGCAGATCCCCTGCGGGACGACCTGTCGCCGACCTCGGTGCGCACTGCGGCACGTCGAGCCGTCTGCGCGATGGTCAAATCTCTGCCACGGCGCTGCAACCCCCAAGGCGAGAACGTCGCCGACGCGCTGTGGTGCCGCTTGGCTCGTCGGCAGGCCAGCCAGCGACGCCGGTCAGCGCTGAACCGAGCGCTCGTGCTCCTGGCAGAGCACGGCCTGGCGAGCTCCACGCTGGGCGCCCGAGTCGCAGCGTCGGTGCGTGCTGACCCCTACTCGGTCATCACCGCCGGTCTCGGCGTGCTCGGCGGTCGCCTGCACGGCTCAGCGAGTGCCCCGGTGCACCGCCTCCTCGCAGCAGCTGCGCGCAACGGCGATGCGCCTCGTGCTCTCGGCGACGCGCAGCGATCCCTGGGCTTCACGCCCGGGTTCGGACACGTCACGCTCAAGCGACGAGACGCCCGCTGCGGTGCACTGATCGAAGCCCTGACCGGCGCCTGGCCCACCGACGAGCGCCTCGGAACGGTGCTCGAGGTGTACAACCTCGCAGCTGATCGCACCGAGGGCATCGCCACCGTTGACTTCGCCCTCGGCGGCCTGACCTACCTGGCCGACATGACGCCTGAGGCCGGCGAGGCCATCTTCGCCATCGCACGCACCGTCGGCTGGATCGCCCACGCCCTCGAGGAATACGGCGAAGAGCCCCTCAGATTCCGCTTCCGAGCCCGCTACATCGGCGACTGACTACCCAATCTCACCCGCCACATGGCGCGCCGACGGCCAGCTGTACGGGAATCTCCTCGTCTTGCGACGAGACCACGACCTCGACGCAGCCGGGTTCATTCACCCAGATGCCGCCGGCCCAGACCATCCACTCGCCGCGATCGGCGCCACATGGCCAGCCGCCCACGTACTCAGCCGAATTGACGTCGCACGCGGGACCGTGCGAGTCGCAGGGACCGGCCGTCAGTGCGTCGACGCGCCCGAGCACATCGTCCCCGTAATCCAAGAAAGCGTCGCTTGGGGCTGCCGCAATCGCCAGCGAGGCTTGCTGAGCGCGGCGCACGAGCAGCCCGAACTTCGCGAACCGGTAGTCCTCGTAGCCGGAGCCCTCCGAGCCCGAACGCCCGAGCTGCAACATCCCTGTCGGCAGCGCGATGAATCCGCCGCCCGAACCATGTGCGGCGTAGCCAGGACCAGGCTCGGGGACCATGTCGATGACGTGCAGGCATTCGACGAGCCGGTGCCGGAGCTGAGCGTCGGTCGCCAGATCGTCCGCTGTGCTGCCGGTGCAGCCCGAGACCAGTCCTGCAGCCAGCACCGCACAAGCGAGTCGCACCAACCCGGCGAGCTGGCGGCGGGGCCTCAAGCCGTGTTGCCGGTGAACCGGTGCTCCTCCAGGTCGCTGAGGCTGGCCCACTCCAGGGTGCGGGCATGGGTCGACTCCAGCACCACCGGGGGAGCCACGCCCGCCTCGAACGCTTCGGTCCAGCGTGAGGCGCACAGGCACCACTGGTCGCCGGGTTTCAGCCCGTCGAAGCCCGTAGCCGGCTGCGGCGTCGACAGGTCGTTGCCGGCCGAGGCCGAGAACTCCAGGAACTCCGCCGTCATCACCGCGCACACGGTGTGAACGCCGAAATCGCCCGAGTCGGTGTTGCAGCAGCCGTCGCGGAACCAGCCGGTCAGCGGGTCATACGAGCACGGCTGCAGCTCGTCGCCGAGAACGTTCTGGGCCACGCCGCCCAGTCTCTCAGGTCGTCGCCATGGTCGAACGTGCAGCCGATCGCGCACGCAGGCGGGCGGCGGCCGCGTAGACCAGCCAGCCCAGGCACCACGCCGCAACGATGACGACCAGCACCGTCTCGCCTCTGGCATCCAGGCCCGGGCCGTAGAACGGCTCCACGAAGTAGTGCGATATGAAGCCGCCGCGGTAGGGCGTCTGTTGTGCGAGGCGCCACAGGTCCTTCTCCCACATCGTCAGCGGGCACGGCAGCCGGGGGACGTTGATGGCCGCAATCGGCAGCACCACGGCCAGGTACCACGGCATCAGTCTTTGGCGGCGCGCCGCCAGCGGTGCTCCCACAACGACGAAGACGGCCAGCAGCCCATGGGTAAGCGCCACGGCTGCCGCCGCCAACCACGCGGCCACGCATCCACGCTACGCGTGGCGGCTCTGCCCGGGGACTCAGCCGCTCAGCCGACGATCAGCTCCCGCAGCGGCCCGAAGATCGTCGGGCTGGCGGCGAACACCAGGTCGTCGTTGAGCTCGTCGGGCAGCTCGACCCGGGCGCCCGCTTCCGCAGCGATCAACGCGCCAGCGGCCCAGTCGTACACCCGCAGGTCGTGCTCGAAGAAGGCGTCGCAGCGACTGTTGGCGACCCAGCACAGGTGCAGCGCCGCAGAGCCGAAAGCCCGAACGTCGCGGGTCGCCGGAAGCACACGCGCGAGCGCTGCGGTTTGCTCGCGTCGCCTGCCTGCGTGGTAGGAGAAACCCGTTGCCACGAGCGCTTGCGCCAGGCTTTCTTGTGCCGTGCTGGCAATGGGCGAGCCGTCCAGACGAGCGCCTGAGCCGAGTGCGGCCGAGAACACCTCGCCGCGCAGAACGTCGGCAACAGCCCCCGCCACGACGGTGCCGTCACGGGTCGCCGCGATGCTCACGCCGAACACCGGCAGGTCGTACAGGAAGTTGACGGTGCCGTCGATGGGGTCCACGATCCAGCCGACGCCGCTGCGACCGACTTCGTCACCCAGCTCCTCGCCGACGATCGACGAACCCGGGCAGCGACGCAGCAGCTCGCCCCGGATGAGCTCCTCGGACTGAATGTCCACGGCCGTGACCACGTCGGTCGGTGAAGACTTGGTGCGCAGCGCCTCGCCGGTGCCCACCACCCCCCGCAGGAACGTGGCTGCAACCTCGGCGACCTCAACAGCGATCTTCTCCAGCTCAGCAGGCGTCATGCGCCGCTCACCTTGCCATGCCCACTTGCATTCAGCGAGGTCACTGCACCGCCGACTGTTACCGGCTGCCGACCTGCTCGGCCAGCCACGGCAACAAGAAGGCCAGGAAGTCGGCTGCGAACTCGGGCCGCAGCAGGTCGTACTCGTCGGGGCTGCCCGTGGTGGCTGCCTGGAACAGATGGTTGGCCCCCAGAACCGTCCCGATCGCATAGCTGGGCACGTCCGATGCTGCGATCGCTTCGGACACGGCGCTCGCGTTGGGGCCAGCGCGCACCTGGGTGTCCAGCTCGCCGAACAGTGCCAGCACGGGAACGTCCAAGGCCGCTATGGCGGCTGCGGAATCGTGCTGGAGGGTCGAAACGAACCACGGGCTCTGCCAAGCGGTCATGTCCTGGCTGACGACGACGTCGATGTACTCGTCGAGATCGCCCAGAGCTTGGCGGCTTTGTTCGGGCAGCTCTTGCACCTGCTGGCGAGCGAGCGCGCGAAGCGCACGTTCCACGTCTTCCCAGCCCTGCCCCGTGGAGATCGCCTCGAAGGCCATGTGCTGGGCCGCCTGGTATTGCTCGATCTGATCCTGAGACATCCCCGACAGCTCCAGCAGCTCCAGCTGGGCCTCGAGCAGCTCGGGTCTTGGCACGGCCGGGGCCGCCAGCAGTGCAACGAAGGCAACGCGGCCGGACCGGCTGGCTGCCAAGGGCGCGACCATGCCGCCCTCGCTGTGGCCGATCAGACCGATGCGCTTGGCGTCGATGTCGTCTCGGGAGACGAGCAGGTCCACTGCTGCTGCCACATCTGCCGCTCGGTCCTCGATGGTGGCCTGCAGGCCGTCGCCGGACGATCCGCCGATGCCTCGGTCGTCGTAGCGAAGCGACGCGATGCCGATGGTGGCCAACTCCTCCGCAAGCGCCGCAAAGACCCTGAAGCCGGCCACGTCGACATCGCGCGTCTGGTCGCCGCTGCCGCTGATGAGCACCACCGCGGGGTGCGGCCCGTCACCGTCAGGCAGGGTGACCTGGCCGGCGAGGACGATGTCGCTGTTCGTGAACGTCACGTCGTCGCTGCGGAACGCCGACGGCTCGGGCTCGCCAGCGCGCTCCAATCGGAAGATCCCCGCCGCGTCGGCCTGGTTGAAGTCGCCGTCGATCACCCCATCGCCCACTTCCCCGTCCCAGATGGCCTGACCGAAGGGCGACTCGAGCTCGAAATGGATATGGCGTCCGTCGAGCGAGACGTTGACCAGATCGAGTCCGATCCCGCCCTGGATGTCCATAGCTGCGAGCAACTCGTCACCGGACAGCTCGAATGCGACGGCAAAGGGCAACTCGCCGAGCGCCACGATGCGGGTGACGCCCTCCCAGCGACCCACCAGTTCTGTGCCGATACCGATATCGGCCGCTGGGGCGACTGTGGATTCAGATTGATCTGAGGTCGCGGGAACTGCCGGCAACTCCGTGGTCGCTGCGGGAGCTGTCGTTGCGGGAGGTTCCGGCGCTGCCGTGATGGCCGTGATCGGGTCCGTGCCGGCAGTCGTCGGCGACGAAATGCCCGGACTGCTGCAGGCGAAGGCCATCACACCGACCAGCAGCGCCGTCAGTGCTGGGAGCATGCGTGCCGGCCTCGGGCCGGCCGGGCGGCTCAGGTGGTTGGCCCGATCGCGCTGATGAGCCGAGCCACCAATGCCGACCACTCGTCGTCGGGCGGTGGTGGCCGCTCGGAGGATTGAACACGCAGGGCCAGGAACGAACCGAGGCCGAGCGACTGGCAGAGAAGGACGATGGAGGCGGTGCTCAATGACGGGTCGATCAGCCCGGCTTCCTTGCCTGCATCCACGATCTCTCCGAGTTCTCTCGCCTCGACTTCCTGAGCGTGGACAATCGCAGCGTCACTCGTTCCTTCTCGACTGGCGCTCACGCATGCTTCGATCCAGAGGTTGCGTGTGTCATCGCGCCCGGTGTTGAGCAGGTTGGCGCCGAGCAAGGCGAGCTTCTCGGCCGGGGTCGCATCGACGCTCTTGATCAGCAGCAGCATGCGTTGCGCGGAGGCGTGCTCGACGACTGCCTCGAACATCTCGTGCTTGTTGGCCCAGCGCGCATAAATGGCGCCGGACGTCATGCCGCATCTGCGGGCAATCGCCGAAACCGTGGCGGCTTCGAAGCCGCGCTCGCCGAATACCGCTATGGCTGCGTCCAGGAGCTCCTCGGTGACCCGCTCGGATTTGCGCCTGGGTTGGGTGAGCTCCTCATGGATGGGAGGCCCAGAGTCCTGTGCAGCTGTCACTGACCGCCGAGCGTAGCCGTCGCACATGGCCGGTCAATACGATCCCGAGGAAGTTCCTCTCTCGCGTACCGTTGCTTGTGAGGATTCCTTCACACAGTGATTTCGTGCCGGATCCCGCGGACATCCATTTCGAAGTCGAGATCGATGACGGGCGGGCGCGATCGGTACCAGCGCAGGCCGTGGCGCGTCGCCGGCCCCATGGCCCCGATGACGGCGTCTTCCAGCAGGCCTTCGTGCATGAACACCGTGTACACGTCGGTGGTGGTGACGAGGTGCCAGCCTGCACCCATGGCCCCCAGGCGAGAGCCCATGGTGGCGGCCACGAACGCCGCTTTCTCCCGCATGGCCTCGGGCCCGGTCTCGCCCTTGCGGATGATCTCGTTGTCATCGAGCGACGCCTCGGGGATCTCACCGGCTCCCGACACGACAAAGGTGACGGGGGCGTCGTCGGCCTCGACGGTGTAGGAGAAGGCGTGCAGCACGGGCTCAGCGGGCGGGCCGTGCGCGGGGGCGACGTTGGTGCGAGCCAGCGGGTTGTGATCGCCGACGTAGAGATCCCATGACCGGACGAGCTCGACATAACCGGCGTTGAAGTCGATGAAGTCGGGCATCGAGTACGGCGCAGGGCAGCGCAGCTCGATGGCGCACAGCGCGGGACGTTCCCGCCCGACAGCGGCCAGATGGGCGTCGATCTGCTCGAACCCCTGGCGCCATGGCACCTGGGCGGCGAGCGTGGCGTGGACG
Organism: Candidatus Poriferisodalis sp.; assembly: GCF_965208925.1. Classification (GTDB taxonomy): domain Bacteria; phylum Actinomycetota; class Acidimicrobiia; order Acidimicrobiales; family Poriferisodalaceae; genus Poriferisodalis. Next base: position 664,779 of record NZ_OZ242364.1, on the reverse strand, counting down.
ACCTCGTGGCCTGCGTTTGCCACCACACCGCTCGAGAACGGCGAGATGCCGGTGAGGAATCGGTACCCGCCAGCGGGATTGTCGATGAGCATCCGTGTCTCCTTGTAGAGGCTGGCCTCTACTTAGCAGAACGCTCCCGTGAACGGGATGGCAGCCCTAGCCGCTGGCCATCGTCCAGCTCAGGACCAGCAGGCAGCCGGCCAGCGCCACAGCGATCGCGAGCATCCAATCGCCGGCACGAGCCCGAGACTCTGTCGAGGTGTCCATGGTGGTTTCTCCGCTTCTGTGAAGCGTGCCCTTGAGTGCACGTTGTCTTTCCCGCAGTGCACCAGGGGGGTGTGACAACCAAGAGCTGCGGTCAGCGGTGACAGCGAGCGGCAGGCTGCGGCGTCACCACGTCGGCCGGGTGAGCACGCCGCCGTCGACCACCAGATCCACCCCGGTGATCCACCGTGCCAAGTCCGAGCAGAGGAACACGCATGCATCGCCGATGTCTGCGGCTGTGCCCAACCGGCCCAGCGGAGCCGCTTCGTGCCAGCGGGCCACGCCCTCGGGCCAGTCGTCGTCGAGACCGGGACGGTCGATGAGGCCCGGCGAGATGCTGTTGACGCGGATGCCGTCGGGGCCGTAGGCGCCTGCGGCCGCTCGGGCGTGCATCAGCAGACCCGCCTTGGCCGTCGCGTAGTGGCCGTGCAGGTCGGTGGGCTGGTGCCCCTCGATCGAGGCGATGTGGACGATCGATCCGCCCGCACCGAGTTCCCGCATGGCGGCGGCCGCGCACTGCGTCAGCCGGTGCGCCGCCGTCAGGTTGACGTCGATCATCTCGGACCAGTCGCTGTCGCTCAGATCGGCGAAGTGCACGAGCGGCTGGATGGCGGCGTTGTTGACGAGCCCATCGAGGCGACCGCACGCGCTCAGCGCGGCATCCACGACGCGTTGGGGCGCATCGGGTTCGACCAGGTCGGCCTGCACTGATGCCACGGGTTGCCCATCTGCGTCCACCAGATGGTCGGTCGGGGACGAGCGGGTATGGGCCACGACGGTGGCACCGGCGGCCATCAGCCGGCGGGCGATGCCGGAGCCGATGCCCCCGCCGGCTCCGGTCACCACGATGACCCGACCGTCCAATCGGATTAGCTCGTCCGGCGGCGGCAGCTCGTCCTGCTCAGCCATCTCCGGGGTCCTCCCGTGTGAGGCGTTCGATATCGGCGGCAGCTTCGGGATATGCGTGGGCGAGCTCGGCCCGGCCGCCGAGCTCGAATCCGGCCTCGTGGTAGCCGGGTGCCATCGTGGTGCCCACCAGCGACCAGTCCCCGGCGGTCTCCGCCGCCATCCAGGTGCCTGCCCCGACAACCACAACCGGCCGCTCGTCGGCCGCCAATTCGTCTCCGAGCCGCGGCCGCGTCACCTTCCCGCCGGGCTCCAGCAGCAGCATGTCCACTGCAGCGCCGGCGTAGTGATGCCACAGCTCCACGCTGTCCAGCCGGTGCAGCGCCGAGAAGTCGTCGGGCTGCAGCAGGAAGTAGATGGCCGTCGAGTGCTCGTCACGCCACGTCTCGGCCCACTGGCCGCCCTCGCCCGGGAGCGGCACGAGCCCTAACAGCTCGATCACCTCGTCCGCATCCACCGGCCCAACGTAACCCTGTGATCCCCGCCCGGGCGCACCGGCAAAGCTGTCTCAGTCGAGTTCGAGCTCCGGCGGGATGGGGTCGAGGCCCAGCAGGTCCTCCAGCACAGCGATGGTCTGCAGCACACCCACATCGTCGGTCTGGTGGCCCAGCACGCTCAGCCCGATCGGCATGCCGTCGCTGGTGAAACCGCTGCACACCGTGCCTGCCGGACGCCGGGTGAGGTTGGCCAGCGGAGTGAAGCGCACCCAGTTCTCCACTTCGACCCCGTCGACGGTGCCGTCGCCGCCGACTACTGGTGTTTGGCCCGCCATCGTGGGCAGCAACATCGCATCGAACCCAGCCATCACCTCACCGAGCCGTACCGACATCTCCCCGCACTGCTGCCGTGCCACAGCCAGTGTGTCCACCGTCACTTGTTCGAACATCTCCTCCAGCGCCACGGCTAGCCAGTCGGTGATGTCGCCCCACGCGGGCGTGCCCAGCAGCGGCCGGAATGCAGGTCCCATGGCCCCGATCAAGAACAGCGGCACGAACGCCCGCGACACCGCATCGGCTGGATCGAACAGTGTCCCCATCTCGACGACCTCGACACCTTCGGCAGCCAGTAGCTCCAGCGCTGCCGCACACGACGCCACGATCTCCGAGTCCACAGGCCCGCCGTCGAATGAAGGTGCCCACAGCACCCTCGAGGGCAGCGGGGGATCGTCGAGCGCAGCGCGCCATGACTCGGTCGGTGCCGGCAGGCTGCGCAGATCAGACGGATGAGGTCCGACCAGCGCATCGAGGCAGTACGCCACGTCCCGGATGCGGCGGGCCATGGGGCCGACGCACGACAGATCCAGCAGCCCCAGCGGGGGCGGACCGCTCGGCACACGCCCGTGGCTGGGCTTGAGACCGGACATTCCGCACATGGCCGAGGGGATGCGGATGGAGCCCCCGCCATCGGAGCCGGTGCCCACCGGCACCATGCCCGACATCACCGCCGCCGCCGTGCCGCCCGATGATCCGCCGGGGGAGCGGCCGGACTGCCACGGGTTCCACGTGGGGCCGAAGACGTTGTTGTAGGTGTCGCCCATGCAGCCGAACTCGGGCGTGTTGGTTTTGCCGAGGATCACCGCGCCCGCAGCCCGCATGCGCGCCACCTCGGTGGAATCGGCAGCGACCGGCGGGCTGTCACGCAGGTGCATCGCCCCCCGCGTGGTGACGAATCCGGCGGCGTCGGCGAGGTCTTTGACCCCGATCGGGATGCCCGCCAGAGGCCCCACATCCTCACCGGCATCGAGCCGCTCGTCGATCGCCGCGGCCTGGCGGCGTGCATCCTCGGCGTCGAGCGCCACGAACGCGTTGAGCTGTGGGTTCAGCGCCTCAATGCGCCCCAGCGCGCGCTCGGTGACCGCCGCAGCCGTGAGCGTGCGGTCTCGCACCATCGCCGCCAGCGCCTCCACCGACACCGTCCGAAAGTCGGGCACGTCCATGGCTGCCTCCCCTGTCCCGCTTGCCGCCGGACACTAGCGAGCCGCTGAAACCCCGCCGGGCAGCGACTTCCTCAACGAGCGGATGCGCCGCCGTCGATGGTGATCGACGTGCCGCTGACGTGACTCGCCCGGTCAGACGCCAGAAAGGCCACCACATCGGCCACCTGCTCCACCGTGCCCGGTGCGGGATCGGCGGGGATCAGTTCCTCCCAGCGCGACTCGTCGCCGAGCTCGTCGATGGCCTGGCGGCGGAGCATGTCGCCCATCCGGTCGGTGATGATCAGGCCGGGATTGACGGCCACCACGCGCACGCCGTCGCGCAGGCTCCGGCTGCCGAGCGCAGCGGTCATGGCGACGAGGCCGCTGTTGCCCACCCCGCCGGCGATGTACGACGGCTGCGGTCGCAGCGACGCCACGCCGATGACGTTCACGATGACTCCGCTGCCCCGAGATGTCATCAACGGCAGGAGCGCGCGGCACAGGTCGATGTAGCCGAACACCTTCAGGTCCCAGGCCTCGCGCCAGGTCGCGTCGTCCACCGTGACGATGTCGCCGGCGGGAATCGCCCCGGCGTTGTTCACCCAGATGTCGACCAGCCCAGCACCGCCGCCATCGCAGCCGGTCTCGCCAAGCAGAGTCTGCCGGCCCTCCGGCGTCGACAGGTCGACGGCGTGCGTCGTGACGGCCGCCCCAGGCGCCTCCTCCTGCACCTGATTGGCGGCCTGCGCCAGTACGTCCGCCGATCGAGCGGCCAGCGCGATATCGCAGCCCTCACGGGCCAGCGCCACGGCGCAGCCGAGCCCGATCCCCTTCGATGCGCCGGTGATCACCGCACGCCGGCCAGCCAGTCCCAGATCCATCGGCTCAACGTAACGCCGGCCTGCGAGTCGTGCGGGCGTGACAGCCGACCCGCAGGTTCGTCTAGAAGAGCTGAGGCTGCGCGTCTTGGTACGGGTCGGTGTCGTCCCGCGTGAGTCGCATGCTGCGGATCTGCCGCCAGATGTCCGCGAGATCTTCTGAAGGACGATATTTCCTTCCGCGCTTGTCGCCGACCGGCGTGAGCAATCCGGCCCTCACCATTGTCTGGAGATCCCGTGAAGCCATGCCGCTGCTGACTGGCTCCCCATCGGTCGTCTCGGTCCGAGCGAGGTACAGCGACCGTCGCACTGTCCATCCGCGGGCTGCGTCGCACAGCGTGCCGACAGTTCGTTCTGGCACATTGCGCTGCTGCGCAAGTTGGCTGCACGCGTCCCACAGCACTTCGAATTCGAGCACCCGGCGCAGCACAGTGCGCGCTTGGCGAAGGTGTGCCGTTAAGCAGAACTCGATCCAGGGGCGCGCACTGCGCTCCGGCGACCATCGACCACCGGCGACTGCACTGAGCGCTGCGTAATAGTCCACGGTGTTGCGTCCGAGGTACTCCTCGATGCTGAGGAATTCCGGCGCGAGCGGATCGTCGTCCCGCACGGCGGCTGCGGCGAGCAACAGGGTCTGCACGCAGCGCGCCATCCGGCCGTTTCCGTCGCTGAATGGATGGATGAGCACCAAGTTGAGGTGCGCCATTGCGGCAGCAACCATCGTCGGCACAGTGTCATCGGAGAAGAGGTCGTCGCACTGCTCGAAGAATTCACCGAGCAAGACTTCGATGACTTGGCGCTCCGGGGCGTCATACACCGACTCGCCGTCGGTGTCGGCAACCCAGATCGCACCTGGACGAAGTTGACCCGGGTAGTGGGCGAGGTCGTGCTTGATCATCATGAAGTGCAGTGACCGGAGCGTCGACAGGTCGACCGGCAGCGGCGGGGCCCAGGAGCTTCCCGACTCGGAGCCTGCTGCGTCGTGTGCCGATGAGTCGCGAAGCCGATCTCGCGGCGACACCCCGGCAGCGAGTTGCAGCGCGTAGGTCATGGCGTCGCGGTAGCCGGCCACAGCGCTGACAGTGTCTTCGGACACCTCGGCGATCGGTTCATCGTGGTCGATGACAGCGGCCGCATCCTCAACGCTGGCGTGGTACCCCTCGATCGAGTTTGAGCCTTGAACAGCGCGCGCGAATTGGGCGCGACGAAGGGTGCCGTACCAACGTCGTCGCATGCGCAGATACGGCCTGAGCTGTTCCCGCAGATGCTCGACTTCATCCGCGACAGCCGCGTCGGTGGCTGTCATGTCGGGCACTTCGTAGATCACACGCGTGATACTACCCACTTATTCGTCGTTAGACAATGAATATTAATCATCATCTCACAGTGGAATGATTGTGTGAAACGGTCATGGAAGGAACACCGGCACCGAGCCGTCACGGACCATGAACCTGCTGCCGTTCGGGCGGCGCTTGGGCTTCGGTTCTACGCTGCGCGCATGGCGAGCGTCGACGAGGTTCGTGACGAAGCCCGCACGTGGCTGGAAGAGCACTGGCAACGTGAGCGGCCGCTCATCGAGTGGCGCAATCTGCTGGCTGACACCGGGTGGGGCACGCCGTCGTGGCCCGTCGAGTGGCACGGGCGCGGGCTGCCGCCGTCAATGGATGCCGTGGTGGCCCGCGAGTTCGACGCGGTCGGAGCAGTCGGGGTGGCGGCGGGCGTCAGCATGTATCTCGTCGCGCCGACCTTGCTGGCCCACGCCGATGACGATCAGAAGCGGCGCCACCTGCGACCGATCCTCACCGGCGAGCACAAGTGGTGCCAGCTCTTCTCCGAGCCCACCAACGGCTCAGACCTGGCGGGACTGGTGACCCGAGCCGACCGCGACGGCGACGAGTGGATCGTCAACGGGCAGAAGGTGTGGAACTCGGGAGCGCACAAGGCCCGCTTCGGCATTTTGATGGCGCGCACCAACTGGGACGTGCCCAAGCACCAAGGCATCTCGTACTTCCTGATCCCGATGGACCAGCCCGGCGTGGAGGTGCGCCCGCTGCGCCAGATGAACGGCCACGCCACGTTCAACGAGGTGTTCTTCGAGGATGCCCGGGTGCCCGGCGACGAGCTGGTCGGCAACCCCGGCGACGGCTGGCGCATCGGCCTCACCACGCTCACCCACGAGCGGGCCGCGGTGGCCACGCGCCGCCCGCGCTACCCGGCCGACGGCGGCCCGACGGTCGAGCGGGCGAAGCAGGAGAGCGACGAGTACTTCGCCACCTACAAGTGGTACCCGCAGCGAGCCGGCCGGGCGAACCTGGTGGTCCCCGAAGCGCAGCGCACCGGTCGGGTCAGCGACCCCGTAGTCCGCCAGCAGATCGCCCGGGTCGAGACGCTGCGCCGCATCGCGTCGTGGACCACCCAGCGCGCCCGGGCTGCCCGTGCTGCCGGCAAGCCGCCCGGCCCGGAGGGTTCGCTCACCAAGCTGAACATGTCGGTGACGGCCCGGGCCTGCCATGTGGCCCACACGATGATCGCCGGTTCCATGGGCATGCTGGTCGGCCCTGGTTCGAACGCCGACGGCATCGTGTCGGAGATTCTGATGTCCACGCCGGCCATGTCGATTGCCGGCGGCACCGACGAGATCCAGCGCAACATCATCGGCGAACGGGTGCTGGGCCTGCCCAAAGAACCAGACGACGCCAAGGACATCCCCTACAAGGACGCCCGCCGCAACTGAGCCCCGCTGGGGACCGGGCAGACGGCGCGCGGGCTGCTCGGTACGATCCGTCGCGTGGCCACGCTGGGCTTGCGACATGCGGTGCTGTGGGTGAACGACCCGGAGGCATCGGCTCGCTTCTACGAACAGGCGCTCGGCCTGGAAGTCGCGAACCGCTACGGCACAGCGGTGTTCATGGCGTCACCCGACTCCAATACCGACCACGACCTCGGCTTGTTCGATGCTGCCGGCGAGGGTGCGCCGGCCCGCCACGTGGGCCTGTATCACCTGGCCTGGGAAGTGGCCACGCTGGCCGAGTTGGCCGACGCCAAGACTCGGCTGGCCGAGATGGGCGTGCTGGTCGGCGAGAACAACCACGGCGTCAGCCGCAGCCTGTACTGCCACGACCCCGACGGCATCGAGTTCGAGGTGATGTGGGAGGTGCCGCCGGAGCTCTACGAACCCGACGCGCCCCGCAACGTCCCGCTCGACCTCGACGCCGACATGGCCCGCTGGGGCGCCGACTGCCTCAGCCGCGGCGCCCGCCCCGCCGCGTAGCCACCTGAAGCATCGGCGGCACTCGCGGCGCTGGCCGCGCCGGCCGCTACACGTCGATCTTGTAGAGCCGGGCGGCGTTGTCCTGCAAAATCTGCTTCTGCACGGCGGGGTCGAGGCTGCCGATCGCATCACGCACCCGCTCGACACTCTTCGGGTACAGGCACGTGGGGTGCGGGATGTCGGTCTCGAACATGATCTGGCTGGCCCCGATGTGGTCGATGGCTGGCGCCAGCGTCTGGGACTCGAACCAGAAGCAGCCGTAGAACTGCCGCCGGAAGTAGTCCGACGGCTTCATCGACAGGTGCGCCAGATGCTCGGGCGCGGTCTCGCCGCACTGGTAGTCGAGCGCGTCGAGCAGGAACGGGATCCAGCCGACGCCACTCTCCACCGACACGAAGTTGAGGTTCGGGTAGCGCTCGGGCACGTCGCTGACCAGCAGGTTCACCATCCAGCGAAGCTGGCCCAGGAAGATCGCCGCCCCGCCGAGCGAGATCTTCACATCGCCCGACCAGGTGTCGTACGGCACTTTGCCCGACCAGTCGATGTCTCCCTCCGAGGCGCCGATGTGGAAGTTGACCGGCATCTCCAGCGCCTCGCAGATCTCCCAGAACGGCCGCCACTCGGGCTGGGCGAAGTTGGGCATGCCCGAGTCGTGCGGGTTGGAGCACATCACGATGCCCTTGGCGCCGTTGCGGTGCATCCGGTCGACCTCGAGCACGCTGGCGTCGATGTCCCACCACGGCACCAGCGCCATCGGCAAAATGCGGCCGCCCGAGCGAGCCTGCAGGTCGGCCATCCAGTCGTTGTAGATCTCCACGCAGGCGATGCGCAGCGCCCGGTCCTCCACCTTCAGGAAGTTCTGATTCCCGAAGCCGCCGACGTTGGGGTACACGATGCCGTGCGACACGCCCATGGCGTCCATCAGCTCGAGGCGGGCGTCGCAGTCGTAGGAGGCGGCGTGCACCATCTCGATGTCGTGCTTGAGGAACTTCAGCCCCAGCATCTTCTCGCCGTCGGGCAGGATCGCCGACACCGCTGAGTCGCCCGCGATCGGGATGTCGCCGTTCACCACCCACTTGCGCTTGCCGTCGTGCTCGCGGATCTGGGGCACCAGGTCGCGGTACTTGGCGGGCGCCAGGCTGGTCCACAGGTCGTGCGGCTCGGTCCAGTGCGTGTCCGAGTCGACGATCTTGATGCCCGGAAAGAACTCAGTGATCGGCATGGCCGCATAACCCCCTCGGTGCCCACCGGCACCTCGGTCGAAATTATCACCGGACCCCGCCAGCGATCAGGGCTGGTACTGCCGGGGCGGGCAACACGACCGCGTCGACGGCGCCAGGTCGGAACGCGCCGTCTGCCAAGCGACCCGATCTGCGCGAAGCTCGGCTCATCTCCAAGGAGGCGGACAATGCTGCGACTCACGTTCCTGCTGCGGCGCAAGAAGGGCATGAGCCGGGCCGAGATGCAGGACTACTGGCTGAACGTGCACGGGCCGCTGGTGGTATCGCACTCGGCGACAGCGAAGATGCTGCGCTACGTCCAGGTGCACACCACCGACGACGACCACAGCCGCCTGCCGGGCCGGCGCGGCCAGATGGAAGAACCCTACGACGGCGTCGCTGAGGTCTGGTGGGAGTCGAAGGAGTCGATGCTGGAGGCCATGCGCACCGATGCCGGCCGCGAGTTCGACCGGGTGCTGGTGGAAGACGAGCTTAACTTCGCCGACATCGAGAACTCCTCGGCGTACTACTGCTACGAGTACCCGCAGGTGAACCCCACGCCGGAGAACATCGTGGCCACTGAGCGCTCCAGTCTGGTGAAGCTGTACTTCAGCTTCCGCCACCTGCCGTCGCTCAGCATCGACGAGGCGCAGTGGTACTGGCGGACCCATCACGGGCCCGTCATCCGCCGCCAGGCACAGTCGTCAGGCATCTTGCGGTACCAGCAGGTGCACGCCGACGAGCACTCCTTCACGGCGGCCGTCAACCGCTCGCGAGGCTCGACCGTGGAGCCCTATACCGGGCACGCCGAGGTGTGGATGGACCGCAGCGCCATGGGCAACGCGATCCCCGAGAACCGTGCCGCATCCCGCCGGGCGTACGAGGACGAGGCCAACTTCATCGACTTCGGCCGCTCGGTGATGTTCCTGGCCAAAGAGCACGTGATGGTCGACCACCGCTGAGTATCAGGTCTGCTCTTGGCGGCGGACCACGAAGAACCACGTCAGCGCGAACGACAGCACGACGAGGATCACGCTCATCAGCCCGGCCTCGGCGATGAACGCATCCTCGAACGAGCCGAAGATGCGGGTGGTCAGCGTGGAGAAGTCCAGGGGCGACACGAACAGGCTGATCGGCAGCTCCTTCATCACCGACAGCAGCACCAGCCCCCCGGATGCGCCGAGCGCGGGCCCCATCACCGGCACGTCCACGGTGAAGAAGCGGCGCACCGGCCCGGCGCCGAGCAGCCGGGCGGAGTCGTGCAGCCGATCGGGCACGCTGCGCACCGCCACCACGCTGATGCCCATGGCCAGCGACCCGAAGCGCACGATGTAGGCGAAGATCAGCAGCACGGTCGTGTCGCCGAGCAGCTCCAGCACCACGTCAGTCCGCAGCACCCAGAAGCGCATCGACAATGCGATCAGCAGCCCGGGCAGCGCGAACGTGCTGATGACCACGGCGTGCGCGAGCGACCCGGTGCGGGACCGGTGCCGTCCCACCAGCATGGCGATGGGCAGCACTGCCGCCACCGAGATGGCGGCAGCCACCACGCTCACCCACACGGTGTTGAAGGTGGCGTCGGCGATGCTGCCGTAGTCGACCGCGAGCGCCCGCTCGCCGGTCACCGAGCGCAGCACGCCCCGCTGCGCCCAGTCCACCAGCGCGATGAAGGGCGCTGCCACGCTCGCGAACACGGTCAGCCCGACCGCCGCGACGGCGACGGTCTTCCAGCGGCCCAAGCGATAGTCGAGGGGCCGGTTCGAGCCGGTGCGAGCGCCATCGGGCAGCCGGCGGGAGAACCACCGCTCGGCCAGCACCACTGCCGCTGCGAGCACCAGCAGCATCAGGCTGAGTGCCAGCGCCACCGGCGGGTTCGCCAGGTGGTTCGTGGCGATGGCGCGGGTCAGCGTGTCGTAGCGCATCAGCTGCACCGCACCGAAATCGCTGAGCGTGTACAGGAACACCAGCAGCGTGCCGGCCCCGATGGCGGTGCCCGCGTGGGGCAGGCAGATGCGGCGGAACACCGCGAAGGCACTGTCGCCGAGCATCCGGGCGCTCTCCTCGAGGCTGCCGGGGAGCTGGCGCAGCCGGGCGGCAACCGGCAGGTACACGTAGGGGTAGGTCATCAGCAGCAGCACCAGCCAGGCGCCGAAGAAGCCGCGCAGCTCGGGCACCGTCGTGATGCCGATGTAGGCGAGCAGGTCGTTGGCCAGGCCGCCCGGGTTGAGCGTGCGGATGAACGCCGCGGCGCCGACGAAGGTCGGGTACACGAGCGGCAGCGGCAGCAGCACCCGCCACAGCCTGCGCAGCGGCAGGTCGGTGCGGGCGGTGAGCCACGCCAGACCGGTGCCGAGCACCAGCGCGCACGCCGAGACCGACACGGCGAGCCGCAGCGACCGCCACAGCGGGCCCAGCGTGCGGGCGCTCCACAGCAGGCCGTCGGGGCCGGTGCCGTCGCGCAGCGCCCGGTACACCAGGTACACGCCGGGGAAGGCGAACAGGAATGCCAGCGCCACGCCGGCGAGGCGCAGCGCCGGCGGTGCCGTGCTGCGTCCCCGCCGGGTGGCGGCGATCATCTCAGCCACCCGATCGGGCCGGTGTCAGGACCGGTGTCACTCGTTCAGGATGCCGCTGGCCTCGATGATCTCGGTGGACCGGGCGAATCCCTCGCCGAGCGAGTCGAAGTCGAGGCTTCCTACCTCGGGGCCGACGAGGGCTGGCAGGACATCAGCCGGAGCGACCCCTGCGGCCAGCGGGTACTCAAGCGTCTCGCTGCTGAAGTACTGCTGCACCGGTGCGCTCAGCAAGTAGGCGATGAACTCGTTGGCGGCGTCCGTCTGCTCGCTGGAGGCCGTCACCGTGGCCGCGGTGATGATGAGCAGCGAGCCGATGTCGTCGCCGGCGAAGTCCCAGTTCGCCGCGCGGTGACCGTCGCCGATGGCCTCGGCCACTTGGTACTGGTAGTAGTGGTTCACGAGGCCCATGTCGATCTCGCCGCGGCCGGCAGCCTCCACGATGGACCGGTTGTTGGGGTAGTAACGGGCGTCGTTGGCCACCATGTCTGCAAGCCACTGCGTGACGGCGTCGTCGCCGTGCTGGTGCCGGAAGACCGTGAACCAGTCCACGAAGGAGCCGTTGGTGGCGGGAATGGCCACCCGGCCGCGGTAGCGCTCGTCGGTGAGGTCGAAGACCGACGCCGGCAGCTCGTCGCCGGCGACGTTGTCGACGTTGTAGACGAGCACGCGCTTGCGACCGGTGAAGCCGACCCAGGTGCGTGAGCCGGAACGGTTCTGGCTGTCGACGAGTTCGGCGACGCCTGCGTCGACCGTGCCGAGCAGGCCCTTGTTCTCCAAGAAGCCCACGGGACCCGGCGAGCGAGACAGGAACACGTCAGCGCTGGTGCGGTCGCCTTCCTCTGCCAGCAGCAGCGCCAGGTCGGTCGACGCGCCCCAGCGGACCGCCACATCGACACCGGTCTCGCACTCGAACGCGTCGAGCACGGGCTGGATCAGATTCTCGGTGCGACCGGAATAGACGGTGAGCTGCCGATCACCGGCATCGGCGCACTCGCCGTTGTAGATCGCCGCAGCGGGCCCTTCCAGCGTGCGCGCAGACCCGCAGGCCGCAGTGATCAGGGCGACGCTGACAGCGAGCGCTATCCAAGTCGCTCTGCGCTGGAAGCGGCGAGATGGTGTGGGCGAAGTGGCGTGAGCAGGGGGCACGTTCAACATGGCGCCGCACTATAGCCAGAGTTTCCGCAGTTTGTAAAGTGAACCTAACGACCTATGTGGAGCTAACTGTTCAAGTCGTGAGTGCCATCCATCGAGAATCGGCTTGTATATCGTTGGGGCGTGGCCCTAGGGTCGCTGGTGGAACTAGACGGAATCGAATCGTCCGAGGCGGGTCTGAGTCCAGCTCGGCGCACCAGCGCTAGTCCCACGAGAGCCGCACCTTCCGGGGTGCGGCTCTCGTCATGCTGGTAGGTCGAACTTCGTTAACTCTCGTTATTTTCTGCTCAGGCGAAGCGCAGCGGGTCGGCGGCGCTCCAGTCGACGGGCTGCTCGTCGAGGTTGAGCGCGAGCTGGTGCCAGACCAGCTCGACTGCCGGCGGACCCACCGGGTCAGTCTCCTCGGCGGCGCTCACCATCAGCTCGTACATGGCGCCGTCGGTCTCGTCGGTCGGGCGGGCCAGCAGCGCCATGAACGCTTCGGCCATCTCGCAGGGCTCCAGCATCCGCGGCTGCCAACGTCCGAAGACCCGCTCGTTGCCGGCGTACTCGTTCGTCATGCCCGTGCGCACGAACGGCAGCAGCAGCGTGAAGCACGTGACCAATTCGGCGCTGCGGCCCAGGTTCACCTTCAGCACCTTGGGCAGCTGCAGCACGGCCCAGTTGCTGAGCGCATAGCCGGGCACCGCCGGGCCGGGGTCGACGGCCTGCCGTGACGACACATACACGAACTGGGCTTGCTCGCCGGCATACACCGCCTCGCCCGCCCACAGGTGGGTCGATGCCAGGAAGCCGTCGACCTTGGTGTCGAGCACCAGCCGGGACTGCTCCAGATTCTCGATGAATGCCTGGCGTACCCGGGCCCGCCGCAGCGACGACGACTCGCCCTCGACTTGGCGCAGCGTGCGCCCGAGGTTGTAGCCCGATTCGGTCAGCCCTGAATTGCAGATCACCAGGTTCGGCGGCAGGCCGCCCATCTGGTCGATGACGTAGCTCCGGATGGCCCACAGGTCTCGAAGGTTGGTGACGTCGGCCTGCACCGGGAAGGCGTGCACGCCCTCCTCGCGCAGGCGATCGACTAGGTCGAACCCGTCTTCGTAGCTGCGATGGAAGTGAATGCCGACCGAGTCGGCGCCGTTGAGCCCAGCGCTGAGCGCCATCGCTTGGCCGATGCCGCCGTCCTTGCCGGCACCGGTGATGAGCACCCGCTTGCCCTCTACCGCGGAGCGGAACTCATCGAACCTGAATGCGTCAGTCGGCGCGGTGTAGGCCATGGTGTTGCTCCGGGATAGCTAGCGACCAGTCCACACAGGATCGCGCTTCTCGACGAACGCCCGTGGCCCCTCCAGGAAATCCTCGGTTCCCAGGATGTTGCGGAAATGGCCTTTGGTGATCTCCCAACCGTCGTCCTCGGAGCGGGCGTGGCTTTCGAGCACCACGGCGCGGCTCTCACGCACGGCCTTGGGGGCATTCGCGATGATCCGGTCGGCGAGGGCCATCGCGGCGGGCACCACCTCGCCTTCGGCGGCCATCTCGTTGACCAGCCCGAGCTGGAAGGCGCGCTCGGCCGAGATCGGGTCGCCGGTCATGGCCAGCTCCAGGGCCACGTTGCGGCCCACCACCTGCGGCAGCCGGAACAGCCCGCCCGCAGCGGCCACCAGCGACCGCTTCACCTCGGGAATGCCGAAGCGGGCCCGCGGCGAGGCCACCACCAGATCGCACGACAGCACGATCTCGAGGCCGCCCGCCAGTGCAGCGCCGTCCACTGCCGCGATCAGCGGCTTGGTGCGGGGGTAGCGGGCGAGCCCGGCGAAACCGCCCTTTTCCGTCTCGATGGGCTTCTTGGCGGCGACCGACTTCAGGTCGGCCCCGGCGCTGAACACCGTGCCGGTGCCGGCCAGGATGCCGACCCACACCTCGGGATCGGCTTCGAAGGCGTCGAGATGGGCTTCCATCTCCGACGACACCTCGTGGCTGATGGCATTGCGGGCTTCGGGCCGGTTCAGCGTGAAGATCGCCACCCGCCCCTGGACTTCGTAATCAACGACCATCGCGTCAATCTAGGAGGCTTAGCGGCGGATGTCGGGGGCGCCGAGGCGGGCGGCGTCGGCGGTCTGGTCGTCGGGCCTTTTCTGGCTGTCCCGCTCGGCCTCCACTCGTGCCCGGTAGTGCCACACCTCGCGCTCGATGGTCTCGGGAGTCCAGCCGAGCTCAGCGGCCATCAGTTCGGCGGTGTCCTGCGCGGCGTCGACGCCGCGGTCGAACGATTCCACCGACAGCCGTGTCCGCCGGGTCAGCACGTCATCGAGATGCAGGGCGCCTTCGTGGCGCACTGCGTGCACGGCCTCTGCACGCAGGTACGGCAGCCCCTCCGCCAGCGGCTGGCCCAGATCGGGCCGATCGGCGATCAGCTCGATCACCTCGTCGATCCGGTCGCCGTGGCGGTCCAGCAGATGCGCAGCCGCGGCCCGGCTCAACCCCACCCGGGCACCGAGCTCGTCGTGGCGTCGTCGCCGCTCCTCGTAGCCGTCGGCACCCACGAGCGGCGTGACCAGCGTGGCCGATCGGCGAGCGGCAGCGTCACGGCGGCGACGGGGAAGCTTCGGTGCCGTGCCGCCCCGTGCCGCCCACACCTCGCCGAGCGCCATCTCGACCGTGTCGGCTGCCATGACCCGGTAGGTCGTGTACTTGCCGCCCGCGACCGAGACCAGCCCCGGCGCCACCCGGGTGATCGTGTGCTCGCGGCTCAGCTTGGCGGACTGCTCAGCCGAATCCGGGGCATTGCCGGCGACCAGCGGGCGCAGGCCGGCATAGACGCCGCAGATGTCGTCGCGGCGGATCGGGCGGGCCAGCACGCTGTTGAGGCGCTCGAGCAGCAGGTCGATGTCGGCGCTGCTGGCAGCGGGGTGGGCGTAGTCGAGATCCCAGTCGCTGTCGGTGGTGCCGATGATCCAGCGCTCGCCCCAGGGCACCACGAACAGCACGCTGGGCGGTGTGGGCACGATCAGGCCGCACTGCAGGTCGATGCGATCGCGCGGCACCAGCAGGTGGATCCCCTTCGATGCACGGATCCGGGTGCGGGAACCGGCGGGGGGCTGGGCGCCGCGGTCGGCGAGCTGCTCGATCTGGCTCGTCCACACGCCGGTGGCGTTGATCACCGCGTCGGCGTCGAGCTTGAAAGTGCGACCGGTCTCGCCGCAGTGGGCGATGACCCCCCGGACCGCACCCTCGGTGACCACCAGCTCCTGCACGCGGGTGGAGGTGAGGATGCGTGCGCCATGGGCGGCAGCAGTGCGGGCGATGGCCACCACGAGCCGGGCGTCGTCGGTCTGGCCGTCCCAATAGGTGATGGCGCCGCGCACGACATCGGCGTCGAGGCCGGGCGCCAGACGCTGCGTGCCACGCGCTCCGAGGTGGCGGTGCGAGCCGTGGGCGTGGCGCCCGCGACCGGCCATCAAGCTGTACAGCGCGATGCCGAGCCCGGTGCGCAGCCGTTCGCGCCAGCCCCGCCGGATGGGGTACAGGAACTGGACTGGGCGCACGAGGTGCGGCGCCAGCCGGCCCAGCAGCAGGCGGCGCTCGGTGAGCGACTCGGACACCAGACCGAACTCGAGGCGCTGCAGGTAGCGCAGGCCCCCGTGGATCAGCTTCGACGAGCGGCTCGAGGTGCCCGACGCCAGGTCGCGCTGCTCGAGCAGCGCCACGCTGTGGCCCCGCAGCGCCAGGTCCAGTGCGCAGCCGGCGCCGGTGACGCCGCCGCCGATGACCACGACGTCGACGCGGCCTTCACCCTGCCCGCCGCTCAGCTCGTCGAGCCATGCGGCGCGCTGCGCCGGCCCCAGCCGGCTGTCTCCGGCCTCCTCGGCTTCGGACCCGCCGTCGTCGGTCGTCTCACCCTCGTTCACTGTTCTGCCACTCTGCGAAATGCCCGCTGCGCTCAGGCGAACTCGTGGGGCAGGTGGCGGTGGGTCGCCCATCCGAACAGCTCCCAGCCGAAGTCACCCTCGGTCAGGTTCTGGCGCGCAGTGCGTGCCGCCTCGGCAGAGATCGGGATGGCGTCGCGGGCCTTCATCTGCACCTCGGCCACGCGCTCGGCGAGCACGAACCAGCCCACCGCGTCGGCCGGGCTCGCCCCCACCGTCAGCAGCCCGTGGTTGGCCAAGATCACCGTGCGGCAGTCGCCCAACGCAGCGGCGATGCGCTTGCCGCCGTCGGTAGACAGGATCTGCACCTCTTCGTCATCGAAGAGCCCATGGTCCTCGAAGAAGCAGGTCGCCTCCTGGTTGATCGGCTCGATCATTCGCCGCTCGGCAGAGAACGGCGTGCCCCACTGGGTGTGCGTGTGGGCAGCGGCGCCGATGTCGGGGCGCGCCTCATGGATCGGATGATGTATGTGATAGGCGGCGTTGTTGATCGGTGCCGGCCGGCCGTCCTGATCGGCGGCAGTGCCGTCGGGAGCCACCAGCACGAGGTCGTCGACGCTCGCCCGCTCGAAGGGCATGCCCCAGCGCAGCAGCCACATGTGGTCGGTGCGCAGCGGGTCGCGGCAGGTGATGTGGCCGTCGCCCAGTTCGCCCCAGCGCAGCGTCCCGAACAGGCGGTATGCCTGGGCCAGGTCAGCGAGCAGGCGGGCGCGCTCGGCGTGCGGATCGGCCTCGAACGGCTCGGCGGTTTCCGCGGCAAGGTCGCGAGCACTCACTGCGCGAATTCTGCCACGGGCGCAGGGAGGCTGAGCCCCGCGGCCCACTCTGGCCCCGGGCTCAGCCTCCTCACGGCACGTCCGCAACCGCTTGCGGACTAGTCTCAGCCGAGCGGGCGTATGCGCCCGAGATGGGGGTTGCATGGCGACGGTCACCCTCGACCGGCTGACGAAGAAGTACCCGAACGGCTTCGTCGCCGTCACCGATCTGAACATCGACATCGCTGACGGCGAGTTCCTGGTGCTCGTGGGACCGTCGGGCTGCGGCAAGTCCACGGCCCTGCGCATGGTGGCCGGACTCGAGGAGATCAGCGACGGGGACCTGCTGATCGGCGACGAGCGCATGAACGACGTGGAGCCCAAGGACCGCAACATCGCCATGGTCTTCCAGAGCTATGCGCTGTATCCCCACCTCGACGTGGCCCGCAACATCGGATTTCCGCTGAAACTGGCCGGCGTGCCCAAGGCCGAGATCGAAAAGCGTGTGACCGAGGCCGCCCGGCTGCTCGAGCTGGAACCGCTGCTGGGCAACAAGCCGGCGCAACTGTCGGGTGGCCAGCGCCAGCGCGTGGCGATGGGCCGCGCCATCGTGCGAGACCCCGCGGTGTTCCTCATGGACGAGCCGCTGTCGAACCTCGACGCCAAGCTGCGGGTGCAGATGCGCGCCGAGATCACGGCCCTGCAGCACCGGCTGGGCGCCACCACCATCTACGTCACCCACGACCAGGTCGAGGCCATGACCATGGGCGATCGGGTCGCCGTGCTGAAGGACGGCGTGCTGCAGCAGGTGGACGGCCCGACTGACCTCTACGAGCACCCCGACAATCTCTTCGTGGCCGGCTTCATCGGCGCACCGTCGATGAATCTGCGCATGGCCCGACTCACCTCAGGTGCTGATGGCTGGCGATTGCAGCTGGGCTCGCAAGTGCTGGATCTGCCCGAGCGTGTTCTGGATGCGCGACCGGCGCTGCGTGCCTACGACGGCGCCGACGTGGTGGTGGGCATCCGGCCCGAAGCGTTCGAGGACGCCTCGGTCGCAGGCGAGAACGGCAGGCCGCGCCTGTCAGCAGAGGTGTCACTGTCCGAGGCCTTGGGCTCGGACCTGCTGCTGCACTTCCCGCTCGACGCTCCCTCGGTGGAGGCGGGCGACCCCGACGCGCTCGAGGGGATCGAGGACCGCATGGTCATCGCCAGGGTTCACCCGCGCAGCACCGCCCGCCCCGGCTCAACCGTCGAGCTCACCGTGGACGTGGACGAGCTGCATTTCTTCGATTCGGAGACCGAAGCCGCAATCCGCTCCTGAGTTCTCAGGCGTTCCAGAGCTTGCGGTGCGGGATTGATTGCAGCACCAGTTGGCCGAAGAGGTTGCATTCGGCGATGTGGGGGTAGCCGGACAGGATGAACGCGTCGATGCCGACTGCCCGGTAGGCGTCGAGCTTGGCGGCGACCTCGTCGGGGTCGCCCACGATGGCTGCCCCGGCACCGCTGCGGGCTCGGCCGATGCCGGTCCACAGGCCTTCTTCGGCGAAGCCGTCGTCGTCGGCGCTGTCGCGCAGCTGCGCCTGCCGCTGCACGCCGACCGAGGCCGAGTCGAGCGCCCGGGCTCGGATCGATGCGCCGGTGTCGTCGTCGAGCTGGCTCACCAGCCGGCGGGTGGCGTCGATGGCCTCCGAGTTGGTGGAGCGGACGATCACGTGAGACCGCAGGCCGAACTTCAGCTCACGCCCCACTGCGCTCGCCCGGTCTCGCATCTCGCTGACTGTTGCCGCAACGCCTGCAACCGTGTCGGGCCAGGTGAGGAACACATCGGCTGCGACCGCTGCGGTGTGCTTGGCGTCGTCGGAGAAACCACCGAAGTAGAAGGGCGGGCAGCGGCCGCTGACGGTGCCGACACGGGGCGGGTCGAGCTGCACCGAGACGAACTCGCCGTCGAAGTCGACCGGCTGGCCGTCGAGGAGGGTCCGCAGCACCTCCATGTACTCGCGGGTGCGCTGGTAGCGGGGGCCTGAGGGCAGCGGGGCACCCGGCAGGTCGCTGGAGATGATGTTGATGGTGAGACGGCCTCCCGCCATCTGGTCGATGGATGCAAGCTGGCGTGCGAGCTGGGGCGGCCACAGCTCGCCCATGCGCACTGCCAGCAGCAGGTTGATGCGCTCGGTGCGCGTGGCGATGCCTGCAGCGAACGCCGTGGCGTCGATGCCCAGGGTGTATCCCGAGGGCAGCAGCACATTGTCGAAGCCGTTGCGCTCAGCCGTGGTGACGATGTCCGCGCAGTGCTCCCACGTGCTGGCCAAGGTCGGATCGGGCACGCCCAGGAACTCGTAGTCGTCGTCGCACAGTGCCGAGAACCAGGCGATCTCCGGCGGGGCTGTGCTCATGGCTGCGGCTCCGCAAGCTGGGCCGCAGTCACTGGCCCAGCTCCGCAGGGGTGAGCAGCTCGCTCATCTGCACGGGCCGGCCCTCGTCGATCGAGATGTGGGCGGCGCGGCCGAGGGCCACCGACCACAGCCCGTCGGCCAGGGTGCACTCCGCGAGGCTCGACGTGAGCACGGCGTCGCGGAAGCGCTCCAGTTCGATGTACGACGAGCCGTGGTGGTGGCCGGTCACGGGCGCGGTGCTGGCGATCTGCTGCTCGGTCACGTTGCCGATCCAGTCGCGTTCGCGTACGCCGATTCGCAGCACATCGTCGGGGATCAGTGCTTCGAGCTTGCCGTCATCGCCCACCACCGACAGCTCTTCCTGGTTGCGGGTGGCATCGGCGAACATGCACAGGTCCAGCAGCGCCCGGGCGCCGGAGGCGAAGTCGACGATGACGAAGGCGTTGTCCAAGATGTCGGGCGTCTCGCCGCCGTAGCGCTCGTCGAGGTGGTTCAGATCCTGCGCGCCCGACGCCATGACGCGCACCGGCTCGCTCGGAACGATGAGCCGCATGAGGTCGAAGAAGTGGCAGCACTTCTCCACCAGCGTCCCGCCGGTGTTGCGATTGAACCGGTTCCAGTCGCGCACCTTCGGCTGGAACGGGAAGCGGTGCTCGCGGATGGCCACCATGCGGATTTGCCCGACCACCCCGGCGTGCGCCTGGGAGATCAGCGCAGCCACAGGCGCCATGTAGCGGTACTCGAGACCCACCCACACCAGCGGTGCGTCAGCCCTGAGCGCCGCGACGCCGTCGATGATGCGGCGGCAGTCATCCAGCGTGGTGGCCAGCGGCTTCTCGATGAGCTGGGGCACGCCGGCATCCGCCGCGTCCAGGACGATGTCGGTGTGCAGGTGGTTCGGCGTTGCGACCACCACGGCATCGCACAACCCTGCGTCCAGGAGCTCCCGATGGTTCTCGAACTCCGGCACCGGGTCGAGCCCGTGGCACGCCAGCTCGTGCTGGGCCGCCTTGAGCGACGGCTCCCAGTCGTCGCACAACGCCGAGACCTCAGCGCCGTCGAGCGCGATCACGTTGGCGATGTGCTCGATGCCCATCATGCCGGTGCCGATGACACCGAATCGCATCGGCCCACGGGCCGCTCGGGCCGCGGTTTCGCCTCCGTCCTCGGCCTCTTGCGTGCCGTCGCTCACGGCAATGGCTGACCTTCGGAGGCTTCGACAAGGTCATACACGTCGTTGCGATCGAGTTGCACGCTGAGCGCTGATTGCAGCGCTCGGAGCCGATCGGGCTGCTGGCTGCCGACAATGGCCACCGGCGCCGTCGGATGCGCCAGCACGAAGGCCACGCACACCGCAGCCCGGTCGACGCCCTCCCGCTCGGCCAGCCGGTCCAGCGTGGCGAGCAACTCGGGCCGCACGCCGCCGTTCTCGTCGGCCTGCTCGGTGAGTCGCCCGCCTGCCAGCGGGCCCGGAGCCATGAGTCGCCCGCCTGCGAGCGGGCTCCATGCCAGCGGCACCATGCCCATCTCCGAGCACAGGTCGAGCGTGCCGTCTCTCAGCGGGTCCAGGCAGGCGGCCGAGTACTCCGGCTGGGTGCTCACCAATGGTGCGTCCAGGTGAGCTGCCAGCGCCCGGGTCTGGGCGGGCGTGTAGTTGGAGACCCCCACGGCACCGGCGAGCCCGTCGGCAACCAGCCCGTCGAGCGCGGCAGCCACCTCGGACGGATGGGTGAACATGTCGGGCCGGTGCACCTGGTACAGGTCGATGCGGTCGGTCCCGAGCCGGGACAGTGATGCCTCGCACGCCGATCGCATGGCAGCAGCGCCCGAGTCGTACGGCACCGGCGGCACGATGCCGCCCTTGGTGGCCAGCACCATGCGATCGCGCAGGTCTGGCCGGGCCCGCAGCACTGCGCCCAGGTTCTCCTCGCAACTGCCGAAGCCAGTGCCGCCCCAGTCCAGGCCGTAGACGTCGGCGATGTCCACCAGATTCATGCCGAGGTCCAGCCCGGCTTCGATCAGCGCTGTGTTCTGACCGACGTCGGTGCCGGTGAAGCGCCACAGGCCCAGCGCCAGCGGCCCGACCTCGACGCCGCCCGGTCCGAGCCCTCGTGGGCCCGTGCGCACCAGATTCGAAGCGTCCACAGACGTCAAGACTTCACCGAGCCGGCCAGCAGCCCGCGCACGAAGAAGCGCTGCAGGAAGAAGAACACGAGCATCGGCACGCCTGCCTGCACGAAGGCGCCCGCCGACAGCAGGTGTTCGCGCAGGCCGAACTCGCCGGCCATCGAGGCGATCTTGATGGTGGCGGGGTAGTTCTCGCCTGCCGCGCCGAGCATCGTCAGGGCGATCAGGTAATCGTTCCAAGTCCAGAGGAACTGGAAGATGGCGAAGGCCGCCAGGGCGGGAACCGACAGCGGTACCACGATGCGCCAGAAGATGGTGAAGTGATCGGCGCCGTCGATGCGGGCCGCCTCGAACAGCTCACCGGGCAGCGTCGAGATGTAGTTGTGCAGCAGGAAGATGGCGAACGGCAGGGCGAACGCGGTGTGGGTCAGCCAGACCGCCGTCGCGGTGCCGGCGAGGCTGAAGTCGGGGAACAGCGTGACGACGATCTCGGTGCCGGGAAGGGTCCAGTGGGCACCGCCGGCGAACATCTGCAGCAGCGGCAGCAACGCCACCTGGTTGGGCAGGGCCAGCAGCGAGACCGTGCCGATGAACAGCCACTCGCGGCCTCGAAACGGGATCCACGCGAACGCGTACGCCGCCAGGGCGGCGATGGCGATGGGGATGATCGTCGCCGGGATGGCGATGGCGAACGAGTTCAGCAGCGCCTGCCACAGCCCGCCGGTCTGCTCGCCCGACGACAGCACATCGGCGTAGTTCTCCAGCGTCCAGTTGCCTTCGGTGAACGACGTCCACCAGCCCGAGGCGCGCTGGTCGTCACGGTGCCGGAACGAGTTGAGGAACAGGCTGCCGGTGGGAACGCTCCAGACGATCACCATCAGCCACAGCACCCAGGCCGGTATCGAGCGCAGGAAGCGGTACACCGCCCGCCCGACGCGGTCGGGGCCTCGCCGCCCGCGCTGCGCCGAACCGCTGCCTGCCGGCCCTGCGGCCGCTGCGGTCTCGGCGGCGCTACTCACCGCGCTGCATCCGTCTGATGTTGAGGCCCATGACGGGCACCACGCCCAGGAACAGCACCACCGCCAGGGCCGAACCCAGCCCCAGGTTGAACTCGGTGAAGCTGCGCTGCCACATCTCGTTGGCGATGACCTGCGTGCCGAAGTTGCCGTTGGTCATCACCCGCACGATGTCGAACACTTTCATGACCAGCACGATCATGGCGGTCATGACCACCGTGATGGTGGGCACGATGGTGGGCAGCGTCACCCCGAAGAACACCTGGCGCTCGTCGGCGCCGTCGACGCGGGCCGCCTCGATCAGGTCGGCCGGCACGGCCTTGATCGCCGCCGACAGGATGACCATGGCGAACCCCGTCTGAATCCAGATGAGCACCACCATCAACCACACGTTGTTGAAGGGCGATTCCTGGACGAACAGGATGGTCCCCGCGATCGGCTCGTCATTGGGACCGAGCGCCGAGCCGCCCACACCGGGACCCAGGAAGCGGTAGATCAGCCACAGCAGCGGGATGGCCGCAACCGCCGACCCCACAGCGATCGCCGACTGCCGCCGCCGCACGCCGAATGCGCACAGCGCGGTGAGCAGGACAGTGACGGCGGCCAGCACAGCAACGGCGGTCCACGCGCCGCCGCTCGACGGCCGCAGCGTGCCCAGCCAAACCCAGATGGCGTTGAGCAGTCCGGTCTGGGACTTCTGCGGCGGCCGGGCGATGTACATGAAGCGCCAGATGATCCCCGCGCCGACGAAGGAGATCGCCATCGGCAGGAAGATCAGGCTCTTGGCGAACGACTCGCGCTTGGTGCGGTCGGCGATCACTGCGGCCAGCAGGCCCAGCGCCGTGGACAGGAAGGTGACCGCCACCACCCACCACAGGTTGTTCATGACGGTGCCGCGCAGGTTGGCGAACACGGCGAAGCTCAGCAGCAGGCCGCCGCCGAGCCCGATCCCGACGGTGCTAGCCGACACGTCGGCCCTGACGCCGCGACTGCGGCCCCGACTCATCGCGATGAGGGTTGCAATGGCGAACAAAATGAGGCTGCCCCAGAACAACCGGCTGCCGAAGATGCCTGCCCAGCCCGACAGATCCACACTCTGCGCGTTGGTGAAGATCTCGCCGTAGTTGGCGAGCCCGCGGAAGCTCTCGCCCGCCTTGTCGAACAGCGACAGGTAGATGGTGCGCAGCAGCGGCACGATCAGCCCCAGCGCGACGAACAGCATCGCCGGCCCCACGAACGTGAGCGCTCGCAGCCGGCCCTGCAGCGTGGCAATGCGGTCACCGGCAGGAGACCGCTTCACACCGACTGCCGCACCTGCCAGCCCGAACACAGCAGCTCCGATGACAATCCACATGAGGGTCGGGTTGATCCACCCGAATGAGGGACCGTCCAGCAGCGGCGTGCACTCATCGTTGCGGGAACCCTCGACTGCGATGCATCTGCGGAGTCCCGCCGCCACCGCGCCCGCGCCTGCGCCGACGAGCACACCCGCCACCGCCGCCACGACGGCCCAGCGGCGCTCGACCAGTCCGAACAGCCGGTGGGTGCCCCAGAACACGGCGGCGCTGGCGCCGACGGAGATCACGATGCCCAGAAAGGCACCCCACAGCGCTGCCATCGTCGCAGTCTTACAGGCGACCGGCCGGCGGGGAGAGCCGTGAGTCGGCGCACCTCCCCGGAAGGCTCAACGGATGTCCGTACGCGCCGGAGGCCGGCCCACGTCGGCGGGCCGGCCTCCGTTCACGCATGTTGTCTCTCAGCCGTCCTCGAACGACTGCCGCCGCCTACTGCGGCCAGCTGTCGTCGATGGCTTGCGTTGCCTCGGCAACGGTCTTGTCGCCGTTGACGACGGCGGTGCCCTCGGTCCAGAAGGTGCCGGCGCCGACTTCGGCGGGCATCAGGTCTGAACCGTCGAAGCGCACGACATCGGCGTTCTGCAGGATGTCGAGGAACGACTGCTCGAGCGGCTGGTACACGCTCGGGTCCTG
This sequence comes from Candidatus Poriferisodalis sp., assembly GCF_965208925.1. Taxonomy (GTDB): domain Bacteria; phylum Actinomycetota; class Acidimicrobiia; order Acidimicrobiales; family Poriferisodalaceae; genus Poriferisodalis. The sequence continues at coordinate 640,389 of NZ_OZ242364.1, read as the reverse complement.
GTTCGTCGCTGCCGACAGGAAGCCGGACAGGCCACCGCCCTTGCGCTCGGTCTGTGCCTGCTGGCGCACCTCGGCGTAGGTGGAGCTGGCGAAGTACTTCATGACTTCCCACACCTCGGGAGCGTCGCGGAAGGCGCCCACCAGGGTGCCGGCGCCCAGCACAGGCTGGTCGCCCTTGACCGACGGGAAGTAGAAGGTGTCCACGGCATCGGCCGAGCCGTCGGCGAATGCGGTTCCCTCCGGGATGAACGCCGCGTAGAAGGACGCCTGACGGTGCATCATGCAGTCGTCGTCGACCAGCGGCTGGCCGTTGTCGCCGAATGGAGTGGCGGCGATGGAGCCGCCCGCGGCGAACACCATGCCCGGCGTGTTCCACAGGTCGAGCACCTCGGTGAACACACCGCTGACTTCGGCGCTGGAGAAGGCCAGTTCGCCGGCGACCCATGCGTCGTATTCGGCGGGCGTGTGGAAGCGCAGCATCAGGTCTTCGACCCAGTCGGTGAAGGTCCAGCCGGTGGCCGGGCCGCTCTCGATGCCGATGCAGAAGGGGGTGTCGCCGTTGGCGATCATCTCGGCCGACAGCGCCTTGAGCTCGTCCCAGGTGCCGGGCACCGAGTAGCCCTTCGACTCGAACAGCGCCGGCTTGTACCACACCAGCGACTTCAGGTCCGACTTGTTCGGGATGCCGTACTGGGTTCCGTCGACATCGCCGAACGCCGTCCAGGCGGGCGTCCAGTGCTCGTTCATGGCTGCGATGACATCGTCGGGCAGCGCGATGAGGTGGCCGTCACGTGCGAAGTCGGCCAGCTTGCCCGGCTGCGGGAAGATGAAGATGTCCGGCGGGTTGCCGCCGGCAGCTTGTGCGTTGATCTGGTCCGCGGCGTCGCGGGCACCGGTGTAGCTGATCTCGATGCCGGTCTGGGCGGCGAAGTGGTCGAGCGCATCTCGCAGCGCACCGGCTTCCTCGTCGCTGGACTCGGGACCGAAGACGGTCACCTTGGTGCCCGACAGGTCCATCATGTCGTCGGACATGTCGTCATCCATGGAGTCGTCCATCGACTCGTCATCCATGGAGTCGTCCATCGACTCGTCGGCCATCGCCTCGGTCGCGGCCGGCGCCTCTTCGGCGTCTCCGTCGTCATCGCTGCCGCACGCCGCCGCGATGAGCCCGAAGGCCAGCGCGATGGCCAGGAGACGCGCCCAGCGGAGTCGGGTGCGTCTGTTGCTGTGGTCTCTCATGTGTTCCTCCCTGGGGGACCGCAAACCGGTGCGCCCGCGCATGTTGCAAGCGCTTGCAGACACGGTTGCCGAAGCCTAGCCGACTGCCGAATGGACGCGCCCGCCGGGTATCTCACGGCGAACCCACTGAATCGCGGACGATCAGCTCGGTGTCGAGCTGGATGTGCTGGGGTGCAGGCGTGGCAGCCTCCAGCGACCGCAGCACCAGCTCCGCAGCGGCGACACCCTGGTCAGCAACGTGCTGGCGCACGGTCGTCAAGCCCACGAGACGGCTCTGGTCGTGGTCATCGACGCCGACGAGCGACAGATCGTCACCGACGCTCAGACCCAGATCGCGCGCCGCGAGCATGGCGCCGAACGCCTGCTCGTCGCACATGGCGAAGATCGCAGTCGGCGGCTCCGCGGCCCCGAGCAGCACGTGGGCCGCGCGTCGTGCCTCGGCCCAGCTGTTGCTCGTCGAAACGGTCATCGCCGGATCAGGCGTCAGCCCCGCTGCGCTGTGCGCCCGGGCATAGCCCTCTGCTCGCCGGCTGGGGATGGAGAAGTTGAGCGAATCCCCGCTGCTGAGGCTGAGCAACCCGATGCGCCGGTGGCCGTTGTCGAGCAGGAGCTCGGTGGCGGTGCGGCCGACCGCCACGTTGTCCACCGTCACCGAGCTGAGCGCCGCCGTCCGGAAGCCGACCGTGACAGCACAGCCGCCTTGCGCCACGAAGGCGCTCGCCACATCGGGACCCACGGCGACGTCGATCAGCACTACCGCATCGCTGCGACCCGATCTGACGCCGTTCAGCTCTATGAAGCGACGGCGTTCGTCGGAGTTGGCGACGCCCGACAGCAACAGGTCGTATCCCGCTGCGGTCGTGTGACGGCCCAGCGCGCCCACGATCGTCGCGTTGAACCAGGCGGCTGGGTCGGGCACCGCCGCGGCGATCGTGTTGGTCGTCCCTGCGGCCAGCCGTGCTGCGGGCAGGTTGGGCCGGTAGTCGAGTTCGGCAGCGGCCGTGAGCACTCTCTGCCGTGTGGCTGAGGCGACATGGGGCAACCCCCGCAATGCCCGGCTGACCGTCGCAGTGGATACTCCCGCGGCTCGGGCGACGTCGCCGATCCGAACCATGGGACCCGTCATTCCTGCCACACCATCGCGCTCGCCGGGGCGAGCAGATAGGTCCCGTTCGACTGTCTCGATCCTGCGGGCGCTCCGGATTCGGCTACCCCGTCATAGGGATGGGGACACGCCGCCGACGAGTCATACAGCACGGTGGCGATGGCCGGGATCTCCACTTCGTGGGAGTCGTCGCCGACGCTCGCAGCGACCCCGATGCGGCCCCGGCGGTACGAGATGACCGGTCCGCGGCCGCTGTCGATCCACTCCACGGCGTCCTCGCCGTCAGCAGATCCATTCGAGAGCACGGATCGCACCCGCTGCTGGGTGTCGAGCAGCGCCCGATAGGCCCCCAGCCATGACCGCTCGTCGTTGGACTGCGCAGCGGCCGTCTCGCCCGAGGGACGCGCGGCAGAGCGCAGCCACGGCTCGGCGGCCGAGAAACCGTTGTGCGGGCCGTCGCCCCAGGGCATCGGGGTGCGGCAGCCGTCTCGGCCGGCGCCGACGTCGTCGTCGGGACCGACGGGATCCAGCTTGTCCTCTGCAGCCACCTCGCCGTCGGCCAGGCCGAGCTCCTCGCCCTGGTACAGCACCAGGGTGCCGGGCAGGAACGCGGCGAGCACGTTGAAGGCAAGGGTGCGCGCTGCACCCCAATGCTGCGGGGTCCCCGCGGCGCGGTCGGCGTCGGGCGCCGACGCGAAGCGGGTCGGCGCCCGTGGCATGTCGTGGCTGCTCATCGCCCACACCAGGCGGTCGGCCAAGGCGCTCGACGGGCCGCGGAGCGTTCTGCGAATCTCGCCGGCGTCCCAATCGATGTGCATCGGCGCGAACCAGTAGCCGCCGTGCATGCCGTCGGGCGGCAGCAGATCGTCCATGCCCCGCGGATCGAGGTGGTACGTCTCCCCGTGCAGGAACGCCCCGTAGGAATCGCAGATCTTGCGCCAGCGCCGGAAGACGTCCTGGCTCTCAGGCTGGAAGACGTCGTAGAGATGCTCGAAGCAATCCCACTGCTCCCAGCGGGACGCTCGGGGCGGGATGGGAAGGAGCTGCGGGTTCGAGCGCAGCCCAGCGTCCTTGACCAGGCCGCCGGCCACGTCGACCCGGAAGCCGGCGACACCGCGGTCGAGCCAGAACCGCAAGATGTCGTCCCACTCGTCGGCCACCGCCGGATTGCGCCAATTCAGATCCGGCTGCGACGTCAGGAACAGGTGCAGGTAGTACTGGCCGGACTCAGGCTCCAGCGTCCACGCCGGACCGCCGAAGTAGCCCACCCAGTTGTTCGGCGGACCGCCGTCGGGGGCGGGGTCGCGCCAGATGTAGTAGTCGCGGTAGCGAGCCCGCTCGGCTTCGCCGGCGTTGCCGAGTGCGGCCTGGAACCATCGGTGAGCACTGCTCGTGTGATTGGGCACCAGGTCGGTCACGACGCGGATGCCGCGACCGGCGGCGTCGGCCACCAGCGCGTCGAAGGCGGCCAGATCGCCGAACAGCGGGTCGACGTCGCAGTAGTCAGCGACGTCGTAGCCCCAGTCGTGCCCGGGCGTGGGATAGAAGGGCGTCACCCAGATGAAGTCGACCCCGAGGTCGCTCAGGTAGCCGAGCTTGGACCGGATGCCGGCCAGGTCGCCGACGCCGTCGTCGTTCGAGTCGGCGAAGGATCGCAGATACACCTGGTAGCCGACGGCGTCAGTCCACCATGGCAAAGACAATTGGGGCGAAGACGGGCGGCGGTCCGATGTCGGGCTGTCAGGCGTCACGCCGTCTCCAGTCATGTTCCGGGCAGCGCCGCCACCTGCGGCAACGTGCCTGCGGTCAGTCTGCCCCGATTCTGCAACCGATTGCAGGATCAGATCATGCGGCGGCCGGGCTGTGTAACCCAAAGACCGACCCGCCGAAGCGGGCCGGGCTGTGTAACCCAAAGACCGACCCGCCGAAGCGGGCCGGTCCTTGGTCTGTCAGTTTGGGTTGTGTGATGTGCAGCTCGGAGTTCACACCCCGAGCGGTGAACACGCGGCTTGTCTAGCGCAGTGCAACGAATAGTGTCAACTGTCCGAGCGCAGCCGCCCTCGGGCAGGTGAACAGAAAGACACTCGTGATGCCACAACCTCCGAGCCCCTATGACTTCCTTCCTGCAGTCGCGTCGTTCGAGGTGCGCAGCGACGATGTGGCTGAGGGGCAGATGCTGCCGATGCCGCAGGTCTCGGGCATCTTCGGCGCTGGCGGCGAAGATCGATCGCCGCATCTCGCGTGGTCGGGTGCGCCTGATGGCACCCAGAGCTACGCCGTGACCTGTTTCGATCCCGACGCGCCCACCGGCAGCGGATTCTGGCACTGGGTGGTGTATGACATCCCTGCGTCGTGCGCTGAGCTTGCCTCGGGTGCCGGCAATGCCGAGGGCAGCGGGCTGCCCGACGGAGCCAAGCAGCTCCGCAACGACGCCGGGCTGTCCGGCTACCTGGGCTCGGCGCCGCCCGCGGGCCATGGCCCGCACCGCTACATGTTCGCCGTGCACGCGCTGAACGTTGCCTCGCTGCCGATCGATGAGAGCGTCTCGCCGGCAATCTGCGGCTTCAACATGTTCGGCACGACGCTGGCCCGGGCCCTCATCACGCCTGTTTACGAACAGGGCTAGCCATGGCTGCCGGAATGCCCCAGCGGCATTCCGATCCCGCAGGCTCCAGCGAATGGCGGTGCTCGTTCTCCGTCTCGCTCGGAATGACGACGTGGGGGAGACGTGCTTGACAACGATCAGGACGTGACCGACGACGATCTTGCTGCCCTCGAGGTGATCTACCGCGTCATGTGGGAAGACGAGGGCTCTGGGCTGCACAAGCATGTGGCGCGCAGCTTTCGAGCATGGGCCCAGATGCAGCACCCGCATCTCGACGTGGCCGATGTCGAATCTGACGGTGGGGAGGGCGACCACATCGCGCAGGAGAACGGAACCCGCGTCGACCTGACGCGGGCCACCCGGACCAACGGCGGCGTCACTACGACGACGCTGGAGCTCGCCCAGCACGCCGCGCTGGGCAGGTCGGTGGTCAGAATCCGCGTGCTCAGCGGCAACGGCGAGGCCTGGGTCTGGGTGGACGTCGAGGCACCTCCCCTTGCTTCGGTGCCGGTGAGCCTGGGCGCAGTCGATCCGGGGGTCTCCGCTGCGGCGGGCTCGGATTCAGGGCAGTCACGCTGGGCTCAACTGCGCTCGACGGGGGCCGAGTCGCTCGTGTCCGAGCTGCTCGACACTGCTCACCGCCGGGGCGGACGGCCCCACCTCGGCCGCGAACCGCTCACGACGTCACCGGTGCCGGTCCGTGATGCCGAGCACGCCAAGGCGATCCGCAATGCGGTCCTGTCGCCTGATCGTCCGGTCCCGTATCTCGTGCTGGCGTGGGATCCCATCAACCCCAACACAGCACTCGGCGACATGACCCGGCGAGCGCAGAGCGCAGCTTCCCAAGTCGCCGGTCTGGCTCGCGTCTTCGTCATGCCGCTGGAGACGCTGACGCCGTTTCAGCGCCTGATCGGCGGCGAGATGGACCTGGAGCCGGGCGAGGCGCGGCTGTACCTGCCGGGCCAGCACGAACCGCACCGGCATCGCACCCTCGCCAAGGAGGTAGTGCGATCGGACGCGCATCAGGCCGGCCGCTGGGCCAGTCAGCTGCTGAGCCTTGCCATGGTCGAGCGCGAGCCGCCCACCCTCTTCAGCCAGTCTCAAGCCGAGCTCGGCAGTCAGCGCAGGGCGCCCGAACTGGCGTCCGGCTCTGGCCTTCATGAGCGCATCGAGGCGCTCGAATCCGAGCGTGACGATCTGTGGGAAGCGTTGTTCGAGACGCGTGAGCAGCGACAGGCCGCCCGGGATCAGCGCGACGAGATGTCCCAGCAGGTCCTCGACATGCAGGACGAGCTCGAGCTGGCGCAGCTTCGCACCGAGGAGCTCCAGGAGAAGCTCATCGACAAGGAAGACCAGATGGTGGAGATGCTGGTGCGAGTCGGCGAAGCCGGCACCCCGATGGTCACCGATGCCGCTGGCAGGAAGTACCCGCCGGTGACGTCGGTGAGCCACGCGCTGCAGCTCGCTCGGGCCAACCTCGTCAGGGTCGAGATCCCGCCCGAGATCGATCAGCACGTCGCCGAGCTGGACAACTCGATCGAGGCGCGGTCATGGGCGCGCAGCGTGTTCGACGGGCTGCTTGCACTCGAGGCCTACGCCCATTCGGGCGCCGAGTTCGGCGACTTTCGGGACTGGTGCAAGTCGAGCAAGCATCCGCGCAAATGGTTCGCGAACTCGAAGAAGCTGGCCATGCGCGAATCCGAAGAGGTGATGAGGCGACCCGAGCTGAGACGCCTGCGGGAGATGCCGGTGTCGGCGCGGGTCAGCGACGCAGGCCACATCGTCATGGAGGCGCATCTCAAGCTGTCCAACGGCGGACTCGCACCGAGGCTCTATTTTCACGACGACACCGGTCGCAACACCGGCAAGGTGCATGTGGGCTATGTCGGCCCGCACCTGCCGACCAAGCGCTTCAGGTCCTGAGACCGAGGCCGGGTCGCCGGAACTTCTTGCTCCGTGCCCCGGCGCCGATGCCGGGTTGTCAGCTCGGGTCGTCAGTTCGACGCTCCCTGGGCGGTCTGGCGGTCGCCTTGGGGATCGCGGCGCGACACGAAGCCGTTGAGGTCACAGGCCTCGCGCACGGGCGCCGACATGTCGTAGGTGCCGGGGTCCAGCGGGGTGCCGGTGCCGTCGGCGACTCGCGTCATCATGTGGAAGTTGGCGCTGACGGCGACCGCATCCACCATGACGTCGGCGCCGGCGGCGTCGACCACTGCGGCACGTGCGGCAGCGGTGGCCTCGGCGTCGCCCTCCCACATCGCCTCGGCGAGGCGCGCCAGCAGCGCGCCGTGGGGCACGCCGCCGTCACCGTCGCTGGATCCGTTGACGGTCTCGTAGCTGACGTCCATGTCCTTTTGCTGGCCGCTCAGACCGAGCAGCAACGCATGTGCAGACGTTCAGTAGAAGCACTCGTTGAGCTTGGACGTGCGCGCCGCGAGCACTTCGATCTGCGGGCGAGTCAGCGAGTTGCGGTCGGCCACCACATCGCCGCGCACCCGCTCCATCGGCACGTACTGGGCATCGGACAGGATGAACAGTGCCTCGTTCTCCGCCGGCACGGCGCTGAGCGCCTTGATGACATTGGGCATCTTGAGATCGGCCGTGGGAACCCAGTGGTACTTGACCGCCGCGGGTGCTCCTTCCCTGCCAGGCGGGCCGTCGGCAGGCTCGTTGAGTTCGATCCGGGGCAGCTCCAATGCGTCGGCGAAGCGGTCGACGCAGTTGGACTGCGCCACGAGGCCCACCAGCTCCACGTAGGCCAGCGGATCGACGCCGCGGTCGATGATCGACTGGTACCAGTCCTCGGTGAGCGTGCCGGGGTGATTGGTGATGCGCCAAATGGCGTCGACGGCTGCGGCGGGCAGCGGGCCATCGGGATCGACGAGGCCGTCGATGCTGCTGGGCTGCACCCAGGGCGGCAGCGCGCCGCCGTCGTCGGTGCGATGGTCGCGTGCTGCACGCACCTGGCGGACGATCTCGGCACGCTGGGCCCCAGTCCACCAGGTCCCCGGCCGCGACCAGCGCGCGGCGATCTCGCCGTGGGCTGCCGCCAGATCGTCCCTGATGGGCAGCGCGGCGTCATACGGGCGGGCCGGTGTGGCCGCTGCAGTTGCGATGCTCATGGGCGCTTCTCCGCTGGTCGTGGCCGTCGGGTGCGACGGCCGATTGCATCATGCTGGCACAGCGTGAGCAACCATTCAGCAGTCGGGCAGCAGCGGCAGAAGCGAGGGTGCGCGTGGCGCGTCGGTTGGCCTACGATCAGCCACGGCAGTCACGCCTTGGCGCCCCGCGGCGTCCGGCGCGGCCGCTTCACGTCGCACCAATCACACCCTCAAGGAGCAACGATGCCGACGCCGCAGAAGGCCATCTTCAACGAGATGGGCGCCAACCAGTGGTATGTCCACCTGAGTCGCGTCGAGGGCGCTGACCTCGGTGTCATCAAGTCCGTCATCGCGGCCACCAGGGCTGCCGCAGACGAACAGGGCATCAACCTGACCGTCGGCATCGGTCCCGGCCTGCTGCCGGATCTGACCGACGACGTGCCCGAGGACTTCCAGGAGTACGTGACCGTCAAGTCCGAGGATGGCTCCGGGCGCGAGGCCAAGGGCACGCAGGAAGAGCTGCTGCTGTGGCTGAACCACGACGACAAGGACAAGGTGTGGAAGGTGCAGTACGACGCCCGCACCGCGCTGGCCGGCCACATGGCCGTGGCTCGTGAGACGCCGACGTTCATCTACGGCGATTCGCTCGACATGACCGGCTTCAAGGACGGCACCGGCAACCCCGCCGACGAAGACCAGCCCGCCGTGGCCATCGTGCCCGACGGCGATCCGGGTGCGGGCGGCAGCCACATCATCGCCCAGCGCTGGGTGCACGACCTCGACGGCTGGAACGCCCTGTCGGACGATCAGCAGGAGAAGAACTTCGGGCGCAAGAAGTACCCCGAAACCGACAAGACCGACAGCCAGGAGCCTTACAGCCACCTCAGTCACGTCGAGCTGCGTGCCGACGGCAACCACGGCAACGAGGGCAGCGACAAGATCAACGAGATCGCCCGCCGCTCCACGCCGTACGCGTTCCACGACGGCACCGTGGGGCTGTACTTCATGGCCTTCTGCAAGGATCAGGCTCCGCTGCGGCGTCGTCTGCGGCGGATGTACGGGCTCGATGACGCGAATGGCGTGCGCGACGCGATCACCGACTTCTCGAACCCGGCGTCGGGCTCGTTCTACTTCGCTCCCAGCGAAGAGACGCTCGACGCCATCACCGGCTGACAGGCCAAACGCATAGGTACGCCCGCTGCGAAGGCGGCAGCGCCCTCTGCTCCGGGAATCCGGCAGGTTCCAACCTCGCAGAGTCCACTGCCGCCTCCGCAGCTATGGCATCTGTTCCATCCGCCAGTGCACTCAGGACTCTTCGGGCGTTTGGTCGCGGAACCACTCGCGGGCTGACATCGAGGCGATTGCTTCTAGGGCGAGGCCGGTGTGCAGGTCGTCGGCCATGGCGCGCCGCAGCGGGCGCACCAAGGCGTGCCGTGTGTTGCGCAGCAGGATCGGGTTGAGCTGGGCTAGGTCCGCAGCAATCTCTTGGGCGCGGGCCATCAGGCCGCCGACGGGCAGCACTTCGCCGACTATGCCCAGCTCGTGGGCTTCGGTCGCGCCGATCTGCTGGCCGGTCAGCAGGAAGTAGCGGCCCCTGTTGGGTCCGAGCAGCAGCGGCCAGACGATCTGCATGCTGTCGCCGGGCACGAGCCCGCCGGGGAAGTGCGGCGCATCCTGGAAGTAGGCGCCCTCGGCGGCCAGCACGATGTCGCAGAGGACCGCCAGCTCGGAGTGCACGGTCACCGGGCCGTTCACCGCCGCGATCATCGGCACCTCGATGTCGAGCATCTGGTCGACCAGCCGGTTGCCTTCCCAGATGATGCGGTCCCACACGGTTGCGTTGGCGCGCCCTTCGGCGAGCGCATTGACCTCATCGGGCAGCTCGATGAACGACTCGCCGGTGCCGGTGAGGATGACCACCTTGATGTCACGGTCGGAGGCGAGCGCCATGAACAGTTCGGGCAGCTCGCGGTGGGGGCGGCCGCCCCACTGCAGCGGGCCGTCGCGGGTGTGCATGCGCACGGTCACCACGCCGGCGTCGTCGCGGGTCACCTCGGCGGTGCGGTATCGGTCTGCGTACTCGTGAAACTCCATGGGCTCATGCTCGCAGAGCCGAGCCGTGCACGAGAGAGCCTGCGAGTTGCCCGATTACCATCGTCGCGACAGGCACTGTTGGGGGAATGCGATGACAGACGTTGCGGATCCGGTACGGACGGCTGACACGCCGACGAGAGCCGAGCATCTCGCTGAGATGGCCGACTACCTCGCCGAGGGAGTGCAGCGCGCGCACGACACCGGCAACCGGGGGCCGGTCCGGTTCGGCCCCGACGGCAAGCTGCACCCCGACATCCTGGACGACTTCTGGAAGCACGGCTTCTATGTGTTCACCGGCGTGGTCGATGCCGACGAGATCGCCGAGCTGCGAGCCGACGTGGCCGAGGTGATCGAGCGCGCGCCGGTGCGCAAGGGCGCCGACGTGGACAAGCACGGCCGCCCTGCGCTGGGGCGGGACTGCGCCGTCGAGCCCTACATCCACGTCGCGCCGCTGTCGGACCCGTGGGGCGGCACCAGCGCGCTGGCGGGCCGCCACCAGGTGCAGATGGACCAGCCCATGCCCGATGCCGATGCCCCGCCCGACGTGGTGTACCTGATCTTCGGCATGTGCCAGTCGATGCCCTCGGCGCTGCGCCTGTACGGGCACCCGGACCTGATGTCGATCGCCGAGAGCATCAACGGCCCCGACTTCGTCCCCTACAACGACGCGATCTTCGTGAAGGAGCCCGGGCTCGGCGGCTCGGTGTCGTGGCATCAGGACGGTGTGACCCACTGGGACAACCCCGACTGGGACATGGGCATCCACGGCTTCAACTTCCAAGTGCAGCTGTATGAGACCACGGCGGCGAATGCCCTGTGGGTCGTGCCGGGCTCGCACACTGCGGGGCGCATCGACCTGCGAGCCAAGGTGGCTGACAACGGCGGCAGCGTGATGCTGCCCGATGCCATCCCGCTGCTGTGCGAGCCGGGCGATGCGACGGTGGTGAACCGTCACATGATCCACGGCTCGTACGCCAACACGTCGGCAGATCCGCGGATCTCGATCACGTTCGGCTTCCACCGGCGCAGCTCGGTGCTGGGCGTGGCCGGCCAGCTTCGGGTGCACGAGCGCGACGCAGCGATCGTCTACGACGAGGAGCGGGTGTTCAAGCGGTCATCGGTGATTGCCGTGGCTATCGACGCCCGGGCCCAGCACCGTCCCGACGAGCGCCGCTATACCTATGCGCCCTTCGTCGGCCTCGAGGACGACTTCCGTTTCAACGACGAGACCTTCGAGCGCGTCATCCGCGACTACAACCTCAACGACCTCGCCATCTGAACCGCAGTCGAGATTGACGACTCAGGCCGCCGACGCCGGACCGTAGAGCTCGGCCACGACGTCGAGGGCTTGGGCCACGAGCGGCAGCGGCTCGCCTGAGCGGGTGAGCAGCAGCAGGGGGACCGAGGCCGCGGCGTCGCTGATGGGTGCGTAGTAGAGGCCAGGCGGTCGGAACGTCTGCACGCTTGCGGGCACGATGGCGACGCCCTCGCCCGCCGCCACGAATCCGAGGATGGTGGTGTATTCCGTCGCTTCGATCGTCGGGTCATAGGCGACGCCTTGGGCGCTGAGCATCCCGGCGAGCACAGCGTGCAGGCTGGGGGACACATTGCGGTCGAATCCGATGATCGGCTCACCGGCAAGCTCGCCCAGGTACGCGGCACCGGATGCGGCGAGGCGGTGGGACGCGCTGGCTGCCAGCAGCAGCCGCTCGTGCATCACGAGTGTTGCCTCCACGCCGTCGGCATCGGCAGCGGCCCTGCCGATGCCCAGATCGATCCCTCCGGCCCGCAGGGCCTTGACCTGCTCGTCGGAGCTCAGCGTGTGCAGCTCGAAGTCGACCTTGGGCCGGCGCCGGCGGTACTCGGCCAGCACGCGCGGCATTACCTCATACGCCGCGGAGTCGACGAATCCCACCCGCAGCGTGCCCGCCTGGCCGTGCCTGCGCTGTTCCATGAGGCGCTCGACGCCGTCTGCGGCAGCCAGCAGGCGGACAGCTTCGGGGTACAGGAACGTTCCGGCGTCAGTGAGGGTGACCCGTCGCGTGCTGCGGTCGAACAGGGTGGTGTCCAGCTCGTGCTCGAGCAGGCGGATCTGCTGGCTGAGCGGAGGCTGGGACATGTGCAGGCGATCGGCGGCCCGTCCGAAGTGGAGTTCTTCGGCCACGGCGGCGAAGTAGCGCAGACGTTGGAGGTTCACGGTGTTGCACCTGCTGCAAATAATATGGGTTAGCTCTTAATCAATCCTAGATTGATACTTTTCGTCACCGAGAACCCTGCCTAACCTGCACGGTGATGAGGGGGAACGGCCGGCTCGGACGGAAGCGTCCGCCCAAGTATTCGGCTGCAGCGCTGGCCTGGAAGGGCTTCCGGGGCGAATCGTGGCCTCGCGTGTGGCGCGATTGCGACCTGAAGCAGTCCTACGACGCCGTGGTGATCGGCGGCGGCGTGCACGGCCTGGCAACCGCCTACTACCTGGCCCGCAACCACGGCATGACCGATGTAGCGGTGCTGGACAAGGCCTACTTGGGCAGCGGCGGCTCGGGACGCAATACCGCCATCGTGCGCTCCAACTACCTCACCCCTGAAGGGGTGGCCTTCTACGACCGATCGGTGCACCTCTATGAGCAGATGGCCGTCGAGCTGAACATCAACGTGATGTTCAGCCAGCGCGGCCACCTCACGCTGGCCCACTCCGACGCCTCGCTGCGCACCATGCACTGGCGTGCCGAGGTCAACAAGCTGGGCGGCGTCAACTCCAGCGTGATCGGCCCTGACGAGATCTCCAAGGAGTGTCCGAGCCTCGACACCTCCGACCATCCGCGCTACCCGATCCTGGGCGCCCTGTATCACCCTCCCGGCGGCGTCGTCCGCCACGACGCGGTGGTGTGGGGCTACGCCCGGGCGGCGGACCACATGGGCGTCGAGATGCACCAGAAGACGGAGGTCACCGACATTCTCTGCGAAGGCGGTGACGGTCGCGACGGCAAGGGCGCCGGGGGCCGGGTCACCGGCGTGCGCACGAACCGGGGCGATATCTCCACGCCGATCGTGATCAACTGCACCGCTGGCTGGGCGTCGCTCATCTCGACCATGGCCGGCGTGCGTTTGCCCATCACCACCCACCCGCTGCAGGCCGCCGTCACCGAGCCGGTGAAGATGTTCCTGCCGACAGTGGTGGTGTCGGGCTCGCTGCATGTGTACGTGAGCCAGACCGACCGGGGCGAGCTGGTGTTCGGCGCTTCAGTCGACCCCTACGCCAACTACTCGGTGCGCGGCTCGCTGGAGTTCACCGAGGGACTCGCCGGCCACGTGCTCGAGCTGATGCCCGGCGTCTCCCGCATGCGCATCCTGCGCCAGTGGTCCGGGCTGTGCGACATGACGCCCGACTACTCGCCGGTGATGGGCTTCACACCTGTCGACGGCTTTCTGGTGGATGTGGGCTGGGGCACGTATGGCTTCAAGGCGGCCCCGGTCTCGGGAGAGCAGATGGCCGAAGCCGCAGCCACGGGCCGCACGCCCAAGCTGATCGAGGCCTTCGCCCTCAGCCGTTTCGACAATGGCGAGCTGGTGGGCGAAAAGGGCGCAGCGTCGGTGGGCCACTGATGGGAAGTCACTGATGCTGCTCGTCCCGTGCCCCAACTGCGGCCCACGCAACTCGACCGACCTCCGGTACGGCGGCGAGTCGCACGCCCGTCCCGACCCCAACATCGCCTCGCCTGCGGAGTGGCGGGCGTACCTGTACCTGCGCGACAACCCAGCGGGCTGGCTGCGCGAAAACTGGTACTGCGCGTCGGGCTGCCGCCGCTGGTTCTCGATCGAACGCAACACCGCCACCAACGAATTCCGCGACCCGCCCCTGCCCGGCGACAAGAGAGGCGGTGCGGCATGAGTGCGTGTGTGCCCGGTGCTGTCCGGGGACTCCAGCCCGACGGCAGGAAGGGCAGCGCGGCATGACGATGAGCCGGCAGGGCGTGCAGCCCAACGAGGTCATCGACCGCTCCACCAAGCTGCGCTTCCGCTGGAACGGCAAGCGGTTCAGCGGATTCGAGGGCGACACGATTGCCTCTGCTCTGGCCGCGTCAGGGGAGCAGGTCTTCTCCCGTTCCATGAAGTACCACCGGCCCCGGGGGATCCTCACGGCCGACTACTGGGATCCCAACCTGATGGTCCAGGTGGGCGACGACCCCAATGTGCGAGCGGGCCACCGTTTGCTGGAGAGCGGCATGGACGTCCGCGCGCAGAACGCGTGGCCGTCGCTGAACCGTGACATCAAGGCGGCGAACCGCCTCCTGGGGCGCTTCCTGACAGCCGGCTTCTACTACAAGACCTTCATGCGGCCGCAGTGGCTGTGGCCCACCTACGAGCGGGTGCTCGCCACGTTCGCCCCGGGCGGCAAGATCGATCTCGACACCCCGCACGCTTACCACGACAAGCGCTACACCCACCCTGATGTGGTGGTGGCCGGCGCAGGGCCGGCTGGCATCGAAGCTGCGCTGGCGGCGAGCAACGCAGGCGCCAGCGTGCTGCTCGTTGAACACGAGCACGCAGTGGGCGGCCACCTGCGCTACTCGAGCGACGCAGCCGATCAGGCGGCCCTCGCAGAACTGCGTGCGGCGCTGGAGGCTTCCGACATCGAGGTGCTCACCAACTCCACCGTGACGGGTCGCTATGAGGACAACTGGCTCGGCATCGTCCAGCGCGATCATCCAGTTGCGGTCGAGCGGCTCATCAAGGCGCGCGCCAAGACGCTGGTGGTGGCGCCGGGCCTGATCGAGCGTCCCTACGTGTTCGAGGGCAACGACCGGCCGGGCGTCATCACCCCGGGAGCTGCCCGGCGCTTGATCAACCTGTGGGGCATCAAGCCGGGCGAGCGGGCGGTGGTGTTCAGCGCCAACGCCGAGGGCGATGCGGCCGTCGCCGACCTGGAGCGGGTCGGCACCGAGATCGCCGCCGTCATCGACGGCCGCACCGGCGGCCGGATCAGTTCGACAGCGGGCTCGTCCCGGGCCGTTGAGGCCGTCATTGCCGACGGCGAGCGCATCGACGCCGACGTGTTGGTCGTGGCCGCTGGCTGGACGGCCCCGACCTCATTGCTCAACATGGCAGGCGACCGTCCGGTCTATGACCTGGCCGCTGCCAGGTTTTTTCCGTCAGACCCCCCCAGCAATGTGCTGGCGACGGGCGGGCTTGCCGGCGACGGCGATCTTGATCGGTTGCGTCAGCACGGCGCCGAGACAGGTCGCCTCGCTGCAGCCCGTGCCGCAGCTGTTCGCCATCGCCTGCGGGCCCGGACCGCCCGGGCGCTGCCGGTCGATGGCGACGAGCCTGCTTGGGCACCCGACGAGCGAGCAGCGCTGGGCCGCGATCCCCATCCCGAGCTCTACCGCGCTGACACTCACGGCATGGTCGACATGTCCGAAGACATCAGCTCCAAGGACTTGGTGGCCGCCGCGCACGAGGGGTACGACTCGGTGGAGCTGGCCAAGCGCTACACCACCGCCACCATGGGACCGTCGCAGGGCAAGCTCGAGACGGTCAACACGGTGGCCGCCATCGCAGAGGCGCGGGGCGAGACGATCAGCCAGGTCGGCACGACCGTCTGGCGCCCGCCCTATGCGCCGATCACGCTGGGCGCGCTCGCCGGCCGGATGTTCGAGCCAGTGCGGGTGTCGTCGATTCACCCGTGGCATGAGGCCAACAACGTCTCGGTGATCCAGGCGGGCCAGTGGCTGCGTCCCGACCACTACGGCGACCCCCAAGCCGAGGTGCGCAACGTCCGCGAGAACGTCGGGCTCATCGACGTCACCCCGCTGGGCAAGCTCGACCTGCGCGGCCCCGACGTGCCCAAGCTGCTCAGCCTGCTGTACGTCAACAAGTGGATGAAGCTGGGCATCGGCCGCGTTCGTTACGGGATGATGTGCGCCGAGGACGGGGTGGTGCTCGACGACGGCGTCACCGGCCGGCTGGGCGAAGACCACTACATGATGTCCACCACCAGCTCGGGTGCCGGCGGCGTGTGGGAATGGGTGGAGAACTGGCTGCAGACTGAGCGCCCGGACTGGCAGGTGCACGTCACCCCCGTCACCACCGCATACGCCAGCATCAACGTGGCCGGGCCCAAATCGCGGGAGCTCATGAGCAGGGTCTGCGAGGGCGTCGACCTCGACGCCGAGGCATTCCCCTACATGACGGTCCGAGAAGCCATGGTGGCCGGCGTGGAGGGTTGCTTCATGTGGCGCATCGGCTTCACCGGCGAGCTGTCGTTCGAGCTGCACGTGCCCGCAGGCCACGGTTGCCATGTCTGGGAGACGCTCATGGACGCCGGCAGCGATCTCGGTGTCGGCCCCTTCGGTCTCGAAGGCCAGCGCATCATGCGTCTCGAGAAGGGCCACTTCATCGTGGGCCAGGACACCGACGGCCTGACGCTGGGCCCCAGCACTGGCTTGGGATCGCTGATCAAGCTCGACAAGGACGACTTCGCCGGCAAGCCCGAGCTGGCATGGGCCGCGGACCGGCCGCTGCCGCTGGTCGTGGCCATCCAGCCCGACGATCCCGACGTGGTTCCCGAAGAGGCTGCGCAGATCGTGAGGGGTGACACCAACGAGATCCTGGGCAGGATCACCTCGTCGCGGTACTCGCCGACGCTGAACCGCTCGATCTGCCTCGGGCAGGTGGAACCCGACTTGGCGGCCGGCGGCACCAAGCTGACGGTGCTGCTCGAATCGGGCGAGCGCATCAGCGCCACCGTCATCGACCATCACGCCCACTTCGACCCGGCCGGGGAGCGTCTCCGTGGCTGACACTGCTTCCCCTCGAGGCCTGGCATTCGAGAGCCCGGTCGTGCGGGACTACCCGACTTCGGAAGGCGGCGACCTCACGCTGACCGACGCGAGCGCCACCACCAAGTGGCTCGTGCGAGCCGGCGCCGATGGGCCCACCGCAGACCGGCTCGGTGCTCGCTTCGGGTCGTCGCAGGTCGCACCCGGTGGCGCACTCGTGCTGGGCTCCCGGCCCGGCGAGTGGATCATCGTGGGCACGCCCGACGAGGTGGCTGCTGCGGTCGCCGACCTCGACGGGCTCGAAGCGCAGGAGTTCATGACGGCGCTGGACTGGACCCACAGCCGGGCGATGTTCCGGGTGACCGGCGCTGATGCGACAAGCATGCTGGAGAAGGTGTGCGGCATCGACTGGGGCGACCACATGACGCCCGACGGAGCGGTGCTCTCGGCATCGGTGGCCCTGACCACCTGCGACCTTGCCCGAAACGACCGCAACGGCACGCCGTCATACCTGGTCTTCTGCGACCGGTCCTTCGGCCAATACCTCTTCGACGCCCTGATCGACGCCGGCAACGAATTCGGCCTCGCCGTCTCGGCGGGCTGAGCTCGGTAGGCCGCCCGCTCTGGGCCGCCTAAGCCAACGCAGCGGCGGCAGCGCTCAGGCGAGCACGACCACCGGGGTGCCGATGGACGCCCAGTTGAACAGGCGCTCCGCCTTGTCGTCTCGCTGACGGATGCAGCCCAGCGACAGGGAGTCGCCGAGTTGGGCTTCGGTCTGCACGGGCGTGTCCCGCCAGCCTCGAGGGATGGAATGGAAGCCGATCGAGTCTCCCTCGACGTCGGTCGTGAACCGCACCATGTGCTCCATGGTGAGCAGCCAGTTGTAGGAAATGGCTTCTTCGGACTTCGAGGTGACCTTGTAGCGGCCCGGCACGGGCGACTCGGCATTCCCGCTGACCGGATAGTTGTCGACGACGCTCCCGTCAGTGTCGACCAGCCAGACCCACTGCTTGCCCCGGTCGTAGATGATGTGGCGGGAGCCGGTCAGGCCGACATCGGGCACCGTGTGCCCGCCACGCCACAACACCTGTCCCTCCGGCGCGGTCACGGTCAAGGCACCGCTGTCGTCGAGTTGCAGCACGGCGCCGGAACGACTGCGGGTACCGGTGCTCCATAGCTCTGCCGCCTTGCGACCCGATGTTGCAGCCCCGAAGTCGGGATGCGAGGCGTCATAGAGGGCCAGGTCGCCGTCGGCGTGCATCAGCAGCAGCGGCATCGCCGACACGGCAGGCCCGCTCGACCACAGGGTGGCGTCAACACCCGGCGCTGCGTCGTTGACGCGCAACTCGAGCTGACCCTGTGGTTGGAGCGTCAGCCGGTACCAGCCGTTCGGCGAGGTGACCGACTGGCCTACGGACAGGTACTCGCCGGGCTTGAGGACGACGGCCGATGGCAGCTCTGGCGGCGTTGCGTCGGCAAGGTCGACGACACCGATGAGGCGGTCGAGCGGCCAAGACGCGTCGAACTCGGAGTGCCACAGCTGGCTCGGCTCGGCGCCCAGATCTGAGATCGGGAAGGCGGCCGACGCTGGACCGACAGGCAGCACAGCGAGCATCGCGGCCACGCCGAGTGCAACGGCCATCCGCAGCGGCGTCCTCGAAACGAGCACGCATGACGAGAGTACGGCAGAGGTCGCGAATTCTGCAATGCCTGCCGGCCGGCAGCGCTGCTGAGGTGCCGAAGCGGATGGCGGGGCTGCACGCGGGCCATCACGCCCGAAATGGTTGCTCTACTGTGAGGAAAGAGCCGCTACTCACGTTAGACATCGCTTCGGATTCTGTGCTACGTTTCGGCGTGGCTTGGACACGTCCGGAAGCGGGGGTGCTGAGGCGCGAAGCTCAGGGCGTTACGGTTCGCATGAACTTGCCAGCCATGCCGATTAGGGGGAGCAATGGCCACAGATCTTGAGATGTTCGTCGAAGCCGACGGACGCGAGGAACAGATTGCAGAAGTCGAGCGCCGCATCGAGGCCGACGGCATCCAGTACCTGTACTGCCAGTTCGTGTCGGTGACCGGCCGCATCATGGGCAAGGGCATCCCGGCCAAGCACTTCGGGATGATCGCACGCAAGGGCTTCCAGCTGGTCTACGGCTCCACCGCCAACCTGTTCATCGACCGCCACGGCAACTACATCGGCTACGGCCCCGAGGCCCGTGAGCTGGTGGGCATCGGCGAACCCGAGACGTTCATGCCGCTGCCGTGGGATCCCAAGACCGCACGAGTCTGGTGCACCCTGTTCCGGGGCCGTGAAGAAGAAGTGGAGGGCGGTGCCTTCCTCACCTCGGACTGCCGGGGCAACCTGAAGCGGCTCCACGCCGAGTTCGAGGCCAAGCACGGGCTGCACCTGCGGGCCGGCTGCGAGCCCGAGATGATGTGGCTCAAGGCCGATGCCGACGGCAAGCCCACCGTCGAGGGCATGACCAAGCCGAACTGCTACCACATCGACCAGTTCGCCGAGCTGCAGCCGCTCATCCACAAGGTGGTGGAGTACTGCGAGGCCATGGGCCTCGAGATGATCCAGGGCGACCACGAGGACGCTCCCGGCCAGCTCGAGCTGAACTTCCAATTCGACCGGGCCGAGCTCACCGCCGACCGGCTCACCACCTACCGGCAGGTATGCAAGCAGGTGGGGCGCGAGCTGGGTGCCTTCCCGTGCTTCATGCCCAAGCCGTTCATGGGCGTCTCGGCCAACGGCTGCCACCACAACATCTCGCTGTGGGATGCCGACGGCAACAACAAGTTCCTGCCCGAGGGCGACAACCCGCAGCTTCCCGGCCCTGTCGGCATGAAGGCCATCGGCGGAATCCTCGAGCACGTGCGGGCGCTGACGTGTCTGTCGTCGCCGACGGTCAACTCCTACCGCCGGCTGTGGGACACCGGCTTCTGGGCGCCGGTCTTCGCGGACTGGGGCTTCCAGAACCGCACCACCGCCCTGCGGGTGAGCGCGCCGGGCCGGTTCGAGTACCGCTCGGCTGACAGCTCGGTCAACCCGCACCTGTCGTTCGCCGGGCTGCTCATGGCCATGGACGACGGCCTCGACCGCAATCTCGACCCGGGCGAGCCCGAGGAGCGCAACATCTACGAGGCCATGGAGGCGGGCAAGAGCGTGGAGAAGATCCCGCTCACGCTTGGCGAGGCTCTCGAGGCGCTCCGCAACGACGAGTGCGTCATGCGGTCGCTGCCCGGCGAGATGGAGAAGGTGTTCTTCCACTACAAGACCGACGAGTGGGAGCGCTTCCTGCACACCGTTTCCGACTGGGACGTGGAGGAGTACCTCGACGTCCTGCCATGACCGCCCGCCGCCGGGCCCTGCGCACGGTCGGCACCTGACACACACCGAGACAGAAATCACGCACCCACGAAGGGGGGAGCACCATGTGCGGCATAGCCGGAGTGATCCACCGCGACGGAACCGCCGACATCGGAGCAGAGCTCACCGCAATGCTCCAATCGATGAAGCACCGGGGGCCGGACTCCACCGGCTACGCGGTGTACGGACCGGCCGACGACTTGGTCGTGATCCGGTTCGTGCTGGCCGAGCCCAACAAGAGCACCGGCATCGGCATGGCCGAACGCCTCGAACGCAACCGGGCCGAGGTCGAGAGCCGCTTGGCCAAGATCGGCGCCGAGGTGGCCACGGTCACCAGCGAGACGGGCTACGCCTTCCGGGCCACCATCCGCTACGGCGGCGATCTCAAGGCCCTGGCCGACTACCTCGAAGACGTGCCGGGCTGCGAGGTGCTGTCGCTGGGCAGCTCGCTGGAGATCATCAAGGACCTCGGCGATGCCGCGACGGTGAGCGATCAGTACAACTTGGGATCGTTCCAGGGCACCCATGGCATCGGCCATGTGCGCATGGCCACCGAGTCCGAGGTGGACCTCGCCAGCGCACACCCCTACTGGGCCTACCCGTTCGCCGACGTGGCCGTAGTGCACAACGGCCAGCTCACCAACTATCACCAGTGGCGTCGCCGGCTCGAGCAGCACGGCCACCGGTTCCAGAGCGAGTGCGACTCCGAGATCATCGCTGTGTACCTCGCCGAATACATGTCCCGGGGGTTGACGCTCGAGACGTCTATGAAGCACAGCCTCGATGATCTCGACGGCGTGTTCACCTACGTCTGCGTCACCGGCAACCAGTTGGGCGTTGCCAAGGACGAGATGGCGGCCAAGCCGCTGGTGCTTTTCGAGTCGGACCCGCTGGTGGCAGTTGCCACCGAGGAAGTGGCCATTCGGTCATTGGTGAAGCGCGAAGTGGTGACTCGGGATCCCTACGAGCGGGAGGTGCTGGTGTGGCAGGTGTAGGTTCCCGCAGCGGCGTCTCCTACGACGCCCGGGGGTTGGTCGAGCCCACTGCCGACATGCCCGACAACATCGAAGTCGAGGGCGGCCGGGCCCGCTTCGATGCGGCCGATCTGACGATCCGCCAGATCAATATGGCGATGCGCAAGCTCATCTACGACGACGGCATCACCGACGTGACCATTCTGAACCCGGCGTCGAAGCACTCGCTGGCAGTTGGCATCCTGAAGCGCTGCCGCATTCACTTCGAGGGCAGCCCCGGCTGGTTCGCCTGCGGGCTCATCGACGGTCCCGAGGTGACGATCAACGGTCGTGTGGGCTGGTCGGTGGCCGAGAACATGATGTCGGGCGTCGTCACCATCGAGCGCAGTGCCGGGTCGCTGACCGGCGCCGCCATCCGGGGCGGCGACCTGATCGTGAAGGGCGACGTGGGTGCCCGCACCGGCATCGACCAGAAGGGCGGCACGATCATCGTGCTCGGCGACGTCGGCATCAACACCGGCTTCATGATGCAGCGCGGCCGGCAGATCATCTGCGGCAACGCGGGCATGAACCTGGGCGACTCGATGTACGACGGCGAGATCTACGTGGCCGGCACAGTGGCCTCGCTCGGGGTCGACTGCGTGCCCGGCGAGTGGAACGACGCCGACACCGAGCTGATCGAGCGCAAGTTCCGCATCCACGGGCTCGGCAACCCACCCGAGTTCCAGAAGTTCGTCTGCGGCAAGGTGCTGCACAACTACGACCAGCTTGAGCCGTCCGAGCGCAAGCTCGTCATTCACTAGAGGCAGGGGGAAGAACAGTCATGGCTGACGAAAACGAGGTGAATGCGAGCACCGACGTGCTCGGCAAGAGCCGGATCTTCACCCGCGAGGTCATCAACGACATCCACGTGAAGGCCGAGCTGGGCCGCTACCGCATGCGGGGCTTCTCGATCTTCAAGAAGATCCCGCACTGGGACGAGCTGGTGTTCCTGCCGGGCACGCTCACCCGGTTCGTGATCGAGGGCTACCGCGAGAAATGCGAGACCAAAACGGTCATCGGCTCACGCTTCGCCGAGAAACCGCTGGAGCTGGACATCCCGGTGTACATCACCGGCATGAGCTTCGGCGCGCTGTCGCTGGAAGCCAAGATGGCGCTCGCCAAGGGCGCCTCGATGGCCGGCACCGCCACCTGCTCGGGCGAGGGCGGCATGATCCCGCCCGAACGGGACCTGTCGACCAAGTGGTACTACCAGATCATCCAAAGCCGCTACGGCTTCAACCCTCACCACCTGATGCTGGCCGATGCGGTCGAGTTCTTCATCGGCCAAGGCTGCAAGGTGGGCCTGGGCGGGCATCTGATGGGCCAGAAGGTCACCGAGCAGGTGGCCGAGATGCGCTCGCTGCCGGCAGGCATCGACCAGCGCTCCCCGGCGCGTCATCCGGACTGGCTGGGTCCCGACGATCTGTCGCTGAAGATCCAGGAAATCCGCGAGGCCACCGACTACCAGATCCCCATCCAGCTCAAGCTGGGATCAGCCCGGGTGTACGACGACGTACGCATGGCCGCCAAGTGCGGCCCCGACGTCATCTACCTCGACGGCGCCGAGGGCGGCACCGGTGCTGGGCCCCACCTGGCCACCGAGGAGACCGGCATCCCGCTGATGGCGGCCATTCCCGAGGCCCGCCGAGCGCTGGAAGATGTCGGTCTCGCCGACGACATCGATCTTGTCGTGGCGGGCGGCATCCGCAATGGCGGCGACGTGGCCAAGTGCCTGGCGTTGGGCGCCGATGCAATTGCGCTCGGCACGGCGGCGCTGATGGCGCTCAACTGCAACAAGGAGATTCCCGGCGTCACCGACTATGAGGGCACGATCGGCGTTCCCGCCGGCGAGTGCTACCACTGCCACACCGGCCGGTGTCCCGTCGGCGTGGCCACCCAGGACGTGGAGCTGCGCAAGCGCCTCGACGTCGACGAGGCGGCCCTGCGGGTATACAACTTCCTGATCACCCTGACCATGGAAGTGCAGATGCTGGCCCGGGCGTGCGGCAAGACCGACATCCACTCACTGGAGCCCGAGGACCTCGCAGCGCTGACGCACGAGGCGGCCGCCATGGCCAAGGTGCCAATCGCCGGCACCAACTACATCCCGGGCGTCACCGAGGAGCGGACTCTGGCCGAGATCCGTGATCTCTTCGACAAGCACGTGATCGACGGAGGACTCTGAGATGAGCAATGCAGCGAGCACGGGCGAGAGCACCCGCGAGACCCGCACGGTGGCCATCGACGCGGAGGTGCTGGCGGGCAAGCGATTCCCGTACCAGGAGGACATGTCGTTGGTGGAAGACATCGACCTGTTGGAGCTCACGCCGGGGCCCGACATCAACTGGCTCGAGGACATCACGCTGCTCGAGGAGGACGGCATCCCCGCGGTGTTCGATCGGTACTCCAATTCGTTCCTGAAGATCTACTTCGACATCCCCGAGGGCCGCGAGGACGAGATCGCCCGCAAGGTGCTGATGAAGCACCTCACCGAGGGCAACAGCTACGGCATCACGCTGAAAGACATCCACTGCAAGTTCCCGCAGGTGGAGCTGGGGCCGTGGGTGGAGGATTCCAGAATTGTCGGCACCGACTGGCGTGCGCCGGTGCTGGAGGGCTGGGAGGCCCCGGCTGGCCACTGAGCCCGCACGCTCGACACGTCACACAAGAGGACCATTCTCAAGAAGGCATCGGCAATGGCACTACCGACCAGCGCTCGCTACGTCATCATCGGCAGCGGCATTCACGGCTTGTCCACGGCGTGGAACCTCGCCCGTGACCTGAGGTCGTCGGGTCGGGGCTCTGGAGCCGACATCGTCGTCATCGACAAGTCCGGCGTCGGCGCGGGGGCCTCGGGCATTGCCTGCGGTGTGATCCGCAACAACTACTTCCAGCCGGCCATGCGCGAACTGATGGCGCACTCGGTGAGCGTGTGGGACAGCGACCCTGAAGCGTTCTCCTACCACCCCGTGGGCTACATGCAGATCAGCCACGAGGCGATGCGCGACGACGTGGCCTCCATCGCAGCCCAGCAGGCGGCCATCGGATATTCCTCGACGTTCGTCGAGGGCGCTGCGGCCTCGGATAGCTACATGAAGGGCATCTTCGACGACTGGCAGGCCCAGGGCATCACCAGCGTCCTGCACGAGCATCGCGGCGGTTACGCCAACAACATGGCTTCGCTGAAGGGGCTGCTGGGCAAGGTCGAGGCCGAAGACGTCAACGTGGTCGGCGGCGTGACCGTCACCGGGTTCGACCAGGACACGTCCGGGGCAGTCACCGCCGTGCTCACCGATCAGGGCTCGGTCCGGTGCGACCACGTCATCGTGGCGGTGGGGCCGTGGGTTCAGAAGATCTGGGCGATGCTTGACCTGCCGACGACTACCGACATCCTCGGCGGCGACGGCGAGCTGCACAACGTGCCTACGTGGACCTACATGTGCCTGCAGGAAGGCACGCTCACGGTCGACCCCGGATATCTCACCGACAACGACGGCAACATGCCGCCGGTCGTGCACATCGACACCGACGCCCCGCTCTACGACGCAGACGGCTTGGTGACCGAGGGCCCGTGGGGCATCTACTACAAACCTGACTTCAACTTCGGCGGCGTGCAGGGCGGCTACATGCCCTACGTGGTCGACAAGCCCTCCGACGAGGTGGCTGTGGACCCCTACGGGCCAGACTCGCCCGATTTCGTGGTGGGGGGCGACTTCTACCGCACCTGGACCGCCGCTCTCGCGCACTGCCACAAGCGCTTCGAGGGCAAGAACCACCTGATCAGCGACGAGCCCTCAGGCGGCATCGGCAGCTTCTCGCCCGACAACTTTCCGGTATTCGACACCTTCTGCGACAACGCCTACTTCATCGCCGACTCCAACCACGGCTACAAGATGATCGGCGTGGGCGCCCTGGTGGCCAAGGAACTGCTCGGCGAGCCGCAGGCCCTGCTCGAGCCGTTCCGCTACTCGCGTTACGCCCAAGGCAAGCTGCACCCCGTCAGCAACTCGCCCTACCCCTGGAGCTAAGCGCGGGCGCTTAGGCCGCAGAAAAGGCGCATCAAGCTGCCCTCGGCGAGGTGCGAGGGATGCAGCGCGCTGATCTCTGTACGGAATTCTGTACAGTGTCGTCGTGTCATCACAGCTCGAACAGGTCCCATCGACCGCACCGCTGACCGAGGTCCGCAACAATCTCAGCGAGATCGTCGACGAGATCGACCGCACCGGCAGTCAGTGCGTCATCACCAAGCACGGACGACCGGTGGCCGTCATCCTGTCGAGCGACGAGTACGAGTCGCTGGTGGAGACCATGAACATCTTGGGCGACCAAGACACCATGGCGGCCATCGCGCAGGGCGAAGCCGAGTTCGCCGCCGGCGAATTCGTTCGACTCGACGAGATCTGACGGCGCATGATCTGAGCCGTGCCCGAACTTTCTCGTAGCGCCGCCAAGTCGCTGAGAGGACTGTCTGAGGGGCAACGCAGACGGGCAATGGAGATCATCAGGCGCCTCGACCACAACCCGGCGCTCGGCAAGAAGCTGCAAGGCCGCCTGAACGGCTACCGATCGGTTCGACTCGGCAGAAGCCACCGCATCATCTACCGAGTCTCATCGGACGTGATCCGCGTCACCGCGATCACCCCCCGCAAAGATGCCTACCGCTGAAGCGCGCGTCAGCGATAGCCGTGCTGCGCCTCGCGTAGTGCCGAAGGCATGCTGCACCCCGTCAGCAACCCGCCTTGCCCTTGGAGCTGAGGTTCCCGGCGCCGGCTAGGCGCGGGCGCTGGGACCGTACGACAGGTGCATCACGTCGCCGTCGGCGAAGCGTGAGGGACGCAGCGCGCTGATGTCGATGGGGGGTGCGTCGCCCACCTGGTCGACGCCCAGCACACGTGCAGCAACGATCTCGCCGAGGGCTGGTGACAGCTTGAGCCCGTGGCCGGAGAGCCCAACCGCCAGGTACAGGCCGCCCACCGGAGCAATCTCCGAGGCCCAGCCCAGGATGGGGTGGTAGTCGGGTGCAACGTCGTAGGCCCCGGCGGTGGTGCTCACGGTCGCTGCCACCGTGAGGCTCGGAAGCCGCTCCGAAATGGCCACCCGCAGACGCACGTCGTGGGCTGCGTGGTCGGCGTCGGACGCGTCGGCGAGCGGGTCGTCGACTTCTGGCATCTCCGGGGGGTAGGCCACCGCCACGATGTGACGGCCCATGTCGGGACGGATCACCAGGTTGGAGTTGCCGTCGGTGATGCAGGTTCCCAACGCCCGGGCGCCGGCGTGCTGTTCCAGCACTGCCATTTCCAACCGTCGCCGCTCGATGGGCACCTCCACGCCCAACGGATCCAGCAGATCGCGGGCCCATGCGCCGGTGGCGGCGATCACCACTGGGGCAGCGATCTCGCCGATCGCGGTGTTCACGCCGGTCACAGCACCGCCTGCGGTCACGATCTCCTCTACGGCGACAGGCGCGAGCACATCGGCGCCAGCAGCGCTCGCCGCGGTGAGCCAGCTCAGCACCATCTTGGTGACGTCGATATAGCCGCCCTCGGGCTCGTAGGCGCCGCCGGCCAGTCCCTCGGCGTTCACCAACGGCTCGATCTCGCTGATCTCGTTGCCGACCACGAAGCGGGTGTCCACGCCGAGCCCCTGGCCGAGCTCGATGTTGTACCGGAGGCCGTCGAGCTGGTCGGCGACCACGAGCAGCATGTAGCCGAAGCGGGCATAGCCGGGGTCGCCGAAGCCCACCACTGAATCCCAGTTCTGGATGCAGTGGAAGCCTCGCTGCGCAATGCGCACCATCAGCTCGTTCGAGTAGTGCTGGCGGATCTGGCCGAACGTGCGGCCCGAGATGCCCCCGACCGGTGCCCTGGCATCGATGATGACCACGCGCAGATCCGAGTGCCGGGCGAGCTGGTAGCCGATGCTGGCGCCGGTCACCCCGGCGCCGATCACGACGACGTCTGCTTCGCTAGGCACGCCGGCGACGCTTACCGGGCCAGCTGCACCCCCGACAGCTGCCTCGGTGGGCGATGCGGCCATGACGTGAGCGGGGGCCCGGACCGGGGTCGATCAGCCGTCGGCCAGGTACGACTCCAGCGAGTCGTCGAGGGCGTCCTCCCACGACGTGTGGTGTACCGGTGCCAGCGTGCCCGTCACCGGCGAGGTGTGGCCGTGGTCGCGGTAGCCGATGATCGACTGCTTCTTGTGGCCCTTCCAGTCCTTGAACATCTTGTTGATGAGCTGCGTGTTGGGGTCGGGGCAATCGGTCTGGTCCAGCAAGTCCTGGGTGTAGTCGCCCTGGAAGTCGATGGACCCGTAGTCGTCGGCCACGGCGTCCTCAGCCGCTTGGAAGTCGTCGATCCAGCGGGCCTGCTCGTCAGCACTGGGCAGCTCGATTCGACCCAGGATCACGTCACGGGCGTACCAGGCCTGGGCGTCGAACATGTTGAACGTGTACCACTGGTCCTGCATGCCCAGGTAGAGGATTCGGTTCTCGGGCTGGAACACGACGCCCCGGTACAGCATGGACGAGGCCAGACGGTTGGCAGTCACCAGCCGCAGCTCGTCGTCCATGAACGGGAAGTGGTGCAGGTAGCCGGTGCACGACACGATGGCGTCCACGTCTGCGGTGGTGCCGTCTTCGAAGTGCACGGTGCGCCCGTCGACGTGGGTGAGAATCGGCTTCTCGCTGATGCCTGCCGGCCAGTCGAACCCCATGGGTCCGCTGCGCGATGAGCAGATCACCTCCGAAGCCCCGTACTTCCAGAGCTGCGACGCGATGTCCTCGGCCGAGTAGCTCGAACCGATCACCATTACCGTCTGGCCCTCGAACTGCACGGCGTCGCGGAAGTCGTGCGCGTGCAGCAGCGTGCCGCCGAACGTCTCGTAGCCGGGGTAGTGGGGCATGTTGGGCGTCGAGAAGTGCCCCGTCGACACGACCACCCAGTCGAAGTCCTCGCTGAGGCTGGCGTCGGCGGCGTGATCGTGCGACGTCACTGTGAAGCCGTCGCCGGAGGCGGACCGGCTCACCCGCCGCACGGCGTGGTTGAAGCGAATGTGGTCACGGATGCCGCTGCGCTCGGCCCGGCCGATGATGTAGTCGTAGAGCACCTCCCGGGGCGGGAACGACGCCACCGGCTTGCCGAAATGCTCCTCGAAGCCGTAGTCGGCGAATTCCAGGCACTCCTTGGGGCCGTTGGACCACAGGTAGCGGTACATGGAGCCGTGGCAGGGCTCGCCGTGCTCATCGAGGCCCGTGCGCCATGTGTAGTTCCACAGGCCGCCCCAGTCCTCCTGCTTCTCGAAGCAGACAAGTTCGACGCCAGCGGCCTCTGCCGAGCCGTCGCTGGCGAACGAGTGCAGCTGCGAAAGCCCGCACGGTCCCGCACCGATGATGGCTACCCGTGTCATGTCCGGATCCCCCCTGTGAGTAGATGTTTATGCAATCAGAGTAGAACGTCGCCCAGTCTTGCACCCGCGTGCAAGCGCCCGGGACACGGGGCTAGGCGCGGACTCGGGACTTGTCGGGGTCGTAGAAGGGGTAGCGCACCACCTCGGCGGCGATCCGCTTCTCGTGGCCGTCCAGCTTGCCCACCTCGACGGCCGTGCCGATCTCGTTGTAGGGCAGCGTCATGCGGCACAGGGCGATGTTCTTGCGCAGGATGGGGGAGACGGTACCGCTGGTGATCTCGCCGACGTGGTTGCGCCCCACGTACACGCCGTCGCCGAGCGTCGCCGCCTCGCCCCCTTCGAGCTCCAGGCCCACCAGGCGCCGCTGGGGGTTGTCGCGCCGGTCGAACAGGGCGTCGCGCCCGATGAAGTCGTCTTCCTTGGTCTTGAGCGGGACCGTGAAGCCGATGCCCGCCTCGTAGGGATCGGTCTGGTCGCAGAATTCGTGGCCGGCGAAGACCAGCCCGGCCTCGATGCGAAGCATGTCGAGCGCCGACAGTCCCATGGGCACGAGGCCGTGAGCGGCACCCGCCTCGAAGATCGCATCCCACACCGCCGGGGCGTCGGAAGGGTGGCAGAACACCTCGTAGCCGAGCTCGCCGGTGTAGCCGGTGCGAGAGAGCACCAGCGGGATGCCGTCGTAATCGCCGATGCGGGCGATCGCGAACCGGAACCAGCCCAGTTCTTCGACCGTGGGCTGGTCGGGCCGGGTCCAGATGACCTCGGAGAGCAGCTGGCGGCTGTTGGGGCCCTGCACCTGCAGGTTGTGGAGCTGTTCGGTGGAGTTGCGCACCCACACGTTCAATCCCAGCCGCTCAGCCTGCTCGCGCAGCCAGATGCCGCTGTAGCCGAGCTGGCCGCCGATCCAGCGGAAGTTCTCGCGCGCGATGCGGAACACGGTGCCGTCGTCGATCATGCCGCCGGTGGGATGGCACATGGCGGTGTACACCACCTGCCCGTCGGCGAGCTTGCGCACGTTGCGGGTGACGCAGGTCTGCATCAGCAGTTCGGCGTCGGGGCCGGTCACCTCGTACTTGCGCAGCGGTGACAGGTCGATGGCTGCTGCGGCCTGCCGGCACGCCCAGTACTCCTCGACGGCGCCGTGCGCCGTGTAGTGGTCGGCCAGCCAGTAGCCGCAGTACTCGCTGAAGCTGCGCGTCAGCGCCGAGGTGCGCGGGTGGAATCCGGTCTCTTTGGTGAGCTGAGCTTCGGAGTCCGCAGTCATTCTGATCGCCGTCGCTTTCTTGAACATGTTGGCTGCGGGGTACACCCTGACCGCAATGTCGGTGGGGTTCCAGCCGTTGGCCGCGTCGACGTCGCACGGGCATGCAGTGCTGACGCACACCAAGTCCTCCAGCGCCCGCAGCAGCACGTAGTCGCCGGGGCGCGACCACGGCTCGTCGAAGTAGATCTGGTTCGCGTCGTCCACCTGGGTGTTGTAGAAGAAATTGATCGCCTCCCAGCCGCGCCGCGGCGTGACGTCGAAGGGATCGAGCACTCCGTTGATGTTGTCGGTGCAGTTGACGTGGCCGGGGTAGCCCATCTCCTCGTAGTAACGGGCGGTGCAGGCCGTGTTGAAGGTGTCGTGGCGGCCCACCGTGTCCTGCACCACCTCCACGAGCGGCTGCATTCTGGCGTTGAAGAACTTCGAGTACAGGCCGGGGGCGGGGCAGCTCGCGCCCATGAGCGAGCGGGTGATGGTGGCGTCGAGGCAGAGCTCGGCGCCGGCTTCGAGGTCGGCCACGGCGAAGCATTGGAAATCCGAGCACTGCCGTCCCTCGGCGTCCACTACCTGGAACCAGTCGCCCTTGGACACCTGGTAGGCGCGAGCGGTGCTGGCGAGGATGATGAAGTCCTGGCTGGGGTCGGCCAGCGGCGTCGGCAGCAGAGGCTCGGCATCGGTGCTGGCCGGATCGTGGCGGTGGACATACGCGATGAGGTCGGTCGGCGGGGTGCCCCCATGCGCCGACATGGCGGGCCCTGGCGCCGTGATCACACAAGCGAGATCGTCGAGCGCGGTCACCCGGGCGGAGCTGTTCGCCGCCGTGTCGCCGTCGAGGAGCCGGAGCGGCGTCGCTGCTTGGATGTCGGACATGCCGATGCCGGCGCGCTCGAGGCCGGCCCGCACGCGGCGGGCGTCGTGCAGCGGCGCTGAGAGGATGCCGACTGCGGCCGGATCGGACCCGGCGGCTGTTCGGGTGCTTCCGCCGGAGCCCTCGAGCCCCGCGACTTCGAGCAGCGCTGGGTCCGACTGCCCGCTGGTGTCGAACGCCACCAGCTCGCACGGCTGGCGGCCCTCCGGATCGACGATCTCCAGCTCGTCGCCGGCATCGAGGGCCAGCACCGTTGCGCCGCCGCCGGTGACCCGGTAGCGCTCCACCCCGGGTCCGAGCATCATCAGTCCGGGTACCACCACCGATTCGTCGGGCAGCAGCAGAGTCATCGCCGTCGGCCGAGCGGGCCAGAGAAGAACCAGCGCGGCGGTTCGCCGGGGTCGCGACCCTCACCCGCGGCAACACCGGCGAACATGTTCCACCCCAGCAGCACGACAGCCGCTGCACATGCAATGAAGGCGATCTGGGGGCCCAAGCCCGGGTCGGGATTGCCGACGCCCGAAGGGCTGACGAGTTCGCGGATCGCAATGGCGCCTGCGAACCCGGCGCCGATCCAAGCAGGGCGCCAGCGGAGCTGCACCAGCACCACGGTCACGATGCAGATCACCAGGAGAATCCGACCGATGCCCGTGGAGACCCCACGCACGGTCTGGTTGCCGCCCAGTCCGGCATTGACGTGCCAAGGCAGGAACATCGCCGCGCCTGCCACCGCCACGCACACCTGGGCGATCCACTTGCGGGCGGCGCTCACAGCTTGAGGCTAAGTCTTTCGCGCGAGGGCAGACGCCACGCCGTCCCGGGGGACGGCGCAGCGCCTGCCACGTTGAACAATGTCAAACCGCGTTCAGCGTCAGCCGACGACCTGAACTGCGATGATGGCAAAGACGATGCAGGCGATGGTGAACAGCACCACGCCCATCTCGACCGCCTTGTTGTGCCCATGCAGGCCCTGGAACTGGATCTGCTTTCTGCGTGCCATGTCAGTCCTCCTGGGCTAGCTGTACTTGTCGGTCAGCCGGTCGGCCGCGTGGTTCAGCAGACGGTCCTCCCGGATCGTCACTAGGAATCCCGAGACCACCGAAACGGCGATCCCGATGATGGCTAGGACGATCGAGGCGGTGTTGCCACCGGGACCCCAGGTGAAGTACCCGGTGGTGCCGTCGGCTGCTTCGAGAGCGGCTTCCCAACTGTCGTATGGGAAGGTGTTCATTCAGTCCTCCTTAGTCCTGAACGAGGTCAGTGTTCCTGTCGACCGTGTCCTGCCTGCTCTTGCTGCGCCCGCTTCCGCTTGCCCCAGAACCCGGCGGCCATCACCAGCAGGTACATAAAGGCAAGAGCGAAAACGAGTTGCAGCCATGAGCCGGACACGATGCGCTAGCGATTGGCGGCGAGGTCGGCCCGCAGAGTCTCCTCTGCAGACCCCTCTGACCCGTCGGCGTGGATGATGGGCTCGGCAGCCCGGCCGAACTCCGGATAGAAGTCCGTCTCGAACTCGGCCATGTCGAGGCCCTCGACCTCCACTTCGGGTGGCACCCGCAGCAGGTTGAACTGCTTGAGTATCCAAGATCCGACGTAACCCGTGACGAACGACAGTGCGAAGATCGCCGCTGCACCCACGAGCTGGCCCAGGAAGGTGGTGGTCACCCCGGCGGGCCCTGTCGGGTAGCCGCCGGCGAAGATGCCTATGAGCATCACACCCCAGAATCCCATGACGCCGTGCACTGACACCGCACCGACGGCATCGTCGATGCGAGCCTTCTGCTCGATCCAGTTGCCCACGTGGTAGGCGAGACCAGCCGAGAAGAACGCCAGGATCAGCACCAGGTTCGGGCTGTAGATGTCGGCGCCTGCCGACACTGCCACGACACCGGCCAGACCACCGGAGATGGTCCAGAACGGATCGCCCTTGGCGAAGATGTAGCCGCCTGCGAAGCCGCCTGCGAAGCCCATCGTGATGGTGTACGTGATCGCCGACAGCGTCGCCGGGTTGAAGTAGATGTTCGCCCAGCCTGGCGTGGTGTCTGCCGTGATGGCGAGGCACGCCGCGTAGAACGCATAGAACGCCGTGAAGATGATCATCAGGCCCATCAACGTGAGATGGAGGTTGTGGGGCTTGAAGGCCCGTGTCCCGCCATTCGCGTCGTAGCGCCCGATTCTCGGCCCGAGGTTGAAGAGCACCCCGAGGGCGAAGATGCCGGCGACGCCGTGCACCACGCCCGATGCGGCGAAGTCGTGGTAACCGAAGTGGGTCACCAGCCAGCCGCCGTAGCTCCAGCCCCAGGCGGCCGCGACCACCCAGACGATGCCGCCCATGAGAGCGGTGAGCCAGAGGTACGCCGAGATTCGGATTCGCTCCAGTACCGAACCGGACATGATCGAGCCGGTCGTCCAGGAGAACAGCACGAAGGCTGCCCAGAAGACGCCGGTGATGTTGTCACCTAGGTTCGGTCCTGCGGAGCCGTCCCACGGCAAGCCGTATTGGTCGCCGCAGAAGTACAGTCCGTCGAGTCCTGCCGGGCTGTTGCCATTGGCACTCCCGGTGAACTTCAGGCCTTCCTGCATGCAGAAGTACACGTACCAACCGACGTAATAGAACGTCGGCGTCACGACGGCAATCGTCATGATGTTCTTCATCGCCGTCGACATGATGTTCTTGCGACGACTGACGCCGGCCTCATAGGTCATGAAGCCGACGTGCAATAGCCACATGATGGCGACGGTGAAGAAGTAGTACGCCTCTGTGAACACTATGGAAGTGTCCATCGCGCCTCCCCCCGTTGTTGTTTTGCGCTTGGATCCCCAGCAACCCAGGGCCAGACCAAGTTGGGGGAGACCGTAACACGTTTGCAATGAACGGCGGAACATCATCCGCCCGATGGGTTGATATTGAACGTCGTGGGCGATTTGCGGGCGAGACCGGCTGGTCACGCGCGCGCGATGCTCGGCCGATCGGTGTGTCCCGGGCGCGGCCGATCACGCCGCGCCGGTCAGCCGTCGTCTGGTTGGCCGACGTTGATCTGGCGCAGCTCCCCGGTTCCGGCGTGCACCCAAACCGCAGCATGCTGCAGGAACTGCTCCGAGTCTCCTTCGGGGTCCGGAACCGTGAACACGACGACCCACATGGGTGTGGGCGGGAAACCCTGGCGGAGCAGTTTGGCTTCGGTGTTCTCCGGGACGAAAGCCTCGGGATGCTCGTCGAGGGCTGCTCGAGCCGTGACGATGGCCTGATTCTGCTCGATCTCGACGCCCGAGCAGCCTCCCCGCAGGAACAGGACCACCAGGATCAGCCCGACTGCCACGAGCAAGAGGGGGCGTCCCGGCGCCACCCTGAGCCGCTCGAAGAATCCCCTGGGGTAGTCCGGCGTCGCGGAGTCGTCTGACATATCGGCGTCCAAACTTGTCGAGATCAGGCGTCGCGCGGCGGGCGCACGACGAAGCGCAGGATGACGTAGCCCACCACATGCGTGATGGCCACGAATGACACCCACCACAGCAGGACGGTCTGCCGGTAGCCGCGCTCGCGGCATTCCCAGTAGGCGAGGCCGACCGCTGCGGCCAGCAGGATCCACAGCAGCAGGCTGCGACGCGCGAAGCCGGTGTCGCTGATCCAGTCGGCTACGAACATCAAGCCCATCGGCTCATCCCCCTGCCGCTCCGCGCGATTCACTGGCGGGGTACACCTTGATGGAGATGAACCGGACTGGCAACTCGACTAGCTCCACCGGGCCGTGGGCCACCTCGCCGTGGATCTGCATGGTGTCGCCCGTGTTGAGCAGATAGGACTTGCCGCCGTAGCCGTAGTTGAGCGACCCCTCGAGCACGTGGAGGAATTCCACGCCGGGGTGCTGGTAGAGCGGGAAGACGCCGCCCGGCTCGGTGATGGTGGTGATCATCGGCTCGATGACCCGATTCGGTCCTCGCAGGGTGCCGAGATCCTGGTACAGCCGGTCGGGTCCGCCGCGATCGTGGTGGATCTCGTGGCCTTCGCCCGCGCGCACGATGACCAGGTCGTGCTCCTCGTCGAGGCCTCGGAACAGCGCGGTCACGGGCACTCTCGCCGTTCCGGCCAGACGCGCGAGCGTGGAGAGGCTGGGTGCGCTCTGGCCGTGCTCGATCTTGGAGAGCATCCCCAGCGAGATGCCGGCGTCGTTGGCGAACGCTGACATGGTCATGTTCAACGCTTGGCGCAGTTCGCGGACCCGGCTGCCGACGACGCGGCAGAGCTCGGCGGTGGTCAACGGTGAGTCAATCGCCGAACCCGCAAGGCTCAGCAAGTCAGGGTCGTCGACATCTGCGCGCTCGATGGCGTCATCCCGCTGGGCCGGGTTCATCGCCCTGATGTTGCCAGATGGCGGTTGCCGGCCGGTGCGCCCGCGGCGGTTCAGCTGCAGAGGCCAGCGGCTGCGGCGAAGGTTCGGAGCTCGCGTTCTATGTCACCCATGGGCTGGAAGGCGACCTCGGTGATGCCGGCGGCGGCGAGTCGTTCCATGCGTTCGGGGACCTCGGCGGCGTGGCATACGAAGGGGGCGATGCGCAGCGACTCGGGTGTGAGCACTTGGCGGTCGATGGCGTTGAGCTGGGTGAGGTGGCCTTCGTGGAGCGAGAGGTGGAGGGTGTCGGGATCCATGTCGCCGGTGATCTGGGCGAAGCGATCGGCGTTGGGGAACGAGTCCAGCCGGGCGTCGCGCTGCTCGAGGAATGCGTGGTACGCGACGCTGACGCCTGGTCCGGCGGTGTCGAGCACCCGCGGCGAGTCGATCGTCTCGTGGTCGTCGAGGATCGTGCCGAAGCCGAGCAGGATGACGTCGTCGATGCCGGCGTAGTCGGCGTCGGGGCGGGGCCGAGAGGTGAACACGCCGCAGCCCATCTCCGCCGCTGCAGCGAGGCCTCGTGGGCCGTTCACGGCGACGATCCACGGCACCTCGATGGGCCGCTCGACGGCTTGGCCCGGCCAATGCAGCATGCGCGCCGCCCTGCCGTCGACTTCGACGATCTCGCCTCGCAGCAGCGCTTGGGTGTCGGCGATCATCTGCGGGAAGTCGGCCCAGCGCAGCGGCTTCTGGCCCATCGCTCGGCGGCCGGTGAAGCCGGTGCCTGCGCCGATGATGACTCGTTCGGGCCCGACGAGCCCGACCAGCGTGGCGATGGCTGAAGCCGTCGTCATCGGGTGGCGCAGCGAGGGGATCAGCACGCCCGGACCCAGCCGGATGCGATCCGTGCGGACGCCGGCCAGCGCGAGCGTCATCCAGACGTCGAGCTGCAGCGCCGGGGTGTCGTACACCCAGGCGGTCTCGTAGCCCAGCTCCTCGGCCAGCACGATGTGGTCTGGCGTCTCGGGTACGGGCGGGAAAGCGGCAGAGATCTTCATGGCGGCAGTCTCGCGAAACTCGCCGAGCTGCACCCGAGTGCCGCTCCGGCTTCACGGGGCCGTGTATGCGAGGCTGCCGTAATGGAGATTTCCCAGGGCCTCGACTATGTCCGCAACAACGACCAGGCTGTGCTGGCCACCAAAGCTCCCGATGGCAGCCCGCAGCTGTCGCCCGTGACGCTGGCCGTTGTGGACGACGCGGTGGTCATGAGCACCCGGGAGACGGCATTCAAGACCAAGAACCTGCGCCGTGATCCGCAGTCGTGGCTCTGTGTGTTTCCCCGGAAGTGGCTGGGCCGCTGGGTCCAGCTCGAGTGCCAGGCCGAGATCATCTCCGGCGAGTCGGCGCTCGATCCGCTGGTCGAGTACTACCGGACTCTGCAGGGCGAGCACCCCGACTGGGACGACTACCGCCGCGCAATGGTGGAGGACCAGCGCTGCCTCGTCCGTTTCCACATCACCAAGGCCGGCCCCGACCAGCACGGCTGAGCCGGCGGGCGCGGCGAGGTGCTGCGCTGACGCAGAGCGTTGGCTGGCAATCCTGAGCTGCGGTGCTCACTCCCAGTTGAAGGCGGCGTCGGGCCGTCGCGCCCACCCGGCTTGGCCGACTTGGCGCATGTCGGCGCCCAGGCGAGCCATCTGTGCGGCGTAGAGCTCGGCGCCGACTTGGTGCCACATGCCATGACCCGGGAACACCCACTCGGCGCGCAACGCGGACAAACGGTCCATCGAGTCGGCGAGGGCGGCCCATGAGTAGAAGGTCTGCTCAGGCGTGACATCGAGTTCGCCCCGGCGGTGGTTCCAGTGCAGCGTGTCGCCGGTGAACAGCCACCGGTTGTCGATGTGGAAGACGACCGAGCCTTCGGTGTGGCCAGGCACCTGTATGGCGGCGGCGCCCGGCGACACCTGGGTGGGACCCGTGCCCTCCAAAACGACTGTGGCGTAGGGCGCCGCGTCGGCATCGGCTGCGTGGATCCACACCTGCGCGCCATAGCGCTCGGCCCACTTGTCGGCATCGGCCACATCGTCTCGATGGCTGAGCAGCACATGCCCGATGCCGCCGAAGTCGTCGATCCGCTCGGCGAGGCTGCGCAGGTAGCGGGGCGAGTCCACCATGAGGTTCCCGTCGGGTCGTTCGACAAGGTACGAGTGCGCCCCGAACGAGGACCGGGCGTTGTGGCCCAGCGCCCAGACGCCTGGTGTCATCTGGTGGGGGAACGATGGCTCACGCGGTCGGCGGATCTCCATGTTGCCGATCGACTGAGTAGGGCACGCCTCGGCAGCCCGCCACAGCGCAGCAGATTCCTCAGGGCCGTTCGGCTGGCGGGCCAGGTATGAGCGCCCGTCGCTGTCCATCTCGATGAGCCCCGGCGCCCAGTGCCGGGCCACGTCGCAGCCAATGCAGCGGGTGTCGACGAACCACGGGCCTTCGACGTTGTCGGGATGCGCGGAATCGAGACGTGCCATCGCATCCACTCCCTGGTGCCGCTCGACCGAATGCTAGGTCCCGCCAGCGACGTGTCACGCTCTCGACAGGCGCGGCCGCCTTGAGTCTCAGCGGATGGGCCCGAAGTCGGCTCTTCGCCTGCAGTAGCGCCAGGGTGGTGTCAGGAGGCTTGCGCGACCGTCGCGTCGTCGAGCCTTCGATGCACCATGGAGATCGCCGTTAGTGCCTCGAGCAGTTCGTCGTCGTCTACCTTGCGGCGCAGCCTTGTCTCGTGAGATGTCGGGTTGCGGTAGAGGCTCAACAGCCCGATCGCGTAGTTCGCGAGGCCTGATTGCTCGCTGCGATCCGACGGCGTGCGCCCCGCATTGATGGCGACCACGGGACCGCTGGATGGAGTGAGCGTTGCATTGATCAAGTCCGCGCCATCGTCTACGCGACCCGTGAGCACCCGAAGACGGTCTGGGATGCTCTTCGCCGCCTCGTGCACTGCGTGGAAGTTGTCCCGTTGCAGGAGTTCATCAGTGCAGTAGCGCAGGACATCGGGATGGGTGCCGCGTCGACGCAGCTCGGTACGTAGCTTGCCCGCTCGCCGAGCCGCCTCGTCGAGCGTCGTCGCAGCGCCTTCTCGTAGGCGCGCCACTTGGCCATCGTCCTTGACCCGCAACCCCGTGTGTATGAGTACCTCGTTGAGGTCGTCTTGCCTACGGCTACGTAGAGCGGGGTCATTCCGGTACTTGACCGGCGACATCGCTTCCCGAATGAATGCCACGACGCAGTTGCCAGCGCCGTCTTGAGCCTGTCTGGCCGCAAGGGCCTCCCGTAGCCGATGGCGCTTGGTGATGGTGGGGCTCACGTCGGGAATGCGTACCGCAGCGAGAGTGCGGGCAATCTCGCTTCCAGTCAGTCCGTACTGCGTCTCGCCCAAGACGTCGGCGATGCCTTCGACGATTGCTGGCTCGAAGGGCGGGATGAGGTTGGTGGCCATGCTCGGAGGGTAGGGACCGATTCGAAGTGCCCACTTGGCTCTAGTGGCCGGCTGACCTGCTGCGTTCGAGCGGCCCCAGCGCTGCAGCCCGGTTGTAGGTTCGGCGTTGGAGTTCGAGAACACGGGTAGACCGATGGCACAACTTGATCGCCGTGCCGAGGAGATCGCCGCGCTCGACGCGATTTGTCAGGTCGAGGAAATCTCTCGCCACGAGTGGTTGCCTGAAACGAATGGGCGAACTCCGGACCTCCGGTTGGAACTGGCGGATGGCCGAACGGTGTTCGCAGAGGTGACGCTGGCCACCAGACGAGCGGACCGGGAATTGCGTGGAGCCGCCAAGAAGATGCAGCCCTACCGAGACGCGAGGTTGAGGTTCGAGTGGCAGGTGGCCATCGCTGACGAGCATTCGGATGAGCGGGCGCGCCGCGGTCGCCGGCTCAAGGCCCTGGTCGCTGCACTTTCAATGGCGCTCGCTCGCGTCGAGAGTCAGGGCGGATCACCTGAGATGATGATGCGCCGCGCGTTCGCAGTCCTCGATCCCGCGCCGTATCACCCCCATTTGAGCTCGTCTGGCGGCCCGATGCGCCAGTGGGCGTTGGAGTGTCCGAGGGACAAGTCCTTGGAGGAGTGGCTTCGGCACGACTACATGCCGGTTTGTGACTATTGGTACCCGCCCGACATCGAAGATCTTCTGCTGCATGACCTGGAACCGCGCGAGGCACGAGTGCTGAGCCCGCCAGCGACTCCCCGGGAGGGCACCATCGGCGGGATCTACGTGCACACAATGACGACCGAGTCAGGCTTCATGGCTGGTGGGGCGGATCACTTGGTGCCTGTCATTCGGAACGCAATCGAGAAGAAGCAAGATTGGGGACAGCTCAGGAACGTCGACGGAGATCGGTGGCTTGTTGTCGTTCTGGATGTTCTCAACGCTCTCGGACAGTTGGAAGAGGCATGCGAACCCGATATGCCCAGCTCGGCACCGGAACTGGGTGGGGTTGAGTTCTCAGAGGTCGACGAGGTCTGGGCACTCGGCAAGACGTTTCACGGTGAACGCCTCACTATCGCTCGCTTCGCGAACTCGGGCTCTCAACCCGAGCTGCTGACTGTGCCGAATCTTCGCCGTCGATGAGTGCTCTGGAGAACAGCGAGAATCAGTCGCCACCACTCGATGTGGACGACGTGGCCTGCACGGCGTCGAAGATGCTCTGCAGGATGCCGGTGATGACGAATTCGCCGAATTCCTCGTCGCTGAGACACTTGTCGACGATGGAGTCGTTCCCGGCGAGACGAGCAATCAGCAGTTGCTTGACGCGATCGAACGCTCCGAGGCGGAACTTGTCGAAGTCGTTTGCGCGAGCCGTTTCTCGGATGGCCTCCTCGCAGAGTCCATCTTCCTGAATCTGCTGCAGGAACAACCGGTCGCTCTCGGTGAAATCGGTGCTGAAGCGGTCGTTGAGCAGTTCGATGATCTCCGACAGCGGCGCCGTGTCGTCTTCGGCCAGTTCCGTGCCGACGTCCGTCGGGCTGGCGACCGATGCGTCAACCTCGTCGTTCAGGCTGATCGCACCCGAGGACATGCGCTGGAGCCGGTAGTACTCGAGGTCAACGTCGCCATCTAGATGGATTGGCGTGAAGTCTCCGCCTACGTGTAAGTGCGGCAGCAGCTTTCGGCCGTACGAATAGAGCCGCTCAAGCTCGCAGTCGGCGTAGGGGATGATCTGGCTCAAGAAGGCGTAGAGGCTCACGTATGCGTTGAGCCGGTCTCTGAAGACGACCTGTGATTCCGCGTCGAGGTCAGCGAAGCGATCAACTGCAGGCTGCAACGCGGTCTCGATCCGGGCGTGATCGCTCGGCCGCTGCTTGTTCAGTGGCAGGTAGAACACCTGAGCGAACTCGGCAATCTCGGTCTCGTAGTACACCTGCATTTCGTTGAGGTCGTGCTTCAGCTTCTCCAGGTGGTACGGGTCCGAGGCTTCCCGCAGCTGAGTCACATCGAAGTACGGAGCGAATGCAGCCGCAATGTCGGCGTGGCTGTTGACGAAATCGAGCACGAACGGCGCCTGCTTGCCGGAGGCGACTCGGTTGAGCCGCGACAGGGTTTGCACCGCGTGGACGCCGCTCAGACGCTTATCGACGTACATGGCCTGCAACAGAGGCTGGTCGAAACCCGTCTGGTACTTCTCAGCGACGATGAGAATCTGGTAGTCCGGCGAGGCGAATCTCTCAGGCAACGCAGACTCGCTGATTGGCTTGCCGGTGATGACATCGATGTTCATCTTGGGTTCGGTGTATTCGGCGTCGAGCCCGGGAACCGAGACAGCGCCACTGAAGGCCACGAGCGGTCTCACATCCTCGTAGCCCTGCTCATCGATGTACTTCGTGAACGTCTCCATGTACCGCACGGCATGCAGGCGGGACGATGCGACCACCATCGCTTTCCCCCTGCCGCCCATGCATGGCCGTACATGTTCTCGAAAATGCTCGATGATGACTGACGTCTGTTGCTCCAGCCGATGGGCATGTAGCTGCGAGAACCTCGCGAGCTTCTTCGCCGCTTCACGCCGAGGGAACTGGGGATCCTCCTCGGCGGTCTTGACCAGCCGGTAGAAGGTGTCGTAGTCGGTGTAGTTCCCCAGAACGTCGAGGATGAAGCCTTCCTCTATGGCCTGGCGCATGCTGTAGCTGTGGAAAGGCTCCGGCTTGCCGTCTGACCCAGGCCGACCAAAGAGCTCGATCGTCTTTCCCTTCGGCGTGGCGGTGAACGCGAAGAAGCTCAGGTTCGGCTGCCGGCCGCGTGAAGCCACGACAGCGTTGAGGCCGTCCTCCCAGTCTTCCGGAGCTTCGTCGCCGGTCGCGCCTGCGGCACCGAGCAGCGACTTCATGTCGTGGGCGCTCTCACCGGTCTGGCTCGAATGTGCTTCGTCGACGATGATCGCGTACTTCCGTGAGGCCAGCTTCTTGGCCCACTCGGCCGCTTGGGCATGCTCGCTCGCATCGGGCGTCTCGCCTGAATCCGCACCGGCGAGCCGGAGCAGCTGGCGCATGACAAACGGAAACTTCTGCAATGTGGTGATGACGATTTTCGTGTTATCCACCAGGGCCTGGGCGAGCTGCTGGGAATCCTGGTCAATCGCCTGCACGACGCCTTGTGCGTGCTCTATCTGATAGATCGCCTGCTGCAGTTGCGCGTCAAGCACACGTCGATCAGTGATGACCAAGACGCAGTTGAAGACCTTTTCGTCCTTGGTGCTGTGCAGGCTGGACAGGTGATGGGCGAGCCATGAGATCGAGTTGGTCTTGCCGCTGCCTGCGGAGTGCTGAATGAGGTAGTTGTGACCGGGTCCCTCTGCCCGTGCAGTCTCGACGAGCGCTTCGACGGCATGCAACTGGTGGAAGCGAGGAAAGACCAGCGTCTCGCGTGGGGCGGTGCGCGTGCCCGTGTGGTCCGAGACCGCTTCGTCGCGACGCTCGAGGAACATGTAGGAGCCGATGACCTCCAAGAAGCGTTCGCGCTCGAGCACTTCCTGCCAGAGGTAGCCGGTCCGATACCCGGATGGGTGCTGGGGGTTGCCGGCTCCGCATGTCACTTCACCCGGATGGCTGCCGCGATTGAACGGCAAGAAACGCGTCGAGGCCTTCGCAAGGCGCGTCGTCATGTGGACCTGCTCGGTATCAGCAGCGAAGTGCACGAGGGCCCGCTTGCGGAACCTGAACAGCGGTGCATTGGGGTCGCGGTCCTCGCGGTACTGCCGCACGGCGTCGCGCCAATGCTGATTCGATGACGGATTCTTCAGTTCGCAGGTGGCCACTGGCACTCCATTGAGCGCCATGACCAGATCCACTGTGTCGGCTTCACCCGGGTGGCACCGCACTTGGCGGGTGACGGACAACTCGTTGCTGGCAAATTGCTGCACCGCTTCAGGGTTGAGGCTGTGCGCTGGCTTGAACCACGCGAGTCGATGTGTCTTGCCGTAGAACTTGAATCCGTGGCGAAGGACATCGAGCGTGCCCTTCTTGTCGAGTTCGCGTGCCAACGTCGCGATAATCCTGTCCTCTAGGTCGCCGCCATGTAGCGCAGCCATCTCTGCCCAGAGTTCCGGCTGGGCAGATTGCAGGAATGCCACGACGCGGGCTGGGAACAGTGCCAAATCGACGTCCCACTCAGCGCGGTCGCCCTCGGCCCACCCCACGTCAGTCAGCATCGACACGATTGTCGATTCGAGTGCCGCCTCATCGGCTTGTTCTGACTTCACGCTGCGTCCTCGGACCCTTCCGCCACTACATCCCGAACATCGATCTTCCCAGTCACCGCAGCTGCGATGATGGCGGTTCGGTACTCCTGAAGCCGCTCTATCAGCGCACCTACCGCGCCCGTTGCTTGGTCGCCTCGATCCTTGAAGCCGGTTCGCTGAACAAGCTCATCGATGCGAGCGGACACATAGTCGAGGTGCGCGCCGATCTGCTTCTGTTCTTCCAAGGGCGGTACAGGGATGGCGAGATACTTGAGTTCCTTGCTGTAGATGTGCATCACAGTGACACCGCGACCCATGCACGACTTCTGGTGGCGAGATGGGGCGCAGTCTGCGGCGTAGCCCAAGTAGGTGGCGTCGATGTCAACCTCGGGACGAAAGATGACGACGTCGCCGCCACAGAAGGCTGGCTCACGAAGGAGATTCACGGCGGACTTGCCGATTTCTTCCAGCGTCTCGCCCGATCCGGCAAGCAGTAGGTCTCCGTGCTGCAGCTTCGTGTATGCAGCGGCGCGCTCTGGGCTGATGCGCGAGCGACTTTCCCTGATGTGAAAGTCGTGACGGGTGTAGAGGTCGCCGTACCGGACGCAGGGGTATCCCTCCTCCGCCTCGTCTTCCTTCGTCCCGCCGCCGCCCTTGAAGAACGAACCGACGCGGCAGAGGTCCGTGATGCTCCAGTGCGTCGGGATCTCTCCGATCCAGCTGTTACCTGAGTTGCGGTAGTTTGGATAAGGCTGCTTCACGTAGTGACCTCAGTGAGCAACTGGGCGATCTCGGCCTCGAGCATCTTGAGATCGGCTTCGATTGCTTGGAGCGGTCGAGGCGGTTCGTAGACGGAGAAGTGACGGTTGAACGGGATCTCGTACCCGATCTTGGTCTTGCTGTGATCCACCCACGCGTCGGGCACGTGTGGCAGCACCTCCCGCCGCATGTACTCGTC
Organism: Candidatus Poriferisodalis sp.; assembly: GCF_965208925.1. Lineage (GTDB taxonomy): Bacteria > Actinomycetota > Acidimicrobiia > Acidimicrobiales > Poriferisodalaceae > Poriferisodalis. The sequence continues at coordinate 596,527 of NZ_OZ242364.1, read as the reverse complement.
GGCGTCCTCTGTGAGCGGGACCGTCTCGGTATCGCGTAGCCGGGGGTCAGGCACGTGCCCGTGCTTGTCATGGCAGGGTTCAGCACTCGGATCGCGTTCGCCCAATGCCGCAACCACAGCTCGCCGCTCAGCTGCTGTCAAACGCATCTGCTGGCTCTCCTCGACAAGCCGCAACCGTGCGAGGAACTCATCGCGATCAGCAATGAGTTGTCCAGCAGTTCTGTCAGCGAGCGCGTCGAGAAGGTCGCGCAGCTGCTGCTGGCGCAGTTCGCCCTTGACAATCTCGGCATCGTGCGCTGGACCCGGGTTCTTCTTGCTCGTTGCGAGCTTCATAAACGCGGGCTCAGTTTCGATGCGCCCGATGCGCTCAGCGGTCGCCAGGAAACTCAGGCGCAGCGGACGCTCGACAGTGATCTTGCGGTACCCGAAGTCTTCGTTGGCGAACACCTTGCTGACAACACGGGGCTGGGTCCGAGGCTGATGATTGACTGGGTCTTCGTCGGTGATGTCGCATGTCTCGCCATCGGCGAAGTTGCCGAGAATGCTCGTGAGATCGTCGATTTGGACTGGCGACAGCTCATTGCGCTTGTTGCCGAGGCTGCGGCGCATCTTTTCGAAGAACTGCCGACCATCGATGAGCTGCACCTTGCCGCGTCGCCGATCTTCCTTGCGGTTCGTGAGCACCCAGACATACGTAGAGATACCGGTGTTGTAAAACAGTTGGTCGGGCAGCGCAACGATTGCCTCGAGCCAATCGTTCTCGATGATCCAGCGCCGAATGTTGCTCTCGCCGCTTCCGGCATCGCCGGTGAACAATGGAGATCCACTGAACACGATGGCGATTCGGCTGCCGCCGGAGCCGTCCGGTTCCACCGGCTGCCGTTTCCGCAGCATGTGCTGCAGGAACAGCAGCGCGCCGTCGTTGACGCGCGGCAGGCCGGCTTCAAATCGTCCGTTGGCGCCTTGCGTGTCGCGTTCGTTCTCGATGAACCACCGCTGTTGCTTCCACTCGACGCCGAACGGCGGATTGGCGAGCATGTAGTCGAAGGTCCAGCCTGAGTAGCCATCCGCAGTGAACGAATCGCCCAAGATGATGCGGTCGGCGTCGTGGTTCTTGATCAGCATGTCCGAGCGGCACACGGACCAAGCGTCGTCGTTCCAGTCTTGGCCGAATAGCCGCGGATTGGCGTCCTCGTTGTGCCCGCGAAGGAACGATTCGGCCTCCGAGAGCATCCCGCCGCTGCCGCAGGCGGGGTCGTAGACCGTCTTGACGACGTAAGGCTTGGCGAGATCTGATTCCGACGTCAGCAAGAGGCTGACCATTAGGCGGATCACTTCGCGGGGCGTGAAATGCTCCCCGGCTTCCTCGTTGGCTTGCTCCGCACCGAGTCTGATCAGCTCCTCAAACACGTACCCCATCTGCGAGCTGTCCATACGCGCTGGAGAGAGGTCGAGGCTTGAGAAGCTGCGGACGACTTGGAACAGCAGGTTCTTCTCGTCCATACGGGCGATCTGGGCACCGAAATCGAAGCGTTCCATGATCTCGCGGACGTTGGGCGAGAAGCCTGCGATGTAGGCGTTGAGATTCTGGGCGATCAGATTCGGGTCATCGAGTAGGAGCTGAAAGTCCAGGCGTGACGTGTTATAGAAGGTCTGCTCGGCGGCTCGCTTGAGCATCTCGTGGCGAAGGCTCTCGCTCTGCTTGGCGTACTTTCCGTAGGCATCGAGCACGGCCTGTTTGGTAGGGGCGAGCACGCAGTCGAAGCGACGCAGAACCGTCAGTGGGAGAATCACCTTGCGGTACTCGTTGCGCTTGTACGGACCGCGCAGCAGGTTGCAGATGCTCCAGATGAAGTCGACCATCTCGCCGTGAGTCCGCGCGTTCACTCAACCCTCCGACCCGTCGTGGGTGCCATCTTGCAGCTATCACGCTGCTCCGCGCGCGGCCTCTGGAAAATGTGGAGGCCGCGTTCGCTGCGAGATGGTATTCGTATCGGCTTCACGCGGTGCCCGTCGTCTGACGGCGACATGTCGTGGTGGGCAGAGAGGTTGAGGAGAGTGAAACTGTGAGTACCGGCTACGACGCTGCCCTGTTGCTCTTGGTTGTGCTCCTGCCAGGCGCCTTCGCAGCTTGGGGCTTCGAGCGTCACGTCCAGAGATACGGGCGGCGGCTCAAGGACTGGCTGCTGCGTCTCGCCGGGCTCTCCGCCGTCTGTCTCGCTGTTGGCGCATGGCCGTTGCACTGGGTGGTCTCGTCCTACTGGGACGACTTCACCGATGGGAATGCGCTTCCGTGGTTTGTCTACCTCGCACCCGTCGCGTACCTCGCCGTGCCGGCTGCAGTTGGTTGGTGGCTCGGGTTACTAATGCGATCCCGCAACTCGATGGAGCATGTACGTCGAAAGCCATTCCGCGTCCGGCTCAGGTCAGCGCTTCGCCGACCGATCCTGCAGCGGGTTGTGTCCAAGCTGCCCGGGCCCAACCGCGCCCCGACAGCGTGGGATGCGCTGTTCGAAGCACGCGAGCCGGGATTCATCCGGTGCAGGCTTCGATCCGGGCGCTGGGTCGGCGGTCTCTATGCCAGAGCATCGCCTGTTTCCTCCTACGTGGGCCCAGAAGGACCCGATCAAGACATCTACATCGCTTACGCGGTCGAGTTCGACCAAGACACGGGCGAGCCCGCGTTCGGAGAAGATGAAGACGAATTCGTTTGGCTCAACGGCGGCATCCTCCTCAAATGGGCCGACATTGAGTCACTAGAATTCATGCCGCTAGCGGCTTCGGGCCGGAAGGGTGCATGAGATGTCCAAGGATGAGCAGAAGGGCGATCCGCCAGCCGAAGTGGCGCAACGCCTCCCCTTGGGCGTCTATACCCCCAAAGCCGGTGTCGGCCCTGCGGATGTGCCCACGAACGCGTTCCGGCCGCGTCCCAAGCCCAACAAACCGCAGGACGCCAGCGAGGAGTAGGGCTCGCCGGCGTAGCTGGCGCTCGCGTCAGGAGGTGACACTCGCCGTCGCGGAGCCCGACAGAGCTACTCTGCGGCGAACTGCGATCCGGGGTCGTTGCCCGTCTCCTTCTCGAGCCATCGTCGGCGCTCGTCAGGACTCATTCCCTTGGACTCTGCGACAGCCCGAACGAGGCGGCAAAGCTCTTCGCGCTCATCGTGATCGTAGAACCACTCCACGAACTGGCGATGCGGTGGCAGCGCCCGGAAGATGCCTCCGCCGCATGTTGCGTCGGGCGAATTGAAATCAGTCGGTAGCACGATTACGCCGTCGAAGAACGCGGCAGTCATGATCTCGTTTCCGTCTTCAAGGTCGAGCATGAGTTCTTGCGCAACGTCCTTGTCGATTCGAATGCAAACGGAGAGGTCGGGATCGCTCGTGTGGACACCTGCCATCGAGGGCCCGACGATCACTTGGTCGCCGCTGTACTTTCCGTCGCCTCGTATCAACTCCAATTGTTGTACGCCATACGGAAGAGGCTCCACGGGAACGTGCCGCGCAAGAAGCGTGGATACCCCTCGCTGTCGAGCTTCATCGATCTCGCGGAGCAACTCGTTGTGCATGCGTGAGACCGCAAACGACTGGTGCCTTTGGAAATAGCGGTTGTACAAGTCGGCAATGTACGGATTTGCGTCTTCATCGTCCATGTCTCGGGTCCCCTCGCTGACGAGCGGGGGCAGAAGCTAGCGAATAGCGCGGCATGAGTGACGGAAACCTGCCTATGGACGAGCGTCCGGAACTGGTGGCGACGAGCGCAGCGTGCCAAGTCGGCTCAACCACCAGCTTTGATGCACTGGAGCGCTGTACCAGGCACAAGAGATCGGATGGTGCCGACCGCGCGTCGCGTGTCAGTATCGATACCGACTGGGACGGCGGCGCCGTCTCCTTCGGCGCCTCGGCGCTCGAGCTCGATGGGCGCTGTTCTCGTCGTCGTCTCCCGCGAACAGGCACCACATCAGCCAGATGAGTGCCAACACAGCGCAAACGATGAGGAACAGGCTCACGGCGGCCGAGAGTGCCGAAGCTGTCAGCGTGACCCCTCTCCACACTCCCTCGACACGATCGCGCCAGGACCAAGCGACGAGTGCGGTCGCAATCCCGATGGCTGTGGTGAGCAGATTGAGCCATCCGGGATAGGGCCAATCGAGCCACGTCAAGACCAACGACCACCAGCCGCCGATCGCGAGACGAGCACCGGTTAGCAAGGCAAGAACCGTGGCGCATGCCAACCACACGAGAGTCAGTCGTTGGCTGGGCGTCAGCCCCGCTCGGCCCCCTTCTTCGCTTTCTGCCGCAGGGCATTGTGTCGTAGCTGTCGGCAGGTATCCCATCTTGTTGCTCCCTATCGTCGGTCAATCCAGTTGGTAAGTGCTTGCAGCCGGTTGTCGGCCCACCGCAGCACCCGTGTACGTCGGTCGACAGCGGCCGCCATCTGACGCTGCTCCTCAGCCATCGGATGTTCACCCGAGAGATCGGGACGGAGGTCGCCGACGGCTTCGCTGGGCTCCACGGGGCAGTGCGGCCGAATGGCGTCATCTCGATGATCGAGGAAGTGACTGCTGAGGCTGTACTGGATGGGGCCGGGGTCTCCGATGCCCCCTGGTGCGACGCTGAAGCTGACGTATTGGGCGAGAAGACCCGCAGAAACGCTTGCTGACAATGCCGACACGTTCTGACCATCGTCTTCAGGGGCGATGCCGGCGCCTTCGATATAGCTCGGGTCGTCAAGGTTTCCCTGCCGATCCGGCGTCACCAAGCCCAGATCGAGCTGTCGATTGCAAGCGAGACAGGGTCGCCCTGGGCGGACTACGTGGCTGCGCCATGTGGCGTTGAGCATCTGGCCGCGGCTGTTTGTGTCGATGGCGATGCCACCGTCGATCACCGGGATCAGGTCGCTGTACGCCAGACCGTTGAGCACGGCACGTGGCCAAGGCCGATCGACGCATGAGAAGATCAGGTCGTGATCGAGGGCCAAGCTCAACCCCTCTGGCTCACAGATTGAGCGGCTCGAGAACTCGAACTGTCGACGCTCAGCAGTTGAAGAAGCGAGCGCGAGACGGTTCGCTACGTGGATCTTTGGCCTGCGCAGCCTTACATCACGCTGCGCGGCGCCGATGAGGCGATCCAGGTTCTTCTCCTCGACGACGTCAAAATCCATGACGGTGAGTCGTTGAACGCCCGAAGCAGCCAGTCGGACAATGACATCCATTCCGACGCTTCCAGCCCCCACCACGAGAATGCGGCGACGAACGAGGTCAGACTGGCACTTGTCGCCCCATGCGCTGACCGTGCGCTCTTGTTTTGTTGACGCGAACGGAGAAGGGCGCATTTGTTCGTTCCACGACACACGCAGCTGCTCGCCGATGACACGTACGTTCTCGGCGTGAGTGCAGTCGACTCCCGTGCCAGCACCGATGTCCCAACGCCTCGCGGACCAGGCTTCATCGCTTGTCGCCAGTGTCATGCCCACCAGTGGCAGACCCGTGATCTCGCGAACGAGGTTGGCATAGCTGGCCTCAGCCTCTCGGTCGGGGCCGCTCATCGGCTGCCAATCCGAGGCCCCGGGATGGCTGTGAGCGAACATCAGGCCGCAGCCGTCGTCGCGGGCTCGCTCTGCCCCGCGCAGCATGTATTCGCCGAACACCGTCGCATTGCCGTGGACGGCCCGATCAGTGTCAGCAGGCGGCACGACCGAAGCCAGCAGTGCCGTGGTGCGCTGCTCGCCGGTTGACGGATGATATAGCGCAAGGCAGACATCTTCTTGGCGGTCATCTCGAGCGAGCACGGCACGAAGCGCGTGATGGGTACCGGCTGTCATGGCGACAGAGAACGACCTGCTCATCCGACTGCCTCACCAAGCACGGCCTGAAGGTGGGCATGCCAGCACACGGCCGCTGGCGCGTCACCCCAGCCAGCGTGATTGCGGCTGTGGCGCAGCCAGCCCGGCTTCGAAGATGCCTCGCTGTTGGTGGCGCGAAATTGGACTTGTGCTGGCAGGTGGATCCAGTGCGGGGGTGCAGTAGGCCAGTTGTTGACTTCGTCGACCGCAACGCCGAGCGACAGCGAGTTGCCGGCGCGGGCGCCTGCCACCGGGACAACATCACACACGACGAGCTCGGCCTCTACCCGAGGGCAGAGGCCGAGCCCGTCCATGTCATCGAGGAAGGCTTGTAGGGGACCCGCCATCAGGCAACCGGAGCGGACTGCCGAATCGAGACGAATCGAGCGTCCTTGCGGATCTCGACGATCTCGTCATCGCGGAACTTCTTGGTCCGGGGCCGATCCTTGCCCTCGATCTCTCCGAGGTCGAACGCAGCCGGATCACGGCCGGCGAGTTTCAGCAGGTCAGCGGCTCGCTGGCTCAGATCAGCCGTTTGGTATTCTTCGCCGTCAATGGTGAACGGGATGAGCCGCCCCAGATCTACGACGTTGGGTTGGTCAGACATCGGCATGCTCCTTCGGGTCACCGAGTGCTTCTGACCACTTGTCGGGGGCGTGACCCGAGTCGAAAGTGGATCCCGCGCTTTCGATGTCGCATCCGTTTCCGACAATAGAGAGACATGTCGTCGAGTAGCCAAGCCAGGGACACCGAGCATCCCCTCCTGCGCGATCGCGCTCGTCTTGACAATGTGCTGGACGTCATGTACGCCGCGATACAGAAGGTCTTCTTCAAGAACCGCAGGCCGGTGCCCCGCAACTCAGCCTCCGAGCGGGTGATCATCGGCGGCGCGAGTGCAGATGATGTCCTGCAGGAGGCAACGTTGGCGCTGCTGACCCATCCTGATGCCGAGGCTGTGGAGGACTGGTGCGCGCTCGGCACAGTCGTTGCCAAGAACAAAGCGATGGATGCTTTGGACGCGGCGCGGAAGCACCTGTCGCCGACTGACCACCGGGTCGAGCTCTACGTCGTATCAGGGGATGCTGAATCACCGTCGCCGGATGGAGCGGTCACCACGAGCGTGCTTCAGACCTTCCCTGATCGAAACCTCAACCCCGAAGAAGAAGTGCTCGCGATCCAGAGTGCGCTCAGCCTGCGTGATCTCGCACGCGAGATCCTCGGCGGCCGAGAGAAGAAGATCTTCTTGGAGATCAAGTTCTTGCAGCGTTCCCGCAAGCAACTCGGCGACGAACTAGGCCTGACCCCGCAGCGCGTAGGCCAGCTGTACGAAGAGGCGTCGCGACGTCTCGAAGCCCATCCCCGATACCCCTACAGAATCACGGAATGAGACAATTCCCTAGAGAGCGAGAGAAGGTGCAACGATGAGTTCGCAGCACGACGGTCTCTCGATGTTCCGAGCTGCGTATCTCGATTTCCTCGAGGGCGAACGCGACCAAGCGCCGTCGCTCGAGGGCCTGAACGACACGGATCGGAAGACCGCCGAAGCATTCATCGAATCCACACAGGACGCTGCAGGTATCGACCCGTACGCTTCCCGGCCATCCATCGAGCAATTGCTCGGTCACATCTACAGCGAGAGCTCCCCGACAAGCGGCGAGCGTCGAACCCCGTCGGCGACGCCAGTAGCCCGCCTGGATGAACTTCGCGAGAAGCGACTTCAAGAGGCATTTCCGCTGAAAGAAGCCATCGAGAGGGGTTGGCTTCCGCATGCTGGCGCTGAGACCCCCGAAGCTGCCATACGTGAGTTCTTCGGCATCACGAGCAAGGATGTGCCGCCGCCAATTTCCTATGCAGCCCGGCGACTCAGCGGGCCAGCCGACCCAGAGCTAAAGCAGCAGGCGTGGCTGATGCGAATCCGACATATCGCGAGTCGCCAAGAGGTCGAAGAGTTTGACCTTGAGAAGCTCGCGGATATCGCTCAGCGCTTGCCCAGGGTGTTGCGGCACGGCCCGCGATCCATCCCTCGGGCGGTGGAGCTCTTGGCGACATGCGGCGTGCGAGTCGTCTTCTGCCGCGAACTTCGCAACACGCGGCTGGCAGGCGCCACGACGTTCCTGCCAGATGGCCGTCCTGTGATCGGCTTGACCGTATGCAGAGACCGCTTCGACAGTGTCGTCTTCACTCTGTTGCATGAATGTGCCCACTTGACCAAGGGCCACATCACCGTTGAGTCGGCATCATCGATCCTGGATGACATTCAGGACACGTCGCGGACGCTTGATCCGACTGAAGTGGAAGCCAATGAGCAGGTCTCACAGTGGTTGTTCCCGGATGGATTCAACAAGGAGAAGGCGCTCCGGCACATCGAGGCAACTGCCGAGAAGTTCTCGGTGCATCCGAGCTGCGTGGCAGGCCGCATTCAGCATGACTCCAAGAAGACTTGGACGATCCTGACGGAACACATCTGCAAGACCAGGGATGAAATATCGGAGGCAGGCCTCTTCGTGGAGTGAAGCTGGCCACCTCTCGCTCCCGGAGCGCTAGCTCAGGCGGTAGCGACTTGCCATTGGACGAGCGTGAACGGCGGGCTGCCGTCGTCGTGGTCTTCGAAGACTGCCTCGACGCTGCTGCCGATGGCAATGTCTTGCATCGGATCGCCGAGCAGGTTGCCGAGCATGCGCAGATTGTCGGCGTGGGGCAGTTCGACGAGCACAACGATGTAGGGACCATGGTCGGCCAGTGCCGGATGCACCGGGTGGTGCACGCGCTGCCAGGAATAGATGCGGGCCGTGGGCTCGACGGTCACCCACTCGACATTGAGCGACTGGCAGGCGTGGCACATCCAGTCCGGCCCCCACTGGTGGGTGCCGCAGTCGGCGCATCGCTGCACCCGCAGCTCGTGGTTGCGCGTGCCCTCCCAATAGGGCGCATCCAGCCCGTCACGCAGCGGTGCGGGTTGCGTCAGGCCCTTCGGCAGGTAGGTGCCCTCGGCGAGCGCGCTCATCCCAGCGCCTCGGCGGTGCCGTAGATCGCTGTTGACGCAATCTCCACCATCGGGCCGGCATTCGACAGCGACACGTTGACGTTCGGCACCTGGTTGGTCGAGTCGCCCCGCACCTGTCGGACTGCTTCGATCTGCATGCCGAGCCCGTGCATATAGCACTCGGCCAGGTTGCCGCCGCTGGTGTTCAGCGGGATCGAGCCGCCGTCGGCCCGCAGGTTCTCGAACGTGAGCACCTCGTTGGCGTTCTCGTAGGTGCACAGGCCGTGCTCGATCAGGCTCATCACCACGGCGCCAGTGAAGTTCTCGTAGCTCTGCACCACGTCGACGTCGTCGGGTGTCACGCCGGCCTGCTCATACAGGTGCTGCGCCCCGAGCTTGAAGCTGGAGGTCGCGTAGTCGGTCGGGTTGTGCACCCACGCCCCGGAGCGGTGGCCGCCGCTCTGCTGGGCCGCCAGCACCAGCACCGGTGTGTCGCTGAGATCGGCGGCTCGCTCGGCTGAGGTGACGACCATGGCGGCGCCGCCGTCGTTCTCCAGGCAGCAGTCGTACAGCCGGAACGGCTCAGTGATCCAGCGGGACGTGTCGTAGGTCTCGGCGTCCAGCGGGCGGCCGTACATCACTGCTCGGGGATTGTTCTGCGCGTGGTGGTAGGCGGCCAGAGCGACCGCCCGCATGGTGGACCGGTCGATGTCGTGCTCGTGCATCAACCGGGTGGTGCGCATGGCGTACATCTGGGCCGGGCTCATCACGCCGTAGGGAAGCGTGTAGGCGAACTCGCCCCGTACGGCCGGGCGGCGCCCGCCCTGGCCGAAGCGGCCGAACTGGCCTTGGGCCAGCCCCCGGTAGGCCACCACGACGTTGGCCGATCCGGCGTGCACTGCACTGGCGGCGTTCTGCACGACGGCTGCAGCGCCGCCGCCCCCGCCGCCCCACTGCATGTTCGAGTAGCGCAGCTCTTCGAGGCCGAGGGCGTTGGCCAGCCGGGCCGGCGTGTTGCGGTCGTTGCTGTACGAGCAGAACCCGTCGATCTCTCGTGGGTTGATGCCGGCGTCCTCGCACGCCGTCATGATCGCCCTGAGCACGAGCACGAACTCCGGGTCCGGCGACTGGCCGCGCTTGTAGTACGTCGTCTCGCCGACGCCGGCGACAGCCGTGCGGCCGCGCAGGCCGTCGTTCGCACCCGATTGGCTCACGGCCGCAAACCGTAGCCAAGGCGTGGCCGGTGCCGCCCACGCCCGCTGGACCCCGCCGCGCAACTTCACGACTGCCTTGCCGGTGCCTGCGGCGACTCAACGGGCTAGAAACAGGACCGATGACCGACGACGAGCTCGCCGCCCATCGCAGCAGCATCGACGAAGTCGACGCAGCGCTCGTGCGGTTGCTGGCCGAGCGCTTCCGCATCACCCACGACATCGGCGTCTACAAAGCCAACAACGACCTGCCGCCGGTGGACCTGGTTCGTCAGCACCAGCAGGTGGACGGACTGCGCCAGATCGCTCTGGCCGAGGGCCTGGACCCCGACTTCTGCGAGCGGTTCCTGCACTTCGTAATGGACGAGGTCATCCGCAACCACCGGCGGATCGCCGAGGCCGCCAGCGAGTTCATGATCGAGCAGGAGACCCTCTAAAGCGTCGAGACCGCTGGCCGGCTGAACGCGCAGTTCAGCGAGAGGCGATGACGTCGATGCCAGCGCCGGCGAGCTGGGAACGTGCTGCAGCCTCGGTCTCGGGCGCCACTGAGGCGGAGAGTCCGTCGATCACTGTGGTCGCGTAGCCGTTCGCGGCAGCGTCCATCGCGGTAGCGCGCACGCAATGGTCGAACGCGATCCCGACCACGTCGACTTCGTGCACACCTGCAGCGCTCAGGACGTCGTTGAGGGTGCGGCCGTCGTTGTCGACGCCTTCGAAGCCCGAATAGGCGGCAGCGTGCATGCCCTTGCGCACGCCCGCGTCGATGCGGTCGGCGACAGCGCCGAGTGCGGGATGCAGCTCGGCCTCGGCCGTGCCGGCCACGCCGTGGGGCGGCCAGGTGTCGACGAAGTCGGGCTGATCGCTGAAATGGTCGCCCGGGTCGATGTGCCAGTCCTGGGTGGTCACCACTAGGTCGTAGCCGTGCTCGCCGGCAAGCAGGTCCGCCACTCGCGACGCCACGGCGTTGCCGCCCTCGACCGGCAGAGCCCCGCCTTCGCAGAAGGTGGGCTGCACGTCCACGACGAGCAGGGCCGTGCGGGGCTGCCGGCCTTCGGATTGCTGATCGGGGTTCTCAGCCATGTCTGCTCTCCTGCGCCGCGACACGGGCCGCCGGGCGCGGCCATCGCAGCGCTGCGACGCCAAATCTACCGTCGGCCCAAGCGGGCCCCAGCAGCGCTAGACGCCGAGCAGGAACGAGGCGTTGCCGGCCCAGAACGGCGCGGTCGCGCCCTCGCTCAGGCCAGCCGCAGTGAACGACGCCTGGAACTCCGCTATGGGGTCACGGCCGCCTTCGGGGTGCGGCCAGTCCGACGAGAACAGGAACAGCTCGGGCCCGCTGTTCGACACCAGCCAGCCCACGTCCTCGAAGTGCCAGGGCGTGAAACGCACCTGGCGGCGGATGTAGTCCGAGGGGGCCATGGTCAGCTTCGCCAGCTCAGGCTCGTGACGTCCGAATGCCTTGACGCTGTTGTCCAGCGAGCGCAGCAGGTTCGGCACCCAGCCCGCGCCCAGCTCGATCAGCCCGCACCGCAGTTCGGGGAACTTCTCGAAGATGCCGTCGAGCACCATGCACGCGAGCAGGTTCTCCGCGTCGTGGTACAGGTTCAGGAAGTCCTTCGAGCGCATGTTCTCGCCGCCGCCAACGAAGTCCTTGCCAGGGATGCGCCCGTTGTTGTGGTACGTCTTCGGCAGCTGGTTGCCACCGTTGGGCCCGAGATGCATGAGCACCGGCACGCCGGCTTCGGACAGCAGCGCCCACAGCGGGTCGAAGTCGGGATGCGTGGGGCTCAGCTCGGTCGGTACGCCGTGGGGGATCCATGCGGCCTTGCATCCCACCTCGATGGCCTCGCGTGCGCACTCGACGGTGCGCTGCGGGTCTTCCAGCGGCACAAACGCCACGCCCAGCAACCGCGGATCCACCGAGCAGAAGTCGGCGATGCCGCGGTTGTGGGCCGCTGCGCCCCCATAGGCCAGGTCGACATCGCCTCGGGCATGGAACTGCGTGTGAGCGAACGTCGTGAACACCAGTTGGCTGGCGAAACCCAGCTGGTCGAGCGCACCGACGCGCTCGTTGGCATCCATGGAGCCGTAGGCGAAGTACCCCTTCGGCCCGCCCACCACGTCGGCGGCCAGCTTGGCCGTCTCTTCGGGGTCGTCGCGGCGTGCCCAGCACTGCTCCACCAGCTCGAACGTGGCCGCATCGCCGCCCCCGGCCAGGCTCAGGTTCCGGAGCTTGACGGCTACCGAACTGTCGGCATAGCTCGCCAGCCAGTCCACCGGCTCCATCAGGTGGCTGTCGGTGTCGTGAATCAGCCGCTCACCCGCATACGTGGTCATGATGTCCCCCAGGTTGTCGATGAGGTGTGCGGCTAGCCGCCGTGGCGGAGGAGCTGGCCGCTGTAGGTCTCGGTCTGGGTGTCCTCGGAGATGGTCTCCTGGCCGTTCACGATGACGCTGCGGTAGCCGCTGGCCTTCTGAATGCGGCGCCATTCGCCGCCCGGCAGGTCGTGCACCACTTCGTTCGGCCCGACCGCCAGGTTCTCGGGGTCGTACACCACCACATCGGCAGGGCCGTCATGGCGGATCAGACCGCGATCGCGGAATCCGGCGAGCTGTGCCGGCAGCGCTGACAGGCGCCGGTGAGCTTCCTCGTAGGTGACCCACTGGTTCTCGCGGACCTGCTCGGAGAGCGTCTCGGTGGGGTACCGGCCGGCCGTGAGGAACTTGGTGTGCGCCCCGCCGTCGGACACGCCGAACAGCATGTGCGGGTACTGCACCACGTCGCGCAGCAGCTCTGAGTTGCCCTGCGGCGGCGCCACAAAGAACAAGGTGTCCAGCCCGTCTGTCACGGCAACGTCGAGCATCAGGTCGACCGGATGCTTACCGGCGAGCTCGGCTGCCTGGCCCACGGACATCTCCCGGTACTGCTCGGTCGACTCGCTGCGAGGGGACAGGATGGTCACGGTCTCGATCCCCGCAGTGGCGGTGCGCGGCATGGTGTCCTTGAGCGCTTGGCGCCGGCCGGGATCGGCCATCTTGGCCAAGCGCTCCTCCTTGTCGCCCATACAGGCTTCCATCCAGGCCTCTGAGTCGTCGTAGAGATTCCAGTCTTCGAGGGTGAAGGTGAAACCGGCATCGCTGGTCACGCCCTGGCCGTACACCGGGACGCCCTGCTCGCGGCAGCGCTCCAGCCACTCGATCTGACGGCGGTGGATGTTGGGCTTGTCCTCGAACGCCTGCACCACGTTGTGCAGCAGCGGCCGGCCGCTGATCGATGCGATCTCTTCGAGGTGGGCCATGTCGTGCGCGACGTTGCCGCTGGTGAGCGTCATCTGCACGACGCCCTCGTTGCGCTCGGCCAGCACGCGGGCCAGTACCCGGGCGGTCTCGTCGTTCATCATGTCGGTCGGCATCGGGGTGCCGTCCCAGTCGCGCTGCACTGCAGCGGGGCCCGTCGGTGGCAGCCGCTGGGCAGACCAGCCGCAGCCGCCCGCATCCATGGCCTCATGCACCAGCTTGGCCAGCATCTCGTGCTCGCCTTCGGTGGGCAGCCGCCCAGACTTCGCGTCATCGAGGCCGAGCACCATCACCAGCATCGGGCCGATCGGCACATACGGCAGGATGTTCAGCGCCTTGGGCGTGCGTTCGAGACTGTCCAGATACTCCGGGAAGGTCACCCAGTCCCAGGGCATGCCCTGGCGCATCGACTCGTAGGGAATGGCCTCGACGCGGGTCATCGAGCGCATCGCGTACTCGCGCATGTCGGGATCCACGGGGGCGAAGCCGAAGCCGCAGTTGCCGATGGCGACGGAGGTGATGCCGTGCCAGCCCGACAGCGTGCAGTAGGGGTCCCAGAAGACCTGCGCGTCGTAGTGGGTGTGCAGGTCGACGAATCCGGGAGCGATGTGCATGCCGGAGGCGTCGATGACCTTGCCGCCCTCCCGGGCATCGACCCGGCCGACAGCGGCGATGCGTCCGCCGGCGATGCCGATGTCGCCGCGCACCCTCGGTGCCCCGGTGCCGTCGAAGATCATCCCGTCCTTGATGACGATGTCGTAGGTGCTCATGTGACGTCCCATCCCATCCGCTGAGCTGCGTAGAGCGTGTCGGTGTATTCCTCCATGTGGGCGATCAGGCCGTCGCGGCAGTCGTACACCCAGCAGTACTGGTTGTCGTAGTCGCGGCCGGTGGCCTTGGCAGTGGCTGTCAGCCGCTGCTGCACCACGGCGGTACTGCCGTCAACAATCATCCTGCGGACCTCGAGGCTGATCGGCTGGGAGATGTCGAAGGTTTGCCGCACGACACGGCCCCCCAGAGCCTCCACCACCTCTCTTGCGCCCGTCATCGTGTCGACTGCGTTGCCTTGGGCGGCCGTTTCGGGCAGCACCCAAGTGACCTCCGGGTCGAGACACGCCAGCATGGTGTCTCGGTCTGCGGTGGTCAGCGCTGCGTAGTAGCGCTCCATCAACGCCCGCGTCTCGGCACTCTCCATGGTCGTCATTCCTTTCCGTCGCGAAGCGACCTAGGGCGCCGTGGCGCGCAGCGCGTCGTCGAGCCGGTCGAACATCTGCCCGATCTCGTCATCGGTGATGATGAGCGGCGGGCAGAAACCGAGTGCGTTGCCGATGGGACGCGAGATCACGCCCCGCTTCATGAACGCCTCACGAGCCTCGGTGGCATCGCGGCCCAGATCGCACGCCCAGATGCCGCCGAGGCCCCGGTAGCTGTCGATCATGCCGTCGCCTTGGAGCGCCAGGAAGCCCTCTTCCATCCGGTCGCCGATGTGGTTGGCCCGCTCCACCAGCCCTTCGGATTCGATGACGCCGATGTTGGCGACACCGGCCGCACACGCCGTGGGGTGGCCCGAATAGGTGTAGCCGTGCATGAACTTGTTCTCGTCGGCTTCGAGCGCGTCCGCGATCTCGCGTGACACCACCACGCCCGACAGCGGGATGTAGCCCGACGTCACGCCCTTCGCGAACGTGAACATGTCGGGGACGACCCCGAAGGTCTGGCCGCCGAACCAGCTTCCCGTACGGCCGAAGCCGCAGATCACCTCGTCGAAGATGAGCAGCGCGCCGTGCTCGTCGCACAGCCGGCGCAACCCTTCGAAGTAACCCGGTGGGGGCGGGATCACGCCGCCCGCACCCTGGATCGGCTCGGTGATGACCGCCGCGATGCGCTCGCCGTGCTCTGCGAACAGCTGCGCCGCCGGCTCGACGTCGTCGTTGGGGATCTCGACGACATGGGGCAGCAGGTCACCCCAGCCGTCCCGGATCGGCTCGAGGCCCTGCACGCTGGTGCCGCCGACATTCACGCCGTGATAGCCGCCGGTGCGCCGCACGATGATCTGGCGGTCCTCGTGGCCGCGCAGCCGGTGGACGCGGCGGGCGAACTTCAGGACTGTGTCGACGGCCTCCGAGCCTGAGCAGCCCAGGAACACCCGGCCATCGGGGTGCTGCGAGCGCGCCCGGATCATCTCGGCTACTTCGGTGGCGGGTCCATTGGAGAAGGGCTCGAACGTGTTGTACGTCTGCAGCAGCTCCAGCTGCGCGTTGATCGCATCGATGACGGTGCGATTGCCGTGCCCGATCTGGCACAGCCACAGGCTGGCGAGCGCGTCGATGTACTCGTTGCCGGCGGCGTCGCGCAGCATGACGCCTTCTCCGGAAACGATCTCGATGAACTCGTTCTCATCGCGGCTGAGGACCGAGAACGGATGGATGAGTGCGTTGCTGCTCACCGTGGAATCTCCCTGTGTGGGCTGGCGTATCGAGGACACGAACCTGAGCGCAGCCTACGCGTGCGCTCCGGCCTGGGGCTCAGCCTCCTTAGGCTGATGGCGTTTGGCAGGGCGCTGGCAGGTGCGGCTGCCGGAGGGAGCTGTGATGTCGCTGCGATACGGCCGGCCGCTGGTCATGATTCCCGGCCCGTCGGTCATCCCTGATCGGGTGCTGAACGCGATGCGCCGGCCGATCCCCAATATCTACGAGGGCGAAGTGGTGGACCTCACCTACTCGCTGCTGGAGCGGCTGCCTGCCGTTGCTCGGACTGAGAACCGCGCCTACATCGCCATCTCCAACGGCCACGGTGCCTGGGAGATGGCCATCACCAACACGCTGTCGCGCGGCGACAAGGTGCTCGTGCTGGAAGTGGGCCACTTCGCCACGAACTGGGCCGAGATGGCCGCGATGAGCGGTGTCAAGTTCGAAGTGCTGCACGCTGCCGATCGAGCGGCCATCGCGCCAAAGGCCGTCACCGAGCGGCTGCTGGCCGATGTCGGGCGGGAATTCGCCGCCGTGCTCGTTGCGCAGACCGACACAGCGTCATCGGTGCGAAACGACATCGCTGCGATTCGCCGAGCGATGGACGATGCCGACCACCCCGCGCTGCTGATGGCCGATTGCGTTGCCTCGCTGGGGTGCGAGCCGTTCGAGATGGACGCGTGGGGGGTGGACGTCACCGTGGCCGGCAGCCAGAAGGGTCTGATGGTGCCGCCGGGCCTCGGCATGGTCTGGGTCGGTCCCAAGGCGTGGGAAGCGCATCAGCGAGCTGATCTGCGCACCGCCTATTGGGACTGGACGAGGCGCACCGATCCCGATGCTCACTACTGGATCTTCTGCGGCACGCCGCCCGTCCAGCACCTGTGGGGTCTGGCGGAAGCACTCGACATGATCGACGAGGAAGGCCTCGAGAACGTCTGGGAGCGCCATCGCGTGATGGCGAGCGCCATCCACGCAGCCGTCGACGCCTGGTCGGCTCCCGGCGGGCTCGAGCTGAACGTGGTGGATCCCGCGCATCGGTCGAACTCGGTCACGATGATCCGCACCGGCGGGGTGTCCGCCCAGCAGCTGCGCGCCACATGCGAATCCGAAGCGGGTCTCACGCTCGGGCTCAGCATTACCGGCAACGCCGACGCCGAGTTCCGCATCGGTCACATGGGCCACCTGAATCCGCCGATGCTGCTCGGCACGCTCGGCACCATCGAAGCCACCCTGGCAGCCATCAACGCCCCAGTTGGCGGTTCCGGCGCGGCCGCCGCCGCTCAGGTCATCGCCGAGGCAACGACGCCAGCACCTCGGCCGCCCGCCGGACCCGAGGATCCCTGGTCCTGACCGTCGTATGAGTTAGATCGCGCAGCTTCCTTGGGTGCCCGGGCGGCACCACGTGATGCTGAGGTCAGTCGATCGCCGGATGCCGAAGATCCCTCGTCCTAGTCTGTCGCCGTGACGTTCGAGGTTGGCCAGCACATACGACTGCGGGGCGAGTCTCAGATCGTGACGGTGAGCGGAGCAGTACCGCAACCGGATGGCGCACCAGGCCTACGTCTATTCGTCACTGATTCGGACGGCTCTCTTCGTCAACTAGATCTGACAGCCGAAGATGCTGAGCGAGTGGAGGTGCTCAAAGCCGATGCCTCCGCGTCGCCGGCTGAGGTCTTGGCTGGCATGTGGGCGGCGTGGATGCGTCACACGTGCGGTTCCCCGTATCCCTCCGTGCTGGCGAGCAGCCCCCTGCGGCCGTATGCCCATCAGAGCGAGGCCGTGTACGGGAATATGCTTCGCCAGCCGATGCTGCGGTTCCTGCTGGCTGATGAACCAGGCACCGGAAAGACCATCATGGGCGGGCTGTGGCTGCGGGAGGCGCAGCGCCTCGGCCACGTTCGGCGGGCACTGGTCGTGTGTCCGGCCCACCTCGTTAGCAAGTGGCAGCTTGACTTCGAACGATTCCTGGGTGGCGGCCTGCGCCGCATCACCGCGGCGACAGCGCGTGAGGGTGCGCTCAGCGGCCAACACGATCTTTGGGTGGTGTCGCTGGAGCTGGCGGCGGTCAATCCAGCGGTCTACGAGGCGATCCACCCGAACAACGCAGGTTGGGATGCAGTGGTCATCGACGAGGCGCACCGCATGACACCCACTGCGCAGACACTCTGGAGTGTCGGCCAGATGCTGTGCCACAACACGCTGCGAGCGGTGCTGATGACTGCCACACCGCATCGCGGAAACGAGCTGCTGTTCCGCTCGCTGATGCATCTCGTCGACCCTGCCGTGTACCCCGTCGTCAGCGACGTGAACGACAACCAGCCGGTGAACAAGCTGAAGCCCGGCGCCATGCACTTCCTGCGCCGTATGAAGGAAGAACTCGTCGGTTTCGACGGCGAACAGCTCTTCAAGGCTCGCCGGGCCGACAACGTGAGAGTTCCGCTGAACGCCGCCGAGCGGGCCTACTACGACGAGGCCCTCTCGCTCGTCGATCGCTACTTCCCAGTGGCTGCCCGGTCGCTGGCGCGCATGGTGTATGGCAAGCGGGCGGCGTCATCGCTGTACGCATTGGCGGAGACGCTGCGTCGCCGCGTTGTTCGCATCGGTTACCAGAGTCCGGCCGATGCGGCTCGCGAGGCCGACCCCGAAGGCGAGGACGAAGAGGCGGCATCGGAGGCCCGTGTCGTCAATGAGAATTCCACCGATGCGAAGGCAGAGCGGGGGGACATTGCAAAGCTGCTGAGCCGGCTGGACGACGATCTCGGCCGAGCGGCAGGAGTGCATGATTCAGCAGTGGACGTAGCGGGGACGATGACGAACGGATTGGCCGCGTCGAAGTGGCCGCGCATGATCGACGAGTGCCTGACGCCGAACGGCATCACTGCTGGCTCGGGTGAACAGGTAGTCATCTTCACGGAATACGCCGACACTGCACATTGGCTGCGAGAACGGTTCGTGGCGGCAGGTTTTACGGCGCGGACGTATTCGGGTCGCGACTCACACGCAATTCGCGACGAAACCCGAGCACAGTTCTCCGCTGGTGCATTCGAGGTTCTGGTCTCTACCGACGCCGGCAACGAAGGCATCGACCTACAGAGCGCCCATGTGCTGGTCAACTGGGACATCCCGTGGTCGCTCGTGCGGCTCGAGCAGCGCATGGGTCGCATTCATCGGATCGGCCAAGGCCGTGATGTTCGCCTCTACAACATCGTGGCCACCGACACCCGCGAGGGCGAGGCGATGGCCCGGCTGCTCGACAACTTGGTTGCGGCAGCCAATGAGCTCGACGGCAAGATCTTCGACAGTCTGCGCCTGATAGCGGAGCAAGCCTTCGACGAAGCCAGCGTGACGGATCTGGCCAAGCTGCTTGGCAGGTGCTTCGACGATGGCGACGCCGCCTCGTCTGCGCTGGAAGCCGTCAGCCGGATTACCTCGGAGCGGCTCCGGCAGCTTCATGAGCGCCAGCGCAGCGCCGAGCGGCACTTGGCC
Source organism: Candidatus Poriferisodalis sp. (assembly GCF_965208925.1). Lineage (GTDB taxonomy): Bacteria > Actinomycetota > Acidimicrobiia > Acidimicrobiales > Poriferisodalaceae > Poriferisodalis. Next base: position 577,237 of record NZ_OZ242364.1, on the reverse strand, counting down.
AGCGGGGTCGAACTGGGCGCCGCGCATCAGGTGCTGCACGATGACCGGCTGGAGCGGATCAATCCTCACATCGTGGAGCGATTTGCGTCAGTTGCAGCCGAGGCCGACGCGATCACGTTCGAACCATCGGCCGCTGCGGACTCGGGCTTCTGGCTGCTTGGCGGCAGGAACATGGCCTTGCCCGCCTCGCTGCTACCAGCGGGCGACGAGGCAGCACGTCTGGTGGCAACAAGTGCATCCGCGATGCAGCGGGCGGAATCGGCGGGTGTCACTGTGACCACCGACGCAATCGTGCTCGGGCCAGGTGAGGATGCGTTCGTGGAGTTGGCGGAAGCCGTCGGCGAGCACGTGGCGTCGGCGTTGCTGCGAGGTGCTGTGCTGGCTGATCCGAATCAAGCCGACGACTACGAGCTGCATGTGTACGAAGGCCAGATTGCCGAAGGCAGAGCTGCACCACGCCGACGCTGCTATGCCGTCAAGACGACACCTGCGGGGGCTCGTCCAGCGCCGTGGGCCGTGCTGGCGAATCTGACGACCGACGTGCCCGCAGCGTCGTCGGATCCCAGTGAAGTCCCGACGGTGCCTGGTCAGGAGCACCCTTCCGAACGGGGGGGGGGGGGGGGGGGGGTACCCAGAGAGGTACCTGCCGCCCCGCTGCTCCCGCCCGAAGTCGAAGCCAGCGCTGCGGATGCTGCGGCACGCGAACGCAACCGCGAGCTCAGTCGCCGGCAGAGGCGCCTCGATGATTGGCTAGGCGGCGCAGCGCGCCAGCTGCGCGATCTCCCCAACCAGCTCACCGACGAGATCGCTGATCGCGATGAGCGGCGGGCACTGCGCAGCCAGCTTGAAGAGGTCACGAGCGAGCGCATCAAGGCACTGCATGAGGCGAGCCGGGTACGCGTGCCGGGCGAGATGCGGCGACTCGGGTGGACTCGAGTGGTCGGGCGTGGACCGGCCGCATCGCCCGACGCAAGCGACAGCGAGTCGATCGCCATCGCCTACGTCGTCAACCGCCTCAGCAGCGAAGGCTTCGCCGTCACCGATGTCCAGACCGAGGGTCAGGGTTACGACCTGCACGCTCGGCGTGGCAGCGAGCAGCGGATGGTTGAGGTCAAGGGCATCGCAGGCAGCGCCGCGAGCACCGGCATCACGCTGACCGGCGGTGAATGGGTGAAAGCAGCGCTTCAAGGCGATGCCTACTGGCTGTACGTCGTCGACGACTGCGACAACGGCGGCCGGTTGTTCGGTGAGTACCGCGACCCGGCGACTCTCTTTGCTTCCGATGCGGTCGAGATCACGAACGTGCGCATTCGGGGCTCCGACTTGGCTGCCGCTCGTGCGGGGTCCACGCATGCCGGGTCAGCCGAACACACAGAAGGCGACAGCGAGGCGGCCGCATGACCCGCATGATCGAACGCTGGTTCCCGTGCGCGGAGGTCACCGCCAACTCCAAAAAAGGCTGGGGTTCGGGCCGGACCGAGAAGACTCTGTTTCCCTGGTTCGCAGCTCGACCCTCGGCGCAGGCCAAGGCAGCGGTGACCTGCTCGCTGTTGCCGTGGCCTGATGACGAGGACGAACAGGAACGGCTGTGCGACTTGGTGCGCGCTTCGATGACTGGCCACGACGCGATGCACGACGAGATGGTGGCCGAGCTCTCCGAGCACTATCCCGACGGAGCGTCGGTTCTTGACCCGTTCTCGGGCAGGGCGATGATTCCGCTTGAGGCAGCTCGGCTCGGTATCAAGGCTTACGGCACCGACTACTCGCCCGTGGCGACGCTGGCGGGCAAGCTGCTCGCCGACTACCCGCTGCGGGACTGGTCGAACGAACCGCCGCTGCCATTCGACGGCTACCCCGAACACGCGATGCGCTACCCCGAACCGCACCTGCGCCTGCTGTGCGATGTCGAGTTCCTGGTGAAATCGATCGGTGACCGCCACGAAGCAGAGACGGACGACTTCTATCCCAAGGTCAACGGCAAACGCCCTTGGGCGTACCTGTGGGCAGTGACGATCCCTTGCAATGACTGCGGTCGGGAATTCCCGTTGACAGCCGATCTTCAATTGCGAAAGCCCAACTCGCGCAAAGGCGACCCCGGCCAGTCGTATGAACTGATTGCTGACTCAGCAACTGGCTCGATTGAAGTGGTGGTGCACGACGGCGAACCGCGGAGTCCGGCCACTCTCGTCAAGTCCGATGGCAGCGGTCGGGGCAGAGCCGCGGTCTGCCCGTTCTGCGGCTATACCCACTCGCACGCGGAGCACTCTCGAGTTAGAGAAGCTGGCCAGGCGAGCGACGCGATGCTGGTCGTCGCTGACTTGGACTCGAAGTGGAGGCGGCGCTACCGAGAACCGATCATCCGAGAGCACGAGGTATCCCGTGCCGCGAAAGCTGTACTCGCAGTCTGCGAACCGTTTGCTCCTGATCTGCCCGCGGTGCCGGACGAGCGAGCACTGGGTTCGACAGGCCCGCGATGGTACGCCCGATATGGCTACCGGTCATTCGGTGACTTCTGCAACGCACGCCAGACGCTGGCGCTGGTGAACCTCGCCGCCGTCATCGACGATGTCGCCCGAGTGCTGGCAGGTACAGCGCCAAGCACAGCTAGCTGTGTCAGTTCGAGGGGTGCCGTCAGTGCGGAGTACGCCCGCGCGTTGGTCGGCTATTGCGCCTCCGTGTTTGCTCGGTTGCTCAAGTTTCGAACCCGTGGGGCATCTCTTCAACTGCCTGAACAAGCTGTCAAGCACGTGTTTGCAGACGGTGCGATCACCCCCTTCGGCAACGATTACTTGGAGGCTGGTTGCTCTGAAGGCCCGGCGACTTGGCGGTCAATCGCCAAGTGGTCGATATCGGCACTACGTCGCCAAGTCAGCGGCGTGAATGGAACCCCGTCCACCATCGATCGTGGCACCGCCGCTTCTCTCAATCTCGGCTCACAGACGCTGTGGGCGGTCGTGACCGACCCGCCATATGACGCCATGGTCGAGTACTCGGATTCGTCCGACTTCTTCTATGTATGGCTGAAGCGGGCGCTGACGACGTCACATCCTGAATTCCGGATCACGGCCAACCCCGCAGGAACTCAGGAAAAGCTTGAGGAGGCCGTCGTCAAGATGACGCATGAGCGCAGCGGAGATCATCGGACTCCGCAGCACTACGACCGATGCATCACAGCGGCGTTTAGCGAAGCCTGCCGGGTTGTCGAGCACTCCGGTGTCGTAACGATCATGTTTGGGCACGACGACCCTGAGGTCTGGCAGCGGCTCTTGACGGCGATCAATGCTGCTGGGCTGATCCTGACGGGTTCTTGGCCTGCCCGAACCGAACACGGCAGCCAGATGGGTAAGGCGAATATCGAGACGACGCTCACCCTGGCGTGTCGACCCGCGGAGCCTGACCGGCCCGAGGGTCGGCTCGCGGAAGTCGAGGCGGAGATCCGCCGCGAGATCACCGCGCGATTGCCGCTGTGGGAAGGCGCCGGGCTGGCTGCACTGCGCGACCAGCGGATGGCTGCGTACGGGCCAGCGATGGAAGCGGCAGGCAGATACAGCGCGGTCCTGGATCACCGGGGGCGTCCTGTCGAGGCCGATCACTTCCTCACGCTCGCGCGCCGTCTCGTCGGTGAGATCGCCGACCTGCGCATCGGGTCGTTCCCGCTGGAGACGTTCGACAAACGCACCCAGTTCGCGCTGTCGTGGACGCGCCAGTATCAGCGCAACCCCGCAGCAGGGTCGGAGCCCCGGTGGGAACGACTCACCCACGACATGGAGGAATCGGACACTCGCGGTCTGCTCCACAAGGTCAAGTCGACCTACAAGTTCGCGACCGCGGCACAAAGCGGCATCGCCAAGGCAGAACTGGTCCCTGGGCTCGCGGCCATTGACACAGCGTTCGCTGTCGCGGCGGCGGGCAAGTCGGTTAGCGCCGTCGCTGAAGTGTTGGCTGCCACCGACAGCGCCAGCGACGAACTGCTGTGGGCGGTCGTGGCGCAGCTCGCAGCTGACCTCGGCGACACCGACAGCGATGGTGACGTGTGGACCTGGGTGACGCGCAACCGCACGGCGATCCTCACCGGCACGGCGGTGATCGCCGAGGACGAGCGCAAGGCCAAACAACGCCAGCGAGATGAGGGTGAACAACTCACGCTGCACGCAGGAGGAGAACCGTTGTGAACACATCCGCGCCTACGCCGTGGTGGCACACCGTCAAGCTGCGTCCCGAAGTCGAGGCCGCGCACGGGAACATCGACGACGTGCAGGCGTCGCTGCACGATGCCGTGTTCGGGGGCTCGTCGGGGAAATCGCACTACGCCGACCCGGGCTACTACGGGCAGATCACCTATCCGACGGGCAGCCTCGTCGACCTCATGGCCAAGGTCGCCGCCCGGCTCGGAGCCGCCGGCGAGCCTGCCAAACGCGCGAGGGCGTTGTGGCGGCTCGATCAGGCGATGGGTGGTGGCAAATCGCACGGACTCATCGGCTTGTGGCACTTGGCCAGCAACGCTGCTGAATTCGCCATGACTGATGTCGGCGCAGCAGTACTGGTCCAAGCCAAGGAGATTGCCGGAAACGACACCTTGACATCGGACCTCGGCAGCCCCCGGTGCGTCGTGCTCGACTGCGACAACCCCGCACCTCGTGAACCGCACGATGGCCCAGCGCAGTCGCTCGGCGAACGCTTCTTGTGGCGACTGTTCGAGGGGGCCTACAAGAAGTACGAGCAGTACAAAGCGCAGCTTCCCAACAAAGAGGCCATCGACGCGGCGCTCGCCGACGTCGGGAGACCGGTGCTGATCCTGATCGACGAGATCATGGACTACATCCGCTGGGTGTCGAACCAGTCCGAACAACGCGCGCTCGAGGACATGGCGTTCTTGCGGGCGCTGCTCGACGCGGTCAACGATGTCGACAACTGCGCAGCGGTGCTGGTGATGATCGCCTCGGAGAAAGACCGCATCGCCCTGAACGAGACCGGTGCGAAGTGCCGTGCCGAATTGGAGGATCTGCTCATCCGCAACGGCGAGGCGACCACTGTGACGAGCGGCGGGGACTTTGCCGACATCATCCGACGACGCTTGCTGGATGGTGCACCGCCGCGCGAGGTCACCGATCGTTGCGCAGCGTGGATTGCATCAGAGATGCGGGGTGGGTGGGCCGAGCATGTCTTCGACAAACTGCCGTCTGCCTCGCATGCCGGCTCAGGGGCCGACTTCGCAGAGGCGGTCGGGCGCTGCTACCCGTTCCATCCTTCGCTGATCGAATTGGCGGAGAACGAATGGTCAAGCCACGCCGGGTTCCAGCGGGTGCGCTCGACGCTGCAGGTTTTCGCCGCGACCGTCTATGAGCAGCATCGACGCGGTCAAGCGGGCGAGTGGGCACCGGCGCTGATCGGACCCGGCGACCTGCCGATGTCGTCTCGCGCCGTGCGCGACGCCTTGCTGGACTCGGGGCTGGTCAGCGATCAGCGCACGCAGTCGAGCCTGCGCGAAATCTGTGCGGGCGACATCGTCGACCCCGACCACCTCGACCGCGGCACCGCACGACTGACTGACTTGAGGCGATCAGACACCGGCTGGGAGCAGCTCAACCCTCGTGCGGCCGAACGCATGGCCACCGCGCTGTTCACCTACACCCTGAGCCCGCGTCCTCAAGGCCGCCGTGGTGCGACCGAGCCCGAGCTGCTGGCTGCGTCCTTTGTGCCGTCGAATGCGTTCGGGCATGGTGACGCCGAAGTTGTCTGGCAGGAGCTGTGTCATCCGACCGACGGGCTCGCGGCAGTCGACTCCACGGCGGGATCGGGCAAACAGCCGAAGCGGTGGCACATCGAGACGCGCCAGACGCTGAACATGCTCGTGCGCCGAGAGCGCGAGGCGGTCACCGAAGCGGAGCGCGACGAGCGCGTCACCCGGGCAGCGTTCGACGCGGTCAGCAGCGGCCCATTCGACACCGTGGTGCACGTTGAGGGCGACTTCGACGCTGCACCCACACTGGCCGAGCTGGGTGCACTGTTAGGTGGCGCAGGCATCGATCAGGCACGCAAGTGCCGTCTCGTCGTGCTGGACTCGCGCTGGTTCAGCCTGCTCAATGGCGCCGACGCAGGCACGCGAGCGTCGGTTGAAGCGGCGATGGGTATCGGTTCCGACGCGCTGCCGATGACTTGGGCGTCCTCAGCCGCATTTGCTGTCATCAACACCCAGAGCCGCCGCCAAGCACGAAACGCAGCGGCCGAGACGATCGCGTGGGAGCGGACGCAGGCCCTGACGTCGGTTCGCGAGGACGACGAGATGAACAAGCGGGCACGCGCCGAGGGCCGTGAGGTTCGGCGACGCTTCGAGGGTTTGGTGAAGCGCGCCTACGCACATGTGCTGTACCTGGCCGAGGGATCTGACGGGCGTGAGATGCGTGATGTTCGATTCCAGTCTGACAATCAGTCAGCGCTGGACGGTTCGGTCGTGTGGTCGGCATTGCAGGACGCCGGAAAGTCGTTCGCTCCGCATGACCTCGATCGGCAGGCGTTGATGCACAACCTGCGGCCCAATGACTGGAACCGTCCGCTGTGCGAGATACGCGACGATTTCTGGAAGGCGCCCCGCCTGCCTTTGCTGCCCGGTGGCGAAGGAGACCTGCGTCGTGCTCTCTTCGATGCCGTGGCGAGTGGCGAGATCGAGATTGTCGGTGCCGACGACCAGACGCGCCAGGTGGTCAACGAAGGCCACATCAATCTCGGCTCTACCGAACTGCGCATCCGCCGGCCGGAGCTGGACTCGCCAGTAGGCCCGGGGCCCGACGACCCCCCGCTGATCATCGATCCGCCCATCGGACCCGACGAACCGGTAGGGCCGCAGCCGTCCAAGAAGGTTGCCGAGTACCGGGTCAGCGCATCGTCTACGCAGTCGTTGCGCGACGACGACAGTCCTCGGGAGGCGCTCCGGCAGTTCTTTCAGGCCGTGGCCAACGCCGTGGATGACGATGCGGCCCACGTTCAGGTCAGCCTCACCGTCACCTCAGGCGCAGCCACTAAGGACAAGCTGGTCGCCGCCGCGCACGCTGCCGACATCCACTTCGACGCCGCTGAGTTGTAGGCGCGTCTCGACGGTCAGGAGCTTGGCTGACCGCCCGCTGCGCGGCGGTACCGGGTGCGCTCCCCGACATCGTGCGCCTTGCGAAGTTCGGTGACCCGGTAGTCGTCGCCGTCTAGCAGTTCGCCTACGAGCGTTGTCATCTCGGCCAGGTCGATCGAGCGCGCTTCGAACATCTCGCCGATGTCGAACCAGTCCTTTGGCCGGTCGAAGAACACCTTGAATAGGGCGAGGTCTGAGCAGCACAGGAATGGCATCTGCTCGCCTAGGAACGGCCGCCGGACGATTCGCGTCGCCACTTCACTGTGAAACGGATCGTTCGTCAAGAAGACGTCGACCGGAATCGTGTCCCACATCAGACGCGTTTGACCTCGCTCCCTCAGTTCGGACTGTTCGGCATCGGTCGCGACGATGTCGGATGGAAGCGCAGCAAGTGCAACCGCGGCCGATTCGGCCTCGACGAAGATGTTGAGGTCCACATCTCTCGTGGTGCGCGGCTCAGGAATGCACCACGCCAACGCCAGCGCTCCTCCAAACGCATACGGCAGCCCGGATCGCTCAAGCGAATCATGCAGGCGCCTGATGAGACTCAGAATGTCAGGAGCGAGAGCTTCAGACGCCGGGTCGCTCACGCCGACTCCTGAAGACGGGGTACTCCAGTTCGGGAGAACTGTTCCGCGGCAGATGCATCGCGAGCCGAAGCAAACTTGCCAGTTCGTCGCCGCGTTCCACATCGGTCATGGGCCGAGGCGGGTACTCCCTCAGCAGCAGCTTTGGATGCTCAGCCGCCGACATGGGGCCAGTGTGCCCGATCCGAGCGTCGGCAACAGCAATACGGTTCAGCCCCATCAGTACGGAGCCGCTCTCGAGAGCCGGGTACGCCCGGCACCGTTGTTGACGCAGTTGTGCAGATGCGTTCCAGCACTCTCCACGTCACTGAACCGTTCGTACATCAGGCGTTGACGAGTTGGCGGACGAGCACGACCGTCGCGCTGGTGGCGGCAACCGACAGCACGATCATGCGAAATCGGTGTCCGGCCAGGCGCGGCCGCAGCCACCACCCGAGCGGCAGCCCCAGGGCAACCGCAGGCAGCAGGCCCAGCCCGATCCACAGCTGACGCAGGCCGAAGCCGCCGATCAGCGCCTGGACGCCGATGATCACCGGGGCCACCACCAGCATGTAGGTCGCCATCGTGGACCGCATTTGCGATGGTCTCCAGTGGTTAGCGAAGATCGCATACACCGGTCCCGGGATGGCGGCCACCGAAGACGAGAACGCAGTGCCGGCCCCAGCGGCGTAATCGGCCAGGGTTCCCTCGGGCGGCCGGACGCCGGCGGCTTGCACGCCCACGGCGAGCAGCACGAACAGGCTCACGGCGATTGCCAGGGCGCGCTCGTCCATCGCCCACCACAGCGTGATGCCTGCCGCCATACCGATCGGCGCAGTCATCAGCTGCCGACCCAGCGGGCCCGTACGAAGGGCGGGACGGTCGATGACGGCATTTCGCAGGTTGATGCCCGAAGCGATGATCAGCATCGACCCCGGCACGGCCGTCGGTTCGATGGTCACCAGCACCGGCCCTGCAATCAGCCCCATGCCCAGGCCGATGCACGCCTGGATGCTCGCGCCCGCGGCGATGAACAGCGCAGCGACGATGTACTCCCAGACGCTCATCGGGCGACCTTCGCCGAGTTCACGGAGCGACTCCGGGGCCGCTCATCGAGAGATTCGCCGTTCGCGCATCTCCTCACACCGGCAGGTTGCCGGTCGCGGCCGCGGTGCTGCCCGTGTCGGTGTAAGCAGCGATGGTGCGCTGGGCGATGCGCATCTGGTGCACCTCGTCGGCGCCGTCGGCGAAGCGGGCCCAGCGGGCGTGCTGGTACATGTGCGCCAGCGGGGTGTCGGTGGAGTAGCCGAGCGCCCCGTGCACCTGGATGGAGCGATCGATGACCCGGCCGAGCATGTTGGCCACGAAGTGCTTCGCCATCGACACCTCGGCCTTGAAATCCTCGCCGGTGCCGGCTTGGGCCCGGTCGATCTTGTAGGCGGCGTGCAGCACCATCAGCTTCGCCTGATACAGCTCCATGGTGCTGTCGGCGATCATCCATTGGATGCCCTGCTTCTCGGCCAGCAGCGAGCCGTGGGCGAACCGGTTGAGCGACCGGTCGACCATCATGTCGAGTGCCGTCTGGGCCTGGGCGATCCAGCGCATGCAGTGCGCCAGGCGGGCTGGCCCCAGCCGGTACTGGCCCAGCAGGTGCCCCTGGCCCCGGCCGCCCAGCATCTGGCCGGCGCCGACTCGCAGATCCTCGATCAGGATCTCGCTGTGGCCGGTCGAGCCATGCATGGTCTCGATCTGGCGCACCTCGGTCCATCCGTCGGCCGGCAGGTCCACGATGAACGCCGAGTTGCCGGCCTGTGGAATGTCGGGATTGTCCTCGGTGCGGGCGATGAGGATGGCGAACTTGGACCGGTGCGCATTCGAGATGAACCACTTGTGGCCGTTCAGCACCCACTCGTCGCCGTCGGGATAACCCTTGGTCTGGATGAGGGTCGGATCTGAGCCGGCCACTTCGGGTTCGGTCATCGCGAAGCACGACTCGGCCCGGCCCTCGCACAGCGGCGCCAGGTAGCGCTGCTTCTGCTCGTCGGTGCCCCAGTGCAGCAGGGTGTGCATATTGCCTTCGTTGGGCGCTTGGCAGTTGAGCACCCACGGGCCGAACCGGGTCTTGGCCGCCTCGGCCTGCACCATGGCCATCTCGACGTGGCCCAGCCCCATGCCGCCCCACTCGGCAGGCATGTGCGGCAGCCAGAGCTGCTCGTCGCGTGCCCGCTTGCGCATGCCCAGCAGTGCGGTCACGTACGCGTCGCGGTCAGTCTCCTCGAGCCGTTCGTCGTCGATGCGGCCTTCGATCGGTCGCACCTCGACATCGATGAACGCGGCGATCCGCTTGCGCAGCTCCTCGAGTTCCGGGCTCAAGCTGAAGTCGATGGCCATCGGGCGTCCTCCTCCGACGGTGCGGCGCGCTTGCTAGATCGTGAAGGGCTCCCCGTCGCCCCGTTCGCGCACCGCAATCTCCTCCACCGGCTTTCTGCTCAGCTTGGTGAGCTGCTTGGTGGGCTTGCCGATGGGGAGCAGCGCGCAGACGGCCTCCCAGTCCTCGAGACCGAGAAGCTCCTTGGCTGCGGGTTCCTTGGCCGAGAGCAGCGTCGTCATCGCACCGCCCAAGCCCTCGTTGCGGGCGCCGAGCAGGATGTTCCAGGCAAACGGGTAGACCGAGGCACCGCTGACCACGCCGATGCGGTCTTGCTCCTTGTCGATCGAAGCGACCACGCGCAGGTCCACGGTGATCACGAGCACGACCGGCACCTGATCCATCTGCTCGAACATCGGGATCCACACCGGAATCGACTCGTCGACCATGGCTTCTTCGATGTTCACCGATGACGGGCTGTAGCTCTGCCAGTAGACCTCGCCGGCCTTGACCTGCGCGGCGGCGACGCGCATCGCTGGCAGGCACAGATCCCCGAGCTGCTTCTTGCGTGCCGGATCGCGCACCACGATGACCTTGTGGCCCTGGCGGTTGCCGCCGCTCGCGGCGAAGCGGGCATTGTCGAAGATGCGGTACAGCACCTCGTCGGTGACTTCGTCGTCGGTGAAGTCCCGAGCGGCGAACGTGGTGCGCATGACGTCGTAAATCTCCATCGCGACAGTCAACCATCGCCGCCGTATCAACGCTGCGGGCGGGCGGCACGCCTGGGGTGCGGCCCGTGCGCGACCTGTGGCTGTGCGCCACAATCCCGGTGTCGAGAACCAACGGGCAAGAGCCGCTGGGCCGAAACCGACGGGGTAGTGCCGTGCCGCTGAATCGAGTCCTGATCGCCAATCGCGGCGAGATCGCCATCCGGATCGCCAAGGCAGCGCACGCGCTCGGCATCGACTCGGTGGCGGTGCATGCGGCGGTCGACGGCCGTTCCCTGCACCTGACCGCTGCCGACGAAGCCGCAGAGCTGCCCGGAACTGATCCTGTCGCCTCCTATCTCGACATCGACGCACTGATCGACGTCGCGCGCCGGCACGGCTGCGACAGTGTCCATCCGGGCTACGGCTTCCTCGCTGAGAACGCTGCGTTCGCACACGCGTGCGCGGACGCCGGGCTGATCTTCGTGGGTCCGCCGCCTGCTGCGCTGGAGCTGTTCGGCGACAAGGTGCGGGCGCGGGAGCTGGCCACCTCGTTGGAGATCCCGGTCGTCGCCGGTTCGGACTGTTCGGTGGCCGATGCGGCGGCTGCGCTGGCCGCAGCGGAAGCAGTCGGTTTTCCGGTGATGCTGAAGGCTGCCGCGGGAGGCGGCGGTCGGGGGATGCGCGCCGTGGAGAGCGCAGACGGCATGGCCGAGGCGTTCGACCGCTGTCGCAGCGAGGCCGCTGCGGCATTCGGCAACGGTGCTGTGTTCGTCGAGCGGCTCGTCGCTCGACCCCGGCACATCGAGGTGCAGATCCTCGCTGACAGTCAGGGGAACGTCGCCCACCTGTGGGAGCGTGACTGCTCGGTCCAGCAGCGCAACCAGAAGGTGATCGAGATCGCGCCGGCACCGGGACTCGATTCCGCATTGCGAGAGCGCCTCCATGCCGATGCAGTCCGGCTCGCGGCCGAAGCCGGCTTGGTGAACGCTGCCACCGTGGAGTTCCTGGTCTCGCCGGAGACCGGTGAGCACTTCTTCATCGAGACCAACCCCCGGATCCAGGTTGAGCACACGGTCACCGAGCAGGTGATCGGCACCGACTTGGTCGAAGCCCAGTTCCGCATCGCCGACGGGGCGACGCTGGAGTCGATCGGCATCGTTCCCGCCAACGTCGACCGGAGCCAGATCGCAGCTGCGTTCGCAGCTGCGAGCCAGCTCATGGCCGCGCCGCGCGGCTATGCCGTGCAAGCACGTGTCGTGGCGACGGGCCCGGGCACGATCTCGACCTATCAGGAGCCGTCGGGTGCCGGGATCAGGGTCGACGCCGCAGGCTACGCCGGCTATTGTCCGCCGCCGAACTTCGATCCGCTGCTGGCGAAGGTGATCGGCTCGGCGGCCAGCTTGCACGGCGCCGTCAGCCGCACAGCGCGTGCCCTGGCGGACTTCCACGTTGGCGATCTGCCGACCAACATCGGCCAGCTGCGGGCAATCCTCGAGCATCCCGACGTGTCTGGGGGAGACGTCCGAACGACGCTGCTGTCGGAGAACCCGGCGCTGACGGCCGAAGCGTCGGGCGGGACGAACGGGTTCGCCCCTCCGCAGCAGTCGAAGCTCTCAGCACTGCTCGAGCCCGCATCGACGTCCGGCGCCGGCGGCGGCGCAGCCACGACGCAGTGGCCAGACCGGGCGCTGAGCCCGGGGGAAGTGGGCATTGCCAGCCCCGTGGGCGCCAGCATCGTCGAGGTTCGAGTCGCCGAGAGCGACGCGGTCACGGCCGGCCAGACGCTCGTGGTGCTGTCCGCGATGAAGATGGAGACAGAGGTCGTCGCCCCGGCTGCAGGAACCGTCGCAGCGTTACGGCCGATGCAGCCTGGCGACACCGTGGCTGCCGCCGATGTGCTCGCAGTGATCGCAGCAGACGTCGCCGGCGAAGCTGCCGGGGCGACCGGTGTCCCGACGGTCGAGGCGGACCGCGACGAAGGCTGGCTGCCGCAGCTCGACGATGTGCGCACGCTGCAGCAGCTCGCAGAGGATCGCCTCAGTCCCGAAAGCGAAGAACTGGGCGTCGTGCGGCAGCGGAACCGGGGAAAGCTGCACTGCCGCGACCGCATCCGCCTGCTGCTCGACGACGGCAGCTTCCGCGAGGTCGGCAGCCTTGCAGGCTTCGCTTCCTACGACGACGAGGGCGAGATCGCGGCATTCACGCCTGCCAACCACGTGGGCGGCACCGGCAAGATCGACGGCCGGGGCGTGATCCTCTGTGCCGATGACTTCACCTCCCGTGGCGGTCACGCCGACGGCGCCATCGGTGCCAAGAGCTTCCATTTGGACTTGCTGTCGATGGAGCTGGGCGTGCCGTCGATCCGCCTGCTGGACGGCTCGTCGGGCGGCGGCAGCGTCGCCTCCATGGTTCCCGAGCAGAAGCGGGACGGGGAGAGCACCGCCAAGGAGAGCTCGGGCGCGATCCGCTCAGGTCGCCCCCGGGTGTCGGGCGGCGGCGGGTCGTTCCTGCCCTCTCACCTGGGCAGCACCGAGTACGCGGAGCAGCTCGCGACGGTGCCGGTGGTGAACATGCTGCTCGGCAGCGTGGTCGGCATCGGCGCAGCCAAGGCCGTGCTGGGCCATTTCGCGGTCATGGTGCGTGACATCGCACAGCTCTTCGTGGCCGGACCGCCGGTCGTCTCTCACGCCATGGGTTACGACATCTCCAAGGAAGACCTCGGCGACTGGCGCATCCACTGCACCAACGGCTCGGTGGACAACCTGGCAGACACCGAGGAGGAAGCCGCAGCGCTGGTGCGGCGGTTCCTGTCGTACCTGCCGTCGTCGGTGTACGAAGCACCGCCGGTGCTGGCCCCCGATCCCACCGATCCGGCTGACCGCTGCGAGGAGGAGCTGCTCACGCTGATCCCCCGCAAGCGCACCACCACCTTCGACATTCGCCGCGGGATCGAGCTGATCTGCGACCGCGGCTCGTTCTTCGAGATCGGGCCGCTGTGGGGGACCGATCAGGTCGTCGGCTTTGCCCGCATGAACGGGCACCCGGTCGGCGTGCTGGCGTCGGACAGCCGCCATCGGAACGGGGGTGCCCTGACCGCGGACGGCTGCGACAAGCTCAGCCGCCACATCGACCTGTGCGACATGTTCCACGTGCCGATCCTGAACCTGGTCGACAACCCCGGCTTCGCCGTCGGCAAGGAGCACGAGATCACCGGCACCATCCGCAAGGGCGCCACTTGGATGACTGCCTTCGCGCAGGCTTCGGTGCCGATCTACACCGTGCTGATGCGCCGCAGCTTCGGCGTGGCCGGCAACAACTACGCCACGCCGCGGCGCCAGCACAGCGCCAGGGTGGCATGGCCGGCCGCCGATGTGGGCGGCATCCCGCCCGAAGGCGGCATCGAGGCTGCCTACAAGCGACAGCTGGCTGAGGCGGAGGATCCGGTTGCGCTAAGGGCCGAGCTGGAGGCCCGCATCGAGGCCGCCCGTGGCCCCATCGGCCCGCTGAACCGCTTCCAAGTCGAGGAGATGATCGACCCACGCGAGACCAGGCCGCTGATCTGCGAGTGGATCGAGGGCGCGTACGACATCGTCCGTCGCCCCGTGCGGCTCACCCAGCGCCCGATTGCCTACCGCCCCTAGCGGCCCGGGAGCGAGCCTCTTGCGCGAGGCGTGCGACCAACCCGCGAAAGATCACCGTGTGCACGGGAATCAGCGCCCACCAATACAGGCGGCCCAGCAGCCCTTTGGGGCGGAATCGGGCGCGCTGGCGCAGTTTCGCGCCGCCGGGAACCTCGCTGAGCCGCCATTCGAGCCACGCATCGCCGGGCAGGCGCATCTCGGCCCGGAGGCGCAGCAGGTGCGGTGGTTCGCATGCCTCCACGCGGAAGAAGTCGACGGCGTCGCCGACGCGCAGCTCGTCGGGATGCCGGCGGCCGCGTCTCATGCCGACGCCCCCGATGAGATTGTCGAATGCGCCGCGCAGCTCCCACAGCGTCTGGCCCGAGTACCAGCCGCGGTCCCCACCGACGCCTGACACGGCAGCGAAGACGTCTGCGATCGGTGCATCCACCACCTCGACTCGCTCGTCCGAGTACACGGTCCCTCCGGCCCACTGGGGATCCTGGGGCATCGGCGATGCCGGGGTGCGCTGCGGGGCGCTGTCCATCCAGCTCGTGCTGACGTCGAGATCGTCGATGTGGCGCAGCGCATTCGCCAAGGCGTCGTCGAGCGACAGTGGTGCATGATCGATGACGGTGCGGATGTCCCGTGCGGGCGTGACGACCACGTCATTGACGAGGCTGTCCACCAGCGGGCGCGCGAGTCCGTAGGGCAGGGGCGTCACCAGCTTCACCCAGTGCGACGACAGCCGGGGTGTCAGCACGGGTGCTGGCATCACGGCACGTCCGCGCAATCCGGCGCAGCGGGCGTACGCGCTCATCATGTCCCGGTACGAGACCACCTCAGGCCCACCGATCTCGAGGATCCGGTGATCGCCCGCGGGAAGGTCGAGCACGGCGGTGAGCCAGTGCAGCACGTCGGCGATGGCGACCGGCTGGCAGCGAGTCGCGGTGACCCACCGTGGGCAGATCATCACCGGCAGCACCTCGACGAGGTGGCGCAGCATCTCGAATGAGGCGCTGCCCGAGCCGATGATGACCGCAGCCCGCAGTTCGGTGACCGGCACGTCGCCCGAGGCCAGCAGGCGTCCAACCTCGTGGCGGCTGGACAGGTGTGGTGACAGCGTCCTGGCTTCGTTGCCGCCGAGCCCGCCCAGATAGATGATGTGCTTGACCCCGGCGGCGGCTGCGGCTTTGGCGGTGTTGCGTGCGCCGGCACGGTCGGCGTCGGCGAAGTTGTCGCTTGTGCCCATCGCGTGCACGAGGTAGTAGACGGTCTCGCAGCCGTCGAGTGCGGCCGCCAGTCCGCCGGGGTCGAGCACGTCGCCGCGCCTGACCGAGACATCTCCCGACCACGGAAGGCCAGCGACTCGTTCCGGCTGGCGGGAAACGCACACGACGTCGTGCCCGCGTTCGACCAAGTGCGGGACCAGCCGGCCGCCGACGTAGCCGGTAGCTCCGAGCACCGCGAGCTGCACGACCACATCTTCGTTGCTTCCAGCGGCCGAGCGGTATCGCGAGCCGATCTCGATCAGCCGTTCCCGTCCCACTCCGCTGCGCGTGTATGGAACACGTCAGGATCGGCCAGCCAGTCGGCGAAGCCGATCCGGCCGTTGTCGGTCAGCCACGCCACGGCCCGGTTCATGCGATCCAGCAGGTCGGTGTCGTCGATGTCGACCGTGCAGCCGCCGCGCTCCTGCAGCATGTCGGTTGCTGCGACGGCGAACTCTCCTGCCGAAGCGGTCGCGGCTTCGGCATTGCCGACTGAGCCACGTGCGACTGCGTCGACGTGACCCGTGCGCAGTGCATCGGTGAGCGCTGCTTCGCCCAATGGCGAGCCTTCGGTGTCGCCTAGGTAGAGCACCTGCGGATTCCCGAGACCCGCGGGAATGAGCCGACGCCGAGACGCCAGCTGGGGCGAGGCGCTGGCAGCGTCGATCCTGAGCTCGCCGTCGGCGTGTGCCAACACTCGACCGGCATCGGTTTCGACCGTCGTGCCGGCCGCCAAGCCACCGTTGTCATCAGCCACGCCGATGATCTGCAGGAATCGAGCTTCTCCCGTGGTGCCCCGCAGCACGCCCACGACATCACCTGCACCGAGGCCGTCGTAGGTGGCCAGGCGCTCGGCGTCCTCAGATCTCACCAGCAGCGACTGACGGAAATCGATATGGCCGTCAGTGAATGCCACCGCCGGCCGACCGTCGGCACCCGAGGTTCGTGCTTCGAGAATCGTGATGCCGCCGCATGCCAAGTGGGCCTCATCGGATGCAGCCAGCAGCCAGATGTCATCCCAGTGAGCCACACCCCTGCGCTCGAAGTCGAGTCCGATGCCGTCCATGGATTCCACGCCGCTGAGCAGATCGGCTTCGTAGCCGCGATGTTCGTCGAACCCGTCCGATGACACATCGGGATCAGCCGAGTAGCTCACAGGCTCGAAGTACCCGTAGAACGCGACCGCAACGGTGCGTTGCGTCTGACTTTCGGGTGTGCCTGAGCAGCCTGCGCCGACTGCCATCCCGGCGAAAGCAAGAGCTGCGAGCAGACGGCTCGCCGTCTGCCTTGGCCCGCGCGGTTGACAGCCGTCCATTGACATCGGGAGGCGAGCCCTCATGGCGCTCCCTCTGCCGCTCAGGCGGGTTCGACCGACCAGACTTCCGGAGCGGCGCGGCCGCGGGTCTGCTCGGTCTCGCCGAGTTCGGGCATGTCTTCGAGGGCGCCATTGATGCCGTTGCCGGTGAGCACTGGCCGGTCCGCTCCCTTCGGGAGTTCGCGGGAGATGGTCAGCACGGGAGTCGGCGTCGGCCGCGAGGATCGGGGCCGAATCGGAGCCGCCCACTCAGATTCGGGCAGTGGAGCCGTGAGGTAGTCGCGAGTGGGATTGCCGGCGAAGCTGTAGACGATCAGGCCCACCACGGCAATCGCCGCCAAGGTGAAGAACGCCGAGCGGTAGCTGTAGGCATCGTGCAGGACCCCGGCGATGAACGGGCCTCCCGCTAGGCCCGACACCATGAGCAGCGAGCCGAATCCGTAGATGCGCGGGTAGTCCTTCACACCGAACGCGTCGGCCAGGATCAGCGGGTGCAGCATCAGCAGGTTGCCCATGGCGCTTCCCAGCACTAGCACGCCCACCACGATGGTGAGCTCGTCGCCGGCAACGGCCAGCACGCACAGACCGACTACCTGCACCACCATCAACGCCATCGTGAGCCAGCGCAACGACAGCTTCAGCGCTGCGACGCCCCCGCAGATCCTGGCAACCACGCTGGTGCCAGCCAGCAGCTGCACAGCGCCTGCCCCGGCGGCTTCCAGCCCCAGCCGGTCGCCGGTGAGTTTGTAGATGTGGTGGATCGCGCCGACTTGGCTGCTCATCACGAGCACGAATCCGATAGCGGTGAAGATGAAGAACTGTGTCCGAATGGCCTGCCCGTACAACGTTCCGGGTGGCGGGCCGACGGGAGTCCGGCCCGAGTGGTCAGTCGGGCGAGCCCCATCGGGCCCCAGTCCCACATCTGCGGGCCACGCACGGATGAAGCCCCAGGTCGAGATCAGCAGCAGGGCGCAGTACACCACCGCGAATCGGGGCGCCCAATAGACCAACGAAATACTCTCGATTCGTTGGATGAGTTGGGGAAGCAGGATGATGCCGCCGAGCGACAATCCGGTTGACGCGATTGCCATCGCCACCGAGCGACGCCGCTCGAACCAGCGGGTCACCAACGTGGTAGTCGGCACCAGGCCGCAGAGTCCGAAGCCGATACCGAACAAGATCATCACGGCAAACATCTGCCAGCCGTTACGGATCTCGGCCAGCAGAGCCATGCCGGCCGTGCTGACGGCGGTGCCCGCCGTGATCACCCATCGCGCATCGAACCGGTTGACCAGCTTGCCCGTGTAGTACCCGCACACTCCTGAGGCCAGCAAGAAGACACTCACGCCCCCGCTGGCGAGACCGGTGCTGAAGCCCTGCTCGTCGACGAAGGCATCCAGGAAGGCACCGAGGGCATAGAAGACCATGCCCGAGGTGATCATCATCACCCCGAACACGCCCGCGAGCACCACCCAACCCCGAATGAACGGCTGGCTGCGCTCGGCGCTGGCAACCGGCACATTCACGCCGGACAGCCTGCCAGCTAACTTGCCCCGATGCGCCCGCCGCGCCATGGCAGAAGTGGCCGATCGCGGTCGGTCGCCTGTGTGTCGGCACTGTTCGTGCTCGTCGCCGGGGCGTGCACGTCGACGGATCAGGCGGTGGAAACGCCCACAGGTTGCGTGCCCGATGCCGAGCTTGCTGGAACGCAGAGTCGCCATCGCCTGACATCGGGAGGCAATGAGTACAGGTATCTGTTGTACGTGCCTGCAGCAGCCCCTTCCCATGCGCCGCTGGTCTTGAACTTCCATGGCTTGGGCGGCGACGGGGCCTCTCAGGCGGCGTACACGAGGTACACCGACTTGGCCGAGACAGAGGGTTTCGTGACGGTGCATCCCTCGGGGCTGTTGGTCGAGACGAACGAATGGGGCGCCACCCGCAACTGGGAGGGCATCGGGGAAGACAACCCAGGGCGAGACGACGTGCAGTTCGTCAGCGACCTCATCGACCAGGTCGCCGCCCAGGGGTGCATCGACCCGAAGCGCGTGTACGCAACTGGTTTCTCCAACGGCGGGTACTTCAGTGCCCAACTCGTCTGCCGACTGGCGGACCGGATCGCTGCGACATTCTCCGTCGGCGGCATCAGCCGCCCCGACGGCTGCCAACCTTCCCGCCCGGTGGCCATGGGAGCCATCCACGGGACCGCCGACGAGGTTGTGCCCTTCGATGACAGCAGCACCTCAGTGCTGCTCAAAGGTGCAGACATCGATGACGACAAGGCTCAGGAATTGGATGCGTTCTTCGCGGAGATCATTCCCGACGAAGTCGCCGAATTCGCCGCTGGGTTCAACTGCACGACGATGGCCGAGAACATGTTCGACGCTGTGACCACCCTCACGAGCTACACCGACTGCGACGGCGATGTGGCGCTGCGCTTCTATGCGATGGAGGGTGCCGGGCACATCTGGCCGGGCTCGCATTGGGACAAGGGCACTGGCAAGTACCCCGCCGCCGAAGCGTCCGGCCTCGACGCAACCGCGGACGGCTGGGCGTTCATGAGCCAATATTCGCTGGACGAGTGAGCAGATTCAGCCGTCGCTCGGCGCGTGAGGAGTGAGCAGGCAGATGGAACTGATGAAAGCCGGCCGCATGGTCGACGTCGGGCGCATGGAGTGCGAAGAGATTCCCGTGCCGCCGCTCGACGAGGCCTCCTCGGACGCCGCCCCGGCGTCCCGGCCGGACGCCGCGCTGGGTATGACGGCGGTGAACTACGACGTGCTCATCCGGTCGGAGATGGCGTCGATCTGCGGCAGCGACCTGCACATGGTGATGATGGGTGCCGGCCTTGCCCACCGTCCTCCGTGCCCGCATGGGTTCCCGGGTCACGAAGGCATCGGCATGGTGGTGGAGAGCCGGGCGCCGGGCCTGCCCGAGGGCACGCACGTGCTGACGTTCCCGAACCCGCCGGTGGGCGAGTGCTTCAACGCCTTCCAGCGGATCAACTCCGGCTACTGCGTGCCGCTGCCGGCCGGCGATGTGCCGCGCTCGCATCTGCTGATGGGCCAGCAGCTCGGCACTGTCATTTATGCCATGCGCCAGCATCCACGTGACGTTGCCGGCGAGACCGTGATGGTCATGGGCCAGGGCTCGGCGGGGCTGTTCTTCACCTACTTGCTGAAACGAGCCGGCGCCGAGCGGGTCATCGTCTCGGACCTGTCGCCGACCCGCTTGGCGGTGGCTGAGGCCTACGGCGCGGACGAATGCCTGAATGCCGCTGAGCTCGGCAACGCCGGGGTCATCGAGGCAGTCAAGGACATGACCGACGGCCGCGGTGCCGACTACGTCGTGGAGGCAGTGGGGCGTTCGGACACCTTTTTGGACTCGGTCGAGCTGGTGCGCATGGACGGGCAGCTCCTGTGGTTCGGGCTGCCGTCGACCGACGACAACATCCATGTGCGCTTCCAGAAGTTCTTCCGCAAGCGGCTGTCGGCCGCAAGCACCTACGGGGCGCAGGACGAGCCAGGCGCCATGTCATTCCGCCAGGCGCTGCAGCTCATCGCCTCCGGCGACATCGACGTGTCCCCGCTGCTCAGCCACGTGTTCGACGTGAGCGACATTGGCGACGCCTTCCGGCTCGCCCACGAACCCCACGACGCCGGAGCCCTCAAAGTCTCCGTCAGCTTCGATTGACGAATGGCTACCGCAGCATCGACTGAAGTCTGCCGCTCAGTCGAGCGCTTCGAGGATCCCCACCAATACGTCGAGTCCCTCGTTCAGCTCCGCCTCGGTCACGTTGAGCATGGGTGTGATGCGGATGACGTTGCCGTAGAGGCCGCCCTTGCCCACGAGCAGACCGCGGTCCTTGGCGGATTCCAGCACCGCAGCCGTGGTTGCCGCGTCGGGTTCGATGCTGCCTGCGTGGCAGAACTCGATGCCCTGCATCAACCCCTTGCCGCGCAGCTCGGCCACATGCGGCGATGCATCGCACACGGGCGCCAGGCGCTCGTGCATCTGCTCCCCGCGGGCGGCGGCGTTGGCCTGCAGGTCGTTCTCGAGCAGGTAGCGCAGGGTGGCCCTGCCCGCTGCGGTCGACAGCGGGTTCCCGCCGAAGGTAGTGATCGAATTGCGCGTCAGGCAATTCATGAGGTCGGCCCGGGCGACGATGCCGGCCAGGGTGATGCCGTTGCCGACGCCCTTGGCGAAGGTGATCGCATCGGGCGTGATGCCGTGGGCCTCGTAGCCCCAGAAGTGCTCGCCGGTGCGGCCCCAGCCCGACTGCACCTCGTCGGAGATGAACAGGATGCCCTCCGAGTGCAGCACCTTGCCCATCGCCCCGAAAAAGCCGTCGGGCGGCGTGGCAAAGCCGCCCACGCCCTGGATGGGCTCGGCAATCAGCGCCGAGAACCCCCCCGAGTCGGTCATGTCGATGAGCTGGACGAGATCCTCCACGCAGGCATTGGTGAAGGCGTCGTCGTCGAGGTGCCTGAACGGGCTGCGCAGCCGGTAGCCGCCTTGCACGAACTGGACGTCGAGCCCGCTGTAGCTGCTGGTGGACCAGGCTCGGTGGCTGGTGATCGCCTGGGCGGTGAGCGAGCGGCCGTGGTAGCTGTTGCGCATCGCCAGCACCTGGTTGCTGTTGCGGTAGTTGGTCGCCAGCAGGATCGCGGTGTCGTTGGCCTCGCTGCCTGAGGTGGTGAACAGCACTCTCGGATCGGGGATGCCCGAGACGGCGGCCACCTCCTCGGCGAACGAGATCATCTCCTCGTTCAGGTACAGCGTGGAGGTGTGCATCACCTTGGCTGCCTGGGCCTGCACGGCCTCCACTACGACTGGATTGGCGTGCCCGATCATGGTGGTGAGGATCCCGCCGAAGAAGTCGAGGTAGCGGGTGCCTTCGCTGTCGAATACGTAGCTCCCCTCGCCGCGGTCGATGGACACCGGCCGCTCGTACAGCGGGCTGATGAAGCTGGGCAATATTGCGCGGTAACGCTCTGCCAGTTCGGCGTTTGTGGCCATTGCGACATCGTAGAGTTCGCAATCATGGCGGGGTTGACGAGCTGGGTGTCGCAGGCCTACGAAACGGCCCGCAGCGTCATGCAGTTCGGCGAGTTCGAGCACGATGCCGACAAGCGACACCTGATCCGGGCAGCCGACGTCTCCGACTTGCGCCGAATGGCGAAGCGACGCATGCCGGGCGGCTGCTTCGACTACATCGACGGGGCGGCCGAGGACGAGGTCAGCGCTGAGCGCAGCGTGTCGGCCTATCACCGCTGGCAATTCCGGCCGCGTGTGCTGCGCGACGTGAGCGAGGTGGACATCTCGGGCAAGGTGCTGGGCACCGAAGTGCCGATCCCGCTGGTAATCGCTCCGACGGGTTTCGACCGCATCGCCCATTCCCAAGGCGAGCTGGCCGTGGCGCGTGCCGCTGAACGGGCCGGCATCCCGTACTCGCTTTCGACCATGGGCACACGCTCGGTCGAAGAGGTGGCAGAGGCGTGCGCAGGGCGAAAGTTCTTCCAGGTGTATGTCTGGCGCGACCGCGAGCTGATGGCTGACCTGCTCGAGCGCTCGGCCGCATCGGGCTACGAAGCGATCATGATCACGGTGGACACTGCCGTGCTGGGACGCCGTGAGCGCGACGTGCGGCACGGCTTCAGCCTTCCCCCCAAGCTCGGGCCCGACACGATCATCGACGGGCTGCTGCACCCGCGCTGGCTGCTGGACTTCCTCAGCAACGAGCCGATCAAGTTCTCGAATTGCGAGGGGGCGGCCGGCGGCGACGGCGGCGACGCCGTGGCGCTGGCCGACTACATCAACAGCCAGTTCGACCCGTCGCTGTCGTGGGACGACATCGAGTGGTTCCGCGAGCGCTGGGACGGCCCCGTGATGCTCAAGGGTGTGCTGTCGCCGGATGACGCCAAAATCGCGGCGGACATGGAGCTCGACGCCGTGATCGTGTCCAATCACGGCGGCCGCCAGCTCGACGGTGCCCCCGCGCCGGTGGAGTGCGTGCCGGCCATCCGCGAGGCGGTCGGCGATCGCTGCGAGGTGATCTGCGACGGCGGCATCCGGCGCGGCAGCGACATCGTGAAGGCGCTGGCGCTAGGAGCCGACTCGGCCATGATCGGCCGGGCGTACCTGTATGCCCTCGGTGCGGCCGGCGAGACCGGCGTGGACTGGGTGCTCAACTACTTCGTCGAGGGGATGACCCGCACGATGCGCCTCAACGGTGTTCGTTCGACCGCGGATCTGACCCCCGACCTGCTCGAACGCGTCTGAGGCGGCATTGATGGCAGAACAGACCTCACCCGGGCGCGCCCTGCGCGACCGCACCCTTCCCGAGCGCGCGGGGTCTCAGCGCACGATCCCAGATCGTGCCGAAGTGGTCGTGGTGGGGGGCGGCGTCGTGGGCTGCGCCGTTGCGTACCACTTGGTGCGGCGCGGCATCACCGATGTGCTGCTGCTCGAGCAGAACCAGCTCACCTCGGGCACTACCTGGCACGCGGCCGGGCTGGCGGCGCAGCTCAAGGCGACCTACAGCCTGACCAAGCTGGCTACCTACACGGTGCGCCTGTTCGAGGCGTTGGAGGACGAGACGGGTCAAGCGACTGGATTCCGGGCGCCGGGCTCGATCTCGGTGGCCTCCGACGCCGAGCGCTGGGAGGAGATCCTGCGCGGTGCGTCGATGGGCCGATCCGTCGGCGTGGAATCCCGACAGCTCGACATGGACGAGCTGTCGGAGATGTGGCCGCTGATGCGCACCGACGACCTGGTGGGCGCGCTGTACCTGCCCGACGACGGGATGGTGTCACCGGTGGACGTCACGATGGCGCTGGCCAAGGGTGCGCGCTCCCGCGGATGCCGCATTGTCGAGGGCGTTGCCGTCACCGGGCTCGAGACCCGCAACGGCGCCATCAGCGGTGTCCGGACTGAGCTCATGCCCGGCACCGCAAGCGCCGCCGGTGAAGCCGCCGGGGGAGACCACCTGATCGAGACCGACACGGTGGTGCTGGCCACCGGCATGTGGACCCGCCACCTGGCCGCGCAGATCGGGGTGAACGTCCCGCTGCAAGCCTGCGAGCACTTCTACGTGGTCACCGAGCCGCTCGAGGGGCTCGACACCTCCACGCCCATCGTGCGCGACCCCACCAACTTCACGTACTTCAAGGAAGAGACCGGCAAGCTGATGGTCGGCTTCTTCGAGCCGGCCGCCAAGGTGTGGCGGCTGGGCGGCATCCCGCGCGACTTCAAGTTCGGGACGCTGGACGAGGACTGGGACCATGTCGGCCCGGTTTACGAGCGTTCGTGCCACCGCATTCCGGTGCTGGCCGACTGCGGGGTGCAGCTGTTCTTCAACGGCCCCGAGTCGTTCACGCCCGACGGCACCTACTACCTGGGCGAGGCCCCCGAGGTCGACGGCTGCTTCATCGCCGCAGGCTTCAACTCGGTGGGCATCCAGTCAGCGGGCGGAGCGGGCTGGGTGCTGGCCGACTGGATCGCCGACCGGCACCCGCCGATGGACCTGTGCGCAGTGGACATCCGGCGGGCCATGCCGTTCCAGGCCGATGAGACGTACCTCGGCGAGCGCATCAGCGAGAGCCTCGGGCTGCTCTACGCCATGCACTGGCCGTTCTTCCAGTACACGAGCGCACGCGACCAGCGCCGCTCCGCGCTGCACGATGCCATGGACACTGCGGGCGCGGTGTTCGGCGAGACGGCCGGCTGGGAGCGGGCCAACTGGTTCGCCGAGCCGGGCCAGGAGCGCGAGTACCGCTACAGCTACGGCAAGCAGAACTGGTTCGACAACTCCGGCAGCGAGTGCGATGCGGTTCGCAACGGTGTGGCGGTGTTCGACCAGTCGTCGTTCGTCAAGTTCACCGTGCGCGGCCCCGATGCGCTCGAGGTGCTCGACACGCTGAGCGTCGCCGATGTCGACGTGCCGGCCGGCCGGGCCGTCTACACGCAGTGGTGCAATGAGCGGGGAGGCATCGAGGCCGACCTGACGGTCACCCGGCTGGGCGACGACGACTTCTGGGTGGTCACCTCGGCTGCGTGCCAGACCCGGGACTGGGCCTGGCTGCGCCGTCACTGCCGAGGCAAGGATGTCGAGATTGCGGACGTGACCGACGACTGGGCGGTGCTCGGGCTGATGGGGCCGCGTTCACGGGAGCTGCTCGGCTTGGTGACCGGCGCCCCGCTCGACAACGAGTCGTTCGGCTTCGGCAGTGCTTGCCACATTGACATCGCGTCATCGGGGGGCCCGAAGACTGTCCTGGCGATTCGCATGAGCTATGTGGGCGAGCTCGGCTGGGAGCTCTACGTCCCCAATGCGGATGCGGTCGCGGTGTACGAGGCGCTCAGGGACGCCGCCGCGGCCGACGAGTCGCTGGAGCTGGGCCACGCCGGCTACCACGCCATGAACACGCTGCGCCTCGAATGCGGCTACCGCCACTGGGGCCACGACATCAGCGATGAGGACTCGCCGCTCGAGGCAGGGCTGGGCTTCGCCATTGCGTGGGACAAGCAGCGGGACTTCATCGGCCGCGCCGCGCTGGAGGAGCAGCGCCTGCTGCCACGAACGCGGCGTCTGATCCAATTCCGGCTCGAGGACCCCGACGTGCTCGCCTACCACGATGAACCCATCCGCCGCGATGGCGAGCTTGTCGGCCGCGTCACGTCGGCAATGTGGAGCTACACCGAAGATCGCTGCCTGGCGATGGGCTACGTGACCCATCCGACGGCGGACGGCCCGGAGCCGCAGGCAGTCACCAAGTCATGGCTCGACGTCGGCAGCTTCGACATCGAGATCGCCGACCGCCGCATCGAGGCCACGCCTTCGATCCGCAGCTTCTACGACCCCACCAACCAGCGCGTCCGCATGTAACCCGTCGCATAACTGCACAATCTGCAAGTCCAACTTTCAGGTTGTGCAACCAGATGCCCACAAACGCGCAGACATGCGCGGAGTGAGTGATAATTTGCGCGCACCGCATCGGCATGCCATGGGGTCGGCACCCGGGGGGCCCGGCCCGAACATGGCCCGGACAACTGGGGACCTGTCTATGAGTGAGCAGGCCCGGCATGGCTGAGCATGCCTGAACAAGCGCGCTGCGTCATCATCGGCGGCGGGGCGATGGGGGCCGGTCTGCTGTATGCCCTCGCGCACGAGGGCTGGACCGACACGATCCTGGTCGAGAAGGGCGAGCTGACCTCTGGGTCGACCTGGCACGCGGCCGGCCTGATCCCGAACTTCATCGGCGATCTCAACATGGCCAAGGTCCATCAGGAGGCCATCGCGCTCTACCCGCAGCTGGAGGCCGAGACCGGGCTGTCTGCGGGCTGGCATGGCTGCGGCGCCATCCGTTTGGCGCGCACGGCCGATGAAGCCGACTGGCACCACTACGTCCACGCCATGCTCACCCAGATCGGTGTCGAGTCGCATCTCATCGGGCCCGATGAGATCGCCGAACGGCACCCGCTGCTGACCGATCTTGACGACGTACGGCTCGGCTTCTTCACGCCCAACGACGGCTGGACCGATCCGTCGAGCTGCACCAACGCCATGGCGAAGGGTGCCCGCGATCTCGGCTGCCGGATCATGCGCCACACGTTGGTGACCGGCATGTCGCAGCGTCCCGACGGCAGCTGGGATGTCACCATCGTGCGTGGCGGTGCCGATCCGGGTCGGCGCCGCAACGGCACAGCAATCGAGTCTGGCGGCGACGACGAGCAGGACACGATCCACTGCGAGCACGTGGTGAACGCCGCGGGGCACTACGCGCCGCAGCTCGGCGCCATGATCGGGCTCGACGTGCCGATCGTGTCGGTCATCCACCAGTACCTGGTGACCGAGACCGTGCCCGAGGTGGAGGCGCTCGACTTCGAACTGCCGGTCGTGCGTGACCCGCGAGCCTCCTGCTACTACCGCCAGGAGATCGACGGCCTGCTCATCGGACCGTACGAGATGTCCGGGTCGCGGCCGTACGGCGTGGACGGCATCGACTGGGACCTGCACTTTCACCTGCCCGGCGAGGACCTCGACGTGCTCGAGGAATGTCTGGACTTCGCACAGCAACGCATCGGCGTGCTGTCGGAGGCCGGGATCAAGCAGGTCGTGTCGGGACCGATCACCCACACCCCCGACTCGGGCTATCTCATGGGGCCTGCACCGGGGGTGCGCAACTACTGGCACTGCAACGGCGCGTCCATCGGGATCACTCAGGGCCCAGGCGCCGGGAGGTTCCTGGCGCAGTGGATGGTCCACGGGCAGACCGAGATCAACGTGCGCGGCATGGATCCGCGGCGCTTCGGCGATCACACCGGGCCCAAGTCGCAGTTCGCGCTGGAGAAGGCGCTGGACGAGTACCACGAGATGTACCAAGTGCGGCTGCCGGGCGAGCAGCGCGACGCCGGTCGACCGGTCAAGACGACACCGCTGTGGGGGCGCTTCGACGCGCTGGGCGCGCAGTGGCAGGAGATCTACGGCTGGGAGCGACCGCAGTACTTCTCGCCCGAGGGCACACCTGAAGCGCACTCGTTCCGCCGCTCCAACGCTCATGACATCGTCGGCGCCGAAGTGCGCGGCGTGCGCGAACGGGTGGGCGTGGCCGACCTCAGCGCATTTGCCAAGTTCGAGGTGAGCGGGCGCGACGCCGCGGCACTGCTGGATCGGTTGTCGGCCAACCGCCTGCCGGGACGCGACGGCGGCATCCGACTCACCCACATGCTGACGACGCTCGGCGGCATCGAGTGCGAGATGACGATCGCCCGCCTGGCATCGGACCGGTTCTGGCTGGCCTCGGCGATCATGGGCCAGAGCCACGACCTGGACTGGCTGCGCGACCACATCGAATCAGGTGAGCAGGTCGAGGTGCGGGACGCCACCGACAGCACCGCCATCCTTGGCGTCACGGGGCCACGAGCGCGCGACGTGCTCGCGCCGCTGACCGACGCCGACCTCGGCAATGACGCGTTCAGCTGGCTCACCGCCCAGGAGGTCACGGTGGCCGGCGTTGCGACCAAGGCGCTGCGGGTGTCCTATGTCGGCGAGCTGGGGTGGGAGCTGCACTGCGGCATGGACGAACTGGACCGGCTGTACGACGCGGTCGTCGAGGCCGGTGGTCCTCATGGCCTCGTGCACTTCGGCAGCTACGCCATGAACGTGATGCGTATTGAGAAGGCCTACAAGGCGTGGGGCAGCGAGCTGACCACCGAGATCACGCCGATCGAAGCCCGCCTCGGACGATTCGTGGACTACAGCCGCCCGTTCATCGGCCGCGATTCGGCCGTAGCGCGTTGCGAAGCTGAAGAGAACGGCGAGCCGCTGTCGATGGTGCTCGTGTACTGCGAGGTGGACGCAGGCGACAACGACGTGCGCGGCAACGAGCCCGCATTCGCGCCCGGCAGCGACGAGCCCATGGGCATCGGCACCAGCGGAGCTTGGGGCCACTCCGTGGGCCGCAGCCTGGCGTTCGTCTATGTCGATCCCCGCTTCGAGGCCCCCGGCAGCATGTTCGAGTTGGACCTGCTCGGCGAGCGGCGCACAGCCACCGTGCTGGCTGAGGCCGCCTACGACCCCCGCAACGCGGCACTGCGAGCCTGAGATGAACTTGAGCGACAGCGACTCATCGTCGACCGAGGCCCCGGAAGCTCCGCGCCGACGCCGCGGCGGTGGCCGAGCCGGCCGCATCGCCGTGCGCGAAGCGGCTCCCGAACGCGACCGACGACCGGTCCGTCCAGGCTTGCCTGCGGGACGATTCAAACCGCTGACCGAGAGCGATATGCAGCAGGTGTACGACACCGCGCTCGGGCTGCTCGAAGACGTCGGCATGGGCGACCCCCTCGACGAGTTCGTCGAAGCGGCGACGCCTGTCGGCGGGTGGGTCGACGACAACGGACGCATCCACCTGCCTCGCGGCGTCGTCGAGCGCGCCATAGAGACTGCGGCCAAGGAGTGGATCTGGCACGGCTTCGACGACGACCAATCGGTGCACGTGGGCGGCGAGCACGTCTATTTCGGCACGTCAGGCGCTGCGGTGATGATGTACGACCACGAGACCGGCACGTTCCGCGATTCGCTTGCGCAGGACGTGTACGACTGCGGCCGGCTGGTGGACACGCTCGACAACCTGCACTTCTACGTGCGCACGGTGGTGGCCCGTGACATGGTCGAGACCCGTGACCTCGACATGACCACGGCATACGCCGTGATGTGCAGCACTACGAAGCCGGGCGGATCGTCGTGGTTCGAGCCCGAGTGGGTGCACGAGTCGGTCGAGATGTTCGACCTCGTGCTCGGCGGCGAGGGCGAGTTCGCGAAGCGCCCGTTCATCGCGGCGAACAACACCTTCGTGGTCCCACCGCTGCGCTTCGCGTACGACTCGGCGAGATGCCTGGTCGCACAGGTGCGTACAGGCATGCCCATCAACCTGCTGTCGGCCCTGCAGGCCGGCGCGACTGCGCCCGCAGCGCTCGCCGGTGCTCTGGCGCAGGCGGTGGCGGAGTGCCTCGGCGGACTGACCTTCGTGAACCTGCTGTCGCCCGGGCATCCCTGCCTGCTGGGCTTGTGGCCGTTTGTCTCCGACCTGCGCACGGGTGCCATGAGCGGGGGATCGGGTGAGGAAGGCATCCTCAACGCCGCCGCGGCCGAAGTCGGCCATTGGCTCGGGCTGCCCACCGGCGTCGCGGCGGGTATGACGGATTCCAAGGTGAATGACGCCCAGGCCGGCTACGAGAAGGGCCTGAACGTCGGGCTCGCCGGTCATGCCGGAGCGAACATCGTCTACGAGTCAGCGGGGATGCTGGCGAGCCTGTTGGCCTGCTCGTACGAGGCGCTGGTGATCGACAACGACATGCTGGGTGCCATCAACCGCACCGTGCGCGGCATCGAGGTCAATGCCGACACCTTGTCAGCCGAGCTCATCGGCGAGGTCATTGCCGGGCCGGGTCACTTCCTGGGCTCACCGCAGACGCTCGAGCTCATGGAGACCGAGTACCTGTACCCGCTGGTGTCCAACCGGGATACTCCTGAGGACTGGACCGAGGCGGGCAGTCGGGCTGCGCACGATGTGGCCCACGACCATGTGGTGGCCACCTTGGAGAGCCATTGGCCGTCGCACATCAGCCCCGCTGTCGACGCAGCCATCCGGGACGCCTTCCCGATCGGTCTGGCACCCCAAGGCCCAGCATTCGAGGCTGCCGCGTCCTAGCTTCGGCGCGCTCGCAGGCCGCTCGGGTCCGAGGCTCGGCCTCGTAGCGTGAAGCCGTGACCCGAGTCGCTGAACGGAACGTGGTGCTGACGGGCTTCATGGGCTCGGGCAAGACCACCGTGGGCCGGCTCATCGCGCGCGAGCTGGGCTGGACGTTCGTGGACACCGATGACGTGATCGTGGCCCGGCACGGACCGATCGACGCCATCTTCGCCGAGCAGGGCGAGGATGCTTTCCGAGCGTTCGAGCGAGAGGTGGCTGCTGAGGTCGCCCGGAGCCAGCATCACGTCATCGCCACCGGCGGCCGGATGCTGCTCGACCCGGCAAATGCAGCTGTGTTGACCGCCGCGGGCCGCGTCTTCTGCCTGATTGCCAATGCTGAGGAGATCATCGGCCGCCTGCAGGCCGATGTCGACGGCCCGGTGCGGCCGCTGCTGTCCGGCGACGACCCGGCTGCCGCTGTTGCCCGCCTGCTCGACGAGCGGGCGGCCGGTTACGGGCAGTTCGAGCAGGTCCGTACTGACGGCGGCACTCCGCACGACGTAGCGACGGACATCATCAAACGCCTCGAAGCCTGAATCGCATCAGCACAGGTCTGGCGGCGGTCGAACGGAGGCGGATCGTCGGGCGGCGTTCAGTCGGAAGCGACGATGCCGCGTTCGGCTAGGTCGGCAATCTCGCTCTCGTCGAGGCCGAGCAGGTCGCCCAGCACGGCGACGGTGTGCTCACCGGCGCGCGGGGCCGGGCCGCGCACGCCTACATCGGGCGAGTTGTGCATGCGGAATGGGGCAGCGATCGTGTCGAAATCGCCGACCTCGGGGTGGTGGATGGTCTCGAACGCTCCGGTGGCGCGCACCTGCGGATCCTGCGCTGCCTGTGCGGTGTCGTTGATCGGCGCCCAGATGCAGCGGTGCTCGTCGAGCCGCGGCATCCAGTAGTCGGATGGCTGCGACTTGAGGGTGTCGTCGATGTCGGCCAGCAGTGCGCGCATGGCCCGAAAACGCTGCCGGCCCGTCTGGTAGTCGGGGTTGTCCAGCAGGTCCTCGCGCTCGATGGCCTTGCAGAAGCGCTGCCACGCGTCGCCGGTGTCGGGCATGGTGAAGTGCAGCCACCGACCGTCTCCGCACTCGAAGGCTTCGAGCATCGGCGACAGGCCGCTCTCACGAGGTCGCTCGGTGTTGGGACGGCCGTCCACCAGCGACGTGGCCATGTCGATGGCGATGGTCCAGGTTGCCGTGCGCAGCAGCGAGGACTCCACGATCTGCCCTTCGCCCGTCACGTCCCGGGCGCGCAGCCCGGCCATGATCGCGCCGAAGAACGCCAGGCTCGTGGTGTGATCTCCCTGGCCGGGTCGGGCGTGCGGCGGGGCGCCTCCGGGAGGCGTCGAGGCGCCGTACAAGCCTGACCGGGAGAAGAAGGCCGTCACGTCGTAGCCCGGCCGGTCGATCTCGTCTCCCACTTCGCCGTAACCCGACAGCACGCCGATCACCAGGTCGGGTTTCAGCGACAGCAGGTCGTCGGTGCCCAAGCCGAAGCGATCACGGCGCTCGGGCAGCAGGTTCATGACCACGACATCAGAGGCCGCAACGAGGCGCCGTGCAATCGCTGAGCCGTCGGGGTCCTCCAGATTGAGCTGGATTGATTGCTTGCCCCGATTGATGAACTGGAACGCCACGTCAGGATTGTGCGCGCCCTCGGGCAGCTTGGCCTGCTTCATCAGCCCGCGGATCGGGTCTCCGCCGATGGCCTCCACCTTGATCACCTCAGCCCCGAGGTCGGCCATGATCGCCACCGCAGACGGTGCCGCAGCGAAATTCGCGAACTCGACGACGCGGATGCCCTCCAGCGGTGATGTCATCTCGATGTCTCCCAGATCTCGGTGACTCTGAATTCTGTCGCGGGTTTCGCCGGAAGACCGCCGAGCGCTCGGCACGCAATGGTCGGCACGGTCCGCCCGGCCTCCACGGACACCGTCCATGCCCGTCCGGCCTCAGCCGCGACGATCTCGACGTCCCAGCCGTCCCCGGAGGGCCGGAAGCGGACCTGGCGGGCCATGTCTTCGAGGGGCCAGCCGATCCGCGCGAACACGGCACGCTCGGCAACCTGCGCCGGCCCGGTCGGCGCCCCCCACCAGCCCCTGCAGCGCGATGCCATCGCGGCCGCATCGGCAGTCCGGTCCAAGATCGTGGCGACCTCGCCTGCTTCGATGCCGGCCCACATGCGGCCGTCAGGCAGCGTCATCGCCGTCGGGGCGAAGCGGTGGCCTCCGGTGTGACTGACGCGATACACGGTGACCCGCCCGCCAGCGGTCGGCGCGCCGGCATAGGGCTCGTCGACATCGGCAGCCCGGTACGCGCGCAGCACCGCTTCGAAATCGGCGGCGAGGCGCGTGCCTTCGCTGCCGCAGCACACGTCATGGCTGCCTTGGGTGCAGACGAGAACAGCCCGTTCGTTCGCGGCGTACCCGACAGAAGCGAAGCCCGCTCCCTGCGGTACGGGGTCTGCGGGCGAGTGATAGGCGAGGTGGGCGAACAGCCCACGGAGTCCCTCGGGGCCGTCGGCTTCGAAGTAGGCCGACTGGGTGCCCACCCCGACGCGCCAGTGCAGCACGACAGGGATCCGGCTGTGCTGGTCGCGTTCGTCGGGCGGCACGGCGGCGAGCACCCGGGTGGAACCTACGTGAAGACCCATCATGGGCTTGAAGCCCTCGAGCACGCCGTTCGCGAAGACCGGTTTCGACCATGGCAGCGGCACCTCCACCAGTGCCACGGCGTCGGCGGCGATCGAGGTGCCGCCCGGGTCGGTACCGATGCCGGAGGCGTGAGCTGAGCAGCGCGGCGCCTCGTCGGCCGCCGGCAGAAGCGCGAGCACATCTGGTTCGAGCGGCGGCGGATTCCGCAACGTCGGCCGCGCCGGTCGAGGCGCTGTGCCGTCCGGATCCGCTGCCATCGGGCCAGCATAGGAAGCCATGCCCAGACAGGCCGGGTGAACTCTGCCCTGAGCGACTGCGCCCCAGGACGTCCCAAAGGTGCTGCGGCTACGGCGCCAGGTGGGCTCGCGGTAGGTTCGGGTCGTGCCGTGGTGGCTGTGGGGGCTGATCATCATCGGGGTCTTCCTGCTGCTCGTGTTCATCCACGACAGCGTCCAGAAGCGCCACTCGATCCTGCGCACCTACCCGGTCATCGGCCATCTCCGCTTCCTGCTGGAGAAGATCGGCCCGGAGCTGCGCCAGTACATCGTCGCCCACAACGAGGAAGAGCGGCCCTTCAACCGGGACGAGCGGCGCTGGGTGTACTCCACCGCCAAGCAGCAGAACACCTACTTCGGCTTCGGCACCGACGACGAGATCGACAAGCCCGGCCACATCACGTTCCGCCACAGCCCGTTCCCGCTCGGCCGCACCGTGCCAGACGATGCGCCTCTGGCGTGCGGCAAGATCATGGGCGCCTGGCGAGAGCGCGAGAAGGCCTTCCGGCCGGCGTCGATCGTGAACGTGTCGGCCATGAGCTTCGGGTCGTTGTCGGGAACGGCAATCGAGGCGCTCAACCGCGGCGCGAAGCTGGCTGGCTGCATGCACAACACCGGCGAGGGCGGTGTCTCGAAGTACCACCGCAGCGGTGGCGACCTGGTGTTCCAGATGGGGACGGGCTACTTCGGGTGCCGGAACCCGGACGGCACGTTCTCGATGGACCGTCTGCTGGAAACCGTCGACGGGGCGCCGGTGCGATCCATCGAGGTGAAGCTGTCCCAAGGGGCGAAGCCCGGTGTCGGCGGTCTGCTGCCCGGGGCAAAGGTGAGCCCTGAGATCGCCGAGGCGCGCGGCGTGCCTGTCGGCAGAGACGTGGTGAGCCCCAGCCGCCATTCGGCGTTCGGCAGCGTGGCTGAGCTGGTGAACTTCGTGGAAGAGGTAGCCGGGGCGACCGGTCTGCCAGTCGGCATCAAGTCGGCGGTAGGCCAAGAAGCGTTCTGGACCGAGCTGGCCGAGCACATGGCCGAAACACGCCGCGGACCCGACTTCGTGACGGTGGACGGTGCAGAGGGAGGCACCGGCGCGGGACCGCTGGTGTTCACCGATCACGTCGCACTGCCGTTCTGGCGGGCGTTCGGCATCGTGCACCGGGCCTTCGGCGAGGCCGGCCTCACCGACCAGATCGTGATGATCGGCTCCGCCAAGCTGGGCTTTCCCGCCCCCGCAGCCCTGGCATTCAACATCGGGGTCGACATGATCGGCGTGGCTCGCGAGCCGATGATGGCAATCGGCTGCATCCAGGCGCAGCGCTGCCATACCGACCACTGCCCGACCGGCGTGGCGACGCAGAACAAGTGGCTCTCGCGTGGCCTCGACCCCACGCTCAAGAGCGTGCGGCTGGCCAACTACGTCATCGGGTTGCGCAAGGAGCTGTTCCGGCTGGCCGATGCCTGCGGCGTCGAGCACCCGGGTCTCATCGGAGGCGACAACGTCAACGTGGTCAGCCCGTTCGGCGATCTCATTCCTGCCCACCACGCCTTCGGCGTGACCCCGCAGCGCACCCACAGCCCAGCCCGCATCGCAGGCCTGCTGGAGGCGGTGAGCGCCCGTACGGCTGAGGACGCGCAAACCGACGCCGGAGCGCTGGCAGACTCTCTCGCATCGGAATCGTCAGCGGACGCCGCCTAGCCGCAGCCAACTGCGGCGTTCTCGTCGAGGAGGAGCCATGAGCCGTCCCTACGGCCACCCGATCCAGGCCAGCTCGCATGCCGCCGAGCGCATCACCGACGAGCACAAGGCGGTGTTCGCAGCAGACGGTGTGGTGAAGGTGACCCATGCGGTGTCGGACGAGTGGGTCGATCGGGTGCTCGGCGTGGCCGACCAGCAGCTGCGCGAGCCTGGCAAGTGGGTGTCGGACACGAATCCAGGAGCGCCGGAGAATCGGCTGTTCACTAGCCGGTACCGGTGGGAGATCGATCCGGTCATCGGCGATTTCGTGTTCAACTCGGGAATGGCGCAGATGGCCGCGGCGTTGATGGGTTCGGGTACGGCACGCTTCTACTTCGATCACCTGCTCATCAAGGAGCCGCGGACGGCCAACCCGACGCCGTGGCACCAGGACATCCCCTACTGGCCCTTTCTGGGCAAGCAGATCTGCTCGGCGTGGGTGGCGATGACGCCGGTGACGGTGGCGGAGAGCTCGCTCGAGTTCGTGCGCGGCTCGCATGGCTGGGACGCCTACTACGCGCCGGAGTCCTTCGACGGCAAGAAGGGCTTCATGGCCGACTTCGAAGGCGAGAAGATGCCCGATGTCGAGGCCGACCGAGCCGCCTACGACATCATCGGGTTCGACGTCGAGCCAGGCGATGCGCTGTTCTTCTCGTCGTGGATCATCCACGGCTCGCCGGGCAATGCGGGCGACCACCGTCGGGTGGCGCTGTCCACCCGCTGGCTGGGAGACGACGCGGTGTGGTATCCCCACCCCGGCTGCGATCCCATCGTGTCGGACGACGACACCACGTCAGTGCCCGGCGAATACCCCGCCGACGACCACAAGTTCCCGCTCGTCGCCGCATAGCGCAGCGGTCGCCCCCGGACGGGTCCCAAGCGACGGTGTAGGGGCGAGTAGTTTTGCCGTATGGACTACCCAGTTTCGGTTTCCGTCGACGCCCCGGATCGCGTAGCGAATTGGCGACCGCTTGTTCACTGGATCTTGCTGATCCCGCATTTCGTGATCCTCGCCGTGTTCCACGTGGTGGCCTGGCTGCTCGCGATCTTGACCATGCTCGCGGTTCTCATCACCGGCAAGCTTCCGGCAGGTATCGCGAACTTCCAGACGATGTACATCCGCTACTACCCGCGCGTGCTGTCGTACGTGCACATCATCCATCACCAGTACCCGCCGTTTGAGTTCTCTTCCTCGGCAGAAGATCCGGGCGGTTCGCCGGTGGCGGTGAATGTCGAAGTGGCGCCGGGGAACCGCAATCGTCTGGCAGCGCTGTTCCGTCCGATCTACGGGCTGCCACAGATCGTTTTCGTCACCGTCTACTCCTATCTCGTTGTCGTGGTGGTGACGATCGCGTACCTCATCATTCTGATCACGGGACGCTGGCCCACCGGCATGCGCAACTTCGTGACCGGGTTCTACCGGGCCCATGCGCGCTACCTGGCCTTCATCTACATGCTCACTGACAGGTACCCGCCGCTCAGCACCGCCGCATAAGACCAGTTCCCGCCTGCCGCTGGGCGATGCCCCGGCTGTTCTGAGCCTCCAAGTAGGTTCGGCGGCATGGCTTACCCGGCTTCCGTCACCGTCGAATCACCGGAGCGGATCGCCAACTGGCGACCCTTGGTCCACTGGCTGCTGCTGATCCCTCACCTCATCCTCTTCGAGATCCTGCAGCACATTGCCTGGCTGCTCAACCTGTTCGGTTGGCTCGCCATCGTGTTCACCGGCAAGCTGCCCAAGGGTTTGGCGGACTTCCAGTCCATGTACCTCCGCTACAGCATCCGGCTGTACGCCTACTTCGACTTCCTGCACGAGCGGTACCCGCCGTTCGAGTTCGACATGTCGGCGCCAGAACCCGGCGACACGCCGGTCGCGGTCGACTTCGAGCCTCAGCTCACCGACCGCAACCGCCTCACGGTGCTGTTCCGTCTGATTCTGGTGATCCCGGCCTTCGTGTTCACCGCGATCACCGGTCTCATCACCGCTGTACTGGTAGTGCTCGGCTTCTTTGCTGTGCTGTTCACCGGCCGCTGGCCCGACGGCATGCGCGGGTGGGTCGTCTCGTGGTTCGGGGTGAACCTGCGAATGAACGCCTACCTGCATCTGCTGACAGATCAGTACCCGCCGTTCAGCCTCGACGCCTGAACCGCCGGCAGCGCGGCTGCCGGCGACAGCGGACCGTCTTGCCTCGGCGTGTCGTTGCGGGCGATCTGCGGTGCCGCAGGGCTACCGTGCGGGCGATGAGCGAGGCCCGAGGTGAGTGACTGCCATGAGTGAGATGACCGGCGGCGAGGCCGTCGCGGCGACGCTGGCGCGCCTGGGCGTGCGGCACGTGTTCGG
Organism: Candidatus Poriferisodalis sp.; assembly: GCF_965208925.1. GTDB lineage: Bacteria > Actinomycetota > Acidimicrobiia > Acidimicrobiales > Poriferisodalaceae > Poriferisodalis. The sequence goes on along the minus strand of NZ_OZ242364.1, from coordinate 540,022 downwards.
CATCGTCAGCGTTCACAACCTGCCGATCTACGAGGCGCTGTCGACCCATGACGACATCGAGGTGGTCAAGGTCCGCCACGAGCAGGCCGCCGCGCATGCCGCCGATGCCTACTACCGCGCAACGGGCGAGATGGGCGTGCTGCTGACCTCGACGGGGCCTGGTGCCGCCAATGCCGTGCCGGGCCTCTATGAGGCGGCGTTCACCAGCTCGGCCGTGCTCATGGTCACCGGTCAGACCGAGTCGCGCTTCTACGGCAAGGGCAAGGGCTTCCTCCACGAGAATGACCAGCAGGTCGAGATGCTGCGGTCGGTGTGCCGCAGCGTGGCATCGGTGCGCCATCCGAGCGAGATCTCGGCCGAGATTGCCCGCGTCGCCGACGACATTCGCACCGGCCGGCCGCAGCCCGGCGCCGTGGAGGTCCCGATCGACTTCCAGTACGCCAAGGTCGGCGAGGCGCCGATCGCAGGCTCTGCCGCGGTGCCACGTCTGCGACCTGATGATGCACTGCTTGACGATGCAGCCGAGCGTCTGGCGGCAGCGCAGCGGCCGCTCATCTGGGCTGGAGGCGGTGTTGTCAGCGCTGATGCCTCTCCGGAGCTCACGGCGCTGGCCGAGCGGCTCGGCGCCCCGGTAGTCACCACCATCGAGGGCCGCAGCGCTCTGAGCGAGCTGCACCCGTTGTCGCTGGGCTTCCGCTCGGACCGGCCTCAGATGGCCGACGTGTTCGCCGAGGCTGATCTGCTGCTGGCCGTGGGTACCCGATTCCAGAACTACGCAACCCGGGTGTGGGCGTTGGGCCTGCCCGACGAACTGATCCACCTCGACGCCGATCCTGGCGTGATCGGTCTCAACTACCCGGCGTCGCTGGCCGTCGTGGGCGACGCCAAGCTCAGCCTGGCCGGACTGCTCGAACGGCTGGGCGACGGAGCGCCCACCATCGACGACGGCTACGTGGAGCGGGCCCGCAAGCATCGCTCGTCGGACATGGAGGCGATGCGGGACGAGATCGGACCAGACCACGCGGCGATCTGCGATGCGATCCGCCGGATGCTGCCCGATGAGGCCCGCATCGTGCGTGACACCACGGTCCCTGGCTACATGTGGGGAAACCGCCTGCTGCCGATCGTGGCGCCGCGCACATCGATCCGGGCGGCCAACGCCGCTATCGGCCCCGGCGTGCCGATGGCTGTTGGCGCCGCGCTGGCCACCGGCCAGCCGACCGTGGTGATCCAGGGCGACGGCGGCTTGATGCTGTCGATCGGCGAGATCTCGACCCTGGCAGAGCATGGCCTGCCGGTCATCGTCTGCGTCTTCAACGACGGCGGCTACGGCGTGCTGCGCATCATCCAAGACGCGCTGTGGGACGAACACCACGGCACCGAGATCGGCGGCATCGATTTCGTCGGCGTGGCCGAGGCGATGGGTGTTCCCGGCAAGCGAGTCAGCAGCGTCGCCGAGTTCGAATCTGCCTTCGGCGAAGCGGTGGTTCGGGCCAGCGGCGACGCCGGCCCGGTCGGGCCGTCGCTGATCGACATCGATCTCACTGCGCTGATCCCGATCACGTTCCCGCTCCCAGCCCACCAGCGCCGCCGCGAGAGCTGAGCGGTACTCGTGCCGTCGCCATCGAGCGGCAATATGCCGCTCCTGCAGTAGCTGCCGGCTAGAGGCCGGAGGTGTCGGCTTCGGGGTCGAAGTAAGTGCGGCCGGCCAATTCCATGACCGGCATGGCCACCATGAAGTGAGCCGAAGCAGTCTGGGCGTCGCGCAGATGGCGCTGCAGCGGTGATGCTTCGAAGACGGCGGTGCCGCCGACGGCGGCGTTCATGGACTGCGTGACGCGCAGACTCGTCTGCATCGCATGGGTCGTCGCGGTGCGCAGGTCACGCCGCAGTTCCAGATCCGACAGACCGTGCTGCGCCCGCTCCCACGCAGCGTCAATGGATGCATACAACAGATTCCGCGCAGCGCGCACTTCGGTGTCTGCGACCGCCACTGCCGAATGCAGCGACGGCCGTTGGCCCAGCGTGCGCCGCGAACCCTGGGGCACCTTCGACTTGGCGACGTCGATGACTTCATCGACACAGGCGCGGGCCATGCCGAGCGCGATCGCGCCGATCGGCAGCGCCAGCAGGCCGAACAGCGGCATGCGGTACAGCGGTTCAGCGGCGTATGAGGACTTCAGGATGGTGCGCTCGTAGGCGATGCGGGAGGCGGGAAGCCAGACGTCGTGAGCTTCGAATGTGCTCGATCCGGAGCCTCGCAGCCCGCTCGTATACCAGTCGTCGTGCAACTCGATGTCGTCGGGCCGGAAGAACGCCCTGCCCAGCGCCGGCCGGGGGCCGTCGCCGCTGTCGATCTGCACGCCCCCCGAGATCCATTCCGAGTTGTGGGAGCCCGATGCCCACGCCCAGCGGCCCTGCACCCGGTAGCCGTCGGCACCGTCGGGCCCCGGCGCGGCGGTCGCCGTCCCTGAATGAGCGAACACGCCGGCGGTGATGACATCGGGGTTCTCCAGGATCTCGGCGAGCTGGGGCGCCTCGAGCGCAGCGAACATGATCTGTGAGGTCGATCCGATGAACGTGCACCACGCTGCAGATGCGTTGCCCATCGCCAGCACCTCGCTGATGTTGGCCACGACCGCGGGCGACAGGCCCATCCCGCCGAGCGCCGGCGGGACGAGCGTGCGGTAGAAGCCATCAGCGGCCAGCGCATCGGCCAGGTCCTGCGGCAGCTGCCGCAGCGTGTCGATCTCAGCGCTGCGCTCCCGCAACGTTGAGCCCCACTCTGCGGCCAGCGCCAGCATCTTGTCGCTGGTGACGCCGCTCATGACGCCGCCGCCGGTGTGCAGTCGAACGGCACGCCCAGCTCGTCGCCGACGCGGCTCAGCGAGCGGACCACCGATGCGGGATAGCTGACCGTGCCGGCAGCACTGCGCCGGTCCATCTCGAGTTGCTCCAGCTCGCCCGGCAGGTACACGGTCTGGCCAGGCAGCACGTCCTCTTCGCCTGCAGCCCGAATCTGGCCGACCATGTCCTCGATGTCGTCGTAGTAGCCCTCACGGTCACGGAATACGCCCGGGTCCATCAGCAGGAAGAACTGCCCTCGCCAGCCGACCGCCACGTCACCGGTATGGGCTGATCCGGCCAGGATCCCCGCAGCGATGTTCGACGCCGTGATCATGCCGATGCCCTTGTAACCGCCGATTGCCGGCACGATGCCGCGCATCGCCACATCGGGATCGACCGTGGGGTTGCCGTCCCGGTCCAGGAAGCCCCACTCCACCGGGATCTCCGCGCCCTCGGAGCGAGCCCGCAGCACCTTGCCCAGCGCAACCGGCGTGATCGCCATGTCCAGCACGATGGGCGGCTGGTCGCGGCGGGGGAACGTCCACACGATCGGGTTGTTGCCGAACAGCTTGCGACGGCTGCCAAAGGGCGCCAGGTTGGGCACCGACGTCGTGGTGCCGTAGCACACGAAGCCGGCCTCGGCCGCGTGGTACGGATAGTTCGCCCCGCATCCCCAGTCGTTGGAGTTGCGGATGACCCCCACAACGAGCCCGCTCTCTTTGGCCGCTTCGATGAGCTGCTCCATGAAGCGGGTGATCACCAGCTGGCCGAGACCATGATGCCCGTCGGCCACCAATACCGACGGTGTCCTGGTGACGATCTCGCATTGGGCAGCCGGGTCGGTGGTGCCGTCACGGAACCAGTTGACATACCAGCTGACCCGCTGGAAGCCGTGGGTGTCGACACCGCGCCGGTCCGACCAGAGCTGATTGTCGACCACGGTTGCTGCATCGTCGGCAGCCATGCCAGCCGCCACGTAGGCAGCGATGCCCCACGGTCGTAGCTCGTCGAGGCGGAACGACACGGGCGCGCTGTCGTCGCCCTCCGCAGGCCGGTCGTCGGGAATCCCCCGGGGCAGTGTCTCGCTGGGCGTGCCTGATTCGGTCATGTCGGTCGCTCACCCTCCGCCGGGTTCGATGCGTGTTTCTACTCGCAGACGCGCCGGACGGCGGCTACAGCGCTTCGATGACGGCCGTGGCGAAGCCGTCTGTGTTGCCGTTGCCGCCCTGGTCCGGCGTCAGATGCTCGCCCGCCTCGTACACCTGCGCCAGCGCCCAGTCCAGCCGGTCCGCCGGTGCCTCGAGCCCGAGATGGCGCAGCATCATCTCGGCTGACTCCAGCGTGGCCGTCGGGTTGATGATGCCCTGTCCGGCGATGTCCGGGGCGGTGCCGTGGGCCGATTCGAAGTACGCCCAGTCGTCGCCGTAGCAGCCCGACGGCGCCAGGCCCATGCCCCCGATCGTGCCAGCGCCCTGATCGGACAGGATGTCGCCGTACAGGTTGGGCAGCAGCAGCACGTCGAGGTCGTGCGGCCGCACCACCAGCCGGTGGGCCATGTCGTCGATGATGAACTGCTCGTACTCCAGTCCCGGGTATTCCTGCGCCACCTCGCGGGCGATGTCGCAGAACCACCTGTCGGTCGCCGGGAGCATGTTCGTCTTGGCCGAGACGGTCAGCTTGCCGCCGCGGCTCAGCGCCAGCTCAGCGGCGAAGCGGGTGACCTGCTCGGTGCCGGGACGAGTGATGATCTTCGCCGCGAAGCGCCCGTTGGCGGCATCGGGCGGGACTCGGGAACGGCCCTCGGTCAGTCCGGCGTCCAGCAGCGCCTTGGCGGGGCCCATGACGCCGACGTACATGTCCTCGAGGTTCTCGCGGACGATCACGTAGTCGATCCCCTCGGGTCGGGCCAGCGGCGAGGCATAGCCGGGACGCCAGCGCACCGGCCGCACGTTGGCGTACGTGCGCTTGCCCCAGCGCATGAAGCCCGCTCCCGGGGTGGTGCCGTTCGACGAGCCGAACAGCACCGTGTCGGCAGCGTCGATGTGCCCACCGACCAGCGCTTCCCGCTCGTCGGGCGTCAGCGCTGCCAGATCGTCGCCCACCGGTACGTGGTCCCAGTCGATGGGCAGGTCCAACGCATCCAGCACGCGCAGCGAGGCGGCCATCGCTTCGGGCGCGGCGTCGTCGCCCGGGATCACGCACACCCGGTGTCGCCGTTGGTCGGTCATGGGCGCCGACGCTACGTGGCAGGGCAGGTAGCCGCGCTGCCCGGGGGCGACTACCAGCTGGGCTTGGTGACCATCACCACGATCGCGGCAACGATGACCAGATTGCTCACCGCACTCCACAGCTCAGCCCGTCGCCGCAGTCGCTCAGCGTCGCCCGCTGGTTCGGGGCTGCCGGGCTGGGCTGCGGCTTCCAGTGCGGCGGCGAGCCTGGCGCCCGTCGGACGCACGGCACCGTGTGCGATGGCCAACCAGGCGAAATAGAGGACGAACGCAATCGTCACCCAGTCCTGCCGGAAGTTCCAGGGTCCGACGATCACGGCGACAACGCCGGCGATGCCGGCGAGGTAGGCAGCCATGTCGATGAGACGGTTGGAGGCGAATTCGAACGAGCGCCGGACGGCCGCCGCCGCGTCCGGTCCTTCGGCCCAGGCACGCCGCAGCATGACGGTGCCCACGGCGCTGCCGCCGAAGCCCACCACTGCGCTGGCCAGATGCACCACCAGCACCGCCTGATACCAACCCGAATCCACTCCCAAACCGAGAAGCGACCCACCGAAGCCAACAGCCATGTCCGCGAGTATCGCCGCCAGACGCACTGACGCCATATCGGGTGCAGTTCGAAGGGTCCGGATGGGCAGTGGTAAGTTCGCTGTGCCGCACAGACACGGCCGGATCTCCAGGGGGAAGGGGAGTCCATGCCGATCGAGTCATCAGGCCACAGCGCTGGCAACCCGAGGCTGTACGAGGTCATCGAGGGTGCGCCCAAGGAAGGCGCCAGCCCGACGATCTGGGCTTGGCCGCAGATCATCGACTATCTCAAAGTTGCCGGGCAGCCAGTCCAGGGGCCGTGGCCGCCACACCAGGAACGCCGTCCCGATCCAGACGCCGAAGGCATGCCGAGGGCGGTCCCCGACCCCGGCGGCCCGGGCGCGCCCTAGACGAGGAGCGGTCGCATGTACCCATCCCGATTCCGCTACGAGGCGCCCTCGACCGTCGCTGAAGCAGTCGCCCTGCTCGCCGCGAACGGCGACGCGAAGATCCTGGCAGGAGGCCAGAGCCTCATCCCCATGATGAAGCTGCGGTTCGCCGCGCCGACGATGCTGGTGGACATCAACGGCATCGCCGGCCTCGACTACCACCGCCCCGACGGCGACGGCACCTACCGGATCGGGGCGCTGTGCCGTCACGCCGATCTCGAGAAGTCGGCAACGCTCGCCGACCACCAGCCCACCATTGCGGCCGCAGCTCCTGTCGTAGCCGACCCGCTCGTGCGCACCCGGGGCACGCTCGTCGGCTCGCTGTGTCACGCCGACCCCCAAGGCGACTGGGCCTCGGTGATGGTGTCGCTGGGCGGATCCATCGTTGCCGAAGGCCCGAATGGGCGCCGGGCGATCCCCGTCGACGACCTCATCGACGGCCCGTTCCAGACGGTGCTGGCCGACGACGAGATCGCCGTCGAGGCCGTGGTGCCGGCGGCGATCGGGACGAGAGCCGGCGGCTACCTCAAACTCGAGCGGCGAGTCGGCGACTTCGCCACCGTGGGCGTGGCCGTGTCCGCCGAGATGTCGGGAGACACCGTCTCCCGGGCAGGCATCGGGCTCACCGGCGTCGGGCCGGCGACCATCAACGCCTCCGAGGCGGCTGGCGCTCTCGTCGGCACTGCACTCGATGCAGACGCCGTCGATGTGGCAGCCCAGCTGGCCGCCGAGGCGGCGCAGCCACGCTCCGACCATCGGGGGAGCGCCGACTACAAGCGCCACGTCGTCGCCACCTTCGTGAGGCGCATCGGGGCGCAGATCCGGCGATCCCAACAAGAGGCGGCCTGACATGAGCACGTTGTTCGAAGAGGTCCCGCCGAGTTTCGGTGATGACGTTCCGGTTCGCCGGGTGGAGCTGACCGTGAACGGCGAACGGCGCGCGGCCGACGTCGAGCCGCGGCTGCTGCTGGCGCACCTGCTGCGCAACGGATTCCGGCTGACGGGAACCCACACCGGTTGCGATACCACCAACTGCGGCGCCTGCACCGTGCTGTACGACGGCGTGCCCGTCAAGAGCTGCACGATGTTCGCCGTCCAAGCCGACGGTCATGACGTGCTCACCGTCGAAGGCCTGGCGACGGCGAGCGAGCTGCATCCGATCCAGGAGGGATTCAAGGACGAGCACGGCCTGCAGTGCGGCTTCTGCACCCCGGGGATGATGCTCTGCGCCAAGGCCCTGCTGGACGACAACCCGAACCCCAGCGAGGACGAGATCCGCTGGGCGCTGTCTGGGAATCTGTGCCGCTGCACCGGCTACCAGAACATCGTCAAGGCGGTGATGTGGGCCGCAGAGAAACTGGGCGGCGCCGCTCCTGACGGCGACGAGAGCGGAGAGGAGGGCTGAGATGGCGCTCGACGAGATCAAGATCGGCGGCCTCGGCGCCAGCCGGCGCCGGGTGGAGGACAACCGTTTCATCCGCGGCAAGGGCAACTACATCGACGACATCGCCCTGCCCGGAATGCTGCACATGGAGATCCTGCGCAGCCCGCTGGCTCACGCCCGTATCCGCTCCATTGACGTCAGCGCCGCGTGGGCCATTCCCGGCGTTCGCATGGTGCTCACCGGCGACATGCTGGCCGCCCGCAATCTGGCGTGGATGCCGACGTTGTCGTACGACACGCAAGCCGTCCTCGCCACCGACAAGGTCCGGTTCCAGGGCCAGGAAGTGGCCTGCGTGGTCGCCGACGACCCCTACATCGCCAAGGACGGCTGCGAGGCCATCGTGGTCGAATACGAACCGCTGCCGCCCATCGTCAACCCGACGCAGGCGCTCGCCCCCGATGCCCCGCTGATCCGCGACGACAAGACGGGCCAAGACTCCAACGTCGTTTTCGACTGGGAGGTCGGCGACCGCGAGGGCACCGATCGGGCCTTCGCGCAGGCCGATGTGGTCTCGTCCATCGAGATGCACTACCCCCGCTCGCACCCGTCGCCCATCGAGGCGTGCGGCTCGATCGCCGATTTCGACCGGGCGACCTCAAAGCTCACCGTGTACATGACCACTCAGGCACCGCACATCATCCGGGCTGCCGTGGCCCTGGTCGCCGAGCTGCCCGAGCACATGATCCGCATCGTGTCCCCCGACCTCGGCGGCGGATTCGGGAACAAGGTGCCGGTGTATCCGGGCTACGTCGTGTCGATTCTGGCGTCGATCCTGTTGGAGTGCCCGGTCAAGTGGATCGAGGACAAGAGCGGGAACCTCATCTCGACGGGTTTCGGCCGCGACATCTACCTCAAGGGCGAGATGGCGCTGCGCAACGACGGCCGCATCCTCGGCGTGCGCATGCACACCGACTCCGACCACGGTGCCTTCTTCTCCGACGCGCAGCCGAGCAAGTTCAAGATCGGCCTGATGCACTCGGCCTTCAGCTGCTACGACATCGGGGCCGCCCACCTCACCGCTCAGGGCGTCTACACCAACAAGGCTCCGGGCGGCGTCGCCTACCGGTGCTCGTTCCGCGTCACCGAGGCTATGTACTTCCAGGAGCGCATGGTGCAGGCCGCCGCCAGCGACCTCGGCATGGACCAGGCCGAGTTCCGCCGGATCAACCTGGTGCGCGACGACGACTTCCCGCACCGCACGCCGTGGGGATTCCTGACCGACTCCGGCCAGTACGCGAAGTGCCTCGACCTCGGACTCGAGGCGATCGGCTATGAGGACTTCCTGCGCCAGAAGGAAGAAGCCCGCCAGCGCGGCCGGCTGCTGGGCATCGGCATCTCGACCATGACCGAGCCCCTCGGGGCCGGCAACAGCCGCGAGTACGACATCTTGGGCATCAAGATGTTCGACTCCGCCGAGCTGAAGGTGCACATGACCGGCAAGGCGCTGCTGCGGACTGGCGCCAAGACCCAAGGCCAGGGCCACGAGACCACCTGGGCGCAGATCGTGGCCCACGAGCTGGGCATACCCGCCGAGGACGTTCTGGTGGAAGAGGGCGATACCGATACGGCCCCGTTCGGCATGGGCACCTACGCGTCACGCAGCACGCCGGTGGCCGGGGCGGCGGTGGCCATGGTGTCGCGCAAGATCCGCGCCAAGGCTCGCCAGATCGCCGCGCACCTGCTCGAGGTGTCCGAAGAGGACATCGAGTGGGAGCTCGGCAGGTTCTCGGTGCGCGGTGCACCCGACCGGGGCGTGACGATCCAGGAATGCGCCATCGCCGCCTACAGCAACATGCCCGACGGCATGGAGCCCGGCCTGGAGAACAACGCCTACTACGACCCGCCGAATCTGACCTGGCCGTTCGCCTGCTACATCGCGACGGTCGAGGTCGATCCCGAGACCGGTGTGTGGGATGTCCTGCGGGTAGTAGCCGTCGACGACTGCGGCGTGCGCATCAACCCGATGATCGTGGAAGGACAGATCATGGGCGGCCTCACCGAGGCCTACGCCATGGCCAACATGCAGTTCATCACCTTCGATGAGGACGGCAACTGCATCGGCTCCAACTACATGGACTACCTGCTGCCGACCGCATGGGAGACGCCCGGATTCGAGCTGCATGAAGTGGTGACGCCCTGCCCGCACCACCCCATCGGGGCCAAGGGCATCGGGGAGTGCGCCACCGTCGGCGGCCCGGCAGCGTTCGTCAATGCGGTGATCGACGCCATCGGCGACACCGGCGTGCGCAATATCGATATGCCGCTGCTGCCCGACCGGGTGTATGAGGCCATCACCGGCGGCCACGATGTCTCCGGCGCACCGCCGGTGAAGACCGAGTGATGCACAGCAGCAGCGCCGCCGGGCCCGGTATCGGAGGGCACAGGGCCGTCGAGGGCTGGGGCGTGCTCGAACGCGCCACCGAGCTGGCGCGCAGCGGGGAGGCATTCGTGCTGGCCACCGTCGTCTGGCGGGAGGGTCCCACGTCGGGGCAGCAGGGATCTCGTGCCGTCTACACGGCCTCCGGCGAGATCTACGGCTGGATCGGCGGCGCGTGCGCCGAGCCGGTGTTCATCCGCGAGGCCATCGCAACGCTCGAAGCCGGCACACCGCGCTTGCTGGCCCTGGGCGCGAGCGACCGATTCGGCGATCTCCCGCAAGGCACGACAGCAGTGCCCATGTCGTGCCAGAGCGAAGGCGCCCTGCAGATCTACTTGGAGCCCGTCGTGGCCGTACCTCATCTGGTGATCGTCGGAAGCTCGCCGATGGCAACCACCCTGTCGGTGCTCGCAGCCCAGCTCGACTGGCGTGTCGAGCTCGTCGACCGTGCCGAGTTCAGCGAGGGGCTGCTCACGCCGCAGTCGATGGTCGTGGTTGCCACCCAGGGGCACGGGGACGAGGACGTGCTGGCTGCTGCGTTCAAGGCCGATCCCGCCTACGTGGGCTTGGTTTCCTCCGCTCGACGAGGGCGCAGCGTGCGTGCTCTGCTTGAGGCCCAAGGTGTCGAATCGGCCCAGCTCGATGCGCTGCGCGCTCCTGCCGGCCTCGATCTCGGCAGCACCTCGCACAAGGAAGTAGCGGTGTCGATCCTGGCCGAGCTGGTGCAGCTGCGGGCACAGGGCACATTCGCTGCCCCGGTTACAGCGCCGGCGTCGACGACAGGGACCGCTGTCGATCCTGTCTGCGGCATGACGGTCCAGATCGATGCGGGGACTGCGTCGCTGGAAGTGGGAGACGAGGTCTTCTACTTCTGCTGTGCGGGGTGCCGGACCGCTTTCGCACGTGAGCAGGGAGTCGCCTGATGCAGATCGCCAACCAGTTCGAGGTCGCTCAGCCGACCGAGGCCGTGTGGGATTTCTTCGGCAATGTGCCGCAGGTTGCGGCGTGCCTGCCCGGCGCGGAGCTGAGCACCGATCTGGGCGATGACCGCTACGGCGGCACGGTGTCCATCGGACTTGGCCCCATCAAGCTCGACTTCGACGGCAGCGCCGAGATCACCGACCGCGACCCCGACGCCCGCACCATTTCGGTCAGCGCCAGCGGCACCGATCGCAAGGGCCGGGGCCAGGCCACGCTTGCTCTCGACGCGAGCCTTGCCCCGACCGCAGGGGGCACCGCAGTAGACGTCGCGATGGATCTGCAGCTCTCCGGGCCGGCCGCACAGTACGGCCGAGGCTTGGTGGGTGACATCACAGCTGTCTTGCTGGAGGACTTCGCCGCCAATGTGCAGAACCGGCTTGCAGCGATCGCCGAGGGGCGCGATCCCGACGAAGTCGAACAGGTGCAAGCCGCCGGTGGCCTTGCGATCGGTGTGCGCGCCGCGGGCATGGGCCTCGCCCGCGTCGTGCGCCGGCTTGCCCTGCCATACCGCCCTGAGGCCGTCTGAGGAGGCGCTTGTGCTCTGGTGGATAGGAAACCTGATACTGCTCGTGGTGGTCGTGCCAGTGGCGCTCGCACTGCTGAACCGGGTACTTGCTGCGATCGAGCGCATTCGCAAGGCCAGCGACGACATCCTGGCCGGCGGCGTGGGGATCATCGGCGAGCTCGACACCACGCAGGACTTGCTCGCAACCACCGACGAGACGATCGAAGAGGTAGCGGACGGTGCGGTCCGCTACGCAGGTTCGGTCGGGAAGCTCCTGGGCTGAAAGGAAATGTGATGCCTGTTGTCGCCTGGGTCACCGTCATCGTCAGCGCCCTGATCATCTTGGCCGCAGCCGTCGGGCTGCTGCGTGTGGTGCTCCACCTGAGAGCGGTCCACAGCACGCTCGCCCAAGTCGCCGGGGGTGTTGCAGTCATCGCCGAGCAGACCTCGACGGTGCCCACCGTGCTGCCGTCGGTCAATTCGACGCTGATGCCAGTCCACGACTTCTGCGAATCGATCTGAGGGAGGGCTGCCATGCTGCATCTGCTCGCCCAGAGTTCGGACGCCGGGTCCACCACCGGATGGGTGATCGGCATCGTCATCGGCATCGTCGTGGTGATCGCCGTGGTCGCCCTCGTGGTGCCGATTCTGATTCTGGCCCGCTCGATCGGCAATCGAGCCACCGAGATCAACGATGGACTGGAAGATGCCGTCACCAACACGGCGGCGCTGTCCAATCTGAACACGACGATCGCAGCGGCGAAGGTGATCGTCGCCGGACTCAAGCGCGGCCGCAACCGGTTAGGAGGCTGAGATGGGTTTGCTGGCTCTGACCGACACGCAGGAGAACCTGTGGTGGGGCGTGATCATCGGCGGCTTCGTCGTGATCGTGGCGGTGGTTGTCCTGCTCACCATGCTGGTGCTGCTCGTGCGCACGATCGAGCGTCGCGTGGAGGTCATCAAGGACACGCTCGAGCGTGCCGCCGCGAACACCGGTGACACGGCTCTCATTGCGGAGACCGCCGACCAAGTCGATGCGGTCCTGACCGAAGGCCTCGAACACCACCTGTTCCTGGGCCGTGTGCTCGACAAGGTGCGCTCATGACGACGCTCGTGGTCCTCTCCGTCATCCTGATCGGCCTGTTCATCGCCGGGCTGGCCTTCTACCTGTTCGTGGTGGGCAGCCAGCTCACCCGGATCGCCGGGCTGCTCGAGGAGTGCTCGCAGATCGTGTGGAAGATCAAGTCCGACGCTGAAGCCGTTGAGCCGGGCGTCGAGCGCATCAACAACACAGCGGGCGTCATCGCTGGTGCGCTGCCGCTGCTGTACGGCATGGCCGAGGGCATCGTGACCGGTGCCACCTACGAGCCCGATCCTGAGCCTCGTGCGCCGTCGTCGGCCCGGCCTGCGATGGGTACGCGCCGCAGCCGATTCCACGAGGCTGTCGGCTACCACCCCGAATAGAACCGCGCGACCGCTGCGGAGGCGGCGCGAGGCTCTGCTCCCGCGATCCAGCAGGTCGCAACGTCGCAGAGCCTCGCGCCGCCTCCGCAGCTATGACGTCTGCTCTGTGCCGCCGGGGTCGCGGGTGGTGGTGAGGGGGCCGGCGGTGGGGGCTCGGTAGCTGCCGATCCATTCGTCTTCCCATTTCTGGTCGTACTGGTCGGGCGCGCAGCCGGGCCGGTAGATGGCGATCAGTTCCTGGGTGATCTGCTCACGGTGCGACGGCAGGCCGCCCGGCACCTCGTAGGTGCAGATGTGGAGGTTCCACTTGTTGCCGGCGCGCCGTTCCCAGCACTTGGCGCGGGGGTGGCCGAACGGCAGCCCGGCCGCAGCCAGGTTGTCGGCGTGGTCGACGTCGATGACCGCGTAGTCGTGCGGCTTGCCGTCGGGGTCGGCCCGGTACAGGATCGCAAACACGGCTGCACTTGCGGGCGGCGTCCATCCGCCGAGTACCCGTGGTCCCTCGAAGGGGTATCCGGCGAGCGAGCCGAGCCTGATCATCTGGGTCCGGTCACTCGTCAAACTCCGGCTCGTCCTCGCCGATCACTTCCGCACGGGTCATCGGCCACGCGGGAAGATCTGCTGTCTCGACGGCTGCGGCGAATGCTGCCATGGCCGTCTCGACAGCCTGGTCGGCGCTCTCAGCCTCCACGACGATCTGGGCGCCGTAGGCCATTGCTCCGACGCCGGATGCGATGCCTTCGAGCGGCGCGACTGCGTCGGCCAGCGCGACCACCTCATCCAGTTCGACGGGGCGGTCGCCCTCGGCTTGGATGGAAACGCTCCAGCGGCTCACTGCTTCCCTTCCAGCGGCACGCATCTCATCGGGATCAGTCGATCTGAGCCAGCTCGGCAGCAAAGGACTCCAGGCTCGCCAAATCGTGGCCCGATTCGAGGCTGTCGATGAACGGACCGGCGGCCAGCATGCCCAGCGTGCTCGGCGGCGTATCGGCGTTGTGGCCGACGAGCGGGTTCATCCAGATGATGCGGTGGCAGAGCCGGCTGAGACGTTCCATTGCGTCAGCCAGAACGACGGGGCTGCCGCGGTCAAGCCCGTCCGAGCAGATGACGACAGTGGCTCCGCGGCTGAGCCCTTTGCGACCCCACTTGCGGATGAAGGTGGTCAACGACTCGCCGATCTGGGTGCCGCCGTCCCAGTCGAGTACTCGAGCAGCGGCGAGCTTCATGGCGTCGTCGGGGTTGCGCCGGTCGAGTGCCGGCGTGATGCGCGTCAGCCGGGTGCCGAAGCAGAACACCTCCACCTTCTGCGCCGCCCGGCGCATCGAGTACGCGAACTGCAGCAGGTTTCGGGAGTGGTCAGCCATCGATCCTGAAACGTCGAGGATCAGCACCAGCGGCCGGGCCCGCTCCGCTCGCGTCAGGCGATGCAGGACAGGGGCCGCATGGCTGAGCCGCATGGCCTCGCGCGCCATCCGGCGAATGTCCAGGCGCGCCCCCATCGGATCGCTGCGCCGCCGCCGGGTGCGACGCCGGGGCGGTTCGAGCCGGACTTGTGCGATGATCCGCCGCAGCGCGGCCAGCTCATCGGGCGTGCAGTCGGCGAAGCGTTTGTCGCGCTGTATCTCGACCCCGGAGGCCTGCCGCCCGAGCACCATCGGCCGATTGTCTCCCGATTCGGCACCGGGCTCGCTGTCGGGCACGTTCAGGGTGCCACTGAGACCCTGCGCGATCGGGTCAGTCGCGGAGGGTTCTGGGCCGGCAGGGGCCGCGTGTCCTAGGAAGTACCGGCGGAACACCTCGTCGTAGACCGGCAGGTGGTCCCGGCGATGGACCAGAGTTGTCCGGCCGCTCCAGTAGACGTCTTCGAGATCGCTCGGCGTGAGCTCTGAGACCGCAGAGCAGAACGTGACGACATCGTCGGTGCCCACCGGAACGTCCGCGTCCCGCAGCGCATGGCCGAAGCCGACGAGCCTCGCCACGAACTCCGCCGGATCTGGGCCAACGTCGTCTCCGAGCGCGGGCGTTCGCTCAGGCATCGGCGACAACACGATCGAGCTCGGCTTCGACGAGTTCGAGGTCGTCACGGTCCTTGATGACGGCACCGATGGTGTCTGCTGCGGCTGCGGCATCGAGATCGTCGGTGCCCAGCACGCCCAGCGCGTCCACCCAGTCCAGCGTCTCGGCGACACCCGGCGGCTTGACGAGGTCCATGTCGCGCAGGCGCTGTACTGCGACGACGACCTTGTGTGTCAGCGTCTCGACGGCATCTGGCGCACGCAGGCGCACGATCTCGATCTCCTCGTCGAGGCTGGGGTAGCCGATCCAGTGGTAGAGGCATCGCCGCTTGAGGGCGTCGTGCAGTTCCCGTGTGCGATTCGAGGTCAGCACCACCATCGGTCGGCTGGACGCGGCGATGGTGCCGATCTCGGGGATCGTGATCTGGAAATCCGACAGCAGCTCCAGCAGGAACGCCTCGAATTCGTCGTCGGCACGGTCGATCTCGTCGATGAGCAGTACTGCACTGCTGCCGGCCTTGATCGCCGACAGCAGCGGCCGCTCGATGAGGAACTCAGGCCCGTACAGCCCGCTGACGGCCTCGACGTCGGTCAGCTCGCTCTCCGACAGCGCTCGGACGTGCAGCATCTGCCGTGCGTAGTCCCACTCGTAGAGCGCCTGGTAGGTGTCGATGCCCTCATAGCACTGCAGGCGGATCAGCTCCCGCCCGCCGATCTCTGCAAGGCACTTGGCCATCTCGGTCTTGCCGACGCCGACCTCGCCTTCGAGCAGGATCGACCGGCCCAACCGCATCCCGATGAGCGTTGCAGTGGCCAAACCCCGGCTGGCCAGGTAGCCGGCTGAGCGGAGCTGCGCCTGGAGGTCGGCAACGCTCGCCGGCGTCTCGTTGCGGTGCGGGTCGCTCACCGTTCGAGCCCGGGACGCCGCCGGCCTCAGTCGCCTGATGTGGGACCGAGGACCAGGTCGCGCAGCGAGGTGCCGTCAGCAGACGCCTTGCCTTCGCGCTCCAGCAGCTTCCGCCACGACGTCGCGATGTCCTCGTCGCCTTCGGCAAAGCCGTCGAAGGTGAAGTGGCGCGCATTGCGGCAGATCTTGACGTTGCTCTGCTCAGCGTCGAAGCCGACGCCCTCGTCTCCCTGCCAGACATCTGTCAGCACGGGCCGCTGTTCGGCGCCGGCGCTTGCCTGCGCGGGCACCGGATCGGTCGATGTCACGACCCCGATAGTAGCCCCAGGTGCCTTCGGGCCTTCTCTGTTGGCTAGACGACGATGGTGAGTGGGTAGCCGGCCCTGTCGAGGTCAATCTTGCCGTTGACAGCCCCGAGGTGTGCCGCTTGGGCGGTGGCGATGCGGCGGGCAGTCCACGCGGCGGCCGCGGCGTCAAGAACGTCGTCGAGCGCAGCATGCGGCGGGCCCACCAGCGGCGTCAGCGCCGATGCGAGGATTTCTTCGAAGCGCGCTGCGAGCAGTGCGAGCCGTTCCGCGATGCCGGCTTGGAATCGCTTCGGATGCTGGAGAGGTGCTGCGAACGGCATCGACTCCCCATCTCGGTGATGAACCTCGGCTTGACCCGGCGATCCAGCCATGACCGCGAAGCTGAGTTCGGGGTGCACCTCGGCCGCCCGCGGCGTCGCCTCGGAGCCAAAATCGGACGGCTGCAGCGCAGAACGAACCTCGCGGATCTTCGGCAAGAGGTTGTAGGCCTGCTTGGCGAGCCCCATGCCGAGGTGCTCGCGCGATGCGCGATTGGCCTGGTCGTACTCGGCTGCGTCCAATGCAGCAATAGGCGGCGACCAGAACAGAGACGAGCGGCGAGGGCCAAGCAGCTCGCGAGCGTCTATGTCGGCTTGGCGTTTGGCACTGGACGGCAATCCGACCGGCATGTCGATGCCCACCGCCACCAGACCGAGCTGGCGGGCCACTGTCCAGAGTTCAGCGAACGACTCGAACAGGGAGAATTCCACCGGTGTGCCGTCCCGCGCACCGGTCACCGCCATCACCCACCCGCCGGCCGCGCCGTCTACGCCTGCCACGCGCCTCGTGTCGGCTCTACGGCGGTCAGGGATCATCGGCGTCCGTCTTCCTGTCACGGGTTCGCCGGCAGCTTCGCATTCGACGACCAAAGCAGGCTGGCGTGCTGGCGAGCGTCGTAATCTCTGACACTTCACCGCATGTTGCAAGAAGGACTCGCATGACCGATCGCCAGATCCATATCCGAAGCTGCTCACTGTGCGAGGCGATGTGTGGACTGGAGGTGCATCACGCCGACGGCGAAGTGAAGCTGATCAGGCCGAACCGCAACGATGTCTGGTCCAAGGGGTACATCTGCCCCAAGGGCACCGTGCTCGGGCACATGTACGCCGATCCCGATCGAGTGCGCAAGCCCCTGGTCCGCGACGCGTCCGGTGACTTTGTCGAGGCCAGCTGGGATGCTGCGTTCGAGCGCTGTGCCGAGCTTCTCGGAGATGTCCGCGACAAGTACGGCGTCGAGGCGATCACCGCGTATCTCGGCAACGCCACCGGCTTCAACTACTCGATCAGCCGCTACGCGGGGATGTTCCTGCAGCTCGCCGGAATACCCACGGTGTATTCGTCTGGCACCGTCGACACGTGGTCCAAGAACGTGTGCTGCCAGCTGATGTACGGGCACTCGTGGCGCATCCCGGTGCCCGACATCGATCGCACCGACTTCATGGTGGTGCAGGGCGCCAACCCGGGCGCGAGCCAAGGCAGCTTCATGGGCTGCCCCGACGTTCCGGGTTCTCTGGACGGTGTACGTGACCGGGGCAAGGTGGTCGTGATCGATCCGCGCCGCAGCGAGACCTGCGCCCATGCCGACCAGTGGCTGCCGGTACGACCCGGCACCGATGCGCTGCTGCAGCTCGCGGTGGTGAACGTGCTGTTCGACGAGGGTCTCGTGCGGCTCGGACACTTGGCCGACCGGCTCAAGGGGGTGGAGGAGGTGCGGGCGATCGCCGCTAAGTATCCGCCCGAGCGGGTTGCCGAAGCGTGCGGCGCGGATGCCGAGGCGATCCGCACCCTGGCCCGCGAGTTCGCCGCGGCGGAGCGGGCAGCGTGGTACGCCCGCATCGGAACCTGCAACCAAGAGTTCGGCACGCTGGCGTCATGGCTGCCTGACGTGATCTGCGCGCTCACCGGCAACCTGGACACGGTCGGCGGCATGATGTGGGCGAAGCCCGTGGCGTGGTCGATGCTGCAGCAGGACTGGGGCTTCGAGGGCGGGTTTGACCGCTGGCGGAGCAGGGTGCGCGACATTCCCGAGGTACTGGGGCAGTTCCCGATGGGATGCCTCGCCGAGGAGATCGACACACCCGGCGAGGGGCAGCTCAAAGCGCTGATCGTGGTGGGCGGCAACCCGGTGCTGTCGGCCCCCAATTCTGAGCGCCTCGACAACGCCTTGCCGCTGCTGGAGGCGATGATCTCGGTGGACAATGCGCTCAACGAGACATCCCGCCACGCCCACGTCGTGTTGCCCGGGCTGGCAGCGCTGGAGCAGCACTTCTACTCCGAGATGCTGTGGGGCTGGGCCAAGCGCTCGGCGGCGAAATATGCGCCCCCGCTGTTCGAGCCCGAGCAGGGTCGGCCTGACGAGTGGGAGATCCTCACCCGGCTCGGCGCGATGTGCGCAGGCCTGGGAGACGTGAACGTCGCCGAGTTCGACGACCTGTACTTCTCGGCGCTTGCCGAGTTGGCTGGTGTGGACCCCGCGGTGGCGCTGGATGCGTCGCCCGAGCCCGGCCCCGAGCGGCTGAATGACCTGGCCATCCGCACCGGTCCGTGGGGCGACCGCTACGGCGAGGAGCCCGACGGCCTCAACCTCGACAAGCTGAAGGAGCTGCCCGACGGGCTGGACATGGGTCCGATGGTCCCGCAGGTCGACGACATCGTGGTGAGCCCCGACGGGAAGATCGACCTGGCGCCCGAGCGCATCACCTCCGATGTCGAGCGCCTCGAAGCGCGCCTCGCCCGCTCCGATTCCTCGCTCGTGCTCATCAGCCGGCGTCATGTGCGCTCCAACAACTCCTGGATGCACAACGTGGAGGTGCTGGTGCGAGGCAAGGATCGCTGCACGCTGCTCATTCACCCTGACGACGCAGCCGAAGCGGGCGTGGCCGACGGTGAGCTGGCCAGCGTCTCGTCGTCCAGCGGCAGCGTCGAAGTGGCAGTGGAGGTCAGCGACCAGATGTACCCGGGAGTCGTGTCGTTGCCGCATGGCTGGGGGCACGACAAGCCCGGCACCCGCCGATCGGTGGCGAGTCGGTACGCCGGGGTCAACTACAACGTGCTCGTCCCGCCCGAGTTCGTGGACGTCCCGTCGGGCAACGCCGCCGTCAACGGCGTCCCGGTGACTGTGGCACCGGTATCTGGCGTTCCCGCTTGACCGACCGTCGAGGTCCTTTCTCGGCCAAGGGCTTCCTGCCGCTCTGGCTGAGCGGACTGTGCTGGCACTGGAGTCGCTGGGCCATCGCGTTCCTGGCCGGGTACCACGTCAACGTGGTCACCGGTTCGCCGCGACTGGTGCAGCTCACGGGCACCGTCATGTGGGCGCCGCTGCTGCTGGGCGGTGCCTTGGGCGGCGTCATCTCCGACCGATTCGACCGGCGCCGCACGGTGCGCTGGCAGACGGCGCTGCTGATCCCGCTTGCCGTCATCGTCGGACTCGCTGAGCGTGCGGGGCAGCTCGGCCTGTGGCTGCTGTACCCGTTCCTGCTGTTCGCAGGCGTCGGCTGGGTGGTCGACATGACGAGCCGGCGAGCGCTGCTGCTGGACATCGTCGGGCAGCAGCGGATCGGCGGAGCCATGGCGTGGGAGACGATGGCGCTCGCGTCGGGTTTGGCTGCGGGCCAACTGCTCGGAGGCGTCATTACCGGCCGAGCAGGTGTGGGGACCGCGTTCTTGGGCATCGGCGGGGTGCTGTGCGTCGCCTTGGTGCTGCTGATGTGGGTGCCGAAGGTGCCCCGGGTAACGGCCGAGGAGTCGCGCTCGTCGGTCGGCGCCGAGATGCGGGCGGGTCTGCGATTGGCACGGACCAATCGCGGGCTGCTCAGCATCCTGGGCGTCACCGTGATGGCCAATTTCTTCATGTTCGCCTACTTCCCAGCGGTGCAGCTCATCGGCAAGGAGGTCGACGCGACGGCATCACAGATCGGGCTGATCGGTTCGATGACGGGCTTCGGCATGATCACCAGCTCGTTCATCACCTCGGTGGCCAGCGCCCGCCGCTGGGGGATTCTCTACGTCAGCGGCGTCTTCGTCACGATGGCGATGCTCATCGTCTGGGCCCTGTCGCCCAATGTGCCCTTCGCCGTCGTGACGCTGTATCTCGCCAGCTGCGGCAGCGGCCTGTTCGCGGCCACCCAATCCACGCTGGTGCTCACGGTGGTGCCCGAGCAGATGCGCGGGCGGGCCATGGGCCTGCTGTCGATGGCCATCGGGGCATTGCCGATCGGCACGTACCTCCTCGGCGAGGTCGCGCAGGCCCTCGGGCCGCGCACGGCGGTCATCGTCATGGCGTCGCTGGGATTTGTGGCGCTCACGCTCTGGCTGGTCTGCCGGCCCGAGGTGGTGCGACGCGGGCATCCGGCCCGCTGAGCCTGCAACGGCAGCGGTCCGAGCGGCCTGTGGCGGGTTCGCTACGCTGCGGCGAAGTCAGGCGCCGATGCGCGTGACGGGAGGGGAGCCGATCATGAAGGCTGCAGTGCTCAACGAGATTCCGGGCGAACTCGACATCGAGGACATCTCGGTCGATGCGCCCGCTCCCGACGAGGTCCTGTTGCGGGTGGTGCACGCGGGCCTGTGCCACAGCGACCTGCACTTCATGGATGCCCACTGGCCGTACCAGCTCCCCGCTGTGATGGGTCATGAGAGTGCCGGCGTGGTCGAAGCAGTCGGCGACAACGTGTCGTACGTGAAGCCGGGCGACCACGTCATCAGCTGCCTGTCGGTCTTCTGCGGCCACTGCGAGCGCTGCCTGACCGGTCGCCCGAACATCTGCGCCAATCCCGCTGCCGTCGCTCGGCCGACCGGTGCCTCACCACGGCTGGCTAAGCCAGACGGCACCGAGGTGGGCCAGTTCGCCCGTCTCGGCGGATTCGCCGAGGAGATGCTGATCCACCAGAACGCTGTCGTGAAGATCCGCGACGACATGCCGCTCGACCGTGCGGCACTCATCGGCTGCGGTGTGACTACGGGACTGGGTGCAGTATTCAAGACGGCTCGCATCGAGCCCGGCGCGACTGTGGCCGTGTACGGCGCCGGTGGCATCGGCCTGTCGGCTGTGCAGGGTGCACGCATTGCCGGGGCCGGCCGGGTCATCTCGGTGGATGTCGAGGACTCCAAGCTGGAAACGGCCCGCCAGGTGGGTGCCACCGACACGGTCAACGCTTCTGAAGGCGATCCGGTCGAGGCCATCAAGGAGCTGACCGGCGGCGGCGTGGACTACGCCTTCGAGTGCATCGGGCTGAAGCAGACCTGCGAGCAGGCGTGGTCGTCGTCGCGGCCCGGCGGCACCACGGTCATCGTGGGCATGATGCCGTTCGGCGAGAAGATCGAGATCACGGGCTACGAGGTGTTCATGCTCGAGAAGCGGCTGCAGGGCTCGATGATGGGCTCGAACGCCTTCCGGGTGGACATGCCCCGCTACGTCGACATGTATCTCGACGGCCGCTTGATGCTCGACGAGATGATCTCGGCGCATATGCCGCTGGAGGACATCAACGTCGGCTACGAGCAGATGCGTCAGCGCGTCGGCACTCGCACCGTCATCGACTTCGACTAACCGGTCCGCGTCTCAGGCGCTCCGGTCGAAAAAAGCCAACAACCAGCAAGTGAGGGGCCATGGAAGTCGAGGGCAGAGTCGCCGTGGTGACAGGCGCAGCGAGCGGCATGGGCCGTGCCATGGCAGACACGTTCGCCGCGGCGGGCATGAAAGTGGTGCTGGCCGACATCGAGGAAGCGCCGCTGAACGACGCCGCAGCGGAGGTGCGTGCGACCGGCGCGGAAGCCATCGCGGTACGCACCGACGTATCGCAACTGGCGCAGATCGAGGCGCTCGCCGAGGCTGCCGTGGCGCAGTTCGGAAGCGTGCACGTGCTGTGCAACAACGCCGGCGTCGGCATTCCCGGTCCGGTAGGCGACATGTCGCTCGAGGACTGGCGCTGGACGCTCGACATCAACCTGTGGGGGCCGATCTACGGCTGCCACGTATTCCTGCCGATCATCGAGGCGACTGGCGAGGGCCACATCAACTCGACTGCGTCGGTGGCCGGGCTGTACGGCGGCGCCTCGCTGGGTGCGTACAACGTGTCCAAGCACGGTGTCGTGGCGCTGATGGCCACGCTGGAGCGAGATCTGCGGCTGCGCAACTCGCCGGTGCATGCCTCGGTGCTGTGCCCGGGGCCGATCAACACCAACATCGTGTACAGCCAGCGCAATCGTGACCCCGAAGATGCTGCGCACCACGTGCGTACCGATCAGGGCGAAAAGTTCTGGGACATGCTCAAGGGCTATCTGGCCGAGGGCATGGACCCCGCCGACGTGGGGCCGATGGTGCTGGATGCTGTCCGCACCGATCGCTTCTGGGTGCTGACCCATCCCGAGATGGGCAAGATCGCCCGCTACCAGGCCGATGCCATGCTCGACGACGGGCACCTCACCCGCTGAGCTCTCGTGCACGTCGCCGCCAGGTGTGGCGACGCTGAGGCAAACGGAGCAAGAGGGCGTTTACTGAGCCCGTGACTCCGACCGCGACACCACGAGCGGAACGCTCGCCCGAAGCGCCGCCCCGTCGGTCTTGAGCACGTGAAGCCCGCAGGACGGAGCGTGCGCGCGCAAGCGCGGCTGACTGCAAGGCGGCCATCGGTCTTCACGGTCGTCCCGCAGATTCTCGATGCGGCCGGCCGGCCACTCGCCGCATCGGTGGCACACCTCGCCCCGCGCCCGCCGCTGCCCCCCGCAGCGCCGCCGACAGCAGATGTCGGGCCGCCGCAGGGGACTCGCTACCGGTGGATCTTGCTGGTAGTCATCGGTTTCGCCGTTCTCGGCTTCGGTTCGCTGATGACGCTGGTCAGCGCGGCGCTGGGAACCATCGCGGAAGACTTGGACACGAGCGTCCCGACGGCTGGCTGGGTGATGACCGGCCTGATGCTGGCGATGGCCGTGTCGACACCTGCGGGCGGCAAGCTCGGCGACATCTACGGCCATCGCCGGATGTTCATGATCGGCATGATCGGCATGACGGCCATGATGATCGTCAACTACTGGGTGCCCGATATCGGCACGTTCATCGCTGTGCGAGTCGTGTTCGGGTTGTGCGGCGGGATGCTGATGCCGTCGGGGATGGCGCTGCTGATGCATGCGTTCGGTCCGGCCGAGCGCGCCCGTGCCGTGGGCTGGTTCCAATTCGCCATGACCGGTGCGCCCACGATCGGTGTCGTTGCCGGCGGACCGATGCTCAACGTCTTCGGCTGGCGCGGCATCTTCCTGCTCTTCGGCCTCATCGGGCTGCTGGGCACCGTGATGGCTGTGTTCATCGTGAAGCCGATCCCGCGAGGCGCCCGAGTCTCCATCGACGTGCTCGGCGCCCTGCTGCTGGGCGGAGGCACGCTGCTGGTCCTGTGGGCGATCACCCGGATACCCACGCTGACCCGGTCTGGTATGTCGCTGCTCAGCGACCAGACGCTGATGCTGATGGTCGGCGGCGCGGTGGCGTGCTTCGTGCTGTTCGCGCTCTGGGAGCGCCGTGCTGCGTCGCCGTTGCTTGATCTGCGACTGTTCCGGCGCCCCAGCTTCACGCTGCCGCTCGTGTCCGCAGCGTGCAACCAGTTCGCCTACATGGGGGCGTTCATCATCGTGCCGACGTTCTTGCTTCAGGACGGGTACGGGTACTCCGTCGGTGTGGCAGCGCTGCTGATGGTTCCCCGGCCGGGAGCCTTCGCCCTGGCGTCACCGTTCGGCGGCACGCTCGTGACCAAGATCGGCGCCCGGGTTCCGATGCTATTCGGCACCTCGGCGATGATCGGCTCGATGGTGGCGTTTGCCATCGGTGCCGACCCAGCGGGTTGGGGGCTCGCGCTGGTGATGGTGGGGTTGGTGCTCTCCGGCGTTTCCGCCGGCTTCGGCTCGCCGGCGTATCAGGTGCTGGTCGCGAACTCTGTGGACGACAAGGACCTGGGCGTCGCGAACGGCATGAACCAGACCGTCATGTGGATCGGCATCATCACCGGCATCCAGTCGATGCTGGCATTCGCGGGAGACAGCCCGTCGATCAGCCGCCTGCAGACGACGTTCCTCTTCGGAGCGGTCGTGGCGGCATTCGGGTACATGGCGCCGCTGTTTGCCACCCGCCGCGCCACCCGCGCCGGCTAGCTGCGACGGGTTCGGGTTCTTCGAGCGGCAGTTCGCCGAGCGGCGTGCTGCCCGCGCCGGCTGGCTGCGGCGGGTGTCGCGGCGACGCGCTAGAGCGCTCTGAGGAAATCCAGCAGTTCCGCGTTGAACTCGTCGGCTGCTTCCTGCTGGACCCAGTGGCCGATGCCGCCCAGGATCACCGACTTGGCCAGGTTGGGCATGGTCTCGGGAAACTTGGCGATCGACCCTGCGCCCCACACCGTCGGCCCGTCGACCTCGCCGCCCACGAACAGGCTGGGTTGTGTGATGGCTGCGTTATCGAACGCTGCCATGTCCTCCCAGTCGCGGTCCACGTTGCGGTAGCGGTTCAGCCCGCCTGACATGCCGGTGCGGGTGAACTCCGAGGTGTAGTAGGCAAAATCGGCCTCGGACATCCAGTGGGGCCAGGTGCCTTCTTCAGGCCAGATGAAGTTGTCCGACAGCTTGCCGCCGGGTGCCACGCCGAAGCCTCCGCCCGATGAGTCACCCGATGCTTGCCGGGCCCGCACACCGTCGCCGGCGGCGGAGAAGTACATGCCCAGCAGCCAGTGGGGAAGGTCGACCTCCATCTCGGCTTCGGCGCGTCCGGGCTCCTGGAAGTACTCGATGTAGAACTCCTTGTCGCCGCCCATCATGCGGAAAGCGGCGCTGGGCTTGAAGTCGCTGCGGGCGTTGTACGGAACGCTGACGAGGGCGAGCGCAGTGAAGATGCTGGGCCGCAGCAGCGCTGAGCTCCAGGCGATCGGCGCGCCCCAGTCGTGGCCGACGATGATCGCAGAGTTCTCACCGAGAGCCCGCACCACGCCGACGTTGTCGGCGACGTGGCGCACCATGCGGTAGTCGTCGACGGCGGTGGGCGCAGCGGAACGGCCGTAGCCGCGCACGTCGATGGCAACGGCGCGGTACCCGGCCTCGGCGACGGCGGGGAGCTGGTAGCGCCACGAGTACCACGACTCGGGAAATCCGTGGACGAACAGCACCAACGGCCCCTCGCCCAGCTCGGCCACATGAATCCGCGTCCCCAGCGCATCCACGTCGTGGTGCTTCACGCCAGATAGGTCAGGTGTAGTAGTGCCACTGCTGTCGCTCATGGCCGACATTCTGGCCCGCGAATGTCGCTGCTGGCCGAGCTTGCATTCGATGCGGCAGGATCGGCCGTGGGCAAGGATGGGTGGCATGAGCTTGTTGTCGTTTGAGCTGCCTTCGTTGGAGACGATTGAGCTGGAGCCTGATGGGGAGACGCTTCGGGTGTGGCTGAACCGGCCTGAGTCCCGCAATGCGCACAACCAGTTGATGATCCGTGAGGTGGGGGACTTGTTCTCGGCACTGAACGGGCAAACCCAGTTCCGGGTGGCGGTGTTGGGCGGGCGGGGGAAGTCGTTCTGTGCCGGCGCGGACCGCAAGGAAGGCCCGCCCGCTGCGGCGAATGACCGCGAGGCCCGCTATATCAACCAGCTCGGCCGCAGGGCGGCGCGCGCCATCGAGGACTGCGAGGCGGTCACCATTGCGCGGGTGCACGGCCACGCCATCGGCGGCGGGAACTGCTTCGCCACGAGCTGCGACTTCAGGGTCACCACCGCGGACGCGCTCTGGTACGTGCCCGAGGTGGAGCTGGGCGTGCCGCTGCCGTGGGGCGCGACGCCCCGGCTGATTGCCGAGATGGGCATGTCGCGCGCCCGCCAGTTCGTCATGACCAGCGAACGCGTCAACGGGCACACCGCCGTCGAATGGGGTCTGGCGCACGAGGTGTGCGAAGGCGAAGAGGAACTGGATGCGGCCGTCGAGCGCTGGGTGGCGCGCCTGCTCGACCTGCCGTCGCTGTCGGTGCAGATGGCCAAGCACCAGCTGCGCGGCTACGCGCAGCTCACCCGGCTCGGCGATCTGTCGGAGTTCGACGGCGACGCGTCAGCCCGGTCCATCACCAGCGAGGACGCCCAAGCCCGCTTCGGTACCTTCTAGAGCTGGCGTCCGTTGCGGGCGTCCATCTCGCCGCGGTGTCAGCCGCGGGCATCAATCTTCGTGAAGGCCCTCTTCATGGCTTGGTAGCCCTCGACGGCGCGGGGGATGCCGCCGTAGATGGTCATCTGCACCATGATCTCTTCGATCTCGGTGCGGGACAGGCCGTGGTTGAGGCCTGCCGGCACGTGGAAGGCCAGCTCGTCGACACGGCTCAGCACGGTCAGGATGGCGATGACCACGATGCTGCGATCGCGCCGCGAGAGCTCTTCCCGAGACCACAGGTCGCCGAACGCCCAGTGGTAGGCGATGCGCCCGACCTCGCCCAGATGCTCGACCAGGCGCTCCATGTCCTCGGACGGATCGCTGGATGCACGGCCGGCGGTGAGCGTTCCACGCACCTCAGCGGCGCGTCGCTCCCGCTCGTCATCGTCGAGTTCGGCGGCGCCCGAACGCTCGCCTAGCCGATCCACCCCATCGAGCGTGCGGAACCGCTCGTCCACCACCCGGGACGCAGCCATCGCCATCGGGAACCCGGCGTAGGCGGCCACCTGGATCAGGATCTCTTCGATCTCGGTGCGTGTCAGCCCGTGGTTCAGCCCGACCTCGGTGTGCAGCGACAGCTCCTCGGTCGAGCCGATGGTGGCCAGCACGGTGATCACGATCAGGCTGCGATCCCGCCGCGACAGCTGCGGCCGCGACCACACGTCGCCCATCACCACGTCGAAGGCGAACGTGCCCAGCGCCCCGTGGCGCCTGATCATCCCTCGACGCCCGCGCTCCGGGTCGATCTGTCCGTTGGTGAAGCGTTCGAACACCTCGAGTGCGGCGGCCTGCCGCTCGGCGTGCGTGCGTGATCCAGTTTCTGCCATGTCTCCCCCCTGGCAACGCGACTACAGCTCGCCGGGCTCCTTGCCGGGCAGGTACGTGACCGGCAGCCGTGTCAGGCGGCGCACCCGCGACGGCAGGTCGGCACCCACCAGACGTGAGGCCCCGGCGGGCAGGGTCGACAGGATGATGCCGTCGAAGCTGGAACGCGACAGCACCGCCTGGATCGCCCGCAGGGGATCAGGGTCGCCGAGTTCCCCCGTCGCGGCGTACGACGCCGCGGCGATCTTCGCGAGCTGGGCGTCGAGCCGCTTCTGGGCCTGCTCCATGCCGAGCGTGTCGGGTCCCAGATAGTCGGCCGCGGGCACATGCTCTGACGGGATGCCCGTCACCGGGTCTGCCGCAAGCATCGAGAGCCGGCGTGCCCGTGCGTAGCTCTTCGAATGCGTCATCGGCACCAGCAGGTGGAACTCGCACGGACCGTGGGAGTTCAGCCGATCGATCTCGGCGACCACCTCACCAGTGCCCAAGGTCTGGTTCGCCACGATGAGCCAGCGCGTGACCTCCACATCTGGCGCACCCGGCGTCAGGCCGGGCCGCATCCGGTCCACCCGGAAGGCCACGCGCAGCTTGATGCGGTAGAGGGCGATCTCGCCGTCCACGATCATCACATCGCGCTCTTCGACGTGCGCCACCGACAGATCGCGGATGGTCTTGGTTGCCTCGGCGACTCCTCGACGCGCCGCGTCCTCCCAAGAAATCCGACTCGCCGCGACCAGCGTGATGACCTTCTCGACAGCGTTTCGGTTGCGCTGAGGTGATTCGTTCAAGATGCGGACCTGTTCGGTGTGCGGCTCGTTCCTGCGAGCGGGAAGCGGTGTGCTCCGGTGGGGCAGACTGTAGGGCACACCGCGTTCGTGCGGCACACTGCGCGCCGCCGGAGGCACCGAATCGGCGACGGTGCAGTGCGCCCCGCGAATTCCTCAAGGAGAATCCCAATGAGCAGCGTCTACAACGTGATCGAGCTGATCGGCACCAGCGAGGAATCGTGGGAGAAGGCGACGCAGAATGCGATTACTGAGGCCTCCAAGACCTTGCGGGACCTTCGGGTGGCCGAGGTGATCGAGCAGGACGTCGTGATCGAGGGCGGCGCGATCGCCGCCTTCCGTACGAAGGTGCGGCTGTCGTTCAAGCACGAGTCGCCTTGAATCGTCGCAGCTCTGCCAGAGCCAGCGGATGGCGCCGCGGCGCTTACGCGCGCGGGTCAGGCGCCCCTAGGCACCGAATCTGCGAAGGCCGCACGCTTCGATGACCGCGCGCGGTCTCGACGGCATCCGTGTCGTCGAGCTGGGACGGATGGTGGCGGCTCCGTGGACAGCCAAGCTGCTCGCCGACCTCGGCGCCGATGTCATCAAGGTCGAGCCGCCGGAGGGCGACACAGCGCGCCGTCGCGGACCGTTCGCTGTTGACGCTGGTCGTTCCGACCCCGAAGCCGGCTCGGGGCTGGTGGGCGGCCTGTTCGCTGCCATCAACACGAACAAGCGCGGCGTCGTGGCCGATCTCGCCCAACCGGACGGCCGCGCCACGCTGCAGGAACTGCTCGCAGACGCGGACCTGTTCATCCACGATCTGGCCCCGCGAACCGCAGCGGCGCACGGCCTGACGGCAGAGTCGCTACGGGCGCAACACCCGTCGCTGGTGACGACGTCGATCACGCCATTCGGGCAGACCGGCCCCTACGCCGACTGGCGGGCCACCGAGCTGCAGGTCATCCACGGCGGCGGCTGGGGCTGGCTCACCCCTGGCTGCGTGCAGGACGCAGAGCTGCCCCCGCTGAAGCCGCACGGCCACCAAGCTGCCTTCCAGTCGGGTTTCGCCGCGGCGTGCGCCTCGCTCGCCGCTGTCGACCGGGCACAGCGCACCGGCCACGGCGAGCACATCGACTTCGCCCAGATGTCCTACGTGGTGGGGATGCTGGAAGCGGCGTTCATCAGCTGGTCGTACCGGGGCGAGAACCCCAGCCGCCTGGGTGCGCGCATCCTCAACCCGTGGGGCATCTTCCCGGCCAGCGACGGGCACATCTTCCTGGTGTGCGTCGAGGCCGATCAGTGGGAGCGGCTGAAGGACTTCATGGGCCGGCCGGAGTGGGCCGACATGGACATCTTCGCCACGCTCGAGGGTCGCTTCGAGAACGAGGACCTGCTGCGTATGTGGCTCGGCGAGTGGATCGCCGCGCAGCCCGTGACCGAGCTGTTCCATCGAGGCCAAGCAGAGCGGCTGGCGTTCGCCCCGGTGAACACGGTGGCGCAGATGGCAGCCGACCCGCACCTGGCCGCACGCGACTTCCTGGTCACCTACGACCAGCCAGGACTGGGCAGCGTCACCGTTCCCGGTGCGCCGTCACGGCTTGCGAACCGGTGGTGGTCCATCCGCCGGCCCGCTCCCGCATTGGGCGAGCACAACGGAACGGGTTTCGGCGACGCGGCGGAAGCAGCACCAGCGCAGCCGCCCCCTGCCGCACCCATGACACGGCCGTCCGACCGCCCGCTCGACGGCGTCACGGTGGCGGACTTCACCTGGGTCTGGGCCGGTCCGTACTGCACACTGCACCTAGCGCATCTGGGCGCGACGGTCGTCAAGATCGAATCAGCGGCCCGGCCGGATCTGGGCCGTCGACTGCCGACACAATCAGGCCGCCACACCCCGACGCTCGACACCAACGGCTACTTCAACCAGTACGGCCAGGGCAAGCAGAGCATCACCGTCGACATGGGCACCGCCGAGGGCCGTGGGCTGGCGAAGCGTCTGGCGCTGGCGTGCGACCTGGTGGTGTCCAACTACGCCACCGGCGTGATGGACGGGTGGGGTCTCGGCTACGAGGCCTTGGCTGCAGAGCGTCCCGACGTGATCGTTGGCGCCATCAGCGGCTACGGCCACCACGGGCCGTACAAGTCGTACATGGGCTACGGGCCCACCACCGGGCCGCTGTCAGGCCTCGCGTCCATGACTGGCTACCCCGGAACGGACGCAGACGAGCTCGGCGTATCCCTCGGCGACCCGGCGGCCGGCATCGCGACGGCGTACGCACTGGTCGCCGCGCTGGTGGCCCGGCGGCGCACCGGCGAAGGCCAGTTCATCGACACGTCCATGTGGGAGGCCACCACGGCGTGCACCCCCGAGGGCTGGATGGAATGGGTGCTGAAGGGCACACAGCCCGATCCGATGGGCAATCTGGACCCCCTCTGGTCGCCGCACAACCTGTATCGCTGCGCCGGCAACGACGACTGGATCGCAATCTGCTGTGTCGACGAGGCCGAGTGGTCGGCGCTGGCGGGCATCACCGGCATCGACCCCGCCGACGAGCGGTTCGCCACGGCCGCTGACCGCAAGGCGAATGAGGCCGAGCTCGACAAGCTGATCGGGGCCTGGACCCGTGAGCGCGACCAGTGGGACGTCACCGAGCTGCTGCAGGCCGCCGGCGTGCCTGCGTTCCCGTCGCTCAGCGCACGCACGCTCGAGGTCAACCCGCACCTCGTCGAGCGAGGGCTGATCGAACGCCTGGATCACCCTGTCGTGGGCCAGATGAGCCACGTCGGCATCCCGTGGCTGCTGACCGACGGCACTAACGGCGTGCGCGCACCTGCGCCCACGCTGGGCCAGCACACCCATGACGTGCTTGCCGACGTGCTGGGCCTGAATCCCGCCGAGATCGCCGCCCTCGAAGCAGCCGGAGCCCTGCGCTAGATGATTGGTTCCAAGGGGTGGGGTCCGCTGGGGCCGTGGTTCCCCTATGTGCCCGGCCATTTGGGGTTCAACAAGCGGCTGCACCGTGCAGCGCGGATGATCAGCCACCTCATAGGGGCCTCGGCCCGGGAGTGCCCCAGCTGGCACAACCAGACCACCCACCGGCCCGGCCCCGCTCGCTCACTCGCCGCCTACGGCCACCAACCCACGGAACCAATCATCCAGTCGTCGAGTCGGCGGCTAGTTCCTGGTGAAACCGACTGTGAAGGCTTCGGACCAGTTGCGGAGCAGGTCCTGAAGATGGTTCTCGTTCGCGGACAAGTACTCGACGTGAGTCGCGTAGGACGGGATGTTCTTGAACGTCAGCGTGAGTTGCGATCCGCTGATCGAGACATTGGTCGCCGGCCCGAGCCGTTCGTATCCCCTGACGCCCCGCCGCAGCAGCTCGAACCGGCTGGGTTCCGGCACGAAAGCGGGGTTCAGCGGCTCGTTGAGGTTGACGACCACCGTCGTCTGACCGCTGGTGTGGACGGCGCTGACGGGGACGGGACCGATCGTGTCGCGCGGGCCGGGACGCACCACCGACGCGTACCACGGGCTCCAGCCATTGGCGTTGCGGGCGCGGAGCTCCACTTCGTAGGGCAGGTCCGCAATCAGACCGGTGATCTCGTGCCGCCTGGGATTGAAGCAGTCAAAGGAATGCCGACCAGTGCACATCAGGGTCATGGGGCGCGGGGCGAGAATGCCGCTCGTGGTCCAGGCGGAAGCCACCTGCGCCCGGTGACGCACTTGGTAGGCGATCGGGATCGAGCCCCGGTCGAGCAGCGCCCACTCGACGGTCAGCTTGCGGTTGCCCGGAGTGACCGTGATCGGCGAGGGCAGGGCCGTCTGGGTGTGGGACGCGTCGACCGTGACGGTGACGACCTCGGAGGTGATCCCGTGTCGCTGGACAACCCGATTCGGGGTATTTGGATTGTCGTCGTGGTCCTCGGTGTTGTCGGTACGGGAGCGAACGCGTACCTGGTATGTCCCGTCCTCAAGACCGGAGATAGTGCGGAAGCGCTCATTCAGGTTCGTGTCTTCGGTCCAGGTGGTCGACCAGGTCGGCCAGCTGCCGTCGGCCTTCTGCTTGCGGTGTTGGATTCCGTAGCCCGCGATAGCTCCGGGAGAGCTGCCTCTTTGGCCGACGCTCGAATAGATGACGATCCTGCCCTCGTGGGTGGCGGGGTTGCTATCGGATTTGGCCGCGCCGCCGGACGCACGGACGGCCTGGGGCGGCGGGGGACCGTCGGCCGGGCCTTCGTGCGGGACTGTGGTGCTCCGGGACTCGCTGCCGAGGGTGGCGGTGGCACCAATTCCGGAGATCTGACCGGACGTAGGCAGGCTGACCAGGGAAAGCGGCGGGCAGTTGATTGTGCCCGAACCGTTGCCGGTGCTGTTCAGACGACAGATACCGCTGGCGTTACCTTTGTTGGTGTTGATCGTCATGAACGTGCGGCCGATCGGAGAGGGATGTGGAGAGTCATCGACGAACCAAACCTGCATCGGTTCAAAGAAGGCATTCACGGCAGGCACCCAGACCGACCAGGCGTCGGTGGCGGCCGAGGCCGGTTGGCCGCTCGCGTGGGTGCGGGCGGCGACGCGTGCGGTGTAGTAGGTGCCGCTGGTCAACCCCGTGATGATGTTGTGGCCGGTGTCGGTCGCGCCCTTGGTCGCGCTCTGCACCGTGCCGGTGCAGCCATTCGGGTAATTGGGGTTGGGGCAGGCCTTCCACTGCACGACGATATTGGTCAGCGTCCGGCCGGCCGTTGCAGTGAACGCGTCCCAGCGGATGCTGATCTGGCCATTGTTGTTGGTCACGATGTGCAGCCCGGTGGGGCTGTTCGCGTCGGCGGTCTGCGAGGGGTCCTGGGCGGTGATGGTGACGCTCTGGGCGTCGGTCTGGTACCTGACGTCGGAGGCGTCGTATGCGGAGATGCGGAACTCGTGGGGTACGTGAGGATCGATGCCATAGAAGATGAAGTGAGGCAGGCTGGGATCGCTCTGCCTGCTGATGGCCGACCAAGGCAACGCGCTGTAGCGCCGCCAGTTTTCGTACCCGGCGCGCCTGAGTTCGAGGTCGAACGTCTGGCGGGCCGCGCAGCCGCTGCCGTTGATGCTGGTAATCCGGCCGCTGACCGCGTTGCGGGAATAGGGCTTGACGGCGAGCGTGATGCAGGTATCGGGCACGGTGGTCGAGAAGGCGGTCTTGAGCTCCTCGGGCGGGGCCGCGGCGTACTCGACGCGGACAGAGAAGACATGGTCGCCGGCGGTCAGGCCGCGGAATGTGTGCGAACGCGCCTCGGGGTCGGCGATCGGGGACGTGATGCTGGCATTGACCGACTCATTGACGGCGGTGACGACAAAGCCGGCGACCTCGCAGGTCTCGGAGAGATCGTCGGGCAGGGTCCAGGAGACGACGGCGCCCTGGCCGATGGCGAGGGCCGAGACAGAAGAGGGCGCGACCGGCTCGCAGGCGTGCGACTGCTGCCAGTCGACCCGGTGGCCGGCGTCGTGGGCGAGTCCGATGTGTGCCAGGTTGGCGTCGGCCCCGGAGGCGGAGGATCTGATCGTGCCGCCGCTGAGCCTGAGCGTGTCGGCGAGCACGGCGATGCCCTGGGTGGAGATGTTGGGTTCGACGACGGTGTGGGCGAAGACGATGCTGCTGCCGCCGCTGCCGCTCTGGTAGGCGGCCCACTTGGTCCCCCACTCGGCGGGATCCATGTCGATCGCCAGTTGAGGCGATCCGCTGACCGTGACGGCCTCGCTGAAGGTGAGCGTGACTTCGATCACGTCGTCACTGGAGTAGGTATCGTCGGTGCCGGGGTCGGAGGTGATCGCGACGCCGGTGAGGGTCGGCGCAGCCTCCCGCCAGTCCACCTTGTGGTCGGCGTCGTGGGCGAGGCCCGAGTGGGAGCGCTGGACATCGGTGTTCGAGGAGACGGAGCGGATCGTGCCGCCGTTGAGCCTGAGCGTGTCGGCGAGCACGGCGATGCCCTGGGTGGAGATGTTGGGTTCGACGACGGTGTGGGCGAAGACGATGCTGCTGCCGCCGCTGCCGCTCTGGTAGGCGGCCCACTTGGTCCCCCACTCGGCGGGATCCATGTCGATCGCCAGTTGAGGCGATCCGCTGACCGTGACGGCCTCGCTGAAGGTGAGCGTGACTTCGATCACGTCGTCACTGGAGTAGGTATCGTCGGCGCCGGGGTCGGAGGTGATCGCGACGCCAGTCACGGTGGGCGCGATCACCCGCCAGTTGACCTTGTGGTCGGCGTCGTGGCCGAGCCCGGAGTGGGACAGCGCGACGGGCGTCCCGGAGGACGCGGCGGTGATCGAGCCGCCGTTCAGGGTCAGCGAGTCGGCGAGCACGGCGATGCCCTGGGTGGAGATGTTGGGCTCGACGACGGTGTGGGCAAAGGTCAGCTCGGTCGAGCCGTTGCCGCGCAGGTAGTCGGCCGACTTGGTACCCCAGTCGGCCGGGTCCATATCGATGGAGACTTGCGGCGTCCCGGAGACGTTGACGGCCTCGCTGAAGGTCAGGGCGACGCGGATTCTCTGTCCGAGGGCGTAGGTCTGGTCGGGGCCGGCGCTGGAGCTGATGGCGACGGCGGTGACGGTCGGCGCGGTCTGGGCCTGCGCCATGCTGGAGTCGGAGCGAAGCAGGACGAGGGCGATCGCGGCGACAGTGATCAGGGTGAGCAGCAGACCGGTCCGCCAAGCGGGAGCGGCTGAGACTCGGCCAGTGGGTTTCGCGTGCTCGCGTTGGAACGTCGAACGTGAAACAGATGTCACGGGCACTCTCCCTCAGAAGCTCATCGCCATGCCGTTGCCGCGAACGGCCGATCCTTCGAACCCTCACCTGCCGTAGCTCGATCTGAGGGATTACTTATCTAAGGGATCATTGTACGGAAGTCCCTACACATAGTCCACTTCTCGTCCTCTGCGTCTGCAAACGCGATGCAATTCTCGTCCAATTCACGCTCCCCGAGAGCTCGATGATTGGTTCCGTGGGTCGGTGGCCGTAGACGGCGAGTGAGCGAGCGGGGCCGGGCCGGTGGGTGGTCTGGTTGTGCCAGCTGGGGCACTCCCGGGCCGAGGCCCCTATGACGTGGCTGATCATCCGCGCTGAACGGTGCAGCCGCTTGTTGAACCCCAAATGGCCGGGCACATAGGGGAACCACGGCCCCAGCGGACCCCACCCCTTGGAACCAATCATCTAGGTGCCGCAATCAGTTCGTGACCCCAGTGAGCAACCTTGCTCGCTGGCGTGCCTCGAGCGTCAGTTCGGCCAGTCGGTGAGGGTGACGAGGTCGAACATCGCTCCGGCGGGGTCGGAGACGGTTGCGGCGCGTCCCGGTCCGAAGTCGAACGGCGGCATGATCACGCTGCCGCCGTTGGAGGCTGCGGTACCGCACGCGACATCGACGTCGGACACCCCGAAGCTCACCCGCCAGTGGGGCGGCACGCCGTCAGGCAACGGTGCCATTGAGGTGCTGGCAACCGGCTCTCCGCCCAGTGTGAACACCACGGGCCCATCGGGTGCTTCCTCCATCGTGCCGGTCTCCCAGCCGAACAGCTCGCAATAGAACGCCGCCGCCGCATCATCGTCGTGCGTGGCGACCTCGGCCCAGGTGAACGCACCCGGAGCGTTGACGATGCCCGCACCGATGGCGGTGATTGGCGCCCACGTGCAGAACACGGCGCCGGTGGGATCAGCGGCGATGACCATCCGGCCTGCGGCGTCGGGACCCGGCTCGGGCACGTCGATGGCGGGCCGCATGACGGCGCCTCCGGCCGCCACGACCCGGCCCGCGAACTCGTCTGCGTCGTCCACGGTGACGTAGACGTTCCAGCACGGCGGGACACCTTCGCTGAGCATCTCGGGCGGCATGTCGAACACCCCTGCTGCGGGGTGCCCGTCCACCACTGCCATGACGTAGTTGATCTCGCCGGTGGGGTCGCGCTCGAAGTCCCACCCGAGCACGGCTGCGTAGAAGCCGAGAGCACCTTCGACGTCGGTCGTCGCCAAGTCGACCCACGACGGTGTTCCCGGTGCATGGCTCTGTCGTATCGGCATACCGGTGCTTCTCCTTGCGCTCGGCGGGGAGGCTTGTCTAGTCCGAGGGTGCGAGCGTGCGGCGCAGGACGCCGGCGGTGAGCTCCTGGGCTTCCTTGGCCTGATCAAGGAAACGGGTCATGCTGAAGAACCCGTGGAACTGACCGGGGTACTCGACAAGCGTCGTGGGCACCTTGGCATCGGCCAGCATCTGGGCGTATTCGACGCCTTCGTCGCGCAGTGGATCGTGCCCAGCCACGATGACGAAAGCGGGCGCCGCGCCGGCGGGATCCTTCTCGGCGAGCGGGGCTGCGTACGGGTTGCTGCGCTCCGACGGGGGGCAGTAGTGATCGTCGAACCAGACCATGGTGGAGCGGGTCAGCAGGTAGCCCTCGGCGTTGGCGATCATCGAATGGGTGTCGCGGTCGAAATCGGTAACCGGGTAGATGAGCACCTGCAGCGCCGGTTGACCGCATGCGTCGCCGTTCGCCGCGCCGTCACGGCACATGAGCGCTACTGCTGCCGCCAGGTTGCCGCCGGCGCTGTCACCGCCGATCGCCACCCGTGCGGGGTCGATGCCCAGCTCGGCGGCGTTGTCCATCGCCCACTGGGTCGCAGCGCAGCAGTCGTCGGCCGCCGCCGGGAATGGGTGCTCGGGAGCGAGTCGATAGTCGACCGACACGGTGACGACGCCGGCCAACATCGTCAGCGAGCGGCACACCCAATCGTGGGTATTGATGCTGCCGACCACCCAGCCGCCGCCGTGGAAGTAGACGAGACAGCCCAGCGCCCCAGCCGCATCGGCGGTCGCCGCGCCGTCGCCGGGCCGGTAGATCCGCACGGCGATGTCATTGCCGTCGGGTCCCGGAATCGTCCGGTCCTCGATTCCTGCGACCTCCACGAATACGCCGGGGTTGGGACGCTCCTCCCACCCGGCGCGAGCTCGCTCGGGGCCGACCTGCTCGAACGTCGGCATGTTCAGCGCGTTGATCTGGTCGATGAGGCGGGATGCTTCGGCTTCGAGGGTCACGGCGGGCAGCATATGTGCGGCGCGAGCGGCGGTGCAGCGGTCGGGACGGCACGTCGGCGGGTGCGCTGTGCTCGGCTGCCGTACGCTGAGACGGGCACTCACGCCGAGGGCGGTGGTTGCGATAACGGGGGCACGACATGGGTGATCTGCTGATCTCTGGCGGAACGTTGATCGACGGCACGGGTTCGGAGCCGCGCCGGGCCGACGTGCTCATTTCCGATGGCGTCGTGGCTGAGATCGGCGAGTCGCCCGGCGATCTCGCAGGTCGCCGGGTCGACCGCACCATCGACGCCGAGGGCCACGTCGTGACACCCGGGTTCATCGACGTGCACACCCACATGGATGCCCAGATCGCTTGGGATCCGATGGGCGAGAGCTCGTGCTTCCACGGCGTGACCACCGCCGTGATGGGCAACTGCGGCTTCACGTTGGCCCCTGCCCGACCCGACGCCCGCCATCTCGTCGTGCGCAACCTCGAGCGGGCCGAGGACATCTCCGCCGAGGCCATGGCGGCGGGCATCGAGTGGACGTGGGAGACCTTCCCCGAATACCTCGACTTCGTGGAGGCCACGCCCAAGGGCATCAACTACGCCGGCTACCTGGGGCACTCCGCGCTGCGGACCTGGGCGATGGGAGAGGCCGCGTTCGACCGCGGGGCCAACGACGAGGAACTGGCGCTGATGCTGCAGCAGTTGCGCGACTCGCTGCGAGCCGGTGCCATCGGCTTCACCACCTCCATCTCGTACAACCACGAGACCGCCGACGACCGTCCGGTTGCTTCACGCTTGGCGGAATGGTCCGAGATCGATGCGCTCGTCAGCGAGATGGGCAAGATGGGTGCCGGCATCTTCGAGCTGGCCAATCACGGCGACTTGCGCTCCCGCGACGCCGAACGCAACGACGCCTATGTCGCCAAGGTCGTCGAGCTAGGTGCTCGCACACGCGTCCCGATCACCTACGGCATGCTCGCCCCCTCCAGCCAAGACCACCACTGGAAGCCGGTGCTCAAGCTGCTCGACGGCATCAACGCGGCCGGCGGTGTCTCGTGGGGTCAGGCGCACACTCGCTGCCTGGGCACCCTGCTGTCATTCAAGACCTCGCTGCCCTTCGACGGGCTGCCGCTGTGGCGCGAGATGCGGGCGGACTCACGGGGCGAGCAGTGGGCTGCGCTGCGCGACCCCGACATCCGGCGGCGCCTCATCGACGAAGCCGACAACGGTGACTACGGCAGGGCTCTCGGCCCGGAGGCTCGCAAGCCCGTCTGGGAGCACATCTACCCGCTGACACGGCCGCTGCCGCCGTTCCGCACGATGGACGTCATCGCAGCCGAGCGTGGCACGACGCCGATGGAGGCGTTCGTAGACCTGGCCGTGGACAGCGACTTGGAGATGTTCTTCGTGCAGGCGCTCGCCAACCAGGACCAGGACCTGGTGCTGCACCTGCTGAGGCACCCCCGTGCCATCCCGACCTTCTCCGACAGCGGTGCCCACGTCACCCAGATCATGGACTCGTCGCTGCAGACGCATCTGCTGGGCCATTGGGTGCGCGACCGCCAGGAGTTCACGCTGGAAGACGCGGTGCATCGCATCACCCAGTTGCCGGCGCAGGCATGGGGTTTCGACGATCGGGGCGTGCTGGCGGTCGGCAAGGCCGCCGACGTGAACGTGTTCGACCCCGAGACGGTGTCGCCGGACATGCCCAAGCTGGTGCACGACCTGCCCGCTGGAGCGCCGCGCCTGCGCCAGACAGCCACCGGCTTCGCCGCCACCATCGTCAACGGCGAAGTGATCACCGAGCACGGCAAGGTGACCGGTGCCGTGCCAGGCCAGCTGCTGCGCGGCCCGCTGGCGCGCTAGCCGGTTGCCGAGGAGTCGGTTCTGATCGCCCGTCCGGCGCTCTGACGGGCGGCTGCAGCTCCACAGATCCGTGATTTGAGGGCCCGTTTCACGACCTGAAACGTGTATCGGGTAACCACTACTGTGCGATGCTGTATGTGGATATACAGATATCCCGAGCCGCAGCGCATCACGCCACTGGGAACCAGATTAGCGGCGTGACGGTACCCCCCCCCCCCCGGAGTATCGACGCCGACGAGCCTTGTCCTGCGCAGTTGAGCCTTGCGGTCGGTGCGCAGGGTGTCTTGCTGGTCATCGGCCCGATGGTGGTGTTGGCATCGATTCCGTCCCACGCGACCCAGCAGAGCTCCAGCTATATCTCCTGGACGGTGTTCGTGGCGCTGCTCGCGTGCGGTGTCCTGACGGCACTTCAGGCACTGCGCATGGGACCGTTCGGCGCGGGCCTGCTCTTCATCGTCGGCGTTTCACCGGCTTTTGTGGCGGTGTCGGCACTGGCTCTGGCCGAGGGTGGCCCCGTCCTGCTCGCGAGCCTGACTGTGGTGTCAGCGTTCTCCTACTTCTTGCTGGCGGCGTGGTTGCCGCGACTCCGCAAGGTCATCACGCCGCTGGTCGCGGGGATCGTGTTGATGCTGATTGGATTCTCGCTGTTGCCGGTCGCATTCGGCCAGATCAGCAGTGTCCCTGCGGGCAAGGGGGAGATGACCGGTCTGATCACAGCGCTGGTGACGGTGGCCACGGCCGTGGTGCTCGCGCTGCTGTCTGACGGCGCTTGGAGAATCTGGTCGCCGCTCATCACGATCAGCGCGGGCTGTGCAGCCGCTCTTCTGTTCGGCATATTGGACACCGGCGGCGTCGCCGATGCGCCGTGGCTGGGGCTGCCGACCGCTGGATTTCATGGCTTCGCGTTCGAGTTCGGCGCGAGTTTCTGGACGCTGCTGCCGGTCTTCGCGCTGGTTGCACTCGTGGACGCCATCAAGAGCATCGGCGACGGCATCCTCATGCAGCAGCAGTCGTGGCGGCTGCCGAGGGTGACGGACTATCGCCGCATCCAGGGATCCATCAATGCCACTGGTGCGGGTTTCGCTCTCGCGGCAGCCATGGGTTCGGCTCCATTGAGCAGCTACGGGTCCTACAGCGCTGCTCTCAGCGGCACGACACAGGTCGCGTCGCGCCGCGTGGGTGTCTACTTGGGCAGCGTGCTGGTGCTCGTGGCCCTGATGCCCAAATTGATGGCCGTGCTGCTCGCCGTGCCTGGTCCGGTGGCAGGCGCCTACCTGCTGACCATCGCCGGGCTGCTCTTCGTGAGCGGAGTCAGGAACGCAAGCCAAGGCGGCCTCAGTGCTCGCGACACGGTGATATTGAGCAGTGCATTCGCTCTCGGTGCCGGTATCGAGCATGACGTGGTCGTCGCCGAGTTGGTCGGCGACGTTTGGGAGCCGCTGGCGAGCAACGGTTTGCTCGTCGGAGCATTCGTCGCAATCGCTATGAATCTCCTGACAGAGCTCGTCGGTGCGCGCAAGCGCCATCGCTTCGACCTGTCATTGAGCCGTGACTCGTTGCCAGAGCTGGACGGCTGTCTCGTGTCGATGGCCGAGCGAGTTGGTTGGAGCAGCCAGGCTGCGCAGCGATTGCGCGCCACCGGCGAGGAAACGCTGTTGTGCCTGCTGGACATGAACGAGCAACAGTCCGACGGCGAGACTCGGCGGCTGGTGCTGCTGGCTCGCCCGGGGCCGACGGCCGTGCATCTCGAGTTCATCGCCATCGCTGTTGACGAGAACCTCGAAGACCGCCTTGCTTGTCTCAGCGAGGAGATCGAGGGTTCAGTGGAGACAACTGACCCAGGCGTCCTGTCGCTGAGATTGCTGCAGCACTACACGTCCGGCCTGCAGCATCAGAAGTACTTGGGAATGGACATCGTCAATCTGCAGGTCAGCAAGGTGGGCTAGGAGTCGGCTGCGTTCAGACTCTGCCGTTTCTCGGTGACGCCCGGGTTGGGGCGGTTGCCCACGTAGGCACTGCCGTAGTTGGGCTCGCTGGTCCAGTCGAGGTTCTGGAGGGTCGCCTCGAATCCCTGCCGGGCGTCTTTCCAAGCACTCACCAGCCGGTCCTCGGTGTCGTAGTCGAACGGGTCGCCCAGCCGCTGCTCGAGCGGTCCGCCGCGTTCGAGCGGGTGTTCCGCCAGCCAGCGCGCAGCAGCCCGCCAGGCATCGACCGGCGCCAGCACGTCGCAGTAGCCGAGATCTCGCATCGTGGGCCCGATGTCGAGCACCCGGTGGGTGGTGGACCAGCTGCCCACCAGGGGCCGGGCGGGCGCCGCGAGGTCATAGGGCAGCGATACCAGCTCCCAGTTGTGGCCCAGCTCGTCGGCAATGACCTCGGCGATCTGCGCTAGCGAAAGTGTCGACGAATCAGCCACGTTGTAGATGCCGCCCAGCGCCGCAGCGGGCGCATCGCACGCCAGCAGCGTGGCGTGAGCTGCGTTGCCGATCCAACCCTGGCTCTTGACCGTCAAGCCGGCGTCGGCCACCACCAGGTGGGGCCGGCGGTCGAGCGCACGTCGCACCAGCGGCCATTCGCGGGGCAGTGGCTGACGCGGCCCGTACAGCTGCGGGTAGCGCAGGTGAATGGCCTGCGGGTGATGCTCGAACACGGATTCCTCAGTGACCCGGATCATCCGAAGCTTGCGGAAATCCTCCCCGTCGCCCACCAGCGGCGCACCGTGCGGCAACGGCACCGTCATGCCGAGCGGGAACAGATCGTCGGGGCTGCCGAAGCCCCGGTACACACCGACCCCGCCGATCGACACGAAGTGACTGCAACGACGGGCCAGCAGCGACGCCAGTACCCGCAACCGCCCGTACATCACGACAGCTAGATCGAACGACTCACTGCCGAGAGCATCCGCGGTGGCCTCGCCGTCGAACGGGTCGGTGTGGATGTGACGGACCTCGGGGCCGATGAGCTCGGATTCGTGCCGCCCCGTATGCAGGATGGTCACGTCGAAGTCGCGTGCGACCAGTCCGTTGACAACCAGCGGTCCCGTCGGACCGGTCCCGCCGATCACCAGTGCAGTTCGCGGTGCCGCCACGGGGTCATTGTGGCGCGAGAACACTCGACCGCCATGAGGTAATGCAAGAGCGCGGCGTGTAGCTTCATACGGACCACATTCCGGATTGACACGATGAGACCAGGGGGATGCTGTGGCGACCAAGGCTGGAGAGCGTCTGGATTTTGACGGTGGTGTGCAAGTCATCGTCACCAAGGGCGGCGACGCCGACATTTCCGCTGCGGCCGGCGGCGAGGGCCTGAAGGTAGGCAAGCGCTACCAGGACGAGGATTCCGGCATCGAGGTGCTTGTCACCAAGCCGGGCGCGGTGACCTTGCAGTGTGACGGCAAGGACATGGCGCTGCAGGAACCGAAGAAGACCAAGTCGGCCGACTGAGGCCGATCATTGGACACTGGGCCGATTAGGCCGATCAAGCCAGCGCTGGGCCGACTGAGGCCGATCAGCCGGCACGGGGCCGACGAGGCCTCATCGAGCTATCGGCGCCGGCCACCCAAGGGGGTGGTGGCACCCTGAACCGCATCGAGCATCTCCTGAGCGGCGGCGAGATGGACCGCGCTGCCGCGCGTGCGCTGGTCGAGCTGTGCGTGGACGTGCGGGAGACGCGCGAACCGGCAGTTGTGGTTCTGCGCAATGCGCCCGGCACCGACTTCTGCTCGGGCATCAGCTTCGATCCGCTCGAACTCCAGCCTGATCCGGCGTCTGCTCTGGCAACGGTGCGGGGTCCGGTGGTGTGTGCGATCAGCGGCGAATGCTCGGGCCCCGGCCTTGAGATCGCACTGGCGTGCGATATCCGCCTGTGTGACGCAAGCGCTCGCTTCGCCCTGCGGGATGCGCTGGAAGGCCGGCTCCCGGCCTGGGGCGGCACCCAGCGCTTGCCACGCGCCGTCGGCGCCTCCCGCGCAAGCACGATGCTGCTCTTGGGAGCGGAGGCGGATGCCGCTACCGCGCTTGAGTGGGGACTGACACACGCTGTCGAGGCGGACCTTGACGAGGCTGTTGACCGATGGTTGGACGACTTGGCCAGCGCGGGGCCGCTGGCGCTTGAGTTCGCCAAGGAAGCGGTGCACCGGGGCTCGGAGCTCACCCTTGCTGACGGCTTGCGCCTGGAGGGCGACTTGAACCACCAGCTCGCCGCCACCGACGACCGCGCCGAAGGTCTCGCCGCCTTCTTCGACAAACGGCCGCCGGACTTCGCAGGGCGTTAGCCATGCGAAGCATCAGACACAGCGCAGGGCGTTAGCCATGCGAAGCATCAGACACAGCGCAGGGCGTTAGCCATGCGAAGCATCAGACACAGCGCAGGGCGCTGAGGTGAGCGACTGGCTGCCGCCGGGCCTGTTCGACTATGGCGCCGAGCTGGCTGCCGAGGTTGCTCGGCGGTTGGGCGCGGGTGTGGTCGGCGATGCCGCGTGCTGGATCGACATGCCGCGCCGTCTGAAGCTCGCCGACGTGGTCTCTGAGCCCGTCCGCTGGGGCACCGGTGCGCTGTGCGTGGATCTCGGACCTGACGATGGCGAGACCTGGGAGCGCTTTGCTGAGGTGCACCAGGGCGAGTCCGACACCGAGGCCGTGGCTGCGAGCGCGCAGGAATGGCGCCTGCCGGTCACTCCGTACCGCCGGATGTCGGAGGCGGCTGTCGTGACGGCCGCGCCGGAATCGAACTGCGAGCCAATGGACCCGGCATCTTTCGACGGCGAGGTCCTCGACGGAAAGCAGATCGTGGACCTGACCTCGATGTGGGCTGGCCCGCTGTGTACCGAGCTGTTGGGCCGTGCCGGCGCCGAGGTCCGCAAGGTGAGCTCGACGGCTCGGCCCGACGGTTTGGCAGGCACGGTGATGTACGCGGAGCTGAATGCCCATAAGACAGCCGTCGAACTCGATCCCCGGTTCGGCGCGGGCCGCGACGCTCTCGAGAGACTGCTGGCGACAGCAGACCTGCTCGTCACCTCGCTCTCGCCCAGGGCATTGGCCAATCTCGAACTGCTGCCCGAGCAGCTCTGTGTCCGTCACCCGCGGCTGCACACGCTGGCGGTCACCGCCTTCGAGCCGGATTCGCCGGAGTGCGACTGGATCGCGTACGGCACTGGCGTGCACGCCGCCGC
Source organism: Candidatus Poriferisodalis sp. (assembly GCF_965208925.1). Classification (GTDB taxonomy): domain Bacteria; phylum Actinomycetota; class Acidimicrobiia; order Acidimicrobiales; family Poriferisodalaceae; genus Poriferisodalis. The sequence continues at coordinate 496,100 of NZ_OZ242364.1, read as the reverse complement.
TGGCCTGGGCTGGATGGGAGATGAGCCTCAGGCACCGGCGTACTCCTATCCCGATCCGCTTGCGGGGCTGCGGGCCGCGCGTGTCGCGGTGGACCAGCTCGCTGGCGTTGCGCACCAGCACCGACGCGTGTCGATGGCGGGCGTCGTGGCACCGCTGGTCGGCTCGATGGCATGCAGCCGCGGAGACGGCACTCCGACATCCGCTGCCGGATCCGGCGGTGATCGGCATGGCTGAGCGGGTCCGGCTGGTCTTCGGTCATGACGGCGTTGCGACGATCACGCTGTGCCATCCGCCGCTCAATATCTACGACCTCGAAATGCGCGACGGTCTCATCGAGGCGATCACGGCCGTGCGCGACGTGCCCGATGTGCGGTGCGTGGTGCTCGCCGCCGAGGGCAAGCACTTCAGCGCCGGCGCCGACCTGTCCGAGTTCGGCACCGCCGAGTCGATCTTCGACGCCCGGCGTATCCGGTGGGACCGCGATCCGTGGCTCCCGCTGGCGAATCTGCCGGTGCCCACCCTGTGTGCTCTGCACGGCTATGCACTGGGCTCGGGACTGGAGATGTCGCTGCTGTGCGACCTGCGCATCGCCAGCGACGACGCGGTGCTGGGCCTGCCCGAGACCAAGCTCGGCATGCTGCCCGCGGCCGGCGGAACGCAGAGCCTCACCGCGGCCATCGGGCCGGTGGCGGCCTTGCCGCTGGTGCTGAGCGGCCGCAATATCGACGCGGCCGAGGCCCGCCGGCTCGGCATCATCGCCGAGGTCGTGCCGACCGGTGATCTCGTCAGCCGCACGGCGGAGCTGGCCGGTCAGCTCGCCCGCATCGATCAGCCAGTGGCGCGGGCACTGCGCCGCTGCCTGCGCGCCGCGCACGACCTGCCGCTCAGCGACGGCCTCGCCGTCGAGCGCCGCTGGGCTGGCATCGCAGCGGCTGGTTCAGCCGCTTAGCGGGAGACGACGCAGAACTCTGAGCCCTCGGGGTCGGCCATGACTGTGGCCCGGAAGCCCAGGTGACCGGCGGTCTCGGTGGCGGCGGGCACCAGAACGGTCGCGCCGAGCGCAACCAGCCGTGCGACCTCGCTGTCCATGTCGCGGGTGAACAGATCGAGGTGGGCGCGCAGCTTCGCCGTCTTGGCCTCGGGCACTCGCTGGATCGTCAGGTGGTTCAGCATCCGGCCGCCGTCCGCTTCGGACAGCGTGATGTACGGGCGGCCGTTGCCGACCCGCGTGCTGAACCCGATGGCCGCCTGCCAGAAGTCGGCGATCCGCGCCGGGTCGGCGCAGTCGATCGTCACCCCCACGGCCCGCAGCTGCGGACCCTGGTCACCGGCTGTCGTCCCGGTCGAATCGTCCATGGCCGCGGACGCTACTGCACCCGTTCGGTTCCCTCCGCGGCGGGCTTGGCAGGATCGCACACGAACCGGATCGGCGGGATCTCGATGTCCTCCAGCGACACCGAGCAGCTCACGACCCAGTACGGATCCAGCAGCGGCTGTCCCCAGGCGGCTGCGTCGAACGCGTCGATCCGGGCCGCCAGGCGCTCGACGCGCGACGGTTCGTGATGCGTCTCGACCTGGACGAGCCGGAGCCCCAGCGGGGTGTGCGCCAGGTTCATCGAGCCGACGTGCTGGAGATCGCCGACCGAGAGCGGATCGGGGTCGAGGGCACTCAGCTCGAGCATCGTCCCGGCGCCGTCTTGAGCCACTGCGCCGTTGCCGGTTTCGCTGGCCGGGGCGACGGTCAGATCGACGCCGTCGTAGTGACGGCGCAGCTTCACCTGGGTTCGCTGCACAGGAAAGCCGAGCTGCGACCGCAAGCCTGCAACCGCGTCGTCGGTGGAAGCGGCTGCGCCGGTGCAGAACGTCCGGGCGCGGGCACCACTGCGGCAGACCACGCGGACGTATGCGGCGCTGAACGCTCCCCACGGGCTCGCAGACACATCCCACGCCAGCAGCGACATCGCAGGCGGCACGATCGGGTGCAGTCCTGGCGGCAGCACCGCTTCACGCGCCGGACGCCGCAGCTCGGCGACCAATGACAGGCCCGTCACCCCGCTCAGGCGGATCGGCTCGCCGCCGAACTCTGCGATCTCGGGCGCGCCGGCGGCCAACTCGTCAACCGATGCCGTTCCTGAGATCATCGGCTGGCCCCGGCCGGCGTCGTCGAGGGCGCAGGTGCGCCAGAAGCGCTGACGTCGGGAACGCTGGTCGGTGCCTGCACCCGAGCAGCCCGCTCCTCCGGGGTCTGGAACTGCGGGATGACCTCGGTGGCGAACAGCCGCAGGCTGTCGAGCACTTGCTGCTGGGGGATCATCTCCATCGCGTTGAGCAGGAAGTTGATGCCGGTCACGCCGACGTCCTCCCACTTGCGGATAGTCCGCACGAGATGATCGGGGTCGCCGATGCCGACGCCTTCGGGCAAGCCCTTGGCCGCGCTCGGATCATCGGCAGGCGCGCTGCCATTCGGGGTTCCGCGGCTGCGCAGTGCAGCGCCCGCGTTGCCGAGCGTCTGGTATGCCCGTGTCGGGTACGCCTCGCGGGTGAAGTACAGGTGCGCGTTCGACATGCTGAATGCGCCGACCATCGGCAGACCCAACGCTGCCGCCTGGCGGTAGTCCTCGTGGCAGTAGAGGAAGTTGAGCGTGTGGACCTGGTCGTTCACGAAGCTGCCCACCGGATCGCAGTCGGCCACCCGCCGGTAGTACTCCTTGGTACGGCGCTCCTGCTCGGCGAACGGGGCGGCGCTCACGCCCAAGCAACCCAACCCACGCTCGGCAGCGTCCAGCTCGGTGCCCGGCGTGGTCACCGTCACCCACATCGGCGGGTGCGGTTCCTGAAATGGCTTGGGGATGACATTTCGAGCCGGCATGTCAAATCGGGCACCCTCCCAGCCGAAGTCGTCCTCGGTCCACATCTGCGGGATTACCCGCACGAACTCGTCCCACGTCTTCTTCGTGTCGTCGGGATCAGCGCAGAACCCGCCGAGCTCGGTCCAGGTGCTTGATCGGGCCGTGCCCAGCTCCAGCCGTCCGTTCGAGATGATGTCGAGCGCGGCCGCCCGCTCCGCGACCCGGATCGGGTTGTTCATCTCCGGCACGCACACCACGGCTCCATGGCCCACGCGGATGCGGTGGGTCTGCGCGGCCACCGCGGCCAGGAACACCTCGGGTGCGGGGCAGTGCGAGTACTCCTCGAGGAAGTGGTGCTCCACAGCCCACACGTGATCGAAACCCACCTCGTCGGCCACCCGGCACTGTTCCAGCGCGTTGTGGTAGGTCAGCCACTCGTTGGCCCGGCTGAAGGGCCGCGGCACCGACAGCTCGTAGAAGATCCCGAACTTCATTGCGCTGTTCTAGCCCAGCAGGGTCAGTCGCCGTCGGGACGGCGACTGATCACCGGGCTGAGCCGTGTCAGATGTCGATGTGGTACAGCTCGGCCGCATTGAGCGACATGATGCGCTCGACATCGTCGCGAGGGATCCCTTCGAGCGCCCTGGCCAAGTCGTGATCGTCACGCGGATACAGGCAGGTGGGGTGCGGGAAGTCGGTCTCGAACATCAGCGACTGCGCGCCCAGGTACTCGATGGTCGGCCGCACGGTGGACCGCTCGAACCAGAAGCAGCCGTAGAACTGCCTCCGGAAGTAGTCCGACGGCAGCATCGACAGCTCCGCCAGTTCGTTCGGTGCAGTTTCGTGCATCTGGTGGTCGAGCACTTCCAGAAAGAACGGCAGCCAGCCCACGCCGCTTTCCACCGAGACGAACTTGAGCTCGGGAAAGCGCTCGGGCACGCCGGAATAGATCATGTTGCCCACGACCCGGGCGTTGCCCATGAACAGGTTCGCCGAGCCCACCGCCAGCTGACGCTCGAGCCCGAACGACGGCCACGGCGCCTTGCCGTAGTAGTCGAGGTTGCCCTTCGACGAGCCGATGTGGAAGTTGACCGGCATCGCGAGATCGGAGCACACCTGCCACACCGGATCCCAGTGCGGCGTCGCCATATCGGGCAGACCGGCTTCCTCGGGGTTGGAGCAGGTCACGATGCCCCGCAACCCGTCGGCGTGGCAGCGCTCGATCTCGCGCACGGCGGCGTCGAGGTCCCACCACGGCAGCAGGGCCATGCCGAACACTCGCTGGCCGCTCGCCTCCTGGAACTCGGCGAGCGCGTCGTTGTAGATCTCGACCGAGATGAGCCGCAGTGCGTCATCGGGCGACTTCAGGAAGTTCTGGTTCCCGAAGCCGGCCACGTTGGGATACATGATCTGCGCCTCGAGGCCGAGCTGGTCGAGCATCTCCACCCGGGCCTCGGCGTCGTAGCTGGCGCGGTGCACCATCTCGTTGTCGAAGTCGAAGAAGACCGTGCCGGTGACCTTCTCGCCGTCAGGGTCCACCACCGACGAGGCAATGGGCAGCCCGATCGGGATGGCGTCATCGAACCACCAGCGGCGCTTGCCGGCTCTCGTCTCCATGCGCGGCACACGGTCGCGGTACTTCGCGGGCGCCCGCGACGTCCACAGGTCGTACGGCTCCGACCAGTGACTGTCGGTGTCGATGATCTTGAGGTCGTCGAGAATCGTGCCGCTCATCGACTCACTGCCGCTCTCGGGAACGTCAGCCCACCGGCGGGACGGTGACCGGTCGCTCGCCGAACTCGGGCCGCTCGGTGCGGGTTTTCTTCAGCTCCCAGAAGCCGTCGATGTCCATCATGGCGACCATGCCGTCCCACAGCTTCAGGGCGTCGTCGCCCTTGGGCGCCCGGGTGATCACCGGGCCGAAGATGCCGACGCGCTCCCCGTCGGCGCGGTCGAGGGCGATGATCGGCGTGCCGACGTCGGTGCCCACGAGGGCCAGGCCCTCGTCCATGCGGGACCGGATCTCGGCATCCCACTTCTCGTCGGTGGCTGCCTTGGCGTGTTCGGGATCGATGCCGAGCTCTTCGAGCGCCTTCGCGATGTCGAAATCGCGGTCGCCGTCGTGGTGGATGCGGCTCGCAAAGTCCCAGTACACGCCGAACACGGCGTCATCGCCCTCCGCGGCGCGGATTGACTCCATGACCCGCAGCTGCCCGTGCGTGCCGACCACCGCGTCGTAGTACGGGCTGTCCGTGGGGGGCTCATTCTTGAAGAGCAGGCTGATCGGCTGCCACTTCACCTTCAGGTTGCGCTCGGAAGCGACTTCATCGACGACCCACCTGGCCGTCACCCAGCACCAAGGTCAGATGGGGTCGACCCAGAACTCGATCTCGGTGTCAGTGCCCGTGTCAGTTGCCATGCGGGCAATCTACCCGTGACGGGCAGCGGCCATCCGGGCAGCCGCGCTGCGCCCGCTGGCTGCCCCGGGCTACATCGAGGTGCCGTCGGGGTTCAGGTAATCGCGGCTGATGTGCCCCTCGTCGCACAGCGCCTGCCACTCGGCGTCGTCGAGGCCCAGCAGCTCGCGGTACACGTACTCGTTGGCATCGCCGAGGATGCCGATGGGCCGCCACGGCATCTCAGGGCCGTCCCAGCGCCACTGGCGTCCGGGGAAGCTGTGCCAGCCCTGCTCGACCGATCCGTTCTGGCGGAACCAGCAGCGATCGCCCATCTGCGGGTCGGCGCGAAGCTGTGACTCACGCAGCACCGGCCCGGCGGGCACCCCCGCTTGCTGGCACTGGTGGAACACCTCGGCTGAGGTGCGCTGCTGGGTCCAGGCGCTGATCCGCTCGTCGATCTCGTCGTGGTGGGCCTGGCGCCCTGCCAGCGTGGCCAAGCGCTCGTCGTCGCCCATCATCGGCGTCCCGTCGGGCCGGTTGCGGTCCAGCAGGCCGGCCAACGCTGCCCAGTCGGCGTCGTCCTCGCACGCGATCACCGCCCATTCGTCGTTGTGACCGGGCCGCGCGGGATCGGTCGCACAGCGGTAGCAGCCCTGCGGAGCCCGGGCCACGGAGCGATTGCCCAACGGCCGGTGACGGGTGCCGCTGGCGGCCGCGTCGATGAAGTACTCGCCGATGTGCTGCATCACGTTCTCCGACTGGGAGAACTCGATGAGCTCGCCGACGCCGGTCCCTCCGGAGCCGTCGATGCCGTCGCGCCGTCCCAGCACGGCCAGCACCGCGAAGGCAGCAGTGGCGGCGCTGGCGGGATCCATGTGGAAGACCGAGGTCAGGCTGGTGGGGTCGTCGTCGGCGTAGCCCCGCAGACCCGTCAGCCCGCACAGTGCCTCGAAGTTGGCGCCGAAACCGACCCAGTCCGAGTACGGACCCGCGAGGCCCATCGGCGGCATGCGCAGCACGATCGTGCGCGGATTGACGGCGTGCACGGTGTCCCAGTCGAGCCCCAGCTTCGGCAGCACGCCGAGGGAGTTGTTCTCGACGATCACATCGGTCTGCTGCACGAGCCGGTGCAGCGTCGAGCGCCCGAGCTCGGTGCGCGGGTCGAGCGTGCAGCTCAGCTTCCCGCGGGCATGAGCACTGAACAGGTTCTGGCGGTTCCACGGGCGTCGTCCCGGATCGTGATCCGGATATCCCGACAGCGGCCCCAATTCGGGATTGATCTCCCGCGGCGGGCGAGGCATCAGACCCCGGGTCGCCGTCGGGAACACGTAGGGGTTGTCCACCCGGATCACCTCGGCGCCGAGATCGCCCAGGTACATGGTGCAGGCCGGTCCGGCCCACACGACCGTCAGGTCCAGCACCCGGATGCCACTGAGGGGCAACCGCGTGGATTCGCGGCGTGCCGGTGCGATGTCCGGTGAGCGAGGATTGCCGGCCCCGCTCGTCGCCGCGACGCCGGGTGCTGCGAGGCCAGCACGGACCTCGGCGTCGTGCTCGCCCAGCAATGGCGCATGCCGCGGTGTCGTCGATGCCTGATCGGATGCATCGCGCGGGTTGACGCTATGGAGGCGAAACGGCGCACCGAGCTGCCGGACCGTTCCCGCCGCCGGATGCTCGACGGGCACGAAGAAGCCTCGTGCCGCAAAGTGCGGATCATCCAGCAGATCGGCTGGAGCGTTCAGCGGGGTCACGCCCCACTTGTTGACTTGTGCTGCAGCGCCGACCGTGCTTTGGGTGTGGCCTGCCAGCCACACAAACAGCGCGGTCTCGACCATGTCGGGAAGATCGGGATCTGCCAGCCACGCAGGACTTGCAAACCGTTCGGCCAGCGAGTCGCCGTCGCCGCTGTCGCCGCCGAGGCCTGCGCTGGTGAGCGTCTGCACCATGCGGGGGGCCCACGACGGCAAGGTGAACACCAGCGCCCACCCGTCGGCAGTGGGGTAAAAGCCGACCGGCGACGCTCGTTGCGGCTGGCGCGCGTCTCTCCCGACGTCGGTGCCGGTCCACGCCTCGTACAGCAGGTAGGAGGCTCGGCGGTCGATGGTGCCCGCCTGCGCCTCGAACGCTGACACATCAATGTGAAACGAGCGGCCGCTGCGCTGGCTCATCTGGTATGCCGCCAAGGTCGGCACGGCCGCCAAGTTGCCCACCTGATACGAGGTGACGTCCCCGCTGAGCTTGACGGGTTCGCGCTCGTCGATTCCGGTGCCCCACATCGGTCCGCCCATGGCGTAGGTCACGATGTCGCTGCCCCGGTAGCCCGCCTGCGCGTACGGGCCGGACTGCCCGAACGGCGTGATCGAGGTGAGCACGATGCCGGGCCTCAGACTGCACAGGGTCTCGTACCCAAGGCCGATGCGGTCCAGATGGCCCGGCGGGAACGCCTCGATGACGATGTCTGAGGTCGCTGCCAGCGACCGGATGAACCCGAGGTCGGCCGCGCTGGGCTCGGCGGTACCGATGTCGGCGACCACGCTGCGCTTGTTGGTGTTGAGATGCAGGAACAGCGGTGAGTGCTCCCAGTTGCCGGTGCTGCCGACCCGTGCATCCGCATCGCCCCACGGCCCGTGGCGTCGGGCGGGATCGCCGCCAAGCGGCTCCACCTTGATGACATCGGCGCCGTGGTCGGCGAAGAGCTTCCCTAGGTACGGACCTGAGATCCCCGTTGCGAGCTCCAGCACCCGGATGCCAGCCAACAATCGGCTCACTGCTGCCCCCTTGTCGCCAGGATCGGGGCGAGCGATTCGAGCAGGCCCCCGACGTCATCGGGGCCCTCGAGGCCCAGCAGGTTGGTCGTCAGGGCGACGCCGAGATCAAGTGCCGGCGCGTAGGCCGCAATGGTGCGGAAGCCCGGAACGCCGCCGCCGTGGGTGTAGATCGTCACACCCAGAATCTCGTCGGTTGAGATGCCCAGGCCGTAGCTGCTCTCGGGAGTCGGGTGACCTGTCGTCATGAGAGCGATCTGCTCCTCATCGAGGATGTCGGTCGCGAACAGACCTCGGATCAGCACCGCCACATCGCCGATCTGTGCCTCGATGCCGCCGCCGGTCCACCCCGCCGAGCGGGCGAAGTCCTCAGGGCCGCTCCCGATGTCCACATAGATGCCGTCGTTGTGGGTGATCTGGTTGTCGCTGGTGAGCCCCAAGAGCGGAACCATCAGGTAACCGAGGGTGCCCCCGACGTACCCGTTCGCCGTCGGCTCGGGCGGGAACTCCTCGGGCGTCAGGTAGGTGTGCTGCAGGCCCAGCGGCTCGAACACACGAGACCGCAGTTCCGCGGCCGCTGTGTTGCCCGTGATCTCTTCGATCAACAACCCCGCAGCGAGATAGCCGGTGGTGTTGTAGTGGCGTTCGGTGCCCAGCTCGGCCACGGGGCCATACTCCGCGGCAAACTGCAGGATCTCTTCGGGTGAGATCTGCTCGGCAAGCCGGGGCGCTGCGAGTTGGTAGAACTGCACGTCGAACGCGTACTCGACAAAGCCCGAGGTGTGCCCGAGCAGGTCACGCACCGTGACCGCAGCGGCGTGCTCGTACCCCGGTGCCCAGTCGTCGCCCAGGTACTGCGCCACCGGTGCGTCGAGCTCGACGAGGCCTTCGGCGACGAGTTGCAGCACCACAGCGGCGGTGACCGGCTTGGTGACCGAGCCGATGCGCACGTGATGATCGACCGTCATAGGAGTACCGGTGGCGATGTCGCTGAGGCCCCACGCGAAGGCTGCGGGCTCGGCGCCGCCCTGAGCGACAGCCAGCACGAGGCCAGGTGCCCCGGTGCGCTCCATCCACTCAGCGACTGCGGCGCCGAGCGGATCCGCCGGTTCGGCGCCGGTCTGGGATCCCTCACTGGACTCACTGCGGGATTCGGCTTCGGCCTCGTACTGTGGTGCAGCCGTGGTCGCCGGCGCTGCGGTGGTCGCCGGTGCCTCCGTGGTTGCCGGCATTGCCGCAGTCGTGGAGGGCGCTGCGGTGGCTGCCGGTGCTGGAGCCTCGGCAATCACCGGAGATGTCGCAGCAGTCGTCGACGCTGTGTCGTCTGCGCCGCTGCAGGCGGCCGTCAGCAGGCCGAAACTCAGCAGTGCAGCCGCGAGTCGCTTCATGCGCGCAGCGTAGGGCTCGTCCGGCAGACTGTGTCGCCGGCCGCAAGGCCGCAGCGCAGAGGGGATCGACGTGAATCTGGGAATGCTGCTCTTCATGCCAGCCACCATTGCTGGCGAACAAGTCATCCTGATCGACACCTCGACGGAAGCCGGCGGCGGCACGGCTCGCGAGGTGACCTACCAGGAGCTGCTCGACAACGTGAGCCGCACTGCCGGCATGCTGACCATGCTCGGCGTGGGCGTCGGCGACCGGGTCGGCATCTTCGCCACCAACAGCGTGGAGTGCGTGGAGGCCATCTTCGGCGGTGCGTTCGTCGGCGCCACTGTCGTGCCGATGAACTTCCGCGCCGGTGCGGAAGAGACCGCTCACCTGCTCAGCGACAGCGGCATCAGCGTCCTGTTCACCGAGTCTCGCTACAGCGACCTGATCGCCGAGAACAAGCCTGACGACCTCGAGCACGTCCTGGTGCTCGACGATCCGTCGTCGTATGCCGCCGCCCGCGACGAGGCGTTCGAGCTGCCCGTGCCCGAGGACGTCGACCCCGATGGGCTGTGCGCGTTGCTGTATACCAGCGGCACCACGGCCATGCCCAAGGGTGTGAAGCTCACCAACGGCGCCATCACGGGTTATGTCATGGGCACCAACGACGCCGCGACCGGCGAGGACATGGGCCGCATGGCGGTCGCGGCGCCGCTGTACCACATCGCCGGGCTCACCTCGATGCTGAACGCCCTCTACAGCGGGCGCGTGGTGGTGCTGCTGCCGCAGTTCGAAGCGTCGTCGTGGATCGAGTGCGTGCAAGCGCACTCGGTGACGCACGCCTTCTTGGTGCCCACCATGCTCGCTCGGGTGCTCGAAGCCCCCAACTTCGGCCATGAGGCGTTCAGCGGCCTCGACGCCATCACCTACGGCGCGGCGCCGATGCCGCCGTCGGTCATCCGCCGGGCCATCGACATGTTCCCAGCAAACGTGGCCTTCGCCGGCGCCTACGGCCAGACCGAGACGACGTCCACGGTGGCCGTTCTGGATCCCGACGACCATCGCATCGACGGAACCGACGAAGAGAAGGAACGCAAGCTGCACCGGCTCTCCTCGGTGGGCCAGGTGCTCGAGGACGTGCAGGTGCGCGTCGTGGACGCCGACAGTGGCGAGGTCGTGGCGCCCGGCGTGATCGGCGAGGTGCAGCTGCAGACGTTCCGCGCCATGGACGGCTACTGGGGCAACGACGAGAAGACCCGTGTGACCATCGACGACGAGGGCTGGGTGCACACGGGCGATCTCGGCTACCTCGACGACGACGATTACCTGTTCCTGGCCGGTCGCACCGGCGACATGATCATCCGCGGAGGCGAGAACGTGCTGCCCGACGAGGTGGAGGGCGTGCTGTATGACCACCCGTCGGTGCTCGAAGCAGCAGTCGTGGGCCTGCCCAGCGAGGAATGGGGCGAACGTGTGGCGGCGGCGGCCGTCGTGCGGCCTGGCAGCGGCACGTCGGGCGACGATCTGGTTGCGCACGCCCGCGAGCGTCTTGCACCTTTCAAGCGTCCCGAGTTCGTGCACCTGATGTACGAGCTGCCACGTACTTCCACCGGCAAGCTGCTGCGTCGCGATCTCATCCCGATGCTCGACGAGCTGGGCATCTGAGGCCGGTACCAGGGCTCGCCGCGGCGCTGCTGGGCTCGCCAGGGCCGCGAGCGCAGCCGTGAGCACCGCCCCGGCGCAGGGGTATCGGGACGATCACCTGCACCTGCTGGCGTGCGCCGCTGCACGCCGATCAACCGATGTCCAGGCTGCGGCGTCGGTGGGGGAACTGCTGGACATCGTCGGGCATGCCGCACGCAGCTCCGCCGTGCCGACGATGCTGCACGGCCGTCAGCCCCGCGCCGAACGCGACCGGGGCGATTCGCGTCGGTGGCTGCGGGCTTGGGGTTACGACGATGCGCTGCTCGCTGAGCGTCGCCACCCGACCGCCGCCGAGCTTGACGCCGTCACGCATGATGTTCCGACCGTGCTGCATCACGTCACCGGTCATGTGGCGGTGGTGAATACGGCCGCCGGCCACGCCTTGGGGCTGACGTCAGGCGATGTGCTCGTCGAGCGTCATGACCTGCTGGCAACGGTGCCGCAAGTCGATCGCAGTGCGACAGTGGCAGGCGTTGCCGAGGTGCTGGCCGACATGGCTGCGGCGGGCATCACTGCCTGTACCGACGCCACCCATACCAACGACCTCGGCGCACTGGAACTGCTCGCCGAAGCGGCCGACAGGGTGCCTTCGGTGGACGTCACGGCGATGGTGGGCGCCGACCGACTCGACGCGCTGGGAGACCTTGCGTTCGGCGAGAGGCTGCCATCGCCTGGAGCAGCGGCAGGTGCTGCCGGGGTGCGAGTGGGACACGCGAAGGTCATGCCGCCTCACGACGACGACGGCGCGATCGCCGATCTGGTAGCGGCGGCGCGCGCTCATGGATTCCCGGTCGCCGTCCATGTCATGGACATCGACACGCTGCAAGCAACCTTGGATGCCGTGGAGGCCCATCCGCCGATGCCCGCCGGAATGGCGACGAGCGACGATCGCCGCCTCGGGCCCGGCCGACTTGCGCCCGACCGCATAGAGCACTGTGCGCTCGCGCTGCCCGAACAACTCGACCGCGTCGCCCGGCTCGGCGTCGCGGTGGTGACCCAGCCCAGCTTCGTGACCCGGCGTGCGCAGAAGTACCGAGAACAGCTCTCGCTCACCGAACAGGCGTGGCTCTGGCCGCTGGCAAGCCTGCTGCGCCGCGGTATCCGCGTCACCCTGTCCTCCGATGCTCCGACGGTTCCCGCCGATCCCGGCGAGTGGATAGCAGCCGCCACCGGTCGGGATCTCGCACCCGCTGAACGCATCGACGCTGAGACCGCTCGCCGCCTGTGCATGGGAGGCGGCGCAGGCTGTTGAGTACCCTGCCACATCGCCGCTGCGAGCAGGGAGAAGGTCCATGGCCGGGCCGATGGAGGGCATCCGCGTCGTCGAGTTGGGCGTGTGGATCGCGGGACCCGCCTGCGGCGGGATCCTGGCTGACTGGGGCGCCGATGTCCTCAAGGTGGAAACGCCTGACGGCGACCCGTTCCGCTCGCTCGAGTGGCTGTTTCAGGGCGACGGCAACCCGCCCTTCGATCTCGACAACCGCGGCAAGCGCAGCATCGCGCTCGACTTGCGGCAGCCTGAGGGCCTCGCTGCCCTGCATGCCCTCCTGGCCGATGCCGATGTGTTCTTGTCCAATATCCGCCCTGGTGGGCTCGAGCGCATGGGTCTGGACTATCCGTCGCTGGCCCAGCGCTACCCGCGCTTGATCTACGCCAGCGTCACGGGCCTCTCGCTGCGGGGCGACGAACGGGATCGCCAGACCTATGACGTGGGTGCGTTCTGGTCCCGGGCGGGGATCGTCCGGTCGCTGACCCCCGATGATGCCGACCTGCCGTACCAGCGTGGCGGCATGGGCGACCACATGACCGGGCTGGCGGCGGCGGCCGGGGTCGCGGCCGCCCTGTTCCACCGCACCAGCACCGGCAAGGGCCAACTGGTGGAGTCTTCGCTGTTGCGCCTGGGCACCTACCTGCTGGGCTGGGATCACAACATCACGGCGATGACGGGCGACGAAACCGAGGCCTGGGGACGCGACAGCCCGCCCAACCCGCTCATCAACTGCTACCGCTGCCGCGACGGCGCATGGCTGTGGATGCTGGGTCTCGAGGGCGACCGCCATTGGCCTCATGTGGTGCGCGCACTGGATCGGCCCGATTGGGAGGACGACCCCCGCTTTGCCGACATCGTGCTCCGCCTCGAGAACACAGCTGCCCTCACTGCGGAGATGGACGCCGTCATGGCCACGCGCACACGTGCCGAGTGGGGCGAGATCTTCGATGTCAATGACGTGTGGTGGTCGCCCGTGCAGTCCACGCTGGAGATGCGGTCCGACCCGCAGGCCCATGCTGCGGGCTGCTGGGTGAAGGTGCCGTCGCCTGATGGAGGTACGACCGAGATGGTCGCGACTCCAGTGGATTTCTCCGAGAGTGCATGGGCTCCCGGCGGGCCGCCGCCCGAGCTCGGCCAGCACACCGAGCTGATCCTGCTCGAGCACGGCTACGACTGGGATGACATCGAGCAGTTGAAGCAGGCGGGCGTGATCCCCTGAGCGGTCGCGCGTCGAACCTGCTGCTGGGCGTGAGATAACTTCGATCCGCTGCGTCGGCGTGCGCTCGGAGCTCATCACAGTGGGGCTCGATTACCCGGGCGCGCGAGATGAGGCGGCGGGGAGGGAGAGCGGATGATCGAGCCGGTCAGCGCTCAAGTGCTGACGCCTGAATGGGCGCCGACGGTGATCCCCGCGCCGTATGACTCGCTCACCCCCGACGAGCACGCGCAGCACCTTGCCGACAATCCCGACTCCTTTGCCCATGTGGCCGGACTGCCGCCAGAGAGCTTCGGCCACCCCAGCGAGCACCGGCAGCACGCCACACGCAGCACGCGGGCACTCGACCGGCTCATCAGTCTGGGCGTCTTCGGCGCCGCCCGGGAGCCAGGCCTGTACGTGCAGTGCGTGGAGGCTGACGGCCACGCGCAGCACGCGTTGCTGGGCGGCGTGCGCCTCGGCTCCCATGAACTGCGCCCTCACGAGGACACCCAGCCCGGCCGGGTGCACGGACTGGCTGTGCACTTCACCGAAGTCGGCCGCATGTCGAGCCCCGTGGTCGTCACCGCACCTCGGTTGACCATGGTCTCTGACGTCATCGAGGCCACCCTTGCCGCAGCCGGGGCGTCCGCACCGCTGGAACCGCTGCTCGACACCAAGACCGCCGACGGTGCGCGGGTCACGCTGTGGCCGGCCATCGTCGGGGACCGCGAGGGCGCCAGCGTCGGCCTCGACGGCCCGTTGTACATCGTGGACGGGCACCATCGCGTCGCAGCTGCCAAGCAGGCCGGCTTCTCACACGTGCTCGTGGCGTGCGCACCCACCGATGAACTGCACCTCGGCAGCTTCGACCGTGAACTGAGCGAGCTTGACATGATGCCGCGGCGCGTCATGGAGATGATGAGGTCTCGGTGCGTCGTCGAAGAGGTGTCCGACGCCGTCGCAGCCCGCCCGGCGGCGCCGGGATGGGTCGGCATCGGCGTGGCAGGCCACTGGTTCCGTGCACGCCTGCGCCACGCTGGACCTGCTGACGACCCGTCGCCGATCCAAAATCCGGCGACCCGGCTGGATGCGGCGTTCGTTCACGACTTCATACTCGGCGAGATCTTCGGCGTGGAGAGCGCTTCGGATCCGAGGCTCACCTACCGTCCCACAACCGTCGCCGCCGCCCCAGCGCCGGTCACGATCCTGCTGGCGCCAGTGGCGCTCGATTCAGTGTTCGAAGTTGCAGACTTCGGCGGTGTCATGCCGCCGAAGACCACGTACTTCCTGCCCAAGGCTCGCTCCGGATTGCTGCTGGTTCGCTGCTGATCCGCCGCTGGTGCTGTCTCGCTCATGCTGATCGCGTTCACCGGGGGAGCTCGCAGCGGGAAGTCCGCAGCGGCGCTGCGCGCAGCGACGTCGGACGGCGCACCGGTGACGTTCATTGCCACGGCCGAGGCCGGCGACGACGAGATGGCCGCACGCATCGAGCGGCATCGGGCCGATCGGCCTGCGGCGTGGACGACGATCGAGGCCCCGATCCACCTGGCTCTCGCTGTGGAGCAAGTCGATGCCGAGGCGACGATCGTCATCGATTGCCTGTCTATGTGGGTCTCGAACCGGATGCTGGAAGGCGGCGCCGGTGCGGGGAGCGTCGATGCGGCACATGCGGGCGAGATCACGGCCGAGGCCCGGGAGCTGGTCGCTTGCCTGCATGGACGCGAGGGCGTCTCGATCGTGGTCACCAACGAGGTCGGCTCGGGGGTGGTGCCTGCCACCCCGCTCGGGCGGGCGTACCGCGACGTGTTGGGATCGGTGAATCAGATCGTCGTGGGAGCTGCAGATCGGGCGTACCTCGTGGTGGCGGGCAAGCGGCTGGAGCTCTCCGGGCCTGAGGGCGGTGCCTGAGGCCGTGCCGGAGTGTGCGTCGGAGACAGCGTCTGGGGCAGGTCTGACGGATCGGCCCTCGTTGCTGTCCCAGATGCTTGCGGAACTGCCGGTGCCCGATGAAGCCGCCCGGCGCGCCGTGGCCGAACGGGCGTCGCAGGTGCTGCGACCGGCGGGTGCGTTCGAGCGGCTGGATCAGGTGGCCATGTGGCTTGCCGGCTGGCAGCGTTCGACGCAGCCGGCGGTTGAGCGGCCGGTTGTGCTGGTGTTCGCAGCCGACCACGGTGTCGCCGAAGAGGGTGTGAGCGCGTATCCCGCCGAGGTGACCGCAGCCATGGTGTCCGCTGTCGACAGCGGTGTCGCCACCGTGACGGCGGTCGCACGCCAGGTCGGGGCGGTGGTGCGGTGTGACGATGTCGGCGTGGGCATGCCGACGGGCAACATCCGCACGCATGATGCGATGAGCGCCGACGAGTTCGACGCGGCCGTCGACGCCGGCGCTCTCGCTGTCGAACGCGCCGTCGAGGCCGACCGGCCCGACCTGCTGGTGCTGGGAGAACTCGGGATCGGCAACACCACCGCCGCGGCTGCTGTGTGCGGGTTGCTCTTTGCCGACCAGGCAACCTCGTCCGCTGAGGCCGCGGTCCGTTGGACGGGACCGGGCACCGGGGTTCAGTCAGCGGCGCTCGATCACAAGCGGACGGTCGTGGGCGATGTGCTCGAACGGGTGGGCCGCGTCGAGCCGCTGGATGTGCTGCGCCGGGCAGGGGGGCGTGAGCTGGCAGCCATCGCCGGAGCGGCGGCGGCGGCGCGGCAACGCTCGATTCCCGTGGTGCTCGACGGCTTCATCGGCACGGCTGCCGCGGCGCCGCTGGCACTGGCCGCGTCGGGCAGCCTCGACCACTGCATTGCCGGGCATTGCTCGGCCGAGCCGGGCCATCGAGAGCTGCTGGCCGAGCTCGGGCTGGAACCGCTGGTGCGCCTGGATCTGCGACTGGGGGAGGGCACTGGCGCACTCATCGCCGTGCCGCTCGTTCGGATCGCCGCGGCGGCCGTGACTGACGTTGCCACCTTCGCCGAGTGGGGCCTGGCGTGAGCCTGCGAAGCGTCGGGGGCACAGCGTGAGCCTGCGGTATGCGTGGGCGTTCCTGACGCGGCTCCCGGGCGGGGCGCATCCGCCGACCGACCGCGACCTGGGGCGCAGCGTGCCGTGGTTCCCGCTGGTCGGGGCCATCGTCGGCGCCCTGAGCGGAGCAGTGTTCTGGGCCGTCTGGCAGCCGCTGGGCGCCCCACTCGCTGCCATCCTGGCCATCGCCACGGGCGTCGTCGTCACCGGCGCCTTCCACGAGGACGGCCTGGCCGACACCGCAGACGCCCTCGGCGGCACGACGCCCGAGCGGCGCCGCGAGATCATGAAGGACTCCCGCCTGGGAACATTCGGGACGCTGGCGCTGGTGCTGGTGACGCTGGTGCAGGTCTTCGCCGTCATGCCGCTGGCGTCGCGTGACGCCGTGATCGCCCTGGTCCTCGCGCATGGTGTCGGTCGGGCGCTCGCCGTTGCGGTGATGGCCTTGGCACGGGCTGCGCCTGGTGCGGGTCTTGGCCACTCCTACACGGCCCACCTGCGCGGATTGCCCTGCGCGCTCTCGTTGCTGATCAGCTACGGCGCCGCATTCGCACTCGGGCCGGTGGGCGTGTTCGCCGTCGGCGCGGCGACCGGCGCAGCGCTGGTGGTGGGGCTGATTGCTCGCCGCACGTTCGGCGGTTTGACCGGTGACGTCCTGGGTGCCACCGCTCAGGTCAGCCAGATGGCGGCGCTGGCAGCGGTGTCACGCCTGCTGGACGACTTCGGCTGGTTCTGGAACTAGAGTCCCGAACCTGACATCCCGCCCTCCAGTTCGAATGAGCCCACTGCGGATGCGCACACCGAACGACCCCTCAGCGCCGGACAGAACGAGAAGCGACGGATTTGCGGCGATGGCCATCTTGGCGCTGTCCATCGCGTTCATCGTGGCCATCATCGTGTTCGCAATTGCGTAATCCGACACGACGCGCGCACAGGCGCTAGAAACTCACGAGCACCCAACAGTGGTGCTCCGAAGTTTGAGAGGCAGGCGGCGGTCAAACGGCTGGCCATCGCGTCTGTCTTGTCCCTAGGGAGGGGAACTACATGACGACCAGCGAACGTGCTGTGCAGCGCCATTCCGGGCGACGAGCGTGGCGGACGGTGGCAGCGCTTCTGGCTGTCTTCGCCCTGATTGCCGCTGCATGCGGCAGCGATGATGGCGACGACGACGCTGCCGAGGCGCCTGCGGCTACTGAAGCGGCGCCGGCCCCGACCACCGAGGCCGCACCCGCTCCCACAACAGAAGCGGCACCGAGCGGTGAGCCCATCAAGGTCATGACGGTCACCACGCTCAACGCGGCGGGTCCGACGTACCACAACATCGCGAACACCGCCAATGCGTACGCCGACTACATCAATGCCCGGGGCGGCATCGGCGGCAGGCCGCTCGAGGTGACGGTCTGCGACGAGATGTTCGACCCCGCCGTGGCCGCGGCGTGCGCCCGCGAGGCTGTCGAGGAGAACATGGTGGCCGTCGTCGGCTCGTTCACGTTCTTCGCCGAGAGCATCGTGCCGGTGATCGCCGAGTCCGACATCACTTGGTTCGGCCCCTGCTGCCCGATCACGCCGTCTGAGCTGACCAGCCCGCACTCGTTCCCCATCGGCAACCAGCCGATGTATGCGGTGGGCATCATCAAGCGAGCCATCGACGACGGGTGCCAGGCGATCAACGCCGTGATCATCGACGGCGCCCAGATCTTCCTGCCGCCGATGGAGAACGCGATCGCAGCCCTCGGCCAGAGCTTCGGCGACATCATCATCCTGCCGCCGACCGCGCAGGACTACTCCTCAGAGGTGGCCCAGGCGACCACCGACGCCGACTGCGTCATCGGCATCGTCTCGGAGACGCCGTACATCACCTGGAACACGGCATGGACCCAGTCGGGCACCGACGCGCGCCAGTACGGCCCGCAGGGCAACCTGAACGAGATCTCCGCCGCCGGCAACGAGGAGTCGACCGACGGCGACATCATCGGCGGCATGTACCCCGACATCTCCACGGCGCCGTGGGACGAGTACCGGCTGGCGCTTGAAGAGGGCGGCTGGGACACCACCGAGCACGACTACAACAGCCTGGGCGGCATGGGCACATGGGCGGCGTTTGCGGCCTTCAGGCAGATCGCCGAGACCATCGAGGGCGAGATCAACGCCTCCTCGTTCTTCCAGGCCGCATCGGCCACCGACCACCTCGATCTCGGCGGCATGGTGCCGGTGCTGGACTTCACCCAGGAGTGGACCGATGGCCTGCCGGGCTTCCAGCGCCTGTTCAACCGCAGCGTCGTGTTCAGCAAGCTGGAGAACGGCAAGGTCGTGCCGCTGACCACCGAGTTCGAAGACGTCGGCGACTTGGCCACCGGCAACGCCGGCTGACCGTCATCTGAGCACCGTCATCTCAGTTCTGGCGCTCGCGCCGGGGTGGCCTGAGTGAGCGATCACTCGCCATCCCGGCGCAGGTGCAAGCCGGCCTAGCGCCGCTGCCACGGGGGAACCATTGGACGAGGTCATTCGCTTCGCTCTGCTGGGTTTCGGGGTCGGTGCCTTGTATGCGCTGGCCTCCCAAGGCCTGATCGTGGTGTACCGCGGCACCGGCGTCCTGAACTTCTCCCTTGGCGCAACCGCAATAGCGGGCGTCTTCCTGCAGTGGGAGCTGCAACATCGGGCTGGCTGGCCGTTCCTGCTGGCGGCGCTGACCGGCGTCGCGCTGTCCGCGCTGCTCGGCGCCCTCACGCACTGGGTGATCATGCGGCCGCTGCGTCGCGCCAGCACGCTGATCCGCGTCATCGCCACCTTGGGCGTGCTCATCTTGATCCAGGCCGGCGTGGTCATCCGCTATGGCTCCAACGCTCGCCAGGTGGCGAGTTGGCTGCCCACCAACCGGGTGACGCTGTGGGGCGAGGTGGCCATCACCGTCGACCGGCTGATCCTGTTCGGAGTGGCATGCGTGTTCGCCGTGGTGCTATGGGCGATGTATCGACGGAGCCATTTCGGCCTTGCCACCGAGGCAGTGTCGGAGAGCGAGCGAGCCGCTTCGGCCATCGGCTTGTCGCCGAATGCGATCGCCATCCAGAACTGGGCGCTGGGCTCGGCCATCGCCGCGGTTGCGGGCATCTTGGTGGTGCCCATCATCACGCTGCAGGTCACGGCCATGACCTCGCTGGTGCTCGCAGCCTTGGCCGCGGCGCTGGTGGGCGACTTCCGGTCGTTCCCCATCGCCACCGCCACTGGCCTGGCGCTGGGCATCGGTCAGACACTTGTGGGCCGCTACGTCGACCAGCAAGGGCTGGGGCAGTCGCTGCCCTTCCTGGTGATTGTGGCCGTGCTGGTGTTCAAGGGTCGGTCGCTGCCGAGTCGGGACTACTTCTTGCGCGAGCTGCCGATGATCGGCAACGGACGCATGTCGTGGGACTGGACGATCTTCGGCATCGGCACGGTGGCGTTCCTGATGCTCACCAAGCAGGCCAAGTGGATCGACGCCCTCACCGTCACCATGGGCGTTTCGATCGTGCTGCTGTCGATCGTGCTGCTGACCGGCTACGCGGGCCAGCTGTCGCTGGCGCAGTACACCATCGCGGGGTTCGGCGCGTACGTGTCAGGACGCCTCGTTGCGGTGTTCGACATCCCGTTCCTGCTGGCGCTAGTGATCGGCGTCGCCGCCGCCGTGCCGCTGGGATTCATCTTCGCCTTGCCGGCAGCGCGAACGCGCGGCATCAATCTGGCAATTGTCACGTTGGGACTCGGCACGACCATCGAGCTGATGCTGTTCCGCAACCGCCAATACACCGGCGGCGTGCAAGGCACCCAGGTGGGCAGCCCCGAGCTGTTCGGCCTCGACATCGGCTCCATTCGCTACCCGGAGCGCTACGGCATGTTCGTGCTGGCGATGGCGCTGTTGGCGGTGTGGGTGGTGTCGAACGTGCGTCGCGGGCGCAGCGGGCGGCGCCTGCTCGCCATTAGAACCAACGAACGCGCCGCGACCGCGCTCGGCATCGACGTGCCCAAGGCGAAGCTGTTCGCCTTCTCGCTCAGCTCGGCAATCGCGGCGCTGGGCGGGATCGTGCTGGCATTCCGGCTGACCTCGGTCAGCTATACCTCGTTCACCAACCTCACTTCGATTCTGTTCGTGGGGTTGGCCATCGTGGGCGGCGTCGGTCACCTGCTCGGTGCGTTCGTGGGCGCCACCATGGCCACCGCGGCCTTCAGCCAGGAAGTGCTCGAATCGACGTGGGACGGGGTGGGCCGCTGGACCCAGCTCATCAGCGGCATCGCCATCTTGCTCATGGTGTTGGGCTACAAGGACGGTGTCGCCGCCGAGTGGGTGAAGATCTTCAGGCTGGTGAAGCGAGCCCGCAAGTGGGGCCGCTCCTACTTCATCGAGCTGGAAGACGTCTCCGATCCGAGCGCCGCTGGGAGCGAACGGTCGAAGGTTCCGGCTCGCGTGCTGAGCATCGAGAACATGACCGTGCGCTACGGGGCCGTCGTAGCGGTCAACGATGTCAGCTTCAACCTCACGCCGGGCACCATCACGGGGCTGATCGGCCCGAACGGCGCCGGCAAGACGTCGCTGATTGACGCCGTGTGCGGTTTCACACCGGCCGAGGGTCGAGTGGTGCTCGACGGCGAGGACATCTCGCGCATGGCGCCCTCCAAGCGTGCCCGCGACGGCATTGCTCGTTCGTTCCAGACGCTCGAGCTGTTCGAGGACGCGACGGTGTTCGAGAACATCAGCGTTGCCGCCGACCCTCAGGACATGCGGTCGTACCTGCGCGATCTGGTGGCGCCGTCGAGCCCTCCGTTCCCGCCCGAGGTCGTGCGGGCGATCATCGAGTTCCAGCTCGACGGCGACCTGCACCGCGACGTGAAGGACCTCTCCTACGGAAAGCACCGTCTGCTGGCGATTGCCCGGGCGGTCGCGATGCACCCGAGCGTGCTGCTCCTCGACGAGCCGGCCGCCGGCCTGAGCACCGCCGAGAGCGAGGAGCTGGCCGAGGTGGTTCGGCGCCTGGCCCAGGACTGGGGCATGGCAGTGCTGGTGGTCGAGCACGACATGAACTTCGTCAACGAGGTGTGCGACGAGGTGGTGGTGCTGGACTTCGGCAACAAGATCGCCGTCGGCACCCCCGAGGAAATCCGTCTCGACCCAGCCGTGGTAGCCGCATATCTGGGAACTGAGGCCGACGATGGTGTTGTGGCCGCCGCGCCGCAGCCACAGCCGGCATCCGGGGGTGGCGCATGAGGCCGTTGCTGCAAACGCGAAGCCTCAAGTGCGGTTACCTCAATCGGGCGGTCGTCCAAGGAGTGAACCTGAAGGTCCACCAGGGCGAGGTGGTCTGCCTGCTCGGACCGAATGGCGCCGGAAAGACCACCACGCTGCTGACCATCGCCGGTGAGCTGACGCCTGTCGACGGCATCGTGATGTTCGGCAACACGCCGACGTTCACGCCCATGTACCAGCGCATCCGGCGCGGGGGAATCGGGCTGGTGACCGAGGAGCGCCTGGTGTTCACCAAGCTGTCGGCTCGCGACAATCTGCGAGTGGGCGGCGGTTCGGTGGAAGCAGCGCTGGAACTGTTCCCCGAGCTTGAGCCCCGGCTGGGGGTACGCGGCGGCATGCTGTCGGGCGGCGAGCAGCAGATGCTTGCGCTGGCACGGGCGCTCAGCCGTCAACCGTCGATTCTGCTGGCCGACGAGCTGTCGCTCGGGCTGGCGCCGATCGTTGTCGATCGGCTGCTGGGAGCGGTCCGCAAGGTGGCCGACACCACGGGCACCGGCGCGCTGATCGTCGAGCAGCACGCACGCAAGGCGCTGGCTGTCTCTGACCGGATGTACCTGATGGCACGCGGCCAGATCCTGCTGGAACTGCCCGCTGCCGAAGCCCTCAGCCGCCTCGACGAGATCGAGGAGACGTACCTGACTGGCACGTCGGAGACCGAGGAAGACCACATCGAGCGCCTGCGGCGCAAGAACAAGAGGAAGGCGTGGCGGCGCCTGCGGGTGCGCGAGCGCGAGCTGACACGGCTGTCCGGCAAGCTTGCCTCCACCCGCACCGCCGCCGAGGACGACTTCTACTTCGAACGTGAACGACAACGACGACACGCGGCGATGGTCCGCCGAAAGAGGTAATCACCATGGGGTATCGCACCGCTGAGCTGCCCGATGTCGATCTCGACGAGTTTGCGAAGATCCCGTTCTTCGAGCGGATGAAGCTGCTGCAGCTGCACTGGGTCGAGCACGGATTCGGAACGCCCAAGCAGACCGGCACGTTCTATGCGTGGAAGATCTTCCTGTACGCGCTGTTCGGGCTGATCGTGGCCGGCGCGTTCACCGCCGGGCTCGAATTCAACGACATCGGCGGCTGGTGGGACGAGCCGATCCTCTACCAGAAGCTGATGATCTGGACGATCCTGCTCGAGATCACGGGACTGGCGGCCACCTGCGGCCCGCTGGCCTTCCACTTCGACCCGCCCATCGGGGGAATCCTCTACTGGTGGCAGAACGACACCCTGCGAGTGCCGCCGTACCCCAACCATGTGCCGTTCACCAAGGGCAATCGCCGCACGCCCTGGGACACCGGGCTGTACAAGCTGATCCTGGCCAGCCTGATCCTGCTGCTGGTGCTGTCACCCGAGCAGGTGGACGGGCTGCCCGACGGCCGCACCGGCATCTTGCCGCAGTGGGCGACGCTGATCTACTGCGGCTTGATCCTGCTGATGGCCATGCGCGACAAGATCATCTTCCTGTCGTCGCGGGCCGAGCAGTACGTGCCCACGCTGCTGTGCTTCTCGCTGTTCAGCAACTTCGTCGACATGATCATCGCCGCCAAGGTCTTCATCGTCATCATCTGGATGGGCGCCGGTTTCTCGAAGCTGCAGCACGGGTTCTCTTCGACGGTGTCGATCATGGTGCAGAACACGCCGTGGGTGGTGTGGGACCGATTCCGCAAAGCGACGGTCAAGGACTATCCCCGCGACATCCGGCCGGCTCGAACGACGCACTTGCTGGCCCATATCGGCGGAACCACCTGCGAGCTCATCATGCCGTTGGTGCTGCTGTTCTCTCCGTGGGGATGGGCGACGTGGATTGCCATCGTGTCCATCTGGATGCTGCACACCTTCATCATCTCGACGTTCCCGCTGGCGGTTCCGCTCGAGTGGAACGTGTTCTTCATCTTCTGCGTCGCGTTCCTGTTTGCGAACTTCCACACCGGGAACGGCTACGCGGTATGGGACATGGAGCCGGTGCTGCTGGTCGTGGTGCTGGTTGCGGCGCTGTCGCCCATCGTGCTCGGCGCCTTCCGCCCGCAGTACGTGAGCTTCCTGGTGGGCATGAAGCAGTACGCCGGCAACTGGGCGGCGGCGACGTTCTCGCTGCGCAACAAAGAGATTGAAGATCGGATCAACGACAAGATCGTGAAGTCCGCCGACAACCAGATCGACCAGCTCGAGCCGCTGTTCGGCCCTGAGATCTCGGAGATCTTCATTCAGAAGGCGGTGGCGTTCCGCATGATGCACCCGATGGGCCGCATGCACATCTCGGGCCTGATGTGCCACGTCGACGACCTGGACAAGCGCATCCAGCGCGAGGGCGAGTTCTTGAGCAACGTGCTGACGGGGTGGAACTTCGGCGACGGGCACTGCCTTGACGAGCGGCTGATCGCGGCGTGGCAGGAGCGGTGCCAGTACGAGCCCGGCGATGTGATAGCGGTGTTCACCGAGTCGCGGCCGGCGTACACCAACAGGGTGCAGTACCGGGTGATCGACGCAGCCTTGGGGACCGTCGAGAAGGGCTGGTACCGCCACGACGACGCCTACAACTCCCAGCCATGGCTGCCCGACGGCCCGATCCCCCACACGGTGACGTGGCGGAAGGAGGGCTACGAGCCCCAGGGCGTGCCGCATCCCGGCAATGCCCGCACAGTGCCGTCCATCGACCACGACGGAACCTGGCTGATCCCCCGCCAGACGGCCGACGGCATCGTGATGCCCCCAGCCGACACCGGCTGACCCGGTGACGACGGCGACGGTCGTCGGCAGCGGGCCGAATGGGCTGGCCGCTGCGGTCCACCTGGCGCGTGCAGGCGTGGACGTGACCGTGCTGGAGGCGGCGGACACCATCGGAGGAGGCACGCGCAGCGCCGAGGCCATCGTGCCGGGCCTGATCCACGACCAGTGCTCCGCTGTGCACCCGGTAGCTGCGGCGTCACCGTTTCTGCGCGGGCTCGACCTCGAAGCGCTCGGCTTGCGGTGGTGTGCGCCAGTCGTTGACTGCGCGCATCCGCTCGACGACGGCTCGGCCGGCCTGCTGTACCAGTCCATCGACCAAACAGCAGCGGGGCTCGGCGGCGACGGTGCTCGTTGGCGCCGACTCTTCGAGGCGCTGACGGCTGATCTCGATGCGCTGTTCGAGGACATCACGCAGCCGCTGCTGCGGGTGCCACGCCATCCGCTGCTGACCGCCCGGTTCGGGGCTGTGTCCGCGACGCCCGCCACCGTTGTGGGCCGCTTCTGGCGCAGCGAGCAAGCTCGGGCGCTGTGGGCAGGCGTTGCTGCACACGCGTTCTGGCGTTTGGACAGCCCCATGTCCAGCGCGGTCGGCCTGATGATCCTGGCCGCAGGACACCAGTACGGCTGGGTCGTCGCTGAGGGCGGCTCGCAGGCGATCGCGGACGCGCTGGTAGCCGACGTGACAGCACACGGGGGGCGGGTCGAGACCGGGGTTCGGGTCGGCTCGGCCGCCGAGCTGGCGCCGGCTGACTTGCTGCTGCTCGATGTGTCGCCGTCGATCGCCGCCGACATCTTGGGCGACCGGCTGCCGCGCCGAGTCGCCCGTGCCTACCGGCGGTTCCGTCACGGCCCTGGGGCGTTCAAGGTGGACTTCGCGATCGAGGGCGATGTGCCGTGGCGGGCGCTGGCCGCCCGCGACGCCGGCACCGTGCATCTCGGCGGGGATGCGCGCGAGGTGTTCGACGGCGAACTGGCAGTCCATCGCGGCCGGATGCCTGAGCGGCCGTTCGTGCTGGTCGGCCAGCAGTACCTGGCCGACCCTTCCCGCTCGGTCGGCAACGTCCACCCGCTGTGGACCTACGCCCACGTCCCGCACGGCTACACCGGCGACGCCACCGAGGCGATCATCGCCCAGATCGAGCGCTT
This sequence comes from Candidatus Poriferisodalis sp., assembly GCF_965208925.1. Taxonomy (GTDB): domain Bacteria; phylum Actinomycetota; class Acidimicrobiia; order Acidimicrobiales; family Poriferisodalaceae; genus Poriferisodalis. The sequence goes on along the minus strand of NZ_OZ242364.1, from coordinate 470,387 downwards.
CGCTCCCGGGTTCTCGGAGCGGGTGGTGGGAACCGCGGTGCGCTCGGCGACCGAGATGTCGGTCTACAACCCGAATTTCGTCGGCGGCGACATACTGAGCGGCGCTTCCTCGCCCCTCCAGCTGCTGTTCCGCCCCCGAGTTGTCCGCGATCCCTACTTCACCGGCATCCCGGGCACCTACCTGTGCTCAGCGTCGACGCCACCCGGAGCGGGCGCACACGGCCTGTGCGGCGTCAATGCCGCCACCCGAGCGCTGGCCGCGCTCTGATCGCTGCCGGCCCCGCCGTCTCGACTGCGGGCGCACCTGCCCGCGCAGCTCCTACAGGTCGAAGACTTGGCGGGCGTTGTCGCCGATGAAGGCCCGCCGCCACTCGGCGGGGAACATGTCGACGAGCTCGTCGAGATCGAGCACGTACTCGGGCGTGTGGTCGGCGTGGGGGAAGTCGCTGGCCCACATGAACCGGTCGTGCCCGTAACGCTTCGCCAAGGCCGGTATGGAGCGCTCGTCGGGATCGCACGAGATCCACACCTGTCGCATGAAGTACTCGCTGGGCTTCATCTCGAGCGGCACCCGGGTGCCGGTATAGGTGTGCCCGAACACCGCATCGATGCGGTCGAGGCAGTAGCCGAGCCAGCCGCCGCCCGATTCGAGCACCAGCACCTTCAGATGGGGAAACCGCTCGAACACGCCGTAGTCGAACAGCGACACGAACTGGTGCCGCACCCCGTCCGATGCCGTCATCGACGCCGTCAGACGCAGCTCGCGCACGTGCTCCCAGGTGCCCATGCGGGTGCCCTTGGTCCACTGAGGCTCGAACGTGGGATGGATGGCGAACGGCACGCCAAGATCTTGCGCCGCCTCGTACACCGGGTCGTGGTCGGGGTGACCGAGCGGGCGGGTGCTGTGCGTGAACGGTGCCACGAAGCATCCGCGTGCGCCGTCGGCCACCGAGCGCCGCAGCTCGGCCGCAGCGGCCACCGGGTCGGTCATCGAGATGTGGGCGACGGGAATGAGCCGGTCGGAGTGGTCCCGGCAGAACTCGCAGATCCAGCGGTTGTAGGCGCGCGTATAGGCCTGGCTCAGCTCGGCATCTTCGAGCTCGGCTTCCCACAGCAGACCCACCGTCGGCAGCAACACCGCGATGTCGAGGCCTTCAGCATCGAGCAGCTCGATCCGCTGGTGGGGATCCATGGCACCGAAGGGGATCTCGCCGACGTAGGTGCGATCCGGGTTGAACATGATGTCGGGCAGATCGGGAGCGCCCATGGCGCCCAGCGTCGAGACCATGCCGGGGCGGGCCAGCTTGCTGCGCTGATTGTCGATCATGAGCACTTCGAGACCGCGCTCGGGCTCGATCTCGATGCGCAGCGCCCGGTCCTTGTAGCGGTCCTCGAGGTACTCCTCCCACAGGTCGGGGGGCTCGAGGATGTGGCCGTCGGCGTCCACTGCGCCGGCATGGGCGATCTTGTGCACCTCGTGCATGTGACGCTGCCCGCCGTCGCTGGCGAGCTGTCGCTGAACGGTCGTAGTCATGATTCCCCCCGGTGAACCTTGGTGCCCGTTCGGATTCTCTCACGTCGCGGCTCTCGCGTCAGCGGAAGGGCGCCGCACCGCAGCTGCGCGGCGATGTCGGGGCGCGGCAACGTCACATAGGCGACAATCGCGGCGTCACATTTCGACAGCACGGGAGGACAGCACGATGAGTGAGAGCAGTGGCAGCTCCGGGGGACGGCTCGCTGGCAAGGCTGCGGTGATTACCGGCGGGGCGAGCGGCATGGGACGGTCGACGGTCGAGCTATTCCTGGCAGAAGGCGCCTCGGTCGTGATCGGCGACCTCAACATCGACGCTGGGCATGCATTCATGGACGAGCTGACCGGCGCAGGCTTGGGCGATCGCGCTCGATTCACGCGCACCGATGTGGCGGTGGAGGATGACGTGGCCGCGATGACCGAGCTGGCAGTCGAGGCCTTCGGCCAGCTGGACGTGGTGTTCAACAACGCGGGCATCGGCGGGGCGTTCGGCCCGATCACCGAGCTGGACGCCGATGCTTGGGACGAGACCTTCGCCATCCTGGTGCGCTCGGTGATGCTGGGCACCAAGCACGCGGCGCGGGTCATGATCCCGCAGGGCACCGGCGGCTCCATCATCAACACCGCATCGATCGCCGGGGTCGGCGGCGGTGCCGGGCCGCAGGCGTATTCGGCGGCCAAGGCGGCGGTGATCAGCCTGGCGCAGACCACCGGACTGGAACTGGCGCCCCACCGCATTCGCGTCAACGCCATCTGCCCGGGTCTCATCTTCACGCCGTTGATGCACAGCGGAAACGAAGCCCAAGCTGAGGAGGTCATGTCGGAGATGCAGCCGTGGCCGGATCGGGGCGAGGGCACCGACATCGCGTCCATGGCGCTGTTCCTGGCCAGCGACGAGAGCAAGTTCGTGAGCGGCCAGCAACTCGTGGTCGACGGCGCCATGCTCGCTGCTGGACCGCGCATCCATGGGCGCATGCACAACACCCGGAACCTGCACCGCATGGCGGGCATGGCGTACGGCACCACTGGCCAGGCCGCGACTGTTCGTCGCCTTTAGGTCTGCCGGCTGAGGTCGTTGCGGAAGTCTGGGTGGGCTATCGAGGTGAGCAGGTTCGCCCGTTCTTCTAGCGAGCGGCCGCGTAGTTCTACGGCGCCGTACTCGGTGGCGACTATGTCGGCTGTGTAGGCCGGGAGTGTCGTGGGGGCTCCTGGCTCGAGCTGGGCCACGATGCGCGAGATGCGTCCGCTGGCTGCGGTGGACGGCATGGCGACGATGGACCGGCCGCCGGTCGCTACGCAGGCGCCGAATGCGAAGTCGGGCGCCCCGCCGGGACCAGAGATGTAGCGGCCCGCGATCATTTCGGAGTTGGCGGAGCCGTCTAGGGCCATCTGCACGGTCGACTGCAGTGCCACGAAGTTGCGGATTTGGGCGATGCCCTCGATGCCGTGGCTCAACGCGCCGTTCACGAGCTGCACCGCCGGATTGTCGTCGACCCAGTCGTAGAGGCGGCGCGTGCCCATCACCTCTGCGGCGACGCTCACGCCGTCGCCGACCGGTCCCTTGTGACGGTTGTCCACTGCGCCGCTGTCGATGAGTTCGATGCAGGCGTCGTTGATCATGCCGCCGTGCAGGCCGAGATGCCGGCGGTCGGTCAGGCTGGAGAGCACCGCATCGGGGATGGAGCCGATCCCGAACTGCAGCGTCGCCCCGTCGCCGATGAATTGGCCGACGTGGGCCGCAATAGCCGCCGCGGTCTCATCGACCACGGCGGGTGCCAGCTCGGGCAGCGGTTCGTCGATCTCGACGAGACCGTCAAAGTCTGTGCGATGGCATTCCCCCTCGCCGTGCACGTAGGGCATCTGAGGGTTCACCTGCGCGATCACCAGCGGAGTGGATCGCAGGAGGTCGACGTGACCGCCGATGCCCGTGCCGAGACTCATGCGGCCGTCTGCGTCAGGCGGGCTGGCCTGGCAGAGCAGAATGTGGGCCTCCAGGCCGCCGCCGGGTCCAACGAGGCCGGTGATGTCCGAGTAGCGGGCTGGGACCACGCCGAAATGGGGGCTGTCGAGGGCGTCGCGGAGAGCTCCGCTGGGCTGGAGCGACGTCCAGCGGAACGGGTTGCCGAGATGGTCCAGCGGTGCGGGCCGATCCAGCAGGAAAGCGCTGACGAACTCGAGCTCCGCGAAGCGATCGTGTGCGGCGTCGATCGCCGCCAGTAAGCCGAATGGCGTGGCTGAGCCCTGCGCCACATAGACACGAGCCCTGCGGCCGATGCGTTCGATTGCTTCGTCGATGCCGAGTTGGACGCCGGCACGATTGCCGTTGCCCCTGCGGGGGCGCTCTGGACTCATCTCGGCAGCCCTTCTCGGCATTCGGTGGCCCGGTCGCCGATGGTTGGCGAACTGTACGGCGACCCGGCCTGGCGCCGCTGACCGCCGGCCCCGCCTGACAGGTCGCACCGCCCGCTCCGGGATGTGCGGGGCGTGCGAATGGCAAGATTCGGGCCATGACCTCTGCCGCGATCGACTTTGACGCCATGCCCCCGACGGAGCTGGCACACGAACTGATGCCCGAGGTGGTCGACGCTGCGGTGAGCGCGCCGGACCAGGCGGTGGTGGATCGGGCGGCGGCATGGGCCAGCTCGGCGGTTGCGCCGCACGCCGAATCCTGGGAGCGTGAACGCCGCTTCGCGGCTGAGGCGTTTGCGAGCGCCGGCGACGAGCGATTGTGCGGGTTGCTCGTGCCGGTTGCCGACGGCGGCTCGGGGCTGAGCCAAGTCGGGTTGGCACGGGTGCTCGAAGAGGTGGCCGCGGCCGATTTCGCCATCGCATTCGTGCTCGTCTGCCACAACAATCTGGCGGGCGCGGTGAGCAGGCGCGCCCCTGCGCAGATGCGGGAGCGGGCACTGGGGCCGTTGGTCTCCGGCGAACGGCTCGGCGCTTTCCTGCTGACCGAGCCGGGCGTCGGCAGCGATGCCGCCAAGATCACCACGGCGGCACGTCGAGACGGCGACGAGTGGGTCATCGACGGCCGCAAGGCGTGGGTCAGCAACGGCACGGCGGCCGACGTGATGTCGGTATACGCGCAGGCCGATCCCGCAGCGGGACACCGGGGCATCATGACGTTTCTCGTCGACGGCAGCACCGACGGCATCGAGCGGACCGACGGCTACGAGCTCATCGGCGCCCACGGCATCGGCACCAATGAGATCCGCTTCAACGAGTGCCGGGTGTCCGACGCCGATGTCATGGTGCCGCTCGGCGAAGGGTTTGTTGCCGCCATGGAGGGCATCGACATCGCCCGGGTACTGGTAGCGGCAATGTGCTGCGGCATGATGCGCACCGGTCTCGCCACCGCCATCGACTACGTCCGCAAGCGGCAGGCATTCGGCGGGCGCATCGCCGACCTGCAAGGCGTGCGCTTCAGGCTGGCTGATGTGGCGACCGATCTGGAGGCTGCCCGCCTGCTCGCCTACCGGGCGGCGCTGGCGGTGGCCGAAGGCCGCCCCGCGGCAGTCCACGCAGCGCACGCCAAGAAGTTCGCCACCCGCGTTGCCGAGCGAGGCTTGGCGGACTGCATGCAGGTGATGGGTGCGGTGGGCGGCCGGCGCGACCATCCACTGCCACGGCACCTTGCCGCCTCTCGCTTGACGCACTACGTCGACGGGGCCACCGAGATCCAGGACGTTGTGATCAGCAGGTCGCTGCTCGACTGAGCTTGGCGGTCAGTCTGACCGGCTTGGCTCAGCTGTTGCTCAAGTCGCCGAGCCAATCGACGATGGCATCGGCGACCTGCCGCTCAGGTGCGTCGTCGTCTGTCTCGACACGCGTGAGGGCCGACCACTCCAGGTCAAGTCCGGAACGACCGCAGCGCACAGCGACGAGCCGCCCGGAGTCGATCCATGGTGACATCGCCCACCGGCTGAGAATGGATACTCCAAAGTCAGCTGCGATCATCTCGGCGATTGCGCCGGTCTGCTCGAGCACGGTAATCGTTCGAGGCGACAGGCCCGCAGGGCGCACGAAGCGCTCGTACTCGAAGCCAGGTGACGGCTGCCGGTTGTAGGTGAAGTAATTCTCTTCGGCAATCGCTTCGGGCCCGATCCAGGTCCGGCTGGCGAGACGGTGCTCGGGGTGTGTGATCAGCACCAGCTCATCGGTGAACAGGTGGATTGCGTCACGCGCTCCCGGTGCCGGTCCGGGAGCGAGCACGAGGTCGGCCGTCCCGTCGGCGAGTCGCGGCACTGGCATGTCGCCCACGACCACCAGTTCGAGGAGCAGTCCTTCCAGCCGGTCGCTGCACGCCGCCGCAAATGGCGCCAGCCAGTGGTAACAGTCGTATGAGCCGACGCCGATCCGGACTGTGGCGGTCGTCCCGCCGACGCTGCGCATGAAGTCCTGTTCGGCCCGTGCCAGATCCGGCATCGCGCGGTGAGCGGCTTGGCACAGCGCCAGCGCCGCAGGCGTGGGCTGCATGCCGCGAGACGGTCGGCGCTCGAACAGGCGTCCACCGAGACGTCGCTCGGCCTCGGCCAAGCGATGGCTCACCGCAGACTGGCTGACATGAAGTCGGCCGGCTGCTGCGGTCACTGAGCCGGTTTCCGACACCGCCACGATGGTCTCGTAATGATGCATTTCCAAACGCGAGGACATAACTACGACATCGCCGACATTTGATCTATATCTCTTCCCGATGTTTACAAGAAGTGGAAAGGAGCAAGCGTACTTCCTCGGGAGGTCAATCAATCCGATTGGCTCATGAAATACCGTCGGTTATCACCAAATTTATGCGGTGTATTTCTCAATATACTTCGCCATACTATTGAGAAATATTCATACAATTATCGACTTAATTGCACGTCCTCCAGCCCCTGGAATCGTGTGCATCTGGGCAGGAATGTGCGATGAGCTGGGCTCAGCGGCGCATGGCCTCGCCGGCTGGATCCCAGAGGCAGTCATCGATGAGGCGGGCTGCGCGCCGTTCGCCCACGATTTCGATCCCAAAGTCCACATCGTTGTGTGCGAATTCGACGGGTACATAGCCCATAGCGACGGACACATTGCTGTGGTGAGCGAATCCGCCCGAGGTCACCCAACCGAGCGGTTCTCCATCGCAGTAGACGGGCTCGTCACCAGCCGCATCGAATCCTGATTCGTTGATCGGCCCGTCGAAGGTCCATGTGCACAGCGACATCGCTCCGCCGCGGACACCTCCGCCGCTGCCCGATGCTCCGCCAGGCCCGTACTTGTCAATGAGGGCTGCCCGACCGACAAAGTCGGAACCGTCGTCGTCGGCTCTCGTGAAGCGGACGAAGCGACCCAGGGCAGCTTCGAATGGATCGTAGGTAGGCCGGTACTCGCGTGCCCAGCTGCCGAAGCTCTTGTCCAGTCGAAGCGAGTTCAAGGCCGCCAAGCCGAACAGCCGCAGCCCGTGAGCGCGGCCATGCGTCATGAGCAGATCGAAGACGTGATGCAGATAGCTGGCATCGGTCCACAACTCGTACCCGAGATCTCCGGTGTAACTCAGCCGGCCGCACCAGGCCCGTGCCCAGCCCACATCGAGAGCGGTGAAGCTGCCGAAACGCATCGCCTCATCGGAGACATCAGCGTCGGTCACCTCTGACAGGAGATCTCTCGACTTCGGCCCCGCAATGGCCACGCCGCACAGTTCGGCGCCGAGCGTTCTGTACCAGACGGGTGCGCGAGACGCCGTGTCTGATGACGTCGCTCCATGCGGCGCTGTGTCTGATGACGTCGCTCCATGCGGCGCTGTGTCTGATGACGTCGCTCCATGCGGCGCTGTGCTCTTCCATCGAGCCAGGTCCGCTTCGAACCAACGCTCGTAGTAGCGCTCAGCGATGCCCGAGCCGAAAACGATGAATCGTTCGCTGGTCGCGGCGTTGCCGGTGGCGCCGCCGGTCACCGCCTGCACTGGGCCGTCAGGCGTGCCAGTGGCCGGCGGCAGGCAGGCGACGGTGAGATCGCCCGTGAGGTTGCCTGCCTCGTTGCACATCGGCGCGAGCGCGATCCGGCCTGGCCGCGGCAGCCTGCCCGCCAGCAGATGCTTGAGCCATGCACGGGCACCTGGCCCTTCCACCAGGAACTTGGCGAATCCCGATGTCTCCATGAGCCCGACGTCATTGCGGACAGCGCGGACTTCCTCGCGCACGTGGGGCCAGGCATTGGATCGCCCGAACGTGACGTCCTCGACCGCCCCGGCCTCAGGAGCGAACCACAGCGGCACTTCCAAGCCGTAGACATCGCCGAAGACGGCCCCGGCCGCACGCTGCGGTTCGTAGATGGAGGTGGTCGCCAGCGGGCGCCCCTCGGGAAGGAATTCGTTCGGGAAGGCGATGCTGAAGCGTCGCCGGTAGTTCTCGCGCACTTTGGCGGCGGTGTAGGGCCGGGTGGCCCAATCGCCGAATCGGGCGAGATCCATCGCCCAGACGTCGAATCCGGGATCGCCGGTCGTCATCCAGTTGGACAGCGCGAGGCCCACACCTCCGCCTTGGCAAAGCCCGGCAAGCACGCCGCAGGCCGACCAAAAGTTCGGCAAGCCCCGGATGGGTCCGACGAGCGGATTCCCGTCGGGCGAGAAGGTGAACGGGCCGTTGACCACTCGGGCGATGCCGGCATCGCCCAGCACGGGGAAGTGCCTGAACGCAGTGTCCAGCGACGGTGCGATCCGCTCGAGATCGGGCGTCAGCAGGCGCCGCTCGAAGTCCCACGGCGTCTGGCGGCGCTGCCATGCCACCGCCGCCTGGTCGTAGGTGCCGACCAGCAGGCCTTGACCCTCCTGGCGCGTGTAGATCTCACCGCCGAAGTCGATGGAACCCATGAGCTCTTCGCCGGTGCGTTCGTTGTGGGAGATCACGTCGTCGAGAGGTTCGGTGATCACGTAGGAGTGCTCCATCGCGAGCACCGGCAACTCCACGCCCACCATGCGGCCTACTTCGCGCGCCCAGAGCCCACCGGCGTTCACCACGTGGGTTGCCTCGATCCAGTCGTCGCAGCCGTCGTCGCCCTCAGCCTGTGCAGCGCCGGCCAGGTCGCCGCGTGACGTGTCGTACAGCCCGATGCGCCACGCACCGTCAGGCGTTTGCTCGATGCGACGAGCCCAGGTGTGACGGCGGATCACCGCGCCGGCTGCCGTCGCGGCCCTGGCGTATGCATAGGTCACGCCGCTGGGATCGACGTGACCGTGCTCGGCGTCGAGCATCGCGCCCACGAACTGGTCTGGGTCGATGATCGGCAGGAGCCGGGCGGCTTCGTCGACCGGGATCATCTCGGAGTCGATGCCGAGGTACTTGCCTCGCGCGTCGGTCATCTGCAGCCAGTCGAGACGTTCGGGCGTGTCTGCCAGGAAGATCGCACCGGTCATGTGGATGCCGCAGTCCTGACCGGATTCAGCCTCGATCTCGCGGTACAGCTCGATGGTGTACTTCTGCAGCTTTGCGACGGTCGGGTCGGCATTGATGGGATGAATGCCGCCGGCTGCATGCCAGGTCGAACCCGCAGTCAGGTCGGCGCGTTCGAGCAGCACGAGATCGGTCCAGCCCGCGCGGGTCAGGTGATACAGCACTGAGGCGCCTACGACGCCGCCGCCGATGACGACGGCCTGCACTCGATCGGTCACGGCTGTGCAGTCTCGCAGGCTGGCGCAGCTTGCATCGACTAGGTCACAGCGTCGCGTTCTACAGCTGGCGGCAGGGGATTCGGCTTGCTGCCGAAGAGGTCGACGCCTCCGGGACGGTCGCCTGCCGGCACCGTCAAGTCGGCAGCGGAGGGGAGCGTCATGAGGTCGGCAGTCATCTTGTGGAAGCGGTTGAGCGGTTCCTCGAAGCGGGGGGCCAGCGGTCCGGGAGGTGCGCCGCCCAGCGAGATGCCGCGCTGAGCCCGCTCGCAGATGTCGATGTCCTCGTCGTTCACCTCGATCCAGAAGCGGCGCGTGATCTCGAACGACGTGTGCAGCTCAGCCGACGGCTTGCCGGCAGTCATCGGGCCAGGCGGGAACAGGAAGGTGCAGTGTTCGAGGGTGCGATTCGCGGCAAGCGGCTGAAGCACCATCAGGAACATGTGGCTCGGCAGCACTGCGAGCGTCACGTTGGGGAACAGCGCCACGAACCTGCCGCTTGCGGCATCGGAATCGTCGAGTCCGGCTGCGGACGGCAGCGTCAGCCAGTCGTCGCGCTCATCGCCCGACACGGGGGTAGTGGTCTGGCCGCAGTACATGCCCGGACCCTGGTAGCGGTAGTGGTCGGGGACCCGCGACACCTTGGCCAGTTCCGGGTGCACCCAGGGAAGGTGGTAGTACTCCGCGAAGTTCTCAACGATGAGCTTCCAGTTGGCCGCCACGTCAAACGTTCGCGCGACCCCGTCGAGCCCGCCCGAGCGCCACTCGGAGAACCCGTAGGCAGCGAACCTGTCGGGCAGATCGCCGAGCCACGTCTCGAGCGGCGGAGTGTCGTCATCGAGACAGACAAACACCAGCGGGCCCCAGACCTCGGTGCGCACCCGGATCAGCCCGTAGTCGGCCAGATCAAAGTCGTCTCGGGGCACTTCGTCGAACAGCGGCGCGGCGACGAGCTGCCCGTCAGCGCCGTAGTGCCATCGGTGGTACGGGCAGCGGATCGTGTTCGCGATGTCGCAATCGTGTTCGGCCAGCTCGGTGCCGCGGTGACGGCAGGAATTCAGAAAGCCGCGCAGCCCAGCGTCGGATCGGGTCAGCAGAATCGAACGTCCGCCCACCGAGCGCACGAGCAGTCGTCCCGGCCGCGCCACCTCTTCAGCAAGGGCCACCGCAACCCACGCTCGGCCGAACAGACGTTCTTGCTCGGCCGCGAAGAAGCCTTCATCGGCGTACACCGCCGGCTGCATGGCGAAGGATGCGTGGACTGCGCTGCGTTGGGGAGCCCAGAACCGAGCCTCCGGCTGTGTCCAGTCAGCTGCCGGCTGTGTCCTGTCTGCCGCCATGTCGCCGTTCTACCCCTTGGGCTCCTGCTCCGAACACTAGTGCGCGGACACTGAGCCGAATTCCTCAGCGTGGAGCGGTCAGGTGTTGTGTTCGGTCTCGGGGCTTCCAGAACGCCCGGCGGGCCGGATCTCCGCAATGAGGTCACCGGGTTCGAGCAGCGCGCCCGACGCAGCGGTGATCGAGATGACGGTGCCCGTCACCGGTGCCGAGATCGACGATTCCATCTTCATGGCCTCGATCACCGCAATCGTCTCGCCGGCAGCCACCTGATCGCCCTCGACCACCGACACATTCACCGAGCCCCGGAAGGGCGCTGCGACGTGACCGGGAATGCTGGGATCTGCCCGGGCGTGCTCCGGCCGATCTGCGGCCACCGTGCGATCGAGCGTGTCGATGTCCCGGGGCTGGCCGTTGACCCGGAAGCTCACCAGGCGAATGCCCTCGTCGTTGGGCTCGCCGATGGACCGAAGGCCCAGCAGCAGGCGCACGCCTGGGCCGAGCACCACCGCGGTGTCGTCGTCGTGAGCGTCCAGCCCGTACCAGAACAGCAGCGAGGGCAGCACCGACAGGTCGCCGTAGCGATGCGTGTTCTCGTCCTGAGCGGCCGACTGGGTGGGGAACAGCAAGCGGTTCAGCGTGGCGGCGCGATCAGTCGCCAAGCCCGCCGTGTCATCGTCGCTGAGCTCCTTGGTCTTGGGCACCCACTCGCGGCCCTCGGTCGCTTGGGCGCGGAACGGCTCCGGGAAGCCCCCGGGCGGTGTGCCGAGCTCGCCGTGAAGGAAGCCGATGACGCTGTCGGGCAGATCGGCCGATGCGGGATCGGCAGCCAGCTCATCGGGCGTGACGCCCGAGGCCACCAGGTGCAGTGCCAGGTCGCCGACCACCTTGGACGACGGTGTCACCTTGATGGGACGGCCCAGCAGCTCGTTGCACGCGGCATAGAGCTGCTCGACTTCCTCGAACCGGTGCCCGAGGCCGAGCGCAGTGGCCTGGGTGCGCAGGTTGGAGAGCTGCCCGCCGGGAATCTCGTGGCGGTAGACGGTGCCGGTCGGCGACGGCAAGCCGGCCTCGAATGGTGCGTAGACGCCGCGCACCGCTTCCCAATAGGGCTCCATGTCGCCGATGGCGTCGAGGCTGAGGCCCGTCGCCCGTTCGGTGTCGTCGGTCATGGCCACGATCGAGGCGATCGACGGCTGCGAGGTCATGCCCGACAGCGGCGGGGCGGCGCCGTCGATGGCGTCCACACCGGCATCGATGGCAGCGAGGTAGGCAGCGAGCTGCCCGCCGCCCGTGTCGTGGGTGTGCAGGTGCACCGGCTGGGGAAAACGGTCGCGCAGAGCGCTGACCAGCGTCGCAGCGGCAGGCGGCCGCAGCAGGCCCGCCATGTCCTTGATGCACAGGATGTGCGCTCCCGCCCGGTCGAGCTGCTCGGCGACGCCCAGGTAGTAGTCGAGCGTGTAGAGACGCTCGTCGGGGCTCGTGAGGTTGCCCGAATAGCAGATGGTGCCCTCGGCGACCGCCCCTGCGGCGATCACGGCCTCGATGGCGGGTCGCATCTGATCGATGGAGTTGAACGCGTCGAACACACGGAAGACGTCCATCCCGCACTCGGCGGCCTCGGCCACGAACTCGTGCGCAACCGTGTCGGGGTAGGGCGAGTATCCGACGGTGTTGCGGCCCCGCAGCAGCATCTGCGTGCAGATGTTGGGTGCCGCGCGCCGAATCCGCCGCAGCCGCTGCCAGGGATCCTCGTGCAGGAACCGCAGCGCCACGTCGAACGTGGCGCCGCCCCAGCACTCCATGCTGAGCAGTTGCGGCGTGAAGTGGGCCATCTGGCGGGCACCGGCGACCAGATCGATGGTGCGCAGCCGGGTGGCCAGGATGGACTGGTGGGCATCGCGCAGCGTGGTGTCGGTGACCGCCACGCCGGTCGATGCACGCAGATCGGCCGCGAAACTCGACGGGCCGAGCTGGTCGAGACGCTGCTTCGATCCCGCAGGCGGCGTGCCGGCGGTGGCCCGCAGCTTGGAGGCCGGATCGGTGCGCGTCGGCGCGGCACCGTGGGGCTGGTGGACGGTCACGTCGGCCAGGTAGCGCAGCAGCCGGGTGGCGCGATCGGCACCCACCGAGGCAGCCGTCAGCTCCGGCCGGTCGTCGATGAATGTGGTGGTGATCGGCCCGGCCCGGAATTGCGTGTCGGCCAGGATTGCCTGCAGGTACGGCTGGTTGGTCGACACCCCCCGCACCCGGTACTCGGCCAGCGTACGCTGCATGCGACGCACCACCGTGTCGAAGTCGGGCCCCCGGCAGGTGATCTTCTCGATCATCGAGTCGAAGTGCGGCGTGATCTCGACGCCTTGGTACACGCAGCCGTCCAACCGCACCCCCGCCCCGCTGGCAGGCCGGTAGGCGACGATGCGCCCGGTGTCGGGCCGGAAGTCGTTGGCCGGATTCTCCGCAGTCACCCGGCACTGCATGGCGACACCGCGCAGGCTGATGCGGTCCTGGCTGAGCATGAGATCGTCGAGCGTCGCGCCGGCGGCGATGCGCAGCTGCGACTCCACCAAGTCCACATCGGTCACTTCCTCGGTCACCGTGTGCTCCACCTGGATGCGCGGGTTCATCTCGATGAAGACATGACGCTCGCCCGCCTCGACGAGGAATTCCACGGTGCCCGCATTGACGTAGCCGATGGCCTCGGCGAATTGCACGGCGTCGGCCAGCAGTCTCTGGCGCACTGAGGGGTCAAGCATGCGTGCGGGGGCCATCTCGACCACCTTCTGGAAGCGCCGCTGCACCGAGCAGTCCCGCTCGAATAGGTGCACCACGTTGCCGCCGGCATCCGCCAGCACCTGCGCCTCGATATGGCGCACATCGGTCATGGCCTCTTCCAGGAACACCGTGCCGTCGCCGAAGGCGCTGTGGGCCTCGCGGCGGGCGGCCTCGATCGCTTCGGCCAGGCCGTCGGGGCGTTCCACGCGCCGCATGCCCCGGCCGCCGCCGCCCGATGCCGCCTTCACGAACAGCGGGTAGCCGATCGCCGACGCCGCGCCGGTGATGTCGGCATCAGCAGCGTCGTCGTCGATCGGCGCCGACTGTGCCAGCACGGGCAGGCCGGCGGCTTCGGCGGCCTCACGTGCCCGCATCTTGTTGCCGGTCAGCCGCAGCACCTCAGCGCTGGGCCCCACGAAGGTCACGCCCGCTGCGGCACACGCGTCGGCGAGGTCCGGGCTCTCGGACAGGAATCCGTAGCCGGGGTAGATGGCGTCGGCGCCGACCTCGACTGCCTTGGCCACGATGACTTCATGATCGAGGTAGGCACGCACGGGTCGGCCCTCTTCGCCGATGACGTAGGCCTCGTCGGCCTTGATGCGGTGCAGCGCGCCGCTGCGCTCTTCCTCGACGGGCAGGATCGCGACCGTCCGGATGCCGAGCTGGGTTGCCGCCCGGAAGGCCCGGATAGCGATCTCGCCCCGGTTCGCTACCAGCAGCTTCTTCATCATGATCTCCGGTTTGATGACACCGTCGGCAGGAGGTCTCCCCGGAAAGCTCCGGGCGTGCGTACGCCGGCGCCGCCGTTGGTGATCACCTTAGATTCGCCGTGTCGAGAGCGAGGTCGACTGGGGCATGCGCAGCCTGGGTGTCAGCCGATGAGTGCGGAAGGCGCCCACACTTTCGTTGCGTGTACCAGTCGGAAGCGATATCGGCCGGCACCTGGCTTGCAGTTGCGCGACCTTGATCGTCCGGTGGTCGGGCACAACCATGCCTTCGTGTTCGCCCATCCGGCGACGCCCTCCTCAGGTTTGCTCTTGCCCGCTGCGTTTTCTGTGACAGTGACGATCATTGAAATTGATTGAAAAATACTGGCGATGCTGATCTATCGTGCCCCGCATGGCAGCTGAGCCCGACTTCGTATTCGATGAGCACGTGCCGAGTGGCGGCGTCTATGCCAACGACGCGCGGGTCTGGCATACGCGCCACGAGTTCACCGTGGACTTTCTGGCACCTTGGCTTCACCCGATTCCTGACACCGAATCGCAGCTCATCGTCGCCCGCGTCAGGATTCCATCCACAGCAATGTTCGGTATTGTCCAGACGATGTCGAATGGAGTCGGCGACTACGAGGTGGAGCACCGTCGGCTCACACCTCCGCCGATGGAGGCGTCATGACCACCGATTCCGGCGAGCCGAGGCACCCCCGGCGCGTGGCCGGCAGAAGGGCCCCGCGCCACTTCACCGTGCCTGCTTCGGAATTCACGCCTGCGGACCAGAAGCCGCCTACCCGCGAAGAGTGGGATGCCCTCTGGCAGGAGATCGAGGAACGGGCTGACCGGTACGAGCGGTATGAACGCGAGCGTCTTCGTGCGCTTGAACGCGAGCGCCGAGAACAAGACCGCCGCGAGACGGCGTAGCTGCGTCTTCAAGAATCTCCGAAGGATCGGGACTTCCCTCCTCAAGCGTCCAATCGCGCCGTAGCGTGCCCTCCGTGACTGCGTGGCTCCTGGACCCTGAGGCGATCCATCTCAATCACGGCTCGTTCGGCGCTACTCCTGCGTCTGTGCTTGAGGCACAGCAGGCCATCCGCAGCCGCATCGAGGCCAACCCGACCCGCTTCTTCTTGGAGGGCGAGTACCAGGCGTCACTCGACGAGGTCCGACGAGTCGTCGCGCGCTTCGTCGGTGCCGACGAGGCGGGGCTGGTGTTCGTGACCAACGCCACGGCTGGGGTCAACGCGGTGCTGCGCTCGCTGGAGCCGAGCCTCTCGCCTGACGATGAGATTCTGGTGACTGATCACGAGTACAACGCCTGCGCCAACGCGGCAGTGGTCTCGGCATCGCGGGCGGGTGCTGTCGTGACGACTGCACCGGTGCCGTTTCCGCTCGAAGACTGCGGCGAGGTGGTCGATGCGGTGCTCGGCGCTGTCACCGACCGCACGCGTGTTCTGCTGATCGACGCGGTGACCTCCGCAACGGGTCTGGTCATGCCGATCGCCGAGCTCGCAGCGCAGCTTGAACCCGACGTTCGGGTGCTGGTCGACGCGGCCCACGCTCCCGGCATGATCGACTTCGACGTGACGCAGCTGGGCGTCTCCTACGTCACCGCGAACTGCCACAAGTGGATGTGCTCCGCCAAGGGCGCTGCATTCCTGTGGGTACGGCCGGACCGGCGCGATGGCATGCACCACTCGGTCATCAGCCATGGGTACAACGGCGGCTGGCCGTCCGGCGGCGGCCATCTGCATGCTCAGTTCGATTGGACGGGCACCCATGACCCCAGCTCTTGGCTGACCGTGCCTGATGCATTGGCCGCCGTCGAGGCGATGCATCCCGAAGGCTGGTCCGGCGTCAAGACGACGATCCGCGAGCTGTGCCTGGAGGGCCGACGCAAGCTCATCGAGGCGCTCGAGATCGAGGCTCCCGCGCCTGACGACATGATCGGCGCCATTGCCAGCGTGCCGCTGCCTGCCGCGGACAACTCGGGTTCCGCCATCTTCGATCCGCTCATGGCGGCGCTGCGCGATCACCACGGCATCGAAGTGCCGGTGTTCACTTGGCCGGCGCCGCCCGAACGCGTGCTGCGGATCTCGGCCCACCTCTACAACCGCCCCGAGGACTACGACCTGCTTGCGAAAGCGCTCGTGGGGGAGTTGCGCGCGGGATAGCCCAGCACGCCGGCTAGCCGGCTGCGGTGGGTCGGCTCAGCAGCGTCGGGGTCGGAGTGGCAGGATCGTGGGGCGTACGGCGTACGCAAGCCGTGCGGAATTCCCTGAGGAGGCATCGATGACGAGCGAGATCACGGCTACGCCGGGCGCAAAGATGATCTTCCTGATCAGACGCCGGCCCGAAGCCACGCGTGACGAGCTGGTGGCCAACTGGTTCAAGAACCACATGCCCGCCGTGATCGCCGGCCAGGAGCGCGCAGCCGCCGACGGCAAGGTCCATGCCACGAAGTACATAGCGACGCTGTTCGATCAGCGTCACGGCAAAGACGTCCCCTGGGACGGCATGGCGCAGCTGTGGTTCGACCGCGCCATCCCGAATCCGCCCGAGCCGCACGGCACCGTACCCAGAGACACGTTCCAGCAGAAGGCCGAGCCGTACGTGGGGTGGGCAACCACGGAGTACGTGGTGATCGACGGCGAGCTGCCCTTGGTGCCCAACACGCTGAACGAGCCGTTCCCGGCGACACGGTCGGGCTTCTTCAAGGTGACATTCCTGGTGCCGGCCCGGGACGGCATCGACTACGACGCTGCGTTCCGGCACTGGCTGGAGGCGCACGCGCCCAACGTGCGCGGCGTCATGAACCAGATCGGCGGCCTGCGCTACGTGGTCAACCACAGCCACGACCCCGCCAACGAGTCCTACTTGGGCATGGCCGAGCTGTACTTCCGCGATCCGCAGGGCTGGGACGACTACCGGGCCACGATCACCGAGGACGGCTTCAGCGAGTATGTCGACTTCAGCCGCCTCGTGAACATGCACGCGACCGCCCAGATGGTGGGCATCCCCGGCTGACGGGTTGCCCTATTGCAGGGCGCTAGGCCTCTGCGGCCGCCTTCATCGCCGCCAGCGTGGCGCGGATGCCCGCGCGGGCGTTGCCGGCCCGGTATTCGAGCTCGGGCTGCCCGAACTCGACCATGCGCGGGGACAGCTGGCGCAGCGTCCAGGTCTCGGTCAGCGTTGTGCCGGAGCCACTGGGCGCGAGCTGGTAGCGCCACAGCACGATGTTGTATTCCAGGCCGCCCGTCACGAAGGCAAAGTCCTCATTCTCGACGCGGCGGATGATCTCCACCGGAGCCTTCCACTCCTCGCCGTCGAGCCGGTTGATGCCGACGAACATGTCGCCCACCTGCCCGGTGCCGGGCACGCCGTCTGGCCTCTTGCGCCAGTACCCGCCCGTATTCTCGTTGCTCCACTCGCCGTAGCGGTCGAGCGCCGTCACCATCTCCCACACCGCCTGAGGCGGGGCGTCGATGTCGATCGACTCGCTGTGTGACATCACCGGATCGTCGACGTGTCCAGGCAGTTGCTCGCTCATGGGCCGCAGCCTTGCAGACGCGGTCAGTCGTTGGCGGGGTACAGCTCTCGCCAGTCGAGCTGGTCGTCTTTGGGCAGCACGGCGTTGATCGGTGCCATGTCCGCGAGCAGAGCGTCGGCAGCTTCGTCGCCGATGGCGGACCAGTGGAAGCTGTCCAGCCGATCGGTCATGGCCTCGACCTCGGCGCGCCCGGCGACACCTGCTGCGGTGGCCAGCCCATCGTTATCTGTCCAGCCGCGGGCTCGCAGGCGCTCGTATGCCGCCGCGGCCTCAGCCTCGGTCCAGCCGGCCTCTTCCTGAATCCACTCGTGGGGCGCTTCGTCTACGGCGACCTGGGACACCACCGACTCGCAGCCGTCGAGGCCGGCCGCCGCCAGCGCGATCAGGTGGCAGCCGCTGCGGTACTCGCGGAGCAGCGTGCAGCCATGCCACAACGCCAAGTGCGGCTCGTGTGGCCAGTCCAATGATGACCAGCCGGCAAAGAGCACCCGCCCGACCGGGTCGGCGGCATTGCAGGCTGCCCGCACGATCTCGGCGCACCGGCCGACAGCCTCGCTGCTCGCCAGTTCGCCCAGCTCTCGCTGCAGTGCCTGGTCCATGGCGTCGTAGCGAGCTGCCAGCACCCGTTCAGGTGTCGAGAACGTCCACGCGTCCGGGATGGCGCGCCGCACGCGGGCGGGGGCGTAGTAGAAGAACAGCGACTCCACGACGCTTGCAGGCACCGGTCCCAGCGGCGCCACGCGCGTGGCGAAGTAGTTCATCCAGAATCCCCGCAGCCCCGCCGCTGCGCCCGAATCGCGCACTTCGGGCGCCCAGTAGCAGAGCTGGTGATACCGCTCCACGCATTCCCACATCTGACGCGCTCGGCGCCGGGTCGTTTCAGCCATCGGCCGCTGTTCTAGCGCTTTCAGCCGGTCAGCCGGGCTGGTTGATGAGGTGAGTGGCGGCGTTGTCGAAGTGGGCGAACATGGCCTGCGCAATGTCAGGGTCGAGCGGCGACCCGTCGGGCAGGCTGGCCGCCTCGAGCGACGCGAGCATGTGGCGCATCCAGGCGTTGCGCTCGGCGACGCCGATGGCGAACGGCATATGCCGCATGCGCAGCCGGGGGTGGCCGCGCTCGGCGCTGTAGTCGGCGGGTCCGCCCCAGTACTGCGCCAGGAAGCCAGCCAGCCGATGTCGGGACGGCACGAGATCTGCCGGATACATCGGCCGCAGCAACTCGTCGCTCTCAACGGCTTCGTAGAAGCGGTCCACCAGCTCGTCGAAGAACTGCTGCCCGCCGACAGCCGCGTACACCGTCGGCGGCTGCTCGACGGCATCGGCCAGGCTGCCGCCCAGCGTCAGCCCTCCAGCACCCCACGCGGACCCATCACCGCTTGATGCGGTCGTGTCCGCTCCGGCGGCGTCGGCGCCAGCGTCGCTCATAGCGCTCAGGCTAAGGAGCTGCGCGAGTAGGTGCGCTCGCTGTAGAGGCGACACTCGAGCCCCACCCGGCATCCGGTCGAGACCGGCGCGTACAGTCTTGGGGCGCGACCACCAGGAGAACCACGATGGCGTTGACAGAGCGGACCCAGCGAGGGACGAACGGGCGGAAGTCAGATGGGCGGCGCGCCCACCGTTCGTACCTGAGCTATATCGACAAGTCGCGTGAGTACTACGCCGCGCACGGCTACCCGCAGCCGTACCAGTGGGCGTACAGCCACGAGGTTGCCTTCACGCCGCTGCCGAAGCCGCTGTCGGAGTGCACCGTTGGACTCGTCACCACCTCGTTCTTCGAGAAGGGACGCGAGCCTGCAGGCGTGCCCGTCTCTCGGCCGAAGCAGCCCTACGCCGCCCGCTGCGACGACGCCCTCGACGGCCTCTACAACAGCGATCTCTTCTGGGACAAGGACAACACCCACACCGAGGATCTCGACACCTACCTGCCGATCAACCGGTTGCGCGAGTTCGAGGCCGAGGGTCGCATCGGTGCGCTGTCGGAGCGCTTCTACGGGATCCCCACCGACTACAGCCACCGCCGGACACAGCGCAACGATTCGCCCCGCATCGAAGAGTGGATGCGCGAAGACGGCGTGGATGTCGCCTTTCTGGTGCCGCTCTGACCGGTCTGCCACCAGACGATCGGTCTGATCGCACGTCACCTGGAAGAAGCCGGCATCCCGACCGTGGTTGCGGGCAGCGCTCGCGACATCGTCGAGGAATGCGGTGTTGCGCGATTCGTGTTCACCGACTTCCCGCTGGGCAACCCGACCGGCAAGCCCGGCGACGCCGACATGCAACGCGCCATCGTGAGCACCGGGCTGGACCTGCTCACCCACGCCTGGATGCCGCGCACCACGGTGCAAACGCCGTTCGTGTGGGATGCGGACGACAACGACGGCTGGCGTGACCACTTCATGCGGGTCGACGACTCGAACCGAGCGGCGCTGGCCGCAGCCGGCGAAGCGCGCCGACGTGACCAGGCTGCGGCCAAGGCCGACGGCCGCGCCCGGACGAGCTGAGCAACCCGGCTCCCGCCGGGTGCGCGAGCCAGCTTCGACGCGAACGAGAGGCTTCCCATGAGCGACCAACAGCGCAAGCCGCTGTTCGATCCCGCCGACGCCGACGCGCCCGACTTCGTCCCGTCGGAGCCGGCGGGCGCGGATGTCTATTCCCACCCCTCCGAGCACGGCGAGCGCATCACCGACACGCTCATTCCCGATGTGATGATCGACGCGTCGGGAGGCGTGAAGGTCGCCGCGGACGTCTATGGCGACGACGGCCCGCTGGTGCTGCTGCAGCACGGCGGCGGCCAGACCCGCCATGCCTGGAAGGGAGCTGGCCAAGCCCTCGCCGACGGCGGCTACCGGGCCGTGTGCCTCGACGCCCGCGGCCACGGCGACTCGGACTGGGCGCCCGACGGCGACTACACGACCGAGGCATCGGTGGCTGACCTGGTGGCGATCGTGGAGTACTTCGGCGAGCGGCCCGTGCTGGTGGGGGCCTCAATGGGCGGGGGGACCTCGCTGACCGCGGTCGGCGAGGGTGCCGTGGATGCGCTCGCGCTCGTGCTGGTCGACACGGCACCGCAGATCGAAGCGGCCGGCGTGCGCAAGATTCGCGAATTCATGGCCCAGGGCGCGGACGGGTTCGCATCGCTGGAAGAGGTCGCCGAGGCCATCGCCAACTACCAGCCGCACCGCAAGCGGCCCCGCAACCTCGACGGGCTCGCCAAGAACGTTCGCCTCTGGCCCGACGGCCGCTACCGCTGGCACTGGGACCCAGCGTTCATGCACCGGCCGCGCAGCTTCGCCGAGCGCATCCCGCGTCAGCAGGCGGCGGCCGAGAAGCTGACGCTGCCCACATTGCTGGTCCGTGGCGGTCTCAGCGACGTACTCTCCGAGGAAGGCGCCCAGTCATTCCTGGAGACGGTGCCCCATGCGCACTACGCCAATGTGGGCGGCGCGGCGCACATGGTGGCCGGCGACCGCAATGACATCTTCGTCGAGGCGACCCTCACGTTCCTGGCCGAATTCGTGCCCGGTGCGCGGGCGCGGGCCTGATCGCGGCCTTCGCGCCGTAGCCTTGCCGCCCGTGGCCGGCCCGGCCGAGCTTCGAGAGGCACGACATGCGCGGAACAGTCAAGTTCTTCAACAACGAGAAGGGCTACGGCTTTATCTCCCGTGACGGAGCCGATGACGTCTTCGTCCACTTCTCCAACATCGTCGGTGAGAACTACCGAACGCTGGAGGCGGGGCAGGAAGTCGAGTTCGACATCGGACCCGGCCGCAAGGGCGACGAAGCCCAAAACGTCAAGCCCCTCTGAACTCATACGCCGCTGAGCACCGCTGGCCGCAGCGGCCAGCGACGTCATCTGCGGCTTGAGACGACGCCAATAGCGTCAATTGCCGGCGTGCAGTCGGCGAGGAGACACATGCCCCCCACCTTCGCCCAGCTGGGCGTCCCCGACTTCATCGTTGGCGCGCTCGCACAGCGCAACATCACTCGGCCATTCGACATCCAGATGGCCACGGTCGCCGATGCTCTCGACGGGCGAGATGTGTGCGGCCGCGCCCCTACCGGGTCCGGCAAAACGCTCGCCTTTGGGATCCCGCTCGTCGCTCTCGCGGGAGGCTCGCAGCCCCACAGGCCCCAGGGGCTGGTGCTCGTGCCGACTCGCGAGCTCGCGGATCAAATCACGAAGGAGCTGCGCTCGTTCGCCGGCAAGCGTCGCATCGGGGTCGCCTATGGCGGCGTGGGCTACGGCCCGCAGCTCGCGTCCCTGCGACGCGGTGTGGACATCTTGGTGGCGTGCCCAGGACGCCTCGAGGATCTGATCTCCCAAGGGGCGGTGGATCTGTCCGCAGTGGACCGGGTTGTGCTCGACGAAGCCGACCGCATGGCTGACATGGGGTTCATCCCGGTTGTCCGGCGACTTCTTGACCAGACCGCCACCCAGCGCCAGACGCTGCTGTTCTCGGCGACCCTCGATGGCGACGTGGCATCGCTGACGCGCGACTATCAGCGTGATCCGGTTCGTCACGAGGTCGGCGACGAAACCCCGGATGTGACAGGCGCCGACCACATCTTCTGGAAGGTCGCCAGGACCGACCGGGTCGACGTCTGCGCAGAGGCGATCGATGCTGCGGGGACGACGGTGGTGTTCTGCCGAACTCGCCATGGCTGTGATCGTGTCGCTCGGCAGCTCGGCCGCCGGGGGATCGCAACGGCGGCCATCCATGGTGGCCGCAGCCAGAGCCAGCGAACCAGGGCCCTGGACGACTTCGCAACTGGCAAAGTGCAGGCGCTGATTGCAACTGACGTGGCTGCGCGCGGCATTCATGTCCCCGGAGTCGACGCTGTCGTCCACTACGACGTTGCGGTCGATCACAAGACGTACCTGCACCGATCAGGGCGTACCGCCCGAGCTGGCAAGGGCGGGGTAGTCGTCTCGCTTGTCGAGCCCGAAAAGGTCAAAGAACTTGCCTCGATGCAGCGAGAGCTCGGCTTTCGGACCTCGACTACGGAGGTCGACGTGGCCGAGATCCGGCAGCCCTCGCGATCACGGACGCGACGTCGCACGCTCGAACACTCGGCGGCCAAGAGTCAATCCGGACGCCGTCGAGGCAGCAAGAACCGCTCCGGGTCCAGGGGTCGCCAGCGCGCGTCGCACCGCTGAGAGTGCTCAGGCGTCGGGGCTGTCGTTCGGATCGTTCAGGGTCTCGAGGCTGGACGGCGCGAGGTTCGAAGCGAACTTGGACATGTTGTCGGACAGAGCGCTGATGAGTTGCTCCACGAACTGCGGCGACATGTTGATGCGTTGCACGACAACGCCTCGTCGTGGCGACTGCTTGCCGCTGAAGTCCAGCCGGATGAAGTCCAGCGTGAACTCATAGGGCGAGTGGCGCACGACGGCGAAGTTTGACCACACACCGGCCTCGAGTTCTGGCGGCAGCCGGATTTG
Source organism: Candidatus Poriferisodalis sp. (assembly GCF_965208925.1). Classification (GTDB taxonomy): domain Bacteria; phylum Actinomycetota; class Acidimicrobiia; order Acidimicrobiales; family Poriferisodalaceae; genus Poriferisodalis. The sequence continues at coordinate 447,401 of NZ_OZ242364.1, read as the reverse complement.
CAGTTTCGTGCCGTCAGGCAGGGATTCGTGGGCGTTGCCGTCTGTCATCGTCAGCGTTCCTCTCGGCGGTAGGGCAGGGTCAGTGCTGCGGGTGCCGGGCTTGGCCGGTGGCGTGCGCGGAAGCTGATTGCGATGAGCACCACGACGGTCAGCAGGAACGGCAGGATGCCGAGCAGAGCCGGCGAGATCGTGTTGACCTCCAGGCCGAAGATGTTCAGGTCGAAGGTCTGAACCCGGGGCTGCAAGGCCAGCGTGAAGCCGAACAGCAGCGAACCTGCGGCCAGGCGTCCGGGCCGCCACGCCCCGAAGATGACCAGCGCCACAGCGATCCAACCGCGGCCGGCGATGAGGCCCTCGGTCCAGCCCGCTGCCATGTAGAGCGACAGGAAGGCACCGGCAGCGCCGGCGAAGGCGCCGCCGATCAGCACTGCTCCCGAGCGCAGGAGGGTCACCGAATGGCCCACCGAGTCCGTGGTGGAAGCTGACTCGCCGACCGCCCGCAACGCCAGGCCCAGCCGGGTTCGATTCAGCACGAACCAGGCTGCGACGCCCAGGAGGCCCGCGAGGTAGACGACCGGAGGCTGGTTGAACAGGATCGGGCCGACCCAGCGGATGTCGGCGAGCCCGGCGATGCCGAGATCGGTGAACACGGCATCGGCACGCTCACGGACCGCGTCCTGGCCGATGAATGCAGCGAATCCGAGCCCGCCGATCGTGATCGCAAGACCCGACACTACTTGACCGGCGCCCATCACCACGCTCACCAGTGCGTGAATGCCCGCGACCGCCATGCCCACGAGGGCAGCGAATGCGAAGCCGATCCAGGGCCGGCCGGTGGCCAGCGCCATCATGAACCCGCTGACGGCCCCCATGGCCATCATTCCCTCGACACCGAGGTTCAGCACACCGGATCGCTCGGCGATGAGCTCGCCCAGACCGGCCAAGTACACCAGCGTGGCGAACTGGACGGTCGCTACGAGCAGCCCGACGACGGCGGCTTCAGACACCAGTTGCCTCTGCGTCGTGGCCGACGGGCCGCACCCACCGGATGCGGTAGTTGAGCAGCACCGCGGCGACCAGCGCGCCGATGAGGATCATGGCCTGAAGGATCGTCGCGATAGAACTCGTGACACCGAGCGTCTGGATGGATTGACCGCCCACCTGCACTGCGCCGAAGACGAAGGCGACTGCCGCCACGCCCGATGGCCGCATCAACGCCAGAGCTGCCACGATGATCCCGGCGAAGCCGTACCCGTTGGACAGGCCGGGATCGAGCCGCGTCGCAGTGCCGGTGAGCTCGACGGCACCCGCCAGTCCTGCCAAGGCGCCCGACAGCACGAGTGCGGTCAGCACCTTGCGCTGCAGCGAAATGCCCGCATACCGCGCTGTCGCCGGGGATGAACCGGCCATCCGTAGCTCGTAGCCCCACGCCGTTCTCGACACCGCCAGCCAGAACGCCACCAGCAGCGCAATCGCGATCAGCACACCGATGTGTGCACGTCCGAACAGACCAGGCAGCGAGGCCTGATCGGGCAGCGGCTCGATCAGAGCGAAGCCCTGCGATTCGGGGTCTTTCCATGGCCCGGTTTCGAGCCATTCGACTACCCGGATGGAGACCTCGACGAGCATCAAGGTGGTGATGATCTCGCTGACGCCCAGATATGCCCGGGCAAGCGCCGGACCCGCCATGAGCACGACACCGCCCACCGCACCGGCGCCGATCATCAGCACGATCAACACGGGACCCGGCAGATCTCCCGCCGTCATGGCCAAGCCGGCCGCAACCGTGGCACCCGCCATCATCTGACCCTCGGCACCGATATTCCACAGGCCCATCGAGCCGGCAACGGCCACCGCCAAACCGGCCAGGGCCAGCGGTGTCGCCCGCAGCAGCGTTCGTGAGATCGAATTGATGCCGCCCAACGACGAGTCGAGCATGCGGCCGTACACCTGGGCCGGGTCGTTGCCGGCTGCCAGCAGCAGCAGGGCTCCCGCGACCAGGGCCACGGCAATGCCGATGACGAAGGCAATGGCCTGGGCAGCCGGCACAACATCGGAGCGCCGCTGCAGCACGGGCCGGATCAGGCCGCGATGCCAGCGAGCTCGCCCGCGTGACACGGTGTGCAGCGGAGCGTGCGTGGGTTCAGGCATGGGGTCGGTCATGTGCCGCCGCCCCTGAGTTGCGGCTGCGCCATTGGGTCGGCGGCGAATGCAGGCGTGGGGTCGGTCATGTGCCGCCGCCTCCGGCCATCGCGGCGCCCACCTCGGCTCGTGTCGTGTTTCTGGGATCGAGGCGGGCGGCAATGCGCCCCTCATACATGACAACCAGGCGATCGGACAGCGCGAGCAGCTCGTCGAGATCCTCAGAGATCAGCAAGACCCCGACGCCGGCAGCCCGCTGGGCGACGATCTGCTCCTGAATGGCTGCGATGCCCACCACGTCGAGCCCGCGCGTCGGCTGGGCCGCCAGCAGCACCTTGGGCTCGCCGGTCAGCTCACGTCCGAGCAGCAGTCGCTGGAGGTTGCCGCCCGACAGCACGCCCACTGAGTCGTGCACCCGTCCCACCTGCACGCCGAAACGCTCGATGAGGCGGCGGCAGAAGTCCTCGCAACGACGCAGATCCAGCATCATCCTGCGACGCATCGACCGGTATGACCGCACCACCGCGTTGTCGACCACCGACATGGTGGGCGCCAGGCCCACACCCAGCCGATCCTCGGGGACATAGGCCAGCCCGGCGCGGGATCGAGCCCGGGGGGACGTGCCGGTGACGTCCGTGCCCGCCAGCCGCATCGCTCCCGCCGTGGTGGGGCGCAGACCGGCGATGGCCTCGGCCAGCTCCCGCTGTCCATTTCCCGAGACGCCTGCGACTCCCACGATCTCGCCTGCCCGTATGTCGATGTCGACCGAATGCAGCGCCGGCAGCCCCCGGTCGCTCATCGCCGAGATGCCCTCCAGATCGAGCACGATGTCGCCGCTGGGCTGATCGGTGGGCCGCTGAATCTGTGCCGCCGCCTCGCCCACCATCATCTCGGCCAGATCCGACCGATCGATGCCCGCGAGACTGCGCGGCTGCGCCACTGTCACCCCGTTGCGCAGCACGGTGGCCTCATCGCACACCGCCAGCACCTCGTCGAGCTTGTGGCTGATGTAGATGACCGAGCGGCCCCGATCAGCCATGGAGCGCAAGGTGAGCCCCAGGTCGGCCGCCTCGGCCGGAGTCAGCACAGCGGTCGGCTCGTCCAGCACCATCACGTCGGCGTCGCGCCACAGCGCCTTCAAGATCTCCACGCGCTGGCGCTCGCCCACCGAGAGCTGCCACACCGGTCGGGACGGGTCGGTCTGCAGCGAATAGGTGGCCGCCAGGTGGGCGACACGCTCGACGATCTGGCCCATGTCCAGGTAGCGAGGTGCCGAGCCCAGCACCACGTTCTCGAACACCGTGAGCGAAGGCACCAGGCGGAACTCCTGGTGGACCATGCCGATCCCAGCGGCGATCGCATCTGCGGGCGAGTGGAACTGTTGCTGGGTGCCGTGCACCCAGATCTCGCCGGCGTCGGGCAGGTAGACGCCGCCCAGCACATTGACCAGCGAGGTCTTGCCGGCACCGTTCTCACCGAGCAGCGCATGGATGGTGCCCGCCCGGACGGTGAGGTTCGCGCCGTCGCAGGCGACGACGCCGGGGAACTCCTTGCGGATGCCGCGCAGGTCGACGACTACGGGACCGTCACCGGAGCCGGGGGATACAGCAGGGTCCCCCGGCTCCGGCATCGGTGTGAGTTCGGTTCGATCAGTCGGATCAGGGGCTGGCGTCACCCACGACGCCTTCGACGAACCAGTCCATGCCCAGCATCGGGCCGTCGTCCATGGTCTCGCCTGCGGCAACCATCACGTTGCCGTCCTGGTCGCGGATCTCACCGGTGAACACGTCCCATTCGCCTTCACGGATCTGCTCGGCGACATCGCTGATCTGGCTGGCGACGTCAGAGGGCACGTCGTCGGCCAGCGGCGCCAAGTCGACGATGCCGTCGTCCATGCCGCCCCAGTAAGCGCCCGGTGCGTAGGTGCCGCCAGCGACCGCCTCGATGATCGCTGCGTAGCGCGGGCCCCAGTTCCACACCGGTGCGGTGATGAACGCGTCGGGTGCGAAGTCGCGCATGTCGGAGTTGTAGGCAACCCAGCGGGCGCCGGCATCCTGCGCGGCCACGCCTGCGGCCGTCGAGTCCTGGTGCATGGCGATCACGTCCGCGCCGGCTTCCAGCAGCGCCTTGGCCGAGTCGCCCTCGACCGCCGGGTCGAACCAGGTGAAGGTCCAGATGACGTGCACCTCAGCCGACGGGTTGGTCTCGCGCACACCGAGGGTGAAGGCGTTGATGCCGCGGATCACCTCGGGGATCGGGAACGCAGCGACATAGCCGAGCTGCCCGCTCTCGGTCATCGCGCCTGCCGCCATGCCCGACAGGTAGCGCGGCTGGTACATGCGGCCGAAGAAGTTGCCGAAGTTGGTGTCGTTCATCTTGAAGCCCGAGGCGTGCTCGAACACCACGTCGGGGTATTCGTCAGCCAGCTCGAGCATCGGGTCCATGTAGCCGAACGAGGTGCCGAAGATGATGTCGGCGTCCTCGTTCTCGATGAAGTCGACAGCCACCGCCTTGAAGTCCTCGGCGTTCTCCGGGACGCTCTCCACGAACAGCGTTGTGGCCCCAGTCTGGTTCTCCGCATACTGGCGGCCCTGGTCGTGCGCCCAGTTCCAGCCGGCGTCGCCGACTGGTCCCACCAGCACGAATGCCGCGGTGACGTCCTCAGGGTCGTCGCTGTCGCCGCCGCAGGCTGCTCCCAGCAGCGCCACGCCGGCTAGGGCAATGGCAAGTCGTGTCAGAGTCCTCGAACGCATGATCTCCCTCTCCGTCCGCGCCCGCGAGGCAACCTCGGGGCGGTCGTCATCGAGCCTAATCTTGCCCATCTGCGCCCGCAGCCACCGACCGCAGGGCACCCCTGGCCAGTTCAGAACGGGTTGAGTTCGAGTCCCAGGAGGTGGCGGCCGAGCTGGTGGGTCACGCGGTCTTGGTGCACATTGATGTGCACCGGCATGGCCCGGAAGTCGCGGTAGCGGCGGTCGAAGGCGCCGCCCTCGCGCAGCGCGGTGCCGCCTTGGGTGCGGTGCAGCAGCGACATTGCCTCATCGAGCTGCTCGACGGCCATGGTCGTCACCGCCATCTGGCGCAGGTAATCGGCTTCGTCGGGGACGACACCGGCAGCGATGCGGCGGTCGACGTCATTGCAGGCGGCTTCTGTTGCCGCGGCAGCGGCCGCCAGCAGGGATGCCGCCCGACCGAAGTTGACCTGCACGGTGGGCCGATCGACCATCTTGCCGCCGATGATCACCCGACGGCCGCCGGCCGCATCAGCAGCCTCGGCGAGCGCGCGGCGCACCAGGCCCACCGCCATGAACGAGAGCCACAGGTCGGAGATGCCCACCCAGTCCTCGCGGTAGCGGTGATGCACCACTGGCACCGTGCGCAGCGACTCTGCCCGGTTGGCGCCGAACCAGGCCACGCAGTCGCGGAGGTTCACCGGCACGTCGGTGTAGTGGACGTCGTCGGTGGCCGAGGCCCGCAGCCCGGCGCCGTCCCACGACGGATCGATCTTCATGCCCTCGGTGGTGGTGGGCAGGATGGTGAAGCGGATGTCCATGGGCCGCACCGGCTTGCCGTCGTCGCCGGTGATGGCGAATGCCACCCCGCAGTAGTCGGCGTAGCGGGCACCGGTGCCCCAGCGGCCGGTGCCGTTCAGGATGGCCTGGTCGCCCTCGACGCGGCCGTACACCGAACTGCGGGCGCCGCCGGGGAACGACACCCACTGGCCGTTGGTGACGACGTGGGTGAGAAAGTCCTGCTGCTCGGGGCCTACCGAGCCGACGAACAGGTGGAACACGCAGAGGTGGTTCCACAGGCACCACGCCAGGCTCGGGCAGCGGGCTGCCACCGCCTCGAGCTCTCGGCCCATGTGCAGCATGGTCTCCTCGACGCCGCCGATGTTGCGAGTGGCCGACATGCGCATGAAGTCGGTGCCGCGGATGGCCTCGATGACCTCCGACGAGACGGACCGGGTCCGGTCCGCGGTCTCTGCTTGTGCCTCGATGGCATCCAGGAACGGGGCGATCCGCAGGCCCTCGGTTGGCGCAGGGGCGAAGTGCTCGACCAGCTCGAGGCCCGAAAGCAGGGCGTCAGCAGACCCAGCGCTGGCAGCCGTCAGGCTTGGCTCGTCGGCTTCGGGTGCTCCTGCCATGCGGCCACAGTAGGCGGCTGCGATCTCAGGCGCAGTGGCCGTTGGGCGAGGGCGGCACGTCCAGCATCGGGTTGCGGTCGAAGAAGCCGTCGGGCACCAGCCCGAAGCCGGCGTACTCGGTGGGCATCACGGGGAAGTCCTCGGGCCGGGCGTCGTGGGTGATGCCGAACGTGTGCCACACGGTGATGTCGGTGTCGACCACCGGCCGGTCGCCCGCCGTGTAGCGCTCCAGACCGTCGCCGGCGTTGCGCTGGGTCGGGAAACGGCCGGCGCCGTACCGCTCGTCAGGCCGGGTCGGCGACACCCACAGGTTGTGGCGGGCGAAGGTGGCACGCTCGGAATGCGGGCTGTCGTGCGCCGCGAACATCGTGGCCGTCGGCGGCGGCAGCAGCCGGTACGCCGTCGGATGCCCGAGCCGGTTGATGTGGTCTGCGCTCTGGATCTTCCAGTACCGGCTGGATGCCGAGTTGGTGTTGCGCCGGGCCGCCAACTCGCTCTCCAGCACCGTTTCACGGGCGGCGAACGCAGTGCCGTACGGGTTGTCCGGCCCCGGCGGCAGCGCTTCGGTGTTCACCTCCACGACGCTGTTGGCGTTGCCGTCGACGGCCATGTCCAGCCGCACGCAGAAGATGTGCTGGTGGATCGGGGCCGACACGTGCGGCGCCACCTGGCGGGCGAACGTCAGGTCGTCGCCGTCCCGGTGCGACCGGGTGGTCAGGATGCCGGTCAGCTTCACCTCGTAGCGGATCGTGCCGTCCAGGTAGAAGTACCAGAAGAAGCCGTACTCGTAGTTCCCGACGGTGTGGATGGCGCTCACGACCAAGCGGCGGGAGCGGCGCACTTCGGTGGTGTCGGCGTGCCAGTCGAAGTGCTTCCAGCCGATGCCGAAGTCCTCCTCGTGGATGCAGATGGCGTTGGGCGTCGTGACGACCGATCCGTCGTCGAAGACCTGCGTCGAGTCGAGGTAAGCGATCTCGCCCAGACAGTCGCAGCCCAATTGCAGCGAGTTGTTCATCAGACCCAGGCCGAACTCGCCCGAGTCGAGCGCGTGCTTGAACGTCTGCGACGGGCGGGTGTCGCCGTAGGGCACCACCATCTCGGCCAGCGATGCCCGGTCGATGATGGGCCGCACCCGGCCGCCGTCGTCATAGGCGATCCGGTGCAGCACCAAGCCCTCGGTGTCGTCCATGACCACGCGCATCGACCACTTCTGCCAGCACAGCTCATTGTCGTCCAGGGTGAAGCTGGTGCCCTCGGGCTGGGTGATCTCGATGGGACGCAGGTCAGTCCGCATCGGGCCGAAGTCCTCGGTGACCGCGTCGACGTCGTAGTTGCCGCGCTCAGACGCCACCGGCCACTGGTCGAAGTCGGTGACGCGCAGCACTTCGAGCGTGTCCACGTCGATGTGCACCATCAGCCCGTCGAGCGGGTATGCGTAGCCATTGTCGGTGGGATTCGGGCGCCAGAAGGCAATGCAGCGCTGCACGCGCCGGCCGATCTCGAAGTCGAAGTCGTAATCGCCGGTGGGCCACGGGTCAATCTGCACCTGCGATGGGTCGGTGATGCCGCGCTTGGCCAGCGCGGCCGCGAAGCCCGGGTCTTTCCGGCAGGCGTCCATCACGGCGAACAGTTCCGCCATGCCGACGCGGGGTACCACGCCGGGATGGTGAGTCCACGAGTCCACCTCGCCGCGTGTCACCGACACCACGGCGATGTGCACCTCGCCGTTCTCGTGAATCACCACCTCAAAACGGCGGTCGGTATCGGTGCCGGGCGTCCAGGCGGCGACTTCGGCCTTCGGCGGCTCGGCGATGCAGAAGCCGTGGAAGCGGGCGCCGTCGCCGATGCGTCCGCTGCGGCGCAGCACCTCGATGGCGGCGTGGGCCTCCGCTTCGGTCATCATCGACAGCGGGTGAACCGGGGGAGCGTCGGCCCCCTCGACGGGTGTTTCCAGCAGGGTTTCGGCCATGTGTTCACGCTACGCGGTCGGCTGCAGATACGCAGCCGGGACGATGAGCGTCACTAATCTCGCTGAGTACGGTGCCGCACTCGAGAACAGGTCTGGCGATGGGGGTCCGCACGTCGTGACCGAGGGGGATCTCCGCAGCCGGGTCGAGCAGCACCTCCAGTTCATCTACCCGGCGTTGAGCGGCGATGGCCTCGTCGACGACGTGCTCTCCACGCTCGGGCTCGACGGCACTGAGGCCGTTGCAGCGGGCGGCCCGCGGTGGGATGAGCACGACGTGGCGGTGATTACCTACGCCGACTCGATCACCGAGGCCGGCAAGGTGCCGATGCAAACCATGCATGAGCTGCTCGACGACCTGACCGGCGATGTGGTGTCGGTCGTGCATGTGCTGCCCTTCTACCCGGCGAGTTCCGACGGGGGCTTCGCCATCACCGACCACCGTGCGGTGGACGCACGGCTCGGCAGCTGGGACGACATCGTCGACCTCAGCGAGACCTACACGGTCATGGCCGACCTCGTCGTGAACCACGTCAGCGCCGATCATCCGTGGATGGAGCAGTTCTGCAGCGGGGAAGAACCGGGCAGCCGATACCTGCTCACCGCCGAGCCCTCCGACGACCTGTCGAGCGTGGTGCGCCCCCGCACGACGCCGCTGCTGCGCGAGGTCGAAACGCCCGAAGGCCCACGGCTGCTGTGGTGCACCTTCAGCTACGACCAGATCGATCTGGACTTCGCCGAGCCCGAGGTGCTGCTGGACCTGCTGCGCACCGTGGCCCGCCTGGTCGACGCGGGGGTGCGGTGGTTCCGGCTGGACGCCATCGCCTACCTGTGGAAGGAGCTCGGCACGTCGTGCGTGAACCTGCCGCAGACACACGAGTTCGTGAAGCTGCTGCGGACGCTGCTGGACGCACGCTGTCCCGACTCGGTCATCATCACCGAGACCAACGTGCCCCATGACCAGAACGTGGCCTATTGGGGCGACGGCGACGAAGCCCACCTCGTCTACAACTTCAGCTTGCCGCCGCTCGTTGCCCACACGATGCTGTCGGGCTCATCGGCGGCGATGCAGCAGTGGCTGGCGCAGTTGGAGACGCCTCCTGCGGGAACGTCGTTCTTCAACTTCATCGCCAGCCACGACGGCATCGGGCTTCGCCCGGTGGAGGGGCTGCTGAGCGGGGCCGAGATCAGCCGGCTCACCGCCGCGGCGCACAGTGCCGGCGGCACGCACTCAGAGTTCGACACGCCTGCGGGCCCCAAGGCGTACGAGCTGAACGTCTCGCTGTGGGACCTCTTCGCCGGTGACGGCGATCCGTTGGGCGTGGCGCAGTTCCTTGCCGCGCACACCGTCATGCTGAGCCTCGCCGGCGTCCCCGCGCTGTATGTGCATGCACTGCTGGGCACCCCCAGTTACTGGACGCCGATCAGCGAGCCGCCCCGCATCGTCACCGAGCACGGCTTGCCGCCGGTCGAGCAGAACAAGCGCACCATCAACCGACGCAAGGTCACCTTGGACGAGGCGGTGGACCTGCTCGGCGCGCAGGACGGGATCAGGCGCAGAACCCTGGTCGAGCTCGTCCACCGCATGCTCATCCGTCGTGCGCAGCCCGCATTCCATCCCGACAGCCCGCAGGTCGCGCTGGACCTAGGTACGCAGGCACTGGGCGTGGTACGAGGCAGTGCTGAGTGGGGCCAGACGGTGGTGTCGGTGACCAACGTCAGCCATACCCATCTCACCGTCGATCTCGAGGTGCTGTCGTCGCTCTGCCCCGAGGGCAGCGCAGGCACGCAATTCGCCCAGATCGGCTGCGTGGACCTGCTTGACGGTGCACTGCACGGTCCGACCGACCGCATGGACCTGGCGGCGGGGCAGACGATGTGGCTCTGCCTGGAATCCGAGCGCCGCGAACCCGCACTGCCACACAGAACATCTGCGTAGCGGCATCGCGACGATCCTCTCGCCCAAACCGCCTGTGGCCGCCGCGATCCCGAGAGCCCCCTTAGCGCGCCTGGTGCCGCAGATGCATGAGGATTCGGATCCACTTGCATACATGTATGTAGGGAGTTATATTTCCGGTAATGGCATCTACCGGAAGTTATACTCCGTCTTAGGAGATCGGATGAGCGGTGTGTCGGCCATCGCGCCGACTTCCGGTGCGTTGGCGATCCTCGAAGGGTCGCATGGTGGGATGCTCTCTGCCGCCGGTGCCGCCGCCGCCGAACTTGCTATTAGCGGCGAAACGCGTCGGGCCTACGGCCGGGCACTGCGGCAGGTGACCGAGCAGCTCGCAGGGAGGCCGATGGACGACGAGGGTCTCAGCGAGGCACTGTCCGAGTTGGCTGTAGGCGGAGCAGGGCGAGCGAAGCTGGGCCAGATCGTCGCCGCGGTGCGGTTCGGCGCTCGTCTCGCCGGCCGACCCGATCCTGTTGGATCTTCGTGCGACGTCGTCCTGAGGGCGCATCGGCGTGCAACGTCGCCATCCCGGCAGGTCGCCGCTGTCGACTGGGATCAAGCGGATGCTGCAGCTTCGGCGGTCGCCTCCGCCGGTGATCTCAGCGGGCTGCGCAGCGCCGCAATCATCGCCACGATGAGCGACGCCCTGCTGCGCGTGAGCGAGGTCGCTGCGCTTCAGGTGGGCGACGTCGAGCCCCGCAGCGACGGCGCCTCGACACTGACCGTCCGGCGCAGCAAGACCGATCAAAATGGTGACGGAGCCACCTTGTACCTCGGCGGCCCGACGACCCGCCGCATCGATGCCTGGAAGGAAGCTGCCGGTCTGGCTGGGGCCGACATGACCAGCGGCCCGCTGTTCCGGCGCATTCTCCGAGGACAGCACGTATCGGCACAGCCGCTGTCACCTCGCAGCATTCGAGAGATAGTTCGCAGCGCTGCTGCAGCTGTCGGCATCGAGGGGGCGTCTGGTCACAGCCTGCGCATCGGCAGCGCGATGTCGCTCGTACGCGCCGGTGCGTCGCTGGTCGAAACACAGCAGGCAGGACGCTGGGCTAGCCCCTCGATGCCAGCGCACTATGCGCGCAACGAGATCGTGGCACGAGGCGCCGTCGCCAGACTGCGCTACACCGCCGTTTGAAGCGCGAGGCGTAGCCATCGCTGCTGTGCCTACGAACTACACAGGCGAAGGCTCTCCGGTCCGGGCTGCGGCCCGCCGAACCGAGCGCCGCCATGTCAGCCAAAGCGACGAAAACACCAGCGCCAGAGCGGCGAACGCAAGAGCGCGTGTTCCACTCGACCAGTCCGTGCCAACCGTGCGGACGGAGACCCCCACGAACGCGAAGGCAATCACGTTGCCGACTAGCAGCCAGCCACCGTGAGGCACCACGCGCTCCGCAATGGGACGTTGGTCGGGCTTCGTCACATCATGGGGTGAAGACCACATCGCTGATTGGTCACTTTTCTACAGACTTGTCTTCGAGCCAACGGGATGTCGCTGGGTGCGGCGACGGTGTCGGAACCAGAACACTTCGGCTGTGACGAACGCAGCGGTCATGAGCACCCACCAGACGGAGTGCGTGCGCACCAGCAGCGTCGAGACCACGAGCAACGCGGTGACGCGTAGTTCCAACTGACGCCAAGGAGTCGTGAAGTAGGAACGCAGCCGTTCACCGGTGATCGCGTGTCTCGTCTCCCAAGGAGAGGACTGCATAGCTCAAGCTTCAATATCGAACGGGCCGCGTTCTGCGGCTTCACGGGCGAGCCGGCGATGAGAGCGTTTCTCAGCAACCCATCTCCACGCTCCACGCATCAGCCAGAACGGGATCGATGCCCAGGCCGCGACATCAGATACATTGCGCGCAGTGGCGCGGGGCCGCCTCATGAATTGCGGCACCAGTAGTCATGCGCTGCACTCACGACGCGTTCCTTCACTGGCTCCCAATAGTAACCCGTTATGACTTGCACGGGCGAGGCGTTTGGGTCGGGAATGTTGGTGCCCGGCAGCATTGCCTGCACGGTTGTGTAGATCGGGCGTTTGATCATGCGGACGATGAACGACACCACTTCGATCAGTTTCCATGAACAGGTTGGGGGCAACTCGGGTGGAGGGTCGTACGGACTTGAACATGTGTCGGGCGGCGTGTTGCCCGCAGGGGCGGTGCCAGCGACGCAGCGCTTGCCCCTCTGGCTCGACTCTTCCGCCTGATTCGGCTGTTCCGCTTGGTTCGACTGTTCCTCAAGCAGCCGCTCCGCGATTTGCCGCATATCCGGTTCTGCGGCGGCCGGGGCAGCAGCTACGCCGACCGTCAACGCGGCGACGACGACTAGGGCGGCGATCTTGACTAGAGCCTTCATCAGGCACTCCTTCCACAATGGCTGTGTGAGATCGACTGGCAAAGCGCGCTGGGATAGCTGCCGGTAGATGCCATTAGCGGCGGTTCGTGAACCGGTCTCCGCGACGGCAGGTCGCCGTCGGCATCACTCGTCGGATGTGCTCAGCTAGATCGACTGAGCCGCGTGGAGATGGTTCGCTGAGTCAGGGCGCGCGAAGAGGCGCAATGAGGCCAGACGATGTGGCTGTGCCTAGAGGCCGAGCGCCGGGAGCCCGGACTGCGCGACCGGCGAGGTCAGGCGTTGTCGAGTTCGACGGCGTCGCAGAGCTGGCCGAGGATGTCGGGCACGGCGCTTTGCCCCCTCGACCAGTTCGGGATGAACGGCGTGCCCATCGGGTCGTTCAGGAACTCGTCGCCGGCTTCCATGATCGCCGAGGCGAACAGCTCTACTGCGGTGCGATGTCGCGGTCTATGCGGTGGCGCTTCGTTGGGGATCGAACCATCGCAGGCCCTCGAATCGGGCGAAGCCGGCATCGGCGGTCGCGAGCCGGGCGCCGACTGAGACCGCCAGCGCGGCGAGCCACGCGTCGGGCACCAGGTTGCCGGCAATGCGGGAATCGGATTCGGCGAATCTCGCGAACTCGCGCCATGTCGCGTCGGTTGCCAGCACGGCGCGGGCTGCAGGCGCTGAGCGCACCCGGTCGACGAAGGACAGCGCTGCTTGGATCGGCGAGGGGTTGGCAAAGATCCTCCGGTTGGTCACCACCCGTATGAAGCCGGTGAGAACGACGTCCGCTGCGCCGAATGGCTCCGGTCCGCCGAGCGCCTTCGACAGCCACGGCCGGTAGGTCTCGTGCTGGTCGAGGTCAGCGCGGTAGGCATAGACCAACACGTTGACGTCGGGGAGGATCACTTCCAGCCGTCGCCGTCGAGAGCCTGCCAGACGGCTTCGCGATCCTCGATGTCCACGAGCACCAGATCGCCCTTCTGGCCCCAGGTGGGCAGCGGTGTTCGCGTCGCAGGAGCGGCTTGCTGCAAAACCAGCAGCAACCCTTCGGCGATCAGGGTGGTGAAGGTGCAGCCTCGTTCCGCGGCGCGTTGTTTGGCTTGCTCGACCAGACCGTCGGGGAGGTTGATGGTGGTCTTCATACAGATAACTGTATTCGCCGATATGGCCATATGGCGACGTCGCCATCCGCGCCCATCGAGTCCGCAGCCTCAGAGGGTTCAGGCGTTGTCGAGCTCGACGGCGTCGTAGAGCTGCTCGAGCACGTCGGGCACGGCGCTTTGCACCCGCGACCAGTTCGGGATGAACGGCGTGTTCATCGGGTCGTTCAAGAAGTCGTGGCCCGCTTCCATGATCGCAGCAGAGAACACTTCGACCGCAGTTTCTTCCGCGTGCAGGTCGAAGTCGAAGCCGTTGAAGGTGGCGTCGTTGCGGTAATGACTGACGAGGTCGAGTGCATTGCGGTAGTACACGGCCTTGACGGTGCGGAATGTCTCCGCAGTCAGCGTCATGCCGTCGATGGCGAGTTTTCGATAGATCGCCTTGGCGATGTCGCGGCTCATCTTGTGGAGTCCTGCCTGGGGATCAGCCACCGACAGGTTCTGGTGCTTGTGGTCATACCGGTCGCAGATGTCTACTTGACAGATCCGGCGTCCTTGGTAGATGCGGTACACCTCCGACAGCACTCCGATTTCGAGTCCCCAGTCGCTGGGAATGCGGATGCTTCGGGTCATGTCGAGCTGCATTGCGAACTCGCCGGCCAGCGGGTAGCGAAACGCCGCCAGATAGCGCAGATAGTCGTGGTCTCCCAGCGTCGTGCGAAGCGCTCCCAGCAGCGGAGCAACCAGCAGACGCACGACCCGTCCGTTGATGTTCGCAGTGGGGCCTTCGCCGGCGCGGAAGTAATAGCCCTTCGAGAACGAGTAGCCGAAGGTCGGGTGCAGGATCGGGTAGAGCAGCCGAGCCAGTATCCCCTGGTCGTAGGTCACGATGTCGGCGTCGTGCAGAGCCAGCGTCTCGCAGCGGCCCGATGCCAGGAAATAGCCCAGGCAGTACCAGACGTTGCGCCCCTTGCCCGGCTCGGACGGTGCGAGCACCCGGTCAGCAAGCGTTTCGTCGATGCTGCGCATGCGAGGTCCGTCGTTCCACAGCAGCCGGGTTCGCTGCGGCAGCCGATCGAAGAAACGCTTGGCCTCGGCGAACTCCTGCTCTGAGGCCTGATCGATCCCGACGATGACTTCGTTCAGGTAGCTGATGCGGCTGATCTCATCGACGATGCGGTCGAGGGCCGGCCCGGCGAGCTCGCTGAACAGCGCAGGAATGATGAGCGCTATCGGTCGCCGCTGGGAGTACTCGACGAGTTCGGCGGCGAGGCTGTCGACCGGCCGGTCCGAGAGCCGATGCAGCGTTGCGATCGGTTCGTGCTGTTGGAAATCCGCCACGTCAACCTGCTTTGCGCGGGACATCAGTGAAGCTACTGCGGTCGGGTTCACTGGCTTGCTGGAGGGCGCGCGGTAGGGTGCGCCATGGCCCAGTCACAACCCCCTGCCAAGGGCCGATTTCCCTCTCTGGACAGCAAGTTCACCACCGACGGGCTGACGTTCGACGACGTGCTGCTCGTGCCGGACGCGTCCGACGTGCTGCCTGATGCGGTCGACACATCGACGCGGTTCACACGCGGCATCACGCTCGCCGTTCCGCTGGTGAGCGCAGCCATGGACACGGTCACCGAGGCGCGTCTCGCCATCGCGATGGCCCGTCACGGCGGCATCGGCGTGATCCACCGCAACCTGTCGGTCGCCGATCAGGCGGCCGAGGTGGACAAGGTGAAGCGCTCCGAGTCGGGCATGATCAACGAGCCCTTCACGCTCGGTCCCGACAACCTGGTGTCCGAAGCCGAGGAGCTGATGGCTCGCTTCAAGATCAGCGGTGTGCCGATCACCGACCCGACAGGGCGGCTGGTGGGAATACTCACGAACCGCGACCTGCGTTTCGAGACTGATTGGAGCCGTCCGATCCACGAGGTGATGACCTCGGAAGGGCTCGTGACTGCGAGCGCCCCGACCACGTTGGAGGAGGCCCAGGTGGTGCTGGCCCGCCACCGCATCGAGAAGCTGCCGATTGTCGACGACAGTTTCCGGCTTGTGGGCCTGATCACGGTGAAGGACATCCAGAAGCGCATCCAGTTCCCCAACGCTTCGAAAGACGAGCAGGGTCGGCTGCTGGTCGCCGCCGCAGTCGGCACCGGCCCTGACACGATGGAGCGGGCGGCGGCGCTGGTGGAGCGCGATGTGGACGCCATCGTGGTGGACACGGCTCACGGCCACAGTCGTGATGTCATCGAGACGGTCGCGAAGATCAAGGCGAACCATTCCGCCGAGGTGGTGGCGGGCAATGTGGCCACGGCGGATGCGGCGCGGGCGCTGGTCGAGGCCGGTGCCGACGCGATCAAGGTCGGGATCGGCCCGGGTTCGATCTGCACCACCCGGGTGGTGGCCGGCGTGGGCGTGCCGCAGATCTCGGCGGTATTCGACTGCGCGTCAGAGGCCGCCGCGGCCGGTGTGCCGGTGATCGCGGACGGCGGCATGCAGTTCTCGGGCGATCTCGCCAAGGCAATTGCCGCCGGGGCGCACAGCGCCATGGTGGGCAGCCTGCTGGCAGGCACCGACGAGTCGCCCGGCGAGGTGGTGCTGTACCAGGGCGAGCGTTTCAAGGAGTACCGGGGCATGGGCTCGGTGGGTGCCATGAAGGGCCGCAGCTACTCCAAGGATCGTTACTTCCAGGACGGACGCGAGGTGGAGGAACTGGTGCCCGAGGGCATCGAGGGGCGGGTGGCCTACAAGGGGCCGCTGGCGGGTGTGCTGCACCAACTCGTCGGCGGGCTGCGCCAGGCAATGGGCTACTGCGGCGCGGCGAGCATCGATGACATGCGGCTGGGCACCAGGTTCGTGCGCGTCACGGCGGCCGCTCTGCGTGAGAGCCACCCCCACGACATCATGATCACCAAAGAGGCGCCCAACTATCGCGCGCCTAGTTGATCCAGCCTCTCCCACTCGTCGATGAGGCTGCTGTCGGTGGTGCGCACGGTCTCGCCCAGCCAGCGGGTGAGCTCGAGGATCTCGTCGGTGCGACGGTCCTCGGGCACGTTGCGCACGAGCGCCTTGTAGGCATCGCTGAGGTAGCGCAGCAGCACCCCTTCGGATCCCTTGATGCCGTAGTGGTTCACGTATTCGCGAAACGTCATCGCTCGTTCGTTCATGTCCCGCGCCACTGATTTTGGCCGCACGTTGTCATTCCTCAACCACGGATGGTGGGTCGACCAGGCGTTGAAGCTGTCATACAGCCAGTCACGCAGCGGCTTGGGCCACTCCACCTCTTCGAGCCGCTCCATGCGTTCTTCGTACTCCACGCCCTCGGCTTTCATTTCGGCCAGCAGGTCAGTGCGTGCCATGTCCCGCTGGCGTTCCAGCACCACGGTGGGGTTCTCGAGCGTGGCTTCGAGCACGCTGAGCACGTCGAGGGGGTAGGCGGGCTCGTCGGGGTCGAGGAATTCGATGGCGTCGAGCGCGAACGGCGACAGCGGCTGGGTCAGGTCGAATTCGGCCTGCAGGTCCACGTTCACCCGTACCAGCCGGTCCAGCTCGTCGGGCTCGTCGAGGCGTTCCACCACCTGCGTCTCGACCAGCGAGCGGTAGATGGCAATGGCCCGGCGGATGTGGGTGCGGTTGGCGGCACGGGTCTCGTGGTTGTCGGTGAGCAGCCGGCGCATGGCCGCGCAGCCGTCGCCGGGCCGGTCCAGCACGCTCATCAGCATCGAGTGCGACACGTCGAACTGCGAGCGGAGCAGCTCGGGCTGTCCCGATGCCAGCCGGTCGAACGTGTCGGCATTCCAGGGCGCGTAGCCCCGCTTGGGCGGCGACGGGCGGCGCACCTTGCGCAGCTTGGCCGGATCGTCGCCGAACTTCTCGCGGGCCTTCTCCAGCGCCATCGCGTACTCCACCTCGTGCTCGGGCGCTTGGCACCACACGAAGCCCTCGTGGTCGAAGCCCCGGCGCCCGGCCCGGCCGGCGATCTGCTGGAAGTCGCGCACCGACAGCACCCGGGTGTCGCGGCCGTCGTACTTGCAAAGCTGGGTGAACGCCACAGTGCGGATGGGCACGTTCACGCCGACGCCGAGCGTGTCGGTGCCGCAGATGAGCTTGAGCAGGCCCGCCCCCGCCAGCCGCTCGACGAGCAGCCGGTACTTGGGCAGCATCCCGGCGTGATGCACGCCGATGCCGGTCTTGACGAAGCGCTGGATGTCGCGCCCGAACGGCGAGTCGAACCGGAACGTCGCGATCTCGGCGGCCACCTGCGCCTTCTCGTCCTTCGACAGGACATTGAGGCTGGTGAGGGCCTGCGCCCGCTCAGTGGCGGCCTTCTGGGTGAAGTGGACGATGTATGCGGGAACGCGGCGCAGCTCCAGCAGCTCCTCGAGCGATTGGTGCAGCGTGGTTTCCCGGTAGGTGAAGGTGAGCGGCACCGGCCGTTCCACCCCGGTCACGGTGGCGACCTCGCGGCCGCTGCGACGTCGCAGGTCGTCGGCGAAGCGCTGGGTGGGTCCGAGGGTGGCACTCATCAGGATCATCTGGGTGCGGGTCAGCTCCAGCAGCGGCACCTGCCATGCCCATCCCCGGTCGCGGTCGGCGTAGAAGTGGAACTCGTCCATGACGACGCTGTCGATGGGCGCGTCAGCACCGTTGCGCAGCGCCAGGTTGGCCAGGATCTCCTGCGTGCAGCAGACCACCGGCGCGTCAGGGTTGACGGCGCCGTCGCCGGTCACCATCCCGACGTTCGCTGCGCCGAGTTCATCGCAGAGAGCGAAGAACTTCTCCGACACGAGCGCCTTGACCGGGGCCGTGTAGTAGCTGCGCTGACCTCGCGCCACCGCCTCGAAGTGCGCCGCGAGGCCCACCAGCGATTTGCCCGAGCCGGTCGGCGTGGTGATGATGACGTGGTTGCCGCCGAAGATCTCCAGCACGGCGTCTTCCTGCGCCTCATAGAGCTCGAGGCCTATTTCGGCGGTGTACGCCAGGAACCCGTCGAGCAGCGAGTCGGCATCTGGGTCGCCGGGCAGGAACGCCGTCAGCCGTCCCGGCGCCGCAGCGGTGAGGCTCACGTCATGTGCCTGGGGCGATCAGGCGTTGCGGCCGGGCCAGGCCTGCGGGTTGAGCATGTTGGGCGGCTGGGTGCCGTCGAGCGCCGTCATGACCTCGGCGACGGCATGGGTGAAGATGCGACGGCGGCCGGCCACGGTGGCCGAGGCCACGTGCGGTGTGACCACCACGTCGGGGCGACCCAGCAACGGATGGCCTGGCGGCAGCGGTTCAGGTTCGGTCACGTCCAACCCGGCGCCGCGTACCTTGCCCGCGTCCAGAGCTGCCAGCAGGGCGTCCTGGTCGACGAGGCCGCCGCGCGACGTGTTCACGAGATAGACGCCGTCGCGCATCGCGGCCAGCAAGTCGCGGTCCACGAGATGTTGTGTGGCCTCGCTGAGCGGCGCATGCACCGACACGACATGCGCGTGGGCAACCGCTTCGCCGGGCGTCGCCGCTCGCTGGGCGCCCAGCTCCGCGAAGCGCTCGTCGGCTGCATACGGGTCGTACGCCACGATGTCCATGCCCACAGCTGACATCACCCGGGCCACGTAGCCGCCGATGCGTCCGAGCCCCAGCAAGGCGAGGGTCGATCCGGCCAGCTCGAGGTGCCCGTGGCGCGCCCAGTAGTCGCCTTCGGCGGCTTCGAGCCGGAGGGCCGATTCCTTCAATCCCTTGGTGACGGCGAAGATGAGGGCAACGGCCTGTTCAGCGGTCGAGGTCGTCGGTCCGTCGGGCGTGTTGCAGGCAGCGATGCCGAACTCGGTGGCGTCGTCGAGATCGAGATTGTCGAAACCGATCCCCGCACGGGCGATGACCCGCATCTTCGGTGCCTGCTCGTACACGGTGCGGTCGTAGCGGATGGCGGCGCCCACGATGGCGCCCTCGGCTCGATCGATGCCCTCCAGTGGATCGTCTCCTCGCACATCGACTATCTGCGCTCGGCCCTCGAGCAGCTCGCGCTGCAGACGACCGGCGGGCCGGTCGAACCAGACAACTGGCAGCCCGGCTTCCGCGTTGGCGTCTGGGGAATCTGCGTGAGTCGCACCGGTGCTCATGCCGTCAGTATTGCGCCGCAGCTCTGCGACACGGCGAGGCACACCACTACCGTTGGCCCGACAGTGGCCAGCCCGAGCAGGAGCGCAGTTTGATGCAGGTCGACGAGGCGGTGATCCACGACACGGAGCGGTACGCCGCAGACGGGTACCCGTGGGCCGAGTGGGACCTGCTGCGCGAGGAGGCCCCCGTCTACTGGTACGTGCGCGACAACATCGTGCCGTTCTGGGCCGTCACCCGCTACGAGGACGTGAAGTGGATCTCGGGCCAGAACAAGACCTTCATCAACGGCGGCGGCCGCCTGCGTCTGGCCGATGCCGACCGGGATGCTCGCTTCTGGAACAGGTACCGCCAGCGAGCCATCGAGATCGGCTGGGATCCCGACGAGCCGCCGGACTTCATCTTCAAGGACCGTCCCGACCACTGGGACCTGCGCCGGCTGGTGGTGCCGGAGTTCACCCCGAAAGCGATGCGCAGCAGGTCCGAATCGCTTGAGCGGCACGCCCAGCGCTTCGCGGACGAATTCGTGGCCAAGGTTGCCGAGACCGGCACCGCCGACGTGGTCGAGGACCTGGCGGTGAAGCTGCCGCTGGCGGCGATCTGCGAGATGGTCGGCGTATCGGCCGATGACTGGGAACAGGTGCACGAGTGGACGTCGGCGCTGTTCGACGATCCCGACCTGGAGCGATTCTGCCGGCCGGGCGAGTCCCGTGACGAGATGCGGCGGCGCATGATCCGCGAGTTCGACGCGTGGATCGGCGAGCTGATCCGCCAGCGTCGGCGTGAGGGGACCGACGGCCGCGACCTCGTCAGCATCCTGCTGCGGTCCGAGATCGAGTCGGGCCCGCTCACGCCCCAGCAGCTCGTGGGCTACCTGCGCCTGATGATCGCCGCGGGCAACGAGACCACCCGCAACGCCGCGAGCGGAGGGGTGATCGCCCTGCTCGAACACCGCGACCAGCTCGGCCTGCTGAATGAGCGCATCGACGACCCTGAAGCCGTTGAAACTGCCGTCGAGGAGATCCTGCGCTGGACCTCGCCGGTGATCCAGTTCGCCCGCACGTGCACACGAGACACCGAGCTGCGAGGCCAGACGATCAAGGCAGGCGAGCACGTCGGCATCTGGTACCCCTCAGCCAACCGGGACGAGCGCCAATTCCCCGATCCGTACCGCTTCGACATCCAGCGCACGCCCAACGACCACCTTGCCTTCGGTCACGGCGCCCACTTCTGCCTGGGCGTGCACCTGGCGCGCTGGGAGCTGCGCGCCTTCTTCCGGGTGGTGGCGCCCCTGCTGGACGGCCTGCAGCTCGACGGTGAGCAGTCGCGCATAGCGCACCTGCACGTCGGACCGATCAAGCACCAGATGGTCGCAGCTCGCGCCTAGCCAGCACCGGCGGCGTGGTGTCGGGGGGCGAGTGCTCGCTTAGGGGACGGCGGCGCGGTAGCCGACGCTCGGCACCGTGAGGATGTAGGTGGGCCTGCGAGCGTCGTCGCCCAGCTTGGCCCGCAGGTCCTTGACGAAGGTCCGCACACGCTGGGCGTCGCCGCTGGCACCGTCCCCCCAGACTGCCTCCAGCAGCTGCTCGTAGCTGAGGTCGCGGCCGGCGTTGGTGCACAGCTCTGAGAGCAGCTTGTACTCGGTGGGTGTGAGGCTCACGACCCGGCCTGCGACGGTGACCGTGTGCGTCATGTAGTCGACCGTCAGGTCGGCCATTCGGTAAGGCTCCGTGTGCTGCGACTGCGCTCGCCTTCGCAGCGCAGCCGCGATGCGCGCCAGCAGCTCGGTGGGCGAGAACGGCTTGACGATGTAGTCGGCCGCTCCCAGCTCGAAGGCCTTGGCGACGAGCTGGTCGTCACCCCGTCCTGACACGATGATGACCGGCACCTCGAGCACCTTGGGGCTGCGCCTGATGAGCTCGAAGGCGTCGGTGCCCGGCAGCACTAGGTCCAGCACTGCGAGATGAGGCATCTCGGTCGCCAGGAGATGCTCAAGCTCGTTCGGGTCGCTGGTGACGATCGGGGTGTAGCCGGCCCGTACGAGCGTGTTGCGGATGTAGCGCAGCGCTCAGGGGTCGTCTTCAACGACGAGGATGCGCTCCACCTTCGCGGGTGCGCGGGCCACGGTTCCAAATCCGGGATCCGCCGGCGCAACAACGGCAGCCGGTTCGTCCAGCGCAGGAATGGTGAAGGTGAACTGGGCGCCCTGGTTCTGCCCGGCGCTGTGGGCCCAGATGCGGCCGCCGTGGGCTTCCACGATTCCCTTGCAGATCGCAAGGCCCAGGCCGTAGCCGGTCCCCGCGGGCTGTTCGTGCTCGTGGTGGGTTCGCGAGAACTTGGTGAACAGCAGCGGCAGCCGCTCTGGTGCGATGCCGGCGCCCTCGTCGGTGACCGAGACCGCCACATGGGTGTCGTCCAGCGACTCTTCCACGGTGATCGTGGACCATTCGTGGGAGTTGGCAGCGGCGTTGGAGAACAGGTTGTGGAGGACCTGCGCGATCCGCTGGCGGTCCGCCCACACCCGCGGCAGGTTCGGCATCGAGTCGATCTTGACCTGATGCTGATGGCCGGCGCCGAGGAATGAGTTCTTGGCATTGTCGATGATCGAAGCCATGTCTGCCGGCTCGGTGGTCACCGACAGCGTGCCCGCCTCGATGCGGGTCATGTCCAGCAGATCGTTGATGAGGTCCCGCATGTGGTCGGCTCGTTCTTCGACGATGTGGAAGAACTGACGCACCTCAGCAGGATCCGGGGTCGTCAGCGAGCCGAGCACCGTGGCCGCAGAGCCCTTGATCGCGGTCAGCGGCGACCGGAGCTCATGGCTCACCACCGCCAGGAACTCAGCCCGCAGTCGCTCCAGATCCTCCAGCGGCGATATGTCCTGAATGGTCGCGATCACCGTCATCAGCCGTCCGTCGTCTGACCGGAGCGACGAGGCGTTGATCAGCGTCGCCACCTCGCTGCCGTCAGGACGCACGATCACCAGTTCTTCGGCCTGCACCATCTCGTCGGCGTGCAGTGCCCGCTCAAACGGCAGATCTTCGATGGCAGTCTGGGATCCGTCCATCCGCTTGTATCTCAGCGGTTCGAGGCTCGCGACCGGGAAGCCCCCCTGGTCGGGCCCGATCCCGATCAGGCGGCGCGCCTCCCGGTTCGCCATGACGACCTCCTCAGAGGCAGCGTCCACCACCAGCACCCCA
Organism: Candidatus Poriferisodalis sp.; assembly: GCF_965208925.1. Taxonomy (GTDB): domain Bacteria; phylum Actinomycetota; class Acidimicrobiia; order Acidimicrobiales; family Poriferisodalaceae; genus Poriferisodalis. The sequence goes on along the minus strand of NZ_OZ242364.1, from coordinate 424,462 downwards.
CCGGGGAGGTGCTGACCAGCGCCTGCAGATCGGCCATGGCGCGCTGCTCGTCGCCATAGCGGCGGGCGTTGGTGAGCGCCATCGCCGCTTGGCTGGCGAACATCTCCACGGCCTCCTCGTCCGCGTGGGTGAATTCCGAGCCGTCGTGCTTCTCGCCGACGAAGATCGCGCCCACCTGACGATCCCGCACCCTGATCTGGGCCCCGAGGAACGAACCCATGTGCGGCTGGAATCCATCGAATCCCACCGACTCCAAGTGGGCAACGAAGTCGCTGGTGCGCAGCGGCTCGTCCATCCCGCTGAGATAGCGGAACAGTTCCATGCCGCGCTCGTACCCCACCACCATCTGCTCGTCTTCGGGCGACAGGCCCGAGAACAGCACGTCTTGCAGTTCTCCTGCACCGTCGAGCGTGGTGATGGCGCCGTAGCGAGCGCCGGTGAGCATTCGTGCCCCGTCCACCACCTCCTGCAGCACTACGTCAAGGTCCAAGTCCTCGCTGATGCGCAGGATTGCGTCTGTCAGCCCCGACAGACGCGAGCGAAGCATCTCGTTCTCTGCACTCAAGCGTTCGATATCCACCAACTCAGCACCCTTCGAGATCATCCGCCTTCGTCCCGTCGTGCAAATGCGCACCGGACGAGTCCGATAATGCAGCATATGACACTGCACGCTCAGCGAATCTCTGCGAGCGCGTACGGCTGCGAGGCAGTTCGCTGCTCGGCCAGTGGGAGTCAGTCCCGCTGCGTGGTCGTGAGAGTGGTGGTGAAGGCGACGATGGCGGTGCCGTCAGTGTCGGTGAGGCCGCCGTAGTAGGCGACGGTGGCGTTGTCGCCGGCGGTGATGGCGGTGCCGAGGGTGAGGGTGAGCGTGTTGCCGCTGACGGCGACCGAGCTGGGCGATTGGCTATTGACGGGGGTGCCGTTGCGGTCGCGGGCGCCGTCGACGAGGAACACGTAGCGCAGCGATGGGGCTGTCGCGGCGTCGATCGCTGCGAGGTCGCGGTTGAAGGTGAGTGTGAGCTCGTTGCCGCTGACGGCTGCGCAGGTCGGCGTCATGGGGCCGTCGGGGTCTGGGGTGCAGACCGGCTCGGCGGCCTCAGGCGATTCCTCGGCTTCAGCCGACCCATCGAGTGCGTCGAGCTTCTTCGGTGTCACAGGCAGGTCAGGTGCCGGGGTGTTATTGGTCACCGCTTGGTCGTCGAACGCTGCCGCCATGGAGTCCTCGCCGGGCGTGTAGCTGACGGCGACGATCTGGCCTGCCGCCACTGGCGAGGCGAGGGTCAGCACGATCTCGGTGTTGCTGACCGACACGGCATCGGCGGCCGCGAGGGCCACGGTGCTGCCGTCTGCTTCGACTTCGAACTCGTCTGCGGTGGGCTGCCGGAATGTGAAGGGCAGCGTCCCGTCGTCGGCGAGTGTGAGCGTCAGCGTGGAACCGTCCACTGCGGCCGACGACAGCGTGGGGCATGCGAACTCTGTGGGATTGGTGCGGAACGTGGCGGTCGCGGACACCGATGCCCCGTCGGGGTCGGTGGCGGTCAGGGTGATCACCGTGTCGTGCTTGCCGCTGGCCGGCGGATCGAGCGCTGCGAGGGCGCAGGCGGTCTTGGCGCGGAACCAGATGCGGCCGTAGCCCTCGATGTAGCCGTAGCCGTCGGTCACCGCCACGTCGTCGCGGCTGGCTGACAGCGTGAACGTCAGGGGGTCGCCGTCGGGGTCGGAGAAGTCGTCCTTGGACACCGTGTCGCTCACCAGGAAGCCGGGCAGTGCATTGTCGTGGGTGACCGACTCACCGCTGAAGACCGGTGCCCGGTTGCCGTTCGGGTCGGGCGGCGACAGGCGCCAGTTCACCTTGTGGTCGGGGTCGTGGCCGAGACCGCTGTGGGCCAGCTCGGCGTCGGCCTCGCCGGCTGCAGCCTGGATGGCGCCGCCGTTCAGCGCCAGCGTGTCGCCCAGAACGGCGATGCCCCGGCTCGAGTAGTTGGGCTCGATCACCGTGTGGGCGAACGTGAGCTCGGCGGTGCCGCTGCCACCGGCGTAGACCGCATCCTTGCGACCCCAGTGGGCGGGATCCATGTCAATGCCCAGGGTCGGCGTGCCGGTGACGTTCACCGCAGCACTGAACGTCACCCGGAACTGCAGGATCTCGCCCATGGCGTAGGTGTCGTCGTCGCCGGCATCGGAGATCACCTCGACGCCCGTCACGGTCGGCGCCGCGCCGGGCACCACAGTCTGTGCCGAGAACGGCGCGATCTGGTTGCCGTCGGCATCCCACAGCCCGGCGTTGGAGCGAGGCTGTCGGTAGTTCACCGTCACCTGCTCACCGGCATCGAGACGTCGGCTCAGAGCCATTTGCAACTGCCTGCCATCGGGCGAGAACTCGATGCTCTCGACGCCGACAGGCGCCGCAGGGGCACCCCCGGGCGTCCGCGACCTCACGCTGAAGCCATCTGGGCTCGGCGCGCGCCGACGGTTCATCGACCGATCGAAACCCAGGTTCAACCTGTCGGCTCCGCTATTCCCACGGGGGCCGCTCATCGGTGTTGCCGAGACGCTTGTGCGACCGCACCGGTGGACCCACTGGTTTGTCACCGCCTGCGGCGAGAACGAATCTGCCTCGGTACCCCACACGTTGCGCAATGCGTTCTCGCTGGGCTTGGTGTAGCTCACGGTGTAGCCAAACCCGCAGGCGTGGAACCCGGGAGTGACGCTCAGCTCCACTTTCGAGCCGCGCACCGTGACATGGCGGATGCTCATGCTGAGGCGGTTGCCGTTCCTCGGATCTGTGCCCCCGATCGTGAACGCCTCCGTCCCGGGAACCTTCGTCGGATCGAGCGCCTGGTCGAAGGTGAGCCTCAGCACAAGCTGATCCGCCACTGCTCGCGACGTAGCCGCGAGCGACGGCTTGCCCGGGTCGGTCGACCCGGCGTTGGTCACCGTCCGGGCGCTGGTGTCGGTAGGGGCGCTGTTGCCCGCAAGGTCCCGGATCGGGCTCGTCGCGGGCTGGGTGTAGGTAACGGTGACCGTGTCGCTGTCGGCCGGAGCGGATCCCAGCGTGAGGGTGACGGCGTCGTCGCTCATCGTGACGTCGCTCACCATCACGGCACTGCCGGCCACGGTCACGCTGAAGGCGCTCGCCGCCGGCTCCGAGCCGGTGTCCAGCTTCTCGCTGAAGTACAGACTGAGGGATGTCCCGGCGACCACGCTGTCGACCACTGTCGGCGCAGTCCGGTCGAGCGTCTTGACCCGCGGCCCCCAGATGTCCCCCACCTTCGGCCCCGAGGAAGCCGCCCGCAGCGGGTTGGTTTCGGCGCCCTGCCGATACCAGATGTAGGCGGGCTCGCTTTGGGCCACCGCGGAGGCCAGCGTGACTGTCACCGCCTTGCCGCTGACGGTCGCCGTGCCCGTGCCCGCGATGGACCGGGGTGTGCCGTAGAAGTCGACCGGGCCGGCCGACACGCGGAAGCGGCTCCCAGACGGAGCCGATGTGCTGTCCAGGTCGGAGTCGAAGGTCAGCGTCAGCTCCGTGCCCGCCACTTCTCCCGACACCAGCAACGGCGCAGCAGTGCCTTGCGTGGTATTGGTCACCGCGTAGCCCGACACGCTCGGCACTCGGGTGTTGTCGCCGGCGTCGAGCAGGCCTGCATCGAGGAACCTTGCGACCGATGACCGGTACGACACCGTGACCTGCTTGCCCGGGATGACAGTGGTGCCGTGGCCCGAGCCGAAGGTCAGCGTGACGGTGTCGCCGCTGACTGCCACCGATTGGGGCGACACGTTGCGCAGGGGGACGCCGCCTCCGTCATCGGAGTCCCAGTACACGCCGCTGGCCGCGAAGGCCTTGGCGAGATCTCCCAGCGAACCGCCGCTCTCCACCGCCACATTCCTGTTGAAGGTGAGCGTCAGTGTGCTGCCGTTCATCGTGGCGGCCGTCGGCGCGGTGTCGAGCACATTGACGACCCGCTGGTCGACCGAGCTGCGCAACTGCTTTTGCGGCGGCTGGTAGCTCGCGGTGACGGCCTGGTTGCGAGTCACCGCCGTCGCCAACGTGAGCGTCAGCGTCTTCCCGCTGACCGCGGGCTTGGCATTCGCCAGCGTCGCCACGGTGCCGTCCACCTTCACTTCGAAGTGATCGCGTGACAAGGCGCTGAACCATGTGCCGGTCCTCGGCAGAGTCTTGTCGTAGGTCAGCGTCAGCGCGGTCCCGTTCACCGTGGCGCTGACCAACTCACGGCATGCCACCGACGTGAAGAGCGTCGTAGTCGCGGTGACGCTCGCGCCGTCCGGGTCGAATGCCGTGATCTTGAGCTTCTGCTCCAAAAGACCGTCGGCATTCAACGGCAGCGTGGGCACGAGATCGGCGAGGTCGCAGCTCTCCTTCGCTGCCACGAAGAGCCACCCATCAGCGGGGCCGGTCCCGAACTCCACCTGCGAGTATACGTCCCGGCGCGGCAAGCTCGTTGTGAAGCGCAGGTTGTCCATGTGCTGGTCGCTGAACTTCTGCTGGACCTCTCTGATCGAGACGAGGGTGCCCGGAACTGCGTGGAAGGTTCCGAAATCTGTCTGGGAGTTGGCAGTGTCAGGATCGGTGTCGACCGTCGGCGGGGTGTTCATCGCTGCTGGGCTGCTGGAACCCTTCACCCGGTGGCCCGCTTGCGCGCCGAGCCCCGTGTGGGTCAGCCCGGCGTTGCGTTCCTCGGCGTCGGTTCCCACGGCGCCCTTGAGCTTCGCGCCGCTGTGCCTGATCACCTTCATCGTATTGTCGCTGCCACTGCTGGCGTGCCTGACGGCTACGCCGTCAGTGTCGGTGTCGCCGTTCGCAACCGTGTAGCTGAACCACAGCGTTGAAGCGGTACCGCTCTTGGTGCCGTCGGTCACCAGCTCTGCTGTCCTGGTGTTGGTCCCGATCTGCAGACGCACCCGCAGCTGAGAATCGTCGGCGGCAGTCAAATCCCACGACACGGCGCCGTTCCAGGTCACGGCCACGACGATCGGTTGACCGGTGAAGTAGTGCGCCTGGGTTTCCGCCTGGGGGGTGCCCGGGTTGATGGTCACGACGTTGCGTGGCTTGGACACGATCTTGATGCTCGATATCACTGGCGCGGTGCTGTTGGTCACGTGCTGATCGGCAAACGTCTCCACGTCGACGCCGGCGGCGTTCTCTAGGGGATTGCTGGATGGCTTCGTGTAGCGCACCAGCACCGTCTGGCCGACCGTCACAGCAGACGCCAGCGTCAACGTCACCTTGTCGTCGGCAATCGCCACGCCGCTGGAGGCCACATTGCGGCGGCTGCCGGCCACCGTGACGTGGAAATCACCCGGTGCCGGCACCGACGATGTGCTGAGAGCATCGCTGAACGCAATCGACAGCTTGGTGCTGTTCACCTCCGCTGACACAAACGTCGGCGCGATCAGCGTGCCCCTGACGGCAACCCTGGCCGAGGCCGCTTCTGTGCGCCAGGTGCTCTGCTGGCCCGACTCGGAGGCCCTGACCAACCTGTCGTCGCCGACGGTCCAGCCGGCTGCGCCAGTCCCAGTGTCCTCATTGTCGGAGTTTGTGGTGGGAATGCTCCGCCTGGCGCCCTTGACTCCCTCGTGGATCATCACCCAGTAGGTGGTGTTGGCGGCGAGCACGACTCCGGCTGGCGCGGTAAAGGTATTGGTGCCAGCAGAGATGCTGGACGGGTTGGCGAACCTCGCCACCAGGTCGCCTGCGCAGTTGTTGATATTGGTCGGACAGCCGCTGGTCGTGTTCTCGCGCAGCGCCACCGATGCCGAGCCTGAATGGTCCTGCAGCACCACCTGGATGTCTGAGACCATGGAACGCCCGGCGCCCGTCGTGAAGCTCTGGGCCGTGAACGGGGCGCCAGCCGTTGAGCTGCTTTGATCCAGGTTCGACACCAGCGTTGACGGAGTGGACTGTGCCTGCGCCGGTGCGGTCGCGATCAGCGGCAGCGCAGCCACGGCTAACGCCGCTGCGAGGAGCACGGCCGTGAACCTGCGCGATCCCGTGGACCCGCTCATCGAAACCGACGGACGGAATCCCGGGGGGGGGGGGGTCATGGACACGGCCGACACCTCATATCGACACCACAGAGGCCACCTGCTCAAACGCAGATGGCCTCACGCGCGAAATAGTTGACGTCGAAGTATGCCAGATAATCGACGCCCGCCAAATGCTCAAAGACACATTTATGGCCCTATGAGTGGATAAATACTCATGATCACGGTGAGCGAGTTCTCATCCTTCACGCCGCATGCCATAGGTGCGCGGTGGGGCCAGACGCGACGGTGCGGTGCCTCGCTCGGACAATCGCAGATTCAGGGCAGGTCCACAGGATCGGCTGCGACACTGACGTCGCGGCGACCCGCCAGCCAACCGGGACGAGTGCCGATTCCCCGATGCGTGCGGCGTCGACGTCCAGCGCACTCATCGCCGCATTCGCAGGCACACAGCTAGCGTCGGCGGCCATGACAACGACTGACGTGTTGGTGACGGGGCTGCGATTCGGGGAAGGGCCGCGCTGGCGCGGCGACCGGCTCTGGTACTCGGACTTCTACCGGCACGGCATCTTCACGGTGACTCCCGACGGCCATGAAGAACTTGTGCACACGGTGCCGACGCAGCCGTCAGGGCTGGGGTGGCTGCCTGACGGGGACCTGCTGTTCGTCTCGATGCTGGACCGGCAGCTTCGCCGGCTGGATGCCGACGGCAACGAGTCGCTGCACGCCGACCTGTCCGGCATTGCCGGCGGACCGTGCAACGACATGGTGGTGGCCGCCGACGGCACTGCCTATGTCGGCAACTTCGGGTTCGACGACAGCGTGGGGGAGACGTTCGCCCAGGCGACGCTCGCGATCGTGAGCCCCGACGGCACCGCACGGCCGGGTCCCGACGGATTCGACTTCCCCAACGGCACGGTCATCGATCCCAGCGGGCGCCACATGGTCATCGCGGAGAGCTACGGCCGCCGGATGACGGCGTTCGACATCGAATCCGACGGCTCGCTGAGCGGCCGGAGGATCTTCGCAGACCTGGGCGAGCGAGTGCCCGACGGCATCTGCCTGGACGAAGCCGGCGGCATCTGGGTGGCCGACCCGCTCAACGCAAGCTGCTTCCGAGTCGTCGACGGCGGCGAGGTGACCGACGTGATCGAGCTGGAGCTGAACTGCTTCGCCTGCATGCTCGGCGACGACGATCGCCGCACGCTGTACATGGTCACCGCTCCCACGTCCCGGCCTCCGGCCGACTCACCCGCACTCGGCCGGATCGAGACAGTCCGGGTGGACGTCCCCGGCGCAGGCTTGCCCTAGGACTGGCTTTCGGTGGCGCCGAGGCGCCGGAGGTGGCCTGACCGGATGTCGGCGGTCTGGCCCTGCACGAGCAGGAAGAGCGCTTCACGGGCAAGACGCTGTGCGTGGTGGGCGAGCGTGATCGCCCGCCCGCCGACGGATGACACGAGAGCGCTGGTTGCCCGAACGCCGATGTAGCCCACTTGGGCCCGGCGATCGGGCATCTCTTCCACCTCGGCGGCTTGCAGCGCAGTGCGTGCCGCATCCAGCTCGGTGTCGAGCGGGGACGGGCCGAGCAGCTTGAGCGCCCGCCCAGCCACGCCGAGCATCAGGGCCCCGTTGGTGCGCAACCCGGTCCGGTAGAACGACAGCCAGTCCTCGTAGTCGATGACTTCCACGACATCGTCGTCGCCCACGACGTGGCCGTCGAAGTGCAGCTCGACGGTGACCGATGAGTCCACCGCCGCGAGGCGCAGCCGCTGTGAGGTCAGCGTCGGAGCTTCGTCCGCGGGCAGCAGCATCCAGACCAGGCGGTCCGCCTCATGGGCGGCCACCAGCACTGCGTCGATGTGGCCCCACCCGGTCACGAACGGCGCCACGCCGCGCAGCACCCAGCCGTCGCCGGAGCGCTCGGCGAACAGGCACGGCTCGGGCCGCAGGATGTGTGCGAAGGCCACCCCGCTGCGAGCCTGGCCGGTTGCAAGCGCTCGGGCCCAGCGCGCATGCAGCGGCGATCCGGACGGCATCCGTGCCGCATTGGCAGAGCCGCCGCCGTGTTGCGCCCACACGAATGCAGTGGTGAGACAGCCGCCCGCCAGCGTTTCGAGAATCGGGAGCCGCTCGAGCTCGTCGAACCCGCAGCCGCCTACCTCGCGGGGCGTCCACAGGCCGTAGAAGCCGGCGTCGCGGAACAGATCCAGGTTGCCGGCCGGCACCTCGCCGGAGGCATCCACGTCGAGCGCGCGCTCGAACAGCACGCCGTCGGCGAGCTGCTGCGCAGCGCTCAGGAACTCGGCGTGCACCACATCAGCGCGTTGCGGCGCATGATGGCCACCAGCGTGTCGGCTTGGTTGTAGGCGCGGTGCTCGAACAGCACGATGCCCTGGTCGGGCTTGCTCTTCGAGGCGCGGGCCGAGATCACTTCGCTCTCGACTCGCAGCGTGTCGCCGTGGAACACGGGCGCAGGAAAGTCCATGCGCTCGAAGCCCAAGTTGGCCACCGTGGTGCCGTGGGTGGTCTCGTGCACCGAGATTCCCACCACGACCGCGGCGGTGAACATCGAATTCACCAGCGGCTTGCCGAACTGGGTCTCGGTGCGCGCGTACTCGAAGTCGAGGTGGAGGGCCGCCGGGTTCATGGTCATGGTGGTGAACATGACATTGTCGGCTTCGGTGATGGTGCGCCGCAGCCGGTGGTGGATCACCAGGCCCGGCGTCAGCTCTTCGAACCACAGCCCTCCGTGCGGCCGGGGCACTTCGCTCATCAGGCTGTTCCTCCTGCAACCTCGGCGGTGTCTGATTGGCCGAGGCCAAGCGCCTCGGCCCAGGGCACCTCGCACGCTTGGTCGAGATCAATCTCGGCGTGGACGACAGGGTTCTGGTGAGGGCCGGCGCACCACGACGGCATCACCATCGTGTACAGGCCCGAGCCGCCCGCCTGGAACACCACGATCCGGCTGGGGTCCTTCAGGATCGGGATCAGCTCATCAGGCGGGCCGTCCCGGTTGAGGTAGAAGGCCGACCCGACATGGGCGAGCGTGGCTGCCGTGTTGGTTGCACGGGCAGCCAACTCTGCCTGGATGTCCTCGCGGGTGAGCCCCGCTCGAGCCAGCACCGTCGTGTGGTCTGGATTCATGATCACCGTGACTGCGCCGTGCCGCAGGTGCGCGTTGTTGCTGCCCGGGTTGGCCATCACGGCGGCGATCACATTCAGCAGCCTGCTGGCTGATTCGGGATCGTCGGCGTCGCCGGTGAAGATCGTCGAGTGCGGTGCCTCGGCCCCGACGACCACCACGGCGCTGTCGTCTTCGGCGTACCCGTACGTCGTGTGCAGCGGCGGGAACGGGCTGTTCTCGGTGTCCTCGGCGAGGCAGTAGGTGAACTTGCCGGGATGCCCGTGCAGCGCCATGTCGGACACGCCGGGGCGAGCGCCGCCGATGTTCATCATCGCCAGCCGCAGCGCCCGGCCGATCGTGGCATTGGCCCGATGACCGGGCCCGAGCGCCCCGAAACCGGATGCCACCTCGCCGCAGTGGTGCCGGGCCGGCCCGCACACCACGATGAGCGGCGCGGTGCAGTGGGTAGTGCTCTGCATCTCGGTGAGATCGAACTCGGGCTTGCACACCGCCCGGACAGCGGCGACTACCACGGGCATGTGATCCGGCAGGCAACCGGCCATCACCGCAGCGGTGGCGACCTTCTCCACGCTCGCCACGCCGTGTGCGGGCCCCATCACGCCCAGCTCGAGGTCGGGGTCGAGGCCGGTGGCCAGCGCCATCATGGCTACCCGCTCAGCCGTGGGGACGACGACGGGCAGACCGTCGGTGAGTCCGAGCGCGTGCAGCTGCTCGAGCGCGTCGGCCTCGCTGCGGGCCTCCAGCAGGGTCACGGCCTATTCGGAATGAACACAGCTAGTTGGCAGCCGCGCCGGTCAGGATCGAGACGATCTGCGGCGCGATGTCGGCGGCCACCTTGGCCATGGCGTCCTCGCCGCTGCCCGCCACCGGGTGGGGCAGGCGGATGCGGGGGACCGACGGCATGCCGGTGGCGGCGGCCACGAAGTCGCCCTGGGGCCAGAACGCATCGGTGACGAGTGCGATGGACGGGATGCCCTTGCGAGCGGTGGTGATGCTGTCACGCACGGTGCCAGATGTGCAGCTGCCTCAATGGCCATATGCGGCGATCACCGCGCCGCACTCGGAGCTGATGTCGTCGAGCATCGCCTCGCTGACGACCGACGACGCGTCGCCCTTGTCGTAACGGTTGAACGACGCGGCCGGCAGCCGTTCGGCCAGGGCCTTCTCGACGTAATCGAGGAAGCGGACGCTGTCAGGAAAGCCATTGGCGACCAGGCCGATCGTGATCGGCTTGTCGAGCTGCGTGCTGAGCGCGTACGGCTCGGGCGCAGTCTTGGCCTCACCTCGCGGATCGTGAAAGGTGACGGTGCTCATAGGCACAGTCTGACACCCGCACGGAGCAGGCGCGTGCTGGCAGGCGCCGACCGGTGCGGACAGATACCGGCGGACTTGGACAATTGCCGGCGGACTGGGGCAGGTTCGGCAGCAGATTCAGTGGTCGTGGCCAGCGGGGCGGGAGGCGTACACGGCCGCGTGATCGGCAACCGCGTCACCGCTGACCAGTTCTCGCTCGGCCACTGCGTGCTCGAGAGCAGTCAGCCAACAGCGGTAGTAGTCCCATGGCTCGGCCACGTCGCCGCCGTCGGATGCCGTCTCCCAACGTGAGATGGCCTCGATGAGATGCACGCGAAATTCGTCCCAGGCGAAGCAACCGCCGTCGACCAGGTCGGCTGCCAGGCCGAATGCCCGGGCCTGCCACGGCTCGGAGAAGATCAACTCGCCGTTGTCGCGCGGCGGCGCGGCCGGAGTGCCTTCCAGCAGGTCGATGCTCATGAGCGCCGCTTCACTGACCGTTGGGTTCGGCGGCCCGGGCCACGCCGATCATCGAGTCACGTGTGACCAGCTCGGCCAAGCGATCCACGGGCCAACCCTCGGTGCCCGCGGGACGTTCGGGCAGCACCAAGAAGCGCGTCTCTGAGCTGGAATCCCAGACGCGCAGCTCGGTGTCAGGTCCGAGCTCCAAGCCCATCTCGGACAGCACTGCCCGTGGCTCACGCACCATGCGTGCCCGGTACTCGGGGCTCTTGTACCAATTCGGCGGCAAGCCCAGCAGCGCCCACGGATAGCACGAGCACAGCGTGCAGACCACGACGTTGTGAACCCCGGGCCCGTTGGCCTTGATCTCGATGTGCTCGATCTCCGCGCCGCGCACGCCCAGCTCGGCCACGACGGTGTCGGCATCGTCGAGCAGACGAGTCCGCAGGCCGGCGTCGGCCCAGGCTCGGGCAACCAATTCGGCACCGATCATCGGGCCGATGTCGTGCTCGAAGCGCTCGATGGTCGCGTCGATCCGTCCCCGGTCGGCGATTCCTCGTTCCACCAAGAGGTCTTCCAGCGCCTCAATGCGGATCTGCGGCGATGACGCGTCGTAGTCGTCGTGGGGATGGCTGTGGCCGTGTCCGTGGTCGTCGTGCATCCGTTCCTCCGTCGCCGTCAGCTCAGTCGTCCGCCGGTCTCAGGTAGCACTCGTAGAGGTCGACGTGAATGGTGGTGTTCGGCTCAGCCTCATCGCCCCACAGCGTCTGGGCGTCGTAGCCCACGCAATAGACGTGCTGGGGCCGCTCACCCCTGTTGTGCGCTGTGCTGTCGGGCAGCACCTCCGCGGGGTGGAGCTTCACGACGATGCCGAGCTTGTTCTCTGCATAACCCGGCAGCCGTGTGTGGCCAGGTTGCGCAGGCGCTGCAGCGACGACGTGATCGCCGACGTCGAATCGGGGCGGATCAGCGAGTTCGCGCCGAACCGTGCGACGTTGCGGCGTCGGAGTCGGTCGGTCGGGCGGCAGCGATGCCGGATTGCGGTCAGCGACGGGGGCGACCCGCCGTGCCGGCGTCGCCTGAGAGGTCGCGGTGGGGATCAGGTCTCTGCGTCCGGCCTCCAGCAAAGCCACATCTCTCAGCTCGGCCATCCGGAGGGCCAGATCGCTGCGACTGACTACGCCGTACTCGTCAAGCAGTACCTCGAAACCGGCGAGCCAGCGCCCGAAGTAGCCGTTCTTGAAATAGTCGTCGGGATGCAGGCGCTCCAAGGCGTATCGGAATTCGCCGGGCCGGCGAGCGGTCGCGGAGGTGACCGCGCCTAGCAGGCCGAACACGCGCTTCTCCCAGTCGGCGTGGAACGGCGGCTCCGCCGGATCGTGCGGCACCGGCCCGTATCCGGTCACGCCGCCGAGGTCGTGAACGCTGCGCTCTCCGGCATCGGTCTGCATCCGCCACAGCTTCGCACCCGGCGGCGGGTGACGCCGCCGGGTGCGCGAGCGGCGGAAACGGCGGCGACCGCGCCGGTGCAGGAACCACGGCAATGCGCCCGAGCGAACACAGGCCGCGTTGTTAGGTTGCAGAGATGCCTGCGTTCGTATTGGCAGTGGACCTCGACGGCGTGTGCGGGATGCACACCGAGGCCTTCCGTCGCGTGGTGGCGGCCGAGCGCGGGGTCCCGGAGGACTCGCTGCCGCTCGTGCGTGGCTGGAATTTCAGCGAGTGGGGTCTCACCGACGGCGAATTCGAAGAGCTCCATCGCATCGCCGTCATCGACTACCGCATGTTCCGTGAGATGGAGCCGATGGCGGGGTGCTCCGAGGCGCTGTGGCGGCTGTCTGACGCAGGGGTGTGGATTCGGATCGTCACCCACCGCCTGTATGTGAGCTGGGGCCACCGCGTGACGGTGAGCGACACGGTGGAGTGGCTCGACCGCGAGCGCATTCCCTATCGCGACATCTGTTTTGTGGCTGACAAGGCGATGGTGAACGCCGACGCCTATATCGAAGACGCTCCGCACAACGTGATCGACATCCGTGCCGCGGGCGGGCACGCGATCACGTTCGACCAGCCCTACAACGCTCAGGTGGACGGACCACGGGCGCATGACTGGGCCGAAGTCGAGGAGATGGTGGTGGAGCTGCTGGCGCAGCACAGCGGCTACGTCTCGCGCCCGCTGCCCGGCATGGACGCCGGCTCCGATCGCTTGGAGTTGCGAACCCGGGATACCGCGTAGGCCGGCCGCATGACTGATGCCCCCGCAGCGCCGCCCGCGCCGATCGACGCGGCGACCGTCGTGGTGCTGCGCGACGGCACACCTGCGGCTGCGCCGGGTCACGGTTTCGACGCCGCGGCGAGCGACGCAGGAGCGCACATCGAGGTGCTCATGCTCCAGCGAAACTCACGAGGGTTCTTCGGCGGTATGTGGGTGTTTCCCGGCGGCCGAGTGGACCCGCCCGATCGTGACACCCCCGGCGATGTGGTGGCGGCGTGCGACCCTCGCACCGCTGGCGCAAATGGCCTGCATGACGGCGACCGGCGCGGCTTTCGAACAGCAGCAGTGCGGGAGGCGCACGAAGAAGCCGGCATCGACTTGTCTCGCGCCGAGCTGACTCACTTCGCCCACTGGCTGCCGCCGCCGATCCGCCCCAAGCGGTTCTCGACGCACTTCTTCATCTGCGAGGCGCCAGCCGACCTCGAGGCGGTGCGCGTCGACGGAAGCGAGATCCTCGACCATGCTTGGGTGTCACCGGCGGCCGCGTTGGAGCGGCGCGCAGCCGCCGAGATCGAATTCGTTACGCCCACGTTCGTGACGCTCACCTGGCTGTCAGGATTCACCCGCACTGCCGATGTGCTGGCCTCGATCAAGGGCCACACGTGCTTCCACACGCAGATCATCCCGTCGCCGGATACCGATCCGGGCCACATTGCCGTCTATGTCGGCGATTCGGCCTTTCCCGACGGCGATCTGGATGCCCCCGGCCCGCGCCGCCGCTGCATCATGGTCCGCTCAGGCTGGCGCTGGGAAGAACACGACGGTGCAGACACCGCCGTGGCTTGAGCAGCCTCAACTGCTCGGGCGCAGCTGTCTGGCTTCGGGGACGAGGCGAGCGATCTGGCGTTCCTGGGGAGGACCGTCGGGACCTCCGCCGGGACGGGCTGCCCGGAAGTCGACAGCAGCGATAGCCGGGTCGGCGCCGAAGGCCACCATTGTCAGGATCCCGATCACCGCCGTGCGAGCCATGCCGGCACCGCAATGCACGAGGACGCTGTCGCCGCGGTCGAGCGCTGCGACGACTGCCTCTACGAGTTCGAGCACCGGCCCGTCCGTCGTCACGCCGCCGTCGGGCGTGGGCAGCCAGAGTGCCCGGGGGCTGCCGGCGGTGTCGCTGTGAGTGGCGAGCCACTCGCCGTAGTCGGGATAGCGCAGCTCGATCTCGTGCGGCGTCAGCATGCACGCCACGACCGATACGCCCACGCGATCCAGCGCGCCGCTCGGGTCCGGCCCGACCGCGGAAAAGTTGGTCACGAACAGGCGGCCCGTCCCCCCAGCGGCCCGAAGCGGGATCTCGTCGATGCGGTGCAGCACGGTGTTCGCTACTGGTCGTCCTCAGAGGCTGAGCCGACAGGCGAAGCCGTGGCCCGAGCGGCCCGTGAGCGACAGCGAACAAGAGCGGGAAGCATCGGGTGCGACAACGAGGGGTTCATCTGTCCGCGCCCCTCTCACGGAACCGTGCGAAACGCCGCTTCGGCTCCTCGGGCGGCTCTGGCAGGGGCGGCCAGGCTCCTGACAGCTCCTGCTGGCCGGAACGGCGCACCTCGTCGAGCTCGTCGCGTGTGTAGGGCTCCGGACGGGGATCGAGTGCCCGGTAGCGGGCCTCGGCACTCGCGAAGTTCTCGTCGGTGATCAGGTCATCGATCAGCGCGCACGGTTCCCAATCGGCTCGCGGCCCCAGATAGACGTAGCCGTCGGCCACCTCGCGCAGTCGCAGCGAGGTATCGGCTCCGTCGAGGGAACCATGCACCTCCGTCATCGCGACGCTGCCGAGCGTTGACGCTGCCAAGTCCAGGCCGAAGCGGATGTCGGTGCCGCCTCGCCCTTCGGGCGAGCGTGAGATCAGCTCCTCGACCCGTTCGGTGGCGGCAGTGTCGGCCACAGTGCCGTGGAACACGACTCGCCGGCATCCGTCGCTCATCCAGCGCCACAGGAGGTTGCCTGCGGACGTTGTCGGTGAGCCGTCGACCCACTCGACGAGGCCGGTGGTGGTGGCGGCGACGCTCATGTACACGAGCGCACGCTCTCCCCGGCGGAGCACCTCGGTGGTGAGCACGCTCGCAGCGTGAAACGCAGACATGTCCCGGTAGTGCCCGCCGAGCGACCAGTTCCGCAGCCCCAGCTCGCCGGCAGAGCGGCCGTCGAGCAGGTCGGGGTCTTCCACGTAGGTGGGCAGGCCCAGTGCGATCACACGGATGGGCCGCCGGTCGGCGTCCCGGCGGCGCTCGGCTT
Source organism: Candidatus Poriferisodalis sp. (assembly GCF_965208925.1). Classification (GTDB taxonomy): domain Bacteria; phylum Actinomycetota; class Acidimicrobiia; order Acidimicrobiales; family Poriferisodalaceae; genus Poriferisodalis. The sequence continues at coordinate 409,052 of NZ_OZ242364.1, read as the reverse complement.
CGTTGTGCCTCCAGACCGCGTGCAGAACTTCGGCGTACTCCTCGTAGCCGAATCCGGCACCGAGCAGATCGACGAAGAGATCGGCGCAGGCTCGGCTGTCCCACACCGGCGCGTTGATGAGGGCATCAAGCTCGGCCTGACTGCGCGAGTTGGTGAATTCCCAGGCGAGATTCTCCACGCCGTTGTCGGCTAGCTCGGTGAGCGTGCCCGCCAGGAAACCCAGGTGCTGACGGACCCCCACCTGATCGCCGAGCAGGACGATCTGGTGGCGACCGCAGAGATCGCCCAAGTACTCCTCAGGGGACTGGAGCGCGGACACGGGCCGCTCATCGTCGGTGGTGGTTTCGGGCGGCACCGCCTATGAGTCTGCCGCTGGCGGCCCGGAATCTGACAGCGCGCGGATCTACAGCACCTGTGTCCAGGCCAGCTCTGCTGCCGCTGCCGATTCGGACACGGCCGCCGCAAAGTCGCCGGGGGTCGACTTCTCGTCTCGCAGCGCCGGATCGAGGGCGTACCGCCTGGCGTGTTCCACGTACACCGCAGGTACCGGCTCGGGCAGCGGCGTCGGCGCCCGGCGCTCGTAGTCGGGTTCGAGGTAGATCCAGCCGGTAGCAAGGCTTCCGAGCGGCGCGCGATCGAGGCTCGTCGTGCAGCCGAGCCGGGCTGCGGGCCCCTGATCGACGTCGAAGGCGAGCGGCACGGCCAGGTCGTCGTGCATGGCAAACGCTGCGTCGAGCACGCCGTCGGCAACCAGCGCATAGTCGCAGAGCTCGCCGTCGGCTGGCAGAGGTTCGTGGATCAGCACGGTGACGGCGCGATCGGCGACTACCTCGTACACACGGTTCGCTGCGCCCACGACGTGACCGCCCACGATCTCTGCGTCGATCGCATCCCACACCCGGTGGGGCAGCCGTCTCGCCCGGGTAAGCGCGTGAGCTGTGCGGGCAAGCACGAGCGCGCGATGACCCGGCTCGATGACCTCGGCAAGCAGCACATCGCACATGTGTGCCGACACCGGGCCGCGGCTGCGCAGGTGCGGCCACGCGTACGAGGTGCGCAGGTCGGCCGTGTCGGTGACGGCATCGAGGTCCAAGTCGTAGTCGAGCGCCAGGACGCGCATGTGCGGCCCGCCGCCGGCGAAGCGACGGTTCACCTCCCAGACCGCGCTCAGCACGTTGAGGTATTCGCGGTAAACAAAGTTGTGGCGTATGCCCCAGCGGAGCAATGCGTCTCGCGCGAGCTGCTCGTCGAACGTCGAGCCGGTGACCACCGCGTCAAGCCGAGCCTGGTCATCGACGCACGCGTACTCCATCGCCACGATGCCTACGCCTGACCGGTAGGCCGCTGCCACGAGATCCTGCAGGAACAGCCCGGCGCGGCGTGTGGGGGTGTGGTGGCCGACGAAGACGACTTGGTGGCGCTCGAAGAGATCGCACACGTAGGTGAGGGGGTCGGAGCCGTGGCTTCTCAGCCATTCGGCAAGCTCATCGATGAGCGCGGGTTGGAGCGGCGGCAGCTCCCGGCGATGCCGGTACAGGGCAATCCGCTCAAGCAGCGCACGATCGCCGCCACGCTTGTCCACCCGCTCCGACAGTACCGTGTCGGGCCGTGGGAATGCGCATCTACGACACCGCGCAGCGCTCCGTCGTCGAGATGGAGCTCGGCGATCACGTCGGCATGTATGTGTGCGGCATCACGCCCTATGACGCCACCCACCTGGGGCACGCCGCCACCTATCTGGCCTACGACCTGCTGATCCGCCGGCTCGAAGACATGGGCCACACGGTCACGCTGGTGCGCAACTACACCGATGTCGACGACAGCATCCTGCCCAAGGCGGCTGAGTTGGGCGAGCACTACCTGTCGTTGGCCGAACGAGAGATTGATCGCTTCGAAGCCGACATGGCGGCACTTCGAACACGGCCTGCGGCACACGAGCCGCGGGCCACCCGGTCTATCGACGCCATGATCGCCATGATCTCCCGACTGCTCGATGCCGGGCATGCCTACATCTCCGCAGATCGAGTCTTCTTTGACGTCACCACGTTCCCAGAATTCGGGAAGCTGTCCGGCTACAGCGCCGACCGCATGACCGAGCTGGCCGCCGAGCGCGGCGGCACACCCGACGATCCCCGGCAGCGCAACCCGCTCGATTTTGTGCTGTGGCAGGCCAGCACAGACGGCGAGCCATCGTGGCCGTCGCCGTTCGGCCCGGGACGGCCAGGCTGGCACATCGAGTGCTCGGCGATGGGCTACGCGGCGCTTGGCAAGACCATCGACATTCATGGCGGGGGTGGCGATCTGGTGTTCCCCCACCACGAGTGCGAGATCGCGCAAAGCGAGGCCGTGCACGGCGCTCCGCTGGCCCGCTACTGGGTGCATGCGGGACTCGTGTCCTACCAAGGGCACAAGATGTCGAAGTCGCTCGGCAACCTGGTCTTCATCTCCGATCTGCGTGCCCGCGTCGACCCCAGGGCCATCCGGCTGGCGCTCATGGCGCACCACTACCGCACCGAATGGGAGTGGTTCGATTCGGAGGGCCTCACGGCCCAGCGCGAGCTGGACACGCTGGTGGCAGCCGCCGCCGGCGCTTCGCCTGCCGCCGGATCGGGCGACGGGTCATCGGGCCTGCTCGCCGAGGTGCAGGCTGTGCTGGATGACGACCTCAATGCGCCGCTGGCTCGCACTGCGATGCTCGCCGCCGCCGCTGCCGTCGAGCGAGGGGCCGCCGGTGCCACGCTGCGGGGCGAGCTGGTGGCCGCGGCGGCCCTCTGCGGCATCGACTTGTCCTCGCCGCTGGCGGCCGCAGCGCCGTGATGCGATGCTCGCTCAGGCCCGACTGAGGCACTCGCGATGACGACGCTGGCAGTGGTCAATCAGAAGGGCGGCGTGGGCAAGACCACGGTCGCACTCGGCATTGCTGAGGCAGCGTGCGCTTCAGGGCTGAACGTGCTCGTCGTGGATCTCGACCCGCAGTCCAATGCGTCGGCTGGCCTCGGTGTGTGGAGCGGCTCGCCGAACGTCGATGACGCACTCGCCGATCCGACCCCGGGCGCTGCGCTCGCGGCGGCCACCGACGCTCGCTGGCCGTCCGACGGGCCGTGCCCGCAACTCGTCCCGGGCAGCTATGCGCTCGCGAGCCGGGAACCGCAGATGGCTGCTGACCTGGTGGGTGCGCAGGATCGGCTGCGCATCGCGCTCGCCGGCGCGAACCATGATCTCCTTCTCATCGACTGCCCGCCGTCATTGGGCCTGCTTTGCATCAACGGGCTGTTCGCAGCCGACCGTGCGCTGGTGGTGACCGAACCAGCCGCCTGGGCAGCCGATGGCGTCGATCTCATGCGGTCCACCGTCAGTCGAGTCGCGCAACGCCAGGGCACGCCCACGATTGCGGGCGTCGTGCTGAATCGTGTGGGGCGCACGCGTGACAACGCCTATTGGGCCCAGCAGCTCGCTGAGCGCTTCGGCGCCGAGTTGTTGCCGCCCATCCCGCAGCGGGCCGCCATCGCCGAGGCCTCCGGGCAGTCGCTGCCGCTGCGGGCGCTCGGTCGCAGGCCCGGCGCACCCGAAGCGGTGCAGGCCTTTGATGGGCTGTGGGCCGACTTGCAGAGCCGATTGGCCTGACGGGTCGGCGGTACGCTCGGATTGCTCGCCGCTGCAGGGCTTGAATATGGCCAACTACGACCCGAACCGACCACGGCCGAGTGTCGACGGCACGGCCGCGCTCCCGGGCGATCTGCCCGCAGCTGAGTCCGCCGAAACAACAGCCGCTCCGACCGCCGCAGGCGTGCCGGTTGCCGACACCGATGCCGATCCGGCTCCCGCGCCTGCATCGCACCTGCTGCCGCGTCAAGCCGAGCCGGTCGACCGGCGCCTGCTCGCAGCGTTCGGCGGGGCCGTCGCCGTCGGATGGCTGATTGCCGCGGTCGTGGCGTGGTGGCTGTGGCGGCGCTGGCGCAACCGCTGAGAAACCATCCACGCGCCCGATGAGCAGATGGGCCACGCTGTGAACGTGGAACCCCGCATCGGCAGCGCGGCAGTCGACTATGCGCAAGAGGTCGAGCTTCCGCGGAGCCTGAGTCCTTCAGGCGCGTCGACGTTCCGGCAGTGCGCGAGGCGCTGGAAGTTCCGCTATGTCGACAAGCTGCCGGACCCTCCCGGAGAGCCGGCGCTGCGCGGCACGTTCGTGCATCACGTGCTGGAGGAGCTGCTCGCGGTCGCGCCCGCACAGCGCACGCTCGAACGAGCTCGTGCCATCTGCCGGGATCTGTGGCCACAGCTCGCCGGGAACCCCGACTTTGTGGCGTTGGAGCTGCCTGAAGCCCAACAACGGGCCTTTCGATGGAACGCTTGGACCGACATCGAGGGGTACTTCCAGCTGGTGGATCCCGCGGCCGTCGACGTGGTGGATCGCGAGCGCGACATCCACACGTCGCTGGACGGCGTGCCGTTCCGGGGCATCGTGGATCTCGTCGACCGGGTGCCCGAGGGTCTGCGAATCACCGACTACAAGACCGGCCGCCCGCCCTCGCAGCGCTTCCTCGACAGCCGCCTGTCGCAGGTCTGGCTGTATGCGGCCGCGCTGGAGTCGGTCGGCGACGACGTCAGCGACGTGCGGCTGCTGTACCTGGGCGAGACAGGCGCGGGCCGCGACGACCGCCGGCCCACCGAGATCGCACGGCCATTCGACGCCGACGCCGTCGCGGCGGCGGTCGACGAGCATTGCGACACGTGGGGTCGGATCACGGAGGCCGCTGCCACCGGCTGCTTCGAACCCACGCCGGGCCCGCTGTGCAGCTGGTGTCCCTACCGCGACGACTGTCCCGAAGGCCAGCTCGAGCACCGGCGGAGGACCGGGCTGGCTGCCTGACCCCGATTGCGGAGGGCGGACTCGCCCCCTGCTCCAGTGATCCAGCAGGTCCCAACGTCGCAGAGGGCAAGTCCGCCCTCCGCAATCTCGACGTGCGCCCCTGGCTGCGTGAGCGCCGCTGCGCGCACAGCGGCCATGCTGTAGCCCGATCCTGCGAACTTGGGAGCATCGACATGAGCGAGTTTGTGTACGAGCAGATCACTGTGACCGACAGCGACGACGTGCGGGTGCTGACACTGAACCGGCCGGAGAAGCTGAACGCGTGGACGCCGCGCATGCATGCCGAGCTGACGCACGCGGTGCGGGCTGGCAACGACGATCCGTCGATCGGGGCGTTCGTCATCACTGGTGCGGGCCGCGGTTTCTGCGCCGGCGCCGACATCGCCGAGGTCTTCGCGGCCCGCATCGATGCGGCCGATGAGGCGGGCAGCAGCGTGGGCGAAGCGGCGGCTCACGATGACTCGGCTGCAGACGACTGGGTCGAGCTTGTGCGCGGCTCCAAGCCCATGGTGGCGGCAATCAACGGCGCTTCGATCGGCGTCGGCCTCACCATGATCCTGTCGATGGACTTCCTCATCGCCCACAGCGAGGCCAAGCTGTCGTGCCGCTTCGTGAAGATGGGCGTCACGCCGGAACTGGCGTCATCGCACATCCTCATCCAGCGCTGCGGCTGGGGCGCGGCGTCGGACCTTGCGTTGTCCGGCCGGATTGTCACCGGCGCCGAAGCGGGTGAGATGGGCCTCGTCGACGACGTCACCGATGGAGACGTGCTGGAAGCGGCCCTCGCACGGGCGAGAAGCTACGCAGAGAACCCGCCCACCATGCTGCAGCTCACCAAGCAGTTGCTGTCCGTCAACGGTTCTGACACCGATCTGGCTGCGGTGCAACGCCGAGAGCTGGAGGCGCTGAATGTCGCTCGTGCATCCGACGATCACCGTGAGGCAGTGGCTGCGTTCCTGGAGAAGCGCCCGCCGAAGTTCCGCTGATCCGGACGTGACACCGATCGCTCCGGCACCCGAACCGAGGCCTGTTTCCTGAGCCGCCATGCCTGAGCTTCCCGAGGTGGAGGTCGTCCGGCGCCAGCTGGAAGGACCGCTCACCGGTTGCCGGATCGTCGAGGCGTGGGCCCACCCATCGCGCAAATTCGCTTCGGGCACCGATGCCGTCGGCAGCGAGATCGAGACGGTGCGCCGGCGCGGCAAGTATCTGATCGCCGAACTGGACTGCGGGCGTGACCTGATCGTGCATCTCGGCATGACCGGGCGGCTGTGCTTCGCCGATGTGCCCGAGGCTCATGAAATGTTGTCACGCCCCGTCGACGGGCCGGCAGCCGAGGTGATGGCACAGAACGCAGTGAGCGCTGGTGACCCGTATGTGCGGGCGTGGTGGCGTCTCGACAACGGCGAGACCCTCTGCTTTCACGATGTGCGCCGCTTCGGCCGCATCGCCGTCTGCGACCGGGGCGACTACCGGGATCTGCCCACGCTGGCTGCCATGGGTCCCGAGCCGCTCGAGGGCGGCCTGGAGGCTGCTGCGTTCTGGCAGGCGAGCCGACGGTCCAGCCAGCGCATCAAGACCCAACTGCTGAACCAGCGGCTGGTCGCCGGTGTCGGCAACATCTATGCCGACGAGGCGCTGTTCCTGGCACGCATCAACCCGTCAGCCCGAGCGATCTCGAAGCCGAGAGCCGAACGGCTGCTGGAAGCGCTGCGAGATGTGCTGCGAGCGAGCATCGAACGCGGCGGCAGCACGCTGCGCGACTACTACAGCCTCGAAGGCGCAGGGGACAATCAGAAGTACTTCGTCTGCTACGGCCGGGCGGGCGAGCCGTGCGTGCGCTGCGGCACCGAATTGCGCCGCCGGGTGCTGGACCAACGCTCCAGCACCTGGTGCCCCCAATGCCAGAGGCGCTGAGGGAGCAACGCGCCTGCTGACATCACGCGGGCAACATCAACAAGCACGGCAGAGGCGCTGACGCGGCAACGGGCTCGCTGGGGCGGGGCATACTTGCACCACGTCCGACGAGGGGGTTCGGGTGGACAACGAACTGTGGCGATGGGTCTGGGTCGCGGTGGCGATGGTCATGGGCATCGGTGAGATCTTCACCGCCGGCTTCTTCCTGCTGCCGTTTGCACTCGGTGCGGTGCTGGCTGCAGCCGCGGCGTGGCTCGACCTGCACGGCGCCGTCCAATGGCTGCTGTTCTTCGGCGGCACGGCAGTCTCCATGCTGGTGCTGCGCCGCTTCATGGGCCGCCAGGACCGCCCCGACGACCTTCCGGTCGGCGCGAACCGCTACATCGGCATGTCGGGACGCGTCGTTGAGCTCATCGATCCGGTGAACAACACCGGCCGGGTGCGCGTGGAATCCGACGAGTGGCGGGCGGCCTGCCAGGAGGCGGGCCGCATCGAGGAGGGCTCGCTGGTGCGGGTTGTCGCGCTCGCTGGCACCAAGCTGCAAGTCGAATTCGTCGAGCCGCCGCCTGACGACTACGTGCCCCATGTGGACCCGACCGCGCCAGGGCCGAGCCCAGATGCTCCTGGGTCACCGGCCGACCTCGATGCCGGTGACGGCAGCAGCGACGCCGCCGGCGCAGACCAGCCGCCCGCCCCAGACGACGAGACCGCCACCCCAAGGAGCGACTGATGGACAGCATCAACCCCGGAGTCATCCTCCTGGCAATCATTGCGCTCGCGATCTTTGTGATCGCCGCGAAGGGCCTGCGCATCGTGCGGCCCTTCGAGCAGGGCCTCATCGAGTTCCTGGGCAAGTACCGGATGACGGTCGAGCCGGGCCTTCGCTTCGTCATCCCGTTCGTGCAGCGCATCCTGAAGGTGGACATGCGCGAGCAGGTCGTGGACGTGCCTCCCCAGGAGGTCATCACCAAGGACAACGTGGCGGTCACCGTCGACGCCGTCATCTACTACGAGCCCACCGACCCGGTGAAGCTGAAGTACGCGGTCGGCAATTTCATCATCGCGGTGACCAAGCTGGCCCAGACGAACCTGCGCAACGTGGTCGGCGATCTGCAGCTCGATGATGCGCTGGTGTCGCGCGAGGTCATCAACTCCAAGCTGCGCCAGATCCTCGACGACGCCACCGACAAGTGGGGCACCCGTGTGGTGCGAGTCGAGATCCAGCGCATCGAGCCGCCCGCCGATGTGACCACCGCCATGCACCGCCAGATGAAGGCCGAGCGTGACCGGCGTGCTGCCGTCACCGAGGCCGAAGGCGAGAAGCGTGCGGCGATCCTGCAGGCGGAGGGTGTGAAGCAGTCGCAGATCCTGCGGGCCGAGGGCGAGGCCGAGGCCATCAAGCGGGTGGCAGATGCCGACAAGTACCAGAAGCTGACCGTGGCTGAGGGTGAGGGTCAGGCCATCGAGCGTGTCTTCCTGGCGATCCACAATGGCGATCCCACCGACGACCTGATCGCCATCAAGTACCTCGAAGCGCTGCAAGGCGTTGCGAACGGCCAGGCCACCAAGATCTTCCTGCCGCTCGACACCAGCGGCGTGCTCGGCGCCGTGGCCGCGATGGGCGAGATGTTCCGCGAACGCAGCGACGCCGCTGCCGTTTCCGGCGGCGCTGAGCCCCCCGAATAGCCGGCGAATCAGTCCGAGCGGAGGGCTTCGGTCGGCGACACTCTGGCGGCCCGGATTGCCGGGTAGAGGCCGGCGATCGCTCCGATCAGGACCGCCGCGGCGAGCCCGCCGACGAGTGCCACCGTCGGGATGATCACCCGCCACCCCTGCGCGGTCGCGTACACGTACGTCACCGACACTCCCATCAGCACCCCGACGGCACCGCCCAGCGAGGCGAGCGTCAAGGCTTCGGTGAGGAACTGGCGACGGATGTGCGCCCGTGTCGCCCCGATGGCTCGGCGCAGGCCGATCTCGCCCCGCCGTTCGATGACGCCGATCACCATGACGTTTGCCACGCCGATGCCGCCGACCAGCAGCGCCACTGCCCCGAGGCCCAGGAACAACCCGGTGAAGGAGCTCTCGGCTGCCGATCTTGCCTCCAGCAGGTCCGATGGCCGGCTGATCTCGACTTCTTCTGGATTCTCAGGATCGATCGTTCCGGCCAGCACGTCACGAGTCGCGTCGATGTGATCTTCGTCGACACGCACATAGACGACGGTCGGCGCGAGCTCGACGTCGTAGTAGGTCTCCGCCGCGAGGTCGCCGATCAGGACGGCCCGGTCGAGGTCCGCCGCCAGCGCGAACGGCTCGAGAACTCCGAGGACTTCGACCCAGCGTCCTCCGATGTACAGCTCGACGGGAGTGTCCAGGCTGCGAATACCCAGGCGTTCAGCCGCCACCGCGCCGACGACGGCAACTGGATGCGCCCGCGTCGCTTCGGTGAAGAACGCTCCCTGCGCGATGCTGCCGTTCAGCGTGCCCATCAGCCCTGGATCGGTCGCGAACACGCTGATCCCGCCCGTGCGATCCTCGGGCACGAGGTCGTTGCGGTAGACGCCGACGCCGACGCTGTACACGGCCGCCGTGGCCTCGACGGTCGAGACGCGGCCGACGGTTGCGACGGCTGTGCCGGGCAGTGCCGCATCGCCAGCACCGAACCCTGATCCGGCTTCGACAGTCAGCAGGTTGGTGCCGAGGGCACCGATCTGATCCAGCAGCGCCGACTTGGACGAATCCGACAGGCCGAGCACGCTGACCAGCGACGCGATGCCGATGGCGATACCCAGAGCCGACAGAACGGAACGCAGCTTGCGGGCTGCGAGCGATCCGAGACCGACTCGAATGACTTCAGAGAGACGCAGGCGACTTGGCGCGATGGCACCGACGGGGGTGCCGTGAGCCGACTGCGCTGGCTCGAAGGTCACCGGGCCACCAAGTCAGCGGGCGCGTCAGCGACTTGCGTCGATGCGGATGTCACGTTCGAGCCGTCCATCGAGGATCTGCAGTTGCCGAGGCAGTGCTGCAGCAATCGCCTCGTTGTGCGTGACGATCACGATCGTGCGGCCTTCTTCGTGCAGCGACCCGAAGAGATCCATGATCGATGCCGATGACGCAGAGTCGAGATTGCCCGTGGGCTCGTCGGCCAGGATGAACGCAGGTCGATGGACCAGTGCGCGAGCAATGGCCACTCTCTGCGTTTCCCCGCCGGACAGTTCGTTGGGTCGGTGCCAGATGCGGTCGCCGAGCCCGACGCGCTCCAGCACGGCCTCCGCGGCCGTGCGCCGTTCTGCGCGCGAGGTGCCGGTGTAGAGCAAGCCGTTTGCGACGTTGTCGATGATGGGAATTCCGGCCAGCAGGAAGAAGCGTTGGAAGACGAAGCCGACGCGACGGCCCCGGATTGCTGCGAGACGGTCGTCGGGCAGCGCTGAGGTGTCGATTCCTTCGATCAGCACCGAGCCGCTCGTCGGCTGGTCGAGCGTGCCCATGACGTGGAGCATCGTGGACTTGCCGCTGCCCGACTGCCCGACGACCGCAACCATCTCGCCCTGGCAGATCTGCACGGTCACCCGATCCAGCGCGATCACCGGCGGTGAGCCGGCGTAGCGCTTGGATACATCACGCAGCTCGATGGCCGGTGCCGCGGGATTCACCGCGGAACCACGATGCGCATGCCGGCCTCGAGTTCGGGGCTGATCACCTCGACGTCGCCGTCGACGAACAGCCCGGTCTCGACGCCCACGAGACGCACCGAGCCGTCGGCGTTGAGCACTTCCACAGCACTGCCGCCTTCGACGAGGGCGAGCAGGGCAGTGGCGGGCACCACCAGGGCGCCGGGGATCAGCGTTTGGGTGATCTCGACGGTGACCGTTGCGCCGATCCAAATCGGCGAGGCGGGCTCGGAGAGCAGGATCGTCACCTCGACATAGTTCTCGCCCGTTTGGGTGTCGAGCACAGGCGAGGGGTTGATGGCGGAGACGGTTCCGGTGACGTCGGAGTCGTCCGGCAGCTCGACATTGACTTCGATGCCGACCGAGACGAGGTCACGATCGCCGAGCGGCAGATTGGCTGTGACCCGCTGCGTTGTCGTCATGCTGGCTCGCTCGGGAGTCTCGACCACGGTGAGCGAGACGAGCGTCCTGCCGGCTGCCAACTCTTGACCGATCTCGATGCCCGGCTCCCAGGATTCGATCACCGAGGGACCTGCGACGAAGAGCACGTCAGCGGTGCCCACCATGCCGTCGATGTGCTGCCCGGTTGCTTGCTGCCAGCGCCCCACCGCGGCAGCGGTGTGATCGTCGAAGACGCCGTCGACCGCGAACGCGTCGTCTCCGAAGCCCAAGCTGGCCAGGTTCTCTTCGAGCTGCCTGATGTCGGGGCCTTCGAGGCCGACCGTCATGTCTCGGTACGTCGGGATGCTGCCGTAGAGGAGGTGCAGCGGTCGGTGTGTCTGTCCGTGAGCAGTCACTTCCGCTTGGGCGCTGACGAGCTCCGCTTCGGCGCTGGCCAGAGACGCTTCGAGTGCTGCGAGTTCTGCGGCGGTCACCTCAGCGAGCAGGTCAGCAAGTGCCCGCTCTGCGGTCAGGATGGAGGCGTCTGCCGTATCGATCTCAGCCTGCGTAGGCCCGGAGCGAAGATCGGCGAGCGATTCTTCGGCGGCGTCGAGGTCGGCGCGTGCCTGCGCGTACTGAACATGGGTGGGACGCTCAAGCAGGTCCAGCCGTTCTTTGGCGGTGAGCACTTGGGCTTCGGCTTCGTTGATCTCTGCCTCGGTCGGGCCTGCGAGCAGATCGGCGAGCGCCTCTTCGGCAGTCAGTACCTGGGCTTCGGCTTCGTTGATCTCTGCGTCGGTCGGGCCGGCCAACAGGTCGGCCAGGGCCTCTTCAGCAGCCAGTGAGCCGGCTTGGGCATCGTCGATCTGGGCTTGGGTGGGGCCTGCCTGCAGGTCGGCGAGGTTCTGTTCGGCGGTGAGAACGCGGGCTTGGGCGTCGTCGATCTCGGCATCGGTTGGACCTGTTTGGAGAGCAGCGAGGATCTCTTCGGCAGTGAGCAACTCCGCACGCGCCAGCTCGACTTCGACTTCGTTGTCGGAATGCTGAAGCTCGTCGCGGAGCCTCTCCCAAGCAGCCAGCCGATTCGCCTCTGCTGTGTCGATTTCGGCTTCGGATGGGCCTGCTTGCAGGTCGGCGAGTGCTTGTTTGGCTGTTTGCACTGCTGCTTGTGCTGTGTCGATTTCGGCTTCGGATGGGCCTGCTTGCAGGTCGGCGAGTGCTTGTTTGGCTGTTTGCACTGCTGCTTGTGCTGTGTCGATTTCGGCTTCGGACGGCCCTGCTGTCAGATCGGCCAGTGTTTGCTCGGCGATCTGCACCGCCACTCGTGCTGTGTCGATTTCGGCTTCGGGTGGGCCCGCCTTCAGCTCGGCCAGTCTGGCTTCGGCTGTAGCGATCTCTGCCCTCGCAGACGCGAGGTCACCGGCTGTGGGATTGTCCAACGCGTCCAAGGCCTCTGATGCAGCAGCTACTGCAGCTTGAGCGCTGCTGATCTCCGCGGGGCTCGGCGGTTCGATCAGCCGGTCGCGGGCCTCGACGGCCTCCGCCACTGCAGCCCGCGCCGCTGCAGCGTCAGCTTCGTCGGGCCCAGAGGTGGCGTCGTCCAGCTTGTCGGCAGCGGCCGACAGCGCATCTCGAGCCGAGGCCACCCCAGCGAGGACGCGCGCGGTCTCCGCCTCTGATGGCTCATAGCGGACAAGGTAGATCTGCTCGCCTTGACGCAGGATCGTCCCCTCGTCTGCAAGGTGCATAAGCACGCCGTTATCGCGAGATGTGAGCGTGACCGTTCCCTCGTAGTCGAGGGTCCCGGAGATCTCCAGATACTCGGTGAGATCACGTTGGGTCACCGTGACGGTGCTGATCTCGGCCTCTTCTGCCTGATCGACGCTGTCGCCGTTGTCGGCGCCAGACATGAGCAGGATGACGACGGCGGCGGCGACGACAACCACAGCCACCACTGCGGTGCCGAGCAGCCGGCGCTTGCGCTGAGGGGTCACTGTCCGCCTCCACGGCCTGGACCAGCGGGCAGTCGGTCGCCGCAGACCTCAAATGCTGCACTCACGTCTGCATCGTCGAAATCAAGCCCGCCGAACGGCCTCCCGCCTCCGCTGCCGGGGCCGAACGCATTCGGGTCGGGGTCGGATACATCGACGCCCTCGTCGCGCATGCACTGGGCGAATTCGAGCAGGCGATCCATGAGCTCGATCCGGACTTCGTCGAAGTTCTGCCCGCCGGGACCGAGAGCCTGGCCGTCGATGATCTCACTGCACGCGGCTTGAGCTGCCGGCAGATCCGGATCGCGGCCGATGGCCTGGAGACCCTCGGCGTCCTGTCCGCCGGTGCCTCTGCCGGGACGCAGTCCGAAGGTGATCGTGCCGTCGGCCTCCACGACGGGATCGGGAAACTCGACGCCGTTGTCGCGCATGCACTGGGCGAATTCGAGCAGGCGTTCCTCATCGGTGAGATCGTCGGCGTCGTCCGATGACGTCGTGTCGTCAGCAGCGGTGTCGTGGGCAACGGATTCTTCGGCTCCGGTCTCGTCGGCGGTGGTCGTGGTTGCGGCCTCGTTGCTGCGCTGCGTCACACCCGCCGCGGATGTAGGTTCTTCGGCGCCAGCGGCCGTGAGGGTCTCATCGGGTGCGGCGGTAGTCACCCCCTGCAGCGTGGCGAGGCCACTGGAATCGTCGCCTCCACAGGCAACCGCCATGAGCGCAACGAGTGTCCCGACTGCGACACGTGTCGTCCACAAGAGTTTGGGCATGCAGGAGGTCCTCCGAGTCGGGCGGGCCGCACCGTACGAACCGATTGTGAGAGCCGGTTAAGGACTGGCTGAGAGCTGGCTAAGAACCGCGCAAGTCCTTCGCGTCGCCGAAATGGACCCAGATGACGAGCCAGCGCGTAGGGTGCGCGGCCATGGCGTTGGGGTTGCCATCGGTGCTGGTGGGCTCGTGGACCGACGAGGTCGCGGAGACGGGCGTGACGGTGGTGCTGCCGCCGGCGGGCACGCTGGGCGCGATTGCGGTGCGAGGCGGGGCCCCGGGCACTCGCGAGGCGGCGGCACTGGGGCCCACTGGTGCCGGCGTCGAATGCCACGGCGTGGTGCTGTGCGGCAACAGTGTGTTCGGGCTCGCAGCAGCCGACGGCGTGGTGCGGTGGTGCGCCGAGCATGGCCGCGGGCTGGACATCCGCGACAGCATCGTGCCGGTGGTGGGTGCCGCTGTGCTGTACGACATCGCGGGGCCTGACAGTCCACGGCCGACCGCCGAGGCCGGCTGGGCTGCCTGCGAGGCCGCCAGCGCTGACGAACCCGCCACCGGGCGTGTGGGCGTCGGGCGGGGCTGCACGATCGGCAAGGTCGCTGGTCGGGACTTCTCCGTGTCGGGCGCACTGGGCACGGCGGTGGAGCGCTCGGGCAATGTGGTCGTCGGCGCGCTCGTGGCGGTCAACGCCTTGGGTGACGTCATCGACGCCGATGGGACCGTGCTCGCCGGTTGCACGGCGCCGCCCGGGGCTGAGCGCTACCCGTATGACCCGGTCGAGGCGATTCCCGGATTCACTGGCCGCGGCACGGCAAAGCCGGAATCGCCCGAGCGCGGCAATACGACGATCGGCTGCTTGGTCACCAACGCCCGGCTCACCAAACCAGAGGCCTGCCGTGCGGCCGACCTGGCGCACACGGGCATTGCCCGGGCTATCGAGCCCCCGCACACGAATTTCGACGGCGATGCGCTGTTCCTGCTCGCGACCGGCGAGGTGGACACCCAGCCTGATCTGGTTGCGACGCTCGGGGCAGCCGCAGTCGCGAGAGCCATCAGATCGGAATTCGTTACCTGATCCGGTCGCGTCTGTGGCAATCTGGTTGCACCAGAGAAAGGGGGTGGTCCAAGCAATGCCGAAACGCAACAGGACTCTGGAGGTGGCCGGGCGCTGAGGCGACCCGCTTCCGAGAAGGGGACGTCTCCATCAGGTGGCGACTCCAACCCGGACCACCGAACCCCACAAGATCCGCGTGCTGGTCCTCACGCGGCCGCGGCCCCGCCTTCGGGCGGCGGCGCGAACATGATCTTCGGGTAGCAGCAGGCCCCTGCTCAGTCGAGCGGGGGCCTGTTCGCGTCTCGGGGCCCTTCGCTAGGGTCCGCACATGGACTTCGATTGGCCGGACGACGACGATCCTCGCCGTGTCGCAGTGCGCGACTGGCTCGACGATCACGACGGCAACCCCAGCCAGGAGGCGCTGGCGCACGCGGGCTATGTGGCCCCGCACTGGCCCAAGCCCTACGGCCTCGAAGCCGACCCGATCACCCAACTGCTGATCGACGAGGAGCTGGCCTCGGCCGGCGTGAAGCGCCTGGCCGGCGGCATCGGGCTCGGCTGGGCAGGGCCGACGATCATCTACGGCGGCGATCAGGTTCAGATGGACCGGTACCTGTGGCCGATCCTCACCGGTGAGGAGGTCTGGTGCCAGCTCTTCTCCGAGCCCGACAGCGGCTCTGATCTGGCGAACCTGGCCACCCGCGCCGTGCGCGACGGCGACCGGTACATCGTGAACGGTTCGAAGATCTGGTCCTCCGGAGCGCATCGCAGCAAGTTCGGCATCCTCATCGCTCGCACCGATCCGGACGTGCCCAAACATCGGGGTGTGTCGTACTTCATCTGCCCGATGGACACTCCCGGCCTCGAACTGCGCCCCATCATCGACATGACCACCGCGTACTCGTTCAACCAGACGTTCTTCACCGACATGGAACTGCCGGTGGAGAACCGGATCGGCGACGAGAACGACGGCTGGCGGCTGGCCAAGGTCACGCTCGGCAACGAGCGGGTGTCGCTCTCAGGCGAGGGGGCGCTGTGGGGCAGCGGCCCCAGCGCGGCAGATCTGCTGGATGTCATCCGTTCTGCCGGTGGATTGAGCGATCCGGTGATGCGCGACCGGGCCGCACGCCTTCACATCGAAGGCGAGGTGCTGCGCCTCATCCGGCTGCGAACGCTGAGTGCTCGCCTGCAGGGTCGCCAGCCCGGACCCGAGGCCAGCGTGCGCAAGGCGCTCGCCGACGATCACGGCCAGCACGTGATGACGCTGGCCAAAGATCTCTCAGGCGCCCATGGACTGCTGGCAGACACGGGGCCGCTGGGCACCTCCCCCCAGTTCCCCAAGACGCAAGCGGTGGTGGAGGGCTGGAACGGTTGGCACGGCGGCTACCTGTTCAGCCCGGCTCTGACGATCGGCGGCGGCACCTCCGAAGTGCAGCGCAACATCATCGCCGAGCGGGTGCTGGGCCTGCCCCACGACGTCGACGTGGAGTCGGGCAAGACCTGGGCCGAGTCTCGCGCCACCCTCGCCTGATCAACCGCGGCCCGCCCGGCGCTAGCGGCCGGTGAAGGTGGGTGATCGCTTTTCGAGGAAGGCCTTGACGGCCTCCTTGGTGTCGTCGGTGGTGAAGTTGAGCGACTGGGCCATGCCCTCGCCCTCTAGTGCCGTCGCGAAGTCGGCCGAGGCGTTGAGGGTGAGCAGACGCTTGGTCATCGCGACCGCGATCGGCGGCCCGGCAGCGAGGCGGTCGGCCCAATCGTCTACAAAGGCGTCGAGCTCGCCGTGGGGCACCACCTTGTTGACGATGCCGAAGTCCTCCGCCTGCTTGGCATCGATGACCTCCGCGAAGAATGCGAGTTCCTTGGCACGGTGCAGGCCGATGAGCCGGGGCAGGATCCAGGTGCCGCCGAAGTCCACGCTGAGCCCGCGGCGGGAGAAGATCTCGCTGAAGCGAGCTTGATCGGAGGCCACGATCAAGTCGCACGCCAAGGCGAGGTTCATGCCCGCGCCAGCTGCGACGCCATTCACCTTCGCGATGACCGGCACCATGATCGAGTAGAGGGCCGACACGGTCTGGTGAATCACGTTCAGCCCCTGCAGCGGATGCCTGCGGGGGCCGTCGCCGTCATCGGCGGCCAGGTCGGCACCGCTGCAGAAGGCATCGCCGGCGCCGGTCATGACCACGCAGCGCACCGTGGGGTCACCGCCGATCTCGTTCCACGTCTCGCGCAGCTCGGTGAACATCTGGGGGCTCGCCGCGTTGAGGCGCTTGGGCCGGTTCATGGTGATGGTCACCACGCCGTTGTCTGCCGCGTCGATGATGAGCGTTTCCAGTTCTGCCGATTCCATGAACGGCGACGCTAGTTCTGGGGTTCGCGTCGCGCCCGAAGGCTCAACTCTGCTGGCGCGCCCAATCAGTGAGGCGCTCGACGGTCTGGGTCATGTCGTCGTTGCTGCCGGCGAACGAGAAGCGGATGTAGCGGTGGCCTTCGGCCGGGTCGAAATCGATGCCGGGCGTCGTGGCGATGCCCAGATCGGCCAGCCACCGTGCAGCCAGCTCGGCGCTGTCGTCGGTGAGATGGTCGACGTTGGCGTACAGATAGAACGCGCCGTCGGGCGGGGCGATGCGATCCAAGCCCGCAGCCGGCAGACCGTCCAGCAGGATCTCACGGTTGGTGGCATAGCGGGCCACGTTGGCCTCTAGCTCGTCGATGCTGTCGAAGGCGCCGAGCGCAGCGTGCTGGCTGACCGTGGCGGCGGCGATGGTGGCGTTCTGCGCGAGTCGCTCGACGGGGGACACCAGTTCGGGCGGCAGCAGGAGCCAGCCCAGCCGCCACCCGGTCATCGAGAAGTACTTGGAGAAGCTGTTCACCACGACGGCACTGGGGCTCGATGCGGCGGCCGTTGCAGCGGGCGTGCCGTAGGAAATGCCGTGGTAGATCTCGTCGGAGATCAGGCGCACGCCCGCGGTGTGGCACCAGCGCGCCAACTGGTCCAGTTCGCCGGGCGGCAACATCGTGCCGGTGGGATTCGCCGGACTCGCCACCACGAGCCCGTCGAGTTCGCCGACTTGTTCGAGCATTGCAATGGTGAGCCGGAAACCTGTCTCGGCAGTGACTGCGATCTCGACCACCTCGATGTCCAGCGCCTCCAGCGTGTTGCGGTAGCAGGGATAGCCGGGTGCGGTCACCGCCACCCGGTCGCCGGCTTCGAAGCACGACAGGAAAGCCAAGGTGAACGCGCCGCTGGCGCCCTGGGTCACGACCAGGCAGTCAGCGTCGGCGCCGTGGCCGTACCAATCGGCGTAGTGCTGGGTCAGACGCTGGCGCAGCGGCTCGATGCCCACCGCCGAGGTGTACCCCAGCACGTCGCCGTCGATCGCCGCCTTGGCCGCTGCACGAGCGCCTGCGGGTGCCGGAGTGGACGGCTGGCCGACCTCCATGTGCACGACGTCGCCGCCGGCCGCCTCCCGGTCAGCAGCCGCCCGCATCATCTCCATGACGAAGAACGGCGCGATGTCTGCCCGCCCCGAGACCTTCAGGCCGCTCACGATGCTGCTCCCGCCGCTCGCATGGCGTCAGAGGCTAAGTGGCGGAGCGATTCAAGCTCGCCTGAGACCAGAGCGGTGCATTTGTACGCTGCCGCGGTGACCGAACGCGCCGCCCATGACGCATTGGCACCTGGTCTGATGGTGTGCGGCACGGCTTCGAACGCCGGCAAGACCACCATCGTGGCTGGCCTGTGCCGGCTGCTCGCGAGGCGGGGCCTGCAGGTCGCGCCGTTCAAGGCGCAGAACATGGCGCTGAACTCGGCGGTGACCGTGTCGGGCCACGAGATCGGCCGTGCCCAATTCAGCCAGGCTCAGGCAGCGGGCGTAGAAGCCAGCGTGGACATGAACCCGGTGCTCATCAAGCCGACGTCGGACACCGGTGCCCAGATCGTGGTGAAGGGCAAGCCGTTCGCGACAATGACCGCTGCCGAGTATCACGAGCACAAGCCCGAACTGTTCGAGCTGGTGCTGGCCTCGCTGAAGCGCCTGCAGCGCGAATTCGATGCCGTCGTGCTCGAGGGCGCCGGCAGCCCGGCCGAGATCAACCTTGCCGCCAGCGACATCGTGAACCTGCGGGTCGCCGAGCGTGCAGGCCTGCCGGCGATCGTGGTTGGCGACATTGACCCGGGAGGCGTGTTCGCGGCGCTCTTCGGCACCGTCGCATTGCTGCCGCCCAGCCAGCGCGATCTCGTGCGGGGCTTCGTCATCAACAAGTTCCGCGGTGATCCGGCGCTGCTCGGCGATGGGCTGGCAGACATCGAGCGCCGCTGCGGCGTGCCCGTGCTGGGCGTTCTGCCGATGCTCGACGGCATTCAGATTGACGCTGAGGACTCGGTCGCGCTCGCCGAGCTTCCCCCGCCCAGCGCTGAAGCGCACCTCGACGTTGCTGTCATCGCGTTCCCGTGCCTGTCGAATTTCACCGATTTCGATCCGCTGTTCGGCGAGCCGGACGTTGCCGTGCGGTTTGTGCGCTCGGTGCGCGAACTCGGCAGGCCCGACGTCATCGTGTTGGGTGGCTCCAAGGCCACTGCCCAGGACTTGGCGTGGATGCAGTCGCGAGGCCTCGCGCAGGCGGTGGAGGCGGCAGTGTCCGACCAGGACGCCGTGGTGCTGGGAATCTGCGGCGGCTACCAGATGCTGGGCCGCAGCATCACTGACGAGGTCGAATCGCGCTGTGGGCGGGTGCCGGGCTTGGGCATGCTCGATGTGGAGACCGTGTTCGAGGACAGCAAGGTGCTAGCTCAGCGTCAGGGTGAGGCGTTTGGCGCCCATGTCGAGGGCTACCAGATCCACCACGGCCGGGTGCGCCAATGCCCAGACGCAGATGGCAAGCCATGGCTTTGGCTAGATGGCGAACCCGACGGCTGGCGCGCTGGGCGCGTCATGGGCACAACGCTCCACGGCCTGTTTGAGAGCGACGCCTTCCGCCATGCGTTTCTCGCACGTGTGGCTGCGATCGGTGGCTGCGGATTGGCGCCGGCGCCCGGCTCATTCGCCGAACGCCGGGATCAGCAGTTCGACCGCGTCGCCGACGCCCTCGAAGAGCATCTCGACATGCGGGCGCTCTGGCAGATCATCGGCCTGCCGGCCTGAGCGAGAACAGGCCAGTACGAACAGAGGCCAGAGCTGCGGAGGCTCCTGCCGCCTCTGCAGCGGACGCACCTAGTAGTCGATGCCCTTCTTGGCGCGGATGCCCGAGTCGTAGGCGTGCTTGGTCTTGTGCATCTCCGTCACGGTGTCGGCCAGGTCGATCATCCACTCCGGTGCGTCGCGTCCCGTCAGCACCAGTGAGACGCGTTCAGGCCGGTTGCGGAAGGTCTCCTCCACGTCTGCGGCATCGATCCATCCCCAGTTCAACGGGTAGGTGATCTCGTCGAAGATCACCAGTCGGTAGTCGCCTGCCTGCACCAGCGCCTTGCCGTGCCGCCACGCCTCGCGCGCCTCGGCCTCATCGCGTGCGAGGTCCTCGCTGTCCCAGGTGAAGCCTTCGCCCAGCGACCAGAAGTCGATGCCCAGCGGCTCGGCCATCATCTGCTCGCCGGTCACCCAGTTGTCCGACTTCAGGAATTGCACCACCGCGACGGGCCACTCCCGCGCTCGTGCTCGCATCGCCATGCCGAAGGCCGCCGACGATTTGCCCTTGCCGTCGCCGGTGTTCACCACCACCAGGCTGCGCGCGGTGCGCAGGCCATCGGGGCGAGGATCATCGGTGGGCGGAGCGTCGGTGGGCGTTGAGCCGTCAGGTTGTGTTGCATTCATGAGTGGTCTCCATTCTGTGCGGTGCCGCTTCTCGTCGGCGCCGCCGTGGCGGCGTCTGGCGTTGTCGTTGCCGTGGGCACGATCACCGGGCCCTCGGGATCGTCGATCACCCGGACCTGGGCGTCGAAGTGCTCTGCGATGTTGGCGACGGTGAGCACCTCGCTGGGCGTGCCCCGTTGCGCGATGGCGCCTCCCGCCAAGATGGCCACCTGGTCGCCGTAGCGGGCGGCGAGGGTCAGATCATGCAGCGTGGCAACGACTGTCAAGCCGCGCTCGCGACGCAGCGCGTCGACCAAGTCGAGCACATCCTGCTGGTGCCCAAGGTCGAGTGCGGTTGTCGGTTCGTCGAGCAACAGGATGTCGGCTTGCTGCACCAAGGCTCTGGCGAGCACCGTGCGCTGGCGTTCACCTCCTGACAGCGACTGCACAGTACGGCCCCCGAATCCGACGAGGTCGAGGCGCTCGAGCACGTCAGCGGCGATCTCGCGGTCAGCCGACGTCTCGCCGGCGAAGATGCTGCGGTGGGGCGTGCGGCCGAGCAGCACGTAATCGGCGACGAGCATGCCCCGGGGGATGACCGGTGTCTGCGGCACATAGGCGACCTTGCGAGCCCGTTCGGCGCGTCGCAGCTTCGTGAGACCTTCGATGCTGATGTCGCCGTCGTAAGCCACGAGGCCCAGCACGGCGCGCAGCAGGGTGGTCTTGCCGGCCCCGTTCGGGCCGATGATGTTGATCCACTCGCCTTGAGCGACAGTCAGATCGACGCCACCCAAGACGTGGGTCCCGTTGAGCCGGACGTCGAGCGACTGCAGGTCGACGGCGGCGGTCACCAGATCTCCCGGCGGCTCGTGCGCAGCACGAACACGAAGAATGGCGCTCCGAGGAATGCAGTGACCACGCCGATCGGCAGCTCGGCGGGGGACAGCACCGTGCGCGCGGTCAGGTCGGCCAGCACGAGGAATGCCCCGCCGAACAGCACCGAGAGCGGCAGCAGCACTCGGTTGCTGGTGCCGAAGATCAACCGGATTGCGTGCGGCACGATGATGCCGACGAAGCTGATCAGCCCGCTCACCGACACGGCTGCGGCCGCGCCGAGCGACGCCGCCACCAGGACGATCAGCCGGATCCGGCGGGGTTCGAGGCCGAGCGCCGCCGCCTCTTCGTCTCCGACGGCAAGCACGTCGAGCGCCCTCCGGTAGCGCAGCACGATGGCCGTGGTCACCAGGAAGTACGGCAGCAGCAGCGCCGGCTCGGACCAGCCCGAGGTGGCGATCCGACCGAGGAGCCATGCGAGGATCTGGCGGAACGCATCCGCGTTCGCCTGCAGCAGATACGTCTGGCAGGCCGCCAGAAAGCTCGCCACGGCGATCCCGGCGAGGATCAGCGAGGCCGTCGAGCGTCCGCCGATGTGTCCCGCGAGGTAGGCAACGGTCACCGCGCCAAGCGCGCCGCCGAATGCAGCGAGCGGCACGAGGTCGAACATGCCGGCGCCGTCGCCGATGTCGTTGACGATGGCGATGGTCGCTCCCAGCCCGGCGCCGGCGGCGATGCCGAGCAGGTAGGGATCGGCGAGGGGGTTTCGAAATGCCGCCTGATAGGTGGCACCGCTCATGGCCAGCGTTGCGCCCACCAGCAGTCCCAGCACGACCCGTGGCAGCCGGATGTCGGTGACGATCGCCTTGTGCGCGTCGTTGAGGCCCGACTCGACGGCGACGCCAGGCAGCAGATCGGCGAGCTCCATGAGCACCCGCGGAGCTGCGATGCCGGCCGGGCCGATAGTCAGCCCTGCGATGACAGCGACGATGACGGCGACGAAGCCGGCGACGAGCGCCGGGGCCCGCAATCGCGAAGCCCCCAGCTCAGTGGGCATCGGTCAGCTCGCTGCGCCGATCGAGACGACGGCATCGGAGATTGCCGCGATGAACTCCACGAGGCGCGGACCCCAGCGCGACACGATGTCGTCATTGAGCTCGACGACCCGGCCGTTCTGGACTGCGCTCAGCAGGTCCCAGCCCGGGCGGGCAGCGATCGTCTCAGCGTTCTGGCCGCAGCACAGCGTGTCCGCCAGGAAGATCAAGTCGGGATCGGCGTCCACGATGTACTCGTCGCTGAGCTGCGGATAGCCGTACGAGCTTCCGTCCGAATCGGCAGGATCGGCAATGTTGTGCAGTCCGAACAGCAAATACACCTGCCCGATGAAGGTGCTGCTGGTCACCGAATACAGACCATCGGTGAGCTCGTGGTAGTAGGTCAGCCCTGAAGCGTCGGGTGCGGCGTCGATAAGGGCGGCGATCTCGCTGCGCATATCCGAGATCAGGGCAGCGGCTTCGTCGGCCTGTTCGGTGGCGTCGCCGAACAGCGCGATCTGCACGTAGACCTCGTCGAAGGTTGCAGGAGCGTCGATGGGAAGCACCGCGATGCCCAGCGATTCGAGGTTGGCCTCGATGTCGCCATCGCTGCCCATGACGACGAGATCGGGGTCGTAGGACGCAATGGCTTCGACGTTCGGCTGCCAGCCGCTCAGGTCGGTGACCGGGGCCTCTGGCGGGTAGTACGAGAACTCATCGACAGCGACCACACGGTCGCCGGCACCGATCGCGAACAGGATCTCGGTTCCAGTGGGGGAGATGGAAACGATCCGCTGGTAGCGATGCTCGGGCTCTGCGGGCGCCGGCTCAGTGTCCCCGGTCTCTTCGGCGTCCGCAGCCGCTTCTTCAGGCTCGTCCGCTGGCGCAGCGGCTTCGGTCGTGGTCGTCGGAGCCTGTGTCGCTGCCGGCGCTTCGGTGCTGGCAGCGGCGTCCGTGGCCGGCGCAGCTGCCGGGCTGCTAGTGGTGTCGTCACTGCCGCAGGCTGATGCCAGCAGGAGCAGCGATGCCAGTGCCCACAGCAGGCGCAACGGCAGTGCGGCTCGCCTGGTCGGAATGCGGTTCATGGTGTTCTCCCTTCTGCTCGAGTTCAGGGCCGAGCAGCGGGAGCACCCACCGCACGAGCCGCTCCTTGCCTCGAGGAATCGGTTCGCGTGATGGCGGCCGGGAGGCGACCGGACTCGTCCCCCGGAGGGGCATCACCGTTGCGGGACAGTGCCGGGATCTCACCGGCTTCGCTCACGACAACCGGGCGTGAGTCTAGGAGCTGCCCCGTCGCCGTGTTGCCTAGTGGGATGCGGCAGACGAGCCGGTCTTGCGCATGCGCCAGTAGCTGACCGTGATCGGCACCGTCAGGGTGACCAAGATCCCAAAGTTGACCCGGCCGGTGATGCCCGGCGGGTACACCGGTTCCACCAGGTAGTTCGAGATGAAGCCGGTCTCATACGGCTCCCGACCGGCCTGGCGCAGAAGCCACTTCTCCCACACCGTCAGGGGACAGTCCGAGCCGGTGATGTTCACCACGGCAGCAGCGCCGATGGCGCCGAGGTGCCACTTCATGAGCTTCGGCCAGCGCTTCGCCATGAAGCCGCCGACCAGCAGGAACACGATGTAGCTCAGGTGCGAAGCGGCCACCAGACGCGCCAGCCCGACAGCGACCATCGCCGCGACGCTACTGGCGAACAGCCCTTGGTTCGGGCCTGCGACCGCGGCCATGAGCCGGCGGCAGAGCACAGCCGGAACCCGAGCGGGCAGACTTTCGGCATGGGCACGGCGATGATGACCGACCTGTACGAGCTGACCATGCTCGACGCGGCCCTGCAGTCGGGCGTCGCGTCGCGCCGCTCGTGCTTCGAGGTGTTCGCCCGGCGACTGCCGCCGGGACGCGGCTATGGCGTGGTGGCGGGTCCAGGCCGGCTGGCCGGGCTGCTGGCCGACTACCGCTTCGAGGCCGACGATCTGGACTACCTAGCTGGTCTCGGCCGTTTCAGCGACGGCCTGCTCGACCACCTGGCGACGTTCCGATTCGACGGCGATGCTTGGAGCTACCGCGAGGGCGATTTCTACGTGCCGGGCAGCCCGGTATTGCGGGTCGATGCCTCGGTCGGCACAGCGCTGCTCGTGGAGACCTTGGTGCTCTCGGTGCTCAACCACGATTGCGCCGTGGCCTCTGCCGCAGCGCGGATGCACGATGTCGCCGAGGGCCGTCACCTCATCGAGATGGGCGGCCGCCGCACGCACGAGCTCGCAGCCGTCGCCGCGGCACGCGCCGCTTGGCTGGTGGGCTTCGATGCGACGTCCAACCTGTTGGCCGGCGAGCAATACGGCATTCCGACAGCCGGCACTGCGGCGCACGCTTTCACGCTGGCCCACCACGACGAGGAAGCTGCATTCGAGGCACAAATGCGTGCCCACGGCCTCGAGACCACCTTGCTGATCGACACCTTCGACTTGAGAACTGGGCTCGAACGGGGTCTCGCTGCGGCGAAGCGTCTTGGCGGGGTGCCAGGTGCGGTCCGCATCGACTCGGGAGATCTCACCGTCGAGGTGCCCCGGGTCAGGCAGTGGCTGGATGACGCAGGCGCCGAATCGACCCGCATCGTCGTGTCGGGCGATCTCGACGAGTACCGCATCGCCGACCTGGCCGATCTGCCGGTCGATGGCTACGGCGTGGGCACCCAGCTCGTGGTGGGCTCGGGCCATGCGACTGCCGGCATGGTGTACAAGGCGGTTGCCATCGCTCGGCATTCCGGCACGTTCGAGCCGGTGGTTCCCGTCTACAAGGAATCAGAGGGCAAGGCCACGCGTGGCGGTGTGGTGCGGCCCTACCGGGTGGTGCGCGATGGCGAGGCCAACTCGGAGACACTCGTTGAGCAGGATCGCCCCGGACCCACCAACAGCCGACCGTTGCATGTTCCGCTGCTGCGTTCCGGCGAAGCCGCCTATCCCTACACGCTCGCGCAGGATCGTGTCTTCCATCAGCGGGTCAGAGCCGAACTGCCGGCATCCATGCGGAGCTTGGACGGTGTACCCGCCTTCGAGGCCGAGGTCGTCGCCGAGTCAGGCGGGAACTAGGAGCCCGGCTGCGGCACCAGCCTCAGGTACGGCAGCGGCGACTCCCAGCCGTCGGGGTACTTCTCGGCGGCGGCCTCGTTGGAGACCGCAGGCACGATGATGACGTTCTCGCCCTGCTGCCAGTTGGCCGGGGTGGCCACCTGCTCGGCCGCAGTCAGCTGCACTGAGTCGAGCAGACGCAGGATCTCGGCGAAGTTGCGACCAGTGGTCATCGGGTAAGTGAGCGACGCCTTGATCTTCTTGTCGGGGCCGATGATGAACACCGTGCGAGCTGTGGCGTTGTCGGCCGCGGTGCGGCCTTGCGACGTGTCGCCTGCATCGGCGGGAAGCATGTCGTAGAGCTTGACCACGTTCAGCTCTGGATCGCCGATGAGCGGGTAGTTGGCCTCGTGGCCGGTAGCGGAGGCGATGTCGGCCTTCCAGGCCACGTGGTCGCTCACCCCGTCCACGCTGATGCCGATGATCTTGCAGTTGCGAGCGGCGAAGTCATCTGCCAGCGCTGCAACTGCACCCAGCTCGGTGGTGCATACCGGCGTGAAGTCCTTCGGATGGGAGAAGAGCAGCGCCCAGCCGTCGCCGATCCAGTCGTGGAAATTGATCTCGCCCTCAGTGGTGTCGGCTGTGAAATCGGGGGCGGTGTCATTGAGTCGCAGTGCCATATTCGTTCTCCTTGCGATGCGGCAGATGCTGTGATGCGTGAGCCGGCACAGCCCGTGCCGCGGAGGATAGCCGCATTTGACGATAAATCCGACCTGATTAGTCAAGAATTGGCCGCCACAAAGCCTCAGCAGCAATCGCGGATCGGGGTGCCGTCGGCGTGGTGGTAGTGGACCTTGGAGGCCTCGTTGAGCGCACGGTCGCCGGTCGGCGCCCGCGACGTCTCGAACACCCCGGCGGCGGCTCCCAATTCCAGCGCCCGTTCCACGTTCACCACCCGGGGCCCGCAGCGCCGCACATCTGCAGTCGCTGCTTCGTCGGGCCCGATCGTGCGCTCGCGGTCGCCGTCGAGCGACAGCACTGCCGGGCCTCGGAGCTCCACGGTTTCTCCCAGTTCGACGCTGCGGTGATCGATCACCGTCACCGTCCGGTACAGCCCAGGTGCGAGCGCCACGCGCATCGGGTAACCGCCCGGCCCGCAGTTCACCAGCACGCCCGCGTCGTCTTCGAACGAGCAGGGCTGCAGCAGCCCCGCGAGCGAGCTGAGCCCGATGCTGGCGGGGTGGGCGCGCGACACGAGCACCTGACGCATCCGCTCGCCGTCGGCGGGCATGCGGTTGCCGACGAAGTCATCGGCCAGCGTGACCGCATCGACCAACGCGATCTCGGTCCAGCCCTCCGCCTGCAGCCCCTCCTGCGATGTGCCGTTTCCGGATGTGCCGTTACCGGATGTGCCGCTTCCCGATGTGACGGTGATCAGCTTCGACTGGGGGGCGCACGCTGCGGGATCCACCACGCCGGCCGCCACCAGCCCCGCGGCGGCGCCGGCCACAGTGGGTTCGGTCAGGCTCGGGAACACGTTGTTCGTGCCGGTGGACATCGGCACCAGCGTCGCTTCGGGCCAGACCCCAGCAATCGTTCGGTTGGTGCCGTCGCCGCCCAGCGTCACCAGCACGCTGACATGACGGGCTCGCATGGCCTCGACCGCCCGGATCGTGTCGGCGGGCGAGACGGTCGCCCCCACATCCACGATCTCGATCTCGGCATCGATGCGAAGGTCGGTGAGCGCCCCTGTGGCGATGCCGAACGGTTCAGCCATCGCCACGATCCGCGTGGCCCCCGCGGTGACGGCGCCGATGACGGCCCGGGCGATCCGGTTGCGCTTGTCTTCGGTGGTGGACACTGCGCCTCGCGCCGCCACCCGGCGAACGTCGCGCCCCGAAACCGGGTTGGCGATAATCCCGATGGTGCCGTCGGGGGAGATGCGGCCAGTGCGGGAGTCGCCCCGTTCCGAGTGCTCCGGTCTCGATGCAGATCCGACCATCGCTCGCCGACGCTAACCACCAAGGGCGGGTGACAGCCGCACTGCGCGCCTGACTGTTGTACTTAGGACATGGTCGGCCCGATCGCGAGCGAGAACCCCCGTACACCCGCGCAGCACGCCTGGTCGCCGGCGGCATTGACCATTGCGGGTGCCGACTCCTCCGGCGGAGCCGGACTCGCGGCGGACCTTCGGGCCTTCGCGGCGTCCGGCGTGCACGGGGCATTCGCGCTCACACTGGTGTCGGCGCAGAACACGGCGGAGTTCCGGGCCGCACGCCCCGTGGATGCCGAGCTCGTGGCGGCGCAGATTCACGCTGTGCTCGACGACATGCCCATTGCAGCTTCCAAGACCGGCCTGCTGCTCACGGCTGAGACCGTCGCAGCGGTGGCATCGATAGCAGCCCGCCGGCTCCCCCAGTTGGTGGTGGACCCGGTGCTGGTCGACGGCGCCGGCGAACCCATGCTCAGCGCCGAGGCCGAGCGATCTGTTGCGACGCGCTTGTTGCCGAGCGCCCGAGTGGTGACGCCCAACCACCTCGAGGCAGGTCGACTTGTGGGCAGAGACCTGGGCGACGAGGTCGAAGCCTGGATCGACGCAGCCCATGAGCTCGCAGCCACCGGTCCGGAGGCTGTGATTGTGACCGGCGGCCGGCTGCGAGCCGGTGAAACGGTCACCGACGTCGTGGTCCGGGGCGGCAGTGTTCGGCTGTTGTCGGCGCCGCGCATCGAGACCCGCAACGTCCGGGGCTCGGGCGACATCTTCTCGGCAGCCATCTGTGCCGAGCTGGCAAAGGGCACAGATCTGGACTCAGCTATTGACCGTGCCCACGAGCTCACGGCACGAGCGCTGTCGGCGGGAGCAGATCGCCGCCTCGGCAGCGGCCGCGGCCCGGTCGACCCGCTCAATCTCTGAGGCCAGAGGCTGAGCCGGCAGGCGAAGCCGTGGCCCGAGCGGCCCGTGAGCGCAGCGAACAAGAGCGGAAGGCAAGAGGCATCGCAGCGAGACAGTTCATCCTTGGACGCAGCGTCGAGGACGGCCCGCGGGCTCCTGCATACACTTCAAGCGTCGCAGGCGACGTTCACGTTGAACGCGTGACGAGGCTTCGGATCTCAGGAGGCAACGGGTGACACGCGAGCGCTGGCAAACAGAGTTCGAGGCCACCCCGATGCGCGACGCCGACTTCGAGACGATGAGCGGCCTCGAGCTCGAGCCGCTGTACGCGCCCGACGACGGCGAACCCGACGGCGACGTCAGCTGGCCCGGCCAGTATCCGTACACGCGCGGCGTGCACGCCAGTGGCTACCGCGGCCGCCTCTGGACGATGCGCATGTTTGCGGGGTTCGGAACGCCCGAAGACACCAACAAGCGCTTTCACGAGATCCTGGAAGCGGGCGGAGGCGGACTGTCGACCGCATTCGACATGCCTACGCTCATGGGCCTCGATTCCGACGATGTCATGTCGCTGGGCGAGGTGGGCCGCTGCGGCGTCGCCGTCGACTCGATCGAGGACATGGCGACGCTGTACGACGGCATCGACCTCGAAGCGACGACCACGTCGATGACCATCAACGCACCGGCCGCCACGATCTGGGCCATGTTCGTCGCCAACGCCGAAGAGCACGGTGCGCATCGCAGCAAGCTCGGCGGCACGCTGCAGAACGACATTCTCAAGGAGTATCAAGCTCAGAAGGAATGGGTGTACCCGCCGCGGCCCTCGATGCGCATCGTCGCCGACACCATCGAATTCGCCACTGAGGAGATGCCCCGGTGGAATTCGGTGTCGATCAGCGGCTACCACATCCGCGAGGCGGGCTCGACGGCGGCACAGGAGCTCGCGTTCACCCTGGCCAACGGATTCGCATATGTCGAGGCTGCTGCCCAGCGGGGACTGTCCACTGACGAGTTTGCGCCCCGCCTGAGCTTCTTCTTCAACGCTCACATCGACTTCTTCGAGGAGATCGCCAAGTACCGGGCAGCCCGCCGCATCTGGGCACGATGGATGCGTGACCGGTACGGGGCGCAGAGTGAGCGGTCGATGATGCTGCGCTTTCACACCCAGACAGCCGGGGTCTCGCTCACAGCGCAGCAGCCGGAGATCAACATCGCTCGCACTGCCATCGAGGCACTCGCCGGAGTGCTCGGAGGCACCCAGAGCCTGCACACCAACTCCATGGACGAGGCGCTGGCGCTGCCGACGGACAAGGCAGC
This sequence comes from Candidatus Poriferisodalis sp., assembly GCF_965208925.1. Lineage (GTDB taxonomy): Bacteria > Actinomycetota > Acidimicrobiia > Acidimicrobiales > Poriferisodalaceae > Poriferisodalis. The sequence goes on along the minus strand of NZ_OZ242364.1, from coordinate 379,467 downwards.
CCGGATTGCCCTGCGGACGCAGCAGATCATCGCCCACGAGACCGGTGCAGCCAACGTCATCGATCCGCTCGGGGGCAGCTGGTTCATCGAGGAGCTGACCGACCAGCTCGAAGCCGAAGCAACCGAGATGTTCGCTCACATCGACGCGGCTGGCGACGGATCCATGCTTGAGGGAGCCTTCCGCCTGATCGACGAGGGCTGGTACCAGTCCGGGATCGCCGACGCTGCGTATGAGTTCGAGAAGAAGGTGAACGCCGGCCGCCGGGTCGTGGTGGGCGCCAGTGCGTTCACCGAGGGCAGCGAAGACGACGAGATCGACCTGCTGAAGATCACCAACGACGACGAGCAGCGCCAGATCAAGCGGCTGGCCCAGGTGCGGGCCGATCGGAGCCAAGCGGCTGTCGACGAGGCGCTGACGTCACTCCGCCGGGCGGCGGAAACTGATGCGAACCTCATGCCGCACCTCATCGACACTGTGCGAACCCGGGCCACCGTGGGCGAGGTGACCAACGCCTTGGCCGACGTTTTCGGCCGTTACACCGAGCGGCCGTTCATCTGATCGTCTCCCGCGTTCGCATGCGGCGTGAGGCTGTGCAGAGGACACGGATGACCTGCGATTTTGCTGGCTGCGCGAAGTCCGGGTCATGCGGTGGTGTTGGGCTAATGTCCCGTCATTCCTACCCGGAGGCCCGCAACTTGACCAGACCGCTCGCGCCGGAGACAACCTGTGCGCAAGAGCGGTGGGCAGGTGTGCGTTGCATCCGCCGGCCGGCGCGAATCGCGGTTGCAGCGTTGCTGACGGCGACGGTGCTCGCGGCCTGCGGAGGCGGAACCGACCAGTCGCAGGTGGAGCGAGAAGTGCAGGATTACCTGCAGAGCGTGGTGGCGCCCGCCGAGATCGCGGACATCGACTGCCCGGAGGACGCACCCATCAGGCCGGGTTCAACGTTCCTGTGCGACGGCCTCGTCGAGGGGGCGTTCTACGAGGCGCAGGTGACGATCATCGATGAACAGGGGCGCCGCGAGATTCGACCCCGCCAGGCGGTGATGCAGACGAATGCCACCGAGACGGCGCTGGGCGCCGAAGCGGCAACTGCACTGGGATTCGGTGTCCAAGCCGACTGCGGCGACGACCAGTATCTGGTGGTGTCGGTTGGCCATACGTTCCTGTGCAAGCTCGAGCGTTCCGATACGGGGGCGACACAGGACATTGAGGTCGAGGTCCAGAACGAGATCGGCGCCATCGAGTGGAGGCTGAAGGGCTGAGCCCCGGTCGTCGGCAGGCGCTATGGGCCACAACTGACAGGCGGGAGGGGACATGGCGCAGCATCGGTACGACGCAGCGGGAAACCTGCGCCCTCTGCGTCAGCGCAGCCCGGCTCTGTGGTGGACAGCGGTCCTCGTGGTTGCCGCAATGCTGCTGACCGGCTTCGCCGCCATCACCTCGGTGCTGTAGTCAGGCACGCACATCGACCGACGCGCCGTCAGGCGCGCACATCGACCACAGTGCGCCCTTGCACTTCGCCCGCCAGGATCTTCGGCCCTAGCGCGGGCAGATCGCCGAGACCTACCGTTGTCGCCATCGACGCCAGCAGATCCCGATCCACCAGTTCGTCCAGTCGTTGCCATGCCGCAGCGCGCGGCTCGTAGGGGCACATCACCGAGTCGATGCCGAGCAGGTTCACGCCGCGCAGCAGGAACGGGATGACAGTGGTGTCGAGGCCGTTGCCCCCAGCGAGGCCGCACGCCGCCACGCTCGACCCGTACGACATCTGGGTCAACACGTTCGACAGCGTGGTCCCGCCCACGGCATCCACGCAGCCGCCGAATCGCTCGCTGCCGAGCGGCCGCTGCGGCGGGTCGGACAACTCCGCCCGGTCGATGATCTCAGCGGCGCCGAGGTTGCGCAGGTAGTCAGCGGTCTGCGGTCTGCCAGTCGAGGCCGCGACCTCATGGCCGGCCGCCGACAGCAGGTGCACCGCCACGCTGCCCACCCCGCCTGCGGCACCGGTCACCAGCACCGGGCCCGACCCGAGGCCGTGATCCTCCAGCGCCTGGGCGGCCAGCATCGAGGTGAACCCGGCCGTGCCGATCGTCATTGCGTCGAACGTCGACAGCCCGTCGGGCAGCCGCACCAGCCAGTCGCCGCTCACGCGTGCCCGCTCCGCGTAGCCGCCCCAGTGGGTCTCGCCGACTCGCCAGCCGGTCAGCACGACCCGATCTCCCGGAGCGAAGCGGCTGTCGTCGGATGACTCGACGACGCCCGCGAAGTCGATGCCTCCCACGTGCGGGTAGGAGCGGACGAGGCGCCCGATCCCGCCCAGGATCATCCCGTCCTTGTAGTTCAGCGTGCTGTACTCCACGGCCACGGTGACATTGCCGTCCGGCAGCTGGCTCTCGTCGATGTCGGCCAGCTCGGCCGAGACGGCCCTCGACCCATCTGGACAGTCCTGTTCGTGCAGCATCAATGCGCGGAAGGCCATGAAGATCCCCTTTGTTGCGGGTTGCCCTCGGTCTGGGAGGCCCAGCGAGCGCGCGGGACACTACCGCCAGGATGCCGAAGGCTGCCCACGGACCCGCAGGGCGTCGTCAGTAGGCTGCCGATATGGCCCTGAGCGACCCGATGGCTCCCGCCGATGCAGTGCGCGAATCGATGATGGAGACGCGGCGCGAAACCTTCGACGTCACGCCGGCCGCACTCGACAAGGTGGTCGAACTGCGCAACAGCGAAGTCGACGGCGATCAGCTGGCGCTTCGCATCGAGGTGACCGGCGCCCAAGGCGTCGACTACACCTACGACCTCGCCTTCGAGCTGCTGGCCGAAGCCGACGCTTCCGACGTGCCGTTTGCAGTCGGGGGCGGCCTGACGGTGCTGATTCCCGATCGCGACGTGTCGAAGCTCGATGGCGCTTCGTTGGACTTGCCGTCCAACCCGAACCAACCGGGCTTGGTGCTGCGCAACCCGAACCGTCCCGACCTCGGGCCCAATGCACAGCTCGACCTCGACGGGACGGTGGAAGACAACGTCCGCGAGGTGCTCACCAAGCGGATCAACCCCTCGATTGCCGCGCATGGCGGGTTCGCCGAGCTGGTGTCGGTGGAGGGCGACACGGTGGTAGTCAAGCTGGGCGGCGGCTGCCAGGGCTGCGGCATGGCAAACGCCACCGTCACCGCTGGCATCGAACGCACGCTGCGAGAGCTGATCCCCCAGGTCGAGCGTGTCGTCGATCTCACCGACCACGCCTCGGGCGAGAACCCCTACTTCACCTAGGCTGCGGTAGCACTGCTGCGATGGCAGAGGCCGAGATAGCACACCACTGGTCGCCCATAGCCGAGCTGTCGGGCTTCGACCACGAGCTTGACCGGGCCGAGCTGATCTCACTCTCGGGCGTCTGGGATGACGTCAAGAGCGAGCTGCCGGCCGATCAGATCGACGACTTCAACGAGCGTCTCAAGCGCGAATGGGCCATCGAAACCGGTCTAATTGAGCGCGTATACACCTTCGACGCAGGCATCACCCAACTGCTGATCGAGCAAGGCATCGACGCATCGCTGATCCCTCACGACTCGACTGACAAGTCGCCGCTGTTAGTCGCGGGAATCATCGCTGATCAGGCGCAAGCAGTTGACTTTCTCTTCGACTTTGTCGGTCAACAACGGAGCCTGTCAACGTCCTACATCAAGGAACTCCATGCCTTGATGACACGCAAGCAAGCCACGGCCTCCGGTATCGACCAATTCGGCCGGTCCGTCGAAGTGCCGTTGACGCATGGCGAGTACAAGCGGCAACCAAACAATCCGACGCAGCCTGATGGCAGGATCTTCGAGTACTGCCCGCCCGAACAGGTCGCCTCTGAGATGGATCGGCTGGTCGCGATGCATCGTGCCCACGTCGAAGACGGCGTCGCTGCGGAGCTTGAGGCCGCGTGGCTGCACCATCGATTCGCGCAGATCCATCCATTCCAGGACGGCAATGGCCGTGTTGCCCGTGCCCTCGCGTCGCTTGTGCTGATCCGTGAGGGTTGGTTCCCGCTCGTTATCGCGAGTTCCGATCGAGCCAAGTACATCGACAACCTCAAGGCCGCTGACGCCGGCGATCTGCGGCCGTTGGCTTCGCAGTTTGCTGCCGTTCAGCGAATTTGGTTCCGCAAGGCCATCGGTATCGGCGAGCAAGTGCGGCAGGCGGCAGAACGGACCGACCAGCTCATTGCTGCTATCGGCGAGCAGTTCCGTGAGCGACGCGTGCAGACGCGCGTCGACATGGAGCAGGCCAAGGAGACAGCGACCACGCTGGCCCAGATGGCGCTGGCAAGGTTCCGTGCACTTCGAGACGACATCTCCCACGCGATCGGGGCCGATGACCAAACACGCCGTGTATTCGTGGATTTCGGCGTCGATGAGGACGCCGATCGTCGTTCTTGGCACCGCTACCAGATTGTCGAGACGGCACGGCACGAATCCCTCGACTACTGGACCAACTTTCGCGAATTCCATTCGTGGGTCCGGCTTGTATTGATGACCGAAAGCGGCCGATCCGAAATCCTGTTCTCGTTGCATGGCTTGAATCGCGAGTTTCGGGGTCTGGTCGGCGCCTCGATGTGCCTCTACCGCAGACAGAAGGGCGACGACATCGAGCATCAGATCATCGAACTGGAACCCACTTGCGGGGAGCTCTTCCAGTTCAACTACAAGGAGGCCACGGCTTCGGTTGAGCAGCGCTTCGATCAGTGGCTCGAAGAGTCGCTGCTTCGCGGCCTCGACCAGTGGCGGCGAGGCGAGTAGGCGATGCGGCTGTGAGTGTGATCCTCACCGACCAGGGCGAGATCGAGGCGCCGACGCGGGCGCTCATCGTGGTCGCGCATCCCGATGACATTGACTTCGGCATGGCCGGCACCGTGGCGGCGCTCACCGGTGCCGGGTGCCACGTGGCGTACTGCCTGACGACCAGTGGCGAGGCGGGCGGCGACGATCTTGAGCACACGCCTGCCGAGCTGGCTGCGATGCGCCAAGCAGAGCAGACGGCCGCTGCTAGGCGCGTGGGCGTGACCGAACTGCATTGGCTCGGTCATCCCGATGGCATGGTCGTCGCCGACCTGAGCTTGCGCCGCGACATCGCACGCGTGATTCGTATCTCACGCCCCGACGTGGTGCTGTGCCAGACGACGATCCCCAACTGGGATCACATCTACATCTCCCACCCCGACCACTTGGCCACTGCCACAGCGGCGCTGGCCGCCGTGTACCCCGATTCCCGCAATCCGCGTGCGTTTCCCGAGCTGCTCGACGAGGGTCACGAGCCTCACGAGGTCAGCGAGATCTGGCTGACCGGCACGGAGCCGAATCGCTACATAGACATCACTGACACCTTCGAGCAGAAGGTCGCAGCGCTGCGCGAGCACCACAGCCAGGTTTCCCAATTCGACGGGCTCGACGATCGAGTTCGCGAGTGGTGCAGCGGCACGGCCGAGGCCGGTGGCCTGCCGGAAGGCCGACTCGCCGAGGCCTACCGAGTCGTTCCCGCCGGCTGACGACGAGAGCCGCAACACGCAGAACTTGTCGCTCAGTGTTGCGTGGCGTCACCACTCGCTGACGGTTCAGCTCACGCATCCGAACCGTGACGTCGGTTCATGTCACAGGCTGTCGCTACGTTCTGTGCCGTGGGCATTCCCTCTGACGCTCCTCTGGCGCGCTGGCGGCTCGAGCGCGCAGGGATCATCAACATCTACCAGTACGGCGACGAGGTGCTGGAGTTTCGGGGCGGGCGGCTGCTGCTGCGCGGCGTCAACGGTTCGGGCAAGTCGACTGCGATGAACATGCTGCTCCCGTTCCTGCTCACGGCCAGCCAGCGCAATATCGACGCTGCCCGCGAGCAGAGCGGCTTGTTGCGGTCCTGGATGCTCGACGGCCGCGACGACGCCCAGCCGGTGGGCTACCTGTGGATTGAGTTCCGGCTGGGGAACGAGTACTTCGTCTGTGGATGCGGCATCAAGGCGAACCGGCAGGCCGACAACGTCACGACCTGGTGGTTCGCGACATCGAAGCGGCCTGGCATCGACTTCGACTTGGTCGACGGGGGAGTGCCGCTGTCGGCAGACGCGCTGCGCGACAGGCTCGGCGGCGACCCTGTGTTCGCTCGGCGTGACCGGCGCGACTACAAAAGCCATATCGAGCAGCGCCTGTTCGGCGGCGCGAACTTGGACCAGCACATCCGGCTCATCGACAAGGTCCGCAACCCGCGCGTCGGCGACCGGATCGATGTCGACCTGCCGCTTGATCTCGCCGACGCGTTGCCGCAGCTCTCCGAGCAAGCGCTCACCGATGCAGCCGCCCCGCTCGATGATCTCGAAGATCACCGGCGCAACGTCGCCGAGCTCGGGAGGACCATCACCGCCGTCGAGGGGTTGCTTGATCGATACCGCGCCTACTGCACGGGCGACCTGCGGCAGCGAACCGAACAGGGCCGTCGCCTGCTCGCTGAGTCCCAACGCAACCGTCGCTCCGAGGTCGCAGCGCGCAACGCGGTCACTGCTGCCGAAGAGGAAGCAGAGCGGCTGGATGGGACGATCGCGGCTCAGCAGCGCAGCGTCGAGCGGTTGCGCAGCGAGGTCTCGGCAATCGAGGAGTCGCGTGCGTACCAGGAAGGGCGCCAGCTTGACGGCGTGCGCGATCTTGTCCACAGCCTCAACCGCCAGCATGAGGAATCGACACGCAGCCTCGCGAACGCGCAGGAGCAAGTGCGCGATTCCTGCGAGCACCTTGTCGCCGCTGCCGGCCGCAGCGAGGACGACATCGTCGAGCTGAACTCCGCGCTGTCGCAAGCCGATCAGCTCGCGACGCGGTGCGGTGTCGGGCAACGCCCGCCGACGGCGGTGGACTGTGACCGCGTCCGGCTTGAGGGCCTTGAGGTTCCCGTCCCGGAGACGTTCGACGCCAGCTCCGCCAAGCGTCGCCTTGACGCGTCTGCGGCGGGGGCGCTGCAGCGGCGCGGCGACATCGACCGGGTGGCCGAGGCGCGCTCGGGATGCGACCAGTCCGAGGCGCAGTACGCACGCGCGACCGATGCGCTTGACGATGTGGCGAACGCGAAGCAGCGCGCTTCCGACGCGCACTCGCAGCGGCTGGACGCCTTGGCGGCAGCTCAGCGGGAATGGATCGGCCGCAGCGACGATTGGGCATCGGCTGCCGTCACGTTGTGTGCGTCCGCCCGAACGCAGACCGACGTCGCTGCACTCGCTGCGGCGGGCGCGGAACTGCTCGGGAACGACGCCGAGTCATTCGCTGCGCAGCGGGCGGAGTTGGTGGCGGCATTCGATGCTGCTGTCGAGGTGCAGACCGCAAGGGTGGCGGACGGTCGCCAGGCGCTCGAGTCGGCGCGCCAGGCTGCGGCCGACCAGCAGGCGCTGGTTGAGAGGCTCTTGGGCATGTCCGAACCGGAGTCGCCGCGGCTCGACTGGCAAGCTCCCGCGGACCATTGCTTCGCCGATCTGGTGGACTTCCTGCCCGGACTCGATGAGGCCGAGCGGGTGGGCATCGAAGCGGCGCTCGAAGCCTCCGGACTGTTGGCTGCCCGCATGCATGCCGAAGACGCGCTCGAACTCGCGAGCGGGGAGCTGGTCGCTGTCGCCGCTTCACCCGTCGACGTGCCTCTCAGCCGCTGGCTGCGCCCAGCGATGCCAGCCGGGCTAGATGACGCAGTCGACGAGGGAGTAGTCGCTCGACTGCTGCTCTCGATCAGTGGCGATGTCAGCGCGGGAGCCGCTGCCGCGGCGCCTGACGGGTCGTTCCGCACGGGGCTCCTGCATGGGCGCCACGCCAAAGAGCGCGCAGAGTTGATCGGCGCAGCAGCCCGGCGAGAGGCACTTGAACGCAAGCGTGCCGATGCGCAGCGTGAACTTGAAGCGCTGCAGGCTCACGAGCGGCAGGCAGCAACCATGCTCGAGCGCCAGCAGGAGACACTCATAGCGTTCCGTCGCCACGGCGCCCTGTTGCCCGATACCGGTGCCATCGAGCGTGTGGTGGGTGGTCTCGAGGCGGCGGCGAGCGAGCTGGCGGCGGCCGAGTCACGTCACGAGGAGGCCAAGCATGCAGCGGCGCTGGCTGAGAGCAATGTCAATGCAGCAGACGCAGAGCTGCGCCGGACTGCTTCGACGTTGTCGTTGCCGCGAGACCGCGCCGGACTGGACAGCATCGCCGCCGAGCTTGCTGATTTCCAGCGGCTGCTGGGTTCGTGCAACGACGGGCTCACGACATTGCGACGATCGGTCGACGAGTGCGCGCGTGCCGCCGTGCAATACGGCAACGACCTCGCCCGACGTGATGACCTGAGCACCCAGGTGACACAGACCGCGTCGAAGCGCGACCAAGAGCAGGCTCGCCTCGACACGCTGGAGAAAACCGTCGGCGCTGACTACGAACGCGTCCGCCGAGAACGCGACCGGCTCGCAAACGAGTTCGAACAGGCCGAACAACGTCTGCCGGATATGCGCGAACAGAAGGAACGCACTGTCGAACGCAGAGCCTCGGCCCGCGCTGTCGCTGAGCATGCACAACAAGCGGCTTCGATTAGCGAGCGCTCGTGCGAGACCTACAGGGTCGGCATCGACGAGGTGATCAGGATTCAGGGCTACTTCGATGCGGTCGCGAGTCAGGAGGCGACACCGCCCGCGAGCGACAGCGCGGGTTCGGCGGGCCTCGCAGCGATGCTCGACGAGATCGGCAGGCTCGTTCCCGCTGTTGCTGAACGCACTGCCGCCGCCGACACCGCGGTCAACGCCGACAGCGTCCGGCAGTCGCTGCAGCAGCGCCGCGGCTCGCTCGGCGCCGGGTGGGATGCAGCCGCACTCCAGCCCGATGCGAGCAATCCGCTCGCGGTGGAAGTCACTGGGCCGCTCGGCACCATGACCCTCGCCGCCGCCCTGCGATCCGCGACATCGCAGCACCAGCAGCTCGCAGGGCTGCTTGACCGTAAGCAGCAGGATGCGCTGCGAGAACTCCTGCAGGGGCTGATCGCCAGGGAGATCGCCCAGAAGATGCGCGGCGCGGAGCGCCTGATCGAACGGACGAATGAGCGGCTCGCAACGGTGTCCACCGCACACCGGGTGGGCGTGCGCCTGCGATGGCGACGTTCCCCGGAGCTCGACGACTCGACCGCGCGCATGGTCGAACTGCTCGCGAAGCCGCCTGACCTTCGCACACCCGACGAGAACAGCGAAGTCCGCGATGCCCTGACGCAACGGCTGGACACAGCACGGTCCGATGATCCCGACGCCCCCTACCGGCAGCTCATCGCGGAGACGCTCGACTACAAGACGTGGCACGACCTCGACGTGATGGTGACACGGCCCGAAGCGCCCGAGCGCCGGCTCAGCCGTCGCACGCCGCTGTCGGAAGGCGAGAAGAAGCTCGTCACCTACTTGCCGTTGTTCGTCGCGGTGGCTGCTTCGTATGACGTTCTCGCAGAGGCGGGCGCTCAGCCCGGTGCCGAGTCACCCCAGATCGCCCGATTCGTGCTGCTCGACGATGCGTTTGCCAAGGTTTCTGCCGACAATCACGCCAGCCTGTTCGGTCTGCTCGTGTCGCTGGATCTCGACTTCATCGCTACGAGCGAACGACTGTGGGGCGACCATCGGACAGTGCCCGAGCTGTCCATCGTCGAGATCGTTCGCGATGTCGGCCTGAAGTCGATCCTGCTCGATCGCTACACCTGGCAGGGCGACACGCTGGAGCGTGTCGGCATGACATGAGCGAAACCGCAGCCGGTTCGGGCGTAGCGTCGCCGCCGACCGGCGACGGGCCTGACGCGCACCGCGTCCGCCACCTGTTCCGCTACCTCGGAGGCGAAGAGTGGGCTGAGTACCGCGCCATCCTCGCCGTGTTCGCCGACACCTTCTTCACCGAGTTCAGTCCCGAAGAGGTGCAAGCCCGCATGGTGGACTCGCACCTGGGGGCCGACGTGGTGCGGGATCGTCTCGAACGCCTGCGCCAATGGGGCAACCTGACGGTCTCCACGGACGCCGGCAACCCAACCAGCCTCGAGGACTACAACCGCAGGCGTCACCGGTACCTGATCACGAGCGCAGGCCAGCAGGTCTTCGATCTCACCGAGCGCCTGCTTGCCGGCATCGACGAGGTCGCCGACCCTCAAGCCGGCCGGCTGAGCGATCTCGCGGCCCGACTGCAGGCGCTTGCGGATCACGCGTCGAGTGACTTCGGCGACTTGGGAATCGAAGACGCGACGGCTGCAGTGCGGGCAGTGTTCGACACGCACGAACGGTTCGCTGAAGAGCTGACCGGCTTCTTTCGCCAGCTCGCCCAATGGCAGAGCCGGTACGACCTGAGCACCGACGAGGTCCAGCTGCTCGCGACGGTCATCGTCGGCTACGTGAGCGAGCAGCTTGCCCAGATCGAGCGGCTGCAGCGGCCGATTGCCCGCAGCCTGGAGCTGATCACACCGCGCCTGGACCGATTGCTGCCGAGAGTCGACGCGGGATTGGCAGAGCGCGTCGGGGAGGCGGGCCTCGCCGAGATGTTCTCCGCTCGGCGCACACTCGGGACCGAACGTGACGATTGGCGCCTGCTGAGCGGCTGGTTCAGCGAGGCCCCGGGACGCCCGTCGCGCCTGAGCCAGCTCACTGACCAAGCGTTGTCGGCGGTGCGCACGCTGACCGCCAACCTCAGTCGGCTCTCGCGCCTGGGCACGGCGACTACCTCTCGGCGGGCTGACTTTCTGCGACTGGCAGGCTCTTTCGACGCAGCCGCGACGTCCGGCGAGGCGCACGACCTAGCGGCTGCGGCTTTCGGCCTCGGGTCGTGCCGCAAGGCGGGGACGCTTGCTGCCGATGCCGACGATCCCGCACCGACGACCACGCCATGGGCGAGCGCGCCGCGAGCCTCGGTGCCTGTGTCATTGCGCGAGCGGGGCGAACGCACCCAGCGTGGCAACACGACACCGGTGCGCGATCGCAGCAGCGAGCTGCGAATTATCGCCGAACGCCTCGACCGCGAGCGCGTCGAGCGTCAGGCGGCAGCCCGTGAGCTGCTGTCGGGCACCGACGAGACCGGACGGATCGACGGCGCGTTGCTGTCGCCATCAGCGTTCGGATTGCTCCGGGAGCTCATCAGCCTGTGCGGGCACCATGCGGCGGGCGATGCCGGGACCCGGGTGGCGAGTGCTGCAGGACTCCGGTGCGAACTGCGACGCGATGATCTCGTCGAGACCGTCATCAGGTGCCCTGAGGGTCGGCTGCTGTTGCACGGTCTGACCATCACGATTGCCCAGCCCGACGGCGGCGAGCGGCGAGCAGTCCAATCGGCTGCCGCAACGTCAGCGCCGACTGGCGCGGAGGCGGCGGCATGAGCGCGGTCTCAGACACCGATCTGCTCGCGGCCGAACTCCGCGAGGCAGCGCGTTGGCTGGCAGCGCGACCGCTGGTTGCGGCAGAGAACTCTCCCGATGAGTTCATGCTGATCCGGCGACACCGGCGGCAGCTTGACCAGTGGTTCACACAGCGTTTCGGCTACCGGCTGCAGGTGACTGCGGACACTGCCCGACTCTTCAAGACTACGGCGACAGTGCGCAATCGCCCGCTTCGGACTGCCACGGTGCAGCCACGACCCTTCAGCACCTCGGAGTACCTGATGCTGGCACTCGTGCTGGCAGCAGTGGTGTCGGGCCCCAGCGTGATCAGCTTGCGCGACCTCATCGGGGAGCTGCGGGCCGCAGCGGCTGAAGCGGGCGTGGAGATCGGGGTCGAGCCATCGGATCGGCGGGCGCTGGTGACAGCACTACGCTGGATGATCGCCCAGGGCCTCGCCGCCGAGCTGCATGAACGCATCGACGACTACGCACATGATGCGGAAGCCGATGCTGTGCTCGCGATTCGGCCTGACCGCGTAGCGTTGCTGCCGTTGCCGGCCTTGGCACGGGCTGAGTCCGCTGCGCAGTTGCTTGAGCGATCCAGACCCGACGTGTCGACGCGCTCGGGGATGCGGGCGCGGATCCTCGAGGAGCCAGTCGTGTATCGCGACGACTTCGAGGCGGATGAGTGGTCAGAGCTGCGTCGACGTCTCGGTGAGGAGGTCGACTTCTTCGACGAGATGTTCGGCCTGCACATCGAGGCGCGAGCCGAGGGCGTCATGGCCGTCGACCCCGATGGAGAACTGTCAGATGTACGGTTCCCGCAGACCGGCACCGTCGGGCACGCGGCGTTGCTGCTCGCCGATCACCTCGCTCGGAGCGACGGAACCTCGCTGCGACGTGATCAGGTGGTTGCGGTGGTCGCCGACTTCGCAGCCGAGCATCGTTCCTACTGGTCCCAGATGGCAGACGCCCCGGCGCGGCTTGCCGACGAGGCGCTCTCGCTGCTCGCTGATCACCGGCTCGTCGAGCTCGGCGGCGACGACGTGGCCGTGCTGCCGGCGGCGGCGCGCTACGTCCTCGACGTCTCCCATGCTGAGGCGTCCATGCTGTGAGCGAGGCAACGGTCCCGGAATCGCTGGCGGACCCCGGCATGAGCGCGCTGTGGAGCGCGGCCCGCCAGAGGCTTGACCGCCGCGGGCCAGCCGTGCGCGGCACTATCGGGATGCCTCGCATCGAGTCGCGCTGCGTGCCGGCTGTCACGGCGCTGATCGGACGCTCGCCGACGGCGCGACTCGATCTCGGGGAGTTGGAGGCGGGCTTGGTTCGGCTGGGCGTCGGCCGCGATCTCGATTCGGCGTTGGAGCTTCTCGGATGCCCGCCCGATCCCGCACTGCGCAAGCGGCGCGACGCTCGCGACACAGCGCAGAACGCCCGTGCCGCCGTGCAATCCGAGCTGGAGCGATGGCCAGAGTCGTGGGCCGCCGAGTGGGGACACGACCTGCTCAGATCCGGCCTGCTCACGGGTCTCGATGCAGCCGCAGCAGCATCGCTGCTGGCCGACGTTCGCAAGTTCCTCGACGCTCGTCGCGATCCGCCCGGTCGGAGTGCGTCGCGGGTGGAGTTGGCGGCCCGGCTCTTCGGTTCTGCTCACGCGCTCGACAGGCAGACGAAGCTCGCAGCGGCCACCGAACGGGCACTGAGGCACTTGATCGGCCCTGAGGGCGACACGCTCGAGGGCCGCGCCCTCTGGGAGGCGGCAGGAATCGCAGCCGACTCGGTCTCCGCTCCGGTGCTGACGTGGGGATTGCGCCCGCCCGGCATGTCGCCGCTGGCGAAGATGTTGACCGCCGCGGCCGAGGCCTCGTTGCCGATCCATGTGAGCTTGCGGGCATTGCGAGCGCATCGGATCGAGGCGACGGCGGGCGCCCCAGTGCTGGTTGTCGAGAATCCGAGCGTGATCGAGCATGCGGCCGATGGGCGTGTCCCGTTTGGCCTCGTGTGCACCAACGGCAATCCGACATCTGCAGTGGTCGAACTGATCGACCAGCTCGCGGCAAGCGGCGTTGACCTCCGCTATCACGGTGACTTCGATGCAGCCGGCATCGCCATCTGTCGTCGAATGGCCGACCGCGGGTGCACGCCGTGGATGATGTCTGCCGCCGACTATCTCGAGGCGATCGAGCGAGCAGAGACCCAGGGCGTGCAGTTGCCCCACGACTGCTCGGACGCTGGACCGACGCCGTGGGACCCCGTCCTCGAGGCGGACTTCGACGAGCGCCGCTGCATCGTGCATGAGGAGTTGGTGGTTGCGGATGTCCTGCGCGAGTTCGGCGTGCGTTTCCGCGACTGAGCCACCCATGCAGTCCGACGGCTTGCCGGAAGACCGTCTCGCCGAGGCCTTCCGCGTCGTCGCTGCCGGCTGACTCAACACCCGAGGGCGCATCCTCGTAGGCTCCTGCGCTGGCTGGGGTGAGCCAGGCGGCCGTACGTGCCGACGGCATCGGAACCCGGCTGAGGATTCGTACCGGGGAGAGACGACATGGCGGAACGAGGGATCATCGGGTACGGCACCTACGTGCCTTACTGGCGGCTCGACCGGTCGAGGATCACAGTGGCCATGGGTGCCGGCGGCGGCCGTGGTCACCGTGCCGTGGCCAGCTACGACGAGGACACCACCACGCTGGGCGTCGAGGCGGCGCGCAACTGCCTGCGGGGCGGCAGCGGCGACGCCTCCGTCGACCGCGTGATCTTCTCGACTTCGAATCCGGCCTACCTTGACAAGACCAACGCCACCGCCATTCATGCGGCGCTCAACCTGCCGTCTTCGGTGACGGCTCTCGACCTCAACGGCGCCCCCCGTTCGATTGAGGCCGCCCTGGGGCTGGCGCTGAACGCCCCAGGCGACAACTTGATGGTTCTGTCCGACATTCGCACCGGTCGGCCGACCAGCGGCGACGAAGCCAGCGGCGGTGACGGCGCGGCCGCATTTCTGATCGGTGACGGCAGCTCGTCGCCGATCATTGCTCACGAACTCGGTTCGGCAACTGAAGTCGCTGAATTCCTCGATCGCTACCGTCAACCCGGCGACGACTTCTCACGCGTGTGGGAAGAACGCTTCGGCGAGCAGGCCTACCTGCCGCTTGCGCAGCGCGCCGTCGAACGTGCCTTGGCCGCTGCTGATCTCACCATCGACGACATCGACGGTGTCTCGGTGACCGGCATGCACGCTCGGGCGGCGCGAGGCGTGTCGCGACTCGCCGGCGACAAGCTGGTGAACGACCTCACGGCACAGATCGGCAACGCCGGCGGGGCACAGACAGGCCTGGTGGTGGCATCGATCCTCGACAACGCTGAGCCCAACCAGAACTACCTCATCATCCGGCTGGCAGACGGCGCTACTGCAACGGTGATGCACACCACCGATGCCATCGCCGACTACGAGCCGTTCCGCACCGTTGGGTCCCAGATCGAGGGCGGCAACGACGCGCTCGACTACAACCAGTACCTGACGTGGCGTGGATTCCTGGATCGTGAGCCGCCCCGGCGTCCCGACCCCGAACGGCCTGGCGCACCTCCCGCATTCCGGTCAGAGGACTGGAAGTACGCCCTGATCGGCTCGCGTGACCGTAGCTCGGGCGCCATCCACATGCCCCCCATGCGAGTGTCCATGGAGGGCGGCGCCGTCGACGACATGGAGCCGGTCCGCATGGCCGACATCCCGGCCACCATCGCAACGTTCACCGTCGACCGGCTGGCGTTCTCGCTGTCGCCGCCCATGGTGGCCGTGGTCATCGACTACGACGGCGGTGGGCGATTCCAAGCCGAGATGACCGACGTCGACCCTGAAGAGGTGCGCATCGGCGACCGCGTCGAGATGACCTTCCGTCGGCTGTACACAGCCGAGGGCATCCACAACTACTTCTGGAAGGCTCGCCCGGCTGCGGGCTGAAGCAGTCCAGCGTGCTGCGGGAGCAGCAGCAAGCAGCACAGCCACGGGCCAGCGGCCATAATGTCAAGTACCCACAACTCACCACAAGGCAGGCACACATGAGTTCACATGGCATTCGCGACAAGGTCGCGATCGTCGGGATGGGTTGCACCCAGTTCGGCGAGCACTGGGATCGCAGCGTCGATGACATGCTCACCGACGCCGCGCACGATGCGTACGCATCCGCTGGCGTCACCCAAGACGACATCGACGCCTTCTGGCTCGGCACGATGGGCTCGGGTGTCTCCGGCCTGACACTGTCGAAGCCGTTGCAGCTCGACTACAAGCCGGTTACCCGGCTCGAGAACATGTGCGCCACCGGCTCTGAGGCGTTCCGCAACGCTGCCTATGCAGTTGCTTCGGGCGCTTACGACATGGTGATGGCCATCGGCGTCGAGAAGCTGAAGGATTCGGGCTACTCCGGTCTGACGGGCGCCCGCCCGCCGAGCGACGGCACCGATTCCACCATCACGGCACCGGCCACGTTCAGCCTGCTGGCACCGGCCTACGCCCACAAGTACGGGCTCGACGAGGACACCATGAAGGAAGTCCTCACCCGCATCGCGTGGAAGAACCACCGCAACGGCTCGCTGAACCCGCGGGCGCAGTTCCGCAAGGAAGTGGCCAAGGAGACCATCGCCGGCTCGCCGCTGATCGCTGGTCCGCTGGGCATCTTCGATTGCTCAGGCGTCAGCGACGGTTCGGCCGCCGCGGTACTGGTCCGGGCTGAGGACGCGCACAAGTACTGCGACAACCCGCTGTACATCAAGGCCCTCAGCTTTGCCTCCGGTCCGGCAACCGGTGCGCTCGACAGCACCTACGACTACACGACGTTCCGTGAAGTTGTGGCATCGGCAGCCGAGGCGTACAAGCAGGCCGGCATCACCGACCCGCGTTCGCAGATCGCAATGGCAGAGGTGCACGACTGCTTCACGCCCACCGAACTGGTCCTGATGGAGGACCTCGGGTTTGCCGAGCGTGGGTTGGGCTGGAAGGAAGCCATGGCCGGCACGTTCGACCTCGACGGCGACCTGCCGGTCAATCCCGACGGCGGTCTGAAGAGCTTCGGCCACCCGATCGGTGCATCCGGCCTGCGGATGCTCTTCGAGTGCTGGCTGCAGCTGCGCGGTCAGGCCCCGCCTGAACGGCAGATTCCGTCGGTGACCGAGCAGGGCAAAACGCTCGGGCTCACGCACAATCTGGGCGGGCAGCCTGGGGCGGCGGTGAGCTTCGTCTCGGTTGTTGGTTCCGAGCTGGGTTAGCTCTCACAACTCAACTCTCGACGGCCCGGGGCTCTTGCTCCGGGCCGTTGCGCGTCGCTAAGCGGTGATGCGGGCGAGGGTCTTGGTTACTGCGGCGGCTATGCCGGTGGCGTCGAGGCCGAGTTCGGCGTGCAGTTCGGCGGCCGTTCCGTGGGGGAGGTAGGCGTCGGGGGTTCCCAATTGAGCGATGCGTGGGACGGCCGGCGCGTCGAGCTGCTGGAGCGCATCGTTGACGAGGCTGCCGAAGCCGCCCACGCGTACGCCGTCCTCCACGGTCACGACAAGCGGGTGCGCGGCAGCGTCGAGCAGCATGGCGCGGTCGAGCGGTTTCAGGACTCTCGGGTCCCACAGCGAGACGTCGAGGCCGTCGGCGCTGAGCAGTTCGACGGCTTCGATCGCTGCGTTGAATGTCTGGCCGGCGGCCAGGATGCAGGCGTCTGGGCCTGAACGGTGTTGACGGGCTTGCAAGCGCACATCGCCCGTCATGACGTCAGACGGCTCTGCTGCTCCGGTCAGCGGGCCCTTGCCGCGGGGCCAGCGGATTGCCACGGGGCCGTCGGTAATCTCGAGGGCTTGGGCGAACGCTGCTGGCAGCTCGTCGGGCGCCGATGGGGCGAATACGGTCATGCCCGGGATTCGGGTGAACATGGCTATGTCGTAGAGGCCGTGGTGGGAGGCGCCGTCGGGGCCGGTGATGCCGGCCCGGTCGACGCAGAGGATGACCGGCAGCCGGTGCAGGCCGATGTCGTAGAGCGCTTGGTCGAAAGCCCGCGCCAGGAACGTCGAGTACACCGCTACGACCGGTCGGAGCCCGGTGCGCGCCATGCCTGCGGCCGAGGTCAGCGCATGCTGCTCGGCAATGCCGACGTCGTAGAAGCGATCAGGGAACTCGCGCTGGAACGGCAGCAACCCGGTGGAGCCAGGCATGGCCGCGGTGATTGCGACGATGTCGCGATTGCGGCGCGCTGCTGCGATGAGCGTCTCAGTGAAGACGGCGGTGTAGTCGCGCAAGACCGGCTCGGCTTGGCGAGCCGGTTCATCGGGCACAGTCGGCTCGGCTTGGCGAGCCGGTTCATCGGGCACAGTCGGCTCGGCTTGGCGAGCCGGTTCATCGGGCACAGTCGGAGCCAGTAACGGCTTGTCGGTGCCGAGAGCTGGGGCACTACCCGTGGCGGGGTCGAACAGGCCGATGTCGTGCAGATGTTTCTCGGTGTCGTGCTCGGCGGGGGCGTAGCCGCGCCCCTTCTGTGTCACGACATGGACGACGATGGGACCGCCGACATACGCGGCAGCGTCGCGGAAGGCCGACTCCATGGCCGAGATGTCGTGCCCGTCGACCGGGCCGACATAGCGAACGCCGAGCGTCTCGAAGAACGCCGGCGGCTCCCACATCTCGCGCATCGCGGCGGCGGCGCTGTCCAAGCTTCGGCGCACGCCATCGCCCAATGGCACTCGCTCGAGCAGGTGGTCTACCGCCCGGCGACCCTGCACGTAGTGAGGCGACTGTCTCAGCCGCGACATCACCGTGGACAGCCGGCTGACGGTCGGGGCGTACGAGCGACCGTTGTCGTTGAGCACGATCAATGCCCGCTGGGCGTAGTGGCCGAGGTTGTTCAGCGCTTCGAAGGCCATCCCGCCGGTCATGGAGCCGTCGCCGATGACTGCGACGACACGTCGGTGCTCGCGACCGGTGAGCTGGAATCCGGCGGCGAGCCCAGATGCCCAGCTCAATGAGGTGGAAGCGTGGCTGTTCTCGACGACGTCATGGGGCGACTCGGACGTGCTCGGGTACCCCGACAGGCCGTGCCGCTGGCGCAGCTTCTCGAAGCCGTCCCGCCGACCGGTGATGAGCTTGTGCACGTAGGCCTGGTGGCCGGTGTCCCAGATGATGACGTCGCGTGGCGATTCGAAGACCCGATGCAACGCAACGCTGAGCTCGACCGCGCCGAGATTCGAGCCGAGATGTCCGCCGGTCTGCGAGACAGCCTGCACCACGAAGTCTCTGATCTCCGCACAGAGCTCATCGAGCTGAGACGGGCTGAGTGCTCGCAGGTCAGCCGGACTGGTGAGCTTGGCGAGGTGCATTCGCGGCCCAAGGGTACTCAGCGTTCAGCAGGCACTTCAGCGGGCACCTTGTTGCGGTTGCGACGGCCGCCGAGCGCCAGCGCCGGGGCTCCGGTCAGGCTCACCAGCAACGTCAGCGCATACACCAGGAGGCCCAGCAGCACCGCTTCGCCTTCGTTGACACCATGTGCATCGAGGAACAGCACGAGCGCGCCCTCACGCACTCCGAGACCGCCGATGGCACTCAGATTCTGAACGATCAACACCATGGGCGCAAAGGCCAGCCAGGCTCGAAGACCTGGATTCACGCCGATCGCGGCTCCCGCCAAGGCCGTCGCGACGACGAGCAGGAATTGATACGCCAACCCGACCGTGAGCAGTCGGCCCGCGGCCCCCGGATGTCGCCGGAACACGCTCAGACCCGTGTGAACTGCGCCGAGCGCTTCCCGGATGCGTGTTCCGCCCGCGAGTCGGCCGAGTCCGCGGGGATGTTCTGCTACCCAGACGATGAACGCGAGCACGACCAGCGTTCCGAGCGCGAGCCCACCGGCGATCTGACCTCCGGAGTGTCTCAGCAAGCCCGGCTGCGACATCAGCGCGGCCAACGTGAGCAGCGGCAGGACGACCCAGCCCGTCAGGCGTTCGATGATGACAGTGGCGAATGCGTTGGCCTGGCTGCCGCAGATGCGAGCCAGCCGGTTGACGCGCAGTACGTCGCCGCCGATGGTGGTGGGCAGGAAGTTCCCGACGAACAGTGCGGCGAGATAGATCGACAGCGTCGAGCGTCCGGACACCCGGACGTCGAGTGTGTCGGCCACCTGCCACCAGCGCATCGCGGCCATGACGAAGGCTGCCGCGATGACCAGGGCGGCTGCAGTCAGCCAGGCGGCCGCAGCGCTCTTGGATCCGACATCGAGTGCCGACAACTCATCGCGGCTGATGAAGATGAGCAGGGCCAAGAGACCTGCGCTCACGCAGACGCGTAGCACCGTAACAAGGCCGTGTGGAATGCGCGACCGCCGCTGCGGAGACTGGACTGGTGCTGTGGCGCCGCGCATTGCCGTCAGCCTGCCGAGCGGGAGTAACGCTCAGGCTGCCCTCCGCAGCGCTCGCCCAGCACGTCGCCCTTGGGGGCACGGCGACGCACATCGGTTTCGAAGCGTTTCACGTGGCTTCGCACAATAGTGTGACGGCGGTGCGGCCCACATACGGCCGTGCAACGGATACATCACGTGTTCGCATCGACTTCTGAGACGCTTGGCAGCTTCATGACACGCACTTCCGACACCACGGCCGCCGCAGAGATCACAGCGGAGCCGCTTGTCGATCTCGATGCCGTCGACGCGACGTTGCGCGCGGCGCTGGACGCAGGCGGCGAGTGGGCCGAGCTGTTCGCCGAGGACCGGGAATCGGCGAGCATGGTTCTTGACGAAGGCCGGGTCGAGGAGATGAATTCGGGCCGCGACCGCGGTGTGGGCATCCGGGTCACTGCCGGTGAGGTCACGGGTTATGCGCACACGTCCGACCTGAGCGCCCAAGGGCTGGCAGATGCCGCTCGTACGGCTGCTGCGGTGGCGACTCGCCAGCCGCGGGGCGGCACAGTGGACATGATGTCGATCAGGGGAGTCGCTCGCGCCAAGCCGCGAGTCGCCGTGCTGCCGGCTTCCGTCGGCGCCGAGCGCAAGGTGGCGCTGCTGCGCGCCGCAGATGATGCCGCTCGTTCCACTCACGAAGCCATCACTCAGGTGACGGCGCGCTACGGCGAGAGTCGCCGCCGGATTCTGGTGGCCAACACCCATGGCGTCTGTGCTGCTGACGACCAAGTGCGGACGATGTTCTCGGTGGGTTGCGTCGCGAGCGGCGACGGCGGCTTGCAGACCGGCCGCGAGACCGTCGGGTACACGGTGGGCTGGGAGCTGTTCGACGACCACGATCCTGCTGAGCTTGCCGAGCGTGCCGCACAGCGCGCCGTCACGAAGCTCGCGGCTCGGCCGGCGCCGAGCGGTGAGGTGCCCGTAGTGATTGCCCGTGGCGGGGGCGGAGTGCTGTTCCATGAGGCATGCGGGCACGGGCTCGAAGCCGATCTGGTGCGTAAGGGAGCGTCGGTGTTCGCCGATCGGGTCGGTGAACAGGTCGCAGCAGCGGGGGTGACGCTCGTCGATGACGGCACGATGGGACCCGAGTGGGGTGCGCTGGCCATCGACGACGAAGGCCATCCCACTCAGCGCAACGAGCTGATCAGCGACGGCGTCCTCACCGACTACATGTGGGATTGGCTGCGCAGCCGCGATGAAGGCCGGGTGCCGTCGGGCAATGGTCGGCGCCAGAGCTACACGCATCTGCCGATGGTCAGGATGACCAACACGTTCGTCACGAACGGTGACATCGACCCGGCCGACATCATCGCGGACACGCCGTGGGGTGTGTACGTGGCGCATCTCGGCGGCGGTCAGGTCAACACCGCCACTGGCGACTTCGTGTTCGGCATGACCGAGTCGTACCTCATCGAGGACGGCGTGATAACGGAACCTCTGCGAGAGGGCAATCTGATCGGCAACGGTCCGCAGGTGCTGCTCGACATTGACGCCCTTGGGAACGATTTCGCCATGGGGAGTCCGGGTACGTGCGGCAAGGACGGCCAAGGCGTGCCCGTCGGCGACGGTCAGCCCACGCTGCGCGTACGAGCGCTGACGGTCGGGGGGACCGCCGCGTGAGCGGCGGGGCACGGCTGCGCGTGAGCGGCGGGGTGTGATCTCGCGTGAACGGACGGCGCCAGCACGACACTGACGAGCTGGCCCAGCTCGCGCGGCAGGTATGCGAGCAGGCCCAGGGGACTGAGCAGATCGAGGTCTGCGTGTCGACGGGGCGCTCCACCACGGTGCGCGCCTACAACGGCGATGTCGAGTCGTTGCGCTCGGGCCACAGCGCGGCAATCGGCGTGCGAGTCATCACGGACGGCCGCCAGGGCTTCGCATCCGCCGGCTCGCTGGACGACGATGTCGTAGCCGACACTCTCGCTGCCGCCCGGCGCAACGTGATGTTCGGCGAGCCTGATCCCCACCAGGGGCTTGCGGAGCCCGACGATGTCGCCCCTCCCGGCTTGGACCTCAGCGACCCGGCAGTGCTCAGCGTGTCCGACGCCGACAAGATCGCAGCGGCCATCGACCTCGAACGCCGCTGCCTGTCCGCGGATCCCCGCATTTCCGGCGTGCGCGTTGCGGCCTGGAGCGACGGTTGGTCCCAGTCGGCACTTGCGTCGAGCACCGGCATCTGCGTGCAGTCCGAGCACGGAAGCTGCTCGGTCGGCGCTCAGCCGCTGGCCACCGATGGCGACGAGACGCAGATCGGCTACGCCGGCGATGCCGCATGGCGGCCCGACGAGCTCGACGTCGACCGGGTCGTCACCGAATCGACCTCGCTGGCCACCGGCCAGCTCGGCGCCACCAAACCGCCGAGCGAGCGTGTGGCCGTGGTTCTGGCGCCGCCGGTTGCAGCGGCGTTCATCGGCGTGGTCGCGAGTGTGCTTGCCGCCGACAGCGTCCTCAAGGGTCGCTCGCCGTTCGCCGATCGTGTCGGCGAGCAGATTGCCGACGAACGACTCCATCTCGTCGACGACCCCACCGATCCGACGACGCTCGGGGCTGCGAACTTCGACGGCGAGGGGCTCGCAGCGCGCCGCAACGCGCTGATCTCGGCGGGTGTGCTGCGCGGCTTCCTGCACAACGCCTACACGGCGCGTCGCTCAGACACCGCATCCACCGGCTCGGCAGTGCGCGGCACGCGATCTCTCCCCGGCGTCGGCACCCACGCTCCTGTCGTCGCTACCGGCGACATCGCAGCAGGCATGTTGTACGAGTCCATTGAGCATGGCGTGCTGGTGCGCGGCGTCAGCGGATTGCACAGCGGCGTCAATCCCACGAGCGGCGACTTCTCGGTCGGCGCCTGGGGGCACCGGATCTCGGGCGGCGAGCTCGCCGAACCGTTCCGTGAGGCGACCATCGCTTCCACCCTGCAGCGAATGCTGCTCGGGATCGGCGGCATCGGCGCTACCGCTGAGCGCCTCGCCGGCGGCATGTCGATGCCGCCGCTGATTGTTGCCGACATCGCGCTCTCGGGGGTCTGAGCGATGCCGCGCCCACCCGCGCCTGCAGCCGTCGAACGACATCCGCATCTCGCAGACAGCTGCCCGGCGGGCTGGGTTCGCGTCGACTTCCACACCCACACCATGTGGTCGGGTGACTCCACGACAACACCGGAAGAATTCGCGCAGTGCCTGTCCGAAAGCGGCATCGATGTGGTGTGCATCACCGACCACAACGCTGTGCGAGGTGCCCAGCAGCTGCAGGGCGAGCTGGATGCGCGCGTCGTGGTCGGCGAGGAGATGAAGACCCACGCCGGGGAGATCATCGGGTTGTTCTTGACCGAACGCGTCCCGCAGGGCTTGGCACCGGTCGCGGCAGCGCAGGCGGTGAAGTCCCAGGGCGGGCTCGTGTACATCCCGCACCCGTTCGACCCGCTCCGCAACAACCTGCGTCACGACGTGCTCGACGAGCTGGTCGGCGAGGGCCTGGTCGATGGCATCGAGGTGCTCAACGCGAAGACGAGCCTGTCCAGCCTCAACTCGCGGGCATCGCGCTATGCCAGCGAGCACGGCCTGGCGCCAGGTGCGGGCAGCGACGCCCATGTGGCTGAGGCGCTCGGGGGCGCATACCTGGAGATGCCCGACTTCGGTGACGACGATCCCGCCGGCTTCTTGGCATCGATGCGCCAGGGCTGGGCCGTCGGCCATCACTACGACCCACCCCGTCGCTGGAGGCCGCGCATCGTTCCTTCGGTGGGGAGCGACGACTAGGGGCTGCGGTGCCGGACCCTGCCGTTGCGATCCTGCTTGGCCTGCTGCAGGGACTGACAGAGTTCTTCCCAGTCTCGTCGAGTGCCCATCTCGAAGTGGTGCCTTGGTTAGCCGGCTGGGATCTCTTCGACGACGAGGTCGAGCTGGAGAACGCCTTCGATGTCGCCGTGCACGTCGGCACACTGGCAGGTGCAGCGCTGTACCTGCGAGCCGACATCGCCCGCTATGGGGCCGCACTCTGGCGCGGCGTTCGCGGACGTGCCGAACGCGACACCTTGATCGCGGTGAGCTTGGCGGCCTCGGCGCTCCCTGCAGCCGTAGTGGGCGTCGCCCTGGAAGACCGGCTGCTCGACCTCGCCGAGCAGCCGCTGCTGATCGCAGCGCTGCTGGCCGTCTTCGGCTGGCTGCTGTGGTGGTCCGACGTTGCGGCGCACGCACGGGGGGCGCAGCGTTCCCAGCACTCCTATCGGGTGCGGGACGCCCTCGGCATGGGCCTCGCGCAAGCAACAGCGCTGCTTCCGGGCGTCAGCCGATCGGGAGTGACCATCACGGCAGGTCGTTGGCTTGGTTTCGACCGGGCTGGCGCGGCGCGTCTGGCCTTTCTCATGAGCCTGCCGCTCATCGCCGGGGCAGGCGTGTACCGCTTCGCAACACTCGGCGATGCTGCACCTACTCGTGCGGAGCTGCAGCTGTTCCTCGTCGGGGGCCTTGCCGCAGCGGTGGCGTCATGGGCGGGCGTTGCTGCCATGGTGTGGCTGCTGGATCGGACCGGTCGCCGCCCGCGGCGCAGCCCGTTCGCGCTGTTCGCTGGCTACCGCCTGGCACTCGCAGCCGCCGTGGCCGTGGTGGCAGTCAGCGGTCTGCGCTGAGCACAATCGGTACCACGACGCCCGTGGCGCTGGCCCGTGCGACCGAGTCGAGGTAGACCGGCTCAATCTCGACCAGCCATCGATCGCGGGACGCGGCGAGCACATAGGCCGGCACGCGAGCGGCATCGGCATCACTGGCGGCGGGATCGAACGGATCGACATCGGCGAACAGCATCAGCTCTACGGGGGTGCCGGGCTTCACATCGGGAGCATGGGGTACGACGCTGATGCCGATGCCCCGGCGTCCCGGGCTCACCCCTGATGCGGGATGGAAGTCGAGCTCGGTCAGCAAGGCGCCCTGCGGGACGGCCCGGGTCAGCTCGCCGAGTCCGAACGCACTGGTGAGCGCCCCGGCGGGCACGAGATGGGCCGGTACGTCGACGAGATCGACATGCTCGGTCGGCGAGCTTCCCACTGCCAGCGAGGTCTGCGCGGCCAGCACGCGCACTGAGGTTCCCCAGGCGGCCGCAGCCGAACGCGCTCGGCCTGCCGTCCCGGCGACCAGCAGGAGCGCCACGAGCGCGACCACGCCCACCGCGGCCCAGTGTGCTGTGTTGGGGCGACGTCTCCACATGTCGCCGAGCTGTGAGATGAACGCCATGAGAGCCTCCGTCGCGAAGCCATCGCAGCGGCTGGGCCGCTGCGGGCTTGTCTCGATGCTGGAGGCGTCAGCCTGACGCCGAGGCGGCCTCCACGGCGGAGCTCGACGCGCCGTTCGACGAGCTGCCGTCCGAAGAGGTCGATGCTTTGCTTGCTGAGTCGCTTGCCGAATCGTTGCTTGTGCCTGATCTCGATGAGTCCGACGAGTCATTGCCGGAGGCCTTCGACGTGCTCCGGCCCTCGCTCCTGCTGTCGTTCCGGTAGAAGCCGCTGCCCTTGAAGCTGATCCCGACGTTGGAGAACACCTTCCGGACCTCACCGCCGCACTCCGGCACTGTTCCGTTGGTCTCGGTCCCGTTGAGCGCTGTCCTGCCGTCAGGAAGCACGGCTGCAGGCAGCGGACACACGGTGATCGGATCGTCAGAAAAGCTCTGGTACCGCTCGAAGGTCTGACCGCAGTCGGTACAGCGATACTCGTAGGTCGGCATGAAATCCCGCCCGGTGTCCGTTGGGGCCAGTAGCTCTGGTCACCCACGGTGCCTGAGCCGCCGAGCAGTGTAGCCCTGGGCCGCAGCCGGCGGCCTCGAATTCCCGGCCGCAGTCGGCAGTCCACCCAGCCTCTAGGTTCTGGCACCGTGCTCGCCTCGGACTTGGCAGACCGGTACGGCATCGACATCGCGGCCGCCGAGACGCTCGTGGCATACGGCTTTGAGCCCGAGACGTTCGACCGCCTGCGCAGCCTGCTGACCGCTCGACAGCCATCAGCAGCGGGCAGCACCGACGCCAACTGGGTGCGCGGCAGCATCGAGCCCCCGCAGCACCACGACTTGGTGCCGCTGCCGCCGCCGGGCTCCGCTGCACGCGAGCAGCTCGCCCGTGCCGGTCGCGAAGCGATCGCCGGCGGGCAGGTGGGCGTCCTGCTCCTCGCCGGCGGCATGGCCACTCGCTTCGGGGGCGGGGTGAAGGCGCTGGCCGAGGCACTCCCGGGGCTGACGTTCGCGGCCGCCAAGCTGGCCGACCTGCGACGCGTCGCGAGTGAGCTGCGCTGCGTCATTCCCTTGTGGCTGATGACCAGCTTCCAATCCGACGGCATGCTGCGCGAGTGGGCGGCTGGGGCGACGACGCCAGACGTTCCCATCGGCATCGCCCCCCAGGGCGTCTCGATGCGCCTCACGCCCGGCGGCGACGTGTTCCGCGACGCCGACGGCGCCGTCTCGCTGCACGCCCCGGGACATGGCGACGCGCCGTGGGCAATGCAGCGCAGCGGCCGGCTGAGCCGGTTCGCGGATGGCGGCGGGCGTTGCCTCTTCGTCACCAACGTCGACAACGCTGCGGCCACACTGGACCCTGCGGTGATCGGCGCTCACCTGGCCGGGGCGAAACCGCTCACTTGCGAAGTCGTCGGGGGCGCAGCTACGGGGGGCTCTGCGTGGCGTGTGGATGGGCGGCTGCAGATCGTGGAGTCGTTTCGCCTGCCGCCTGGCGTCAACCTGCCGACAGCCGGCGCGGTGAACACGAATTCCCTCGTCGCCGATATCGAGGTGTTCGCTGCTGGCTGGCCGCTCACCTGGTTCGAGGTGCACAAGCAGGTCGACGGTGCCGAGGTGGTGCAGTTCGAGCGGCTGATCGGCGAGCTGTCGGCGTTCGTGGACACTGCGATGCTGCGGGTTGAGCGCGATGGGCCCGACGGCCGCTTTCAGCCTGTCAAGGATCCCGCGGAACTCGAGGCGCGCCGACCCGAGATCGCTCGGATCCTCGCCGGACGGGGCATCGACGCCCCTCAGTAGGTGCCGGGCCGATAAGTGCGCCCGCTGCAGGGGCGGCAGGATCCTCTGCTCCCGCGATCCGGCAGGTCGCAACGTCGCAGAGTCTCCTGTCGCCTCTGCAGCTATGACATCTGTGCCTGCTGGCTCGACGCCAGTACATTGCGTCCGATGTTGCCGCTGGAGACTGTGCGTGAATTCGTGCTGGACAGATGCCCCGCGGGCACGCCGGTATCGGTGCCGGTTGCCGACGCACTGGGCTTGGTGACGGCCAGCAAGATCATCTCAGCTGAAGCCATCCCGCAATTTGCGAACACGGCTATGGACGGATTCGCTGTCCGGTCCGCCGATGTAGTCGACGCCCCATGCAATCTGCGGGTTGTCGAGACGATCGCTGCGGGACACGCACCGCAGGTGACGGTGGGACCGGGCGAGGCCAGCCGCATCATGACGGGTGCAACGATCCCCCCGGGCGCCGACGCAGTGGTCATGGTGGAGCGGACCAGCCTGGTGATTCCGAGCAGCACAGCGAATCCGAATCGCACGGCGGCCGACGGGCCTGCGTCCGGAGACGGCACAGCCGAGATCGTGCGGGTGGAGGTGAGCGTTCCGCCGGGCAACCATGTGCGGCCCGTCGGCGACGACCTGCATGCCGGGACCGTCGTGTTCGGCGTCGGCACGGAACTCACTGCGGGACATCTCGGCGTGCTGTGCAGCCTCGGGATGACCGAAGTGGAGGTCTTTCCGCGACTGCGGGTCGGTGTGCTGTCGACCGGAGATGAGCTCGTCGACGACGGCAGCCCGCTCCGGCCCGGACAGATCCGCGATTCGAACCGGCGAACCCTGCTGGCGCTGGCGCACCGGGCCGATGTCGTCCCGGTCGACCTGGGACTGTCACCCGACGACCCCGACGAGATCGAAGCCGCAATCACCACAGGCGTCCAGACATGCGATGCCATCGTCACCTCCGGCGGCGTCAGCATGGGCGACTTCGACTACGTGAAGGCCGTGCTTGACCGCATCGGCGATATGCGCTGGATGCAGGTGGCCATCAAGCCGGCGAAACCGCTGGCATTCGGCACGGTGGGCGATGTGCCAGTGTTCGGCCTGCCGGGCAATCCTGTCTCCTCGATGGTGTCGTTCGAGCTGTTCGCCCGGCCGGGCCTGCGCTCGATGATGGGACATCCCGACCCCGTCCGGTCGCCGGTGACGGCCACGGCCGCCGAAGACCTGCCGCGTCGCTCCGACGGCAAGACCCACTTCATGCGGGTGCTGGCGACGCCCAGCGACGGCGGTGTCGAAGTGCGCTCCGCCGGTGGGCAGGGTTCGCACATGCTGTGGGCGATGGCGAAGGCCAATGCGCTGGCGGTCGTGCCCGACGGCGACGGGGTGCGTGCCGGCGGTCCGGTTGACGTGCTGCTGCTCGACTGAGCAGCCCGCACGCCGCTGGGTACGCTCTGGCCAATGAATGGCGCAGCAGGTGTCGTTGCTCCGGTCAGCGCAACCGATCTCATCGATCCGTTCGGCCGGATGGTGGGAGACCTGCGCATCTCGGTCACCGATCGTTGCAACTTCCGCTGCCAGTACTGCATGCCGGCCGAAGGCATGACGTGGCTGCCGCGATCGGAGATCCTGAGCTTCGAGGAGATCGAGCGATTCGCCAAGGTATGCGTGGAGCGCTTCGGCTTCGAGAGCATTCGCCTGACAGGTGGTGAGCCCTTGGTGCGCGCGCATCTGCCGCGTTTGGTCGAACGCCTCGCCGGTCTGGGCGTCGACGTGGCATTGACCACCAACGGCGCCACCTTGCGCCTGCATGCCAAACCGCTGGCCTCCGCTGGCCTGTCGCGCATCAATATCAGCCTCGATTCGCTGCAACGCGACCGGTTCCTGGAGCTGACCCGACGCGATGAGTTGGACCGGGTGCTTGACGGCATCGACGCGGCCATTGACGCCGGGCTCGCCCCGGTGAAGATCAACACGGTCATGATGCGGGGCATCAACGACGACGAAGTTGTGGATTTCGCCCGGTACGGCCGCGAGCGGGGCGTCGAGGTCCGCTTCATCGAGTTCATGCCGCTCGAAGCCGGCGACGTGTGGAATGCAGATGTCGTTGTGCCTGCTGACGAGATCCTGGCGGCAATCTCGGCTGAGTTTCCGACCGAGCCCGTCATGCGCGCAAACGAGCCCGCCGAGCGCTACCGGTATCTCGACGGCCGCGGTCAGGTCGGTGTCATCGCCAGCGTCACCAAGCCGTTCTGCGGCAACTGCGACCGGGTGCGGCTCACTGCCGAGGGCCAGTTCCGCACGTGCCTGTTCGCGCTCGACGAGTTCGACATGCGGTCGATCTTGCGTGGTGGTGCAACCGGTGCTGAGCTCGACGATCTGCTGTCGACCGCCATCCGCGATGCTGTCGGCACGAAGTGGGCCGGTCATTCGATCGGCCAGGTCAACTTCATCAAGCCCAAACGGACGATGAGTCAGATCGGCGGCTGAGGCCGCCGATCCATCAGATACAGGGGCGGCTGAGGCCGCCGATCCATCAGATACAGGGGCGGCTGAGGCCGCCGATCCATGAGACACAGAGGGGGCTGACGTCGTGGCCGAATCACCGTTCACCCACTTGGACCCGCTCGGCCGGGCACGCATGGTCGATGTGACGCCGAAGGAGGCATCCCACCGCCGCGCGATTGCTCGCTGTCGTGTGCACATGGCAGCCGAGACGGCGTCGCTGGTTGCGCGCGGTGCGATCGCAAAGGGAGACGTCATTGCTGTCGCCCGGGTGGCCGGCATCCAGGCCGCCAAGCGCACTCCGGATCTCATCCCGCTCTGCCACCCCCTGCTTGTCGGTGCTGTGTATGTGAACTTCGAGATCGCCGACACGTGGATCGAGATCGAGGCTCAAGTCGAGACGGTGGATCGAACCGGCGTCGAGATGGAGGCGCTGACGGCATGCTCGGTCGCCGCGCTCACGATCTACGACATGTGCAAGTCGGCCGACCGGTCCATGGTCATCGGCGATCTGGCCCTGTGGGAGAAAACGGGCGGCAAGTCGGGCACGTACCGCCGCGACGTGGCAACCTAGGCGGGCAGGCCCGCCGGCGAGGCAGGTGATGCGTGACACAACTGGTCTTGGTGCTGTTGGCGGTCGTTTGGATCGTGGTGTTGGCGCCGGACGTCGCTCGCCTGTTTCAGCCCCGCCGAAAGGCGACATCTTCGGTCGACCAGTTTCGCCAGCAACTTGACTCGCTCGGCCGGTCCGTGCCGGCCGCAGCGCAGATCTCACAGGAGCATGCACGCAGGCGCGCCGGCGAAGCTCAGCGACGATGGGTGAGCCCATCCACGTCGATGCCGACCACGCCAGCCCAGGCAGCGACGCGTCGGCGCGATATCGGCACGCTGCTGGTGTTGTGCGCACTCGTGACGCTCGCGGGCGCACTCGTCACAGGATCGGCTTGGGCACTCGCCGCTTGTGCCTCGATGCTCGTGGCGTCACTGGCGTTCGTCATGCTCGTGTTGCGCCGACGCCGCGCAGCGCCGACCGCCGAGGTGCACTACCTGCCGCTGCGAGATCCTGCCACCCCATCGACGGTGACGATGATTCGCCGTCAGGCGAACCAATAGGCACAGCGCCGTCAGGCGAACCAATAGGCACAGCGCCGTCAGGCGAACCAATAGGCACAGCGCCGTCAGGCGAACCAATAGGCACAGCGCCGTACGGCCAACGAGTAGGCATCGCACCGCAGGTATATTCGGCGGTCGCCCGTCTCGGGGGTGTAGCTCAGTTGGTAGAGCGCTTCGGTCGCATCGAAGAGGCCAGGGGTTCGATTCCCCTCACCTCCACAGCCTCGACATCGGACGCATGAATCCTGTCGTCTCTCTGTTTGCGATTGCCGTGCCGTCGATCGCGATTGCGCTGTGCCAGTCGATGCATGCCGGCCTTCCCCGACTGCGGCGGGCGCCCAGCGACGGTGTGGCGATCGACGGCCGTTACCGGAATGTCGCACTCAACGGCGGTGTCGCTCTGGCGACCTACGTCGTCGGCATCGTGCTGTTCGGCGGATACCTGATCGATGCCGACCGCGCTTCCCGCTGGTACGCGCCGATGCTGGTCCTGCTGCTGTACGACCTCGGCTATTACTGGCTCCATCGCGCGCTTCACTGGCGACCGCTGATGCGCAGGGTCCACTGGGTGCACCATCGAACCTCGCATCCGACGGCCGTCGATTCGCTGTACCTGCATCCGCTGGAAACAGTTGCAGGGCTTGTGGTGCTGCTGGCCAGCATGGCGGCGATCGGTCCGCTCGGGGTGGAGGCGTTCATCGCGGTGGCGGTCGCGCACTCTTTGATCAATGTGCTGGTGCACGCAAACCTGAGCATTCCGGCGCGACTCGCGTGGCTGACGAACCATTGGTCTTCACGGCACGATGCGCACCACAGCAGCAGCGGCAACTTCGGCACCATCACACCGCTGTGGGATTGGCTGTTCGGCACTTCTGCCCGAACCGAGCGCGCGTGAATCGTCCCGAGCCGGCCAGAGGTCCCGTATTGGTGACCGGCGGGTGTGGCTTCATCGGTTCAGCGATCGTGCGTGCGCTTGCAGATGCTGGCCGGGAGGTGCGTGTGGTCAATCCGCGTTGCCGTCCGTTCCGCGGCGATGTGCAGTTCCTGGATCTCGACATCAGGGACGCAGCCGGGCTGGCTGAGGCCAGCAACGGGATGGAGACCATCGTCCACTGTGCATCGGTCGTGCAGACCCGCAATACCGCGCAGGACGAGATGTGGGAGGTGAACCACGGCGGGACGCGCAATGTCCTGGAAGCGTGCCGGCGTGGCCGCGTGCGCAAGCTCGTGCATATCAGCTCTGCAAGCGTCGTGTACGAGGGCCGGGATCTCGAATCGGGCGACGAAGAGCTGCCGTATGCCACGGTTTCGCTGAGCGCGTACGCGGACAGCAAGATCGCAGCGGAGCAAGACGTCCTGCAGTTCGCTGCGGAGGGGAGCACCAGCGCGTGCGCACTCCGGCCGCATCTGGTGTTCGGCCCCGGCGACACTCGCTTCCTGCCCAACATCTTGCGACGGGCCGACGGGGCCGGCATCCGAGAGGTCGGCACACGCAGCAAGCTCTCCGACTTTGTCTACATCGACAACGTCGTCGACGCAGTCGTGGCCGCGGAGGCACTGCTGGGGCCGGGCAGTCCCGTCGGCGGCCAGGCGTACTTCGTGACCAACGGCGAGCCCATCGCCTTCTTCGAGTTCGTCGAACGGCTGCTCCTGGCGATGGGCTACCCAGCGGTGCGCAAGCGCGTGCCCTACTGGCTCGCGTACGCCGGCGCGGGCCTCATGGAAGCGTTCCACTCAATTGGGCGGACGGGGGAGATCTCAGAGGACGGGCTGTCGCGGTTCGCCGTCCGGTACCTGAACACGCACCACTACTTCCGCATCGACAAGGCCATCCGCGACTTGAACTGGCGTCCCCGGACCTCGCTTGCCGAGGCAATCCAGCAGACGGCAATGGCCGCAACCCGCTGACCTGCTAGCGCGACGGCTGCCAGGAGCCGGCACGCTCGTTGAAGATCTCGCTGTCGGTCAGCCACTCTCGGATGCCGATGCGGCCTGCGTCGGTGAGCCAGGTCACGGCGGAATTGAGCTTGTCGAGCAGCTCGGTGTCGTCCACGCTCACAGCGAAGCCTCCGAGCTCCACGTGTTCATCCAGTGCGGTCACAGCAAAACGGCCGTCGGAGCCGACAGCGGCTTGCGTGTTGCCGATGGTGCCTCTGGCGATGGCGTCGATCCGGCCGTCGCGCAGCGCCGCGAGCAGCGCAGTCTCGCCAGACTCCTCGCCGAGGTAGACGACAGTGGGACGTGTCGGATCTGCGGGCACGAGGCGCGTGCGGTGCTCGAGCTCGGGTGACGCCTGCGCAGCGCTGATGCTCAACGCCCCATCCGATGGGACGGTCACCACGCCTGTCGGGGTGTGCACTTGGGTGCCCGCAGCCAGACGGCCTTGGGCGTCAGCGATGCCGAGCAGCTGCAGCAGCCTGGCCTCGCCAGTCGTCGCCGGCAGGGCTCCCACCACGTCGGTGCTCAACAAGGCGTCATGATTCGGGAGGCGGTCGGCGTCATCGGCGCGCACGAGCAGCGATTGGCGAAACTCGACGTGCGGTTCGGTGAACGTGACCACGGTGCTGCCGTCGGCATCGAGCCGGCGGGAGTCCAGGATGGTGATGCCGCCGCCGACCATGTCGAGGCCGTCCCGCGACGGTAAGAGCCAGATTCCTGGCCACTCTGCGACCGGCGTTCGGTGGAATCTCAGGCCCAGCCCCTCCATCGATTCCATGGCCGTGAGCAGATCAGCTTCGTAACCGACGTGGGTGCTGAACGCCGCAGCATCAGTATCCGGATCAGCAGCGGCGCTGATCGGTTCGAAGAACGCGTAGAAGCCGACACGCACCGTGCGTTCGTCTTCTGTGGATGCGGAACAGGCCGCGATGAGGCTGAGCATCCCCAGCATCAGCCATGCGACTGCACCGATGGTTAGCGTGTCTGTCCGATGGTTGAGCCTCATCTTCACATGCACGTGCGCAGGCTTGGAGTGAGGCATTTTGCCAGACTTCTTGCCATCGGCGCCGTCGCCGTGCTGCTAATCGCGGGTTGCGCGTCCGGAGACGCTGCCGACGCGGGAGCTGCAGCGCCACCGGCAGATCCGGTGCCGGTGCAGGCAGCCCAGGACGTCGACTTGCTGGCGACTGTGCAGTCGCGGGGTGTCCTCAACTGCGGTGTGTACGGCGCTGCGGTTGCGTTCTCCGAGACGCAGCCCGATGGCAGCACGACCGGTTTCGATGCTGACTACTGCCGCGCACTGTCCATCGTGATGCTCGGCGATGCCGATGCCGTCAACTTCGTGGCGCTCACCTCCGCGGAGCGGTTCACGGCGCTGCAGACCGGCGTCATCGATGTGCTGGTGCGCACTACGACCTGGACGCAGAGCCGTGATGGCGACCTGGGGTTCGACTTCGCGCCGGTCACCTTCTATGACGGTCAGCAGCTCATGGGACGCGCCAGCGACGGGTTCAACGCTGCGTCCACCGTGGCCGACATCGCCGGCGCGACAGTCTGCGCCACCGCGGGCACCACCACTGAGAAGAACATTGCTGATGCAGTCGACGCGGCCGGTGTGGAGATCAAGCTGGCGACCTTCGAGGATCTCGACATCATCACCGACAGCTTCATCAACGGCTCGTGCGATCTTATGACCACTGACGGATCGGGGCTGGTGGGCCGCAAAGCCAAGCAGGAAGGCGAGCAGGAGTGGGTGATCTTCCCAGCGGCACCGTTCTCCAAGGAACCGCTGGCCCCGCTGTACCTGCCGAACCAGTCCACCTTCGGCGACATCGTCAACTGGACGGTCTATGCCACGATCATCTTCGACGAGAAGGGCATCACCTCAGCCAACGTCGATGACCTGTTGCGCAGCGGCGAACTCGATGCCGAGGCGGTCCGGCTGCTCGGAGGCGAAGGCGAGCTGCAGTCGAAGATGGGTTTGGCGCCCGATGCGTTCTATGAGGTGGTCCGCCAGATCGGGAACTATGACGAGATCTACACACGCAACCTCGAACCTGTGGGATTGCAGCGGGCTGGCACGCCCAATGCGCGCTGGACCGAGGGCGGTCTGATCTACGCCCCGCCAGCGCGTTGAACCACTGCCGGCAGGGCTGCCCGCTGGCAGCCTGGAAATTGTCCACAGGTCTTGCACTGGTGTGTGGAAGCAAGTTCGCCCACCGGCACCGCGGCTATGGGGCAGCGGCTTGGTAGCCGATATTCGGGACGGTGAGGATGTAGGTGGGATTCCTGGCGTCGTCGCCGAGCTTGGCCCGCAGGTCTTTGATGAACGTGCGCACGCGTTGAGCATCGCCGCTGGAGCCTTCGCCCCAAATGGTCTCGAGCAGCTGCTCGTAGCTGAGCGCGCGGCCCGCGTTGATGCACAGCTCCGACAGCAGCTTGTACTCCGTGGGCGTCAGGTTCGCCGTCTGCCCCGCGACCGTGGCGGTGTGGGTCAGGAAGTCCACCGTCAGGT
The DNA here is from genome assembly GCF_965208925.1 of Candidatus Poriferisodalis sp. Classification (GTDB taxonomy): domain Bacteria; phylum Actinomycetota; class Acidimicrobiia; order Acidimicrobiales; family Poriferisodalaceae; genus Poriferisodalis. The sequence goes on along the minus strand of NZ_OZ242364.1, from coordinate 344,636 downwards.
CCCCGAGCCGGTAGGGCTCGGCGTGTCGGGATTGGGCTTGACGGCGCAATGCGGCGGCGATGCGGGCCAACAGCTCGGTAGGTGAGAAAGGCTTCACGATGTAGTCGGCGGCGCCCAGCTCGAGGGCCTTGGCGACCAGCTGATCGTCGCCTCGCCCGGACACGAATATGACGGGAACTTCCAGCAGCCTGGGAACACGCCTGATCACTTCGAATGCGTCTGTTCCTGGCAACAGCAGGTCCAGCAGTACGAGATGAGGCATCTCGCTGTCCAGCAGATGCTCGACTTCGCTGGGTTCGCTGGTGACGATGGCGGCATAGCCGGCTTTGGTCAGCGTGCTGCGGACGAATCGCAGCGCTTGGAGGTCGTCATCGACGACCAGGATGCGCTCGACCTTCGTCGCTGCGGGAGACTCGGATTGATCGCTGTGCACGTCGTGTGCCGGCGCCATGACGGGCTCATCGAGGGCGGGGATGGTGAACGTGAACTGGGCGCCCCGGCCGCGCCCCGAGCTGTGTGCCCAGATACGCCCGCCGTGAGCTTCCACGATGCCCCTGCAGATGGCAAGGCCGAGTCCGTAGCTGCTGGGGTCGCGGCCGTCGCCGCGGAAGAACTTGGTGAACAGCAATGGCAGACGCTCAGGGTCGATGCCGGTGCCCTCGTCGGTGACTGATATCGCCACATGGGTGCCGTCCAGAGACGCGGAGACACTGATCGTGGACCACTCGCTCGAATTCGCAGCAGCATTTGAGAACAGGTTGTGCAGGACCTGCACGATTCTCTGCCTGTCGCCCCAGACACGGGGCAGGTTCGGCGTTCGATCGATCTCGACGCTGTAGCGATGCCCACTGCTGAGGAACGCGTTCTTGGCCTGCTCGACAACCGACCCCACGTCCATCGGTACCGGCGACACCGACAGGGTTCCTGCCTCGATGCGAGTCATGTCCAGCAGGTCGTTGATGAGGTCGCGCATATCGTCGGCCTGCTCTTCGATGATGCGGAAGAACTGGCGGATCTCGGCTGGATCTGGCGGGATCGGCGAACTGCGCATCGTGGCAGCGGAGCCCTTGATCGACGTCAGCGGCGCTCGAAGCTCGTGGCTCACCATCGCCAGGAATTCGGCCCGCAGCCGCTCCATGTCCTCCAGCGGCGACATGTCCTGGAGGGTTGCGATCACCGTTGCCAGATCGCCGTCGTCGGAACGGATCGGCGTGGCGCTGATCAGCGTCGCTACCTCGCTGCCGTCGGGGTGCACGATGACGACCTCTTCGGCTTGCACGGTCTCGCCGCCGCTCAGCGCTGCATCGAACGGCAGATCCTCGAGAGAGATCTCGGACCCGTCCAATCGCTTGTATCTCAACTGTTCCAGGATCGCCAAGGGGATTGGCCCGTGCTCCCGATCCACCCGGGCGATGCGGCGCGCCTCGCGGTTGGCCATGACGAAGTTCTGCGAAGCCACGTCGACCACCAGCACCCCGACCGGGGAGGCATTGACGAAGGCTTCGAGGTCAGCCCTAGATCGCTGCTCATCGCCATAGCGCTGTGCATTGACGAGCGTCAGCGCCGCCTGGCTGGCGAACACCTCGAGGATCTCCACGTCTTCATGTGTGAAGTCGGCACTGTCGCGTGGCTTGCCCACATAGATCGTGCCCACCTGGCCGTCGCGGCCTCTGATCTGAGCGCTGATGAACGCGCCGATCTGCGGTTCGAATCCTGGGAAGCCCACGGAATCCACGTGCGCCACGAAATCAGTGATCCTCAGCGGATCCCGCAACCCGCTGAGGTAGGTGAACAGCTCGATGCCCGTGTCGTAGCTCACCACCGTGTTCTGCTGCGCGGCCGTCAGGCCTGAGAACAGCAGATCCTGCAGCCCACCGGCACTGTCGATGGTGGTGATTGCCGCGTAGCGGGCACCGGTCAGCGCCCGGGCGCTGTCGGCCACCCTCTGCAGCACCGTGTCGAGGTCCAGATCTTCGCTGATGTGCCGGATTGCCTCAGTCAGCCCCGACAGCCGATCCTGCAGCATCTCGTTTTCCGCCCTCAAGCGGTCGATTTCAGCCAACCCGGCACCTTTCCTGCCTGCGGCCGAGTGTGGCGCAATCTCGTCAGGGCAGCAACACTCATGGAGGGCCGGGAGCGACGTCTGGCAGCAAGGATGGAGCACTAGCGTCCGGCGATATGCACGACATTGCGCCCGAGCGCGGCCGAGAGTGAGACGGCAGGTCCGTCTCGCTGTTGTCGTGACTGTCATGCTCGTGGCGGCCGCGTGCGGAAGCAACGGTACGAGCGAGTCGCGATACGAAGGCTTGGCAGTGCCCGCGTCGCAACTGCGGCAGGTGCCCGACATCGCATTCACCGACACCGACGGCAACGACATCCACTTGGCGGCAGACACCCAAGGACAGGTCCGGCTCGTGTATCAGATGTTCACGAATTGCCCGGATATATGCGGTGTACAGCTTGCCCAGCTTGCCAGTGTGCTCAACCGTCCGGGCGCCCCGACGAACGTCTCGGTGCTGGCGGTCACCGTCGACCCCGACCGGGACACGCCCGAAGTGCTGCGTGCCTACCTCGACCAATTCAGCGAGGATTTCGTCGGGCTCATTCCCAGCAGCGAGCAGCAGCTGACCGACCTGCAGAATGCGCTGGGAGCACTTGCGTCGATCAAGATCTTCGACACCACCACGACCGGCGCTCACCAGATGACATCGGAGGGCGATGCGTCTCATGAAGATATGGACGATGCGCACATAGACCACGGCGGCACCGCAGGGGGAATGACCGCCATGGATCACGGTGACGTCGATTACGACATCGCCCACGATGCCCGGGTGTTCGCCTATGCCCCGAACGGCTACGGCTATGCGCAATATCCGCATCCCACGCGCCAGACCCAGTTCGACCACGACCTGCCGATCCTGGCCGGCATCGAACCGGACGCTCCGGTTGAGGCAGGCTTGTAGCGATGCGTTTCTGGTGCTCGGCACTCGAAGAGCCGTGGAGTTGGTCGTGGCGGGCCTACCCGGGCGTCTGGGCGGCATCACTTGCGATCGCAGTCCCGTACTTGGCGGCGCGGCGGCGGGCCCGCTCCATGCGTCCCCAACCGTTGGATCCTGCCACCACAGCAGAGCAGCGCCGCCAGACGTGGCTGTTCCTGGCCGGCGTGCTGGCGTTCTGGGTGGCGTCGGATTGGCCGCTCGGCGTCCTCGGCGCGGGCTACCTGGCTTCGGCCCACATGGCGCAGTTCATGCTCTACACGCTGGTAGCCGCGCCGCTCCTGGTGCTGGGCACCCCCGAGCCGATGGCCCGCAGGATCCTGGCGAAGCTGCGCCTCTACCGCGTGATGACCCGCCTCACTCAGCCGGTGTTCGCCGGGCTGGTGTTCAACGGATGTCTCGTTGCGACGCACTCGCCGTGGGCCGTGGACACGCTGCGGGCAAACCAGTTCGGCTCGTTCGTGATGGACGCGGTGTGGCTGGTCTCAGGCGTGCTCGTCTGGCTGCCGATCTGCTCGCCGCTGGTCGAGCACCGGCTGCGCGCCTACCCCGGCAAGATGGTGTACCTGTTCCTGGCGCTCGGTGTCGTTCCGGCGGTGCCGGCAGGATTCCTGACCTTCGCCGGCTTCCCCCTCTATGCCACCTACGAGCTGGCGCCCCGGTTCTACGGTCTCGACGCGGCGACTGACCAGCAGACGGCCGGGCTCATCATGAAGCTCGGGGGCATCCCCATCGTGTGGGGAACCATCATCGCGATGATGATGCGGTGGGCCGACGAGTCGAAGATGCCCAGCCCAGCAGCGCTCCCGCCTAGTCCACGATGACCAGCGCCCAGTAGATCACCACGGCGATCAGTGCTGCGGCTGCGGCCAATGCGCGCAGTGACAGCCACAGCTCGTCGCCCGGCCGTATCGGCCGTCGAGGCGGGCGGCCGAACATCAGCCGATGCGGGCGCCCTCGCGCTCGCGCAGTCGCACGTTGACCCACATCTTCTCGATGTGCTGGGCCACCGTGAGCCCCCCCTGCGGCACCTCATGCTCTGAGAAGAAGGCCTCCACCTCGCGCGCCAGCTCACGGGTGTGCAGTGCGCGTATCCCGCCGGCCATCCGGGGGATGGAGTTCTGGGGGAACCGATCGGTCAGCTCGCTCCACCGGTTGCGAATGAACGCCCACGCCACCGGACCGTGGTCAAGATGCGTCATCGCAGCGCCGAGCAGGTACGGGGCGTTCTGGGTGCGGACTTCGGCAGCGAACAGTTCGAGCGTCCGCTCGAAGAGCTCCAGGTCTTCGAACAGCAGCAGCGACTGCAGGTAGCGCAGCTCGCTCTGCGGTGTGTCAGCCGACCGGTACAGCTCCAGCATGCGCTCGTAGTCGGTCTCGTCGCCGGCCGCCGCTGCGACCTGTACTGCAGCTGCGGCCAGATTGGGCTCGACAGCTGCACTGCTGTCGATCGCCGTCTCGAAGAGTTCTCGTGCACGTGCCCGGACCAGCTCGTCACGTCCCCGGCCGCCTGCGGCCTCGAACAGCACGCCGCGGAGCTCGCGGTCGAGGTCGGGCTCGCCAGGCTGGGGCTCGAATCCCAGCACGCCCAGCGCGGTGGTTGCCAGATCCCGGATGAGCACGGCCAGAGCGTCTCGCCCGTCCGGCTCGGCGATCGCGTGCAGGCCCTTGAGTCCCCCGATCATCCGCTGCCACACGTGCAGGTCGGTCTCCGATCCCAGATCGGTGACGAGCCCGATGAACTCGGCCGCGCTCGCGTCGCCGGCGACAACGGCCGCATAGGTGTCGTCGACGAGCCCGTACCGCTCGATGGGCTCGAGCACCTCCAGGGCTTGGCGCGACACGGCGGCGAGCAGGTCAGCGCTGTAGCGCACCCGGTAGTAGCCATGCCCGCCTGAGTTGACCACGGTCCACTCGACCGGTCCGCCCAGATCCACGACCGCCGAGTCGTCCGTCAGCAGCAGCCGCCGCTCGACGGTGCTGCCGCTCGCGAGGCGGGCGCGCACCATGACCGGCACGCTCCAGATTTCTGCCTCAGACCGATCGGCTTCGGCTGAGGGGCCGCCTCCGTAGAGGAATCGGTGCTGCGCAACTCTCAGGCCGTCGCGATGCGGTTCGACCGACACGATCGGGTAACCGCCCGTGAAGATCCAGCCGTCCATGACCGACCGCACTGGCTCACCGCTGGAGGTCTCGAGCGCATCCCACAGGTCGGTCGTGGTGGTGTTCGCGTAGCTGTGCTGTTCCAGGTAGTGCCCAACGCCCGCCGCGAACCGATCGGCGCCGAGGTACTGCTCGAGCATGCGCACGACCGCCGCGCCCTTCTCATAGGTCAGCACGTCGTACATGCCCTCGGCATCGGCGGGGGACACCACCTCGTATTCGACGGGCCGGGTGGTGCTCAGGGCGTCGACGTCGAACGCCGCCCCTCGCTCGATGGAGAACTCGTCCCAGCGCTTCCACTCGGGCCGGAAGGCGTCAGTGGTGGCCACCTGCATGAAGGTGGCGAAGGCTTCCTTCAGCCAGATGCCGTTCCACCAGTCCATCGTCACGAGGTTGCCGAACCACATGTGCGCGAGCTCGTGCGCGACCACATCGACGATGCGCAGCAGTTCCGCGGTGGTGGCCTTCTGAGGATCTGCCAGCAGCAGCGTCTCCCGGAAGGTGATGGCGCCCATGTTCTCCATGGCGCCGAATGCGAAATCGGGCACGGCGATGAGGTCCACCTTCGTGCCCGGGTAGCCGATGCCGTAGTAGTCGACCAGCCACGCGAGGGCAAAAGCTCCCGCTTCCAGCCCGAATTCGGTCAGTGCCGACTTGCCGCGCACATGGACGATCCGAAGCGGTACCCCGCCGACGTCGGCCGGCTCGGTGGCTTCGAGGTCGCCGACGATGAACGCCATCAGGTAGGTCGACATCAGCATCGTGTCGGCGAACGTGTCGCGACGGCGGCCGTCGGCCAGGATCTCCGACGACACCACCTCGCCGCAGCTGACGGCCATGAGGTCGGCGGGCACGATCATCGTGACGCCGAAGACGGCCTTGAAGTCGGGCTCGTCGAAGCAGGGAAACGCCCGTCGGGCATTGGTGGACTCGAACTGGGTCGTGGCGATCGTGTGCGTCTCCCCAGCGTCGTCGACGAACGTGGATCGGTAGAAGCCCCGGAGCTGGTCGTTGAGCACGCCGGCGAACGCGCACCTGATCTGGAGGTCGCCGGGCTCGAGCCGGCTGCCGTCGGAAGGCCGCAGCGTCATTCGCTCGGTGTCAGGGTCGAAGGACACCTCGGCGGCGACGGCTGTGTCGCCTTGCCGCAGGGTGGCAGCCGAGCATTCGAGATCGGCAGCGTTCATGGTGACGCTGTCGACTGGTGCCTGCACCGCGGCCGATATCTCGACCTCGCCGATGAAGCGGGCCCCGTCGAGGTCGGGTTCGATGATGATGTCGTAGCGGGTCGGCAGCACGCCACGTGGCAGCCGGTACGGGTTGGTCTCAGTCGAACCGTCAGTCTGAAGCGTCACGGCGCGCACACTACCGACGACCCGCGAAGTGCTGCAGATGGGTGTGTCCGCTGTGGAGGCGGCACGGCCCTCTGCGACCAGCGATCCAGCTGGTCGCAACGTCGCAGAGTTCCGCGCCGCCTCCACAGCTGGGGCATCTGTGCCTTTCCGGGCGTGCGTGCGGGTGAGTTGAGGTGCTAAGCCCGCGGGCGTGGAATCCGCGGACCCGCTCGATGTGGTGGGCATCGGGAATGCGATGGTGGATGTGCTGCTGCGCGCCGATGAGGCTGTCGTGGAGGGCCTCGGCATCGTCAAGGGCGCGATGACGCTGGTGGACACGCAGCGGGCAACCGAGCTTGCCGCGATGGTGGAGCTGCTGGGCGGCGCCGACGAGATGACCCCCGGCGGATCGGTCGCCAACACCATGCTGGGCATTGCGGCGCTCGGCGCTCGTGCCGGCTACATGGGGCGGGTCTGCGCTGATGGGCTCGGCGACCTGTTCGTGGCCGACATGGCTGCGCACGGGGTCACCCAGGCCACAGCGAGAGCGCCGCGTGACGACCCGACCGGGCGCTGCACCGTGGTGATCACGCCCGACGGCGAGCGAACGATGAGCACCTACCTGGGGGCGTCGGCCGGCTTCGCCCCCGCGGATGTCGATTGGGACATGGTGGGCCGGGCCCGCACGGTGCTGCTGGAGGGCTACCTGTGGGACCCCACAGCTGCCCGCGCTGCGCTGCGCGAGGTGGCGGAGCACTGCGCCACGCCCGGCAACGACTGCCAGGTCGCGCTCAGCCTCTCGGACTCATACTGCGTGGAACGTCACCGGAGCGAGTTCATCGACATGGTCGAGAGGTGCACTGACGTGCTGTTCGCGAACGCCGCTGAGCTGAAGGCCCTGTACGAGACTGAGGATCTCGATGAAGCGCTTGCGGCGGTGCAGGGCCAGGTGGACATTGCATCGGTGACGCTCTCGGCAGCAGGCGCTGTTCTCGTGACGCCTGACGCGGTGGTGCAGGTACCCGTCGAGCCGGTCGACGAAGTGGTCGACCGCACCGGCGCCGGTGACCTGTATGCCGCCGGGGTGCTCTACGGACTCGCCCGGGGCTACGACTTGGAACGCTGCGGCCGTTTGGGCTCAGTGGCCGCCGCCGAGGTCATCTCCCATGTGGGCACCCGGCCGCTGGTGCCGCTCGACGAGCTGGCCGCCGGCGTGCTCTAGGCGGGCTCGAACCACACGCTGACATCCGCTGCGATGGCGTCCAGCAGTGCCTGCAGGCGGCGGCGCTCGGCGGCGACGTTGCGGGGGTTCGGACTGACAGCTTCGAGGTAGATCTTTGCCTTGGGCTCGGTGCCGCTCGGCCGGATGCAGATGCGCACCTGCGTCTCGGGATCGGGGCGTGAGCTGCCCGCCGTGGCCGGAGCCAGCTCCAGTTCCACGAGATCAGCCGGGTGCGGCGCACTCGGATCGAGCCAGTCGGTGACCTTCGTGACCGGATGCCCGGCAACCGTGCGGGGCGGATCGGTCCGCAATGCCGTCATGGCGACCGCGATGTCGTCAGTGTGGGCGCGCACCGAAGCTGCACTCGTGACGTGGAGTCCGACCTCACCAGCCAGCTCGTCGAGGCGCTCAAGCGGTCCGATGCCGCGAGCCGACAACGCCCCCGCCATGCGAGCGAATTCCACTGCTGCTGAGATTCCGTCCTTGTCCAGCACGGCATCGGTGACCGAGTACCCCAGCGCCTCCTCGTAGCCGAATAGCCAATGGGCTTCGGGGTTCGTGAGGCGAGGCTCCATGATCCACTTGAATCCGGTCAGGGTGCGGTGGTGGGCCACACCACGGGCAGTGCACAGCGCCTCGACCATCCGGCCTGACACCACCGATGACGCTGAGATCGCTTGGCGCGCCGCTCCGTGCTCAGCCGCCAGGCCGATGAGCCAATCGCACAGCAGCACGCCCAGTTCGTCGCCGCTCATCCGGTGCCAGGCGCCCTCCTGATCGCGAACGGCAACCGCCAGCCGGTCTGCGTCGGGGTCATTCGCGAGGGCGAGATCGACTCCGTGATCGGTGGCGAGCGCCATCGCATCATCGAGGGTGCCCGGTTCCTCAGGATTCGGGAATGGCAACCCGGGAAACGCGCCGTCGGGATGCCGCTGGTGCTCCACGTAGATCGGGGGCGGCAGACCGGCAGTGGCGAACGCGTGGCCCAGGGTCTGCGAGCCGACCCCGCACAGTGCCGTGTACACGATCGGCGGAACATCACTCGGATCGACTGGTTGACCATCCGCATCGAAAACCGGCCGGCGGACTGCTGCACCGACGTACTCGGCGATCACCGATCGCACCTCGAGGCTCTCCACCTCGTGCCGGGCTGCCAGATCGCTGTCGGCGGGCAGTGAAGACAGGTCCATGCGCGCTTCGATGCGCTGGTCCAGCGGCGGCCGGATCTGCGTCCCGTCGGCCCAGTACACCTTCAGCCCGTTGTCGTCGCGGGGGTTGTGGCTGGCCGTGACCATCACACCGGCTCCTGCTGAGCGAGCGAGCAGTTGGCGGGCCAGCAACGGTGTCGGCGCAGGGCCGTCGATGATCGCGGTGGGGATGCCCATGGCGGCGAGCAACCGGGCCGCGTCAAGGGCCATGTCCGCCGAACCTGGCCGGGCATCGAACCCCACCACGGCGCCACGGCTGCCGAGACCGGATGCGATCAGCTCGGCGCCGACGGCTCGTGCGGCGATGCGTGCCATGACGCGGTTCATTCGCGCTGGTCCCGGTCCAGCGGGGGCGCGCATGCCTGCGGTGCCGAAGCGAAGCACGCTGCCGAACCGCGCCTGCACCCACTCGGAGCGGTGGCGCTCGGCTCCGATGGCTTGGCGCGTCGATGGATCGGGATCGATCTCCAACCAGGAGTCGAGCAGCTCTGCGGGATTCGTCATGTCATCGCTCGGGCCCGGGGCTCAGCCTGCGGCACCGGGAGCGCAAGTATGTTCGGCCCGGCATGTTGTTCCCGACGTTCGTCTTCGGAGCATTCTTCGTTGTCGTCTTCGTCGTCAACTGGCTCACGCGGCCGCATCCGGCCGTGTGGAGGCCGCTCATGCTGGCCGCCAGCGTCGTGTTCTACGGCTGGTGGAGCTGGCGCTTCGTCTTTCTGCTGCTTGCCACCATCGTCATCAACTGGGTCGTCGGGCATTACGCCGCAGCTTCGCTGCGGGCATCGGATACAGCGATCCCCCGTGTGGGCACCACCGCTCGTTGGTGGGTCGGGCTCGGCGTCGCCGCCAATCTCACCATCCTCGGAGTCTTCAAGTATTGGGACTTCTTCGCCGTCGAGATGTCCAACCTGCTGGAGCGCTTCGGCATCTCCAATGCCTTGCCCGTGCTGGAGTACACGCTGCCGGTCGGCATCTCCTTCTACACGTTCCAAGCGATGAGCTACATCATCGACATCGGCCGCGGGAACGTCCGCGAGATGGCACCGCTGGACTTCGCGGTGTACCTGTCGTTCTTCCCCCAGCTCGTGGCCGGACCGATCGTGCGGGCATCGGAGATGGCGCCGCAGCTCGCGGCCCGGCCCGATCCCCGGCACGTGCCGGCCGCCGAGGCGTTCGGGCTGATCCTGAACGGCCTGTTCAAGAAGGTGGTCATTTCCAGCTTCCTGGCGAGCGAAATCGTGGACGGCGTCTTCGCCGATCCGGGCTCGCACAGCGGGCCCGAAGTCGCGCTGGCCGTCTACGCCTACGCAGTCCAGATCTACGCAGATTTCTCCGGCTATACCGACATCGCCATCGGCGTGGCGCTCCTGCTCGGCTTCCGCTTCCCGCAGAACTTCGACAATCCCTACCGGGCGCTCACGCTGCAGGATTTCTGGCGGCGCTGGCACATGACCTTGTCCCGCTGGCTGCGCGACTACCTGTATGTGCCGCTGGGCGGCAACCGCAAGGGCCGCGCCAACACCTACCGCAACCTCATGATCGTCATGCTGCTAGGCGGGCTGTGGCACGGCAGCACCTGGAACTTCGTCATCTGGGGCGGGATCCACGGTGTCGTTCTGGCTGTGGAGCGGCTGGTGCGCGAGCAGCGGGAGCGCAGCGGCGCACCCCCCATCTTGCCCCCGGGCTGGGGCGAGGTCGTCCGCTGGCTCGTCACCTTCCATGTGGTGTGCCTGGCATGGGTGTTCTTCCGTTCCGAATCGCTGTCCGCCGCGGTCGAGATGCTGGGCGCGTTGGCCAACTTCGGCAGCTACGCCGGCACCGCGACGCCGCTGGTGATCGCGGTGACGTTCGGCGCTCTCGCGTTCCAGTTCATGCCCGCCGACTGGTTCGAGGGGCTGCGTGATGGTTTTGCCGGTCTCGGCTGGGTCGCCCAAGGCGCCGTGGTGGGCGTCTCGCTGGTGGCCATCGACGTTCTCGGTCCCACGGGCGTCGCCCCGTTCATCTACTTCCAGTTCTGAGCAATGCAGATACCGCACCCTCCACTCGATGCCGCCGACCGCCGCATCGGCGTACCTGCCGGCAAGGTGCTGCTGGCAGGCGCGCTCGGGCTGGCGCTGGCGATCGTGCTCAACTCGCAGCAGCTGCTGCGTGAGGCCCAGCAGAAGCCATTCGGCTGGGAGCGCGATGCGTCCGTCGCGGTGTGGGAACCGGTCGAAGGTGTGGCCAGCGCTGCCGGAGCGCACCTGCCGCGCCTGTGGGTCGACGAGGCGTTCGGGCGCGACGTGGCCGATCCCGGTGCGACGACGGATCCGTTGAGTGCCGTCGCTGGCGGCGAGACGGCGGATGAGGCCGGCGGCGCCGTGGCGGACGATCCGGCGCGTGCCGGCGTCGTGGTCGCTGATCCGGCGACGCCAGCGATCACCGGTGCCAGGAGCTCTGACGATGTGGCACCAGGAGCATCTGTCACCACGATGCCGTGGTTCCCGACTCCGGCCGATCCGCTGCGGCTCCACATCATGGGCGATTCGATGGTGCAGTTCTTCGGCCACGTCATGGTGGGCCTGGCCGACGACACGGGCGTCATCGAGGCCTCCACGGAGCATCAGCTCTCCAGCGGCTTGAGCCGACCCGATTTCTACGACTGGCCGGCGCGCATCGTGGAGGCCCTCGCCGCCGAGGACCCAGACGCAGTCGTGCTGATGTTCGGCGGCAACGACGCACAGGCAATCGTGGTGGACGGTCAGATAGCGCGGCGCTTCTCGGATGCCTGGGTGCAGGAATACTCGGCGCGAGTCGGCCACGTCATGGACCTGGTGACCACCGACCCCGACCGGGTGTTGATCTGGGTCGGCCAGCCGATCATGGAGGATCCCGAGTACGACTCGCGCATGCAGCGGCTCAACGAAGTCTTCGATGCCGAAGCCGCCAAGCGCGACCGGGTGCACTTCGTGGAGACGAGGGACCTGTTCCGGGGGCCCAACGGCGGCTTCAGCCGCTACGTGGCCGACGCCGACGGGCAACTCGCCGATGTGCGGCTTACCGACGGCGTCCACCTCAGCACCATCGGCGGCCGCTGGCTGTCGCAGGTGTTGCTGGACGAACTCGGTCTCTTCGTCGACCTGTCGGCTGGCGCCCAATCGTGACGTGCCGCCCGCTGCGGCGACATGACAGCGACCCCGGCCCCGGCGCAGCCTCTTAGCGGCACAGCGGTTTGAATTCGAATCCGCGGTCTGAGAGCCGTTCGAGCGCCATGTCCAGGCCGCGCACCGTCGCCGAGCGAGGGCCGCCGCCGTCGTGCAGCAGGATGATGGCTCCGGGAAACGACCGGGCGACGATGCCGTCGGCAATGGCCCGGGCCGGGCGCTGTTCCCAATCGCGAGGGGAGTAGGTCCAGCCCACCAGCCTCAGGCCCAGCTCGTTGGACCATTCCTCGGTGAACCTGCCGATGGCGTAGTAGGGCGGTCTGAGGCACGGTGTGGCGAGCGGCCCCAGGATGTCCTGCGTGCGGCCGATGGAGCGGTCGAAGGCCGTCCTCGAGACCCGGGCGAGCGACTCGTGATTCCAGGAGTGGTTGGCGAGGGTGTGACCTTCGTGTGCGATGCGCTGGATGAGCAATGGCCGCCGCTCCGCCATGGAGCCCACCACGAAGAACGTCGCTCGAGCCCCATGGCGTGCCAGCACGTCGAGCACTTGCGGTGTGTAGGTCGGGTGCGGCCCGTCGTCGAACGTCAAGTAGACGACGGGTCCGTCGTCGGGCAGGGCCGGCGGGGAGATGTGCGTGCTCGACCAGAAGCCGGCGGGGTCGCGGGTGGCAATGCGCTCGCCGAGCGCGGGCGGGAAGACCTCAACGGAGAACCGGTACTCCGCCGGTTCGGCGAGCGACGACGCGACCGTAACGGTCCATGCGCCGCTCGCCGGCAGGTGGGCTGAGAATCTCTGGGTCCGTTCGGCGATGGGCACGAGCGCTGCATCGTCGTCGAGTCGGGCTTCCAGCCAGACTCCGGCCGGCGCGGTGAGCGTCGCCACCATGACATCGCCCCTGGCGGCATGAACGACATACCGGTGCCGCTCGCGCAGCTCGATCCGATCCGACATCACCGCGCCGATGCCGTCGAGCTCGAACGACACCGTCGTCACCGGCCTGGTGATCTGGAGCGCCGGCACCGTGTCGATCGGCTCGACGCGGGTGGCGGTGGCGATCCACGTTGCCGCAGGATCTGGCGCATCGGCGCTGTCCGGGCTGATGGACAGGGTGGTGCGTCGTGTGATGACCGTCAGCGGCTCGCCGGGCGAGCGATCGAAGAAGGACACCTCGATTGCGCCATCGCGGATGTCGATGGTGTCGATGATGATGTGTCGGCCCAATTCCACGGGCGAATGCACTTCGAATGCCTCGCCGGCGTCGATGACGGGTACCAGCAGGCTGCCCTGCGGTACGTCAGCGAATCGGGCCTCGACGTACACGGCGACGTCCTCGATGTCATCGTCATTCAGATCGCCGCGGGCCACCTCGCGGTGAAGCAGAAATGCGGCATCCGGGAAAGATGTGCGCAGCGCAGCCTCGAAACCCGCTGGCAGCGGGTCGGGCCCGGCCGCATCGGCTTCCGCAATGTCGGGATCCTGCTCCTGCCGAGCGCTGGGATGATCGTTGGTGCCGTCGTCGGACGCTGCGGGATCATCCGGCGGCTCAGGATCGCCAGATGGCTCGTGTGATATCGGTTCGCTCGAGGTTGGTTCGTCTGCAGTGACGGGCGCAGGCGGCGGCAGGGTCGGCAAGGGGACGGCCGCCACCGTCGCCTCGCTCGAAGGCACAGTCCGCTCGGCATCGCTCGACTCGCTCGCAACCGGCGCTGCGTCGGAGCTCTGTTGAACCTGGCATGCGCCGCACAACACCGCAATCAGGATGAGCAACCTGACCAATCCTGGAGTGCCGCGTCTGTGCACCCCTTGATGATGGCCGGTCTAGGCAGGCGCGCAGCGGCAGCCGGACCCAGTCACACTGGCCGCAGTCGCGGCTGATGCCAGCCGCTCAGCCGCGGCCGCAGTTGGGGCGCTTGCCGTGATTGGCTTTGCTGCGGCGCGCCCGGAGCTTTCGCTTGTTGGTGCGCTTCGACATAGGCGTTTCAGGCTACTGGCACCATGCCAGCATCCGCCATTGTTTCCCGCTCTTGTTCCCAATCTCCATTGGATACGGGCTCACGGGCCGCTCGGGCCCCGGCCTCGCCTCTCGGCTCAGCCGACTGCGCCGACCTCGTGGAGCTTCTCGATGTCGTCGGCGTCGAAGCCCCAGTCGGCCAGTACTTCATCGGTGTTCTCGCCCGGCGATGCCGGCGGCCGGGCGACGGCGCCTGGGGTGCGGCTGAAGCGAGGCGCCGGTGCCGGCTGCATCACGCCTTCCACCTCCACAAAGCTCCCGCGGGCCACGTTGTGCGGGTGGTGCGGAGCCTCGGACAGGTCCAGCACCGGCGCGTAGCAGACATCGGAGCCGGCCATGATCGCGTCCCACTCGTCGCGGGTCTTCGTCTTGATGACCTCGGCCAGGCGAGCCCGCTTGTCGGCCCATGCATCGCGGTCGTTGCGGTCCACCGTCGGAGCGTCGGCCAGCCCCGTCTTTTGGAGCAGTTCGTCGTGGAACTTGCCTTCGATCGAACCGACGGAGACGAACTTGCCGTCCGAGGTCTCGTACACGCCGTAGTAGTACGCGCCGCCGTCGAGGAAGTTGGACTCCCGCTCGTCGGCCCAGCCGCCCGAACCGTAGATGCCGTAGATGGCGGCCATCAGCGACGCGGCACCCTCGGTCATGGCAGCGTCCACCACTTGGCCTTGCCCCGAGTCACGCGCCTCGAGCAGCGCAGCGCACACGCCGAAGGCCAGGTACATGCCGCCGCCGCCGAAGTCGCCCACCAGGTTGAGCGGCGGGCTCGGTGCCTCAGACGGTCCGATGGCATGCAGCGCGCCGGTCAGAGCGATGTAGTTGATGTCGTGGCCGGCGGCGTGTGACATCGGCCCCTCCTGGCCCCACCCGGTCATGCGGCCATAGACCAGCTTGGGATTGCGAGCGAAGCACTCGTCCGGTCCGAGACCCAGCCGCTCGGTCACGCCGGGGCGGAAGCCCTCGATGAGTGCATCGGCCTGCTCCACCAGTTTGAGGATGGTCTCGACGCCGTCGGGCGACTTGAGGTCGACCGCCACTGAACGCCGGCCCCGGTTGAGCACGTTGAACCTGCGCCCCCGGTCGATGCCGAGGTCTTCAGGTGTCATGCGGTCGATGCGGATCACGTCCGCGCCCAGATCAGCGAGCAGCATGGCGCAGAACGGTCCAGGGCCGATGCCGGCCAGCTCGATCACCTTGAGTCCCTGCAACGGTCCCATGGGTTCCTCCCCGTCAATGGATGCCTCGGGCGCGTACCCGACCCGGCGAAGTCTTGCACGCGGCGCTCCGAACCGCCCAAGCGCAACGGCTCACCTGAGTCCCTCGCTCTTGTTCGCTCCGCTCACGGGCCGCTCGGGCCACGGCTTCGCGCTGTGCTTCCCGCTCTTGCTCCCAATCTCCATTGGAAGCGGGCTCGCCGGCCGCTTGGGCCGAGGGCTCAGCCTCTCACTAGCCTCGCCCGGCGATGGAGCGCTTTGGGTTCGTGGGCCTGCCCAACGCGGGGAAGTCGTCGCTGTTCAATTCGCTTGCCGGCGGCGGTGCACTGGCGGCACCGTACGCCTTTGCCACCACCGATCCGAACATCGGCGTAGCCCGCGTACCCGACCCCCGGCTCGATGCGCTCGCCGAGATGAGCGGCAGCAGAAAAGTGGTGCCCACCACCACCGAGTTCATCGACATCGGCGGACTCGTGGAGGGTGCCAGCAAGGGTGAGGGGCTCGGCAACCGGTTCCTGGCGGGGATCCGCGAGGTGGACGCGATCGTCTTCGTCCTGCGTGCCTTCTCCGATGCCGACGTGCCGGGTCCCGCCGACCCGCTCGAACACCTTCGCATCGTCGAGACCGAGCTGACGCTGGCGGATCTGGAGTCGGTGGAATCGAGGATCGGCCGTCGGCGCAAGGCGTCCCGCAGCCAGCCGTCCGACACCGCACTGGCCGATGAGGTTGCAGCGCTCGACGCCGCGCTCGAACACCTGGCTGCCGGTACGCCGCTGTACCGGGCATGGCCGCTCGGTGACGTGTCCGATGGGTCCGACGAGCATCCGCATCGAGCGGCACTGCGCAGCCACTTCCTGCTGACCGATAAGCCGGTCATGGCAGTGCTGAACCTCGGCGAAGACCAGCTTGATGCAGCGTCGGGACTGGCAGCGCCCATCGAGACTGCGTTGCCAGATGCCACTGTGCTGCCGCTGTGCGTGCAGCTCGAAGCCGAAGCAGCGCAGCTCACTGGCGCCGAGCGAACCGAGCTGCTCGAAGGACTCGGTCTGGGCGAGGGCGCGCTGGAGCGGTTCGTCGCTGCTGCGCACGGCCTGCTGGGCCTGCGCACCTTTCTGACCACCGGCGAGAAGGAATCGCGGGGGTGGACCTTCCGGGCCGGCTGGCGAGCGCCGCAATGCGCTGGGCGGATCCACACCGACTTCGAGCGCGGCTTCATCCGGGCCGAGGTGATCGACTGGACAGAACTGCTGGATTTAGGCTCGTGGTCTGCTGCGCGGGACGCCGGCCGCCTGCGAGTCGAGGGGAAGGACTATCCGATGCGCGATGGCGACGTCGTGGAGTTCCGCTTCAACGTGTAGTCATGCCCTGGCTGGCGTACGGGGATCGAGTGGTGGCAAGCCTCGAAGTGGCTCGTACCCGCCCTGAGCGCCGGCGCGGCCTGCTGGGGCGCGACGAGCTGACCGGCGCGCTGCTGATCGAGCGATGCCGGTGTGTGCACACCATCGGCATGAGCTTCGACATCGACGTGGCATTTCTGGACATCCGCGGACGCGTCATCGATGTCGTGACGATGCCGCCCGGACGGATCGGCCGGCCCCGTCTCGCGGCCCGGTCGGTGGTCGAAGCCCAAGCGGGTGCATTCGAGCGGTGGGGGATTGCTGCCGGCGACACGCTCGATGTGCGGCTCGACACATGAGCGCGCCCGAACCCCGGCTGTGGCTGGTGGCGACGCCCATCGGCAACTTGGCCGACATCGCCCCCCGGGCTGTCGAGGTGCTGCGCGACGTTTCGTTCGTGGCCTGCGAGGACACCCGACGCACGGGCCTGCTGCTGCAGCGGCTGGGCATCGGCGGGCGCCCCCTGGTTGCCCTGCACGAGCACAACGAGACTGCCGTCGCAGCGGAGATCGTGCAGCGCCTGACTGCCGGGGAGACCGCCGCGTACGTCACGGACGCGGGCATGCCTGCCATCTCCGACCCGGGGCAGCGTCTGGTGGCCGCCGCGGCATCAGCAGGCATCGGCGTCAGCGCCGTACCGGGGCCGTCGGCGCCAGTCACGGCAGTGGCCATCTCGGGTCTGCCCACGGATCGCTGGGTCATGGAAGGGTTCCTGCCCCGCAAGGGAAGCCTCCGCAGTCAACGACTCGACGCCATCGCCGCCGAGCAGCGAACTGTGGTCCTGCTGGAATCACCCAAGCGCCTCGGCGCCACGCTCGAAGACCTGGTCGCGGCCTGCGGCGCCGACCGCCCAGCAGTCGTCGTGCGCGAACTCACCAAGCTGCACGAAGAAGTGGCGCGCGGCACGCTTGCCGGGTTGGCAGCCCATTTCGCCGAACCGTCCAAGGGAGAGATCGTGGTCGTGATCGGACCGGCGCCGCCTGCGACTCCCACAGACGCCCAGATCAGCGCCGAAGTGACAGCCGAGCTGGACAGCGGTGCCAGCACTCGTGACGCCGCCGCCGCAGTGGCGCAACGTCTTGGCGTGAGTCGCAACCGCGTCTACCCGCTGGCCACCGAGCTGACCCGCGAACGCAGCTAAGCAGCTCTGACGCCTCCGCAGCGGGCGCAGTTGTTGCCCGTCACTACCCTGCAGGCGTGGCCTCCTACTACGTCACGACGCCGATCTACTACGTCAACGACGCTCCCCACATCGGGCACGCCTACACGACCATTACCGCCGACGCGATCGCTCGCTGGAAGCGGCTGTGCGGCGATGACGTCATGTTCCTGACCGGCACCGACGAGCACGGTCTCAAGGTGCAGCGGGCGGCCCAGCAAAACGGCTGCACGCCCATCGAGTGGGCAGATCGCACCGTGGTGCGCTTCCAGGAGGCGTGGCAGCAGCTCGATATCGCCAACGACGACTTCATTCGCACCAGCGAACCCCGCCATCACCACTCGGTCCAGCAGCTGCTGCAGGCCTGCTACGACAACGGCGATATCACCCTGCAAACCTACGAGGGTCTCTACTGCGTGAGTTGCGAGGCCTACTTCACCGAGGACGACCTCGACGACGGCAACTGCCCCATTCATCGCCGACCGGTCGAGCACGTCTCAGAGGAGAACTACTTCTTCTCGCTCAGCCGCTACGAGAAGCCTCTGCTGGACTGGTACGACGCCCATCCCGACTTCGTCGTGCCGGCGACCAAGCGCAACGAGGCGTTGGGGTTCATCCGCAGCGGGCTGCAGGATTTCTCGATCAGCCGAACCTCGCTGGACTGGGGCATCAGGATTCCCTGGGACCCGCGACATGTGACCTACGTCTGGTTCGACGCGCTCACCAACTACATCACCGCGGCCGGGTATGCCAGCGACGACGCCCAGTTCGCCCATCGATGGCCCGGTGTGCACCTGATCGGCAAGGACATCCTGCGGTTCCACTGCGTGTACTGGCCGGCGATGCTGATGAGCGGCGGTGTGCTGCCGCCCCGCCGCGTCCATGTGCACGGCTTCCTGCTGGTCGGCGGCGAGAAGATGGCGAAATCAGCGCTCAATCAGATCGCCCCGGGCGATCTGGTCGACGACTTCGGCAGCGACGGCGTGCGGCACCACTTCTTGCACGATCAGCCCTTCGGCCCTGACGGGGATTTCTCCTATGAGGGGATGGTCGCTCGCTACAACGCCGATCTGGCCAACAATCTCGGCAACCTCATGAGCCGCGTGGCCACCGTGGTCAGCCGCAAGTGCGATGGCGTCGGGCCGGCCCCCCGTGCGGACAGCCCGCTGGCTGAGGCGGTGGCCGAGAGCATTGCCGAGACCGCTGACGCTTGGGAGCGCCTGGCGCCGTCGGAAGCCCTCGATGCCACCTGGCGCATCATCCGTGAGACCAATGCGATGCTCGAGGCTGCGGAGCCCTGGAAGGCCGATCCCGGCCCCGAGGTGGACGCCGTGCTGGGCGACGCGCTCGAAGCACTGCGCATCGTGGCGGTACTCGCATCGGTGGCGACGCCGAGGGGCTGTGACGAGGTGTGGCAGCGCATCGGCATGCAGGGCTCGGTCGCAGATCAGCGCCTGCCCGAAGCCGCAGCCTGGGGCGGCTACCCAGGCGGCCTGCCGGTGTCGACCGGCGAGCCGCTGTACCCGCGCCTGCGATGAGTCCAGCACCATGAATCCCGGTACGTGAGCCCCGATCAATGAATCCCGCCCTATGAACCCAGCGTCCGAAGCCGACGTCTGGATCGACAGTCACTGCCATCTGTGGGACAACGGCGCGGAGCTCGTCGCCGAGGCACACCGGGACGGCGTGGCCTGGGTGGTGGACATCGGCACTGACGTCGAACGCAGCATTGCGGCACTGGAACGGGCCCGGACGCTGCCCGGTGTCGCTGCCACGATCGGGCTGCATCCTCACGATGCAGACGAGGGGCCGGCGGCGCTCGCAACGCTGGAGCAGTTGATCGCCGCTGGCGAGACGCCGGTCGCGATCGGCGAGTGCGGGCTCGACTACTACTACGAGCACTCGGATCGGGCCAGCCAGCGTGAGGCGTTCGCCGCACAGATCGCCATGGCGCACCGCTACGGGTTGGCGCTGGTGATCCACAGTCGGGATGCCTGGGAAGACACCTTCGATGTGCTCGACGCCGAGGGCGTGCCCTCCGGCACGGTGTTCCATTGCTTCACCGGCGGGCCCACCGAGGCCCGCGCGGCACTCGAACGGGGGGCGTCGGTGTCGTTCAGCGGCATCGTGTCGTTCCGTAACGCATCGGAGATCCGCGACGCGGCAGCGCTCGTGCCTGCCGACCGCTATCTCATCGAGACTGACGCTCCGTACCTGGCACCGGTGCCCAAGCGGGGGAAGCAGAACCGGCCGAGCTGGGTGCGCTTCGTGGGCGAAGCAGTCGCCGCTGCCCGCGGCGTGTCCACGGCCCAGGTTGCTGCGGAGACCACGGCCAACGCTCGGCGGATCTTCGGGCTGGATGATCCTGCTGTTCCATGACAGACCGGTTGCTGACCCTGCCTGCCGTCAGAGCGCTGTTGGAGCGGGCCGGTGCAGCACCGCGCCGCAGCCTCGGCCAGAACTTCGTGGTCGATCCCAACTCCGTGCGCCGGATCGCACGCCTGGCGGGCGTCGGCCCGGGCGACCGCGTCGTGGAGATCGGCGCCGGCCTGGGCTCGCTGACGCTGGCCTTGGCCGAGACCGGGGCCGAGGTGGTGGCAGTGGAAACCGACGGCCGCCTCGTGCCGCTGCTGCGCGAGGTGGTGAGTTCCTTCTCGACGAGCTGTGAGCCAGATCCCGCGGAACCCAGTGGGGCGAGGCCAGGTCCCGTCCGGATCGTGCATGCCGACGCGCGACGCATGGACTGGAGCGCGCTCCTGCCGGGCAGCGGGTGGCACGTCGTTGCCAACCTGCCGTACAACATCGCGACTTCGCTGGTGCTGACTGTGCTCGATGAGGTGCCGGCCGTCACCCGGTTGCTGGTGATGTGCCAGCGAGAAGCCGCGGAGCGATTGGCGGCGACACCTGGCGACGGTGTCTACGGTGCCGTCTCCGTTCGGGTCGCGGTCCACGCTGATGCCGAGCTCGCCGGAGCAGTGCCGGCCACGGTCTTCTACCCCCAGCCTGAAGTGGAATCCGCGCTCGTGCGCATCACCCGCCGTGCATCATCCATGGAGTCCCATCTGCGCGCCGAGGTGGATCGGCTCGTGACGGCAGCGTTCGCGCACCGTCGGCAGATGCTGCGCCGAACCTTGCGCAACGCCCTCGACGACGCCGACGGGATACTGGCGCAAGCAGGCGTCGAGGGCACCGACCGCCCCGAACGTCTCGGACTCGCCGAATGGGTGCGTCTCGCCGAGGCCTCGCTGGGGACACCGGCACAGGGGTGATTCGGCTGTGGCGGCGCGTGCCCAGGCGATCCGGCTGCTCGCTCCGGCGAAGCTGACGCTGCGGATGCGGATCACCGGCATCCGGGGCGACGGCTATCACTTCATCGATGCCGAGATGGTGTCGCTTGACTTGTGCGATGAGATCATCGTGCACCCCAGCTCGGAGCCGTCGGTCGAGATCGTTCCGACCCCAGCAGCGCATGGCTCCGCCGGCGAAGTGCCCGAATGGGACATCCCTGCTGACGGGTCGAATCTGGTGATCAGGGCGCTGGAGCTTGCCGGCAGGACCGCCCATGTCGAGGTCCGCAAGCGCATCCCGCCCGGTGCGGGCCTCGGCGGGGGATCAGCGGACGCAGCCGCCGTGCTCCGCTGGGCAAATCGCATGACTGCCGTCGACACCGCTGACGCGCCAGCGACGCCTCGACTGCAGACGCCCGCCGTCGTCACGCCGCAACAGGCAGCGACGCTAGGCGCCGACGTGGCGTTCTGCCTCGTCGGCGGTCGTGCTCGCGTCTCGGGCGTCGGCGAGATCATCGAGCCGCTCGGGTTCCGGGACCAGTCGTTCGTGTTGTGGATGCCGCCGGTCCAGGTCGACACGGCGGCGGTGTACGGCGCATGGGACGAGCTCGGCGGCCCGTCCGGCCCCAATGCCAACGACCTTGAACCGGCCGCGCTCGCCGCCTATCCCGAGCTCTCAGCGTGGCGCGACGACCTCAAGGCCGTTACCGGGCGGACGCCACAGCTGGCCGGCAGCGGCGGCACCTGGTTCGTCCCCGCGCCCTTCGGCGCACGCATGCACGAGCCACCCGACGAAGGCGCGCGCACCGCTGAGGCGCGCGCCATCGGGCGGCTCCGCTAGCCGGCGGTTTCCCAGACGGCAGCAGGTCAGCGGTTGCGACGCTGGTAGCGCGTCCGCCGCAGCATCTTGCGGTGCTTCTTCTTGCGCATCCGCTTGCGGCGCTTCTTGACCAGCGATCCCATGAAGAGCCGAACGCTAGCGCCTGGGAGGAGTCCTGCCACGAGTCAAATCCGTGACGATGGCGCCGAGGCGGGTCGCTACCCTCGATCCACAGACAGCTCGCCTGCTCCCACAGGCGCTATCGGGGATCGTTCAATTGGTAGGACATCGGGTTTTGGTCCCGGCAATGGAGGTTCGAGTCCTCCTCCCCGAACCCCACGTCTCATACGGCGACCCAGCGCGATGCCGCCTGACCCGATGACGTCAGGCCCCATGACGCCGCCGTGCGCAGCCATCGTGCTCGCAGCGGGTGCCGGCACCCGCATGGGCTCGGACCTGCCGAAGCCGCTGCACCCGATAGGTGGCCGCGCCATGGTGCTGCGAGTGCTCGATGCCCTGGCCGGGTTCGACGCGGATCCGGTCGTGGTGGTGGTGGGGCACGGCGCAGCCCGGGTCCGTGAGGCTGTCGAGGCCGAGGCGCACCAAGCCGACCGGCTGGTGTTCGCGACCCAACCCGCGCAGCTCGGCACCGGCGACGCAGCACGTGCCGGTCTGGCGGCGCTGGATTCGCACCCGGAGGCCATCGATGTCCTGGTATTGCCGGGCGACGCGCCGTTGCTGCGAGCGGCGACGCTGCGACGCGTCGTCGCAGAGCGCCGCCGCGCCGCCGCCGCGGTCAGCTTGCTGACGGCTCACGTCAGCGACCCCACCGGCTACGGGCGCATCGTGCGTGATTCGGCTGGCCTCACGGTCGTGGAGCAACGCGATGCGACGCCATCGGTGGCGCAGATCGACGAGATCAATGCGGGCGTGTACTGCTTCGACGTGGCCAAGCTGCGCCAGGTGCTGCCGCAGCTGCGTCTTGCGAACACCGCCTCGGAGTACTACCTCCCCGACGCCATCGGCCTGCTCGCCCGCAGCGGCGAGGGGATCGCTGCGGTTGCCCTCGACGACGCATCGGAGGCGATGGGCGTGAACGATGCGAACCAGCTAGCGGCATGCGAAGCCGCTCTGGCCGCTCGAGGGGGCCGGTCGGCACCGATGTCATAGCCGGAGAGGCGGAAACTCAGGGGTTCTGAGAGTGCGGTGGGGTAGTCTCGAATTGTCGCCGGACTGCTGAACATGCCGCCAAAACCCATTGCCGAGCGTTCCGCCCAGCCCTCAGCCAGTGCTGCTTCGAGCGCGTCTGCGTCAAGCACGGCGCCCAGGGGACTGCTGCGAAAGGAACACGCAATGGAGCTGGTCACCAAGAAGCGCCTGCACCTGTTCAGCGGCAGGGCGAATCCGGAGTTGGCCACAGAGATAGCGGAGCAGCTCGGGGTGGAGCTCGGCGATCCCGGGCTCATCGACTTTGCCAACGGCGAGATCAAGTGCAAGTTCGCCGAGTCGATCCGTGGCGGCGACGTGTTCATCATCCAGAGCCATGCCGCCTGCGACACCATGAGCCCCAACGACGCGATCATGGAGCAGCTCATCATGGTCGACGCTGCGCGGCGCGCTTCGGCCAAGCGCATCACGGCGGTGGCACCCCTGTACGGGTACGCCCGCCAGGATCGCAAGGCCGCCGGCCGTGAACCGATCACCGCACGCCTGCTGGCCGATCTGTTCACAGTGGCCGGGGCTGAGCGTCTCGTGTCGATCGACCTGCACAGCGGCCAGATCCAGGGTTTCTTCGACGGCCCGGTCGATCATCTGACGGCCGCGCCGGTGCTCATCGACTACCTGGCCGGCGTCATGGGTCCCGACTCGGTGATTGTGTCGCCTGACACCGGACGTGTGAAGGTGGCTGAGCGCTACGCGACCCGGCTGGGCTGTGACGTAGCGTCGATTTACAAGCGTCGTGCCACCGACAATGCCAACGAGTCTGAGGCGCTCGGCATCATGGGCGAGGTGGCGGGCCGCACCTGCGTGATCATCGACGACATGATCGACACGGCCGGCACGATCTGTTCGGCCACCGAGACGCTGGTCGCCCATGGTGCCGCCGACGTGATGTGCGCGAGCACGCACGGACTGTTCTCCGAGCCGGCGGTGGACCGCCTGAAGAACTCCTCGCTGAGCCAGGTCATCGTCACCAATACGGTGCCGATCCCCAGCTCAAAGCAGTTCGACAAGCTGGTGGTGCTGAGCGTCGCGGGAGTGTTCGCCGACGCCCTGGAGTCGGTGTTCGAGGACGCATCGGTGTCGGAGATCTTCGACGGCCAGAACCTGTTCTGAAGCGGCTGACGGAGGCTGAGCCGAATGGCGAAGGCGTGGCCCGAGCGGCCCGTGAGCGAAGCGAACAAGAGCGGGAAGCAAGAGGCGACGCAGCGGGAAGATCCGCCAATCCGCGCACTGTGCTGGGGCGTCCGCAGTCTGAACTCGTAGGCTGTCTCGTCGCTATCGACTAGGCGCCCAGTGCTCGAAGGGGCCAGCATGGAACAGCTGAAGCTCATCGCCGAGACCCGTGATGCCACCGGCTCGGGTCCGTCGCGGCGTCTGCGCGCCGAAGACAAGATCCCCGCAGTGATGTACGGCCACGGCAGCGAGCCCGTGTCGATCACGCTGGACCGGTTGCGGTTTCGGGCTGCGCTGAACGCAGCGGGTCCGAACGCAATCATCACGCTCGAGGTCGAGGGCAAGAACCATCTCACCATCGTCAAGGACATGCAGCGCGACACGATCGCCAACCGCGTCACGCATGTCGATTTCTTGCTGATCTCGCTCGACGAGCGCCTGGTGGTGGATGTGCCGGTCCGGCTGATCGGCGAGGCGGCGCAGGCGGGCCGCGAAGGCGCGGTGGTACAGCAGCAGCTGATGTCGCTGCAAGTCGAATCGCCCGCCGGAGTGATCCCCCCGGCCTTCGACGTCGACGTGGAGTCGCTCTCGCTGGACAATCCGATCCGTGTCAGCGACCTCACCCTGCCCGAGGGCATGGAGAGCTTGCTCGACGGCGACACGCTGGTCGCGATTGCGCAGCGGACGCGGGCTGCGGTGGCCGCCGAGCAGGTCGACGACGAAGGCGAAGCGGCCGATGCTGACGCCCTCGAAGACGACGACGGCGCCGACGACGAGGACTGAACGACCCGGTGTCCGTGTTCCGCCGGGCGGCCGCGCGGCGGGGATCAGCCGCAGACTGGCTGGTGGTGGGTCTCGGCAATCCCGGCGAGCGTTACGACGGAAGCCGTCACAACGTCGGGGCCGAGGCCACCGAACGCTGGGCGTCGCAGCTCCGGTGCGAATTCGCCGTGCAGCGGCGCGAGCACGCCCGAGTGACACAGGCAACGGTGGGCGAGCGTCGCGTCACGCTCGCGTGTCCGACCACGTTCATGAACGAGAGCGGCCGCAGCGTGGGCGTGCTGGTCAAGCGTCACGGCATCGTCGAGCCGTCACGACTCGTGGTTGTCCACGACGAGCTCGACCTCGAACCCGGCCAGGTACGGCTCAAGTCAGGCGGCGGGATCGCCGGCCACAACGGCTTGGCGTCGATCGCCAGCCAGCTCGGCACCAGGGACTTCGTGCGGCTGCGCATCGGAATCGGCAAGCCGCCGCGACCCGAAGCCGGCAGGAAGTGGGTGCTGCAGCGCCCGAGGGGGCATGAAGCGCCATTGATCGACACAGCCGTGGACCTCGCGGTGGCAGGCCTCGAGGTGCTGGTGCGCAACGGAATCGATGCGGCCATGACCGTCACGAATGCCCGGCGGCGGGGACGCGAGCCCCGGGCCCAGTGAGCCCGGCGGGCGCGGCGGGCGCAGCACCGCTGCGGGAGCTGGCCGGGCGACTCGGCCGTGATCGCGGCTTCGTGTCGATGCTGGGCCGGGCGTCCGGCTCGATCGCAGTTGCCGAGGGAGCCCGCCCGTTCGTCGCCGCCGGCTTGGCGACATTGGGATCGCGCACGCCGATCCTTGTTGTCACTGCCACCGCCAACGAAGCCGAGCGCTCTGCCTCCGATCTGCGCACCTGGCTGGGAGAGGATCGGGTAGCGCTGTTTGCTGCGTGGGAGACGCTGCCATTCGAGCGCGTGAGCCCCGCAACTGAGACGATGGGTCGCCGGCTGGCGCTGCTGGAGGCGCTGAAGTCGGGCGGCGTCACAGGCGAGCCGGCGGCCGAAGTCGGGGTGCCCGAGGTCATCGTGGCCCCGATCCGAGCGCTGTTGCAGCGGCTCAGTCCCGACGCGTGTGCTCCAGCAGCGTCGGTGCTGCGGGTTGCACGAGGCGACCGGTGCGACCTTGGGGCGGTTGTGTCGCAGCTGGTGGCGTGGGGCTACCGGCGGGAGCATCAGGTGGAGCATCGCGGCGAGGTTGCGGTGCGCGGCGGGATCGTGGATGTCTTCTGCCCGACGGCCGAGGCACCGGTGCGCATCGATCTGTGGGGCGACGAGGTGGACCGTCTCACGCAGTTCTCAGTTGCCGATCAGCGTTCGGTGGCGGAGCTTGCGCACACGCAGATCTACCCGGCACGAGAGATGCGGCCCGACGCTGCCATGCGAGAACGCGCCGCAGCGCTGGCAGTCAGCGAGCCCTGGTGCTCCGAGCACATGGAGCGTCTCAGCAGGGGGGAGCTCTTCGATGGGATGGAGTCGTGGCTGCCGTGGCTCGCCGCAGATGAGATCGTGCTGCCGGACCTGCTGGGACCCGACTCGCTGGTGTTGCTCTGCGAGCCGCGGCGGCTCGCTGATCGTGCCGCAGACATCAAGGCGGAGACCGACGACCTCACCCGGTCGCTGGCAGTGACGTGGGGTCTGGGGAGCACAGGCCTTGCCGATGAGGGCTGCGACACTGCTGCCGACGATGCCCCGGCACCGTTCCCGCCGCTGCATGTTGCATTCGATCGCTTGCTGGCGCACTGCCCGGCGGCGGTGTGGTCGGTGGACTCCACGGCGGCGCCGACGGCCGACGGCCACCCTGGACCGCACATCGCGACCGAGCCATGGATGCCCGCGGCGGGTGATCCCGAGCGCCTCGTGGCTCAGCTGCGCCGCTTGGTACAGGGAGCGGAGCGGCCAGGCGTGTCAGGTGCGGAGCGACCCATCGTTGTCGTGGCCGCCGAAGGAGACGGCTCGGCCGCTCGGCTCGCGGACACGCTGAGCGCGCACGAAGTGCCGCTGCGCCTGCACACCGAATCCAGCAGCTTTGACCCGACGCCCGGCGGCCACGTCGTGGTGGCGCCCCTCGAAGGGGGCTTCATCGCTCCCGCAGCCGGCGTGGCGGTGCTGCCGGAGGCGGAGTTCACCGGACGCCGCCGGGTCCACCGCGCAGCCCGACGGCGGACGGGCGTGGCACCCACGTTCGAAGATCTGAGCGTCGGCGATTTCGTCGTCCATCATCATCACGGCATCGCCCGCTACGCGGGACTCGTCCGGCGAGCCTTCGGCGACGACGAGCGCGACTACCTCGAGCTGGAATTCCGGGGGACCGACCGTCTCTACTTGCCCACCGAGCAGATCGACTTCGTCCGCCCGTACATCGGCGGGGAGACGCCCCGCCTCAGCCGCATGGGCGGCAGCGATTTCCAGCGCCAGAAGGCCAAGGTGCGCGCGGCGGTGGCCGAGATCGCCCAAGAGCTGGTGGTGCTGTACCAGCGACGCATCACCACATCGGGCAACGCGTTCGATCCGCGCGGCTTGGGCATGGCCGAACTCGCCGAGAGCTTTGCCTACACCCCCACACCCGATCAGCGCCGCACGATCGATGACGTGCTGGCGGACATGGCCGAGCCAGTGCCCATGGATCGACTGGTGTGCGGCGATGTCGGCTTTGGCAAGACAGAGGTGGCGGTACGGGCCGCGTTCTGCGCGGTGAGCGCGGGCAAACAGGCAGCGGTGCTGGTGCCGACCACTCTGCTGGCCCAGCAGCACCATCAGACGTTCGCCGAGCGTTATGCCGACCATCCAGTCCGGGTCGAAGTGCTCAGCCGCTTTCTCACGCCTGCCGAACAGCGGGCCGTGGTCGCCGGGGTCGCCGACGGAACCGTCGATGTGGTGATCGGCACGCACCGGTTGCTGTCGGACGACGTGAAGTTCAAGAATCTGGGCTTGCTGGTGGTCGACGAGGAGCAGCGCTTCGGCGTGAGCCACAAGGAGTCCATCAAGCATCTGCGTGCCGAGGTCGATGTGCTGACGCTGTCGGCCACGCCCATCCCACGCACGCTGGAGATGGCCCTCACCGGCATCCGGGATCTGTCGCTGCTGCAGACGCCGCCCGCCGAGCGCCAGCCCATCCTCACCCACGTCGGCCCGTATGACGAGCGCGCCGTCAGCGAGGCCATTCGCCGTGAGCTGCTGCGAGAGGGCCAGGTGTTCTTCGTGCACAATCGGGTCGCCGACATCGATGTGGTGGCAGCGGGCTTGGCAGAGCTGGTGCCTGAGGCTCGTGTCGCCGTCGCGCACGGCCAGATGGACGAGGGCACGCTGGAGCAGATCGTCATCGACTTCTGGGCCGGTGCGTATGACGTGCTGGTCTGCACGACCATCATCGAGTCGGGCATCGACATGCCGAGCGTCAACACGCTGGTGGTTGATCGCGCCGACCTGCTGGGCCTCGGGCAGCTGCACCAGATCCGCGGGCGTGTGGGCCGGTCGGGACAGCGTGCGTACGCGTACCTGTTCCACCCTGAGGGCCGTTCGCTGTCCGAAGCGGCCTACGAGCGCCTCCGTACGATCGGCGAATCCACTGAGCTGGGCTCTGGGTACCGGATCGCGATGCGCGACCTCCAGCTGCGCGGCGCAGGCAACCTGCTGAGCGGCGTGCAGTCGGGGCACATCGCGGCGGTCGGTTACGACCTGTACTGCGAGCTTGTCAGCGAGGCGGTCGCCTCTCTGAACGGCGAGGCGCCTGCCCAGCCTGCGGAGATCGTGATCGACTTGCCCCTGGCGGCACACCTGCCCGACGACTACGTGGCCGACGCCACGGGCCGCCTCGAGGCGTATCGCCGCCTCGGGGCCGTGACCGAATTGGTCGAGGTGGCCGACATAGAGGCCGAGTGGATCGACCGTTACGGACCTGTCCCGGACGCAGCGCAGACGCTGCTGCACATCGCGCTGCTGCGCACCGAATGTCACCGGCTCGGCATGCGAGCCGTGGCCTTCGCGCCTGGCCACGACGGCGGCAGGGTGCGCTTCGGGCCGCTCGAGCTCACGGCCAGCGAGGAGCTGCGCATGCGGCGCATCTGTGCCGGCACGCCGTTCAGCGCGGCCCGGTACAAGGCAGACGACCGGGAGGTGCAGCTGTCGGTGCGTGCACTGAAGCCGGCCACGGTCGGGCACCTCTTCGCCTTCTGCCAGCAGCTGCGGCCCCCGCCCGTATCGGGGTGAAGCCCCGCCGGCGCGGCGAGCACCTAGCCTGCCCGCAGTGCGTGCCAGGGGGAGTTCCATGTCTCGACGAGCTGCGCGGCTGGCTCCGCTGCTGCTGGTGGCACTGCTGACGTTCGCATGTGCGGACGATGGCAACGTCGTCACCATCCACACAGGGCTCGAGCCCGACGCCGAGATCATTGCCGAGCTCGACACCGACGGCGACGGCGTCGTGTCGCGCGAGGCGGCGCAGGCTGCTGCCACCGAAGCCGAGCGACAAGAGCAGCTCGATGCCGAGCGCGCCGAGCGTGACGCGGCACGCGCTGCTCAGGAAGCCGCATACCAATCGTTGCTCGCCGACGCTGCCGCTGTTGCGGCGAGCTTCCCGGGCGGTCAGATCCTCATCGGTGATGTGCGGGCCAACATCGTCGAATCACCGGTCACGCTCATGGACGACCCGGAGAACCCGACGCACGAGGAGTTCGTGTCGCGGCTCACGTCGATGATCCAGCTGCGCCTCGCCGGCGTCGCATTGGACGAGTTGGGCTTCCCGGTCGATATCAGCCTCTCTGATGCAGAGATCAATGCGCAAGTTCAGGCTCACCTTGAGGGCCCCTTCGAGGAGTTTGCGCAGCAGCGTGCCATCGAAGACGATCCCAGCATCGAGCGGCTGGCGACGCCCCACTGCGTGAGTGCGCTGGCTGTGACATCTGAGGCCGATGCCGTCGCAGCGTCCGAACGCGTGCAGTCCGGTGAGCCCCTTGGCGATGTCGCTGCCGTGGTCAATCTGCCCGGCCTCACCGAGGCCGACGGCACCATCGGCTGCGGCCAGCCTTTCGATCTGTTCGGCGGCGGTGAGCTCGCGCTGGCGCTGCTCGAACTGGAGCCCGGCGAACTGACCGCGCCGCTGCTGCTGCCGTCTGCAGCAAGCCCGACCGGCGAGCTGTGGGTGGTGCTGCGTGTGGACTCGCTGCGCACCGATGCCGCCGATCTCTCGTCGATCGGGCCGTTTGCGGGCCGCGAGCTCACCGAGTCCATGTCGACATACGAGGTGAACGTCGCGCCGGCGCTCGGCGCGTGGAACGCCGGCAACCTGCGGGTGTCGCTGCCGATCCTGCCGTGAGCCGCGTACGCGGAGGTCATGGTGGCCACTGAGCGCCGCGACGGCTCCGAACCAGATCTGGGGCACCGGCTCGTCTCGCTTCACGAGGTCATCACCAGGCTGCGGCGGGAGTGCCCGTGGGACCGGGTGCAGACGCACGCCACGCTCGCCCCGTACGCACTCGACGAAGCCTCGGAGCTGGCCGAGGCATTGCAGGCAGCCGAAGAAGCGCTGTCCGGCGACAGAGTCGAGTCGGCCACGGCGGTCGAGGATCTCGTCGAAGAGCTGGGCGATGTGCTGCTGCAGGTGATGATGAATGCCGCGATCGGCGAGCAGGCGGGCACGTTCACCTTGGCTGAGGTGCTCGAGACCGTCGAGACCAAGATGCTGCGCCGCCATCCCCATGTGTTCGAGCACGATCCGAACGCGCCTGAGCCCAGCGAAGACGAGCTGTCGGTGCAATGGGAGGCGATCAAGGCCGCTGAGCGCGAGGCCCGGGCGCAGCGCATTGCCGCGCGCGAAGCGCGCAGGAGCTAGCACAGCGCGAAGCGCGCACGAACTAGGCAGCGCAAGTCGCGCAGGAGCTAGGCAGCGCCGCCCTTCGGTACTCTCGTTGTGCGTGACAGCGCGCGCGTCCACGCACATCGTCCAGGTGACCGGCCGCGAAGTCCTCGATTCCCGTGGCAATCCCACCACTGAGGCCGAGGTGCGGACTGCAGGCGGCGCCGTGGGCCGCGCCATCGTGCCCTCCGGTGCCTCGACGGGACAATTCGAGGCCGTCGAGTTACGCGACGGCGGCCAAAGATACGGCGGCAAAGGGGTCACCGTCGCAGTGGGGCATGTGAACGGCGATATCGCTGAAGCGCTGGTCGGTCTTGATGCGGTTGATCAGCGATCGGTCGACCACACGCTGATCGAGCTCGACGCGACGATGAACAAGGCCCGGCTTGGCGCCAACGCCGTGCTGGCCGCCTCCCTGGCCACCGCACATGCGGCCGCAGCGGCGCTTGGCCTGCCGCTCTACCGCCACGTCGGCGGCGCCAATGCACATGTGCTGCCCACGCCGATGATGAATGTCATCAACGGCGGCGAGCACGCCGACAACAACGTGGATCTGCAGGAGTTCATGATCGTGCCCGTGGGTGCGGCGTCATATTCTGAGGCACTGCGGTGGGGCACCGAGACGTACCACGTGCTGAGCGGCGTTCTGCGCTCGCGTGGGCTGTCGACCGCCGTTGGCGATGAAGGCGGGTTCGCCCCCGACCTGGAGTCCAACGAGGCGGCGATTGCGCTGCTGATCGAAGCAATCAGCGATGCCGGGTTCGAGCCCGGCGTCGACATGGCGCTCGCACTCGACGTGGCATCCACCGAGTTCTACGCCGACGGCGTGTACACGCTGGCAGGCGAAGGCCGTCAGCTCGACGCTGCCGGGTTCGCGGGATACCTGGCCGACCTGTGCGAGCGCTACCCGATCCGCTCAGTCGAGGACGGCATGGCCGAGGATGACTGGGACGGATGGTCGATACTCGGCGACCTGGTCGGCGAGCAGGTCCAACTTGTGGGCGATGACCTCTTCGTCACCAATATCGAGCGGTTGGGGCGCGGCATCGCTGCTGGCGTCGCCAACAGCGTGCTGATCAAGGTGAACCAGATCGGCACGCTCACTGAGACGCTCGACGCCGTCGAGTTGGCGGGGCGGTCCGGTTATACGGCGGTCATGTCGCACCGCTCGGGCGAGACCGAGGACACCACCATCGCCGACTTGGCTGTCGCGACCAACTGCGGGCAGATCAAGACCGGTGCGCCGGCGCGCTCCGATCGGGTGGCCAAGTACAACCGGCTGCTCCGCATCGAGGAAGAGCTCGGCGAGGACGCCGCGTACCGGGGCGGCAGCTCGCTCGCCCGTGACCCATAGACCCCGTTGCCCACAGGCACAGCGTCGATGAACCCCGTGAGTCCATGAGTACGGCACCGGCAGACATGCCGACGCAGACCCGCCGCCGGGACGGCAAACCCCGACCCCTGGCGGTGCTCGTCGGCTTGGTGATCGTGGTGAGCGCAGTCGGCCTGCTGGCGGTGCTGCTGTTCCCATGGCAGTCGCTGACATCTCAGCGGCGCAGCATCGACCACGCCGCCGACACGCTCGAACGGCTGCAGGCGGAGACCTCCCACCTCGCCATCCAAGTTGCCGAGGCCAAGGATCCGGTGGTGGTGGAGCGGATTGCGCGCGAGCAGCTCTCGCTGGTGCGCGAGGGCGACACCCTGTACCGCCTCAATGTGGATCCCGCCGACGTGATCACGCTGCCGCTGGCGTGGCCGCTGCCCGGCGTGGCCCACCTGCTCGGCGACGGCGAGGGTTGACGCGTCGCTTTCCGCTCATGTTCGCTCCGCTCACGGGCCGCTCGGGCCCCGGGGCTCAGCCTGTGAGCTAGTCGGTCATGATCTGCAGTGCTCGCCCGATGATCGCGTCACGGTGAGCGTCGGGTTCCACACCGCTCTGTTCGAGCGACAGCCGTATCGTGCCCACAGCGGCTGCCGCACGGATCCGATCCTCGACCTCAGGAGAAGAGCCGGTGAGCCAGGCAAAGAGGTCTCTGGCTTGGGCCCGCAGCCGTTGACCGACCGCGCTCTGCTGGACATCGACATCGTCGGCAACAAGCCGGAACACCACGATGTCGCGGGCCAGCAGGTCGAAGTAGCGATCGAGCACTTCCCGCAAGGCTGCCGGCGTCGGCTCCAGGTCGGCCATCCTGGCGATGATCGTCTCGCCATCGCGCTCCATTGGCGCCAAGACCCCGGCAAGCACGTCCTCTTTTCCGGTGAAGTGGTAGTAGAGCGCCGCCGGCGTGAGGCCGAGTCCCGAGGTGAGCTGGCGGATCGACGTGCCGCGGTAGCCCTGCCTGGCGAACAGGCCACGTGCCCGCCGCAGGATCGAGTCACGCGTGTCCGGAGGTACCGATTCGCTTGCGCGCTCGGGCGTGCCGCCAGTACCCGGTAAGGCCTGTTCGCCGGCCACGTCGCCAAACTAATGCTGCGCCTGCGGGCCGCTTGTCCACAGAAACCGCGCAGCCTCTGCGTGTCTGCGCGTGATCGCCGCATGGTGCATGATGGTGCGCGCCCGGCCTTCGCGGTCGTGCGCAACGCCGCCCGGCCTGACGGCCGCGCAACAATATGCTCGGCCACCCAACCGGCTGACAGACTGCTCGGCCTTGGGCCGACGAGACGGGAGAGGTCATAGTGGAGATCAGCGTCACGGTGAACGGCGAGACTCGTACCGGCGATGTCGAGCCGCGCACGCTGCTCGTGTACTGGCTGCGGGACGACCTGCGGCTGACTGGCACAAACATCGGCTGCGACACTTCCTCGTGCGGCGCCTGCACGGTGCATGTGAACGGCGAATCGGTGAAGTCGTGCACGATGCTGGCGGTACAGGCTGACGGCGAGGACATCCTGACCATTGAGGGTTTGGCGCCGTCCGAAGACGAACTGCATCCGATGCAGGAAGCCTTCCGCCAGAACCACGGCCTGCAGTGCGGCTACTGCACTCCCGGCATGGTGATGGCGGCCGTATCACTGCTCGAGGAGAACCCCGACCCGTCCGAGCGAGAAGTCCGCTTGGGATTGGAAGGGAACCTGTGCCGCTGCACGGGATACCACAACATCGTCAAATCGGTGCTGGCCTGCGCAGCAGGCGAGACGGCGGCCTGAGGGGAGCGGAGCAATGATTCCTGCAGCATTCGACTACGTACGGGCTGGCTCCGCGGAGGAGGCCATTGCGCTGCTCGGCGAGCACGGTGACGAGGCCAAATTGCTGGCCGGCGGCCACTCGTTGCTGCCGATGATGAAGCTGCGCTTGGCGGTGCCGAGCGTGCTCGTAGACATAGGCCGCGTCGACGATCTCAGCTACATCAATGACGGCGGCGACCACATCGCTGTCGGCGCGCTCACCCGTCACCGCGCACTCGAGACCAGCGAGCTGCTGGCGGCGGAGTGCCCGCTGCTCGGCCATGTCGCCGGCGAAGTCGGCGACCCGCAGGTCCGCCACCGCGGCACCATCGGCGGCTCGCTGGCTCACTCGGATCCGGCGTCCGACTTGCCGGCGGCCGTGCTCGCACTAGGCGGCACGCTCGTCGCCCAAGGTCCGAACGGCAGCCGTGAGATCTCTGCCGGCGACTTCTTCACCGGCTACTTCGAATCGGCGCTCGCGGACGACGAGATGCTGACCGAGATCCGGGTCCCCAAGGCTCCCGGCAGCGGCTGGAACTACCAGAAGTTCAACCGGCGGGCCCAGGACTGGGCGATCGTCGGTGCCGCTGCGGTGACCGTCAACGGCGGGACCAACGTGGCGCTGGTGAACATGGGCTCAGTGCCGTTGCGTGCCAGCGCGGTCGAGGCGGCGCTGGCGGGCGGGGCCTCGGCGGCTGACGCTGCCGAGCAGGCTGCCGAGGGCACAGACGCCCCGACCGACCTGAACGCCACGCCGGACTACCGCAACCACCTCGCTCGGGTGCTCACCCGCCGAGCACTCGAAGCAGCCGGCGTCTCGTAGGTCGGCAGCCATAGAGCGGCATCGGTTCACTCGTAGCGTCGCGGCAGTGGCGTTGCTGGCCGCACCAGTAGCAACCAGCTGCGCAGACTCACCGGAAGCGACTCTTGAGGTTCGACCGTCCGCCGCCGGATCGAGTGAGGCCGTTCCCGAGCACTCGACATCCGCGTCAACGGCAATCTCCGACGCCATGGATGGGTTTGACTTCCCGGCCGGGGTCCTAGTCGGTTGGGAAGCCCAAACCGGTCTTCGGCCTGTGTCGCAGGCCCCTGGAGCACCGCCGCCCGAGGATGTCTGGCAGTCCCGCATTTGGGCGGCCTGCGATGCACCGATCTGGGAGCAGGACGAAGCGCAGCGGCTGGCCGTGCAGTACGTCGCCGAGGATGGTGGAGACACAGAGTCCATCAGGCTCTTGGAGGATGCAGCGGCTTCCCTGTGGCTGATCGCGATTCAGGTATGTCGCGAGAACTTTCCGCCAGAGGCCATCGATCGAGGCCCGCTCTTCGCGTTCTCCCCGTAAGCGCGGGGCGTAGCTCGGGGTCAGTCCAAGAGGCCGGTGGCTTGGCCGCCGTCGATGAGCAGGCCTGTGCCCGTGATGAACTTGGCTTGCTCGCTGCACAGGAATGCCACGGCGGCGCCAAAGTCGTCGGAGTCGCCGCAGACGCCCATCGGATTGCTCTGACCCGCCTGCTCCTGGTCCATCATCTTTGCCACACGGTCGGTCCAGTGGGTGCCCGGCTGGGCCGAGTTCACTGTGACGCCGGTCGAAGCCAGTTCCCGGGCCGTGATCTTGAGGAAGCTGGTCAGCCCGGCTCGTGCGACTGAGCTGGCGAGCAGGAACGGGATCGGTTGCTTCACTCCCACGCTGGTGATGGCGCACACGCGGCCCCACCCGCGCTCTTGCATCGGCGGGATCGCCACCCGGCACATCTCGATCATGGCCTTGCAGTTCATGTCGAAGGCCATCTGGTATGCGTCGATCTCGGTATTCGCGAAGACGCCGGGCGGCGGTCCGCCGGCGTTCGTCACCAAGATGTCCACCGAGCCGAGCCCGGCGATTGCCTGCTCCACAAAGCTGCGCCCGTCAGCCGGGTTGCCAAGGTCTGCCACGATGGTCAGCACCTCGCCGTCGATCTGGGCCGCTGCTGCGGCGAGGCGCTCGGGGTCCCTGCCGCAGATGGCCACCCGCACGCCGTCGGCAGCCAGCGCCTTGGCCGAGCCCAGTCCCAGCCCTGCTGAGCCGGCAGCAACCGCCGCTGTCCGTCCTGAGATTCCCAAGTCCATCGCCCGTCCCCTTGTTTCGCTGAGCCGGACCGGCCAGCCCATCCGTGGTCGCCTGGAACCGTAGCCAACCCCCGCACGCCAACGTGTGCCCGCAGCCGGTGCCGAGGGCAGCTCATCAGTCACTGCCGTCCGTCGCTGGCGGCGAGCTGTGTCTACGGCGTCATCGACTCAGGTCCTCGCTGGTCAGCAGTTCGGCTGCGCCGATGGCAGTGATGCGATCGGCGAGAGCGAAGCGGTGGGTGCCGGCGTGGACGACGTAGAGATGATCGAGCTCGAGGTCGGCCAGGGCGCTGCGCATCGAGCGGGTCACCGATGGCCGTTCGGTTCGCTTGATCTCGAAGCCCAGGGTTCGGCCGCCGGTCTCGAGGCGGAGGTCGAGTTCGGCGCCGCTATGGGTTGACCAGAACGCTGCGGTTGCTCGGGTTGCAGCGTCGAGTTTGCCGAGCAGTTGCTCGACCACGAGACCTTCCCAGCTCGCACCCAGGCGGGGGTGGCGTTCGAGTTCGACGTGGTCGGCGATCCCGAGCAGGCGATGCAGCAGACCTGTATCTCGGATGTACACCCGAGGTGCCTTCACTTGCCGCTTGCCGACGTTGGCGAGCCAAGGCGGGAGCTGCCGCACGACCAGCGCATCGGTGAGCGCGTCGAGGTACCGGCGAACAGTGCTGGCCGACACATCCACAGATCGGGCAACCGCGGCACTGTTCCAAGTCTGGCCGTGAAAGTGAGCGACCATCGTCCAGAACCGCCGCATGGCAGCGGCCGGGATGCGCACCCCGAGGTTGGCGAGGTCGCGCTCGAGGAAGGTGGTGATGTAGTCGTCTCGCCAGCGATTGGACGTTGCCAGATCGGCCGCCAAGTACGACAGGGGCAGCCCGCCACGTAGCCACAGGTCGTCCAAGCGATCGCCGCCGACATCGTCCAAGCTGAAGCCCGCGAGTTCGACGAAGCTCACCCGCCCGGCGAGCGTCTCGGCGCTCAGCCCGGTCAGATCGGGGGAGGCACTGCCGAGAACGACAAATCGCCCTGGCCGGCGGTGCTCGTCCACCAGCACACGCAGCGACGAGAACAGCTCAGGCATGCGCTGTGCCTCGTCGATCACGATCGTCTCCCCGCGATCTCCGAGGGCAAGCATCGGCTCGGCCAGCCGGGCGCGGTCCCGGTAGTCCTCGAGGTCGAACAATGCTGCAGGCGACGGATCGATCACCTGGCGGACCAACGTCGACTTGCCGGCCTGACGCGGCCCGGTCAGCAGCGTCACCGGAGCGTGGGCGACCGCATCGCGCAGCGCCCGCTCGTCAGCCGGTCGAGGTACGAACTCCACGCCAGCAAGTTTAATCTTGAAAATCGATCACTCGATAACAGATTTTCAAGGAAAGATATGCGGTCGGTCCACTAGGGAAGCCAGCGTGCCGCCGTCTGCATCATCGCGTCCCCGCACGGAGCGTGGAACCTACGCGCGCGTGTAGCGGTAGTGCTGCCGGTCGGCGTCGGCAAGGGATGCGTGCAGGCGTAAACCCGCTGCGCGCATCACCTTGAGCACGGTGGCGAGCGCTGGGTTCCCTTGCGGGGAGAGCGACTTGTACAGGCTCTCGCGACCGAGACCGGTCGCAGCGGCAATCTTGGTCATGCCGGCCGCTCTCGCGATGTCACCGAGCACGGCAGCAACCAGCTGAGGGTCGCCATCCTCCAATGCCGCGTCGAGGTACGTGATTGCGTTCGCCGTGGATTCGATGTGCTCAGCCGGATCCCATCGGCTGATCGTTACCGCGCTCATCCCTTAAACGTATCTTGTGCGATACGGTTTTTTCGAGACCAGTCCGCCCACTGCCGTTGGACTCTTCGATGCCGTCTGTGCGTCGTAGCATCCGTGGTGTGAGCGTTGCCGCTGCACCTCCGACGCACGACGAGCTCGTGGCGAAGATGACCGGTGGCATGACGCGCTCGGGACTGCCCCGGTTCGAGGGCTCGGAGCGCCTGCGTCCCGACGGCCGGCCCAAGCCGGCCTTCCGGGCGGAGCTGCGTCGCATCCCCAACTTCATCAATGCGATCGAGGTCATCGCGACGGTGGCTGCTCCGGCGGCCGTCATCGCGGCGGTGATAGCCATCGGCCACCCGCTGGTCATCGTCGCCGCAATACCGGTGATCGGCACCTTGCAGCTGCGGTGGTTCATCCTCCATCACGAGGCGGCCCACCGGCTGCTGTTCTCGAACCGCTGGCTGAACGACCGGATCGGCATCAACCTGCTGGGCTGGCTGCCGATGGGCACAGGCTCGCACTTCTACCGACGGGGCCACGCCAACCATCACCGTGACGAGTTCGGCCCCAAAGAGCCCGACTTCCTGCTGTATTCGTTCTACCCGATCTCGGGAAAATCGCTGCGGCGA
This sequence comes from Candidatus Poriferisodalis sp., assembly GCF_965208925.1. GTDB lineage: Bacteria > Actinomycetota > Acidimicrobiia > Acidimicrobiales > Poriferisodalaceae > Poriferisodalis. Next base: position 305,971 of record NZ_OZ242364.1, on the reverse strand, counting down.
AAGCTGGTGCGCGACATCGTCGGAGTGTCGGCCTGGCGCATCACCAAACCGCGGTTCACCGGGCTCGTGAAGCTGAAATACGTGCCGCTCAGCCTGCGCTTCTTCGCCGGGCAGGCCATCGTGTTCGGTCTGTTCTGGCTGGCTGGCCATCCATGGCTGTACCTGCTGCTGTGGGTGCTGCCATGGTTCACCTGGTACCAGCTCATCAATCGCCTGCGGGCGATCGCGGAGCATGGCGGCATGACCCGCACCGCTGACCGGCGCAACACCACGCACCACATCCGCCAGAGCTGGCTGGCCCGTGTGCTCTTCGTGCCATACCACGTGGGATATCACCTGGCGCACCACGTCGATTCAGGCGTTCCGGCCCGCAACCTGCCGCGCCTGCAACGCGCACTGGAAGAGGACGGCTACCTGCCCGCCGACGCGTCGTGGCCGACCTATCGGGCGCTCTGGCGCGGCCTTGCATCCGCTGCGCCGAAGGCCGCCGAACCAAAGGCTGCCTAGAGCCGCTTGGGCTCCGCCTCGAACGCCGGCCGACGGATGAGCGTCGCAGTCGAATACGTTTCGTGGCCATGTCGCGACTGAAATCCACCCAGCTCGGTTCGAACTGCGGTCTCCAGGTGTCGGAGCTCTGCTTGGGAACCATGAACTTCGGCGTGCCCGGGCGCGGCCACCAGGGTGACTGGACGCTGGGCGTCGAGCAGGCCCGTCCGATCTTCGAGGCCGCCATCGAGCGCGGCCTGTACTACTTCGACTGCGCCGACGTCTACGGGGTGGGTGCGTCGGAAGAGGTGGTGGGGCAGATCCTGCGCGAGCTGCTGCCGCGCGAGCAGTACGTGCTCACCACCAAGGTTTCGATACCCATGGGCCGCAACCCGAATGAGGGGGGTCTGAGCCGCAAGCACATCATGGAGGGGGTCGACAATTCGCTGCGTCGCCTCGGCGTCGACTATGTGGACCAGCTGATCATCCACCGCCACCCGCACGGCATTCCCGGCAGCGCCGACACGCCCATCGCTGAGTCTTTGGAGGCGTTACACGATGTGGTCAAGGCGGGCAAGGCGCTGTACCTGGGCGGTTCCTCGATGTTCGCGTGGCAGTTCGCCGAGCTGCAGTTGACGGCCGAGATGGGTGGCTGGACGAAGTTCGTCTCGATGCAGAACCACTACAACCTCATCTACCGCGAAGAAGAGCGGGAGATGAACCCGTACTGCGTCAGCACCGGTGTGGCATTGACGCCGTGGTCGCCGCTGGCGCGGGGCATTCTCACCGGGTCCTACCAGGGCAGCCTCGATGCCGGCACAACCGATCGCTCCAAGGGCCAGGACCGTGCCCGCACCGAGAGCCTCTACCTGGGCGAGCGCGACTTCGACATCGCCGCCCGGGTGTCCGAGGTGGCCGAGCGACTCGATGTGCGCCCCGCCCAGATCGCCCTGGCGTGGCTCACCAACAAGCCCGAGATCACCGCCCCTGTGGTCGGCGTGTCCAAGATCAGCCAGCTCGACCAGCTCGTCGAAGCCACGACCATCGAGCTCAGCGCGGACGACACGGCCTACCTCGAGGAGCTCTACCAGCCTGTCGAGAACCTCCTCTCGCTCGGCACCAGCTGACAGGCGCGACGCAGTGGTGACCTCATGACGGTGCTCGTGACCGGCGGCGCGGGCTACATCGGCTCAGCGGTCGTCGACGCTCTTGCCGGACGCGGTGAGAGCGTGCTGGTCATCGACAACTTGTCGCGCTCAACACGTCCCAATTTCCCCGGTGGTGTGGAATTCGAATCGGCGGACATCGGCGACACCGAATGCCTCGAGCATCTCGTGCGCCGTCACGGAGTCGAGTCGTGCATTCATTTGGCGGCATTGATCGCCGTGGGGGAGTCGGTGGCCGATCCCGGGCTGTACATCGAGAACAATGTGGTGCAGTCGGCCCGACTGCTCCGCGTGCTCGTGCGCAACGGCGTTTCTCGGTTGGTGTTCTCGTCGTCGGCTGCGGTGTACGGGAATGCCTCAACGACTCCGATCTCCGAGAGCGAATCCACTCAGCCGACGAGTCCCTACGGGTGGACCAAGCTGGTCGCCGAGCAGATGCTCGAGATGCACGACCACGCTGACGGTCTGCGGTCGGTGTCGCTGCGGTACTTCAATGCTGCTGGCGCAACCGCTCGTCGCATATCACCCCACAGGCCGGCGACACACCTGATTCCGCTTGCGGTGCGCGCGGCAACAGAGCCAGACTGCCAGTTGACGGTTTTCGGCGATGACTATCCAACCCCGGATGGCACCGCCGTTCGTGACTACATCCACATCGTCGATCTCACTGACGCGCATCTGCTTGCGCTCGACTACCTGCGGGCGGCCGGGGAGACCACGGCGGTGAACCTCGGCGCCGGCGTCGGTCACTCGGTGCTTGAGGTCATCTCTGCTGTCGAGAATGTGTTCGGGCGTCGCGTGCCATATGAGGTAGGGCCGCGCCGGGCGGGTGACCCTGCTGAGCTGATCGCCTCGACGCAGCGGGCTCGTCGCGTTCTCGACTGGGCGCCGTCGCGTTCGACACTCCCCGAGATCGTCTCGTCCCTCGCTGCGCGCGTGCCGTGACGAACGGGCGTCAGGCCGTGTGTCGTTCGATGCTGTCGATGAGCGAAGCTCCTGCAGCCGGCCGCGACAGCCAGACGCTCGCATCGAGCCCCGTGACGGCCCGATAGCCCTCCTGCACATCTCCGGCGAAGTCATCTGCTGCGTCGGCAGCGACCAGCGCCACCGCGCAGCCGGCAAACCCGCCGCCGGTCATGCGTGCGCCGATGCACCCAGGGCTGGCATGTGCGATCTGCACCATGGCATCGAGCGCCGGACCCGAGACCTCGTAGTCGTCTCGCAAGCTGAGGTGACTGGCGTTCATGAGTGCTCCGAGGGCGTCTGCGTCGCCTGCTTCCATGGCATCCGCTGCGGCGAGCGTGCGCTCGTTCTCGGTGATGACGTGCCTCGCTCGGCGACGTTCAACCGCGAGCTCCGCTGGCATCCTCTCGAGTTCGTGCAGCTCGGCGTCCCGCAGGGCGGCCACCGAGAGCCATCTCGCAGCACGTTCGCAGGCGGCGCGGCGGTCGGCGTAGGCCGAGTCAACCAGCTCACGCCTCGTCATGGTGTCGAGGATTGCAATCACTGTTCCATCCGGAAGCCGGCGGGGCAGCATGTCGAGCGAGCGGCAATCGACAAGCGAGGCGTGTCCCGCGACGGCACCGGCGGAGATCAGGGGATCCATGATCCCGCAGGGCATCCCGACGACCTCGTTCTCGACGCGCTGGCACAGCTGCGCGATCGCTTCGGTATGCCAGTCGTCGCCGGTCAGGTGCAGCAGTGCCTTCGTCACTGCGACATCCAGCGCTGCCGATGACGACAGGCTGGCGCCGATGGGGATGTCAGTCGCGATGGCGCAACGCCATAGCCCGGGCGCTATCCCGCACTCGACCAGCAGATGGTGAACGCCGAATGCGTACGCAGCCCAATGGCTCGAGTCGATCTTCGGCATCCGGCGACCGAACGTCGCCTCGCCGAATGCCTCGGAGAGCACCACGCACTCTGTGTCGTTGTCCCCAGGACTCATCGCTACGACCGTGTCGAACTCGATCGCCATCGGCAGAACGAACCCGTCGTTGTAGTCGGTGTGCTCGCCGATCAAGTTGACGCGTCCTGGTGCCCTGCTGATCGCCGCAGGCGCGCCCCATCGCTCGCGGTGCAGTGCGACAGCGCGCTCGGCCGCCGGCGCGCGGTTCGTCACGCCGACTCGCGTGCGACCAATTCGACGGGCAGCACGACGGGTTGGCGCCGCTCGCCGGGTGCATCGATCAAGTCGCCGAGCGCTGCGACTGCTTCGTAGCTCAGCCGGGCGCGGTCGAGCCGGATGGTGGTGAGCGCCGGCGTGACGTACGTACTCATCTCGATGTCGTCGCAGCCGATCACGGCGATGTCATCTGGCACGCGACGGCCGCTCGCGCTGGCGGCGCGTATCGCACCGATGGCCACGAGATCGTTGTAGGCGAAGATGCCGTCGAGGTCTGGCATCTGCGAGAGCAGCTCCGCGAGACCTGCCTCGCCGCCGCTCACCGTGGGGTCGGTCTCTGCGACAGCTGCAGGCAGATGATCATCGTGAGCATCGGTCAAGGCCCCGAGGAATCCGCGTTCTCGATGGCGCCGCCTCGGGGGAGAGACCGTTGCACTGATGACTCCCATGCGACGCCGGCCCGTGTCGAGCAGGTGCTGGGCCGCGAGCTTCCCGCCCTCCTCCAGATCGAACAGCACGCATGCCACGTTGGGTGCTTCGATCAAGTCGTCGACGACCACGATCGGCAGTCCGCGCTGCCCGTAGTCAGTGAGCTGATCGATGGAATCCAGCGCTGGAAAGACGATGACACCGTCCACCGCTCTCGCCCAGAACGACCTGAGTACTTCTGCCTGACGATCAGGGTCGCTGCCAGTACTGGCGAAGAACATCGTTTGGCCCGCTTCGCGAGCACGGTGCTGGATGCCTTCGGCGAGTGCGGGAAAGAACGGGTCGGTCATATCGCCGCCCACTAGGCCGACGGTGCCGCTCCGCTTGGTGATGAGTGCTCTGGCAACCATGTTGGGCCGGTAGCGGAGTTCCTCGATGGCTGCCAGCACCTTCTTGCGGGTCTCCTCGGAATAGCCGCCTTCGTCATTGACCACCCGCGACACGGTCCGCGGCGAGACGCCGACCTTGCCGGCGACATCGTGGAGAGTTGCTTTCCTGTCCATGCCCCTCCGCTGATCGGTTCCCGCTCTCGGCCGGTGAAGCGCGCGTGGCGGTACACGTCCCGTGCACGAACCTACTGGCTGCGCTCATTCTGCCCCGGTTTTGCGTCATCGTTGACGTCAACGTTGACGCCAACGTTGACGTATGCTATTTTGGCGAGACAAGCCGGGGGGACAGATGGTTGCAGTCGCATTCGTCGGGGCGGGGAGCACAGTGTTCTCCCGCAACCTGATGGGCGACCTGCTCGCGTACGACGATCTGCGGGACGACCTGGACATCCGCCTGCACGACATCGACCCCGAACGACTCCGCACATCCGAGATCGTCGGGCACCGGCTGGTCGCAGATCGGGGCGCACGCGCGAAGGTCCTGGCCACGACGGACTTGCGCAGCGCCGTCGAGGGCGCGGACTTCGTCATCACGATGTTCCAGATCGGCGGCTTCGAACCGGCCACAGTCCACGACTTCGAGATTCCGGAGCGATTCGGTCTCACCCAAACCATCGCGGACACCATCGGCATCGGCGGGATCATGCGCGGCCTGCGGACGGTTCCCGCGCTGGTCGAAGTCGCCGAAGCCATCAGCGAGTTCAGCGATGGCGCACGGCTGCTCAACTACGCCAATCCGATGGCGATCAACATGTGGGCGCTCACGTTGATGGCCGACGTGGAGGCCTACGGGCTCTGCCACAGCGTGCCGACGACGGCGCACCACCTGGCCGGCGATCTGGGGGTGCCGGTCGACGAGATGGAGTATCTCGCGGCTGGCATCAATCACATGTGCTTCTTCTTGCGGCTGGAGCACCAGGGCACCGACCTGTATCCCGCATTGCGGCAGCTCTATACCGATCCGGCAGAATCGCCGACCCGCGGCGAGTGGGATCTGCCCGATGCCGTGAGGTACGAGATGCTGCGGCGGCTCGGATACTTCGTCACCGAGTCGAGCGAGCACTTCGCGGAGTACACGCCGTACTTCCTCAAGCGAGGCCGGCCTGAGCTCATCGAGCGGTTCAAGATTCCGGTGCGCGAGTACGTCAGGCGCTGCGAGGAACAGATTGCCGAGTGGGAGGAACTCCGTCGGCGCCTCGAAGACCCGGAGTATCCGCTGGAGGTGCCCGCGAGCGACGAGTACGCGCCGCAGATCATTCACAGCATTGCCACCGGCACCGAACGCATCGTGTATGTCAACGTGCCGAATCTCGGCCTGATCGACAATCTGCCTTCGGGTTGCGCGGTCGAGGTGCCGGCCACCGTCGGGGCGGGCGGAGTGACGCCCCACGTCATCGGGTCGTTGCCCCCTCAGCTCGCTGCGCTCATGCACACCAACATCGGCCCCCAGCAGCTCACGGTGGAGGCACTGCGGACCGGTCGCCGCGAGCACGTGTATCACGCCGCCATGCTCGATCCGCACACGGCAGCCGAACTCGATCTCGATCAGATCGCCGAACTCGTCGACGAGCTGATCGAGGCCCATTGCGAATACATCCCCGAGCCGCTTCGCGAGCGGGACAGGGCCGCTGGAGAGATCCGGTGACGGTGACCACGGCACCGCCTGGAGCCTCGCCTCGACGGTCGCTGTTCGGCACAGCCAGCTTGCACGGCGGCTGGCGATCCGCCTTCTGGTTCCTGCTCCCTGCGCTGGTGGGATTCGTGGCGTTCTATCTCTATCCCGCGCTGCGCGGCGTGTACATCAGCTTCACCGACTGGAACCTGATCGCCAATCGGGGGAGCTGGGTCGGCACCGACAACTACGACCGGCTCTTCAGCGACCGCCAGGTGTGGGAATCGCTCAAGATCACCTTCAAGTACACGGTGATCAACATCGTCTCGCAGACGATCCTCGCTGTCTTGATAGCGGTGCTCATGGATCGTCTCACCAAATCGGTCACTATTCGCGGGATCCTGCTGCTGCCTTGGCTGATTCCCAACGTCATCGTGGCGCTGCTGTGGGTGTGGATGCTCGATGGGAATCTGGGCATCGTCAACGACTTCCTTGGTCTCTTCGGCATGGACCCAGTGAGGTTCTTCACCGACACCGGCAAGGTCATACCCAGTCTCGCGGGCATCAACACGTGGCGTCATATGGGCTACACGGCGTTGCTGATCTTCGCCGGGCTGCAGACGATTCCCCGCAGTCTCTATGAGGCGGCAGCAGTCGACGGCGCTACCGAGCGCCAGATGTTCCGGGACATCACGATCCCGCTGCTGCGCCCGATCCTGGCGCTGGTCCTCGTGATCACCATCGTCGGTTCCTTGCAGGTGTTCGACACCGTGTTTGTCGCCACCGGCGGATTTGGCGGACAGCCCGGCGGACCGGCCAACGCCAGCCGGGTGATCTACCTGTACATCTACCAGAACGCATTCGACTTCAACCAGCTCGGCTACGCAGCCACGATCTCAGTGCTGCTCGTCGCGATTCTGCTGACGGTCACCTTCCTGCAGCTCAAGCTCCTGCGGGCCGGCGAGAGCGATCTGGCATGAGTGGCACGACGCTGGACGACAAGCTCACGCCCGCACCCGCGCCCACCGCCACGCCAACATCGGCGCGGCTGCGGAAGCGGGGGATCGGTCGTGGGGCGGCATGGGCGTTCATGATCGCAATCCTCATCGTCAGCGTCTTCCCGTTCTGGTGGGCGCTGCGCACCGGCCTGTCGACCAACGGCGAGCTCTTCGCCGGCGAGCAAAGCCTGCTTCCTGTCGGTTACACCGACAACAACTTCGAACGCGTGCTCGGCACCGCCAGCGAGGAAGAGATTCTCGAGAGCCTGGGGCGCCAGAACACGGGGTCCTTCGACTTCCTGCAGTCTCTGAAAGTCAGCGTCATCGTTTCGACCGCCGTGACGATCGGGCAGGTGGCCTTCTCGGCCATGGCCGCGTATGCGTTCGCACGGCTCAGGTTCCGGGGCCGCGACAAGCTGTTCTTCCTGTTTCTCAGCGGGTTGATGATCCCGCCCATCTTCACGCTCATACCCAATCTGGTTCTAGTGAAGAACTTGGGCTGGCTGAACAGCTATCCGGGAATCATCGCGCCGTTCTTCTTCATGACGCCGTTTGCGGTGTTCTTCCTGCGCCAGTTCTTCCTCGGAATCAGCCGCGAGGTCGAGGAGGCCGCACTGCTCGACGGGGCTGGGCACTTCAGGACCTTCTTCGGGATCATCGTGCCGATGAGCGCGGCACCGCTCGCCACGCTGTCGATCCTCACCTACATCACTGCGTGGAACGAGTTCCTCTGGCCGCTGGTGGTGGCCCGGGATCCGGCGCGACAGCCGCTGACGGTCGCGCTCGGACAGTTCACGGCTCAACAACCGGGGACGTCCCCCGACTGGTCGGGCCTGATGGCGGGCACCTTGCTCGCGGCCCTGCCGATCATCGTGATCTTCCTGGCCTTTGGCCGGAAGGTCGTCGACTCGATCGGCTTCTCGGGGATCAAGTGATCCCCACCGACAATCGGCGGCCTGTCGTTGGTCGCCGCTGACTCCTGGGAGGGAGAACCTGATGACCAAAGCGCTATGGAGACTGCTCGCAGTCCTCTTCGCCTTCTCGATCGTCGCCGCAGCGTGCGGCGGCGACGACGGTGACGACGACGCCGATGACGCACCTGCGGCGACGCAGGCCCCGTCGACCGACGACGGCGACGACATGTCCGCCGAGGCGGTCAGCATTGAGTACTGGCTCTGGGATGGCAACCAGCAGCCCTATTACGAGCAGTGCGCCGCTGACTTCGAGGCAGCCAACCCCGGCATCGACGTCGAGATCACCCAGTTCGGCTGGGGCGACTACTGGACCAATGTGACGGCCGGCTTCGCCTCCGGCTCGGGACCCGATGTCTTCACCGATCACCTCGCCCGCTATCCCGAGTTCGTGGCCAGCGATGTGCTGGTTCCGCTCAACGACTATGTCGAGCGCGACAACGTCGATGCCGGTGCGTATTTCCCCGGCCTCGCTGAGCTGTGGGTCGACAACCACGGCAACCGCTACGGCCTGCCCAAGGACTTCGACACCATCGCGCTCGTGATGAACTCGGACCACGTCGCTGGGGCGGGTGTGACGGCCGCAGACTTTGCCTCGGCTGAGTGGAACCCCGACGACGGCGGCTCGTTCGGCGAACTCATCCGCAGGCTGAGCGTTGACGCCAACGGCAACACCGGTGACTCGCCGGACTTCGATCCGGAAAATGTCGAGGTGTACGGACTGGGTCTCGAAGGCAACTTCGGCGCGTTCGGACAGACGACATTCTCGGCCTTCGCAGGATCCACCGGATTCGAGTTCCTGGACGTGAACCCGTTCGGTGACTCCGCGAACTATGACGACCCGCGTCTCGCAGCCACCATCGACTGGTTCGCGCGGATGATTCAGGCCGGCTATGTCGTGCCGATCGAGGACGTCGAATCACTCGGCGGGACCACCGTGTTCCAGAACGGCTCGGCTGCGGTCATGGCTGACGGCTCGTGGAAGATCGGCACCTACATCGGGGCCGATACACCCTTCGACGTCGAGTTCGCCCCGCTTCCGGTTGGACCGAGCGGTGCGCGTGCCTCGATGTTCAATGGCCTGGCCGACTCCATCAACACGCACTCGGAGCATCAAGAAGAGGCGTGGCAGTGGGTCAAGCACATGGCGTCAGCTGCATGTCAGGACGTCATCGGCGAGGGCGCCGTGGTGTTTCCGGCCATTCCCTCGGCTGCCGAGATCGCCATCGCTGCCCACGAGGGCAACGGCGTGGACGTGACGGCCTTCACGGTGCACGTCGACGAAGGCACGACGTTCCTCTTCCCGATCACTGACAGCGCCAGCCAGATCGAAGCCATCGTCGGTCCGGCCATGCAGGAGATCCTGCGTGGGCAGGTTGACGCTGGCGAGCGCCTCGCCCAAGTGGCAGGCGAGGTCAACGCGGTCCTCGGCTCCTAGCCAGGACTGCCCTCCCGGGCGAACCGGACCGGAGGCACTGAATGATGTCGAGGGAACGTTCCTCCGACTCCTCGGCTTTCCGGCTGCCTCCGGTCCGGACGCTCGTGGGCGCCTGTCGAGATCTTCGAGACGGGCGCGCCCGCCTCGTGCTCGGCGCCGTATGCGCGCTGTCGGTGCTGGCGCTCAGCGCTTGTGGCTCAACCGCGGATTCCGCTGAAGTGAGCGTCGAGGCTGTGCCGCACGCCGACCGAAGTGCCTGCGACGGTCGATTCGTGCCAGTTGACCTCGAGCATCACACCCGCGGACCAGGGGCGAGCCGCTCCATGTTCGACGGCATGGGTGCGGGCCTCGCTGTCGGTGACCTGGATCGAGACGGCGACGATGATCTCGTCCTGGCCAATCTGAGTGGAGACAGCTCGGTGCTGTGGAACGACGGTCCCCTGCGATTCCGCCGCGAAGCGCTCGTCGAGGGCCGCTTCCGCCAGGTGATCATCGTCGACAGCGATGGTGACGGCAGCAACGATGTCGTGTTCACGACCGGTGTCGGCCGTCCACTGGTGATGCGCAACACGGGCCAGGGATCGACGGCCGACGAGCGCTTCGAACGCGACGAGATTGTGGGCCTCGATGCCTACACATACTCCATGGCATGGGGGGATCTCGGCGGCGACGGAGACCTCGATGCAGTCACCGGTGCGTACAACGCCGAACTCACGGCCGAGCGGCGCCTCAACCTCGGCAACAAGGGAGGCGTGGGCCTGTTCGAGCGCGACGGCGAGACATTTGTGCATACGCAGCTCGCGTCCGAATCGCAGGCGCTCGCGACCCGCATCGGCGACATCGACGGCGATGGCCGCGCCGATATCTATGTCGGCAATGACCTCGCCACGCCCGACTACGTGTGGTTTGCCGGCGAGGACGATTCGTGGACCCAGGCGACTCCGTTTGCCCAGACCGCGTTCAGCACGATGGGCATCGACTCGGGTGACATTGACAACGACGGCGACCTGGACCTGTTCGCGACCGACATGAAGCCGATGGACGACCGGCCCGAAACCATCGATGCGTACGTCAACGTGCAGTCCGACATCGACGCGTCGCCCTCCGACGACATCCAACGGCCTGAGAACGTGCTCTTGCTGGCAACGGGTGACGGCTTCGCCAGCAACGCGCCGTCGTTCGGGGTGGAGGCGACGGGGTGGAGCTGGTCCGGCCTATTCGGCGATCTTGATAACGATGGGTTCGTCGACCTGTACGTCGTGAACGGCATGGTCGCGGACAATCTGTTCGGACACTTGCCAGATGCCAGCTTGGTCGAGACCAATCAGGCGTTCCGCAATATCGACGGCGAACGGTTCGCGACAGCGGTCGACTGGGATCTGAACGACACAACTGGTGGACGCGGGATGGCGATGGCCGATCTCGATTTTGATGGAGACCTCGACATTGTCGTGAACAACCTCAATGCGCCGTCGCGGCTGTATGAGAACCGACTGTGCGGCGGCAATGCCGTGACCGTCGCGCTGCGTTGGCCCGGCACCGGCAATCCAGACGCCATCGGCGCACAGGTGCGGTTGGGCGATGCGCGTGACAGCACGCTGGTGCGCACGGTCGAGGCGGCACGCGGATATCTCTCGGGGGCTTCGACGGTGCTGCACTTCGGCGTGGGCGACAGTTCCGGCCCGGTGGAGGTCGAGGTGACGTGGCCCGACGGCGCAATCGGCACGATCAGCGACCTCGACGTCAATCGGCACGTCACGATCACCCGGACAGGTCAGGCAGCGCAGTCATGAGTCCCGAATACCTCGTTCAGCCGGGCACGCGGTCTGAGCGCCGCCGAGACGCCGCAGTGCATCTGACGCCCTTGATACCGGCCGCGGCCGCAGTGGCGGTGATCGGCCGGCCTGCCGTGTGGGCTGCGCCAGTGATCATCCTGGGACCGCTCGCGCTAGGCGCAATCCTGAGCCGTGACTCCGACGCCGGCCGACGCCATCGGCGCCGAGCCATTGACTTCAACGCGTCCGTCGCAGTCGTCGCCCTGGTGCTCTGGGGAGTGCTGGAGCTCGGTGCGCGTGTCGAGCTGGCGGGCGTGTTCGTGCCCGTCGGCCTGCTGCTGCTCGCGCTGCTCTGGCTGAATTGGCTGTTGATGATGGCGATAGCCGCAAATCGGGCGAGATACGGAGAGCTGTTTGAACCGCCGTGGGTCATTCCGTTCTCGCGCTGGCTACGAAGAGGAGACCCACGGAGGATCACGAAGGAGAAGCCACATGGCGACAGTTGAGCTTGCAGAGCTGACCAAGGTGTACCCCGGGGGAGTCACCGCCGTGAACGCCATGAGCCTGAGCATCGACGACGGCGAGTTCGTCGTGTTTGTCGGGCCGTCAGGGTGCGGGAAGTCCACGGCGCTGCGAATGGTCGCCGGGCTCGAGGAGATTTCGAGCGGCACCCTGCGAATCGGGGATGCTGACATGACCAAGGTGCACCCGCGGGATCGCGACATTGCCATGGTCTTCCAGAACTATGCGTTGTATCCCCACCTCACGGTGCGCAAGAACATCGCCTACCCGCTGAAGCTTGCCAAGACCCCGAAGTCTGAGATCGATCAGAGGGTGCAGCGCACCGCCGACGTGCTGCATCTCTCCGAGTTCCTGGATCGCAAGCCGGCCGCGTTGTCGGGCGGGCAGCGTCAGCGTGTCGCGATGGGACGAGCCATTGTCCGTGAGCCCTCGGTATTCCTCATGGACGAACCGCTGTCGAACCTCGACGCGAAGCTCCGCGTGTACATGCGCAGCGAGATCTTGCGAATCCAGCGAGACCTCGGCGTGACCACCATCTACGTCACGCACGATCAGGTCGAGGCGATGACCATGGGTGATCGAGTGGCCGTGCTGAACGGCGGTGTGCTCCAGCAAGTCGACAAGCCCTCGGTGCTGTACCGCCGGCCGGCGAATGTCTTCGTCGCTGGCTTCGTGGGGTCACCGGCGATGAATCTCTTCGAGTCGGCTGTCTCCGTCGGCGGCAGCGGAGTCAACGTCGAGATGGGCACACAGAGTGTCGAGTTGCCGCTTTCGATTCTCGATGAGTGCCCGGCACTGCGCGCTTACGAGGGAAAGCGTCTGGTGTGCGGCATCCGTCCAGACGATGTATATGACTCGGCACTCGCTCCGGACTACAGCCAACGCATCGTTGCCGGCGTGCAACTCCTCGAGGAGCTCGGCTCAGAAATCGTCGCCCATCTCGACATTGGTGTACAACGCATCGAGACCGGCGGTCCGTCGGCTGACGAAGATGACTCTGAAGATCTTGGCAGCGCTTTCTTGGGCCGGTTTGCCCAGCAGAGCGAAGCGCGCGTCGGCCAGCGCATGGAAGTTGCCATCGACGTGTCGGCGATGCACTTCTTCGACAAAGTGACTGGCGACGTCGTCCGCGACTGAGTCGCTCATCGGGGCCAGCGGGCTGAGGGAAACGCGCAACTAGCGTGCGGATCGCATGCCGGTGCTGCTGGGTGCTGCGGCGTCGGTCCTGATCGGCGTATCCGACTACTTCGGTCGCTACTGCAGCCGGCGCGCCCGGGCCATGACCGCCGTCGGCACGGCCTTCATGGGCGGCCTGGTCGTGACGGCGGTGCTGTTGCTGCTGGTGCCGAGTTCTGCCATCGGTGCTTCGCTCGCGCTCGGCGCGGCCTCAGGCGTCTTGATGGCGCTCGCGCTCTCGGCGATGTGGCACAGCATGGCCGTGTCGTCGGCGGCGATCGCCTCGCCGGTGGTGGCCGCCTCAACTGCGCTGGGGCCGCTGGCATATGGGCTGGGAGTGGGCGAGCGGCCTTCGGCCGTTGCGGCCGCAGGCATCGCCGTGACCGTCGCCGGGCTGCTGGCCGCGGTGATCGTGCCGGATCTTCGTGGGGACATCAGGCGGGGTCTCGCGTTCGCACTCTTGGCCGGCATCTCGTTCGCAACCGCAACGGTGCTCTTGGGCGAGACCAGCTTGGACAGCGGCATGTGGCCGGCAGTCAGCCAGCGGATGGCGGCGCTGGCCTGCATGCTGGCTGTGACCAGGGTCCGGCGGATACCCCAGATCCTGCCGCCGTCGCTCCGTCTTGCCGGATTCGCCGGCGGCGTCGCCGGTGGAGCGGGCATGGGAGCCTTCATCGCTGGACTGCAACGGGGCCCGCTCAGCGAAGTCGCTGTAGCAGCGTCGCTCTACCCGGTGGTGACGATCGCCTTGGCGGTGCTCTTCGACGACGACACGCTGCGCTGGTGGCAAGGCATCGGCATCGCTGCAGCGCTGGCCGGTACGTCGATGATCGCCGTGGGCTGAGCACGACGGGCGGTTGAGACCTGAACGTGCCCGCATTTGTAAATTGAACAATCTTCATGACTCTGGTCGAATTCGTGAGGGATACTGGACGATTGGAAAGCAGCTATACGGCCAGGAGGATTCGGAATACTGCGATGGCGTACTTCGATCTGGGCTCGTATCGCTGGCCGGTGACGACGTCCGATGCCGAAGCCCAGCTGTGGTTCGACCGCGGCATGGCGTGGTGCTACGGCTTCCATCACGAAGAGGCGATCGCCTGCTTCGAGCGCGCACTGCTTCACGACGTCAGCTTCGCCATGGCTCACTGGGGCATCGCGTACGCCATCGGGCCGAACTACAACAAGCCTTGGGAAGAGTTCGATGAGGATGATCTGCGCACCTCGCTGGAGCGGGCACGGACCGAGGCAGCGGCTGCAGAAGCTGCCTCGGCAGGCACCGGAGGCCTCGAACGCGCACTGATCAGTGCATTGGCGTACCGCTACCCGCTACACCCCGAAGTGCCCGACGAAGACGCCTTCGCACGGTGGAATGACGCCTACGCGGACGCGATGCGCGAGGTGTATCTGGCCCATCGCGACAACCTTGACATCTGTGCGTTGTTCGCTGAGGCGATCATGAACCGGACCCCCTGGGCACTGTGGGACTTGGTCACCGGCGAGCCGGCGGAGGGCGCCGGAACCCTCGAAGCAGTCGATGTGCTGGAGACTGCCTTCGAGATGCTCGACGCCGAAGGCGCCAACCGCCACTTGGGCTTGCTGCACATGTACATCCATCTCATGGAGATGTCGCCGCATCCCGAGCGAGCCTTGGCCGCCGGCGACCGGCTGGTCGATCTGGCGCCTGACGCCGGGCACCTCGTCCACATGCCGACCCATATCGACGTGCTGTGCGGCCACTATCACAACGTCGTGACCCGCAACTCGGCCGCGATCGTCGCAGATCGGAAGTATCTCGACCTCAAGGGTCCGATGAACTTCTATTCCGCCTACCGCTGCCACGACTATCACTTCAAGGTGTACGGAGCGATGCTGGCCGGCCAGTACGCCCCAGCTCTCTCGGCAGCCGAAGAGATGAACCGCACGCTGCCGGAGGAACTGCTGCGAACCGGATCGCCGCCCATGGCCGACTGGCTGGAAGGATTCGTGGCGATCAAGCAGCACGTGTTCGTGCGATTCGGCAAGTGGCACGAGATACTCGACCAGCACCTGCCGTTCGATCAGCAGTTCTATTGCGTCACCACCGCCATGATGCGATACGCACGAACGGTTGCCTACGCGTCGCTGAGCCGAGTCGACGATGCGCTGGCTGAACGTGAGGAGTTCCTGGTCTCCAAGGCCCAGGTGCTGCCCAGCCGCACGCTGTTCAACAACACCGGACTCGACATCCTGGCCGTGGCCGAGGCCATGCTGAACGGCGAGGTTGAGTACCGGTGCGGCAACTTCGATGGCGCCTTCGACCATCTTCGCCACGCGGTGCAGCTCGACGACAACCTGCCCTACGACGAGCCTTGGGCCTGGATGCAGCCGACACGCCACGCGCTGGCTGCGCTGCTGTCGGAACAGGGCCAGTTCGACGAGGCTGAGGCGCTGTATCGGTCCGACTTGGGCTTGGACGATCAGCTGCGCCGGCCCTGCCAGCACCCCGACAACGTCTGGAGCCTGCACGGGCTGCACGAATGTCTTGTTCGCCGCGGAGAAACGGTGGAGGAGCCGCTGATCCGCCAGCGCCTCGATCTCGCCATCGCACGGGCAGACGTGCCCATCACCGCGTCCTGTTTCTGCCGGTTGGAGACCACCTCATAGAGCGGCCGGAGGCCGAGCCGCAGGCGAAGCCGTAGCCTTGGCCGCTGTGTTCACGGCGCCCGGTACCACTGCTGATGTCTCGGCGGCGCTGACCGAGCACGGCTACCTGCCCGACGAGGGGCTGTCGACGGTGGTGTACCTGTCGGTCACCATGGGTCGGCCTCTCTTCTTGGAGGGCGATGCCGGCGTGGGCAAGACCGAGCTGGCCAAGGTGCTCGCCGCCTGGATCGGCGGGGAGTTCATCCGCCTGCAGTGCTACGAGGGCATCGACGCCGCTCAGGCGCTCTACGAATGGGACTACACGCGCCAGCTTCTCCACCTGCGCACAGCTGAGGCCGCGGGACGCGCTGCGGCCGACGCCGAGGCCATCGAGGATGAGCTGTACTCGGAACGCTTCCTGATCCGCCGGCCGCTGCTGCGGGCCATCGACCACGACGACGCCACGCCCGCAGTGCTGCTGATCGACGAGGTGGACCGCGCGGACGACGAGTTCGAGGCATTCCTGCTCGAGGTGCTGTCCGACTTCACCGTCACCGTGCCCGAGCTGGGCACGATCACGGCAGCCCGGCCGCCGCTCGTGGTGGTCACCTCCAACCGGACCCGCGACGTGCACGATGCGCTCAAGCGCCGCTGCCTGTACCACTGGGTCTCGCACCCGTCGGTCGATCGTGAAGTCGAGATCGTCAAGCTCAAGCTGCCCGACGTTGACGGAACGTTGGCACGGCAAGTGGCGTCGGCTGTATCGGTGATGCGCGAGATGCGGCTGTACAAGCCTCCCGGCGTGGCCGAGACCATCGACTGGGCCACGGCGCTGGGGCGTCTTGGCGCCGCCGAGCTTGACACGCCCATGCTTGAAGCCACGCTGGGAACGGTGCTGAAGTACCGCGAGGATCAGCAACGGGTCACGTCGGTCGGGATGGAGATGATCATGGCCGCCGTCGCCGAGGCCTGAGGGCCCAGAGGCTGAGCCGGCCGTGAGCGGTACCGGCACTGATCTCGGTGCTCCCACGCCGGCGTCGGATGAGCACGTCAACGAACCCGAGCGCTTGGCCTCGGCCTTCTCGTCGATCCTGCGCGGCGCGGGGCTGGTGGTCACGATCCGCCGCGTCATGGCATTCACCGAGGCGCTGCGGCTGCTGGGAGTCGCCAGCCGTGAAGACGTGTACTGGGCAGGCCGAGCGACGCTGGTGGGCAGTCCGGCCGACATCGGTGTCTATGACCGGGCCTTCGCGGTCTTCTGGGAGGGCCGAGCGCCCAGCGGGATCGTCGTGGAGCTGCCGCCGATCTCGGTGACCCTGGCCACCGACACCGACGACGACAGCGGCGCCTCGCCGCCAGGCGACAGCGATGAGCCCGATGCCGGCCCGACGTTGCGGGTCCGCTACAGCGATGTCGAGACGCTGCGCCACAAGGACTTCGCCGATTGCAGCGACGGCGAGCTGTCTGAGCTGCACGCGCTGATGGGCGAGCTGCGTTTCCAGGCAGTCACCCGGCGCTCGCGGCGCGCTGTGCGGGCCAAGCGCATCTCACGCCGTCCGGACTTGCGCCGCACCATCCGCCGTGCACTGCGCACCGGCGGCGAGGCCATCCGGCGCGAATTCCTGGTCGGCGACCGCAAGCCGCGCCGCTTGGTGCTGCTGCTCGACGTGTCGGGATCCATGGAGCCCTACGCCCGAGCGCTGGTGAGGTTCGCTCACGCAGCAGTGATCGGCCGAACCCGGGTGGAGGCGTTCACGATCGGCACCCGGCTCACCCGGGTCACCCGCGAGCTGTCCTCCCGCGATCCCGACGCCGGCTTGGCGGCCGCTGCCGACTCGGTGCAGGACTGGTCGGGCGGTACCCGGCTGGGCGCCACGCTGCACGAGTTCAACGATCGCTGGGGCGTGCGGGGCCACGCGCGCGGCGCCATCGTGGTGATCTGCTCGGACGGCTGGGACCGCGGCGCACCTGACGAACTGGCCGAGCAGATGGCCCGCCTGCACTTGGTGACCCACCGTCTGGTGTGGGTCAACCCGCTGAAGCACACTCCTGGCTACGCGCCGCTGGCTCGTGGCATGGCTGCCGCGTTGCCGCATGTCGACGAGTTCATCGAAGGCCATTCATTCGATTCGCTCGAACACTTGGCAGCTGCAATCGCGGCCTGAGCCTGGCTGAACCTCAGATCACCCGACGCACGACGTTCCGATGCCGCAACAATGGACTCAGGGAGACAGGGCACATGGATGAGATCTTGGATGACATCGACCGGTGGCGGGTTGCGGGCCAGCGAGTGGCCGTAGCGCGGGTGGTGGACATCGAGGGCTCGGGGCCGCGCGACCCAGGTGCTGCGATGGCCGTGAACGAAGAAGGCGAAGTCGCCGGCTCGGTCTCGGGCGGCTGCGTCGAGGGCGCTGTGGTCGGCGAAGCGCTCGAGCTGCTGGGCGGCCGGAGAGGCCCGGGGATCACCACCTTCGGCTACAGCGATGACGAGGCGTTCGCCGTCGGGCTGACCTGCGGCGGCACGATCCACCTGTTCGTGGAGGAACTCGACTGGTGAGCCCAGAATCGAGCACAGGGTCGAATAAGGGCAGTGCCGGCATCTACGAGGCGTTTCGCCACGCCATCCGGGCCGAGGAGCCAGTCGCGCTGGCCACGATCATCGACGGTCCTGATGCCGGCGCTGTGTCTGATGTGCGCCCGCAGGCGGGCGCTGTGTCTGATGTGCGCCCGCAGGCGGGCGCTGTGTCTGATGTGCGCCCGCAGGCGGGAGCCAAGCTCCTCGTGCGGCCCGATGCCCCGGCGCTGGGCACGTTGGGCGACGCCGACCTGGACCGGGTCGTCGAGCGTGACGCCTTGGGCATGCTCGATGCGGGCATCAGCGAGGTGCGCCACTACGGCCAGCACGGCGAGGCCCGTCAGATGGACGTCAGCGTGTTCGTGGAGTGCCACGCGCGTCGCCCGCACATGGTGATCTTCGGCGCCGTCGACTTCACAAGGGCACTCGCCTCACAGGCCAAGCTGCTCGGCTACCGCGTTACCGTCTGCGACGCACGAGAGGTGTTTGCGACGAAGCGACGCTTCCCGATGGCCGACGAGGTGGTGGTGGACTGGCCGAACCGCCTGCTCGACCGCATCGGCGACGACCTCGGCCCACGAGACGCGGTGTGCGTGCTCACTCATGACCACAAGTTCGACGTGCCCGCCATTGTGGGCGCCCTGCCCACTCGGGTCGGCTACCTGGGAGCCATGGGTTCGCGCACCACCCACGAGAAGCGCACCGAGCGCCTCCGGGAAGCAGGCGTGACCGACTCCGAACTCGAACGGGTCATGGCGCCCATCGGCCTCGACATCGGCGGCCGCACCCCCGAGGAGACCGCAGTGTCGATCGTGGCCGAGATCATCGCCTCCCACACCGGCCGCCAAGCCCCGAGGCTCAAAGACGGCCAAGGCCGCATCCACTGAACCCGGCAGCGACCGCCCGGTAGCGTCAGCGCGATGGACTTCACCCAAAACGAGGACCACGAGGCGATCCGCGAGGGCGTGCGGCGCGTCTGTGCAGACTTCCCCGACGAGTACTGGCGCGAGCGCGACGAGAAGCACGAGTTCCCCTGGGACTTCTACAACGCCATGGCCGAGGGCGGCTGGGTCGGCATCGCCATTCCGGATGAGTACGGCGGCGGCGGCCAGGGCATCACCGAGGCGTCGATCGTGCTGGAGGAGGTGGCGGCCAGCGGCGCCGCCATGAACGGCTGCTCGGCCCTGCACCTGTCGATCTTCGGCATGGAGCCGGTGCGCAAGTACGGCTCGGAAGCACTGGCCAAGGAGATCCTGCCGGGCGTTGCCGACGGCTCCCTCCACGCCGCATTCGGCGTCACCGAGCCCGACGCCGGCACCGACACCACCTCGATCCGCACTCGAGCCGAGCGTGACGGCGACGAGTACGTGATCACCGGGGCCAAGGTGTGGACCACCAAGGCCCCGTACTGCGACGTGTGCCTGCTGCTGGTGCGCACCACGCCCAAGGAGCTGTGCGACGGCCCCACCCAGGGCATGACGCTGCTGCTGGTCGACCTGCAGGACCCGGCGGTCGACATCACCCCGATCCCCAAGGTGGGCCGCAACGCCGTGGTGTCGTGCGAGGTCCGCTACGACGGGCTGCGCGTGCCGGTTGACCGTCGCGTCGGCGAGGAGGGCGAGGGCTTCCGCTACATCCTCGACGGCCTCAATCCCGAGCGGATCCTGATCTCTGCTGAGGCATTGGGGATCGGCCGGGTCGCGCTGCGTCGCGCCGCCGAGTACGCGAAGAGCCGGGTGATCTTCGGTCGTCCGATCGGCCAGAACCAGGGCATTGCCTTCCCGCTGGCCGACAGCCATGCTCGCCTGCACGCGGCCGAACTGGTGGTGCGCGATGCGTCGTGGCGCTACGACAACGGTCTGCCGTGCGGCGAGCAAGCCAATCTGGCGAAATACCTGGCGTCGGAGGCGGCGTTCGAATGCGCCGATCGGGCCATGCAGACGCACGGCGGCTTCGGCTACGCCAAGGAATACGACGTGGAGCGCTACTGGCGCGAGGCGCGGCTGATGAAGATCGCGCCGGTCAGCCAGGAGATGGTCATGAACTTCGTGTCGTCGAAGGTGCTCGGCCTGCCTCGCTCGTACTAGCCGAGCCCATCCTCGGAGGTCATCTGTCAGTGTCCACGGCGGGCGTGCTGCTGGCAGCGGGTGCTGGGACCCGGTTCGCAGGCCCGCGGCACAAGCTGCTGGCCGACCTCGACGGCCAGAGCGTGGTCAGCCGGGCTCTGGGGTCGCTGGTGGGGGCGTCGCTCGATGCTGTGGCGGTCGTCACGGGAGCGGTGGACATCTCGGGGCTGGTGGCTGAGGCGAGCGGCGGGATCGCCGTGATCTCAAACGATCGCTGGGAATCGGGGATTGCGTCGTCGGTGAGGTGTGCTGCGACGTGGGCGGCCCAGCACGGCCACGACGCGATCGTGGTGGGCCTCGCCGACCAGCCGTTCGTGACATCGGCGGCCTGGCAGATCGTCGCCGCCAGTGCGGCCCCCGTCGCCGTCGGCACCTACGGCGGGCAGCGGGGGAACCCGGTCCGGTTGGCACGCGAGGTATGGCCGCTGCTGCCGTACGACGGCGACGAAGGCGCCCGCACGGTGATGCGGCGATTTCCGGAATTCGTGGTGCCGGTAGCCTGCGAAGGGTCACCTGACGACATCGACACCGTGGAGGATCTGCGCCGATGGAGCTGAAGAGTGAATTCCGTGTCGGCATACCCGTCGAGCAGGCCTGGAGCACGCTGACCGATGTCGAATTCATCGCGCCGTGCATGCCGGGCGCGCAGCTGACCGAGGTCGACGGCGATGAATTCAAGGGCGGTGTGAAGATCAAGGTGGGCCCGATCACGGCGCAGTACAAGGGTTCCGCAAAGTTCGTCGAGCTCGACGAGGCCAATCGTCGCATCGTGCTCGAGGCGTCCGGCCGCGACTCACGCGGCGCGGGCAACGCAGCCGCAGAGGTGACCGCCGAAATGACCCCCGACGGCGATGGAACGATGGTGTCGATCGCCACCGACCTGAAGGTCACCGGCAAGGTGGCGCAGTTCGGACGTGGGGTGATGGCCGACGTCACCGAGAAGCTCATCGGCCAGTTCGTGGACTCGCTCGAACAGAAGCTGTCTGAGATCGGCGACCAGGGCGATGCTGGTGCGGCTGCAGACGATGCTCCGGCCGATGACGCTGAGGCGTCCGGCGAGACGGGCGAGGAATCGGCCCCCTCAGGCCCGCGCCAGATCGAGATGGCCGAGCCGGAACCGGTCGACTTGCTCGAAACGGCGGGCCGACCCATGCTCAAGCGCATCCTGGCGCCACTTGCGGTGGTGGTGTTCTTCCTGTTCAACCGTCGCCGCAGGCGCAAGCGTCGCCAAGGCTGAGGGCTCGCTGCCGCGACTCTCCTAGGGCGTTGCTCGTTCGTTGCGCCCCGGGCGCACCCCCGACGCCCGCTCAAGCCGACGCGGTGGCTGCCTTGCTCGGCCGCCCGCCCCAGTGCGCGTTCGATGTGTCCGTGGCGTATGACGACGGGCGGCCGGTGGTGATCGCCAATGCCCCGCTGCTCGACGACGGGCGCCCGATGCCCACCCGCTACTGGCTGGTGGATGTCGACCTGCGCCGGCGGGTGTCCCGACTCGAGGGCGATGGAGGGGTCCGGTCGGCCGAGGCGGCCGTCGATCCTGAGGCGCTGGCCGCAACGCATGATCGTTACGCCGCCGAACGAGACGCGCTGGTGTCCCAGGATCACCGCGGGCCGCGCCCGGCGGGCGGTGTAGGGGGGACGGCTCGAGGCGTGAAGTGCCTGCACGCGCATCTGGCATACCGGCTGGCGGGCGGTGATGACCCCGTCGGCGACTGGGTGCTGGCACGGCTTGGCGACATCGGCGTGTCATCGGCTGTCGAAGGAGCTGCGACCGCAGCTGCACCCGGCGAACCAGCATCCGTGGCGGACGCTGATGGCTGTTGAGCCCGCGTCGGCTCCGGTTGCGGTGGTGGACTGCGGTACGAATACGACGCGCCTGCTCATCGACGACGGCACGGGCTTGGGGCAGCGGCTGCTGCGCATCACCGGGCTGGGACGGGGCGTCGATGCCGGCGGTCGGCTCGGTGGCGATGCCATCGGCCGCGTCGTCGAGGTGTTGCGGGAATACCGCCAGATCATCGACGACCGCCAGGCGACGGCGGTGCGGGCCGTGGCAACCAGTGCTGCGCGCGACGCCGCAAACGGCGCGGAATTCCTGCAGAGGGCGAGCGACGCGCTCGGCACCGACGTCGAGTTGCTCGATGGCGGCGCCGAGGCCGCGTACGGATTCGCCGGGGCAACCACCGGCTTGGCCGATATTGCCGGCGGTGACATGCCATCCGAGCCCGACGCGCCCGCAGCTTCGACGCTTGCGCAGGCAGGCGCTGCGCTGGTGCTCGACATCGGCGGGGGCTCGACAGAGTTCGCCTATGGCACGCCGTCGCCGGGCGCCCGTCCGGATGCGGCGGCTTCCGTCGACATGGGCTCGGTGCGGTGGACGGAGAGATTCCTGGCATCGGATCCTCCCCGGCCTGAGGAATTGAGTTCGGCGATCTCCGTGGCGCGCCTGCACCTCGACGACATCGACCGTGACCATCCGGTCATCGGGCGGGGTGCCGCGGGAGCACGGCTCGTGGGCGTCGCCGGGACGGTCACGACGGTGGCCGCGGTCGAGATCGGCCTCGATCCCTACGATCCTGAGGTGATCGACGGGTTCGTGCTCAGTCGGGCCGCGGCCGAGGATGTGTTCCGCACGCTGGCCACCGAGCGGCTGGCCGACCGCGTCCACAATCCGGGCCTGCACGTCGATCGAGCACCGGTGATCGTGGGCGGCTGCTGCATCCTCGTCGCTGTCATGCGCCACTGGGACATCGACAAGTGCATCGTGCGCGAGCGCGATCTCTTGGATGGCATAGCGGCTGAGCTCCGCGAAGCGCAGGCCAGTCCAGCGGCTGAGCTCCGCGAAGCGCAGGCCAGTCCAGCGGCTGAGCTCCGCGAAGCGCAGGCCAGTCCAGCGGCTGAGCTCCGCGAAGCGCAGGCCAGTCCAGCGGCTGAGCTCCGCGAAGCAGGCACCGATGCCGCTCGGTGAGCGCCGACGGCGCGCCAGTACTGTGCGCAGCGTGAGTCGCCTGCGCACCGAGCGGCTCGAGCTTCGCCCGCTCGTGCCGTCAGACTTCGCCCAATGGAACGAAGTCCGCGAACGGTGCCGCGACTGGCTGGTGAAGTGGGAGCCCCGCCCGCCCGCGAGCGCGCCCGATCCGTCGCGCGACCCGCAGGCGTTCGCCAATCGCTGCCGCGTCCGCGAACGCGAGCGCTCACTGGGCACGGCGTTCGACTTCGGCCTCTGGCACGAGGGCTGGTTCTGCGGCGAGATCAATGTCTCGCATGTGGCGCGCGGTGCATTCCAGAGCGCCCATGTGGGTTACTGGATCGACGAGCGGTTGGCCGGCAAGGGATTGGTCGCCGAAGGACTGCTGGCCGTGTTCGGGTTCGCCTTCGACCAAGTCGGCTTGCACCGGGTGCAGGTGTCGATCATGCCGCGCAACGCCGCCAGCCTGCGGGTGGTGGAGAAGCTGGGGCTGCGCTCGGAGGGAATCGCGCAGGGATACATCCAGATCGCCGGCGTGTGGGAAGACCACGAGCGCTTCGGCCTGACGCTGGAGGAATGGCAGGCCCGCCGCGACGAGATGACAGCACGGCTCCGGGCTGCTCGTAACGACGGCATCGCTCAGTCGTCAGGGTCTGACAGCCACTCCTGACCCGGCCCGCAGTCGGCTGAGATCGGGCACCAACGGCAAGGTGGGCCGGGCATCCGCCGCGGGTCACGCCGGTCCGCTCGCAATCTGATGAGTCGACCGATGCCGTCCACGGTGCGTCGCAGCGCGCTGTCGAGCACGTCGGCGGTCACTGCCTCGTGCTCGATGCGGCCCTCGGCAACGTAGAACGAGCCGACGCCCAGCGGCGGCACGCCCACGGAAAGCGTCTCGACAAGGGCGTAGAACCGCAGGTCTTCCGGATCGGTCGGCGTGCGTGAGCCGGTCTTGAGGTCGATGATGACCTTGCCGGCGCGCTGGAGGCGGTCAGGCCCGCCGAGCGGCGCAGGCGATCCGAGCGTGAGGTCGTACTTGCCGTTGAGCACGAAGGCACCACTGCACAGCCGTGCGCGGGCACGCACCTCGGCGCTGGGCCGCCAGGCACGCTGCATCGGCGGGAAGGTCTCGCCGAAACGCGCGAGCAGCGCAACGCAGTTGGCAGTCAGATCGGCTCGCTCGCCGTGCGATGTCTCGGCCAGGAAGCTGCCGAGGTTGTCGTCGTCCGCGATGAGACGTTCGAGAGCGGCATTGACCGCGTCTTCGGGTTCGAAGCGCTGATGGGTCGTCAGCTCGACCGCCTTGTGCAGCACCGTGCCGCGTGCAGTCGGCACGGACCATTCGAACGGCGTGTCTGCATCGGCGAGGTATCGCGCCTCGCAACCGAACACGCCGGCGAGGTCCCGCTTGGCAACCCACAGCCCACGGCTGTCGATGTCGCGAGCGGCATCGACGAGACCGTTCAGTGCTGCTTCCGCGTCGTTGCGCAGCTCGTCGGCGAAGCCGGCCGGGTAGGAGGGACGGTGCTCTGCGGGCGTGCGGATTGCGTCCAGCGTGGCCTGCTGGGCAGGCAGCAGTCCCGGAGCTGTGGTCGCCATGCGGGTCCATTGTGGCCGTCCCTGCACCTGCTCTCGCACCGGGCATACCCGGGGGTTGGTGCGGGTAGCTGCAGATCGCGATGGCCCGCATGGCGGCCGTCCTTTGCTGTCACACCCCCTGGCGATGATGGGCACATGCCAGCAACACCCCGCACCCACCCTCCCGCAGCGCTCCGGCTGGTCGATGCCGCGCCAGCTCGCGGGCGTTCGCACCGGGTCGGGAGCGCCTCGACGCGTCCCCAGCGAAGCGCCGGTGAGCGCGCCGCCGACCTCTCCGGCCGCTTCGTTCTGACGGTGCGAGCGCTCGCCATGGCGGCACGCTCGCTCGGCCTGAGCGCTCCGAGTTTTCAGAGCCCGCCGCGATCGGATCAGCTGGATCGTTCCATCCAGCGCGGCGGCGACGGCGATTGCGTGGTTGCGGTGCGCGTGCGCGGCCGCCCCTTCGCAGCGGTAGTGGCCGACGCCATCGAAGGCATCGTGGTGTGCAACCGGCTCAGTGCCTCAGCAGCGGCCGCAGTGCGCGACGAGCTGTGGCGCGAGATCGAAGGCAGCCACGATGCCGCCGGCCCAGCGCGGCCCTGCCCCGCGCCGTCCGAAGGCGGGCGTCGCACGCCGGGCACCGTTGCAGAGCCGTACACCCTGGACGAAGTCGCCTAGGAACTCAGTGCATCGTGCCCGGACGGCCGTGCCAGCATGATGAGCACTGAGGAGGCAATGAACGCGCCGACTGGCCCGGGTGGCGGAACTGGCAGACGCAGAGGGCTTAAACCCCTCGGCTCCTTCGGGAGCGTGCGGGTTCGAATCCCGCCCCGGGCACCCCAGCAGTCCTTCGCAGGCCTCGCTGTCGCTGAACTGCAATTCAGTATCGAATGGCTGTCCCGCCGAGTAATCTCGGGCGCAGAGGCCAGCCACCCCGAGCTTGGCAGACGTACCGCAAATGGCGTCACTCGGGGGGCTGGCCCTCTCGCGAACCTAGATTCAGCAGCGACGAATCTCACACGGATTCTCTGGCGGCGGCGCGTAGTGAGGCCACGGTTTCGGTGCCCGGTCCTAGTCGGCGGGCTGCAGCGTCGTGGCACAGCTCGTTCAGTATCCGGTTGAGCGGCGTGGCAATGCCGTGCTGCTCGCCGAGTTCGCAGATTCGGCCGTTGAAATGCTCCACCTCTACCGTCGGACGCCGGAAGTGCAGGTCTTGCCAGGTGGACGGGTAGCTGTGCATCACCGGGTCTGAATCACCCCGTGGCTCGCGCTGGCCCGGCACGCGCATCCGTTCGATCCATGCGCGCAAATCCCGGCCGTCGTCCATGACCGGCGAGACTCCGGCCGCGTCCAGCACGTCGGCGGCTTCTTCCTGAAGATCGGCCATGAAGAAACGGGTCTCCTCGTCGCAGAACCACTCCTGCACGGGCAAGTCGATCAGCGCCGAGAACGCGTTTGTGAGGTTCAGCACCAGCTTTCCCCACTTGGCCTCGGCCACGTGTTCGTCGACCGTGGCGCGCATCTCGGCGGCAACCAGGTCGTCCACGACCGCCGCGCAGAGCTCGTCGGAACCGGTGGGCCAGCATCCGATCTGAGCCCGGCGCGCACCGGTGTGGGTGACCACGCCGGGCTCGTCGATGCGGGCACCGATGCGCACCATGACGCCATAGGCCCGAAAACCCTGCCCAGTCAGCCACTCCTCGTTGGTGACGCTGTTCTGGAAGCAGAACAGCGGAACATCGTCGTACAACTCCCGGTGCTGTTCGACCGCCTCGAATGTGTGCTGTGTCTTCATGGCCAGCAGCACCACCGTTCGCTCGTCCAGGTCGAGCTCGTGCGCGTTGCGTACCGCCGGCAGCCGGAAGTGGCCCTCGGTGTAACCGGAGACGCTGAGCCCGCCTCGCTGGAGAGCTTCGAGGTGCGCGCCTCGGGCGACGAGGGCCACACGCCGGCCCGCCTGGGCCAGCCGAGCACCCAGCACGCAGCCGATGGCCCCCGCGCCGTGCACGATGTAGTTCAGCCCAGCATCGCCCTCAGTGGAATCCGCCGCATTGCGATCTGGTGCATGGTCCGCTGCCACGGCGGTACATCGTGCCAGATGGCCTCATGCGTGACCCGCGCAGCAGTCTGACGCCGCCGGACCGTATCGAGCGATCCTGGCGCGGCGCTACCGTGCTGCCATGCGCGAGTGGAACACGTCACTGCCCAACCTCATGGAACCGTGGTTCTGGACGCAGCCGGCCGACGAGATCGATTCGGTGATCGCCCGCTATCACGCCGAGGCGCCGCTGGACTGGTTCGAGGAGCCGTACTTCTCCGAATGGGTGGCGCCGAGCCCCGGCTACTGGTGCGTCACCCGCCACGAGGACATCGCCACCATCTCACGCAACACCGAGGTCTTCAGCTCCGCGAGAGGCATCACGCTGGGCGACAACCCGCCGGAATTCACCGAGTTCTTCAGCTCGATGATCGCCATGGACGACCCTCGTCATGCGCGGCTGCGGCGCATCGTGGCGAAGGGCTTCACGCCCAAGATGCTCGAGCAGCTCGACGGCGGCATCCGTGAAGGCGCCCGCGAGATCGTGAACTCGATCTGCGAGCAGGGCAAGTGCGAGTTTGTGTGGGACGTGGCGGCTGCACTGCCGCTGCGCATCGTGTGCGACCTCATGGGCATCCCCCGTTCTGAGTACAAGTTCGTCTTCGACCGAACCAACATCATCCTCGGCATCTCCGACCCCGACTTCCAGCCGCCCGACGGCGACCTCGCCACCGCCATCCTGCAGGCCGGCGCTGACTTGGCCGAGCTCATGAAAGAGGTCGCCGCAGCCAAGCAGGGCGGCGACGGCACCGACCTCACCAGCATGATCGTGAACGCCGAACTCGAAGATGACCGTCTCAGCGAATCCGATCTCGCCAGCTTCTTCGTGCTGCTGGTGGTGGCCGGCAACGAGACCACCCGCAATTCGACTGCTTGGGGGCTCAAGTTCCTTACCGACAACCCTGACCAGCGCGCCATCTGGCTGGACGACTTCGAGGGTGTTGCGCCAACTGCGGTTGAGGAGATCGTCCGTGTCGCGAGCCCCGTGAGCTACATGCGTCGCTCGGTGACCCGCGACGTCGAGTGCGGCGGGCGTCAGATGCTCGAAGGCGACAAGGTGGCGATGTTCTACATCGCCGCGAATCGCGACCCTGCGGTGTTCGATGATCCGTTCCGTTTCGACGTGCTGCGCGACCCGAATCCGCAATACGGCTTCGGCGGCCCCGGTCCGCACTTCTGCCTCGGCGCGCACCTGGCCAGGCGTCAGATCACCACGATGTACCGGGAGCTGTTCACGCGGCTGCCCGACATCGCTGCCGCAGGTGAGCCGGACCTGCTGCAAGCTTCGTTCATTCACGGTGTCAAGCGCCTCGACGCAGAATTCACACCAGCCGCCCCGATGGCAGCCTGAACTCGGTGAGCCTGGGGGATTGACCCCCTTGCGTCAGCGCCCCGTAGCGTTCTTGCCATGAATCAACCGCAGATCGCGCCTGCGACCGGCAAGCTCGGCGTGCTCACGCCCGGCATGGGAGCGGTGGCCACCACGTTCATTGCCGGTGTGCTGGCAGCGCGCACAGGACTGGCGGAACCGATCGGCTCAGTCAGCCAGATGGCCCACATCCGCCTCGGCAGCCGGGCCGACGGCCGCAACCCGCTGATCCGCGATTTCGTGCCGCTGGCCGAGCTTGATGACTTGGTGTTCGGCGGCTGGGATCCCATCACACCCAATGCACTCGAGGGCGCCCGCACCGCAGGTGTGCTGGAAGACCGCGATCTTGGCGTGATCTCGCGCGAGCTGGAAGGCATCGTGGCGATGGACGCCGTGTTCGACACCCGCTGGGTGAGCCGGCTGGAGGGCACCCGCACCAAGCCCCCGATGGGCAAGCTCGAAGCAGCCCAGGCGCTGATGGAAGACATCGAGCGCTTCCGGGCCGAGAACGAATGCGAGCGGCTGGTGATGGTGTGGTGCGGCTCCACCGAGGCGTACCAGGAGCCGTCCGATGTGCACGCCAGCGTGGAGGCGTTCGAAGCCGGGCTGGCAGCCGACGACGACAACATCTCGCCCAGCCAGATCTACGCCTACGCGGCGCTGATGAGCGACGTGCCATTCGCCAACGGCGCGCCCAATCTGACGGTGGACATCCCGGCCATGACCGAGCTGGCGCAGCGCCGCGGTGTGCCCATCGCCGGCAAAGACTTCAAGACCGGCCAGACGCTGATGAAAACGCTGGTAGCGCCCGGCCTGAAGGCCCGGATGCTGGGCCTGCGCGGCTGGTACTCCACCAACATCTTGGGCAACCGCGACGGCGAGGTGCTGGACGATCCCGAGAACTTCAAGACCAAGGAGACGTCGAAGCTGGGCGTGCTGGGCACGATCCTGCAGCCCGAGACATATCCCGAGCTCTACAGCGAGATCGACCACGTGGTGCGCATCAACTACTACCCGCCCCGGGGCGACAACAAGGAGGGCTGGGACAACATCGACATCTTCGGCTGGCTCGGCTACCCGATGCAGATCAAGATCGACTTTTTGTGTCGCGACTCGATCCTGGCGGCGCCGATCGTGCTGGACCTGGCGCTGTTCTTGGACTTGGCGCAGCGGGCCGGTCAAGGCGGCGTGCAGGAGTGGCTGTCGTTCTACCTGAAAGCGCCCCAGTCGGCCGATCCGGCCGGTCCTGAGCACGACCTCTTCATCCAGCAGACGAAGCTGAAGAACACTCTGCGGGAGTGGATGGGCGAGGAACCCGTCACCCACTCCGAAGCCGGCTGACGCACCGCCGCCGGGCTAGTCGGACCAGCCGCGGCGCTGCCAACCGACCGCGTACCGGCACGACGCCACCCGACAGTTCGTTCATCGAGTTCTCAGGATTGCTTCAGGGGTCTTTCAGGTTGGCCCGCCAGTCTCGGGAATGTCGCACACCCCCGATGAAAGGACTGGCGGCATGACCGATTCCGGCGAGATCAGCGAACCCATCGAGGCTCGGCGAGACAGACCCTTGCGCAACCGTTGGCTGGCGCTTCTGGTCACGGCACTCCTCGCAGCGACTGCAGTCGTTGCGTTCAGTGCCGGCAGTGCCAGCGCGCAGACCCAGAACGACAACGGTGATGCCGGCCAGCAGCTTGCTGGTAGCACAGACACCGACAACTCCGACGACACAGACGGCTCCGACGGCACCTGCGACAAGGGCGGCACACGCCGGGGCGGCAAGCTCGGGCCGTTCGGCATGGGTGGCACGCTGACCGAATTGCTCGGCATCGATGCTGAGACGCTGCGGCAGCAGCTCAAGGACGGCTCGCCGCTGGCCGACATCGCTGCCTCCCAAGGTGTCGAAGTCTCAGATGTCGTGGACGCACTCGTGACCGCCATCAGCGAGAAGGCGGCTGAGCACGACCGTGAGATCGACACCGACGAGCTGACCACCCGGGTAACTGCGCTCGTGAACGGCGAACGCCCCGAGGGCGAAGAGCGCCGGCACGGCCACCGCGGCCTGCATCGCGGCGGCAAGGGCATCTTCGGCTCGGCAGACACCGCATAACCCCCGCTGCCTGGAGCAGCTTCCGAAGCGGGCCGGTTCCCCTCCGCCGGCCCGCTTCGACGCGCTCTGGTCACACCACCGTGAAGACGGCGATGCGCGTCCAGCGGTCGGGGTCGTCGGGGTCGGCGCCGCCGTAGATGGGACGCAGTTCGAAGTCCAGCCCGCTGATCAGCCCCTCCGTCTCGCGCGCCGCTAGCCAGTCGCCGAACCCGACTTCGTCAAAGTGCGCCGAGTTGATGCCCAGGCTGCAGCGGGCGCCGGGTCGCGCCACTCGCAGCAGTTCGGCGATCGGCTCGGGGCCGAGATGACCGTGGGTGAACGCGCCTGCGCTCACGATGCCGGCGTAGCCATCGTCGGGGAGTTTGAGCCGGCCGGTGAGATCGGCTTCGAAGAGCTGCCGGTAGGTCGGCCGGCCCTCGTGGGTCTTGACGGCGGCCTTCGCCAGCATCTCGGGCGAGATGTCGATGCCATCGATCACTGGGACCCCCAGGCTCGCCAACTCGGCACCGACGACGCCCGTTCCGCAGCCCACGTCGAGCACCGGACCGCCCAGTCTGTCGAGGCTGTCCTGAATGCGGCAGAACGCAGCCGCCACATGCTGGTGGTACACGTAGTCGTTCTCGGCAAGGAAGACCGACTCGTACGTTTCGGCCCACGAGGCGTACAGCTCGCGGTTGGCGTCGGGTCCGTCGACGGCGTAGGCGTCTTCGAGACCGATGCTGGCTGCGGCCGACTGCGCCGACGGTTGCTGATTCATTGCAGCGCGACGCTAGCGCTGTCGTTCTGTGTGCAGAAATGCCGCTGCGGGCAGCAAATCTGCACAGAGAAACCGAGCTGGCAGGTCAGACGAGCAGCGGGTCGGTCATCACTTCCACCAACGCAGGTCCCCGATGCGCCAGTGCCTCGTCGAGCGCAGTGTCGAGCTCGCCGGCTGCTGTCACCTGGCGGCCCATCGCGCCGCAGAGCTCGGCGAATCCGGCGAAGCTCGGATTGTGCAGTGAGGTCTGCCACACGTCGAGCTCGGCCGCCCGCTGTTCCTTGGAGATCTTCCCCAGCTCGCCGTTGTTGAGCAGCACATGGGTGATGTCCATGCCGTACTTGACGGCAGTTGTGAGCTCCATGGCGTACTGGCCGAAGCCGCCGTCGCCCGACACCGAGACCACCGGCCGGCCTGCCCATCGCCACCCGTTTGCGCCGCCACCGCCGCCCGGCGCACGCTGGGTGGCGGCCCAGCAGCCCATGGCCGCAGGGAAGGCGAAGCCGATCGACCCCAGGTAGCCGGACATCAACACGGTCTGCCCGCACGGCTCGAAGTAGCGGCCGAAGGAATAGGCGTGGTTGCCGACGTCGACCGGCATGATGGCGTCGGCCGGCACCAGGCGGCTCAGGGCTTCGAACACGACCGCCGAGTTGAGGCCGCTGCCCCGATCGTCGGTGCGACGCCGCTGCTTCTCGGCCCGCCAGATGTCCCACCGTTCTGCCACCTCTGCCGCAGCGCGTCCGGGCGCCGTCCGGCCCTCCAGCGCCTCCGCCAGCGCCCGGGCCCCGGTGCCAACGTCGGCCAACACCGGCACCGTGACGGCGTGGAAGCGTCCCAGCGCCATCGGGTCGAAGTCGACCTGCACGATCGGCTTGTAGGAAGCGATGCCGGTGTGGTTGGCGAACGACACCCCGAAGGTCGCCAGCACGTCGGCCTCGTTCATGAACCAGCTGGCGATCGGGGTGCCTGAGCGGCCGAGCACCCCGCAGGCCAGCGGGTGCTGGTCGGCGATGAGGCCCTTGCCCTTGAAGGTGGTTGCCACCGGTGCGTCGAGCGCCTCGGCTAGCGCAACGATGTCATCGATGCCGCTGCGAGCGCCGTGTCCCACGACGATCATCGGCCGGGCGGCACCCGCCAGCAACCCCACCGCGGCCTCCAGCGCATCGGCCGGCGGGGCGACCCGCCGAGATCCTGTGCGCCCCTCCGGCGACCCGGCGGGCGACGCATCGGCCGCTGCGGGCAGCACCTGCACCTCGTCCGGCAGCACGAGGTGCGCGACATCTCGCTCCACCAGTGCCGTCTTGCACGCCAGGTTCATCAGCTCGGCCGCGTTCGAGCCCGCTTGGACTGTCGCCGAATAGCGAGACACATCGGCAAAGGCCGCCGAGAGGTCGGTGTCCTGAAATGCGCCCCGGCCGCGAACGCTCGACGGCACCTGGCCTGAGACTGCCAGGACTGGCGCTCGGTCCATCTTGGCGTCGTAGAGGCCGGTCAGCAGGTTGGTGCTGCCCGGTCCGGCAATGGCGAAACACGCTGCGAGCTCTCCTGTGAGCTTGCCGTAGGCGGTCGCGGCAAACGAGGCGGCGCCTTCGTGCCGTACTCCGATGAACTGCAGCGAGCCATCGGCCTCGGCCTGACGCAGCGCATCGGCAAAGCCCAAGTTCGAATGACCGACCATGCCGAATACCCACGCAACATCCCACGCGCACATGGTCTCGACGAGCTGGTCGGACACCGTGCGAGTGCGGCCTGCCGCCAGCGGCAACGCAACGTAGACGCCGTCGGACCGGATCTCGGTGCGGTAGGCGGCCGGTGCGTCATCAAATGGCGGCGGCGGGGTGCCGTCGAGCGGCGAGTAGTCGTAGCCGTGCCACGGGCAGCGCAGCCACCCACGTTCGATGCTGCCCTCGCCGAGGGGGCCGCCTTGGTGCGGGCATGCGTTGGCCAGGCAGCCGAATCCGGCCTCGGTCCGCGTGACGCAGAGGCTCTCGTGGCCGACCGTCACCGTGGTGACCCGGCCCACGTCGAGTTCGTCTGCACCGATGAGCCGGTGCCAGGCGAACTCGCCGCTCGGCAAGGCAGGCACTGCGGTGCTGGGCGCTGCGGCGCTCGACTCTGCCGCACTCGACTCCGGCGCATTGGACCCTGGCGTGTCCGGTGGCGCTGCGTCCGAGACAGCCCCGCCGGCCCTCGGATGCTGTGACGTGTCGCTCACTGCTTACCCCTGTTCGCCTCGCGCTCATCGTCGCACACGGCGCTCGGGGTTCCGCAGTCGCGAACCGGCGCCAGACACTCCCGCGCGGCTCTAGCGTTCTGCGGGTGCTGCATCTCGTGCGACACGCATCGGCCGGCGATCGGCGTGCCTGGCAGGGCGATGACAGCGCCCGGCCGCTGGACCCGATGGGTCACGCCCAAGCCGAGGCCATCGCCGCGGCGCTCGCCGCGGCACCCATCGGGCGCATCCTCTCGAGCTCCAGCGTTCGCTGCGTGCAGACGATCGAACCGCTCGCCGTCAAGCTGGGACTCGAGATTGAGATCTCGGCCGAGCTTGCCGAGGGCGCGGACGGCTGGCGGACCGAAGCCTTGGTGGATCGCCTGTGCGCCGAAGCGGGCGACAGCGTGCTGTGCAGCCATGGAGACGTCATCCCCGAAGTGCTCTGGCGCCTCGCCTACCGCGGCGTCGATGTGAACCCGACACGCTGCAAGAAGGCCTCCATCTGGGAACTCCATGCCGTCGACGGCGCTATCAGCCACGGCATCTACCGATCGCCGCGCAGTCTCGGTGCCCACGCGGAGGAGCTGAGGTGAGGACCAACCGGCACTACTACGTCGAGTCGTTCGACACGATCTCGCTGGCGCCGTACCGGATCAGCCGATCGCCGTTCGCGCATCGCTACACGACCGACGAGACCGTCCATGCGGTGTATTGCAACCGGCTGTACCCCATGAAGTCGAGCCCCGACGAGAATCCCATTCCCGCCTACTGGAAGCTGCGCCAGGGCGTCCTGCTGTATGACGTGCCAGAGAAGCCGCTGGAGATCGCCGGACCCGATGCGGCGCGCCTGCTCGAGCGGGTGCTGGCATGCAGAGTCGCCGATCTCGGCATCGGCCGATGCCGTTACGGGCTTGCCTGCAGGGACGACGGCTCGATCCTGATGGACGGGGTGCTGATGCGCCTGGCAGACGACCGCTTCTGGTACGTGACGGCCAACGGCGAGTTCCTGAGCTGGCTGGAGGCGCACGCCATCGGCTTCGATGCCGAGGTCATCGATCCCCGTTCACGGGTGCTGCAGATCCAGGGACCCGCATCGCTCGGTGTGGCCGACGCGGCGATCAGCGGCGGGCTGCCCGCCGACTTCCGCTACTTTCGCGCCGGCTACTTCGAGGTTTGCGGGCAGACCCTCTGGGTGTCCCGCACCGGCTGGACGGGCGAGGCCGGCATCGAGCTCTACTGCAACAGCGGTGCCGAGCCCACCGATCACGACGCATTGTGGGATGGCCTTTTCGCCTGCGGCGAGCCGTTCGGCATGGAGTTCAGCACCGGGGCCTCCATGGGGATCCGACGTATCGAAGCCGGAATCTTGGACAACGGCAGCGACATCGAGCCGGACCTGACGCCCTACGGCGCCGGCCTCGGCCAATTCGTCCGGCTCGACAAAGACGACTTCGTCGGCAAGACAGCGCTGGAGCGCGCCGACCGCAGCCAACTGCTGCTCGGCCTGATCTGCCCTACGGCCATGCCCGAGCCAGGCATGGACGTCAGCTATGGCGATCGCAAGGTCGGGCACGTGACCATCGGGACGTGGTCGCCCACGCTCGATACCGGCGTCGGCTACGTGCGCTTCGATCAGCCGCTGCCCGGCGACGACTGGCTCGCCAAGACAGTCCATCTGCTTGACCATGGCGGCACGCCGCACGCAGCGACGGTCGACACCTTGCCGTTCGTCGACAAGGGAAAGCGGCTGCCGCGCGTTGCCTGGCGTGGCTCAGGCGCTTGCTCCGGGTGATGTTGGCGCTTGACGCGACGGCGGTGCGAGAGGCCACGCCGTGGAACGAGCTGATGGAAGCCATTGCGGAGCTGCTCGCAGACGGTTCTGCCAGCGTGCCCCAGCGAGAGATCCACGATGTCGGCCTGCCCGGAGGCGGCAGCGGCTCGCTGCTGGTGATGCCTGCGTGGCTCGACACCGAACTGCTCGGCGTGAAAGCCGTCACCTACTACCCCTCTAACACCGGCACCGACCTGCCCACGATCAGTGCGGGCTACCTGTTGTTCGACGGCGAGACCGGGCAGCTCGCCGCGGTGATCGACGGCGACGAGCTTACGCTGCGGCGCACCGCGGCCGTCTCGGCACTGGCCGCCGGTTTTCTGGCCCGCGCCGACGCCCGCCGGTTGCTCGTGGTGGGCACCGGCAATCTCGCGCCGAATCTGGCGTTCGCCCACGCTGCCGTCCGCCGGCTCGACGCGGTGGAAGTGTGGGGTCGCAGCCCCGAGCGAGCTGCAGCGACAGCCCGCCGACTCGTCGAGGGCGGCCTGCCGGCGGGTCCGGTTGAGGAGCTGGACGCTGCGGTGGAGCGGGCCGACATCGTGAGTTGCGCAACCGGCGCCACCAGCCCGTTGATCCGAGGCGAACTGCTCCGACCCGGAACGCACGTGGACTTAGTGGGGGCGTTCCGAGCCGACATGCGAGAGGCTGACGACACTGCCGTCAAGGTGGCCTCGCTGTTCGTGGACACCCCCGACGGGGCGGTACTGGCAGGCGACTTGGCCCAGCCCCTCGATGGCGGGGCCATCGCCGCCGCCGACATTGCTGCCGATCTGGCGTCGCTGGTGACCCGCAGCCACCCGGGCCGTACATCGGACGCGGAGATCACCCTGTTCAAGTCGGTCGGCTTCGCACTGAGCGACTTGGCCGCAGCCCGGGTGATCCATCGGCGTATCGGCTCCGGGACGCTGGGGGAGCCCGATCTGGACAGCCCAGCCTCGTGAGCCGCCAGACGGGCAGCCGTCGCCTCGGCTGGGGCCTTGCGGCGCTGGGCATGCTGCTGGTGTCCACCGATTCGCTGTGGGTCCGCGTCTCTGCTGCCGATGCGCTGGACATCGCTTTCATCGTCGGCGTGCTGTCGCTGGTGCTCTACGGCGCCATGGCCCTGCGCCAGGCGGCGGATTCGTGGGCATCGCTGCGCGCCGATATCTGGCCGCTGCTGGCGATCGGCGTGCTCGGCGCCATCAGCCAGCTCACCTTCATCTCGGCGATCACCCACACCGAGGTGCCCAACGTGGTCGCGATCGTGGCGTCCGCGCCGGTGCTGGCCGCGGCATTCGCCTGGGTGGCCCTGCGTGAGCGCACGTCGTCGCGTGTGGCTGTGGGCATCGCGCTGACTGTGGTGGGCATCGGCATGGTGGTTTCCACGTCGATCGGTTCGCCCAATCTTCGGGGCGACTTCCTGGCCCTCGTCGCCGTGATCTGCTTCGCCGCCAGCACCGTCATCTGGCGCCGCCATCGCGACATGAGCCGCATCGTCGGCTTGTCGCTCGCGGCGGTGCTGGTGGTGATTCCCACGGCGTTCGTGGCCGATCTGGGTGCGCTCGACGCCAAGGCATGGGCTGCGATCTTCGCCATGGGCCTGGTGTGCAATCCGCTCGGGCGCCTCTCGTACAGCAATGCCCCCAGGTACGCGCCGGCCAGCGAGGTAGCCCTCTTCGCCCCGGTGGAAACGGTCGCCGGCATCGTGTGGGCAGCGCTGTTCCTCGACGAGTACCCGGCGCTGATCACCCTGGGAGGTGCCGTCGTGGTGATCTTCGGAATGCTGTATGCCACCGTGCTGGACCGCAGCGGCGCCGTGGCGTTCGGCAGCGCCTGAGGGCCGGCGGTTCCGGGGCGGACCGTCCGGGTCGTCGCCTTGGGAGTCGCTCGGATACTGTCCGAACCCATGGGGACGAACGCTGCGGACGAGGTCGCCTTGCCGCGGGCGGAGCCGAGGACCGACGCCGACTCGGCATCAAGCCAAGCGTCCGGTGCCGGGCCTCCCAAACGCAAGAGCCGCCTGCCTCGCAAGAAGTACGAGCGTGAGCTCGGGTTGCTGCAACAGGAGCTGGCCCATCTGCAGCGCTGGATCCGCCACCAGGGACTGAAGGTTGTCGTCATCTTCGAGGGCCGCGACGCCGCAGGCAAGGGCAGCACGATCAAGCGCATCATCCGACGGCTGAACCCCCGCGTGGTGCGCGTCGTGGCATTGGGCACACCCAGCGACCGCGAGAAGTCCCAGTGGTGGTTCCAGCGCTACGTGGAGGAGCTGCCGGCGGCGGGCGAGATGGTGCTCTTCGATCGCAGTTGGTACAACCGCGGCCTCGTCGAGCCGGTGATGGGCTTCTGCACTGACGACGAGTACGAGGAGTTCCTGCGTTCGTGCCCCGAGTTCGAGCGCATGCTGGTGCGCTCGGGCATCATCCTCATCAAGTACTGGTTCTCGATCAGCGACGAGGAGCAGGAGCGCCGCTTCCAGCGACGCATCGCCGACCCGGCGCGTCGCTGGAAGCTCTCGCCGATGGATCTCGAAGCCCGTACGCGCTGGGTGGATTTCTCGCGCGCCAAGGACACGCTGTTCGCGCACACCGACATCAAGCAAGCCCCTTGGTGGGTCGTGGAGGCCGACGACAAGCGGGCCGCACACCTCAACTGCATCGCTCATCTGCTGTCGTTGATCCCCTACGAAGCAGTGCCCTGGGAGCACGTCGATCTGCCCGAACGGGGCACCGCCGGCGGCTATGTGCGCCCGCCGATCACCGACCAGACGTTCGTGCCCGAGCTGTACTGAACTGCCGTCGCGGCCGACCGGAGGCTGCCGAGCTCAGGCCTCGGCCCGGGACGCCTTGTTGATCTCGAGGTTGATCTCGAGCAGCCGGGCGGCGATGATCCGTGCCTCGTCGAAGCTCGCGACGAAGTGGTCGCCGGGCACCCGGCGCAGCACATCGAGCGACTGCAGGCTGCCCGACGGCAGGTTGTCGAGCCCGATCACGATGCACTCGGTGTCGTGCTCCATGGCGGCGTCGATGAGCCCCTCCACCACCAGCGCAGCGCTGTCGTCGATGTAGCTCGTCTCGGTGAAGTCCAGGATGACGACCTCGTGCTCGACGATGTCCTTGCTGATGGCGATGCGCAGCCGGTTCGACGAGGCGATGGTGAAGCTGCCGCGCATCTTGACCATGCCGACCCGGGCGGTGAACGCATCGAACTGGCTGACGTCCACCCGGTCGCTGTCGGCGAAGAACACTGCGTCGAGCATGGGCACCGACAGGACGCTGTCGAGCTCGAGGCGCTCGAATCGGCGGCTGGCTGCCAGGGCCGCAGCGACCACGCCGGCAGCGATGGCCACCAGCAGGTCGACGAACACGGTGAGACCGAGCGTCAACAGCATCACCAGCATGTGCTCGCGCTGCACCCGGTACAGGTGCGTGATGAGCCGCCAATCGATGAGGCTGAGCCCCAGCCACAGCAGGATTCCCGCGAGTACCGCGTACGGGATGGCGTCGATCAGGCCGCTCAGCACGATGATCAGCACGAGTGCGATGACCGCAGACGCTGCGCCGGCGATTCGGGTCTGCGCCCCGGCCCGGATGTTGGCCTGCGTTGCGCTGGGCGAACCGGCACCCGGCAGGCCGCCGAACATGGCGGCTACCGCGTTGCCGAGTCCCACGCCGATCAGCTCTCGATTCGGGTCGTGCTGCTGGCCGGTCATGGAGTCCGCGTGCGATGCGTTCATCAGGCTGTTCATCGCGCCGATGAGAGCGATGGTGACCGCCGCGCCGACAGCCCCCCAGAAGCCTCCGCCGGGCATTTCCATGGCCCAGAACGACGGTGCCTCGATGACCTCCGCAATGCGGGGTGCCCCGTCGAACACGATGGCGCCCACGATGGCGCCGATGACGAGAGCGCCGGGGACGCGCGGCACATAGCGCCGCAGCCGCTTCGGCCAGCCGGCACAGATGATGAAGGTGGTGACGGCCAGGCCGAACGCGTGGAAATCCATGTCGTTGGCAGCGTCGTCCCAGTGCCGGATCGAGTCGATGGGGTTGCCCAGGATCGGATCTGCGCCGAAGAACGGCAGCACCTGCAGCAGCACCACCATGACCCCGATGCCGCTGATGAAGCCTGCCGTGACCGAGTACGGCGTGTACTGCACGAGGCTGCCGAGCCGCAGCAGTCCGATCAGCACCTGCAGCACGGCGGCGATGAAGATGATGGCGAGGGCCTCCACCGGCGTGTCGGCGTAGCGCACCAGCACGAACGACACGGCGATGGCCATCGGCGCTGTTGCCGCAGAGATCTGCACCCGGGTGCCGCCGAGCACCGCAGCAATGAACCCGACGGCGACCGCACCCCACAGCCCGGCAATGGGACCGAGTCCGGACACCACACCGAAGGCGAGCGCCAGCGGCAGCACGACG
Source organism: Candidatus Poriferisodalis sp. (assembly GCF_965208925.1). Classification (GTDB taxonomy): domain Bacteria; phylum Actinomycetota; class Acidimicrobiia; order Acidimicrobiales; family Poriferisodalaceae; genus Poriferisodalis. The sequence goes on along the minus strand of NZ_OZ242364.1, from coordinate 266,175 downwards.
ATGGCGGAGACAAGGCCAGCCCCCAGATCTGCACGAAGGCGACCGCTGTCGTAGTTCATCTCAGACCTCGCCGCGTGGTATGCGCCCGCGGGTCACAGTAGTTCACTGCTGAGCGAACTCAGCCGATGTGTTTGATGGTGGGGTTGAGCAAACTCAACCCGCTGTGTCCAATGGTCCGGCTGAGCGAACTCAGCCGAACATGCCCCCATCAACCGTGAACTCCTGGCCGGTGCAGTAGCTGCTGGCGTCAGAGGCCAGGAACAGCACGACCCGGCCGACTTCGGCGGGTTCGGCAATGCGCCCCAGCGGCACCCCGCGCAGGATCCGGCGTGTGCGATCGCTGTCCTCGGTGAACACATTGGTCTGCGTCAGCATCTCGGTGTCGATGTAGCCCGGATGCACTGAGTTCACCCGCACGCCACGGCGCCCCAGTTCCTTCGCGGCCGACTTCGTCATGCCGCGCACGGCCCACTTGCTGGCGCTATAAGCGAATGATCCAGCAGTGCCCATCAGACCGGCCACCGAGCTGATGTTGACAATCGAACCAGACTCGGCCTCGGCCATCGCGGCGCCGACCTTCTGCATGCCCAGGAACACGCCGCGGGCGTTGATCGCCAGCATGCGGTCGAAGTCGGCAGTGGAGGTCTTCATCAGCCCCGCGCCCTGGAAGATGCCGGCGTTGTTCACCAGCACGTCGATGCGCCCGTGGCGACCGAGCACATCTGCCACCACCGAGTCCCACGCCGCCTCATCGGCCACGTCGTGGTGCAGGTAGTCGCACCCCAGCTCGCCTGCGGTCTGCCCGCCCTCGTCGTCGAGCACGTCGGTGAGCACCACCGTCGCGCCCTCGTCGACAAAGAGCTGGCCCTCGATTGCACCCTGCCCTCGTGCACCGCCAGTGATGATTGCTACCCGTCCGTCCAAGACACCCATCTGCTGCCTCCCTGTGCCAAATGTGATCGGCGAGTGTGTTCGCCCCCTCGCCGCGCCAGCGCGCGAGCGACGGCGAGACCCTAGACCTCGACGCCCGCGGGTGCAGTTGCCCCGGGGATCTGGGGTCGCTCAGGGGCGTTCGGCTCGGCCCAGCTCGCCGAGAATGGCCGAGAGCCGTTCGCCGTCCTCTGGCGTGTTGACGGGAATCGAGAACTCGATGCGGTCGATGTGTGGGCCATAGCGCTCACCCAGCAACCCGCCGATCCGGTCGTAGGTGCCGACGGTGGCGATGGTGTGGAGCATCTCGTCGGACACGATCGCCGAGATCTCATCCCAGCGCTGTGCCTTCGACAGCACCGCCGCCTCGGTGGCCTCATCGGTCCAGTCGTGCACGTCGAACGCTGCCCGGTAGGCGGGGGTGGACAGGTAGAAGCCGACCCGCTCGCGCACGGTGCGGGTCACCGCAGCCAGCGTCGCCTCATCGGCGGCCGTGGCCACCAGCGGCTTCATGCACCAGTCCACGGCAGCCGCATCGCGCCCGGCGCGCTCGGCACCTCTGGCCACTGCCGGTGCCATGACTTCGGCGATGTATTTCGGCGAGCACACGGGGTGCAGGCGGACGCCGTCGGCCACCTCGCCGGCCACCCCGCACATGTTGGGATTGATGGCCGCGATGTGCACCGGGATGTCCGGATGGGCCATGGGCCCGGGATCGAACAGCGGCACCATCAGGTCCAGGTTGTAGTGCTCGCTCTGGAAGTCGAGCGGCGTGCGTTCCTGCCAGCAGTGCCACACCGCACGCACGGCGCCCACGTAGTCGCGCATCCACGGCCCCGGCGCGGTCCACTCCATGCCGTACCTGCGCCGGATGTGTCCGCGCACTTGGCTGCCCAACCCCAGGATGGCCCGGCCGCCCGACGCCTTCTGCAGCGTCCACGCCGACAGCGCAGTCACCGTCGGCGACCGGGGAAATGCCATCGCCACCGAAGTGCCCAAGCCCAAGGTGCGTGTTGCGACCGCCGCCATGGCGAGGAGCTGGTAGGGATCGTCCTTGGTCTCCTCCACCACCAAGGCGTCGTAGCCCAAGGCCTCGACCTGTGCGGCGGCGTCGCCGATAGTGGTCACATCCAGCGGCACGTCGGGTGCCCGCAACCCCGGATCCAGCTTGCCCAGCGGCAGCAGCGTCTCAGCCCTCATGTTGCAGGCTCCAATCGGCGTGCTCTCGCCGGCACGCTACGCACTTCCGGCAGCCAGAGTCCCGCCGGCACGTCTCAGCACACCCAGGACGGCTGCGTGCGGCGGGGCGCGACGCCGCGGCGGCAGTCATAGGGTGCGCTGCGATGCGCACAGCAGGAGCTCCAGGCTCGGGACCGGATTCCGCTGCTGATGTCGCGACACCAATCGGTCACGGCGACACGCTGATGCAGCGCCTGGGGCTGAACTTCGTGCTCGTCTCCACGATGGTGCTCGGCCCGATCCCGATGATGCTGCCGGCGGTGCTGGCGGTGGATCTCATCGCCGACTTGGGCATCACGACGGGGCCGTTCAGCCTGGCCCTGACTGCCAACACGATTGTCGCCGCGCTTTTCGCACCGCTGTCGGGACGTATCACCGACAGCATCGGCCCGAAGTACTCGGTGGTGCTGACCATCGCCACTGCCGGCGTGGGCATGTTCGGCATGGCGTTCTCCACCGATGTCTGGCTCCTCATGGCCTCCGCAGCGTTCGCCGGACTCGGTCAGGGCTGGTGCAATCCGGCCACCAACAAGCTCATCGCCGAGCGTGTGGCGGCAGGACGGCGTGGCACCATCACGGGGCTGAAGCAGTCGGGCGTCATGTTCGGCACGTTCCTGTCGGGTTTCACGCTGCCGACGCTGGCCGTCTGGTTCGGCTGGCGGACCGCCATCGGCCTCTACGGCGTCGTGGCGCTGGTGGTCGCGCTCGGCATCCAGCTGTGGCTGACGCCCGATGCGCCTGCCGAGGAGGGCGAGGAAGCCGGCTATGGCGCGTCACCCGGCGCCGTGTTCACCGTGGCGCCAGCGCAGCGGCCGTCTGTGCAGATGAAGGTGTCCGAGCGCGTCTTCATCGCCAAGATCACCTGGTTCTCGTTGCTGATGGGCGGCGTGGTAGGGGGCGTTGGGCGGTTCCAAGTGCTGTTTGCGGAGGAATCGCTCGGGTGGACGAACTTCTGGGCAGGCATGGCCAGCGCCCTTGCGGGCATTGTCGCTGCGGGATCGCGCATCTGGTGGGCACGCCTCACCGAGCGACGGGTGCAGCCGGCGAGCGCACTCGCCATCCAGTCGGCGTTCACCGTGGTTGCGATGGCGCTGCTGCTCGCTGCAACGATGGTCCATGGCTCGATGATGTGGGTGATGTCGCTGCTGGCCGGCTTCACGATGATGTCGTGGAATGCCGTGGCCATGCTCGCGGTCATCATCGGCGTGCCCGTGGCGCTGGCGGGCCGCGCATCGGGAATCGTGATGCTCGGCTTCATGTCCGGGCTCAGCATCGGTGGCCTCGTGGCCGGCTACGTCTACGAGCAAACGGGAAGCTTCAGCGTGATCTGGGTGAGCTTCGCCGTCTGTGCGGCTGGTGCGACCGTGCTCGCGCTGACCATGCGCCACCGTCGCCCCCCGGTGTTCTGACACTCTGCCTCCGGCAATTGGTTCGCTGCTGGATGCCCGGCGGCCGGTCCTGCGCCCAGAATGAGCCGTCACACAGTCGCGATCTAGGCTGGCAAGCATGGGGGATGACTTCGGCGTCGAGTACCAGAGCGGCTTCGGCAACGAGCACGCCACCGAGGCCGAGCCAGGCGTGCTGCCGGTGGGCCAGAACAGCCCTCAGCGCGTCACCCATGACCTCTACACCGAGCAGCTGACCGGCAGCGCCTTCACGGTCGCTCGGGCCGACGCGATGCGCACGTGGATGTACCGGATCCGCCCGTCGGTGCGCCACGTCACCGGCCTGCGTGACATCGACCCGGGCAACATCCGCACATCGCCCTGCCGTGAGGGCTCGCCGCCTGTCGCGCAGCTGCGCTGGAGCCCGATTGAGGTTCCCGCCGAACCCTGCACGTGGCTGGAGGGCCTCTGCACGCTGGCTGCGAACGGCGATGCCCATACCCAATGCGGTGCCGCCACGCACCTGTACTTCGCCAATAGCTCGATGGACGGCGAAGTGTTCGCCAATGCCGACGGCGAGATGCTGATCGTTCCCCAGCAGGGCACGCTGCGGCTCATCACCGAGTTGGGCACCCTGACCGTCGGACCCGCAGAGATGGCAGCAGTGCCCCGCGGGGTGAAGTTCCGGGTGGAACTGATGGAGGAATCGGCTCGGGGGTACGTGTGCGAGAACTACGGGGCTCCGTTCCGGCTGCCAGATCCAGGCCTGATCGGCGTGGATGCGCTCGCCATGCCTCGCGACTTCCTGTACCCGGTGGCTGGCTACGAGGCCGACGATCGGCCCACCCGGCTGGTCTTCAAGCACGACGGCCGCCTGCTCGAGACGCACCTGCCGCATTCGCCGCTCGACGTCGTGGCCTGGCACGGCAACTTCGCCCCGTACAAGTACGACCTGCGCAACTACTGCCCGCTGGGCCCGCTGCTGTTCGACCATCCGGCGCCGTCGATCTGGACGCTGCTGACCTCGCCCTCAGAATCGCCAGGCACGGCAAATGTCGACTTCGTGCTGTTCCGCGAGCGCTGGGCGGTGCAGGAGCACACGTTCCGGCCGCCCTGGTACCACTCCAACGTGATGAGCGAGCTGATGGGCCTGGTGGAGGGTGCCTACGACGCCAAGCCCGAAGGCGGATTCGAGCCGGGCGGCGTGAGCATTCACAACGCCTTCCTGCCGCATGGCCCCGATATCGAGGCCTACGACGCCGGCACGACGGCGGATCTCGAGCCGCGGAGGATGGCCGACATGCTGGCATTCATGTTCGAATCCCGCTACGCGTGGATTCCCACCGCGTGGGCTGCGGGCTTAGCCGAGCTTCAGGACGACTACGCCGGAGCCTGGTCGCCGCTGGACGACCGCAGCACCCTGCGCCGCCACGGTGGCGGCTGAGCGCTCGCTCCGCCGGAGCGTCGATTGATGGCTGCGACACGAGCGAGCGCTGACCTGAGCGGACGGGTGGCGATCGTCACCGGCGCAGGGGCGCGTGGCGACGGGATCGGCAACGGTCGCGCTGCGGCGATCCTGCTGGCTGAAGCCGGCGCGCACGTGCTGGCGGTGGACCGTAAGCCGGAGCTCGCCGAGGCGACGGTCGAGATGATCAGCGCTGAGGGCGGCAGCGCCGCCGCCATCGGCGCCGATGTGACCGTTGAAGCCGATTGCGAGGCAATGGTGATGGCCGCGCTCGACCGGTGGGGCCGGCTGGACATCCTGGTCAACAACGTGGGCATCGGCAGCGACGGCACCGTGGTGACGAGCGCTGTCGATGCGTGGCAGCGAGTGATGGACGTGAACCTGACCTCGATGATGCTGGCGTCCCGCCACGCCATCCCGGCGATGATCTCTCACTCGGGCGGGGGAGCGATCGTCAACATCTCGTCCATTTCGGCGCTGCGGCCACGCGGCATGACGGCGTACTCGACCTCCAAGGGAGCGATCATGGCGCTCACCGCCGCCATGGCCGTCGACCACGGCATCGAAGGCGTGCGGGTGAACTGCGTGGCTCCTGGGCCCGTGCGCACGCCGATGGTGGGAGGCGACGACATGCCCGACGAGCTTGTCGAGGCCCGTCGACGGGCCAGCGTGCTGAAGATCGAGGGCCACGGCTGGGACATCGGCGCGGCGGTGCGGTTCCTGTGCACCGACGAGGCCCGCTACATCACCGGCCACACGCTGGTGGTCGACGGCGGCGTGACCCTGCGAGGCCCCTCACGCGCCTCGCCGCGGGGCTGAGCGGGCCGCAGCCGTCATGCGCCTCGCTGGCTGAGCCGGTCACGAGCCTCCGCGCGCCACGCCGTTCGACTGCACCCGCTACTGCCGGAAGCTGCTGGCGTAGTGCGTCTCACCCAGGCGCCGGCGGCCGAACAGCTTCTCGCGCAGCGTTCCCGGCTGGTATTCCCGCTGCACCAGCCCTCGTTCGCGCAGCACCGGCACCACGCCCTCGATGAAGTCCACGAACGTGCCGGGGGTGGTGGCATACACCAGGTTGAAGCCGTCCACGCCCTGGTCCAGCCGACGCTGCATGCCGTCGGCGATCTGCTCGGGCGATCCCACCAGGAACTGGCCGGCCATGTTGAGCTTGATGAGGTCGCCGAAGGTCCGGGTGCCTGGCCGGGCTGAGTCCAGCAGCGACTTCACCGGCCCGCGCACGCCCTCGGTGTCGAGCGTCTCCAGCGGCTGGTCGGGGTCGATGTGGCTCAGATCGATGTTCAGGTTGCCGCTCAGGTGCGCCAGACCCGCCTCCAGCGAGAGCGTCTCGAGATAGTCGGCGTGCTTGTCCTTCGCCTCGGCCTCTGTGCCTCCCACGATCGGGGACAGGCCGGCGATGATTTTCACGTCATCGGGGTGGCGACCCACGGAACTGACCCGGCGCCGGATGTCTTCGGCGATGCGCGTCAGGCCCCGCGAGGCCGCCACCACGAACACGCACTCGGCGTGTTTCGCTGCGAAGTCGCGCCCTCGGTCCGACGAGCCTGCCTGGTAGATCACCGGTGTTCGCTGCGGCGACGGCTCCGACAAGTGGGGCCCAGCCACCGAGTAGTACGGCCCGTCGTGGTCGATCGGCCGCACCCGGTCGGGGTCTGTATAGACACCGCGCTCAGTGTCGGCCACTACGGCATCGTCAGACCAGCTGCCCTCCCAGAGCTTGTAGCAGACGTCCAGGTAGTCCTCTGCTCGCTCGTAGCGGGTGTCGTGCTTGGGCAGCCGCGGGTAGCCGAGGCTCTGCGCACCGTTCTGCAGGTACGACGTGACGACATTCCAGGCCACGCGCCCGCCGGTGAGGTGGTCGAGCGTGGAGATCTGACGGGCGAACGTGAACGGGTGTGCCTGCAGCACATTGCTGGTGAAGGCGAACCCCAGGTGCTCGGTGACCGTGGCCATCGCCGGGATCAGCAGCATCGGGTCGTTCACGGGCACCTGTATCGCCTCGCGCAGCGACGTGTCGGCGCTGCCCCGGTAGGTGTCGTACAGGCCGATCACGTCCGCCAGGAAGATGGCGTCGAAGCATCCGGCCTCGCAGATCCGGGCCAGCTCCAGCCACGGCTCCAGCGACGTGTAATCCCGCTGGCGGGTGTCGTCGCGTACCCACAGCCCCTGCTGGATGTGGCCCACGCAGTTCATCGTGAACGCGTTCAGGATGATGCGCCGCATCGGCTTCCCGGGCTCCGCTCGTGGTGCCCCTGCGCCCGAGTGCGCCGTCACGATGCAAGTCTCGCGCCGCGGCGATCGCCTCGTTCGCTGTTCGGCATAGGCGACTCCCAAGGAGGCCTACGGGTTGGCCGAGCCGACATACATCTCGACGATCTCCGCGGGCTCGCCGACTGCACGCAGCCGGCCGCTGTCCAACCACGCCACGCGGTCACAGAATCGCTCAACCTCACCCATGTTGTGCGACACCAGCACGACCGAACCGGCAGCACTGCAGACCTCGTCCATGCGTTCAGCCGCACGGCGCCGGAAGTCCTCGTCACCGACTGTCAGCGCCTCGTCGATGAGGAGGATCTCTGGAATCTGTGCCGTCGCGATGGCGAAGTGCAACCGAGCGCGCATGCCAGAGGAGTACGTTCGCATCGGCAGGTCGATGGACTCGCGCACCCCCGCAAAATCGATGATCTCATCCATGCGGCGCTCTATCTCGGCCTTGGAGAAGCCGAGCGCGAGCCCACCGATGAGTATGTTGCGCCGACCGGAGAGGGCGGGCCTCATCACCGATGCCACGCCGAGCAACGAGGGTCTTGATCTGCCTCGGATGCTGCCTTCCGCCAAGGGCAGCAGCCCGGTCATTGCCGAGAGCAGGGTTGACTTGCCCGATCCGTTGGGGCCAATCAAGCCGAGCGTCTCGTGCTCGTGCAGGTCAAGCGTGACTCCTTGCACTGCCTCGATGATCCGGAAGCGGCGACGTACCTTGCCGCGTGCGAATCCCTGCTTCAACCCCATGATCGGCTCTTCGTACACCTTGTAGTGCACGTGTGCTTCGCGGATCTCGACGGTCACAGCGCCCGGCGTGGTCATCACGCCCCGAGCCGCTGTTCTGACCGGAAGAAGGCGAAGAAACCCAGGATGGGCATGAGCACGCACCACGCCACCGTGCCGGCGAGCACCCAGCCGTCCACCGGATGTCCGAGCAAGCTCCAGCGAGCACAGGTGATCAGGTCGTAGATCGGGTTCAGCGCGAAGGCGCGCCGCCAGCCGGGGCTGTGGACGAACGCTTCCACGCTGAAGATCACGCCGGACGCGTAGAACAAGAGCCGGAACAGGTGCGGCAAGATGTGCCGCAGGTCTGGCACGGCGGCACCGATGCGCGCGGAGACCAGCGCCGAACCGAGATTGAAGGCGAACTGCGCGATCAGCACGATGGGCAGTACCAGCCATCGCAGCGTGGGGCGCTCTCCGGTGGCCAGAACGGCGATGAGCGCCAGGACGATTGCAGGAATGAACGCTGCGGTCTGGCCATTCACCGTGGCAGAGGGCAGCAAGATGCGCGGAAACTGAATTGACCGAATGAGCCCGAGGTTCTGCGTGATGGAGACCGCCGCCTCCTGCACCACTCGCTGGGTGAGGTGGAACAGCACAATCCCGACAATCAGGAAACCCAAGAAGTTGTCGACGCCGCGGCTGGTGTCGATGACCACGCCGAAGATCAGGAAGTACACACCCACGAGCAGTGCCGGGTTCATCAGGTGCCAGAACTGCCCCAATGTCGTGTCCATATTCTGGGCACGCAGGTCTTGTGCCGGCACCACGATGGCGAACTCACGCCGGCGCCACGCCTCGCGCAGGTAGTTGAGCGGCGTGGGCCGTGTCGTCAGATCGATGAGAGGGCGCAAGGCGGCGCTGCCACGGCTCGACGCGTTGCTGCTCTCGCCGTCCACGCCAGTCATCCTACGAATCAGTCATCCTACGAATGCGGTGCGAGATCACTGGCGCAGCGGGGCGACGGCACCGACGCCCTGCGAGACTGGGGTCATGAGCGGCACCTTGGACCTCACTGCGAACGAATCCGAACTCCAGCGCTATCTCCACGAAGTCGACGAGAACGGCTACTGCATCGTCGAAGGCGCCATCGAGCCCGAGCTGGTCGCCGAGATCCGCGAGACCGTCGCCCGGGTCGAGGACGAGCTGAACGTGCAACCGAAGGGCAACCGAATCGAGGGGTTCGCCACCAAGCGCATGTACAACCTGCTCAACAAGGACAGGTCGTTCTGGAAGCTGCCGATCCACCGCAACGTGCTGCCGTTCCCGCAGCGCCTGATGGAGCCCGGGGCGATCCTGTCGGGCACCACCTGCATGCACATCGGCCCCGGCGAGGTGCACCAGGGCCTGCACTCTGACGACGGACTCGTCGATCAGATCGACGTGCCGCGGCCCCGCCCGCCGTTCATGGTGACGACCATCTGGGCGTTCACCGACTTCACCGATGAGAACGGCGCCACCCGCCTGGTGCCCGGCTCCCATCGCTACGACCACGAGCCCCAGCCGGGCGAGAAGCCGGACTACATCGCGGCCGAGATGGGGGCCGGCTCGGTGCTGGTGGTCAACGGCGGCACCTGGCACTGCGGCGGTGCCAATACCTCCACCGACGATTGGCGCCTGGGCATCAGCGTGCAGTACTGCCGGGGCTGGATGCGCCAGCAGCAGAACCAGTACTACAGCCTCGCTCCCGAAGATGTCCGCGAGATGCCCGATGAGCTGGCAGCGCTGTGCGGGTTCAGCCTTTACCGCGGGATCATGGGCCATGTCGACGGCGCCAGCCCCGGTCGGTTCCTCGGTGCCGAGGGTCTCGCCGAGACCGCATACGCAGCCCGGATCAAGGCGATTGATGAGGGCGAAGAGGTCGGCGGCATCGGTACCGCCGAGCCGGAGGCCGGCGGCGACAACACAGCCGAGCCGGAGGCCGGCGGCGACAACACCTCCGAGCCGGAGGCCGGCGGCGACAACACAGCCGAGATCGCCTAGCTCACGAAGTCAGAAGGGGAGACATCATGGAACTGCGCGATCGGGTCGCGATCATCACGGGCGGGGGAGGCGGCATCGGCGGGGCCACCGCACGGCACTGGATGTCCGAAGGTGCTCGCCACGTCGTCGTGGCCGACTACAACGCCGAGGCTGCGCAAGCCGTAGCGGACGAGATCGGCTGCGAGGGCGTCGGGCTTGACGTCACCGACGAAGCGGCCGTTGCCGATCTTGTCGAACGCACGCTCGACGCGCATGGCCCGATCGACGTGTTCTTCTCGAACGCCGGCGCCGGCGCCGAAGGCGGCGTGGACGCCACCAACGATGCATGGCAGTCCCAATGGGAGCTGCACGTGATGAGCCACGTGTACGCGGCCCGGGCGGTGCTGCCCTCGATGCTTGCCCGCGGCGAGGGCTATCTCGTGCACACCGCCAGCGCCGCCGGATTGCTGGCGGCCATGGGCTCTGCGCCGTACTCGGTCACCAAGGCGGCCTGCATCAAGCTGGCCGAGATGGAGGCGATCCTGCACGGCGACGACGGCATCCGGGTGTCGGTGCTGTGCCCCCAAGGCGTCAACACCGCCATGGCACCGCAGCGGCTGGCCGACGGCGGCACCGACGGCATCGTCGAGCCCGAGTTCGTCGCAGAGGTCATCACCGAGGCGATGGCCGAAGAGCGCTTCCTGATCCTGTCCCACCCTGAAGCGCAGACCTACGTGGAGCGCAAAGCGTCAGATCCGGATCGCTGGCTGCGAGGCATGCGCCGGCTGCGCGAGCGCTCGCTCGACCTCGAAGAAGGCGCCTGAGCCCCGAGGGATCCCAAGCGGCGCGATGCGCCAAGCCGTAGCTTTGCCGCCATGGCTGATTCCGATGTCAAGGCACTGACGGGCGGCATGGACCTGCCCGACTTCGAGACCACGGCGTTCACGACACCGCCGCCGCTGGCTGAGGCCAAGGTTGCACTCGTCACCTCGGCGTCGCTGCACCACCCAGACCAGGACGACTTCGCGCCGATGGACACCGGCTACCGGGTGCTCGACGGCAGCCGGCGCGACTACATGTGCGGTCACTGGAGCCCGAACTTCGACGCCACCGGCATCGCACTCGACCTCAACACGGTCTTCCCGATCGACCGGCTGGACGAGCTTGCCGCCGACGGCACCATCGGCGAGGTCTCCGACATTCACCTGTCCTACGCCGGCAACCAGTTCGACCTGTCTGCGGTGCGCATGGACTCCGGGCCGGCGGGCGCGAAGTTCCTGCGTTCCCACGAGGTGGACGTGGTGCTGTTCACACCTGTCTGACCGCTGTGCACGCGTACCGTGAGTACGCTCGCCCACGTTTTCGAGGCCGAAGGAATCGCGACTGTTGCGCTGGGTTCCATCGGCGCTCACATCCAGGGCACCGCCCCGCCGCGAGGGCTGTGGTGCGAGTTCCCGCTGGGACGTCCGCTGGGCAAGCCCAACGACGCCGATTTCCAGCACCGGGTGCTGGCGCACGCCTTCGGCCTGCTCGACAGCGACCGCCCGGTGGTAGAGAAGTTCGCCGAGACGATCGACGACGACGGCGCTGCGATGTCGTGCGAGCTGCCGCCCCGCCACGATCCCAACCTGCATCCGGCGGTGGACGAGGCGAACGGTCTGCGGCAGGCCTATGACCGCGCCGTCGCCAAGCTGGGCAACCGCACCGGCGCCGGGCGCGTGGTTGCTCCCGAGGACATCGGCGCCGCCGTGCAGTCGTTCGTCAACGTCGCCGAGGGCACGCCGTGGAAGGAGGCCGGCATCCCCGGCATCCCGGCGCGGGTGGCCCAGGACATCCGCGGCTACTACGAGACGGCGGCACTTGCGCTCGCTGAGCATGCTCCCGCGGCGTGGGCTGGAGCGCGATGGTTCTTTACCTCCACCGAGGCAGGCCGCACCATCATGGCGGCGCGCCAGGCCATGGCAGACGCCGGCGAGAAGCAGCCCATCTGGTTCTACATCGCGCCCGGCGACATGTAGCCGCGAATGTTGATCGGCCGGCCATTCCACGGCTGGCGCGTGGCGTGGGCCGGTTTCTGGGTGCTGTTCATCGTGTACGGCATCCAGTTCAGCTACGGCACGTTCGAAGGGGCCATCAGCGCCGACAAGGGCTGGTCGGCGACCTGGCTCCAGCTTGCATACGCCTCCTACATCCTCGCCTACAGCGTCGTGAGCGCATGGACGGGCCAGCTCACCGACCGATTCGGCCCGCGCAAGGTCATCGCCACGGGCGCCGCCCTGCTCGCGGCGGGCTACTTGGTGCTGTCAGCCGCCGGATCCCTGGCGATGGTGTTCATTGGCCTCGCCGTCATCGCGCCGCTGGGGATGTCGTCGTCGTGGGTGCCCGCGAATGCCACCGTGGTGCGCTGGTTCAGCGCGCGGCGAGGCCTGGCAACCGGCATCGTCGGCTCGGGCGGGAGCGCCGGCGGCATCGTCGCGCCCCCGATTGCCGCATGGCTCGTCGGGGAATTCGGATGGCGCACGGCGATTGCGGTGATGGCGGTGGTGGGCGGCGTGCTGATGGCCGTCACCGCGATGGTGTTCGTGCGCGATCCGGAGTCGATCGGTCAGTATCCCGACGGGCGCTCGCCAGATGTCGCTGATCGGCCGATGACCCGCTCGCGGTTCGTGTCCCGGCCGGCGGGTTTCGTCGTGGAAACCACCCGCAGCAGCGCACCCGACGCCGAGAATCCCCTCACGGCGTGGACTGCCCCCCAGGCCTGGCGCAGCTCGGTGTTCTGGCGCATCTTCGGCATGTTCGCACTGACGTTCGTGGTGGTGTTCGTGCCGTTCGCACACGGCGTGCAGTACGCCCGGAGCCTCGGATTCTCGCCGCTGTGGGCAGCAGGTGTCATCAGCTCGGTCGGCGTCGGCGGGCTCGTCGGCCGGATCGTGACCGGCCCGCTGTCAGACCGCATCGACCGTCGCCGCGCCGTCATGCTGGCGCTGGCGGTCGAGACGCTGTCGTTCGTCGGTATCGCTGTGTCGGAAGGACTGGTGCTGCTCTACGCCTCGGCGATCGCGTTCGGCCTGTCCTACGGCGGCAGCGTGGCGGTCTTTCCGGCCTTGGTCGCGGACTACTTCGGCCGCACCCACGCCGGGGCGATCGTGGGTCGATTCTTCGCGACGGCCGGATCGTTCGCCGCCGTGGGTCCCTACGTCGCCCAGCTGCTGCTGGACGCCACGGGCGGCTACGGCTGGACCTTCTCGTTCGCCGCAGTCGCCAACGCCTGTGCTCTTGGGCTGGCGTTCACGCTGCCGCGGCCCGGTCTGCTGCCGAGACGCACAACGGCACCGCCAACGGGTTGAGCCCGCCGCACCCCGTTTCTGAGCACGCTCGTTTCACCGGCAGCCCTCGGGGCTGACGGGTAGCCTCGCAAGTGGCCGCTACACACGCCGCCACGGCGGACCAGGGGGATTCGATGGCACTCGCAGACTTCAAGCTCACCGATCGCTTCGACCGCGTCGAGGGCGATGTGGCCATGTCCGGTGTGCAGGCCCTGCTGCGCGTGCTGCTGGACCAGCTCCGGGCCGACCGCCGTGACGGGCTGAACACCGCGGCGATGGTGTCGGGCTACCGCGGGTCGCCACTGGGCGGCATCGACTCGCTCATGACGACCAACGCCGAGGAGCTGAAGCAGAACAACATCGTCTTCGAGCCCGGCCTCAACGAGGATCTCGGCGCCACGATCGTGTGGGGCAGCCAGCTGTCGAACCGCAACTTCGAGGGCCGCTACGACGGCGTGCTGGGCATGTGGTACGGAAAGGCGCCGGGAGTCGATCGGTCCGGCGACGCGATCAAGCACGCGAACGTCTGCGGCGTCGATCCCAAGGGCGGCGTGCTGCTCGTGGCGGGCGACGACCCCGCATCGAAGTCCTCGACACTGGCCTCGGAATCCGAGCCGGTGCTCATCCACTACCAGACGCCGATCCTGTACCCGGGTTCGGTCCAGGAGGTCATCGACTACGGGCGCTGGGGCTACGAGCTGTCCCGCTACAGCGGCTTCTGGTCGGCACTCAAGATCGTCACCAACGTGGCCGACGGGTACGCGACAGTGCAGGTCGGCCCGGGCCGTGTGTCGGTGGCCCGTCCCGAATTCGAATGGGAGGGCAAGCCCTGGGCGCACACCCAGCAGGACGCCCTGTTCGGCCCCAACGCGGTGCGCATGGAACTCGAGATCCACGAGGGCCGCATGGTGGCGGTAGACGAGTTCGTTGCAGCCAACCAGCTCAACCGCCAGACCCTGCCCACCCGCGACGCCCGCATCGGCCTGGTCGCCGCAGGCAAGACCTACTACGACCTGCGCGAGGCGCTCGACCGCATGGGGCTCGACGACATCGAGCTGGAGCGCCGCGGCGTCCGCATCTGGAAGCCGGCCGTGGTGTGGCCGCTCGAGCCCACGAGCCTGCGCGAATTCGCTGACGGGCTCGACGTGATCGTGGCCGTGGAGGAGAAGCGCTCGATCATCGAAGCGCTCATGAAGGAGAACCTGTACGGCGTCACGAATGCGCCCGTCGTGCTGGGCAAGCGCGACGCGCAGGGCGGTTTCTGGTTCCCGGGTCACGGCGAGATGGACGCCGACCTGATCGCACGCAAGATCCGGCCGTTCTTGGTGGACCGGCTCGGGTCCGAGGGCATCGGCCCAGCGGTGCCCGAGCGCATCACGATCCCGCTCGCCGTCACCACCTCCAAGGGCGAGAAGGCCGCCGGCCGCACGCCGGGGTTCTGCTCGGGCTGCCCCCACAATCGCTCCACCTGGGTGCCGGAGGGCTCTGAGGCAGGCGGCGGCATCGGCTGCCACGGCATGGCGGCCATGACGCCCACCCGCAACGTCCGCGGCACCACCCAGATGGGCGGCGAGGGCTGCCAGTGGGTCGGCGCCGCACCGTTCGTCACCATGGAGCACCGGTTCCAGAACATCGGCGACGGCACCTACCACCACTCCGGCTCGCTGGCGCTGCGCCAAGCGGTGGCCGCGGGCACCAACGTCACCTACAAGATCCTCTACAACGGCGCGGTCGCCATGACGGGCGGCCAGGACATCGACGGCGGCATGGCCGTGCCCGAGCTGACCCGCTCGGTGCACGCCGAGGGCGTGGCCAAGGTGATGGTCGTCACCGACGACACCTCCAAGTACCCCGCCGATGCCGAGTTCGCTCCCGGCACCGACATCTGGCACCGCGACCGCATGGACGAAGCGCAGCGCGTCCTGCGTGAGATCGAGGGCTGCACCGTCCTGATCTACGACCAGGCGTGTGCGGCTGAGCTCCGGCGTGACCGCAAGCGCGGCAAGGTGGCCGAGCCCAACACGCGGGTCTTCATCAACGAGGCGGTTTGCGAGGGCTGCGGCGACTGTGGCGAGAAGTCGAGCTGCCTGAGCGTGCAACCCGTCGAGACCGAGTTCGGACGCAAGACCCAGATTCACCAGTCGTCGTGCAACAAGGACTTCACCTGCCTCGACGGCGACTGCCCGGCGTTCATCGAGGTGGTGCCGGCGGGGAAGATCCCCACCAAGGCCACGGTGGCCACCGAGCACATCGGCGACGACCTGCCCGAGCCCGACCGGATCGACGAGGGCAACATCTTGATGATGGGCATCGGCGGCACCGGCGTGGTCACGGTGAACCAGATGCTGGCCACGGCCGCCCTGCTCGACGGCAAGACGGCCAATGGCCTCGACCAGACCGGTCTTGCCCAGAAGGGCGGCCCGGTGCTGTCGAATCTCAAGGTTCGGCGCATGAGTGCCAATGGCGATGACGCGGCGGCGGATCACGACGGCGGCGACGAGGCCAATAAGGTCGGGCTCGGAGAGGCCGATGCCTACATCGTGTTCGATCTGCTGACCGGCACGAACCCGGCGAACCTCGACAAGGCCCTCGCCGGCAAGACGGTGGCCGTCGTGTCGTCGTCGAAGGTGCCCACCACCTCGATGGTGCGTGACACCTCCGCCGAGTTCCCCGAGTGGACGGCCTTCCAGCGGGTCATCGACGAGTCCACCAGTCCCGAGCGCAACGTCTATTTCGATGCCGGCACGCTGTCGGACAACCTGTTCCGCTCGCACATGCCGGCCAACGTGCTGGTGGTGGGCGCCGCCTATCAGGCGGGCGTGGTCCCGATCAGCGCCTCGGCGATCGAGCGGGCCATCGAGCTGAACGGCGTCGCGGTGGAGATGAACACCCAGGCGTTCCGCATCGGCCGCAAGATCGTGCTCGACCCCGACTTCCTGGAAACCCTCGAAGTCGAGCGGGTCGGCAAGGTCAAGCGTGAGACCGGCCCGTCAGGCCGTGAGCAGGATCTCATCGACACGGTGCCCAACCAGTCCGAGGAGCTGGCACGGCTGCTGCGCATCCGGGTGCCCGACCTGGTCGCCTACCAGAACCACGCGTACGCAGCCGCCTACGCCGCGTTCATCGTCAAGGTGCGTGAGGCTGAGGCTGCGGCGGGCAGCGAGACGGCGCTCAGCGAGGCCGTGGCCACGTACCTCTACAAGCTGATGGCCTACAAGGACGAGTACGAGGTGGCCCGGCTGCACCGGTCCAAGGCGTTCCAGCAAGCTGTGCGCGACCAGTTCGGCGACAAGACCGATGTCACCTACAAGCTGCACCCGCCGATCATGCGGCGCATGGGCGTGGAAAAGAAGATCGGCCTCGGCCGCTCAGGCGACATCGCGTTCGCCTTGCTGGCGCGGATGAAGGGCCTCCGCGGCGGGACGCTCGACATCTTCGGCAAGACCGGCCATCGCAAGATGGAGCGGGAGCTGATCGACGAGTACCGCGGGATGATCGAACGGGCGCTCGACACGCTGAGTGCAGGCGACGAAGCCGCCTACGCCCGGGCCGTCGAGATTGCCCAGCTTCCCGACATGATCCGCGGCTACGAGGAAATCAAGGAGAACAACGTCGAGCGGTTCCGCACCCGCGCCGCCGAACTCGGCGCCTGAAGACTGACCCTCAGCGGCGGGTGACGACCTCGGTGGCGTGCGGCGAGCCGCTCAGCCCGGCTGGGGCTCGCAAGCGCGTCGTGACCGGTCTGCCCGAGCACGGCGAGTACCTGTTCGAGGTGACGGCGCCAGTCAATTCGGGAGCGGTCATCGAGTGGCCGAAGCGGGCGCCGCAACTGCAGCTTCCGGTGACACAAGAGCTGGCGGGGCCGTCTGGCGCCGATACGACGGTCACCGGGGAGGGGCCGCTGGTGACTGCCTGCGGGCCCGGCGACGGTCTCGGCGTTGCGCCGCCGCAGCGGCCCTGGCAGCAGTCCCAGATTGTGGGAGCCGAGCATCTCACGCACTTTCCGGGCAACGGATGGGCGCCGGGCAGCAAGGCGCTGCTGCGTCCCGGCCCTGACAGCGGCTGGGAGCTGAAGCTGCACACCAGTTGCCCCTTCGTTGCCCACTATGTCTATGAGCCGGCCCACGCGGTGCCCGAGGAGATCACTGTCACCAACCGCGGCCGGCCCGTCGCGAGACGGGTACCGCACCTCCGTCAGCCGCGGCGGTCACGTCTCGAGGAAATGACCGCTCGGGGGGATGCGACGCCGGCAAAGCGCGACATCACCGATCTTCCCCGTCCGCTTCCCGCGCTGCCGGGGCGGAGCCTGTCGGAAGTGCTGCTGGAGATGCGCGAAGAAGAACGGTAGTGAGAGTTCCGCAGCGCAGCCGTGCACTATCTCGACAGCTCCGCGCTGGTCAAGCTGATCGTGGAGGAATCGGAGTCGTTCGCGCTCTACGCCTGGCTGAAACAGGAGAACGTGCGGGCTGTCTCATCGGACCTGGCGCGGACGGAGACCATTCGAGCTGTCCGCCGCTGCCGGTCCGCATTGGTGGTGGAAGCTTGATCACGGCTCGGTTCGGTGACATGGACTCGCATCACCAGTGACATCGCCGAGCGGGCGGCCTTGCTCGACCCTCCCGAACTGCGCATCCTGGACGCGATCCACCTCGCCACCGCGCTAGGCCGCGGTTTAGGGGGTGGCGGCGCGGTAGCCGACGTTGGGGACCGTGAGGATGTAGGTGGGCTTGCGCGCGCGGTCGCCCAGCTTGGCCCGCAGGTCCTTGACGAAGGTGCGCACGCGCTGGGCGTCGCCGCTGGCGCCATCCCCCCAGACGGCCTCGAGCAGTTGCTCGTAGCTGAGGTCGCGGCCGGCGTTGATGCACAGCTCCGACAGCAGCTTGTATTCGGTGGGGGTGAGGTTCACGGCGTTGCCGGCGACGGTGACGCTGTGCGTCATGTAGTCGACGGTGAGGTCGGCCAGCCGGTAGGGCTCGGCGTGCCGGGACTGCGCGCGCCTGCGCAGGGCCGCCGCGATGCGCGCCAGCAGCTCGGTGGGCGAGAACGGCTTGACGATGTAATCGGCCGCTCCCAGCTCGAAGGCCTTGGCGACGAGCTGGTCGTCGCCGCGCCCCGACACGATGATGACCGGTATCTCGAGCACCTTGGGGCTGCGCCTGATGAGCTCGAAAGCGTCTGCGCCGGGCAGCATCAGATCCAGCAGTGCGAGATGGGGCATCTCGGTGTCCAGGAGGTGGTCGAGCTCGTTCGGGTCGTCGGTGACGATCGGGGTATAGCCGGCGCGTGCGAGCGTGTTGCGGGTGTACCGCAGCGTCTGGGGGTCGTCCTCGACGACGAGGATGCGCTCCACCTTCGCAGGTCCGCGGGCACCGGCGCCGAGATCAGGATCGGCGACGCCCGCGATTGCAGCCGGCTCGTCGAGGACGGGGACGGTGAAGGTGAACTGGGCGCCCCGGTTGTGCCCGGCGCTGTGGGCCCAGATGCGACCGCCGTGGGCTTCCACGATGCCCTTGCAGATCGCGAGGCCCAGTCCGTAGCCGGTGCCGGGACGGGTCTCGTGCTCGTCACGAGCGCGCGGGAACTTGGTGAACAGCAGCGGCAGCCGCTCTGGTGCGATGCCGGCGCCCTCGTCGGTGACCGAGACTGCCACATGGGTGTCGTCCAGCGACGCTTCCACGGTGATCGTGGACCATTCATGCGAGCTGGCAGCCGCATTGGAGAACAGGTTGTGCAGCACCTGCGCGATCCGCTGGCGGTCCGCCCACACACGCGGCAGGTTGGGAAACAGGTCGATCTTGACGTGATGCGGATGCCCGCCGCTGAGGAATGCACTCTTCGCGTGGTCGACGATCGAGGCCAGATCCGCCGGCTCGGTCGTCACCGACAGCGTTCCGGCCTCGATGCGGGTCATGTCCAGCAGATCGTTGATCAGGTCCCGCATGTGGTCGGCACGTTCCTCGACGATGCGGAAGAACTGGCGCACCTCGGCGGCATCAGGAGGCACCCGCGAGTCGAGCACGGTGGCAGCAGAGCCCTTGATCGCGGTCAGCGGCGCCCGCAGCTCATGGCTCGCCACCGCCAGGAACTCGGCCCGCAGCCGTTCGAGGTCCTCCAGCGGCGACGCATCCTGGATAGTCGCGATGATGGTCGTCAGCTCGCCCCCGTCGGAACGGATCGCCGCGGTGTTGACCAGTGTCGCCACCTCGCTGCCGTCGGGACGCACGATCACCAGTTCTTCGGCCTGCACCGGCTCGTCGGCGAGCAACGCCTGCTCGAACGGCAGGTCTTCGATGGATGTCTCCGAGCCGTCCATCCGCTTGTAGCTGAGCTGCGCGAAGCTCGCCAGCGAGAGGTATTCCTGCCCCTGCCCGATGCCGAGCAGCCGGCGCGCCTCCCGGTTCGCCATGAGGACATCCCGAGAGGCGGCGTCCACGATCACCACGCCCACCGGCGAGGTGTTGACCAGCGCCTGGAGGTCGGCCTTGGCGCGCTGCTCGTCGCCATAACGGCGGGCGTTGGTGAGGGCCATCGCCGCCTGGCTGGCGAACATCTCCACGGCCTCCTCGTCCTCGTGGGCGAACTCGGAGCCGTCGTGCTTCTCGCCGACGAACATCGTGCCCACTTGGCGGTCCCGTACCTTGATCTGCGCGCCGAGGAACGCGCCGATGTAGGGCTGGAAGCCGTCAAACCCCACCGACTCGACATGCTCCACAAAGTTGCTGGTCCGCAGCGGCTCGTCCATCCCGCTGAGGTACCCGAACAGCTCGATGCCGCGCTCGTATCCCACCACCATCTGCTCGTCCTCGGGCGACAGGCCCGAGAACAGCACGTCCTGCAGCTCTCCGGCATCGTCCATCGTCGTGATGGCGCCGTAGCGAGCGCCGGTCAGGATCCGAGCGCCGTCCACCACCTGCTGCAGCACCACGTCAAGGTCCAGGTCCTCGCTGATGCGCAGGATCGCCTCGGTCAGCCCCGCCAGACGGGACCGCAGCATCTCGTTCTCTGCACTCAATCGGTCGAAGTCAGCCATCTCGGCACCTCGCAAGTTCGCCGGTACACGTACATGCACATACCGGACGCGTCTGATAGTGCAGGATATGACAGCGCGTGCTCAGCGAGTCTCCGCGAGCGCATACGGTACGTGTTCGACCGACGGAGACTCCGCGGGCAGAGACGTGAGAGCGGCAGTACGATCCGCGTCGTCGCTCTTGGCCGCCTGCACCGGTTGGCCGTCCGCGCACCAAGGGGCTCAGATGGCAGCGAATCGGCCCGAGGATCATACGCCCAGCGCGCCCGCCTGGTGCGTGGTCGACTTTCCCGAGCTGACGGCCTACTCGATGATCTTCTCGAAGGGTCCCGGCAACGCGGACACCTTGGCCGAGCTGCAGGCAGCGCTGACTGGCGGCGGCGAGGCGCCCGACCACGTCGAGCGGGCCCGCGTCGTCAACTTCAGCGACGAGGGAGACGATGCGCAGGAAGCGCAGGGCGATATCGAGACTGTGTTCATGGCGTATTGGGTCGATCCGGCCGTGTACGAGCGCTGGCGTGACGGCTGCGAGGTGCTTGAGCGCGCCGGGGTCTATTGCGAGACGGCGATCATTCCGGCGGAGCGCTGGGAGACCATTGCCGGCACCAAGCGCCCGCTGCCAGGCGTGCGCAACCTGACGTCAGTGGACCTCACCGAACTGCACGACTACTGGGGCGCCGCACGCGACCGCATGGCGGCCAGCGCGGACGACCCCTTCGAGGCCGCTGCGGGCTCGCCGCTGCCGGCCAACTTGTGCCTCATCCGCTCCGGCCAGAAGTGGGACGAGTGCCTTGACGACGAGCGGGAGATGTACTTCACCGACATCGAGCCGAAGCTGCGCGCCGGCATCGAATTCCTGGCCGCCAACCGCGATTCCGGCTGCATTTCGAGTCGATTCCTGCGAGAGCAGACCATCGACGGGGAGGATCTGCAGTCCACGAGCTTCGTGGGCTGGTTCGACGACCTGGCTTCGCTGGAGGCCTGGTCGAAGTCGCACTCCACGCACCTGGCCATCTTCCACTCGTTCCTCTCCACAGTGCACTTGCTGGGGCGCCCGCCCAAGCTGCGCCTGTGGCACGAAGTGTCGGTGCTGCCCGAAGGCGGCGTCGAGCTGGTGCGCTCGGAGCTGTCCCCGCTGGCCTCGCTCATGGAGCCGATTGCCTGAGCCAGTGTCGCCGGGTGTCCGACGATCTGCCACCGCATATGTAAATCTTCATGTGTGACGACATGGCTTGGGCATTCACATACGACATCGCGGTTCGCCCGTCGGGCACCGGTTGGACGGCTTGTCGCGGCGGTGATGGCGGCGTCGGTGCTCATGGCGATCCCGACACCGTCGGGCACGCGCCTTGGTACCGGCGCGGTTGGCGCGCAGGCGGTCACGATGATCGACTTGTCGGTCAGTCCGTCGAGCATCGGCGAGGGCACCCAGGGCCCGGTCACGGTGACCGTCACCGCGACGTTCCAGGCCTCGGCGACGCGCAGCACCGGCACAGTGGTGACGCTCGAATCGCCGCTGGAAGGCACGGCTGTCGTCGACACCGATTACACGCACACGGCGCTGCCCGCTAGCCTCACGATCCCCGCTGGCGCCTCCTCAGCCAGCGAGTCGTTCATGATCACGCCGGTCCAGGACAGCCTCGACGAAGACGCCGGCGAGACCGTGAAGATCACGGGCACGTCGTCGAGTCCCTCGGACATCGTGAACCCGGCGATGCTGACGATTGCCGACGACGACACCATCTCGAACGCGATGTACACGAGCGCGAGCCCGTCGGGCATCAGCGAGGCTGACACGGCGACAACGGTGACGCTGACCGCGAGCTTGGGCGGCAGCGTGGCCTATGCCATGGACTTGACGGTCACGATGCACATATCGGATTCGTCGACAGCGACGAAGGGCGAGTCGGGCGACTACACGCTCGACCCGGACCCTCCGCGCGCTGTCACGATCCCGGCGGGGCAGCTCAGCGGCACCACGACGGTGACCATCACTCCGATCCAGGACACCCACAAGGAGCGTACCGAGTGGATCAGGTTCTGGGGTGCCCACCCGATGCGGAACAGCGGCTCGGTGGGCGGCAGGGTCGAGCTGTTCGACGACGACTGGCGCCCGCCCGAGGCGGTCGATTTCCTCGCCTCGACATCCACGGGCGCGGGCAGTGTGCGTCTGTCGTGGAGCGCCCCGCGAACCCCGGCCGACCTGCCGCTGACGGGCTACATCTTGCAGCGTCGGCCCAGCTCCGGGCACGTGCGGTCCGTCGATTACGACCCGTGGGAGGAGCCCGGCGTGACCACGGTGCGGCTAGCGCCGGGGGCCACTTCCTATGTCGCCGGAGGCCTCGCCTGCGACACCTGGTATGCGTGGCGGCTGTTCGCGTCGAACGCTGACGGCGAGAGCGCCGCGTCCAACGATTCGAATGCGCTGACACGAGCGTGTCCCACCGGTGGTGGCAGTGGCGGTGGCGGTAGCGGTGGCGGCGGTAGTGGTGGCGGCGGCGATGGTTTCGGTGGTGGTGGCAGTGCTGACGAGGAGGAGGCGGGGTGCAGGGGATCACTCAGCGATACCGTGATCTTGGCGAACGGCTGGAGTGCCGCGGACATCGGGGTCGCTGCGGCGCTGGCGGCCCGCACGGCTGATTCGGCAGTGCTCTATACATCGGCGGATCGGCTCGAGCCGGCTGCCGAGGAAGCACTGTGCAAGCTGTCGCCGCGCAGGGTGGTCGCGGTCGGCGGTACGGCTGCGCTGGCACCGGCGGTGCTGACCGCTGCCCACGGAGTGGTTGCAGGTGTCGAGGTGGATCGCATCGCGGGCGCGGACCGCGTCGACACCGCTGCGCAGGCAGCGCGCGAGGTGCTGGGAAGCCCAGGGGCCGGCGCCGGGCGTGTGGTGGTGATCGCGAACGGGTGGAGTGCGCCTGACATCGGGGCTGCTGCGGCGTTGGCGGCCCGCATGCAGAACGCGGCGGTCCTGCTGAGCAGCGCCGAGGAACTGCCTGCGCCGGCACGGCGGGTCATCGTTGACTATCCCGTGGTTCGCGTCGTCGTGGTCGGCGGCGAGGGAGCGGTGAGCGCTGGGGTGTTCGACGCGGTCGTCGCCGCCGCTGGAGAGGCGGCTGTGGAGCGGCTCACCGGATCCGACCGCGCTGCCACCGCGGCGGCTGCGGCCCGCAGGTCGCTGGGCGACCCTGGGCAAGCGGCGAGGCGGACGGTGGTGATCGTCGACGGGTGGCGGCCGCCCGACGTCGGCATCGCGACGGCTCTCGTGGCGCGTACCGCCGACGCAGCGGTCGTCTACGCGGCGCCCGGCGCGCTGCCTGAGCCGACCCGTCAGCTGCTCGTCGACTACCGGCCGGCACGCGTCGTGATCATCGGCGGCGCCGGGGCGGTACCGGCCTCCGTGAGCGATGCCGTCGAGGCTGCCGCGCCCGCAACCCGGCTCACGCGCATCGACGGCGCCGACCGCATCGACACCGCTGCCGAGGCCGCCCAGTGGAGCCCCGGCGCCAGCTGACACAAGCCGGTGTCACGACCGGCGCATCATGCGTTCGTCATGCTCGCACGGCGGGCTGTTCGTAGGCTGTGGCGTCGTGACAGGCGACGGCCCGATGCCCAAGGCCTTGGCGGGCCTGGACATCGCGCCCTCGGTGCTGGAGCTCATCGGCGGCACGCCGTTAGTGCGACTCGGCCGGGTGGCACCGCAGATTGCAACCCCAGTCGTGGCGAAGCTTGAGATCTCCAACCCTGGAGGCTCGGTGAAGGATCGAGCCGCCGTCGCCATGATTGACGCCGCCGAAGCCGAGGGGCGGCTGCAACCCGGCGATGTCGTCGTCGAGCCCACATCGGGCAACACCGGTGTCGGCCTGGCGGTCGTCGCAGCCCAGCGGGGGTACCGCTGCATCTTCGTGTGCACCGACAAGGTCGCTCCGGAGAAGGTTGCGCTCTTGCGGGCCTACGGCGCCGAAGTGGTCGTGTGCCCGGCCGAGGTCGATCCCGACGACCCACGCTCGTACTACTCCACCGCCCGGCGCCTGAAGGCTGAGACGCCTCAAGCCTTCTCGCCCGACCAGTACTCCAACCAGAGCAACCCGCAGGCGCATCATGAGACCACCGGGCCCGAGATCTGGGCGCAGACCGGCGGGCGGGTCACCCACTTCGTGGCCGGTGCAGGCACCGGTGGCACCATCAGCGGCGTCGGGAGGTTCCTGAAGGAGCAGAACCCCGCCATCGAGGTCATCGTCGCCGATCCGCCCGAGTCGGTCTATGGCGGCGGCGACGGCAGCGCCTACCTGGTGGAGGGCATCGGCGAGGACTTCTGGCCCGCCACTTATCACGCCAAGTTCATCGATCGGGTCATTCCTGTGACCGACACCGACTCCTTTGCGATGGCACGCCGGGTGACTCGGCGGGAGGGCCTGCTGACCGGCGGTTCGGGCGGCACGGCAGTGACCGGCGCGTTCCGCATAGCGGCCGAGCTCGACGCAGCAGGCCGAGCGGCCAGCTCGCTGGTGGTCACCCTCATCCCCGATTCCGGTCGTCTCTACCTCAGCCGCGTATTCGACGATGACTGGCTGGCATCGCAGGGCCTTCCGAATGACGACGAGGTCGACCTCAGCCCGCCCGACCCTGGGGGGAACAGCTGATGCTGGGCGGCGACCCGCAGGTGTCGGGTTTCGAGGATCCCGACGAGTTCGGCTTCGAGACACGCGCCATACGGGCAGGCCAGCCGCACGATCCCTACACGGGCGCGGTGGTCACGCCGATCTCGCTCGCCACGACGTTCGCCCAAGAGGCAGTCGGCCAGCCCCGGCATGGCTACGAATACGGTCGCACGGGGAACCCCACTCGCCACGCCTACCAGGTCTGCGTGGCGTCGCTGGAGGGGGCTCAGCACGGGTTCGCCTTCGCGAGCGGGCTGGCGGCGTCGGATGCGCTGCTGCGGGTGCTGCGCCCGGCCGACAGCCTGCTGCTCGGCGATGACGCCTACGGCGGCACTTTCAGGCTCATCGACAAGATCTTCGGCAACGCCGGCGTCAGCATGGCCGCTGCCGATCTCACCGCCCCCGACAAGATCCGCGACGCCTGGACGGCCAGCACCCGCATGGTGTGGCTGGAGACGCCCACCAACCCGCTGCTCACGGTGTTCGACATCGAGGCAATCTGTGCAGTCACCCACGAGCTGGGCGGCATCGTGGTGGTGGACAACACGTTCGCCACGCCCTACCTGCAGCAGCCGCTGGCGCTCGGCGCGGATGCCGTGGTGCACTCGGCCACCAAGTACCTCGGCGGCCACAGCGATGTCGTCGGCGGCTTCGTGGCCACCAACGACGATGGGCTGGCAGACCACCTCGTGTACATGCAGAACGCCGTGGGCGCCGTTCCCAGCCCGTTCGACTGCTACCTGACGCTGCGCGGTGTCAAGACGCTCGGCGTGCGCATGGACCGTCACGGTTCGAGCGCGCAAGCGATCGTCGATCTGCTCGACGACCACCCGGCGGTTCGTTCGGTGCTGTACCCCGGACTGCGTGATCACTTCGGACACGACATCGCCTGCCGCCAGATGAGCGGATTCGGGGGAATGGTGTCGTTCCGGCTCCATGGCGGACGTGCGGCTGCCGAGCGCGTGGTCGAATCCACAATGGTGTTCACCCTGGCCGAATCGCTGGGCGCAGTGGAGTCGCTGATCGAGCATCCCGGTGCAATGACCCACGCGTCGGCTGCCGGATCGGCGCTGGAGGTCCCCGACGATCTGGTGCGGCTGTCGGTCGGGCTGGAGACTGTCGAGGATCTGCTGGACGACCTCGGCGCTGCCCTCGACACGGTTGCCTGAGGCTGGATCTCAGCCCGGCACCCCGGGCTGAACCTGCGCGCCGCCCTCAGCCTGACGGCTTGAACCTCAGCGCTTGCGGCGCCATGTCCTGCTCTGCGGGTGCCCAGCCGCGCCGACTGCCCGTCATGGCTGTCTGAGTGTGCAGAGACTCATATCAGCGGCCCGGCATGTCCCGACCTGCCGAATTGGCCGAGATGATATATAGCGTTAAGCGCTATCTAATAGATGTAAATGTTCTAATCTTCATAATTCTGTGACCCTCAACCCCCCAGTGGTCGGTGCCGTGGGCCGTCGGCGGTTGCGCTGGCGGCCCACGGCACCGCTCGCAGCGGTGCTGATGCTTGCCTCCACGCTGGTGGTGGTACCTGCATCCCCGGCTGCCGCGCAGACCTCCAACTCCCGGCCGACCTTCCCGTCGAGCCTGAACACCGGGTTCACGGTGTCCGAGAGCGCCGCCGCGGGCACCACCGTGGGCACAGTGGCAGCCACAGACGCCGACAATGACACGCTGCGGTACTCGCTGGACACCGCCTCCGCCGCGGTGTTCAACATCAGCGCCGCGGGCGCCATCACGGTGGCCCGGGCCGGCCGCCTCGACTACGAGACCAAGGAGGACTGGTCGCTGGTCGTGTCGGTTTCCGATGGCAAGGCGGCCGACGGCGGGGCCGACGGCAGCGTGGACGCGAGCCTCGAAGTGAGCATCGGTGTCCAGAACGTGTCCGAGCCGCCGCGGGCGCCGACCGGGGTGACCGTCGGGGCGCCGCTGTATTTGAAGCATTCGAGCCTGGCGGTGAGCTGGACGGCGCCCACGGCAACAGGCTCGATGCCGCCGGTCCGCGACTACGAGCTGCGCTACGTCGCCGGGTCGCAGGACCCGCAGAACGACACCGGCTGGACCTACGTCGAGCGGGACGGCGTCAGCTCCTCGATCCTGACCCGAACGGCGATCAGCGGACTCGAAGCGAACACTCTGTACCGGGTGCAGTTGCGTGCCGTCAACGCAGACGGCAACTCGCCGTGGACGTCGACGATCACCGGCCGCACCGAGCAGCGTTCGACGACGGCCACCAGTGCCACCGGCACGACGCTGGTGTCCAATATCGGCCAAGAAGCCGAAAGCACCGGAGCAGCCCTGGCAACCCACGACTACGCGCAGGGGTTCACAACCGGCGGGGCCGAGTCGGACTACATGCTGACGAGCGTCCAGGTGAGATTTGCCCAGGCGCCGAGCGGCGTGACGGTCGAGATCGCGACGGGTGACGACGATCCCACCAGCACGGTCGTGACTTTGCGCAACCCTTCGTCGCTGGCGGCAGGCAATCTGGTGTTCAAGGCGCCGGTCGACACCGTGCTGGACCAGAACACCAAATACTGGGTGGTGGTGTCGGGCACGGCAGGAGAGGCGGCCTTTACTTCCAGCCGGTCGGAGGACACTGGCGCGGCCAGCGGGTGGACGGTTCACAACAGCGGCCTTTCGAAGGCCTCATCCGACGATTTCTGGGTATTCGACGCCACCGAGCTGTACCTGATCCGCGTCGACGGGTTCGCCATCAACGTCGAGCCGTACTGGAGCTCCGACGCCGGAGGCGACTACTTCGAATTTGAGAACTCTGGTTCTTACATCACGGATCTTGCGGCCGTCGACGGCGACACCGAGACGCTCACCTACTCGCTGGACGCGGCGTCCGATGCGGTGTTCGATGTGAGCAGCTCGGGCGAGATCACCCTGGGTGATGGGAAGTCGCTCGACTACGAGACCGCCGAGCGCCACTACCTGCGGGTGTCGGTGTCCGACGGCAAGGGGTTCGACGGCCGCAATGACACCGGCGTGGACGCGATCCTCCTGAAGGTCATCGGGGTCATTGACACCTCAGAAAAGCCCGGCAAGCCGGACAAGCCGACGCTGACGGGCGCAGGAAACCACGCGTTCGGGGTGAGCTGGTCGGCGCCATCGAACAAGGGCCCGGCAATCTCCGACTATGCCGTGCGATACCGCCGGTCGGGCACCACGTCGTGGGAGTCGCATGAGTCGGCTCTCGATTCCATCCACACCTCGACGGCCCTCACCGGGCTGTGGGCCGGCACCGAATACGAGGTGCAGGTGCGGGCCGAGAACGCCGAGATCGAGGGCGACTGGTCGGACAGCGCCACAGCGACCACCACCGGCACGGCGCCGACGGTGCCGGCGGTCACCAGCGTGGCGCTGGTGTCGACGCCGACGGTGGACTCCGACGGCGACGGCACGGTGGACACCTACAAGGTGAACGACGTCGTACGCGCCCGCGTGACCTTCGACCGCGCGGTGGACGTGGTGGGCTCGCCCTCTCTGCAACTCCGGTTCGACCCCAACTTCGGCACGAAGACGATGACCTTCGACGCCAGCAAGGGGAGCACCAACACCACCACGCTGGAGTTCACCTACACGGTGGTGAAGAACAACCTGTCGCGTCCGGGCATCGCGTTCCTCGCGAACACGTTGACCACGCCCCGCAGCGCCATCTATGCCACCGGAAGCACCACGATCACGGCGAACCTGGCCTTCGCCAAGGTCAATCACAACTCCGCGCACAAGGTGGACGGGCTGGCGCCGAAGTTCTCCTCGGCGTCAGTGAACGGCACCACGCTCAAGGTGCGCTTCAACGAGGCCCTGGACAGCGACTCGGCGCCGGCGGGCAGCGCGTTCAGCGTGAGGGTGACGCCGGAGAGTGGCCCGGCCCGGACGATCTCGGGTACCAGCGCAGCGGTGTCGATCAGCGACCAAGTGGTGACGGTGACGCTGGCCACCCCAGTGATCAGCACCGACACGGCGACGGTCAGCTACGCCAAGCCGTCCTCCAACCCGGTGCGGGACGTCGCGGCCAACCCGGCCGACGGCTTCTCCAACAAGACGGTGTCCAACAGCAGCCAGAATGTGAAGCCGACCTTCCCGTCTACGGCGCCGACGGCGCTGAGCGTGGACGAGAACAGCGCGTCGGGCACCTCGGTGGGCACGGTGGCGGCCACCGACGCCAACGGCGACACCTTGACCTATTCGCTCGACACCGCCACCGACGCTGCATTCGACATCGACTCATCGGGCCAGATCACCGTGGGATCGAGCGCCACGCTCGACTTCGAGGCCAAGTCGAGCTATGCGGCCACAGTGTCGGTGAGCGACGGCCTGGCCGACGACGGCACCGTGGACACCAGCGTGGACGCAACCCACAACGTGACCATCAATGTGACCGACGTGAATGAGCCGCCCGACTCGCCGGCAGCGCCCACCGTGGTCACCGCCTCGCGGTCCAGCGTGACGGTGAGCTGGACCGCGCCCGATGTGAGCGGCAAGCCGGCGATCACCGGCTACGGGGTGCAGTACAAGAAGACCACCGAGACGGTGTGGACCGCTCACGCCCACACCGACACGACCGTGTCGACCACGATCACCGGACTCGACTCCGGCACCGCCTACCAGGTGCAGGTCAACGCCGCGAACGCCGAGGGCACCAGCGGCTGGTCGGCGTCGGGCCAAGGCGCGCCCGCATCGGCGCCTGCCTTCGACGACGGCGCCGCGTCCACGCTGTCCATTGGCGAGAACAACGCCGACGGGGCGTCGGTCGGCACCGCGGCGGCCACCGATGTCGACGGCGACACGCTGACCTATTCGCTCGCGGGCACCGATGCGAGCTCGTTCGACATCAGCGCCTCGGGCGAGATCACCGTGAAGTCGGGCGTCACGCTCGACTTCGAGGCAAAGCCGAGGCATTCGTTCAGCGCGCAGGTGACCGACGGCGAGGACATCGACGGCGACGCCGAGACCACGGCAACGAACGACGACACCATCGCGGTCACAGTCGACGTCACCGACGAGAACGAGCCGCCGGGGGTACCGGGCACGCCGCAGGTGAGCGCGGCATCGCCCACCAGCCTGCGCGTGCAGTGGACTGCTGCCGATGTCACCGGCAAGCCCGAGGTCACCGATCACGATCTGCGCTGGTTCAAGGGCAGCGCCGACCCGAGCAACGCCTCAGCCTGGACTGAAGTGCTCGACGCCGGCGCCGCCACCACGGCCACCATCAGCGGCCTGGACGCCGCAGGCACGTACCGGGTGCAGGTGCGCGCCACCAACGCCGAGGGCGACAGCGAGTGGTCGGCCTCGGGCACCGCTTCCACCGCGCTCGCAATCTCGGCCGTGTCGGTGGTGTCCAAGCCGCGCCTCGATGCCGACGGCGACGGCACCAACGACACCTACGGGGCGGG
This sequence comes from Candidatus Poriferisodalis sp., assembly GCF_965208925.1. Taxonomy (GTDB): domain Bacteria; phylum Actinomycetota; class Acidimicrobiia; order Acidimicrobiales; family Poriferisodalaceae; genus Poriferisodalis. The sequence continues at coordinate 235,712 of NZ_OZ242364.1, read as the reverse complement.
CCAGCCGATCGTGGTGGACGTGACCTGGCCGGTGCCGGTGACGTGGCGGGTCTCGGGGGCCGCCGCCATCGGGGTGCGCCTCGACGTGGGCGGCACACCCCAGACGGCATCCCTGGTGACGGGCGGAGCGACGAGCGGCACCGCGACCACGCTGCGCTTCCGCTACGCGGTGCGGGCAAGCGACACCGACGCCGACGGCGTGGCGGTGACGGCGGCCTCCGGTGCGACGCTGGTGACCACGACAGGCAATGCGACGCTGGTGAGTGCTGCCTCAGGCCTGGCGGCCGGGCGCATTCACAGCGGCGTGGCCGCGCACGCGCACCACCTGGTGGACGGCAGCCGGTCGGCGCCGGCGAACGCTGCGCCGGTGTGCACGGGCTCGGTCGCCGGGTCCGTAGTGGCGCCGGCAGGGTCGACCGCGGTGCGTGACGGCCTGGTGTGCAGCGACGCCGACGGGGACACGCTGGCGGTGTCGGTGAGCAGCGTGCCTGCGGCACTGGCCCGGGCCATCTCCTATGACCAGGCCCGTGGCCGGTTGTGGTTCGAGGCGCCGGGTCACTGCCAGCTCGGGTCGATCACCCCGGCACTGACCAGCCCGGTTGCCACGACGGCGACGATCACCCTGGTCGATCCCGACGGCACCGCGGCGACGGGCTCGGCGAGCTTCAGCACCGCCTTCGGCGGGTGCCCGTCACTGGCGGGCGCCGCATTCCGCGATGCCGCCGTGACGCTGACCTTCGACTCCGCGCTCAACGCCGGCTGGATTCCCGCAGCGGGCGACTTCGAGGTGAAGGTGGGCGGCACCGCGGTGCCGCTCGCGGCCCGCGGCGGGGTGAGCGTCGCCGGCCAGTCGGTGGTGCTCACGCTGGCCCGGGCGGTGTTGCGCAGCGATACGGTGACCGTGAGCTACACCCCGCGTGACAATCCCATCAATGCTCGCGGGTTCACCGACCGCTCGGCGAGCTACCAGCCCGGGGTGAGCAGCGTGGCACTGGTGTCTGCGGCCCCGGCCGACTCGGACTTCGACGGCGTCAAGGAGACCTACGGGCCGGGCCATGTGGTGCGCGCCCGGGTGACCTTCGACTCTCCGGTAGACGTGGTGGGCGCCCCGGTGCTGCGCCTGCGGCTCGATCCCGATTTCGGCGAGAAGACGATGACGTTCGACGCCAGCAAGGGGCGCACCAACACCACGACGCTGGAGTTCACCTACAGGGTGGCAGCGGGAGACACATCGACGCGGGGCATCGCCATCGACGCCGACAGCCTGAGCGTCAGCGGCGCTGCTGCCATTCGCGCCACAGGGGCCACCACGGATGCCGATCCCAGCCACGCCAGGATCGGCCACGATCCCCGGCACCAGGTCGACACCCGCTCGCCGCGGATCGTCCCAGGGTCGTTGATCGCGTTTGGCTACAACGTGCAGGCCACCTATGACGAGCGCCTGGCGCCGGGTGTCGTACCGGGCAACCCCAGTGTCACGTTGGAGTTCGAGCGCGATGGAACCTTTGAGTTGGAATACGACCTTGGCGCAGGGAGTGCCTCGGTCGCCGGCCGGGTTGTCACCGTCGCCATGGAGGACGTGTTAAGTCGGCTCCCGCTACGCGCCACCGACTCCCATGTCCACGCAACTTTCAACTCGAATGCGCGTGACGCAGCAGGCAACTACGCCCAGCAGACCGGTCGCGAGGCGTTCTGGGAGGCATCCAACCGGGCGTCGAACCCGCCGTCGGCTCACACGGTGCCGGCGTTCGACGACGGCCCGGCCAAGTCGCTCTTCGTGGCCGAGAACAGTGCCGCTGGGACGTGGTTGGGCACGGCAGCGGCCGGTGATGTGGAGGGCGACACGCTGACCTACTCGCTGGCAGGCACCGATGCGCGCCTGTTCGACATCAGTGCCACGGGCCGCATCACCCTCAAGCCGAACGTCTCGCTCGACTACGAGTCCAAGTCGAGCTATTCCGTCACCGCCCGGGTGACCGATGGCGAGGATGCCGGCGGCGCCGCCGAGGCCACGCCCGCTGTCGACGACTCCATCGCCATCACGATCAACGTCACCGACGCCGCCGAGCAGCCTCGTGCACCCGGCCTGCCCTCAGTGAGCGCGGAATCGACTTCGGGCTTCACCGTGAGCTGGACCGCACCGAGCGCCTCCGGCCGGCCGCCGGTCACCGGCTATGAGGTGAGCTACAAGAAGTCGTCCGAGGGCGCCTGGTCGGGTCATGTCGTCACCGGCGTCAGCCTCTCGACCACGCTCACGGGCTTGGACGCCGGCACCGCCTATCTCGTGCAGGTGCGCGCTGTGAATGCCGACGGTGCCGGGGCCTGGTCCACCGCGGCCAGCGGCACGACGTCGGGGTCGTCATCGGCGATGCCGACGCCCACCAAGAAGTTGCTGGTGGGCAATCTGGGTCAGACTCCGTTCGCCCTTTCCATCAGCGTCGGCCGCATCGGCCGCATCGTCGAACAGAACGTCCGGGTGGCCCAGCTGTTCTTCACCGGCAGCAGCAGCGATGGGACGTTCGACTTCTCCGATGTCGAGGTGATGATCGCTGAGTTCCCGGCCGGCGCGACGATCACCGCCAGCATCTGGAGCACTGGCCAGAATCTGCAGCCGACGACTCGGCTGATATCGCTGAGCGGCCCGGCGACGGTGACGGCCAACGCGGTCAACACGTTCACGGCGCCCGCCAACTCGACGCTGACGGCCAACAGGGGTTTTGCTGTGGTGCTGGAGGCCACCGGTCGCGTCAAGCTCGGCAGCACGAGAAGCTCCGACGAAGACGAGGGGAGCGCCAGCGGCTGGAGCATCTCCTCGAGATTTGAGTCGACGGACGGCGGCACGAACTGGACGACCCCCAGCGACAGCGCGAGAGTGCGCATGCGGATCAACGAGGAGGGCGAGGCCCCTGCAGTCGTGGTGACCCCGGCGACGAGCCTGTCGCTGAGCCTGACGCCTGATCGGGTGAGCGAAGGGGCGTGGGGCGACGACGACGGCAACGTCGAGGTGACGGTGATCGCGACGCTCGACGGCGGCCCGCTGGAGGCGGACACCACCGTGGCCCTGTCGCGGGACAGCACCTCCACCGCAGGCACTGCCGACTACTCGCTGGCCAGCGCGTCGCTGCCGCCGGTCACCATCGCTGCCGGACAGACCAGCGGCACCGCGACATTCAAGATCAACCCGGCATCCGACCTGTTCGACGAGGGTGCCGGCGAGACGGTGGTGATCACCGGCACCGCCGCCTCGGGCACCGACAGCCTCGGAGTGAGCCCCGCCACCCTCGTGCTCTCCGACAACGACACCGTGTCGGAGATAGTCGTGAGCGTGGATGTCGACAGCATCAGCGAGGGCGCTGGCGAGGCCGTTGAGGTGACGGTGTCCGCCGCCTGGGCCGGCAATGCGCTGCGCAGCGAGGACACGACGGTGAAGCTCGCCATCACGAGCGATTCATCCGCCAGGCGGGGCACCGGTGACGAAGCCGACTACAGGTCATCGCCCGAGACGCTGGGCACCGTCACCATCCCTGCGGGGGAGTCGGCCGCCTCCACGACCGTGTCGCTGACCATCACCCCGACCCAGGACAATCGCCTCGAGGGCGACGAGACCATTGTCGTGGGCGGCACCGCCGGCGAGTTCATCGTGGACCCAGCCACGATCACGCTGGAGGACGACGACAAGCCGGTGATCACGCTGAGCCTCGACGCCATCCAGATCAATGAGAACGCGTCCCCCACCACGTTCACGGTGACCGCGAGCCGCGACGTGTCGGCCAACTCGGCGCCGGTGACGGTGGCAGTGACCATCGGCGCGGACGGCTCGACGGCGATGAGGGGTGCGGGCAAGGACTACCGGGGCGCACGCAGCCTGTCGATCAGTCTCGGCGAGGGCGAGGCCTCCGCGGACCGCACGTTCCAGATTTCCCCGGAGCAGGACCAGGTCGCAGAGTCCACCGAGACGATCGTGATCGCCGGCGCGGCGCCTGGGTTCGTTGTGAGTTCTGCGTCGTTGTTTGTTGTTGATGATGAGGCGGTGCCGACGACGATTGATTTGGGTGTGGATGTTGTTGAGATCGAGGAGGGTGGTTCGGCGGTTGGGGTGAGTGTGACTGCGGCGCTTCGGGGTGGTACGGCGCTGGATGTGGACACGGTGGTGACGTTGGGTTTGTCGGGTACGGCGGTCAAGGGGGTTGGCGGGGATTACACGGTGTCGCCGGATCCGCTGGGCACTTTGACGATCCCGGCGGGGAGTTTGTCGGCTGTTACGGCGTCGCCGTTGAGGTTCACGGCGGTGAACGACACAACCGTGGAGGGTGACGAGACGATCGTGGTGGGGGGTTCGGCGCCGGGGTTCACGGTGCATGGCGCGACGATCGATTTCCTTGACAACGACGGGCCGCCGCGTTCGCCGGCTGGTGTGACGGTGACGGGGGTGTCGGAGACGAGCGTGAAGGTGGAGTGGACGGCGCGCCCGTTGGCGGGGGGTTCGGCGGTGACCGGGTACGGGGTGCGCTACAAGAAGCCGGCGGAGTCGGCGTGGGCGTCTCATTCCCATTCGGGCACTGGCACTTCGGCGACGATCACGGGCTTGTCGCAGGGCGCGGTGTATGAGGTGCAGGTGCGTGCCACCAACGCGCGGGGCGACAGCGGGTGGTCGCCGAGCGGGTTCGGCAGCACGGGTGCGCCGGTGACGGCGTTGGTGGGCAATCTGGGCCAGACGGCGGACAGCTCGCATTTCAGCGTGGGCAATGTCAGCAACAGCCAGACCGTCCGGGTGGCTCAGCTGTTCTTCACCGGCAGCAGCAGCAATGCGACGTTCGAGTTCTCCGATGTCGATGTGATGATCGCCGAGTTCCCGGCCGGCGCCACGATCACCGCCAGCATCTGGTCCATCGTCCGGGACAAGAGCAACAACGTCTTTCCCGGAGCACAGGTGTACTCGCTGAGCGGCCCGGCGACGGTGACGGCCAACGCGGTCAACACCTTCACGGCGCCCGCCGACTCGACGCTGACGACCAACACGGGATACGCACTGGTGCTCGAGGCCACCGGGCACGTCCGGGTCGGCCGCACCCGAAGCAACGACGAGGACTCCGCCCGCGCCCGCGGCTGGAGCATCCTCAACAACGCCCACGAGTCCACCAACAGCGGCACGTGGACCGCCCACAGCGGCTTCTCGTCAGTGCGCATGGCACTCAGCCACACAAGCGGCGCCCCGCCTGTCACGGTGAACCCTTCGACGAGCCTGTCGCTGAGCGTGACGCCTGATCGCGTCAGCGAGAAGGCACCGGGCGACGACGACGGCAACTTCGAGGTGACGTTGACTGCGACGCTCGACGGCCCCACGCTGAAGGCGGACACCATCGTGACGCCGTCGGTGGACAGCGTCTCGTCGACCGCGACCAGCGGCACCGACTACTCGCTGGCGACGGCGACGCTGCCGAAAATCACGATCCGGGCCGGGCAGGCGAGCGGATCCACGACGTTCAAGATCAACCCGGCCACCGACATGCTCGACGAGATCACCGAGACGGTGGTGATCACCGGCACCGCCGCCTCGGGCACTAGCAGCCTGGTTGTGAGTTCTGCGTCGTTGTTTGTTGTTGATGATGAGGCGGTGCCGACGACGATTGATTTGGGTGTGGATGTTGTTGAGATCGAGGAGGGTGGTTCGGCGGTTGGGGTGAGTGTGACTGCGGCGCTTCGGGGTGGTACGGCGCTGGATGTGGACACGGTGGTGACGTTGGGTTTGTCGGGTACGGCGGTCAAGGGGGTTGGCGGGGATTACACGGTGTCGCCGGATCCGCTGGGCACTTTGACGATCCCGGCGGGGAGTTTGTCGGCTGTTACGGCGTCGCCGTTGAGGTTCACGGCGGTGAACGACACAACCGTGGAGGGTGACGAGACGATCGTGGTGGGGGGTTCGGCGCCGGGGTTCACGGTGCATGGCGCGACGATCGATTTCCTTGACAACGACGGGCCGCCGCGTTCGCCGGCTGGTGTGACGGTGACGGGGGTGTCGGAGACGAGCGTGAAGGTGGAGTGGACGGCGCGCCCGTTGGCGGGGGGTTCGGCGGTGACCGGGTACGGGGTGCGCTACAAGAAGCCGGCGGAGTCGGCGTGGGCGTCTCATTCCCATTCGGGCACTGGCACTTCGGCGACGATCACGGGCTTGTCGCAGGGCGCGGTGTATGAGGTGCAGGTGCGTGCCACCAACGCGCGGGGCGACAGCGGGTGGTCGCCGAGCGGGTTCGGCAGCACGGGTGCGCCGGTGACGGCGTTGGTGGGCAATCTGGGCCAGACGGCGGACAGCTCGCATTTCAGCGTGGGCAATGTCAGCAACAGCCAGACCGTCCGGGTGGCTCAGCTGTTCTTCACCGGCAGCAGCAGCAATGCGACGTTCGAGTTCTCCGATGTCGATGTGATGATCGCCGAGTTCCCGGCCGGCGCCACGATCACCGCCAGCATCTGGAGCACCGGCCAGGATCTGTTGCCGAAGACTCGGCTGATATCGCTGAGCGGCCCGGCGACGGTGACGGCCAACGCGGTCAACACCTTCACGGCGCCCGCCGACTCGACGCTGACGACCAACACGGGATACGCACTGGTGCTCGAGGCCACCGGGCACGTCCGGGTCGGCCGCACCCAAAGCGACGGCGAGGACTCGGGCGGCCTCAGCGGCTGGAACATCCACAACAACGCCCACGAGTCCACCAACAGCGGCACGTGGACCGCCCACAGCGGCGGCTCGTCAGTGCGCATGGCACTCAGCCACACAAGCGGCGTCTCGGTGGTAAAGCCGGATGCGCCGACCGGGGTGACGGTCAAGGTGGCGTCGCCGACCAGCTTGGATGTGAGCTGGACCGATCCGGTGGCAACCGGCAACGCGGCGATCACCGACCACGACCTGCGTTGGTTCGCGGGCACGTCGGCGCCGGCCAGCGAGTCGCACTGGACCGACGTCCTCGGAACCGGCACCGGCACCACCGCGACCGTCACCGGGCTGACTGCCGACACCGACTATGTGGTGCAGGTGCGAGCCCGCAACCTCGGGGGAGCGGGTGCCTGGTCGGCCACGGCAGGCGGCTCGACGCGGGCATCGACGCTGGTGTCCAACCTGGGAGTGACAGCGTCGGGATCGCGGGCCTTGGGGTCGTTCGATGCCGCCCAGCAGGTGTCGACGGGACCGAACGCGGGCGGCTATCTGCTGGACGCGGTCGACGTGGATGTGCAGGGCTCTTTCAACGGTGCCATGACCGCCGAAGTGGTCAGGGGCGGCTTCCCCACCAATGACTGCCGCACGGTGGTGGCGACCCTGACCGTGCCCACCACGCTGTCGGCGGGGGTGAACTCTCTCGGTGCGCCCGATGGCACGACGCTGCTTCCGGGCCGCCGCTACACGGTGGTGTTTTCGTCGGGCTCGGGCGTGACGCTGCGGCATACCTCCGACACGGGTGAGGATTCGGGCGGCCAGGCGGGCTGGCTGGTGGCGGACAGCTCCACAGCCAGGTTGAAGTCGGCCGACGTCCAGACCACGGCGACTCCGCTGAAGATCGGCCTGAACGGTTTCGTGAACCCGGCAGCGAACTCGGCGCCGTCGTTCGGCGACGCCGGGTGCGAACGCGAGAGCGTTGCGGAGAACAGCGCTGCGGGCACCGTGGTGGGCACGGTGGCGGCCACCGACGCCGACAGCGGTGACACGCTGGCCTACTCGCTGGCCGGCGCGGATGCCGAATCGTTTGACATTGACTCGTCGGGGCAGATCACCGTGTCGGCGACGGCGTCGCTGGACTTCGAGGAGAGATCGGCCTATTCGATCACCGTGCAGGTGACCGACGGCACCGACGCCGAGGGCAACGCCGAGGTGGAGGCGGCCATCGACGACCGCATCACGGTGCTGATCGGCGTGACCGATGTGGACGAGCCGCCTGACGCGCCTGCGATGCCGTCGGTGGCAACCGCGTCGCACACCAGTGTGGATGTGAGCTGGACCGCGCCCGACATGGACGGCAAGCCGGCGCTCACCGGCTACAGCGTGCGCTACCGGAAGTCGGGCAAGTCACCGGCGGCGCAGTGGTCGTCGTGGGCGCATTCGGGCACTGCCGTCACGACGACCATCACCGGCCTCGAGCACAGCACCGCCTACGACGTGGAGGTGAACGCCGCCAACGCGGAGGGCACCAGCGGCTGGTCGGCCACCGGCACCGGCGAGACCAAGCAGCGGGCGACGGGCGTGACCCTGAGCGTGGACACCGAACCCGGCGCCGGGAACAGCACCAGCATCGACGAGGATGCAGCGGGCGACGTCAACGACGAAGGCAACATCGTGGTGACGGTGAAGGCGACGCTGGTCGGGGGCACCCTCGAGGCGGACGCCTCGGTGGCGCTGTCGGTACACAGCAGCTCCACTGCAACCAGGGACGCCGGCAGCGGCGGCGACTACACCGCGCCCGCTGCACTGCCGTCGATCCCGATCGCGGCGGACGGTACCGAAGGCACCGTGACATTCAAGATCAACCCCTCAAACGACGAGATGTACGAGGGCGACGAGACGATCGTCATCTCGGGAACGGTCTCAGATCTCACCGCGGCCCAGGCGACGATCAGCCTCGTCGACGACGAGTCGCCGGTGCTCGATGCGCCGGCGGTCCCGTCGGTGACAGCAAGGTCGTCGACCAGCCTAGGAGTGACCTGGACGGCGCCTGTCCTGGCAGGACGGTCGGCAATATCCGGCTACGGCGTGCGCTACCGGAAGTCGGGCATGTCGCCGGCGGCGCAGTGGTCGTCGTGGGCGCATTCGGGCACTGGCGTCACGGCAACCATCACCGGCCTGGAGGCGAGCACTGAATACGAGGTGCAGGTGAACGCGGTGAACAGCGCGGGCACCAGCGTGTGGTCGGACTCCGGCACCGGTACCACCGATGCCGGGGGTGTGGCGGTCTCGGGAGTGGCGGTGGTGTCGTCGCCGCGTCTGGATGCCGACGACAACGGCACGAAGGAGACCTACGGGGCGGGCCAGAACGTTGTGGTGGATGTCACGTGGACCGAGCCGGTGACCTGGGACGTGTCGGCGACCGGCGCGTCGATCGGGGTGAGCCTCGACGTGGGGGGCACGGCGCGAACGGCGAGTTTGGTGACGGGCGGCTCGACGTCGGGGACGGCGTCGACGCTGCGGTTCCGCTATTCGGTGGTGGCGGCTGATGCCGACGCTGATGGTGTGGGAGTTTCGGCGTCGGGAGGCGCGGTGGTGGCGCTGGCTGGCGGGGCCACGCTGGTGGACGGCTCGGGCAGCGCGGCGTCGGTGGCCCATGCGGGGCTGGGGTCCCAGGCGGGTCATCTGGTGGACGGCAGCAAGTCGGCGCCGGCGAACACCGCGCCGGTGTGCTCGGCGGGGTCCGGGGAGCAGCCGGTGAACGCGCCGTCGAAGATCTTGGCGAATTTCGGGGGGCTGTCGTGCACCGACAGCGACGGCGACGCCCTGACCTACACGGCGGCGGCCGATCCCGCTCAGGTGGCGCAGCCGGACGGCGTGACGTATGCGGGGTGGGCCGAAACGGTGTTCTTCGTGGCGCGGTCGAGGTGCGAGATCGACGCGATCCGCCCGGCATTGACGAGTCCGGCGATCACGGTGGTGACGGTGACCGCCAGCGATCCTGACGGCGCGTCGGGGTCTGCTGTGGCGCGGTTCTCGACCCCGTTCGACGGCTGCCCGAGACTGGAGCGCATCGCATTCTGGGAATCGACCGTTGCACTGGTCTACAGCAGGCCGCTCGATGACGGCTCGGTGCCCGCGGCGGGCGATTTCGAAGTGACGGTGGGCGGCTCGGCGGTGTCGCTGGCCGCGGCCAGCCCGGTGCGGGTGGTGGGCAACAAGGTGCTGCTGAGCCTGGCCTCTGCGCCGGCGCAGAACGCGACGGTCACCGTCAGCTACACCGCCGGCGACGACCCGATCCGCAACGCCGGCTACCGCGCGGTGCCCGACGCCGCAGATGCACTCAACCTGGACAAACGCGCCGCCGCGCTCCAGAGAGCGCCGGTGTTCGCTGCGGCGACCGTGTCGCGCTCGATCGCCGAGAACGGCGGCTCGCTCAGCGCAGTGGGCGCGCCGGTGTCGGCCACCGATCCCGACGGCGACACGCTCGCCTACTCGCTGGGCGGCGACGACGCGGAATCCTTCGAGATCGATTCGGCGGGCCAGATCACCCCAGCCACGGGTGTCCTCCTGGACTACGAGGCCACGCAGACCTATGAGGTAACGGTCGTGGCCTCCGACGGGCTGCTCGACGCCGAGACGGCCGTGACCATCAGCGTCACCGATGTGGACGAGCCGCCCCCGAGGCCGACGCAGCCCACAGTGACCACCGCATCGGCGACCAGCCTGAACGTCAGCTGGGTCCCGCCCGTGGTGCCGCCGGGCGTCCCGGCGATCACCAGTTACAGCGTGCGCTACCGGAAGGCGGGGGATCCTCCGGGATGGACCGACCTTCCCCAAAGTCTCACGTCGCCGATAGCGACGATCACCGGCCTCGACTCCGATTCGGGCTACGGCGTGCAGGTGAGCGCCGCCAACGACGAGGGCACCAGTGGCTGGTCGACCGCTGGCCTCGGCAGGACAGACGTGGCGCCGGGGGTGGACGGGGCGGCGGTCTCGTCGATGGCGTGTACCGCCGATGTCTACGGGCGCAGCGATGTGATCCGGGTGACGGTGCGGTTCACCAAGGCGGTGACGGTCACCGGGACGCCGAGGCTGAAGATCAGGCTGGCGGCCGGCACCTCGGGCGAGCGGTGGGCGGCCTATGAGTCGGGCAGCGACACAGTCGATCTGGTGTTCGCCTACGCCGTGGCCGCGGGGGACTCCTCCACGGCGGGCGTGGCGGTGGTGGGCAATTCGTTGGAGCTCAACGGCGGCACGATGCTCACCGACGACGGAACGGCGGTCGCGCTGGCCCACGACGGCGTGGCCGCCGATGCGGCCCACAAGGTGGACCACACCAAGGCCCAGGCGGGGGACGTGTGCGAGCAGGTGCTGGTGTCCACCCTGGCTCAGACTGCAGGACCGACCATCTGGACGCTGAGCGGCCAGGACACCGCAACGGCGTTCACTACCGGTGCGAATCCCGACGGGTACACCCTGACCCGGGTGGCGCTGAGGTTCCGCCCCTTCGGCGACGAGTCGCCGACAGGGGTGACGGTCAAGCTGGCCACCAGCCTGCCCCTGGGCGCCGCGAACAGCGATCCGACGGTGTTTGCTGGCACGTTCGCGAATCCGTCGTCGCTGGAGTTCGGCTTCAACGAGTTCGCTGCCCCCGGCGACGGCTTCGAGCTCGCCGCCAACACCACGTACTGGGTGGTTGTGGAGGGAACCCGAGGTCGGCCCTCGAGCACCAGCAGCACCGCCGAGGACTCCGGCGCGGCCGCGGGATGGAGCGTGGCCGACAAGATGACTTGGCGGACGAATACCTCGAGCAATGGATGGACCGCCTCCAACAACGGCCCGCTGCGCCTGCGTGTGACCGGCTTGGTCAATCCCGCCCCCGCCAATCGCAATCCGTCGTTCCCGTCGTCGGCGCCCACGGCGCTGTCGGTGGCGGAAAACTCGGCGGCGGGCACTTCGATGGGCACGGTGGCGGCGACTGATCCCGAGGGGGACACACTGTCGTATTCGCTGGGCGGTGATGACGCGGCGTCGTTCGCGGTCGACTCGTCGGGGGCGATCACGGTGGCGGCGGAGGCGTCGCTGGACCACGAGGACGAGGCGACCCTGAACTTGATCGTGCAGGTGAGCGACGGCAAAGACGACGACGGCAACGCGGACACCGCGGTGGACGACACCCGCGTCGTCGCCATCACCGTGACAAACGTGGTCGAGCTGCCGGGCAAGCCGACGGCAGTGTCGGTGTCGGGGTTGTCGCCGACGAGCGTGAAGGTGGCCTGGACCGCGCCTGTGGTGCCGTCGGGGGTGCCGGCGGTGAGCGGTTACGCGCTGCGGTACAAGAAGTCGTCGGAGTCGTCGTGGACCGATTTCGCGCTTTCGGGCACGGGCGTGGAGGCGACGATCACCGGCTTGGAGGCGGCCACCGCCTATGAGGTGCAGGTCAGCGCGGTCAATGCCGACGGCACCGGCGGCTGGTCCGATGCGGTGTCGGGGTCGACGCTGTCTGGGGGTGTGGCGGTCTCGGGTGTGGCGGTGGTGTCGTCGCCGCGTCTGGATGTCGACAACAACGGCACGAAGGAGACCTACGGGGCGGGCCAGAACATTGTGGTGGACGTCACGTGGGCCGGGCCGGTGACCTGGGATGTGTCGGCGACGGGTGCGTTGATCGGGGTGAGCCTCGATGTGGGGGGCACGGCGCGAACGGCGAGTTTGGTGAGGGGAGGTTCGACGTCGGGGACGGCGTCGACGCTGCGGTTCCGCTATTCGGTGGTGGCGGCTGATTCTGACAACGACGGTGTGTCGGTGCCGGGCGGTGCGGTGGTGTCGCTGGCCGGCGGGGCCACGCTGGTGGACGGCTCGGGCCGGGCCGCGTCGCTGACCCATGCCGGGTTGGGGTCCCAAGCGGGTCATCTGGCAGACGGCAGCAAGTCGGCGCCGGCGAACGCCGCGCCGGTGTGCTCGGCGGGGTCCGGAGAGCAGCCGGTGAACGCGCCGGCGAAGATCTTGGCGAATTTCCGGGGGCTGTCGTGCACCGACAGCGACGGCGACACCCTGACTTACACGGCAGCGGCCGATCCCGCCGAGGTGGCGAAGCCCGCGCCGGACGGCCCGGCGTATCTGGAGCCGTTGAGCACGGTGTTCTTCCAGGCCCGCTCGAGGTGCGAGATCGACGCGATCCGCCCGGCATTGACGAGCCCGGTGATCACCGCGGTGACGGTGACCGCCACCGATCCCGACGGGGCGTCGGGGTCTGCTGCAGTGCGGTTTGCCACCGCGTTCGACGGCTGCCCGAGACTGGAGCGCGTCGCATTCTGGGAATCGACAGTCGCGCTGGTCTACAGCAGGCCGCTCGATGACGGCTCGGTGCCCGCGGCGGGCGACTTCGAAGTGACGGTGGGCGGCTCGGCGGTGTCGCTGGCCGCGGCCAGCCCGGTGCGGGTGGTGGGCAACAAGGTGCTGCTGAGCCTGGCCTCTCCGCCGGCGCAGAACGCGACGGTCACCGTCAGCTACACCGCCGGCGACAACCCCATCCGCAACAACGACTACGACACGGTGCTCAACGCCGCGAACGCACTCGACGTGCGGGAACGAGCGGCGAGGTTCCAGCGGGCGCCGGTGTTCGCATCGGCGACCGTGTCGCGCTCGGTGGCGGAGAACAGCGACTCGACCACCGCGGTGGGCGCACCGGTGGCGGCGACCGATCCCGACGGCGACACGCTCGCCTACTCGCTGAGCGGCGACGACGCGGCGTCGTTCGAGATCAACGCAGCCGGCCAGATCACCCCGGCCACGGGTGTCCTACTGGACTACGAGGCCAAGCAGACCTATCGGGTCACGGTGACAGCCACCGACGGGCTGCTCGACGCCGCGACGGCGGTGACGATCAGCGTGAACGACGTGGACGAGCCGCCCCTGACGCCGCGGTCGGTGACGGTGGCCACCGCGTCGCCGACCAGCCTGGATGTCAGCTGGACTGCCCCCGTGGCACCCTCGGGCGTGCCGGCGCTCACCGGCTACGCGCTGCGCTACAAGAAGACGGCGGCGACGTCATGGACGACGTGGGCGCACTCGGGCACGGCCACCAAAGCCAAGATCACCGGCCTCGACCCCGACACCTCCTACGACGTGCAGATCAGGGCCGCCAACCACGAGGGCACCAGCGACTGGACCGACGCCGTCACCGCCAAGACGAAGCAGCAGGCGACAGGCGTTTCTTTGTCGGTGTCGCCGTCGAGCGTGGACGAGGAGGCGGCCGGCGACGACCCGGGCAACGGGGTGACGTCGGTGGCGGTGGTGGTGACCGCGACTCTGGACGGGGGGACCCGCGACGAGGCGGTGACGGTGACTTTGTCGGTGGGGTCGGCGTCGACCGCGGACCGCGACACCGGAAGCGGCGGCGACTACGAGGCGGATGCGGAGCTGGGCGACTCGACGGTGGACATCACGATCCCGGCCGGCCAAACCAGCGGCAGCGCGACGTTCAAGATCGATCCGACCGGTGACAGCGTCGACGAGGGCACCGGCGAGACGATCGTGATCGCGGGTACCGCTGTGTCGGGCACCACCGCGATCACGGTGAGCTCGGCGACGCTGACCATCGCCGACAACGACACCGTCGTGAAGGAGATTGTCCTGAGCGTGTCGCCGTCCACGATCGCGGAGAACGCGGCGGGTGACACGAGCGACGGCGGCAACGTGACCGTGACGGTGACGGCGACGCTGTCGGGCACGGTGTCACGCGATGAGGCGACGGTGGTGGCGTTGAGCTTGGGCGGCATGGCGACGTCCGCCGACTACACCCACACGGGGCCGGGGTCGGTGACGATCCCCGCAGGCCAGACCTCGGGCACGACGACGTTCAAGGTCAACCCGACCGACGACCGGCTCTCAGAAGGCAATGAGACGATTTCCGTGAGCGGCGCGCTGTCGGGGTTCACGGTGGACGCGGCGGCGGTCACGATCGTCGATGACGACACGCCGTCGACGAGCCTGTCGTTGTCGGTGTCGCCGGCCAGCATCGACGAGGAGGCCGCAGGCGACGACAACGGCGATGTCGAGGTGACGGTCACTGCCACCTTGGACGGCGGGACGCGGGCGGAGGCGGTGTCGGTGACGCTGTCGGTTGGCGGCACGTCGACCGCGACGCGCGACACCGACTACGAGGCGGACTCCGAGCTGGGCGACTCGACGGTGGACATCACCATCGCCGCCGGCTCCACGGAGGGCACCGCCACGATCAAGTTCGACCCCGCCGACGACTCCGTCGACGAGGGCGCGTCGGAGACCGTCGTCATCGCCGGGTCGGCGTCGGCGGCCACCACCCCGAGTGCCACCACGATCTCGGTGAGCTCGGCGACGATCTCGATCGACGACTCCGCCGACGCGGCGTCCACCGTCATCAACCTGTCAGTGACCGACGCGAGCATCGGCGAGGGCGAGACGTCGGCGACCTCGGTGGAGGTGGTCGCGACTTTGGCGGACACGTCGGTGACCCGCGACGAGGCGGTGACGGTGACGCTGAGCACGGCCGGATCGTCCGCGGCGGGCGGCGGCACGGACTACACGGGCTCGCTGCCCGCCCAGGTGGTGATCCCCGCCGGCGCGTCGTCGGGGCACACCGCGGCGTTCACGGTCACCCCGGTCGACGACTCTTTGACCGAGGGCGACGAGACGATCGCGTTCTCCGGGCAGGTGGGCGACGGCAGCGTGTTCACCGTCAACGGCGCTGCGATCACCATCGTCGACGACGACACGCCGTCGACGTCGTTGTCGTTGTCGGTGTCGCCGTCGAGCATCGACGAGGAGGCAACCGGGGACGACAACGGCGATGTCGAGGTGACGGTCACGGCCACCCTGGACGGGGGGACGCGCGACGAGGCGGTGACGGTGACGCTGAGCGTGGGGTCGGCGTCGACCGCGGACCGCGGCGCCGCCGGGGACTACACGGCGGATGCGGAGCTGGGCGACTCGACGGTGGACATCACGATCCCCGCCGGCCAGACGGAGGGCAGCGCGACGGTCAAGTTCGACCCGGTGGACGACAGCCTGGACGAGGGCGCGTCGGAGTCGGTGGTGATCGCGGGGTCGGCGTTGGCGGCGACGACTCCGAATGCGACCACGATCTCGGTGGGCTCGGCGACGCTGTCGATCGACGACGCGACTGACGTGGCGTCGAGGGCGGTGGCGCTGGGGGTGGACACCGACCCGGCCGCGGGCGACCAGACCTCGATCGCGGAGGACGCCGACGGCGACTCGGAGGGGAACGTGTCGGTGACGGTGACCGCGACGCTGGGCGGCAGCGTGGCCTACGACGAGGCGGTGGTGGTGGCGCTGAGCCTGGGCGGCTCTGCGATGTCTGCCGATTACTCCCATACGGGGCCGGGGTCGGTGACGATCCCCGCTGGGCAGACCTCGGGCACGGCGACGTTCGAGGTGAACCCGGTCGACGACAAGCTGACCGAGGGCGCGGAGACAATCGAGGTGTCCGGTTCGGGGTGCGCGTCCGACGCGGACCCGTGCCCGGCCGCGGACCGGCTGACGGTGGACGCGGCGGCGGTCACGATCGTCGATGACGACACGCCGTCGACGAGCCTGTCGTTGTCGGTGTCGCCGGCCAGCATCGACGAGGAGGCCGCAGGCGACGACAACGGCGATGTCGAGGTGACGGTCACTGCCACCTTGGACGGCGGGACGCGCGCGGAGGCGGTGTCGGTGACGCTGTCGGTTGGCGGCACGTCGACCGCGACGCGCGACACCGACTACGAGGCGGACTCCGAGCTGGGCGACAGCACGGTGGACATCACCATCGCCGCCGGCTCCACGGAGGGCACCGCCACGATCAAGCTCGACCCCGCCGACGACTCCGTCGACGAGGGCGCGTCGGAGACCGTCGTCATCGCCGGGACGGCGTCGGCGGCCACCACCCCGACCGCCACTATGATCTCGGTGAGCTCGGCGACGATCTCGATCGACGACTCGACTGATGCCGCGTCGACGACCGTCGACCTGAGCGTGTCGCCTTCCATCATCGCGGAGAACGCCGCCGGAGATCCCAACGACGGCGGCAACGTCGTGGTGACGGTGACGGCCACGCTGGCGGACACGGCGGTGTCGCACGACAAGGCGACGGTGGTGGCGCTGTCGCTGGGCGGCACTGCGACCAGCGCCGATTACGCGCATACGGCGCTGTCGAGCGTGACGATCCCTGCCCGCGCCACCAGCGCGTCGGTGACGTTCAAGGTGAACCCGACCGACGACAAGGAGACCGAGCCGGGCGGGGAGACGATCGTCGTCTCGGGCACGCTGTCGGGGTTCACGGTGAACCCGGCGACGATCACGATCACCGACGACGACACGCCGTCGACGAGCCTGACGTTGAGCGTGGACACCGACCCGGGCGCCGGGACCAGCACCAGCATCGACGAAGAGGCAACCGGGGACGACAACGGCGATGTCGAGGTGACGGTCACGGCGACGCTCGATGGCGGCACGCGTCCGACTGCGACAACGGTGACGCTGCGTGTGGACGGCACCTCGACCGCGACGCGCGGCACCGACTACTCGGCGCCGGCGGCGCTGGGCGACTCGACGGTGGACATCACGATCCCGGCCGGCCAAACCAGCGGCAGCGCGACGTTCAAGTTCGACCCGACCGGTGACAGCGTCGACGAGGGCACCGGCGAGACGATCGTGATCGGAGGCACGGCGCGCTCGGACGGCACAGCGATCTCAGTGGCCTCGGCGGACATCACGATTTCCGACGACGACACGGCATCCACGACCATCACGCTGAGCGTGAACGATGCCAGCATCGGCGAGGGGGAGAGTTCGGCGACATCGGTGACCGTCACAGCGACGTTGTCGGGCACCGTGTCGCGCTCGGTGGCGACCGTGGTGGCGCTGTCGCTGGGCGGCACCGCGACGGCGGGGACCGACTACACCCACACCGGATTGCCTGCGACTGTCGCGATTCCGGCGGGAAGCCTCAGCGGCACCGCGACGGCGTTCTCTATCACGCCGAGCCAGGACCGGCTGTCCGAGGGCGACGAGTCGATCGTCGTCTCGGGCGCGCTGTCGGGATTCACGGTGAACGCGGCGACCGTCACCATCGTCGACGACGACACGCCGTCCACGAGCCTGTCGTTGTCGGTGTCGCCGGCCAGCATCGACGAGGAAGCCGCAGGCGATGCCAACGGCGATGTCGAGGTGACGGTGACCGCCACGCTGGACGGGGGAACGCGGGCTGAGGCGGTGTCGGTGACACTGTCGGTTGGCGGCACCTCGACCGCGACGCGCAACACCGACTACGAGGCGGACTCCGAGCTGGGCGACAGCACGGTGGACATCACCATCGCCGCCGGCTCCACAAAGGGCACCGCCACGATCAAGCTCGACCCCGTCGACGACAGCGTGGACGAGGGCGCGTCGGAGACCGTCGTCATCGCCGGGTCGGCGTCGGCGGCCACGACCCCGAATGCCACCACGATCTCGGTGAGCTCCGCGACGCTGAGCATCGACGACTCCGCCGACGCGGCGTCCACCGTCATCAACCTGAGCATGTCGCCGGCCGCCATCAACGAGAACGCGGCGGGCGACATCAATGACGGCGGCAACATAGCGGTGACAGTGACGGCGACCTTGCAGGGCACGGTGTCGCTCGATGAGGCGACCGTGGTGGATCTGGACGGCGCGCTGGGCGGCTCCGCGCAGGCGGGCACAGATGCTGACGACGACTACAGCCACACGACGCTGCCGGACACCATCACGATCCCCAAGGGCAGCCTCACCGGCACTGCCAGATTCAAGATCAACCCCACTGACGACAATGACTCCGAGGGCAACAAGACCATCACCTTGGGGGGCACGCTCACCGATTTCGACGTCACTTCGGCCACGATCAACCTGGTCGACGACGAAAAGCCGGTCATCCGGCTCAGCCTCGGGCGCATCTCGCCCGCGGGACCGCCACACGACAAGGTCGGCGAAGGCACATCGCTCGCTCGCTTCCAGGTGATCGCGGCGCGTGACATCACACGTACGACTCAGGCGGTCACCGTCGATGTCACCGTCGGCGCCACGGGATCCACAGCAGACCGAGGCATCGGCAACGACTACCGGGGCAGCCTCAGCACGCAGGTCACTATCGGAGCGAACCAGGCATCGGGCAATGCCGAGTTCAACATCGAGCCCCAGCAGGACCGGCTGCTGGATCCCAACGAGACCATCATCATCGCTGGGTCAGCCGGTACAGATTTCAGCGTCTCGTCGACGACGATCACGATCATCGACGACGATCAACTATCGACGGCCATAGCCCTGCGAGTGGACACCGATTCCGCCGCGGGCAACCAGACCTCCATCGACGAGGACGCCGAAGGCGACCCCAACGACAGCAACAACGTCGAGGTGACGGTGACCGCGGAGGTGAACGACGGGGCCCCCACTGCCGATGTGACCGTTGCGCTGAGCATCGACAGCACCTCGAGCACGCAGAGCACCGACTACGAGCTGGACCCAGCGTCCCTGCCCGCCATCACGATCCTGGCGGGCCAGACCTCCGGCACCGCGACGTTCAAGATCGACCCGGCCGACGACAGCCTCGACGAGTCCGACGAGACCATCGTCATCGCCGGTGCCGCCACCGGCGGCATGACGGTGGGCGCCAGCACCGCCACGATCACGATCCGCGACAACGACACCGCTTCCACGATTCTCGACCTGACGGCGAGTCCGGCCAGCATCGACGAGAGCGCGCAGGGCACCGAGGTGACCGTGAGGGCGAGGCTGCGCGGCAGCGCCACCCGCACCGAGGCCACGACGGTGTCGCTCAGCCTGGGCGGCTCGGCTGTCAAGGGCACCGACTACGCCGATCCTGGGACGCTGCCTCAGATCACCATCGCCGCTGGCGCCTCGCAGGGGGAAGCCAAGTTCACCGTGACCCCCACGGACGACGAGGTGGACGAAGGCAACAAGGAAACCATCGTTGTCAATGGCCAGGCGTGCCGCGCCGCGGCGAATCCGTGCCCCACGGCCCAGCGGTTCACTGTCAATTCAGCGACCATCGACCTCGACGACGACGACGCGACGTCGACCCAGCTGACGCTGACCGCAACGCCGGCGTCCCCGCTCACCGAGGCATCGGAGCCGACACGTGTCGAGGTGACAGCCACGCTGGATGCGGGAGCGCGCCTCGCGCCGACTCGGGTGCTGCTGAGCTTGGGCGGTACCGCTGTGCCAGACGACGACTACACGTCGTCGCCGATCTGGAAGACCATCGTCATCCCCGCTGAACAGCGCAGTGCGACGCTGCGGATGCTCATCGATCCGATCGACGACAAGATCGACGAGAGCGACGGCTCCGCGCAGCGACCGCACGAGAAGATCACCGTCGGCGGTCACGTCGCCGCCACGAATGGCACCTCCGGCACGTTGACGGTGGTGCCAGCGAGCATCGAGCTCGCCGACAACGACACCGTAACCGGTATCGCCCTGAGTGTTTCGCCCACCGTCATCCATGAACGGCGCGCGGGCCAGCCGGTCAGCATCACGGTGACCGCAACGCTGCGCGGCGGCGCGATCCGCCTCACCGAAACCGATGTGGTCCTGTCGGTGGACAGTACTGCGTCAACTGCGGAGCGCGATGCTGACTACACCGCGCCGGCTGCGCTGGGCGACGCCGACGCCGACATCACGATCCCTGCCGGCGAAGCCAGCGCCACTGCGGTCATCCGGTTCACGCCCGCACAGGACACCGTGACCGAGAACGGCGAGACGATCGTGGTGGCGGGCGCCGCCGCGGGGCTCAGCATGGCCACCGCGCCGGCCATCACCCTGACAGACGACGACGCTCCATCGACCAGCCTGACGCTCACCGTGAGCCCGACCAGGCTGGCTGAGCGGGCCAACGCCACGAATGTGAGGGTGACAGCCACCCTCGACGGGGGCACGCTCGAAGCTGACACTTCGGTCACGCTGAGCCTGGCAGGCACCGCTCAGCGGAGTTCCGCCCCGGACGCGGCAGACAACGACTACACGCCGGCTGCGGAACTGACCGACAGCGGTGCCAACGCAGTGGACATCACGATCCCCGCCGGGCAAACCAGCGCGTCGGCGACGTTCCGCATCGACCCGAACGATGACACGCTTGACGAGAGCGACGGCTCCCCGCAGCGCCCGGCGGAGACGGTCGTCTTTGGGGGCACTGCATCGGGAGGGCTGAGCGTCACGTCGGCAACGCTGGAGATCGACGACGACGACACCGCTTCGGGCACGATCACGCTGTCGGTGAATGTCCTAAGCATCAGCGAGGGCCAGGACTCGGCAACGACGGACCCTGACCCGACGATGGTCACCGTCCATGCGAACCTGCCCGGCTCGGTGACGCGCAGCACCCCCACGGAGGTGACGTTGTGGCTGGGCGGAACAGCGACCGGCGGCGGCGTGGACTTCACGGCCACGCCGACGCAGTGGAGCGCGATTATTCCCGCCGGTGAGTCAAGTGCCTCAGCGAGGTTCACGATCGCTCCCGTCAACGACGCGGAGGCCGAGGGTGTCGAGGTCATCGATGTAGGCGGCACCGCCGCAGGGTTCGACGTGGTCCCTGCGGCGGTCACCATTGCGGCCAGCGATCTGCCCGCGGGCGTGACGGCACCTGAGATGGTGAGCGGCGTGACGGCGAGCCGGTCGGGTGCCAGATCCGTTCAGGTCAGGTGGTCTGCGCCCGAAGACTCGAACCCGACCGGCTACCGGCTGGAGCGCCGGGCCGCCGGAGGGCCGTGGCATTTCGTCAGCGACGTCTCAGCAAGCGGCGATGCCAGCGTCCCGGTAAACGCGGATGCGGGTGCCCAGCAGGCTTCACCCGTCCAGACCCACACGTTGCAGCTGTACGGCGCTACGCCGCTGAGCCTTGAGGCAGGCAACGGGACGACCGACACCGAGTCGCTGATGTTCTTCAGGGTCGACACCTCGGATGTCACCGTCCAGGCTGTGCCGCTCTCGAGCCACGGCGTCGTGACCTACACCGACACGCCCCCGCCCGGCGCCTACTCCTACCGGGTGACCGCCTATGTCGACACGCAGGACGACATCCGGATCGGCGGCCCCGTCGCGAACCTGGCCACCCCCGTCGACACCTCGCCCCCGACCGGTGGTGGCCCCAGCGGTGGTGGCCCGAGCGGCGGCGGTGGCCCCGTCGGCGGTGGCGGTGGCGGCGGCGGCGGCGGATCGGCCGACGACGAGTGCCGCGCCGCGATCGGAACCGCCACGATCATCGTGGCGAACGGCTGGAGCCCGGCGGACATCAGCGTGGCGGCGGCGCTGGCGGCACGGATCCCCGGCTCGGCCGTGCTGTACGCATCTGCGGGCTCGCTGCCCGACGATGCCGAAGAACTGCTGTGCGAACACCGACCGCGCAACATCAGGATCATCGGTGGTCCGGCGGCACTGAGCAGCGCCGTTGTCGGCCAGGTGCGTGACGCCGCCGAGGGGACGAACATCGAGCGGCTCAGCGGTGCGACCAGGATCGACACGGCCGCAGCAGCGGCTCGCTTCGTGCTGGGCGATCCCGCCCGGCAGGCTCGGCGCACGCTGATCGTGGCGAACGGCTGGAGCGCTCCCGATCTGGGCGTCGCGGCGGCACTGACGGCGCGCACCGACAACTCGGCCGTGCTGTACACCGCGGCTGACGAGCTACCCGAGGCCACTGCGGCGGTGATCGAGGAGTACCGGCCGCTGCGCATCATCATCGTGGGCGGTACCGCCGCTGTCTCGGCCGAGGTCGCGGAAGCCGTCTCGGCTGCAGCGCCGGCGATCGAGGTGGAGCGCCTCGATGGGGCGACCAGGGTGGATACTGCCGCAACGGCAGCACGCATGGCACTGGGCAGCCCTACCGTCGCCCGAGGACGGACGCTGATCGTGGCGAACGGCTGGAGCCCACCCGACATCGGTGTTGCCGCAGCAGTAGCAGCGCGCACCGACGACTCAGCGGTGCTCTACTCCGCAAGTGACGAGCTGTCGGCAGCCGTCGTGGAAATTGTCGCCGAGTACCGGCCGTCGCGCATCGTCATCGTGGGCGGCGCCGCTGCCATGCCCGACGCCGTACGCGACGCGATCGCCGCAGTGGCGCCGAGCGCACGCATCGAGCGCGTCGACGGCGCCACCCGCACCCACACAGCCGCCAACGCCGCCCAGCGCACCCTGCCCGCCCCCTAGCTCCGCAGCGCCGGCTCTCCCAGCCGGCTTCTCGGTCGGTGCCTATGCAGCGCGAAAATGCGGGTCCCGTCCGCAGCGGTGTGTTCTAGGGTTGGGCCATGGCAGGTGGCGTGATGGCGGCGACACAGATTGTGGTCGATGCGTGGGCGGTACTTGTCGCTGCCGCAGCCATCGTCGCTGGCATGCTCGGCACTGGCCTGAGTATCACCTTCCACCTGGGCGGACGAATCGACAAGGTGAGCGAAGAGGTCGCCTTGGTTCGTGAACGCGTCGCACGACTGGAAATCGTCTGCGGCGCGCCCGATCCGGGTCCCTTGCAACTCGCCTGAGCGACACGCGCCGGCTGTCTACGGCAGCAACTCCGTTCGATGCCGACGGTCGCCACGTAACCCCGCACAGCATCGCTGACCTGCAATGATGGGTGGATCAGCCGTCCCATTGCCCGCTGGCGCAGTCGCGCGCGACGAGGAGAGAAGTGATGGAAGGCAACATCGCCTGGATATTGACCGCAGCAGCCTTGGTGCTGTTCATGGTGCCGGGGCTTGCGCTGTTCTACGGCGGCATGGTGCGCGCCAAGAACGCGCTGAACATGCTCAACATGAACATGTGGTGCCTCGGCATCGTGCCGGTGATCTGGGTGCTCGTCGGATACAGCCTCGCGGCGGGCGAGAGCGGCCTGCCGATCATCGGCGACTTCTCGCTGATGGGCATGGCCGGCATTCACGATGCCGAAGGACTGGCGACGTTCGCATTCCTGATGACGTTTGCGGCCATCACACCTGCGCTCATCTCGGGCGCCGTCGCCGACCGCATGAAGTTCTCGGCCTGGATGGTGTTCGTCCCGCTGTGGTCGCTGCTGGTGTACGCACCGGTCGTGTACTGGGTGTACGGCGCTGACGGCTGGATTCTCAACCTGCCTGCCCACGACTTCGCAGGCGGCACCGCGATCCATGTGAACGCTGGCGCAGCCGCCATGGCCCTGGCGCTCGTCGTCGGCCGGCGCTCCGGCTGGCCCGACAACCGGCCCGTTCCTCACAACGTGCCGTTCGTCATGCTGGGCGCTGGCATCCTGTGGTTCGGATGGTTCGGCTTCAACGCCGGCTCGGCCCTCGCGGCCGACGGCGCTGCAGCGCAGGCCTTCGTCAACACCTTCATCGCCGCTGCGGCCGGCATGGTGGGCTGGGCATTCGCGGAGTACGCACGGCACCAGCGGGTGTCCACCATCGGCATCGCCTCGGGCATCGTGGCCGCGCTGGTGGCCATCACGCCGGCGGCGGGCTTCGTGGGCTCCATGCACTCGCTGGCCTTCGGCGCGATTGCCGGCGTCGTCTGCTTCTTCGCCATCGAAGCCAAGTTCCGGGTCGGATTCGACGACAGCCTCGACGTCGTCGGCATCCACTGGGTCGGCGGCGCCGTCGGCGGCATCCTGCTCGGGTTCTTCGCCGATGCCTCGGCCGTTCCCGGCGGCGACTTCATCGACGGGGTGTTCTTCGGCGGCGGCGTGCTGCTGTGGAACCAGGTTCTCTCGATCGCCGTGGTCACCGTCTACTCGTTCGCAGCCACATGGATCATCGCCAGCGTGATCAAGGCCACCATGGGCATCCGGGTCTCCGCCGAAGTGGAGATGGCCGGCATCGACGTGAGCGACCACGGCGAGGCCGCTTACCAGCTCTAGCGCTCCAGGTGACGGCGGGCCGGCCGATAGGTTGCCCGCCGTGACACAACCCCACGAGACAGCCGAGGCCGCCGCAGAAGCGGAACCCGTCTACGACGACTACGACCTCGCGCCGTCCGATACCGAAGTCCGCCAGTTCGAGCAGGAGCGGTGGATCCGGCCGCCCGGCGCAACCGAGGTGCTGCTGGTGCGCCACGGCGCGTCCCAAGCCTTCATCCCCGGCAAGCCGTTCCCCATGCTCGGCGATCAGGGCGACCCGGCGCTGGCCCCGAAGGGGCACGAGCAGGCGGCGGCCATGGCCGACCGGCTGGCGCACGAACCGATCGACGCGCTGTACGTGTCGTCGCTGCAGCGCACCCAGCAGACGTTCGCGCCCCTGGCCGCACGGCTGGGCATGACCCCGACGATCGAGCACGACCTGCGTGAGGTGGCCCTCGGCGAGTGGGACGGGGGGCGGATCCGCCAGTTCGCCGCCGACAACCACCCGCTGTACGAGCGCCTGCACATCGAGCGGCGCTGGGACGTCATCCCCGGCGCCGAGTCGAACGAGCAGCTCATCGGCCGGTGCATGGCGGCACTCGGCCGCATCGCCGACGCGCACCCGGATCAGCTCGTGGCCGCATGCGTGCACGGCGGGGTGATCGGCGCCGTGCTGGCGCACATCACCGAGTCCACGCCGTTCTCCTTCGGCGGCTCCGACAACTGCTCGGTCACCCAGGTGGTGCGGTGCGATGGCGACTGGGTGCTGCGCCGCTTCAACGACTGCTCACACCTCGACAACCACCTGCACCACGGCTGAGTTCGCCTTGCATCAACGGTGGTGAGCCTCGGCGCAGCTTCGGACGGTCAGGCAGCGAGGAAGGCGCCGAATGCGGCCGTGAGCAGGGCGGGGTCATCGCTGCCGCCCAGCTCGCGGGCCGAGTGCATCGAGAGCTGGGGCGCACCTACGTCGACGACGCTCATGCCCAGCCGAGAAGCCGTGATCGGCCCGATGGTCGAGCCGCACGGCAGGTTGCCCCGGTGGGAATAGATCTGGTGGGGCACGTCGGCCGCGTCGCACACCGCCGCGAAGCGGGCGTGCGAGCGCGCATCGGTGGCGTAGCGCACGTTGACGTTGGTCTTGATCACGGGGCCGCCGTTCAGCAGCGGCAGATGCTGGGGCTCGTGGCGCTCGGGATAGTTCGGATGCACAGCGTGGGCCCCGTCGGCTGAAACGCACAGCGAGCGGGCCACCGCCCGCAAGTACCGCTCACGGCCGGCACCTAGCGCGGCGGCGATGCGCTCCAGGGCATCAGCCAGGATCGGGCTGCCGGCACCCGTGGCGGAGACGCTGCCGATCTCCTCATGGTCGAACAGCACGATCACCGCTGCCGTGTTGTCGGGGGGCGAGTCCAGGCATGCCAGCGCTTCGACGGCCGCATGGCACGATGCCAGGTTGTCGATACGAGCGGCGGCGTACATCTCGCCGTCGCGCCCGATTCGGGCCGGCGGGGTCAGGTCATGCGCCATGACATCCCACGCCAGCACGGCGTGAGGTTCGACTGCGAGCTCGTCGGCCAGAAATTCGCGGAACCCCGCGGCACTCGGTTCGCCGAGCCCCCACACCGGGGTCATGTGCTGCTGGCGGTCGAGCTTCAGCCCGTCGTTGGCTTCGCGGTCGAGGTGAATTGCGAGCTGCGGCACGCGCAGCAGTGCCCGGTCGCAGCGCCACAGCACCGTTCGGGACCCGGCTGCCGGGTCGTCGCCGGCCTCGCTGCCATCAGGGTGCTGCACCTCGACACGTCCCGACAGGCCGAGATCGCGGTCGAGCCAGGAGTTCAGCAGCACGCCGCCGTACACCTCCACGCCGAGCTGGCGATACCCGAACGCGCTGCTGTCGGGCTGGGGGCGGAGACGCAGGTTGGGGCTGTCGGTGTGTGCTCCGATCACGCTGAAACGCAGCCGCTCCGGGTCGACCGCAGCGCCGGCCCGCACGGCCACCACGGTGCCGCCGTCGCGCGCCACCAAGCCCTGCGCAAGGTCGAGTTCGCTCCATGACTCGCTGCGGCCCGTCTCGGCAAAGCCGACCGCCGCCAGCCGGTCAACCGCCGCCGCAGCGGCATGAAACGGCGACGGAGATGCCTCGATGAACTCGAACAGCGAGTCGAGCATCTGAGCTCAGGAGGCGGGGCCGCTAGGCATCGGCGTAGGCGGTGATGACGTCCCGGCTGAAATCGTCGAACCTGGAACGCGACATCGGATTGACTACCAGCCGGCTCACGCCGATGGCGGCGATCTGTTCGATCCATTCCGGTGTCGCCGGTCCCATGGTGGTGAATTCGATGTTCTCGGGATCTCGGCCGGCGACTTCAGCACAGCGCTGGGCGTGCTTGTAGAGCATCGACATCTCTTCGAGATCGCCGGAAACAGGGAAGAAGCCGTCGCCGTGTTCGCCTGCGCGTCGAGCGGCGCGCTTGCTGTCGCCGCCCACGATGATCGGCACAGCGCCGACCGGTTGCGGCCGGCAGTACACCCGGTCGAACGAGACGTGCTTGCCTTGGTAGGAGCACACGTCGTCGCGCCACAGCGATTGGTAGGCCTCGAGGTGCTCATCGGTGATGTCGCCGCGGTCGGCGAACGACACCCCGAGCGCGTCGAACTCCTCCTCCATCCATCCGGCGCCGATGCCGAGCAGCACGCGGCCGCCCGAGAGACGGTCGAGCGTGGCCACGGCCTTCGCCGTGACGGCGAAGTTGCGCTGCGGGACGATCAGGATGCCGGTGCCGAGCTTGATCTCAGAGGTCACCGATGCCACGAAGGCCATCCACATCAGCGGGTCGGGAATGTCGATGTCGTCCCGCTTGCCCGGCATCTTGCCGTCCTCGGCATATGGGTAGGGCGTCTGGTAGCCCTCGGGCACCACGACGTGCTCAACGGTCCAGAGCGACTCGAAGCCCGCCGCCTCAGCCTCCTGCGCATACGCAATCGCGGTCCCCCCTTCCACCTGCGGACCGGTATTGGCCAATGTCATGCCGAACTTCATTGTGTATCCCTCTTCACATAGCCGTAGGCCGTAGTCTGCCTCTATGCGACGCATCTCTGCTCTGTTCGTTGTGCTTGCCCTCGTTGCTGCCGCGTGCGGCGGCGCTGACGATGATCCGCCTCCGGCGACCGAGGCGGCTGCGCCGACCACCGCAGCCCCGACCACCGTCGCCACTACGGAGGCCCCGCCGCCGCCCACCACAGCGGCTCCGCCGCCGCCGACGACCGAGGCCCCGACGCCCACCACCGCAGCTCCGCCGCCCACGACGACCGAAGCACCGCCGCCTCCCACCACAACCGAAGCCGCCGCGGAGGCCAATGCACTGCCGCCGGCCGTGGAGGGCGCACTGCTGGAAGGCCAGACACCCGCCGGCTTCGACACGCTGCAGACCGCCACGAACATCCCGCGGGCCGAGACGTGTCCGGGCACTCCGGCCTACGGCGGCCTCCTGGCGGTGGCGTACTCCGAAGCCGTCTGGGCTGCCGATCCGCTGACGGGGCCGTTCCTCGATGTCTCCATCTCCCGATTCGAATCGGCTGATGTGGCCTCGCAGGCATTCAACAACTACAAAGAAGAGATCGTCGCCTGCGGCGAGTTCCCTGAGCCGTCGACCGGCGCCGTCGGTGCATTCACCTACGGCGACGACCCTGCGCTCGGCGACGAGTCGTTCGGCACCGACTACACGGCCACCTTCCAGGGGCTCCCTGTCAACCGTTACGGCGTCCTCGTACGCGTCGGCGACTCGATCTACAGCTCGGGTGCGACCCATGTCTTCGTGGACCCCGACAAAGCCACCGTCCTGGAGGCGCTGAACACCTTCCTCGGCCAGTAGCCGGACTCCGATCGCCGCTCGGATGTCGTGATTCGGAGCTGAGATGGCGAGGCGCAGCCTGCCGACGCTGGAGTACAGCACAGAGCAGCTGCGCGGCGACATCTTCGGCGGGCTGACCGCGGCAGTGGTGATGCTGCCGCTGTCGCTGGCGTTCGGTGTGGCCTCGGGCCTTGGCGCCATCGCCGGCCTCTATGGCGCTGTCGCCGTCGGATTGCTGGCAGCGATCTTCGGCGGCACCCGGACGCAGATTTCCGGTCCCACTGCGCCGCTGTCGGTGGCGATGTCGGTGGTGGTGATCGACTATGCCGCCGGCGACATCGAAAAAGCACTCGCGATCGTGGTGCTCGCGGGCATCGTGCAGGTGCTGCTGGGCGCGCTGCGTCTCGGCAGCTACGTGTCGTACACGCCCTACCCGGTGGTGTCGGGATTCACCTCCGCAGTCGGGCTGATCATCATCGTGGTGCAGTTGATCCCGCTGCTGGGGCACGAGGTGGCGCTCGGCGGGGTGTCGGCCTCCATACGAGCGCTGCCCGATGCGGTAGGCAATGTCGACATCGGCGCCTTCGCGCTCGGTCTGCTCAGCATCGCCGTATGCCTGCTGTGGCCGCGCCGCCTGCGCCAGGCGTTGCCGCCGTCGGTTGCGGCGCTGCTCGTGTGCACCGTGCTCAGCGTGCTGTGGATCAGCGACGTGGCGGTCATCGGTGATGTGCCCTCAGGTCTGCCCGAAGTTCGGATGCCCTCGTTCGGCTGGGGTGATGTGGGCGGGGCCATCGCGCCCGCGGTCACGCTCGCGCTGCTCGGCTCGATCAACAGCCTGCTCACCGCGATGGTGGCGGATTCGATGACCCGCGATCAGCATCGTCCCAATCGTGAGCTGCTCGGCGTGGGGGCGGCCAACGTGCTGGTGGCGTTCATCGGTGCGGTGCCCGGCGCGGGGGCCACCTCGGCCACCGTGGCCAATGTCAAGGCAGGCGGCCGCACGCGGGTGTCGGGGGTGCTCTGCGCAGTGGTGCTGGGTGCGCTGGTGCTCGGTCTGGGCCGGTTGGCCGAAGTGATCCCGCACGCGGTGCTCGCCGGCATTCTCATCAAGATCGGCTTCGACATCGTCGACTGGGAGTACATCGCCCGGGTGCGGCGCACCCGGCTCGACCAGTACGGCGTGATGGCGCTCACGCTGACCCTGTCGATCGTGTCGGATCTGGTGGTGGCCGTGGGCGCGGGCCTGATCGCCGCCGCGATGACCGGCGCCCGGCAGTTCGAGCGCCTCGAACTCGATGACGGCGTGGTGTCGACACCGTTGCTGGACATGACGTTCCTGTACGCCCCCGCCAGCGACGACGAGGAGGGCGACGACCCCGGCGGCATCAGCCTCGCGAGCTTCGACCTCGACGGTCCCGACCCGTTCGCGGCGCGCACCGGGCTGCTGTCGCTGCGCGGCTCCTATACGGCGTCGTCGTCGATCAGGCTGTTCAACTCGATCAATCACGATGTCGAAGAGCACGAGGTGGTGATCTTCGACTTCAGCGAGACCCGTCACATGGACGACAGCGCCGCGTACATGATGGGCCAGCTCATCGACGTGGCACTGGACTCGGGCGCCAAGTGCATCGTGATGGGGCTCGAGGAGTCGCAGGCCACGAGCGTGAGGGAACTGAACGTGCTGCGCAGCGTTCCCGCGGAGAACTTCGTCGACGATCTCGACGGCGCCCGGGTGGTGGCCCGCCGGCTCCTCGACGGCCCCGAGGGTGCGGGCGGCGAGACCGGCGAAGACGGCGAGGGCGACGAGAGCTAAGCGCCGGCCTTCGCAGCCGCCTTCGCGGCCCGGCGGGCTGCCATCTGCGCTCGATGTGCCAGCGTGCGCTCGATGTAGGGCGCGATGGCGGGCGTTTTGCAGCCCGTCTCGCCGTGGTCCACCTCTACGGGCCCGATGCGGGCGTCGAGCTCGAGCACCGAGCGCCGCAGGCTCTCGTCGCGCAGCCCGATCGCAATGAGCACGCCGTTCATCTCGTGACGCACCCGGTTCGGCCGCTCGTCGATCTCTTCATCGATCTGCGCCACCAGGGCGCGCAATTCGATGGCAGACCAGATGTCGGCCTGCTCAGCGCTGCAGGCCACGATGAACCAGCCCACCGACGCAGGCCACTCGCGGGGCGAATCGCGCCACTCGTCGCTCAGCCCTCGCGCGAGCGGCGACTGCGCCAGCAGCCCGCCGAGGGCCTCGGCCAGGATGTAGTTGTCGACGTCGCGCAGCCAGCGCCGCGCCCGCGTCTTGTTCATCGCAGCGGCATCGGCGACGCGCAGCGCCAGCACCCGCGCGTCGTGGCTGCCCGAATCCCACAGGTCCGCTGCGAGCGCATGGTCGGTCTTGAGCGGTTTCGCGATTCGAGCGAGGTCCTTGTAGCTGACGCCGAACATCGGCTCGGCGGCGCCGTGGCGCGCGTACACCTTGCGGTTCTGTGCGGTGCCCGCGAGCCGCAACTCGGCCATCACGTCCTGCAGCGTCGACATGGCACCAAACCTTCTCGGGTGTCTCGTATAGGCATGTAGAAAATCACACGGACCGAGGAACGAGAAACTACTGCGGGCTGCATCAGCCCGCACGCGCCCAACTCGTAGGGTTCAGTCTCGTGCGCAGGCTCGGACTCCGACACGGTCGTCAGCCGGTGGCGACCGTGCTGCTGGGCGGCGCTTCGGTGGCGGTCTTCTTGCTGACCCACAATCTCGCCCGCATCCTGGGGTTCGCGGGGTGGTCGCTGCGAGACGCCGCCCTGCAGGACTACGCCACTTTCGGCCCTCTCATTGCCGAGTTCTACGAAGCGCCGCGACTCATCACCGGCGCATTCCTGCAGACGGATTGGTGGCGCATCGTGACCGGCGCGTTCTTGCATGCCGATCTGCGCCATTTGCTGTTCAACATGCTGGTCCTCTACTTGCTTGGGCGCAGGCTGGAGCAAACGGTCGGCCCCGCCCTTCTGGCGGGCACCTATGTCGTTTCCCTGCTGGGCGGTGCTGCCGGCGCGCTGCTGCACCGTCCTGACGTCGTCGTCGTGGGGGCTTCCGGCGCGGTGTACGGCCTGATGGGCGCGGCCTACGTGGTGGAGTATCTGCGGGGCGGCAACCCGTGGCGAGACGGCCTCGGCAGCCTGATCATCATCAACGTGATCATCTCGTTCCTGCTTCCCGGCATCTCCATCGGCGGGCACCTCGGCGGCTTGGTGGCCGGCGTGCTGGCCGGCTTCGCGATCGGCGATACGAGCCGGCGCCAGCACCCGCCGACGCTGGCCGAGCGCCTCTCGAACGAGCCCATCGACACACGGCTGCGGCGCTCGCCGCTGGTGGTCTGGGGCCTGCTCGCACTGATCGGCGCGGCGTCATTCACCGGAGCGCTGGCCGCAGCAGCCACCTGGCGCGACCCGCTGTTCTAGCGACGGAACGCAGCATCGGGCTGTTCAGGGGACGACGTCGGTGGGTGCCGGGTCGGACTCGCGGTTGATGACGATGGCTGCGATCACGGCCACGATGCCGATCGCCTCACGCACGCTGGGCACCTGCGACAGCCACACCAGTCCGATCAGCGTTGCAGTCACCGGCAGCAGCGCCTGCAGCAGGGCGAACCTCGCCCGGGCCAGGCGCTGCATCACGAGCTGGTCGATGCCGTAGGGGATGACGTTCGACAGCACGCCCGCCGCGACGCCGCCCAACAGCAGCAGCGGCGCTCCCACCGCAGCGCCCAGGCCGCCGGCGCCGGTGCCACCGAGGCCGTCGATGATGCCCACCGGGCTGATCACCAAGGCGCCGACGAGCATGCCCACGCCGAGGCCGTCCACCGCCATCCCGGCCCGGGCCACCCGGTGCCCCAGGATGATGTAGCCCGCCCACAGTGCTCCGGCGATCAGCGAGAACAGCGCCCCGAGCTGAGCCTCGGGCGGCGCAAATCCCGCCAAGGCCACTACGCCGCCGATGGCCAGCGCCAGCGCTCCGCTCGAGCGCAGCGTCCGGGTGCCGAATGCCGCCACCGCAATCGGCCCGATGAACTCGATCGCCACCGAGTTGCCCAACGGCACCCGCTCGATGGCCAGGTAGAAGAACAGGTTCATCGACGCCAGCGCCGCCCCGAAGGCCGCCGTCCACGCCAGCTCGGCGCGTGACCAGCGCCGCCGCCACGACCGGCGCAGCAGCACCAGCACCGCCCCGGCGCCGGCTACCCGCAGCAGCGCGACCGTCCCCGGGCCCAGCTCGCTGAACAGCTCGAACGCCGTGGCAGCGCCCAGATACTGCGACACGGCGCCCACGGCGAACAGCGCTTCGGGCGACACCCTGCTCGCGCTCCAAACTCGTTCGACAGGTGCGCTCAACTGCGTACCTTCCCATGACAGGCGTCATCTAGGGTGTGAGCCAGACGCATACAGCTTGGCGAACCATGCTGACGCTCGTGCACGATTCAGGTGGCTGCGGCCGTGAGCGACAGGCGTACGAGGTGTTTTCGCGACAACTCGCCGGGCGAATTCAGGGAGGACTCTGCGTATGAACAAGAAACTGCTCACGCTCTTGGCGGCACTCTTTGCGCTGTCGCTGTTCGCTGCCGCATGCGGCGACGACGGCGACGGCGAGGCCGCCGATACGGCGGCCGCACCAGCCGCAACCGAAGCGCCTGAGGAGCCGGCCGCCGAACCCGACGACGAGATGATGGACCATCTCGGCGACGGCTCGCTCGGTGTGGTGACGGTGGACGCGGGCGGAGCGGTCCAGATCCGCTCGCTCAATGCGATCACCGGCGATGTCGCATTCTTCGGCCTGCCGCTCGAACGGTCGGTCATCTTGGCAATCGCCGACTACGGGCAGATCCACGGCTTTGACGTCGACTTGGGCACCACGCTCGATGACCTTTGCTCCAATGACGGCGGCCAGGCTGCCGCGCAGATCATCGTCGCCGACGAAGACGTACTCGGCGTGATCGGCACGTCCTGCTCGGGTGCTGCAGTAGCTGCAGCGCCGCTCATTACCGACGCGGGCATGGTGCTGATCTCGGGCGGCAACACGTCGCCGGCGCTCACGTCCGACCTGGCGGGAACTGCGGGCGAGAACTACAACGTCGGCTACTACCGCACGGCCCACAACGACCTGTTCCAGGGTGCTGCGATGGCCAAGTTCGTTTTCGGCGAGCTTGGCCTCACCACGGCCGCGGCGATCCACGACGGCGATCCCTACACCCAGGGGCTGGCGCAGGCATTCGCCGACGCGTTCGAGGCCGAGGGCGGCACCGTGACCGGATTCTCCGCTGTCAACAAGGAAGACACCGACATGGTGCCGGTGCTGACCGAGATTGCTGCGGGCAGCCCCGAGGCGCTCTTCTTCCCGATCTTCCAGCCGGCAGGCGACTTCATCGCCGACCAGGCGCCGGGCGTGTCGGGCTTGGAGGGCACCGTGCTGCTGGCTGCCGACGGCCTGCTCAACACCAACTACCTGGCGCTGCCGCAGACCGCGGGCATGTACTTCTCCGGCCCTGATTCGCGCTTCGGTGACAACGTGAACCAGAGCACCGGCAAGACGGCGCAGGACTTCCTGGCCGTCTACGAGGAGAACTGGGGCGAGGCGCCGGCAGCTCCGTTCTGGGCGCACGGCTACGACGCGACCACGATGCTGCTGGACGCGATCGCTGCTGCGTCCTACGTCGATGGCGATGGCAACCTGAACATCGACCGCCAAGGCATCCGCGACTATCTGGACGGTCTCCAAGGCTTCAGCGGCCTGATCGGCACCATCAACTGCGATGACTTCGGTGACTGCGGCGCTGCCCGTATCACGGTCGTCCAGAACATCGGCGGCGAGGAGAACGCCCCGGCCAGCATGAACAACGTCGTGTTCTCCTACGTCCCAGGGCAATGACGTGAGGGTCCTAGACGGGTCATCGGTGGCCTTCTAGGGTCAATTCGGTGATGGAAGAAGGGGCGCCCCCAAGTGGGGCGCCCCGCCACCGCCCTGCGCGCAGCAGACTGTTCAGACCCCGCACCCGGGTTGACTGGTTCCTCACGGTCATCCGCGTGGCGGTGCTGATCGTCCTGGCGGTCGGCTTCACGGCATTCATCGCCCAGGAGATCAACCCCGACAACCCCTTCGCCCGCTGGGCCAACCCCGACGCCACCGGTCTCACCGGGGCACAGTTCCGCGGGCTGGTGATCTCGGGCATCGCCCAGGGCTCGATGTACGGGCTGATCGCGCTCGGCTACTCGATGGTCTACGGCGTGCTGGGGTTCATCAACTTCGCCCACGGCGAGGTGTTCATGGTGGGCGCCATGACCGGCATGATCACCTCCAACAAGCTGGCCGACGCCGGCCTGTGGGAGTCGAATTTCATCGGCTCGCTGGTGTTCATCGTGGTGGTGTCGATCATCGTGTCGTCGCTGACGGCGGTGGTCATGGAGCGGGTCGCCTACCGGCCGCTGCGGGGGGCGCCCCGGCTGATCCCGCTGATCACCTCGATCGGCGTGTCGTTCTTCCTGCAGAACGCGTCGGTGGTGCTGCTGGGACCGGCCAGCAAGTCGTACCCCAACGTGCCGGACTGGGTGAAGGCCAAGCACACCTTCCTGCAGATCGAGGGTGCCAAGATCCTGGTGATCGTGGTGGCGGCACTGTCGATGGCGGCGCTGTGGTACTACGTCGACCGCACCAAGACCGGCAAGGCGATGCGGGCCGTGGCCGAGGACGCCGAGATAGCGGCGCTCATGGGCATCGACGTGAACCGCACGATCGTGAAGGTGTTCGCGGTGGGCGGGGCGATGGCGGGCATGGCCGGGATCCTGTGGGGAATCCTGTTCCGCAGCGTCATTCACACGACCGGTTTCCTGCCGGGCATCAAGGCGTTCAGCGCGGCGGTGGTGGGCGGCATCGGCCATCTGGGCGGGGCGATGGCAGGCGGGTTGTCGATCGGGGTGGCCGAGTCGGTGGGGCCGCTGCTGATCCTGGAACCGCTGGGGGTGAGCGGCGTGTCGCAGCTGCGTGACGCCGTGGCGTTCTCGATGCTGATCATCGTGCTGCTGGTGAGGCCGGCCGGATTGTTCGGCGAGCGGCTGCCAGCGGAGGACCGGGCATGAGCTTGGCTGAGCCGCCTGCCGAGCCGCAGACCGGGCCGAGCCCAGCCGGTCCCGCCGCGGACGGTCCCAGCGACGACGCGCCGTCGCGGCCGCCCCTCGCCCAGGACTGGCGCCGCATCGCCCGCATGGGCGCCATCGGCGCCATCGGGCAGATTTTCGTCTCGCTGTCCAACATGCCGGTCAAGCTCGACGGCCGGGCGATCATCGAAGGCGTCCTCAGCCTCGGCTATCTCTCGCTGGTGGTGCTGCCGCTGGCCGCGGGCAGCCGAGTCGGCCACCAGATCCGCCGTGAAGGCGTGCCGTTCCACCGCCCCGGCGCCTATGAAGTCATCGGCGGGGCCGCTTGCGGCGCCCTCGTGGGCGGGGGACTGTCGCTGCTGGCCGTGCTCATCGCCAACTTCGACCTGCGCGAACCACTCGTCCACTGGAGCCCGATCCTCGCCGACCTGCTCGCCTTCAACCGCGGCACGGCGTTCGCAGTGCTCATCTGGCTCGCCATCGGCACTGCCATCGGCGCCGTGGGCGGGCTGATGCGGGTGATGCCGCCGGTGGCGCGGCGCGTGCTGTGGACCATGGTGCTCACCCTGTTCGGCTCGGCAGTGCTCGAATCGCTCACCACCGACCTGGCCGAGGGCATGGGCATCGAGGGGATTGTCGACTGGTTCTACGCCCCCCGAGGCGGGCTCACCATCACTGGCGCCATCGCCCTCGCCGCCGGATCGGGCGTGCTGGCATTCGTGGCCCGGGGCCGCATCAAGGGCGCCAAAGCCCGCATCGACTCGCTCGAAGGCCCCGCCCGCAACCGTGCTCACCTCGGCTTGATCCTGGCCACCGCCGCAGCGCTCGTCATCCTGCCGATGTTCGCCGGCAAGCTCACCAACGAGCTGCTCGCCAATGTGGGCCTGTTCGTACTGCTGGCGCTGGGGCTGAACATCGTGGTCGGCCTCGCCGGCATCCTCGACCTGGGCTACGTGGCGTTCTTCGCCGTGGGCAGCTACAGCGCAGCGGTGCTCACCGCCGCGACATCGCCGAAGATCCACCCGGAGCTGCCGTGGTTCGTGGCGCTCATCGGTGTCGTGGTGCTGACCGGGCTGGTGGGGTTGTTCATCGGCGCCCCGGTCATCCGCATGCGCGGCGACTACCTCGCCATCGTCACGCTCGGCTTCGGCGAGATCATCCGCCTGCTGTTCCTCTCGGATTGGCTGTCGGGCTGGTTCGGCGGCTCACAGGGCATCACCAACATCCCAGGTGCGGAGATCTTCGGACTGGCCACCGTGGCCGGCACCGATCCGCGCAGCGTCTTCTACCTGGTGCTCGCCTTCTGCGCAGTCGCCATCTACGGCTCGTGGCGGCTGGAGCGGTCGCGCATCGGCCGTGCGTGGATGGCGGTGCGCGAGGACGAGACCGTGGCCGAGGCCATGGGCATCAATACGGTCAACGTGAAGCTGCTGGCGTTCGTGGTGGGTGCGGTGCTGGGGTCGTTCAGCGGGGCGATCTTCTCGGCGAAGGTCGGCTCAGTGTTCCCGGCCAGCTTCCTGATCCTGGTGTCGATCGTCATCCTGGTGGTGGTCATCTTCGGCGGCATGGGCAACATCGTCGGCGTCATCGCCGGTTCAGCGGTGCTGATCGGCGTGCTCGGCGGGCCCAAGCAGCCGGGCCTGCTTGCGGAGTTCTCCGAGTTCAAGCTGCTCATCTACGGGGCGCTGCTGGTGTGGATGATGCTGGCCCGGCCCGAGGGCTTGATCCCGAGCGTGCGCCGCACCCGCGAGCTGCATCAGGAAGAGCTGGCGCAAGACGCTTGGCTGCGCGGCCAGACCGAAGACGACCACGACGGCAACGGCGAGGCTCAGTCATGAGCACGGCGGCGCAGCGGCCGATTCTCGAAACCCGGAGCCTTGGCGTCGACTTCGGCGGGCTGAAAGCGCTCGACGGCCTCGACCTGGCGGTCTACCCCGGCGAGATCGTCTCGGTCATCGGCCCCAACGGCGCCGGCAAGACCACCCTGTTCAACGCAATCACCGCCACGGTGGCCGCCAGCGAGGGCGACATCCTGTTCGAAGGCGAGTCGCTGATCGGTCTCGACCCCAACCGGGTCACCTCCCGGGGCATCGCCCGCACCTTCCAGAATGTCCGGCTGTTCGCCAACATGACCGTGCTCGAGAACGTGATGGTCTCTCAGCACTGCCGCACCCGCCAGAGCGTGTTCGGGGCGCTGCTGTTCACCAGGGCGTTCCGCGACGAAGAGGCCGAGATCGCCGAGCGGGGCAAGGAGGTGCTGTCGTTCTTCGGCACCCGGCTCACGGGCTACCGCTTCGACCAGCCCGCCTACACCCTGTCGTATGCCAACCGGCGGCGGCTGGAGATCGCCCGGGCCATGGCCACCCAGCCCAAGCTGATCCTGCTGGACGAGCCGGTCGCCGGCATGAACCCCACCGAGTCGGCCGAGCTGACGGGCCTGATCGGGCGGCTGCGGGACGAGTGGGGCTTCGCCATCGTGGTGATCGAGCACGACATGGAGGTGGTGCGCGAGGTTTCCGACCGGGTGGTGGTACTGGATCATGGCGTGAAGATCGCTGAGGGCGACTACGCCGATGTCTCGGTGGACGCGCAGGTCATCGAGGCGTACCTCGGCCACGGGGCAGCCCAATGACAGGCAGCACAGTGAGCAACGAGCCGAGCCCCGAAGCCGAGCCTGGCGCTCGCTCAGGCCCCAGCCCCGACGCATCTCCCGGCGAGCGCATCCCGCTGCTCGAGATGCGCAAGGTGAACGCGCACTACGGGGCAGTGCACGCCCTGCGAGACGTCGACCTGTCGATCTACGAAGGCGAGCTGGTGTGCCTGCTGGGCGGCAACGCCAGCGGCAAGTCGACGACGCTCAAGACACTGCTCGGCATGCTCACGCCCACCTCCGGCGAGGTGGTGCTCGACGGCGAGGTCGTGAACGACCGCCCGACCAGCTACCGGGTGGCCAGAGGCATCACGATGGTCCCCGAGAACCGGCGCCTGTTCAAGCGGCTCACCGTGCGGGAAAACCTGCAGCTCGGCGCCTACCTCCGCAAGGACAGCGACGGCATCGCCGCCGACATGGAGCGTGTCTA
Source organism: Candidatus Poriferisodalis sp. (assembly GCF_965208925.1). GTDB lineage: Bacteria > Actinomycetota > Acidimicrobiia > Acidimicrobiales > Poriferisodalaceae > Poriferisodalis. The sequence continues at coordinate 197,133 of NZ_OZ242364.1, read as the reverse complement.
CGAGCTGTTCCCCCGAGTCTCCGAGCGGCTCGGCCAGAAGGCGGGCACGCTGTCAGGCGGCGAGCAGCAGATGGTGGCCATCGGCCGGGCGCTCATGTCGCAGCCCCGGGTGCTGCTGATGGACGAGCCGTCGATGGGGTTGGCGCCGGCGCTGGTGCAGCAGAACTTCGAGCTGATCAGCCAGATTCACGAGGCCGGCATGACGGTGTTCATGGTGGAGCAGAACGCCAACATGGCGCTCGGCATCGCCGACCGGGGATGGGTGCTGCAGACGGGTCGGGTGGTGCTCGACGACACCGCCGAGGCACTGCTGGCCAACCCGGCTCTGCGCACGTCGTACCTGGGCGGCGGCAAGAGCGACGATGCGGATGGCTGAGCCGCCAGAGCCATCGGTGACCGGCGTTCTGCACCCCGGCGACATGGGCGTCACCGTGGCGGCCGCAGCTGCCCGATCGGGCACCGTGCTGTGGGCCAGCAATGGCCGATCGGCCGAGACCTGCGAGCGGGCCGCCGGCGCCGGCCTCACTGATGCGGGCGACTTGACCGCGCTCATTGACGCGGCCGACCTTGTGATCTCGGTCTGCCCGCCCCATGGTGCCGAAGCGCTGGCGGCCGCAGTGGCCGACATCGGCTTCACCGGCTGCTTCGTCGATGCCAACGCCGTCTCGCCGGCAACGGCTCGGCGGATTGCCGCCCGCTTCGAGAACTTCGTCGACGGCAGCCTGATCGGCCCGCCGGCGAGAGAGCCAAGCACCACCCGGCTGTACCTGGCGGGCCCCGACGCCGCCCGCGTCGCAGCGCGGTTCGCGGGCTCACCGCTGGAGGCCCGTGTGCTGGACGGCGGCGGCATCGGGTCGGCCTCGGCGCTCAAGATGGCCTACGCGTCGTGGACCAAGGGCACCAACGCGCTGCTGGTGGCGGTGGCGGCGCTGGCCGCAGCCGAAGGCGTGTCGGACGAGCTGACCTCCGAGTGGGGCCTGTCTCAATCAGGCCTCTCGCAGCGGTTGACGTACACGGCGATCCGGTCGGCTCCGAAGGCGTGGCGCTGGGTGGGCGAGATGGACGAGATCGCCGACACGTTCGCTGCGGCCGGCTTGCCCGACGGCTTCCACCGTGCCGCCAGCGAGGTGTTCGCGCGTCTCGGCGAGTTCAAGAACGCCCGCAGCGCCTCCGTCGAGCAGATGCTCGAAGCCCTGTTGAATCCCCCAGCACCGGCCGGGGGTGCTGGCTGACGCCGGTCGGTCGGGCCGCTCGGCTGGTCAGTTCTGCAGCGGCAGCACGGCGCTGGCCACACCCTCGAGCTCGGCGAACCAGTCGTCGGGCTCGCCGACCAGCACAGGCACGAACTTCGACGCCCCCACCTCGATGAACCGCTGAATCTGGTCACGCAACCCATCCCAGCCGGTCGGGATGATGTCGCCCGGATCGGCATCGGGCGCCCGCCGTTCGAGGATGGCCTTGTAGCCGGGGCTGATCTCGCCATGCGTGTAGGGGATGAGCACGCCGAAGTGCTCGGGATCCATCCAGCGCTCGTGCTCGTCGGCGGCCTCGTTGACGATCTTCCAGCCGGCCGCAGCAATGTCGGGCGTGCAGAACGACGGCAGCCACCCGTCGCCGAAGCGCCCGCAGCGCCGCAGCTCCACTTCCGCCGCACCGCCCAGCCAGATGTCCATGGGCTTCTGGGCCGGCTTCGGCAGCAGCGACACCTCGTCGTAGTGGTACCAATCGCCGTGATGGGTGACGGGCTCGTCCTCCCAGAAGCGCTTCAGCAGCGGCAGGGCCTCGTTGAACATTTTCGCCCGCTGGCGGCGCTCGACGCCGAAGGCCGACTGCTCATGCACATCGGCCACGCCCAGCCCGAACGCCGGCAGCAGCCGCCCGTCGGACAGGCGGTCCAGGCTGGCCAGTTCCTTGGCGAGCACGGCGAGGTTGCGGCCCGGCAGCACCAGCACCGACATGCCGAACTTCATGCGCTGAGTCCGGCCTGCCGCGTAGGCAAGGCCCACGATCGGGTCTGGGCACTCGCCGCCGAGCCGCTCGCTCAGCCACAGCGAGTCGAAGCCGTTGTCCTCGAGTGCGTCCACAAAGGGGTCGAAGGTGGCGTGGTCGTTGGTGAAGCTGCGCGTTCCCAGCCCGAATCCGATGCGGATCTTCATACCGCCCACGCTAGGACACCGCAGCCACTTCGATCCGGCCCGAGCTCGGTGTCGATGTGCTGGCGGGTGACTCGCGTCTCGGCATGAACGGCGCTGCCGTGCGCCGTACCCTCGGGCGTCACGTGACGGTGCTGATGAGAGGGCGTCAATGAACCAGCCAGCAGCGAGCTCCCAGATCGACCTGACCTCGCCGTTCCGGCTCGACGGGCAGGTGTGCTTGGTGACCGGTGCATCGAGCGGCTTCGGGGTCCGTTTCGCCAGGGTGTTCGCGGCGGCCGGCGCCAAGGTGGCCGTGGCCGCCCGGCGGGCTGATCGGCTGGAGGCGCTGGCTGCCGAGCTGCCCGATGCAGTTGCCGTGCGGTGCGATGTGGGCGACGACGACGCCTGCCGAGACCTGGTGGCGCAGGTAGCGGACCGCTACGGGAAGGTCGACGTGCTGGTCAACAACGCAGGTGTGAGCGATGCCATCAACCCCGGCGAGCAGGCCGACATCGAGAGCTTCCGACACGTGGTCGACATCAACCTGAACGCGTGCTTCCTGCTGGCGGGGCTCGTCGCCGCCGACATCATCGGCCGCGAGGCCACAGGCAGCATCATCAACGTGGCCTCGGTGCACGGTCACGTGGCCTCGGCGCCCAACCTGCAGCCTGCGTACGCGGCGTCCAAGGCGGGCCTGGTGAACCTCACCCGTGATCTTGCTGTGCAGTGGGCGACCCGGGGCGTGCGAGTCAATGCGCTGTGCCCCGGCTACTTCGAGACTGAGCTGACGGCGCCGATGTTCGACGACGATCGCTCGATGGCGTGGATCAGCCGGAACGCCCCGATGCGGCGCCCCGGGCACGAGCACGAGCTGGACGGTGCGCTGCTGTTCCTGGCCAGCGACGCCAGCAGTTACGTAACCGGCAGCTCGCTGATGGTGGACGGGGGCTGGACCGCCCGATGAGTGACACTCGCTGTCTCGATCCGCATTCCCGGTGCGGGGGAGTTCGGTGAGCCGCTCGGTCGCATCCGGGCTGCGCGTGGGAGCAGCTGCACTGGCTGCAGCGCTCGGCGGCGGCTGGTGGCTGGCGTCGGGCCGCTGGCGTCGAACGTGGCGTGCCGACTCGCTGACCGGTGTGGCTACCCGCGACGGGGCGTTGCGCCATTTGCACGCCGAGCTGGCGCGCTCGGCACGCACCGGCCGAGTGGTCGGCGTCGCGTTCTGTGACATTGATGCCTTCAAGCAGGTGAACGATCAGCATGGCCACCTGGCCGGCGACCTGGTGCTGGTCACGGTGGCGCAGTGCCTGCGCGATGCGGTTCGGCCGTCCGATGTGGTGGCCCGAGTCGGCGGTGACGAGTTCGTGGTGGTGTGCGGCGGTTTACGCAGCGCGGGCGACATGGAGATCATCACTGAGCGTTTGCAGGCGTCGCTCACCCAAGCGCCTGTGCAGAACGAGACTGGCAACCCCTTGGCCGAGATGGGCGTCACCGTGAGCATCGGCAGCGCGACCGGCCGCGGTGGAGAAGTCTCGCCCGGGGCGCTGCTCCATGCAGCCGACCGCTCGATGTACCAGCAGAAAGGCTGGCGGCCCTAGCGATTGATCAGTCGCGCCAGCCGGCTCAGCCCAGTGCAGGCGTGCCTTCGAAGTTGCCTGGATCGTCGGCTGTGGGCAGCACCGGGCGCGCCCGCCAATCCATCGCCTCTTCGACGCCGTCGATCACGTCCGACCACTCCCCGGCATTCCAGCCTTGGGCTGCGCCTAGCACGCTGGCGTCCTGGGCGAGGTGTACGAGGGCGGGCAGCCGTTCCAGTCCCAGCGATCGCACGAACGCGCGCTCGGGGTCGAGCAGCACGAGATGCTCGTCGGCGAAGCGGCCCAAGAAGCGTCGGGCACCCTCCGCATCGCTGCACACGACGAAGGCGCAGCGCACGTCAGCTTCCTCGTACACCAGGAACAGCCGTGATGCGGTGGGCAGGATCCAGCCGCTCTGGTGCGTGTAGGGATCGATGACGACGCCCATCAGGTTGAACACCACCAGCCATTCGCCCAGCGTGTGGGTATGGCCGGTCAGCGTCTCGAGCTTGATGTCGGTGGACGGCGCGTCAAGCACGGCAGGCAAACTAGCGCTCCAGGTCGGCGCGGCCACGGTTCATGCGCCGATGTGCCCGGCAGTCACCCGGCCGCCGTCCAGCCCGTCGGCGATTGGCTTGCCTGGCGCAGCAGCGAGTCTTGTGACCTTCAGATCGGCGGGCGCAGCAGCTCGGCAGCGAGGGGGCAGTCCGTCCGCTGCCAACCAGCGGCCGGCTCGACGCCGCCGGGCCCGACGACGTGGCTGAACAGGCCGACCGGCACGAGCTCCTCGTCGCATTCCCATGGATCGCGGGCCACGCTGCTTGCGGCGGCCTCGAAGAGCGGCTGTGGCAGCGCCCGTCCCTGCCCGACGATGCACCAGACCTCCACCCCTGACACGTAACCGACCGCAGCCGCGGCATGGGAGCCGCCGGCTGCGATCAGCGCCTCAGGTCCCGCGGCAGCAGCCTCCACCAAGATCACGTCTGCGGTCGAGCATGCAGCCGCCAAGCCAGCGAGCGGCACGTCAGTGACATCGCAGCCGTTGCCGGCAAGGCGTCGGGCCAAGCCGGCACCCTCGCCGTACGCGTCGATGATGCGCACGGCCACGTCGGACCGTCGCCCCAGCCCATCGGCGGCAAGGTCGGGCCAGCCCAGCAGGCACACCGAGGCACCGTCGGGCAGTGCATCGGCGGCGTGGTCAGCAGTGGCATCGACGCGCAGTTCGGCCACGAACTCGCGCGCAGCCTGGTAGGGCTGTGACGAAGCACAGATCCGGGCCGCCATCGACCACAGCGCGCCGGCGATCGGGAACTTGTCGAGGATGCGGCGGCACACCGTGACCAGCTCCAGCGGGTCCGACGCGAGCGAACCCAGCGCAGATGCGGTCTCGCGCACCAGCACTTCCTGGGACAAGTCGCCCGCACGCGCCACGTAGCGAAGGTGCTCCATCGGATGCACGCGCCGAAGCTATCCCGTGCCGGTGATCAGCCTCGCTGCGGGCTCTGCCGGTGGCTGTGCTGCGGCGTTCAGGCGCTTTGGGCCTGCAGCCGGCGCGCGATCACCTTGAGGCACAGCGTCTCGTCGGCTCCCTCGAAGATCGACAGCACCCGGGCGTCCACGAACAGCCTGCTCACCGTGTATTCCTCGGCGAAGCCGAAGCCGCCATGCAGCTGCTGGGCCTCGCGGGTCACCCACTCGGCGGCCTTGCAGACATACGCCTTGATCATCGAGGCCTCGAGCGCGCCCTCGCCCCGGGCCATCATTCGGGCTACCTCGTAGCTGTACTGGCGGGCGGCGGCGATGATCGCCGCCATCCGGCCCAGCTTCGCCTGCGTCAGCTGATAGTCGGCGATCGGCTGGCCGAACACCTTGCGCTCGTCGGCATAGGTGCGGGCCTCGTCGTAGGCCGCCTGCATGACCCCCACCGCTCGGGCCGCGGTCTGCAGGCGGCCGTTCTCGAAGCCGGCCATCTGCAGGTAGAAGCCCTGCCCGATGCCGTCATCGCCGCCGATGAGGTTCTCCGCCGGCACGAACCAGTCGTCGAACGCGATCTCGAAGCTGTGCATGCCGCGGTAGCCCAGCGTGGCGATGGCCCGACCCTCGATGGTGCCGCCCCGCTCGTCGGTGAACTGGAAGTCGTGGCCCTCCGACTGGGGCTTCGGCACGATGAACAGGCTGAGGCCCCGGTGGGCCTTGCGCCGGTCGGGATCGGTGCGAGCCAGCAGCATCAGCACGTCCGCCCTGCCGGCGAACGTGCACCACGTCTTGGTGCCCGATATCAGCCAGCCGCCCTCGGTGGGCGATGCCGACACGACCAGGTTGGCAACGTCGCTGCCGTAGTCGGGTTCGGTCACGGCGACGGCCACCATCGTCTCGCCGGTGGCGATCCGGGGGAACCAGTGCTTCTTCTGCTCTTCGGAACCGCCCCGCTCCAGCGCCCTCGTCAGGATCTCAGGCCGGGTGATCAGCGAGCCGCCCGCGCCCAGCGATGCCCGCGACAGCTCCTCGGTGGCGATGACCATCCCCAGGTAGTCGCTCTCGGAGCCCGAGGCGAACCCGCCGTACTCCTCGGGCACCGACAGGCCGAAGCAGCCCAGCTCGGCCAGCCCGCCGATGATGTCTTCAGGGATGTCGGTGTCGCCCCGATGGATGTGCTCGGCAGCGGGGGCGATCTTGTCCTCGCCGAAGCGGCGGAAGGTCTCTGCCACGAGCTCGAAGTCTTCGTCAAGGTGGCTGGGTGCGTCGAGGCCGGCCAGCATGGCGACATAGGCGGGGTTGCGGTAGGCGGCCACGAAGTCTCGGGTGCCGTCGAGGGCACCGGGCTCGAGGCCCCACTGGGCTTCGCGGGCGAACAACCGGGCGTGGAATTCGCCGAGGGCGTCGGCGATGAAGCCGCAGGCGAGGCGGGCCTCGGCGTCGCCCAGCGCGCCCCATGCGACCAGCGAGTCGCAGATGCGCAGCGCCGAGGCGGTATGGGCCAGGTCGTACAGGAAGCACTGGTGATCGTCGCCCATGCCGACCGCATGGCTGCACGCACGGCTCAACGCTGCGTTGCCCACGGCCAGCGCGTCGGCTGCGGCGGACATATCGGGTTCGGTCGCTGTTGCCTCAGCATTCGCAGTCATGTCGTCCCCGTCGTCGTCACAGCCGCACAGGCTAAAGAGCCGTGCAGACCAGTGCGCCCGCTGTGGAGGCGGCAGGACCCTCTGCTCCCGCGATCCAGCAGGTCGCAACGCCGCAGAGTCTCCTGCCGCCTCCACAGCTGTGGCACGTGCGCCGTACGATGACTCGACCCGCTCACCCGCATCACTGCACGGAGGCTGCCGTGACCACGCATGACCGCCCGTTCGGGCGCTACTTCGAGGACTTCGAGATCGGCGATGTGTACCGGCACTGGCCCGGCAAGACCATCACCGAAGCCGACGATCACCTCTTCTGCATGATCACCATGAACCATCACCCGCTGCACACCAACGAGTGGTTCGCCCAGCACGAGACTGTGCACGGCAAGAACGTGGTGGTGGGCAACCTCGTGTATTCGCTGGTGCTGGGCATGAGCGTGCCCGACGTGAGCGGCGCGGCCATCGCCAACCTTGAGGTCGAGACGCTGACGCACTCACGCCCGACGTTCCACGGCGACACCATCTATGCCGTCACGAAGGTGCTCGACAAGCGTGAGTCTGGTTCTCGGCCCGACCGGGGTGTGGTGACCGTGGAGACTCGGGCGTTCAACCAGCGCTCCGAAGAGGTGTGCTACTTCCGCCGCAAGGTCATGATCTGGAAGCGGGAGGCTGCGCCCGAGCGGCGCTTCCCCTACAGCGACGAGGCGGCGGTCGGGCAGGGTTGAACCCGTGCGCCAACGGGCGCTCCTGGCGTGGGCAGCGTCCCACCGCCGGGATCTGCCGTGGCGGCGCACCCGCGACCCGTGGCTGGTGCTGGTCTCGGAGGTCATGCTGCAGCAGACCCAGGTGGACCGGGTGCAGCCGTACTTCGAGGCGTTCGGCGAGCGCTGGCCGACACCACAGCAGTGCGCGGCAGCGGAGCTGGCCGACGTGCTGGCTGCTTGGCAGGGACTGGGCTACCCCCGGCGGGCTCGCAACCTGTGGCGGACGGCGGCGATCATTGCCGACCTCCACGACGGCCACGTGCCCGCTGACTTGAATGACCTGCTTGCCTTGCCGGGCGTCGGCCCCTACACCGCTCGGGCAGTGCAGGCGTTCGCCTTCGGCATCGACACCGGCGTGGTCGATACCAACGTGGGCCGCATCCTGGCCCGCTGGCAGGGCCGCCGGCTGAGCCCCCGGGAGGCCCAGCGTGTCGCCGATGATCTGGTTCCCGCAGGGGAGAGCTGGGCATGGAACCAGGCGATGATGGATCTCGGCGCCCAGGTATGCACCAAGCGAGATCCGAGCTGCGACCGGTGCCCGGCACAGTTGTGGTGTGCGTGGACGGGCGGGGTCTTGGGCTCGGAGTCTTCGGGTCGGCCAGATCCGGCAGACCGCAGCGCCGGCGTCAGCAGCCGGCAGGCGCCGTTCGAAGGCAGCGACCGGCAAGCCAGAGGCCGCCTGCTGGCAGCGCTGCCCGGCGGCCCCCTTCCGACGGAACGAGCTGCCGAGGCGATGTGGCTCGAACGCGACGAGGCCCGCGCTCAGCGCCTCGTCGAAGAATTGATCGACGAAGGCTTGATCACCTCAGACGGCAACCAACTCCGCCTCGGCAGCGGGCGCACCTGCCCGCGCAGCTCCTAAGCAGCTACGAGCTGTTCGATCAGCTCGTCGAAGGCCTTGTCGGCGATGGCGACCATCTCGTCATCGGTGCGGTCCTGGATGGGGTGTTCCACCCAGACGGCGGCGGGGTCAAAGCCCAGCGCCTTGCCCTGCACCTCGGCGCCGTCGACGAACTGGACGGTGGCTACGAAAACGGAAGGAATGCCGCGGCGTTCCAGATCAGCGATGTCGTGCACACTGCACGACGTGCAGCTGCCTCAATCGGCTAGCGCTTCGATCACCACGTCGCACTTGGTGGCGATCTCGTGGCGCAGGTCGACCGGGGCCGGCTTGGTGAACGTGGGCTTGGAGTAGCGCTCGACACGCAGGCCCCGCTCAGTCAGACGTTCCTCCAGCCGGTTCAGGAAACGGTCGCCGCGGGGCTTGCTGATGTCCAGCAAACCCACGGTGAGGCCGTCCAGCGAGTCGGGCCGGGTGACCCGTTCACGACGGGCGGGCGCCGCTTCGTTCGTCGGGTCCAAGACGACAGTGCTCATGTGGTCCCCCCTGTGTTGGATCCGGTGGGCACGTCCCGATCGACTGTAGCCGCCCCGGGCCTAGGCGGCCCGTGAGCACTGCCCTGCTAGCGCCATGGGTCGATCTCGACGCAGACGGGCTGAGCGCCCACCTCGCCGTTCACCCAACCGCCGATCACCGCCGAGAACAGCCCCGCGCCGCCTCCGCAATGCACCAGGTGCAGGCCTCCCTCACGGAACTTCGGCAGGTCGGCCTCGGCCAGGAAGTCCGGCACACCCTCGGCGATGCCGCCGGCGCCGCGCACCAGCTCTGCGCCGGGACGGGTGGTCAGCTCGTTGATGCGCTCGGCCGTCTGCCGGCGCGTCCAGCCGCTGTCGATGAACACACGGGAATGGTCAGGCGCCACCGCCAGGATCGCGTCGAAACCCAGCACCAGCTTCGGATGATGGATCGCGTTCAGCGCCGCCGCCATGGTGCGGACCAGCGACTCGGGATCACGAGAGAGCTGGTCCACCACCGAGCGGGGCGCCTCGCCCGGGAACGCCGTCACGGTGTTGGTGCCGGCTTCGATGCCGAAGTCGGTGCACAGCGGGTCCCAGCCGCTGTCATCGTCGTCATCGGCGGCGCCTTCAATCTCGGCGAAGCAGAAGCCCACCTTGCCGGGCTGACCGAGCGCTGCCCGGTCCACCTCGCCGGGCCGCCCCCCGCCCACATTGCGCACGATGAGCTGCACCGCCCGCCCGATCGTGCTGTTGGCCCGGTTGCCCTGGCCGAACACGTTGATTCCGTTGTTCATGCCGATCTGGCGGGCGATCGGCCCGTTCACGATGAACACCGGCCCGACCGGCATGGTGGTGGCCAGCATCCCGTGCATGTTGAAGGTGTCATTGCACACGGCGGCCAGCCCAGCCAGCACCACCGGGAAGTACTCGGGCCGGCAGCCGGCCATCACGGCGTTGACGGCTGCCTTGGTGACCGTGCAGTCGGCGAGATCGGGTGCGACGATGGCCACTACCTCGTCGGGCGCCCGTGACGTTCCCGCCAGCATTGCCGCCACTCGCTCAGCGGTGGGCGGCACCAGCGGCAGGCCGTCCGACCAGCCCCGGTCGAACATGGCCTCGTGGAGGTCCTCCTGGCTGCCGAATTCGACTCGGCGAGCGCTCAGGCCCGAGCTGCCGAAGCGGGCCTCCAAGACGTCGACGTAGGCCGGATCCACCGACAGCGAACCGCAGCCGGGACGGTGCTCAGGCAGGCCGTGGCCCAAGCCGTCGAGCCCGGTGAACGACTCCCATTCGGGCCGGGACCAGCCCACGATGCGCCCGGCCTCGCCGCCATCGGCGAACCGCATCAGCGTCGGCACCGTCTCGACGTCATGGTGCCACGAGAAGCCAAGGTCGGCGTCATGCACCCGGGCGGTGACCGCCTCGGGGAAGGCGGGATCATCCTGGGTGAACACGGTCAGCGAGTTCCGAGTCTCGATGTCTGCCAGCACTGGCTCGATCAGCTCGCACGTCGGGCAGTCCCGCTTCACCACGGCCACCAAGCCGTTCGGCGGCACACTCGCCGCCGCGTCGTCGGCCGTGTTCCCGTCAGCGCTCGAAGCCATGGCGGGAGGCTACGCCCCGAACCTGACGGCGTGTCTAGGGTTGGCGACGTGACTGACTCGAGCGACCAGCCCTCCATCGACAGCAGGCTCTTCCGGGATGTGCTTGGGCATTTCCCGACTGGTGTCACTGCGGTGACCGCCGTGCATGAGGGCCAGCCGGTCGGCATGGCCATTGGCTCGTTCACGTCGGTGTCGCTCGACCCGCCGCTGGTGGCGTTCCTGCCCACGAAGGACTCGGGATCCTGGGCCGGCATCCGGGCCGCGGGCAGCTTCTGCGTGAACATCATGGCCCAGGACCAGATGGCCACCTGCGGTGTGATGGCCAGCCGGGCCGATGACAAGTTCGCCGATGTCGAGTGGCGGCCAGGACCGACAGGCGCCCCGATCATCGAGGGCTCGATCGGCTACATCGACTGCACGATCGAAGCCGTGTACGACGGCGGCGATCATGACATCGTCGTGGGGCGAGTGGTCGAGCTCGAAGTGCTCGACGCCAAGGATCCCCTGCTGTTCTGGAAGGGTGGCTACGGCACCTTCGCCTGACGGCAGGCCGATGCGCTGGGCACGGTGATCAGGTGACCGGCACCATCGCCAGCATCGTGCTGGGTGTGCTGTTCCTGGCGTCAGGGGCACTGAAGCTGCGCGACCCGTCCTGGCCGGACGCTGCAAATGGGATGGGCGCGCCAGCCTGGTCGGTGCCGTTGATCGCTCCGGTCGAGATCGTGCTCGGCGCGGCGCTTGCGGCCGGTGCGGTCCGGCCATGGCCGGCGTGGCTGGCGCTGGTGCTGCTGGCGGTATTCAGCATTGCCCTGCTGCGCGTGCTGCGCCGGCCGATCGCTGAGCGTCCCGCCTGCGCTTGCTTCGGCCGCTGGTCCGCGAAGCCGGTGGGTGCCGGTTCGCTCCTGCGCAACGCTGCGCTGGCTGGGATCGCGGTGGTCGCGCTGCTCTAGTCCACTCGTGCCCGCTGCGCATGGCTCACCCCACCCGTGTCTTCCTCGCGTGGCTACGCCACGGCGAGCACGTCGCAGATGAACGCCAGGATGAACGCCTCGTCGCGCCAGGCGTCGTAGCGGCCTGAGGGCCCGCCGTGGCCGGCATCCATCTCGGTGCGCAGCAGGATCGGCTTGCTCGACGTGGTCGTCGCCCGCAGCTTCGCCACCCACTTGGCGGGTTCCCAGTACTGCACCCGCGGATCAGTCAGCCCGGCGGTCACCAGCAGTGCCGGGTGGTCGGCTTGCTCGACGTTCTCGTAGGGCGCGTACGACCGGATCGTCTCGAACACCGCCGGATCAGCGGGGTCGCCCCACTCGTCGTACTCGGTGACCGTGAGCGGGATGGCCGGGTCGAGCATCGTGTTCAGCACGTCCACGAAAGGGACCTCGGCCACGACGCCGCAGAACAGCTCCGGGTGGCGGTTCACCATCGCGCCCATCAGCAGGCCGCCGGCACTGCCGCCACGGGCGCAGATCCGGGCCGCATCTGCCCAGCCTGCTGAGCCAAGGTGGCCGGCACAGGCAGCGAAGTCGTCGAACGTGTTGCGCTTGTTGGCGAGCTTGCCCTCCTCGTACCAGGCCCGTCCCAGCTCGCCGCCGCCGCGGACGTGCGCGATGGCGAACAGCACGCCCCGATCCAGCAGCGACAGCCGGGCCGTCGAGAACGATGCCGGCATCGGGATCTCGTAGGCGCCGTAGCCGTACAGCAGGCACGGTGCGGGCCAGTTCACTGCGCTCGGCTTCCACACCAGGCTGATCGGCACTGCTGTGCCGTCCTGCGCTGTGGTGCTGATGCGCTCGGTCCGGTAGGCGCTCAGGTCGACATCGCCCAGCACCGGCAACTGATCGAGCAGTTCCCGTTGGCCGCTGTCGAGATCCAGCTCGAAGATCGACGGCGGCGTCACCATCGACGTATAGCCGAAGCGGTAGCGGCGGGTGTCGAATTCGGCATTTGCCCCGCCGCCGGCCTCGTAGACGGACTCGGGCATCTCGATCTCGAACGAAGGGCCGAGCTTGCTCGAATCTGCACCATTCGAATCCAGCCCGCTCGGCTGGGCGCTGCGAGTGTCATGAACCCGCAGCCGGACCAGACCGTCCTGGCGCTCGTGAACCACCACGAAGTCCTGAAAGCAGTCGATGCCGTCGATGCGGATGCCGTCGCGGGCGCCGATCAGCTCGCGCCACGTGCTGCCGTGCCGGGGAGGAGCGTCCTCTGGCGGTGCGTCGCCCGCGCCAGGTGATTCGCCCGTGGCCGGTGCGTCGCCTGCACTCGGCACGGGTGCCTCCACTAGCCGGAAATCCAGCGCGCCATCGTTCGTCGCGATGAGCAGTCGCTCGCCTTGGTGATCGATGCCGTACTCGATATTCGCTCGCCGCTCGCGCACGAGCAATGGTTCTGAGTCAGGCCGATCGGCGTCCACCAGCCGGTGCTCGGACGTGGTCTTCGACTGCGAGCCGATCACCACGAAGCGTTCGCTGCTGGTAGCGCCAACGCCCACCCAGAACCGTTCGTCGACCTCGCAGTACACCTCTGCGTCGTCTAAGGGGTCGGTGCCCACGATGTGGCGGATGACCCGGTTGGGGCGCTGGGCCTCGTCGGTGCGAACGGCGAACAGCGTCGAGCTGTCGTTCGCCCACACCAGCCCGTAGCTGAGCTCGCTGAGTCCGCACCCTGGGGCTGGGATGTCCGGGCCGTCGAGCACCTCGCCGCTGGCGATGTCGAAAACGGTCAGCGCGTACTGCTCGTCGCCGTCGGTGTCGACGGTGTAAGCGAGCAGGCGATGGTCCCTGCTGACCGCCAGGTCGCCGACGGCGAAGTACTCGTGACCCTCGGCCAGCTCGTTCTCGTCGAGCAGCACCACCTCGTCATCGTCGGTGCCGCCGCGGGGGCGCCGCACATGGATGACGTACTGCAGGCCCTCCACCGTGCGAGCCCGGTATTCCCAGTCGTCCTTGGGCGTCGGGAGCGACTGGTGGGTCTCTTTGGTGCGTCCCTTGATCTCACCGAAGATCGCCTCGCGCAACTCGGCCAGGTGGGCAGTGGCAGCTTCGGTGTAGGCATTCTCGGCTTCGAGGTACTCCCGCACCGCCGGGTCGTCGCGGTCGCGCAGCCAGCGCCACGGGTCGTCGGTCTCGGTGCCGTGAATGCGCCGGACATGGGCCCGCTGCGGTGCCACCGGAGGCTGCGTCATGGAATGCGCACCGTACCGCCCGGCCTGCGTCGGGCCATGTGTGGCGGCTGGCGACAACCGCGTAGCGTGGCGACGTGCCCATCTATGCGCTTGGCGACTACGAGCCCGACATCCACCCCGACGCCTTCGTGATGCCCGAAGCGATCATCATCGGGAGGGTGACCATCGGCGCGGAGGCGTCAATCTGGTCGGGTGCGGTGCTGCGCGGCGACGACAACGACATCGTCATCGGGGCCGGTACATCGGTGCAGGACAACGCCGTGCTGCATGTGACTGAGGAATGGCCGACGACCGTGGGGGAGCGCTGCACCATCGGCCACCTTGCGCACATCGAGGGCGGTGTGGTGCACGACGAGGCGCTCATCGGCACGGGGGCCATCGTGCTGCACGACGCCGAGGTCGGCGAACGGGCGCTGGTGGGCGCAGGCGCCGTGGTGCCAGGCGGCATGAAGGTGCCACCGGGCACGATCGCGGTGGGCACCCCGGCCAAGATCCGCGAGGGCGTCGACACGACCCCGCTGATCATGCCCGGCGTTCAGAACTACCTGGACCGCCGCGTCCGCTACATGGGCGAACTCCGCCGCATCGACTGATCGCGCGCGTCGTTTCGCCCCGGTCGTCAACCTGACGCGCCGAAGCAGCGGCGGTAGCGTCACGGCCCATGAGCATGGGAAGCATCGACCTGGGACGCATCGGCATCTGGACGGGGGTGCTCGACGCGCTGCCGTCTGCGCAGGGCGTGGAGTTCGTGGCCGAAGCCGAAGAGCTGGGCTACGGGGCGTTCTGGATCCCCGAGGCTGTCGGGCGTGACCCGTTTGTGGCAGCCGCCCGGCTGCTGGAGGGCACCAGCAGCATCAAGATCGCCACCGGCATCGCCAACATCTACGCCCGCGACCCCATGACGATGGCCAACACGCTGCGCACCATCGACGAGGCGTTCGGTGGCCGGTTCCTGCTGGGTCTCGGCGTCAGCCACCACCACCTCGTGGAGTACATCCGCAAGCACGACTACTCCAAGCCGCTCAGCTACATGCGCGAGTACCTCGAGCGCATGGGCAAGTCCCGCTTCATGGCCCACGGCCCCCAGGAGCTGCCCGAGATCGTGCTGGCAGCACTGGGCCCGAAGATGCTGGAGCTGTCGGCGACAGCGACCGCCGGCGCCCACCCGTACTTCGTGCCGCCCGAGCACACGGCGGTGGCCCGCGAGACCATGGGCCCCGACGCGGCGCTGTACCCCGAGCAGATGGCCATCCTGGACACGAAGGCCGATTCAGCCCGGGCACTGGCTCGCAAGAACATGGCGATCTACCTGGGCCTGCCGAACTACGCCAACAACCTGCTGCGGCTGGGCTTCGCCCAGGCTGACATCGACGGCGGCCCCGACGGTGGCCCGTCCGACAAGCTGGTCGACGCCATCGTCGTCTGGGGCACCGAGGATGACGTCAGAGCCCGTGTCGACGCCCACTTCGACGCCGGCGCCGACCACGTCTGCGTGCAGGTCCTGGCAGACGACCCCGCAGCAGCATTCGACGGCTGGCGCCGCCTCGCCCCCGCCCTTCTTGCCTAGTAGTCGTAGGAGTGCGCGAGATAGTACTCACCGGTTGCGTGGATGCCAGTCGTCGTCCACTGCGCTGAGAAGCGAAAGTAGTTGTTGACGTCGCCGATATCACCGGGATTGTCCAACACAGGTTTTCCTGGCTCAGTTGCCGCGTAGATGTGGTATGTGCCGAGAAAGGTGCCGGTGACGATGTCATGGACCAACAGCCCTCGTGCAGCGGCGGTGCCTCCGTAGCCGGTTCCCTGGATGACCGCTCGACCATCGGTCGAGAAGCCATGGAAGGGCAGGCGGTGCGGGGAGTCAGCGGTCATCTGAAGCTTGACGATCAATGGCGTCTCGACCTCTGCAACCACCGACAGATATGTCCGGTTTCCATACGAGCCACGTTCGAGTTCGTAGAGGACTCGGGAGCTATCGGGAGCCCACGCCACGCGGTGCAGCCGTGCTTGAGTCTGGTACGTATCTGGGAAGTGAATCGAGCGGACTGAGCCGTCTTGGGTGTCCAGGACGAAATGCGACACGGATGAGCCACTGTTCTTGCGTTGCCAGAACGCGAGGTACCGGCCATCAGGCGACCACAGTGTGCCGGCCGCCGAGTCCCCATCGATCACGACTTGTCGAGGCTGCGCAGTGCTGATGTCGAATACGTACATTTGGTAGGCGCCCCTCGAGAGGTATGAGCATCCGCCTTGGGCGGTGTAGTACTCGTAGGAAGGCGAACTCACCAAGGCGACGTGTGTCTCGTTGGGAGAGAGGCTGAACGCGGCGTCGTAGTAGCGATTGATGATGAGTCCCTCGTACGCGAGCTGCGCTGAGTGACGATTCGAGACGTCAAGCACATGGGCTTCGACGTGTGGCACGCCTCGTCGACGCCCCTGCGCCGGCGAGACGTGATGGCACGGCCCCTCTAGTTCCTCGATGCTCTGCACGGTATAGAGCAGCTTGCTTCCGTTCAGCAGCCACTCTTGCGCGACGTGATGATGCTCGTTCGACTGGTTGTGAGTGAAGCGGGTCGCCTCTCCCGTCGATACGTCCACGGCAAACAACGAGTGACCCTCATGCCCCTCCGTCGGTGCTCGGAACATGAGGTACTTGCTGTCAGGCGACCACGTCGGGGTGAAGCCGCTCGTGGTGTTCTCGTTGACCGTCTGGGGTTCGGAACCTCTCAGGTCGAGCACCGAGATTGACGGTATTCCGATGCCGTCATGGGTGCAGCGCCAACGGAAGTACCCGTAAAGGTCTCGCTCGGGCGTGAGCTCGTAGTCTTCGTAGCTCTTGATGGCCACGAACCGGCCGTCGGGTGAGGGCACGATCGGTTCGTCGATGAGGTGGTTTCCGTGAGGCAGCGGCCGCACTAGGCCATCTTCGACATTGACGATGTGAGCTCGGCGCAGCGGAACATTGCCGCACTTGCTGCCGAATTGCCTGGTGTCAGGTCTTGCATATGCGTGAGCGTTCGAAGGGCCGTCCTTTGGGCTCGGTTCTTCGATCTGCGAGATATCGAGGTGCGCATAGATCAACCGCTGTCCACCAGACAACCAGTCCGAACTCACAACATGATGGGTGTCATTCGTGTTGTTGTGCGTGAGCTGGCGCACCTCACCGGATTCCACGTCGAGTGCGAACAGCGAGTGTCCCGCAAAGTCCTCGGTGGGGGCGCGGAACACGATGTACGCGCGGTCTACAGAGGGCATGGGGTCGACCCAGTGGTCTTGGACCAAGTGTTCGTACCATGTCGGGAAGCGTGGCCGGGGCCGCGCTATGCCGCTGCGAAGGTCGAGTTCGTACATGCCCCGGGCACCGTCCCCGACGCCCTCACGAGTGACGTACCTACCCCTGTCCACCCAATGGGCGTAGGGAATCCGGGTGCCCTCCCGGACGCCGGTGAATGCAAGAGCCGAGCGGTTGGTTGTCCACTCCACGCCCGTGATTCCGTCGAAGCCTGCGTCGAGCAGATAGCGAGTGGGATTGTGGTGCTCGTCGAGGACCACGATGTGCTGGCCGTCGCCGTCGGGGTTGTCTGCGACGGTCGCCATGCGCACCGGTGGGCGCTCGATTGCTGAGGAATCGACGCTGACGCTATTGCCGACGAGATGCCAGCCCGGCTTTATGCCGGTTCGGCTCCGATACAGGTAGAGATGGTTCTGGGTAACCAGTGCGAGCCGATCGGCATCGGTGAACAGCAGCGGGATGCACTGCGGTCCCAGCAGGCGGCCTGCGGTCAGGGCGAGGAGCGGCTCGCCTGCTGGCGCGAGGCCGATGTTGTCGATTGCGTCCTCGGTGCAGCGGGGAACCTCGGCGAGCAAATCCATCGCCAATGCGGCGGTGTGGTATCGATCTTCGCCTGCCAAGCGGGTCGCCGTTGCGCCAGCGATATCAATTGCCTTTCGTATGGCTGGCGCGATTGCGTTGGTGCCACCAACCAGCACCACGTGCTCGATCTCGCGCTCTTCGAGGTAAGCGGTGATGCGCGGGTCGAGTTCATCGGGTGCGGTGAGCAACAGCGGGAACGGACCCGCAGCCGCGAGGGGTCCCACCGCCACCGCATCGGCGATGCTCTGGTTGCTGGCGATGATCGCTGTGCGGCCCAGTTCCCCGAGTTCAGGAGGAGTGCCGATCCGCTCTGCAACCGCGATCGCGGATCCGACCAGGTCATCGCCGTAGATGCTTTCGATGTTGCGAGGCAGCATCCCCAGCCCGAACAGCACCGACGACTCATGATTGGGCAGCACGTCGGAGCTGCCGACGATCACGACTCGACGGACACTCGACGATCTCAAGAACTTCACTAGTTCGAGCCGCGCCCCGGCGGCTTGTAGGTCGCCCGGAGGCACCAAGACCACTGGCGCGCCCAGCGACGCTGCCAACGGGCCGGCAGTCGCGGCATCAGCCCACGACTCACCGGAGGCCAGCACCACCCATTCCGAAGTGCCACCCTCGGCGTCCACCAGCGCCTGCGCCACCGCCAACGACAGCTCGTACGGATCCGAGCCTGTGTAGCGCACTACCTCCGCACCACCCGCTAGGTCACTGGGCATTGAGTCGTCAGGTACAGCTTCACGCTGCGCCTCGGCTTCCGAAGCCGAATCGCTGGCATCAGCCCGCTGTTCCAGCGCACCCACCCACGAGACCGGCAGAACAGAAGCGGACAAACCGATCAACGCAGCAAGCCACCACCGCGACGGCGCGGGTCCGGGACTGTCAGACCGCAGAGGTATCTGCGCGCTTGATTGTCGCAATGAACCGGACCCCGTGGCTGAAGCTACAACCCCACTGAGGCCCCAGTACCGCGTGCCGCAGATGTTCCGCTAATCCAAAGGTGCGATACCTGCCGGGGGCTCGGTCGTTGCGCCAGTGTCAGGAACGATGTGGGCGCTGCGCCAGGAGCTCGAGTCGGACCATGCAGAGCAAATGCCGCCTATCTCGGCGCTGTCCGACTGTCACTCTCGCCGGCGACTCCTTCATCGAAACGCACCCAGATGGGGCACGGGTCGCGGACCTCAAGTTCGACGACGTAGGGCGAGGGCACGAGCCCAAGCGGATGGACGGTGGGCTCGTGAGGAAGCTGAATCATTCCGTCTCGGGGTTCATTGGTCGGCGCCGCGCACTGCACTATGACCCGGGCGGGGGCGGCGTTAGGCTGAGGTTGTGACCGACACCGCTGAAGCCGCCGTTGGCATCGACCTCGGCAAGTACAAGCTGGGGTGGAGCGACGAGGAAGACTACGTCTTCAAGCCGCGCAAGGGCTTGGACGAAGAGATCATCCGCGAGATGTCGGCGCTCAAGAACGAGCCGCAGTGGATGCTCGACTTCCGCCTGCGGTCCTACAAGATCTTCCAGCGCAAGCCCATGCCCAACTGGGGCGGCGACATGTCGGAGATCTACTTCGACGACATCTACTACTACATCAAGCCCACCGAGGGCCAGGTCGACGCCTGGGAAGAGCTGCCCGACTCGGTCAAGGACACCTACGAGAAGCTGGGCATCCCCGAGGCCGAGCGCAAGTACCTCGCCGGCGTCACCGCCCAGTACGAGTCCGAGGTGGTGTACCACCGCAACCGCGAAGACCTCGAAGCCCAGGGCGTGCTGTTCAGCGACATGGACTCCGCCGTCAAGGAGTACCCCGACATCGTCCAGCGCTACTTCGGCACCATCATCCCGCCGGGTGACAACAAGTTCTCGGCACTGAACTCGGCGGTGTGGTCGGGCGGGTCGTTCATCTACGTGCCGCCCGGCGTCGAGGTGGAGATGCCGCTGCAGGCGTACTTCCGCATCAATGCCGAGAACATGGGCCAGTTCGAGCGGACGCTGATCATCGCCGACGAGGGCGCCACGGTGCACTACATCGAGGGCTGCTCGGCGCCGGTGTACACCACCGATTCGCTGCACTCGGCCGTGGTGGAGCTGGTGGCGCTGCCGGGCGGGCGCATCACCTACACCACCATCCAGAACTGGTCGAACAACGTGTTCAACCTGGTCACCAAGCGGGCCGCCGCCTACGACGAGGCCCACGTGGAATGGATCGACGGCAACATCGGCAGCCGCCTCACCATGAAGTACCCGGCGGTGTACCTGATGGGGCCCAAGGCCTCGGGCGAGGTGCTGTCGGTGGCCTATGCCGGGGAGGGCCAGCATCAGGACGCCGGCGCCAAGATGGTCCACGCCGCCCCCGAGACCACCTCCAAGATCGTGTCGAAGTCGATCTCCAAGGACGGAGGCCGCACTACCTACCGCGGCCTCGTGCGGGTGGAAGAGGGCATGAGCGGCTGCCGCAGCCACGTCCAGTGCGATGCGCTGCTGCTCGACCAGGACAGCCGCTCGGACACCTACCCGTACCAGGAGATCGGCTCACGTGACGCCGAGATCGGCCACGAGGCCACGGTGTCGAAGGTGGCCGACGAGCAGCTCTTCTACCTGATGAGCCGCGGGCTGTCGGCCGAGCAGGCCATGGGCATGGTGGTGAACGGCTTCATCGAGCCCGTGACTCGCACGCTGCCGATGGAGTACGCCGTCGAATGGAGCCGGCTGATCGAGCTTCAGATGGAGGGATCGATCGGCTGATGCGCAGTCCAAAAGACTTCTTCGCCCCGCTGGCGCTCGGGGCGCCTGAACCCCTGCGCGAGGTGCCCTTCCGGCCCTCACGCATGATCCACTTTTTCGACCCGTCGAACGAGCGGATGCGCGCCAAGGTGCCCGACATCGCCCCCACGGTCGACGTGCTGCTCGGCAACCTGGAAGACGCTGTGTCGGCGGACAGCAAGGACGCCGCCCGGGCAGGGCTGATCGAGGTGGGCAAGGCGTGGGAGACGGGGCACACCCAGCTGTGGACCCGGGTGAACAGCCTGGACTCGCCGTGGTTCCTCGACGACGTGTGGGCGCTGTGCCACGAGATCGGCGACAAGCTCGACGTGATCATGGTGCCCAAGGTGGAGGGCCCCGAGGACATCCACTACGTGGACCGGCTGCTGGCCCAGCTCGAGGCCCGCGTGGGGCTGGAGCGACCGCTGCTGGTGCATGCGATCCTTGAGACCGCCCGCGGCGTGGCCAACGTGGAGTCGATCTGCCTGGCCAGCCCCCGCATGCAGGGGCTGTCGCTGGGGCCTGCCGACTTGGCCGCTGATCGCCGCATGAAGACCACCCGTGTGGGCGGCGGGCATCCCGGCTACCTCGTGCGCACCGACCCCGTGCCCGACAGCGACGACGCCTCACGGACGTCGTTCCAGCAGGATCTGTGGCACTACACGCTGGCTCGCATGGTGGATGCCTGCGGCACCGCCGGGATCCTGCCCTACTACGGGCCCTTCGGCGACATCGCCGACCCCGTAGGCTGCGAGGACCAGTTCCGCAACGCCTACCTGCTGGGCTGCGTGGGCGCATGGAGCCTGCACCCCAGCCAGATCGCCATCGCCAAGCGGGTGTTCAGCCCCGAGCCCGACGAGGTGACGTGGGCGCAGCGTGTGGTGACCGAGATGGGCGACGGCACCGGCGCCGTCATGATCGACGGCAAGATGCAGGACGACGCCACGGTGAAGCAGTGCCGGGTGGTGCTGCAGCTCGCCCGTGACCTGTCCGCGGCCGACCCTGAGCTGGCCGCCGCCTACGGGCTCGACACCGCCTGAGATCGCTGGGACGCCCCATGAGCGCTGCCGCCCTCCTACGCCCGCGCCGGTCGGTGCTGTACATGCCGGCGGCGAATGCGCGGGCGCTGGAGAAGGCCAAGACCATCGACGCGGACGCGCTGATCTTCGACCTCGAAGATGCCGTGGCGCCCGACGCCAAGGAAGCTGCCCGCGACGGCGCGTGCGCTGCGGTGGCCTCGGGGGAGTACGGGCACCGCGAGCTGACGATCCGCTGCAACGGGCTCGACACGCCATGGGGCCGCGACGACATTGCGGCCGCCGGCGCTGCTGGGCCGTCCGCGGTCGTCATTCCCAAGGTGGACAACGCAGCGGAACTGGCCACGGTGTCAGCGCTGCTGGAGGCCGCCGGCGCGCCCGACGCGACGCGCATCTGGGCGATGATCGAGACCCCGGGAGGCATCGCCAATGCCCGTGCCATCGCCGATTTCGAGCGACTCGATGCCCTGGTGATGGGCACGAACGACATGGCCTCCGAGCTGCGGGCGAAGATCACTCCTGACCGGGCCGCGCTGGTGCCGCACTTGGCGACCTGCCTGGTGGCTGCCCGTGAGGCGGGCGTGAACGCACTCGACGGCGTCTACAACGACATCGGCGACGCCGACGGCTTTGCTGTGGTGTGCGAGCAGGGTGCGACTCTGGGTTTCGACGGCAAGACGCTCATCCACCCCAGCCAAGTGGCCCCGTGCAACGACGCCTTCTCGCCCAGCCTGGACGAACTCGATTTCCACCGCCAGGTCATCGAGGCGTTCGAGGCAGCAGTTGCAGATGGCCGTGGGGTGGTGACCGTAGACGGCAAGATGGTCGAGAATCTTCATGTGGACGAAGCCCGGCGGGCGATAGCGCTCGCCGACGCGATTGCGCAGCGCTGAGGGAGGCGGCTGCCATGCCGATGCGAACGAACTGCCGCCACTACGAGAGCCGGACGTATCCGAACGGCGACACGGTGCGCAAGTGCAACCTCGATCTCGCACCCGAGGCCCCGTGGCGCTGCCCGGAGGACTGCCCCTCCTATTCGCCCCGGCGCCTCGATGCGGGCTGGCAGCACGGATCGCTGGGCGTGCAGAACTTCGCCAAGGAACCCGCCAGCATCGGCGAGGACGATTCCATAGCGGCTCTGCTGGACGCGGCAGAAGACATCGTCAACGAGGCGGGGCCGCGCATCCTCGAAGAGGTCGCGGCCGAGCGGTCGCGGCCAAAGGGCATCCGGGCGAAAGCACGCAAGCGCAAGGCCTCCAAGAAGGCCAGGCGCGCCCAGCGCCGTCGTGACCGGGACGACCGCAAAGACGGCGAGGTCTGATCACGGCTCGATGCGGGCCGTCACGGCCCACTAGGCCCTCACGGGCGCGCCGGTAGCCTCCGCAGCGTGTTCTCCCCCGAACTCGTCGACGCGCTCGACGGCTCCGACGCGTTGACCAAACGGCGTCGCGCCGCAGCGGAACGAGCGGTCGCGACCGGCATGCCGTCGTTCACCGAAGAGGTGTGGCGCTACACCCCCATCGACGATCTCGACCCTGCGCTGTATGCCTTCGCGGCGCCTGGCGGCGCTGCGGGGCCGGCGGGCCTGATGGACGGCGTCGACGACGGTGCTGCGGCAGTGGTTCGCATCACCAACGGTGCTGTCGTCGACATCTCGGTGCGGGCCGAGGGCATCCGCATGGGCACGCTCGGCGACGGCGCGGACGATCTGGTCGGCACGGTTGCCCCCGAGGGCCCGGACGTCTTCGGCGACTGGAATCTGGCTCTGGCCACAGCGCCGGTGGCGGTCAGCATCGATCCGAAGGCCGTGCTCACCGCGCCGATCGTTGTGCACGTCCACACCGATGTCGAGGGGCTGGCATGGTTTCCCCGGCTCGTCGTGGTGGCCGGCCGCACGAGCCAGGCCACCGTGATCGAGCATCACACCGGCGGTGACACGCCCGCACTCGTCTGCCCCCTCACCGAGCTGAGCGTCGGCGACGGTGCACACCTCGGTCACCTCACCGTGCAGGAACTGGGCACGGGCGCATGGCAGATTGCCAACCTCTGCTCGGACGTGGGTCGAGACGCCAACCTGCGGACCGGCCACGTGGCGATGGGCGGCGCATACGCCCGGGCCCGCATCGGCATCGACATGACCGGGCGCGGCGGCCACAGCGAGATCGACGCCGTGTATTTCGGCCGGGGCGCCTCCACGCTCGACTTCCGCACCTTCCAGACCCACGTGGCACCCCACACCACCTCCGACCTGCTGTTCAAGGGCGCGGTCGACGATCACGCCCGAGCCGTCTACACCGGGCTGATCCGCATCGAGGCAGACGCTCCCCACGTCGTGGCCAACCAGACCAACCGGAATCTGAAGCTGTCCCCGAATGCGTGGGCCGAGTCGGTGCCGAACCTCGAGATCGAGAACAGCGACGTGCAGTGCAGCCACGCGTCCTCGATCGGCCCGGTCGACTCCGATCAGCGCTTCTACCTCGAGAGCCGGGGCGTGCCCACCGACGTGGCCGAGGCGCTGGTCGTGCGTGGTTTCTTCGACGAAGTGCTCGATGCGCTGCCGTCTGAGGAGATCTCGGCATCGGTGCGCCAGCGCATCGACGAGCTGGTGGCCGATGCTGACTTCGCGGTCGCGCAATGAGTACCCCAGACGAGACACGGACCGTCGTGCTCTGCCAGCGTGACGAGGTGCCTGACGGCGAAGCCCGCCGCTTCGACGTCGAAGGGCACCGCATCGCGCTCGCACGCATCGGCGAGGACTTCTATGCCATCGGCGATCGGTGCAGCCACCAGAACTACTCGCTGGCCGACGGATGGGTCTGGCCCGACGAATGCGCTCTCGAATGCCCCCAGCACTCGTCGAGCTTCGATCTGCGCACCGGCAGGCCGAATTGCTTCCCCGCCACCCAGCCGGTGCCCGTCTATGAGATCCGCGTCAGCGGCGATGACATCGCGGTGGCGCTGCCATGAGCGACAACGCCGCGCACACGCTGCGCATCGACGGCCTGCACGCATCGGCGGGCGGCACCGAAATCCTGCGTGGCGTCGATCTGGAGGTCTCCTCGGGCCGTGTGCATGCGGTCATGGGGCCGAATGGCTCGGGCAAGAGCACGCTGGCCCACGTCGTGATGGGCAGGCCCGGCTACGAGGTCACTGCCGGCTCCGTGACCTTCGACGGCATTGACGTACTGGGCCTGGCTCCGTGGGAGCGGGCGCAAGCCGGTCTGTTCCTGGCCATGCAGCACCCGACGGAAGTGCCGGGGGTGTCGGCCGCCCAGGCGCTGGCCGAGGCGCTGGCGTTGCGGGCCGGCGATGACAGCCCGAGCGCCGAGCAACTCGAACGCACTCGCGGGCTGCTCGAATCCGAGGCAGCAGCGGTCGGCTTGAAGGCCGAGCTGGTGGAGCGGCCGTTGAACGTCGATATGTCGGGCGGCGAGAAGAAGCGGAACGAGACGGTCCAGCTGGCAGTGCTGCAGCCCCGCATCGCCATTCTCGACGAGATCGACAGCGGCCTGGACATCGACGCGTTGCGGGCCTGCGCCAATCGCATTGAGGCATTGACCGAGGCCGGCTTGGGAGTGCTCACCATCACCCATTTCACCCGCGTGCTGGAGTACCTCCGGCCCGATGAGGTGCACGTCATCGTGGACGGCCGCATCGTGGACTCCGGCGGTCCTGAACTGGCGGACGCACTCGAGGCAGACGGTTACGCGCCATACCTGCCCGACGAACCCGATGCCGGCGTGTCGGTGTCGATCGGCGGACTCGGCGGCGCCCTCGCCGGTGGGGCTGGGTCGACCCCCGCCGACGATCCGTTCGCCGATCCCTGGGCAGACCCGCTCGACGAACTGGGCTGAGCGGCGCTGAAACTCGCTTCACGCCTGCCCTGACGCGCGCGGCATATTGATCTTTCGATGTGTGTGCCGGTTGGTGTTGACTGGGCGAGAGGAAATCTGGGGAGGGTGACCGGATGGCACGAGAGCTGTTGTCGCAGGACGAATTGGCCGAACTCGCCGCCGAGCTCGGGGCCTGGGAGGTGTCGGGCAGCGAATTGCGCCGCACGTTCCGCTTCGGGAACTTCGTGGAGGCGTTCGGATTCATGGCCGCCGCCGCCCTGGTGGCCGAGAAGATGGACCACCATCCCAACTGGTCGAACGTGTACAGCACCGTCGAGGTCGCGCTGAACACGCATGACCGTGGCGGTGTGACTGAGCTGGACGCGGCGCTGGCTCGTGCCATGGACGGCCTAGCGGGCGCCTCGGGCTGACTGCCGCTCGATGCGACTGCCACGCCTGCGACGGCGCGCAAAGCCCGACCAAGCTGAGCGTCCCGCGCCAGCGCCCGTTGTCGAGGGAACGGTCGAGTCGAAGCCGGGACTGCGCCGGCTGCTGCACCAGCTCTTCGAGTTCTGGGTGCGCTTGCGGCCCGCGCGGGTCACGCTCGGCGTGCGCGGGCTGGTGGTCGACCACAAGGGCCGCGTCTGTCTCGTGCGCCACACGTACCGGGACGGGTGGTTCCTGCCCGGCGGCGGAGTCAAGACCCGCGAGGCGCTGGTGGATGCGGTGGCCAGGGAGCTGCGCGAGGAAACCGGTGTCGTCGTCGCCGAGACGCCCCAGAACGTGCTCGGCGTGTACTCCTCACGTCACGGCAACCGCAGCGATCACGTCGTGGTGTTCGTGGTCACCGACTGGCGCGTCGAGGAATCGGTCTCCCCCGAGATCGCCGAAGTGGCGTTCTTTCCGCCTGGCGAGCTGCCCCCCGGCACCACGCCGGGCACGTCACGCCGCATCTCCGAATGGATGACCGGCGTCCCCCCCGGCCACCGCTGGTAACTGCCTGAGAGACGGTCCGCCGCCCGTAGTTATACTTCTCGGTATGACTCACAAGGTGGGGCCGAAGGGTCAGGTGGTGATCCCGAAGGAGATGCGCGATCAACTGGGCATCCGGCCCGGCGACCGTGTGAGCTTCTGGTGCGACGGCGATTCGGTGAGCGTCCGGCGCAGCGATGATGTCCGCTCCTTGTTCGGCTGCTTGCCTGGCGAGCCCAGCCTGATCGATGACCTGATGGCCGAACGGCGATTCGATCGTGAGCTTGAGGAAACCCGATATGCGCGGTACGAGGCATCGCTGTCCGACGACGAGACGTCCGGGCGGCCCGGCTGATGGCGGTGGTGCTGGACGCCTGGCCGGTCATGCAGTTCATGCAGGGCCGGGAATCGCTTGGGCGTCAGATGTCCGAGTTGCTCGAGGACGGCGAGGCCGTCATGTCCTGGATCAACGTCGGCGAGGTGTACTACTCGATTCGTCGCCGCTGGGGTCCATCGCTCGCTGACGAACTGTTGCCCCGGCTCTTGGCGAACGTTGCCGCCGAGATGCCGACCTCCCTGCGGGTCGTCGAAGCGGCGAAGCTCAAGTCGGAGTACCGGATGTCGTACGCCGACGCCTTTGCCGCTGCCACAGCAATTGCGTACGACGCCGAGTTATGGACGGGCGATCCTGAACTGCTCGCGCCCGACGCACCCTGGCGCTGGCGTGACCTGCGCCAAGTGCAATAGCGCCTTCGACGAGCCTCAGATCCGCTAGAGGCGGGGGGTGCGGGGTGGGTGGCCCATGAGGATTCGGCCGTAGGCCTCGAGGGCGGGGTCGAGCGCCGTGATGGCGTGCATGTTGATGGCCTGCAGATCGGCCTGCAGGCGGCCGATCCGGTTGGAGTCGCGCACGCCCCGGCCGCCGGTTGCCAGGTAGATCGCCTGGGTCGCTTCGAGGCAGCGGCGGACGGCGTACGCGCAGTCCAGGCGCACCCGTGCCCGCAGCGGCAGCTCCAGCGACTCGCCGATGCGCGCCGAGTCGATCAGCAGCTCAGCGGTGCGTCGCATCAGCAGCTCGCCCTGGTCGACGAGCGCATGGGCTTCGGCGAACTGGCGGTGCGTCAGCGGCCAGTCGGTCTGCAGCACGTCGACATGGCTGATGACTTTGCCGTCGACTTCCTCCGCGAATGCGGCCAGCGATGCCCGGGCGGCCCCCAGAGCCGGCGGGACCAGCGCGTAGGCCAGTGTCGGCATCAGCGAACTGCGCTGTATCCAGCCGGTGTTGCGGGCCATGCCCGGCGTGTCGCCCGACGCCAGCACCTCCCCGGGCACGAAACGGTGCGCGGGCACGAACACGTCGTCGGCCACGATGCTGCTGCTGCCGGTGGCTCGCAGCCCGTTGGCGTGCCAGTCGTCGAGCGCCGAGACGTCGTCGGCCGGAAGCACGAACATGCCCGAGACGTTGCCGTCGCCATCGGGTGACGGGAAGTGACCGCCCAGGATCACCCAGCCGGCGTGGTCGATGCCCGAACCGAAGGGCCAGAAGCCGCTCAGCCTCCAGCCGCCGTCCACGGGGGTGGCATCGCCGCGGTCCACCAGCACGCCGGCCACATAGATGTCGGGCCCGTCGCCGTAGATCTCTGCCTGACACTCGTCGGGCCAGTGGCCCACCAGCCAGGCATGGGCGTTGCCCACGCACGAGTGCCAGGCAGTCGACGGGCAGCCCTCCGCCAGCGCCGCGTTCACTTCCAGGTACGTGATCCAGTCGAGTTCTTGGCCGCCATTGGCGCTCGGCTGGCCGATTGTCATCAGCTCTGCGCCCCGCAGCTCGTCGATGACGTCGGGCTCGACCCGGCGAGCCCACGGGTCGGCCGCTGCCCGCGCAGCCAGCTTGGGGGCGAGCTGGCGCGCCCGCTCGACCAGTTCGGCGCGGCGGCTCACTCGCCCTCGGCCGTCTCGTCGAGGCCGGTGGCGAGCGCGTTCCAGCCGAGAGTGGCGCACTTGATGCGCACGGGGAACTTCACCACGCCCCGCAGCGCTTCCAGATCGCCCAAACGCAG
This sequence comes from Candidatus Poriferisodalis sp., assembly GCF_965208925.1. Classification (GTDB taxonomy): domain Bacteria; phylum Actinomycetota; class Acidimicrobiia; order Acidimicrobiales; family Poriferisodalaceae; genus Poriferisodalis. Next base: position 168,849 of record NZ_OZ242364.1, on the reverse strand, counting down.
CGCACCGCCGTTCGGGCCGGCGGACTCGCCGGCCCCGGCGCCGTCGAGCGCTTCGCTGCCGTCGCCGCCGATCGACTCCTCGTGAATGGACATCATGGCCTTGAACGCTCGGGTGAGATCTCGGATCTCGTCCACTGACTTGCCGATCACCGCAGCGGACATCATCGATGCCGACGCCTGGCTGATCGAGCAGCCGTACCCACCGACCCGCAGGTCGGTCACGACCCCTCCGTCCATCTCGAACGTCAGCACCACTTCGTCGCCGCACAGGGGGTTGAAACCCTCGCTGCGGTGCGCCGGGGGGCATTCCAGCTCGCCCCTGTTTCGAGGGTTCCGGTAGTGATCGAGGATGATCTCCCGGTACAGGTCTTCGAGCCCAGCCATGAGGTTTCGCTCTGCCCTCGTCCCGTCGCTCTCAGAGTCCGAACAGCGCGCCGACCTCGTCGAGCGCATCGGCCAGCGAATCTACGTCCGAAGAGTCGTTGTACACATACAGCGATGCCCGCGTGGTGGCCCCGACGCCGAGGCATGCCATCAGGGGCTTTGCGCAGTGGTGTCCTGCACGCACGCACACGCCGCTCTGGTCCAGCACTTGGGAGATGTCGTGAGGGTGCACATCGCGGTACAGGAACGACAGCACGCCGCCGCGCTGGGCGGGTTCGGGGGGACCGTGGATGGTGATGTGATCACCATGCCGATCGGTCAAGGTCCTCAGCGCGTAGCCGGTGAGGCTGACCTCGTGAGCCCGCACGGCTTCCATGCCGAGCCCTTCCAGGTACCGCACGGCGGCCCCGAGCCCGACAATCTCGGCAATGGGAGGCGTGCCGGCTTCGAACTTGTGGGGCACCGTATTGGGGCGGAATCCCTCCTTGGTGACATCGAGGATCATCTCGCCCCCGCCGAGGAACGGCGGCATCGCCTCGAGCAGCTCTGATCGGGCCCACAGCACCCCGACCCCGGTGGGGCCGCACATCTTGTGGCCGGTGAACACCATGAAGTCGGCTCCCATGGCGCTCACGTCGGTGGGCAGGTGGGGCACGTACTGGCTGGCGTCCACGCTGATCAGCGCCCCGGCGTCGTGCGCCGCGGCCGCGAGGGCCGGGATCGGGTTGAGCGTGCCGAGGACATTGCTCATGGCCGTCACCGACAGCAGCTTGGCGCCGTCGAGCAGCCGGTCCAGGTCGGCCAAATCGAGGTGGCCGTCAGGGGTGATCGGTACCCAGCGGATCTCGAATCCCCGCTCGGCAGCCAGGATGTGCCACGGCACGATGTTGGCGTGGTGCTCCATTTCTGTGAGCACGATCGCATCTGTGGGCCCGAGCTGGGAACCGCCCCACGACCGAGCGACCAAGTTCATGGCCTCGGTGGCGTTCTTGGTGAAGACGATCTCGTCTGCACTGGGTGCACCGATGAAGCGGGCCACGTCAGTGCGGGCGCGCTCCATCTCTGCCGTGGCAGCCGCGGCGATCTCGTACGCGCCCCGGTGCACGTTGGCGTTGATGGACCGGTAGTAGTCGTCCATGGCATCGAGCACCGCCGCCGGCTTCTGCGATGACGCCGCCGAGTCGAGATAGACGATCGGACGGCCGTGGACGCTGCGCTCGAGCAGCGGGAACTGCGCCTTCACGTTCGCATCGATGGGCCCATCGATTTCGGGGCTGTCCCCGGAGCTCACGCCGCGGCCTTCTGCTCGAATGGCTCGTAGCCGTCGCGTTCCAGTTCGGCAGCGAGCTCCGGGCCGCCCGAGGCCACGATCTGCCCGTCGACCAGCACGTGGACGTAGTCGGGCTCGATCTCGCCGAGCAGGCGCTCGTAGTGGGTGATGAGCACGACGCCCATGTGCGGCCGCTCGGCACGGACCTGCTGCAAGCCGGTGGCCACCACCCGCAGCGCATCGATGTCGAGGCCCGAATCGGTCTCGTCGAGCACTGCCACGTCGGGCTCGAGCAGCGCCAGCTGCAGGATCTCGTTGCGCTTGCGCTCACCGCCGCTGAAGCCCTCGTTGAGGTAGCGGTCCATGAACGACTCGTCCATGCCGAGCCGCGACATCCACTCGCCCATGGCCACGTAGATCTCGATGGCCGACACGTCCTCGCCGCGCCGTGCCGAGACCGCTTGGCGCAGGAAGTTGCGCACCGACACGCCGGGAATGTGCTGCGGGTACTGGAACGCCAGAAACAGCCCGGCCTTCGATCGGGCGTCGGGATCCCACTCGGAGATGTCGTCGCCCCGGTAGCGGATCTCGCCGCCGGTCACCTCGTATTCGGGCGATCCCAGGATCGTGGTGGCCAGCGTCGATTTGCCCGAGCCGTTGGGGCCCATGATGGCGTGACATTCGCCTGCGTTGACCACCAGATCCACACCGCGCAGGATCTGCGGGCCGTCGGCCGCTCGGACACCCAAGTCGTCGATCTCGAACAGGGGTGCGCCCTGCGCTGTGTTGCCTGCCGCGCCTTGCGGCGCTGTGTTGCCTGCCGCCATCAAGCGCAGTGTATGGCTGCCCCCAAATGCCTCAACCGGCGCAGACGAGGATCGCCCATCGGGTCCACCGTCAGCGAGGTCGATCCCGTCGTGCCTGCCCGACTCGCTCAACGAGCTGCTCAGAGCCGGCACGGATGCTGCGCATCGCTGCGGTGGCGAGCTGCGTGGCGGCTTCGCCGAGCGTCGGTTCCGGCGGTGCCGTGGCCTCGGGAACCTCCATCTGAGACTCCGGTTCGGTGCGTTCGTCCGGCGCTTCGGAGACGCGCATGAACCTCGCCGTCAGCACCCCGTATCGGCGTTGCGTGTTGGCATGGTCGAAGTAGATCCCCTGTTCGGCGCTCTGGTAGGCACCGTTGCCGAACTTCTCCAGGCAGCGAAACGACTGGACGGCGAATTCGGGACCGAAGAGCTCGACGACATCCCAGTCGAAGCAGATCGGCTCTTGGGGCGTCGGCCGGTCGTGCACATCGGTGATCACGAGCAGCAGGCCGCCAGGGGCCGTGAGACGCTTCATCTCGGCGATCACTGCTTCAAGATCGTCGACGTGGTCGAGCGAGTTGAACGAGCAGACAATGTCAAAGCTGGCATCGGGATACGGGATGGTCTCTGCGCCGGACGCGACATAGGTCATCGCATGCTCTGCAGCCCCCATCTGGAGATAGTCGTCGGCCAGCGGATCCACGCCGACGCGCTCGCGCGCCATCGTTGCCCACTCGAGCGACCCTCGCGGACCGCAGCCGATGTCGAGCACACGCTTGTCGCGGTAGTCGTCGTGTGTCAGGCCGAAGTGGTCGGTGTAGAAGCGTTCGAACCAGGAGTTCTCCAGCTTCCCCTCGGCGTCCTTGCGCTGGGACCAGTAGGCGAGCTCGCCGACGCCCTTGCTCACAACTTCGTCCTCAGACACTCGCGCCCGCTCCTCGTGCCCGCAGGACGCTAGCCCCAGAGGCTGTCGACTACGTCGAGCCACAGCTGGGTGGTGAGCGCCAGCGATTCGATGTCGATGCGCTCGTCGTTCCCGTGGAAACGGGCGCCGTATTCGCCGCCGTCGAGCTCGGGGCTGAACAGGCCGGCGCCGTAGGCAATGGCGCCCATGTCGCGGTACACCCGGGAGTCGGTGAACCCGATGATGAGCTGCGGGGTCAGCCGAGCCGTCGGGAATCGCCGCCCCACCGCCACCTGCAGCGCGTCCCACAGCGGGGTCTCCACCCGGCTCAGCGACGCAGGATCGTTCATGATGATCTCGACCTCGACGTCGTCGGCCAGATCGCCGAGCGCCTCGTCGAGATGCGCCTGCACCGCGGCGGCGCCCTCGCCGGGCAGTGTCCGCACATCCACCTCGATGTCGACGTGATCGGGGATGACGTTCGTCTTCATCGACGTCGGCGCGCCGATGACGTTCGGCGAGAACGAGGTGTGGGTGCACGAGTACAAGTGCGCGGCTACTGACGCGCTCGGGTGAGCGTCGAGCCAGTCCTCGATCAGATCCTCGTCGAGCATGATCGCCCGGGTTTCATCGTTGACCCCGAGCGTGTCGACCTGCTCGCGCCACAGCTCGTGGAACCTTGGCGGCGGTCGGTACTGCGAGATCCGGTGCACCACCGCTGCTGCCTTTACCAGCGCGTTCTCCTGGCGGAATGGGCGGGAGCCGTGCCCGGGCACGCCTCGCACGCGCAGCCGCCGCCACGCCACGCCCTTCTCGCCGATGTTCATGCCGATGAACGGAGCGTCGGGCGACCCTGAGTGCAGGCCGCCGTTCTCGGTCAGCACGTAGTCGGCGCCGATGACGTCCCAGTGATTCTCGGCCATCCAGCGAGCGCCGTAGCTCGATCCGGCTTCCTCGTCGGCGCAGGCGAAGTAGATGAGGTCGCCCTTGGGCCGGTAGCCGGTCAGGGCCAGATGCCGCATCGCCACCGCCATCGACGACGTCAGGTTCAGCATGTCGACGGCCCCGCGGCCCCAGACCTCGCCGTCGATCAGCTCGCCGCCGAACGGGTCGCGGCTCCAGCCGTCGCGATTCACCGGCACCACGTCGGTGTGGCCCATCAGGCACAGGGTGGGAGCGTTCGGGTCGCTGCCCTCGATGCGGGTCACGAGCGACCGCCGACCCGGTGCTGCGTCGTAGACCTCAAGATCCAGCCCGGCGCCTTCCAGGTAGGCCTGGATGGTGTCGGAGTTGCGGACTTCGCCGCCGGATTCGGGTGTGCCGTAGTTGACGCACTCGTTGCGGATCAGGGTCTGCAGCAACTCGACGGTCTGGCCGGTGCGACGGTTCTCATCGCTGGTTCCGGCAGTGAATGACTGGCTCATGGTCTGAAACTTAGGGTGCCGCTGTGGTCGAATGACTCGATGGACAGTGCTTCGGACGACGCGATGGGCATCTGCGGGCTGCCTGCTACGCAGATGGCGGCCATGCTGGCCGACGGCGAGATCTCGGCGCGAGAACTGCTGGCGGCACATCTCGAGCGCATCGAGCAGGTCAACCCGGCCCTCAATGCCATTGTCACGTTCACGCCGGAGCAGGCGGCTGCGCGTGCAACCGCTGCCGACGAGTCGCACGCCCGCGGCGAGTCACTGGGGCTCCTGCATGGGCTGCCCGTGGCCCACAAGGACTTGGCACTGACCGCCGGTGTCCGCACCACCATGGGCTCGCCGCTGTTCGCCGACTTCGTCCCCGATATCGATGCGCTGGTGGTGGAACGTCAGCGCGAAGCCGGGGCCGTGATGGTGGGCAAGACCAATACGCCCGAGTTCGGCGCCGGTTCGCACACGTTCAACCCAGTATTCGGCATCACCCGCAACCCGTATGACACCGGCAAAACCTGCGGCGGCTCCAGCGGGGGCGCAGCAGTGGCGCTGGCCGCCCGGATGCTGCCGCTGTGCGACGGGTCCGACCTGGGCGGCTCGCTGCGCAACCCGGCCGCCTTCTGCAACATTGTGGGATTCCGTCCATCGCCGGGACGGGTGCCGTCGACCACGGCAATGGACGCCTGGTTCCCGCTGGCGGTCGAGGGCCCGATGGGCCGGACAGTCGCCGACGTGGCGTTCTTCCTGCAGGCACTGGCCGGTCCCGATGACCGCTCGCCGGTGTCGAACCAGGAGTCGCCGGCGGTCTTCGCCGGCTCGCTGGAGCGGGACCTGCGCGGCGTGCGGGTGGCGTGGTCGCCCGACGCCGGCGGGCTCCCGGTCGACCCCGCGGTGCGGGCAGCCACGGCGAACGTGCCCGATGTGCTCGCCGGCCTGGGCTGCGAGGTGGTCGAGGCCTGGCCCGACCTGTCAGACGCCCCGCTGGTCTTCCAGGCCCGACGTGCCTGGTTGTTCGCCCTCGGCTTCGGACCCTTGCTGTCCCAGCACCCTGGCCAGTTCAAGGAGACATTGGCTTGGAACATCGAACAGGGGCTGTCGATGTCGATCGGCGAGTACGCCGAGGCCTGCCGGCGCCACACCCAGCTGTTCGCCCGGATGGACGAGTTCATGTCGGCCGACGGCGGCTTCGAGTTCCTGGCCTGCCCGACCACCCAGGTGCCGCCGTTCGATGTCGAGGTCGAGTATCCCACCGAGATCGAGGGCGTCACCTTCGACACCTACATCGACTGGATGCGCTCGTGCAGCGACATCACGGTCACCACCCACCCGGCCATCTCGGTGCCGGCCGGCTTCACCACAGACGGATTGCCCGTGGGCCTGCAGCTCGTCGGGCGCCACCGTGCCGACCGTTCAGTGCTTGAGCTGGCTCACGCTTGGGAGTCGGCAACCCGCCATATCGACGTTCTGCCGCCGCTGCCGGGCGAGCAAACGGTTTCATAATCTCCTGTTGCAGGCGCAGGCTGCTCGGTAGCCTGCCGCCCGTGTCCGAGTCGAATTCCGTGGCGCCGGTAACGGCGATAGAGGCCCACGGGCTCGTACGCGACTTTGGTGCCAAGCGGGCAGTGGACGGGGTGGACCTGCGCGTTCACCAGGGCGAGATCTTCGGTTTCCTGGGTCCGAACGGCGCCGGCAAGAGCACGACGGTACGCATGCTGTGCACGCTGCTGGCCCCGACGGCGGGTTCGGCGCGGGTTGCCGGCTACGACGTGGCCAAGAACCCCGGCGAGGTCCGCGTCCGCATCGGTGTGGCCATGCAGGAGGCCGCCCTGGACGAGAAGCAGACTGGCCGCGAGATCCTCGACCTGCAGGCCCGCTTGTACGGGCTTCGACCAGCGGACCGTCTTGCTTCAATCGAGCGGGCCATCGATCTAGCCGATATCGGCGACGCCATCGACGGCCGCGTCTCCACGTACAGCGGCGGGATGAAGCGGCGACTCGATTTGGCCGCTTCGCTGATCCACGCTCCCGAAGTGATCTTCCTGGACGAGCCCACCACCGGGCTCGACCCCGTGAGCCGAGCGCAGGTGTGGGACGAGGTGCGAAGGCTCAACAGCGAGTTGGGCGTGACGGTCTTTCTCACCACGCAGTACATGGAGGAAGCCGATGCCTTGGCCGACCGGGTAGCGATACTCGCCGACGGCCGAATCGTGCAGCAGGGCACGCCGACCGAGCTGAAGCGGGCCGTCGGATCCGATGTGATCGTGGTTGACCTGGAGCCAAGCGACATTGCACGGGCGGAGGAGGTGGCGGGGACCGTGCCGGGCGCAGACGGGGTGACTGCCGGCCGGCTCGGCGTCACGATCGCGACTGCCGATGGGGCGGGACTCGTCGGCGCAGTGGCGGTGGCGCTTGCCGACGCAGACGTGCATCCAACGGCGCTCACTGTCCGTACGCCGTCACTCGACGATGTGTTCCTGCAGGCGACGGGGTACCGCATGGCCGCGGCCGAAGAGGCTGCGGCCGAGGGTGCAGTCGCGGCCGAGGGTGATGCGGCGGCGAAGGAATCAGTCGGCGAGCGGGCCGCGGATGAGGCACGTGGAGCTCAGCCTGTCGCGCCTGGAGGCGCATCATGAGCGAGACGACGGTCACGCCCGGCGGCGGGCTCACGAATCGGGTCAGCTTTCTGACCGACATCGCCACTGTCGCTCGGCGGGCCGTGCGCAGCGTGGTGCGGGAACCCGAATACGTCGTGCCGGCGCTGATCATTCCCTTTTTCTTCTTTGTGGTGAACACGGGTGCGCTGGAGTCCTTCGTGGAGCGCCAGGCACCCAGCGGCAGCAGCGTCAGTCTCGACTACCGGGCGTTCCAGCTTCCCGTGGCGATCATCTTCGCTGTCACGGGAATCTCACGAGCCAGCGTGCTCGTGATCGACATCCAGTCCGGCTATCTCGACCGGATGCTCGTGACGCCGATACGGCGATCCACGCTGCTGTTCGGGCTCATGGTGGCCGACATCGTGATGGCGCTCGGATTGGCCCTGTTCGTGGTCGCTCTTGGGCTCGTCTTCGGTGTCTGGTTCGAGACGGGCGTCTTGGGGCTCTTGGTCTTCCTGCTGCTCGCGATTGCCTGGAGCGTGGCCTACAGCGGCATCCCGTACACGGTGGCACTGCGTACCGGGAACCCTGCCGCAGTGAACTCGTCGTTCCTGATCTTCTTCCCGTTCGCGTTTCTCACGCCGTCATACCTGCCGCGCGATCTGATGGGCGGCTGGCTCGAGGCAGTGGCGGCGTGGAATCCCGTCACCTACCTGATGGAGGGCATGCGAGCACTGCTGTTCATGGGTTGGGATGGGCTCGCCATAGTGAAGGGTGCCGCGGCCATCGTCGGGTTGGCGATCGTGACCTTCTACATCGCGTTCAGGTCGCTCGGCCGTCGCGTAGCGACGGGATAGACACAGCCGCCGAGTGGCGACGGGGTAGGGGCTACCAGCCGCGGTCGATCCACTCCTGCAGGTGCGGCGACTCGGTGCCGATCGTGGTGTCGAGGCCGTGGCCGGGCAACACCATGGTGTCGCCCGGAAACGCCGAGAACATCCGGTCCTCGATGCTGCGGATGATCTGCTCGAAGTCGCCGCCGTAGCTGGTGGCGCCGGGCCCGCCCGGGAACAGCGTGTCGCCGGTGAACAGCAGCGGCGTGCCCTCAACGTGGAAGCTCATGGATCCGGCGGTATGTCCCGGATTGTGAATGGTTCGGATGCGCAGCCGCCCCACCTCGAGCACCGCGTCGTCTTCGAGAATGAGGTCGTAGCTGGGCAGCATCGACGAATCCTCGGAGGTGATGGCCACCTCGATCCCGGCGTTGCGCACCGCCGGCACGGCCTGAATGTGATCCCAGTGACCGTGGGTCTCCACAACCAGCGTCACGCCGAGCTTCCGGCACACCTCCAGCAGACGCTCATGCTCGTTTGCGGCGTCGATGAGCATCGCTTCGCCGGTCTCGGTGCAGCGGATGGTGAAGACGTTGTTGTCGAAGTCGTCGGGAAAGCCGTGCGGCAGGTTGCCCTCGACTGGGCGCACGACGTGCTTATGGACTTCGATGCCGGTGGCGGACCAGTGCAGAGCCATGCACGCATCCTAAGAGGCTGCGCGATTCGGAGTGCCCGCTCCGGAGGCGGCAGGATCCTCTGCTCCCGCGATCCAGCCGGTCGCAACGTCGCAGAGTTCCCTGCCGCCTCCGGAGCTAGATCCGTTGCGACTGTCTGCTCAGGCGGCGTCTACGCGGACTGCAACTCGATGCCAGCCTTCGGCGCCGTCGGGACGGACGTCCTTGGGACCCTCGGGCTGAGTCATGCCGGTGCCGTCGATTGCCCGCACCTGCAGTGAGTGCGTGCCCTCGGTGGGTGTCCAGGGAAGGTGCCACTGCACCCAGCTCTCGTCGCCCAGCGCCTCGCCCAGATCGCACTGCTGCCACGGCCCGTCGTCAACCCGAACCTCGACCGCGCTGATGCCTCGCGTCGGCGCCCAGGCGATGCCGGCAATCGCCGTCTCGGTTCCCGCCACGGGGCGGTCGCCGCTGCCGGGCACGTCGATCCGGCTCTGCGTCTTCATCGGACCGCGCTTGGACCATCCCCGCGGCACCCAGTAGCCGTCGAACGCATCCCAGGTCGTCAAGTGGATTTCTTCGATCCACTTCACCGCCGACACGTAGCCGTACAGCCCTGCGACGATCAGGCGGGCCGGGAAGCCGTGCCTGGTGGGCAGCGGTTCGCCGTTCATGCCGACGGCAAGCAGCGCATTGCGGCCGTCGTACAGCAGCGGGGTGGGAAAGCCGGCAGTCCAGTCGTCGACAGAGCGGCCCACCACCTGGTCGGCGCCGTTCTGCACGCCGGCCCGCTCCAGCAGGTCGACTAGCGGCACGCCGGTCCAGACGGCGTTGCCGACCAGATTGCCGCCGACCCGGTTCGACACGCACGACAGCGTGACCACGTGCTCTTGGAGGTCCATCGCCAGGATCTCGTCGAAAGTCAGCTCGTAGGGGTTGTCGACCATGCCGGTGAAGCTGAGTTTCCAGTTGGCGGGGTCGACCTGGGGCACCGTCAGCGCCGTGTCGATCCGGTAGAAATCGCTGTTGGGGGTCACGTAGCTCGAGATACCGGCGACCTCGTCGAGCGTGTCGAGCGCGGCGACCTGGGTGGCGACCGAGGGCCCGGCCGCCGTGGTGGCGGTGGGCTGGGCGGCTGTGGCCGTGCCCGCAGCAGCGGTAGTCGACGGGGGCCTCGTCGCGCTCAGGTCGATGCCGGCCCGAGCGGTCTCCGCCGCCGACGGGCCGCGCACGCTACGCCCCAGCGCCACGAAGCCGACGGCCGCGACGCCGGCGCCGCCCACGCCGAGCAGGAACTTGCGACGACTGGCATCGGGCGCTCTATCGGGAGGCCTCCCAACCGCTGGCTCGGCGGGCTCGTGCTCGCTCACTTCCGTGCGGGCAGGCCGGTGAGCCGGGGCGAATCGCAGCAGCAACCGCAGCGTGAGGTAGCCGAGCGCAGCGGCAGCCAAGGCGACCACCCACGAGCCCGCGAACGGGCTCATCGGGTTGCGCGCCGCAGTCCAGCCGCCGATCAGGCCGAAGGCAGCGAATCCTGCGAACGGCACCCACCGGCGTCGTGGTGCCATGGCGCACGCACCTAGCAGGCCGCCGATGATCAGCGACACGCCGACGATGCCGATCGCCAGCACGGCCTTGTCCTTCTCGCCGAACAGTTCGATGCTCAGCTTCACTGCCCAGTCGGGCGAGTAGTCCACCAGTGCCTCGCCGACCGCCACCACGAGCGATGGGATCGAGTCGACCAGTCCATCGATGAACTCGCCGAAGGCCAGCGCAACGGCTGCGCCGGCAATGCCGGCAAGCAGGCCGGCGCCCGAGCCGGGCCGACGTATGAGGCGGCCGATGCCCCGGCCGTCCGGGGCCTCGGAACCGAGGGACGCATCGGCCGTGGCCTCGTGGGAACTGTCGCTCATGTCTGCCCGTTTCGCTGGAGGAGGCCGGCTCAGCCTCTGGGTCGAGTTGGACGGGCACCGGTCGGGGGGTCGAACCGGCGTACCCCGCTGAGGGGCGCCCGTCACGAAAGCTAACGCTCGACGTGTGCCGGAGGTTCCACCATGAAGGCATGAGTCGGTGAACCGTCTCTGAGTCGATCGGGCCGCTGGGTGATAGAACTTCGCCTGACTATTGCGCCGGCACGGCCGGTGCTCAGACTGCACTGGCTGCACCAGCCCCGGAGGCGCGTCCGTGAACTTCGCATTCACCGAGGAGCAGGAAGAGCTCCGCAACTTCGTCCGTTCGTTCCTTGAGGAGAAGTCCCCGGAGACCACCGTTCGGGAGCTGATGGAGACCGACGACGGCTACGACCCTGCCGTGTGGTCGCAGATGGCCGAGCAGCTCGGCTTGCAGGCACTGATCATTCCCGAGGAGTACGGCGGCCAGGGCGCCAGCTACGTGGAGCTCGGCATCGTGCTCGAGGAGATGGGCCGCAGCCTGCTGTGCTCGCCCTACTTCTCCACTGTGGTGCTGGCCGGCAACGCCATCTTGCACTCGGGCAACGAAAAGGCCAAGGAAGAGCTGCTCGAGAGGATCGCCTCGGGCGAGATCATCGCCACCTTGGCCCTGGCTGAGGCCAGCGGCCGTTGGGATGCCGAGGGAGTCGAGGTGGAGGCCACCGATACCGGCGACTCGGCGACGATCTCGGGCGAGAAGATGTTCGTGACCGACGGCGGCACTGCGAACCTGTTCGTGGTGGCGGCACGCTGCGACGGCGGGATTCACCTGTTCACCGTCGAGGGCGACGCAGCGGGGCTCAGCCGCGAGAACCTCGCCACCATGGACCAGACCCGCAAGCAGGCCCGCATCACGTTCGACAACACGCCGGCCAAGCACCTGTGCGACACCCACAACTTCGCATACATCGACAAGGTGCTCGACCTGGCTGCGGTGGCGCTGGCCAGCGAGCAGGTCGGCGGTGCGCAGTTCGTGCTCGACATGGCCGTGCAGTACGCCAAGGATCGGGTGCAGTTCGGGCGCCCGATCGGCTCGTTCCAAGCCATCAAGCACAAGTGCGCCGACATGCTGCTCGAAGTCGAGTCGGCCAAGTCGGCCGCGTACTACGCGGCCTGGTGCGCAGCGGAGATGAACGACGAGCTGCCCTCGGTGGCGTCGCTCGCCAAGGCCTACTGCTCGGAGGCCTACTTCCATTGCGCTGCGGAGAACATCCAGATCCACGGCGGCATCGGCTTCACCTGGGAGCACCCCGCGCACCTGTACTTCAAGCGTGCGAAGAGCTCCGAGCTGATCTTCGGCGATCCCGCCTACCACCGGGAGCAGCTGGCCCAGCGCATCGGCCTGTAGGCCGGAATACGACAGACTGAGGCAACCCGACGCGGCAGGCGTGCCGCACGGATATGTGAGCTGCCGGGGAGGCACCGGTGATCGTCGCGGTCATCGTCATCTCATTGGTGATCGGCTTCGTCGTCGCCGCCGGCGTGGTCGGCACCCAGGCGCAACGGCTGGGCCGCGAGCGACGCGAGCCCGTGTGGCGTCTCGCCGAGGCGGCGGATCTCGTCGCCGACCTCGTGCCGTTCGACATTGCGGCGGCACTGGATCCCAGCGAGCTTGAAGCGCTGCTGCGGGCACACCTCAACCAACTGCAGTTCGAGTTTCCGGCTATGCCAGACGGCGATGATCCTGACGCCGAGAGCGAGCAGGGCACGACGGTCACCGAGGACCAGTCCTCGGCGGCGGATCTGTACCGCAGCGCCCGCCGAGACGGGCTCGAGGTGTCGCTGGAGCAGGTCCAGGCGGTGACGGAGGCGCACCTCGAATACTTGCGCCTGATCGGCGCGCTCGCCATCGTGGACCCTGACGGCAACTGAGCGTTCGCCGGACGGCAGAATGTCTCCATGGACATCCCCAGGGAGCTCGCCGGCTGCCGATTCGTCGGCGACAAGCGCAGTCAGATCGTCTACGACATGGAACTGGAGTCTGATGATCCGGCGGTCACCGAGCAGCTCGCCGCAGCCGTCGCCGACATCGTGGCAGCGCAGTCCTACGCCACCTTCGGCCCCGACGAGCTGCCAGAAGCGCGTAACCGCGGCTACCGCCTGTCGCGGCTCTGCCGCTAGCCGGCGCTGACGCTGGCAGGGCAGTGAGCACCACCGTCACCGAGATCACGATCGACGGCAGTCCGCATCTTGCTGCGTTCATGGTGCGCCCGTCACGCTCGAACCGAAGCGGACCGGCGGTAGTGCTGTGCCACGGGTTCCCGTCCAAGCAGCGACCCGGCATTCCCAACCGCACCTACCAGCAGTTCGCCGAGCGCATTGCCGAAGCGCAGGGCTGGACCGTGCTCGCCGTCAGCATGCGGGGCTGCGGCGAATCGGACGGTGATTTCTCGCTGCTCGGCTGGATCGATGATGTCGGGCGTTCCATCGAGCATGTCCTCGAGGACGGCTGCCGCGGCGTGTGGCTGGTGGGCTCCACCACCGGCGGCTCGGTGGCGATCCTGGCTGCGGCTCGTGATGCGCGCGTGCGCGGTGTGGCGGCGATGGCGCCCCGGGCCGACTTCGACGACTGGGCCAGCGATCCCAAGGCATTCCTGCAGCACTGCCGCAATGTCGGCGTGATCAGGTCGGAGAGCTTCCCGCGCTCAGCGAGTGCGTGGAATCGCGAGCTGAAGCAGAACCGGGCAGTCGACGCCGTGCAGCAGCTCGCCGACCGTCCGCTGCTGATCCTGCACGGCATCAACGACCGGCAAGTGCCCTACGAGGAGGCCAGGCACCTGGCATCCCGGCATCCCAGTGCCGAGCTGCGCCTCATCACAGGCGCCGATCACCGCATCCGCCACGATCCCCGGGCCGTCGCCATCCTGCTGGGCTGGCTGGAGCACCAAGCCGCCGCCCAGTACGCCTAAGAGGCTGGTTTTTCCTCCGAGAGGCGGCGGGCGATCATCATGTTCGCCACCGAGCGCACCACCGTGGTGCCGTGCTGGTTGACGAGTTCATGGGCCATCTTGACGATGCCTCGGTCGGGCTTGGAACGGCTCGGGCGCAGCTCGAGCACCTCCACCACGAGGGTGAGACGGTCGCCTGGATGCACCGGCGCCAGCCAGCGCAGCTCGTCGAGACCGGGCGAGCCCATGCTCGACGGTCCCAGCAGGTGCTCGCCCAGCAGCCTCATCATGATCGAGCCGGTGTGCCATCCCGAAGCGATCAGCCGGCCGTAGACCGTGTCACGGGCGGCTTCGGGATCGATGTGGAAGGGCTGGGGATCGAACTTGCGGCCGAACTCGATGATCTCGGCCTCGTCGATCATCGTCGAGCCGAACGTGAAACGCTCGCCCGCCTCGTAGTCGTCGAACCATCGCTGCGGGCACGGGATATCGCTGGGCATCGAGACAGTCTGGCGGCGCAGGCCGGACATCATGGGACACGTCAGGCATGGCCGATGCCTGAGCGGTGGGCGGCTACAGCGCGTCGGGACCTGGCGGGCTCAGCTGCGCGGTGATGCCGCCGTCGACACAGATGACCTGGCCGGTCACGTAGCTCGATTCGGCAGATGCCAGGAAGGCAACCATCGCAGCGATGTCGCCGACCTCGCCCGCTCGCTGCAGCGGCACCTGGGCTGCGAGCGATTCGAGCCTGCGGGCGTTGCCCGAGGCGTGCCACCGGTAGGTCTCGGTGAGGCCCGGGGCGATCGCGTTGACCCGGATGCCGTAGGGACCGAGTTCGACGGCCATGGCGCGGGTCATCGCGTCGATCGCTCCCTTGGTGGCGTCGTAGGGCAGTCCGCGGTGGTGCGCTCGCTGTGCGCCCACGGACGAGATGAACACGATGCATCCCCCGGAACGGTCGCGCATGGCGACCGCGGCCCGCTGAGCGCACCGATAGGGGCTGCGGATGTTGGTGGCGAGCTGGCGGTCCAGCAGGTCGAGGTGATCGTCGAACGCGTGCACGCGGCGCAAATCGGCGGCGTTGTTCACCAGCAGGTCGACGGCGCCGAATTCGGCGAGCGCAGCGTCGAAAACCGCGTCGATGTCCTCGTCGCGGGACAAGTCCCCGCAGTGCGCTGCGACGTCCGCGCCGAGGCCGGCCAGCTCGGCGACGCACTCCCTCAGCGCGTCGCCGTTCATGTCGGCGACCACGAGTCGCATTCCCTCGGCCGCGAGACGCTGCGCGATGCCGCGGCCGATGCCGCTTGCCGCGCCGGTGACGACTGCGCTGCGGCCCCGCAGCTCGTCGTAGCGCGCGTGGGCGTCGGCTGGGGGCGCCAGATCGTTCACGGTCGGGCCGGGCTTCCGTCGACCAGCCGGGTCTGGGTCCACTCCTCGACTGCATCGCGAGCCGGATGGGCCGCCGCGAGCTGCTCATCGATGTCGATCCCGAGTCCGGGTCTGTCGTTGGGGTAGAGGTAGCCGTCAGCGACTTCTCCCAGCCCGGGGAACATCTCGTAGTCGAGATCGGTGGGGCGGTACCACTCGTGGATCCCGAAGTTCGGCGCCGAGATGTCGAGATGCAGATTGGCGGTGTGGCCCACCGGCGAGGTGTCAGCCGGGCCATGCCAAGCGGTGCGGATGCCGAACATGCGGGCGAACGCAGCAATGTCACGCGCGGGGGTCAGACCGCCGATCTGGCTGATGTGCATCCGCACGAAGTCGACGAGCCGATCGGTGATGAGGCCCTGCCACTCGTGCGGGTTGTTGAACAGCTCGCCCATCGCAATCGGCGTCGCGCACTGGGATCGCAACGTGCTGAACCAGCCGATGTCCTCAGGCGCGAACGGATCCTCGAGGAAGAACAGCTTGTACGGCTCGACATCCTTGGCGAACTGCACCGCGTCGATGGGGTGCAGTCGCTCGTGGATGTCGTGCAGCAATTCGACACGGTCGCCGACGGTCTCGCGTACGTGGTCGATCATCGCCAGGGTCGATGCGCTGTAAGCACGCGGATCGAAGTAGCTCCCCGCCGGAGCGTTGCGGGGCCGCGGCATCGGGGCCGCTGGGCCGCCATACGGCCCCAGTTGCACACGGATGTGCCGGTAACCCTGCTCGCGCAGCTCCTCGACGCTGTCCGTCACTTCGTGAGGGTCGTCGCCGCTTGCGTGGACGTAGACCGCAGCGGCTTCGCGGTTCTTCCCCCCGAACAGCTCGTACACCGGCATCCCGGCCCGCTTGCCCTTGATGTCCCACAGGGCCTGATCGACACCGGACACCGCGTTGTTGAGCACCGGGCCGTTGCGCCAGTAGCCGTTGACCATCGACATCTGCCAGATCTCGCCGATGCGGTTCACGTCGCGTCCGATGAGGAACGGGGCGAGATGACGGTCGATGACGGTCTTCACTGCGAATGCTCGCTGGGTGAAGGTCGCGCAGCCCAGCCCATGCAAGCCGGGTTCGGAGGTCTGGATCTTGACGATGACCAGCCGCGCAGTGCCGGGCTGGGTGAGGATCGCTCTGACGTCGGTGATGGTGACCATCGTGGAGATGTTGCCGAAGACAGGCAGCGGCTCAGTGCGCCGCAGATGACCAAGGGTCGGCGCTGTCGGTGGCCAGGCCGTAGCGCTTGACGGCCTCCGCCGCCGCCGTAGCGTCGATCTCGCCGAGCTCGGCGAGGCGCCACAGCACCGCCACCGTGATGTGCTCGGCAGTGATCTCGAAGTGCTCCCGCAGCCGGCTGCGGGTATCGCTGTGGCCGAAGCCGTCAGTGCCCAGCGACGTGTAGTCGCGCCCGATCCAGCGAGACACCTGGTCGGGCACGGCCCGCATGAAGTCGGTCACGGCCACCACCGGCCCTACGCCATCGGCCAACTGCCGGGTCACGAAGGGCACCTGCTGGGGATCGTCGGGATGGAGCGTGTTCCACCGCTCGCACGACAGCGCCTCCTCGCGCAGGGCCTTGTACGACGTGGCGCTCCACAGGTCCACGCCCACGTCGTGCTCGGCCGCCAGCAGATCAGCGGCCGCGCGCGCAGCCCCCTGCGCCGACCCCGAAAACAGGATCGTGCCCGAATGGGCGCGTCCGGGCGGTGACGGGGCGAAGCGGTAGAGCCCGGCCAGCAGGTCTTCGGTGGCGAGATCGTCGGGCTCAGGCGGCTGTACGTAGTTCTCGTTGTAGATGGTGAGGTAGTAGAAGACGTCTTCGCCCACGCCGTACATGCGCCGGATGCCGTCCTGCACGATGGCGGCCAACTCGTAGGCGAACGCCGGGTCGTAGGCCTGGCACGGCGGCACCACCGAGGCCAGCAGCGGCGAGTGCCCGTCCTGGTGCTGGAGACCCTCGCCCATCAAAGTGGTGCGACCCGCCGTGGCCCCCATCAGGAAGCCGCGCCCGCGCATGTCGGCCAGCGCCCAGATCATGTCGCCCACCCGCTGGAAGCCGAACATGGAATAGAAGGTGTAGAAGGGCACCATCGCCACGCCGCGGGTGGCGTACGACGTGGCCGCAGCGGTGAAGCTGGCCAGCGCGCCCGCTTCGGTGATGCCCTCCTCGAGGATCTGGCCGTCGATGTGCTCGGTGTACGACAGCAGCAGGTCGTGGTCGACCGGCTCGTACAGCTGCCCCTGGCTGGCGTAGATGCCCAGCTCGCGGAACAGCGAATCCATGCCGAACGTGCGGGCCTCGTCGGGAATGATCGGCACCACCCGGTCGCCGAAGCCGGGCTCACGCGTCATCGCCCGCAGCATCCGGGTGAACGCCATGGTGGTCGACACCGCCATCTCGCCCGACCCCGCAGCAAACTCCGAGAACGGCTTGGAGCTGGGCATCGGCAGCGCCTTGCGGCACCAGTTGCCGATGCGCTTGGGCAACGGCCCGTTCAGCGCCTTGCGGCGTGCCATCAGGTACTCGTGCTCGGCGCTGCCGGGCGCGGGCCGGCAGTAGGGCGGGTCGTCGGGATCGAACTCGGCGTCGATCTCGTCGTGCAGACGCAGCCGCTCGCGGATCGTCATGAGCTGCGTGCGGTTCAGCTTCTTGATCTGGTGCGTGGCGTTGCGGGCTTCGAGGTCGGGCCCCAATGACCAGCCCTTGACCGTCTTGGTCAGGATGACGGTGGGGCTGCCCTCGTGCTCGACGGCCGCCTGGTAGGCCGCGTACAGCTTCTTGTAGTCGTGACCGCCGCGGGGCAGGGTCTGGAGATCTTCGTCGGAGAGGTGCTGCACCATCTCGCGCAGCCGCTGATCGGGTCCGAAGAACCGCTCACGGATGTACTGCCCGCTCTCCACCGAATAGCGCTGGTACTCGCCGTCGATGGTCTCGTTCATCTTGTTGAGCAGCACGCCGTCGCGATCGCGGGCTAGCAGCTCGTCCCAGCGGCCGCCCCAGATCACCTTGATGACGTTCCAGCCCGAGCCGCGGAAGTTGGCTTCGAGCTCCTGGATGATCTTCCCGTTGCCCCGCACGGGTCCGTCGAGGCGCTGCAGGTTGCAGTTCACCACGAAGATCAGGTTGTCCAGCCGCTCCCGTGCAGCCAGGTGCAGCGCGCCGAGCGTCTCGGGCTCGTCGGTCTCGCCGTCGCCCACGAAGCACCACACCTTTGACTCCGATGTGTTGTCGATGCGGCGGTTGTGCAGGTAGCGGTTGAAGCGCGCGTGGTAGATGGCGGTGATCGGCCCGAGGCCCATCGACACCGTCGGGTACTCCCAGAATTCGGGCATGAGGCGGGGATGGGGGTACGACGACAAGCCGGTGCGGCCGATCTCGCGCCGGAAATGCTCGAGGTCGGTGTCGTCGAGACGGCCTTCGAGATAGGCGCGGGCGTAGATGCCGGGTGCCGCATGGCCCTGGATGTAGATGTGGTCGCCGGGCTCGCCGTCGTCCTTGCCGTGCCAGAAGTGGTTGAAGCCCACGTCGTACAGCGCCGCAGAGCTGGCGAAGGTGGACAGGTGGCCGCCGATGCCGTCCGACCACGAGTTCGCGTGGGTCACCATCGCCACGGCGTTCCAGCGGATGAAGGCACGCAGGCGCTTCTCGATGTCCTCGTCGCCGGGGAACCACGGCTCGTCTTCGGGGGCGATCGTGTTGATGTACGGAGTCGAGACGGTGGCGGGGAAGTCGACCTGCATCTCGCGGGCCTTGGACATGAGCCTGCGAATGAGAAACCGCGCGCGGTTCTTGCCCCGTTCCTCGACGACGGCGGCGAACGACTGCAGCCAGTCGTCGGTCTCGTCAGGATCGATATCGGGGATCTGCTCATGCAACCCGTCGAAGAGCATGGGTTCTAGTGTCGCACCTGGATGAGCCGGCAATCGAACGCGCCAGCAACAGAGGTGTTCACCGACGGATCGTGCCTGGGCAATCCAGGTCCCGGCGGCTGGGCCTATGTCGTCGACGGCGGACCGTGGGCGTGCGGCTTCGAGCCCAAGACCACCAACCAGCGGATGGAAGTCGCGGCTGCGGCGCACGCCGTCGAGAACCTGGATGGGCCACTGCGGATCGTCAGCGACTCCACCTACGTGGTGAAGTGCTTCACCGACGAATGGTGGAAAGGCTGGCACCGGCGCAACTGGCTGAACACCGCGAAGAAGCCGGTAGCCAACCGCGACTTATGGGAGCCGTTCATCGAGGCTGTGCTGGAGCGCGGCGACGTGACGTTCGAGTGGGTCAAGGGTCATGCAGGCCAGCGGCTGAACTCCGCAGCCGACGCGCTGGCCGTGCATGCTGCGGGAGCAGGTGCCGGCCAGAGCGGCAATCGGTTCGATGATGACGTGCTCGATCGGCTGAGCGACCCGCGATCGGCACCCCAGCGCCCCCTCAAGGGTGCCGTCAGCACCGACGAGCCGACGTCGGGGAACCGGGAGATCACCGGTCACGCGGTGGCAGTGCTGGGCCACCGGCCGCCCGAGCTCGGCGGTTACAACGAGAACCCGGTCTCGCGCAGGGTGCTCCGGCAGCTGAGCGACGTCATTGCCGCCAAGCGCCAGCTGCACCCCGATCTCGTCGTGGCGACTGGCCTCGGCCTCGGCGCCGAGACGCTGGGTGCCGAGGCTGCACTCGCGGCCGATGTGCCCTATGTCGTAGTGCTGGCGTTCGAGGGCCTCGAGCGGCGGTGGCCGGGGCCGTCACGCCAGCGGTTCGCAGAGCTGCGCCAGCGTGCAGCGCAGGAATTCGTGCTTGCCAACCGCGTGCCGACTGATGCCGAGGCATTCGGCAAGTCCATGCGTCGGCGGGACACCTGGTTCATGCACAACTGCGACGAAGCCGTGCTGGTGCGCCGCGCCGACGACCGCACGTTGGGCGATCTGAACCGGCGCCTGGAGGATGCGCTGGACGACGTCTGGGTGATCGAGCCGGGCGACTAGTCGTCGTCGGGCGTCTCGACGAGCGCAGCCAGCCGTTCGAGCGTCTTTTGCATGTTCGGCACATTCTTGCGGTGAGCCCCGATGAGCTCGACGCTTCGCGGCAGCTTTGCCGTGGACCAGTCGAAGGTTTCGCGTACCAGCGTGCCCCCGTCGGGTTGGGGCTCGAGCCGGTAGCTCCATCGTTGTCCCTGCCAGTGCGCCCAGGTGATCAGGCGGTTCTCCTCGAACTCCAGGACACGATTCTTCACGGTGTAGGAGAGGCCCACCTTGATGCGCATGGAGAAGGTGCTGCCCAGTGTCAGCGGCGCATTGCTCGTGGTCAGGCGAGCCAGTGTTCCCGAGCCGTCGATTTCGCAGTGACGGCTGGGGTCGGTCAGCACCGCGAAGATGTTCTCCGCCGGAGCGGCGATGAGCCGCTCGACACTCACGCTCCGCTGGGTCGGCTTGGCCATGTTGTCCTTCGGGCGGGATCGGCCTCAGGCGGGCGTGAGGGCGTCTTGCACGATGTCGGGCGGGGGAGTGCCGCCGCCGCGCTCGATGCTGCCGTCGGCTCGCACCAGCACCCACCTCGGCTGGTAGCTCACGCCGAGCTGACCCCACAGCTCGCCGTCTTCGTTGGCGACCTGCGGGACGTCGCCCAGCTGGTGCTTGGCCACGAAGCGCCGGTACGAATCCTGGGAGTCGCCGCCGGGCACTCCCACCAGGACCAAGCTGTCGCCGTGCTCCGCCTTCAGCGCTGCGACCGCAGGCGCTTCACGATTGCACGCCGGTCACCAAGGCGCCCAGAACCACAGGAGGACGTCGTTCCCGGCTGTCGCAGCCAGATCGAATTGCTGCCCGTCGAGCAGCGCACCTTCCAGCAGCAGGATCTCGGCTCGGTTCTCCTGTGCGGCCGCGGCGGTGGCAGCCGGCTCGGCAGCCGCAGCGGTGTCAGTGCCGCCGGCAGTGGTCGCGGGCGCCTCGGCAGCAGATGTCGTGGCCGCGGTGTCGCGGGACACGCTGACCTCGACGCTCCCGCAGCCGGCCAGAACGCCGATGCCTGCCAGTCCGGCCAGCAGCACGATGACCGCCCGGGATCGCGAATGCGTCACCTTGCCGAGCCTATCCCTGGGCCTGGGATGGGAGAGCGCGGGTTACATTCGGCTCGGTGAGCACCCGGGCGCTGATTGCTTTGGCTCTCGTCACCGGGATGGTCATCCTGATGGCGTTCGCGGTCCAGGTGCTCATCGCGCTGTAGCACTGCCCGGCTCGGCCGCAGCGCATGCTGCGAGGCCCCGGTGCGAACCGGTCGAGAACGCGGCGTACCCTCGTCGCGCGATGGCAGATGACACGAATACCGGCGAGACAGGCAGTCCGGTTCGGTACGACCTTGTGGTGATCGGCGGGGGCCCCGCGGGCTACGGGGCAGCCTTGTATGCCGGCGCCGCAGGCATGAGCGTCGCCCTCGTGGAGCGCGACCGGCTCGGCGGGACGTGCCTGCATCGAGGCTGCATTCCCGCCAAGGAACTGCTCGAGACCGCCGCTGTCTGGCGCACCGTCGGCGAGGCTGCCGAATTCGGCGTCAACGTCGAGCCGCCCGAGCTGGACTTCGCCGTCTCGCAGGGCCGCAAGCAGCGCATCGTCGACGGCCTCGAGACCGGGGTGAAGGGGCTGCTGCGCCGCCGCAAGGTCACGACCTACGAGGGCACGGGACGGCTGTGTGCCGATCGTTCCGTCGAGGTCGATGCCGGCGATTCCGGCACCCAGACGCTGCAGGGCGACCACGTCCTGCTCGCAGCGGGATCAGTGCCGATCACGCTGCCCGGCTTCGATCGCGACAGCACCTTGGTGATGACCTCCGACGAGGTGCTGGCACTCGACGAGGTGCCGAGCCGAGTCGCCGTGATCGGCGGGGGTGCCATCGGCTGCGAGTTCGCTTCGATGCTCGCCGACCTCGGCGCCGAGGTCACCGTGCTCGAGTACGCGCCGCAGATCATCCCCGGTGTCGACGCCGACATTGCCAAGGCCCTTGCTCGGGCGTTCTCCAAGCGGGGAATCACGGTGCTCACGGGCTGCCGGGTCACCGGGCACACGCCGGATGGCGGCGGCACGACCGTGCAGTACGAGATCGCTCCCCGGTCTGGCAATGGCGACATAGTGGACGCGTCCGTCGAGGTCGACGCCGTAGTGGTGTCGGTGGGACGCCGGCCGTACCCGGATCATCTCGGCCTCGACGGCACCGGGGTCAAGCTCGACGAGCGGGGCTTCGTCGTGGCCGACGAGTTGTGCCGCACCACCATGGCCGGCGTCTATGCCATCGGCGATCTCATCAACACGCCCCAGCTCGCCCATGTCGGGTTCGCCGAGGCGATCGTGGCCACGAGAGACATGCTCGGCGAGGATCCGGCGCCGGTCGACTACGCGAACGTGCCCTGGGCCATCTACTGCCATCCCGAGGTGGCGTTCGCGGGGCTCACCGAGGCGGCGGCTCGCGAGGCGGGC
This sequence comes from Candidatus Poriferisodalis sp., assembly GCF_965208925.1. Lineage (GTDB taxonomy): Bacteria > Actinomycetota > Acidimicrobiia > Acidimicrobiales > Poriferisodalaceae > Poriferisodalis. The sequence goes on along the minus strand of NZ_OZ242364.1, from coordinate 146,243 downwards.
TACGAGGTGGTGACCTCGAAGCACCGTTTCACGGGCAACTCGCGGGCGATGATCGTCAACGACACCGAGGGCCTCGTCAAGATCGTGGCCGAGCGCGAGGCCGACGGCTCGGCCGGGCGAGTGCTCGGCGTGCACATGATGGGACCATGGGTCACCGAGCAGCTCGGTCAGGGCTACCTGGCGGTGAACTGGGAGGCCACGGTCTCCGAGGTGGCGGCGCTGGTGCAGCCCCACCCCACGCTGTCGGAGCTGTTCGGCGAGACGATGCTGTCGCTCACCGGACGAGGACTTCACGGATGAGCCCGGCGCCAGCCGCCGTGTGCCGGTTGAGGCAGCGGCATGGCTGACCTGGTGCTGCCCCAGCTCGGCGAGACCGTCACCGAGGGCACTATCACCCGCTGGTTCAAGAACCCGGGCGATGCGATCTCGGTGGGCGAGATGCTCTACGAGGTATCGACCGACAAGGTCGACAGCGAGGTGCCGTCGCCGATGGAAGGCGTCATCACCGAGATACGCGTCCCCGAGGGCGAGACCGTGGATGTCGGGACGGTGCTGGCGATCGTGGAGCTGGCCGAAGGCGCTGTCGCGCCGCCGCCCGATGCAGCCGTACCCCTGCCCAGCGGCGCGCCGGCCGAACCGGTTGCCGCTTCTGCAGCCGCGCCGGCACCGGCCGAACCGGCTGCGGTGCCTGCCGCGGCCTCGGTCGCGGCGCCTGCGGCTGCTGCACCGGCCAACGGCGCAGCAAACGGGCCAGCGCCCGACAGTGGGAGCCATTTGCTCTCGCCGGTCGTCCGACGCTTGGTACGAGAGCACGGCCTCGACCCCGCGGCTCTAGTGGGCACGGGCGTGGGCGGTCGCATCACCCGGTCCGATGTGCTCAACGCCATCGACGAGCGTCAGCGCACTGCGGCTGCGACCGCGGCCCCCATTGCGGCGCCCGCGAGGCCGGCCGCCGGCGAACGTCCATCGGCCCCCAGCCCGCCGCCGGTGCCGGCACCGGTCGCTGCCGCTGCCGCTGCTGAATGGACCGACGGCGACTCGCGCTACGAGTCGTTCAACAACATCCGCCGCCGGACCGGTGAGCACATGGTGAACTCCATGGCCACGTCGCCGCACGCACTCACCGTGGTCGAGGTCGACTATGAGAACGTGGAGCAGGTGCGCCGGGCTCAGCGCGAGGCGTGGCGCGCTGCGGAGGGATTCAGCCTCACCTACCTGCCGTTCATCGTGGTCGCCGTCGCAGATGCTCTGTCTCACTGGCCGCGGCTGAACGCCTCGGTGGAGGAGGGCGGCCTGCGTATCTGGCGCCGTCGCAACGTGGGCGTGGCAGTCGACCTCGACTACGACGGGCTGGTCGTGCCGGTGCTGCGCGATGCCGACTCGTTCAGCCTGCGAGGCGTTGCCCGCACGATGAACGAGCTGGCGGCGCGTGCCCGGGAACGGCGCCTGACGCCCGACGACATCAGCGGCGGAACGTTCACCATCTCCAACAACGGATCCTTCGGCACCTACACCACGGCAGCCATCATCAACCAGCCCCAGGTTGCTGTGCTCTCGACCGACGGCGTCGCCCGGCGGCCGGTCGTGGTCACGGACCGGTTCGGCAACGAGAGCATCGTGGTGCACTCGGTGGGCCACCTGGCGATGGGCTGGGATCACCGTGCGTTCGACGGCAGCTATGCAGCAGGCTTCCTGGGGCACATCCGCCAGATGCTCGAACAGCATGACTGGGGAGCGGAGTTCTAACTGTGCACTCCGTGCTGCAGGTGCGCTGGCTCGGAAGGGTCGGCTTCCGCGAAACGCTCGACCTGCAACGGCGCCTGTGGGCGCACAGCGCGGGCAACTACCTGCTGCTGCTCGAACACCACCACGTCTTCACTGCGGGCCCGAGCGCAGACGAGGCCAACCTGCTCGTCGATCCCGGCGCGGTCGGCGCCGATTGCGTCCGCATCGACCGTGGCGGCGACTTCACGTACCACGGTCCCGGCCAGCTCGTCGGCTACCCGATCCTGACGCTGCCCGGTCGCCGCGGCGGGGGACTTGCGGAGACCGCGGCGTACGTGTGCGACCTGGAACAGGTGCTCATCGACGCGCTGGCCGACCTGGGGATGGGTGGCTGCGGCCGGTTGCGCGGCTACCCGGGGGTATGGCTCGATCTGGAAGGCACGCCTCGCAAGATCGCCGCCATCGGCGTGCGCCTCAGCCGCGGCCGCACGATGCACGGCTTCGCGCTGAATGTCGACACGGACCTGGCGTGGTTCGACCGGATCATCCCCTGCGGCATTCGCGACTTCCGGCCGACGTCACTGCAAGCCGAGGGCTGCGCAGCGACCATGCGCGAGGTGGCCGACGCGGTGGCCCGGCGTGCCGCCGAACAATGGTGCGAAGCGGGCTGCGAGCGAGCCGATGTGGCCTGGCGTCATCGGCCGCCAGACATGGGTGCCGATCTCAGCGCGTTCAGCCGGGGTCTGGGACCGGGACAACCGTCCGGACCGGTCGAGATCTCACCGCCGCGTAGTCGTGCCCGCCTGGCACAGGCAGGCGTCGACGGCGGGCTGCCGCTTGCAGAGCGAAAGCCGTCGTGGCTGCGTGCCTCGGTGGACCTCAACGACGGCTACCTCCGGCTGCGCCGCGTCATGCGACAGCACGACCTCGTCACGGTCTGCGAAGAGGCGGGTTGCCCGAACATCTTCGAATGCTGGGGTTCGGGCACTGCCACATTCATGCTCAACGGCGAACGGTGCACGCGTGCATGCGGCTTCTGCCTCGTCGACACTCGCCAGCCGGCACCGCTCGACCCTGGCGAGCCCTGCCGGGTGGCCGACGCAGTGGCCGAGATGGAGCTGGATCATGCGGTCGTCACCGCCGTGGCCCGCGACGATCTTCCCGACGGCGGGGCCGCCGCGTTCGCCGAGACCATTGCTGCCATCCGAGCTCGGTCGCCGGGCACGACCGTCGAGGTGCTGGTGCCTGATTTCGGCGGCGATGCCTCCTCGCTGCAGACCGTCCTCGATGCGGGTCCGGACATCCTGAACCACAACATCGAGACCGTCGCTCGGCTGCAGCGGGCCGTGCGCCCGTCCGCAGGCTATGCCCGCAGCCTCGCCCTGCTGGCACGCAGCGCTTCGGCGGGGCACGTCACCAAGTCAGGCATCATCGTCGGCATGGGCGAAGAGGACGCAGAGGTTGATGTCGCGCTGGCTGATCTGGCAGCCGTCGGTGTGAGCATCGTGACCATCGGCCAATACTTGCGTCCAACGAGTCACCACATCCCAGTGGCCCGTTGGGTGCCGCTCGCAGCCTTCGAGCGGTGGCGGGCGGTAGGCACTGCGCTCGGCCTCGACCATGTCGAGTCGAGTCCGCTGACTCGCTCGAGCTATCACGCCGCCGAATCCGCCGCGGCTGTAGAGCTCAGCGCCCGCGCTCGCCCCGTGCCGGCGTAGCGCGCCCCGGTCAGCGAGAGGCAGCACCGCTATGGCTGAGGGCGCACCGGTGGATGTGGCAACGGTGCTGTGCCAGTGGGCCGCAGGGGGCTTGGCGTACCTGTGGGTGACCACGCGGCGGCGCGAAGTCGGGCTCGGCTACGGCTGGCTGCTGCGTTCGCTGTACGGGGTGATCGCCGCTGTCGGGGCAGTCGCCGGACTCGTGTTCCAGCCCAACGCCGTGCGCGACGTGGCCTGCATTGCGATGGCGCTGTGCGCCGTTGCGACGCTCGTGCGCTCGGCCGTACCCAATGAGGCCGCAGCGAGCCATGACGTAGGAGTCGGGGATGCCGGCAGCGACGGCGGGGCACCGGCCGGCCCCGCCCCGAGGAGGACGATCGAAGGCTTCGACCCGCGCTGGGACCTCGCAGCGCCGCTCGCCGGAATGGTCGGGGTAGTGGCGGCAGGGCTCGGCTCGAGCGGCGACATCGCGCCGACGCTTCACCTAGCGCGGGTCGTCGTCGGCACTGCGTTCCTGGGCGTCGTGAGCAATTCGATGCTGCTGGGCCACTGGTACCTCGTGCAGCCCGGTCTGCGCCGGGAGCCGCTGCGGGAGCTGGTACGCCATCTCGGCGGCCTCTGGCCCATCGAGGTGGGACTGCTGCTGCTGCCTACCGGCATGATCGCCGTGCTGACCGGCAGCATCGACGACGGCTATGGCGGGCTGCTGGGCTGGTTCTGGGCTGCGTGCGCGGTCACCACTGTGGCGCTGGCCGCCGTGGCCATGGCGGCGCTGCGCGAGCGCCAGTACGCGGCCGTCATGGCGGCCACCGGGTTGCTCTACCTGGCGATCCTCACGGGTTTCGGCACCGACCTCGTGGCCCGCCTCACCCTCGCCGGCTAGCTCTGGTCAGCGGCTGAGCGGTCAGGTGCCTGTCCATTCGGGCGGACGCTTCTCGGCGAACGCTCGCCCGCCTTCCTTGGCGTCATCGCTGTCACCCACGATCTTGCGGATCGACTCGCCCATGCGCAGGGCCTCGGTCCAGCCCATGCGCTGGCTGCGCCACGCCACTTCCTTCACGGCCCGCACTGCAAGGGGCGCTCCCTGGCAGAGCCGCTCGGCCAGGGTGCGAGCCTCGTCCATGAGCGTGTCGTGGGGCACGACCTTCCACGCGAGCCCCAGGTCGCGAGCTTGCTCCGCGTCGAAGTTCTCGCCGGTCAGCAGGATCTCCATGGCGTTGGCCCAGCCGATCTTGTGCGGCATCCGCATGGAGCCCACGATGGTCGGCACGCCGATCCTCACCTCGGGCATGCCGAAGATGGCGCGGTCCGATGCGATGAGGAAATCGGCGACCAGGGCTCCGGTCAGGCCGTAGCCGATGCATGCGCCGTTGATGGCCGCGATGATCGGCTTGTACAGCTCGAGGCCGCTCTCGAGGCTGTTGATGGTCGGGATCTCGAAGTAGGAGCCCGACCACGTCCCTGCTGAGCCCCGGGTCGGGTCACGCAGGTCAGCGCCGGCGCAGAAGGCGCGGCCCTCCCCGGTCATGATCGCCACCCATGCGTCAGGGTCGTTATAGAACTCCATCCATGCGGCGTTCAGGCACTGTCGCATGTCGCCGTTGATGGCGTTCATCGCCTCGGGCCGGTTGTAGGTGATGGTGGCGATGTGCCCGTCGAGCTGGTACGTGGCAGCTGCGCTGGGGTCCGAGATGTCGGGCACGGGGCCCTTGTAGGAAGGATCCGTCATGGGTGCCGTTCTAGCGCACTGATCCCGGCAGCGGCCCCTGCTGCGTGCTGTGGCCCCGGTGAGCTCCGCAGCGCACCACTAGCGTGACTGCCGCTCGCGACGGCGACTGTGACGAATGGGGAGCTCACGATGCGCACCGGCCAGCAGTACAAGGAATCGCTCGCAGACGGACGCCTGACGTACTTCGAGGGCAAGCAGATCGACGACTTGGAGACCCACCCGATCCTGGGCCAGACAGTCGATGCGACGGCTGCGGGGTACGACCGCTTCTACGACCCGGCACCCGACGCCATGTCGCCCCTGATGACGGTGCCGCGCAGCGCAGACGACCTGCGCGAGATGATCCCCCTGCTGCATTCGGCGGGGATGATGGCGCATGTCACCTACACGTCCATCCAGACGCTGAAGACCGCCGCAGGCCGCATGGTGGACTCCAAGCCGGACTACATCGAGCGGATGGACGCCTTCATCGACGAGGCGCAGCGCGGTGACGTGCGGATCACCCAGTGCATCACCGACGCCAAGGGCGACCGCAGCCGGCCGCCGGCCCGCCAAGACGACTTGGACTCATACGTGCGCGTGGTGGATCGCCAGCGGGACGGCGTGGTGATCCGCGGCGCCAAGCTGCACATCACCGGTGCATCGTTCGGCCACGAACTGCTCACCATCCCCACCAAGGCCATGAAGCCCGGCGAGGAGGACTGGTCGATCGGCTGCTCGGTGCCGGTGAACGCGCCAGGCGTCAAGATCATCAACACCACCTACGCGCCGCGCCATGAGGACCCTCGGGCGTTCCCGGTATCGGGCGAGCACCACTATCCCGAGGGCTTCGTGATCTTCGACGACGTGTTCGTGCCCCACGAGCGTGTCTTCCTGGACGGTGAGACGCACTACGCCGCCGTGTTCGCCCATGCACTGGGGCTGTGGGAGCGCCTCGGCGGCCTGTCCGCCTTCGTGGAGGAAGCCGACCAGCTCGTCGGCTTGGCCCAGCTTGTGGCCGAGGCCAACGGCACGGCGGGGATCGGCCACGTCAAGGAGAAAATCTCCGAGATGATCATCCACGCCACGCTCATCCGGGCGACGCTCGAGGCCGCCATCGGGCACTGCTCGATCGGGCCAGAAGGGGCGGCGTTCCCCAACGAGCTGTACACCAACGCCGGCAAGTTCCACGCTGCCGCGAACTACAGCGCCATGGTGCGCCACCTGCACGACATCGCCGGGGGCGCCGTGCTCACCTCGCCAGTCCCGGCCGATTTCGAGAATCCCGATGTCGGCGCGCTGGCGCGCAAGTACATGTCCACCCGCAACGACGTGGACGGCGAGTACCGGGCACGGCTGATGCACACCATCCGGGACCTCACCGCCGACTCCTACGGCGGCTGGAAGTTCGTGACCAATCTGCAGGCCGGGGGCGGTCTGTACGCCCAGCGCATCGTGACGCGCAAGCACTATGACCTCGACGCCGCCAAGCAGAAGGCGCTGGCCGTGGCCGGTCTCGCCGACACCGAGCACTAATCCCCAATTGCTCCGCTGACAGTGGTCGCGAGGGCGGCTCGCCTAACTTGACGGCGTGAGCGAATCCTCATACGAGCCGGCAGTGATCGCCTCGACGACTTCGCTGACACAGCAGTTCGGATCGACGGTGGCGCTGGACGCGATCGACATTCAGATGCGGCCCGGCGTGACCGGACTCGTCGGGGCGAATGGTGCCGGCAAGACCACGCTGCTCAACGCGTTGCTCGGCTTGCGTCCGCCGACCTCGGGTTCGGCCACGGTGCTGGGGCTCGATCCACGCAGTCAGGGCGCCGCACTGCGCGCGCAAGTCGGATTCGCGCCTGAGCGCGACGTGCTTCCCGACGAGATGCGGGCCGTCGATTTTGTGCGCCATCTGGCACAGGTACGCGGCCTGCCTCGCAGCGAAGCCCGCACCCGGGCGTCGGACAGCCTGTGGCTGGTCGGACTCGGCGAGGAGCGCACGCGCACGCTCGGCACCATGTCCACCGGTCAGCGCCAGCGCGTCAAGCTGGCGCAGGCCGTCGCGTCCGACCCGCAGCTCGTGCTGCTGGACGAGCCCACCTCCGGGCTCGACCCGACGCAGCGCAGCGAGATGCTCACGCTCATCGGCGAGATCAGCAACGAGCACTCGGTCAACGTGATCTTGTCGTCGCACCTGCTCGAGGAGGTCGAACGGGTGTGCGACCACATCGTCGCCCTCGACGCGGGGCGCTTGGTTGCCGACGGGCCCATCGACGAGTTGGTCGGCGACGGCGACGGCATCACCTTGGAACTCGTCGACATCGCCGAGCCTGCTGGCTCGGTGGAAGCGGTCGAGCGCTCGCTTGCTCAGGCCGGCATCGAGGTGGAGCGCACTGGCACCACGCTGCGCCTCGGCGGCGCAGACCGAGATGAGCTCAGCGACCGGGCGCGCGATGCAGTCGCCGAAGCGGGAGCGCGCATCCGGCGCCTAGAGGCCCGCCAGCGCACGCTTGCCGACTTGTTCGAGGGTCCGACGATATGAGCGACGCCACCGGCGTCGGCATGCCGGCGACCGACGTCGACGACGACGCTGCGCAGATCCTCGATCAGCGGTACCGGCCCTACAGCGGCACCCGCCACCGGCTCGGCGGCGCCATGCGTGCCGTGGTCGGCTCGTCGGTGAGATTCACGCTCGGGCTGGGGCGGCCGGCCAGGCACAAGTTCCTGCCGTGGCTGGCCGTGGTGGTCGCCTTGGTGCCCGCCATCGTGTTCGTGGGCATCGCGACGGTGCTCGACATCGATCTGATCTCTGAGAACATCCTGCCCGAGTACCACCAGTACTACGGCTTCATCGAGGCGGCGCTGTTCTTCTTTTGCGGGATCGTGGTGCCCGAGATCCTGGTGGCCGACCGGCGCAACGGGATGCTCCCGCTGTACTTGGCCACCCCGCTGCGGCTGTGGAGCTATCTCGCTTCGAAGGCAGCCGCGGTAGCGGTGACGCTGGCAGTCATCACTGTGGGGCCGCTGCTGTTCCTGCTCGTCGCCTACACCATCGAAGGATCCGGTCCTGATGGGCCGGGGGATTGGCTGATCGTGCTCGTGCGCATTCTGGGCTCCGGCATCGCCATCGCCGCCACGATCACTGCCGCCAGCCTGGCGATCTCGAGCTTGACCGACCGGCGGGCATTCGCCGTGATCGGCGTCATCTTGCTGCTGCTGGGTTCCAGTCTCGTGACCAGCGTTCTGGTCGAAGTCGCCGAGATGGATGCCCGCATCTATGCGTTCAACCTGGGCGAGATGGGTGATGCGCTGAAGGACCGGATCTTTGGCGTCGGACCGCCTCCGCCGCTTGGCGACAACGAAGGCTCGCCTGGCCAGCGCATCAGCGAGCTGTCGACGCTGTTCGTCATTGCCGTGAACGCGGCGTGGGTGGCGGCAGGGGCGGCAGTGCTGTGGTGGCGCTATCGCCGCATTGAGGGGGGTAGATGAACACCCGACCTCGTCCCGCCCCTGCTCCGGCCCCCAAGCCTGACGGTGCCGGCGACGAGCGGGCGCTGGAGCCGACTTCAGGGGCCGCCGCGGCCCCCGCGCCATCCGCAGGCATGGTCGAGGTGCGCGGCGTATCGAAGTTCTTCGGCGATGTGGTTGCCGTGTCCGACGTGACCTTCGCCGTGCGTGCGGGCGTCACGGCACTGCTGGGGCCCAACGGCGCAGGCAAGTCGACGCTGTTCCGCATGATGTGCGGGCTCACCCCGCCATCGAGGGGAACAGTGCGCGTGCTGGGAGCTGACGCCAGGCGCGATCGCGACGTGCGAGGCCGGATCGGGCTGTCGCCGCAGCAGGACGCCTTGTTCGACCGGCTCGACGCGCTCGAGTTCGTGACGGTCGCAGCCGCCACGCAGGGTGTGGCGGATCCCGAAGCGGCCGGGCGACACGCTTTGGGCATTGTGGAACTCGACCCCGACGATCATCGGCCGGTGTCGGGCTATTCCAAGGGCATGCGGCAGCGCACCAAGCTGGCCGCCGCTCTAGTCCACGATCCGGAGGTGCTGATCCTGGACGAGCCGCTCAACGGTCTCGATCCGGTGCAGCGCCGCCGCATGATCGAGCTGCTCGAGGGCCTCGGCGCGCAAGGGCGTTGCGTGCTCGTGTCGTCCCATGTGCTCGAGGAGGTCGCCCGGCTCGGATCGAGAATCCTGGTGATCGCCCAGGGTCGCCTCGTCGCCAGCGGCGACTACCGCGAACTCCGCGAGCTGATGGACGACCGCCCGCACCGCATCAGCATCGAGGCCGACAGGCCCCGCGATCTCGCCGCTGCGCTGGTCACGTCAGGCACCGTCGTGGGAGTGCGCATCGACGGCGATGTGGTGGTGGCCGACACGCTGGAGGCGGACCGGCTGGGGCGCGAGATAGCACCGCTGGCCAAGGATCTCGGCGCCCGACTGCGGCAGGTCATCCCGCTGGATGAAGACCTCGAATCGGTCTTCCGCTATCTGGTTGAACGACGATGAGCGCTGGGCCCGACACGCAGGCGAATACGGAACAGCGGCGCCGTGTCGGCGCGCTGCGGGCCACGGCGTTGTGCTACCGGGTCCTCATCCGCCAGATTGTGTCCGCTGGCCGCCTGGCGGCGCTTGGTGCACTCGGGGCCATCATGGTCGTGGTCGGCTGGGTCGTGGGCAACTCGACGAACGGCGGCGGCCCCGAGAACACGGGTGCGCTGTTCAACGGCGCCAACTATGCCGACGGCTTTGGCTTGATCGTGATCGTGCCGATCGTCTCGCTGGTGTTCGCGGCCGCCTCGCTGGGCGATGTCCGCGATGACGGCACGCTCGTGTACCTGTGGCTGCGCCCCATGGGCCGCGCCCCGCTGGTGGTGGCTGCGGCGGCTGCGGCCGTGACAGTCTCGTTGCCGCTGTGCGTCATCCCGACCACGCTGGGCGGCTGGTTCGCGGCTGACTTCGTTGTCGATTCAGGAGGCGTCGCGCTGGGAGCGCTGGCCGCGGCGGCGCTGGGCACGGTCGCGTACTCGTGCCTGTTCGTGCTGTTGGGCCTGCTGTTCCGCAAGGCAGTCCTGTGGGGGATTGCCTACATCCTGCTGTGGGAGGGACTGGCCGTCGGCTTGGGCGATTTCGCCGAGCGGTTGTCGCTACGCGGGTACGCCCGCTCGCTGCTCTCGCAGATTGCCGATGTCAATCTCGGCTTCACGAACTACGGGCTGGTGACGTCCATCATCGTGCTCGCGGGTGTGTCGGTTGTCGGCCTCGCTCTAGCCGCCGTGCGACTCAGCCGCCTCAACGTCGACTGACCGCACTAAGGCGGGCAACCGGGGGTCATAGCTGTGGAGGCGGCAGGGAATTCTGCGACGTTGCGACCAGCTGGATCGCTGGTCGCAGAATTCCCTGCCGCCTCCACAGCGGGCGCGCGCCCGACACAATGGGCGGGTGCGTTTGGTGATTCAGATCCCCTGTCTCAACGAGGCAGAGACCCTGGGTCAGACCATGAGCGAGCTGCCGCGCCAGGTGGACGGCTTCAGCGAGGTGCTGTGGCTGGTCATCGACGATGGCTCCACCGATGACACCGTGAAGGTGGCCCGGAATCACGGCGCCGACGCCGTCGTCAGCCTGACGCAGAACAAGGGACTCGCCGTGGCCTTCGCCAGCGGTCTCGACGCTGCGCTGCGCATGGGCGCCGATGTCATCGTGAACACCGACGGCGACAATCAGTACGACGCGGGCGACATCAGCAAGCTGACCGAGCCGATCGTGGCCGGTCGTGCCGACCTGGTGATCGGCTCGCGGGACATCCGCAACCACCCTGAGTTCTCGCCGCTGAAGAAGCGGCTGCAGCGGCTTGGCTCGTGGACGGTCCGGCAGGCCTCGGCGACCGACGTGGCCGATGTCACCTCTGGATTCCGCGCCTACAGCCGTGAGGCTGCACTCGCAGCGAACGTCGTGTCCCGGTTCACCTACACGCTCGAGACGGTGATCCAGGCCGGCAAGTCAGACCTCGCGGTCACCGATGTGCCAGTGCGGGTGAACCCCACCACCCGGCCGTCGCGCCTGTTCAAGTCGAAGCGCCAGTACGTGCGCAGGGCCGCCAGCACCATCGCCCGCGTCTACACGATGCATGAGCCGCTGCGGGTCTTCGCGGTGCCTGCGGCACTGTTCGCCGCGGTCGGCCTCTTCCTGTTCGCCCGCTTCGGGTGGTTCCTGGTGACTTCGGACGGTTCAGGTCACGTGCAGTCGCTCATCATCGGCGCAGTTGCACTGCTCGTGGCCATGCAGCTGGTGATGCTCGGCGTCCTGGCCGACCTGCTGCGCGCCAACCGCGTCATCGCAGAACGAACACTGCGCCGCGTCCGCGCCATCGAACTCGACGTCGGCACGCTGCGGAATCATCAGCGGGTGGAGGGGGCGGAGTCTGCGACGTTGGGATCTGCTGGGTCACGGGAGCAGAGTCCGCCCCCTCCACCCGCCGCGTCTACGAAATAACGACCACAACGTCGCCGGCGCCCACCGTGTCGCCCGGCTCGACCTTGATCTCGGCGACGGTCCCCGAGCGGTCGGCGTTGATGCTGTTCTCCATCTTCATGGCTTCGAGCACCACCACCCCCTCGCCAGCAGTGACCTCCTGGCCGACCTCCACCAGGACCTTGACAATGGTCCCCTGCATCGGCACGGTCACCTGACCGGTACCGGCACCCGCCGATGCGCCGCCGCTCACTCGACGGGGGCGAGCCGACGTGTTGGCCGAATTGCCTGTGCCGGCCGAATTTGGCGGCGCCGATTCGGGCACCCACGCGCTCACCGCGAACCGCTTGCCGTCCACTTCCACCACGACATCCCGTCGCACGCGCGGCATGCCGTCGCCGTCGGACTCAGCGGGGGGTTCTGTGTCGGTCTTGCCGGAAACGCCGCTGAGATCGAGCCGTTCTTCCACCCACTTCGTGCTGTGGACACCGGCCTGAAAGTCCTCTGAGGCCATGATCCGCGCATGCGCCGCTGCAGTCGTCGCGACACCGCCGACGCTCAGTTCGCCGAGGGCCCGCTGCATGCGGCCTATGGCGGTCTGGCGATCGGAGCCCCACACGACGAGCTTGCCGATGAGGTTGTCGTAGTACTGGCTGACGGTGTCGCCTGCCTCATATCCGCCGTCCCAGCGAACGCCGAATCCGTCGGGCACCACCAGCGACGTCAGTGAGCCCGGAGAGGGCAGGAAGCGACCGCCGGCCGGATCCTCGGCATTGATGCGCGCCTCGATCGCGTGACCGACCGACGTCACCTCCGATTGCGTGAACGACAGCGGCTCCCCAGCGGCCACCCGGATCTGCTCGCGCACCAGATCGATGCCGGTCACCATCTCGGTGACCGGGTGCTCCACCTGCAGCCGGGTGTTCATCTCCAGGTAGAAGAACTCGCCGTCCTGGTAGAGGAACTCCACCGTGCCGGCGTTCGTGTAGTTGCAGCCACGGGCCACGGCGACCGCCGCGTCGCCCATCGCCTTGCGGACGGCATCGTCGAGCAGGGGCGCGGGACTCTCCTCCACCAGCTTCTGGTGCCGGCGCTGCGCCGAGCAGTCACGCTCGCCCAGCCACACGGCGTTGCCGTGGTGATCGGCCATGATCTGCATCTCGATATGGCGGGGCCAGGTGAGATAGCGCTCCATGTAGCACTCGCCCCGCCCGAAGAACGCCTCGGCCTCCCGCTGCGCTGAAGCCAGGGCGGCCTCGATCTCGTCAGGGCTGCCGACGACCTTCATGCCGCGGCCGCCGCCCCCGTAGGCCGCCTTGATGGCAATGGGGTAGCCGTGCTCATCGCCGAATGCGGCGACCTCGCCGGTGGAGTTGATCACCTCGGTGGTGCCCGGAACGCCAGCGACGCCAGAGCGTTCGGCGGCTAGGCGAGCGGAGATCTTGTCGCCCATCACCTCGATGGCCTCGGGCGGCGGCCCTACGAACGTCACGCCCCGCTCGGTGATGGCGCGGGCGAACTCGGCATTCTCGGAATAGAAGCCGTAACCGGGATGGACTGCATCGGCGCCACAGCGCGAGATGACATCGAGGATTGCCTCGGTGTTGAGGTAGCTCTCCGCCGCTGTCTGGCCGCCGAGGGCGAACGCCTCGTCCGCGAGCCGCACATGCATGGCGTCGCGGTCGAGTTCGCTGTACACCGCGACCGACGGAATGCCTAGCTCTCGGCACGCTCGGATGACACGCACCGCGATCTCGCCCCGGTTGGCGATGAGGAGCTTGCTGAACACGGATCAGGACCCCAAATTGCCGGACATAGATTGGCGACGCTATTGCTCGTCGCTGCGGTTCGCTACCGGTACTGTCGCTGCGTGCCTGCCGAGCGCGACCCGGGGGAATTCGACTCGCTGCACTTCAGCTCGGTCGCCGGCACTCGCTTTGCTGATGTCGAGTGGCGCGATGAGATCGGCTCGACCAACACCGAGCTGCTCGATCGGGCCCGCAGCGGGGCGCCCGAGGGAACGGTGCTGATCGCGGACCTGCAGACCGCCGGGCGCGGCCGCCGCGGCCGCCGGTGGACGGCGCCGCCGGGCACCTCGCTCATGATGTCGGTGCTGCTGCGCCCGCCGCCGGGCCCGCTGCCTCCCTCCCGAGCGGCCCTGGTGACGCTTGCGGTCGGGCTGGCCGCCGCTGACGCGTGCGAGCAGGTGAGCGGCGTGCGGCCGCGGCTGAAGTGGCCCAACGACCTCGTGATTGCCGGCCACGACGGGGCAGATCACGGCGCGGACCGCGACGATCGCAAGCTGGCGGGCATCTTGGCCGAGTCCATCACCACCCAGGGGCTGCTCTCGGCGCTGGTCGTGGGCATGGGCCTCAACACGGGTTGGCCGGAGGTGCCAGCGGAGCTCGAAGGCGTCGCCACCAGCCTGAACCTGGAAGCGGGGACACCCGTGGACCGCACGTTGCTGGCGCGTCGGGTGCTTGAGGGCACCGAAGCCCGCTACGAGCTGCTGTGCCGGGCCGGCGATGGCGCCGGAGCAGCCGCCGTGCTGGACGAGGCACGTCGGAACTCCGCCACGCTCGGCCGCCGTGTACGCGTCTCGCTCGATGCGCCGGCAAGCAATGGGCCCGAGTCTGGCGGAAGCTGGCTCGACGGCATCGCCAGCGACCTCGATGCCGAAGGCAGACTGCTGATCACCGACGATGCCGGGAGAGTCCACACGGTGGCGGTCGGCGATGTGGTGCACCTGCGCCCGGCGCGGCACGAAGCATGACCTCCGCTCGGCGCAGGACACACATCTGCTGCGTTGAGCGCCGGCGTCGGGTAGAACCGCAGTGCGAGCGACGCTCTCCGTCGCTGGTGACATCCCCGACAGAGCGAGGACGCCGTGCCGCTGACTGTATCGATTGACGCCTTCGAGGTCGTGACCGACCCGGCCGCTGCGCCGCCGACTGCCGCCTCCGACAGGCCGGTGCGCAGCGATGCGCTGGACACGCTGGGGGCCACGCCCAACTACCTGGCAGCCAGCGGCTTCGATGGCACAGCGGGCAGCACGGCGCTCATGGCCGGCATCGCCGACACGGCGGACGACACCATGCCCATTGCCGTCGGGCTCGGTTCCGACGATCTCACTGCGGCTGAAGTCCGCACGGCGGCAGCGAATCTCTGGCGGGCCGCGTCGAAGGTCGACTCGCTGACGTCGGCATTGGCGGCAGTTGCAGCCGACGATCTCGGTGCCGATGTCGCACTCGCGGCCGTCGTCGAAGGCATGCTCCTGGCCTCGTACGGATTCGACGAGCACAAAGGCGAACCGCCCGATGCCGACGCGCTCGGCCACGTCGTCCTCGCTGCGCCCGACGGCACTGACACCGCCGCCGCCGTCGCCCGCGCCGCAGCTGTGGCCGGCGGCATCGCACTGGCCCGCGACCTGGTCAACCAGCCGGCTGGTGCACTCACGGCCAGCGGCCTCGCCGATGCAGCGACTGAGGCCATCGAAGCAGCCGCCGCAGGCGGCGATCCCGCAGCAGGCACCGCATCGATCGAGGTGTGGGACCGCGAGCGGCTGGAGGCGGAGCGATGCGGCGGGATCCTCGGTGTCAATGCCGGCTCGACGGAGCCGCCGGCGCTCATCCGCATGCGCTGGCAGCCGGCCGCTGAGCCGCGCGCCACCGTGCACCTCGTCGGCAAGGGCATCACGTTCGACACGGGCGGGCTCAACCTCAAGACCTTCGAGGGCATGGAGTGGATGAAGATCGACATGGGCGGCGCTGCCGCGGTCATCGGGGCGATGAGCGCGATCGTCCGGCTGGCGCCCGATGTCGCGGTGACGGGCATCTGCTGCTGCACCGACAACCAGCCAGGACCCACGGCCACCAAGCCCGGCGACGTGCTGCACATCCGCAACGGCAAGACCGTGGAAGTGCTGAACACCGACGCCGAGGGTCGCCTCGTTCTCGCTGACGGTCTGTCGCTCGCAGTCGAAGAGGAGCCCGACCTGGTCGTCGACCTCGCCACGCTGACGGGCGCCTGCATGGTCGCACTGGGCGACAAGTACGCCGGGCTCATGGGCAATGACCCCGCAGCGATCGAACGTGCCCAGGCTGCGGCGCGGGACGCTGGGGAGCTGCTGTGGCACCTGCCCTTGCCGCCCGAGTACCGCGAGCAGCTTGACTCGCCGATCGCCGACCTGCGCAACATCGGCAAGAACCGCTACGGGGGCACGCTCCATGCGGGCCTGTTCCTGTCGGAATTCGTCGGCGAGACGCCGTGGGTGCATTTCGACATTGCCGGCCCCGTACGCACCGACGCGGACGCAGGCGAGCTGTTCCCCGGAGCGTCCGGCTTCGGTGTGCGCACGCTGGTGGAGTTGGTCTGCGGTTGGTGACACACCGCCGGGCGGCTAGCTGCGCCGACGCGGACGGGAGCGGGTGCAGTGCTGCGCCCATGCCCACGCCGTTGCCTCGTTGGCGGCATTGGGCGCGAGTCCCAGCGTCACCAGGCGTTCGGCTGACTCGTGCAGGCCGTGGCCGAGCATCAACATGCATGAAGCGAGCAGGCGGGACTCGCCGACCGAGAAGTCCGCACCCGCATCGGTGCGGGACCAGCGTCCGACCTCGTCACGGAGCTCCTGGGGCATCCGGTCGTACAGCCGGCGCGGCACGGGCGGAAGGCGCCTGCGCACTATCAGCACGGCGTCGTCGGTGAAGCACGCCAGATTGAACATGGCACAACGGTCGATGGTGCGCATGAAGCTGCTCGTGCGGCCGCCGCGGTGCTGGAGCCCGAGTCGCCGAGCGGTGGAGTCGAGATCCAGCTGCAGGTCTTCGCCTGGAGCCAGCTCGTCGAATTCCCGTGCCAGCAGGCGCAGAAGCCAGACGGCGCTCGGTCCCAGGATGGCTACCCAGAAGCGCTCCACGTAGGCCGAGCGCGGATCGTGGCCACGGCGCCACAGGCTGGGGTCATCCCACGGCCGCGCCAGCAGCACACGCAGCGGCTCGCCCTGCGCAGTCGCCGTGCCGCCGACGAGTTGCAGCGTGGTCGCCGCGGCGTCGCCGCTGGCGGCCCGAGGCGGGGGAGTCGTGGGCTTCTCGTCGGTTCTCATGCGGGTCTCCTTGGGCGTCTCGTGTCGCGTTCGGCCGCGATCGCCGTTCGTGTGCAATGCAACTGTTATATATCAAAAAATATTTATACATCATGAAATATGTTTTTAATCACACAAGACTGGGGGAACCCGGCACCCCGCGATCAGTCAGACTGTGAGGCATGAATCCAGCTGAGACGGGCACAGGGCCCGAAACGAGTTCTGGCACCGACGACGATGTCCGGACTGTGGCTGGGTGGATCGACGAGGCAAGCGCCATCACGGTGCTGACTGGCGCCGGGATCTCCACCGACTCGGGAATTCCGGACTTCCGCGGCCCCAATGGTGTCTGGACCAAGAACCCCGCCGCCGAGAAGCAGGCGACGCTGCAGAACTATCTGGCCGATCCGGAGGTGCGTGTGCTGGCCTGGCGGGCGCGCATGGATCACCGTGCGTGGGGTGCCGAACCCAACGACGGGCACCGAGCTCTCGTGCAGCTCGAGCGTCGTCGCAAGCTGGTGTCGCTGCTGACGCAGAACGTGGACGGGCTGCATCACGACGCCGGATCCGACCCCGACAAGATCGTCGAGGTGCACGGCACCATCCGCGAGGTTGCCTGCCTGGAGTGCGAATACCGCGCTGACATGGGGGTGGTGCTCGATCGGGTGCGGCTCGGCGAGGATGACCCGCCGTGTCCGCAGTGCGGCGGGATTCTCAAGAGCGCCACGATCAGCTTCGGCCAGCAGCTTGTGGCGCGAGACCTGCTGCGAGCACAGATCGCAGCGGAGAACTGCGACCTGATGCTGGCGGTGGGAACGACGCTGGCCGTGTATCCGATCGCTGCGGTGGTGCCGACGGCGAAATCGGCAGGCGCGCGTGTCGTGATCGTCAATGCGGAGCCCACCGAGATGGACCACCTCGCCGACATGGTGCTCCGCCGATCCATCTCCGAAGTGCTCCCCCAGATCTGCGGCGGCACTAAATCCCGACCAACTGGCTGGAGCGCTTGGGGTTGAGAATCGGCGCGATTGTGGGAGAACACACCGCGGGTGAAGAAAAGTTGACCTGATAGGTAGGATTTAGGGCCTGAGCCTGGTCGCAGGACTGGGCGCTATCGAACGCGACACCAAGCGACGAACAGGGAGGCCCCGATGCCCTCGTTCCGCGAACTGCTGACAGCGACCAAGCGCGAGATCACCGAGATCACGACGGCCACGGCGTCCGAGTGGATTGCCGGCCGTTCGCCCGTGGTGCTCGACGTGCGCGAGCCCGACGAGTACGAGCAGGGTGCGCTGGCCGACGCAATTCACATCCCACGCGGGCATCTCGAGGCGCAGATCGAGAACCGGCTGCCCGATCACGATGCCGAGATCATCGTCTATTGCGCAGGCGGCGTGCGTTCGGCTTTCGCTGCGAAGACGCTCGCTGAATTGGGATACCCGAACGCAGTGTCCATGGACGGCGGCTTCGGCCAGTGGAAGGACGAAGGCCGGCCATGGTCGACGCCGGCCTCGCTCGGTGCCGAGCAGCGCAACCGCTACCAGCGACACCTGCTGCTTCCCGAGGTAGGCGAGGCAGGCCAGCTCAAGCTGCTCGACGCCAGGGTGCTCATGCTCGGCGCTGGCGGCCTCGGCTCGCCTGCGGCGCTCTACCTGGCAGCCGCCGGTGTCGGCACGCTCGGCATCATCGACATGGATGTGGTCGACGAGTCCAACCTGCAGCGCCAGATTCTCCACAACGTCGACCGTGTCGGCGACCGCAAGGTGGACTCGGCCAAGAAGACGCTGACTGCGCTGAATCCCGACGTCAACGTGGTCACCTACGACACGCGGCTCGGCGCCGACAACGTGCTGGAGATCCTGTCGGGTTGGGACGTGATCGTGGACGGCGCGGACAACTTCCCGAGTCGGTACTTGCTCAATGACGCCTCGGTGAAGCTGGGCATTCCCGTGGTGCACGGCTCGATCTTCCGCTTCGAGGGCCAGGTCACCGTGTTCGATCCGCAGCATGGGCCGACCTATCGCGATTACCTGCCCGAGCCGCCGCCGGCGGAACTCGCCCCGTCGTGCGCGGAGGCCGGTGTGCTCGGGGTGTTGCCAGGAATCGTGGGCTCGATCCAGGCGCTCGAGACCATCAAGCTGATCCTCGGCGTCGGCGATTCGCTGTCGGGCCGCATCATCGCTTTCGACTCGCTGGAGATGACGTTCCGCGAGTTCCGGCTGCGTCCAGACCCCGCCAATGAGGTCACCTACGACAACCGCGAGCGCATCGCCGTCAGCGAGCTCGACGGACTCTGCAGCCCCACGCTGAACTGAGCTAGTCGCCAGAGGCTGAGCCGGACGGCGAAGCCGTGGCCCGAGCGGCCCGTGAGCCCGTATCGAATCGAAGTCGGGAACAAGAGCGGGAAGTAAAGGACGGCGCGACGGCAGTGGCGCCAGAGAGCACCGGTACGCTGCGAGTCCATGGCCCAGAAGCGCTTCGTCGTGATCGGCGGTGGCCCGGCGGGTCACGCGGCAGCCACCTATGCGGCGCGCTACGGCGCAGACGTGACACTCATCGAGCGCGACATCGTGGGCGGGTCCGCCCACCTGCGCGATTGCGTGCCATCCAAGACCATGATTGCCACCGGCTCGGCGCTCAGCTTTGCCGGTCATCTCGACGAGCTGGGTCTCGCAAATGTGTCCACGTCGGTGGACACCCCGCACCTTCGTCAGCGCATCGGCGACATCGAAGACCGCCTCGCCGAGGTTGCCCGCCAGATGCTGGTCAGCCAGGGCGTGCGGATCCTGTCGGGCTCGGGCCGTCTGCTCGGGCCTAACGAAGTCTGCGCAGACACCGCCGACGGGGCGGTGGAGCTGTCGGCCGATGTCGTCGTGCTGTCAACCGGCAGCCGTCCCCGCATCCCCGAGTGGGCGCCCATCGACGGCGAGCGGGTCCTGACCACCCGCGACGCTTATCCGCCCGCAGAGCTGCCCGAACATCTCGTGGTGGTGGGCTCGGGGGTGACCGGTGTCGAGTTCGTGCACATGTTCACCTCGCTGGGCTCCCGGGTCACGCTGATCGTGAGCCGGCAGCAAGTGCTGCCCCACAAAGATCCTGAAGCTGCCGCGGTGCTGGAGCAGACCTTCAGCGATCTCGGCGTCGCCATGCTCAAGGGCGCACGTGCGGTGAGCATCGTGCGGGACGGCGACGCGGTCGAGGTGGTGTGCAGCGACGGCCGCACGGTACGGGCCACACACGCCCTGCTCGCCATCGGCTCGATCCCCAACAGCGACGGCTTGGGGCTGGAGAACACCGAGGTGCGAGTGGACGGCGAGGGGTACGTGGAGGTGGACCACAACCTGTGTTCGTCGGTGCCGAGCATCTATGCCGCAGGCGACCTGTCGGGCAAGCTGCCGCTCTCGTCGGTCGCAGCGATGCAGGGCCGCAAGATCGTTGAGCACGCGATGGGCCTGCACGAGACCCGGCCGCACCGCCATCTCGACTACGACAAGGCGGCTTCGGCCATCTTCACCGAGCCCGAGATTGCCGATGTCGGGCTCGCCGAGGCGGAGGCGTTCGCCACAGGCCGCAAGATCCGTGTCACGAAGGTGCCGTTCGGTGCGAACGCCAAGGCGCTGATCGAGGAGAATCCCCGCGGCTTCGTGAAGATTGTCTCCGACCCGCTCACCGGTCAGGTGCTGGGCGGCTCCATCGTGGGCCGGCATGCGGCCGAGCTGATCTCCGTGGTGGCACTCGCCGTCAGCGCGAACCTGCGAGTCCAGGACATCGCCGAGAGCCTGTTCGTGTACCCATCCCTGAGCGAGGCCCTGTCCGAGGCAGCTGAGTGAGCCAACGCAGCTGGCGGGCCCGCCTCATTCTGGTCTCGCTGGCGGTATTGACTCTCGTCGGGGCGATCGCGACGGGTGCGTCTGCATTCGTGCTGCTGCAGCTCGGACGGATCGAACGACACGAGCTGGCCGATGTACTGACATCCGCTCCCCAGCGGCCAGTGACAGCGGCCGACGTGTTGATCGGCCATTCGCGCACCGTCGCGGCGAATCCTGACGGCGTGACCGGCGGGGGCGTCGCGGGCCTTGGCGACGACTCCAGCGCTGACGATGTCGTGTCCGGCGGCGAGCAGGATGAGCTCTCGGGCTCGTCAAGCGCCGGTAGTCTTGCTGCGGGTGAGCCGGTGCTGCCGGGCGGGCCGGCCGGGGAGAACTACCTGCTTGTCGGCACCGACAGCCCACTGGGACTCGCTGCCGACGATCCGCTGCGCGCCGGCCACTCGGATCACAATCGGCTGGCGGATGTCATCATGGTGATCCGTCTGCGCGACGACGGCACCGCAGCGATGATGTCCATCCCGCGCGACCTGGCGGCAGAGATCGCCGGCACGAGCGACATCGCGGGCACCGGCGTCATCGCCAAGATCAACAGCGCCTACAACCGCGACCGCACCACCGCGGGGCGCGCTGCCCGCCTGATCGACACCGTCGAGGAGAACCTCGGCATCACGCTGCAGCACTTCATCGAAGTGGACTTCCAGGCGTTCCTGAGGCTGGTGGACGCGGTGGGCGGCGTCGAGATGACCTACGACCGACCGTTGCGTGATCAGCCGCAAGACAACGCCACCGATCAGACGCAGAGCCGGAGCGGGTTCGTCACTGGTGCGGGCACCCATCTCCTCGACGGCAGGCAGGCGCTCGCCTACGTCCGCAGCCGTCATCTCGAGGAACAGCTGCCTGACGGAACCTGGCAGCAGCACGGAGCCTGGAACGATCTTGCCCGCACCAACCGCCAGCGCGAATTCATGCGCACCGCCGCTGCGCACGTCGCACCGGCGTTGCTCGCCAACCCGATCAACCTGCTCGCAGTGCTGGACATCGCAGCCGACCACCTGTCCACGTCCGACACGCTGGGAATCGTGAGCGACGGCCGGAGACTTGCGAACAAGTTCGCCGGCATCGATGTCGATGCTGACATCGAGGATTACCAGCTGCGGGTCGTGGACGTGCACGAGCCCGTGAGGTGGTCGCTCGGGCTTGACCCGCAGCGTGCAGAGCACAATCAACGCGTGCTGGAGGTATTCCGGGGCATCGGCTGGGACGACATCGTCGAGTCGCGCGTGCGGGTGCAGGTCACCGGGACGGCGCGGCACCAGGTGGCTGCCAGGCTGAGCGAGCTCGGATTCAATGCAGAAGCGGCGGGGCCGGTGCCCGAGGGCACCTCGCACGATCCTGGGGCCACCGTCGTCTATCTGGCCCCGCAGGGACGGCTCGCGGCTGGGCTGCTGGCCAGTCACCTGCTGCCTGTGCCAGAATTCGCCGGCCATGCCGAGCTTGACGCAACCACGGTGATCCTGCATGTCGGCGATGAACCGCCGCGCATCGATCCCGGTTACCGGAGAGTCGACGTGCCCTCGGCCGATGAGTTGACGTCATGAGCGGCACATCGCCCGGGCCCGAACACCGCATCCTCGTCGTCGGCGCCGGCTACGTCGGACTCACGACGGCCGCGTGCTTCGCCCACCTCGGCCATGACGTCATCTGCGCGGACATCGACCGGGCCAAGGTGGCGTCGTTGTCGGCCGGCGTGGTCCCGATACGCGAAGCCGATCTTGATCGCCTCGTCGCCGAGGGCATTGCCGAACGTCGCCTGCGGTTCGTGATCTCGGCCGAATCCGTTGCAGCCACGTGCGATTTCGTCTTCGTCTGCATGCCGACTCCGCTGCGTGCCGATGGCGAGACCGAGCTCAGCTACTTGCTGGCGGCACTCGATTCGGTGGCGCCGCGGCTGCGGCCCGGCTCGGTGGTGGTGACGAAGTCGACGGTGCCGGTCGGAACCGCACCGAAGATTGCCGCGGCGCTCGGGCGCACCGATGTGGCGTTGGCGTCGAATCCTGAGTTTCTGCGGGAAGGCTCGGCGGTGGCCGATTTCCTCTCTCCTGACCGGATCGTCATCGGAGCCGAGGATCTCTCGGTAGCACGCAGGGTCGCGGCGCTGTATGCCGGCGTAGAAGCGCCGGTGATCCTCAGCGATCCCACGTCGGCCGAGACCGTCAAGTACGCGGCCAACGCGTTTCTGGCCGCCAAGGTTTCGTTCGTGAATGCGCTCGCCGCCGTGTGCGAGGCGGTCGGCGCCGACGTTGACACAGTGCTCGCCGGGGTGGGCACCGATCACCGCATCGGCTCGGCATACCTCCAACCCGGACCCGGCTGGGGCGGCTCGTGCCTGCCGAAGGACACCCGTGCCCTGGTATCGGTCGCCAACGACGCTGGCTACGTCTTCGACTTGCTCGAAGGTGTCATCACGGTCAACGAGCAGCAGCTCGACCGGGTGGTGGCGAAGGTCGCCCGGATGGTCGGGGGCGAGCCCGGCACGGTGACCGATCCCGATGCCGGCGACGGAGCCTCGGGATCTGTCGACCTTGACGGTGTCGCTGTGGCCGTGATGGGCCTCACCTTCAAAGCTGGCACCGACGATCTGCGCGGTTCTCCCGCACTGCGAGTAGCCGAGCGGCTCGGCGCGTCGGGCGCGCGCCTCGTGGCGTATGACCCGGCGCTGGTCAATCTC
This sequence comes from Candidatus Poriferisodalis sp., assembly GCF_965208925.1. Taxonomy (GTDB): domain Bacteria; phylum Actinomycetota; class Acidimicrobiia; order Acidimicrobiales; family Poriferisodalaceae; genus Poriferisodalis. Next base: position 122,984 of record NZ_OZ242364.1, on the reverse strand, counting down.
GACGACCGTCCCGACATCGTTTCGCAGCTGCCAGCGGCCCTAGACGTTCGAGGATCGGCGTTCGAGGCCCTGCATGGTGCCGATGTGGCAGTCGTGCTCACCGAGTGGCCCGAGTTCGCTGCCCTCGACTGGGAGCGGGCAGCGTCGGAGATGGCGGCGGCGCGTGTCGTGGACGCACGCAACCTGCTCGACGCCGACCAGCTGCGCGCCGCAGGCTTCGCCTACGAGGGCCTCGGCCGCCGCTAAGCGCCCACGCGGCAAGGCACTGCCGCGATAGCTGCGGGGGCGGCAGTGAGCTCTGCGACGTTGCGACCTGCTGGATCGCGGGAGCAGAGGGCGCTGCCGCCCCCGCAGCGGGCGCACCCATCGGCGCTGAGCGCCGGTAGCTTGTCGCCCCGTATGGCGAGATCAGCCGCTGCCAAGAAGGTTGCCAAAGCAGCGAGCGCCGGCGGGAGCGGCAGGAGCTTTCGCCCCCGGCGCGACATCCTGTTCCCGGCGGCAATGCTGCTCGTCGTCCTCTTGGGCGTCGTGCTGATCCTGGTGGCCCGCAACGAGCGGTCCTCGAATGCGCCGGCAGGCCCGCCGCGCCTCGGCGATCACTGGCACTCGCTCTACGCGATCTACGACTGCGACGATTTCATCCTCGACCTGTACCCGAACGACGTCGATGACCAGTCGGGCATCCACACGCATGGTGACGGGCTCATCCACATTCACCCCTTCCACACCGGCGTGACAGGTCAGTTCGCCACCGTGGGTGCATTCATGCGGGAGATCGAGTTCGAGTTGACCGACTCGAGGATCGAGCTGCCCGACGGGACCATCCTCGACGAGTCCGGCGAGGGCTGTGCATCGCCCGATCCCGACAGCGACGATCCCGACGTCGCCGAACCGGGCGCAGAGCTGCGGATCATGCGCTGGGAGACCCTGCAGGCGGAAAAGGCGCTCGCGTTCACCGAGGATCTGCGCGATGTGCGCTTCCTCGACGATGGTCAGATCTTCGTGTTCGCATTCGTCCACCCGAGCATCGAGAACGCAGACGTTCCGCGACCCGACGACGCATTCCTGCGGGCCTACCTCAATCTGCCGCCCGAGGATCAGCCGCTGATCGACGGTTCGACCGAAGAGGGACCGGTACTTGACGACGGCAGCGACAGCGAGCCGGTCGAAGGCGACCTTCCTGCCACGTCGGGGCCCGCGGAAACCTCCGAGCCCGCAGAGGGCTAGCCCGCGGCGCCTCCACCATGAAGGCGATTCTGCTGCTGGGCGGCTTCGGCACCAGGCTGCGTCCGTTGACCAACGACACTCCCAAGCAGATGTTGCCCGTGTGCGGGCGGCCGATGATCGAGTGGGTCTGCGAGCACCTGCACCGGCACGGGATCACCGAGATCGTGCTCTCGCTCGGTTACCGGGCCGAAGCGTTCACCGCGGCCTACCCGCACGGTCGCATCGGGCAGCTTGCGTATCGGGTGGCAGTCGAGCCTGACCCGCGCGGCACGGCGGGAGCCGTCCGGTTTGCTGCGGAGACCAGCGGCATTACGGGCACCTTCCTGGTGCTCAATGGCGACGTGCTGACCGACCTCGACGTGGGCGCCCTGGTGAGCCGTCATACAAGCTCGGCAGCCGAAGCCACCATTGCGCTGCAGCCGGTTGCCGATCCGTCGCCGTACGGCCTTGTGGTGGCCGACCCATCGGGCCGGGTGCTGTCGTTCTCAGAGAAGCCGGAACCGGGTTCTGCCCCCGCCGCGCCGCCGCACGGCGGCGATCGGCCCACGATCAGCGCTGGTACCTACGTGCTGAGTGCCGCAGTGCTCGATCGCATCGCGCCCGACCGGGCCGTCTCCATCGAACGGGAGATCTTCCCCCAGATCGCCGCGGACGGGGCGCTGGCAGCACTGGTTGATGACACCTACTGGCTCGACACGGGCACGCCGCAGCAATATCTGGCTGCCAACCTGGACGTTCTGGCGGGCCGGCGCCCCGGTGCCGAAGTAGTGGACGCCGGGGTGCCAGTCGGCGTTCATCCCGCGGCGCAGATACGCACGTCGGTGATCGGCCACGGGTGCGAGATCGGACCCGGTGCTGTCGTGCAGCGCTCAGTCGTGGGCGACGGCTGCCGTCTCGCCGCCGGCGCCATCGTGATCGATTCGGTGCTCGGCGCAGGCGTTGCGGTGGGAGCCGGGGCAACGCTCTGCGACTATTCGGTGGTCGGCAACGGCGAGCAGGTCGGCCCGGGCGCCGTGCTGCGCGCGCAGCGCCAACCGACGCCCGAGCCGGTGCCTGCCAGCTAGCGGAACAGGTCCTCTGCGGGATCCCGGATGATCTCCGAGCGCACCGAGGCACGCCGCAGCCAACCCGGGTCGACCCCCCGCACGATCGCGACCGGCACGCCCCGCGCCTTGCCGCACACCAGGTCGGCAGCAGAGGCGATCTCGTCGGCCACGCACACCTCGGTAACCATCAGCTCCCTCCCCAGTGCATCGGCAGTGCCCTTCAGGTCGACGACGGCAGCAATGCCGGCGCAGCCGATGGCCACGTCGGTGACGCCGCGCCGCCAGGGACGCCCGAACGTGTCGGAGATGATCACCCCGACGGTGCACCCCGACAGCGCCCGTATGCGATCACGGATCTTGTTGGCAGAGCGGTCGCTGTCATCGGGCAGTAACGCGGCGTAGCCCCGTTCGACATTGGACAGATCGATGCCTGCGTTGGCACAGATGAATCCGTGCTTGGTCTCGCTGATGATGAGGTCGCCGCGCCGGCGCAGAATGCGGACCGACTCACGCTCGACCAGCGGCTTGTGCGACAGCGGGTCGTTGGGGTCGATCTGCTCCATCGCTCCCTCAGCCTTGGAGACGATCTTCTGCGTCACGACGAGCACGTCGCCGTCAACCAGACCGGCAGGCGATGCCTCGCAGGCATCGGCGATCACTGCCCCAAGATCAGTGCCGAGCGTGATCTCGTCGATGCCTTCGAGCGGATGCAATTCGATGGTCATGTGATGTTCCTTGCGCCTGCTGCTTCCAGCGCTGCAGTGGCCAGCCTGGCCGCACGGTCCGGATCGGCCATGATCGTGTCGGTCACCACCGGTGTCATCCCCGCTTGGGCCACGGCGGGAGCGAGTTCGGCGTCGGCGTGGTCGATCACCAGCGTGCCGGCGAATGCGGCGTAGAGCCGCGCCACGCCGGCGACGCTGGGTTCGTGGCCCAGCTCGCGCATCATTGCGCCTGCAGGCCCCTTGATCGACGCGCCGCCCACGATGGGCGACACGGCTACCACGCTGTCCCGCCGGCTGCACAATGTCTCGCGCACCTGGGGCACGTCGATGACGGGGCCGATCGAGACAAACGGGTTCGACGGAGCGACCACCACGGTGCCGGCGCTGCTCAGGGCGTCCAGCACGCCTGGCGCCGGCTGGGCCGACTCGATTCCCGCGAAGCGAACCGAGCGCACGGCGATGCCGTGCTGGTGGGCGACGAAGTAGTCCTGGAAGTCGATCTCCGCAGCCCCGTCGGGCTCAGCCGGCGTGATGCGGGTGGCGATGGGGTCGTCGCTGACCGGCAGCAGCGTCAGCTCGAGCCCGAAGCTGGCGGCAATCTCGCCGGTCACCTGCGACAGGGACGCACCCTCGCTGCGGCGCTGCGTGCGGAACAGGTGCAGTGCAAGGTCCAGATCGCCGAGCTTGAACCAGTCCTGCCCGCCGAGCCGCCCCAGCTCGGTGAGCACACGCCAGGTCTCGCCGGCACGGCCCCAGCCGGTCTCGGGATTGATCTGCTCCGCAAGCGTGTAGGTGACCGTATCCAGATCTGGGCTGATGTTGAGGCCGTGCAAGGTGAAGTCGTCGCCGACGTTGACGATCGCGGTGACATCGGCGGGCCGGCGGATGCGCAGCAGTCCGCGGAGGAACCGGGCCGCGCCGACGCCTCCGGCCAGCACGGCAACCGTTGCCGGGCGAGCGGCGATCATGCCGACGTGGCCCCGGGCGGACAGTCTGGCGAGGTGGTGTTCGCCGGCGGGCTGGCGGCCAGCGATACTGCCGCGGCACGGTGGCTATGGCTGACGCCGCCTGAAGCGGCCGACGCGGCGATACTCGCCGCATCCGAGGGGGTCGCGTAGCCGCTCGGACTCCACACCTCGTAGCCGCTGCCGTCGGCGCGTACCTGCACCTCGTACAGGGCAGTGTTCTGCAGTCCTGAGATGGCTGCGGGCGAGCTGACATCGCGCGTCGTGATCCACTGCCCGCCGACGGGCCGGTACCTGATCCGGTAGCCGGACGGGGGGTCGCTTCCGACCGTGGCCGGGGGGTTCCAGCTGACTTCGAGGGCGCCGTTGAGCGGAAGCACCGTCACGTCACGCGGCACTCCGGATGCGTCCGTGCGGGGATCGCACTCGCGGTCCAAGCCCCGCAGTGCATCGACCGCTGCGGCCGCCACCGAATCGGGCACCGCAGCGGTGCCGCCGAAGATCGTGAGCTGCACGGTGCCCGCATCGGGAACCGGGCCTGCCAGGAATCGGCGAGTCGCATCGGGCAATACCGGCTCTGCCAGCAGCAGCGGTGCACGCCGCAGACCCAGCAGTGCGCCGCCGACCAGCGCATCTGGGAATTTCCGGCCGTCTGCAAGACCGAACTCGTCGGACCCGAAGCAGCGATCAGCGAGCTCCCCGGCGATCTCTGCAGCGGTCGCGAAGCGGTCTTGCCCCCACATGCGCTGGATCTCGATGCCAAGAGCAGCAAGCTCAGCCTCGACTGACGCCGAGACCGCCGCCGTTCCGCCGGCAATCACCACCTGTTCGATGGCGTAGTCGGCGACGAACTCCCTGACGGCTGCGTGCAGCTCACCAGGTGCCGTCAGCAGCACCGGATGCGGGCCCGCGTAGGCCAGCGGCGACAGTGCCAAGGCGTCGGCGAACTTCTCCCCGGTCGCCAGCAGGGCGGTACGGCGACCATCGCTGCAAAAGCTGCCGATCTGGCCGGCGTTGATCTTGCGGGCGATGTTGACCACGGTCCGGTAGCGATCCGATCCCGCCAACCGCTCAGGCCTGCCGCTGATCAAGCCGGCCAGCACATTTTCGACCTCAAGAGAAACAGCGTTGGTGCCGCCGGCGATGATGATGTTGTCCACCCGGTGCCGCTCGATGAATTCGCGGGTCGCGGGATGCAGCGCATCTGGCGGTGACAGCAGGATCGGCGCGTTGCGCGTGCGTGCGAGCGGGGTGGCTGCCAGTGCGTCGGCGAACGCTTCGCCGGAGGCCACGATTGCTGTGTCGATGGGCCCGGAAGCGGCGGTGTATTCCTCCGCGATCTCCGCCGCGGTCTCGTAGCGGTCGGCACCCCACAGCCGATCCGTGTCGACCCGCGACGCTGCGCCTGCCTGGCCTGCTATCCCGGCGAGCGCGGTGCCGGCCAGCAGCACTGCTGCCAGCGCCCGCAGCGAGCGAATCCAGCCGCGGAAGCTGAGCCCCGCGCGAAGTGCCATTCGCGGCACCGTACCGGAACCCGTCGGCGACGCGAGTGAGGGCTGTCGTGCCGCTCGTGTTTCCCATTCTCATTGGATACGGGCTCACGGGCCGCGTGGGCCGCGGCGTCGCCTCGGAGCTGACTTCACAGCGTCAACGGTGACCCGTACCCTGAACTGCGCCCCACACGCCTGCGGGGCAATCGGAGAACCGGAGCTGACCCGTGCCGACGGCCCTCATCACCGGAATCACCGGCCAGGACGGCCAATACCTGGCCGAGCACTTGCACGGCGAGGGATACCGGGTGGTCGGGCTGATCACGGGGCAGCGCAACCCGCGATCGGAGACGATGGCGGCTGATCTGCCCTATGTCGAGCTCGTGCCGGGCGATCTCGCTGATCTGGCGTCGCTCATTGCGGCGCTCGAGTACACCCAACCCGACGAGGTGTACAACCTCGGCGCCATCAGCTTCGTGGCGCTGTCGTTCAAGCAGCCCGAGCTGACGGCCAACGTCACCGGTCTGGGTGTGCTGCGACTGCTCGAGGCCATCCGGCTCGTGGGCGGCGTCGACAACCCGATCCGCTTCTACCAAGCCTCCTCCAGCGAAATGTTCGGCAAGGTACGCGAGACGCCTCAAAACGAGCTGACGCCACTGCACCCGCGCAGCCCCTACGGCTCGGCCAAGGTGTTCGGGCACAACACCACCGTGAACTACCGCGAGAGCTACGGGCTGTACGCCTGCAGCGGCATCCTGTTCAATCACGAGTCGCCCCGGCGCGGGCTCGAATTCGTGACTCGCAAGGTCACCAACGCCGTCGCACGCATCAAGCTCGGACTGCAGGACGAGGTGGCGCTCGGCAACCTCGACGCCAAGCGCGACTGGGGTTTCGCTGGCGACTACGTGCGGGCGATGCATCTCATGCTCTCCCAGCCCGAGCCCGACGACTATGTCATCGCAACGGGCCAGACGCATGCCGTGCGCGATTTCGTGCAGCTCGCCTTCGCCGCAGCCGGCATCGACGACTGGGAGCGTTACGTGCGGATCGATCCCCGGTTCTTCCGGCCTGCAGAGGTCGACCTGCTGGTCGGCGATGCATCCAAGGCTGCACGATTGCTGGGGTGGGCGCCCCAGATGTCATTCGAAGAGCTGGTGACGTCGATGGTCACGAACGACATTGAGATCGAGCGGCGCAAGCTGACGTGACGATCCCGATGCGGACATCCTGGACCCGCAGCGGCAAGCTGCGTCGAGGGGGGCCCATCCGAATGGGGGCGATATCCGACCTGCACTGCCTGCAGGCCGGTACCACTACAGGGGTGCGGGAACTCCCGATGTCGCGGCGCGCCCCGGCAAGGCGGCGCCGGCTCGCCGGCATGGCCGTGGCATGTGCGCTGGCGGCGGGAACCTTGACGTTCGCGGTGCCGCCGGCAGGCGCACAGCCGGCGAAGATCCAGTCGCCGCAGCTGGCTCCGAGTGTGATCGTCGTGGAGGGCCGGGGCTTCGGACACGGCAACGGGCTCAGCCAGTGGGGTGCGCTGGGCTATGCAGTGGACCATCGATGGTCCAGCGACCAGATCGTCCAGCACTACTACAGCAACACCACCGAGTCCGATGCGAGCAATCCAGACGTCTGGGTGCATCTCACCGGCAACGACCGCAACGACCTGCTCGTCACATCTGCCTCGGCGTTCACCGTGGCCGACGAGCACTTCGACGGCGGCGATGTCGTGCGGCTCGGCGTCAGCTCCGGCGCGTTCTGGCTGCGCTCGAACGCCGGCTGCGGGCGCCGTGGCGACCTCGTCGCCGACAGGCTTGCCGCGTCGAGCCGCCGCGGCGATCGCTACATCGAAGCCGTCCCGGCCAACAGCGACTACGCCGTAGACGACCAGTCGCAGTTCCTGGTGATGATCTACTGCGACGGGCGAGACACGGCGGTGGAGTCAAGGCGGGTCGCGTACCGGGGGACGCTCGGAGTGGTCGACCAGAACGGCCCGTTCTCGTTCAACCGGGTCCCGCTGGAGCAGTACCTGCGCGGCGTCGTGCCCCGCGAGAGCATTCCCGAGTGGGGTACTGCGGGCGATGGCCGGGGCATTGCCGCCCTCGAGGCGCAGGCCATCGCGGCGCGCTCATATGTGCTCTCGCTCGCAGCCTCGCGCGCGAGCAGCGGAAGCCAGGGAAGGTTCACCGACACCTGCGACTGGTGGAATTGTCAGGTGTACGGCGGTGCCGCGCGCGACGGGCAGGCGCTCGACCATGGTTCCCGCTACATCCACACCAACACGGCGATCCTCAACACCGCCGGACATATCCGTGTCCATGACAACGGATCGATCGCCTTCGCCGAGTATCACGCTTCGAGCGGCGGCTGGACGGCCGGGCTCGACGAGGGCTCGCGATTTCCCGGCGTTCAGGATCTCGGCGACTCGACGGCCGGCAATGCCAACCATGCATGGGAGATCCGGATCAGCAGATCGGATATCGAGGCCGCCTACCCGAGCATCGGCAGCCTCGTCTGCATCCAGGTCACGCACCGCAATGGCAATGGCGCGTGGGGCGGGCGGACCCGCGGCATGCGCATCGTGGGCACCGACGGCATCGAGGACTTCGAGGGGCACTCCGGCGTGGAGAACGGGCAGTGGAATCGCTGGGCACGCGATCCTTTCCGCAAGAGGTTCTCCCTGCGGTCTGACTGGTACCGCTTTCCCCAGTTTCCTGACGGCCAGCCCTGCGAGCGTCCTGTGTCCGCGGACCCGGATCCGACGACGGAGGCGACTGACCCGGGCCTCTGGGTGCTGAAGTCAGACGGCACCGTTCTCGCCGACGGATCCGCGGAGCATCTCGGCAACGGCACGCCGCCGTCTTCGTCTGAACGGTTCACCGCAATGGCTGCGCATCCGGCCGGTGACGGCTACTGGCTCGCAACCTCCGGCGGCGACGTCCAGTCGTTCGGCAGTGCCACCTATCACGGAAACTCCGTCGGTGCGGGGAGGGGCGAGCGCGTCGTGGCCATGGCTGCGCATCCGGCCGGTGACGGCTACTGGCTCGCGACCGGCCGGGGCCACGTGTTCGCCTTCGGCGCGGCCGGGCACTGGGGCGCCATCGCGCATCTCGGGCTGGCTGCGGACGTGGTCGACATCGAATCCTCGCCCACCGGCGACGGCTACTGGATGGCGCTCGATGACGGCCGCGTCCTGGCATTCGGCGATGCGCGGGATCACGGCTGTGGGCCGCTGCTGCGCGCCGGCATGGTCGGGATCGGTCTCGCCGCCGCACTGGACGGTGCGGGCTATTGGCTCGCCGGCGCCGACACGGCCGTGCACGCCATCGGCACGGCAGACCATCACGGCGATCGCGCCGACCGCCAGAATCGGCTGCGGACCGTCGGATTCGCCGCCACCGCCAGCGGCGACGGCTACTGGCTGGTGTGGAGCGACGGAACCAGCTTCAACTACGGAGACGCGCCCGACTACCGCACCTCACGGGCGGGACCCGGCGTCGTCGCTGCCGAATCGGTGCGCTGAGGGGGAGCGCGGCGGTGGGAGAAATGAGCTGCCCGTGAGTTCGCCGACATCGGAGGAGCTGCCGCTGCCCGTTGCAGCGGAACCGGCCGTGCCGGCGCCGCCGCCGGCGGTTGCTGCCATCGTCACCGCGGGCTCGCGTTGGTCCGATACCGAGGCTGCGTTGCGCGCGCTCGCGGCGCAGGATTACCCGCGGCTTGCCGTGCTGGTGTTGTGCGACGCGGCGGGCGAGCAGGGGCGTCGGGTCCGCGAGCTGCTCCCCACCGCCGCGGTCGCCGATCCGGTGTCGTCCCGCAGGGGTCGCCGCGGCGCGCATCGCCGGCGAATGGGCGCCGTAAACAATCGGGGATCGTCGCTGGTTCGTGGAGCCGACTACCTCCTCTTCCTGTCCGATCGCGTCGCGCTGGCACCCGATGCCATCAGCATCCTGATCGACGATGCCGAGAACGTCCCGGGCCGGATCGTCGGCATCGCCGGTCCCAAGCTGCTCGACGCCGAGGACGGCTTGACGCTGCGCGATCTCGGCGGCACCGCTGACCGTCTCGGCGTCCGGATTCCCGTCGCCGGACAGGACGAGCTCGACCAAGAACAGCACGATGAGGCCCGTGATCTCTTCGTGGCGCCCACCGAGGCGATACTCGTGCGGGAGGACATCTTCCGCATCGTCGGCGGCTTCGATCCAGCGCTCGAAGGCGACGGCGCTGTCGTCGATCTGTGCTGGCGGATCCAGCTCTCCGGCGCGCGGGTCCGAGTTGTGCCGTCTGCAACCGGGACAGTGCGGTTCCACACGGCGCCGCCCACCCACGGGCCCTCGGCGCGCCAGCACGAGCATCGGGCCCGCCTGCGCAGCATGGCGAAGTGCTACGGGTGGGTGCACTTGCTGCCAGCCGTGGTTCTCGCGGCAGTGCTCGCTGCTGGCGAGGTGCTCTTGGCCACGCTGCGCGGGCGGTTCGCTCAGGCCTCAGACGTCGCACTGGCATGGCTCTGGAACGCGCGCCACCTCGGGGGCACGTTTGCCCTGCGCGGCGCTGCCAAGCGCTACCGGCGGGTACGAGACGCAGATCTGCGCCGGCTGCAGCAGGGCGGCTCGGTACGTGTCGCCGACTGGTTCCGCTACCGCTTGAGTCCCGAAGGCGGCCTCGCGGCACGGACCACGATCGACGAGAGCATCCTGGGCACCTGGAGACGCAACGCGCACCGAACGGTGTGGGTGGTCTGGCTGGGGGTGCTCGGGCTGATCGCGTTCGGTTCACGCCACTTGCTCACCGGCGGTATCGGCGCATTCGGCCAATTCGCACACTTCCCCGATGTCGGCACCATGCTCGGGGCGTACTCGGATGGCTGGCGTGACAGCGGGGTCGGTGCCGCAGGGATCGGCCCTGCGGCGATGGGATTGCTCGGCGTCGGCGGCACTGTGCTGCTCGGTGCCGTCGGATTGCTGAGAAACATCGCCATATGGGGCCTCGTGCTCGCGGGCCCCGTAGGCATGTGGCGATTGTGTGCTGCCGGAGCAGATGGGGACGGGCCGAACCGCAATGGCCGGCTGATCGCTCTCGTGCTCTACGCCGTGTGCCCATTGCCGTACAACGCCCTGGCGGCCGGCCGCTGGGATGTGCTGCTGGCGTACGGAACTGCACCTGTGATTGTGCTGCTCACCAGCCGCCTGGTGGGCACGTCGGCTGCTCGACCGCCACGCGACGGATCTCGGCGCGGCACCGCAGCCAGAGTGGCATCGCTCGCTTTGCTGCTTGCTGTTGCGGCAGCTTTCGAGCCGTTCATCGTCGCGCTGGCCGCCGTCGCGGGGGTGGTGCTCACGGTTGTCGAACTGGTGCGTCGCGTGCCACGCCGCGAGCCGCTCGGTGCGCCGATTGCGGGATTGCTGCGGGTCGCGTTGGCTGTGGCGCTTGCGGGGGCGGCGCATCTTCCCTGGCTGCTCGAGTTCGGTTCATTGCGCGCCTACCTGGATGTCTCGCTCGGCGGCCGCACCTCGTCGACGCCGTCAACGCTCGGGGAGCTGCTGCGGTTCCAGACCGGCCCGCTTGGTGATCTGCCGCTCAGCTGGGGTTTGCTGGCTGCTGCCGCAGTGCCGCTTCTGGTCGGCAGCGGAGGCCGGCTGTGGTTGGCGGTGCGTGGCTGGCTAGTGGCGCTGGTCGGCTTCGCGCTCGCATGGGCCATCGTGGCCGGCTGGGCGGATGAGCTGATCGGCGGCGCGACGCCAGGGCTCTCGCTCGCCGAAGTGTCTCTGGCACTCGGGGCAGTCGGCTTGTGCTGGGCCGCCGCAGGAGGACCTGCAGCCTTGGCGATCGCCGACGGAGATGCACGACCCCGGATCCGCAGCGCCATGATATTGCTGAGCGGGATCGCGGTGGGCGCCATGGTGCTCCCCACGGCGTGGGCATCGATCGACGGCGATTGGTCGGCGCCGAGCTTCGACCACCGGGTGCCGCTGGGACTGGTTGATGACCGGGACGTCGGGCCTGACTACCGGGTGCTCTGGCTCGGCGCTCCTGAGGTGCTGCCGTTGCGAGGCACCGATGTCGGCGTGGAGGGACTCGCCATGGGGACGTCGGTGCGGGGGTATCCCGACATCCGGCACTCGTGGGCGACACCGCAGGCACCCGGCGATGAGCGATTGGCAAACGCCGTGCGGGTCGGGTTGGCAGGTGACACGCTGCGACTGGGACGGCTGCTGGGATCGTTCGGCGTCCGGTATGTCGTGGTGGTAGAACGCTCCGGGCCCTCCTATGCCGACGGATGGGTCCGGCCGGTGTCCGCGGCGGTCTCCGAAGCGCTCGCCTCGCAGATCGATCTGCGCCCGCTGGCAGCGGATCCCTCGGTGCAGGTGTTCCGCAACGAGGCGTGGTGGTCGTCGCGGTCGCAGTTCTCCCAACCGATCCCGGCGGGTTTCGCTGCGGACCCGGTAGATCTCGTCGTAAGCGATTTGACCGACGGGATCGGCGTGCTCACCGACTACCGGTCGGCGACGAGCCAGTTCGGACCGGTTGGTGCCGGCACCGTGCTGGTCGCCGACTCCTACGATCCGGGCTGGCGACTCCACATTGACGACGCGAACGGCGCGGGCTCTGCAGCAGTCGAACCGGCACCGGCGCTGGGCTGGGCGATGCGATTCGATCCGCCCCAAGCCGGCCCGGCTGAGCTGCGCTTCCAGCGGTCGGCCGTCGTGTCCAACCGGATCGCTGCACAGGTGTTGATCTGGCTGGCGCTGATCTGGGTGGCGATCGGCCAGCCCACCCCCCTCGTCGACCGCCTCTCTGTACTCAGGAGACGGGCGGCTGGGCAGTCGGAGCGGCGCGGCGTCGCTGGCGGGTCCGCGGTGGACAGAGGCAGGCACTGATGGGCGTGGTCCGGTGGCTGCCCAGGCTGCTGATTCCGCTGGCGCTGGCGACGGCGCTGGTGGTCGACGCGCGCGACGACCGGGCACCGGCCTCTGTTGCGGTCGAAGGGCCGCAGGCTCAGGCGCAGGTCGCAGTGCCACCGCCCGATGCGCTGACATCGAGTTGGTTCTGTCCCCTTGTCGGCCTGCGAGGACCTGTGCCGGGCTTCGGCGAAGTCACCACAGAGGTGCTGCTCACGAACATGACCGCCGAGGTGGCATCGGCGTCGGTCGAGTTCCGGGGACGCACAACGGGGCGGCAGTATGTGATGGCCGACGTTGCGCCCCACAGCACTGGGGTGGTCACGACGTCTGACTACGTGCGTGACGAGGTCACCGGAGCGCTAGTGGAGGCTTCGTCGGGCGGGCTGGCGGTGACGCGCAGGTTCGTGTCTCCGCTCGGGATTGACGAAGCTCGCTGCTCAAGCGTGCTTGCTCCGGATTGGTATGTGCCCGTCGGCGATACGCAGGCCGACGCACTGACCGTGCTGGCCATCATGAATCCGTTGCCACGTGATGCGATCGTCGATGTCACGTTTGCTTCGGAAGCAGAATTCGGCCCGTTCGTGGCACCGGCGCTGACCGGGGTGGTGGTGCCGGCGTGGAGCACCGTCGCCGTCAATATCGGTGAGCACGCGCGTCGTCGAGACGTCGTGGCGGCATCGGTGCGGGCCCGTGCCGGCCGCATCGCAGTGGACTCGCTCGTGGCCTACGACGGGAGCGTCGGTCGCCGTGGCCTCGCTGCGGAATTGGCCTCGGTGGCCACAGGCGAGCGCTGGCTCGTGCCGGTCGCCGGCATCGACGATGACACCCAGGTCTGGGTGCGGATCTTCAACCCCTCCGACGATGTGGCGGAGGTCGCTGCGTCGGTGATATCCGACGACCCGCTGGGCGACCGTCTGGCCTTTGCCGTGGCTTCGCACGACATCGTGGAGTTGAAAGTCGAGCCGCCTGGTGAGCTGACTCCGGGGCTGGAAACACTCCTCGCTGCTCCCGGACTCCCCTTCGGGGTGTCCGTCGCCTCGCAGAACGACGTGCCTCTCGTCGTGTGGGCAGAGACGCTGGTCGGCAGCGCGGCGAGTCCGCTCACCGACATCAGGACCGATTCGGATCTTGCCTCCGCCGCTGCGGAGCAGGAAGCAGAATCTGTCACCGTGGTTGCCCAAACCGGCGGTGCAACCGGCGACGCCGCGCCCGGCCGCGCTGACGGGGCCGTCGACGAACCGTCAGTCGAGGTCCGCCCGCCGGTGCTGCGGGCGCAGTCGGGATTGGCTTTCGTGCCGGGCGTCCTCCAGACGGGCGACCGGTGGCTGGTCGTCATTGCGCCGCAGTCCGGTGGTGAGGCGTTCCTGACGATCATGACCGACTCGTTCGCGGCCGGCAACGCCGGGGCTTTGGCTGACGTCGCTGAAGCAGCCCCCACGAACAGCGATCGTGGCCCTGTCCAACGCGTTCGGGTCGGAACGCTCAGCGGCGAGACGGTCGCGGTCATTGACGTGCCGGCATCGGGTGTCATCACTCACCGATTGGCCAGCGGCACAGCCCGACTCCTGGTGTCCGATACGCCGTTCGCAGTTCTGGTGTGGCAGGCTCGAGTCTCTGATGCAGGCCTGAGCGTGGCGCATCCGGTGGCCTGGTGAGCAACTGATGGAGCGTCTGGCAATTGCCGCAATCCTGATCGTGGTCGCGATCGCGGTCGCGTCGCTCCTCCAGCGCCGCCGCAGTGCATCGGCCACGGCGGTGCCGCGGTCGGAACTGCCCCCTGCCATCGATCTTGTGGGGGTCGGCGTCCCGGAAGGTCCGGCACTGGTGGTGTTCACTGAAGAAACCTGCCGCACCTGTCAGGCAGCCCTTGCCGTGGTGCGGGGTCCCGCCGGCGCCGGGCTGCCCGTCGCCGAAGTGCCGTTCGGCGCCGGGCGGGGATTGCATCGCCAGCACAGCATCGACACTGTGCCGACGACGGTGGTGGCCGATGCGGACGGCCGTGTGGTGGATGGCTGGGTCGGCAGCGTCGATCTGTCCGGCCTGGCCGCGGCCCTCGCGCAGGTCGCGCCCCGCGCCGACTAGCCGGCCACGAGCGCGGTGATCTGCTCGCCCGTGATGGTCTCGTGCTCGAGCAGAGCCGCTGCGATCCGGTCCAGCGCCGCCCGGTGCTCGACGAGCGCGTTGCGTGCCCGGTCCTGCTGTGTCCGCAGGATCCGCTCGACCTCCTCGTCGATGACCCGGGCGGTTTCGTCGGAGTAGTCGCGCCCAGACACGAGATCCTCACCGAGAAAGACCTGCGCGTGCGACCCCCAGGCCATTGGCCCCACGCGGTCGCTCATGCCCCATTCGGAGACCATCTTGCGTGCCAGCTCTGTGCCCTGCACGAGGTCGTTCGCCGCCCCCGTCGAAGTCACGCCGAACACGGTTTCCTCGGCCATGCGGCCGCCGAACAGCACTGCCAGCCGATCCTCGATGTACTCCTGGCTGTAGGCGTGGCGTTCCTCGGGCAGCTGCATGGTGACGCCGAGCGCCTGACCGGTCGGCAGGATCGTCACCTTGTGGACAGGGTCGGCGTGCGGGAACAGGGTGGCGATCAGCGCATGCCCGCCCTCGTGGTAGGCGGTGACTTCCCGCTCTCGCTCTGTCAGCGCCACCGACTCGCGACGCTGGCCCATCAGCACCCGGTCCCGCGCCGCTTCGAAGTCTGCCTGGGCGATCGATTCCGAGTCGCGCCGCACCGCGTGCAGGGCCGCCTCGTTGACCAGGTTCGCCAGGTCGGCGCCGCTCATGCCGGGCGTGCCCTTCGCCAAGGTGTCGAACTGCACGTCGGGGTCGGTCTTCTTGTCCTTCGAGTGCACCTCCAGGATGGCGAGCCGCTCGGAGAACTCCGGCAGCGGCACTACCACTTGGCGGTCGAAGCGGCCGGGACGCAGCAGAGCGGGATCCAAGATGTCGGGTCGGTTGGTCGCCGCCATCATGACGATGCCGCCGCTTTCCTCGAAGCCGTCCATCTCGGCCAGCATCTGGTTGAGTGTTTGCTCGCGCTCGTCGTGGCCGCCGCCGAGACCTGCTCCTCGCTTGCGGCCGATCGAGTCGATCTCGTCGATGAAAATGATCGCTCGCCCCAGTTTGCGGGCGCTCTGGAAGAGGTCTCGCACACGGCTGGCGCCGACGCCCACGAACATCTCCATGAAATCCGAACCGGTCACCGACAGGAAGGGCACACC
The DNA here is from genome assembly GCF_965208925.1 of Candidatus Poriferisodalis sp. Classification (GTDB taxonomy): domain Bacteria; phylum Actinomycetota; class Acidimicrobiia; order Acidimicrobiales; family Poriferisodalaceae; genus Poriferisodalis. The sequence continues at coordinate 107,402 of NZ_OZ242364.1, read as the reverse complement.
GGCCTCTCCCGCGACCGCCCTGGCGATGAGCGTCTTGCCGGTGCCCGGCGGGCCCACCAGCAGCACCCCCTTGGGGACCTTGGCGCCAATCGCCGTGAAGCGTTCGGGAGTTCGCAGGAAGTCGACGACTTCGGTGATCTCCTGCTTGACGCCGTCGTAGCCGGCAATGTCGTCGAACTTCGTCGAGGGGCGCTCGGTGGTGTAGGTCTTGGCCTTGCTCCGGCCGATCGACATGATCCCCGACATCTGGCCCTGCGCCCGCCGCTGCATCCACCAGAACAGCAGGAATATCAAGCCGAACGGCAGCAGGAACGGCAGCAGGCTGACGAGCAGGTTGGGCCGGTCCGTGTGGAACTCGATGGATACTTCCTGCCCGCGCAGCAATTCCAGATCGGTCTCGGGCAGCTCAACAGGCCCCTCGGAGGAGAACCTCGTGCCGTCGGTGTACTCGCCGGTGATCGCGCCGGTGCCGTTGGTCACCTTGATGCTGCCGACGGTTCCCGACTGCACCTCGGCGATGAGTGCGCTGTAGTCGATGGGCTCACCACCTTCGCTCCGTAGCAGCCCGGGCAGGAACATCACCGACAGCAGCACCATCGCGAGCAGCCAGATCGACCAGCGCGGCCAACGCTCGCTGCGCCGGCGAGTCCCGGAACCGGCGGGCGACGGTCCGCTGTGCCGCGGCCCGTCGCTCGGGCTGTCATCGGCTGGCGCGTCAGGAGGCTCGCTGGCGCGCGGCTTGCGCGCGCGGGAGTGCCGCTCGCCCGAGGGCACCTCTGATGCCATGGGTTCATGCTAAGAGGCTGAGCCGCTATGCGGCGATGCCGTGGCCCGAGCGGCCCGTGAGCCCGTATCCAATCGAGATTGGGAACAAGAGCGGGGAATACGGGGCTTGGCAGTCACCGGACCCCTGTTGGGCGGTCCGTGTCGTTGCCCCTCCGCTCTGCCTCTAGCCTGCGCGGGTGGCCGCACTGACCACGCGCCCCCCCTGCGCGGGGTCGGTGCTGCGAGCGTGGGTCGAGGCTGCGGTGGTCGTGGCGAGCTGCGTGGCAGTGGTGGCGTGGCTCGACCCGGGCGGCATCGTGTCGGCGTCGACGCCGACCGGCGGCGACATGGGCGCTCACGTCTGGGGCCCGGCGTTCTTGCGCGAAGAACTGCTGCCGGCCGGCTCGCTGCGCGGCTGGTCGCCCGAGTGGTACGCGGGCATGCCGGCGATGCAGTTCTACATGGTGCTGCCGTACCTCATGATCGTGGCAGCGGATCTGGTGCTGCCCTACGGCGTTGCGTTCAAGCTGGTGGCGATCAGCGGCGTGGTCTCGATGCCAGCAGCTGCCTGGCTCATGGGTCGGCTGGCGGGGTGGGCGCAACCGCTGCGGATGCTGCTGCCTGTTGCGCTGCTGCTGTTCGTCTTCGATGTCAACTTCACGATCTACGGCGGGAACGCGGCCTCGACGCTGGCAGGGGAATTCGCGTTCTCGATAGCGCTGTCGGCGACGCTCGTGTACCTAGGCATGCTCTGGCGCTCTCTGGAGCGGGGGACCGGGCGCGCTCGGGCGAGCCTCGTGCTGGCATTCGTCGCCTTGTGCCATCCGATTCCGCTGGCGTTCGCGGTCGCCGCCAGCATCCTGATGGTGGCGGTGCGCGGCCTCCATGCGCTGCCTGATCGCATCGGCCCCCTCCGGTCGCTGGGTGCAGCCATCGCAGCAATCATGCTGTGGGCCGCCGTCTGGAATCTTGCTGAGTCTCCGCTGGCTCGTCTGGCCGTGCCAGCCGGTGCCGTTGCGGCGCTCGTGGTGTCGGAGTGGCGCCGGTCGTGGCACGCGCTGGTCATCGGCATCATCGGCGGCGCGCTGTCGGCATTCTGGACGGTGCCGTTCCTCGCCCGGCGGGCCTACCTCAACGACATGGGCTGGGAACGGCTCACGGAGGTGCGGGAGCACCTGTTCTTCACCGACGAGATCGGCGGCGACGGAGCGCACCACAGCATCACCTGGCTGCTCGTGCTGGCAGGCGTCGGCGCCGTCGTCGGCCTCGCACGCTGGTACCGCCCGGCGCTGATGTGGGCGTTCATCGCCTTCACGATGGCCATGGGGTTTGTCCACTGGCCCCAACACCGGCTGTGGAACGCGCGCATCCTGCCGTTCTGGTACTTGGCGGTGTATGTGTTGGCGGCGATGGGCCTGTGGCTCATCGTTGATGCACTGACCCGTCGCAGCCCCCCGGCTGCCGGTTCTCCGGAAGCGGACGCTCCGGCTGCCGGTGTCCCGGCTTCTGGTGGGCGGGCACCTGTGGCACACGGAGATCGCGCGTTGCCGTGGGTCCGTGTGTTTGTGCCGGTTGCCGCGCTGGCCGCGGTGGCAGGCCTGCTGTCACTGCAACTGGGCAATGCGCCCGGTGCGAGGCTCGACGCCGACGGCGCCTATCGCTGGGGCCCGTTCACGGTGTCCGCAGAGGACCGCAATTTCGTTTCCGGCTGGGCCCGCTGGAATTTCCGCGGCTACGAGGGCCGCCCGGCGTATCGGGAGTACCACGAATTCGTGACTGCGATGAGCGACATCGGCGAGACGCCTGCATACGGTTGCGGGCGCCTGCTGTGGGAGTACGACCGCGACATCGTGGGCGCGTACGGCACGCCGATGGCCCCGATGCTGTTGCCGCACTGGACGGATGACTGCATCGCCTCCATGGAGGGTCTCTACTTCGAGTCGTCGCCTACAGTGCCGTTCCACTTCCTCATGCAGTCGGAGCTGTCGGCGTCGCCGTCGCGTCCGATGCGCGGCCTTCCCTACAGCGCTCTGAACTTCGATTTGGGCGTTGCGCACCTGCAGATGTCGGGTGTGCGCTACTACGCAGCGTTCAGCACCGAAGCGACCGCAGCGGCCCAGGATTCTGCTGACCTGCAGCACATCGCCTCGGCGGGACCGTGGTCGATCTACCTGGTCGCCGACAGCGATCTGGTGTCACCGCTGCCGTTCGAGCCCGCCGTGGCCGAGGATGTGTCGCACGCTGGACGAGCGTGGACCGATCCGGCTGCCATCTGGTGGAACGACCCAGCGGCGTGGGCTGTGCCGATCGCTGCGGACGGACCGGAGCACTGGTCGAGGGTGTCGCTGCTGGCGCCTCCCAACCCAGACGGCGCGCCGCCTGCGTCGCTGACACGGTTCAGCGCGGCACCCCGGCACGCCCTGCCGCCGGTTCAGATCAGCAACGTCGAGATGGGAAGGGATTGGCTGTCGTTTTCCGTGGATCGGCCCGGCGTTCCGGTGCTGGTGAAGGTGTCGTATTTCCCGAATTGGTCCGTGCGCGGTGCTGAGGGTCCGTACCGGGTGACGCCCAACTGGATGGTGGTGATCCCCACCGATGAGCGAGTCGAGCTGACCTATGGCGCGACAGCGGTGGAGTATCTCGCCTGGCTGGCAACGCTGCTCGGCGCGGCAGCGCTCGCGCTCGTCGCCGTGCGGCCCCCGGTGCGATTCGACCGCTCGCGCTCAGCCCGATCGAGCGAGCGGCCGCCGGCCGGAACCGAGCGGGCAGGCGCGCTTCGGTCCTATGACGTCGAAGCACGGCGAGCGGCCGGCGAGCACGATGACCCCTGGTTGCCGGCGGTCTCGGTCGTGCTGCCGGCCTACCAGGCAGCGCACCTCGTCGGCGCTGCCGTCACAGAGATCAGCGCGGCCCTGGGCGGCCACGAAGCCTTAGACGGCCCGCTCGAGATCGTGGTAGTCGATGACGGCTCGACCGACGGCACGGCTGAGGAGGCGCGCCGGGCAGGGGCCGATGTGGTCGTGCCGCTGGAGGCCAATCGGGGCAAGGGTGCAGCGGTGCGCGCGGGGATGCTGGCAGCGAGCGGACGTCTGCGCCTGTTCACCGATGTCGATCTCGCCTACCCGCCTGGACAGCTCACCTCGCTCATCGATGCGCTCCGTGACGGGGCCGATGTCGCGCTGGGCAACCGGCGCCACGCTGAAGCACGCACGATCAGTCCGGCGCGGCCTGCCAGGGCATTCGCGAGCCGGACGTTCAACGCCTTCACGCGCCTCGTGCTCCTGCGTCGCTACCGCGACACGCAGTGCGGCTTCAAGGGCTTCACCGCCGATGCCGCGCAGGAGATCTTCAGCCGCGCTGTCATCGACGGGTTCGCCTTCGATGTCGAGGTGCTCTATCTGGTCGAGCACCTCGAGCTGACGGCCACCGAGGTGCCCGTCAGCGTGGATCACTCAGCCGATACCACCGTCCGGCTAGTGGCTCAGTCGCTCCAGGTCGTGGCCGACATCGGCCGCATCCGCCACCGCGCAGCGGCCGGCGCCTACGACTCGGCCTCACCTGCTCAGGCTTGGGCGTCCTGAACTGCGGGTGCCGGGCCGCTGGTTGGACTCTTGGGGTGCGGCCTGCGCTCATTGCTCGCAACGACGGCCATGAGCGGCGCAGGTCGTGCTTGAGGTGATGTGCGCCCCTTCGGCGGTGCATGGTGTCGTGATCGGGATCGCGGAATGGTCACGCCGCTGGGACGCTGCTGGGAGAACAGGCCCGCTTCGTCGAGCAGAACCCGGTCCTCGTATTCGTCGAACCACAGCGCTTCGGGGTTCCGCCCGACGATGGTGACTTTGCCCCGGTCTGGAGCATGAGCCGGATTTCGCAGGACCTTGAAGATCACCACGCCCTTCTCGGCGCCCGGCAAGCCGGCAATCGGCTCATCGGTCACCGCTGAGACCTCCGTCTTGCCCTTGTAGTGCACGATGGTGAGCCGGGCGTGCGATTCCACCCCCGACAACCCGCGCTGCGAATCGTTGAGGAGCTGCCAAGCGGTCTCGATGGGCACATTGAATGCCTTGTAGGCAACGATGTTCCGACCGCAGAAGAAGTAGTGGTTCTCCACGCCGACGCTCTTGAGCGTGCGCTGGAGGATCCGCAGTGCGTCAGCGTCGTCGTTGACTCCGGCGATGATCGGAGTCTGGTTCTCGACGCTGATCCAGCCGCGTTCGACCAGCGAATCGACTGCCTGCTTTGTGTTCGGACGCCACTGAAGGAATCCCTTCTGATCGGCGATATACCGCCCGTCGGCATCTTTCAACAGGAACTCGTCGGGATGGTTGAAGTGGATCATGAACCGCATGGCGACATCGGGATACACCTCATGGAAGCGGTCGATCATCGCGAAGAAGGCGTCATCGAAGCGATCCGGGTAGAACGCCAACTCCTTGGTGCCCACCCGGATGGCCTCGGCGCCCGCTTCGGCCAATGCCGTGAACCATGCCGCCAGCTTGGAATTCGGCAGCACCATGGGGTCACCGCCCGACAGGAGAATCTCACGCAGCTTCGGCCTGCCGGTTTCCGGATGAGTACCGCCGTTGGCTGCAACAGCGGCATTGTGTGTCTGGATGTACTCGGTGATCTCGCCGACTTGGGCGAGGCCCTTTTTCTTGACTGTGCCGTCCGAACGCTCAATCTCTTTGCGCCCAATCAATTCCTCGCGATAACAGAATCGGCAATGGGCTGAGCACGTCGAGATCACATACAACAGCGCCATTTCATACTTGTGCAGCAGTCCTTCGATAGGGCTGTAGTCAAGTTGATTCGCTGGGTCTGGATCACCCTCAAGATCCACTGTTTCATCAGGTGATGCCTTGACCAGCTTTTGTAGTGCTGGGCTCGACTTGGCCATTTCAAAATAATGCCGCGTCAGTTTGACGGGCATTCTTACTTCTACGTCACGATCAGTCCCACGCAGTTGGCTTAAATCGCTGAGCTCTTTCTCACTATAGAATGTGCGGAAATCCTCAGGCGCGGAGCCGCTCATGAAGGGTTCGAGACCATTGACAATTTGACGGTCGTACCTGGGGTTCTCGACCTCGTCAAGCACCAATTGTTCCCGTTCTGTTGGCTGGTATTTGCTCTTCGTCATCGCCTCTCTCGCTTGCTTCAGGCAGGGTCGCATCCCACTCTCTGCTCCCACCCTAGGGAAACGAAGGTGCAGATTGCAAGCGGCTTGTCCGCAAGGGCCGCGCACTGCTGCGCGGTCTTTTAGGCTTTGCGAGCGTATGACGGCCCGAATCGACCCGGTAACTGCTGGCGTATTGGCAGGCATTGTCAAGGCATATGACATACGTGGTATTTGCCCTGAGGAGCTCAGCCCGACAGTCGCGCGCGGCATCGGTTACGCATTCGGGGAGTGGTCGGCGGCACCGCAGATCGTCATCGCGCGGGACATGCGGCCAAGCGGGGTTTCGCTGGCTGAGGCGTTTGCCGATGGCGCCCAAGCTGCCGGGGTCGATGTGATCGACATCGGGCTGGCTTCCACGGATCTGCTCTACTTCGCCTCCGGCCACCTGGGCATGCCAGGCGCGATGCTGACGGCGTCGCACAATCCGGCGTCATACAACGGCATCAAGCTGTGCGGGCCGGGTGCCGCGCCGGTGGGCGCGGGCAGCGGGCTCGGCGAGATCGCTGAGCGAGCCGCACAGGGCGCCTCCTCGCCGCTTGGGGGCGGCCGGCTCAGCCGCCGCGATCTGCTCGAAACGTTCGCCGGCCATGTGCGCTCGTTCGTCGATGTCTCGGGGCTCAGCTCCCTGCGCGTCGTGGCGGACACTGCGAACGGCATGGGAGGCCTCGTGGTGCCCGCAGTATTCGACCCGCTGCCGTTCGAGTGGGAACTGATGTACGGCGAGCTCGACGGCACCTTTCCCAACCATCCGGCCGACCCGATCCAGCCGGAGAACCTGGTCGATCTGAGCGAGCGCGTGCTCAGTACCGGGGCCGACGTGGGCTTGGCATTCGACGGCGATGCCGACCGGGTGTTCCTTACCGACGAGCGCGGCAGGGCGGTCAGCGGATCGTTGCTCACTGCGCTGGTAGCCCAGGCCATGCTGCGCCGCGACGGGCCGGGCCCGATCCTGCACAACCTGATCTGTTCACGCGCCGTGCCCGAGGCAATTGTTGAAGCCGGCGGCCGACCCGTGCGCACCCGGGTGGGTCACAGCTTCGTCAAAGCAGAGATGGCGCGTACCGGGGCCGTCTTCGGCGGTGAGCACAGCGGTCACTACTACTTCGCAGGCAACTACCGGGCAGATTCCGGCCTCATCGCGGCGCTCATCGCACTTGAGCAGTTGAGTGCCGCGCAGGTGCCGCTCTCAGAACTGTTGGCGCCGCTCGACCGGTACGCATCCTCGGGTGAGATCAACACCCGTGTTGCTGATGTCGACGAGGTACTGCGGCGGGTCGGTGCACACTTCGCGCGGTTCGCCCACGACTGGCTTGATGGGCTGACGATTGACGGCGGCGACTGGTGGTTCAACCTGCGGCCGTCCAATACCGAGCCTCTGCTGCGGTTGAATCTCGAGGCGCCTGACAGCGAGGTCGTTGGGGAACGTGTGAGCGAGATCAGGGCGTTGCTGGCATGATCGCCGCATGGAACCGCAGACGCGGCCGCACGACAGCGTCACGGCGCGCCCGGGACGCACGCGTGGGCATTGATCCGGTCGTCGCGGGAATCTTGGCCTGTCCGCAGGACAAGGGACCGTTGTACTTCGTGCCCGGTGACGATCTGCTGTACAACCCGCGCCTGCGCAAGACGTACGCCGTCGACGGCGGCATCCCGGTGCTGCTGATCGACGAAGCGACCGATGCCGACCCGGCGTCCGCTGCGGCGCTCGACGCCCGCATTGCGAGCGGCGAACTCACCCCGACGCAAGATGCTGAGCCGGCAGGCGAAGCCGTGGCCCGAGCGGCCCGTGAGCGGAGCGAACAAGAGCGGGACGCAACCGGTGATGCGACCGAAGGTGCCGCCCGGTGACGACGGACCCCGAGGCCGCGGTTGATTCCCTCCGCTTGGCGCGAGCGGTGGCCGACCTGCCCGAGCAGATGGAGGCCGCGCTCGCTTCGTCACAGGCCACACAGGGCGCAGTCGACGGCAGCCGCATCGCCAACGTCGTGGTCATGGGCATGGGCGGTTCGGGCGTCGCAGGCGACGTCGTCTCGGCGCTTGCGGCCCCCCTGATGCCGGTGCCGGTCACCGTTGCCAAGGGCTACGAGTGTCCGGCATTCGTCGGCCCGACCACGCTCGCCTTCGCCGTCTCGTTCAGCGGCAACACCGAGGAGACGCTCATCGCGGCCACGGCGGCGCAGAATTCGGGTGCCTCGGTGGTCGCCGTCACATCAGGCGGGCGCCTGGCCGAGCTGGCTGGGGAGTGGGCTGCACCGCTCTACGAGGTGGACGCCACGATCCCGATGCCGAGGGCCGCGGTGGGCGCGATCTCCGTCGCCCCGCTCGTCGCTCTTGAGCGAGCCGGTCTGCTGTCCGGCATTGCCGGTTGGGTGGACGCGGCGGTCTCCCAGCTGCGCATTCGCCGGGCCGGTGCCGGGCCCGCTGCAGACTCGCTCGACGGCATTGTGAGCCCAGTGGGCCACGGCGAGATGACGCCCGTTTTCTACGGCGGAGGTCCGCTCGGTGCGGTGGCTGCGGGTCGTGCCAAGGCCCAGATCAACGAGAACGCCAAGATTCCCGCCTTCGCCAGCTTCATGCCCGAGCTGTGCCACAACGAGTTGGCCGGATGGGATCAAGCCGGTCGCTTGGTCGACGGCTCGCCGTTGGCGGTGATCGCGCTGCGCCACGACTTCGAGCATCCACAGCTCGGTCGTCGCTACGACTTCACCAGCGGTGTGCTTGACGGTGCCCGCATCGCCGTGCCGCATGCCGAACTGCACGCTGCGGGCGACGGCCCCATGGCCCAGTTGTTCGACCTCATTTACCAGGTCGACGTGCTGAGCCTTCGTGTCGCCGCAGCCGCTCGGCGCGACCCCGGCCCGATCCCCCTGCTCGAAGAGCTGAAGGCATTTCTTGCCTGAGACGGCAGGCTGTCGGCCGACTGCGAACGAGGTGATCCCATGACCCAGGCGTCGAGCCTGATCGATGATTTCGAAGTAGCTGATCTGAGCCTCGCGGCTGCAGGACGGCTCCAGATCGAGCTGGCAGAGACCGAGATGCCTGGGCTCATGGCTCTGCGCGCGCAGCACATGGATGCCCGGCCGCTGCAAGGCGCGCGCATCACGGGCTCCCTGCACATGACGGTGCAGACGGCGGTGCTGATCGAGACGCTGGTTGACCTTGGCGCACAGGTGCGCTGGGCGTCCTGCAACATCTTCTCCACCCAGGACGAGGCCGCGGCTGCCGTCGTGGTGGGGCGCGAGGGCACAGTGGACAGCCCGCAGGGTGTGCCCGTGTTCGCATGGAAGGGCGAGACGCTCGCCGAGTACTGGCGATGCAACTTCCGCGCGCTCCGCTGGCCCGACGGGCCCGGCCCGACGCTGATCGTCGACGATGGGGGGGACGCCACGCTGATGGTTCACCTCGGTGCTCGCTACGAGTCCCAAGGCGGCGTGCCGAGCCTGCCTTCCGACGGCCCGGATGCAGCATCGCCCGACGAGGTGGCGGTGCACGAGCTGCTCCACGAGATCCAGCGCACCGAGCCCGGCTTGTGGGCCGAGATCTCGGCGGGGCTGCGAGGAGTCTCCGAGGAAACCACCACCGGCGTGAACCGGCTCTACGAGATGGCCGCACGTGGGGAGCTGACCTTCCCGGCCTACAGCGTCAACGACTCGGTCACGAAATCCAAGTTCGACAATCTCTACGGCTGCCGGCACTCCCTGATCGACGGCATCAACCGGGCCACCGACGTGATGCTGGGCGGCAAGGTGGCCTTCGTGGCGGGCTACGGCGACGTCGGCAAAGGATGCGCGCAGGCATTGCGAGGCCAGGGTTGCCGGGTCATCGTCTCCGAGATCGACCCCATCAACGCGCTGCAGGCGGCCATGGAGGGCTTCGAGGTGGATCGGCTCGAGAACGTGCTCGACATCGCCGACATCTACGTGACGGCGACGGGCAACCGCGACATCATCTCGGCCGAGCACATGTCGGCCATGAAGCACCAGGCGGTGGTGGCCAACATCGGGCACTTCGACAACGAGATCGACATGGCGGGGCTAGCGGCGATGTCCGATGTCCAGCGTCGTTCGATCAAACCGCAGGTGGACGAGTTCGTGTTCCCGAGCGGGAACTCGGTGATCGTGCTGGCCGAAGGCCGCCTAGTGAACCTGGGCTGCGCGACCGGGCATCCGAGCTTCGTCATGTCGATGAGCTTCACGAACCAGGTGCTTGCCCAGCTTGAGCTGCACACCCATGCCGAGGAGCTCGAAGCGGATGTTCACGTGCTTCCCAAGCGGCTGGATGAGGAAGTGGCTCGGCTGCATCTTGATCGGCTGGGGGCGCGGCTCACGCGGCTGACGCCTGGGCAGGCGTCGTATCTCGGTCTGGACGTTGACGGTCCATACAAGGCCGACCGCTACCGCTACTGAGACACAAAATCGCTTCAGCGAGGAGCGGGGCTGGTTCTACGGTCGGGCAGTGCTGTTTGAGGTTCGCTGCCCTGGGTGTGGGTCATTGGGGTGGTGCCCGTGTGCAGGGTGCATCGAGGCGCTTGTTGATCCTGAGCCGGTGACGGTTTCTGGCGCAGACTCGGTCGCGCTGCTGTTCGCCCACGACGACGTTGGGCGCGAGTTCATTCATGCGCTGAAGTACCGGGGCGAGCGGGCCATCGCCCGTTGGCTCGGCGATTCGCTGGCGCTTGCTCATCTGGACGCGCGAAGGCAAGCGGCGCCCTGTGACATTGCGCAGGCTGGGCCGGCGGCTGTCGACACCGTGACGTGGGCGCCGACCACTGCGGCGCACCGGCGAGCCCGGGGCTTCGACCAGGCCGAGACGCTGGCGCGGGCCGCTGCCAAGGCCTTGCGCGTACGCCCAGTGCGGTTGCTCCGCCGGCTCGGCTCGACTGCACAGTCGGGTGCCGGCCGGGCAGAACGGCTAGCGGGACCTCGCTTCGATTGCCGCGCCCGCGCAGCGGGACGCCGGATCTTGCTGGTGGACGATGTGGTCACCACCGGTGCCACGCTGCGCGCCGCGACTGCTGCGCTGACCGATGCCGGTGCAGCGGCTGTCCATGTGGCAGCGTGTGCTCGACGGGGTCGCGACCGCGACGCCGCCGATGCCTAACATGGCACTCCCTTCAGTTCGGGCAGAACCGCAAACGCTGTGCAACTGCTCAGAAAGCCGAGGCAATGCAGATCACGATCACGGGTCGCAAAGTTCAGGTTCCCGACGATGTGCGGGCTGCGGTGGAGCGGAAGATCGGGGCACTGGATCGATTCGTCAGCGGGTTGGATCGTGCTGAGGTGGTCTTCCGTGAGGAGAAGAATCCTCGCATCGCCGAGCGGGAGCAGGTGGAGGTGACGCTGCTCGGCCACGGCCACCGTGTGCGCGCCTCGGTCGCCGGCGTCGATCAGCATCAGGCGGTCGATCTGGCGGTTGGCAAGCTGGGCAAGCAACTGCGCAAGCTCAAGACCCGCGTCGTGCGCCGGCACCGTCCCAATCTGCACCGCGACGAGGCGCATCACCCGCTTGCACGTCTCGAGAACGACCTCGTCAACGGTGCTCCGGCGCCTGAAACCACTGCCGGTCCTGACGATCCCGAGTGGGTGCCGCGGATTGTGCGGCGCAAGAGCTTCGACCTGGAGCTGATGGACCCCGCCGAGGCCGTCACCCGCATGCAGCTGCTGGACCACGAGTTCTTCCTTTTCGTGAACGCAGACACCAGCAAGCCCAGCGTGGTGTACCTGCGCTCCGACGGCGATGCCGGTCTCATCGAGATCGACGCCTGAACGCGCGAGCCGAATGGCACACATGTCATAGCGGCGGAGGCGGCAGGGAACTCTGCGAGGTTGGAACCTGCCGGATTCCCGGAGCAGAGGGCGCTGCCGCCTCCGCCGCGGTGCAGTCGTCGCAACGCGCGATAATCGTCGGCTATGGCGCCGGGGGGCAGCGGTAGCCTGCGATTGTGGCTCTGTTTCAGCGCGTGCTCCGTGCCGGGGAAGGCAAGAAGCTTCGCCTGCTGACCGAGTTGGTGCCCGAGATCAACGCCGTCGAGCCGGAAATCGAGCGCCTCTCCGACGACGGGCTGCGAGCTCGCACGAGCGAGTTCCGTGCTGAGATCGATCGTGGCGCAGATCTCAACGACGTCCTCGTCGATGCCTTCGCGGTCACCCGCGAAGCTGCCCGCCGAGTCATCGGCCAGCGCCACTACGACGTACAGCTCATCGGCGGGGCGGCGCTGCATTTCGGCTGGGTCGCCGAGATGCGGACCGGTGAGGGAAAGACGCTGGTATCGACGCTGCCGGTGTACCTCAATGCGCTCAGCGGCAAGGGCGTTCACGTGGTCACCGTGAACGACTACCTGGCCGCGCGCGATGCCGAATGGATGGGACGCATTCACCGGTTCCTGGGGCTCGACGTGGGGCTGGTGGTGCCCGGCCCCTACGACGCAGCCCACAAGCGCCGCCAGTACGAAGCCGACATCACCTACGGCACCAACAACGAGTTCGGCTTCGACTACCTGCGAGACAACATGGCGCCGTCGCGGGGCGCTCAGGTGCAGCGCGGCCACAACTACTGCATCGTCGACGAGGTCGACTCGATTCTCATCGACGAGGCCCGCACGCCGCTCATCATCAGCGGCCGGGTGGCGGACGCCGCCAAGCTCTACCAGCAGTTCGCGCGCATCGCCGCCACCATGACCCGCGACGTCGACTACGAGGTGGAAGAAGACAAGCGCAACGTTGCAGTGCTCGAACCGGGCATCTCCAAAGTCGAGCGCGCGCTCAACATCGACAACCTGTACGACCAGGTCTCGGCCAACCTCGTCCACCAGATGAACGCGGCGCTGCGGGCCAAGGAGCTGTACCGGCGCGACAAGGACTACGTCGTGTCTCACGGTGAAGTCAAGATTGTCGACGAGTTCACCGGCCGCATCCTGGAAGGGCGGCGCTGGAGCGAGGGCCTCCACCAGGCGGTCGAGGCCAAGGAGGGGGTGGCGATCAAGGAGGAGAACCAGACGCTCGCCACCATCACGCTGCAGAACTACTTCCGCCTCTACGACAAGCTCGCCGGCATGACCGGCACGGCCACCACCGAGGCTGCCGAGTTCAACGGCACCTACGGACTCGATGTGGTGCCGGTGCCGACCCACCTGCCCGTGGCGCGCGACGACCAGGGCGATCTGATCTACAAAACCACCGCAGCCAAGCTGGATGCGGTCGTCGACGACATCTCCGAGCGGATCGGCGCCGGACAGCCGACGCTGGTGGGCACGGTCAGTGTGGAGAACTCCGAGAAGCTGTCTGCGGCGCTCGAACGCCGGGGAATCGACCACAGCGTGCTCAACGCCAAGGAGCACACGCGCGAGGCCGAGATCATCGCCCAGGCAGGCCGGCTGGGTTCGGTCACGGTGGCCACGAACATGGCCGGACGTGGCGTCGACATCCTGCTCGGAGGCAACCCCGAGGGTCTGGCGCGCCGCGACATGCTGCGCGAGAAGCTCGACCCGGACGATCCGGACAACACTGCGGATCTCCTGTCCCGGGCCGAGCGCTACGAGCCCGAGTGCCGTGCCGAAGGCGACGAGGTGCGAAAGCTGGGCGGCCTGTACGTGCTGGGCACCGAACGGCACGAGTCACGGCGCATCGACAACCAGCTCCGCGGCCGTGCAGGCCGTCAGGGCGACCCCGGCGAGAGCCGCTTCTACCTCTCGCTGGAAGACGACCTCATGCGCCTGTTCGCGACGGGTGCCGTGAACTGGGTGATGGACCGCACCCTGCCCGACGACGTGCCGCTCGAGGCGAAGATGGTCACCAAGGCCATCGAACGGGCGCAGAACACGGTCGAGCAGAAGAACGCCGAGGTCCGCAAGAACGTCCTCAAGTACGACGAGGTGATGAACGAGCAGCGCAAGGTGATCTACGCGCGCCGTGAGCAGATCCTCGGCGGCGACGATCTTCGCACCGAGTCGATGGGGTATCTCCGCGATGCCGCCGAAGCTGCAGTGCTGGACCACTGCGCGAGCGAGGTCCCGAACGAATGGGACCTCGACGGGCTGCTGGCCGCGATCGGCACCTATTGGACCACCGAGCTCACGGCCGCCGAGCTCTCGGGTGATGGCGAGCGGGATTGGAGCGTCGACGACGCTGTGGAACTGGTGTGCGCCGACGGCGAGCGCCACTACGAGGCCCGCGAGGCCGAGATCGGTCCCGAGGCGATGCGCGAGGTGGAGCGCCAGGTGATGCTGCGGCTCATCGACCAGCGCTGGCGCGAGCACCTCGCCGACATGGACCATCTGCGAGAAGGCATCCACCTGCGCGGCATCGGCCAGAAGGATCCCGTGGCGGAGTGGCAGCGCGAGGGCTTCGACATGTTCGGCGCCATGCTCGAGCGCGTCTACCGCGACTTCGTGACCTACGTGATGCACGTGCAGGTCACCGCGGCGCCGCCTGACGCCGAGACAGCCACTGATGGCGCAGCCCCGCTGCGGGGATCGTCACGTTCGACTTCGGCGGACGGCGCAGCCGGGACGACCGACGTGCGGTACTCGGCGCCGGATCTCACGCCCTCCACGGTTGGCGCCGGCGACGGCGCAGCGGCCACTCGTGCGGGTCACGGCGCACCGGCCACTCGTGCCGGCAACGGCGCCGCGGCTGCCGGCCCCGCGCCGTCGACGCAGCGGGGTCCCAGCGGGCCATCGCAGTCGCGCCGGATTGCCGCCGCGTCGACCGGCACCGTGGTCAAGTCGGCGCAGGAAAAGCTGGGCCGCAACGATCCCTGCCATTGCGGATCGGGCCGCAAGTTCAAGCACTGTTGCGGTCGCTGAGGTGGGTCGATCGTTCAGTGATCTTGCCGACGCGCTGGCCGACTTGGACCGGCGCGCGAGCGAGGCGCATCAGTACCTCGGGATCGACGAGGCCCGTGCGGTGGCGAACGGGCTGGAAGCAGAGGCATCGGAGCCGTCGCTGTGGGACGAGCCCGACCGGGCCCGGGCGGTCACCACACGCCTGTCACGTGTGCGCGACGACATCGAGCGCTGGGAGCGGGCCCGAGCCGAGGTCGACGACGCTGCAGCACTGGTCGAGCTGGCAGCCGAAGAAGACGACGCAGAGCTGCTGGGTGAGATCGACGAGGTGGTCACCGCAGCCGAGGGCCGGCTCGCCGACATCGAGCTGATGGCGCTGTTCGGCGGCGAGCACGACCGCAACGACGCCGTGTGCGAGATCAACTCGGGGGCCGGGGGCACCGACGCCTGCGACTGGGCCGAGATGCTGCTGCGCATGTACCAGCGGTGGGCCGAGCGCAACGACTTCACCGTGGAGCTGACCGAGGCGACCGACGGCGGGGAGGCCGGCATCAGCTCCGCAACGTTTCTCGTCAAAGGGCGGCACGCGTTCGGGTTCCTTGCGGCGGAACGGGGCGTGCACCGGCTGGTGCGCATCTCGCCGTTCGACTCGCAGTCGCGCCGGCACACAGCGTTCGCATCGCTGTCGGTGGTGCCGTTCTTCGATGAGGTGTCCGACGAGGTGCCTATCGACGAGAGCGATCTGCGCATCGACACCTACCGCTCGTCGGGCGCAGGCGGCCAGCACGTGAACGTCACCGACTCCGCCGTGCGCATCACACATCTGCCCACGGGGACCGTCGTGGCCTGCCAGAACGAGCGGAGCCAGCACCAGAACAAGGACCGGGCGATGCAGATGCTGGCGGCCAAGCTGGCCGATCTGCAGCGACAGGAGCGGGAGGCCGAAGTAGCGGCCCTTGCGGGAGAGCAGCGCGATGTCGCGTGGGGCAGCCAGATCCGGTCGTACGTGCTGCACCCGTACCAGCAGGTCAAGGATCTGCGCACCGGCATGGAGATCGGCAACGTCGACGCCGTGCTCGACGGTGACCTCAGCGGCCTGATGGAGGCGTACCTGCGCTGGCAGCGCTCCCAGCAGCCCGCCGACGCAGCTGGGTGACTGGGTGGCGACGGGCCGCTGGCGTACCGTGGGAAGCGGCCCGGCCCCGACACCGCGACGTGACCTGACGCGACCTGAAGGCACCCATGATCCGCTTCGACAACGTCACGAAGATCTACAAGGGCGAGACGCGGGCGGTCAGCGGCGTGACGCTCAATATCGAGAAGGGCGAGTTCGTCTTCTTGGTAGGGCCGTCGGGTTCGGGCAAGTCCACGATGCTGCGCCTCATGACCTGCGAGGAGAAGGTGACCGCCGGTGACATCCACGTTGCCGGCAAGGATCTGTCCAAGCTGAACAGCTGGCGCGTGCCGTACCTGCGACGGAACATCGGCTCGGTCTTCCAGGACTTCAAGCTGCTGCCGAACAAGACCGTCTACCAGAACGTGGCATTCGCGCTCGAAGTCATCGGCCGCCCCGAGAACGTCATCCGCACGCAGGTGCCGGCCATCTTGGAGCTGGTCGGCCTGGAGGACAAGCACCGGCGGTTTCCCGACGAGCTGTCGGGCGGCGAGCAGCAACGTGTGAGCATCGCCCGGGCATTCGTGAACCGGCCCCTGATCCTGCTGGCCGACGAGCCCACCGGGAACCTCGACCCCGACACATCAGAGGAGCTCACCTCGCTGCTGGACCGGATCAATCGCACTGGCACCACCGTGGTCATGGCCACGCACGACCGCACGATCGTGGATCGCATGCGGCGCCGGGTGATCGCGCTGCGTCACGGCGAGCTCGTGCGTGACGAGCAGCGCGGCGCGTACGGCAGCGAGGCCTACTCGCCGGAGGCGCTTGGCGTCCATCCTGTCGATGGGGCGAGTCCGTGAGCCGGATCCGTTACTTCGCGCGGGAGACCTGGACGAACATCCGGCGCAACCTCACGCTGACATTCGCTGCAATTCTCACCGTGGCTGTCGGCGTGATGCTGGTGGGCATGGGGCTCATGGCGGGCTACGCCAGTGGCAACGCGCTCGACCGCTGGGAGGGCGGCGTCCAGTTCGAGGTGTTCCTGAATCCCCAGATCGACCCCAGCCAGATCGATGCGCTCGGCATCGAGCTGCAGACTCACCCCGAGATCGACCGCATCGAGTTCTTCAGCGCTGAGGAGGCCTACGCGCTGGTGTCCCAGCAGATGGCCGATCAGCCCGAGCTGCTTGCCCAGGTGTCGCCAGAGGCGCTGCCCGCCTCGTACCGCGTGGTACCCCGGTCGGTCGAGGCCGAGCTGATCGAATCGCTGGCCGCCCAGTTCCGCCAACGCCCCGGTGTGATGTCGGTGCAGACGGGCCGTGAGGAAGTCGACGCCATTCGCACATGGTTCACGTCGTTCCAGGGCATCGTGCTGCTGCTGTCGATTGTTCTGTCGGGCGCCAGCGTCATGCTCATCTTCAACTCGATCCGCGTGGCGATGTTCGCCCGAAGGCGCGAGATCGAGGTCATGAAACTGGTCGGTGCCACGAACAGCTTCATCCGGTTCCCGTTCATGCTCGAAGGCATGCTGCACGGCCTCATCGGCGGCATCATCGGGGCCATCGCTGCGGGAGCGCTGCGGGGTCACGTGGAGGGCCTGTTCTCCCGGTCGGACATCCTGGCGTTCTTCCGGTCGTTCGTGGTCACGTCCAATCAGTTCACGACCGTGGTGTTCGTGACGGTGATCGCCGGCGTGCTGGTGGGGATCATCGGCTCGGCGTTCGCTGCCAGCCGCTTCCTGGACGTTTAGCCGGGCCTGAACTCCATCGGCCGCTCGACGCAGGGCGCAGTCGGGCGTGTAGAAAAGCCGCCGACACCGCCGTCCGCCACCCGGGCGGCCATTGCACCAGGGGGCGCTGTGCCGGAGTTCGAGACGATCCTGTACGAGGTTGACGACCGCGTTGCCACCATCACGCTCAATCGGCCAGAGCGGCTGAATGCGTTCAACAGTCAGATGCTGCGTGATGTGATGGACGCCATCGACCTCGTCGACGCCGACGACGACGTCCGGGCGGTGATCTTCACCGGCGCCGGCCGCGGCTACTGCGCCGGGGCCGATCTGAGCGGGGGCGCCGACACGTTCGACTTTGACAGCCAGTCAGATGAGCGGAAGGCCGAGCGAGCTTCCGAGCGGGGCGAAGGCGGCGATCTGGCGTGGATGCGCGATGGTGGCGGGCTGCTCACGCTGCGCCTGTATGAGTGCAACAAGCCGCTGATTGCGGCGATCAACGGCCCCGCCGTGGGTGTCGGCGTCACGATGACGCTGCCGATGGACATCCGGCTGGCATCCACCAAGGCGCGCATCGGGTTCGTGTTTGCCCGCCGCGGCGTGGTGCCAGAGGCCTGCTCGTCGTACTTCCTGCCGCGCGTGGTCGGGCTGTCGAAGGCACTGGAATGGTGCTTCAGCGGCCGGGTGTTCGATGCCGCCGAAGCTCACGAAGCCGGGCTGGTGCGCAGCCTGCACGAGCCCGACGAGCTGCTGCCAGCGGCCCGCGCCATTGCAGCGGAGATCGCCGAGAACACCTCGGCCATCTCGGTGACGGTGATCCGGCACATGCTGTGGCGCATGCTGGCCGCCGATCACCCGATGGAGGCTCACAAGATCGACTCCCGGGGCATCTTTCACCTGGGCCGCGGCGCTGATGCCCACGAAGGCGTGGCGTCGTTCCTCGAGAAGCGACCGCCCGAATTCTCGCTGCGACCGACCCAGGACCTACCCGAGTACTTCCCCTGGTGGGACGAGCCCGAGTTCAGCTAAGAGGTTGAGCCGCGCAGCGGCGAAACCGGGGCCGAGTCGTCGCCCCAGCCGATGAGCGCGACGCTGATGGCGCACGCGGCGACCGCGAGCCCGAAGGCGGGACCGAAGGAGTCGAACCAGTCAGCCAAGGCGCCCCCGACCGGCGGTCCTGCAGCGAGGCCGAGGCCGAACAGGATGGTCGCAAGCCCGTAGGCGGCGCCGAACTCGTCGCCGGCGAGGCTGTCGCTGACACGCGCGGCAATCGAGGCGATGATTCCGCTGAACGCCATGCCGAACGCGATCGCCGACACCCAAGCAAGCAGCGGTCCGACGAAGGCAAGCAGCGGGTACACGGTCGATGTGATGATCGAGATGAACGACACTCCGAAGCCGATGGTGACGCTGCGCCGCCTGCCTATGCGGTCCGCCATGCGTCCGAAGACCGGGCCGCCGGCGATGCAGCCGACGCCGATGGACGAGAACGCCAGCTCAGCGCCCCAAGCAGTGAAGATGTCCGGGTAGCCCTCGAGGTGACCCACGATGAACGTGAGCATCGTGGCGACGATGAAAGCGTGCAGTGCGTAGGCGGTGACCAGCCGACCGGCCTGCGGCACTTTGGCGAGCGCATCCCGGGCGCCCCTGAAACCCGTGCGACCCGGCGTGCGCGCCCAGCGGCGAACTGCGACGGCCAGGACGACCAGCACCACTGCGCCCAAAAGAAACTCGATCAGGTACACGTCGCGCAGATGGCTGCGGCTCGCATCGGCCAGCGCTGCTTCGCTCGAATCCAGACCGCTCGGGACTGCGCCGCTTGAGACTGCGTCGCTGGGGCCCTGCAACAACGCGTCGAGGGCAGCCGCCGCGACCATGCCGCAACCGACACCGCCGGTCAGCCAGCCGGCCGCGGCGCCTCGCTTTCGCGGACCCAGCAGCTCGGCAGCGAGTCCGGGTGTGCCCACCCAGACACCCGCGGCGCTGAAGCCGGTGAGGGCGAGCGCGAGGGCGGCGATGCCCACGTTGGGGCTCCAGGCCAGCAGGGCCAAGCCGACCACGTTCCCGGCGACGCCGATGCGCACGGCACCGCTCAACCCGGTGCGACCGACCGTCAGGGCGACCGCCAGCGACCCCGCGAGGTACATCAGGAGATTCAGCGACCCGAGCGCGCCGGCGACGGTGTTGGACAGTCCGAATCCGTCCCGCAGGTCGGTGAACAGCAGCGAATAGGTGAACCGGCCGAACGACTGCGACACGGCGGCTGCCGCGGCCAGCGTCAAGAGCGTGCCGATGCGGCGTGCGCGGCTGAACCCGGCGGCGTGGGTCGCTGAGGTCATAACCGGCCGGCCGTCTGGCTCATAGCGCGAGACAGGCGAGACCCGGCGTGCACGCTGGTGTGTTGGCTAGTCGTGCGGCCAGGTCACGGCCGGCAGCGGGGGACGCTGGCGGTAGATCGTCTCCGTTGCGATCACTCGCCGCGGCGAGCGCTCGGTGTCGGCGAACTTCGCGACATCGGCACGGATGACGTCGCGGTCGTGGTCATCGCCGAAGAAGCGTTCACGCATATCGTCGAGCGAGGCGAACGCGACCAGTGCGAAACCGTCATAGGACGGGCCGTTGAGGGTGGCCACGACGCTGAGCTGGGTGTAGTCCCACATGCCGGGGTGATGCCGCAGCGCCAGCGGGGCGTGCGTGTCGCGCCAGTGGCTGTCGCCTTGTGCGTGCGTGAGGTCAGGGTGGTGGACCATCGGGAAGATGGCAGTCAGGCCCGGCGAGGGGGCACCGAGATCGGCACCCAAGGAGCGTTCACGGATGACGCGTGAGAACGCCAAGTAGCTGCCGACGGTTGCGGCGGGCGTCAGCAGGTCCGGATTGTCGGTCATGGCCCGCACGAGCGTGCGGAAGGGAAACTCACGACGGTCGCCCGGGTCGGCTACGTAGCACACGCCGCCAACGCTGGCGGCGGCCTCTGCTGCGGCATCGGGATCGTTTCCCGTGACGACGAGTTCGTGCATGCCTGCAACCTAGAGGACGCGCGGGCGGTGGGCCGGCTCGCCGGGCAGGATGGGGGGCGTGCTGGAGATGGACGAGGTTCGCTTTGCCAGCCTTGTGGAACAGGCGCTCGAAGACATACCGGACGCGCTGCGCTCGCTGATGGACAACGTGGCCATCTTCGTGGAGGACCGCGGGGAGGATCCGGACCTGCTCGGCGTCTACGAGGGCATCCCGCTGACCGAGCGCCACGACTACGGCGGCCTGGCGATGCCCGACAGCATCGTCATCTACCGGCTGCCGATCCTGGAGATGTGCGAGACGGCCGACGACGTCGTCGAAGAAGTTCTGGTGACGGTCGTGCACGAGATCGCGCACCACTTCGGCATTGACGACGACCGGCTGCACGAACTCGGCTGGGATTGACGCCGTCAGCCTGGTTCGGGCTCCTCCGTCTATGCAACCTCAGACTCGGCCGAGCGGTCAGATGCGGCCGAAGCCGAGGTCAATCCGACCCCGGGCGATGTTCGCGGCGAGCACCTCGGTGGGTCCTTCGGCGAGCCGGAGTGCTCGCACCCGCCGCAGGATGTCCGCCAGCGGGTGGCCGTCCACGAGCGCAGTGCCTCCGACAAGCTGCACAGCGCTGTCGCAGATCCGGCTGAGCGTCTCGGTGGCCAGCGATTTTGCAGCCATCACCTCGTTGACGGCGTTCTCGCCGGCATCGAGCAGGCGTGCGGTGCGGTAGAGCGCGCTGCGAGCCGCGTAGGCGGCGATCCGCATGTCTCCCCATGCCACCCGCTCCAGGTCGGTACCGACCTGCGCCGGCTCGTCTGTCGACCCGCGCCGCGCGGCCCGCTCGACCAGCGTCTGCTCGACCAGGTCGATGGCGAAGCGGCACTGGCCGACGCACTCGGCCGCGATCGCCAGACGCGTGGCGCTGATCTGGCCCATCGCCCGCCCGAGTCCGCGCCCGGCTTCGCCGATCAGGTGGGTGCCGGGCACGCGCACATCGGTGAAGGTGAACGCAGCGTGGTGGCTGCCGTCCAGCGTGCCGAAGCGCTGCTCAAGCCTGACGCCTGCCCGGTTGGTCTCGATGAGCACCATCGCGGGTCCAGCCCCCTCGACGTCGACGAGCGCATTGACGAAGTCGGCATCGGCGCCGCCGGTGACGTACGACTTCGCACCGTTGATCACCAGCTCGTCGCCGTCACGCATCGCCCAGGTGTGGCGCGGCGCATCGGCCGGTTCGGTGAACCCGAAGCCGCTGCGCAGTTCGCCTGCCAGATATGGCAGCAGGAATTGCGAGCGCAGCGGTTCGCCGACGTTGGCCAGCACGCCGGGCGACGGCCCGAAGATGCCCGGCAGGTGACCGACGTTGCGACTGCCGAGGGTGTCCCGCACGACGGTGAGCGCGAGCGCGCCCGCTTCGGTGCCGCCGAACGATGTCGGTTGGGTCATGCCGAACACTCCGGCCGCCTTGGATGCCTCCCGGACTGCCGCCCCGATGTCGCTCTCGGTGACCGGGCTCGACAGCGCCACAAGCTCGTCAGCCAGGTGTTCGGCAGTGCGCAGCACCTCGGTGTGCTCGGTGTCGAGGAAGTCGGGCATCTCCGGCGGCTCTGCGGTCTGGCGCTATCCAGTATGGGTGCGGACCCAGCCGACGATGATGTCGGCCGCTTCGGCCCGGGCGCCGGCCGGTTCGGTCAGGTAATGGTCGCCGGCGATGGAGTGGAACGGGACGTCAGGCGCGCCCGGCCGGGTGCGTAGCGCGTTGACGATCTTGGCGGTGTCGGAGGAAAAGATGCCCGTATCGGCATCCGCGTCGATGACGATCGCCGGCAGGTCGATGTGCTGCGCCTGGTCGGTACTGCACTGCGAGTCAGCGAGGCTCCACATCGACAGCCAGGTCCGCAGCGAGCTGACGGTGCCCACGCCGAAGATCCCGTAGTTGGCGCGGCGCGGATCGCCGAGGTAGCAGCTGGGCACCGTTCGCCGGCTCGGGTCGATCGAGCCGTCCAGCATCCGAAGGTCTGCCCACAGCCGCGGCACCACGAACAGGCGCTCGCGGTGCCCGGCTGCTGCGAGCCGGTCCAGCTCGTGCTTGCACCAGGCGGTGATGCGGTCGTTGCGGGCACGCTGGGCGCGCCGGTACGCAGCGATGAAGTCGTCGTCGAAGGGAGGCTGCCGATCCGGAGCGAACGGGTCCAGGGCGGGGTCGACGCTGAGCGGATCGTTCTCGTCGGTGACCGACGGATCCATCCAGTTGGTCAGCACCTCGGCGCGGCCGGTGTGCGCCACGATCGAGACGTATAAGTCGCCACCTGCCAGATCCTCGATTGCCGGGTGCAGACCGCGCCGGCTGTACTCCGGAACCAGATTCGGCGCCGTGGCCTGCGCTTGGTAGGTGGCCATGAGCGAGCCACCGCCGCTGTTGCCCAGCAGCACTACGCAGTCGACGCCTCGGCTGCGCAGCCAGCGGACGCCGACGTCGATGTCGGCCAGCGCCAGATCAGCCAGGAAGTAGGGCTCGGCACCCCGGAAGCGAGTGTTCCAGCCGAGAAAGCCCAGGCCCCGCTCGGCAATGTAGGAGGCCAGGTAGTGCTCGCTGAAGTCGATGTTGTAGTGGGTCGCGATCAGGGCTGTGCGCGGCTCATGTCCCTCGAGGCGGTGGTAGACGCCTTGGCAGGGATGCCCGCCCACGCCGGAACGGGGGGCGCCGGCACTCGGCAGCGCGACGAACTCTCGGGTGATGCCCATCTGACTGCCTGACCTGAGCTCAGGCCGTTGCGTCGGCGGGGATGGGGGAGCGCATCACTTCCAGCGCCTCAGCCCGATCGGGCTCGATGCCGGTGGTGTCCCGGCAGAGCTCCACCATGATCCCGTTCGGGTCCACGAAATAGAGCGAGTGGCACCAGCCATGGTCCACTTCCATCAGCGGCTCGATGGAGGCGCCTGCCATGCGCTCGCGGACCGTGTCCTGCTTCTCCGGCGTCGCTCGGACGGCGACGTGATTGACCCACACCGGCAACCCCACTGTCGCGCTGAGGTCGGTGCTGTAGTCGGCCTGCTCGCCCATGTTCTGGATGTAGAAGAAGGCAATGCACTCGCCGTCGCCGATGTCGTAGAAGACGTGCTTGATGTGGCCTGTCGGCCCGCCGTCGGGGTGCGGTCGCTCGGCCTGCTCGGCGTGGACCAGCGGGAATCCCATCAGGTCCTCGTAGAAGCGATGTGTCGCCTCGAGGTCCCGTGTTGCGTAGGCGACGTGGTGAAGTCCCATGGCTCCCCCTGTTGCGGAGTTCACCGCAAGGCTCTCACATTCCAGCGGGCCGATTCGCCCGGGCGTCTGGGCCGGCTGCGTCAGTCGAGCCGGAAGCTCGCCACATCCAGGTACTCGCCCCATGGAGCCGATTCGACCAGGCTGATCTCGGTGACTTCGAAGGTCTCGTCCAAGCGTGGCCAGTCCACCGACGGCCGCCGTTTGCGGAAGCGGGCGATGGTCAGGTGCCCCACGAAGGGGTGATCCGGCGGCGGGTCGCCGATGTAGCGGGTGCAGTCGGTGACGGACGCGGCGAGATCGTCGACGCCGACTGCCGGAAGCATCAGCACGCCACGTCCGAGGCGTTCCGGCGCCGGTCCGAGCGTCACTGATGTCTGGCCGAATGATTGTGTCCCGAGGGTGCTGAGCGCTTCGCCGGTGTCGCATTCGCCGAGAAACCGGAGCGTGATGTGCAAGCGGTGCGGCTTGGTCCAGCTGACACCTGGCTCGGACGGTCTTGGCAGCCCAGCCAGTTCGTCGACGACGGAGGGGGGCGGCCACACGGCGACGAACAGGCGCGGCACGGCGCGAACCTAGCGGTGTGTCCCTGCCGTGCTCGAGACACTCGGCCCTAGGCTCGAGCCCGCTTCTAAGCCGGCGCGGAGGCGGGTTACGCTCGCAGGGGTGATGCAGGTACTGCGCCGAGCGGCTCTGGTCGCTGCCTCGTGCGTCGTAGGTGCGGGCCTGCTCGCCGGCTGCAGCAGCGACAGCGACGAGACACCTCACACCGTTGCTGCCAGCACTGCCGCGCCGGCGGTGGCGACGACCGAGCCTTCTGCGAGCCCGACCACGGCTGCGGTGTCTGGCGAGTCTGCAGATTCCGAAGCCGCCGCAGAGGACTCCGGCAGCACCGACGAGGCTGGCGGCGACGGCACTGAGCAGGCGGCTGCGCCGCAGCCCGACGATGCGGGCGACGACCCGGCCCAGACGGACGACGGCGAGAGTGATTCAGTGGACCAGTCGGACGCAACCGACGGCGAGTCCGGGGAAGCCACAGAAGTGACCGCTGACGACGAGTCGGGCGAGCAAGACGATCAAGGCGGCGACGCCGACGAGGGGGCGACTCAGGACGTCACTGATGATCCAGCCGACGACCAAGGTGACGATGAGACCGAGGACGGGACCGAGGGCGGGACCGGCGAGGGTGATGACGAGTCCGACGAGGGTGATGACGAGACCGGCGAAAGCGGCGACGACGAGAGCGGCGACATCGACGAGGGAGCGACTGGGGACGATGCTGATGATCCAGCCGACGATCAGGCTGACGATGAGACCGACGAGGGCGATGACGAGGCCGGCGGCAGTGGGGTGTCTGGCGAGGAGAACGACGCCGAGGACTCCGAGACGGACGACTCTGCGGACACCGAGGATGAGGGCGATGCCGAGGAGGTCGAGCAAGACCCAGAGGGAGAGGACGCCGAGGAGGCCGTCACTGATGCCGAGCCCACCGAGGATCGACCCAGAGTGCTTGCGCTCGCAGTCCCACAGCTCGACGGCACCACCTTCGAGGTGGACACTCTCGCCGGACGGGATGTTCTGCTGTGGTTCTGGGCGCCCTGGTGACCGAATTGCCAGCGAGAGGCGCCTGCGGTCGCAGCGCTGAAGACTCAACACGGCGACAACTTGGCCTTGATCAGCGTCGGCGGGCACGACACCAAGTCGGCGATCTCGAGCTTCGTGAGCAGGTACGGCCTCGGCCACCTGACGAATCTGCCTGACGTCGACAGCCATCTCGCGCGGACGCTCGGAATCAGCTACCACCCGCGCTGGCTGCTGATCCGAGCAGACGAGGACGCATCGGAGGAACGAGGCAGCGGCGCGATCCCCGATTCCGTCGTGACCGACGCCCTGACCCCGGGCTGATCGAGTGTGCCGCTACTCGGCGGCGTCGGCCAGCAGGTCCCGCAGGAGTTCGGGGGGATCGTCGGCCACCACCAGCGCTTCGCCGATCAGGGCTGCGTCGTAGCCGGCCTCCGCGATCGCCCTCATCGACGTGCCGCCGGGCACGCCGATGCCTGAGGCCGCAATCAGCAGTACCCGATCGTCGATGTGCTCGAAACTGCGACTGACGCGGACGGCCTTGTCGTAGTCGACGGTGAACTTGGTCGACTCGGGATTGTCGCGCTGGTTGATGGCGATCATGTAGGCGCCGAGAGCGACCGCGGTCTCCAGCTCAGCTTCGTCGCGGACCTCGGTGAGCACGTCGACACCGAGCGACAGCGCCAGTTCCTGCATGGGCCGCAGCTGTGCCGGGTCGATGTCGGCGAGGATGACGAGCATTGCGTCGGCGCCCATGGCGTGGCTGTCGCGTACGTCATCGAGCGTGCGCAGGAAGTCCTTGCGCAGCACCGGCAGCCCGGTGACCGCCTTGGCTGCTTGCAAGTCCTCGGGGGAGCCGCTGAAGCGCTCGCTCTCGGTCAGCACCGACAGGCAGGCAGCCCCGCCCGCCTTGTATTCCGACGCCAGATCGGCGGCGTCTGCATCAGCTCGCAGCGCTCCGCGCGACGGCGAGCGCCGCTTGATCTCGGCGATGACCGACAGTCCAGCTTCCCGCAGAGCGGCCGCAAACCGGTGCCCGTGCGGGATGTCGCCGGGCTCGGCCTCGTCAACATCGGCATTGTCAACGTCGTCAGCAGCCATAGACACGGTTTCGCCCCGCTACACGGATCTGTCGGCCTGATCGGCCTCGATGACCTGTGACTCTACGGGTCCCGCGCCGCGGCAGGACTCGACACGCGCCGTGGCACGGGCGCCGGAGCGGCGCTTCTCATGTGTCGATGGGCCGGCGGGCGGAAAATCGCTTGGATATTTGGAACATCATGAAATATATTAATATTCTGTGGCTGACGAGCTCTCGAACGATGACGGCGGTGAGGTGCAGCGCCGCCAGCTCCGGGCGGCCGGGGTGCTGGTCGCCTCCAATGCTCGACTGCGGCCCACCACCACGATGCTCGCTGACGATGAGGCCGGCGACACGGTCGCCGTCGCCACCCTGCTGCTCGACGTGACCCGCCCAGACTGCATCGATCGGGTCGTGAGCTGGTTGCGTGACACCGCAATCCTCCTCGAGACCCTCCGCGAACTCGAGCGCTGAACATGTCCACGGCCGATGCCAGCGCAGTGGTAATACCTAGTTATACTCCCGGCATGAAAATCGCCATCTCCATCCCAGACGATGTCTTCCAAGCCGCAGAGGAACTCGCTGCACAAGAGCGCTGCTCCCGCTCGAGCCTGTACACGCGTGCGCTCAGGCGATTGCTGGCCGAGGTTCGGTATCACGAGATCACGGAACGGCTCAACGAGGTGTACAGCACTGAGTCTTCCGCGCTCGATCCCGTCTTGCGCATCGCGCAAGCACGTGCGCTGTCGAGAGATCTCTGATGCGTCGCGGAGACATCTGCTGGACGGACCTCGGAATACCCATGGGTTCTGAACCTGGTCTGCGCCGACCGGTCGTTATCGTCTCCGACGACGAATTCAATCGCAGCCGAATCGACACAGCCATCGCCGTCGCCGTCACCACCAGTCTCCGGCTCGCGGACGCACCAGGCAATGTGACCCTGCCTGCGTCGGAGTCAGGCCTAGCGCAAGATTCGGTTGTCAACGTCTCGCAACTGGCCACGGTCGACAAGGCACTGCTGTCTGAGCCGGTTGGCGATGTCGATGCCGCCATCATGGAACGCATCGAGCGGGGGCTCTTGCTGGTGCTGGGCTTGTCCTCCCCATTGCAGCGCTGGTAGGGCAGTCGTCAGTCGGGATGTCTCACCCCGTCGCGGGTTCGGAGATTGGTGTGTTCGGTGAGGCTTCTGTGCTGGGTTGTTGGCCCTGGGGTTGCGAACAGCAGGCGTCCAGGCTCGTTGACGACGAGCCGGTGCCACACACCGCGAGGCACGACACACATGCGGCTGTACTCGAGGGTTACGGACTCGGTCGCGTCGCCGTGGTCAAGGATGACCTCGATCGAGCCAGACAGCCCTACCAAGACCTCATCGCCGCTCGGATGCATTTCCCAGTGGCTGTCTTGTCCTAGGTGAACCACGCCGGACAGGCGCCCGTCAAGGTTGCGCTCTGCGAGCGACTGCCAAAAGTCGGGTGCGCTGGCGTCGAGCCGATCGGCATCGCCGTTGGGCGCGAGGTGCAGGAAGGTCTGTTGCGGATCCAGTGACGCGCGCTCTGTCACAACTGCGATCCTCTCACCAATCTGCGGCTTGCAGTGAACTCCGGGCGCGGCTCGGCCGGGCGCGTGGCGGGGTAGCGTCGCCGCGGTGCTCAAGGATCTGCTGGAGCTGCCGAAGACGGTGTGGCCGCGGGCTGTGGCGTACGGCGCTGTGGCGGCTGTGCTTATCGGCATCCCGTCGGACCTGATCGACACGCCCATCTTCGGTCGGCCGATCGAGGCCCGGTGGCTCGACTGGGTGATCCTGGCGACCACTTCGGCACTGATCGGTCTGATCTTCGCCATCCGGCCGCCGTCAGGCGCCGAGCCGGGCGCCGAACACGCCGTCGAGCGTCAGGGCACCACCACACTGTGGGGCGGGCTGGTTTCGTTCCTCGCTGTGGGCTGTCCCGTGTGCAACCAGGCAGTGGTCGCGCTCGTGGGCATCTCCGGCGCGCTGTCGTGGTGGGCTCCGGTGCAACCCATCGTGGGGCTGGCCGCCGTGGCCCTGCTGGTGTGGACGCTGCGCAAGCGGCTGCGCACCTACCGGGCCGTGGCTTGCCCGCTGCCCGCCTGACTAGCTGCGCGCCGATCGCGCCGTGGCCTGCCCGCTGCCGACCCAAGAAGCCGTCTGCCTGACTCAGGTCCCGCCCGAGGGGTCCGGCGGCGCCAGTTCGCTTGCGATGCGGTGGCGGGTGATCCACAGTCGCAGGAGTATGAGCGCTCCGAGCAGGAACGCCGTGCTGCCGTACACCATGATCGGGATCGCCTCCACCAGCGCGCCGTAGTAGCCCCACAAGATGCCCTCGCCGGCAGTGAGCACCCACGTCAGCGGAGCCACGCCGACTGGCGCATACGACCGCCACGCAGCCCACACCGACGGTCCGAGGTACAGGCCATTCGACAATCCGAGCACCGTGCCCAGGACGGTCCAGCCGGCCACAAGCTGCAAGCCAATCGATGCCACCCCCACGACGATGCCGGCGATGACGGCGACACGCACATCGGCGCCATTGCGCCAGAGCAGGAACAGCACGAGACCGAAGCTGATGATCGCGGCCAGAATGGCCGGGATCGTGACCCAGAACTCCTCGGCGATCACGTACGCGATCCAGCCGATGTTGATCACCATGCCGATCGCCGCCCACGCGGGCGAGGCGCCCTCGGTTCGCTTCAGGCGCAGCAGCCGCACCACCTGGGGCACGACCTGCACGAACGTCACTGCGGTGGCGACG
The DNA here is from genome assembly GCF_965208925.1 of Candidatus Poriferisodalis sp. GTDB lineage: Bacteria > Actinomycetota > Acidimicrobiia > Acidimicrobiales > Poriferisodalaceae > Poriferisodalis. The sequence goes on along the minus strand of NZ_OZ242364.1, from coordinate 78,132 downwards.
ACGGCGACCAGATTGGCGAACTGCTCCTGGCTCACGAGATTCCCGTGCCGTGAAGGTCTGCGCTGAACGGCCGCAACACGCAGCGCCGGGTGTTGCCCACGCTTGCCATCGCAAGAGTGTCGCACCCTACGTCGACCCCCGATCACGAAATGCGCGTGCGCCCGACGCTGTTTCCATGTTGCATGGACACCCGTGACCGACATCGGCAGCGAAGAGCGGACCCGTCAGCGCAGGCTGACCGGCGCCGCCGCGGTGGTGCTGATGGCGCTGGTTGCGGCCCTCGCCCAGTCGTTCGGCCGGTTCACCTATGGCGTGCTGCTGCCCGCGGTCCGTGACGATCTCGGCCTGTCGAACACGGTGGCGGGCTCGCTCGCAACCGTGAACATGGCGGCCTACCTGGTGGGCAGCCTGATCGTCGCTACGGCATCCAGCCGGTTCCGGCTGCTGTCAGTGATGCGAGTCGGCATGGTGGTCGCGATCGTCGGCCAGGCGCTGGCAACCATCTCGCCGGGCCCGGTCGTGCTAGGCGTCGGGTTGTTCGCACAGGGTCTCGGCGGAGCCTTGACGTGGATCCCTGCCCCGGTCATCACCGCCGACGCGATCGCTCCCGAACGGCGCGGGCTGGCGGTCGGGTTTCTGGGCGCGGGCATGGGCCTCGGTGTCGTCTTCGCCGGCCAGCTGTCTGGCATCGTCCGCTCGACGATGGGGGACGCGTCGTGGCGAACCGTCTATTTCGTGCAGCTCATCATCGGTGCCGCTGTCGTAGCCGTGGTGCTGCTCGCCATCGGGCACCGCCAAGAACGCCTCGCATCCCGAACCGGACTCGGCGGGTTCAGCGCCCTGCGGCGCGTGCCCGGCTGGGCGCCGCTGGTGTCGGCATTCTTCGTCTTCGGTCTGCTCTACCTGCTGATCATCTCGTTCCTGACCACCCGGCTGGAAGACGACAGCGGCTGGACGAGCACTCAAGCATCACTGGCGTTCACGCTCGTCGGCGTGGCCATGATCTTCGGAGGGCCACTGTTCATCGCGCTCTCTGAGCGCATCGGAGCCCGGTCCACGCTCGCCATCTCATTCGGCGGCTGGGCCGTGGTCACCACGCTGATCCTGCCTGGCTGGTTCGCACCGACGCTGGCGTTGTCGGCAGCCGTCGGCCTGCTGTTCGCATCCATGCCGTCGGTGCTGACTGTCTATGTCGTCAACAACACCACCACCGACGACTACGGACCGGCGTTCGCTGCGGTCACCTTCTCGTTCGGCATCGCCCAGATGATCTCGCCGCAGATGGGCGGGTTCATCGCCGACACGGCGGGTTCGTTCACGCCGGTCTTCCTGCTCTCGGCAGCGCTGGCGGTGGTTGGCATGTTCACCTCGTTCGGCCTGCCGCGACGCAGCCGGCCGGGCTTCCCGGCCGTACCGGCTCCCGATGCAGCTACTGAGCCTGCCGCCGGGCCGGCAGCCGACTGGCGACTTGTCAACATGACCTTTGACGTCATCGCGGCCGATGCGTCGGCCGAAGCGATGGCCCAAGGATCACCGTCAGGCACAGTCAGCGCATGACCTAGGCTCGGTAGTGGCGCCGCGGTGGCGTGTTCGCGATTCAAGGCGTCGCAACCTCACACTCGAGGACGCGTTTCGCTATGACGAACTTGCGGATACTCAAAACTTCGCTGCTGATCGCAGCCGCGACGCTCTTCGTTGCGTCGTGCGGCGACTCGGACGTCAGCGAAGCGCCAGCGGCTCCCGCGGAACCTGCTCCGACGGAGGCCGCCGTGCCCGATGAGGTCTCGCTGACGCCAGGCGAGGGCGTGTCGGTGACCCTGGGCCGGGCCAACTGGAACAGCGGTTACTTCCAGGCCGAGATATTTCGCCAGCTGCTCGGAGAACTCGGCTACGACGTGTCCGATCCCGCGGAGCTGGAGCTCGGCCCCAACGCTGCTTATGTCGCGATGGCGGAAGGCCAGATGGACTTCTGGGCGAACAGCTGGTACCCGCTGCACCTGTCGTGGCTCGCCGGTGAGCTGCCCGACGGTTCGCTCGTCGGCGATCACTTGACTGTCGTCGGCGAGCAGATGATCGCGGGCGGCATCCAGGGCTTCCTGATCTCGAAGTCCTTCGCGGACGAATTCGGCGTGTACACGATGGACGAGCTCAACCGCAATGCCGACGCGCTCGCGGCCTTTGATGCGGCTGACCCGGTGCCCGGCAACGGCATTGCGGACATCTTCGGGTGTGCGGAGTCCTGGACCTGCGACAACATCATCGAGTCGCAGATCGCGTTCTCGGGCTGGGACAACATTTCGCAGACGATCGCGGGCTACGACGCGATGTTCGCCCAGGCGGTAGACGCTGCGGATGAGGGTGTTCCCATGGTGATCTACATGTGGACGCCATCGGCGTACATCACCCTGCTCCGTCCCGGCGACAACGTGTACTGGCTGGGCGTCGAGCAGATCCTGGACGACTCGAATCCGACCGGCTTCGAGGGCGGCGAGGCGCACGATCAGCGGGGTGCCGACGGGACCGGCGGCTATGCCGCCATCGGGCCAGACCTGTGCCCCGCCGCTGCGGGCCAAGCCGAGGGCCTGTGCCCGATCGGCTGGGTTGCGGCAGACATTCTCGTCACCGCCAACACCGAGTTCCTCGAGGCCAACCCGCCAGCCGGGGCACTCTTCGAGGCTGTGACGCTGTCGGTGATCGAAGTGTCACTGGCCAACGTGGCACAAGACGAGGGAACCGCAGCTGCCGACCTGGCGACAGCGTGGATTGCGGACAACCGCACCACGGTCGATGCATGGCTCGACGCCGCTCGGGCTGCCTCGTAGGCAAGCGCTTCGAGCTGTCGCCTCGCCGAAGCGTCCTCAACAGGGCCGGGGGCGGCACGAACTAGCGTCCTCATCGATGACTGGTCCGAGCGGGCCTCGTGTGCCGACCAGCAATCCGGTCGTGCCGCTGACGCCGTCAGACATCGCTACGCAGGTATCGCACCTGGCCATACGCCGGGCAGCGCTGAGCTTCGGATCGATGTCGGTGCTGGCCGCGATGGCCGGCGTGTTCGTGGCGCTCGGCGCCATGCTGACCAGCACGATCTCGGCGTCGTCGAACCTCGGCCTCGGCCCCACCCGGCTGCTGATGGGTATCGGGCTGTCGACGGGGCTGTTCCTGGTGGTGATCACCGGCGCGGAGCTGTTCACCGGCAACAACCTCATGGTGATCGGGCTGCTCGACCACCAGATCACCGTCCGCCAGCTCATCCGGAACTGGATCTCGGTGTACCTGGGCAACTTCATCGGCGCCTTGGCCGTGGTGCTGGTGGTGTTCTGGTCGCGCTGGTGGGAGATCGCCGACTTCTCGTTCGGCGCCGCCGCGCTCACGAACGCACACGCCAAGATCGATCTCGGGCTCGGCACCGTGTTCGCCAGGGGGATTCTCGCGAACGTGTTCGTGTGCCTGGCGCTGTGGCTGGCCACCGCGGGCCGCTCGCTCATCGACAAGCTGGTCGCCGTGGTGCTGCCGATCTCGGCATTCGTGGCCGGCGGGTTCGAGCACAGCGTGGCTGACATGTACTTCGTGCCGATCGGCATGCTGGTCTCGGGTCAACCCGAGGTCGCCGAAGCAGCACAGCTCTCCTCAGCCCAGCTGGACGGCCTGAGTGGGGCGTGGTTCGCCGGCTTCCTGGCGATCGTGACGCTGGGCAATGTGGTCGGCGGCGTCGCGGTGTCGCTGGCCAACTGGTTCGTGCACCTGCGGAGGATCCCGACCGTCGGCTGAGCCTCCGCAGATCTCGGCTCGGGTGCGCTCAGCCGCCCCCGGCTGCTCCGGCGGGCTCGAGCATGACGATGGGGAATTCGCGGTCGGTCTTGCGCTGGAAGTCGACGTAGTGGTCGCCCTGGCTGGCGATGTGGTCCCACAGCGCTGCACGCTCGTCGCCTTCGGTGAGCCGAGCGGTCATCTGCTGCGTGCCATTGCGGTTGCGCACGGTGACTGCTGGATTGTCACGCATGTTCAAGAACCACGCAGGGTGATGGTCGGAGCCGCCACGCGAGCCGATGACTGCGAATGCACCGTCCCGCTCGGCGACCGCGGACAGCAGCGTCGTGCGGGGCTGACCGCTGCGGCGACCGGTCATGGTCACCTCGATGATGGGTGTGCCCTTGTGGATCCAGCCGAGGCGCCCGCCGCTCAACCGGATGGCCGAGCGGTTCAGCCAGTTGGCCGCCTTGAAGGTGAAATCGTTCGTCCACATGGGCATCTCCGAAGATGAGCAATTCCACGCCTACGGTACGTGCGGTCGCGCTGCTGCTCACGCCTCGGAGGCCCTGTGCCATGACCCGTCCCACCGAGCACAATGGCGCGCAATGCCTCCGGAGGTGCGCGCAGTACTGTTGGCCGCGTGACGTCACAGCCCGAAACGGCCACTGTGGCCGAACTCAAAGAACTCCTGGCCGATCCGGCGTGCCGCATCGATCTCCACGACTTCGTCAGCGACGAGACGCTGCGAACCATCGATGCCCTCCGCGGCGCTGACTGCGAGGGCTACGACGAGTGCCTGCGGGCGTACGAGCAGGCGTCCGCCGACCTGATCGGGCTGCTCGTCACCGGGGCGTACTTCTCCAACAGCGTCGATCACGACAAGGCCTGGGCGCACGCGGTGCGCCTGTTGGCCAACCGGATCCCGTACACGAGTTCTGACGGCGGGCCCGCCATCAATCTGCAGCACCACGTCACGCTGCTGGCGATATACGCAGTCGCATTCGGCGCAGCTGCGGCAGATCGGATCGATCCGCTCGCGAGGATCATCGGCACGGTGCGAGCCGAGGAGGACGGCAGGATCGGGAGGGTCACCTACCTGGTCAACTGCGACCGCCTGAAGAAGCCGGACGAGGCACCGATCCAGGCCTCTCTTCGGCTGTGGATGACGCTGCGCTCGATGACTGACGAGTTCATCCCCAGGACCACCGAGGACACGCTGTTCGATGCGATGCTCGACGAGATCGAGTACTTGCTCGGCGTGACGCACGGGCGCGACACCGCAGAGGGGACCGGGCCCGTCGGCTACGGGGCGATCCAGGTGCTGGCGACCCGAGTGGCGCCCGATCGTCTCGTGCGGCGCAATCTGGACCTGCTGATCGCCCACGAGGCCTTCCAGAGCGCCGACGAGTTCTACATCTGCCGCGAGCGGTACAACAAGGCCTACGCCGCCGAAGCCCGCGTCTGAGCCGCTCGACGTCATGCCGATGATCCAGGGAGACGGGGTCGAGCTGTACGCGGAGGACTGCGGCGATGGACATCCCATCGTGTGGCTGCACGAGTTCGCCGCCGACTGCCGCACGTGGGAGGGCCAGATCCGGCGGTTCAGCCGCAGCCATCGGTGCATTGCGTACAACGCCCGCGGCTATCCGCCGTCGGATGTGCCCGACAGCGATGCCGACTACACGTTTGAGCGGGAACGGGAGGACTTGCGGGCCGTCCTCGACAGCCTCGGCATCGAGCGTGCACACATCGTGGGTCTCAGCATGGGTGCCTACACGGGGCTGATGTTTGCCCTGCGGTATCCGGAGCGGGTCACGTCGTTGCTGTTTGCCAGCGGCGGGTCTGGCGCATTCGGCGACACCCGTGAGGCATTCCTGGCCGAGGTCCGTGCGGCCGCCGAGGCGATGATGAACGAAGGGATGGAGGTCGCTGCCGAGCGGCTGGCGGTGGGTGCCACCCGTGTCCAGCTTCAGAACAAGGACCCGAGGGGCTGGGCGGAGTTCAAGCAGTACCTGTCGGAGCACTCGGCAGTGGGCTCCGGGCTGACCATGCGCAACTTCCAGGCCGGGCGCCCGTCGCTGTACGACTTCGAAGTTGAGCTGCGCCAGCTCGACGTTCCCGTGCTGCTGGCCGTCGGCGACGAGGACGACCCCGTCATCGAGACGAACGTCTTCCTCAAGCGAGTGCTGCCTCGGGCCGGCCTGTGGATCGCACCGCGTACCGGCCACGGCGTCAACCTGGAGGAGCCCGCCGCGTTCAACCAGATGGCGGCGGAGTTCTTCAGCGCAGTCGAAGCCGGTCAGTGGACCCGCCGCGACCCACGCGCCGATCCCGCCCACTCCTCCCTCGGCGGTGCCCGCCCTGGGAGCTGAGCCGTCGAGCGCGCAGGGAGCGGGACGGTGACTTCTGAACGAGAGAGTCAGCCAGTCAGGCCGCAGCGGCTGCGGCGGATGGAGCGCCGGACGCCGGTCTGGGAGGCCCCCGACGAGATCATCGAGTTGATGGGCGACGTGTCGGGCAACGAGCTGAACGGTTGGGGCTCATCTGAGGTTCGGCAGCCGACGCTGGTCATGTGGGCTCATCCCGCCACAATCGCCCACGGCCCGGTCCAGGAGCGCATGACCGAGGAGTTCATGGCTCATCCTCAACTCCGCACGGTGCTGCGAACCGATGACCGCCACGAGCCGGCGCCGGTCGATCCGCGCAGGATCGATCGCACGCCGGCGGAACGGCTAGCGGACATCACCGAGTTTGCGACGAGCGAGCAGGGCCACAGCGTCGAACTGGTGGCGGTCGTGGCTGCCCGACGCGAGTGGTTTTTCGAGGGCCGCGAGTCTGACCTTCCCTGGGCGATCCTGCTGGCCGTCGCGATGGACCACGGCGAGTTGGCGACCGCGCCCGAGTACACGTCGGCCATGGAGGTCCACCGTCAATACAACCGGGGAACCGCTGCTGCGAGGGCGCTGGCCGACTGGATCCGCAACCGAGGATTCGAAGCGGTCGGCCATGGCGGCCCCGGCGCGGGACCCATGCAGATGGTCCCCGCGGCGATCGCCGCCGGGCTCGGGGAGCTCGGCAAGCACGGCTCGATCATCAACAGCGAACTCGGGTCTTCGTTCCGGCTGGCGCTGGTGCTGACAGACGCGCCGCTCGTCGCGACGCCTCCGGACACCTTCGGTGTCGACGAATTCTGCAGCGGCTGTCGTGTCTGCACCGATGCCTGCCCGCCCGACGCCATCGCTCCCGACAAGCGCCTTGTGCGAGGTACGGAGAAATGGGCGGTCGATTTCGACCGATGCCTGCCGTATTTTGCCGTCAGCTACGGGTGCGGCATCTGCATCGCTGTGTGCCCGTGGTCCACACCCGGCGCCGCCCCGCGGCTCGCCGACAACATGCGCCGCAAGCTCGCAAGAAACCAAGCGGACGAGCCTCCGACGCAGGCCAACTGATTTCAGGGGCTCGTCGCATCGCAACCAACGGCCTCCCCACGTCCTTCAACGATTCGGTGAGTCTTCTCCGAGCGCAGTCGCTCCCTCGGGTCTCGCTCGATTCCAGCTAGAAAACTCGGATGGGCAAGATCGTCATCACCGGATCAGCCGGCGGGATCGGCCAAGCGACCAGGGAGCGGCTTGTGCGCGACGGCCACGAGGTGATCGGGGTGGATCTCCGGGACGCCGAGGTCATCGCCGATCTGTCCACGGCCGAGGGCCGCGGCGCGATGATCGATGCGGTTGCCGCCGCCAGCGGCGGGCGGATCGACGGCCTCGTGGCCGGCGCGGGGATCTCCGGACCCGACCCGGCGGAGGTCGTCTCGATCAACTACTTCGGTGCAGTGGCCACCATCGCGGGGCTGAGGCCGCTGCTCGTCAATGGCGCTGACCCCTCAGCAGTCGCGGTCAGTTCCAACTCCAGCACCGCCATGCCCGATCTGCCCGAGGATCTGGTGGATGCCTGCTTGGGAGACGACGAAGCCGAGGCTCGTGCGCTGGCGGGTACTGAACCCATCGTGGCCTATGCCGCCAGCAAGCTCGCTTTGGCTCGATGGGTTCGCCGAACCGCTGTCGGCCCGGATTGGGCCGGCTCCCGAATCCGCCTGAACGCAGTGGCGCCGGGGCTCATCGACACGCCCATGACGGCAGACATGATCGAAGTCGTCCTGTCGCTCGGCGACCTCTACCCCATCCCGCAGGAACGGGCGGGACGCCCCGAGGAGGTGGCGAACCTGCTGGCGTTCCTGCTGTCGCCCGAAGCGGGCTTCTTCTGCGGATCGGTCGTATTCATGGACGGCGGCAGCGATGCCGCCCTGAACGCCGATGCCTGGCCCGCTAGCCCGCGGGGCTCGAGGCCTTCGCCCGCCGTTTCCTGATGCGAATCGTGTCGATGCCGTGATCACAGCCGTCGACGATCCAAAGAACGCTCGCCCCAATGAACGTTCCCATCGCGAGCGAACTGTCTGGGTTCGCGGCCCAGACAGCGCCCAAGACAGCGATGGTGATGAGCTTCAAGATTGCTCGCCACAGCGTGACGACGAAATAGCCCCTGATCGCGTTCAAGCTCAGCCTCTCCGCCCAAGCCGCATGTATAGCATATTCGAGTCATATACATACCATGTTTGTGGTGTTTCATATTCCGTCCCAAGGCGGGGGAAGGCTCTGCCGGCATATTGCTGTCATACTCAATGGGCACAGCGACACTCATATGACACATATGACGCGCATCTTCAGGCCAGCGGCTAGCGGTCTGTCGCAGCGCTCAGCACCGAAGAGGGGTTCGGGGGACCAGTGATGACCGTTCCGGTGACACGGGATGACATCTTCGCCTTACTCGCCGTCTCGCGCTTCGGTGCCTGTGCAACGACAGCTGACGGCACCGTGGTGTTCTGGAACCGGCGAGCGGAGCAAATCCTCGGGAGCACTGCGGGACAGATGCTCGGTTTGCGGCTGACCCAATCCCCGGGGGGGGGGGGGTCGCATCCACCGGCACCGCGCGAATCCGAAGGCGGTCGATATCTGGAGCCGCGCACTGTTTCGATCCCGGGCGCGTCTGGCGAGCACCGGCGGCTCAGTGTCACGACGCTCACTGTCGCCGGCCACACTGAGCACGCGGAGCTGCGGCTGCACCTCTTTGACGAACCGGTCGGAGAGGTGCAGCCGCAACGACACGCGGTGCCAGGCGACGCCCACGGCACCTCGCCGGAGCTGACTGCAACGTCAGCAGCAGCCGGCGAATCCGGAACGACTGCGCCTGCACCGAAGCTCTCGGCTCGCGAGACCGAGATACTGCGGCTGGTTGCGGCGGGTCACAGCTCCGACCGCATCGCCCGCGACCTGGATATCAGCATCCACACCGTCCGCAATCACGTCCGCAGCTTCCGAAGAAAGCTCGGAGCCAAGACCAAGCTCGAAGCAGTCGTGACTGCCATGCACCACGGCGTTCTCTAGCCGACTACTCCATGACGCGCAGCGTGCCCGGTATGGACATCTTGGTCATCTTGCGCGCCGAGAATACGGGTGCCAACGCAACTGCGATGAGCGCGACGGCGAAGTACAGCGCCATCTCTATTGGGTTGACCGATACGAGCGGCCCGATCTCGGGAATGGCCGTCGGCATCAGATACAGCACCATCCACAGCAGCAGCGCATAGCCGAGCAGAACGCCGAGCACAGCGGCTGCCGCGCAGAGCAGCAATCCCTCCATCGAGAGGTTGGCGATGACCCGCCGAACGGGAACGCCGTAGGCGAACATCGTCGCGTGGTCGCGGGCGCGTTCGTCTGCGTTGATGCTGGCGGTGTTGAACGCGATGAGCAGCAGCAGCAGCACCACAAAGCCCCGGAAGACGATGAAGAAGCCCGCGACCTGATCGAGGGAGTCCTCGACCGACTGGAACGATTCGTCCAGGCCCTGCACGCGAGCGACGCCGTTGCCGCTGCCGAACAGCGACCGTTTCACGTCGTTCAGGCTGCTGCCGTCGGCCGGCACGCCGGTCACGATGTTGGCGAGGCCCCCGAGGCCCCACGTCGATGCCTGCGAGAGGTCCATGTAGGCGTTGAGCCTCAGCGGATGCGGATGGATCGCGGCGATCGGCACGGTGCGTGTGCTGTGGGCGAAGACTCCGTCGACCTGGGCGGGGTGCGTCAGCATCACCCCGTCGCCGACTTCCACGCCCAGGTCTTGCGCGGCCTTGTCGGCGAGCACGATGCCCGGCGCTCCCGCAGGCGGCGTTCCCTGTGAAGTCGTCGGCGTCCACACGGTGCTGCCGAAGTCCACGAAACGGACCACAAGATCCAGCTGCGTCGGCTCGCCGTCGTCAGCGTCGGGCTCGCCGGCGACGACTCTCGCCCCGAGCACTAGTGCCGGCTCGCCGAGCTGCACCGTCGGATCGGTGAGCGCGCCCTGCACTTGCGGCGAATCGACGGGGTAGAGGGAATCGAGCCGAATCATGAAGCGCTCGGGATCGTTCCCGAGCAGTTCTTGATTGCCCCGATCGAAGGTCGCGGCAAAGGAACTGCTGAACCCCACGATGGTGAACAACGTCGCCAGCCCTATGGAGAACGTCAGCAGCGTCATGAACGTACGGCGAGGCGTGCGCAGCAGGTTGCGGAACGGCATGCGCGCCAGGCTGCGGCCGGGCAGCGGCACGCGACTGATGACCGGGCCCAGGCTGCCGCCTCGAGATGCCAGATGGCCCGACCGGATCGCTTCCACCGGTCGGACCCGGACAGCGCGCAGCACCGGCCACAGCACCGCGAGGAGCGGCACAGCGAAGCCGATCGCGGCAGCCCGCGCATAGATGCCCAGCTTGAACGGCTGCTCGAAGACCGGGTAGGTGAACGCCGCTTCGGCGACCGCCACAGCCTGGCTGGAGAGCAGGAAGCCCAATGCGACGCCCCCGATGACGCCGAGAACGCCGATCTGGACACCGATGAGCACCGGCCGCATGGCGATCGACCTCGGAGCCTCACCGAGCGCCATCGATACGCCGATCTCTCGCCGCTGGGCCTCCACCATCCGTGAGGAGAAGTTCAGCGCAGCGAAACCGGCGCCGACGAACAGCAAGAGCGCCATGGCACCGGCGAAGTCCTGGTCGGCCGCGGGGGCGTTGACCAATCCGATGTATGACGGCGTCTCATCACGGGTGATCACATCCAGCGGCATCGCGGCCAGTGACGCTGCGGCATCGACCAACTCCCGCCGCACTGCGTCGGCATCGGCACCGGGTTCCAGCGTCACGACCAGGTCGTTCACCGCGCCGGAGCGGCCCGAGAGGTTTTGCGCCGTTGCCAGCGGGGCGAAGAGCGCAACAAAGTTGGACTGACCGAGCGAACCGTCTCCCTCGACGATCAGGAAGTACTCCGGCGATGTGGCGTGGCCGACGAACTCGACGCGGGTATCGCCTCCGACGGTCAGTGTGCCGCTGTCTGGTAAGCCGTGATAGCGGGCAAATTTCGACTCGATCAAGACGCGGGGTTCGTCCGCCGCCGACTCGGGCAAGCCGTCGCCCTTGATGACCTCAACGCGATTTACCCCCCCCCCCCCGTTGATCGGCTCGACGCCGATGATGCGCCCATGCGCGAGCAGCTCTTCGCCGTCCGCGATCGTCTCGACCTGCATGTCCACGACTAGGCGCTCGCTGTACTCGTCGATGCCGTCGATAGCTCTGGCAAGCCGCGCGAGAGCGCCCGCAGGCACGTCGCCGCCCTCGCTGACCGTCGCCCGCAGGTCGTACATGTTGGTGAAATCGAGGCTCGCTTCGGTCGCGTCGAGCCGCCAGTCGATGGCACTGGCGGGTCCGGCGTAACTGCCGATGCCGATGGCGAGCGTGAAGGCCACGCCGACGATCTGGATCCAGCGCCTGCGTCCTTCCCGCAGAGACCAGCGCAAACGAAGAAGCGACACGCTCGCGACCTACTGGTGCCGTTGGGTCAGTGAAGCCACGACGCTCGCGGTTGGGACGTCGCCAGCCGCCCGGAGTCGCGTGACCCAGATGCAGACGGAACCGCTCAGCGCCGGTATCGAGCGTTGGCACAAATTTGGCACATAGAAGTCATCGATTAGCCTCATTTGTGGCATGCGCCGGACTCTAGTGCCACGCCATGCTCGCGGCAGTTACCTCGCTAGGCGGATCGCGGCGCCGCCGCCCTGAACGCCGATGCCTGGCCCGCCCGCATTGCACCTGCTTGGCGCTGACGGGCGCCGGCTGTTGTCAATCCCAGTCAGCGACTCCGTCGACGCCGGTGATGCTGGTCGGACGCAGTCGTATCAGGCACTCGCCCGGGCCGGAGTTCCGCTCGCCGAACGCCTCGGCCTGGTCTGCGCCCATGTAGCGGCCGCCGGCCAGCGTGGATACTCGCCGGATCTCGTCCAGGTCTGTGGAGATCTCGACCACCCCGTCCACCTTCACGAACGCGTAGGGCGGCGTCTCAGTGTCGACCACCAGCGAGACACGAGGCTCGCGAGCCATGGCAAGCGCTTTGCCGCTGCGTGCACCGGTAGCGAAGAGCAGGTCGCCGTCTTCGACGATGAACCAGATCGGCGCAACGTGGGGTCGCCCGTCGGCTGCCACCCATGCCAGCTTGCCCGTCCTCGAGCCCTCGGCCAGGAACTCCAACGCCCCAGAGTTGCTCATCGGGCGCATGGCGTGTCCCTTCGTGCCGCCGAGCGGTGGGCTGTCGGCCAGATAGTTCCTGCAGGTCAGACCGTGCAATTCTGGCGATAAGCCTGAGCTGCACAAATCTGAGCGTTGAGCTCCACAAAGGACAGTGCGAACTCGCAGGTCAGAAAGGGTATCGCTGTCAGCTTGGCTGCACCCGCTGCGAGTCGAGAATGGGTGCCGAATTGGACGGGTTGACCCATCTGCAGTGCTTGTTCGAGACGCAACAGCGACGAGATTCGCACGACGACCGGTTGCAGGACTAGCCGCTCACGGCTGCCGCTGTCCGCGTGGCTGCGAGTCGCTCCGCAAGGACTCCGCTAGCGGCCGATCGAACTCCTTGAATTCAACCTCGCCCTCAATGCCGCGTTCCAGGACAACCACAAGTGACGCAGCGGGCTCAGCGCGATCGACGTGCCAATCCCACGCATGCAGCACATGCCCGCATGTTTCGCTGATCGAGAAGCGACCACGCTTCTCGACGCGGGACTTGATCTGGACATACCTCGGCCGATCCCCCTCAAGCGACATGTCCTCGAAGCCTTCCGGCACAAGAACGCGAGCATCAATCGCCGCTGACGCAACCAGCGAAGCCAGCCATGCCCCAACCGCATCTTGAAAGTGGAAACCGCGGCCCGACCTCGCGCCCTGTCTCGTGCGTGCCCACTCCTCCGCTTGCGCTGTCGTCTGGCCGTCGGATCCCGACGAAGCGCCACTGCGTCGTGCCGGCCGTCTTCTACGAGCCATCTCAGCATTCTCGCCGGAACATCAACGTGCCGATACGTCATCACGTTTGGCATGTAGTCGAGCTCACTCGTTCGGGTCCCGAAGTCGATGGGCCCAGCATTGGCCGGACGACATCTGTCGATCCCGTTCGGAGGACCAATTCGGCATGACTTGGCCGATCTTGGCACCGATGCGCAGGCGCCAGAATCGCCCGAGTCCCCGCCCATTTCGGTAGTTCCCGAGCCTCGCTTGCTCGAGCAGTGCTGGCCGTGGATTCGATCCTCGGTACTCGCGGCGACCCACCGAGGACAGCGATGCCGCTGGTTGGAACGGTCAACCAGATCCACCTCACCCTCGGACCGAAAGCGATCCCATCACTGCTGCACGGTGCCCCGGAGCAGGTCCATCTGGCGGCCCATGACGGACTAGGCAGTGCCGGTCTCGGCTTGCTCGACCAGCAACCACCGCTCAGCGGGCGTCAAGCGAGTGTCATCTTGAGACATCGAGTGTCCTGTCGTCGTGGTAGTCGACTCAAGCGTCAGGCTTCGACACGAGGCTCGAGCCGTCACGCTGTTGCGTGGCGGCAGGCTCGATGTTCGTGTCGCCGACACCCTCACCTGCCGAGCAGGGAACGACGGTGCGACGCCATGCGTCACTTTCTGGGACAGACTTGCGCTACCTATCCGCGCTGCTTGGCGCTGACACGGTTACGTTCTGGGTCCTTGATGTTCTCCGAGAGCGGTCTCTTGCGGGGGCGCCTGCCATTGCCTCGCCAGCGAGGCTCTGGTCGGCGAACGCTGAGGGGTCAAACTCCGTCCCGCAGAGCCGGCCAAGCTCGTGGTCTTTCCCGCCCGGCGGCGACAAGTGGGTCAAGTGCCCCCCATGAGATGCGCAACGGCAGCTCTTCGCTGGCTTACGCGGAACTTCTTGATCGAGAACCTCAGCGTCATGATCTGGTACTCGGATTGGTGGGTGCGATCGGGACCGAGTGGACGCGCATTATCGATGCGTTTCGAACATCGCATCAACGGTTCGGTTACAGAACTGAGGTCATTGATGTCAGCAAACTCTTGGATGGTCTCGACTACAAACCGTTAGGTGACCTGCCTGTCGAGAGGTCGGTTGAGTACTACATCAAGCGGATGAACGCCGGCGATCAATTGCGACGAGATGTCAAGACCGGGTCCGCGATGGCTGTGCTTGCAATACAGGAGATCGCACGTCTGCGAGAGCTGCGGGAAGAGGCAGGTTCCGAATCCGGTGATCTCGATGCAGATGGACTTCTCGATCAAAGTCCGGCATCGGAAGAAGGCAACTTCATTCAAAAGCGTCAGCCGGTTGTCTATCTCCTCAAGAGTCTAAAGCACCCTGACGAAGTCGATCTTTTGCGTAATGTGTATGGTCAAGCGTTCTCTCTAGTGGCGGTCGTAAGCAGTCGAGGGGACAGGCGCAGAGAGCTTGTTCGATCTCTGGGCTTGGAGAATACTCCTACTGCAAAGGCTGAGGAGTTGATCGCTAGGGATGAAGCCGATACATCCGATCCATATTTCGGGCAAAATGTCAGGGACACGTACGCTATGTCCGATGTCTTTGTCCCAGGCGACATCGGCATGAATTTGTCCAGAGACATTGATCGTTTCGTGGATGCCTTGTTCGGTCATCCATTCCTGACGCCGACTCCGCACGAGGAGGCGATGCAAGCGGCGCAACATGCGGCGCTTCGTTCTTCTGCGCCGGGGCGCCAAGTTGGGGCCGCTCTAGTGACAGCCCTCGGTATGCCTGTCGTGACGGGCACCAACGAGGTACCCAGGCCCGGTGGAGGACAGTTCTGGGAAGGCCACACTCCCGACTATCGCGATTTCCAACTTAGGGAAGACCCGAATCCTGTGTACATACGCCAGATAGTGCAGGATTTCCTTGAGAAGCTCGTCAAGTTCAAATGGCTCAAGAAGCCTTACCGTCAAATGAACGGCGAACAACTGCTCAAAGCCGCTTCCGAACACAATGATGCTGGTGATTCGTTGATCGATGAGATACGCGCAAAGGACCTAATCGAGTTTATACGATGTCTACATGCCGAACAGGCTGCAATAGTCGGCGCGGCCCGGTCTGGAACAAGCACGGAAGGTGCCAAGTTGTTTTGCACCACTTTCCCTTGCCACGAATGCGCAAAATTGATTGTCGGCTCGGGGATCGTGGAGGTGTACTATGTTGAACCTTATCCCAAGAGCCTCGTTGAGCGGTTGTACGGTGACCTTATCGACCTTGCCCCATCAATGACGGGCGCTCCTAGAACCGCATCAGACAAGGTGCCCTTCTACCAGTTCATTGGCATTGCGCCGCGGATGTACTCGCGCGCGTTCACGGCATCGACCCGAAAGATCGGTATCGAATTCGTCGATTTCGACCGATCTCAAGCACATCCAGAAGTGAGGAACTACTCGGAAGGCACCATAGTGGAACGTGAGCTCGCCATAGCGTTCGACATTACCGAAAAATTGGACTCACTTGTGCTATCCTCATCGAAAGGGAAATAGCGGTGTCGTAAGTTACCGTCAACAGAGCTTTTGCCGCCAACGTCGTACAAGTCGAGAAGAAATGCAATTTGGTCGAACAATACAGGGGGATTACCAAATGGAATCAAAGAGTGATATGAACCGAGCATTCGCCCAAAGAGCTTTGCGACGATTGCAGGAACGCCCATTAGATTCCCTTGGACCAGCAGCAAGGTCTGTAGTCATCCGAGCGGGCGCCCAGAATACATCTGCGTCGGAGTCGGATAGATCGCAAAGAGACATCGTCTAATTGGTTTCCGTCGATCAGTCCCCACCAAGACTGTCGGCCGTTAGGTGTTCTGGACATAGAGGTTGGTAGCAGGTGATGGGTTGAGCCTCCTGTGCGAGCGTGGTGTCTGAGAGGACATCCACGATCACATCAGGAGGCTCGATGTCTCACGCTAATGCTCGTTTGACGCCCGCTGGGCGCCGGTTGCTGGTGGAGCGGATCGAGGCGGGAACGACCCAGGCCGAGGTGGCCCGCCAGATGGGCCTGTCGCGGGGCACGGTGGCCAAGTGGTGGCATCGCTACCAGGCCGAGGGCGTAGCGGGGCTGGTTGATCGTTCCAGTCGGCCGCATCGGTCGCCGCGGCGCACGGCGGCGAAGGTCGAGGAGCGGATCTGTCGGCTGCGCCGCTCGTCCAAGCGGGGCCCGGTGTTCCTGGCGGCTCGCACCGGGGTGCCTGCCTCGACGGTGTGGCGGGTGCTGCGCCGTCACGGGCTGAACCGGCTGGCGTGGATGGACCGCCCCACCGGTCGGGTGATCCGCCGCTATGAGCGCACTGCTGCGGGCGAGCTGGTCCATCTCGACATCAAGAAGGTCGGCAAGGTCCCCCCGGGCGGGGGCTGGCGGGTGCACGGCCGAGGATCGCCCAAGGCCAAACGGCGGCGCCGCCGCAAGCGCCGCGGCTACACCTACTTGCACGTCGCCGTCGACGACTACTCCCGGGTCGCCTATGTCGAGGCGCTCGACGACGAGAAAGCCGACACGCTGGTGGGGTTCTGGCAGCGCGCCCAGGACTGGTTCTGGTCCAACGACATGGCGGTCGACGAGGTCCTCACCGACAACGGCCCCAACTTCTGCTCCGACGCGTTCGCCGAGCTGCTCGCCGAACGGCGGATCACCCACCGCCGCACCCAGCCCTATCGGCCCCAGACCAACGGCAAAGCGGAGCGGTTCAACCGCACCCTCGCTGACGAGTTCCTCTATGCCCGGATGTTCCGCTCAGAATCCGACCGCAGGGTCCGCCTGAGTCGCTGGGTGCACGACTACAACTGCCACCGGCACCAGACCGCCGTCGGCGGCCCGCCCGCATCACGCGCACACAACCTCACGCGAACCGACAGTTAGGCCCCAGCATTGAGACGGTCTGGCTCCAAATGAGACATCACTTTTGGCAGGCCAGAGACTGCCTCTGACATCGTGAACTGGAGTGACGCCTAGGTGTCGGTTCACCTGAGGTTGTGTGCGCGTGATGCGGGCGGGCCGCCGACGGCGGTCTGGTGCCGGTGACAGTTGTAGTCGCGCACACAGCGGGCTAGGCGGACCCCACCGTCCCTTGAGACAGGCCCTTCTGCTGAGCCAGCTCACCCCGGGTCGTGTCGGCTTCGATCCGGATGACCAGCCGGCGTCGCCGCACAGTGCGCCTCAAGCGAGCGTCGGCGTGAGGCATTGAGCCTCCTGTTTCGCATGCCCGTGGTCGTAGTCGCCAACGCCACACACGCATCGGAGGCTCAACTTCACTTCCTGCCAACAACCTCTATGTCCACGACACCTAGCCCTCGTCGCGCGTCGTCGGGACGGCTCGTTCGGCATAGCGGAGCTCAATGAGGGCGGCGTGGTAGCCGAGCCGCTTAAGTACTGACAGCGGAGTGTCTGGACCGTGCTTGTGGGATTCTTGGCTCTGTGTGCAATTATAATCGCCTATTATTCATGAATCTCAGGCAGACCCAAAACCCCCGAAGTCCAGAAGCGCTGCGCCAAGCAGATTCAGGAGCGGTTGCGCGCTGCGCTGGCAGCCAGAGAGATGTCAGTTGAGAAGCTTGCGCGGGACTCGCGCTTGAACCGGCGCAGCCTCGATCAGTACTTCCGGGGGGATTCGCCGTCGCCGTCGTTCTTCGTCATCGTGACGATCGCTCGTCATGTCCGTGTGGATCTGAGTGAGCTCGCAGACTTCGTGGAGGAGTCGGAGTGACGGGCGGTTTGTTCGACGGCGAGTGCGTGCACGGCGTGCAGATCGGCACCCAGACCGTCGATGTCTGGATCAGGCTTTATCAGGATGAGATCGTCCGTCGCCGTGCGCTCGGAGTGGGTCCGATCACGGACCGTTTCTTGCCGCGAGCGTTGATGGATCTGCCGCACTCAGAAGTGGTGCCGTTCGGCCGTGTCGACGGCGGAACGCTGTTGGCGCTCGAAGAACTGCTGGCCATAGGAGCGGTGGAGGCTCGCGACGAGGGAATAGTTCGCACAGCGGTGCCTGCGGTAGGTCTTGTTGGGATATCGAAACCCGCATCGAAGCTGTACGACGCGCAGCTGATCAATTGGCTCGGCTGTCACGCTCCGCTGTTCGTCGTTGTTACCGCACGGCTGGCGAGACATGCGTTGCGCGCTGTGCATCCTCAAACCGGTATCGCCTTGATCGATGGTGAGATCTGGCGTGTGCTCAGGCCCGCGGGGCGAGAACGGGTCGTCCCGAGCTGGCAGAGATGGTCGATCGCGGAGACCGTGTTCGACCGGTACCTTCAGCAGATCAGCGCAGCACCTCAAGCCACGACTTCAGTCCATCGGGCTGCTTGAGGCCCGGCATGCCTGCCTCGGTGAGTGCGCGGAATGCTGCTGCGGACTGCTCACAGATGCGTTTCCATGCCTCGACGCGATCCTGGGCGTCGAACACGATGTGCACGAGTCGCATGGCCGCAGCGACCGAATGCAACTCGATTGAGCTGTCCGATGCGCCGACGAGTGATCGCATGTCGCCGTCAGGTCCGCATGCGGCGCACTCGCATTTCCACAGCTCGTCGTCAACGGCGTAGTTGCCGGCATCGACCAGACGTGACTTGTCGATCCAGGCAGCCGTCGACGGAACGAACACTGGGCTCCTCGGAGTTCGCTTGCCTGGCGTTCTCGAAGGGAGCCACAGATGCCGCACCGCGGAACTGGTGCCGATGGCGGCCGCCGCAGCGCCGTGCGCCACGAGACCGCCCGCTGCAACGTCACAACGCATGACGAGAGCGAACTTCGCTGCTGCGATGAGATCGAGAGCGCCTTCAATCCGGTCGGGTTTGTCGAGAGGGTCGCGGAATCCGGCGAACACCGTCGCGATCGGCAATTCCGACTCCCGGACCGAGGTGACCCACCGTCGATCTGCGAGTTCGTCGAACCGAACGACGATCGGCACGATCGCAGGCAGATCCGGCGCCTCGAGTTCCGCGGTCTCGACAAAGTCCCGACCCTTCACGAGCAGTTGCTCGATGCTGTCCGGTCCGCGATCCCTGGGAAACTCCGAGGGCGCCAGCAGGCACGCGACGCCTGCATCGAGCTGCTGAGTTATCGCCTCGGACGGAGTCGGCGGAAACAGACTCTCGCCTTCGCGCTGGTCTCGCTGCATCAAGTAGAACTCGGGATCGACTAGCCGGCGAGTGTCGCCGGTATACCTGGCTTGTCGGTAGCCGTCGCCGTCCTCCAGGATGACGCCGTCGGAGAGCTCTGCGATTCGGTTGACTTGCGTGGTTGACCCGACGTATGAGAAGACCATTTCGTGCAGCGCGAGCCGGAGTCGATGGTCTGCCGCAGTTGCCAAGGTCGGAGTTGCCATGTCGGGTCCTTCTGGCAGCGTGACAGTTGATGAGCGGCCGTGTCGGGCCGATGCTCATGCCGCCACGAGTGTCGGTTGGCTATGCCGGTGATCGAAGAGCATTGACATGTCAGCACAAACCCTTCGGTTGACGGTGGATTCAAGCCGGCAGCCGACAGCACCCCGCGTAGCCCGGCGGCCCTGTCTGAGTGCCCTGAAGTCGTGTCGTCGCGGTATGCCACACGTGCTCCTGCGCAACGGCCCAGAACTGCACGGCGAGTGTGACGGCGATGGAGATGATCGTATGGCTCACCCGATGCCTCAAGTTTGAGGTCCATCTGATTGCGTTGCCGACCATGCTCCAGCAATGCCTGACACACCTACAACAGCACTGACGTCCACTGTCGGTGCGGTCGCTGAGTCCGACTGCCCGGACGAAGCCACTGCCAAGCGAGCCGTCAGCATCGCTCTGCGACGGATCCCTGACGCGTGAGCCTGCCGAGATGCTCTCAGCCACAGTCGAAGTCATCCGACGGCAGTATCAGCTGATCACGCTTCTCGAGGAATGCCGGAACGAATGGCAAGGACTCGCAGAGGACGCCTTCGGTCTGCTGCAACGAATGGCTGCCAACATCGGCAGCCAGATGGACATGGGCGTTGGTGACTCGACCTTCATCTTCGATGGGCAACTGCCCGGCGAGAGTCACCGGACTGCCCAACGGGCCGCTGCAACCGAACAGTCAGGGTGACGCGTCAGCAAGCCCGAAGACACCGTGTTCTCGGAGGCGCGCACTGGGATGCCTGCTTCCACGATCAGGCGGGTCCTGTGTTGTTATCGGCTGATCTCACTTAACAGCGATGTTCACCCAGCAGGCGTGAGGCAAGAACCAGCGTCAGACTTCGAGGCTCCTGTCGTCGTGATTGTTCTCGCAAACGTCACGCTCGCACAGGGAACTCAACCCGGCGCCCTGTTTCTGATTGCTATGTCCACGACAGCCTTCTGTCTCTCGCTGCGAGGTATGCGACTTCAGTGCCGTTGAGTCATTGCTGCAGTCTCATCGGACGGGTTCGAGTTCTGTCAGCCATTTCTCAATGTCGCCTTTTCGCCAACCCCTTGCGCTGGAGTCGGTTCCTCCTAGGCGCAGGGGCTGTGGGAACGAGCCCTCTTTGACTCGGCGCCATATCGTCGAACGGGACAACGAAGTCAATTCGATAACGGCAGGCAGGCGAAAAATTGTCAGATCGTCCATGTTGCTGGACCTTTCAGTCAATAGTGCTCAATACGTGCGTGATGAGCCTCAATCGGCCATATTCGGACTTTGTGTTGAGCCGTCGTCGGACACTGTTGGCTTGCAAGATTGCGGCGGAGACTAGTTGCGCCATCGCCACCGGCGGGATTCTGCGCGCACGCAACCTCGGAGAGCCGGGAACTCTCTGTAGCAGTACTCTGAACGTGTCCCAGCTGAGGCCTGTAGCTCTCGCGAAGAGACCTTTTCCGCGACGCAAGTTCCGCAGGCGGCCGCCTCGGCTTCATCTGCGCAGACCATTGGATGCTCAGCCACTACGGAGCCCGGCTGATCGGCATTCTTGGGTGATCGCGGGACGGGGGATCGCTCCGTCTGCACCTGCTTGTGTTTACTGTCCGTGTGAGTTCTGCTGAGGCGCTGGCCAGCATGCCGTTCGTATTTCGGACGAGCGAGTTCTGTGCGCGTGCCGGCATCGAGCCATCGTCTGCGTCGCGCGCACTGCGGGCTGCCGCCGCCGACGGTTCCGTCTCGAGGGTCGTGCGGGGTCTGTGGCAGCGCAACGACAGGGAACCGCCAGTTGCTGACTGCTACTCGTCGCATCCGTTTGCGCCTGCTTGGATGAACACCAGCGAATGTCTCATGGATGCTGTATTCGGCCGCGGACCGCGTCGCATCTCGCGCATGACGGCGCTCGATGCAGCGGGCGTGCCGCTGGTCGCCTGGCCGCAACTGTCGTTCCCGCATGAGAGCGCTGGAACGAGTCTGCCTGGGCGTATCACTGTGTTTCGCGAGCGCGCTGATCGTGTCTGCCTGTTCGCTGCGAGGCTGACCGAGCGGACGTGGATGTCGTCCGGGACGCGCGCGGCCATCGAGATTGCCCAGCACCAGAGGGCAGCGCCTTCGTGGGACGTACGCATCGCGTGGGCGCTTGCCGACGGCGGCACGATGTTCGATGTTGAAGAAGCCGTCGAGATCGGCGAGGCGCTGCAGATGCGGGCCGGCTTGCGGCGCGTGGCGTCCATCGAGGACGCACTGCGCCGTCTCGCCGCTGACGCCCCCGACGGCTGCTTGGATGATGTTCCCGGCGAATGGGCTGACGCTGTGACCGCCCGGCGTGGCGACACGTGGATTCGCCTGCACCCATCTTTGCGGAGACCGCGCGAACCGTCCGATGCCGCGTGGGTGGACCGTGAACGCAAAGTGCTGTGGCGGCGGCACCCTGAATCGCTCGTGGCGGCCCTCTTGACATGACCCCGCTGCCGGTCGACGGCGGCGAGGGATTTGTCGGCCAGTTGGATTCACGAGGTTCGCTGCGTGGTGCCAGCCCGATCGGGTTCCGCGCGTCACGCATAGGCTGGTTTGATTTCCTCCGGGTAGCAGGCCTTTGCACACTGAGTGGATGTTCTTGGACGACGAGGGAAACGACATCGGTAAGCAAAGCCCGGCTGCGGACGCAGCGGATCAAGACCTAGTCACCTTTGCCGCCGTGGTGCCGGAGGGTGTCGGATTCCCAATCGTCGTGTTTGACAACAATGCTGCGTTGAGAGCGGCGATCGTGGATCGCGGCACAGCTCGACACCTCGGCGACGAATGGCGATCTGGCGGGCTGTATCTGCTTCTCGGCCGGCGCAACGCGACCGGCGAGTGGGGAGCCTCTATCGGTACGGCGATCTCGGACCTAGCCGAACAAGCGACGAGCCGTTTCTGCGACCAGGACGACTGGTATCGGGCGCTGCTGGTTCAGCGCGACACGACCTACGGGTTCACCTCAGCGCAGCTCGATTGGCTCGAAGGACAGCTGCACGACGTCCTCGCAGCAGCACAGAACGTCCGCTTGACCAACAAGACCAAGCCGGTGGAAGCGACTCTCGGCTCGTCTGAGCCCCAAGTGCTCGAACTGGCGCTGGAGTCCATACGGCGGGTGCTGAGACTGATCGGACATGACACATCCCATGGCGACGACACCGACCCCGCTGCAGGTTGAAGCTGCCAGGGCCATCACTTCGGCCTCACTCTGGCCGCGCCTTCAACGCCGAAACTCGAAGCCGAGGTGTTCATAGAGGCCGGACGCCCTCTCCCACAGGTAGTTGTCCGGTCCGCTGACCTGCCGGTAGGCGCTGAACGATTGGATCAGCAGCAGTTCGAATGAGAAGGCCTCGATGTTGTCGACATCTTTGCGGTAGCCGGTCACGGCGCGTGCGCCGGTGCGCTTGCGGAACTCCGCGATTCGGTCTGGTGCGGCTCGCATGACAGAGCACGAGCTGAAGTGGATGACACGGCCGCGGGCGCGCCCGTCGATCATCTCTTCGAGGTCGCCCAAGCGGACCCGCCGGTTGTCGTCGAGCCACAGGTTGCCTGCGGTGCCGTGGAAGCCGAAGTACCCGATCTGGTAGTGGTCGTAGTCGTCGAGCCACCGGTCGATGTAGTGCCGCAGCTCTTCTTCGGTGCCGATGTCGCGGCGGATGAAGTCGATGCTGACGCACTCCTGCAGTGTCTGCAGCAGCGTCGCGATGCTCGCCCTATCGCTGAGGTCTGCTTCCCAGTTGCCTTCGAACGCGAACAGGCCCGTCGCGATCGGTCGCGACGGTGGGCGTCCGCGGCGTGACGCTGCGGTCGGCTGCTTTTCGGGCACTGTTGACTCCCTCAGTCGTCAGGCACAGTGGCTGTGCGTCGGGGCTGCTCAGCATCCGATGCAGGTGTCCCAGCAGTGCGTTCCGGTCGGAACCATCCCCAGTCGGTCTCCTCGTCGCGGTCGAGCATGCCCGCCTCGGCGACCTCAAGCATGTTGGCGATCTTGCCGAGCGGCATGGACTGGGCATCCTCCCACCAAGGCGGGGACACCGCGACGACACCGATGAATGCGGCCTGCACCGGCGGCAGGCTCCGGATGAGATCGAGCAACGCGCAGCCCCAAGTGATGCTGTCGGGAACGATGCCTTCATTACTCGACGCTGGCGCTCCCGGTTCGGGCGGCGGGCCGTTCCAGCAGTCTCCGAGACCGAGATAGGACTCGATGTCCAGCGCTGCTGCTCCTTGATCGCTCGCGTCGAGGTAGTTCAAGACGATCCGCGCCGCTTGATGATCCATGTCTTCGCTCATGCGTCCTTGGCTGTCCTGGTGTTACTGCTTGCTACTCAAGTTCTGGAGGCGTCAGGCTGACACGGCGAATCAGCAGTGCGTCGGATTCGACCTGCGATGCCATGGACGAGCAATTGCATTGCGGGGATTGAACCGTGCCGACCGCTTTGGCGGACTCGGCGTCGGCGAGAACGCGGCTCGATCAATCGTCTTGAACAGTTTCCAGCACGGAGCGCATCTCGGACATCCGAGGCACTGGAGCAACGAACTCGGCACGTAGCCGTCGAGTTCAACCAGTACCGCCCAGCAGGCATCAAGCGGGCATCCGCGCAAGACATCGCGCATCCCGACATCGTGGTCGTTCTAGCGAGAACAGCGCCCGCTCGGGAGGCTCAGGACATCACCCTGCTGCCAACCTCTATGTCCAAGACTCCTAGCTGGCGCATAAATTGAGAGCCGTGTCGGACGCCGCCAGCCGCTATGAATCCGGTGCCGAGCTGACTACGCCAGAGCCGAAGAAGCCGTCGCGGCGCCCCCTCACGATCTTCCTTGCAGTTGCCATCGTGGCGATCGTTGCCGGGGCAACGTTCTTGGCCGCGGGTGACGACGCGTTCGACCTCTGGGGTTCCGAGCCCGAGGCCTGTGCGGTCGAGTCCGCACCCAGGTCTGTGGAGTCCTCTGCACTTCCGAGTGCGCGCCAGAGCCTGTCGGATGAGCCGATCCTGCAGTGGAGACAAGTTGAGCCACCCGTTGATGACCGCTCTGCGTATGCCTATTCGGACCTTCACAGCACCGATGATGGACGTGTTGCAGTGGTCGTCGACGAAGGCGGCGTGCACCGGCTCGAACTGACGGTCGACGGCGTCGAATGGGAGTCGCATCCGCTCCCGCAGGGAGTCGACCCGCGACAGATGCACATCTCAGACGACCGCTGGATCATCGTCGGGCGAGTGCTCGAAGACAGCGGCGCAAGAGTTGACGGATTCGGTTTTCCTCGCGTGCTCCTCTCGGATGATCGCGGAGCTTCGTGGACCGAGGTGCCGCTCGATCCGGGGACGCCGCCCTTCTTCGAGGACGACTACACGGGCACGATCGGATTGCATGTTGCGGCAGATCGAGTGCTGCTCGTCTCTTACATCTGGCCCGTTCCGCAGTTCGCTGAGCTGATCGCCGACCGAGGATTGATCGACAGCACCGATGACATCGAGCACCTGGGCCTCGGAACCCACAGCGTGACCCTGTGGATGCGTTCCGACGAGTCTGACGAAGACTCCCCGGTCATCGAGATCTCACACGACGATCTTGAACTCTCCCCCAGGCAAGAGTTGCTTCTGAATCGTTGGGTGGCGATCGTGACCTCGACTGAAGGGCTGACCGGATATGTCCGCACGTACTCGGGGGACGCGAATGGTCTCTCGGTGACCGGCGACTTTGATCTTGATGCCGATCTGGTCAGCGGCGTCGCGACCCGCGACGGGTTCATGCTGAGCCTCGGCGAGCGTCAGGGAGCATCTCGAGTATTCGCGTCGGCGGACGGACGGGACTGGAGCGAGGTTCAGATTGATCCGCCGATTCGAACCCACTTCGCTGGCGCTCGCGGGGGTGAAACCATGTGGGCAGCGAGCTTCAGCGACGGGTCGTCGAGCTCAATCGCCTCGTTCCGGTGCGGTCAGGCACCTCGAACGACGGCGGTGCTCGAAGGCCTCGCCATGGGACCGCCATACGATCCGGGACTCGCGGTCGGCGCCGGCGGCTTGGCGGCGATCGCGCGATCCGAGCTGTCAACGGACCCAATCTGGGTGGGTTGGTCGACCGACGGCGTTGTCTGGGACTGGCAAACCGCAGTCGATGCGTTCGGGTTCGAGCCTCTGGACACCGGCATCCAGATAGCCGTGGGCGAGGGCTTCGTACTCGCCTCCGTAGACGGCCCATACACGGAAGACAGCGGGTGGTTCGTGGCTGAGACGCCCTGACCCAACCGGCTGCGGTGATCAGACAGGTGCACATATCCGGTTTCCCAGTGACCGCGCGGATGACAGCGGTCAATCCAGACTTCGCGAGAACGAGGTTTCCTGAGCAATTGCAAGCAATGGGCGCCGATGTCGAACGCGCCTCGACCAACAACCGGGCCCAGAGGGCGCCTCGCGAGCGTCAGGTTGACACATCGAGCCTCCTGTCGTCGTGGCTGTTATCCCAGACTCCACGCTCTCGCTGGAGGCTCCGCCGGCCTCCTTGATGCCGATCGGTGTGTTTAGGACAGCTAGCTGTCTGATGTGACCACCGCGAGACGTGCGCCGGCTCGTCCGACTGCTGCGTCGGTTGAGAGCAAGAGATGATCGAGACGCCGGAGTCGGGAACGGTCGCCGTGGACTTGCTCCTGGGAGATTGTCCGAGCGTTCGCCAATAGGGACTTTGTTACGTGGGGCTGAAGAACGTTGGCGACCACTTCAAGGTTCGCACGCGGCTTCTTGAGCGCCGCTATCAGCGATTCGAGATTTGATGACAGTTTGCCGTCGAGCCAGAGCGGTCCTCGTCGGCCTCGCGGCAGCCGCGCGGTGAGTTCGTTCGCCAACGCCTGAGGTTTCAGGGACGGAATGTTCTTCTGCATCTGGGCACAGACGTGCTCGTATGGGACAGCTGCGATAGAGCGCTGTGAGCCAGACTTGCAGGCCTTGACGTGCCAGATAGACAGCCGTTCTGCCGCTGGGTCCAGATGGACGAAGTCGAACAGTTCGTCAGAGCCGTCGTCGCAGTAGAGCCAGCCGGATCGGTGGTTGCGAATGATCCAGCCGAATAGCGACGTGTCGTTGTCCTTGCCTCCGAGCTTCTTGATCGTTGACCGTTTTCCGTCGCCGGGCTTCTCGGCACTGATGTCGACGCCGTTGAGTGACACGAATCTCCAGCTGCTGAACGGCACGTCGGCGAATTGCTCAGCGACGATTCCGCGCTTGCTTACGGAGTGCCCCGATTCGTAGAAGAGCATTGGCGTGGCTTCCTTGAGCTCCGCGCAGAATCTGGTTGAAGTCTCGGTGCTTCCTGTGTCGCGGACGCCGCGTATCGTCACCGACTTCTTCCGCTGTTCGGGCTTCAGGACCATCGTGCACTCGGCGTTTCCGTCGGTGACCCGAACACGTGCCGATTGCTCGTCTTCGGGCTCGATGAAGACGACGTGCTGAGAGAGCCAGTCGAAGGCATCGATCTCGCTCTGGGTGGGTATCTTGCCCGACTCCTCCCAAGGCGCGTCAAATGAGAGGTCGTATGGCCGTGCCACGGGTTCGAGGTCGTCGATATAGCGCGCGAAGACTGACAATCTCTCGTCGCCGCCTGCGCCGTCCGAAGCGTTGTTGATCGCTGCCAGGATTCTCGAGGTGATCTGGACGAACTCCGTCCAGTTCTTCGCCCGGCGAAGCCAGAATCTCGACTGATCTAGGTTCGCGCCGATGACTCCCTCACGAGAGCCGCCGAGCAAGTCCTCGCCTGCCGCTGCGCGCGCGCCGGAGAGCGTGTGGCTCTGATCGGCGACCGGATCGATCGAATCCCCCAGGTTGTCTCCGTGGTGCGTCTTGCTTCTGGGCCCCGGACGTCCCCTGCCGGCAGCGCCCTGGCCCATCCACAGCGTCGCTATTTCGCCCTGCAGGAGAGCCCGCTCTAACGCTGACCGTTCGACGAGCTCGACTCCCTCAAGCTCGTTTGACCGCTGCAGTCGCAGGAGATGCTCACGAAGTCGCCCATCTGTCGTGTGGAACGCCACGAGCGGTTCGGCCTCGAACACCACGGCCAGATGAAGCGAGAATTCGGCTTCCTCGGACTTGTCGCCCGATGAGGGCAGACCGCCCCAGGAAGGATCATTCTTCGTTCGGTATGCGACGCACAACTCAAGGGTGGCACGATCCGCATCTTCTTCGGCTTCGCCGGCCGCATCTCTCTCGGCTTGGTTCAGCCCGTTTGCGATCAGTTCGGAACGCTTGTCTGTTTCGATCCACTTGCAGATCGCATTGCAGACGTCGTCCGCCGATCCACCGTCGGCCGATTGCGAGAAAACGGTGAATGAGATGTACGGCTTGAGCCGGCTCTCCTCGAGCGCACGAAGATCATCCGACATTCCGCATGCCCACCATGGCTGCGATGGTAGCCACACGGTCTCGGACAGCAGCGGACGCCGTCGATTCGTCCCTGGAGGACGGACGAGGACCTCGGCAGGCACGGCCCAGAACTGCGAGCAGTCTGGATCCGCGACATTCGCATCTGTCGCAGGCACCTCTGCGTGCAAGCAGAACACGTATATGTCGGCGAATCGCCGGGGTTGGTCATGATGCGTGACGGTGTCGGTCGCTGCTGACCAAGATGTTTTCTTCTGCTCGATGCCGAATCTGACGGGTGCTGAACGGTCGGGGTTCCAGCTTTGGCTGCGACCGGCTGCTTTGACTTCAATTCGCTTGTCCCGGTACAGAGGGGGACCGTATCGGAAGAGGAGGATCGTGGCGGCTGTCAGTCCTCGACCAGAGTCCACATCCGCTTGAGGGGGAGCTCGGCCTGCAGTTCCTTGTCGAGCTGGTCGTAGTTCCTGAACACGGCCTCGAGCAAGTCATCCGCATCCCACACACGCACGCGGAAGAACTGACTGCGCATTTCTCTGCGGGCGGGCTGGTTGACGCCGCCCCACGCGACCAGCAGGCCTTGGTCCGCGTCCTGGCTGCTGAGCACGCCGTTGAGTTCGCGTACCACCTTCACATCCACGGGCGCCGGGCTGGATTTGACTTGCACAATCAGACGCGGACTATCGAGTCCGAGCGGGCCTCGACCGGCGAACACATCGATGCCGCCGTCTGGTCCCGGGGGAGCAGTGTCCACCGTGAAGCCCTCGGCTCTCAGGATCTCGGCCACGAGCCGCGACAGCTCGTGGCCTGCGAGGTTCTCGGCAATGTGACTTTGGATGCGGTCCTTGCCGATGCGTTCGAGATCGATTGCGGATTCGGCAGAGTCCGTCGTGTCCGAATCGATGTCCACAACATCCGTGTCGGTGTCTCGGATGGATGCGGGCGTGGCTCTGGCGCCCGGATCAGCTCCGGTCTTGAGAAGTTGGTGCAGCCGCCACTTGCCGTCGTTGCGTGTGATGGTGCAGATCGTCAACGAGGAGCCAAGCGAGTACAGCAAGTCCTGTCTGACAGCTGTGCGGGGGACATCGGTGCGCCGCCAGTCGACCTGTACGACATGGCGCCAGTCCGGTTCCGGATCGTTGTTGTAGCGGTACTCCTGGGTGACGATCCCGAAGGCGATCTGCGACGTCGCTTTGCGGGGCAGGACCACAAGATCGCCCACTCGAACTCGGTCGAACAGCGTCCACAGTTGATTTGCCCATGTTGAGATCGACTTCTCGCGTGCATTCGGTGCGGCCGACTGCATCATGCGCTTGAGCTCGTCACGACCTGAGAGTTCCCGGAGATCGGGAATGTGGCCCCAGCCCATGCTCGCTAAACCATGCTCAAGATTGAAGTCCTCGCGCTCCCCGGACTTGCCGGCCCTGATCAACCAGGCCGTAGACAGCTCGGTCCCGTCATCGCTTGACACCCGCTCGATTCCTTCCGCATGCATGTCGGTCCGCCTGAGGTTATGGGCGCGTGATGCCAGCGGGCCGCCGCCGACGGTGTGGTGTCGGTGGCGGGGACATCAGCACGAGTGCGCTATTAGCCTCGTCCTCAACATGACATCAACAAGCTATCCTCGCCGCGCACCCGAAGTCCCGATCGAGCGTGTCTCGTACACCGCCGCTGAGAGTTCTCTTGCGCTGAACCTGGCCCGGTTTCAGATTCGGCCGGCGGGGGCACGCGGGTTACGATCCCTGATGAGCGATTGCGTCTGCTGTGGCGCCGAGCGGCGGTGGTACTGCCGTGCCGCTGGCGGCGTGATGCTCGGGTGCAGCCAACCGACGCATATGCACGAGTGAGCCGTGGTGGATCCCAAACGTCAAAACGAACTGGACTACCTCGCCCGCCAGATCGCGTCCGAACATGCCTGGCAGGCAGCCCAGCGCGAACAAGCAGACACGATGGCCGCGAGGGCGGAACACGAGAATCGTGTCGCAGCCGAGAGAAACCACCGGGAGAAATCGCAGCTTTCGCGGGAGCAGAGGAGCCAGCACGACGACCTGGAGCGCGCCGTCGATGAGGCAATAGCTGCTAAGTCGCAGGCAGACAGCGCCACTTGGAAGGCGGCAAGCGCTGCCCGCAGATTCCGCCGCCGAGCCTGGGTGCCGGCCTGGATCGCTGTCCCCTTCCTGGCTCTGCAGATTCTGCTCAACACAATCGGACCGGGCGGCGCGGACCCGATCACGTGGCTCGTTTTCCTCGGGGTCCTGTTGTCCACAGTCCCCGGCTTGATACGGCGCCACCGGGACAAGCACTTCGCCGAAGCCGGCGCAGCCAAGATGAGATTCGAAGCAGCCCGACTGCGCGACCGAGCAACGCGTCTCCATGCTCGAGCTCAGTTCAACAAGACGAGCAGGCTGCAAGACAAGGCCGCCAGGCTCCAGCTGTCGTAGGAGCAGGCTTACCTGAGAGCACTTCTTGCCAAACTGCCTGGTCTCTTCGCCTGACGGGTGTGACCTCAAGCGATCGGACGTGGCTTCCGATGGCGATCGCCGCACTTTCGTCAGCAGCTGAACGAGAAGCGGATCACGCCTCTTCGACGCTGACGATGTGGTCGACGTGCAGCAGCGTCGACTCAAGTGTGGAGATCGTGCGGTGCCTCACTCTCGTGAATGGGCTCTCGTTGGTTCTGAGGTCGATGTTGAGATGTATTTGATACAATTTTCTCTCATGAGCACTGCCCAGCTCGTTCGTGACCACGTCGCAGGGGTTCCGGAGCGCTCGTTTGTGTCCAGCAGCGAGCTCAATGCCCCGTCTCATGCGGTCGACTGCGAGCTGTCCCGCCTGTCGGATCGACGCGAGCTCGTGCGCGTCCGCAAGGGGCTGTACTGGAAGGGTTCCCGCACACGGGCCGGGATGACCGGTCCGCCTGCGATGCAGGCAGGCTTGGAGGTGGCGGGCGACGGTGCGGGGCCAGCGGAGTTCTCGGCTGCAGCGGCGCTGGGATTGACGACGCAGGTTCCTTCCGTGGAGGTTGTCGCCGTCCCGGGCCGCCGGCGGGTGCCTCCTCGCGGTGTGCGGTTCGTGTTGCGTTCGGTCGAGCGTCGGATTCGGCAGTTGAGTTTCGTCGAGGTCGCTGTCATCGAGTTGCTTCTCGACGGGCCCCGGTTCATCGAGGTGCCTTGGAGCCGCGCAGCGGAGGCCATTGCGCTGCATGCCCGCGACGGCTCCATCCGGGTATCCGTGATCGCCGAACAGCTCGCCGATGAGCGCCACCTCGCCGCCCGCGACCGCTGGCAGCAGCTCGGGCTGCGGGAGCGCGTGTGACATTTCGGCTGCGCGACAACCCGGATGAAGTTGAGGGATACGCGGATGCCGTGGCGCAGATCGCGCAGATCCCGCGTGAGCACGTGGAGAAGGACTTCTGGATCACCGAGGTGCTGCGGGGAATAGCGGCAGCATCTCGCGAGACCGGGTGCACGGTGGTCTTCAAAGGCGGCACGAGCCTGTCGAAGGCAACATCGACCCTGAAACGACAACCAAGGGCGTCAAGCGCACACTGCATCTGGACTATCCCTCGGCACACCAGCACACGGGCCTCAGACGCTCAGTGCTCGTCGAGATCGGCTGCCGGGGTCGGGGAACGGGGCCTATGCGGCGGCGCTGAATGGCGGGTACTTGTCGTTCAGCGCGTGGATGTACGACAGGCAGCGCGTCTGGGCCCGGTAGAACCCGATCACGAAGTTGCGCATTCCCGTGGGCCAGCGACCGGTGAACAGGATGATGACGTAGGCGATCGTCACCACAGCCGCCACGAGGTAGGAGTAGACGATCACGAAGACGATCTGCGGCAGCCCGTAGATCACTCGGAACAGCGACGTCAGGCGGTTGCGGTTCTCCAGCTGCGCTTCGATGTTGACCGCCACCGGTGAGCCGCCCGGGTCCTCTGCGGCGGATGAGAACTCGAACTTCGGGTAATGCTCGTGGATGATGTGCAGGAACGAGAGCACCCGGTGGTAGTGGCGCACGTACATCACTTGGAAGTTGGCGATGCCCGCCGGCAGCTTGCCGGTGAGGAAGATGACGATCCACGTCAGGACCGACAACAGCCAGGCCACGGTGACAAAGACCATCTGGATCACCTGGTGCGGAAGCAGCAAGATCCAGTGAACGAGCGGCCGCCAGTTCGCTACGCGATCCGGCGCGTCGACGGTAACGGAAGCCGGGTAGTCCATACGGCGAAACTACTCCCGTCCCGACATGGGGCAGTGACACATCCGGTCCAGACACGAAGCCGTCAGGCGGCCGTACGTGTGCTAGCCAGGACCGCAGTCCTCGTCGGACAGCCGGCGGGGGAGCCACCGGCGAGATCTTCTAGCGCCGCGATCTCGCCGCGGGCAGCGTCATTGCGATCCAGCAGTCCGCCAATGCGCGACAGTTCAGCGAGCCTCGTTGCCGCGGCGTCGGGCTGGCCCCACAGGTCGGACCGGCTGGCGAGGGCGGTCAGCTCAGCAGCGCGCTGGCGCAGTCAACGCTCGTCGACCGCGTCGGCCACAGCCGACACGCGGCAGAGAGAAGGTCGATGCGTGCTGAGAAGTTCATCGCAGTGCTCCCTCGCCGTCGTCATGACGATTCCATCAGCCTAAGCAGGAGCGGCCAGAGCTGCGCTCCGCATCGTCCTCCTGCCTGGCTGTTATCGCTCGAGGTCGCGGTAGTAGCCGGCGATGTCGAGGAATGCACCGATGTTGCCGCACTGCGGGCCGTCGCTCGTGGGTGAGCACGTGTGGGTCTCGACCACGACGCGGTGGTCGATCATGGTCGAGACCGTGACGTTGTGGACAGATCCGTCGCCGGCGAGTTCGACTTGCTCGACGATGCCGACTCGTCCGTGGGCAGGGGCATCGGCTCGCGACCACCACGCGACATGGCCTTCCGCGGGCGTCTTCATTCGCGGGATCCTCAGCCGGTCGGCCTTTGCAGCCCAGTCGCCGGCATGGCCCCAAGCAGGCTCCGGAAGCGTCGGAGGGGAGTTGTTGTTGAATGTGTCGTCTCCGGGGAGTGCGCTGTTGAGTCTCGACGCAACATACGAGGTCGAGTAGTCGATGAAGAAGCACCACTCGTCGATCATGAAGCTCTCGGTACGAGGGCACTCGCCAGGATCAATTGCATTGCGGTACTCGGTTTGCAGAGTGCTCGCGAGCGAGGCCACTGTGCCAGGCGAGTCCGGTGCGGATGCGATCGAGGCGTTGTCTGCGACCGTTACGGGCGCTGTTGAGGTGCTCGCTTCATGCGGTGTCGGGCCGACTGGTTCGGGCGTCGACGGCAGCGTGCCGGCGCTAGTTGATGTGGGGCGAGCGGCCGGAGTGGTGCTCGCTGGTCCTGCGGCCGTCGTCACCTCAAGCTGGCTCGGCACGTTCTCGGTCTCCGATTCCGAGCTGCCCCACCAGCCCAGGACCCATCCCGCCAAGCCGAGAACCAAGAGGAAGACCGCGGCACCCACCTTGTAGAACAGGCTGCCGAGGAACGCCTCAAAGCCGCCACGCAGGCGATCCCGAATCCACTGGCCGGACTTGCCTGCCGGCTCGGATTCAGGACTCGAGGTCATGGCACCGATTGACGATCCTCCGGCCTCCCGATGGGCTTTCCGGCCGTGTGTTCAGGCGCACGACGGCGATTGTAGATCTGGATGTCCACGGCGAGCACAGGCGACGGGCGGGTGCGCTGTTCTTGCGCAGCTCAGACGGTCAAGACACTGCTCTGAGATGTTTTTCTTAATTTTCAGTGTGTTTTGATATACTAAGGTATGCTGGCATGTACGTGCCGATTTCGGCCGAACGTGACACGAACCCATGGAGGAGACCCCAGTGCCTGCTGATCACATGCCAACGATTCCCGCATCGCCGGCAGGCGCCGAGGACGCCGCACCGGCTGCACTGCGGCTTGTGGGCGGTACCTCGACGGCGCCCGGCGCAGTGCTGGCGAGCACAGCGGGGCCGCTGCGCGTGCTGTGCGTGCGACCGTGGGATGACCCCGGGCTGGCCCGTCGCGGCCACGATCCGCGTTCGGCCTACGTGGAGCGTTTCTGGGTTGCTGTCCTGGGTCCCAGCGCCGTGTGGTTCCTGCGATTGCTCGCACGCGAGTTCGACGAGCTGGCGCCGGGCGAAGATCTGCGGCTGGATCTCGACTCCACCGCCCGCAGGCTCGGGCTGCAGCACCGCGGCGGTCGCACGAGCACCTTCATGAGAACTGTCGACCGCTGTGCCATGTTCGGTCTGGCGTGCTTCACCGACGGCGCAGTGCTGATGGTGCGCAGGCATCTTCCGTCGGTGCCACGCCGGCTGCACGACCGTATCCCCCCAGAACTGCGTGACGAGATCGGGCGCTGGTGCCGCACCGACGGGCACACCGACTTCTCGGTCGGCGAGACCCGCCTGCTCGCTTCATGCATGCTGATGCTCGGCCACGGCCTGCACGAGTCAGCCGAGCGCCTGGTCACGCTAGGACTCGCGCCCAACGCCGCCAACGAGGCAACCGCGTGGGCATGGGCGCAACGATGCACCCGACCCCGCCCACGCCAGCACCGCTGACTGCCCACTGGGCCTTGACCGACCGGCAACCAGTCATCCAACAGACTCCATCGGATCCGGCTCGGCTCCTCGAAGCCGTCGTGATCGCTGAGTCGTCAAGGCTCCGGGCTTGAATTTCTGGATGAGCCGGGTATCGACATTGCCCAGCGAGGCATGCTCCTCACAGCCCGTCGGCGGGGACTGCTTTGGCGACGGATGCAGCCCGCAGCGGCGCAGCGTTGGCAGGCGCCCCGAGGTGACGCGCCAGCCACCGACGCCGGATGCCACAGGGTGCTGACACATTTTGACTTTTGTGTAGTACACACGCGCGTGTACCCACACAGATAGGTCAAAACAATGCAACTGAACCCGACACCGAGAACCACCGTTGGAATGCACCGGCGATTGAGAGCGGCAGCCATGGCAGTGGTGTTTGTGGCTACAGCGCTCGCCGCTGTAGTGCTGCTCGCGAGCAGTGCCGAGGCGCACCCCCAACGCGTTCGGCGCTGCTCGTACGGCCCATTTCCCGTGTGCTGGTACGTGAACGTTGCTCACACTCATGAAGCGCCGCCCACCACCGATCCCCCAGATCAGAGTGATCCTGACGAGACTGACGCTGACCAGCCGGACGTTGATGACGATGAGGGCCAGGACGGAGGTCAGAGCGAGGGCGATCAGAGCCAGGACCGCCCTGACGAGACTGACGTTGAGCAGCCGGACGCCGATGACGATGAGGGCCAGGACGGAGGTCAGAGCGAGGGCGATCAGAGCCAGGACCGCCCTGACGAGACTGACGCTGAGCAGCCGGACGTTGATGACGATGAGGGCCAGGACGGAGGTCAGAGCGAGGGCGATCAGAGCCAGGACCATCCTGACGAGACTGACGCTGACCAGCCGGACGTTGATGACGATGAGGACCACGGCGGCATCCAAGCGGACGGCGGACGTCCCGGCGGAAGCGACAGCGAGGACACCGATCTGCCACCGTGCAGCCGAGACCAACTCCCGAGCTCCAATCAGGAACGGATGCTGCGAGCCCTGTGATGACCAGCGCGGTGAAGCGCCCTCGGGGAGGAAGCGGCGGATTGAGGCCGATGTCGCCGACGAGGCGCGCTACTCCGTCGAGTTTGTTGCACGTTCAGGCTTGTGTGTCCATGCGTCTGGATGCTGAATCAGGCCGACATGTTTGTGTGATCTGGTTGTGTAGGGTTCGCGGTCATGAGAAACGCTCGTGTATTTCAGCTGGTGTTGGCAGTCGCGGTCTGGGCGGCCGTGGTCGTCACGTCCGCTCCCGGGGGGGGGGGGGGTCGGCGCCCAGGGAATGGGCTCCGACGAGGAGTCCGTGGGCCCGTGCGCTCGCGTCGCTGCGGCCGAGGTAGCTGCTGCGGCTGATGACGATGAGACGGTGACGGTCCCCGATCCGGTGCTGCTGGAAATGCTGGAGGATCATCTGGGTCTCGGGCCCGGCGAGCCGGTCACCCGCGGCGCTCTGCGGTCGCTGCGGAAGCTGTCGGCGTCGCGACTGGACACCCAAGCGGCGCCGATCCGGATCCTGGAGGGACTGCAGTACGCGACGGGGCTGCGCGAGCTGTCGCTGTGGGGCAACGAGATCACCGATGCGGGGATGATCAGCTTCGCGGGTTTCGACTCGCTGTGGTACCTGTCGCTGGGCGCGAACCGGCTCACCGAGGTCGACCTGTCAGAGCTCGGGTCGCTGGAGACGCTGTCGCTGAAGGCCAACCGCATCACGTCGCTGGACGACCTCGACGGCCTGGGCGACCTGTCGCGGCTGAAGCGGCTGTATCTGACAGCGAACCCGCTGTCGGGCCCGCAGTCGGTGCCGAACCTCGAATGCCTGGAGATCCTGCACGTTCGCGAGGCCGGGCTCAGTGGCATCACCTTGGCGAGCCTGCCCAAGCTGCGCGAACTGGACCTGCGGGGCAACACGCTCAGCGCGCTGAGCCTGGGCGACAAGCCCGCCCTGGAGACGCTGGTGCTGACTCGCAACCGGGTCAAGTCGTGGGCGCTGCCCGCCCAGAGCGCCATCCCGTCGCTGACGAAGCTGCTGATCAACGACCAACGGGTCGCCTACACCTCTCTCGACGGGGACCGCATGAGCATCACCTTCCCCAACGCCAACAGCACACTCGAAGACCTCCATCTTCAGTACAACGACGTGCTCAACGATCTCGACATCGCCAATCTCACCGGGCTCCGAACTCTCGACATCACCGCGAGCCGAATTTGCAGCACCTATGGAGATACGAGTCCCAGCACAACCACGACGAGCAAGAAAAGATCACGAGTTACTGTCAATGCGGGGAGCGCACAGAGCGGGTTCGCAGACTCTCAATCCCCGCACAGCATTTCGGTGCCCGGCGGCAACACCGTCTCCATCAGTCGCGAAAGGTCTGCCGAACTCCGGCACATTGAGTGCCCGCCGAGTTCCGTTGCGCATTCTCAGCTTCAATCGACCACCGCCGACTATGTCGGCGGGCTCTGAGCCGGGTTCGCCGCTGCGCGTGCCGGGCTCGACCGACGCCGCCGATCACGGAAGCCGCGCTGGGCGGATCGTGGCAGGAGCGAGTCCGCATAGTTCGCCCGGCGGCGGAGGTGGCACCGAGCGTCCGCAAGGGGCGTGAGCAGCCGCGGCGCAGGTCGTGCCGCAGCGGCGGCGGTGCTGCTCGTGGCGAGCTCGTGGCTCGCGATCGGCGCCGGCGCCGACCCCTCGGGCGCAGCCAACACCGCCGCCGAATACCTGGTCGACGGCGACGACGACGGGGTCGCCGGCAGCCGGCCGTTCGCCGGCCGCGATCGCTACGACACGGCGCTGCTGCTGGCGCGCCGGTATGCCGCCGTGCGGGGCGGCCTGGGCTCGGTGCGCACCGCGATCGTGGTGTCCGGCGAGTCCCCGCCCGACGCCGCCGCGGTCGCCGGCCTCGCGGGCGTCGAGAACGCACCGGTGTTGCTGGTGCGGCCCGGCGGACTGCATCGGGCAGCGGCGGAGTTCCTCGAAGACCACGACGTGAAGCAGATCTTCGTCGTCGGGGGACCAGCAGCGGTGCCCGCTGAGGTCGTGGCGCAGCTCGCCGGCCTGGTCTCGCAGCCGCAGGTGACGCGTCTGGCGGGCGAGGACCGGTACGCGACAGCGGCAGCGGTCGCGTCCCATATCGGCGGCAGGGCGACCTGGTGCACCTCCAACGACTCGACCGCGGTGCTGATCAACGGCGATGAGCGCTCGGCGATCGATGCGGCGGCCATCGGACCTCTGACATACGCCTTGGGGCTGCCGACCGTGCTGACACGCACGTCGCGATTGCCCGAGGCAACAGCACGGTTCCTGCGAGAGCACGACATCGACCATGCGGTGGTCGTCGGCGGTGCTGACGCAGTGGCTGAGTCCGTCATCACCCAGCTCGGCCATGCAGGAGTGCCACGGACAACGCGTCTCGAGGGCTCAGGCGCCGCGCAGACCGCAGCCCGCATAGCCGACCTGATGCACGGCGACTGCGCCTTCGCGAGCGGCCGGCGCGCCTCGCTGGTGGCGCTGGTCGGGCGTGAGGCGGCGATGGACGGTCTGGTCGCAGCACCGCTGCTCGGCGAGGGCCTGGGCAGCGGGCGGGCGCTCCCCGTGCTGGTTGCCGGCGACTCGCTTCCCGCCGACACGGCGACGTGGCTGGCTGCCACGCCCGTCGAGGTGGACCGGCTGAAAACCCACCTGCGCATCGTGGCGATCGGCGGCAGCGGCGCCGTCAGCAGCGAGGCGATGGCCGCAGCCGTGAAGGCCGCCACGACCGGGGGGCCGTTCACCGCGACCATCGCGGCGCGCGCCGGCGAGCGCAGCTTCACCATCACCACCAGCGATGCGCTCAACGTGGAGCTGCCCGACGCGCAGGGCAAGGCACATGACCTGCTGTACATCAACGACGTGCCCGTGCATCTCGCGCCCGTGGGCGGCCTCGACGTCCTCCCGGGCGAACCGTGTCTCGAGCCCCGACGGTTCAAGATCAACCTGCGGCACCCGCTCGAGGCCGGCGACGTCATCGAGCTGCGGCCGACCGAGGTCAGGTTCGGAGCGCGCGACGACCGGAGGCCCTTCAGCCCGGCGAGGCTCGTGGTGCCCGAACCGGCAGTTGACACTGCGGCGCCCAAGGTCCGCATCGTCGCCCCGGCGGGCAGCGAGTCCCTGCTTGCGGTCATCAGCGACGACAGCGATCTCGACGAGATCATCGTCAATCCCCGCCAGGTCAGAGTGATCACACGACGCGGCACGGCGGTCGTCGTCGCCGAAGACACCCCGGAGGTGCTCCCCCTGCACGAGGCTGCAGTGTTCGCCCTGAGGCTGACCGCGCCGACGGGCTACACACGCCCCGCGGCCGGCGGCAGCGGCAGCGGCAGCGAACTGGTTGCACCGGGCGGCGCATACCGGCTCGAACCCGGAGACCGGATGCTCCTGCGTCACGGCGTCGCCGTCGACGCGGCCGGCAATCGCAGCAGGGCCGGCAGTGTCAACGTGACCGCCCCGCAGCACTCGCTGCGGGCGGTGAGCATCAGCGTCGCTGCGGCCAGGACGCGCGACGAGGCCTCCACGGACGCGGTCTCTGGCGACGCCGACGACGACCTCTCGGGTGCTCAGGCGCTGCTGGCCGGCACGCTGCGCATCACGGCACGAGACAGCGGCGACGCAGCGGGAGCGCTGGGCAACACCTGGGAGGTGCGCACCAGCCGTCTCAGCACGCACGATCCCGCCGCCGAGCAGATCGGCATCGACATAGCAGTGTCGAGCCGCGACAAGATCATCAGCATCCGGTTCGCCAGCGGCACGCCGAATTTCGGCCAGCTCGCCGACGCGCTCAACGCCGACGCCGGCTTCGCACGGCACTTCGAGGCGGACGCCACCGGGGGGATCTGCGCGGGCCGCGCTCAGACCGTCGACCTCGCCCATCCCGACATGGACGGCGCCACCCGACTTGCCGGCGGGATCACCGTCGCCGAGGTCACCGTCCGGTTCAACAATCTTGTCCGCGGCTACCGCAGTGAGAGCCAGAACCTGCCGTGTCCTCGGGCCGAGACGGGGGTCGGCCAAGAGGCTGTAGCGGACGCGGAGGCTGGGGCACGCGAGTTGGTCGAGCACGTCCTCTCGGGCATCGTGACCGATTTCACCACCCTCGCCGCCGCAGAGGGGGCTGGCGACATCTTGTTGTTCGAGGCGCCGGTGCCCTATGACCAGATGAAGTTCAGGTACACCACGCTGGACCCCTCACGCGGCTCGCTGCTCGGTGTCTCCCGCTACGACGTGGTCGAGATTCCCGCCGGCGCGGTGTGCGGCTATGGGGCCGATGACCCGGCCACCGGCGAGGACGAGAGCCTCAGCGTCAGTTCACGGCTGAGACCGCAGCGACGCTGAATCGCCCTACAGATCGCACTGTCACCCGGGTGCTTCCGTGCGCTCGGCGACCATTCCGTGGCCCTTGAGCCCAGCGGATGGCCTCGCTGGAGGCGGGTGCCGGTGCTGTGCCGATCGTGCCGTGCTGACGGAGCCATGCTGATGCTGTGGTGATGGAAGAGTGCTGACCTGAGTGTGCTGTAGAGTCGGCCCAACAGTGTCGGCAGCTACTCGGTGTCGGCAGTTGCTTCGAAGGAGCGAGTGGTGGACGGTGCGATCGGGCGTTCTGTGCGGGGAGGATCAGCGCGATCGGCGCGCCGCCTCGCAACGGTCTGTGTGGTTGCGGCCGCGCTCTTGGCAGCCGGCTGCACCGCAGACGACGAGCCGCAGGCCGACATGCCCGACGCGTCCGTCGTCGAGACCGAAGAGGTCACTGCGGCGACGGCCGCCCCAGCTACAGCACCGAGTGCGACGACATCGACGCCGGCAAGCGCAGAAGCCGAGCCGGAGCCGGCGGGCGATGATGTCGATTCAGAGCCGGCGGGCGACGATGTCGAGGCCGAGCCGGCGGGCGACGACGCCGAGGCTCAGCCTGACGAGGCAGCGGTCAGCGACGGGCCGCCGCCGAAGTCGGATGCCGCGGCCTACACCCGGTTCGTCGTGAGCCAGGCCATCGACCTCTACGACAGCGCAGGGCTGGACGCGCTGCTTGACGAGGTCAACAGCCCCGACAGCGTCGACGGCCAGTGGTACGTCTTCGTCGTCGACTCCGACGACACGATCATCGGTCACTACGACGACAACCGCCTGGGGGCTGACCTGAACGGCTGGATCGGCACCGACGTCAACGGGTACGTCTTCGGAGCCGAGATGCTCACGGCCACCCAGGCCGGCAAGTGGGTGCCCTACGTCTTCTCCAATCCGGCGAGCGGCGCACTCGGCGACGAAGACTCGTTCGAGTTCAAGAACGCCTGGGTGGTGCGCCACGACGGCCTGTTGTTCGGCTCGGGCTGGTACGTCGACACCGAGGAGTTCGCGCCTCAGCTCTTCTCGGAGGCGGCCGAGCATTTCCGCAGCGGCGGGCTGGAGGCTTTCCTCGAGTTCTCCACCGAGCCCGGAGGCGTCAACACAGGCCTCATACCGCTCGCGGAGTACTACAACCGCACCGTCACGCTCGACGGGCTCTTCACGGGAATCGCCGCTGCTCCCGACGGCACGATCCTGGCACACATCGATCCCGGGCTCATCGACACCGACATTGAAGATCTCCTGGGGCCCGCAGTGCGCAATGCCACCGCCGAAGGCGGCTGGATCACCGCCGACGACAACCCTGAAGGCATCGGCCCCGAGACCATGCGCATGTGGCTGATCGACGTCGACGGAACCCTCATCGGCGGCGGCTGGTACCGCCTCGCTGAAGGCGGCTGAGCCGCGAATGGGGGACAGCTCTGCGCCCGCTCAACGGAGACCGCTCGTTCTGCAGACGCCGCGAATCGTCCGCGGCACCGCCTGAGAAAGGAACCGTCATGGACAGGTCGATCCGCGAAGCTCGCCAGCGCGAGGGTTCTGCTCGGAATGCGCTCGCTCATTGGCGAACGATGCTGTCGCTTCTTGCAGCATTCGTGCTCATGGTGGCGACGACGGTGAATCCCGTCGGCGCTCAGGAATCGTCCGAGTCGTCGCCCGAAGACTCTGTCGGTGACGATTCAGAGACGCAGACAGAGTCGATGCCGCCGCTGGTGATCGGCGGGGGCAACTCCGCCGAAGTTCCCAGCGGGTTTTCTGGCGTCTTGGGGCGGTTCCACATCGTGGCGGATCGTGTCGTAGCGGATGACGACTCCGCTGTCGGCGACTCTGCTGACAGCGACTCGGCGGATGACGACTCCGCTGACACCTGTGCGGACGACGACAATGCTGACGATGAGGTTCAATGGTCGCTGTCCGGCCCCGACAGCGACCTCTTGCAGATCAGCAACAGCGGCGTGCTGTGCTTCGCGGCGCCGCAATATGCGCAATTCGTGGGCGGAAACGACGCCAATGGCGACGACGTGTTCGAGGTCACGGTAGAAGCCAGCACCAGCGCTGGCCGCTCCGGGTCCGCCGACACAAGTGTAGGCGTCATCGGCGACGGACCCCGGGTGATCGACATCCATCTGGGTCCTCCGAACCCCGACGAACGCTTGATCCTCAAGGGCGAGCGTTCTGTCTACTATCCCGGCGACACCATCAGCGCCACGGTCACGTTCGGCTACGGCGACGCTCCGATATCAGTTCGTGTCGGGGGCTCACCTCGGCTGATGCTGAATGTCGGAGGCACAACCCGAGTCGCCGAGTACAGCTCGTCGCATCAATCGCAGGTCTTCTTCGAATACACCGTTGCCGCCGACGATGAAGACGCTAATGGAGTTTCGATTGACAAGAATTCTCTGCGCCTCAATGGCGGTTCGATAGCCGACAGCAACGGAAGCAAGTCGCCCTTGACGAATTCCCAGGTGGCATCCAGTCCCGATCACGTGGTGCGTCCGGTGCCCTTCGAGATAACGGGTCCGACATCGTTGACGAGGTACGGGGGGGCCAAATTCGTCTACAGGTTCACCACGGCTGAAAACAAATGGGTGAGGTGGATTCTGATTGGCCCAGACAGCCAGCACTTCCGAGCATCAGGCGAAGTCGGTGACAGCGGCAAAAGAGTCGATCTGCATTTTGCCAGCCCCCCAGATCACGCCACGCCGCTCGATGACGACGGCCAAAACGACTACGAAGTGACCATCGTCGCCATTGCGGAAGAAGACATCCTCCATGCGGAAGAAATCGGCTTCGACATCGGCAGAATTGGGGGATACGAGGCGTCTATTGACCTCGTGGTGACTGTCGTCGCTCCTCCTCCCGAAATCGACAATATCTCCTTCGGTCAGAGTCCTGGCAGGAACGTCTCATCGGGTACGAGTCTTGATGACGGCAACTACGCCGTCGGCGACGTCATCACGGTGAATGTCGAATTCGACACGAGCGTCACGGTCACGGGCACGCCTCAG
Source organism: Candidatus Poriferisodalis sp. (assembly GCF_965208925.1). Taxonomy (GTDB): domain Bacteria; phylum Actinomycetota; class Acidimicrobiia; order Acidimicrobiales; family Poriferisodalaceae; genus Poriferisodalis. Next base: position 35,260 of record NZ_OZ242364.1, on the reverse strand, counting down.
ATAGCGCTGGACATCGGCGGGGTCGAACGCCTGGCCGATTACCACAGCACTGACGCAGCGGTGGTCGTGTTCCGCTACACGGTCGTCGAAGGCGACGCCGACAGCGACGGCGTGACGATTCCTGCGAATTCCCTGCGGCTCAACGGCGGCACGATCGCCAACGCCGATGGAACCGCAGCCGAGTTGAAGCACACCGCGGTCGAAGGCGGCTCCTCTCAGAGAGTCGCCACCCCAGGCGGGCTGTAGAGCCCCGATAGATCTGGTCCGCAAGCAAGGAAGTTGACATGGACCGGCCAAAGACCCAATTTCGGAGGCCCCACGCCGAGAGGATTGCCGGGCACAACAGCTTCCTGACTTCGGTATCCCGGCGGCTGATGCAGCTTCTTGCTGTGCTGGTGCTACTGCTGGCAGCGGCGGTGAGTCCCGCCGGCGCCCAAGAATCAACTGAATCGCAGCCCGAGGACGCTGGCGGAGAAAGCGCCGTTGACGACCGTGCCCGCACGCTGACGCCATGGCTCCACAGGGTGAGTGAGTCGGGCACCGAGACGAACCGCACGACAGTGCGGGCTGACTTCATTGTTCGTGTCGCATTTCTTCGCGACGGGTCAGCAGTGCAAGTGACGGATTTCGACTTGGACAGTGTCGAAGTGGTCAATGGAACCGTCTTGAGAGCCATCGATCATCATCGCGGCCCGCATATCAAGTTCTTCGAGATTCGACCCGACTTCGGCGCCGACTCTGAGACTTTGACGGTGTCGGTTCCGGCAGGGAGTGTGGAGTTCGAAGGCGAGACGAATGAGGCGGGCTCGATTGAGTTTACGATTGGCGCCCCGTTGACAGTTGCTTGGGAATTGCAGTCTCCCGAGCCGATTGCCGCTGCCGAATTCGATGTTCAACTGCGCCTTTCACACCCGGTGGTTACTACCGCTGATGATGGTACGGCCTTTGAAGCATGGTCGGATATCGACGTCACGGGAGGCTGGATAAGCGATGTTCGGGGCCTGAGCGATCAGCTGTACCACCTCACGCTACGTCGGACTGATCTCGGCCGAGGGTCGGTAACGCTCCATGTGCCCGCGAAGCGGTTCGTGATACGTCAGGCGAGCCAGGTTCATGAGTGGAATCAGGAATCGGAAATCCTGACGGTGACGACGCACCCAGTGCCGCTGACGCTCCAAGGGCGCACGTCCTATGCGGTCCCCAGCGGGTTCAGCGGCGACGTGGGGTCTTTCAGTGCGACAGGTACCAGCGAGAACGTCGAATGGTCACTGTCCGGTCCTGACAGCGACATGTTGCAGATCAGCAGCGACGGCGACCTGGGCTTCGCCGCCGCGTACCAGTACTCAGGCGGCGACGACGCCGACGGCGACGATGTGTACGAGGTCACCGTGGAAGCCAGCACGAGCGGCGGCCGCTCCGGGTCTGCCGACGCAACCGTCACGGTCCAAGGCGACGGGCCTGCGGTGCTTGGCCTCGATTTCCGCCTAGCTGGAGGCCCTGTGTTCTACCCCGGTGACACCATCCGCGTCAGGGTCCACTTCGGCGACCCCGCGGCTCCGCAATGGGCTCAGCTCGAAGAGCCAGTGGTGGTCGATGGTGCACCTCAGTTGCTGCTCAACGTCGGTGGCACTGCACGAACCGCCGAATTTCTCTCCGCACGCGGGCCATATGTATTTTTCGAATACACCGTTGTCGACGGCGATGAGGACAACAACGGCGTCTCGATTGACTCCACTTCCCTGCGGCTCAACGGAGGCTCAATCACTGACAGACGGGGAAGGCACTCGCCGCTGACGCACGGCCCAGTGACGGACAGTGCCCCACACCTGGTTCAGCCGCCGCCTTTCGAGATACTGGGTTCGTCATCGGCGACGGTCTACACCGGAACCGACGAGTCAGTCGGCACCTTCAGCGTTACGAATTACGGCGCGTATGTGTCTTGGTCCTTGGAAGGCGCAGACAAGGACGACTTTCGACTCACCGACGTCGATGATGGGGTTTCACTGGAGTTCGCCAGCCAGCCGCATCACGCCGAGCCACTCGATGCTGACGGTGACAGCGACTACGAGGTGACCATCGTTGCCATGTCGCAAGTCTTCGAGGGTTACGAAGCGACGCTCGACGTTGTGGTGACCGTTTCGGCAGCTCCTCCCAGGATCCAGAGTGTCGAGTTCAGTTCGAGTCGCGCCGGCGGCAACTATTTCGTCGGCGATGTCATCACGGTGAATGTCCGATTCGATTCCGGTGTCACGGTGACGGGCACCCCGCAGATTGCGCTGGACATCGGCGGAGTCGAACGCTTGGCCGACTACGCAGGCAGCGACGGCGCAACGGCCGTGTTCCGCTACACGATCGTCCAAGGCGACTCCGACAGCGACGGCGTGACGATTCCCGCTAACTCTCTGCAGCTCAATGGCGGCACGATCGTCAACGCCGACGGAACCGCAGCCAAGTTGAAGCACAGCGCGGTCGAAGGCGGCTCCTCTCAGAGGGTCGCCGCTCCAGGCGGGCTGTAGGCCCCGACAGGTCACCGAGAACTACCGAGAAAGCGAAGTCGGCATGAACAAGAAAGGCATCCTGATGCAAGGGTCAACAGGCCGAGACAAGAAGTACAGGTTGACAGCCGGGCGAGCCGGCCGGCCGTCCCGACTGCTGATGTCGCTATTGGCTGTCTTCGCGCTCCTGGCGGCGACGGCAGTGAACCCCGTCGGCGCCCAAGACTCGACCGAGTCGACGCCCGAGGAGTCCAACCCAGACCGGGATCCCTCGCGCGATCTTCTGAACCTTGACGATGACGGCCGTCAGTCTCCGATATTGCACGGCATCTGGTCCGACGGCAGCACCGTGTGGGTGAGCGACGGGCATATTGCCGACAAGATATTTGCTTACGACTTCGATTCCGGCGAACGCATTGCCGACAAGGACAATGACGGGCTGCGAGTCGACTGGCACAGAAATGTTCGTGACATGTGGTCTGACGGGACTATCATGTGGGTGGCCATAGATGACAGCCGCGATTGGCTGTTCGCCTACGAGCTAGAGTCCGGCTCGCGCCGGAACGAGCGAGACATCGACCTCAAAGACCCCTACGATGGCGTGTCATCAGCGGAGTGGGCGGCGTACCGTAACGGTAAGCCGAGAGGGTTGTGGGGGGACGGCACCACCCTGTGGGTGTCGGACCACAACGGCGTCATTTTTGCCTACGACTTGGAGACCGGCGCCTTCTCAGACGAACGGTCCTTCAGCACCGGCTTTGGCTTGAAGGACTGGGTGAGGGGCATTTGGTCTGACGGACTCACCATGTGGCTCCTCGAGGGCAAGACCAAGCAGATCTTGGCCTACGAGTTGGCCACCGGCCGCCGTCAGCCACACTATGACATCGACGCCGACGTCGAGGCCTTCTCGCATTACAACTACGACGGCGAGTTCGGTCCTGCAGGCCTCTGGTCTGACGGAACCACGATGTGGGTGCCTATCGGAAAGTTCAGTTCCAACAAGGGAATCTATGCCTTTCATATGCCCGAACGGCCGGCCCTGAAATCGCTCGGACTGAGCGACGCCGGCATGTCGCCCCGGTTCTCGACCGAGACCACCAGCTACCAGAGCGGCACTGTGCCCACCTGGCTCGACTCCGTCACGGTCACCGCCGAGGCGACGTCATTGACCGTCTCCGGCGATGCTCCTTCGGGCATTGTTTCCATCGAACCCGCCGACGCCGATCCGGACGAGGACGGCCACCAAGTAGACTTGAGTCCGGGAGCCAACACGATCACCGTCACTGTCACCGCAGCAGGCGGCGCAGCCAAGGTATATTCGATCGAGGTCGAGCGAGACCATCCCGAGACCTTCGACCGGGTGCCAGAGCACGATGTCGAGTTCTCGCCAGAATTGGTCCAATCTCACGGGGGAAATATCAGTCCTGGCGGCCTGTGGTCGGATGGCACCACCATGTGGGTTGGCGATTATCATTCAAACAGTGTGTTTGCCGTGAACCCCAAGACCGGGGAGCATGAGCCCGCACGCGATATAGGTGTCAGCTACACGATATGGTCATCGGACGGCTTGTGGTCGGATGGCACTACTATGTGGATATCCGACCCGTCTAACCCGAATGAGAGGCGGTTGGCCGCTCACAATCTCGAGTCCGGAGACCACGAGCCTGAGCATGACATCGAACTGCCAGTCGAAAACAGGCGTCCGAGCGGATTGTGGTCTGACGGCACAACTATATGGGTAGCCAATAGATCCAGCCAGAGGATCTTTGCCTATGACCTCGCGACCGGCGTTCTGGATGACACTTTGAGCTTCGAGACGGCCAGCGGCAATCGGAATCCGTCCGGGTTGTGGTCCAATGGAACCACGATGTGGGTGACCGATGACCAAGACAAGACGACGGTCTATGCCTACGCGCTGGAGAGCGGCGCCGCGTTGACCAACTTCTGGTTCCACCCGGATGGCGATGGCGCCAACACGACGAAGCGCTCGCTGTGGTCTGACGGAGACTTCATGTGGCTGGGAGAATTCGCCGAACCCGAAGGCGACGACTTCTTTGGCACAGGCTCGCTCAAGGCCTACAAGATGCCCCCGAGTGCTGCGCTGGAATCACTCGAGATCGGCAGGGCCGTCGATACTGGGAGCGGAAGCGGAAGCTCAGCCAAGTCATCTACTGCCGCGACACCGGCAGAATCACAGATTGAGTACATCGACTTCGGCACGTTCGCGCCGTTCACTCCGAACTACCGGGCGACCGTGAACAACCGCGTGAGCAATGTGTTCGTATCAGCGACCAGTGAGGTGAGCGACGCCACTGTGCAGATCGAGCCCGGCTCCGGCACTGGAAATCGGCACCAAGTGAACCTGGACGTGGGCGAGAACGAGATCACCATCTTGGTTCATTCCGCGGACGGCTCGAACTGGCAGACCTACACGGTCACGATTCACCGGAACCCCGTCGGGGGGCTCTAGGAGAGGCACTGTCAGACCGTCACCCCCCGGAATGACGGCCCTGGCAACCCCGACAGTGACACCCGGGAAGTTTGTGTAAGCGGCGTGGTCTGAGGGTCCGCAGCTGAGGGCAGCGGGGCGTCTTGTTGCGGCTGTGGCGGGTTGGTTCGGGCGTGCTGTTGGCTTGTTGACGTGTGAGACACATCTGGTCTGGCATGCTTGGCTCATGCGGTTAGTGCGTGGGTGGGTGTCGGTGGTCGCGGTTGTGGTGTTGGCGGTGGGTGTGGTGCCGTCGGCGGGTGCGCAGTCGGAGGGTTCTGGTGGTGTGGTGTTGGTGGTGGTGAATGGTTCGTCGTTGGCTGATGTGGGTGTGGCGGCGGGGTTGGTGGCTGGTGGTGTGGGTGATGTGGTGGTGGCTGCGGGGTCTGCTGGTGGTTTGGGCGAGGCGGCTGTGGGGGTGGTTCGGGCTGCGGGGGCGGTGTCGGGTGTGGTGCTGGTGGGGGGCACTGCGGTGCTGGGCGAGGCTGTGGTGGGGGAGTTGGAGCTATTGGCGCCGGGTGTCGCGGTGGAGCGTGTGAGCGGCGCGGATCGTGTGGCGACGGCGGCTGCGGCGGCGCGTCGGGTGCTGGCGGGCCGTTCGGGCGGCGCCGGTGTGGGTGTGGTGTTGGCGGATGGGTGGTCGTTGGCTGATGTGGGTGTGGCGGCTGCGGTGGTGGCTGCGGGCGGCGCGGACGTGGTGCTGTACTCGGACTCAGGGTCGTTGCCTGATGGGACGCGGCAGCTGCTGGCCGATGCGGCGGTGAGCGGGATCGTGGTGGTGGGCGGCGCGGCGGCGGTGCCTGACTCGGTTGTCGCTGCGGCGGCCGGGGCGGCCGGCGGCGCCGGGACAGAGCGTGTGGGCGGCAAGGACCGGGTCGCGACCGCGGCGAGGGCGGCTCGCCGGTGGGCGCCCGATTGCGCGGAGGCCGCTGTGGTGGCGAACGGCTGGTCGCAGGCCGATGTGGGCACGGCTGCGGCGCTGGCGGCGGCGCTGGGCGACAGCGTGGTGCTCTACACGGCGAGCGCGGACGGGCTGGGCAGCGACACCCGCTCGGCGCTGGGACGCATCCGCCCCCAGCTCGCGATACTCGTGGGCGACACCGAAACGCTCAGCGACGACATCCCCGCCGAGCTCGCCCGGCTCGGCCACCCCGCCATACGCGTCACCGACGCTGCTGCTGCTGCCCGCTACGCCCTCGACAACGAACTCCGCAACTGCCGCACCGGCGGATCAAGCGGCCGCAGCAGCGGCGGCAGCGGCGGCGGATCAGGCGGCGGCAGCGGCGGCGGATCAAGCGGCGGCACAGGCGGCGGCGGATCAGGCGGCGGCAGCGGTGGCGGATCAGGCGGCAGCAGCACCCCACGAGACAACGACGACGCCCCCGATGTGGTCGTCAGCTTCGCCGAGGGGTCCTACCGGGTCGAGGAGGGAGGCCCGCCGGTGACGGTCACCGTCGAGCTGTCCGCGGCGCCCCAGCGAGAAGTCTCGGTGCCGCTCGAGGCCACCTTACGCGGCACGAACCGGGCGAACCGGTACTCGTTGTCGCGCAGCGCGTTGGCGTTCGCGGCGGACCAGACCAGCGCGACGTTCACCGTGACCGTTCCCGACGACAGCATCAACAACGACGGCCACCGTCTGTCTGTGAGATTCGGCGACCTGCCGCCGGGGTTCCGTGTGGCAGTCCCGACCACCGCGACCGTCGAAATCGTCGACGACGACATCGAAGTGAGACTGGAAAGAGCGCGCCCGTACGCGTACGAGGGCGGCGACGCCGTGCAGGTCCGTGTCCGCCTCGACAGCCCGCCCGACGAGCCCGTCACGATTCCGCTGACAGCGCGGATGCGGGGCGGCGCTTCTCCTGGGGACGTCAGCTACTCCGTCGAGGACCTCAGCTTCGACTTCGGCGTGGGCGAGACGGTCAAGACCTTCACGGTGACCGCCGTCGACGACACCGACCACGACGGCGGCGAGCACCTGGTCTTCGCCTTGGGAGATCTGCCCCCCGGCTTCATCGGAAGGTCCTCGGTCACGATTCACCTCATCGACGACGACGGACCGTTCTCGCGCCAGGTCGGCAAGGACGTCTCTCCGGTGCTTCCGCGAGACCAGGGCGGCGTGACCGATCTGTGGTCCGATGGGACCTCGGTCTGGGTGCAGGTGAACTCCTATTGGGTCTACGAGCTCGACTTGGACACCGGCGCCTGCCTCAACGTCGATTCAAACTCCGGCGCCTGCCTCAGCACATTCGCTTATCAACAATTGCTGGATCGAAATGTGAACATCAAGGGGTTCTGGTCTGACGGTGAGACCATGTGGCTGGCCGACGACCTCGGCACTGCGGCCAAAGTCGTCGCCATCGACTTCGACACCGGCAGCAGGCTTGCCGACAAGGAGATCGTGCTCCCGCGATTCGACTATCCGGCCGATCCCGAGTCGCTGTGGTCTGACGGAGTCCTCATGTGGGTGCTCGACCAATTGACCATGCGCATACATGCCTACGAAGTCGACAGCGGCGATCATGTGAGTTCCCGCACCATCACTCTTGACCCGCAGATCGCGAACACGCGGGTGGCTCAGGGCATCTGGTCAGACGGCGTCACCATGTGGGTCGCGAACAGCTCCAACAGCAAGCTGTTCGCCTGGGACTTGGCGACCGGCGCCAGGCGCAGCAGTCTGGACTTCACCACCCTGTCGAGGTCGGGCAACAAGCGGATCCAGGGAATCTGGTCCGACGGCGCGACCATGTGGGTTGCCGGGTGGCCGGACGGCTCAGACAGCAAGGTGTTCGCCTACAACATGCCGACTTCGGCGGCGCTGAAATCGCTGTCGGTGTCGGGTGCGGAGCTCGGGGTGTTCCAGACCGGCACGTTCGCCTATGAGGGCACCGCAGCAGCCGGCACCACGTCTGTGACGGTGACCGCGACGGCGGCGTTCGCGGATGACGCGTCGGTGTCGGTCGCGTGGGAGGCTGCCGACGGCACGACCGGCACGGGGGCCTCTGCGACGCTCAGCGCTGGCGACAACACGATCACGGTGACGTCGTCCTATGACGCCGACGGCGACGCGGACACCGACAACGCGGATGTGCGCGTCTACACCGTCACGGTCACCGTGCCCCCGGCAGCCGACAACAGCTGACGAGCGGCACCGAGCACACGCCGTTTCGGAACGAGCGGTGACACGCCGGCGGGCGCTCGGGCGACTGACGCGCCGAGCCCGCGCGAAGCCGCACCAGTCAATAGCATGTCCCTACCAGCACTTGAGTGTCGGCACAGATGTAAAATCGGCTCAGGATGAGCCCGAATCGGATCGTAGGTGGGATGCTCATGGGAGCCTTGGACAAGTCATTGCGGAGCGTCTGGTCGCCACGCCGGACCGCTCGTCGAATAGCTGTTGCGGCGCTCGCAGTAGGGCTGCTGGTGGCCGTCGTGGCGGTCGGACCCGTCTCCGCGCAGGACGAGGAGACCGACTGCGCTGCGAGCACGGCGACTACGTGCTCGGTGACCGTTGGCGGCGCTCAGGTCAGCGGCACGCAGACGTCTGACGACGACGTGGACTGGTTCTCTTTCTCGGCCACAGCGGGACAGAGCTATCTGGCGATCCTCGGGTCGCAGCGGTACCTCACCGGGGTGTATGACAGCACGGGCAATTTGCTGCCGGGCACGAACCGGCCGTACCAACAGAATGGCGGCCTGGGCCAGATCAGCTACGCGTTCGACGAGCGGGACCGCCTTGGCAACTACCAGGGCTTCTCGGTCAGCGAGACCGGTACGCACTACATCTCGGTGAACAGAGGGGGCCTCTCGTTCCATGACTCGTATTACGTGGAGCTCAAGACGCTGACCGACGACTTCACCTCGACCACTGCGACCACCGGGACGGTGGCCGTGGGCGGCTCCATTGACGGGAACGTCGACTTCAGCTTCGATGTGGACTGGATCAAGGTTGTCTTGGAGCAAGACGTCGACTACGTCGTGACCATGACCGCCCGTCCCTTCAGCTCCGCTATGCGTTACCACTTCGGGCGGTCCCACATGATGGCGGAGATCGTCGGCATCTACGACTCCTCGGGCACCAAGCAGGCGAGGACCTCGGCAAAGCCGGCCAATGAGATCGACTACGACTTCGACGAGGCCATCGTCAGGTTCGAGCCTGCTTCGGCAGGGAACTACTTCATCGCCGTCACAGGGCACGGCACCGACAACGGCCCCTACGCGGTCTCGGTGGTCGGGGATACGGCGATCAAGTTCGGCTCGCCGGCCTATGCGGCTGTGGAGGGCGGCACCGCAGTCACCGTGGAAGTGGTCGTTTCCGAGGCTCCCACGACAGCGGTGACGATCCCGCTGAACGTCTCCTATGGCGGCGACGCCACAGCCGAAGACCACTCCGCGATCCCCGCGTCGGTGACCTTCGACGTGGCTGCGACCACGGCGACCTTCACCGTTTCGGCCAGCAACGACAGCGACGACGACGACGGCGAATCGGTCACGATCAGCTTCGGCGACCCGCCGTCGGGCTACGCCGCCGCGGGGCCCACCACGGTGAGCTTTGTGGACAACGACGGCCCGGTCCTGGTCGGCAATACCGGCCAAACCGAGAAGTCCGCCGAAGCCCTCGTCGACCATGACTACGCGCAGCGGTTCACAACCGGCAGCAACACCGGCGGCTACAACTTGACCAGCGTCGATGTCCGCCTCGAAACCGAGCGCGGCAGCAGTGTCGCTGCCCCGACGGTGAGCCTCGTCAGCGGCACATCACCCAGCACCGGCACCGCGACCGCGCTCACGGCTCCCGCCTCGCTCGATGCAAGCTCGGCCCCCAAGAAATACACCTACACCGCCCCGTCGGGCACCAGGCTTGACGCTTCCACCAGCTATTGGATCGTTGTCGAATCTGCCGCGACCGGCGGCGAACACGTCCATTGGACGGTCACCGAGTCCGACGGAGAGGACCGCTTCTATCCCGGCTGGAGTATCGAGCACGAAGTGTGGCGCCGCAGCGCATCCGCCGTCGGTTCCTACACGGCCCAACCAGACCCAGGCCGTTCCATGATGCTCCAGATTCACGGCACGCCAGTCGGCGGTCTGTAGCTCCACAAGGTCGGGTGGTGATGACTCGGTTGGGTGTGTTCGGGCGAGGCTGGCTGGGCCGGGCGGCGCGGCTGGTTGCGGTTGCGGTCGCGGCTGGGGTGGTGGTGCCGGTTGGGTCTGGTGGCGCTGGCGCGCAGGAGCCTGCGGCGTTCTCCCGGTTGCCGGATGCGGAGCTTGACACGCTGGCTGCGGCGGGCAATGAGTATCCGAGCGCGTTGTGGTCGGACGGGGCGACGCTGTGGGTGGCTGATCTGGTCGAGGACAAGGTGTTTGCGTACGATCTCGCGACTGGCGTGCGCCGGCCTGGCGATGATGTGGATTCGCTGCGTGGGGCGGGCAACACGTATCCGATGGGAATGTGGTCGGACGGGTCGGTGCTGTGGGTGTCCGACGGCGCCGATTCCAAGGTGTACGCGTACGATCTGGCCACCGGTGCTCATCTGCCGTTCTTGGGCATCGAGACGCTGGCTGCGGCCGGCAACAATTGGCCGCGGGGGCTGTGGTCGGACGGCTCGACGCTGTGGGTGGCCGATTACTGGGACAGCAAGGTGTACGCGTACGATCTCGCCACCGGTGAGCGTCGGCCTGATGATGATGTCGATTCGCCTGATGCGGCGGGCAATGACCGTCCTACGGGGTTGTGGTCGGACGGCTCGACGCTGTGGGTGGCCGACATGGCCGACGACAAGGTGTACGCGTACGACTTCTCGACGGGCGCGCGGCGTCCTGCTGGGGATTTCGACACCTTGGCCGCTGCGGGCAACGGCCGTCCGGCGGCGCTGTGCGGACGGGTCGACGCTGTGGGTGGCCGACAGCGGCAAGTCGAACGACGACGGCGAGTCGAGGCTGTTCGCGTACCGGATGCCCGACAGCGCGCTGCTGCGGTCGCTGACGCTGAGCGGCGTGGACTTCGGGGTGTTCTCTGCGGGCCGGTTCTCCTATTCGGTGCGGGTGCCGTCAGCGACGACGCAGACGACGGTCGCTGCTGCGGCCGCTGCGGGCTCGGGAGCGTCGGTTGTTATCGCGCCCGCGGACGCCGACAGCAGCACCGACGGCCACCAGGTCGACTTGTCGCCGGGCGCGAATGCCATCACGGTGACGGTCACCAACGGGACGCTGACCGAGACCTACAACGTGGCCGTGGAGCGCTCCTCGCTCGGCGCGGTCGACGACGACGCGTCGCTGAGCGCCTTGAGCCTGAGCGGTGTGGACATCGGCACGTTCGACGCTGCCGATCGCCGCTACGAGGCAGTCGTGCCGTCCACGGTCGCTTCTGCCACGGTGACTGCCACCCCCACGGACCCCCATGCGTCGGTCAACATCACGCCCGCGGACGCGAACTCCGATCCCGACGACGGCCATCAGGTAGCGCTCGGGGCGGGCGCCAACAACGTCGCCGTCACCGTGACTTCGTCGGATCTGACCGTGTCGGCGGTGTACACGGTGCGCGTCACCCAGGTCGACGCTCCCGCCGTCACCGACGACGCTTCGCTGAGCGCGCTCACCCTGGCCGAGACCGACACCGACACCGCAGTCGGGATCGGCACCTTCAGCGCCGACGCCTACTCATATGCCGCTGCGGTGGACAGCTCGGTCGGCTCGGTCACCCTCGCGGCGACGCCTGCTGACCCGCACGCGTCGGTCACCGTCACACCCGGCGACGCCGACACCGCAACTGACGGCCACCAGGTCAGCCTCGCCGCGGGCGCCAGCACCGCCGTCACCGTCACGGTGGTCTCCTCTGACCTGTCCGCCACCGCGCAGTACACGATCAGCGTGGGACGCGCCTACACCGACGGCGTCATCCGCCTCGACCCCGACACCACGCCCGTCGCGTCGATGTGGTCCGACGGCGACGTCTTGTGGGTCACCGGCCCCGACTGGGTCCACGCCTACGACCTCGACACCGGCGCACGCCAGACCGACCGTGACTTCCGGCTCACCCACGTGCACGACATCCACGGCGACGACCTCAACGCCGGCAGATTCGAAGGAGGAGGCCTGTGGGGCGACGGCGAGAACCTCTACGCCCTCGAAGGCCTCTACGGCGGGCTCTACGCCTACGACCCCGCCACCGGCGCACGCCGACCCGCACACGACCGCAACGGAACCAGACCAAACCGGCCGTCGCCGGTGGTGTTCCCGATCGCCGATTATGCGCCTGAGGGCATCTGGTCCGACGGGACCAACATGTGGATCGCCGACAGCGAGTTTTCGCAGATCTTGGTCGTCGACCTCACCACCGGCAACTACCGTCACGGCGGGCGGCCCTTCAGCACTATCGGCAGCATCGGCGGGCGCTTCGGCAACCGTTCCCCACGCGATGTGTGGTCAGACGGCGAGATCATGTGGGTGCTCGACGACGACGACGACAGGATCTACGCCTACGCCTACGACTGGGACTACGTCGACCGCCGGACCAGCTTCGAGATAGGCACGCTGGGCAGAGTCGGCAACGACGATCCCGCTGCCATCTGGTCCGACGGCGACACCATGTGGGTGCTCGACAGCGAGGACCTCATCGTCTACCCCTACCCGATGGCACCGCGTGCGCGGCTGGCGAGCCTCTCGTTCACCGACGTCAGCTTCCGCGGACTGCGCCCGAGGGTCGACACCTACAAGGCCGCGGCCGACAACACCGTGAGCGCCACCACCGTCGCCGCAGCCGCCACGGAATCCGACGCGACGGTGACCGTCAGCCCCGCCGACGCCGACAGCAACACCGACGGCCACCAGGTCGACCTGTCGCTGGGCTCCAACACCGTCACCCTCACCGTCACGCTCGGCACCCAGGTCAGGACCTACACCGTGAACGTGGTCAAGCACGACGTCGCGACCCTTTCCTCGGACGCATCGCTCAGCACGCTCAGCTTCAGCGGCGCCTCCACGTTCAACCCCGATGATTGCCCCTGCAGCGCCCAAGTCGACAACGACGTCACTCAGACCACCATCACCGCTGCTGCGACGGACCCCAACGCGACAGTGACCGTTTGGCCCTATCACACCAAGAGCGATGCCGGCTACCAGATGGGCCTCGCAGAGGGCGGTAACCGCCGCTTCACGATCACCGTGGTGTCCTCGGACCTGTCGACGACACGGCTGTACACCGTGAACATATATCGCCCTCCTGCAGACAGGTTGCCGAAGAAGAGCACTGGCCCGAGCCTGCGCGGCTTGTGGTCCGACGGCGAGGTCATATGGGCGGCCGAGCAGGAGTCGAACACGCTGTTCGCCTACGACTTGGAGACCCTCGCGCGCCTGCCTGACCGCGACTTCGGCGGATTGGAGAGCGGCCACGACACGGTGGTCGGGTTGTGGTCCGAGGGCGACATCATGTGGGTCGCCGTCACTCGCTACGGAATGGCCCGCGCCTACGAGTTGTCCACCTGGGAGTACACGTCAAATCGCGACGTCACTATCTCGTGGTTCACCCCTGCGCGCCCGGCAGGCCTGTGGTCGGACGGAACGACCATGTGGTACACCGACCGGAAGCACCAGCGGATCTTCGCCGTCGATCCGGCCACCAATCAGCGGGTCGGGACCAAGGACATCCTCGGTCTGGGAAGACACGGCAACGACACTCCCGGCGATCCGTGGTCCGACACGGTCACGATGTGGGTGCCCGACTACTGGGATTCGAAGCTGTACGCCTATGAGCTCGCCACCGGCGATCGCCAGCCGCAGCGCGATGTGGAGGTGCGGGGGCCGAACGGCGAGGTGGTCCGCCCGCAGGGAGTGTGGTCTGACGGTCACACCATGTGGGTGACCGACCATCTCAGCGAAAGCATCGTGACCGTCGATGCGCCGGTGAGCACGCTGCTGACGTCGCTGGCGCTGAGCGGCGTCGACTTCGGCACTTTTGACAAGGGGACGAGGGACTACTCGGCGACGGTGGCCGCCACAGTGAGTTCGGCCACGCTCACCTATGAGGCGTTCGACCCCGAGGCCGAGGTCGTCGTCTCGCCCGCCGACGCCGACACCGGCGCCGACGGCCACCAAGTCGACCTTGCCGAAGGCGCCAACACCTTCACGGCGACGGTGACTGCGCCCGACGGCACAACCACGGTGTACACCGTCACCGTCGAGCGGGCCGCGGCGTCGCCGCCTCCGGATGTGCGATTCGTGCCCGGTGAAGACCTCACTGCGCAGAAGCAGTCCGAGGAGCAGCAGTCCGAGGAGCAGCAGTCCGACGAGCAGCAGTCCGAGGAGCAGCGGTCCGAGGATCCTCAGCAGGGGGAGTCAGAGTCTGGTGAGGAGCCGTTGGGGGTGTTGGAGCAGCGGGTGCTGGCGCCTGATGAGATCGGCTCGGTGGTGGTGTCGAGCGGTGCGCCGGGGGAGCTGTCGGTGTCGTGGGCGGCGCCGGGTTTGGCGCCGTTCGGGTATCGGGTGATGTGGGCTCGGGAGGATCTGGGGTATCTGTCGTATTGGCAGGCCGATGAGACCCATCGGGGCAACGTGTGGCCTGAGGGCGACGCCACCTCGGTCACGCTCACCGGCCTTGAGGAGGGCGCTGTCTACAAGGTGCAGATCCGCGCACGGTTCCGCAGTCTGGAGGGCAAGGTGTCGGCGTCGCCGTGGACTGATGAGGTCACGGCGGTGGTGTCGTCGTCGCCGGTCGCCCAGCAGCAGCAGGCCGACGAGCTGGGCTCCGATGAGCAGCAGTCTGACGAGTCTGAGCAGCAGGCCGACGAGCCCGAGCCCGAGTCGGTATCCGATGAGCCTGAGCCGGTGGGGCCGGCGTTGACGGCGAGTTTCGAGGAACTGCCCGATGCGCATTCGGGTGCGGGCACTGATTTGGTGGTGCGGGTGCGGTTCAGCGAGCCGTTGGCGGTGAGCTATGTGACGATGCGCGACGGCGGTGCGGTGTTCGTGCAGTCCCCGCATCGGGTGGTCAAGGCCAAGCGGGTCGAGGGTCGCAGCGATCTGTGGGACATCACCATCAGGGTCGGCGATGATCGCAGGCTGTCGGTGACGGTGTTCAAGGGCTCCGGCTGTGACGGCGAGCATGCGGTGTGCACTGCGGACGGGCGGCCGGTGTCGCAGGCGGCCCAGGTCTTCATCGAAGGGCCCGACACCAGCAGCTAGCCAGGCTGCGCAGTGACCGGGTCGCCGAGACCACCGCAACCGTGCCCGCGTCCTGAGCATCAGCAAGCCGAATTGTGCTGACTGTGGCATCAGTAAACTGATTGACACATGTCAATGTTGACGGAAGCAGCGCTGAGCGGATTTCCTACGCGAAAGTTGACCATACATGTAGCATGCATGCGTGGCTGAGATCGACTTGTTCGGCGATGCCGTACCTGCTGCCAAAGGACGCAACCTTTTCACACCCGGGTTCGGAACGCCTCCTTACCGGCTGGTCGGCCGCGAGGACGAGATCGGCGAGATCGAGGGCGGCCTGCGCAGCGGGCCTGCCGATCCCAGGTTCGCGTCGTTGCTCCTCGGCCCTAGGGGATCGGGCAAGACCGTGATCTTGAACGAGCTGGAATCGACGGTTGCGTCGAAGGGATGGGCTGTGCTGTCAGCGGACACCAGCGCTCCGGGGATATACGCAAGGATGGAGCGGGCGATCCGCAAGTACGCAACGACAAGCGAGGACTCCCCCGAGGGGCTGCTGCCTCCCGACAGGGAATCTGAGACCGAGGTGTCCGTATCGGTCAAGGTTGCATCCATCAGCAGGCGATCCAAGCGCCGGACCACGCCTTTGCCGAACATCGAGGAATCGCTGGAGATCATGGGGCTCCATGCCCAATCGAGAGGATCGGCTGTCTTGGTGACCGTCGACGAGATTCATTCGGGCGATGTCGAGGAGTTGCGCAGCTTCGCGTCCGACATGCAGCGTCTGATCAAACGCAGGCTGCTGCCGATCGCGTTCGTCGGCGCTGGTCTGCCGAATGTGAGGAATCTGTTCCAGCGCGAGAAGATCACATTTTTCCTGCGATGCCATGATGAGCCGATCGGTTCCTTGAATCAGTCCAGCGTGTTGTCCTTTCTCAGCAACACCTTGACAGACGCCGGTCGCGAGTACACCGCCGATGCTGTGATGGAAATGGCCTCAGCATCCGGCGGATATCCGTACAAGATGCAGCTGATCGGCGACGAGGCATGGAAGATCAGCGGGTCCCGAAGCAAAGTCGTGGACAGTGTGATAGCGGATCTCGCCATCCGCGAGGCGTCCAACAAACTCAGGCAACGGGTCCATGAGTCCCTATGGCACGATTTGCCTCGATCAGACCAAGCAATCTTGAAGGCAGTCGCTCAGCATGGCGGCCTCGTAGCCAGGCGCACGTTAGGCGCATCTCTCCCTCTCGAGTCGTCCCATGTGACTCACAGAATCAAAGAACTCGTCGACATCGGATGCCTCGTTCGTGACGGGCGAGGCCCTATCAGACTCGGGCCTCTCGCGTCGATGCATCTCATCGAAGACATCATGAGCGATGAGAAAGAATCGGCACTGGCCACGACAGCGGAACATGCAGCAGAGCACACTCCGATGCCTGAGCCAAACAGATAGAGGCCCCGGCTCTGATCCCGAAGGCGACTACTCATCGGTGTCTTCGATGAGTTCGGCCAGCAGGTCGAATGCGGGAATGCTCTGGTATCGATACCACGCATAAGACCATATGGACAGACGGAAATCGCCGATGGACCAGCCCTCGGCTGCATCCTGGTCAAGCGATTTCGTGCCCTGAACGACCCATCTCTCGCCCGATGCGCGGAGGTCCTTGTTGTGAATCGTGAACGACAACCAGTACGTGGTGTCGGGCTCGAGGATCACCGAGCCCGACGGCACCGTGAAGACTGCGTCAACGATGGTGTGCACATTCGCGTTCAGCGACCAGCGGTCGCAGTAGGGAAGCGGCAAGAATCGACTCGGATCGGTGAGGGTCGCCAGCAACGTGCCACATCCGCCCCCGTCCCATGGGACTGACCGGTCGGCGGACTCCCATATCACACCGCCGGGCGCGGAGCCGTCGTTGCTGTGCAGCGTCACGAGCGGGTCCGGAGTTGTGCAGAGACTGTCCCCGCGCCGACCGCGTACCTTGATGCCGTTGAACCGGTACCGCCCAGCGCTGCCGGTGGTGAACGAAACCACCTGGGGCGCCGGCCCCACGGTCGCCTCGCCACTTCTGACATAGCCCTCCCACGGCCCGTCGCTGTTGCCGAAGCGAAGATTGGAGACCAAGACCCCTTCGGCCAGCTCGGCTTCGTCGTCGGTGTTCTGCTGGGCGGCGACGGGCTCTTCCTCGTCGTCGTCTTGTTCGACGAACTCGACGAACTCGATCTGCGGTGGGGACAGCTCGATCTGGGGCTCCTCGGCGTCCTGATCGTCCTGGGTGCCCTGCCCTTGGTGCTGGGAAGACTCGCCGTCGTCCTGTTCGTCGCGCTGTTCGGCCTGCTGCTGGGCGAGCAGCGTCGTCGCTGAGTGCACGGTCGCTGTGGTCTCGTTGGTCCACGGCGACGCTGACACCTTGCCCCGGGCGTCGCGGAACCGCGCCCGCAGCTGCACCTTGTAGGCGGCGCCCTCCTCGAGACCGCTCAGGGTCACCGACGTGGCATCACCTGAGGGCCACTCGTTGCCGCGATGAGCCTCGTTCGCGAACCGGAACGACAAGAACTCCAGATCCTCACGCGCCCAGCTCACCCGGTACTCGAACGGCACCAGCACCGGCGCCTCCCACGACACCGTCAACTCACCCGCAGCATCGCTCGACACCACCACCGCGCCGATCTCGTTCTCAGCCCGCACCACCGCCTGCTGCTGATCGGCTTGGTCAGCCTCTTGCTGCTGCTCCTCGCCCTGCTGATCGTCGCCGTTCTGCTGACCGTCGGCCTGCCCATCAGCCTGACCCTGCTGCTGTTGGTCCTGCTGCTCGTCGGCCTGGTCCTGCTGCTCGTCGGCTTGGTCCTGCTGATCTGCCTGCTCTTGCTGCTGCTGCTGGTCCTGCTGCTCGTCGGCTTGGTCCTGCTGATCTGCCTGCTCTTGCTGCTGCTGCTGGTCCTGCTGCTCGTCGCCGTTCTGCTGCTCGTCGGCCTGCCCATCAGCCTGACCCTGCTGCTGTTGGTCCTGCTGCTCGGCGTCCTGCTGCTGACCCTGGTCCTGCTGATCTGCCTGCCCTTGCTGCTGCTGGTCTTGCTGGTCGGTTTGGTGTTGGGTTTGGGGCGGCTGTGCGGTGTTGGGTGCCATGCGGTAGGCGAACACCTGGTGCTGCAGGTGGTCCAGCACCCACATCGTGTCGCCGTCTGACCAGATCCCCGCCGGCTCGGAGTTCCCCGCATCAGCCAGACCGTCGAACCCCGACTGCGGCCTCGCCTCGCCCGACGCCACCTCATAGGCCCGGATCGCCGCCGCGGGGCCGTCGGCGACCCACATCGTGGTCCCGTCGGACCACAGCCCACGCGTGCCCGACCCCACCACCCCCGCCAG
The DNA here is from genome assembly GCF_965208925.1 of Candidatus Poriferisodalis sp. Classification (GTDB taxonomy): domain Bacteria; phylum Actinomycetota; class Acidimicrobiia; order Acidimicrobiales; family Poriferisodalaceae; genus Poriferisodalis. Next base: position 16,758 of record NZ_OZ242364.1, on the reverse strand, counting down.
CGACCGACCCTCCAGCGTCTCGCCGGTCGCGGCGTCGAACGCCGCCAACACGCCCCCGCCGGGATCGGCCACCCACAGCGTCACACCGTCAGACCACACATCACGCGGCGAGAACCCCGGATCCACCGTGCGCGCCGGCGACAACGCGCCGCTGGCACGATCGAACCCGTACACCTTCTCGCTCGCCAGATCGCTCACCCACAGCACCGACCCGTCGCCGCCGATGCCCATCGGCATCCAGAACCCCACCGCGGACCCGTCCACATCACGGCCCGCGCGGCGCTCGCCCGACCCCAGGTCATAGGCCAGCACGCTGCCCGCCACCGGATCGCTCACCCACAGCGTCACACCGTCAGACCACAGCGAATACGGCAGCACATGACCCGCGCCCAACGAAACATCGCTGCCCCCCACACGAACCCACGCCGCACCGCCATCGCCCGCACCAACATCCTCAGCGCCCGCCGGCGCCGCAACACCGGCCACCAACACGATCGCCAACACCGCCGACCACAACCGACGCACCACACCGCCAACCGCACCCCGAACAGACACCCCAAACCCCCAGCCAAACCAGCCTGACACCATCATGCCAGCCCACACACACCACCAACGCTGCGGAAGCGTGCGCGGACCCGCACCGTGCAGGCGGCACCCTCCTCCTAGCCCGTGAGCGTCACCGAGATGGCTCGGGGGAGTCTGGTCCAATGGCGCGACCACGGCCGACAGGATCATCATGCTCGACGACGCATCATCGGCCGTCGGCGGATCCGAGCTCTGTGCGCCCGCAGGCACTGCGCCCGCCCGACACCGCGTCACCCAGAGCACCCCTATATCGATGGATCGGCATGTATGAGCTGGTCAAATCAAGGTGAGCTAGCCTCGATGGGTGTCCCGGGACACGCAAAACCCGAGGTGAATCATGGCCCCAAACGCCCAGAAGCTCGGTGCGCCGCGCAGGCGCACCGCGATCGCAGTCGGCGTGCTTGGGCTGGCCGCGATGGCCGGTTCGGGGTTGGTGCCGCCGGCCTCGGCGCAGCCGCACACGGCCCTCACCGCGCTTGAGCTGTCGGGTATCGCTCTGCCAGGCGGGTTCTCGGCGGACACCTATCACTACGAGGTCCGGCTGGAAAGCGCCGACTCGGTGTCGCCCACGACGGTGTCGACAACGACAGTCCCCGGTGCCGAGGTTGCGATATTGCCCGGCGACGCCGACCCCGACACCGACGGCCACCAGGTCGAGCTGTCCGCCGGACCGAACACGATCGGCGTGATGGTGCTGCACGACGCCCAGGTCGACGTCTACACCGTGGCGGTCTTCGTAGCCGGCACGGCCCTCAGCGACACGGCGACACTGTCGGCGGTCTCGTTCAGCGGCGCGCAGCCGTTCGATTTCGACGGCAGCGATCTCGACAATGCCGAATATGTGCTGGCGCTGCCCGCGTGGCAGCAGTACACCACCGTGAGCGCGGCGGCGACCGATGCATCCGCCGAGGTCAGGTACTACCCGCGTGACGCGGACATCACCACCGAGGGCCACCAGATCCGTCTCGACCGCTGGCTCGCCACCACCGCGCGGGTGGAGGTGGTGTCGGGAGACGGCAGCACCCGCAACGAGTACGTCTTCCGCCTGGGCCGGGACACGGGCTCGGTCGGCGCCTACGGCGATCTCCATCCTGACAACGACGCTCCGAGGGGCATCTGGTCTGACGGCGAGGTCATGTGGGTCATGGACACCAAGGACGTTCGCGTCTATGCCTACGACCTCGAGACCATGGCGCGCCTGCCCGAGCGCGACATCTCGGATCTCTCCCGTGTGCGCACCGGCGACTCGGCTGTGCCACGACGACCCGCCGGCGGCCTCGCATCGGACGGCGAGCTGATGTGGGTTGCCGAGCGCCTTGTCGAGTCGGGGCTGAACCGGTCTCCGAGGCAGCCCAGCGCGGCCCGGGTCTCCGCTTACCGGCTGGACACCGGCGAGTACGCCGGATCTGAGTTCTGCCTCGGGAAACTGGGCAACTACGGGTATCACTACCAGAACGAGGAGGCCACGGGCCTGTGGGTGCACGACGGCATCTTGTGGTCCGCCGACCCCGAGGTTGCCTGGAACACCAGTCACGAGGCCTCGCTGTGGGCCTACGACATTTCCACCGCGAGCTGCAGCACCGACGTCAGAGCCATCGGCGACTACACCTCGCGCATACACCTCGAGCGTGCGCTGCTCGACACGCTGTACCTCGAAGGCAACACCGACCCCGCAGGCGTGTGGTCTCCCGACGGAAGGCACATGTGGATCGTCGATCCCGCCGACGACCACATCTACGTGTACGACAACACCGCCGAGTCGTACCCCTACGCAGGGATATCGAGACCGTCGCTGGACACGCGCCTCGAGCACTTGGAGATCGACGCGTCGCTCATGCACGCGGTGGGCAACGACGACCCGTGGGGCATCTGGTCCGACGGGTGGCGGCTGTTCGTGTCGGACACGGTCGACCGCCGCGTCTATGTGTACGAAATGCCCACGGCGGCGCTCGAATCGCTCGAGCTCACCGGCATGGACATCGGCGAGTTCGACTCGCTCGAACCCGTCTACGACCTCGTTGCGCCCGCAGTCACGACGTCCACCACGATCGCCGCCGCGGCTCACATGGCGGAGGCGAACGTGACGATCGTGCCCGAAGACGCTGACCCGGCCGACGGCCACCAGGTGGAGCTGGCCGAAGGCGCCAACGAGATCACGGTCACGGTGGCCAACGGCGGAATAGCGCGCACCTACACCATCAATGTCACCCGGCTCGCCGAGATCCCTGCCCAGCAGCAGGGGGAGCTGTTGGGTGAGGAGCCTGAGGAGTTGGTGGCTGCTGAGCAGCGGTCCGAGTCGGGGTCTGACGGGTCTGACGGGTCGGGGTTGCCGCCGTTGACGGCGGGTTTCGAGGGTGTGCCTGATGCTCATGGGGGTGTGGGCACTGATTTGGTGGTGCGGGTGCGGTTCAGCGAGCCGTTGGCGGTGAGCTATGTGACGATGCGCGACGGCGGCGCGGTGCTGGTGAGTTCTGAGCATCGGGTGGTCAAGGCCAAGCGTGTGGAGCGGCGCAGCGATCTGTGGGACATCACGATCAGGGTCGGCAGCGAGGGCACCCTCACGGTGACGGTGCCCGAGGGGTCGGGCTGTGAGGGCGCGAATGCGGTGTGCACCGCGGACGGGCGGCCGGTGGCGCAGCGGGCGCTGGTGTTTGTGCCCGGTCCCGGCTCTGATCCCGACGACCCGCGCGTTGACAGGTTCGGGCCCCACGCCCTCGACGCCGGCTGAGGGCGAGACCGACGCCCACCACCCCGACACCGACAACGCCGATGTCCGCACCTACACGGTGACCGTCACCGTTCCGCCGGCAGCTGACAACAGCTGACGGGCGGCACCTGGCACCCGCAGCGGCTCCGCCGCGGGTGCGTTGAGGTTGTGCGGGGCGTCTACACCAGCACGCCGAGGGGGGCTGCGGCGATCCGGTCGCCGAGCCGGTAGGCGGTCGCGCCGGGGTGCACCACGATGCCGGCACGGAAGCCGTCGCCGAGCCGGTCGCGCAGCGCAGCTAGCGAGCGCGTCTCGGCGGCGCTGACGGTCTGGGACAGCTTCGCTTCGAATGCCACCACGTCTCCCCCCGGCAGGTCGGCCACGAGGTCGATCTCGTGCTCCCCGCCGGCGGATCGCAGATGACTGAATCGCCAGCCGAGACCCTGGGCATCCGCGGTCGCGCTGATCTGGCACACCACGGCGCTCTCGAAGAGCTGTCCGAGCCGGTCACGCCGCAGTTCCAGCACGGCGGCCGTCTCGTGGTGGTCGGCGGCCGCCAGTGCGGGGTCCACGAGGTGTCGCTTCGGGCGACGCGTCAGGCGCTTGAGCAGGTTGTTCGACCAACCGGTCAGCTCCTCGACGAGACCCAGCCGCACGAGCAGATCGTGGTACGTCTCGCCGGTTGCCTTGGAGACGCCCGCAGCATTGTGGATCGCAGCGTGCTCGGCAGTCGTGCCGACGGTGGCGCCGTACGCGCGCACGTAGTTGCGCAGCTTGGTGATGTCCCGCTGCGCTGGCGCGATCTCGGCCAGATCCCTGGCTACCGCCAAATCGAGGTAGGCCCGCAGCGCCTCGTGGTGGCCGGCGGCGCTCATGCCGAGGTAGCCCGGCAGGCCGGACTCGGTGGTCGCTGCCACCTGTTCGGCGGGCGAGAACGGCGAGCGGACGCCTCGGACTGCCTCGATGCCGTGCTCGGCGAGATCGCGGAACGCCACCGCCGGTGCCGTGCCCCGACGCTCAGACAGCGTCATGGGACGCAGACGCACCGGCAGGATGCGTCCGGCGCCTGCATGAACGTCGGTGCGCATCGCGGCCCGGGACGACCCGCTCAGGATGAACCGGCCTGGCGACCGTTCCTCGTCGATGGATCGACGTACCGCATCCCACACTGTGGGCACTCGCTGCCATTCGTCAAGCAGCACGGGCGGCTGCAGGGAGCCGTATGCAGCCTCGGGGTCGTCGGCGACCATTGCGGCGACAGGCGGATCGTCCAGGCGCAGCGTCGATCGGGCGAGGCGCTGCGCGCTGGACGTCTTGCCGGTGCCCCTGATCCCTTCGACGAGGCACGCCGGGTGGACGTCCATGAGGTGCGTGAGGCGTTCGTCGATGTGCCTCCGCAGGTAGGTCATGCACAAAAGGATAATTGACTATCCACATTGCGGATGACAGACCGGGCAGTGTCGCTCGGCAACTCGGCAGGGCGCACGACAGAGTCGGAGCTGTGGCGGTGCGTAGGTGTTGGTACGAATGTGCTAGACGTGGCGCGGCGCCGGGCGGCTGCGGCTCGCCGGGCATGGAGCGGTCATGGAAGGGGTGCGCCGTGCAGGATCGCGTTGTGTCGGCGGTGATGGCGGGTCAGGCGTCGGGCATCGGTGCGCGGCGGGGCCGGCTGGGGCGTTGGCTGGTCCCGGCGGCCGCAGTGGTGTTGTTGGCCGGTCTCGGGGTGCCGGTGGGTGCGAGCGAGTCCGGCCGCGAGATCGGCGAGGTGGTGTTGTCGAGCGGTGCGCCGGGGGAGCTCACTGTCTCGTGGGAGGCGCCGGTGCTGGTGCCGTTCGAGTATCGGGTGAGCTGGGCCCGCGAGGATCTGGAGTTCTTGTCGTTCCAGTCCGAGAACGAAGCCCATCGCGGCAACGAGTGGCTCTCAGGTGATGCCGCCTCGGTCATATTGACCGGCTTGGACGAGGGCGCGACCTACAAGGTGCAGATGCGTGCGCGTTTCCGCAGCGTCGAAGGGAAGGTCTCGGCGTCGCCGTGGACCGATGAGGTCACCGCGGGGGTGTCGTCGTCGCCTGTTGCTCAGCAACATCATGATCAGCAGCAAGATCTGCAGGTTCAAGGCCAGCAGCAGGGACTGCCCGATGAGCAGCAGGGGAGCGAGCTCGGCGAGAACGAGATCGGCGAGGTGGTGTTGTCGAGCGGTGCGCCGGGGGAGCTCACTGTCTCGTGGGAGGCGCCGGTGCTGGTGCCATTCGAGTATCGGGTGAGCTGGGCCCGCGAGGATCTGGAGTTCTTGTCGTTCCGGTTCGTGGATGAGGAGGCTCATCGCGGCAACGAGTGGCCCTCAGGTGATGCCACCTCGGTCACGCTGAGCGGCCTGCAGGGGGGCGCGACCTACAAGGTGCAGATGCGTGCGCGTTTCCGCAGCGTCGAAGGGAAGGTCTCGGCGTCGCCGTGGACCGCCGAGACCACAGCGGCGGTGCTCGCCCAGCAACAGGCCGAATTGAATCGGGTCCTCGCGCCAGGATTCGTGAGGAGTCCGGAGCGTGATGTCCTTCTGCAGCGGCACTCCACCCACCCGAATCCCACCGGCGTGTGGTCTGACGGGGTCACCATGTGGATCGCCGATGACAGAAACCTCGACAGGGCCTACGGCTACGAATTGGCCACTGGAGCCCGTGACGCCGACAAGGACATCAGCACCCTCGACGATGCCGGCAACGACTTTCCGCGGGGTCTGTGGTCCGACGGCACCACCATCTGGGTCGCCGATGCGGGCTACGGCCAAGAGCTCTACGCCTACGATCTCGACACGGGCGCCCGTGACGCCGACAAGGACATCAACGCGTCGTGCTCAGCGGGGAATTGCGACCCCATGGGCCTTTGGTCCGACGGCACAACGATGTGGATTGTCGATTGGGGGGATGCCAAGATCTACGCATACGAACTGGCCACCGGTAACCGCGACGCCGACAAGGACTTCAGCACCCGGCGCGCCGCCGGCAACGGTACGCCGCGGGGTCTGTGGTCTGACGGGCTCACCCTGTGGGTCGACGATGCGTACGACGACAGGATCTACGCCTACGACCTCGCCACAGGCAACCGCCGGGCCGATCTGGACTTCAACACCCTGGCGGCCGCCGGGAACGGCGATCCTGTGGGGCTGTGGTCCGACGGGACGACTATGTGGGTCGTCGACCACCAGGACGAAAAGATCTATGCGTACAACATGCCGGTCTCGTCGGCGCTGAAATCGCTGTCGATCTCGGGTGTGGACTTCGGATTGTTCCAGACTGGCATCTTCGCTTACTCGGGCACGGCAGCGGCAGGAACGATGTCGGCGACGGTGACCGCGGCGGCGGCGTTCGCGGACGACGCAGCGGTGACGGTCGCGTGGGAGGCAGCCGACGGCACGACCGGAACAGGAACCTCGGTGACGCTGTCCGAGGGCGAGAACACGATCACGGTGACGTCGTCCTATGACGCCGACGGCGACCCCGACACCGACAACGCCGATGTCCGCACCTACACCGTGACGGTCACGGTGCCCCCCGCCGCCGACAACAGCTGACGGGCGGCGACCGGTCGACTCTCGGGGCTCGCTGTCGGGCTGAGAGTGTCAGCCTTGGGGGTTGGCGCTTGGGCGGGTGGCGCCGGGCTGGGCGCGTGCTGCTGGGTTCGAGATCGCCAGTGCGGCTGCGCTGCGTCTGTGCTGGCTCGTGAGTGCCGGTATGGGTGTGCTATAGGTGGGCGCGGTGTCGGGTGGGTTCGGCTCGTCGGGCATCGATGAGCACGGGAGGGGTGTGCTGTGAGGGATGGCGCGGTTTCGGAGGGTCGAGACGGCACGGCTGCGGTGCCTGCCGCCGGTGTGTGGCGGCGTCGTGGCCGTTCGGGGCTCGTGGGTCCGCCGGGCCGTTTGGTTCGTTGGGGTGCGCTGGCGGCGGCGGTGGTGCTGGCGGCTGGTGCGGTTCCTGCGGGGGCGCAGAGCACGGACCCGCCTGAGGACTCGATGACGGATCCGCCGCCGGCGGCTGATGATGCGTCGTTGAGCTCGTTGAGCCTGTCGGGTGTGGACTTCGGCGGCTTCTCGGGGGAGGTGCTGGTGTACGCGGCGAACGTGGCGGGCGATGTATCGGCGACGACGGTGACTGCGACGGCGACCAATTCGGCGGCTGAGGTATCGATCCTCGCTGACGACGCCGATACCGAGACCGACGGGCATCAGGTGGGGCTGATCCGGGGCCGCAACTGGGTGCGGGTGTCGGTGACTTCCGCCGACGGGATGGTGCAGCGGCAGTACGAGGTGATGGTGGTGCGCGATCCAGGGGAGGCGATGAGCCGCAATGCCGACGCGGACATCGGCATCCACGGCGACCCGCCGCAGGACGGATGGGCCTATTTCAAGGGCGTGTGGGGCATCAACGACCGGCTCATGCTGATCGGCCATGGCGGCAGCCCCCAAATCCGGGAGGCGTGCACGATCCAAAGCTACGACTTGGCGACGGGTCTGCAATTGGATCCTCGGCTGCTGGATGACCCGTTCCTGCCGGGGTGCAGTCCCTTTCCCACGCTGAACGCGGTCGTCAACGGCGCGTGGTCTGACGGGGAGATCGTGTGGGTCTCGTATCTGCATCAGAAGGTCATCAGGGCCTACAACCTCGAGACAGGAGCGTTCTTGCCTGAGCGGGCGATCAGCACGTCCAAGGCGAAGTCGGGGTCGCAGCTGCTGCGCGGGGTGTGGTCTGACGGCGAGACGATCTGGGTCGCCGAGAACTATGCCTTGAAGGTGTTCGCGTTCGATCTCGGCACCGGCGAGCGCCGGCCCGATGCCGACATCGCGCTGGAGACGGGGGCTGACAGAGTCGACGCCGGGCTGGCGGAGAGGTACAAGATCTTCGGGCTGTGGTCCGACGGGAAGACGATGTGGGTCGGCGAGGGCTGGGCCGCCTCACAGATCTTCCCGGGACCCAACCGCATCTGGGCCTACGACTTGGCGACAGGCGAACGAAAGAGCGACCTGGACATCCCCGACCCGCTCGGCACCAACAGCACCGCATACGACGGAGCCAACATGGCGGGGTTCTGGTCTGACGGTGCGACGTTGTGGGTCAGCGAGACCCGGTATTCCGAGTCCATCAGGGCGTTCAACATGCCCGCCAACGCGCTGCTGACCTGGCTCAGGCTCAGCGACGCCGACATTCCGTTCTCCGCGGACCGGTTCGAGTACTCGGTGCGCGTGCCGCTGGAGGTGTCGCGGGTGACGTTGTCGGCTGCGGCGGCGTTCTCCGACTCGGAGGTGTCGTTCTCTGTGGCGGACGCCGACGCGGAGGTGGGCGGCGTGCAGGTGGACTTGGCGGAGGGGCTGAACACGGTGGTGGTGACGTCGGCGAACGGCGGCGATACCCGCACCTACACCGTTCGGATCAATCGCGCTGACCCGCCGCCCCCGCCGGTGCCGTTCAGCGCGGAGCTGTCGTCGTTGGCGGTGAGCGGTGCGGAGCTGACGTTCTCGGCGGATCAGCTGATCTATGAGGCCGAGGTGGCTGCGGATGTCGAGAGCGTGACGGTGTCGGCTGTGGCTGCTGATGAGCGGGCGTCGGTGACGGTGCTGCCCGCAGACGCCGATCCGGTTGCCGATGCGCATCAGGTGAGCCTGTCGGTGGGCGCAAACGTGGTGACCATCACCGTGAGGGCGGGCAAGGAGATACTCACCTACACGGTGGTGCTGACCCGACCAGCCGGCACCGGCGACGACAGCGACGACGCTGTGGGCGGCGAGAGCGACAGTGACGGTGACGGCGGTGAGGGACCGGTTTCGCTGCAGAAGGAAGAGCCTGAGGAGTTGGCGGCTGCTGAGCAGCGGTCCGAGTCGGGGTCTGAGTCTGAGTCGGGGTCTGAGTCTGAGTCTGAGTCTGAGTCGGAGTCGGGGTCTGAGTCGGGGTCTGAGTTTGACGGGTCCGAGCCGGTGGGGCCGGCGTTGACGGCGGGTTTCGAGGGTGTGCCTGATGCGCATTCGGGTGCGGGTTCCGATGTGGTGGTGCGGGTGCGGTTCAGCGAGCCGTTGGCGGTGAGCTATGTGACGATGCGCGACGGGGGTGGGGTGTTCGTGCAGTCCCCGCATCGGGTGGTCAGGGCCAAGCGTGTGGAGGGTCGCAGCGATCTGTGGGACATCACCGTCAGGGTCGGCGATGATCGCAGGCTGTCGGTGACGGTGTTCAAGGGCTCTGGCTGTGACGGCGAGCATGCGGTGTGCACCGCGGACGGGCGGCCGGTGTCGGAGGCGGCCCAGGTCTTCATCGAAGGCCCCAGCAGCTAGCCAGTCGCCCGACGGCGACCGCCGCGACGGTGACCCGGCAAGGCTGGGAAGCGCCGCTGCTCGCTGCGGCTGGATGTGCGTCGTATCGGTAACAGTGCGCGCGTCGTGTTGGTGCAGTAGAGGCCGTCGGTTTGGTTCGATAACGTTGCCCGGAATGGGGCCGGGAGTGCCGGACGGCTATTTGCCGCGGATCGTGGACAGCGAGCTCGACGTGCTGTGCGCCGAGCTGCCCGCTGTCGCGTTGGAGGGACCGCGGGCGGTCGGCAAGACCGAGACTGCGCTGCGCCGGGCGACCACTGTGCATCGCTTGGACGACATCGCCGAATTCGACATCGCTCGCGCCGATCCCTCGCGTCTTGCCAAGGGCCATCCGCTGGTGCTCATCGACGAGTGGCAGAGGTTGCCGGAGTCGTGGGATGTCGTGCGCCGTGCGGTGGACGCTGACCCCCGTACGCCTCGGTTCTTGCTGACCGGCTCCGCAGCGCCGGCACAGGCGCCGACGCACTCAGGTGCAGGCAGAATCGTCACGGTGCGCATGCGGCCACTGTCGCTCGCAGAGCGCGGCCTTTGCCCCCCCACGGTGCGTCTCGGCAGCCTGCTCGCAGGCGGCGGCGCGGCGGTGGAGGGAGCTAGTTCGCTGCGGCTGGAGGATTACGCCGAGCAGATCACCGGATCGGGCTTTCCTGCGCTTGTCGGGAGTTCCCAGCGGGCAGCAAGGGCCTTCTTGGACGGTTACCTGGACCGCATCGCCGAGCGTCACGTCCACGAGCAGGGCCGCACGCTGCGCAACCGGGCAGCCCTGCGTCGATGGATGGCCGCCTATGCCGCCGCTACCTCGACAACCGCGGCATTCGAGAAGATCCGGGACGCGGCATCGCCGGGCGAGGCTGACAAGCCGACCAAGGCCACCACTATCGCCTACCGCGCGGCGCTGGAGGGTCTGTGGGCGATCGAGGAACTGCCCGCGTGGCTGCCCTCCCGCAACCATCTGCGCCGGCTGGCCGCAGCACCCGTGCACCAGCTGGCCGATCCGGCGCTCGCAGCGCGCCTGCTCGAGACCGATGCCGACGCCCTGCTCGAGGGGCGTGACAGCGGCCGGCGCATTCCCCGCGACGCCAGTCTGCTCGGCGCGTTGTTCCAATCGTTGGTCACCTTGTCAGTGCGCGTGTACGCGCAAGCGAACGAGGCCAAGGTGTTCCATCTGCGCACTCAGGGCGGAGAGCACGAAATCGACCTGATCGTCCAAGGAGCAGGCGGTCGCGTCGTGGCGCTGGAGGTGAAACTCACCCAGACCGCCTCCCACAGCGACACCCGTCACCTGCGATGGCTCGCAGAACGCATCGGACCCACGCTCGCCGATGCCGCAGTCATTACCACCGGGCCCGAGGCGTACCGGCGACCCGACGGCATCGCTGTCATCCCTGCCGCACTGCTCACCGCTTGAGCACCGCTGTGCACGTCCATGCCGTCTTGACACAGACCTGCCTGTCGCCGCCGCGAATAGACTGACATCAGTGCGCCAGCACGGGGTATCGCCATCACGAGCGCGCCGCAGACTCGAGCGGTTGCAGAGCGCATCGCGGCTCTGAGGCATCGGGGAACAACATGATCAATCGCAGCAGTGCGGGATTCGGCAGCCTCGTTCGGCAGCTGTTCGGTTCTGCTGCAGGACGAGGGCCACGTCGGCCGCGTCGCGCGATGTGCGCGCTGGCGGCATGCGTCGTGGGGTCAGCGGTGCTGGCGACAGCAACGGGGCCTGCCTGGGCACAGAGCAGCGACGCGACCCTCTCGCAGCTTTCGATGAGCCACGTCCGCAGAGGCGTTTCCGTCACCGGCTTCCATGTCGGCAACCCCCAGTACTTCGACTACACCACGCTGGTCGGTCCCACCGTCGCTGAGGCGGTCGTCACCGCAGAGGCGTCAAATCCCTCGGACACGGTGACGATCAGCCCTGCTGACGCCGACCCCGACACCGACGCGCACGAGGTCGCCCTCGCCGTCGGCACGAACGTCGTCAAGATCGTCGTGCAGCCCTCAGACGACTCCGAGCCCAGCACCTACACATTGACGGTGACCCGGCTGTCGGATGCCCCCTTCGAGCGTGACACCACCGAGGAGCACTTTTTCGGCTGGGAGATCGAAGACCCGTACTCGGTGGCATCCGACGGAATCCACATGTGGGCCGCCGGCCCGCTCTCGGCCACCGTCGTCGCCTACGACCTGGCGAGCGGCGAACGTCGGCCGGCTCTGGACATCAGCCCCGAGGCCCATCCGCACGTCGGCTCGTCCCATGGAGTGACGGTGAGCGGGACAACGCTGTGGGTCCTCGACCCCTCGAACCAGAAGATTCATGCATTCGACGCGGCCACCGCCGCGCCGCTGCCCGGCCTGACCTTCGACTCGCCGGCGTCGCCGGGCGAGGCGTGGACCGACGGCGAGACCTTCTGGGTGCACAACGGCGGGCTCGACAGCATCGCCGCCTTCGATGCGGTGACCGGCGAGCATCTCCCTGACAAGAGCCTCACGACGCTCGTCGAGGCGGGCAATACCGCGGTGGGGGGCTTCTGGTCAGACGGCGACACCATGTGGGTCTCAGACTGGAACACCAGCAAGATCTTCGCTTACGACCTGGCCACCGGCGAACGACAGCCCTCCAGGGACTTCGACACGCTCGCCACCACGCTTGCCGGCATCGGCAACCATCTCCCCGCCGGATTGTGGTCGGACGGGAACACCATGTGGGTCTCCGACTTCCGGGTCGACAAGGTCTACGCCTACAACATGCCGCCTACAGCGATGCTGTCGACGCTGGAGATCGAAGGGTTCGACTTCGGCTCGTTCCGGCCCGGCCGGCGGCACTACTCGCTGCACCTGCCGATGAGCACCGCCTCGGTCACCCTCAGGGCCTCGGCAGCGTCGCGCAGCGCCCAGGTGTCGATCAGCCCCGCCGACGCCGACGACACCGTCGACGGGCACCAGGTCGAAGTGGGCACTGACCCAGCCGCGGTGACCGTCTCGGTGGTCGACGGCGACGTCTCCACCTCGTACACCGTCCGGCTGTCCCGCTCTCAGCACGCCACGGTGTCCAGCGACGCAACGCTGTCAGCGCTCGAGCTGACCGATGTCGACCTCGGCGTCTTCGACAGCATCGACTACGACCATGCCGGTACCGTGGACAACAGCGTGTCCCGCACCACGGTGACCGCAACGCCTGCCGACCTCGGCGCTTCGGTCACCATCAGCACGCCTGACGCCGATGCTGCCGACGGCTACCAGATCGACCTGGACGTCGGCACCACTTCGTTCGAGGTCACGGTGGACTCCTCCGACGGTCAGCGCACCCAGATCTACCGCGTGAGGGTTGATCGAGCCGCAGTCGGCGACTACGGCTGGGCAGCTCACCGCGACATCATGCTCGACGACATCAGCGCCACCAATGGGGGTTCGTCCCATGCGGGCGGCGTGTGGTCTGACGGCACGATCGTGTGGGTCGTCGACCAGAGCCGCAGCGTCATCTTGGCGTACGACCGCGACAGCGGGACCCGGCTGCCCGAGCGGGACATCGTCGACCTGCGCACCTACGACGAAGACTGGAACTTCACCGGGAACTGGGATCCCCGGGGCATCTGGTCAGACGGCGACGTCATGTGGGCTGCCGACTGGGTCGACGACAGCGTGTTCGCCTATTCGCTGGCAGACGGCACCCGCCGGGCCGAGGCCGACTTCGAGTTGGCGTACGAGAACAATGAGGCCAGGGGCATGTGGTCCGATGGCACCACCATGTGGATTACCGATGTCCACAAGGTGTTCGCCTATGTGCTCGAGACCGGCCAGCGCGATCCCTCGAAAGACCTTGACGGCCTGAGCGAGGCCGGCAACTCGTCGCCGTGGGGCCTGTGCTCCGATGGCGAGGTCTTGTGGGTGACTGACACGAGCGATGCCAAGACATACGCATACAGCCTCGATGACGGCTCGCGGCTCCCCGAGCAGGACTCCCCAGTCCTCGCGGCCGCGCCGCGGGGCGCGTGGTGCGATGCCAGCCATCTTTTTACGACCAGTTCCGCACGTCGCGTCCACGTGTTCAACATGCCCCAGTCCGAGGAGGAGCAGCAGAGCGAGCAAGAGCGGTCCGACGATCAGGAGTCGGAGTCTGAGGGGCCGTTGTTGGTGTTGGAGCAGCGGGTGTTGGAGCCTGATGAGATTGGTTCGGTGGTGGTGTCGAGCGGTGCTCCGGGGGAGTTGTCGGTGTCGTGGGGGGCGCCGGGTTTGGTGCCGTTCGGGTATCGGGTGATGTGGGCTCGTGAGGATCTGGGGTATCTGTCGTATTGGCAGGCTGATGAGGCCCATCGGGGCAACGTGTGGCCCGACGGCGGGGCGTCCTCGGTGACGCTGTCGGGTCTGGAGCAGGGCGCGAGCTACAAGGTGCAGATCCGCGCACGGTTCCGCAGCCTGGAGGGGAAGGTGTCGGCGTCGCCGTGGACCGGTGAGGTCACGGCGGTGGTGTCGTCGCCGGCCGCCCAGCAGCAGGCCGACGAGCCCGATTCCGCCGAGCAGCAGGCCGCCGAGCCCGAGACTGAAACGGACGAGGCCGAAGCGGTGGGGCCGGCGTTGACGGCGGGTTTCGAGGGTGTGCCTGATGCGCATTCGGGTGCGGGTTCCGATGTGGTGGTGCGGGTGCGGTTCAGCGAGCCGTTGGCGGTGAGCTATGTGACGATGCGCGACGGGGGTGGGGTGTTCGTGCAGTCCCCGCATCGGGTGGTCAGGGCCAAGCGTGTGGAGGGTCGCAGCGATCTGTGGGACATCACCGTCAGGGTCGGCGATGATCGCAGGCTGTCGGTGACGGTGTTCAAGGGCTCTGGCTGTGACGGCGAGCATGCGGTGTGCACCGCGGACGGGCGGCCGGTGTCGGAGGCGGCCCAGGTCTTCATCGAAGGCCCCAGCAGCTAGCCAGGCTGCACAGTCTCGACTCAGTTGGTTGCCGCGCAGCGGGTCAGCGAGACCCGGTGGGCCGAGGCCGTGTGTTGTGTCGCGGTGTGGTGGGTTGGTTCGAGCGTGCTGTGGTGCGTCGGTGGGTGTCGGCGGCGTTCGACGCGGCGACCGGCGACGCGTCGGAGGGTCGGTCGCTGGCGGGAGTGGTGGGGTCGGGCACGCGTGGGCTGTGGTCTGATGGGGCCACGATGTGGGTTGCCGACGGCCCCGCGGCGCGTATCGACGCGTACGATCTGGGGTCGGGCGAGCAGGTGCCGGCGTTGGGGTTCGGCGGTCTGGCGGACGCGGGGAACTCTGAGCCGGCGGGGATCTGGTCTGACGGCGACACGATGTGGGTACTGGACCATCTGCAGCACCGCGTGTTCGCCTACCGCATGGCACCCAACACCGCACAGACACCCACCGACCAGCAGGACCAAGCCGATCAGCAGAACGCCGACCAGCAAGCCCAAGGTCAGCAGCAAGACGCCGAGCAGAACGCCGACGAGCAGCAGCACGGGCAGGCAGATCAGCAGGATCAGGCCGACGAGCAGCACGGCGACGAGCAGCAGCAAGAGCAGGCAGATCAGCAGAACGCCGAGCAGCAGCACGGGCAGGGCGGCGACGAGCAGCAGGACCAGCAGCAAGAGCAGGTGGTGGTGCGCGCTGAGGACGAGATCGGCGAGGTGGTGCTGTGGAGCGGTGCTGCGGGTGAGCTGACCATTTCGTGGGAGGCGCCGGTGCTGGTGCCGTTCGAGTACCGGGTGAGCTGGGCGCGGGAGGATCTGGAGTTCTTGTCGTTCCGGTTCGCCAACGAGGCTCATCGCGGCAACGAGTGGCCCGCCGCAGACGCCACCTCGGTGACCCTGTCGGGTCTGGAGGAGGGCGCCGCGTACAAGGTGCAGCTGCGGGCGCGGTTCCGCGACGCCCGAGGCAAGGTGTCAGCGTCGCCGTGGACCAACGAGACCGCCGCCACCGTGCACTCGGCGGCGTCGCTGCTCGCCCACCAGCAAGCCCAACAGCGCGACGAACAGCAGGGCGTCGACGAGTCGTCTGTGCACCAAGAGCAGGGCACCCAGGACGATCAGGACGCCGAGGAGCCCCAGATCGAGCTGCCCCCGCCCCAGATCGAGTTCGTGGAGTTCGTTGAGCAAGAGAACGGCGACGACGAAGAGCCCGTCGCCGCCCAGCAGAACACCGATTCCGAGCCCGCTTGGACGCTTGTCGGCAACCTCGGATCGTGGGGCAGCGCGACCTGCAGCACGGTCATTAGGGATGCTCACCTGGGCCTCTCGGGCTGGGCTGTGTACTTCAATACGGGCACGAACCCCGAGGGATGGGAACTCGATGAGATCGAGATGGACTTGCTCGAGGGCGTCGGCATCGATGTCGAGCAGTGCCCGGCGGCGCATTGGCTGGGCGTTGATGTGCCGTGCATCGCTCTCGAGGGGCCGAGTCCGATAACTGAGGGGCTGAACACGTTTGTGCCGACGACCGACGGCGTGGTTCTGTCGGGTGATTCCTCTTATGCCATCGTGTTCTCCCGCCGGTCGGGGCTGTCGGAGGTCACGCCTCGGCTGAGCTGGACCAACGCATACTCGGAGGGCGAGACCCACAGTGCCTCGGCGGGCTGGACCTTGGCCGAGCTTCATCGGAAGAAGTATGATGACTCGTGGTCCAGGCTGCTGAACACGCAGGATGCGCAGGTTTCCGGCGTGCACTGGACCAAGGAGATCCCGTCCAATCTGGTGTACCGCACCGAGATTCCGGGGTACGACAATTTCGGAGGCGAGCTGCGTTTCCGGGTCGTGGGCAGGCCGGTGGGCGGTCAGGTGAATCTGGCGCCGTTCTTCAGGGACTGGAAGGTACCGGACGGTGCGGACCCGTTGTCGTTCGCGGTGGATGAGGACCGCGGTGGGGGCGCGGCCGTCGGCTCTCTGAGAGCGCGCGATCCCGACGGCGACGCGTTGAGCTTCACCGTCAGCGGCCAAGATGTCGACGCGTTCAACGAGGACTTCGTGATCGATGCCGCTGGCAGGGTGCTGGTCGCGCCGGGCCGCAGCTTGGACTATGAGAGCCGGTCGCGGTACTCGGTGCGCGTGAGTGTGTCCGACGGGGTGGACGAGGCAGGGCAGATCTCCGATTCGTCCGATGACGAGGTCGCGTTGACCGTCACGGTGAGAGA